>NZ_CP159830.1:987500-2979274 GCF_047730085.1 Candidatus Njordibacter sp. Uisw_056 | reverse complement strand
TCCACAGGCAGCGCTCGATAAGGCAATATAAGGGATATGATTTACGTAAAGTGAAAATATTTTGCCTTTTTGTGTGATTTAGTAGCTTAAACCAAGATTCAGGCTTGCTATTAGATTTACCCTCTCATATAATTTCGCCCCTAGATTTTCAAAGCCTGAATTTTGGCCCTTAACTAATTTTGCGAGACCGATCATGAAAAGAACGTTTCAACCTAGCGTCTTAAAGCGCAAGCGCACTCACGGTTTCCGTGCCCGTATGTCAACTCCAGGCGGCCGTGCCGTAATTAATGCCCGTCGGGCAAAAGGCCGCAAGAGCCTAAGCGCTTAAGCGACTTTTGCGCGCTTAGCGTATGACTGATTTCGACTTTTCTCGGCAACGACGCCTGTTAAATGCAAGAGATTTTCGAAGGGTTTTTGACCAAGCTGATTTCAAAGTTTCGGATCAGCACCTACTGGTCTTGGCCCGCCCAAGTTTGCACGACCACTCCCGTCTTGGATTGGTTATTGCGAAGAAGGGTATAAAACTAGCGGTGCATCGCAACCGAATTAAAAGGGTTGTGCGTGACAGCTTTAGAACCCTTTGCACGCAAACGAATGAATTCTCCCTTCCCTTAGACATTGTTATCCTGTCTAGAAAAGGCTTGGGAGAACTCGACAATGACGCAGTCCACCGCCTAATTAGCAAACAATGGGTAAGATTACGTAAAAAAACTGCTCAAACTGGCTAGATTTAGCACACTTCTGGGGCCTGGCCATTGCCAATAGGCGAACAGGCTCTATAATCTAACTCCTTTACAATACAACTAACGACGATTTGTTTCTATGGATTTTCAACGCATTATTCTCATTGCGGGTGTCGCCATCATTTCTTACTTGATGGTCCTGCAGTGGAATCAAGATTACGGTACCGAAGCCCTCGCTCCACAACAAGTCACCAGCGTTTCTGCATACGATACAGAAGCAGTCAGTACTGATTTCGCTGTGGCTGCGCAACCAAACGTTAACGCTGATATTACGGTAACTCAAACTGAAAATGCGAGTGCTGGATCACTTATTGAGGTTAAGACTGACACCCTAGAAGTGATTATTGACACTCAGGGTGGCGACATAATCCAGGCCTCACTGGCTCAGTATCTAGCAGAAATGAATCACTCAGATGTGCTATTTACCCTGTTAGAACAAAACCAACAGCGCACTTATGTGGCTCAAAGTGGGCTAGTTGGCCTTAACGGTACCGACATTAAGTCTCGGCCAATCTTTAAGGCTGCAAAATCAACATACGAATTACTTGACGGCGAGCAGAGTTTAGAGGTTGTATTAAGCATTACGGACGAAAGTGGCGCAGTGATCAACAAGATCTACACCTTTAATCGGGGCAGCCATCTAATCAACTTAACCTACGCTGTTGACAACCGTGGCAACCAGCCTTGGTCTGCTAATTTATTTGGCCAAATTAAACGTGACCGCTCTGCAGACCCTAGTGCGTCTGGGGGTATGGGCATGTCTGCTTACCTCGGCCCCGCTTTTTCTTTTCCAGATGACAAGTACTATCGGTATGACTTTGATGACATGGACGATGCCAATCTAAAGCGCACCGCGCCCGGTGGCTGGGTCGGCATGTTACAACATTACTTTGTAACTGCTTGGGTACCTAACCCAGAGCAGCAACACAACTACAGCACACGGGTTAGCAAAAATAACTATATTGCTGGTTTTGTTAGCCCTGCTTTAGAGTTACAGGCGGGACAGTCTGGTGCCACATCGGCTGACTTTTATGCTGGCCCTAAGATTCAAGCAGACCTTGAAGCAATTTCCGAGAACCTAGACTTGGTGGTTGACTACGGTTGGTTATGGTGGGTTTCACAACCATTATTCTGGTTGTTGAACACCATGTTTGGGTTTGCAGGCAACTGGGGTGTGGCCATCTTATTGGTCACCCTATGTGTTAAAGCATTCTTCTTTTACCCATCGGCTATTTCTTATCGCTCAATGGCTAAGATGAGAGCGCTGGCGCCTGAAATTGCCAAATTAAAAGAAAAGTTTGGCGACGATCGATCTAAAATGTCGCAAGGGATGATGGAATTATACAAACGGGAAAAGGCTAATCCTTTAAGTGGTTGTTTCCCTATTATTATCCAGATGCCTGTATTTATTGGCTTATATTGGATGTTGATGGAGACTGTTGAGCTACGTCATGCACCATTTTTCCTCTGGATCCAAGACCTTTCCGTACAGGACCCTTATTTTGTATTACCACTGCTCATGGGTGCCACCATGTTCATTCAGCAAATGCTTAATCCGACACCTCCGGACCCAATGCAGGCTAAGATAATGAAGATGTTACCTATTGTGTTCACTATCTTTTTCCTTTGGTTTCCTGCGGGTCTTGTTTTGTATTGGGTGTGCAACAACGTCTTGTCTATCACGCAACAATATATAATTACCAAACGAATTGAAAAAGTCATGGCTGAGCGTAAAAATTAACCTAATGCTCTAAACATGTTACAAAGGCCTCCTAGTGAGGCCTTTTTTGTATTGATTAAGCCCCGTTTTTGTTGTCACAGGAGTGCTAACTACCTTGCAATCAGATCTAGATACTATTTGTTCACAGGCCACGCCTCCCGGGCGCGGTGGTGTGGGCATTATTCGCTTATCTGGGCCTAAAGCTTTAGCCTATGGTCAAGCACTAAGCCGTAGCCAAGGCATAGTTCGTCATGCCCATTATGGCGCATTTTTAGATACCCAAGGCGAACAAATTGATGCCGGCATAAGCATTTATTTTAAAGCACCAGACTCCTTTACCGGTGAGGACGTATTTGAATTTCAAGGCCATGGTGGACAAGTGGTTATGGATTTACTACAGCGTGAGCTCACACAATTAGGCGCTCGTTTAGCCAGGCCTGGAGAGTTTTCTGAACGTGCCTTTCTAAATGATAAAATGGACCTTGCCCAAGCAGAATCAATTGCAGATTTAATAGATGCTAGCTCAGAACAAGCGGCAAGAAACGCATTGCGATCATTAAAAGGGGTGTTCTCAGCCCATATTAATACCTTGGTTGAAAGCCTTATATATTTGCGCCTCTATGTGGAAGCGGCAATCGACTTCCCAGAAGAAGAAATTGATTTTTTAGCTGACGGTAAAGTAGCTTCTCTTTTACACAACGCTCAGTCAGACCTAGATCACTTACTGCAACAGGCCCACCAGGGCAGCCTAATGCA
The DNA here is from genome assembly GCF_047730085.1 of Candidatus Njordibacter sp. Uisw_056. Lineage (NCBI taxonomy): Bacteria > Pseudomonadati > Pseudomonadota > Gammaproteobacteria > Pseudomonadales > Candidatus Njordibacteraceae > Candidatus Njordibacter > Candidatus Njordibacter sp. Uisw_056. The sequence goes on along the minus strand of NZ_CP159830.1, from coordinate 2,976,055 downwards.
AGAAGGCATGCAAGTTGTCATTGCTGGCGCACCCAACGCTGGCAAATCTAGCTTACTTAACGCCCTAGCAGGACAAGAGCGCGCTATCGTTACAGACATTGCAGGGACAACACGCGATATTTTAAAGGAATCTATCAACATTGATGGCTTGCCTCTACATATTTTGGATACTGCTGGCTTACGTGAGAGCCCAGACAAGGTAGAGAAAATTGGTATTGCGCGTGCGATTGACGCTATTGGCCAAGCTGATCAAATTTTATTGTTGCAAGATGCCCAGGATAACACCTCGCCACAAGACCACTGGCAAGGGTTAATGGGCCAACAGCCTATGCCTAACCAACTTACCTTAGTTCGCAATAAAATAGACCTCTCAAACAGCTTGCCTAACCTAACACAAGTTGATGGTGTAGACTGTATCTATCTAAGTGCGAAGCATGGTCAGGGGTTAGATCTATTGCGCAGCCAGCTAAAACAAGCCGTTGGTTATCAAGCAACATTAGAGGGTGGCTTTAGTGCACGCAGACGACACCTTGACGCCCTCAAGAGATGTAAATTACTACTGCACGATGGTGCTAATCAGCTGGCTTACAGCCAGGCTGGGGAGCTCTTAGCTGAAGACTTACGTTTAGCTCAAGAGTGTTTGAACGAAATTACCGGCAGCTTTACTAGTGATGACTTATTAGGCCGTATTTTTGGATCATTTTGTATTGGGAAATAACTATTTATGTCCAGCGCACACCACATTTTATGTATTGAAGATGAAGTTGATATCCAAGAGATTATAGCCTACAACCTTAAAAAGGCTGGCTACCTGGTTACCCTCGCCAGTGATGGTGTTGAAGGCTTGAAGCTAGCGCAAACACAAACCCCTGATTTAATATTACTTGATATTATGCTGCCAAACCTGAATGGTATGCAGGTGTGTGAACGACTTAAAGCAGACGCTAAAACCCAAGCAATACCCATCATCATGCTTTCCGCGCGAAGTGAAGAAGCTGATGTTATTGGTGGCCTTAGCCAGGGTGCAGATGATTATATGACCAAGCCTTTTAGTCAGGCTGAACTGTTGGCTCGAATTAAAGTAGCTTTACGTAGGCGACCCACCACACACATACTTACTATGGGGTCTTTGTCACTAGATCTTGATACCTATAACTGCAGTTTGAATGGCCAACCATTAAAACTGACCACCACCGAGTTTAAACTTTTACATACCTTAATGGCACAACCTGGTCGTGCCTTTTCAAGGGAGCAGCTCATACTTTCTGCCTTGGGGGAAGAGTCTGAGGTGGTCGATCGTAATGTTGATGTTCATATCCGTGGTGTCCGAAAACAGTTAGGTAAGGCGGCATCAGCAATAGAGACCATAAGGGGTGTGGGCTATCGTTGCGATCCTAACTATACTGAAACCCTAGAAAGCGAATTACATTAGCATGCGCCACTCACCAATATTCTTGCGACTTTACGCAGGTTTTGCTGTCGTCATATTGTTTAGTATTTTGATTGTTGGCCTAATGGTTCAGCGGCAAATAGAGCAAGCCAGTTTGCGAGATATCAGTAATAACCTTTCGAGTCAGGCCTTTATATTACAACAGTCGTTTGCTAATACTGGTCAACAAACCCAAAGCCAAATACAACAAACATTGAAGCAAATTGGCCAACGTACTGATACTCGAGTTACGCTACTAACAAAAGACGGGGTGGTTATTGCAGATTCTGAATTCAATGCTTCAGAAATGGATAATCACCGCTATCGACCAGAAATCATTGCCGCTAATACAGCTGACATAGGGCAATCACGACGCTATAGTAAAACCTTACAAAAACCAATGTTGTATGTTGCTGTTTCAGCCATGGCCAGCAGTGGTAATCTGGGTTACATCCGCACAGCATTGCCTACACAACGTATTGATGAAGAGATCAATTATTTGCGCCGAGTTATTATCATCGCTGCCAGCCTTACAGCATTGATTGCTTTATTTATTGGGTATTGGTTGGCAATGAGTTTTGCTCGGCCCCTTAGGCAAATGACACTCATTGCTAAAAACTATGCTCACGGCCGCTATCAGTTACGGATTCCAAGCCAGAGGCGTGACGAAATAGGCGATTTGGCTCGCTCACTTAATCAAATGGCTGATATTTCATCCCAGCGCTTCGATATCATAAAAACAGAACGGGACCAGCTCTCCACTATCCTTAAAAGTATGAACGAAGGCGTTATCACTGTGACCAGTGAAGGCCTTATTACTCACGTTAATGCTGCTGCTTGTCGTATGCTGCGCACCAGTGGTGAACGTTGCTTAGGCCAAGCGTTAAAAGACATAGATGGGTCGGACAACCTTGACCAAGCGTTTAGACAATGCCAACAACAACAAACCAGCGTAGAGCAAACCATCCAGCTTGATGGCTATACATTTTCACGTCACTACCGATTACATGTCACTTTGTTAAAACAATCCCACCGGGCTGACGCAATTTTAGTACTACAAGACATTACTGCCGTTCAGCGTATTGACAAAATGCGCGCAGACTTTGTTGCTAACGCTTCCCACGAACTGAAAACACCTATTACCGCTATTCGTGGTTTTGCAGAAACCTTAATAGAAGATGACACAATAGATCACGCTATCCAGCAGCGGTTTATGCGCAAGATTCATGGCCAATCTATCCGTTTATCTGCCTTAGTGTCAGATTTATTAGCTTTGTCTCGGCTAGAAAGCAACGATGAAGCCTATAACACTCAAGTAGACTTACAACGAGTAGTACAAAGGGTGTGTGCTAACTTACAGGCAGTAGCTCAGACCCAACAAGTCACTTTGGAGCTGCAAACAAAAGATGGCCCGGTGACGTTATTGGGTGATGACAATGCTTTAGGGCAAATGGCCACCAACCTTATTGATAACGCCATTAAATACACCGCAGCAAAGGGAACAGTTACTGTGGCCCTTACAGTTACTGAAGGGTTAGCAGTACTGGCAGTGAAAGACAACGGCTTGGGTATTAATGAGTCTGATCAAGAACGTATCTTTGAGCGTTTTTATCGAGTTGATAAAGCCCGCTCACAATCTCTTGGTGGAACTGGCCTTGGCCTTGCCATTGTTAAACATATAGTGCAAAGCCATAAAGGGCGATTGCAACTAAAAAGTAAGTTAAATCAGGGGTCTACTTTCACAATCACGATTCCCTTGTCGACTCACACTAGTAAATTATAAATAAACTGATAATCTTTATATTGCCTTAACAAAGGGTGCCTATAATGCGCGCTAACTAAGGCACTATTATTACCCATAGAGGAGGTTAACATGGCAAATCCCATACTTAGCTTATTTGGCCATTCACCTATTAAACCGTTACAAAATCATATGCACACGTCGCTGCAGTGTGTAGAGCTATTAATCCCTTTCTTTCAAGCTGTAATTAAAGAGGACTGGGGAACTGTAGAAGCTACTTATAATTCAATTGCTAAGTTGGAAGGGGACGCTGATAACCAAAAACAAGACATCCGGCTGCACCTGCCAAAAAGCTTATTCATGCCAATCAACCGTTCCGATCTAATTCAATTATTAAGCAAGCAAGATAAAATTTGCAACACTGCAAAAGATATTGCCGGCATCATGTTAGGCCGGAAGCAAGTGGTGCCTAAAAAGATTGCTACAGATATGACTGCATACGTAAAATCTGCCGTAGCAGTGGCTGTAGAGGCCAAGGTAGTGATTGATGAGCTTGATGAGCTCATTGGATCAGGGTTTGGTGGCCGTGAAATTGATCGTATTAACCGCTGCATTACCAAACTGGAAAAAGCAGAAGACAAGAATGATAAGCGTCAAATTACCTTACGCGCAAAATTACATGAAATTGAAGCAGACTTACCCCCTGTAGATGCCATGTTTATGTATAAAACAATCGAAACCATTGGCAATTTAGCCGATCGTGCACAAAGTGCTGGCGAGCAGATTCAGGTCATCATCGCTCGTTAAGCACAGGCATATGTACGACAACAAATATCGATAACTTACACCTACATAGCTTCGAGAAAATATTATGGAAGTTTTAAACGAATATGGTCAAATCTTACTTATTCTAGCCATCATCTTTGGTGTGTTTATGGCTTGGGGTGTAGGCGCAAATGATGTCGCTAATGCCATGGGAACTTCAGTGGGTTCTGGCGCTATTACGTTAAAGCAGGCCATCATCATCGCCATGATTTTTGAATTTGCTGGCGCTTACTTAGCAGGTGGCGAAGTTACAGCCACCATTCGTAAGGGAATTATTGACCCACTAACCTTACAGGGCACACCTGAGTATCTAGTTTACGGTATGCTATCAGCGCTACTTGCAGCCGGGACCTGGCTATTGATTGCTTCCATTCTTGGTTGGCCCGTATCTACCACTCATTCCATTGTTGGCGCCATTGTTGGCTTTGCTGCGGTTGCTATTTCTGTAGATGCCGTGAATTGGAGCAAAGTAGGTACTATCGCTGCCAGTTGGATCGTTTCACCCGTACTAGCGGGTACAATTTCCTATATGTTATTTAAAAGTGTTCAGCGGCTTATTTTAGACACTGAAGCACCGTTTGAAAATGCAAAACGCTACGTGCCCGTGTACATGTTTATGGTGGGCTTTATGATCACCATGGTCACTTTAATCAAAGGTTTAAAGCACGTACTAAAAGATATTGGCTTTACCCTAAACTACTTCGAAATGTCTTTAGTAGCAGCCGCAGCAGGTATTTTAGTTTCTATAGTGGGTGGCATAATGTTAACCCGTGTTAAGCGTATCGAGGCCATTGAAGCAGAAGATCGCTTTGCTAACGTAGAAAAGGTCTTTGCTGTACTAATGGTATTTACAGCCTGCGCTATGGCTTTTGCCCACGGTTCTAATGATGTAGCCAATGCTGTTGGTCCGATGGCTGCGGCCATCGCCACTATTAAATCTGGTGCCGTAACAGCCAAATCCAGTATGCCTGCTTGGATATTGTTAGTGGGTGGAGTGGGTATTGTTATTGGTCTGGTTACATATGGCTATAAGGTTATGGCCACCATCGGCACAAAGATTACAGAGCTAACCCCTAGTCGAGGCTTTGCAGCCACCTTAGGTGCCTCTGCAACTGTTGTACTTGCCTCGGGTATAGGCTTACCTATATCAACTACACACACTTTAGTGGGCGCGGTATTGGGGGTGGGTTTAGCCCGAGGGCTAGCTGCGATTAACTTGCGTATTGTTGCAACTATCTTTACCTCTTGGGTGATCACACTTCCAGCTGGTGCAATCTTGGCTATTATATTTTTCTACATTTTTAAAGCGATTTTTTCTTAAATCCAAGGTAGCACCCCTTGTAAAAAGGCCTAAGATCACCCTTGAATTTTGGGCCTTTTTTATTCATAACTTTTGCTTTTTATAGTCATAGCAGCGTTCTTTGGCAGATGCATATAAACTACCAAAACCTAGCCCTATTAGCCTGTCGCTAAGGTGGACCTGTTTAAGTAGTTTACTCGCCTGCAGCTCTTGATCTGGCGCACCTATCATTTAGTTCTATTACAACCGCTGACTTATCAGATTATATCGAATATAATAAAGCCATTAGTTGTGCATTAGTCACCTTACCTTAAAATTGCTTTTGTTTTAATCCATGTAATTATAGAAAGAAAAGGTCATTCTCGTCGCTGGCTCAATATTAAAGTTTTGCAGCAAACATGGCGTGAGCCCTTCACCATTAAATATCAACCTTTCAATTAATCATCCAATAGAGATAAATGCTGTTCAATGGCTGGTAACATTGGGCGACAGTACGAGTAAAAAACTATGCGTCATAAAATAAGCCTTTCAATTATTCTATTACTATTTTGGTTGCTTAACTCTGGCCACTATAATTATTTAATTCTTGCCCTGGGTGCAGCCTCTATTGCCATCGTTGTGTTAATTGCTCATCGTATGGATGTTGTGGACCATGAGTCGCAAACAATTCACCTGTCACTAGAGTACCCGCGTTTTGGTTTGTGGCTTATCAAAGAAATCGTGGTCGCCAATTTAACAGTGGTTAAACACATATGGCTTGGTAACAAAACAATTACACCCACAGTAAAAGTAATTAAAGCAAGCCAGACCACTGATGTGGGAAAGGTGATCTACGCAAATTCAATTACACTAACACCTGGCACTGTGGCGCTAGGTTTAGTAAATGATGAAATAATGGTGCATGCATTAATTCAAGAAAATATTGAGTCACTCGAGTCTGGAGATATGGATAGCCGGGTTAGTAAACTGGAGCAATCATGGTAATCGCAGCAACTTTGGCAATTCTTGTTGCCATGATACTGGCCGTTATTAGGGCTGCAGCCGGCCCTAGCCTGTACGACAGAATTCTAGCCGTCAATATGTTTGGCACTAAGACGGTGCTACTTATTTCTCTTTTGGGTTTTGTGATGGGCCGCCCTGAGTTTTTAGATATCGCTATGGTCTATGCGCTGATTAACTTTATCAGTGTTATCGGGGTGCTGCGCCTATCTGACGCTTTTAACTCTAAACATAATGGCCAAGTGGCTGATCTAGTAAAGAGAGTACCGTAATGGAAGGTGTCCTTAGTTTACTGAGTGCTTTTTTTCTCTTAATTGGTAGTTTTTTGTGCCTCTCAGGCGGTGTAGGTATATTGCGATTTCCAGACTTCTATACCCGTATGCATGCAGCAGGAGTAACAGATACTTTAGCTGCCACCATGATACTTATTGGTTTAATGCTACAAAATCCTGAAATGCTGGTGATTATAAAACTCATACTTATTCTTTTAATGACGCTGTTTATTAGCCCCGCAGCCAGTCATGCCCTAGGTCAGGCTGCAGCTTTAAACAATTTACCTCCGCTGGTAGATTTGCATATAAAGGACTTGGAGAGCGCTTCAGCCTCAGGAGATAAAACATCGAAATCTTAGTCGATATTGTCTTACTGACACTTTTGGTTGGTATTGCCCTTGCGGTCAATCAAATTAAAGATATGTTTGCCGTTGTCATGCTGGCAGGTATTTATGGCCTTGTGTCTGCCAGCTTCTTCGTTGCTATGGACGCTGTAGATGTTGCTTTTACAGAGGCCTCTGTTGGTGCCGGCATTTCCACACTCTTAATGCTAACAACTGTAGCCATGACTGGGCGAACGGAACATGAAGCAAGCCACAAGCCTCTTTTAGCGTTGATTTTAGTGGCTATAACTGGTGGTTTGCTAATTTATGGAACCTTCGACATGCCCTATTTTGGTTCTGCAGATGCTGCCGTTCACAACCATGTCGCTCCTCGTTATATTTATGATTCGATGAAGGAGATTGGTGTCCCCAATATGGTCACTTCTGTACTGGCAAGCTATAGAGGGTTTGACACCTTTGGCGAAGTTACGGTGATATTTACGGCTGGAATTGGTGTTTTGGCATTGTTATCGGTTGCCCAGCGCCCTAAAGATGATGCCGCAATTGAAGCAATTAATGACTCAATGCATGAGAAGCATTTGATCTTGCGCGTTGCTATAAAAACGATGATTCCATTTATTCTACTTTATGCTTTTTATGTGCAGTTCCACGGTGATTACGGTCCTGGTGGGGGGTTTCAAGCTGGCGTTATATTTGCTGCAGCGATCATTATGTATGCAATGTTATTTGGCCTAAGTGCAGCACGAAGAGTGATCACACAGCCTTTTGTGCAATTATTATCAGCCCTTGGCGTACTCCTTTATGGAAGCGTAGGCGTGGTGTCAATGATAAATGGTGGCAGCTTTCTGGATTATAGTGTGTTGGCTGCCGACCCTATTGCTGGGCAACATTTGGGCATTCTGATAATTGAGCTGGGTGTCGGTTTAACGGTTGCGTCCGTCATGATCATCATATTTTTTAGTTTTTCTGCGCGCAGAGAATATCAACAGGCTAATAAAGGTGCGTCTTTATGACAATGATACTAGGCCTTTATAATTACTGGGTAGTGATCGTTTTAATGATGATTGGTTTTTATATCATCATAGCTCATGGCCACCTTATCAAAAAAATTATTGGCCTAAATATTTTTCAAACCTCTGTTTTTATTTTTTATATTAGCGTTGGAAAGGTTGAGGGAGCGACTGCACCAATATGGCAAGAAGGCATCATACTTTACTCTAATCCACTTCCTCATGTTCTAATCTTGACCGCCATTGTAGTGGGTATAGCAACGACTGCTTTGGGGCTTGCGCTGATCATAAGGATTAAAGAAGCCTATGGTGTTATTGACGAGGATGAAATTCAAGCCATGGATAACCAGGCTATGGTCAATCAAGACAAGGAACATCAGTAGTGTTAGTGCACCTCCCCATATTGCAAGTTATAGTGCCGCTAATAGCAGCCCCGGCCTGTTTGATCCTCAGAAGGCCAAAACTAGTTTGGTTATTTGCACTCTTCGCTAGTTCGTTAGCGTTTATCATTAGCATTCTTTTGCTTCAGCAAGTGATGACAGCTGGCACCATTAGTTATGAATTAGGCGGATGGAGCCCACCATGGGGGATTGAATACCGTATTGATAAGCTGAACGCGTTTATTGCCCTAATCATATCTGGCATCAGTACTGTGGTATTACTGGCAGCGCAAACCAGCATAGAAAAAGAAATACCTAAAGATAAACAGCCTCTTTTTTATATTCTATACTTACTGTCACTATCTGGGATGTTGGGTATCGTAACCACTGGTGATGCGTTCAATGTTTTTGTTTTCCTAGAAATATCCTCACTGTCAGCCTACTCGTTAATTGCGCTTGGTAAAGACCGGCGTGCGCTTTGGGCATCCTTTCAGTACCTCATCATGGGAACCATAGGTGCTACTTTTATCCTTATTGGTATAGGCCTCATGTACCAGATGACGGGGACACTCAACATGGCCGACCTTGCAGTGCGTTTACCTGAAGTGGCAGAAACCCGCACCATTACTACTGCTTATGTATTTTTTATTGTAGGTGTGTGCTTAAAACTCGCATTATTTCCCCTGCATTTTTGGCTGCCAAATGCCTATGCTTATGCACCCTCAATTGTAACTGCTTTTTTTGCCGCTACCTCCACCAAGGTGGCTGCTTACCTACTGATTCGTTTCACTTTTTCAATCTTCGGTATTTCGTTTTCGTTTACTACCCTACCGATTGAAACAATGTTTTTGGTGATGGGTTTGTTAGGCATATTCATTGCGTCTACAGTGGCTATTTATCAAGATAATATAAAGCATGTATTTGCATACTCTAGTGTGGCTCAAGTGGGTTATATGATTGTCGGATTCAGTCTTTCTACACCTGCTGGATTAACTGCAATGCTGCTGCACATGTTTAATCATGCATTGATGAAAGGTGCGCTATTCATGGCCTTAGTTGCCATCATGTACCGTGTTGGTAGTAGCAAAATTAATGACTTGCAAGGTTTAGGTCGGCAAATGCCTTTAACGGTGGCTGCCATTGTAGTGGGTGGTTTAAGCCTTATTGGGGTGCCGCTAACGGTTGGCTTTGTAAGTAAGTGGTATTTAGTTGTGGCCGCTATCGAAAAAGGTTGGTGGTGGTTAGCCGGACTAGTTTTACTGGGTTCTTTATTGGCTGTTATCTATGTATGGCGTATTGTTGAGACCGCTTATTTTAAGGCCCCCATTTTGGGTCAGCAGCCAGTTAAAGAAGCACCAATGGCTATTCTTGTTCCGGTTTGGCTTCTGGTGAGTGCTAACGTGTACTTTGGTATTGATACACGCTTCAGTGTGGAAATTGCTGCCAGCGCAGCCAAAAGCTTATTCGGAGTTGCGCAATGATTTTCTCATTAGAAACCTTGCTGCAGCTGTGTATTCTTTTACCCATCTTTGCCACGCTTTTCATCGTCGCCTTTAGGCGCCATCCAAATTTACGGGAAGCTGTTAGCCTTGCTACCAGCCTATGCGTCTTTTATGCAGTGGTTACTATTTATCTAGGTTTAGATGCTGGTGAAACTATCGCTGTCCATTGGCTGCAGGTTTTACCTGGATTAAGTTTGAGTTTCTCTGTGGAACCATTAGGGATGATCTTTGCGTTAATCGCTAGCTTCCTCTGGTTTGTGACTATTATCTATTCCATTGGTTATATGCGTGGCCATAATGAAGACCATCAAACACGGTTTTTTTGTTGCTTTGCCATTGCCATAGGCAGTGTCATGGGGGTTGCCTTTGCAGATAACTTGTTTACCCTGTTTATCTTTTATGAAGTACTCACGCTCTCTACCTACCCCCTTGTCACTCATGCTGGAACAGACGCTGCAAAAAAAGGTGGGCGGGTCTACCTTGGCATTCTACTCAGTACATCGGTCGCATTTTTTCTATTTGCAATACTTGGCACTTGGGTAATCGCTGGTACGCTAGATTTCACTCAAGGTGGCGTATTTCCAGTAGATGCAAACACTACTTTGCTAGGTATAATTTTAGTATTATTTATTTTTGGCATTGGTAAGGCGGCCATTATGCCCTTCCATCGGTGGCTACCTGCAGCAATGGTCGCACCAACGCCAGTTAGTGCTTTACTGCATGCAGTGGCTGTAGTTAAGGCTGGTGTTTTCACCGTAATGAAAGTTGGCATGTTTATTTTTGGCCTCGATTTATTAATTGTTTTACCAACTACACAGTTTTTGCTATACCTAGCTGGCGCTTCAGTATTGCTTGCCTCTTTCGTTGCTATGCGACAAGACAATTTAAAAGCAAGGCTTGCTTACTCAACAGTTAGCCAGCTGGGCTATATTACTATTGGTGTGCTCTTGGCAACATCATCAGGCGTTATCGCAAGTTCAATGAATATAGCAATGCATGCTTTTGGAAAAATTACTTTATTCTTCTGTGCTGGTGCAATTTTGGTTGCCGCACATAAAAGTAACATCAGTGAAATGCGAGGTCTGGGTAGGCAAATGCCTTTTACTATGGTGGCGTTCTTTATTGGTAGTCTTAGCATTATTGGGTTGCCTCCCACAGGTGGAACATGGAGCAAGTGGTACTTGTTGATGGCTACATTAGAAACTGACCAATTAATTATTATGGTCATCTTAATGCTCAGTTCACTGCTCAATATTGCCTATTTGATGCCAATACCTTTTCACGCTTTTTTCTCCATTAGTCCAGCTAAAAATGAGCACGGAGTGGCTACTGCCAAAGTTCAAATAAAAGAAGCCCCTACTGCTTCATTGATCGCAATAGGCATTGCAGCTTTGGGTTGTTTGGTCTTGTTTATCTACCCCAACCCTCTTTACGAATTGGCTTCTGCTATTTTAGAACCTCAGCAATCGACTCATGGAAACTAATGAAATGACTCAGTGTCTAGACACTCAGAACTATAAAAAATCGCCGTCAATAGTTTTGTCGCCTGCATTTGATTGTTGCCGTTTGTTAAAAACAATTGTGTACTGCCTTCTGTTAAAAACACAGATTGGAGAGAAAGTATGAATGACCAAGAGAAACATTGGCTAGTTAGAGAAAAGACCATACGCTTACTTTGGCGAGGCGGTATTGCCATGTTATTTTTGCTCGTCATGGCTGATTTTTTTATTCACGCTCACCCTTACTTCCAAATAGACGGTACGTTTGGCTTCTTTTCCTGGTTTGCGCTTGTGACCTGTATCAGCATGGTACTTTTTGCTAAGGCACTTGGTCTACTTTTAAAGCGAAAGGACACCTATTATGACAATGAGTGACTTGCCGCCAGGCTTGGTGCTAATTATTGGTGCGTTCATACTGCCGATTGTAGGTCAAAGACTGAGACCTATACTTACATTAGGCTTGCCACTGTTAACACTTTACTTGGTATGGAGCTTGCCAAACGGCACTTTCTCTACTGTCCCTATGTTAGATTACAATCTTGCCTTTATTCAAAGTGATTCACTAAGCCGTCTCTTCGCCACTGTTTTTTCTATAATGACATTTGGTGGAAGCCTGTTTGCCCTTAAGCAAAAGCGAGTATTGGAATTAGCTTCAGTATTTGTCTATGCTGGCAGTGCCATTGGCGTCGTCTTTGCTGGAGACCTAATAAGCCTGTTTATTTTTTGGGAAATAATGGCTGTTGCATCAACATTAGTTGTTCTTTCGGCTGGTGGAAAACGTTCGTATCAGATTTCGATGCGATATTTCCTCATCCACGTTTTCGGCGGAACACTATTATTGATAGGAATATTGTCACATATTGTAGACACGGGCTCAACTGCATTTACCGCAATGGCACCGAATACATTCGGTACCATTTTTATTCTCATGGGCTTCCTTATTAACGCTGCTGCACCCCCTTTATCGGCATGGCTATCTGATGCCTACCCGGAAGCTTCTTTTAGTGGCGCAGTATTTCTTTCAGCTTTTACCACTAAAGCAGCTGTATATGTTTTGCTACGCGGTTTCCCCGGGTCTGAAGTTCTCATTTTTATCGGCGTATTCATGATATTTTATGGCATTATATATGCCCTGCTAGAAAATGACATGCGCAGAATTCTCGCTTACAGCATCGTCAATCAAGTGGGCTTTATGGTGACTGGTGTGGGCATTGGTACGGAAATGGCGTTGAACGGTGTTGCCGCGCACGCGTTCACACACATCATCTACAAGGGATTGTTGCTAATGTCGGCTGGATCCGTTCTTTACATGACTGGCAGGCGCAAGTGCACTGATTTAGGAGGACTATTTCAGAGTATGCCGCTCACAGCCATTTGCAGTATCATTGGTGCACTGTCGATTTCCTCATTTCCACTGACCTCAGGGTTCATCAGTAAGTCTATGATCAGTCAAGCGGCTGCAGATGAAAGTCTAACGTTAGTCTGGTTTATGCTAATGGCTGCATCAGCTGGGGTCTTCCTTCATGCTGGAATTAAATTTCCCTGGTTTGTATTTTTTCAAAAAGATTCAGGTTTGCGCCCCTCGGATCCTCCTTGGAGTATGAGATTAGCAATGATTCTGTTTGCAAGTATTTGTATCGGTCTGGGAGTCTGGCCCGAATATTTATATGCAATGTTACCTTATGAGGTTACTTATGTGCCCTATACTGTGACTCACGTTGTGCAAATGTTGCAGCTGTTGCTATTCTCAGGCTTTGCTTTTTTTATCATGCTTCCTTTGATGAAACGAACGCTCACTATTACCTTAGATTTCGACTGGACCTATCGCCGTTTTTTCGCATTACTATTACGCCGAATGTTTACTATAATTTGGAAAATAGATGGCGCCTTACGCCAAGCCTTTCTGTCCAAGCTCGATTCTGGATTAAGTTACCTCGCTCGACGAAATGTGGGCGCCAGTAGCTTACTTTCTCGTGATCATCCTGCGGGCAGTATGGTGATATGGGTAACGGTTCTGTTGGCTATATATTTGCTGATGAGCTTTATAGGTTAATCCCTCTTAATTTCGAAAGCATAACAACTGACCTATCGTTCACCTTTAAACAAAGAGACGAGCACGTGAAAAGTGCCGTCTCTTACTTGTTTCCATAAAAGTAAAGGTAATACAGCCTAACTGAATTTTATCCCAGTGTAGGCGACATAACGTTGCTATTTAATCTAATTAGTTATTCTATTGTATTGTTAAGATACGTCCATATAAATAATGCTCAAAGCATTAATCAAGTTTATGTCCTAGCCAAAATCACATCTAACAGGGTTACTAAGGGCCAGCCTTATCTGAACTAGAATAAGGCCTAATATCTTTGTAAGCTCAATTTAACTGGCTTCCTAGCCCCGTTTACGGCTGCCCATCAACCCCACTTGAGAACCACAGCGGCTGAGCCACCCTCATTTTGTTGTTGATTACTGGACAGTAGTCTATGTTCAATTAATTGTACAACTCCATGCAGACCCCTGAAAGCACACTAAAACTAGTTTTTTGAATAACATTTTTTTGCCAAGCTTAAGAAATGCTTTTTCTTTAAAAATGAGGATCATCTGTGTATTCACTGCTCTAAAAATTATCACTAAATAATCATATTTTTTACGATTATGCTGCCATTAAAATAGAATGAAGCGCTTATTGTAACCAAAAAGATAATTTAACAGAATTATATCAAAAATAGTTACACACACCTTATCCAGACTATAGCTGAAATCTCGATCAACTTATCCAACGCAAAAGATCTCAACAGTGTAAACGCTCTGTGAAGCTAAAAGAGTTATCCACACTATCCACAGCTATATGCACAATTCACCTGATAGCCATTAGAAATAATAAAATCAACCAGAGTTTTACCCTTAAAGGTTGTTAATAACATGCGATCCTAAGAATATCTAATCTGTGTATAACATCCACCTGTGTATAACTAGGTTAGTTACACACACATAATGGTCAGCCTACAAACCCAATATTAACCTTAAATTAACAGCTTTATCATCACTTTAAATTACTGTTTTAATTAACTTTTTTAAACTTGTACATAAAATATAGGCTGCTTAATAGTAATAACAATAATAATATAATATATATATACTTCTTTACATAGAATAACTAACTAGGATTTAAGAAACGCCAAAATTCTGGCGATTTATTAAAGGCTTTAAAAACGCTATACTAAGAACCTGTAACTTCGTAACAATTTTGTAAGGAATAGATCGTGGATTTCCCCTCACGTTTTGATGTCATTGTAATTGGCGGTGGACATGCTGGAACCGAAGCAGCCCTAGCTAGCGCTCGCTTGGGGGCTAACACACTACTTTTGACCCATAACATGGACACCTTAGGTCAAATGTCATGCAATCCAGCAATTGGTGGCATAGGTAAGAGTCATCTGGTACGGGAAATAGATGCCTTCGATGGTGCAATGGCTAGAGCAACAGACTTAGCGGGCATCCAATTCCGGGTATTAAACTCCCGCAAGGGCCCAGCTGTGAGAGCAACAAGGGCACAAGCTGACCGAAGTTTATATCGTAGTGCAATTAGACAAATCCTTGAACAGCAGAAAAATCTTTATATATTTCAGCAATCTGTAGACGATCTAATTATTGATCAAGATCAAGTAATCGGTGCCAAAACCAACATGGGTGTAAGTTTTTACGCTCAACAGGTTGTTATGACTACAGGTACTTTTCTAGGAGGAATTATCCATATTGGTATGCAGCAAAGCCAAGGTGGTCGTGCTGGTGATCCGCCAGCAAATGCCCTAGCTCAAAGGCTTAGAGAAAGACCGTTTCGCATAGAGCGGTTGAAAACTGGAACTCCACCAAGAATCGATAAACGTACTGTAGATTTTAGTGTGATGCAAGAGCAACCAGGAGATACACCTATTCCAGTCATGTCTATGATGGGTAAAGCAAGTGATCATCCACAACAAGTACCGTGCCACATCACTCATACCAACGTTAATACCCATAATATGATTCGGGATAGTTTGGATCGTTCTCCATTATACGCAGGGGTTATCGAAGGCGTTGGGCCGCGCTATTGTCCTTCGATTGAAGATAAAATAATGCGTTTCGCAGACAAGGACAGTCATCAGATCTTTGTTGAGCCAGAAGGGCTAAGTAGCATAGAGCTTTATCCTAATGGTATTTCTACTAGTTTACCGTTTGATGTGCAATTAAAATTTGTAAGGTCTATTGTAGGGTTTGAACATGCCCACATAATCAGGCCAGGCTACGCAATTGAATATGATTATTTTAATCCACAAGATCTAAAAGCTACGTTAGAAACAAAGCTTATTAGTGGGTTATATTTTGCTGGGCAAATTAATGGTACCACCGGTTATGAGGAAGCTGCAGCGCAAGGTTTACTGGCAGGCGCAAACGCTGGCTTAAAAGCCTTAGGCAAGGAATCATGGACAGCAGGTCGAGATCAAGCCTACCTAGGCGTAATGGTAGATGACCTAGTGACTAATGGCACTCAAGAGCCGTATAGGATGTTTACTAGCCGAGCGGAGTATAGGTTGTTGCTGCGCGAAGATAATGCCGATCAACGCTTAACAGAGATTGGCCATAGCCTTGGTTTAGTGGGCGAAGAGCGCTGGCGGTCATTTAATGAAAAATGTGAAGCCATAGAACAACGTAAAGGCTTAATGAGAGACACCAAAATAACCTTGAAAAATGACCTGGGCAAAAAAATAGAAACATTATTGGACAAGCCTTTGAGCAAAGATACTAATTTATTAGATATACTAAAACGTCCTGAGTTAAGTTACTCAAAGCTCCATAAAGTTGCAAAACTACCACAGGTAGACTCAACAATAGGGGAACAGATAGAAATTGGTGTTAAGTACGCTGGGTATATAGATCGACAAAAAGAGGATGTAGAGCGTCTAAAAAGAAGTGAGTCTACGGTAATCCCTGTAGATTTTAACTATCGTGGCATTCATGGGTTATCTAATGAGGCTACCGCCAAACTAGAGGATATTCGCCCCGAAAATTTAGGGATGGCTAGCCGAATTCAAGGTGTGACGCCAGCCGCGCTTTCTTTGCTGCTAATTTATCTAAAGAAACATAAAATGAAGTCGACCATAGACTTGGCAGTATAGTGATAACTGCTCCAACGACGTTTTTTAATCAGAACCAAAGCCACACTCAATGGCGCAATCTGATAGATAAAGGTAGCCATTCTTTATCACTAGGTGTGACTAAGAAACAGCTTGATATACTTGTCAGTTATATTGATCAGTTGGTTAGGTGGAACAAAGCGTATAACTTAACGGCAATTCGAGATCCGTTAGATATGGTAAAGTTACATGTCTTGGATAGCCTAGCAATTGTGGCACCACTTTCTAGGATAGACGGGCACCGTTTTATAGATATAGGAACAGGTGCAGGTTTACCCGGCATGATTTTAGCTATAGTTTGTCCCCATTTAACCATTCACCTCCTAGACACTAACGGCAAAAAAACCCGCTTTCTAACTCAGTTTAAGCATCTTCATCAGCTCAATAATGTCGAAGTATTTAATCAGCGTTGTGAGAATTATTTTCCTGACAAGACTTATGATATCGTTTTATCTAGAGCCTTTGCGTCAATTGCCGATATGCTGAAAGGTTGCCTGCACTTAGCAAGTACCGAAGGTGTTTTTGTAGCGATGAAGGGTACATACCCACAACAAGAACTGGATGCTATGCCCGCAAACTATAGCCTGATAAACTGTGAAATCTTGGAGGTACCTGGTGTTAAAGCTGAGCGCCACTTGTTAACTATTAAAAAATTAGCGTAGGTCATTTGTGAGCAGAGTCATTGCTATAACTAATCAAAAAGGTGGTGTGGGTAAAACCACGACGTGCGTTAACTTGGCGGCATCATTGGTGGCTGTCAAACGACGAGTATTGGTAGTCGATTTAGACCCCCAAGGCAATACAACCATGGGTAGTGGTGTTGAGAAAAACAGCTTACGATATTCGGTTTTAGATGTATTAACGCAAAAGGTGGACGTTAATAAGGTGCTGCAAACTAACACCCCAGCAGGTTATGACTTACTCCCCGCTAATGGTGATTTAACAGCGGCTGAGGTCGAGCTCATTCAAGTGCAGCAGAAAGAGGCTCGTTTACGAATTGCGTTAAGCCAATTACAACAGCCTTACGATTTTATACTTATCGACTGCCCACCGTCTTTGAGTATGCTTACTGTTAATGCGTTAGCTTGTGCTAATAGTGTATTAGTGCCAATGCAATGCGAGTATTATGCGTTAGAAGGCATCAGTGCTCTACTAAATACTGTAAAGCTTATCAAAAATAGCCTAAACCCAAATTTGGTAATTGAAGGTATATTACGTACGATGTACGATCCACGTAATAGCCTCACTAATGACGTTTCACATCAGCTAATTAATCACTTTGGCGATTTAGTATATCGCACAGTCATTCCTCGTAATGTGCGCTTGGCTGAAGCACCAAGTCATGGGTTGCCAGCATTGATGTACGACAAACACTCTCGTGGGGCAGTAGCATATTTAGCACTAGCTAGTGAATTTATTCGTCAACAAGAAAAAAAATAGAGTTGTATTATGGTAAAAAAACGTGGCCTGAATCGTGGTTTAGAAGCTTTACTACAAGGTGCTGGAAGCCTAGATGTTGACTTAACACAAGACCAACCTAAAGCCAAAGATGGTTTACAAGAATTACCTGTCGAGTGGGTGCAACGTGGTGTGTATCAACCACGAATAGACATGGATCCTGAAGCTTTAGAGGAGCTAGCCGCATCCATCCGTGCACACGGAATCATGCAGCCTATTGTCGTTAGATCAGTGGGGATTGATCGATACGAAATTATTGCTGGCGAGCGTCGATGGCGAGCTGCACAGTTGGCAGAGTTAGATAGTATACCTGCGCTGATCAAAGAAGTGCCTGATGAGGCGGCCATTGCAATGGCGCTAATCGAAAACATTCAGCGCGAGGACCTTAATGCCATAGAAGAGGCGTTTGCCTTACAGCGATTGCAGAATGAATTTGAACTCACGCAGCAGCAAGTAGCGGACGCAGTTGGTAAATCCCGCAGTGCCATTGCCAACCTACTAAGGCTTTTACAGTTGAGTGAGCCGGTACGCTTGATGCTAGAACGAGGTGACTTAGAGATGGGCCACGCACGATGTTTGCTAGCTCTAGACGGAGAAAAGCAACTTCAATCAGCCCGTGAAGTTGTCGCCAAAGGACTCTCCGTACGTCAAACTGAGGAGCTAGTTCGCAAAGCTCAACAAGTGCCAAACACCCATATAAAACAAGGGCCTGATGCCGACACGGCGAAGCTTCAAAACCAGTTATCTGACGCCATTGGTGCAGCAGTTAGCATAACGCATTCAGCTAAAGGCAAAGGAAAGTTAACTATTTCATATGCTAGCTTAGACCAACTTGATGGTATCATCGCCAGGCTTGAACCGAGATGACACGGGGTCCTACTCTATTCAACTATAGTCGAAATACAATTTTAAAAGATGAAAATTGTTGAGATTTCAAAACAAACTCCCTATAATACGGGCGCTCTGGCGTTAGATGCCATGATGAGCAAAATTTAGACCAACAACCAGTGGATTTTGTAAGCACATATGGCGCTCAATAAAGCCCCCCTTTGGCTGCAACAAACATTAACCTATCAGGCCCTCGTAGTGGCTCTGATTGGAGTGGGTTTATCTATAACAGATTGGGTTGCGGGCTTGTCCGTAATTATTGGTGGTGCTATTTACAGCCTGCCTGCTTATTGGGCCCTTAGGCGCGAGTTTATGCGCGGTGACAAGCGTCACTCAGATGCCCAGACCACAGCAGATGCAGGGCTAACTCTGGCACAGATGTATGGCAATGAAGTAGTTAAAATAATCTTGACAGTAGTCTTGTTTAGTTTAGCCTTTGGTTTAGTTAAACCACTAAACCCGTTAGCCCTACTGTTGGCCTTTACCGGCTCCCATATACTTGTGGCACTGTTACCAGTGGTTATAGATAAACAAACTTCTACGAAATAAAAAGTGAGATAAAGCATGGCAAGTGGCATGACGTCCTCTGAGTATATCGCTCACCATCTGACTAACCTAACCTATGGAAAGCACCCAGTGAATGGCTGGAGTTTTGCAGAAAGTGGACAACAAGTTGCAGACATGGGCTTTATGTCCATCAATGTAGACTCCATGGTTTGGTCTGTTGGTCTTGGTGCGTTCTTCATTTGGTTATTTAGCCGTGTGGGTAGAACTGCCACAACAGGTGTTCCTTCTGGAGTGCAAAACTTCATCGAAATGATCATTGAATTTGTTGATGACAACGTTAAAAGTATGTTTCAGCATAAGAGTGCTGTTATAGCACCAATGGCTTTAACTATTTTCGTTTGGGTGTTCTTGATGAACTTGATGGATTTGGTTCCAGTAGACTGGATTCCCCATCTTGCTGGCATGATGGGCATTAATTTCATGAAGATTGTGCCCTCTACCGACCTGAACGTAACCATGGGAATAGCATTCTCAGTGTTCTTTCTCATTATATTCTATTCAATTAAGGCCAAAGGTGTGGGCGGTTTTATGGCCGAGCTAAGCCTGCAGCCACTAGGCAAGTGGGCCCTGCCTTTCAACTTGCTATTAGAACTAGTTGGACTAATTGCAAAACCTATTTCATTAGCATTGCGCCTATTCGGTAATATGTACGCAGGCGAAATGATCTTTATTCTGATTGCACTACTACCCTTTTGGGCTCAGTGGCTGTTATCGGTGCCGTGGGCTTTGTTTCACATCCTAATTATCACATTGCAGGCATTTATCTTTATGGTGCTGACCATTGTGTACTTGGCGATGGCTCACGATCATCATTAATTATTACCTTTTTACTTTTAACTACTAATCTCACTTAAACTGGAGAAACACAATGGAATTGGAAATTGCACAGATTGCTGCTAGCGCATCACTGTATTTTGCTGGTGCATTCATCTTAGGTATGTCTGCTCTTGCGGCAGCTGTTGGTATCGGCGTATTGGGCGGAAAATTTTTGGAAGGCGCTGCGCGTCAACCAGAGTTGATCCCATTACTTCGTACGCAGTTCTTCATCATCATGGGTTTAACTGACGCAGTGCCTATGATAGGTGTTGGTATCAGCCTTTACATCATGTTTGCGGTTGCCTAAAGGTCATCTTTAACCAACCCATACGGATGGAGGTCTTGCCATGAATATGAACATGACAATTTTGGGCCAGATTATTTCTTTCGCCATCTTCGTGTACTTGTGCATGAAGTTTGTTTGGCCACCGCTTACAACAGCATTGGCAGAACGGCAAAAAATGATCGCTGAAGGTTTAGATGCAGCTGATAAAGCTGCGCGTGAACTTGCTGACGCCCAGCAGTCTGTGGAAACAGCACTGCAAGAAAGCAAAGCGCAAGCAGCTACTATTATAGAGCAAGCTAATAAACGCGCTAGCCAGATCGTTGATGAAGCCAAAGAGACCGCTCAAGCTGAAGCAGACCGCATTAAAACGGCCGCAACAGCTGATGTTGAACAGGAAATTAATAGTGCTAAAGAAGCGCTTCGCGCTCAAGTTGCAACACTAGTTGTTGCTGGTGCAGAAAAGATCCTTGGCGCATCTATCGATGTAAACAACCACAAAGAGCTTGTCGATAAGTTGGCAGCCGAACTGTAAGAAAAGAGAGGTTAACGATGGCTGAATCCATTACTGTTGCCCGTCCTTACACCAAGGCCGCTTTCGAAACGGCATTGGCCCAAGGTGACTTGGGTAGCTGGTCGGAATTTTTGAGCATGGCTGCAGCAGTTGTTGCAGAACCAAGTTTAGCCCAAGTTTTGGATAACCCAGAACTGACGGCAACAAAAAAGGCTCAGTTAGTGACTGACGTGGTAAACGGCAGTCGCCCAGTATCTCAGCAGGCGCAGAATTTTCTGAATCTGTTGGCCGAAAACAAGCGTTTGTCATTGCTACCTGAGGTTTCTAATTTATATGAAACTTTAAAAGCAAATCAGGAGCAGTCGGTAGACGTGTCTATCGTAAGCGCCTTTGATTTGGGCAATGAGCAACAAGACAAACTGACTCTAGCATTGAACGCAATGTTGTCACGCGAAATTAATATTACTAGTACCACTGATGCATCATTGCTCGGTGGAGTGATCGTCTATGCTGGCGACCTGGTTATTGATGGTTCCGTTAAGGGCAAACTAAGCAAATTGGCTGAGGCCATGAATGTCTGAGTGTGAGGAATAAACAATGCAACAACTGAATCCTTCAGAGATCAGTGAAATCATCAAGAAGCGTATTGAGCAACTTGATGTATCATCTGAAGCCCAAAATGAGGGCACAATCGTTAGCGTAGCCGATGGTATCGTATTGATCCATGGCTTAGCTGACGCAATGTACGGGGAAATGATTGAATTCCCCGGTGGTATTTATGGCATGGCCATGAACTTAGAGCGCGACTCTGTCGGCGCTGTAGTTCTGGGTGACTACGAAGAGTTGGTCGAAGGCCAAACTGCTCGTTGTACTGGCCGTATCTTAGAAGTCCCTGTGGGCCCAGCATTATTGGGTCGTGTAGTAGACGCGCTAGGTAACCCTATTGATGGAAAAGGTCCGATTGAGTGTGATCTAACCGACGCTGTTGAGAAAGTGGCGCCGGGTGTAATTGAACGTAAATCAGTTGATCAACCCGTTCAGACAGGCCTTAAGGCAATTGATGCCATGGTTCCTGTAGGCCGTGGTCAGCGTGAATTAATTATCGGTGACCGTCAGACTGGTAAGTCTGCCATCGCTATCGATGCGATCATCAACCAAAAAAATACTGGTGTTAAATGTATCTACGTGGCCATTGGCCAAAAGCAGTCAACCATTGCTAACGTAGTACGTAAGTTAGAAGAGCACGGCGCTATGGCTCATACCATCGTTGTAAACGCGGGCGCTGCAGACTCAGCCGCTTTGCAGTTCTTATCACCATACTCTGGCTGTACGATGGGTGAATACTTCCGCGATCGTGGTGAAGACGCTTTAATTGTATTTGATGACTTAACCAAGCAAGCTTGGGCATATCGCCAAATCTCTTTGCTACTTCGTCGGCCTCCAGGCCGTGAAGCTTATCCTGGCGATGTATTCTATTTGCACTCTCGCCTACTTGAGCGCGCATCTCGAGTTAACGCAGAGTATGTAGAAGCATTCACTAACGGTGAAATAAAAGGTAAGACGGGTTCTTTAACTGCGTTACCTATTATCGAAACCCAAGGTGGTGACGTATCGGCTTTTGTACCGACCAACGTAATCTCTATTACTGATGGCCAAATTTTCTTAGAGACTGATTTGTTCAACGCAGGTGTTCGTCCAGCCATTAATGCTGGTTTATCTGTGTCTCGTGTAGGTGGTGCAGCACAAACTAAAATCATCAAGAAGTTAGGTGGTGGTATTCGTTTGGCACTGGCACAATATAGAGAATTGGCAGCGTTCTCCCAGTTTGCATCTGACTTAGATGACGCAACACGCGCTCAGTTAGAGCATGGTCAAAGTGTGACCGAGCTGATGAAGCAGCACCAGTACTCGCCAATGAGTGTTGCCGATATGGCAATCAGCTTATTCGCAGCTAACGAAGGCTTCCTCACTGATGTTGCTCTTCCGAAGGTTGGTAGCTTTGAAGCCGCTCTCATTGCTTATATGAACAGCGAACACAGTGCCGTAATGAACCAGGTAAATGAGTCTGGGGATTTCAATGGTGACATCGCTGCGAACTTTAAGTCTGCGCTAGAGCAGTTTAAGGCAACTCAAACCTGGTAGTAGTGTTTAGCCCCAAATAATTTTGGGGCGATGCTAATGTCCAAGTTAGTGACTTAATAGATAGGTAAGCATATGGCAGTCGGAAAAGAAATAAAGACCCAGATTGCAAGTATCAAGGGTACGCAAAAAATCACTAGCGCCATGGAAATGGTTGCGGCGAGTAAAATGCGTAAAGCACAAGACCGCATGAACCAGAGCCGTCCTTACGCAGATAAAATGCGTGAAGTCATCGCTCACCTTGCAAGGTCTAACCCTGAGTACAAGCATTTGTATCTGCAACAGCGAGAGCTTAAGCGGGTGGGTTACATTGTAGTTTCTTCCGATCGTGGTCTGTGTGGTGGTTTAAACATTAACGTGTTTAAGAAAACTGTACAGAGCATGGCTGAACATGACCAAAATGGCATTGAGATCGACATCTGTGCCATTGGTGCTAAATCAGCAACCTTTTTTAATAACTTCGGCGGTAACGTCGTATCAAGCAAGTCCCAACTGGGTGAGAAGGCAGAAATTGCTGAACTTATCGGTGCAGTGAAGATAATGCTTGATGGTTATGACGAAGGACGGTTGGACGCTGTGTACGTGGTTTACAATAATTTTGTAAACACCATGACCCAACAACCTAATGTAGTACAACTTTTGCCGTTGCAGGCAGACCCGAATGATGACGGCATGAGCCAACATTGGGACTACTTATACGAGCCAGATGCCCGTGAATTACTCACAGGCCTTTTGACCCGCTATGTAGAATCTTTAGTGTATCAAGCTGTGGTAGAGAATAACGCTTGTGAGCAGGCCGCGCGGATGATCGCTATGAAAAGCGCTACCGATAACGCGGGTGATCTGATTGATGACCTTCAGATGATTTACAACAAGGCTCGTCAGTCTGCGATTACTCAGGAAATTTCTGAGATCGTAAGTGGCGCAGCAGCGGTTTAACCTGAGCTACAAGCAGTAGTTTTCGATAGAGGATAAAATTATGAGTAGCGGACGTATAGTACAGATTATCGGTGCTGTAATCGATGTGGAATTCCCACGTGATTCGGTGCCAAAAATATATGACGCACTAACTGTAGACACTAAGGGCACAACCTTAGAAGTTCAACAGCAGTTGGGTGACGGCGTAGTGCGCACTATAGCCATGGGCCAGACCGAAGGTCTAAGCCGTGGTCTAGACGTATCTAACACCGGTGGCGCCATTAAAGTACCTGTGGGAACAGCCACTCTTGGCCGCATTATGGATGTATTGGGTAACCCAATCGACCAGTGTGGACCTATTGGTGAAGAAATTCGTATGCCAATTCATCGTAAGGCCCCGTCTTACGCTGAGCAGTCAGCTAGTAATGAGTTGCTAGAGACAGGCATTAAAGTAATCGACTTAGTTTGTCCTTTCGCCAAAGGCGGTAAGGTTGGACTATTTGGTGGTGCCGGTGTAGGCAAAACCGTAAACATGATGGAGCTTATCCGTAACATCGCTATTGAGCACAGTGGTTATTCTGTGTTTGCAGGTGTTGGAGAGCGTACTCGTGAAGGCAACGATTTTTACTACGAGATGAAAGAGTCCAATGTATTAGACAAAGTTTCTCTAGTATATGGCCAAATGAATGAGCCCCCAGGAAACCGTCTACGTGTGGCCCTAACTGGCCTTACTATGGCTGAGCAGTTCCGTGACGAAGGCCGTGATGTGTTGTTGTTTGTTGATAACATATACCGTTATACATTGGCGGGAACTGAAGTATCTGCATTATTGGGTCGTATGCCCTCTGCAGTAGGTTACCAGCCAACACTAGCCTCTGAAATGGGTGTGTTGCAGGAGCGTATCACCTCCACTAAGACTGGCTCGATCACTTCTATTCAAGCGGTATACGTACCTGCTGATGACTTGACTGACCCGTCTCCAGCAACTACATTCTCTCACTTGGATGCTACCGTGGTATTGTCTCGTCAGATTGCAGAATTGGGTATTTACCCAGCTATCGATCCGCTAGATTCAAGTTCACGTCAGCTAGATCCACTAGTGATCGGCCAAGAGCACTACGACATTGCTCGTGGCGTTCAGGGCATACTTCAGCGGTACAAAGAGCTTAAAGACATTATTGCGATCTTAGGTATGGATGAGCTTTCTGATGAAGACAAGCAAGCAGTAACGCGTGCTCGTAAGATTCAGCGTTTCTTGTCTCAGCCATTCTTTGTTGCTGAAGTATTTACTGGAGCCTCTGGTAAATACGTATCACTTAAAGATACCATTGCTGCCTTTAAGGGCATTTTGGCTGGTGAATACGATGATCTTCCAGAGCAAGCCTTCTATATGGTTGGCGGCATTGAAGAAGTAGTAGAAAAAGCCAAGAGCATGTAATTGTTTGGGCTTAATATTATTGGCTGAATCTGATAATATAAGCCCTGCTTAAGAGGATAATCATATGGCTACCAGTGTACATTGTGACATCGTTAGTGCAGAAGAGTCCGTCTTTTCAGGTAAGGTACAGTTTATTTCGCTTACAGGTTCGTTGGGTGAACTCGGTATTTCTCCGGGCCACACACCGTTACTAAGTGAAGTTAAGCCAGGTCCAGTGCACATGCGCATGGAGTCTGGTGAAGAAGACGTATTTTATGTGTCAGGTGGTTTTTTGGAGGTTCAGCCACACAAGGTTATCTTGTTGGCTGATACAGCACTGCGTGCAGCAGATTTAGATGAAGCTGCTGCAGAAGAAGCTAGTCGCCATGCCGAGCAGGCTATGGCTGACAAAACGTCTGAGTTTGAATACTCACGTGCAGCTGGCCAATTGGCAGAAGCTGCGGCTCAATTACGTACTTTGCGTCAGATTCGTCAGAAACTGGGCAAGTAAGTCGTTTATAGTGAACCATCCAAAAGGCAGCCTAGGCTGCCTTTTTTGTGCCTATAAATAGCCTGTTGGATTTTGGTATCCATAAAGCGACTATTGTGCGAAGACGTGTTCATTACAATAAATTAAACTTTGATGAACTTTAATCACATAAAACGTCTAAACTAGAGCCTACAATTTATTACAGTTACACAAGGATCGTTAATGTCGTTAGAAGTCATTATTCTCGCTGCAGGCAAAGGCACTCGAATGTGTTCTGATAGACCCAAAGTGCTCCATCAATTGGCAGGCAAACCAATGCTGGTGCATGCCATTAACCAGGCGCAAATGCTTCAGCCTATATGCACCCACGTTATTGTAGGCCATGGTGCAGACGAAGTAGAATCGGTTGTTAAGCCTCTTGGTGCACGCTGTGTAACCCAGGTTGAGCAACTAGGCACTGGCCATGCAGTGGCGCAAGCGATGCCTCAGGTGAATAATAATGCCATAGTACTCGTGTTGTATGGGGATGTGCCTTTGGTACCTGCGGCTCTAATGCAGCAGCTAGTTCTGCAAGCCACTCAAGGTGACTTAGCTATCCTAACAGTGACACTAGATGACGCCGCTGGTTATGGACGTATAGTGCGTAATAGTAAAGGCCATATCCAAGCTATTGTGGAGCACAAAGACGCCAATGCTGAGCAGTTACAAATAAAAGAGATCAATACTGGTATTTTGGCAGCTAAGGCAAGCTTGTTGAATGGCTGGTTACCACGCATCAAAAGTAATAATGCCCAAGGCGAAATATACCTTACAGATATTGTTGCGATGGCGGTTGCTGATGACATCGGTATCAGTCACCTGCAGCCCGACTTCCCACAACAAACCCAAGGTGTCAATGACCGGCTTCAGTTAGCCCAGTTGGAGCGCTGGTATCAGCAGCAGCAAGCTAATCAATTATTGCGCGATGGTGTGCAATTAGCAGACCCCACACGATTCGATTTGCGTGGTGAGCTCTATGCAGGCAAAGACATATACATCGACATTAATGTCATCATGGAAGGACAGGTGTACCTAGGTGATAGCGTGCATATTGGCCCCAACTGCCACATTAAAGACGCTCACATTGGCGCTGGCACGCAGATTTTAGCAAATAGCGTCATTGATCAAGCTCAAGTTGCAGAACACTGTAGTATTGGGCCTTTTGCACGACTTAGGCCGGGCACCATAATGCATGACAATAGTAAGGTGGGAAATTTTGTTGAGACCAAAAAGACTACCCTGGGCAAAGGTTCTAAGGCTAATCACTTCACCTACCTTGGTGATGCGACTGTGGGTGAGAACGTAAATATTGGTGCGGGAACCATCACCTGTAATTATGATGGGGTGAATAAATTTAAAACTAACATTGCTAATGGGGCCTTTATTGGCTCAAATAGTTCAATCGTTGCGCCTGTGAATATTGGCGCTGGCGCAACTGTTGGTGCGGGCTCTACCATTACTAAAGACATCCCCGATGACAACCTAGCCATCGCTCGTGGCAAGCAGCGCAATTTAGCCAGCTGGGCTAAACCAGTAAAAACTTAACCAAGGAAGAACAGCCATGTGCGGAATAGTGGGCGCAATCGCTCAGCGAAATATCAGTACCATTTTAGTAGAAGGCCTAAAGCGTTTAGAGTACCGTGGCTACGATTCTTCTGGCGTTGCTATTTTGAGTGATCAGGGGTTGCAGCGCACTCGCCGCGTGGGCAAGGTGGCAAGCTTAGATTCTGCCCTAACAGCGGAACCATTGAAAGGTAACTTAGGCATTGCCCACACACGCTGGGCAACTCATGGCATTCCTAATGAAATTAACGCTCACCCCCATTGGTCTCACAGTAGTTTAGCGGTTGTTCACAATGGCATTATTGATAACTTTGAGTCGATTAAAACCGACCTACTAGCCACAGGGTATGGCTTTGAAAGTGATACCGACACTGAAGTTATTGCTCACTTAATTCACCGTAACCGCAAGCAGGGAATGTCCCTTACAGAAGCAGTGCGCGATGCTGCAGGCCAATGTGAGGGTGCTTATGCGCTAGGGGTGGTAGATGAAACCCAGCCAGGTCTGTTGTTAGCCGCACGTAAAGGTAGCCCACTAGTAATAGGCCTTGGCAGCGATGAAAATTACATCGCGTCTGATCAACTAGCGTTGTTGCAAGTGACCGACAACTTTATGTTTTTAGAAGACGGTGATATCGCTGAAATTAGTTGTACCCAAGTTACGGTTACTGACGGCAGTGGTGCAACTGTAGAGCGGCCAAGCCACAGGTATGAACATAAGGAAGAAAGTAGCGACAAAGGGGCTTATAAGCACTACATGCTAAAAGAGATTAATGAGCAACCTAAAGTGGTGGCCAATCTCATTTCCCAGCAAATTATTGCCGGCCAACTGCAAAATGTTCTCGATGACAGTGCCATTGAAGCCTTGTCAAAGGCTAAAAATGTACAAATCATTGCATGTGGCACTAGTTACCTTGCAGGCATGGTCGCAAAATATTGGATCGAAAGTTTAGCTGGCCTGGCCTGTCAAATAGAAGTGGCTAGCGAATATCGTTACCGTCAGGCTGTAGTTCCCGAAGACACACTGCTCATCACCTTGTCTCAGTCTGGCGAAACAGCAGACAGTCTGGCTGCTCTGCGGCACATCGACAAAACCAAACTGGCCGCTAGCCTAGCAATTTGTAATGTGGCATCAAGTAGTCTAGTGCGTGAATCAGACATGGTGCTGTTAACACAAGCTGGGCCAGAGATCAGTGTCGCTTCTACTAAAGCGTTTACCACTCAGCTAATTACCTTACTGCACCTTACTTTGTTATTAGCTAAGCAGCGTTGCAACATAGATATCCAGCCTATTATCTATGCCATGGAGACCCTGCCTAGGGTGCTGCAACAATGTTTACAAATGGAACCAGATATTGAAGTATTAGCCCAACGGTTCGCGGATAAACACCATACATTATTCCTTGGTCGAGGCAGCATGTTCCCAATCGCCTCAGAAGGGGCTCTAAAGCTAAAAGAAATCTCCTATATTCATGCTGAGGCCTATCCTGCTGGTGAGCTCAAACATGGACCTCTGGCCCTTGTTGATGCAAATATGCCAGTTGTTGTGGTTGCGCCTAAAGATGACATGCTCGATAAGCTTAAAGCTAACATGCAGGAGGTGCGTGCCCGTGGAGGGGAACTGTTTGTTTTTGCTGACGTTCACGCTAAGATGGCTCAAGACGACGCAACCCATGTCATTGTTGTGCCAGAAGTGCATGAACTACTGGCGCCAATTGTCTATGCTATTCCTATGCAACTGCTGTCTTACCACGTGGCTATTATTAAGGGTACTGACGTAGACCAGCCGCGTAATTTAGCCAAATCAGTGACTGTGGAATAGTTTTACTTAAATAGACTATTATGACTGTGAGTGTGCATTTCACGTGACCCAATTTCACCTCTGGATTAACTGCTAAAAACAATCAATAGATAAAACGTGATTAAAATAATTAAATATCTGAATAATTACAGGGCCCTATGTTTTGCTTTCGGATCTACGTTTGCGATGGTTTTTTATGCAACATTTATTCTAGGCGATGTTAGTCGCTGCTACAGGCTAGATGTTGGGTCAAATTCATTAGGGCTTTCTTTTTTTTATACTCAAGAAATGGTTGAAAATTTCTTTGAATCCAGAACAAAAGGGCAGCTTCTTTGTTATAGCCAGTTCCTGAAAATCTGGGACGTGATTTTTGCTTTTATTTATACCTTAATGTACGTATCTTGGACTTTACTGCTTTTTAGTAACAAGCGTTTATTCTTCACCGTTCCTATTCTATGTATGTTTGCCGATTGGGCAGAGAATTACCTTGAACTATTGATGCTGGAAACCTATCTAAACTCAGGCCTAATATCTGAGCTAATAGTGTCATATGGATCTGGCATTAATTCGTTAAAATTGACATTATCGTACCTTACTATTTTGATTATACTCGTTGGAATAGTGATGGCATTGAAGGTGTTTTTTACAAAACCTAAAGTGGCATAAAAGGGATGCAGTAAACAATGGAACTTGGCATGTGTAACTGGGTAAAACTGCTCACCACATAGCTATCAATAGTTTGTTGAGTAGCTGGCGCACACTGGCAAAATAAAACGATTTTTAGACACAAGGATTTATTGGTGAAAAAAATTAGTCAATTGGATTATTTATTACTTCCGTCGACTCTAATGCGTCTGTTGCTATGGCTCTTAAGCCTAGTGTTGGTGATGGCCACAATCGTTGCCTGGGTGATTAATAGCCAGCGAATAACTTTTGATATTGCCTCAAATGACGCGATGTATAACATCAACGAGCAGCTTCTAATCAATGATGCGGCTTTGGCTGGGTTTGGAAGCATACTCGCCAGCGTGGGGCCCAATAACTTGGATCCAGCACGTAACTTTACTAAGCACATGCGTGATACTTACCCACATATTTATATGTTTGAAGCACTAGTTAGCGTCGACCCAGCGAATAAAACTAAACACGAAGTGCAGATGCGTGGCTTGGGTTATCCAGGTTACAGAGTGACACGCTATGTCTCTAAAAAGAACCCCTCAGGTAAAGCTGCGAATCTGGTCAATGGGGTGCCCATGCACTTCCCTATTTTTTTTATAGACCCCTATCTTGAATCAGTTAAAAGCCTCATGGGTTTTGACATGATGTCTGCACGTAATATGCGAGAGCCCCTTTTGTCATCCTTGGTCTCGGGCGATCCAGCTGCTTCTCAGCCTTACAAGCTGAGAGAGGGTGGGCGTGGTTACAGCTTAATCAAGGTATTAGACACCACAGACGAGATGACGGCGTTAGGGTATTTAAACGGTGGCTTGGCCGTAATGTTGATCATAAAAACAGATACTATGCTGGCGCCCGTGGCTGATATTTTACCAGGCGCAACAGTTCAGTTACTTTATGGTGAGGAGCGGCAATTAGCGGCAGATGAAATATTGCCACAAGTAATTTATTTGCCCGTGTTTGAGACTGATATCTTTCTTAAAGAACGCAGTTTAGACCACTTGGGGCAGCCTTTTACCCTTTCGATACAGCAACCTGCAGGGCTATATGCTCACCATTTAAAATTTATGGGAGTTGTGTTGTTAGCGATGTGTATTGCTTTTGGTGCCTACTATCGTAGGCTAAATCAGGAATACGGTCTTAAACTACAACGGGATGATGCGTTGGTAGAGCTGAATCAGCAGCACGCTACTTTAGAACGCATGGTCGTAGAACGAACCAAAGAACTTCAGAAAAAGAGTAACGAAAATACAAGTTTGGCACAACAGCTGATCCGAGTGCAAGAGGACCAAATTCTTCACATTGCTAGGGAACTACATGATGAGTTTGGCCAAACCCTCACCGCCATTAAAATTAACGCCCATATACTAGAACATGCAAAAAGCATAAACGAGGTGGCAACCTACGCCCAAGACATTACCTCTCAAGCAGATGCGCTGTATGAGACCATGCGTGATATGATTCAACGGCTAAGACCAGAGGCATTAGACATGTTTGGCTTAAAGGTAGCCGTTGAGCAGTGCATTCTAGCCTTCCATCTTGATGAGCAACATATTGAACTAGACCTTAATATTGATGATTCGGTAAATGGTATGGAGGAAATATATACCATTGCAAGCTATCGCATAGTGCAAGAATTAGTCAACAATGCAGTGAAACACGCTAAGCGAATAACTAAATTGAAAGTGCATTTAGCGGTGTATGAACAACACATGGTGATTAGGGTCAAAGATAATGGTATTGGCTTTGACCAACAAAAGAATAAGTGGGGTTTTGGTTTGTCTGGAGTGGATGAGCGTGCGCGTTCTTTGGGTGGTACCCTTGATATAGATACTTCAGTTAATAAAGGTGTAAAGGTTAGTGTACGTATTCCCTTAGTGGCAAGTTAGATCACACAAGTATATGGAGGAAGAGCCTTGGATTTAGGTGTCAGATTAAAAACCATTCGTAAGCGCCTAGGGCTTTCGCAACGCGAGTTGGCTAAGCGTGCAGGGGTGACTAATAGCACTATTTCTATGATTGAAAAAAATACCGTGAGCCCTTCTTTTAGCTCTCTGCTTAAGGTGCTCAAAGGTTTCCCTATGGGGGTGGAAGAGTTTTTCACCACCGACCTAGTCATGAGTAATCAAGTTGTTTTCAAGGCGGGTGAACAAGCAGATATGAGCGCCCAGGGGGTAGCTATAAAGCTTATTGGCCACAGCGTTGCAGATCGCAACATTTCTATGCTCAGCGAAACGTATCCGCCTGGCGCTGATACGGGTGAAGATATGATCAAGTACGATGGTGAGGAAGCTGGCATTGTTGTGCAAGGTGAAATTGAGCTCACTGTAGATCAGAAAGTTTATCAATTAGTTACTGGAGACGGTTACTTTTTTCACACCCACCTTCCGCACCGTTTTCGTAACCTAGGCGAGGTAACAGCTAAAGTTGTTAGTGCCAACAATGGTATCGTATCTCACTAATTAAACCCAACCCATCGGTTACTAAAGCATATCCCGTAAACGGTACCAAGCCATAGCCAAAACAAGGGCTGGGGTCTTAAATAATGTACCACCGGGAAAAGGCAAGTGGCTAATTTTATCAAACAGATCAAACCGTTCAGTTTGTCCTGCCACCGCTTCAGCTAGCAGCTTCCCAGCTAAACCTGTTGCAGCAATACCATGGCCAGAAAAACCTTGAGCAAAATATAAGTCTTTGCCCAGGCGACCAAAGTGAGGCCCACGGTTCATGGTAATGGCAACGTTACCACCCCAAGAATAGGCCATGGTAACGTCTGCTAACTGTGGGAACACCCCTAACATACGCTGACGCATAGAGTTTGCTAGGTTTGGGGGCGCTAAAGTGGAGTAGCTAACTCGGCCACCAAATAGCATCCGATAGTCAGCAGACATGCGGAAATAATCCAAAACAAAATTAATGTCAGCAACAGCCATGTTATTGTTTATCAAGGCCTCAGCCCGTGCCTTTCCAAGCGGTTCTGTCGCACCAATGTATGTGCCAACTGGCATTATTGTGTTGCTAATTTCAGGCACCAACTTGCCCATATAGGCGTTACCACAAAAAAGCACCTGCTCAGCAGTAACTTGCCCCTGTATAGTATGGCAAATATTGGCCTTAGATTTTCTGGTTACCTTAGTGACGGCAGAAGCTGTGTAAATGGTAATGCCTGCATCCAATGCCGCTTTAGCTAAGCCTAAGGTGTAGTTGAGGGGGTGAATATGACCTGAGTTAGCATCATATAGTCCACCTATGTAACGCTCACTTGCCATTTTTGACTGCACTTGCTGTTTATTCCAAAGGCTTAAGCTGGCATAGCCATACTGTTGTTCTAAAGAGCCCTGCCATTCTTCAAGTTCCCGCATTTGCCTTGGTTTTATTGCAGCATGCAGGTGGCCTTGCTGGAGGTCACATTGAATTTGATGCTGGTCTACACGCTGGCGCAGTATATCAATGGCCTCTACAGACATATCCCACATTGCTTTAGCTGCGATTTGCCCCGCAGATTTTTCGATCACTGACATATCGCAACCAAACCCAAAAATCATTTGCCCACCACTACGTCCAGACGCACCCCAACCTACTAAGTTGGCTTCCAAAACAGTCACTTTGTAACCTCGTTCTGCCAAATTTAGCGCAGCGCTAAGCCCAGTAATGCCGGCACCTACAACGCATATGTCGGCTGCATGGCTACCTTGCAATGTGGAGCACTTAATCTGCTGATTAGCACTGGCAGCGTAGTAAGAGTGAGTGTGTGCTTGGCTCATAAAAATCCTGCAATTTAAAGGGTGCGTTGATACCAATCAATTTCTAAGCTGCTGACATGGCGATTAAACTCGGTGTATTCTTGCTGCTGAACCTGGGTGTATACCCACAGGAAATCCGCACCAAAGGCGTTTGCAGCAAATTCACTATTGCCTAAAATACCGTAGGCATCTGCCCAATTCAATGGCAAGCTAGGTGCTACTTTCTCGGCCCCATTACCCGTCGTTTGGGGGCCTAATATTAGCTTATTGTCAATGCCATGAAGAGCACCTGAAAGCATTGCGGCCATGGCCAAATAGGGGTTGGCATCAGCACCAGCGACCCTGTGTTCAATGCGTGTTGCAGACATAGAACCGTTAGGGATTCGCAAAGCAACGGTGCGGTTGTCTACCCCCCATGTAGGTGCCATGGCCACAAAGAAGTCAGGCTGAAAGCGGCGGTATGAATTAATCTTGGGGCACAGCAGGGCCATAGTTTCAGCCATGGTAACCTGCAAACCTGCTAAGGCGTGGCTCATTACAGCATTAGGTTGCTGATGATCACAGGCAAATACATTTGTTGCGGCATCATCCAGTAAGCTCATATGGATGTGCATGCCACTGCCAGCCTGGTTGGCATAGGGTTTAGCCATAAAAGTGGCATCAAAACCATGTTGCCGGCTCACACT
Organism: Candidatus Njordibacter sp. Uisw_056; assembly: GCF_047730085.1. Classification (NCBI taxonomy): domain Bacteria; kingdom Pseudomonadati; phylum Pseudomonadota; class Gammaproteobacteria; order Pseudomonadales; family Candidatus Njordibacteraceae; genus Candidatus Njordibacter; species Candidatus Njordibacter sp. Uisw_056. The sequence goes on along the minus strand of NZ_CP159830.1, from coordinate 2,941,589 downwards.
TTTGACAATGCGTTTTAGGAGTATGGCTTGGTCACATGCCAATACTGGGTTTGCAACGTGTTGCAGGTTTATTTCAAACTGCCCAGGGGCATATTCTGCCACCGCTGTAGATGCGGGTATGTTTTGCGCTTGTGCAGCCATCATGATGTCATCTATGAGTGCGCTATAATCATCTAAATTGTCTATCGCATACACTTGAGTGTCAGACTCACGATGGCCTGTTATGGGGGCTATTGGGGGTTGTAACAGGCCTGATTTAAGGCGCTTGGTATCGGTGAGGTAAAACTCCAGTTCAACCGCAACTACGGGGGTTAAGCCCTGGATTTGATAGCGATCACATATTTGATCTAAAACGTGGCGTGGATTGGCGAAATAGGCTTCACCAGGGCTTTGTTCCATAGTGACCAAACACTGTGCCATAGATTTTGTTTGCCATGGCACTAAGGCTAAGGTGTTCGGAATGACCCTGCAGGGCTGGTCACAATCACCTGTATCAAACCCAATGCCGGTGCTTTCTACAGTGTTGCCATTAATATCAAGGGCGAACACTGAGCCAGGTAAATAGAGGCCCTGCTGATAAACCTTAAGTAATTCTTGTGCAGGAATACGTTTGCCACGCAAAACACCATGCTGATCTGGCAGTAATAAATCCACACTCACAAGGTCTGGGTGAACGGCAAGAAATGCTTCAGCTTCGCTACTTGATGCGATGGCATGGGACATGGGCTAAACTCTCATTAAGGGGTCTATGTAAGATGGTAGCAGAAAGGGAGGGATAGACAAGCTTCGAATAGTAAATGTGTGGAATAATATGATTATTTATTAAAAATAATTATAAAAATACCCATACAAAACTCATTTTTAATTTATTTATGTATATAAAACAAATTGTTAGCAAGTATTTTTTCACCTGCCAGTCGTTGGGTCTGAGTGTTCATAATAACATACGCTTTACTTGAAGGTTAAAACTGCTTTATGCTACTGTTAAAGGCTTCATGCTATGTTTCTTTATTACTACTTACGTCTGCTTAATTATGTCTAAACCTCTTATTGGTCTTGTGTGTGAAGTGAACCAAGACGGCTTACACCCCTACCACCGTGTGAGTGAGAAATATGCTCGTGCTGTGGTTGATGCAATGGGCGCGGTACCGGTGTTAATCCCAGCCTTATCTAATAGTGATAACCAAGTTGATATGGACCTAAACGCCCTATTAGGTCACCTCCATGGCGTATTATTACCGGGTGGTTATAGCAATGTAGAGCCATGCCACTATGGAGAAACCAGTCGTAAAGGCACTCAACATGATAAAGCCAGAGATAGCCTAGCATTGGCGTTAATTCCTGCGGCTATAAAGTGGGGGGTGCCCTTACTTGCTATTTGTCGAGGTTTTCAAGAAATGAACGTGGCCTATGGCGGCAGCTTACACCAGCATGTGGAAGAGCTAGGCGATTATAATGACCATCGGGAAAATAAAGCAGACGCTATAGAAATACAGTATAGCCATAGCCACAGCATTACCTTAGCTAGTGATGGCGTGCTAGAACAGTTGTATGGTAAGCCAAAAGCACGAGTAAACTCATTACATGGCCAAGGTGTTAATAGGGTTGGCAAAGGCTTAAGGGTTGAAGCAATTTCTGAGGATGGTCTAGTTGAAGCCTTTACAGACCCCAATAGCCAAAGCTTTAACTTAGCAGTTCAATGGCATCCAGAGTACCAAGTGACTGAGGATGATCTCTATCAATCTATTTTTTCTGCCTTTGCTAGCGCCTGTAATAAGCGCCTACAAAGCCAAGGTAGTCGGTGACCTATGACTAACTTTAATGGCCTAAAAACATGGCTAAAAGAACACAAAATAACAGAAGTTGAATGCATTGTTAGCGATCTCACAGGCATTGCCCGCGGTAAAATTATGCCTGCGTCTAAGTTTTGTGATGACGCGGGCATTCGTTTGCCAGAAGGTGTTTTGGTCGCCACTGTTACGGGGGATTATCTAGACGACTACAGTATGATCGATCCAGCTGAAATTGATGTCTACCTAAAGCCAGATCCTAATGCAGCACACTTATTGCCTTGGGCCACAGAGCCAACAGCCCAAATCATTCATGATTGTTATGATATTCACGGTGAGCTGGTTGATCTGGCGCCCCGAACGATATTGCGTAAGGTGCTTAAGTTATATGCAGACATGGGCCTTACGCCCATTGTGGCCCCAGAGGCTGAATTTTACCTTACCCAAAAGAGCTTAAACCCAGATTCGCCACTGCAGCCACCTGTAGGTAGAACGGGTCGTGCCGAAACTGGCCGGCAGTCGTATAGTATCGATGCTGTAAATGAATTTGATCCGTTATTTGAAGATGTTTATGACTATTGTGAAGCCCAGAATCTTGATGTAGAGACCCTCATTCATGAAGAAGGTTTAGGGCAGATGGAAATTAACTTCCGCCATGGCGAAGCCTTGTCTCTTGCTGATCAAGTGTTCCTATTTAAGCGCACCTTGCGAGAAGCCGCTTTCAAACACAACCTATCAGCCACCTTTATGGCTAAGCCATTACAAAATCAGGCTGGCAGTTCCATGCACATTCATCAAAGTGTGTTGGACGCTCACGGCAATAATATCTTTGTGGGGGAAGATGGAGGCATTAGTGAATCACTTAAACACTATATCGGTGGCTTACAAAAATACACTAAGGCGGTCACTGCATTATTTGCCCCCAATGTAAATTCCTATCGACGCTTTTTGAAGGACGAGTCAGCACCAGTTAATGTGCATTGGGGTTTTGATAACCGCACTGTGGGTTTACGAGTGCCAGAAAAAACAGGCCCTAATATTCGTGTCGAGAACCGAGTAGGGGGAGCTGATGCAAATCCTTATTTAGCGATGGCAGCAACCCTAGCATGTGGCTATTTAGGGATGAAAGAACAGCTGGAGCCTAGTGCTCCTGTGGAAGGCAGTGCCTATGATAAAGGCACTAGGGAACTACCCCGTAGCCTCACCGAGGCGCTCATTCAGCTAGATCGGTGCGAGCCATTACGAGAAATATTTGGTGACCGGTTTGTGAAAGCGTATATAGCCGTAAAAGAAAAAGAAAATGATAATTTTATGCAGGTCATCAGTTCATGGGAACGTGAATACCTGCTGCTAAGTGTGTAATAGGAAATTAATAAAATGAACGCAAAACAACACGACACTAAAGCCCTACAGGAGCTAGATCGCCAGCATTACATGCACCCGTTCACTGATTCAAAAGCCATGCATGAAAAGGGCACACGTATCATTACTGGAGCTGATGGGTGTTATATATACGATTCTGAAGGCGGCAAAGTACTGGATGGTATGGCAGGCCTTTGGTGTGTAAATGTTGGTTACGGGCGTCATGAGTTGGCGGACGTTGCCGCCAAGCAAATGCGCGAACTGCCCTACTACAACAGCTTTTTTGGCACTGCCCACCCTCCTGTTATCAAGTTAGCTGCACAGCTCAAAAAGCTAGCACCTAAGCACATTAGCCACGTATTTTTTACAGGTTCTGGGTCTGAGTCTAACGACACTAATGTGCGTATGGTGCGCCATTATTGGCAAGCCAAGGGTCAGCCAAGCAAGCGCATCATCATTTCGCGCGATAATGCCTACCACGGCAGCACAATGGCCTCTATGAGCTTAGGTGGCATGAAAGGTATGCATTCCCAAGGTGGAATTATTGACGGTATTGAACACATCATGCAGCCCCACTGGTATCACGAAGCCTTTGCTGGTGAAACGGAGGAAGAGCTGGGTTTGCGTGCAGCGCAAGCGTTGGAAACAAAAATTATTGAGTGTGGTGCAGAAAATGTGGCAGCCTTTATAGGTGAACCAGTGCAAGGTGCTGGTGCTGTTATTGTGCCACCATCAACCTACTGGCCAGAAATTCAGAGGCTATGTAAAAAATACGATATATTGCTTATTGCAGATGAAGTAATCACAGGTTTTGGGCGCACAGGTAATTGGTTTGCATCTGAAACTCTAGGCATTGAAGCCGACCTTATGACCATAGCCAAGGGCCTGTCTTCTGGCTATATGCCTATTGGCGGCGTACTAATTAGTGAGCGTGTAGCCAAGGTTGTGATCGAGAGTGGTGAGTTTGCCCACGGTTATACTTATTCTGGTCATCCAGTTGCAGCAGCGGTGGCATCAGCCAATGTTAGTATTATTGAAAATGAAGGCATGATAGAGAAGGTCCGGGATGTGACGGGGCCCTATTTACAGCAACGGTTAGCAGAATTAGTGGATCACCCACTAGTAGGACAAGTTCGTGGTATTGGTCTAATGGCGGCGATAGAGCTTGTGCAAGACAAAGAAAGTCACTCTAACTACCCTAAAGAAGTGGGTATTGGTGGTATTTGCCGTGACTATGCCTTAGCCAATGGCCTAGTTATGCGTGCCGTAGGGGATAGTATGATTATGTGCCCTCCGTTGATTATTAGTAAATTAGAAATTGATGAACTGATTGAGAAGATAAAAAAGTCTCTCGATCAGACCTTAACCCAAGTGGAAAGGTAGACTTTTAAGTGCTAGTAAGTCCCAGTAAGAGCTGGGCTACTGCAGTTATACAGTTTAATGCATACACAACACCCTGCTGAAACGGCTGAGCGACTAAACCTATAGGTTAAGATCAATGACTTGTTGGTTATTTCCATCCAGTTGAAACCTTATGCCGTCGCATTTTGGTGGACCAAAATTAGGTGTCGCATTGTTGGAAAATCCGCAGGGCTCTTTTGGCATGCTCACAAAATTTGCGTCTAACTCGCCATTGCCAGTGAGGTCATGCATTACCCGAACGCCATAAAAACCGGCTGGCAGATCGACTATGGTAAAGCGCCCTTTTAATGCCTCTGCTGTGAGCATAAAAATATGTAATATGATGTAGGCCAAAACATACGATTGAGTCGCCTAAAGAACCTAAAGGCATCACTAATGCTACTCATTAGAACTCGTTAGCCACAACTAAACAGCAGGAAAAGTTAAATATGAGCGTTAGTGCATGTTTTTGCAGCATCATAGTGCAAATGATAGAATTCAGTTAACCCATTCAACGCTGCGGCAAGCTAAAGGCAAACATGAGTTTGAAAAATAAGCTAATTGCACTGATATTTTTCATGAGCGTTATACCAGCTCTAATCGTCGGGGTAATCAGTCTCCAATACTCTAGCCACGCATTAGATACGCTAGCATTAAAGCAGGCAACAACGCTTCAGAAGATCAACGCTAATCAAACCACGCAGCACTTCATTGATATCCAAAATAACATCGAGTCTCTAGCAGACAGCCTTTCCCTGCTAATAGAAAAACAAGGCTTAGAGACGGCCATCGTCGACGTAGACCCATATGGACAGTCGCTGTTTAGTCGTTACATTGAACGCAACAACTATGATGACTTGTTTTTACTCGACCTAGAAGGATACTGTTTCTACAGTGTTACTCAACAAGCAGGCTGCCAAACTAATCTGGTTTCTGGCAGATATAAAGACTCTGGCCTTGGTGAAGTAGTGCAAAAAACCATAGCTCATAGCCGATATCATATGTCTGACGTAACTTCTTTATCGGCAAGCAATACTGCCCCTGAAGCATTTATTGCTGCGCCAGTTTCAGTACAAGGTGACGTTGTAGTTATTTTAGCCATGCAGTTATCTGCTGCCAGCATGGGCCATATTACCTCTGAACGCTCTGGCATGGGTAATATAGGTAAAGCTGATCAGTTAGGCGCACTTGCTACTGCAAGCGTATTAAAAACCACGACGTTAACTATGGCTACTATAGGCATAGTGGTGGTTGCTCTTTTAGCTTTTATCTTCGCCGATATTATTACTAAACCCATGCATTTGTTGGCTAGTGTTATTCGCAAAATTGAGCGCACAGGCGATCTCTCAATTCGTTATCCAGATTTTACTAGAGACGAGACTGGTCAAACAGGGCATGCCTTAAATAGCCTATTAGAGAGCCAACAAAAAGCTATCGAACAAATTCATTTGCTTATGGGAGCTATTGCTGTTGGTGACTTTACTGCGCGAATAAAAACGGCATCACAGGGTGATTTAGGTCACTTAGAGCAGACCATCAATCAGTCTGTCAGCACCTTAGAGCTAGCAGTACAGGAAATAACGAGGATGGCCTGGGTAATGAGTGAAGGCGACTTAACCCAAGTCACACGTAACGACTTAGAAGGCGAGTTTGATAATATTGCCCTGGCACTCAAGTGTGTCAGTATTAGTGTAGAAGGTATTGTAGATGATGTAAGAGCTATTGCCGAAGACATGAAACAGCGAGGGGAGGCAGTGGGGATATCTACCAAGCACGCTATAGAGCTTAATAACCTTATGAAGTTTTTTAGCACTAATGCTCAAGATCCAAGTAGTGTCAAAGCCAAACAAATGTTACAAAGTGAAGAAATAAAACGCCTAGTCTCCGACCTTAATGGTTAACAGTGTGCCCGCTTTAATACGTATGAGAAAAGATTAAAAAATGAGATTAATGCCAAAATTTTTGTCAGTTAAAGAAGTCCCATCACTTTTCTGGAGTTCGCCAAAAGCACTGACCTTAAGACCCCCTTTAGTTTCTGTTTTATTCCTTATAATGGGGCTTACTCTTTTTGGTGTAGGAGAAGCGTTGCTTGTCGCTGCAGGTGTTGGAGTTAGCCCTTGGACAGTGTTAGCTCAAGGCATTATGCACATTACTGGGTGGAGTATTGGCTTTGCCACTTTTATTACTAGTTTTGTGGTTTTAGTTTGTTGGATACCACTTAGGCAAACACCAGGCATTGGAACAATTCTAAATGCTGTGATTATTGCCTTAGTTCTTGAGTTCTTGCTCCCATTTTTACCTACCTTTGATCACGTTATGCTTCAGCTTGGCGAAGCAATACTTGGTGTGTTAGTGACGGGGTTTGGCGGTGGGCTATACTTAATTGCGAATTTAGGGCCAGGGCCACGAGATGGATTAATGACTGGCCTCCAAAGAGTGACAGACTTACCTATTGCATGGGTTCGAAGTGGGCTTGAGCTGTCAGTGATCGCAGCTGGGTGGGTATTAGGTGGCACGGTTGGGCTTGGAACGGTGTTATTTGCATTAGGCATTGGCCCGTCTGTAGCGGCCAGCATGTACGTTTTAAAAAAGGTGTTTAGGCAGGATGTAATCACCTGTTAGGTATAGCAACACCGGCCTAATGCTTAGTCACTAAAAAGGCAGTAAAAGGAACACATGCAATCAATAAAGCAAGCAACCAAAACGCCATGGGCAAACTCATTAAATCAGCTGCAAAACCGATCATAGCTGGCCCTACCAAAACGCCAGCGTAAGCTATTGTTGTTACTGAAGCGATAGCAAGGCTAGCGGGCATCAGTGCTTGCCTTCCAGCAGCACTGAAGAATATCGGCACTAAATTAGCAGACCCTAAGCCGATTAGTACGAATCCACCCAAAGCGACTAAGGGTAAATTTGCAACTAGAGTTGTGGCAATCCCTAGGATCGTTATAATGCCACCCAAAATAAGTACCCATAACTCTCCTAAAGCAGCAACAATACGATCTCCCGTTAAACGCGCAATCACCATGGCAGCTGAAAATAGGATATACCCTACACCAGCACTTTGTGGTGTCGTTAATTGGCGTTCGATGATCAATAAAGCGCCCCAATCTAGCACAGCACCTTCAACTAAGAATGCAATGGCAGCGAGCAACCCTAGCAAAAGAACAATGCCGTGAGGGAATACAAACCTGCTCTGTTTTGCAACTTTGACATGTAAAAGTCTTGGGATGGTTAGCAGCATCGCCAAAAGGGCTAATGTAGCCCCTATGACTGCAGTCATCACTAGTGGTACGCCCACTGATAAAAGCAAGGTCATTAACCCAGCGCCAAACAGCCCACCAATGCTAAATTGAGCGTGAAAATTTGACATTAAGGAGCGATCTTCTTGAGCCTCTACAGCCACACCATGGATATTCATCGCCACGTCAATGGTGCCAAGTGATGCGCCAAAAAGGAATAGAAAAGACCCAAGTGCAAAGGTCGTTTCAGCCATTGTTAAAGTAGGAAGAAAAATGATCAGGCCAAAGCCACCCAATAACACCATAGACCTAGGGCCATGGCGTGCCGCTACAAACCCAGTAAGTGGCATGGCAACAATAGAGCCAAGCCCAAAGCAAAGTAACAGAAGGCCAAACTGGGTTTCATTAGCCCCAACATTATTTTTTATAAATGGAAAAAGTGGGGCACAGCAGGCCATTGTAAACCCAGCAGTAAAAAACGTAAGCCGAGTGGCAAGTCGTGCAGGCGCTGTTGCAGAAAATGTGGCCACTATAGATCCTATTGATGGTCAAAATTAACGAGGCAAAACAGCCAACAAACATCCCATCAGAGGGGCACCAAGAAATGAAATCCTTGGTACCTAGCCTAATGGTTAATTGAGTATCAACGGTTTAGCGAGTGATAATCTCTGGACCCATAAAATAGGTGGGTAAGAACGTCGACAAGGCAGGGATGTAAGTTACCATAATCAAGAATATAAACAAGATTCCAAGCCATGGTGTGGCAGCCTTCACGACCCGCATCACAGACATTCCCGCCACCCCTGATGTTACAAATAGATTAAGGCCTACGGGAGGGGTAATCATGCCAATTTCCATATTCACCACCATAATAATGCCAAGGTGAATAGGGTCTATGCCTAATTCTATGGCAATGGGGAATACCAACGGAGCCACAATCACTATGAGGCCTGACGGCTCCATAAATTGACCACCAATCAATAAGATCAAATTCACCATAACTAAGAACATAATCGGGCCTAAGCCTGCTGCTAACATCGCAGTAGCAATAGTTTGTGGAATTTGTTCGTCTGTTAGTACGTGTTTTAGGATTAAGGCATTGGCAATAATGAACAATAATGTGACAGACAAGCGGCCAGCATTGTAGAGAGTTTCGCGTGTATCCGCATGAAACCATGCGGTAAAAAGCGCCTGAGGATTCTTTCTAAGTGATAACGGATTTTTACCTTCTGCTGTTTTTAGTGGGCCCATATCACGATAAATAAAAACCGACACAATAAAGGCATACACAGACGCCACCGCCGCGGCCTCTGTAGGGGTAAAGTAACCGCCATAAATACCCCCTAAAATGATAACTACTAAAAATAAGCCCCAGCTGGCTGCTCTTGCTGCACTAAATACTTCGGCCCATCCGGCCCACTGACCCTTAGGCATACCTTTATAGCGAGCGTAAAAATAGATGCTTATCATGAGCATGGTGCCGGCCAATAGGCCTGGAATGACACCCGCCAAGAACATACGCCCTACAGAAACGTCTGTGGCGGCGGCATATACCACCATGACTATGGACGGTGGTATTAAGATCCCTAAAGTACCAGCATTACAAATGACACCTGCAGCAAAATCTTTGCTATAACCCACCTTTGTCATAGCCGCAATGACAATAGAACCGATGGCAACCACAGTGGCAGGAGATGAGCCTGACAGGGCCGCAAACATCATGCAGGCAAAGACTCCAGCGATAGCTAAACCGCCATGGAAATGGCCTACACAGGCGATGGATAAGCGAATGATACGTTTAGCCACCCCCCCAGTAGACATAAAGCTAGACGCTAGAATGAAAAATGGAATGGCAAGTAAGGTGTAATGGCCTTCAAAGGCTGAAAATAGGGTTTGCGCAACAGACGCTAAAGAACTGTCTGAATAAACCAATAAAAACAAAATAGAGCTCAACCCTAGGGACACAGCAATTGGCACGCCCACTAAGAGTAATAAAATCACCAATACAAATAAATATAAGGCTTCCATGCGTTAATCCTTGTCTGCTTGTGCTGCAGCCTGATCAACTAGGTCTTCAGCTTCGTGGCTTGCAATAATCATGTTAGCTTTGCCTCTTACTATGTCACTGGCAACGCGAAGGTAACGCCACAACAACATTGTTATGCCAAGTGGGAGTGCAAAATAGGGGATAAAACGTGGAATTTTTTCGTATTCTTCGCCATCATTGAACCAGTCACTTAAAAACTGACCCCAGTTGGGCATCACAATGTCGTTGACTTCATAATAGCCTTGGCTCAAGTAACGCGCTTTGAACCCTTCTGGAATGATACGTCCTTCTGTAGGGGGCAAGTTTGCAAAGGGAGCCCAGTAGTCCCAGCTGCCTTTAAGTAGCAACAAGGTATAGAGAATGCATGCACTTATGGCAAATAAGGTCGCCACTTTTCGCCAAGTGGGAGACATGTAGTTAAGTGCTACATCGACGCCTAATTGGGCATTGATCCGCACCATATAAGCGGTGCCAACAATGCCTAGCCAAGCAAAAAGGAATACGGTGGTTTCTAATGATTGTAATCCGAAGGTAGATAAAGGTTCGGCCCAAGGTTCAAACCAATCACTGCGCCAAAAGTCCATTTCTTGTAACTTGCGAATCACCACATTGGTGAAGGTGATCATGGTCATTAGCCCTAACAAGAGGGCAATAAAATTACGCTCAATACGGTCACCTAGGTTGATTTTTAGCAATGGTTGCGCATTCATAATGTCACCTTAAGGCCATTAATACGGGGTCTAACAACAAATTAAAAAAATCAGGGCCCTAAAAATTAGGGCCCTGATTTTAGTGGATTACTATAGAATTAGTACTGAGCGTTGATGGCTTGCGCCGCATCAATATTTTCTTGGCCCACGTCATCTTTAAACTCATCCCACACAGGTAGCATGGCCGCTTTCCATTGGGCGCGCTGCTCATCTGTTAATACGTGAATGGTCTTGCCTGTAGCTAAAATAGCTTCTTTGTTAGCTTCGTTTACTGCAAACGATTGAGCGTTACGTGAAACAGTCACCTCACGTAAAATAGTCTCTAACTGATTACGGATGTCATTAGGTAAACCATCCCAAAATTCTGTAGATGTGACTACCATGTAATCTAAAATGCCATGGTTTGACTCTGTTACGCTATCTTGGACTTCGAAGAATTTTTTACCATAAATATTAGAGTAAGTATTTTCTTGACCCTGAATCGTGCCAGATTGTAACCCTTGATACACTTCACTAAAGGCCATTTTTTGAGGTACAGCATCAAGGGCCTTAAACTGAGCAACAAGTACATCTGATGCCATTACGCGAAACTTCATGCCAGCAGCATCAGAAGGCGTTAGTAGGGGTTCAGTAGCTGATAGCTGCTTCAAACCGTTGTGCCAAAACTCAAGTCCTAAAATCCCACGCTTCACCATGGCTGATTTCATTTCCTGGCCAGTTTCTGATGATTGAAATGCATCAATGGCGTCCATATTTTTAAACATAAAAGGCAAGTCAAACAAACGATATTGCTTGGTGTACTTTTCAAATTTTGACAAAGATGGCGCCGCCATTTGAACGTCACCCAATAACATGGCTTCTAGAACTTTTCCGTCACCATATAAAGTTGAATTAGGATAGACCTCCATACAAACCTTGCCGTCCATTTCACTATTAACACGCTCTGCTAAGGCGGTTGCCGCGATTCCCTTAGGGTGCTTGTCGGTATTAGTTACATGGCTAAACTTAATGACGATTTCGCCATCTTGACACACTTCACTAGCCTGGGCTGGAGCGGACACAAGAGCGACTGCCATGGTGCTTGCCAAAGCAGTTTTTAGAAAAAATTTCATAATGAACCTCGTTATTACAATTATTAGTGATTCTGTAGTTAGACTACTGATCTCTTAACTGCAACTCTTGTGCCAAATATTAACCATTTGATACGTATGGCTATATTTTTTAATATTGATCAATAGTGTAGTGCAATCTATACATTAATTTAGGCGAGTGTGTAGATATCTACACACTTATTTAGGCTCCCGCAAGTGGTGAACTAGGTAACATTCAATAGCTCCTAATCATCCATAAACCGGTGACGATCAAGGCCATACTTGGCTAGCTTGTCATACAAAGTTTTGCGGGCAATGCCTAAGCCTTGGTAGGTGCGTTTAATTGAGCCTTGGGCTTGGGACAGCGCTTCTTCAATGAGCCGCTTTTCATAGTGCTCCAAACGATTAGGCAGGCTGCTGCGGCTGCTGTCAGATTGCCAGTTAGCTAAGGAGCGCTGATCAATAAGTGTGTCTGTTAGCACAAAACGCTCGGCCACATTAATAAGCTCACGCACATTTCCAGGCCAACCATGTTGCATCAAGGTATCAATCACGTGCAAGGACAAGTCAGGAGCGACAATGTTAAAACGGCTACTAGCCTGGCTAACAAAGTAGCGAAACAGTAGCACAATGTCTTGGTCCCGTTGGCGTAATGGCGGCAAGTGCAGCTCAACTACGTTAAGGCGATAGTATAGATCTTCCCTAAAAGCACCTTGTTCAGATAGCTGTTTGAGGTCACTTTTAGTGGCCGCAATGACCCTTATATCAATATTAATAGATTGGTTTGAGCCTAGCCGCTCTATTTGGCGCTCTTGTAATACACGTAATATTTTTACCGCCAATGATAAGGGAATACTTTCCACTTCGTCTAAAAAAATGGTGCCCTGGTGTGCGTACTCAAATTTACCAATGCGGGCTTTTTTTGCGTCAGTAAAAGCGCCTGCTTCGTAGCCAAACAACTCTGCCTCCATCATTGACTCGGGCAATGCTGCACAGTTGATTGCCACAAAGGGGCCTTTATTTCGGTCGCTTTGTTCATGCAGGCTCCTCGCTGCTAATTCTTTACCAGTGCCTGTTTCACCACAAATAAGCGTATTAACATCTGCTTTAGCCAGGCGGGTAATTTTTTCTTTAAGGCCATTAATGGCAGTTGAGTGGCCTATAATTTTTTCCTTGTACTGAGCTGCAATAGTATCTTTTAGTTGTCGGTTTTCACTAACCAGCTGCCGCTTATCTAGCCCGCGTCTAACGACTTCTAATAAATGCTCGCGACGGAATGGTTTTTCTATAAAATCATAAGCACCGCTGCGGATAGCACTAAGAGCCATTTGTACATCGCCATGGCCAGTGATTAATATGACCGGCAAGTCTGAATCTAATGTTTGTAGTGCTGCTAATAACTCAAAGCCGTCCATTTTGGGCATACGAATATCGCAAATGACGATGCCCTGCCAGCTCCGGTCAAGAGTTTTTAAAGCATCTTCTGCGCTGGCAAAGGCAACAGCCGCATAATCTGCTAGGTGCAGCATTTCAACCAATGCATTGCGGATATCTTGATGGTCGTCGATTACACAGATAGTGGGTAGGTTCATGTATTTTCTCTAGTGGCCATCATGTAGTGATGCCTAATGTCTATTTCGGGCCTGCAATTGGATAGCGAATACTGCACCCTCAGTCGAATTTTCAGCACTAAGTTCGCCGCCCATAGTTTTTATAATACTGTACGAAATTGTGAGACCTAAACCTAATCCCACGCCCACATCTTTGGTGCTAAAAAATGGATCAAATAAGTGATGTAAGTGCTCACTATCAATTCCAGATCCTGTATCAGTGACATAAATGGTGGCTTTTTTTAATTTATTGGGTGAGCTTCTTTGAAAGTATATCCTAATAAGCTTGCGAGGACTTTTGTGCATAGCGTCCAAGGCATTGGTTAATAGGTTAATAAATACTTGTTCCAGCCTCACGTCATTGGCCATCACTTGTATGCAGGACATGTCTTCCAAAATAGTTTCAACCCTTTCGTGACTGATACGAGGTAAAAGCAAAGATAAAGCATTGTCCAGGGCAGTTTGAGGGCACACCCATTCAGTTTTATCATCAGTTTTGCGGCCAAATGTTTTTAAATGAGCCGTAATGAGGCCCATTTTGTGGGCTAAATTTTTTATCTGTAAAAGTTTTTCCTGTGCTTTTTCTGGTTGTGATCTTGCCAACCACTGTTCTGCGTTGTCTGCAGAGGCCATGATCGCAGTTAATGGCTGGTTGATCTCATGGGTGACGCTGGTGGCTAACTGGCCAAGCGCTGCAAGCTTAGCTGAGTGAATAAGTTCTTGCTGGGTTTGCTTGAGTTCTTGGTTGCTTTGTTGCAGGGCTTTTGTGCGCTCAGCGACACGGTATTCGAGTTGATCCTTAGCTTGTTGTAGGCGGTTTTGATTAACTTCTCGACGGTTTAAAGTCTCCAAAAGTTGAAGGCGACGCTGAGTGACCACGTAAGCTAAACTGAGTAGCAAAGCCCACAATAATGATGAAATGGCTACACCTTGAAACACACTCTTTTTTGCGGCTACAAGATCACCTTGGCCATAAATGGTCCAGTTTAACTCTGGCATCCGCTTGGTAACTTCTAACACTCGCTTAAAGCCAGCCTTTGGTAAGCTTATAATTTGGCCATAAGGGGTATTTTTATGCACCTGTGTTTGTAAGAGAGGAAAAGAAACCATTGGGTATTTGCTGCTTGCGCGAATGGCCTGTTTTTGTATGTCCGTCAGTGGAGAGCGAGTAAGGAATAGCCAGCTAGGTATGCTTGATGCGATTACTACGCCATATTCGTCGGTAATTAGCATCGGTGTGGCTTTATTGAGCCAGGTACGCTCCAGGCGCGCCATATTTACTTTTACTACAATAACGCCAACCACTTCACCGGTTTCAGGTTCAAATAAAGGTTCGCTAAAATAGTATCCCCGTATGCCTGCATATAGGCCTAAAGTAAAAAAACCACCGGACCCACCAGCCTTAGCTGAACTGTAAAAGGGACTATTCTCATAACGATTACCAACATTATCTAGGTTGGTTGAGTCAACTGTAGTGCCAGTAGAATTCATGACAAACACTTCATCGGCATTGGTAGCTTGGCGAATATGTTGCAGATGTTGGTTAGGCAGGCTACTTGCAGTTGCTAAGTTGGGGTTAGATACTTGAGCTACGAGGCTGGCGTCAAGCATGAGTACTTTGGGGATGAATCGGTATTTTTCGAGTTCACTATTGAGGCTTTCAGCAAACAGTGACAAGTCGTCGTACACCTTTTGGTGCAGGTCTTTATGGGCTTGTTCATCTAAAGTTATCCAACTAATCCACAGCCAACTTGGTAGCGTCACTAAAAGGGCTGCTAAGTACATAAACTTTACATTTCTTTGCAACCAACTTGGTTTTCTGTAAATGATGTCGTTTTTGTCTACCATAGTAAATTAGGTTCTAAGCCCTTTAAATAGTCGATTACAGCTGTTTTTGCCTGCCATCAATGAAAAAAAATGTGGCGGTTTTGTATTTGACGCCTGCATAACTTCATGGTTAATATGATGGATGTTAGATAAGAGTATATCGTTTGTGTCGATATACTTATATCTCTCATCGCATGATTAATGCGCTAGTGACCTTAAAATAACAACAAAAAAGTGGAGGGAGACAATGACTCCTGAAGAAATGCAGGCAGCAATTGAGGCGTTACAGGGTTTAAGTAACACTAACCTCGAAATATTTTATTATTGGTGTACCGCCATAATGATCTTAATCCATGCGGGCTTTCTCATGTACGAGATGGGCGCTTCACGAGTAAAACATTCGTTGGCTTCTGGTACTAAAAACATTCTCGCATTTGCGTTTATGATTCCTACGTTTTATATGTTTGGCTGGTTAATCTACTTGTCTATGTGGCAGGGCTTTACCTACGACCCTGTTTGGGGCGAATTTGGCTTACCTATGTCAGCTATTATGGGACCTAACATGGCAGACCAAGCCACAGGTGTATTCTGGGGTGCGTTTACTCTGTTTGCCTGTACTACGGCTTCCATCTTGTCAGGTGCGGTTATTGAACGTATCCGTATGGCATCCTTCGTTGTACTAGCAGTTATCTTGGGTTCTGTAGTTTGGAACTTGGCAGCGTCTTGGGGCTGGCATCCAGCCGGTTGGTTGGTAACTGAATATGGTTATCACGATGCTGTGGCTTCTGGTGTGGTACATACAATCTCTGGCTTCTTTGCTTTAGGTGTGTTGATCAACCTTGGCCCACGTATTGGTAAGTTCAATGCAGATGGCAGTGCTAACGTCATCCGTGGGCATAGCTTACCTATGACCATTACCGGTTTGATGTTGATCGTTGTAGGTTTCTTCGGCTTCATCGGCGCATGTGTGCTGTATAACTACGGTGTAGGCGGTGGCTGGACAAACATCTACGGTGGTCCCACCACTCTTTCTGCATACCTCTTTAACACCTTAATGGCTGTTGCTGGTGGTATTATCGGTTGTTACGCCTGTACCCGTGATCCTTTCTGGATGATGTCTGGTGCTTTGTGTGGTGTTATCTCCGCTGCAGCTGGTCTTGACTTATGGTACCCACCATTGGCATTTGCAATTGCCTTCGCTGGAGGTTACTTAGGGCCTTGGGCTGCTAAGCAATTGGAAAAAATGGGCATCGACGATGCTGTTGGCGCTGTATCTGTGCACGGTGTGTGTGGTGTCTGGGGCTTATTGGCTGTTGGTATCTTCCTAGGCGGTTACCCAGGCTTTAGCTCTTGGGACGGCTTTGAAATTCCACCGATCAACATGACAGGCCAAGTTATTGGCGCTGCAGTAATGATCGCCACAGGCTTTATCCCGGGTTATGTTTTATCTTGGATCTTCAACAAGTTGGGTGTACTTCGTGCTGGTGACGGCGTCCAACGTGACGGTATGGATAACGAGTTGGAAGGCGTTGCCTATCCAGAAGAGATTCGTTCTCAATAAAGTAAGTTGTGCAAGCTAAGCCTATTCAGGTTTAGCTTGTATCCATTAAGAATAAGAGGATATACCTATGTTTAATTCATCACCAATTACCAGCTGGGAAGGTGCAGAAGCCATCTTCAGTTATGCTGACAGCCCTATGGGTATGGCGGTATGCTTTTGGATAATGACGGCGATGCTTATCATTCCGCTTGTTGTGTCTTATAACGCGGAAGAGAGAGCTGAGATTGCTCATCAGTAAATAACGATCAGTACCATGGTCTAAAATAAAGGCCTAAAAAAACCGCCCTTTGGCGGTTTTTTTGTTTTAGCCAAATGCTAAATCAGACTAAATGAGAAATAGCATCGCGCTCTTCTTCTAGCTCTTGGCGAGTCTTATCGATGTAAGTTTGGCTTGCAGCATCAATTGATAGGCCTTGAACAATGCTGTATTCACCGTTCTGGCAAGTGACAGGGAAAGAGAACATTAAATCCTTTGGGATGCCGTAGCTTCCGTCACTGGGGATGCCCATGCTGGTCCAATCACCATTTTCTGTGCCGGCAGCCCAGATACGCATGTGGTCAATTGCTGCGTTGGCTGCAGAGGCTGCGGAAGACGCACCACGGGCTTTAATGATAGACGCTCCCCGTTGAGCGATTACTGGAATAAAGTCTGTGTCGATCCAGTTTTGATCCACTAGGTCTGTTGCTGCCTGGCCCTTCACTGTGGCATTAGTTACGTCGGCGTACATAGTGGCTGAATGGTTGCCCCAGATGCATAGGTTCTTCACGTCACTTACGCCAGCATTAGTTTGGTTAGCAAGTTGGGTAAGGGCGCGGTTGTGGTCTAAACGAGTCATGGCTGTAAACTGCAATGGGTTTAGATCTGGCGCGCTCTTCATGGCAATATAAGCATTGGTGTTGGCAGGGTTGCCAACAACAAGCACTTTAACGTTGCTGTTAGCGTTGTCGTTGATTGCCTTACCTTGGGCGGTAAAGATGTTTGCGTTAGCTTCTAGCAAGTCTTTACGTTCCATACCTGGGCCACGTGGACGAGCGCCAACAAGTAAACAATAATGAGCATCATTAAAGGCCACTGCCGCGTCATCGGTAGGCGTGATAGAGTTCACTAACGGGAAGGCGCAGTCTTCAATTTCCATAACCACGCCATTGAGTGCGCCAAGGGCTGGGGTAATTTCCAATAACTTTAGGTTTATTGGCTGATCGCTACCTAACATTTCGCCTTTGGCGATACGAAAGATAAGGGAATAAGAAATCTGGCCGGCGGCACCGGTGATAACAACGTTAACTGGGCTCTTCATTAGATACTCCGAAGCGTGGACCTTTTGATTGACTGCTCAGTGACAGGTAAAAGGTATTGAAATAGACCACAATGTCGCATTAATGCGGCTTTGGGTCTTAAATGAAGCGGCATTATACCTAACATTGTTTAACTTCGGTATGCGACAAAGGGCTATTTAACTGATACAGATTATTAAGGAGTAATTTACATGCATTATGTCACTACCAAACGCGGCCGTTTAGGTGCTGTTATCCAGGGCTGCTTAATCGATATTGATGCGGCCAGCAGCGCTTTAGGTTTAGCGGTTCTGTGCCCCGACATATGGTCTTTGCTGGATAGCCCCAAAAACGTGCAGGATGAGTTTGAAAAACTGGCTAATATGGCTTATGTAGAGAATGTTGCCTGTGTTACTTACATGCCAGAATTGGTGGGTTCACCGCTACCGCAGTTGCGCCGTAACGTATTTTGTATTGGCAAAAACTATGCTGACCATGCGTTAGAAATTGCTGATAAAATGGGAATTAGCGCCGATCTACCAAAATATCCTATAGTATTCAGTAAGGCAACAAATACGCTTATTGGGCCACTTGATACCATACCCCTTCATGAGGGTGTGACAGGCAAGATAGATTATGAGGGGGAGCTAGCCCTGGTAATTGGCAAGGCTGGGATCAATATTTCTAAACAGGATGCGTGGAGTCACATTTTTGGGTTTAGCTGTTATAACGATGTGTCTGCTAGAGATTTACAAAAACGCCATAATCAATGGCACCTTGGTAAATGTTTAGATGGTTTTGGCCCCATGGGCCCCGCAATTACACCTACTTACGGTAAGCCATTAAGTGAGGATACGCGCCTTACCTGTAAAGTGAACGGCGAACTAAGACAAGATGCTACTTTGGCACAAATGATTTTTGATATCCCTACGCTAATAGCAACATTATCGGCAGGTATTACCCTGGAAGTGGGTGATGTGATTGCCACAGGAACCCCTGCTGGGGTGGGCATGGGATTTAACCCCATGCGTTTTTTAGCCCCTGGTGATGAGGTGGAAGTGGCCATCGACGGCACACTCCCCCTGATTAATAGGCTAGCGTTAGCCTAGCATTAAGCCTAGTTCTCGCCCTTGCCCAAATAGCATTCTAGAGAGTCATCCAGTGCATCCACCCATGGGGTGTGATGAGGCGGCGCAATTTTACCACTCAGTGCGGACTTATAACCGTGGTTACGGAAGGTCATGATGCCTAGTTTCTTGTGCTTTTTCCATTGATAGAAGGCTTGGTTACAGTCTTCTAAGTCGATGGCTGGATAGTCAGTTTTAGCCATTAACTCCATGGTGTAGCGACCTTGAAAAGCAATGGCTGCATAGTCGTCGGCACAGGCGTCTTCTTCGGCCCGCCAATTATTAATGTCTTGCTGCATTTCTGGCTGTGTTGGTAAACCCACGCGCCCCATAACAACATCCCTTGCATACCAAGCTTGAGCGTCAAACATGTTAAAGGTGTACCACTGATCCTGCATGCCAAGATAAAGCAGCTTAGGGTTATGTTGCCATACCACGCCATTGTAAAGATCTACTGGATACAGGCGGTTATTAGTTTTGAGTTTGAGAGACTCTTCCATAAATGGGAAGTGGTGAATGTAACCCGTGCATAGGATTATGGCATCAACTTGCTTTTGTGTACCATCAATAAAGTAGGCTGTACTTTCATCCACTCGCTCCAAGGCCGGGACTTCCTGCCAGTTGTCTGGCCAGTCGTAACCCATGGGGGCTGTACGATGGGCCACGGTAATGGTTTTGGCGCCATACTTCCAGCACTGAGAGCCAATGTCTTCTGCTGAATAAGAGGTACCTAGAATCAACACGTCTTTATCTTTAAACTCTAATGCGTCACGGAAGTCGTGAGCGTGCATAATGCGGCCGCTAAAGTGATTGAAACCAGGGTATTCAGGCACATGGGGTGTGGAAAAGTGGCCGCTAGAGACAATAACGTAGTCAAATTCTTCTTGATACTGCTTATTTTTAGGCAAATCTTCTGCAGTAACAGTGAAGGTGTCTGAGCTATCGTTATAAGAAACATTACGAATAACGTTAGAAAAACGGATGTACTTGCGTACGTCAGCCTTTGCAACACGACCTTCGATGTAGTCAAACAACACCGCACGTGGAGGGAATGAGGCAATCTCTCGGCCAAAGTGTTCGTCAAAAGAGTAGTCAGCAAACTCTAACCCTTCCTTAGGGCCGTTAGACCAAAGGTAGCGGTACATGCTGCCATGAACAGGTTCGCCATACTGGTCTACCCCTGTGCGCCAGGTGTAATTCCACAATCCACCCCAATTATCCTGTTTTTCAAAACACACGATTTCTGGAACTTCTGCACCCTTAGCTTGGGCAGACTGGAAAGCTCGTAATTGGGCTAAGCCGCTCGGCCCCGCGCCAATAATAGCAACACGTTTTTTACTCATGACACACCTCGTTAATTAATCTATGGCAAGTTCTCACTCATGTAATACCAGCCTAGACGAAATAATCGCCGTTGCATATTGTGGGAAACCCGTAGTTTAGATGCTGTTTAAAATTACTCATGTTCTTCAGCATAGTGAGAACTGGAACAGCGCCAAAGTAGGGGTTTGATGACAGTTAACGGCGACTACTCAGTAATTTTGAGATAGCTTTTCACAAGCTCTGGCAGGGTTTTTGCCTCTAGTTTCAACATTACGCTAGCGCGATGTACTTCAACTGTTCGTTCACTAATACTAAGATCAGACGCAATTACTTTATTGGCAAGGCCGTCTACAACGAGTGCTGCAATCTGTTGTTCTCTTTTTGTGAGGCTATTGAGTTGGGTTTGGTGTTCAAGCGTTTGCTGACGCCGTTGGCTATTGGCTTCATCAGTGGCAAAAGCTTCTTCCACCTTGAGTAATAACTGCTGTTCATTTACTGGCTTCCGCAAGTAATCCAGTGCGCCATTGCGCATGGCTTCAACCGCCATAGGCACAGTGCCATGGCCAGTAATGAATATCAGCGGTAGTTGACAGCCCATTTCGTTGAGATGTGCCTGTAGCTCTAAGCCATCCATACCGGGCATGCGAATGTCTGCAATAATGCAACCGCTTAAGTCTGCAGTGAATTGTTGTATAAACTGCATAGCGTCTTCAAAACAAACACTGTTATAGCTATGGCAGGACAACCACAAGCTTATGGAATCTCGCACGGCAGGATCGTCATCAACAATGAAGACAGACTGGTTCATGCTTGTGCCTTTGGAGCAATGGTTAAATTAAAGAAAAATTCTGCCCCACTTGGCACTAAATTACGGTAATTCAAACGACCACCATGGGCTTCAATAATGGCCTTACCAATGGTTAGGCCTAAGCCCATACCTGCAGTTTTACCCGTGTGTTTATTCGAAGCAAAGGCTAAAAACAACTTATCAGCCATGCTGTCTTCGATGCCAGTGCCTTGATCGGTTACTTTTATCCATAGCTGCTGCTGATCAATGACTGCCCGCAGCTCTATGGCGCTGCCAGAGGTACATTGATTGGTTTGCATAGCCTGCATGCCATTACGTAATAGGTTCAAAATAACCTGTTGAATTTGAATCGGGTCGCAAGAGACTAAAGGTAAATTTTGGGGAATTTTTAAGTCAATAGTAAAGTGCCTTACTTGAGCTTCAATTTCGGCTAAGTCTTTAATCTCCTTCAATAAATCTGTTGTGTTTACCTGATCTTGCTGGTGACTGGATTGGTAGCTCATGGCCTGCATGCGCTCAATCACTGCGCCAGCACGGTGGGATTGTTGAGCCACCTTATCCATGACATCCATTAGCTTATCTTGTTGGCCCTGCTGAGCTAACAGTTTTGCTGACTTACTGTACATGGCGATGGCTGTTAGTGGTTGGTTAAGTTCATGGGCAATAGCGGCAGTCATTTCACCAAGAGTATTGAGGCGCTCTACGTGCGCTAGTTGTTCGCGCTGTTCATTCACCATGCGCTCTGCATGGCGCAGGCTGGTAATATCAGTGATAAAGCCTTCAATAATTGCCGTGCCATCATCGAGCCTGCCCACTACTCGCCCCCTTTCCCATACCCACTTATGGGGGCCAGAGCGCGGCACTATGCGGTATTCAATTTCAAACGGGCGATTAAAATCGGCTGCGGCACGCACTTGCCTGTCTACCTCAGCTACATCATGTCGGTGAGTAAAATCGCCCCACAAAATAGACTGAGACTCTAACTCTTGGCTGCTATAACCACATAAGGCTTCGCAACCTTCGCTGACAAAACTCATGGGCCAATGGGGTAGATTAAGGCATCGATAGGCCATGCCAGGCAAGTTTTTAAATAACGTCTGTAAACCGTCATTAGCGTTGTCGTGGGTGTCTGTAAGTTGGGTCATGGTGGCGAATTAGAGTTCGGCTGCTATGCTTTAATCTTAACCTAATAGATTAGGAGCATGGATGCAATGGCGATTTCACATTGGCCTATGGCAGAAAGACCACGGGAGCGAATACTAAACCCTGGCCCTAAATATCTCACAGATGCAGAGCTGGTGGCTATTTTTTTACGCACAGGCAGTGCGGGGTTATCAGCAGTAGATGTGGCGCGCCAGTTACTATCTCGTTTTGGGGGGCTGCATGAGGTATTAGCTGCAAATGTAGGTGATTTCTGTTTGCAAAAAGGTGTGGGACCAGCAAAATATGCACAGTTACAAGCGGTCAGGGAATTAGGTTTAAGGCTTCAAAAAGCGCAGCTTAAAAAAAGTGTAGACTTAGGCACTAGCAATAAAGTGGGTACTTACTTACAGTGTGAGATAGGCCAGTATAGTAGAGAAGTTTTTTGTGTTTTATTACTCGACAACCAAAACCGTTTAATCGAGTGCGTGGAATTGTTTCAAGGTACAATAAATAGCGCTAATGTTTATCCCCGTGAAGTGGTTAAGTTAGCTTTAGCTAAGAATGCAGCTGCGGTAATACTAGCCCACAATCATCCCTCTGGTGTAGCGGAGCCTAGTGCCAGTGATAAGCTCATTACTCAGGCGCTGGTGGATGCGCTTGCACTGGTTGATATCGGCATCTTGGACCATTTTGTAGTAGCCCGCGCTGAATGGGTGTCATTTGCGGACAGAGGGATGATGTGAAACCCCACGATCCTTGCCAATTCTTTGCTAATCTGCTAAAGTCCGGCCTCCATATTTCCACCCCCAGAATTCAGGTGGTCATGTGGCTGGTACGGATAATGGCCCGCTGGAGGGCTGCTCCGCCTGAGAGCTAAGCACAATGTTTAGTTCAATACTAAATTTGAGGAAGTTAAAATGTCCAGAGTATGTATGATTACCGGAAAGCGCCCTGTCGCTGGTAACAATGTGTCTCACGCAAAAAACAAAACACGTCGTCGTTTTTTACCAAACTTGCATTGGCATCGTTTTTGGGTAGAAAGCGAAAACAAATTCGTTCGCCTTCGGATATCGTCTAAAGGTATGCGTATTGTTGACAAGAAAGGTATTGATTCCGTTCTAGTTGATGTCCGTGCCAACGGCACCAAGGTTTAAGGAGAAGACTAATGCGCGATAAGATTAAGCTGGTTTCCAGCGCTGGTACTGGTCACTTCTACACCACTACTAAGAACAAGCGTACCATGCCTGACAAAATGGAAATGATGAAGTACGATCCACGAGTCCGTAAGCATGTGATGTACAAAGAAGCTAAAATCAAGTAATTGCTTTTGCTTTATAAAACCGGCCTCTAGCAATAGATGCCGGTTTTTTTATTTAGGCTATGCTTCAGTGACGCAGGTGTTATGGAACTAAGGCTAATAACTTGGGTTTATCAAGGCGGTGAGTATGTGGTCTTCCCACACACCTGCAATATTTAAGTAAGATTTGGCATAGCCTTCCTTTTCAAACCCAAGCTGCTCCAACAAAGCTGCACTGCGCTTGTTAGCAACAGTATACGTAGCCATAACCCGGTGGATGTTAAACTGGTTAAACATATACTCTAAACACGGCGGCATGAACTCTTGCATCATCCCCTGGCCTTGGTGCTGGGCATCAATGGAATACCCTACAAAGCAGGCTTGCAATGGGCCACGAACAATTTGAGAAAAATCAATACTAGCGATCATGTACCGGCTCTGCTGGCAAAAAACACCTAACTTAACTTGTTTATCAGCGTGAAACTCACCCTCTGCTTCCAAGATTCGGTTAAGCATGGTTTGGTGCTGATAGAAATCGCTTCCACGCTTAGGTTCCCAGGGCGACAAATGAGTGCGGTTACGCAAATAGTAATTCGCCAGCTCGCCACTGTCTGCAGCATTAATGAGACGGATATGCCCGCTAGGGGTGATAATGTTTGGCTTAACAGGCATGAGGCAGGCCCTTTTATTATTATTGTGATGTTATGACACAGGAGGTCATAGGCTATAAGGCCTCTAGCGCTTCTTGCAGTGTTCTCACACCAATAATTTCCATAGCCCCCAAGCCATCGCCATTTTTTGCACTTGGTGCATTGGCTTTAGGCACATTTGCAATAGGCACAATGGCTCGCTTAAAGCCGTGTTTAGCGGCTTCTCGAATACGTTCTTGGCCACTAGGTACGGGGCGAATTTCACCAGAAAGTCCAACTTCACCAAACACCACTAAGGTTTGATCTAGCGCTCTATCTCTTAGGCTAGAAACAATAGCTAACAACATAGCTAAGTCAGCCCCAGTTTCAGACACTCTTACGCCGCCTACAACGTTAACAAACACATCTTGATCACCCGTGTGTAAACCCCCATGACGATGCAAAACGGCTAGCAACATGGTGAGGCGGTTCTGGTCTAAGCCAATGGCTACCCTGCGAGGGTTGTTCATACTGCTATCATCAACGAGTGCTTGTAGCTCAACTAACAGTGGCCTTGTGCCTTCCCATATTACCATCACCAAACTGCCTGCAGCACTGGTATCACTGCGAGAAAGAAAGATAGAGCTCGGGTTTTTAACTTCTTTTAGACCGTTTTCCATCATCGCAAAAACACCCAGTTCATTCACTGCACCGAAGCGGTTCTTATGGCTCCTAAGAGTACGATAGCGGCTATCGTTATCTCCTTCTAGTTGCAATGAGCAATCGATCATGTGTTCCAGCACTTTAGGGCCAGCTAAGCTGCCATCTTTAGTGACGTGACCCACCAATAACAATATTGCGTCAGACTGTTTTGCATAACGAGTAAGCGCCGCTGCACATTCTCTTACTTGGGACACGCTACCAGGAGCAGAGGTAATGTCAGCTAGTTGCACCACTTGTATGGAATCAACCACAATAAGCTTAGGCTGCAGTAGAGTGCAGGTGGATAAAATCGACTCGACGTCTGTTTCGGTGAGCATCTTTAAATTACTAGTGGGTAATTCTAGGCGCTGAGCCCTTAAGGCAACCTGCTGTAAGGACTCCTCTCCAGTAACGTATAAGGCTGGCATCTGTTGGGCTAAACTGCACATGAGCTGCAATAATAAAGTACTTTTGCCAGCCCCAGGGTGCCCACCTATAAGGATAGCAGAGCCTGGAACTAAGCCACCACCAAGTACGCGATCTAGTTCACCAATGCCAGTACTTAATCGAGGCATGCTAGCCACATCTACGTCACTTAGGTCCTGTAATTGGGAGGTGACCCCAGCGTAACCTTTAGCAGCATTTACCCGTGTGCTTGCACTGACGTGACCACCAGCAGGCGCTAAACGAATCTCTTGAAGGGTATTCCAAGCACTGCAGTCGGTGCATTGGCCCTGCCATTTGCTGTAGTCAGAGCCACATTCATTACACACATACGCTGTTTTGGCTTTGGCCATGTCGCTGTCTCGAGGTTATCATCATGAATAAGATTGAAGAAGTATAGCTGCATCTTTGGCAAAATAGGTGAGGATGCCATCTGCACCAGCACGTTTAAAGCCTAATAACGACTCCATCATAACGCTGTCTTTATCCAACCAGCCGTTTTGGAAGGCCGCCATATGCATGGCGTACTCACCACTGACTTGATAGGCAAATGTAGGCACTTGCAGTTCACGTTTAACGCGGCTGACGATGTCTAGGTATGGCATTCCAGGCTTTACCATGACCATGTCAGCACCTTCGCTAAGGTCCATTGCAACTTCGTGCAGGGCTTCGCCACTATTGGCGGGGTCCATTTGGTAGCCAAACTTATTACCCTTGCCTAAGTTGCCTGCAGAGCCGACAGCATCACGAAAGGGCCCATAATAGGCGGAGGCATACTTTGCAGCATAAGCCATAATCCGCGTATTTGGGTAGTTTGCTGCTTCTAAAGCATTACGAATAGAGCCAATGCGGCCATCCATCATATCAGAGGGCGCTACTACGTCTGCGCCTGCTTCTGCGTGAGATAAGGCTTGCCGAATAAGGATATCTACAGTGATGTCATTAAGCACGTAGCCATCATCGTTAATAATTCCATCTTGGCCGTGTGTGGTAAATGGATCTAGCGCCACATCGGTAATGACGCCCAGTTCTGGGCAGGCATTTTTTACTGCCTTTACCGCGCGTTGAGCTAAGCCATCTGCGTTATAAGCCTCTTCTGCCATCATAGATTTAGCTGATAAAGGGGTGACAGGAAATAGTGCAATAGCAGGAATTCCCAATGCCACAAGCTCTTTCGCTTCAGCGACGAGAAGATCTATGCTCAAACGTTCTACACCAGGCATGGACGCAACGGCTTGGCGCTGATTGTGACCTTCAATAATAAACATGGGATAAATCAAGTCATCAGTAGTCAGGTGGTTTTCACGCATTAAACGGCGGGAAAAGTCACTGGATCGCATCCGTCGCATGCGGCTTTTAGGAAACTGACGTTGGCTAGGTTGAAAGCTCATAGTTGCGCCTCTAGTGTTAAGTTTTCTAGGTCTCATTACCTGAGGTATTTAATTGCGTATCTGGTCCGCAAAGGCTCAGTGTTCTGCTGCTAAGATACCATAGACTCAAGTTCATCATTTTTTTCAAGCCAAAGCTCTTCGTTATGTTCATGTTGCTGGCTGGCATGGGCTTGTTGTGTTAATAAATCTTTTAGTTTGGCCTTATTTTCCATTTCGTACAAGCTAGGTTGGGCAAGCTCTATTTCTAGTTGGTCTAATTTAGCTTGCCATGCATCAATGTCTTTTTCGTGTTTGGCGATCGCTTTTTTTAATGGGCTTAATTGTTTACGTTTTTCTGCTTGCAGGCGTTTTTGTTCCTTGCGCTCTGCAGGTGTTAACGGTTCAGATTCACAGTGGACAGCTTTGCTTGGGTTTAAGCGCATAGTCTCTTGTCTTTGTTTCATCTTAGCCTGTGCTTGGGCTTGAGCCAAAGCTTGAACTTGTGCTTGGTAATCCTGCAGGTCACCCTCAAATTCTTTCACTTTACCATCAGCTACTAACCAATAGTTGTCTACTACTTGGCGCAGTAGGTGGCGGTCGTGAGAAATAACCACGATAGCGCCTTGATAGGCTTGCAGCGCCATAGTCAACGCATGGCGTGCCTCTAAATCTAAGTGGTTTGTGGGCTCATCTAGCAACAGTAAGTTAGGTTTTTGAATGGCAATCATGGCTAAGGCTAAGCGTACTTTTTCACCACCTGAAAAGTGTTTTACTGGTTCAAATATACGCTCACCTTGCCAGCCAAAACCGCCTAAAAAATTACGCAGATCTTGTTCACTCGCCGTGGGTTTTAGTCGCTGTAGATGTAATAACCCATTGGCCTCCATGTCTAATGCTTCCAACTGGTGTTGGGCAAAGTAACCTATTTTAAGGTGTTCGCCAGGCACAACTTGGCCTGATAAAGGCGCGATATCTCCAACCAACGTTTTGATTAAGCTTGATTTGCCAGCCCCATTAGGGCCTAGCAACGCATAGCGCGAATCATGTAATAGTGTAATGTTGGCACTAACAATGGGCTTATCATAACCAATGCTCACTTGGTCTAGGTCAATTAAGGTAGAACTGGTTTTGTCAAATTCTGGAAAACGAAAGGTAAAAGGTGAATCAGCATAGGCTGGTGCGATCTTCTCCATACGCTCTAGTGCTTTCATACGGCCTTGTGCTTGTTTGGCCTTGCTGGCTTTTGCTTTAAAGCGCTGGATAAAACTTTCAATGTGAGCAATTTCGGTCTGCTGCTTGGCATACATGACCTGCTGTTGGGCCATACGCTCTGCCTTTTGACGTTCAAACGCAGCGTAGTTGCCCCGGTAGGAGGTTAGTTGCTTTCGATCTAAGTGGACAATCACCTGCACTACTTGGTCTAAAAAATCGCGGTCGTGGGAGACCAAGAACAAAGTGCCTGGGTATTTTTGTAACCACGATTCGAGCCACATAGTGGCATCAAGGTCTAAGTGGTTAGTGGGTTCGTCTAATAATAATAAATCTGACGGGCACATAAGCGCCTGAGCCAGATTTAAGCGCACACGCCAACCTCCCGAAAAGCTGCCCACAGGCTGGCTCCAATCCTGTTCTGGAAAACCTAAACCTTGCAACAATTGCTGCGCACGGTTGACAGCGCTATAACCACCCACGTGGTCATAATCCGCATAAACGTGGCTCAGGGCGGCTTCATCATGTTTAGTTTCGGCCACAGTAATGGCAGCCTCGGCGGCTCTTAAGGCCTGATCCCCATCCAGCACATGGTCTAAAGTAGATCTATTAACATCACCTATTTCTTGCGCCATGTGGGCCATGCGCATTGCAGGTGGCCACGTGAGTTGGCCTGCATCAAGCTGAAGTTGGCCGAGTAACAACTTAAATAAGGTGGTTTTACCAGCGCCATTGCGGCCAATTAAACCATACCTTTGGCCAGAATTTAGAGTCAAGTTGGCCCCCTCAATAAGAGGCTGACCACCGCGTTGTAGTGTGATTTTGTCAAATTTAATCATGGCCGCGGATGATACCACAGGCTTAGCTCGCTATAAGCCTAAACCCAAACAAACAAATGTAATCAAATGTAAACAAGTAAAAATATTTTTGCTTCGGGTTTGACTCTTATATATCCTATGCAACGCGCTGAATGATAACGTTTAGCACTATTACTAAGGAATACTATGAAAACTTTAATTAGCCGCTTGGCTGTTACTAGCGCTATTGGCCTTGCTGCTACACCTGCTGCTGCCGAAATCGACCTAAACAATGCAGAACAAAAAGTAAGCTATAGCCTAGGTACTTTGGTTGCTGGCCAACTTGCTAACGACTTTGATAATCTTAATCTTGAAGCTTTCGTAGAAGGCTTTAATGCCGCTTACCTTGGTCAAAAGACGTTGGTAAACGAGCAGCAAGCAGTCACTGCGGTGCAGGAGTATCAGCGTAAAATGGCATCATCGAAATTTGAAGGGGCATTAAATAATAGTGAAGCCTACCTAGCTGAGAATGCTCAACAAGAAGGTGTTGAAGTCACTAAAACTGGCTTACAGTATCAAGTGTTGTCTGAAGGCGAAGGTGCGATGCCGGTTGCTACAGACACTGTAACTGTGCATTACCATGGTACCACTATGGATGGGCGTGTATTTGACAGTTCTGTAGACCGTGGTGAGCCTGCACAATTCCCATTAAACGGCGTGATAGCAGGTTGGACAGAAGGTGTTCAGTTAATGCGTGTTGGGTCTAAGTTTAAGTTCTTTATCCACCCAGACTTAGCTTACGGCACTCAAGGTGCTGGGCAGATGATTGGGCCAAATGACGCGCTAATTTTTGAAGTTGAATTAATAAAAATAGGCCAGTAAGGCTAAAACACCTTGTCGAACAGCATGAACCGCTCAAATAATGGCAAAAATAGGTAAAACTCAGAATTTTTCCTATATTTATTAAAACATCATGGGCGTATGTTAGAGCCTCAAGGAACGTTGTTAGTTTAATAGCTTGCTATTTAGGCTAACAAGGAAGGACATGGAGTCTACAGGATGTACTCGTGCCTAGGATGGGCACTTCAAATTTGGTGATATTGTTAATGACACGTTGATATTATGACCATTAAAAAACCCCAGCACGCTGGGGTTTTTTATGCCTGCTATTTAGCTTTGTGGTTATACGAAGTTAAATACCAATACCATTACAGCCGTTAGACCTAAAGAAGCGTGAATTACACCCTTAACAGTAGTCAGTGGGCCCTGCTTGCCAAACATAGCGTTAGCTTGAAGAGCCGCAATAATAACTAGCATAACGATCATTGAGTTACTCATGCTAAACGCGTTGTAGCCCATGCCACCAGAAGGATGGCCAGATGCCAGCATACAGAATGTCATAGGCGCTGAGTAGAGCACGTTGTGGCGTGAAGCCAGCAATGCTTTAGCACCCGCTGCAGGTGCATCGCCTTCAACCATGCCTAGAGCAATTTTCTGGTTAGGCCAGATAATGGTCCACACGTTTAAAAACATCAATGTGCCAAAGATAACACCAACAACAATGTAGTTATTTAGTGCTGCCCCAAGGTAGCCAAGTAGCACTATGCCGGTAATGAACGTACCCATGGCGCCCCAACGGAACCACCACAAAGCACTTGGAGCTAGCTTAGCTTTAGCGTCTGCTAGGCCTTCAGGGCTGGCCTGTTTAAAATAGCCGCCCTGAACAAAGTTGAAGTAGTACAGCATACCGATCCAGGTAATACCGAATAAAACGTGTGACCATCGGAATAAAAATCCTAATAAATCCATAGTACGCCTCTCATTTAAGTTATTGTGTTTAAGATAATGGTTCTAAAAAGGCTTTCGAAGCACTTTAGACCCAAAGGGTGATGGCCGCTATTGTACAGTTAATATAACGGCCTGTTCTAGTTTTTTGCGACAAAAAACTACTGTTCGTCTAGGTAACGCTCAGCATCTAAGGCCGCCATACATCCAGTACCCGCCGAGGTAATAGCCTGACGGTAAATATGGTCCATAACATCACCGGCGGCAAACACCCCTTCAATGCTGGTTTGAGTGGCATTACCCTGAGTGCCGCTTTGTACCTTAATATATCCGCCCGCCATGTCTAATTGGCCTTCAAACAGGCCGGTATTAGGCACGTGGCCAATAGCGATGAACACGCCATCTACGTCTAAATCCTTAGTGCTGTCGTCCTTGCTGCTCCTAATGCGCATGCCTGTGACACCCATGTCGTCACCAAGGACTTCATCAAGGTTGTGATACCATTCTACGTTCACATTACCATTTTCTACTTTATCCATTAAACGATCTGATAGAATTTTTTCACTGCGGAACTTGTCACGGCGATGAATAATGGTTACTTCTGCAGCAATATTACTGAGATAAAGGGCTTCTTCAACGGCAGTATTGCCTCCACCGATGACAGCGACCTTTTTGTTGCGGTAAAAGAAACCATCACAGGTAGCGCAAGCAGATACGCCTCGGCCTTGAAATGCAGTTTCGCTGTCTAAGCCGAGGTAGCGAGCACTTGCGCCAGTACAAATAATTAAAGCATCACAGGTGTAGTGGGTACCTTGGCCTGAAAGTTGGAACGGGCGCTGGCTTAAATCTACAGCATCAATGTGGTCAAAAATTATTTCGGTTTCAAAGCGTTCTGCATGGGCTTTCATGCGTTCCATTAGATCGGGCCCCTGCAAACCCTCAACATCTCCAGGCCAGTTGTCTACTTCTGTAGTAGTGGTTAACTGACCACCCATTTGCATGCCTGTAATTAACACTGGGTTAAGGTTAGCGCGTGCTGCATATACAGCAGCAGTATAGCCTGCAGGGCCGGAACCTAAAATTAGTAATTTACAGTGTTTTACTTCGCTCATGGGGAGTCCTATATAATGGTATGGTACAACAAGAAATATGCGGCTGACCTTAGCATAATTCAACCCATAGAGCAGGCAATTTATGCTGTGGATTTGGAAACTAACAGGAATGTAACATGGGCAACAAAGTCGACAAAAACACTGATGATAAAGTTCGGTTAGACAAGTGGCTATGGGCTGCCCGTTTTTATCGAACCAGAGCGCTTGCAAAGCAAGCTGTAGAAGGTGGAAAAGTGCATTATGAAGGCGCTAAAGCCAAGTGCAGTCGCGTGGTTGAGCTTGATGCAAAAATAACCATTCGTCAAGGCGCTGATGAAAAAACCATTGAGGTAAAAGCTATTTCGGGAAGCCGGAGAGGGGCGCCAGAAGCGGCTCTTTTGTACAGCGAAACTGCAGGCAGTGAAAAGGCGCGATCAGACCTAGCTGTAGGTCGCAAAGCGATGGGCCAAACAACTATTTCAGACGGTAAACCCACTAAAAAGCAGCGTAGGGATCTGCAACGTTTTGAACAACAGCAATTGTAGTTTACAATTAGCAGGTATTTATTTCAAAGACTTCTGAACCCCATGACCAATGACACAATGCAAGGCTTCATGTTCGACGATATGGACATTCGTGGTGTTCACTTGCGGCTCGATCAAGGGGTAAAGACCTTGTTAGATCAACAAGATTATCCGCCCTGTGTGGCTAGCCTGCTCGCTGAAATGCTTATTGTTGCCTGCTTGTTGAGTGCAAACCTTAAGCTGCGCGGGCGTTTAAGTGTGCAAATACGTGGTGCTGGCCCACTTAAGTGGGTAATGGCTGAGTGCCGACAACTGAGTGATGATCTTGAACAGCCATTTAGAGTAAAAGGCATGGCACAGGTTGATGGCACTGTTAGCCCTGACGCAAGCCTTATTGAGATGGTGGCTGATGGCCGCTTAATTATAACCATCGAACCAGACCAAGGCCAGCGATACCAAGGTATAGTAATGGTTGATCAAGCCACTCTTGCCGAGTGTATTGAAAGCTATTTTTACCAATCGGAACAATTACCCACCCATATTCAGCTAGTGAGCACCGGGGAGGGAGCCGCTGGCTTTATGTTACAACGGCTGCCTCAAACTGAGGCCAATGAAAGTCAGTCTGACCTAGATTGGGAGCTTGTCCACGCATTGGCAGCCACCCTGAGCCAGCATGAGCTCGCCCATCTCCCCGCAGATCAGGTTCTGCATAGGCTGTTCCACGAACAGCAAGTTAAAGTGTTTAGCCCAAAACCAGTTTTACAACAGTGTGACTGCAGTAGAGAACGCTGTGGCGCAGCTATTATTGGTTTAGGTAAAACAGCGGTTGATGAAATTTTAGATGAGCAGGAAGCCATTATTATCGATTGCCATTTT
Source organism: Candidatus Njordibacter sp. Uisw_056 (assembly GCF_047730085.1). NCBI lineage: Bacteria > Pseudomonadati > Pseudomonadota > Gammaproteobacteria > Pseudomonadales > Candidatus Njordibacteraceae > Candidatus Njordibacter > Candidatus Njordibacter sp. Uisw_056. Next base: position 2,908,548 of record NZ_CP159830.1, on the reverse strand, counting down.
TGTAATGGTCACTATGCTTTTGATAAGGTGGATTGTTATGTTCTTTTAGAGCAGGATGCTATGCCAACTACAGCTGATCCAGCCTTGCATTAAAGCTAAGCTGGCTGGCACATTTCATAGTAATATTGTGGGCTTATTAGTAGCTGCATTATTAGTTAAACAGATGTGACGTATTTTGGCATTTTTTATACTTTTATACCCTTTTGTTGTACTTTTCTGACATAATTCATCTTCATTTTTCACGTCAAAATGGCGTACCCCCGCTTAGGTTAGTGGATTTTTTTCTAAAAACCTAAGAAATTCAAAGGTATTGATACATGAACGCAACTGTAGCTGCTGATACTGGCACCACCTACACGCAACTTTCTCCTGCTAGCTTAATCCAAAAAGCCATCGCTAACGGAGAAGGCACTCTGGCCAACACTGGCGCACTCAATGTGATTACTGGTGCTCGTACTGGTCGATCTCCTTTAGATCGTTTTGTTGTTCAAGAACCGAGTACTTCAGACCAGATTGAATGGGGTGCCGTAAATCGTCCTGTAACTCCAGAAATATTCAGCGCATTATGGGAGCGTGTGGAGGCCTCGTTAGTTGGCCAAGACAAGTATGTTGCCAATGTGCATGTAGGCGCAGACAGCAATCACTATATTCCGATTCAAATGACCACTCAAACAGCGTGGCAAAATTTATTTGGCCAAAATCTATTTATCGTACCAACACAATACAATGGGGCTGATAAAGATGAATGGCAGATTCTTAACGTAGCTAATTTTGAGTGCTTGCCAGAACGTGATGGCACTAATAGTGATGGCTGTGTGATGATTAATTTTGCACAACGCAAGGTATTGTTAGCGGGCATGCGTTACGCAGGCGAAATGAAAAAAGCCATGTTTTCTGTGCAAAACTTTCTTTTACCAGCAAATGACGTACTGCCAATGCACTGCTCTGCTAACGTTGGTGATGATGGCAAAACAACCTTATTCTTTGGTTTGTCTGGTACTGGTAAAACCACTCTATCTGCAGACCCAGACCGTTACTTAATAGGTGATGACGAGCATGGCTGGGGCGAAGGTGTAGTGTTTAATATCGAAGGTGGCTGTTACGCCAAAACGATCAACCTTAGCAAAAAGAATGAACCTATTATTTGGGATGCCATTCGGTTTGGCGCTATTGTTGAAAACGTTTGGTTAGACGAAGACAGTAAAGCAGCAGACTACGATAATACTGACATTACAGAAAATGGCCGTTGTGCTTACCCTCTGGAACACATTGAAAAACGCACTAAAAAGAATTTAGCGGGTGAGCCAGAAGCCATTATTTTCTTAACCTGCGACTTAACAGGTGTATTGCCTCCAGTCTCTATCTTGACTAAAGAAGCCGCTGCATATCACTTTTTAAGTGGGTACACTGCTTTAGTTGGCTCTACTGAAATGGGATCTAGTGCAGCTATTCGCTCTACATTCTCCACTTGTTTTGGCGCCCCTTTCTTCCCCCGCCCAGCGGGTGTTTACGCTGAGTTGTTGATGAAGCGCATAGACGCCTTTGGCAGCAAGGTGTACCTTGTCAACACTGGCTGGACGGGTGGTTCATATGGTACTGGCAAGCGTTTTAGTATTCCTACTACCCGTGCCATTATTGCAGCCATTCAAAGTGGTAACATTGCAGAGGCAGCGACACAGCACTTAAATGGGCTAAATGTAGACGTGCCTACTACCTTAGAAGGTGTAGACAGCTACTTGCTAAACCCACGTAATACTTGGCAAGACCAGGATGCATATGACACCGAAGCAGCCACTTTAATTGGTAAATTCAATGAAAATTTTAAACGCTTTAGCGTTTCAGAAGACATCGTTAAAGCAGGTCCGCAACAGGGCTAAGCACTTGCGGCCTTAACACAAGGTTAATACGAGGCTCCATTTGGGGCCTTTTTTTTGCTTTAACAAAACACGCCTTTAAAAATCATCCAATGGCCCCATTGAATAACGCTATGCTGTTAAAATAAGAAGGATGCTAAGTTCGTGATAAATCGACAAATAGCCACCGAACTTGCGGTACAAATTTGGCAAGTTAATGCCGCCATTAAATTATTGGATGAAGGTTCTACCGTGCCCTTTATCGCCCGCTATCGCAAAGAAGTGACTGGGGTGTTAGATGATACTCAGCTGCGTACACTGGAAGAACGGTTGGGTTACTTGCGTGAGCTTAATACTCGTAGGACAACTATTTTAGACAGCATTGAGAAACAAGCGAAACTTACACCACAACTGGCTGCACTCATTAATGCTGCAGAAAGCAAAACGCGTTTAGAAGATTTATACCTACCCTATAAGACCAAGCGTCGTACGAAGGCTCAAATTGCTATAGAGGCGGGCTTATTGCCGTTGGCTGATGCTATTATAAAAGACCCTACCCTTGACCCAGAACATATAGCAAAGGGTTATGTTAACGCAGAGCTGCACATCCATCAGTCAAAAGACGCCCTAGATGGCGCCAAACAAATACTCATGGAGCGTTTTAGTTTATCCGCTGACTTGCTTGCAGAATTACGTAACATGGGTTGGCAAGATGCTCAGTGGCAAAGCCAGCTAGTGGACGGCAAGCAACTTGAAGGGGCTAAATTCCAAGATTATTTTGAATTTAAAGAAGCGCTAAAGACGATTCCTTCCCACCGCGCCTTAGCCATATTAAGAGGCCGTAACGAAGGGTTCTTGCAGGCCACTATTATATGGTCTGAGCATGAGCACTTACCCTATGAATCTAAAGTGGCTTCTTATTGGGGAATTAAAGACCAGGGTCGAGCAGCAGATAAGTGGCTCAACGAAGTGGTACGTTGGACGTGGCGTGTCAAGCTCGCCAGCCAGCTAGAAACGGCCCTTATTAGCCGTGTTAGGGAAGCATCGGAAGATAGCGCCATAGGTGTATTTGCTAATAATCTACAAGATTTGTTGCTAGCAGCTCCTGCTGGAGACAAGGTGACCTTAGGGCTGGATCCTGGTTTGCGCACAGGTGTAAAAGCCGTGATAGTAGACCCCACGGGTAAGCTTTTAAAAACTGAAACCATATTTCCCCATGTGCCACATAACAAATGGCATGCGGCTCTAGAGCTAGTGGTGCAATGGTGCCAAACCTATCAAGTTGAATTAGTGGCTATTGGTAATGGTACAGGCTCGCGAGAGACAGACAAACTAGTTAAAGAAGCTCAAGCAAAGCTTGGGGTTACAGCCCCGCAACGCATTATTGTCAGTGAGGCAGGCGCCTCAATTTATTCTGCATCGGCCCTTGCTGCAGCAGAATTTCCAGACCTAGACGTGAGCTACCGTGGCGCGGTTTCTATTGCTCGGCGCCTACAAGACCCATTGGCAGAGCTGGTTAAAATAGAACCCAAGGCCATTGGTGTGGGCCAATATCAGCACGACGTAAGCCAGGTACAGTTAACCCGCAAACTAGACAATGTGGTGGAAGATTGTGTTAATAATGTGGGCGTAGACCTAAATACTGCGTCAGCGCCATTACTCCAGCGAGTGGCTGGCCTAAACAAAACCATGGCAGAAAATATCGTATTTTATCGCGATATTAATGGGGCCTTTAACAACCGTAAGCAGCTGCTCAAAGTGGCCCGTTTGGGTGATAAAGCGTTTGAGCAATGTGCAGGATTTTTGCGTATTCGGGGGGGGGATAACCCGTTAGATGGCACGTCTGTGCACCCGGAAGCCTATGGCTTAGTGGGCCAGTTGGCTGGGCAGTTAAACCTCACTATTGCAGAACTTATAGGGAGTGAACAACTTAAACAGATAAGCGTTAAGCAATTGCACAACCAAGGGTTTGGGGAACATACCTTACAAGACTTACTGAACGAGTTACAAAAGCCTGGGCGTGACCCAAGGCCAGAATTTCGTATGGCTAATCTCACTGATGGCGTAGAAAGCATTAAGCAGTTAACCCTAGGTGCCATCATGGAAGGCACCATTAGCAATGTCACCAATTTTGGTGCCTTTGTCGATATTGGCGTCCATCAGGACGGTTTGGTGCACATTTCGGCACTGTCTCACCAGTATGTGAAAGATCCCCACGACTTAGTAAAGGCTGGAGAGATTGTTAAAGTAAAAGTGATGCAAATAGATGTGGTCCGCAAGCGTATTGGCTTAACTATGCGATTAAGTGACGAAGTACCCACGCACGATGCTCCCTCATTTTCTAGTAGGCCATTCCCTAGTAAGGTGCAAGCAAATCACTCACCAAAAGGGCAACACAATGCCCAGTCACCAAAGCCTTTGGGCAGTATGGCGCAAAAATTAAAGGATGCTCAAGCACAGGTAAAAAAGTAATCGCTACACAGAATTTGAATCCAAACTAGACTAAACTCGGTACCTGTCTAGTTATTAGCCAAAAAAGAACACTTGGAACTACAGATGCTTATATATTTACAACAACGCTTACAGCAGGTGAAACACTCTCCCGTAGCCAAGACCTTGGAGAGCCTACAATGTGGTATTGAAAAAGAAGGCTTACGAGTAGGTCTGAGCGGCCGTGTTAGTCATCAAGACCATCCAAAATCCTTAGGGTCTAGCCTGACTCACGGCAGCATCACCACAGACTACTCTGAAGCGCTGTTGGAATACATTACGCCAGTATTCCAAAGCCCTGCAGCAGCTCTTGAATTTATGCAGGAATTACATAGTTTTAGCGCTAGTAAGTTACAAAATATAGGTGAGTATATATGGCCTGCTAGCATGCCCTGTTACCTTGACGGCGAAGCTGATATTCGTATCGCTAATTTTGGTAGCTCAAATACAGGAAAGCTTAAACATACTTATCGTGTTGGTCTAGCGTGGCGCTACGGTAAAATTATGCAGTCGATTGCTGGGCTGCACTTTAATTTTTCACCACAAGACAATTTTTGGCCAGCCTATCAAAAGTTGCTGAGTGATGAACAGTCTTTATGTGATTTCAAATCTGAGCAATATTTTGGTTTGATTCGCAACTTTAGACGCCATTCATGGGTGTTGTTATATCTTTTTGGGGCCTCACCTGCCCTAGATGCAAGTTTTGTTAAAGGGCGTGACGTTGACTTAGAACAAGGTCCGGGTGGCTGCTTAGTTGGCCCCTATGCCACTTCACTGCGCATGAGTGACTTAGGCTATAATAACAAGGTGCAATCGGTATTGAACTTGTGTTTTAACGACTTAGACACCTACTCCAAATCTTTAGAACATGCTATTTCTACACCCTTAACTCAATATGAAAAACTAGGGGTAAAGGTTGATGGTGAGTACCGGCAACTTAACTCCAACTTGTTGCAAATTGAGAATGAATACTACAGCGATATCCGACCTAAGCGAGTAGCTAGGCCTGGACAAAAGCCAGTGCATGCACTGAAAGAAAGTGGTGTAGAGTATGTGGAAGTTCGCAATATAGATCTTAACCCTTTTTTGCCTTTGGGCATTGATGCGCAACAGAGTCAGTTTATTAATGCGTTTTTAACCTGGTGTTTGTTCTCACAGAGCCCAATCATCAGTAACCAAGAATGCGAGGTGATCGGCATCAACCAAGCGATTGTTGTGCGCCAAGGCCGTAATCCTGACCTTATGCTTCAAACCTGTGGAGGGGAAAAGAGTTTGCAAGCCCTAGGGCTTGATATGATGACAAACCTTCGCCTAGTCGCTGATGTAATGCCTGAAAAAGAGCAAGTGATGGCAGCGATAGAAGTGATGGAGGCCCGTCTTAAAGACGCATCTCTAACACCCTCGGCGCAAGTTCTGGCAGCCATGGAACAGGGCGGTTTGTCGCATCAAGAGCTATCCTTAGCGCTAGCAAAAAAACATCAAGCGTATCACTTGCAACAAAGCCTGTGCTTAGGGCGCAGGCAAGAGTTAAATGAGCAAGCAAGCGAGTCTATAGCTAATCAAGAGCGCATAGAAGCGGAGCAAACTGAACCTTTTGATGATTTTCTTGCGGCTTACCTAGCGCAGTAATCAGGCTGACCCATGAGCGCAGCTAATGGCTTAAAAAGATCACCCCGCTACCAATCACTACTAGTGCAGCACCTAGCCATGCGCCACGGCTAGGGCGCTGTCCGGTGATGAACCAGATTACTGGTAATATGAGCACTGGCGTTATGGCTGATAAGGTCATCACAATGCCCACTTCACCTGCACCCAACGCGTAAACTAGTAAAGTCATACCCAGCACCAAGCCCAAGGTTGCACTAGAAATAGTACGCCATATAAACGCTGGTGTGGGTGCTGCATTAGCTTTGGCCCACGCAAAAGGCAGGGCGCGCACAAGCAATAATACTAATGCTGCAAATCCTACTCTAATGGCCGAAGCCGCAATAGGGTCTGCACCCGCCAGTACTACTGGTTTAGCCAATACTGCCCCGGCGGCTTGGCCAAATGCGGCAGTGAGCCCAAGTAAAATGCCAAAGCCGAGGTGGCCGCTGACTTTTTCTAAGCGATGCTGACCACCTGCTTTACGCCCCCACCAGACCGCGTTTACTACGCCTGCTAGAATTAGTCCACAGCCAATCAAGAGATTAGCACTGAGGGTTTCTCCTAGCCAAATAAAACCCATACCTGCAGCCATAGGCGCGCTAGTGGCAAATAGTACTGAATTACGCCTGGGGCCAATGCGTTTTAATGCTTGCATCAAGGCGGTATCGCCAACCACAATGCCCACTAAGCTTGAGCCTATAAGAGCGCCCATGGCGTTATTTGGTATACTGGACCATAAGCCCATAAAACTACTGATGGCAATAAGCACTGTACCAGCAAACACTACTCTGTAGCGGTTAAACGCCACAGCACCAAAGTGGTGAACGCCAGGGGCAGCTAAAATAGCAGTGAAGGTCCAACACACCGCTGCAGCTAATGCGGCTAGCTCAGCGACAGGTAAATTACTCATGTTACTCCCTTAAACTTTAGCAGAGCGCAAGAATAGCAGTTCTTGGCTAAAAATCCATTATATTAGATGCCCTTTGGGCTGCATTAGCCCACTGGCCCAAAAGTAAATATTAAGGCTATAATGCCCTATATCACTGTCTTCTCAGACTATTAACAGAGACACCTATGTATTGCCCTTTTTGTAGTAACCCAGAAACCAAAGTTATCGATTCACGTCTAGTGGGTGACGGGGAGCAAATTCGTCGCAGGCGTGAATGTTTAACCTGTAATGAGCGTTTTACCACCTTTGAAGCGGCGGAACTAATGATGCCTCGAGTGGTGAAACAAGATGGCACACGCCAACCCTTTGATGAAGAAAAATTACGTGCAGGCATCTTGCGGTCATTGGAAAAACGGCCTGTTAGTATCGAAGCTATTGAGGCGAGTATTAACCGAATTAAGCACGCTCTTCGTGCTGGTGGAGAGCGAGAAGTTGGCACGCAGCTAGTGGGAGAGGCAGTAATGGTAGAGTTGCGTCAGTTAGATGAAGTTGCCTACGTGCGCTTTGCTTCGGTATATCGTAGTTTTAAAGACCTTAACGAATTTCGTGCCGAGATTGAACGGCTTGAGCAAGAGCATCAAGGTAACTAATGACCGAACAATTCACCCATGATCAATTTATGGCTTTGGCCTTAAAGCAAGCCAGCTATGGTCAGCTAATCGCTCGGCCAAATCCAGCGGTTGGGTGTGTTTTAGTAAAAGACAATAAAGTGGTGGGTGCTGGGTTTACCCAAGAAGCTGGTGGCCCCCATGCCGAAGTGATGGCAATGCGAGCTGCAGGTGACCTTGCAGTAGGTTCGACAGCCTACGTAACCTTGGAGCCTTGCAGTCATTATGGTCGTACACCTCCATGCAGCTTAAGCCTTATAGAGGCTGGCGTGAGCTGTTTAGTCTACGGTTGCCAAGACCCAAACCCCCAAGTTTCTGGGCAAGGTTTGGCCCAGCTGCGTGCTGCCAACGTAGAAGTGGTTGGCCCTGTTATGCAGGCAGAGTGTGAAATGTCTAACGTTGGATTTTTGCAACGCATGGGCACTTTTAAACCCTATGTTATTAATAAGATGGCCATGAGTTTAGATGGCCGGACAGCAATGGAGTCTGGTGAAAGTCAATGGATTACTAGTGCGGAATCGAGAGCCCAGGTACACCTATTACGAGCACAAAGCTGTGCAGTAATTACGGGCATTGGGTCAGTGCTACGAGATGACCCTAGTATGAATGTGCGGGCTGACGAACTCGTGCTAGCGGGGGTGCCCCAGGCCACAATTGATCGCATCCAACAGCCTCTGCGAGTGGTGTTAGATAGCCAGTTGCGTCTGCCAGTTAGTGCAAGATTAGTGCAGCAAAATGGCCCAGTGCTTGTCGTGACATGTGTGGTGGACCCAAAGCAGCATCAAAGCTTAGTGAGTGCCGGTGTAGAGGTAGTGGTTTGTGCTGCCGATGATAATGGTAAAGTGGATTTGGCAGCGGTGTTGGCGTTACTGGGTCAGCGTAACTGTAATCAAGTGCTGGTAGAGGCCGGGGCAGGCTTAAGTGGCGCTTTTCTTCAGGCTGGGCTCACAGATCATTTGGTGGTGTTTATGGCGCCTAAGCTATTGGGCAATAAGGCCAAAGGGCTATTTAACCTACCCCTAGAAAAAATGGCTCAAGCCCATGACCTTGATATTAAACAGATCTCACAAGTGGGGTGTGATTGGCGTATCGATGCTGCCCCAAAACGCCCCGATAACTAGCCACTGCCAACGAAATCTGGCACAATAGCTCGCTAAATTGCCTACCCACAGCTTCTTTGGGTAGGCCTTGTATTTAAGCATGGGTTATCACATGAACATGAACACCTCAGTCGAACTCATCGAAGACCTACGACAAGGCAAAATGATCATCCTGATGGATGATGAAGATCGTGAAAACGAAGGTGACCTTGTTATGGTGGCGGAGCAGGTTCGGCCAGAAGATATTAACTTTATGGCCAAGCATGCCCGTGGTCTTATTTGCCTCACTTTATCTCGAGAGCATTGTGAAAAACTTGATTTGCCCTTGATGGTTAAGAGTAACGGCGCTGCCTACGAAACCAACTTTACTGTGTCTATTGAAGCTGCCGAAGGGGTGACCACAGGTATTTCTGCTGCAGACCGAGCGTATACTATACGCACAGCGGTGGCAGGAGATGTTAAGCCAGAAGACATTGTTCAACCCGGGCATGTATTTCCATTAATGGCAAAAGAAGGTGGTGTATTAACCCGTGCAGGTCATACAGAAGCAGGGTGCGATTTAGCTCGTCTTGCTGGCTATAGCCCAGCAGCCACTATTGTTGAAATTATGAACGATGATGGCACTATGGCACGCCGTGATGACTTGATGAAATTCGCAGTGGAACATGATTTAAAAATTGGTACTATTGCAGATCTAATTCACTTTCGTAATTTAAATGAAAAGACTATTACCAAAGTGAGCCACCATACTCTGCCTACTCGCCATGGAGAGTTTAGCCTGCACACATACGAAGACAGTATTTACGGTGGAACTCATGTTGCACTGACCATGGGTAACATTACGCCACAAGACTCTACTATTGTTCGGGTGCACATGGCCGATGTGTTGCGAGACCTAGTGGGTGCAGTGCCGTCTACACCCAAGTGGACCATTGATTCTTGCCTTGAGCGTATTGCCGAAGAGGGCCAAGGTGTTTTAGTGTTGTTGGGTCAAGCTGATGATCGTAATCTACAGGGCAGCATAGATGCTTTTTTTGAAACGGCTGTTCCTAAGCAGTTCAACACAGACGGCTCTGGTGCATACTTAAATGTAGGAACTGGGTCACAAATTTTACGGGACTTAGGGGTTGGTAAAATGCGTCTTTTGAGCCAAGAAATGAAATTCAATGCCATTTCTGGTTTTGATTTAGAAATTGAAGAATACATCGACTGCAACCAACAAGTGGCTGCTGCACGATAATTGTAAGGAAAATATATGTCTGTAACACACATTGAAGGTCGTTTTAACGATGCCAATGGCCACTACACTCTTGTTGTTGGCCGTTTTAATGCATTTGTAGTAGAGAGCCTTGTTGAAGGCGCTCTAGACACGCTAAAGCGCCATGGTGTTGACGCGGATAAGATCCGTGTTGTGCGAGTGCCTGGTGCTTTTGAAATCCCACTTGTGGCGCAAAAGATTGCCCAACAAGGCAAGGATGACGCGATTATTGCCCTTGGTGCAGTGATCCGTGGCGGCACGCCTCATTTTGAATACGTGTCGGGTGAAGCCTCTTCTGGTATTTCCAAGGTAGGTATGGATCACGGTATCCCGGTTGCAAACGGTGTATTAACGGTTAACTCTATAGAGCAAGCTATTGAGCGCTGTGGCACAAAAGCCGGTAACAAAGGCGAAGAGGCGGCCATGTCTGCTCTTGAAATGGTTAGCTTGTTACGTCAGTTAGAGGCATAAATGAGCGCAAATAAAGGTCGTCCAGACCGTCGTCGTGCAGCCAGAGAATTAGCTCTCCAGGCTTTGTATCAAATGCATATGAGTGGTGCGAGCGCTGTGGATGTGCAGGCTGAATTTTTAGTTGACCAAGACTTTAAACATGCAGACAAACGCATGTTTGGTCAACTTTTGCGTGGTGTTGCCGCACAACGAGAAAGCCTTGATGTAATGATTGAAGAATTCTTAGATCGTAAGCTAAGCGACTTAGACCCAATTGAGCTTAACGTATTGCGTATGGGCGCTTATGAATTAAGTGATTCAGTGACGGTGCCTTACCGTGTTGTCATCAACGAATGCATTGAGCTGGGTAAAGTATTTGGCGCCACCGATGGGCACAAGTACGTTAACAGTATTTTAGACAAGGTTGCACTAAACCATCGTTCGGTAGAAATTGCCGCAAAACAAAATACTAGCGCTCGCTAGTTACAGTCTATGACGACCATGGGCGAATTTGATCTAATCAAACGCTACTTTAACCGCCCAGAACTTCGACCTGGGCTGCCTATGGCCCTTGGTCCAGGAGATGATTGTGCTTTACTCCAAATCCCCTTTAAACACCAATTAGCCATTAGCAGCGACACCTTTGTCTCGGGCGTGCACTTTTTTGCCGATATGGCTGCTAATCAAATAGCACAGCGGTGTTTGGCTGCCAGTGTTAGCGACCTAGCCGCAATGGGAGCTACTCCTGCGTGGTTCAATCTGTGCATCACTATGCCTAGTGCAACTACATTGTGGGTTAACAGTTTTAGTGAAGGTTTGGCTGCCCAAGCCCAGTCATGTGCTATTAGTTTAGCCGGTGGTGATACCACCAAAGGGCCGTTAAGTATCAGTATCCATGCGATGGGTTATGTACCTGTTGGCCAGGCGATAACCCGCAGTGGTGCTCAAATAGGCGACGTTATTATGGTGTCTGGTACCTTGGGTGACTCAGCAGCTGGGTTGCAGTTGATGCAGAGGCAACGTAGTGGCGCAGATCCTTTGAGTAAGCGGTATTGGAACCCAACTCCCCGCATAGCTCTTGGTCAGTGGTTAAGGCGCAAGGCAACGGCCTGCTTAGATATCTCAGATGGTCTAGTGCAGGACTTAGGTCATATTCTTACAGCCAGTGGTTGTGGTGCAGATCTAAATACACAAAATTTGCCCTTGTCTGATGAATTGCTTGCCCATGTCTCAGTAAGTCAGGCACGTGACTATGCGCTTAGTGGGGGAGAGGATTTTGAGCTTTGCTTTACCTTACCAGCGTGTCTTATCGACGATGCACAAGCCTACTCAAAGTCCCACAGTATTCCTCTTACAGTAATTGGCCATACCAGTGCTGAGTTGGGTTGTAGGGTCTGGCATGGCGACGAAGGCCCGTTTACGCCCCCTCAAGGCTACCAACATTTTTAAGGAATTGCGCCATGAAAGCAGTTAATGTAAAACCCAATTGGTTAAACCCAGTGCACTTGTTAGCTTTTGGTTTTGGCAGTGGTGCTGCACCAAAAGCCCCAGGTACCTTTGGTACTATAGCTGCCGTTTTATTTTATTGGCCCTTATCGCAATTAAGTTTGGATTACTATTTACTGATGATTCTAGTCACCAGTGTCATGGGTATTTATCTATGTGGTAAAACAGCAGAAGATTTAGGAGTGCATGATCATGGTGGCATTGTTTGGGATGAGTTTGTAGGTTTTTGGATTACCATGATCGCAGCACCAGTAGGCTGGATATGGGTGTTAGTTGGGTTTGTGCTGTTTCGTTTTTTCGACATTATTAAGCCATGGCCTATCAGTTGGATAGACAAAAAAATATCAGGTGGCCTTGGCATCATGCTAGACGATGTGATTGCTGGGGTAATGGCAGCCTTGGTTCTACAAGGCTTGGCGTGGTGGCTTTAAACCAGTAAAATTTTTGTACGAACTATGGTCAAGCGTAAGCAATAAAGTGCTAGCATCGCAAATAATACCAAGCTCCACCCCGCAATGGATAACCCTAAAAAGCTCCACTGTACTTCTGCACAAGACCCTGAACCTTTAATCATGGTGATTAAAACTTCGGTAAATGGAAATGCATCAACCATATAGCTAAAGCCTGGGCCACAAGCGGGAACCAGATCTGCTGGCAGGCTTTGTAAGTAAAGTTGGCGAGTTGCGAGCGCCATGCCCACTAAACTAAGTACAAAAAGTAAAAAACCGTAACGCTTGTGACCACCAAAATAGGGGTTATGCAAGGCTGCCATCATGAAAACAAAGGCAATGGCCAAGTAGACGAAACGTTGACTCATGCATAGCATGCATGGGTCTAAGCCCATGGCAAATTCCATATATAAAGCAACTCCTAAGACTGCCGCACAAGCGACTAAGCCAAGGATAAACTCCCCTCGGAAACCAGCGTATTTCATGATGATTCGTCAACTCTTGTTATGTTGCAGCCGATCCTAAGTTATTCTCTAATGTTTTCCAAAGCTACTTCAGGTGAATACACTTTAATCTACAACAAGTTTAATAAGTTAATATACAAGATAAATAGGAATCATTAAACCCTACACACTTTTAAGCGCTATAAATAATGAAAAACATGAGGGTTTTAGCGCAATAAAATTCCTTTTATAGCGCTTCTGGGCCTGTTTCGCCTGTGCGAATACGAATAGCTTGCTCAAGGTTGACTACAAAAATTTTGCCATCACCAATTTTCCCCGTATTGGCAGAATTGCTAATAGCTTCTATAACTTGATCAACCAGATCATCATCTACGGCCGCTTCAATTTTCACTTTAGGTAAAAAATCGACCACATATTCAGCACCACGGTAAAGTTCAGTGTGGCCTTTTTGACGGCCAAAGCCCTTCACCTCAGTAACAGTGACGCCTTGTACGCCCATATCCGAAAGAGCTTCTCGAACATCATCTAATTTAAACGGTTTAATGATTGCGCTAACCAATTTCATTGGGAGTTCCTTTGCACTAATAATTTATAAATGGCGTATCGCCTAGCATAGGACTTTGCAGGGATTGTGCCAACTTTATTAGCCAAAAAATGGCCAAATAACCACTATTTGCCTGTTTCATCTGTTGGTAAGCTCTAAAGTGGCGCAATGATGAGACTTTTGCGCACTCAATTGGGGCATGCAGGGCGCAGTGTCAGTACAACATGGCAATCACCTGCTAGACTTATTGTTAGTAGCAGCCTGCCAAGGAAAAGGCCATGTCTTATGCACTTACTTATAGCCGCGCTTATGTGGGAGTAGAAGCCCCCCTAGTGAGGGTTGAAACACATTTAAGTGGTGGTTTGCCTGCGCTAACTATAGTGGGTTTGCCTGAAACAGCCGTAAGAGAAAGCAAAGACCGCGTGCGCAGCGCTATTATAAATGCTGGCTTTGAGTTTCCTGCCAAACGCATCACTATAAACCTTGCCCCTGCAGATTTACCCAAAGAAGGGGGTCGCTTTGATCTGGCTATCGCCATTGGGCTTTTGGCGGCTAGTGGCCAGCTGCCTGTGAAGGAAGTTAAGGGGTATGAGTTTGTAGCAGAACTGGCCCTTAGTTCTGAACTCAGGCGTTGCCCTGCCATATTGAGCGCTGCATTAGCGTGCCAAAGATGCGACAGAGTTATGGTAGTAGCGCCAGATAATGCCGCAGAAGCGATGATGCCAAAAGCCAGCCGGGTTCTTTGCCCAACGCACCTAAACCAGCTTAGTCAGTGGCTTCACTACCCAGAAAAGCAACAACAGCCCAAACGTCCAGATCGCTTTATTGAACAGTTACCAAGTACAGAGTTGTTAGACGTTCGTGGCCAAGAGCAAGCTAAACGTGCTTTGATTATTGCTGCAGCTGGGCATCATAATCTATTGATGTGTGGACCACCTGGCACTGGTAAAACGATGCTGGCTCAGCGTCTGCACGGCTTATTGGCACCGCTAACTGAAGCTCAAGCATTAGAACTTGGGGCCATTAATTCCAGCTTGGGTTTATTTAATCCAAAGACATGGCTGCTAGCTCCTTGGCGAGCACCACACCACAGCGCATCTGCAGTGTCTTTAGTGGGTGGTGGCCGAGTGCCAAGGGCAGGAGAAATTAGCCAAGCACACCATGGCGTTTTATTTTTAGACGAGCTCGCAGAGTTTCCACGCCATGTGCTAGACAGCCTGCGGCAGCCATTAGAAAGTGGAGAAATCCATTTATCAAGAGCGGCCTACCAAAGCACCCTGCCTGCTCAATTTCTATTAATTGCAGCCACCAACCCATGCCCTTGTGGCTACTATGGAGACGAGCACAACAGTTGTCGCTGTACACCGACAAAGGTGGCAAACTACCTGCAGCGCCTGTCAGGCCCACTGCTTGACCGCATAGACCTTCAAGTTGCAGTGCAACGCCCTTCAGCAGCTGCACTTATGTCCCATAAAGGTGGAGTCTCCACGCACCAGGCTGTGCAATGTATTTTGACGGCTCAAGAGCGCCAACTTAAACGCTCTGGCCGGCTCAATGGGCTACTCTCGGCATCAATGTTAACGGGGTATACCATGCTTAAATCAGCTGATGAACAGCTGCTAGCAAATGCTATTGCTAACTTAAAACTCTCTCCACGTGGGGTTCATAAAGTGCTTAGGGTGGCACGCACAATTGCAGACTTGGAGGCGGTTGATCATATCCAAAAAAACCATTTACTAGAGGCCTTAAGTTACCGAAGGCTAGATATGTTGAGTACCAAGAGCCAGCAAATATAGGGCGCATCCAAGTTAAAAAACACCTATAATGCGCAACTGATTTTTGACACCTTTATGCTGAGTTATTATTCTGTGAGCCGCCTTAATCCACGCCAACAAGAAGCTTTAGAAGCCATTACTGGACCCGTTCTGGTGCTAGCCGGTGCTGGTTCAGGTAAAACCAGTGTAATTACCCAAAAAATTGCTTACCTAATAGCTGAATGTGGCCTTAAAGGGCACCAAATTATTGCCCTAACATTCACCAATAAATCTGCTCGAGAGATGAAAGAACGAGTGGGAAATTTGATGACAGGCAAAGAAGGTCGTGGCCTTACAGTGTCTACCTTTCATAACTTAGGCCTTAATATTATTCGCAAAGAAGTTAATGCTTTGGGTTATAAGCCTGGTTTTTCCATCTTCGACTCCCAAGACGTCTTAGCGTTGCTAAAAGACCTTACCCATAAAGAATTTGAAGCTGCAGAAGATGCTTGTGAGCCGATTCAGCACCTTATCTCTAATTGGAAAAATGATTTAATTAGCCCAGCTAGAGCTATGGCTGGTGCCAATGGCCCAGAACAAGCATTAGCGGCTAGGGTTTATGAGTCTTATCAAAAAACACTGAAGCTCTATAATGGTGTAGATTTCGATGATTTAATTCTGCAACCGGTTGAGCTATTTAAGGCTCGTCCAGATATTTTAGAAAAGTGGCAAAACAAAGTGCGCTACTTGCTAGTAGACGAATACCAAGACACTAATAGTTCTCAGTATTTATTAGTGAAGCAGCTAGTGGGACATCGCAGTAACTTCACCGTGGTGGGTGATGACGACCAATCTATTTATGCATGGCGTGGCGCAAGGCCAGAAAACTTGGCCGAGTTGCAGGCAGACTTCCCCTCTTTAAAAGTGGTTAAGCTAGAACAAAACTACCGTTCAACTGGCAGAATTCTAAAAGTAGCCAACCAACTTATCGCCAACAATCCTCACGAATTCAGTAAGGCGTTGTGGAGTGATAAAGCATTTGGCGACCCTGTCCGTGTGATTAGTTGTCGCAACGAAGATGCAGAAGCAGAACGTATTGCCACTGAAATACTGCAATTTCAATTACAAAACGAAGCTGAATTTAGAGACTTTGCCATTTTATACCGCAGTAATCATCAAGCTCGGTTAATGGAATTAAAACTACAGTCCTACAAAGTGCCCTACAAGATGAGCGGCGGGCAATCTTTTTTCTCTCGTACTGAGGTGAAGGATATTATGGCCTACCTAAAGATTCTATTAAACCCTGCAGACGACAACGCCTTTTTACGAATTGTGAATACCCCAAGGCGGGAAATTGGCGCGGCAACGTTGGAAAAACTTGTGAACTATGCCAACCAGCGTGGTGAAAGCCTTATTCGGTCATGCCAAGAAATTGGGTTAGAGCAGTTCATAAGTGGCGCGGCCTTAACAAGAGTAAAAGAATTTGGTGGCTGGATTGAGCACCTATCACAAAAATCTCAACGGGAAGACCCAATAGCCAGTGTGCGGCAAATGGTACGTGACATGGAATATCAAGATTGGTTGTTACAGACCAGTAGTGGCCCGCCAATGGCAGAGAAACGGATGGCTAATGTTGAAACCCTCATTTCTTCTCTACAAACATCCTTAGAAAAAGCAGTAGAGAAAAACGATAGTGCTGATATGGGGGACGCTGTAGCGCGCTTAGTGCTGATGGACTTGTTAGAGCGACAAGAGGAAGAAGACGAAACGGATAGGGTGCAGATGATGACCCTGCATTCAGCTAAAGGGTTAGAGTTCCCACATGTTTTTTTAATGGGTATGGAAGAAGAGTTGTTGCCCCACAGAAATGCAGTAGATGAGGGCAATGTAGAGGAAGAACGACGTCTGGCCTATGTAGGCATCACCCGAGCCAAACGCACTTTAGCCATCACATTAGCGCGTAAGCGTAAGCAATATGGTGAACTCATAGAGTGTTCGCCTAGCCGCTTTTTAGATGAACTGCCTGCAGATGATCTAGAGTGGCAAGGGCGAGGTGACGATGATCCTAAGAAAAACGTAGCCCAAGGCCAAGCCACATTGGCCGGACTCAAAGGCATGTTTGCAGACCTTTAAGCCACTCGCAGCCGGTTACGGCGCCACTGGTATAAGCTGTGGAGAAGCAAAGTTGCTATCACTAATGAGCCACCTTGCAAGGCTGTAGCGCTAGGCTCTTCACTCAAAACCAGCCATACCCAAAGAGGCCCTAGAGCAGTTTCCAGCAACATCAACATGCCCACTTCTGCTGCAGGTATACGCATTGGGCCAATAGTGATAAAAGCAAAGGCTAGCGGGCTCACAAGCAGGCACAAAGCCACCATGTACCACCAAGAATCGCCTGACAATGCCATAGGGCTGCCAGCAAAAAAACTCACTAAAGCCGTAATAAGGCCTGCTGAAATTAATGCAGGGGTCATATCTCTGTGACTTACTGCACGATCATTAACAAACTTTGCAGCTAAAGCGATGCAGCAAACTAAAGCCAGTAAGTCCCCTGTAAAGTTAGGCTCAGACCAAGAACCCGATAGCACCCAGCCTATTCCTAACATGGATAAACCAATAGCGACCCAAGTCACAGGTTGAGGCATTTCACGTAAAAACACCCACCCCAACACGGCAGCAAATAATGGCTGGGAACTAATAATAACTAGCACATTGGCTACACTGCTCAAGTTAATAGCCATCACAAAAGTAATGGTGCATACCACCATAAAAAAAGAAGACCTAAGAGAGGCTGCGTCCACTGGTAACCATGAGCTAGTGGACTTTTGTAGCATAAGAACAACAGCAATGGTAACGCTCATCAAGAGCCCACGCCAAAATAATAGATCAAAAGCATCTGCCGAAATTAAGCGAATTAACAAACCATCTATACTTAGTATCAGCACACCTACAGAAGTAAGCAAAATACCCTTAATATATTCAGACATAATGCATATTCCTTTTTATTCATGCACAAAAAACCCGGCTAAGGCCGGGTTTTTTTGGCCTGTCGCTAACTACTTAGAGCTATCAACCAGATGTATTACAGCATCTTTAATTTCGTCTTCAGAACACCTTTTACACATTCCTTTAGCGGGCATTGATTTGTAGCCATACCAAGCGTTAGAAAATAACTTCTCTATACCCTTATCAATACGAGGTGACCAAGCGGCAACATCACCGAACTTAGGTGCTCCAGCAGCACCACTATCGTGACAAGCAGCACAACCACTGGCATAAACTTCTTCACCTGTCTTTGGCCCGGCAGCAACTTCTATAACCTTAGCAACGGGTGCCTTACAGCTTTCACCCTCTATGCATATTCTACCCACCGAACTAATGCGCTCAACGATACTTTCATCACTGTCGTGGTTAGCCACAACAGTTAATGAACCTAAACTCAAAATAACACCAGCTAAAAGGCTGAAAAGGGCTGCAGGCTTAAATTTAATCACGTGAAATGCCTCATACTAAAGAGTGAAAGAAAGTGAAACGACATATTCGCCGACCACCTTAAAAAAATTCAAACGTATTATAACGGCATTACAACCAAACGGGAAAGGGCCAAAGTATAATCTCCAACATCTGATGGACAAATAGCTAAAAAAGCCTCCTTATAACAAGTAAAAATGCCTTAATAGAGGCCTTGAACCTCAACCCTAACACACGTATCATACCGCTTCTTTGCAGTCGCCCTAAGTTTCTTCAGGGCTGTGCAATATGCGCCAGTAGCTCAGCTGGATAGAGTAGCAGGTTCCGATCCTGTTGGTCGGGGGTTCGACTCCCTCCTGGCGCGCCATTTAAATCAATTACTTAGCTATAATTCAAAAACTAATAGCGAGCTAATTATTAAATCTGGTTCCATATTAGGTTCCATCTAAAAATAATCGTACATTTGCCCTCATCCAGCCTATCTATGGGGCTTTTGCACGCCTGTAGATTATGGGCTGCAATAGCGTCAAGTGAGAAGTTGCCATATATTTCTTCAAGTTCTCACTGAATAACAACCTGATATTTGTATTTAATTGTCGTTGTCATCAACCAAGAGTCACGACTATGAATATTTCAAAAAATCATCACCTTAATCCTGCCAAATACCCTAGTCCGCACTGTGATACTCACGGCGCAGCAAGTTACTTAGGTTTTGGTTCATCCACAATGAGGGTATCACGAGTAACTGGCACGCTGGCTGGCGTTCCAGCACCCACCTACCGGAAAATAGGCCGCAAGGTTATTTATGACCGAATGATTTTGGATGAGTGGATAGATCAGTTCGCTAACCAACAGAAGACAGCAACTAGAGAGGTGTTATAAATGAAAAATGCCACCCCCAACGGAAGCAGCACTATTCACCTAGACAGTGATAATTATAACAAACCCCATACTAGCCGCAAGCCTAGCTCTCCCCCTTATGTATCACTAGTCGAAAAACAGGATGCCTGTATAAGTTTGAGTCGTAAGTTGATTCATGTCCCGGATGCAATATTACATGTTCTAAAAACAGGTTACATAGATCAACTCCATATTTTCAAATGTGATTGTCCAGCCAAGCAGCATATTGTTGATCTTGCTCCAATAGTCGAAAAGCTTCGGGACCAAGGCCACAATATTATAGACGAACCAGGTGCTTTAATAAGTGGCTCTATAACTATGAGACAGCGTTTGTATTTTATGCGCATGCAGGGGAGCAACTAATGATTAGCCCAAAGTATCAGACGAATGCGCAATCCATGCTAGATGCTGCCAGGCAATATGCAGCACAAGGCATTAGTATTATTCCAGTTTTAACGCCGACCACCGATAAGCCCCACGGCGAACTCAGCGAAAAAGAGAATGACGGACTAGGTAAAGCCCCGGCTAATTGCCCCAATTTTTATCATGGTTCAAAAGACGCCACCACAGACCTGGAGAAAATACAGGGTGCATGGGGAAGCCCACAAGGCACTACACCTCGTAACATCGGCATAGCCACTGGGGAAAAATATAACTTAGTGGTCGTCGATGTAGATGACCCTGCTAAGTGGAACGAACTGTTAGATAACCACGGATATAAAGCACCCACGTGTCCGAAAGTCACAACTGGGAAAGGGTTCCACCTTTATTTTTCATACCCCAAAAGCCGAGGTATTTCTAACAGTACAAATAAATCTATGGGATTTGATATTCGCTCCAATGGTGGCTATGCAGTGGCGCCACCGTCTAATCATCTAAGCGGTGAAGTCTATACACTCGAAAACAATGAGAGCTTAGTTAATTGCCCAGAGTTACCAAATTGGGTATTTGATTTACTCACCGAGGATAAAGCGAACAAAGCAGCCGCAAAAAAAACAGCTAATACGAAGTTGGATTTTAACGCCTCTATACCGGCCGTTAACGACCCCTCCCCCTATGGCATGAAAGCCTTAGAGCGAGAGTGCCAGGCCATTGTGAGCGCCCCACAGGGCACTAGAAACGACCTACTTAATAAGTCGTGCTTTAATATTGGACAGTTAGTCGCTGGGGGTGCAATAGAAAGTGATTTAGCACTTAATTACCTAACCCAGGCAGCGAAACAAAGCGGCTTACCTACCGAAGAAATAGCCAAGACGTTAGCCAGTGGGTTTAAGGCAGGCAAGGCCAACCCCAGGAACGCACCAGAAGCCCAGGGGAGTATTTCGCAAGGGGTAGCCGAATCATTAACCTGGGACCAACCGAAGGGATTAAAGGCAGAGCTATTGCCAGTAAAGCCATTAGACCCTGCAATGTTGCCTGACAGTATGCGCGATTACATAACCGACATAGCAGAACGGATGGATAATTCATCACCGGATTATGTAGCCGTGGGCGTTATGGTAGCCCTAGCCACTCTTATTGGGCGCAAGCTATCCATATTACCTAAGCAGCATGACACATGGCTTGTGGTCCCTAATCTATGGGGTGCAGCTATTGGTCGTCCATCAGCTAAAAAAACACCTTCTCTAACATCAGCCATGGCCCCATTACATACGTTTGAATCTGAGGAATTTCAAAAGCATGGTATAGCAATGGGCAAATATAGTCAGCAAGTCAAAGTGGCCAAGGTGTCGTTGAAGGCCAACGAAAAGAAGTTAAAAATCCAGATTGAGAAAGGCAAGCAGGAAGAAGGCGAAAAGGCTTTTTTACAGTCTTTAGCCTTGGAACCTATGCAGCCGCCAGCGTGCAAACGGTTTATTGTGAATGATGCCACAGTGGAGAAGCTAGGCGAATTATTGGGAAGTAACCCTATGGGAGTTCTATTATTCCGAGATGAGTTGACTGGCTGGCTTAATACGTTGGATAAACCAGACCGAGCGAGCGATAGGGCTTTTTACCTGGAGTGTTGGTCTGGTACTGGCAGCTTTACCTATGACCGTATAGGAAGAGGCACACAGCGAATAGAGAGCGCCACATTGAGCTTAATGGGAGGCATCCAACCTGGGAAGTTAATACCTTACCTAACAGCCCAGAAAGAAGGCAAAGGGGATGATGGTCTAATTGAGCGGTTTCAACTTATGGTCTACCCAGACCCCCAGCCATACAAGCATGTTGATAGGCCACCTAATGAAGAAGCACTAAGGAATGCTACCTCAATATTTGCCATGCTGGATGACCTACCAGGAGAGCTAAACGACCCTACCATTCAGCGGTTCACCGCAGAGGCACAGAAGTTATTTAATACGTGGTACGACAATAATCAAAAGTTAGTTAGAAGTGGGACGCTAACCCCACAGCTAGAATCACACCTTGCTAAATATGTATCTTTGTTCCCTAGCCTGGCCTTAATTATCCACGCGGTAGACTCAAGCCCAGGGGGTGATATTGGCATACAGTCGGCCAAGAAAGCCTTGGCTTGGTGTGATTACTTAGAAAGCCACGCTAGGCGTGTGTACGCTCTTGCAGACGGTCCTATAGGTAGCGCCAAGGCATTGCAGAAGCGCTTGCATGATATGCCTAACCCGTTCCGTATAGGTGCGATTAATACCCGTAATTGGCATGGTCTGACAACGATGGACCAAATCCATGAGGCCCTAGATAGTCTATGCGAACATGGCCACTTACAGAAGATAGTCAGTGGCACCACCAGGCCGGCAACGGACTATTTTAAACATCCTATTTACTGCAATGAATAGAAACGAAAAATAACCCGTCGTCCCCATTTACACCGATAAAACCTATTTATCTACCAAGGTCATAGTATTATCGGTTTTATCGGTGCAGGTGGGGAGTACAGGCGAAAAAAATTCGCATAAAAAGTAAAAGGAGCTCCTTAAGTTTTCAAATCCTCTTTGATGTAGGAGGGAGGTATTATATATAGCCAAGAGCCCCCTCCTTCAATTTAGTTCACTTCGTCATGGCCATTAATAAGACGGCGGAGCTGAAGAGGATTACTGTTGTGAAGTGCCTGAGGCAGCAGTGATTCAGGCAGATCTTGATAACAGACTGGGCGCAAGAATCGCAATATCGAAGCGCTCCCCACGGACGTGGTCCGACAATCAGATGTTGAAGGAAAAGGACCACCATGAACCATCGAGTGGCACACTTCTACGCCGGTTGGATATCCATTACAAATAATTCTCCCTGCCTTACGCTCCAGTGTCGGCATTAGCTGCCGAGCTAAAGCAACATCAGACTCATCCATTTGAAGTGTAGCGGTCAGTTGCCCTTCGAGATGTTCGGCTACCTCAAGCATTTGTACAGAGGTTTTGCACTTGACCAGAAGGGAGGTTGAACCAAAGACCTCAACACTCAACTCTTCATGAGTAAGAAAATCTTTTGCAGAGGTCACATAAAGGCCAGACTTTCCTTGATTTTCACCACAGCCAGTGCTTCCCGATGCGATTTTAGTCACCATCGGGTGGTTTTTCAGTTTGTTTGCACCGTTACAGTATGCCTTATGGATACCAGGCGTTAACATCGTTTGTGCTGAGATTTTAGCCAGCTCTGTCTTGCTAGTTGCGATAAACTGATCCAACTCGGGGCCATCAACGGCGATCACTAATCCAGGGCTGGTGCATAATTGACCTGCACCGATGGTCAGTGATCCCGCAAAGTTTTTAGCAATCGACTCACCCCGTTGCTGAAGAGCATAAGGTAAGAGGAATACTGGGTTTATACTGCTCATTTCTGCATAGACAGGTATTGGCTCAGGACGGTTGAAAGCAACCTTCATCAGCGCAGTGCCACCGTTTCGAGAACCAGTGAAGCCGACTGCTTTGATCGACGGGTGCGCTACAAGATGCGTTCCCACTTCAATACCCGATCCATACAACATCGAAAATACGCCTTCTGGAAGACCGCAATCTGCAACTGCCTGTTGAATCGCCCGGCCAATAAGCTCAGAGATACCTGGGTGTGCAGAGTGTGCTTTAACGACTACTGGACAACCTGCCGCCAGTGCTGAAGCGGTATCACCGCCAGCAACTGAGAATGCTAGTGGAAAATTACTGGCACCAAATACGGCGACGGGACCAAGTGCTACATGGCTTAAACGTAAATCAGAGCGAGGCGGAGTTCGCTCTGGAAGAGTCTTATCAATACGAGCATCTAACCAATTTCCAGCTCTAACGACAGACGCAAATAGCCGGATTTGGTTGACAGTACGACCTCGCTCGCCTTCGATACGCATGCGCGGCAAACCACTTTCCGCTATGGCTCGTTCGACTAATATTTCTCCCAATCCCATAATTTGGTCGGCTATAGTCTCTAGAAACGTAGCGCGAGCCTCCAATCCAATGGCTCTATATATATCAAAAGCACTCCAGGCTAGAGCGCAAGCTTGATCTACCTCACTCTGGCCACCGCTGCCAAACGCTGGATTCAACTGCTCTCCGGTCTTAGGGTTGATCGCATGAATGGAATTACCATGCCCTTTTATTGCTTTGGAACCGATTATCATGTCACCTGTAATTTTCATCATAAAACTCCGTTTTACCGTGTGGGTACTATTCTGTTTAGTTGTTGTTCACTAAGTGAGCGTGATCCTTCATCATTCGAAAAATTTAATAGCACTGTTAAGCCATGATAGACTGCCAAAATGACTACAGCGCAATTTCGCGTCGATCATTAAGCAACTATGGTGGAGGCAGAGCGTTCTTACAGTAGTTGGCGCTGCTTTAAATTTTTGATTAATTCTAGGATGCCGAAGCTCCACTGAGGGATCTTGTCGCTGTGGTTGATACGGTTATGCAGGCCGCCAAGTTTTGGTGAGCAAATTTCGACTACATCTCCGAGCTTATGAGTGAAACCCTGCCCTTGATGATCGCGGTCTTGTACAGGGGCAAAGAGAGTGCCTAGAAATAGAGCAAAACCATCAGGGTATTGGTGCGACGGGCTATATGTTTGCTCGACTAATTCAGTGACATCACGGCTGATCTGACTCATGTCGCTAGCGGCTTGCATGTGGAATCCATCCTTACCAGTTACCTCGACAGAGATTTGAGCAGAACGAATGTCATCCAGGTTGAATGTGTTATCGAACATGCGGATAAAAGGCCCTATAACGCACGATCCGTTGTTATCTTTGGCTTTCCCGAGCAGTAAAGCGCTGCGGCCCTCAAAATCACGCAAGTTGACATCATTACCCAGCGTTGCTCCTAAAATTTGACCTCGATTGTTTACAATTACAACAACCTCAGGTTCTGGGTTATTCCAATCGGAGCGCGGGTGCAAGCCTGCTTCGCTGCCAAATCCAACTGCCGACATAGCCTGACTTTTGGTGAATACTTCTGCGTCAGGGCCGAGACCAACTTCCATGTATTGTGACCATAGACCTTTTTCAAGAAGACTTTTCTTCACTTTCTGAGCAGCGCTGGAGCCCGGCTTTACACTTCCAATATCGGTTCCGGATTGTTGCTCGATTAACTGTCGCATTTCGGCAGCTTTGGAGGCGTCCCCCAGGCACCGTTCTTCAACAACACGTTCAATCATGCTGGTCGCAAAAGTTACCCCACAGGCTTTGATCGACTGAAAATCCACTGGAGCCAGTAGGTGAAGTTTGTTTGAAGATGCTTCTGGACTCAGGCTGTTTTTAATCAATTGAGTGACAGGGCCAAGAGATAGGGGTTCTTTAATTCCACTAAGAAAGCTGTGGACGTCAGTCCGATTGAATAGCTCTGCAGTCGTGCTGACATAAGAGGTGATATCAAATACCTCGCCCTTTTTTACCATCACTATACAGGGTCCTGTCCCTGGTAACTGCACACGGCCTAGTAACAGGGCCTGAGGAAGGTCATGTGGTAAAAAACGGTCAATCAAATCAATCATCTGGTTTTCCTTGTGGTCATTTGTCTTTTGTAAGCTATATCGGATCAGGGGCAATTTGTTCTATGCCCGAATAGCCTATATTCTGGAATATTTTAATTTTATTTAAATCTTAACTTATTGATTTTAAAATACTTTAATTTTTTACTTGAGAAATTTTTACGTTTTATCTAGATTGCGGGGCAAATCCAATTAACTTATAGCCCGAGCTTCTAGAACAAATTGCCCCTGTATATCGGATTATCTGGAGTGTCATTCGTCCGCGACTATGAATCGGTTTTATTAAATATGGGATAGGCAATGAATAGTTAGTTTCAGTATATATTCCATAACCTCTATTCTTGCCATGCCTCCCCCGAGGGGAAGACATGATACGCCAGAGATTCAGGGTGTATGGATGTGCTATAGCCTGGCATTTGCGGCACTTGATAATGACCTTTTTGGATTATAACTGGATCAATAAAGTGCTCGTGTAGGTGGTCTACATATTCCAAAAATCGCCCATCCAGCGAACCAGACACTGCGATGTAGTCAAACATTGAGATGTGCTGAGTCATTTCACACAAGCCGACTCCGCCGCCATGAGGGCAAACAGGTACATCAAATTTTGCTGCCAACAACAACACCACTAAGACTTCGTTGACGCCACCCAATCGAGCACAGTCAAGTTGGCAATAGTCAATCGCATTGGCTTGAAACAGCTGTTTAAACATGACGCGATTTGAGCAGTGCTCGCCAGTTGCGACACCGATATTATCGAGCCTACGACGGATTTCAGCATGACCAAGTATGTCATCAGGGTTAGTCGGTTCTTCAATCCACATAGGATCAAATTCTGCCAGATTGCGCATCGCAACGATCGCTTGGTCGACATCCCACATCTGATTGGCATCCATCATCAGAGAGTTTTCCCAACCAATCGCTTCACGTAAGACCTGAGCACGACGTATATCATCGTCCAAATCCCCCCCCACTTTTTGTTTAAAATGTGTCCATCCCTCGGCGAGAGCTTCCTGAGCTAAACGCTGCACTTTCTCGTCTGAATAACCCATCCAGCCAGGTGTGGTTGTATAGCCCGGATAACCCTTTGCTAGCAGATCCTGCGTTCGTTGCGCCTTACCACTCTCCCGACGTTTCAATAACCCCAGCGCTTCTTTCGGTGTCAGCGCATCAGTCACAAAGCGGAAGTCGAGACACTTGACCAACTGCTCAGGGGTCATGTCAGCAAGCATTTTCCAAAGTGGTTTTTTTTCGGTCTTAGCCCACAGGTCCCACACTGCGTTGACTATGGCTGCTGTGGCCATATGGATCACCCCCCTGTCTGGCCCAAGCCAACGCAATTGACTATCACTGGTGGTCATATAGCGCCAGAACCCACCCATATCGTCAGTGATTGAAGTGAGGGAGCGTCCCACGATCATAGGAGCTAAAGATTTGACTGCAGCTACGCAAATTTCATTACCGCGACCAATCGTGAACGTAAAGCCATGCCCTTCAAGGCCAGAAGCAGAGTCAGTGTGCAATGTGACATAGGTTGCTGAATAATCTGGAGCCTCATTCATTGCATCAGAGCCGTCTAGCGAGCGTGAAGTGGGAAAGCGAATATCTCGAACTTCGATTGAGGTAATTGTGGTCATCTATTTTTTCCTTATGGTTATCAGTCTTTTTTTAGCTATATCAAATTATCTAGACTGCCATTCGTGCTTTAATGTTAACTGGCTTTCTAGTTTGGGTTAGAGACTACAATCTATAGCGATAACTGTATAATGCTTTTTTATATACTACTGATAGTCTATAGTTATCATTTAATACTTTAATATAGCTAATTATGTAATCCTGTTGGAATAGAGAAAACGGTTATGACAAAACTAACCACGACAAACCTCACCCGTTGGTTGCGCTTCAAGCACTTAAAGTTACTGGTGATTTTGGGTGAATGCAGAAACATGCATCAAGCAGCAGAACAGATGTATATGAGCCAGCCGGCTGCGAGCAAAATGTTAAAAGAACTAGAAAGCTTTTTTGGGTTCAAACTCTTCGATCGACTACCCCGCTCTATGACTGCCACGGAAATGGGACACGAAGTACTGAGTCATGCCCAATTGCTGTTAAATGACGCCGAACGGTTGGTGGAAGAAATTAATCTTATGCGCGAAGGGGGGCATGGCAAGATAATGATTGGAGTAATCCCCGCCGCCGCGCCGGAAATTTTGCCAGCCGCGATTGTTGCTCTAAAGCAGCGGCGCCCGCGTCTAGCAATCAGTATTAAAGAGCACAGCAGTGATCATTTATTGGCAGACCTCGAACAGAAACGACTGGACATCGTCATTGGCCGCTTAACACAAGTCGACCAGCACAATATTTTTAATTTTGAAGAGCTACTTGAAGAGCCTCTTTGCATCGTGGTTCGGCGTGATCATCCGCTGGCTGGTACAACCGAGGTTGAATTATTGGATTTATGCCACCGAGAGTGGATATTGCACCCAATTAAAAGTCCCATGCGGGGTGTTTTTGAGAAGGGGTTCGAAGAAGCTGGTGTAACGTCCCCAACTAACATAATCGAAACAACATCAATTCAAGTAACATTGAAGCTACTTGAAACGTCGAATATGCTGGCTGTGATGCCGCAATCGGTGTTAAACAGCTTTCTTAATAACAATCAACTAGTTCGCCTACCCATACAAATCGGAGAATTATTTAATCATTACGGTATTATAACCCGCAAAAAAGATACGCCTCCTGAGGGGGTGATAGAGCTGATTAACGCATTACGTGAGCAAATCAAAACTATTCGAGATCAGTAAGGCACCATTTTCAAACCGGTAAATTCGTTATAACGGTTTCAAGTGGTTGAGCGCGGCATTCAGAATACAAATTTCTAATCGTCAAACCCTCGCACTTTTCTACAGCTTTTCTGACGTACCACGAATAAGAGTGGAGAACCCAATATAAATAAGCAGGACTCAATAATTGATCCTGAGTATTAATAGAACATACTCAGGGTTTGAGGCGCTGTTGGTTAGATTTTTGATAAACATTTTTTCTTATTGGAACAGGACAAGCTGATAACTAAAGGATATCAATAGCGTATAAAAAAGCGTTAGACAGTTATCTAAACGAACTGTAATGTCAATCGTAGCTCGTTTAGTAAACGTGACTTGCTACAAAAAAATATAAAAGATAAAGGACTCATGATATGAAAATTAAATTGTTATTTAAAACCAGTGTCGTTGCAATGGCAATGTCTTCTGGAGTTGCATTAGCTCAATCAACTGACTTAAGCATTCAGACTCACATCTCTCCAGAAAGCCCTGCAGGGCAATTAACGGCTCAGTTTGTTAATGATGTACAAGACATGTCTGGCGGAGATATCAAAATAGAGATGTTTTACTCGGGAGCAGTTGTAAAGTCGGGAGATACGTTTGACGCTGTGCGCAATGGCGTACTGAGTTGTGATATGACCAACGGTGGCTATCAAACCGGTAAAAACCCAGCATTTCAGTTTGTTAATGACATCATGGGTGGTTATGACACACCTTATCAGCAATTAGCATGGCTTTATCATGGTGGCGGTAAGGAAGCTGCCGACAAATTGTATAATAAGTACAACATGAAGTTTGTCGGTTGGAGACTCGGGGGGCAGGAGTCACTGGTTTCCACCAGACCGCTGAAAGGTGTTAGCGACCTAAAAGGTTTTAAATTCCGCTCCCCTCCAGGGATGGAATCTGAAATATTTTCGACACTGGGCGCTAAGCCTGTAGTGATGGACTTCACCGAAATATTTACAGCTCTAGAAACTAGAATCATCGACGGCGCTGATGCATCTTCGCTTGCTAACAACGTGTCTCTAGGTCTTTACGATATTGCCAAGCATACTACCTTCCCAGGCTTCCACTCGATGGCTGCTGATCATCTAGCCTGTAATTTGGATGTGTGGAATGCCATGCCTTCAGCGCACCAGCGTATCATAGAAACCGCGATGCAAAAGCTGTCTTTCCAAACTGCAATGGCCATCATGGTGAAGAATGGTGAGGCAGCGGCAAGTCTTGAAGGAAAGACGGAGTTGTATGACTGGTCTGCAGAAGATCGTGCGACGTTCCGAAGTGCCGCTAAATCTACATGGAGCACATGGTCAGAAAAAACACCGGAGACGGCTGAGCTTGTTGAAAGCCATAAGGCGTTCTTAAAGAAAATCGGCCTTTAACAGGTAGCTTGTGGCATTTGAAGCACGCGATATGCCATAAACCTTTATAGCAGTGAAGCTTGACGATTATTCGGAAACCCGACGGTCTGATTGCTTCAATGTAATTAAGGCAAAAAGTGCACTAAGCGTTCATTATAATTAATTTTAATGGACGCTTGTTTTTATCTAAAAAACCTCTGTTTTGAGGTTTAATCTAATCTAGGCGTTAACCACTTAGTTTTCAAGGTGCGTTAGAGTCGGCCTTGAAAAAATACCTTAATAAATAATAGGATGGCAGATGATTGAGTATAAACCTACAGGATTGATTGATCGTATTACTCTGCCAATATGCAGGGTAGCGATGTGGGGTGGAATGTTTATTGTAGCTATTATATTTTTTGAGGTTGTTTCACGGTATGTTTTTCTGAGTCCAACATTATGGGTTAATGAATTATCCCTCTGGACAGCGGGTATGTTTTATCTGTTTGCTGGTTTATATGCGATGCAGCAGCGCAGTCATATTCGAATATTGATTGTTCATTGTATTTTACCGCGCTGGCTGCGACATTGCTGTGATGTTTTAAGTCTTTGTTTATTATTTGTTTTTGTTTTTGCCGTTGTTTGGGGTGGATACGATGAAGCCGTTTCTAAACTATTGAATTGGGAACGGTTTGGGACGGCTTGGAATCCACCTATTCCAGCCATTATGAAGCCTCTTATCTTGCTGATGTTGGCAGCAATATTTATCCAAGCATTATCAAATCTAATTTTCGACTGGAAAAATGAGAATATAGAACATGAATTAGATTTAGAAGATAGTGACCCTAAAAATTTAGATCGATAATACGTTAAGTAAGGTTAAGGAGTTAGTTATGGATATTGGCCAAATATCGGTATTGCTTTTTGTAGGGATGATATTCCTACTTGTTATTGGTATGCCTCTAGGATTCGCTTCAGGATTTCTTGCTGTTGGGGTACTTGTTCTGAAATTCGGGCCTGATCTTCTGTTTTCTGACTTTGGTAGTGGGCCGCTGAACATTATTGGCCAAAGAATATATGGGATAACAACTGACTATATTCTTATTTCTGTGCCTCTCTTTATTTTAATGGCGACCCTGCTGGAACGTTCTGGAATAGCGCGTGACATGTACTCTAGTTTGAATGTTTGGCTCTCCAAGTCAAGAGGAGGAATCGCGATCGTTACTGCATTAATGGCCGTAGTGATGGCAGCGATGTCGGGGATTATTGGTGGGGAGGTCGTATTATTGGGACTGATCGCTCTGCCTCAAATGTTACGTCTTGGTTACAATCAAAACTTGGCCATCGGAACCATATGCGCAAGTGGAAGCCTGGGCACTATGATTCCTCCGTCGATTGTATTGATTATGTATGGGATGATTACCGAAACGTCGATCCACGCCTTGTTTAAAGCCGCTTTTGTGCCTGGTTTCATTTTGGCTGCTTTCTATATTTTTTACATCATCGTTAGAACCCAACTCAATCCAAGTTTGGCACCATTACCAGAACCCTCTGATGACGACCTTCCGGCCAACAAAAAAACAAAATGTTTCATCACCTTTATGGGTTGGCTGATTGCCATATATAGTGGCGGTCGGTTGCTACATGCAATAGTGATTGAGGCACAAAACTCACTCGGCCTGCTCAAAGAGTATGATTACCATCCATACACCACTTCAAGTATTACCCTCGCTTTAGTGATGCTGGTGCTATCTACTGCTATTCCTTATGCCGTGTTCAAAGCTGATGTTTTAAAGACAACATGGTCTATGACGAAAGGGCTGATAGCCCCCTTCTCGGTCGTTTTTATTGTACTTGGGTCAATTTACGGTGGAGTGACAGGAATTACCGAAGCGGCAGCGATGGGGACTGTTGCGGTATTAATCCTAATTGCTATACGGGGTGAGTTCTCAGTTGCATTAGTAAGTGAGGCGCTTATGCGCACCTTTAAATCTACTGGTACCATCTTGTGGATCACCATCGGAGCAACTGCGTTAGCCGGCGCTTATACGATTGCAGGCGGACCAACCTACGTGGCCAATTTGATTATAGGGTCTGAACTTTCGACTATTGGCGTGTTGATATTTATGATGTTGGTATTTCTGTTCTTGGGTGCCTTCATGGATTGGGTCGGTATTGTGCTGCTTGTGATGCCTGTCTTTTTGCCTATCGTATTAAAACTGCCGATCGCCGAAATAGGTGTGTTTAGCCCTCTTGTCGATGATCCACGGTTTATCTCAGTCTGGTTCGGCATTGTTTTTTGTATCGCAATGCAGGTATCTTTCTTATCTCCACCGTTCGGGCCAGCCGCATTTTTTCTTAAATCAGTAGCGCCGCCTCATATCACACTACCAGCTATCTTTAGAGGCTTTTTACCTTTTATTGGAATACAGGTATGTATTCTTATATTGGTTATCGCGTTCCCTGAACTAACTATGTTTTTCCGTAGCAGTTGAGTGGAAATTTAACTTCCAGGCGAGACTCGCTGCAATAAAATTGATGTAGGCAAGCGTTACTATTGAGACTCACAATTACCTCGTTACTGTAAGACGTTAACTACCTTGGCCGGTCGCATTGTCGCCTAATACGTTACCCTGCTCAACAAGGGTATCGGGGCTTTTTTATGCCTGTAACACTTTTGAATGGCCACCCCCCCCCCAGGCCCGCGACCGACTACTTTAAGCACCCCATGTACTGTAATAGCTAAAAACGAAAAATAACCTACACACCTAATCTGTACCAGTAAAACCGATTTATGTTTATAGCTCTTTGAAAAGGCATAGCGATAAAACCTATAAAACCGGTTTATCTCTCAAGGTAGGGAGTTATATAGGTTTTATCGGTGCAGATCAGTGGTAC
Organism: Candidatus Njordibacter sp. Uisw_056; assembly: GCF_047730085.1. Taxonomy (NCBI): domain Bacteria; kingdom Pseudomonadati; phylum Pseudomonadota; class Gammaproteobacteria; order Pseudomonadales; family Candidatus Njordibacteraceae; genus Candidatus Njordibacter; species Candidatus Njordibacter sp. Uisw_056. Next base: position 2,876,120 of record NZ_CP159830.1, on the reverse strand, counting down.
AGGTTAAAAACGTTTTTGAATAAAAACCATTGGGTCCCTACTCGGCAATCCCACCTGGGGTATTTCAGGAGCGCACCATTTCGCTAGTTATCAATTTATATTAGGGAATACTACTATGGAATTAAACAGAAGTGACACAGCACAAAAGCTAAATGTTGCATTAACCACGCTGGATTATTGGAGGCGCAAAGGCTGCCCCCACACCAAAAAGGGTAAGCAAGTGTTCTTTAACATAGACACGCTCAACACATGGCTAGATAACCGCTCAGGTGGTGAACTGGACTACACCCAAGAGCGGGCCAAGCTAACTAAGTTACAAGCGGAAAAGGTAACGCTGGAGCTAGAACAGCAGCGTGGCAATTTGATACCTATGGAATTGGTAATTGAGGGGTGGCAGGGGCAAATAGCCAATTGCCGCGCTAAGTTGTTGGCACTACCGCCCAAGGTGGCCGCCCAGGCAGTGGGGGCAGATTATGTAGAAATTGAGCAGCTATTCAAGGGCGCTATTTACGAAGCACTAGACGAACTGGCCGGCGACGGTGTGCCCAAAGAATACCAAAAGCGTCTTGATGTAGTGGCTACTAACCTTGAAGCCACACAAACCGACTATGGCTAGCATAGGACCAAACCAACCATGACCCGCGCACCTATGCTATTTCTGAAAATATCACCTATACTAAAAAGGTAATCAACCACGGAATGGTGTAGGGGGTTTTATGAGCAGTAGCACATTCATTATATACCTTAATCGATTTAATGAGGTAAAGGCTTATGAGATAGACGTTCTAAGCGAGAGCGAAGATACCGTCATCGTATGGGACTAGCAGCAAGATAAATATAAAACGCTGAAAGCTTCTAACGTACTTTCGAACAATGAATCCTATGAAACTGCCATAGCAATGGCAGAGGCACTTCAGAAAAATTACACCATTATTTCCAAATACAAGACTGATCGGCGATGGAAAAATGAAGGTGATAAATTTGAAGTCTGCTTTACAGGTTTCAAAAAGTCAGAAAAGGGCGAGTTAATTGATTTGGCTAAAGCAAATAACATGTTCATAAGAACCACCGTAACTAAAAAACTAGGACTCTTAGTTTGTGGCTACAATGCTGGACCAGCCAAAATCAAAATGGCGAATGAAGATGGTGTTAACTGCGTATTTGGTGCGGATGGCTTTAACCAGTTCATCGCAACGGGGGAAGTTGGTGAATAGCGATAATGGATATTGAACAAGTCAAAAGGGCCAATACTTAGCTCTTCAAATAGGACTTTAATTTAAGCCCGACACACTCACAGACCACTCAGCCCTTATTGTGGAGCTAAGCCAGTAACGCTACGTCATGCTTTAACGTCGCTATAAAGGCCGCTTGGTCGTCGCCAGGCTGTAACGATTTAACGGCCTCAAGTAAGTGGTCTATTTGAACTGGATTCAATTTTGACCATAGGTCATAGGCTAGTTTGGCTTTGATATCTGATTGGGTTATTGGCGATTGTGTGATGGGCAGGTTAGGTTGGCGCTGTTCATTTGATAAGTCCCTTTGTGATTAAGTGTTAGTCTGTGCTTGCATGAGCGGCCGTAGTTGGAAGCGTACCATGTCTGAATCTATATCATGGTCTGGAAAGTAAACGTTGGACAGGCTTGCAATTAAGTCGTGGTCAATGAGTCCGTACTCATACGACATGAATTCAGCAAAACGCCTGGTGAAGTAATGGAGTTTGACATTTTTGCTTCCAGGCTGGATAACTAGGCTGGTGGTGTCTTGGGTCTTCAATTCTTGCTTTGCGCTATCGAGCACGTCACATACTGTTCTTGCGTCAAAAGCAATACCAATGCTTGCGGGGAGCAATCGGCGACCCTCTTTAATGAGAATTGAGTTAATAATATCGTCGCCAAGGTGGGGGCCAATTGGTCCATCTAGCCCGTGCCTCTTAAGCTTGCCCACTAACTTCGATATATCTTTGCCTATATCAGTAAGTGCGGCTCGCTTATCCTTGGGTTTCATCAGGCCCCACTCCCTTGAGTGGGTAAGCCCAAGAGCGTCATGCAGCATGTGCTCAAAAACAGTACAGAAATAATCTGCATCTAGGTTATTTGCATCATTGTATTGTTCTAATGGTGTGAAGATTACACTGGGATTGGCGGCTGTAAATAACTTATATAGCGCGTCTGAATAGATTTTGTACCTGCCAATGTCACCGTGTATTGCGATTGCACGTTGGTAATGTGAGTGCTTGTCAATTAGGCCTTGGGGTATAGCTTTTGGGAAAGTCTTTGTTGTTTGAGCTGTCACTGTTGCGCCCTATTAAAAAGTCCCGATATTACGTTGGTATCAATCCCGCCAGGGTCAATAACATTCTTGGCTAGCCATTGTTCCCACGTTTTCATTGCAACTCTTTTTTCGGGCAAATAGTCGTAACGGTCGTAGTGTTTGCCGCTAACATCCGTTGTAGTGTGGTTTTGCATTCGGTCTCGCATTGTTTTACTTATTCCAGCTTTCCCCATGAGTGTTTTAACTGTTCGTCTTATATCCCGGGGAGTAAATGGTTCGATTGGTAAATTAGAGCGTAGCGCCGCCACCTGGTTGGAGAGGACGCTGGTCCTGTCATAAGCATCTGATTTGGGGTTAGACACGCGCGATGGAAACAATAGATTGGTTGCACCAGGTTCGTTTAATCGTGTTTGTATTTCCGCCCAAGCGTACTTGTTGAGTAGTATTAAGTTAGGTGTGCTCGACTTTGTTTTGGTCATGTATATGGCTCTTTCATCTGGCACAATATCTGTAGACGATAGCCTCAATAATTCTACTGGGTGAAAGCCGGTACAAATCATTACCTTGAGTAAGCTTGCATAAACAGGATTCATATATTGGCAACATGCTTCCCATACAATGCGCAATTCTTCTGTGTCTAAATTTCGCTCTAGCACTCGTTCAAATCTCTGTATTTTTTTGATTTTAGCAACAGGGTTTGAGCTTATATCGAAGCATAGACCGTTTGATTTTTGGACGGTTATATCGTGGTCGTAGGTTAGGCCGACATTAAATGCAGCGTGCAAATCACCACGCGTTCTATTTAGTGTCGTGGTTATGTCTCGGGCATACATGGCCTGTAGTATGTGCTTAATGTCGTCGGCTGTTATGAGGTTGGCTTTCTGAGTTGCCAGATGTGGATAGGGGGTAAGCACGTAGCGTTCTAGGGATGCAAAGACCTTGGCATAGGATGACCGGTCTTCTGCTTTCATACGGTCCCTGTACGCCTCGCAGAGCTGTTGAAGGGTGCCTAGATTATCAAGTCGTGCGCGTTCACGAATGGCGGCCTGTTCGGCTGCTACCCTTAGGCGCTTTTCTTCTTCAAGTTGGAATTTGATATTGTCGGTGCCGGCGGCCTGGCTAGATAGTTCGTTTGCCCTCTTCCTGGCCTGGACCAACTTTATGGAAGGATACGAGCCAATCTTAATATTGATCTCGCTGCCTTCCTTCAATATTTTACGGAAGTAGAACTCTTTGGAGCCACCGGCGGCCCTCTTTTTGTTCCAGATAATCAGCGACCCGCCATTATCTAGGCGCTCGCTTTTTCGCTTCCCGATTCCGAGTGCGCTAATTGTAGTGTCGTATAGTTTTGCCATTGGTGTAAATCCTCAAATCCGGTTCCATATCAGGTTCCATCTACAAGAATACAGCCATGAGCATCAAACAACAATAAAAAACAATAAACGTTAAATATCATCTACTTAAATATTTATAATATCAACCAAGTACGGAGAAATATACTATACCAAGAGATTCCGATCCTGTTGGTCGGGGGTTCGACTCCCTCCTGGCGCGCCATTTATTAAATATTAACATCTAATTTTCAACAAGTTAACCTATACGTTTGTGCAACCGTAGAGCCTACCGTAGATCCTTACAGTAGAACTATCGTTAAACTCACTGTGCTTGCGACTTTGTATCAACTTTAATTAAGTTTACTAAGTGGGGATGGGTTAATGCTGCATCAACAGTGCGTGCCACATACGTTTATTAAAGCAGGTGTTTATTACTATACTAGACGTGTGCCCAAAGGCGTGCGACATCATTATGGCTGCAAGTTAATCAGTTTTTCATTACGCACAAAATTCGCCGAAATCGCATCAAAGCGCGCAGAACAGATGAGCGCTAAGTTTGAGCATGTGTGGTTTCAGTTAAGTTTAGGCAACAAGGCAGAACACAAAGGCATTTTAGACAATGCGGCTGAAGTTGATGTACCCAAACTATCTCAGGCGTTGGAATACTACCTCCAGCAAAAGGCTGGCAGCAAGAGCAAAAACTTCACTCAATCTAACCACATTGCCTGCAATGCTGTATTTGCTTTAGCAGGTGATAAACTCATAAATCAATACCAGCGTAAAGATGCGATGCAATTGCGTGATTATTTGGTTAATAAGAAGTTGGCTGGCACAACAGTAAGACGCAATGTGGGCTGTGTCCGCACTATCATCAACTTTGCCATGAGCGAGTATTCGCTGGAGATGAATAATCCATTTCATAACCTCTTCATAGAGAAGCAGGCGCGCACCTTGAGGCGACTTCCAGTGCCACTTGATAGATTGATCGTTATACAACAAGAATGCATGGAAATCGCCGATGAGAGACGGCTGTTGATACTTTTGCTGTCTGGTTCATTGATGCGCTTGAGTGAAGCGGCTGGTTTATTGCAAGAAGATATTGTGATGAAAGGCGATATGATGATCGCTTGTATAAGACCAAATAAACTAAGGGACTTGAAAACCCGTTCAAGCGAACGACAAATACCATTGGTGGGTCTTGCACGTCACGCTGTTGAAGTGTTGCTGTGCAATAAGAGCAGATCATTATTCCCAACGATGGTGGGTAATGAATTGAACGGTAATTCGGTTTCAGCGGCTGTGAATAAATGGCTAAAGCCACGGGTTGTAAAAGGCGTAACGGCGCATTCGTTTAGGCATACAGGTAGAGACCTACTGCGCGAAGTAGAGTGTCCAGTGCCTGTGATTGATGCAATTGGAGGTTGGGTTACTGCAAAATCTGTGGGCGAAGGTTATGGCGCAGGGTATTCATTGGCAGTAATGGAGCAATATCTTGAACGGGGGTTTGCGTTGGTATCTGCGAGAAGGTGATCGTTGCTGTGCATAGTAATAGTATAAAAACGAAGAGTATGAAGCGAAGGGAAGTTGATGGACAAACAGTCTGAAAAAAAGCATGCGAACATATGACAGTCTTTAATTTTCACAGATGGAAACAGAGAGGCAGTTTAGATAATTTTTGCGCTTGATAAACTTGATAACCCTGGACCTACTGCATCTGAAGTTGCTGCACACTCTGCTTTCCTAAAAGCGATATTGATACGGCAAGAGTAAACGGACCAAACAAACTTATCAGGCTGTTAACGTTGGCGAATATTTTTGTTAGTATGGAGAGAGAAATGTTGCTTAAGATGAAAACTATGGAAGAAACACAACCATTACGATTTGCACGACTGCTTCAGATGGTTCGTAGTATGGAAGCAGACATGGGGATCAATGCACTCAACAAGGCTGAAAAGATGTTATTCACCTGTGTTGGAGACCTTTGCTTAGGCGCAGACAGCCCTGTCAATTTGACCCAAATTTTTGCACATCCAGATGTTAAAAAAATGCCCCAGGTCACTGTTTATAAATGCTTACGTGATTTAAGAGTAAAAGGTCTGCTGGAACATGTTGGTGGGCGTGGCTCTGGACTCTACCGACTTGGCTAAGATACTTTGTAATTATTGATAAAATCCCACGGACGGCGATCATGACAACAAAAATCACCCCCTTCATCATCGCATTTGGCTGTTATCTCGCCCTGCACTTTCTTCAATTCTTCGTCATATTCCCTCTAGAAGCCAAATATGGTTCAAATGTGACTTGGCTTGCAAGCCTCTTCTTCTTTCCACATTTGGTGCGTGTACTGGCTGTATGGATGCTAGGTCCTTTGGCATTTTTTGCGTTGTTGCCAGCAGATATTATTATCCATTTAATTCTCCACCCAGATCGTCAACTGACTGACTTACAAATGTTAGTCCCATTTGTGAGCAGTGGGTGTGCAGTTATTGCGTTTGAGTTATTTAAACTCGTGGGTATTAATTTTTACATGACGGCAACTAACACATCCAATTGGCGCTCCTTGTTTCTCATAGGTGCTATTGCTTCAGTGATTAACTCTGTCGGTTTATCGGTGTTGTATCAGGGTTTAATCATACCCGAGGAATCACTACTTTTACTGGGGAACTATATGGTAGGGGATGTATTAGGACTGTTCTTTGGACTCTTAGTGTTAATGGTATTAATGCGACTATTGAGATTAAATGCAGTACGTAAACAAAAAACTCCAACCTTTTAGTCCCTCTGTGAAAAAATCCACTAAGGCACCCACAACCACCAGACGGCGCACTTTTCCTTTTTAGCATCATCCAATCTATTTGGTTCCCTCCAACATTAGCCCACTCCGAACTAGAAATAGTAACTGCACACTGTCTTCTACTATATTTTTATATACTCCCACGGTTTTAAAGCCTTCAGGCATTAAAAACCCATTTATCAAGTCAAAATGATCATTTTTTGTATTCATTATGCTCAAATTTCTAATGTAAGTGAGTATTTCTGCTGCTTACATTTATTATGGTAGAGTGATACTATATTTTTTTATAGTCATTTGGAAGCGCAGCAATCATGGCAATGTGACAAGCACGCCAATTATTCTGAAACAAAAAACACATCAAACCAGCCCTGCAGATGGAAACTAACAATGATCTTAAAGAGCCGTATGCTTACCTATCCAAGGAACATTATCATATTAAGCAGGAGGCGTTGCATTATGCTCCGCAAGTCTACTCGACAGTTATTATCAACAGCCTCTGTGCTAGGGATTGTTATGGCTTATTCGACTGCACAAGCGTCTAGCGAATATATTGTTGACATTGCGACAAGCGATGCTCCTATTGAGACTGCAATCAAAAAAGTAGAAAGCCTTGCACTGGCGGCTACCAATATCAAAATTGACACACTTGAGCAAAAGGCTTTAGACAATAAGTGGAGTCACCTCGATCTTTCGCTGGGCTGGGATAATGATAAGCCTACATTGAGCATTATGTCGGTATATGGATTAAACGAAACGAAGAATTGGTTTTTTTTCAACCAGTCATCGTTAGTTAATTATAACGACGGAAACACTATCAATCTTGGATTTGGTGCGCGCCACATTAATGACAAGGAAACACTTATATTAGGAGTAAATGCCTTTTATGACTATGAATTCGACTCTGGTCATAGGCGCTCAAGCCTGGGTATAGAAGCATTAACTTCTCTCGTAGAACTTAGAGCAAACAGTTACAGTGCGCAGTCTGGCACCATAACGTACAACGGCATTAATGAAACTGCATTAGGCGGATATGATTATAATTTAAAGGCTCAACTACCCTATTCATATTCATCAAACATTTATATAAAGCGAACTAAGTGGCTAGATAATATCGATTACTCCTCAAGCATAAAAGAGTGGGGTATAGAGGTAGAGCCAGTATCTAATGTCAAAATAACACTAGGCTCTCAGCAGCAAAACATGGCTGACTCGAAATTCGTAGGCACCATAACCTACAGCATGCCATTTGGTCAGGCTGACACCTCAGCCAAGCCAAAGCATAGCGGCAACTGGTCAACCTCCTTAGAATCGGTTCGTGACAAACTCTACAAGCCCGTACAACGTGAAAATAGAATTGCAAAAAAAGCAATTAAACTTGGTCTAACAGTAAGTGGGTATTAAATGATGAAAAAAATCTTTCAAGTTCTACTTGCCTTACCTCTCTTGCTATCAGCACATTCGTTGCTTGCTGCAACAAACATTACTGTTCCAGGAGGTGGCGGGGTTACACCAGACTGTCCTATTCTCAGCGATGGGACAGTTGGTTCTCTAGAATTAGATGATAATACGAGCCCCTACGAAAACCGCTGCATAAGTGACGTGCAGACATTAAAAATGAACCTGTTTAAAGTCGGTCTATGTAAATCTGTACCAGACGAAACTAACCCAACTATTGACTGGTATGAAAAGTGTGTATTCATTCTGGACAACCTGACTAATCCTGTTGAGGTTGAATTTTCGCTGGGAGAGCCTCAAACAATTAATAATATAGACCTGTCAAAGTTGACAGAGGGCACGTATACACACGCAGTCGTCTTGGAACAAAATAAATGGTTTTTTAAATCCGCCCAACTTTTTTCTCAGCCGTTTCAAGGGCGCTCAACGGCTGGGAATCTATGCTATACCATAGGTAATGCTTCCTATAATAAATTCTCTACTACATCATTGACAGACTTATCGATGGAGTGTGTTGCTAACGAAGCAGCGATGGAAGCAAATGGAAATTATGGCTGGATGTACAATGAAACTTTTTGGATTGGTTCGGCTGCGCCGATGAAAATAATGTCCAGTGGTAACAAACTCTACCTACTGTCTGACCAAACTACTTTAGCCACTATTGATAACAGCAACAAAACGTCCAATGCGAACTATGAATTAGGTTTAATGTATTTTAGCGCACCTTTAAAAATTAATGCTAATACAACAAATATTGACCTGGGATTTGCAATGAAGGGGTATGGACGTATGGAATTCTCTACTACCGGACCGTGCGCAGATAGCGCTAGAGCATCAGGCATAGAAGGTTGTATCAACGCTATAAAAACTAATGACTTTGATATGAGATTTGTTGCTGAATAATTCAGGCACAAGTTATAAGTGATACGCACCCAGTTTAATAGACACTTTAATTGGTAACAATGTAACGCAATATGAGTCAAAAAAAGGTATGGGGGTTTTCACAGACTATGTGAAAGCCTATATGTGGTATTTCATAGCCGAACATAAGGGTAATAGACAGGCTGGTGTGGATAGGAAACGTATTACTATTAAAATGACCCCTGCTCAAATAGATAAGGCACAGGCGATGGCTAGCCAATGCCTGCCATATGAGAGTTCATTTTTCTGATCGTAATAGGCACGGATTACATTGCTTTATATCAACCTAAGAGCCAATAAATAAATCATATTAAAGACGGCATATTAAATGTGCCTTTATGGTTAATTAGATGCCGCTCGTGCAAGCCTGCTGCTGAACTAGGTTGCGCTCGTTAATTTGTAATTACTAGGGAAGGTGATCATGAAATCTGGATTTAGATATTTTTGTTTTGTATTTGGGTCGTTGTTGGCAACTCAAGTGTTTGCCACAGATATGTCAGGATGGTCTGACAAAACGGTCTGCCGTTTGGTGAAGGCTGGTGGTGGACAAGAGCAGATTGACGAAGCGACTAAGCGTGGACTTGATTGCGCGCTGCCTAAAGTCAAGACTAGCGCAGTATTATCAAGTTCAACTAAAGTAGATCTGCTTGATGCCATAGTTGTTCCCCAAAATTGGCAACCGATCAAAAATCAAAAAGTCTTTGACCAAGAACGAGAAGTCATTAAATCCGCTTTCTCAGATCACAGTGGGTTTTATTGGAAAGGTGCATCAGTTGAATATTGTTTTCTTGATGTAATGCAGAATTTTGAAGCCAACATGAAAGTTGAAGTTGAAAAGGCTAAAGGTGTTGGTTCATTTGATGCATATCATAAACCGATTAGCATCTGTTCATTGGCAATGGCTGAACAATTATCTCGCCTAGGAATAACACCTGACTATCTTCAAGACATGATGCTCACATGGGCAACAGATGAAGTATTCAAGTTTCCATCTAAAAATGTGTCTGCTAATGAATACCAACTTCGTACCTATGCAATGGCAAGTTACTTAGGCGTGTATGGTGGTTACTATGCGATTCACGCTAGCGAATTCGACTACACTGATGAAGAGCGACAAATTGTAGAATCGTATTTTTCAAAGCAATTGATCAAGTCAGACATGAGCAAGCGTGCACCACGAGGATTAAAGTCATGTGATTTCAATTCAACATCGCGCCTTGCTAAAGGTCTTAACAACGGTAAGATGAGTGTTGATACTTGTGCGAGTCCCTTGTTGAAGTCAACTACTGGTGCTATTGCATTAGGCTTGCGACTTGGCGATCAAGTACTATTTGACGCTGGTATTAAAAATCTTAAATTATTACTGCGAGTGTTTGATGAAGAAGGTATTTTCATCCCTTATGCAGCGAGTCGTGGATCAGCGGCGCTAGGTTATTCCAGTGAAATACCTTTGCACTTAGGTGCATTAACCGAACTGTTAGATACAGTTGGCTATGACTTTCTTGAACATAAAACACCGAATGGAATGCTCGTTAAAGACTTAGTTGCAGCACAAATTAATATACTCAATGACCCTGATATGTTGCTCAAGTACACATCAAAGAATGGTGCGTATGGTGGAACTGGTGGTGACACAGTTGCAATGTTTAATAAACTTTCTTTGATTGAAAAATGGAAATACTCTAATACTGGAATCAAGCAAGTGGTGCGTCAATCAGCACGATACATTGACCGCTTTCGCCCAGACCTTCAAGAATTTAGGGATCAGAATTACGTTAAACTAGATCAGTATGGAAGTGTTATTAAATCAACAGATGATCACATGATCATTGACCCATACATGTTGTATGTGGCTAATAACGATATCACTCCCTACAAGATGGTTGGCAGTGACGAGGTTTTAGGAGTTGTAGCAGAGGTTTTAACAGAAGAAGATATTGCCCTTGCAGCATTTAATGCTAAAGAAGCATTTAAACTAACTAAAGAATATGACATCCAAAAAACCAAAGCCAAGAAAAGTGACAAAGTCATTTCTTTAAAGTGGCAGAAGCAGCACACCATAGATGGATTAGTTTCTTGGTTAGACAGTGTTAAATGGGAAGGTTCGCTTGACGATGCATTAAGTCTAGATGGATCTTTAGGTGACGCTGCATTGACTGATGGTGTGTATGCTCTGCATTATATGCGGGTTAGTAATTATACTGGGAAGTTAGGACACCGAGGAATTGATAAGTTAACTGTACTGGATGGAAGCATCTTATTCGAAGCGAAACCTGGATATAAAGAACCCGTGCAATCGCAACGTAAGACGATGAAATTTGAAACAAATAATGGTTTACTTATAGCGACTGGAGACCTGCAATACGAACTTGATGACCCCATAGCGGAGGTAACATTCCGAGGTGTGATTGGCACCAATTTCCTTATTGGGACTACCAGTGGAAGAGACATAGTTATGTTGCATCTGACTAAATGGTAGTCACCATCTTATATAGAGAGTTGGGCACATAGGACAGGGATTATTTTTACCAGTCCAGACCGGGAGGCAGTTTAGATAATTTTGCCCTAAATTAATTATTATTTAAGACAATAAAAAGGCACATTAAATGTGCCTTTTTGTTAACTGCTACTTGCTCTTTGCGCCTGATTTCGCTGTGTGCGTAGTTCATTTTGAGCCTTCGCAACCTGCTCTCTTTCCCGTTTAACTCGGTCCACTTTCTGCCGCTTGTCTTTATCAGCCTTATCTTTTTTTGCCTTAACTTTGTCATAGTCCTCTGGTCCATACGCCTCTTCTTCCTCTAAATCCTTCAATCTCATTGTTCATTTCTCCTTTAATTTAATGTTGGTTATATCGGCGCAAGAGTGCACGGTTTTTCTCACATACAATACTGCCAAGCATTGCCTTGCTGGGTAGGTCCGATTTGATGCACTCATAGCAGTTATATGCCGCTTTAATTTATCCTATGAAAATAGGTGTTGGGGTTCTGTTATCAAGTTCTCTGTCTGCCAAGTTACTTATTGCCTCAAGTAACATATGTCGTATTTTTATGTTTTGGCTCTCACTGCATTTGTGGTGTCGTGCCGCTATCTCGTATGCAATAAAAAGTTGTACCTCTGTCAACTGGGTAATGAATTGGGTTGATGCGGGTGCTACCAACTTTCGCTCCTCTATGCCTTCCATCAAATGTGCAATGGCGCTCGTAGATAGTTCAAGTTGCTGCGCCTTTATACTTCCATAATAACTTGGGGATTTTCCACATAACTCGGAAAAACCTCTCACGGTCATTCCTACATATAGGTTACTTATTTTTTCGTACAGTTCTTCTGTAAATGTCATTTTGTTGTTCTCCTTGTTGTCTCGTTAATATCCGCTCTGCGGATAAAGACTGCCTTATCGTTCGCAGTCAAAGACTGCTCCCTTATCAGGTCAGTCTTATTTTTTACATTTATTAGTGTTGGTCATTGTTTAATCAATATTTTTTAACTGTAACTCTATCAAAGGCTCTTACCAGGATTTCAGTCCACACTTCGCTTGTCACAGCGAAGTATGGAATTTATTTTGATCGTTTTAGTTATTTCTAACGCTTGCCTATCAATCTACCCACAGTGACATAACAAACCCCATTTTGCTCTGGGAAAGGCGGTTGAGCGATACCTTATTACTTGCTGCTTCATCAACGCTGGAACACAGATTTATATGTCATCAAATCATCTGCTACCTGTAGGTTACAATAGTTCAGTAGAGCCTACTCATTTCAGGGTGGCGAATCCCTAAGCATGCCGTGTTGGATACGCAAATATCTATCGGCTTCATTCTACGAATGGCAGATTCTTTGCGAATGCAGTAACAGCATCATCTATCTTGATCCATGTGGGACGAAAACTTGATGAGTGGGTCTGTCTACGAATAGTGGTGCCCTGTTAGCACTGTAATGCTAACTCTCATTCTGTCGTCTAAATGTATTTATCCTTAACTGTCTAAACTATTTAAACTGTTTAACAAATACGGTTATTGCTTTTGTACTAATGTATTTAGTCATTCCTAAAGAAAAGGTGCTGAAACGCGTTTAAAACAGCGATTTCAAGAATGTATCTTTTTGGGTATAGCGTAGGGACTACATTATGATGAATACGCTCAGATGGGATTTATGTAGTCAAAAGGGTTGCCGTATTTTTTTGAATACAGGACTATTGCCAGTTCTAGAGTTCAATGAATACAGGTGAGTCATGAAGGGTCAAAGCGTAGGATATATTCGTGTTAGCAGCGTTGAGCAAAATGAGATTCGCCAACTTGCAGGTGTTGATCTAGATATGCAGTTCGTTGATAAAATCACAGGATCTGTCAAAAGTCGTCCTGAGTTGGATAAACTACTCAATCATGTTCGGTCTGGAGACACTGTTCATGTACACGACATTTCTCGCCTCGCTCGTAATGTGAGCCACTTACTTGAATTTGTGGAGTTGCTGACAAAAAAGGGTGTGTCTGTGAAATTTCATCAAGAAGGTCTTCACTTCACTAGTGATCAAAACCCTATACAAGATTTAATGCTAACGGTGATTGGTGCTATTTCAGCATTTGAACGCACCTGCATCAAGCAGCGCCAATATGAAGGCATTCAGATTGCAAAAGCAGCAGGCAAGTATAAAGGACGCCAATCAACAATTAATAAGTCGGCGATTCTTGATTGCTTGCGCGATGGTCTATCTTTCCGAAAGACTGCTGAAAAAATCAATGTGAGTCTTTCAACTGTTCAACGAACAGCCAAATTAGCGTGAGTCTTTGCCATGCTAACCACCAGCGGCGATGATGGATACATTGGCTTAGAGCGGGCTGATTTCAAACAGACCAATGATGACTTCGTGTTGTGACTCGCGTTAATCCGAAGATGTAATGCATTAAATACGTACCGAAGAATTATAGTCTTGGCAAGTTCGGGTAATGACCCTTGACCGTAGCGCCTCCCGTAGTACCCTACAGTTGTACATTGTCATCAGCACTGTTTTGTAACTTATTGATTTACTTATTTAATAGTTTAATTATTAGTATTTAAGTCACTCTCCTGGCGCGCCATTAAAATTAAATACTCAGCAATATTTCTGAATATAATAGTAAGCTAATATTTGAATCTGGTTCCGTATTAGGTTCCATCTATCCTCTGTCCATATTGAGTTGACCTGCTTTACGCAATCACCAGCAGGGGCTGTATATTTAGCTCCCCGCGCTCAGCATCTTCAACCTTATTTTAAAGTTTATCTAGAAGGTATTGGACAAAAGCCATACAAGCTAACGCCCATTGAAAATCTAGTCTTTGCCCTGCACCATTCTGCCCATATCGATCAATGAAGTGCCTTTAATTAGGGGGTGTGTTGTGATTTCTATTTTTGCGCTAATAACAAAAGGGACCAAACAGCATATTAGTAGGCAATTATTTTTTTAGAGAGGCTAAATAGATAATATTAGTAACGATTGCTTTCTATTTTCTGGTCTTTCATGTGGTGCGAACTGAATTACTACTTAGTTTTTCCTGAATAAATTCTAAACCTAGGTGGTATTACTAATAGTTCGTTACTTTCTTTTTTGACAAGATTAATGCGCTTAAATAAAAACGTAATAAGGAAATATAATGTCAATTCGTAAAAATCTGGCGATATTCGCCAGTACTGCAATTGTACTTATCAGCGGCTCTGCTTTTGCAGCTGAGAAAGTGTACCGTTTAAAACTGGCTGAAACTTGGCCTACCAACTTTCCAATCTTCGGAGACTCCACCAAAAACATGGCAGCTATGGCAAATAAAATGTCTAATGGTCGCCTCAATATCACCGTAGATTCTGCTAACAAACATAAAGCTGCGCTGGGCGTTTTTGACATGGTCAAAGCCGGTCAGTATGACATGGCCCACTCTGCGTCGTATTACTGGAAAGGTAAAGACGCCAACACCTTGTTCTTCACCACCATGCCATTTGGTATGACCACTCCAGAGCAGTACAGCTGGTTCTACCATGGTGGTGGCATGGAGTTAATGAATCAGGTTTACGACAAGCATAATGTTTTATCGTTTCCTGGCGGCAATACCGGCAACCAAATGGGTGGCTGGTTCCGCAAAGAAATCAACTCTGTTGAAGACTTAAAAGGCCTAAAAATGCGCATCCCTGGGTTTGCTGGTGAAGTGCTAGCTGAGCTAGGAGCAAGCCCCACCAACATTCCAGCGGGTGAGCTTTACACTGCATTAGAGCGCAATACCATTGATGCTTTGGAGTGGGTAGGTCCTTCACTTGATTTGCGTATGGGCTTTCACAAAATTGCACCTTACTACTACACTGGTTGGCATGAGCCTGCAACAGAGCTTCAGTTCATGATCAATAAAGACAAGTGGAACGAACTACCTGAAGACCTACAAGAGGTGCTGAGGGTGTCTATGCGCACTGCAGCTTACGACATGTACATTCAGTCGTATCACGAAAGTGCAGAAAACTGGGCAACCATGAAGCAGGACTTCCCTGAGATTAAAGTGAAGACCTTCCCTAAGCCAGTTTTAGATGCCATGAAGCAAGCTAACCAAGACCTGCTTGAAAAGCGTGCTGAAGCTGATCCAATGGCCAAAACCATCATTGATTCACAAGCTAACTACTTGAGCAAAGTACGTGTGTGGACCAATATTTCTGACCGTGCTTATCTTGAAAGTTTAGATTAAAGATCTTCAAGTTACCCTAAAGCAACGACCTTTATGTCGTTGCTTTAGGGTTCCTGCATTTAATAAGGAAATGATGATGTTATCGCGTCTTGAGCTTTGGATTAATAAATTTTCTGATTGTTGTGGAATATTAGCCTCCCTCCTATTTATATTAATGTTGTTTAACGTTTTTTATGACGTTTTAGCCCGATATTTGTTTAATCAAGTCTCTATCGGTATGCAGGAAATGGAATGGCATTTATTCGCCGCCATGTTCCTGATAGCAATCCCTTACACTATCCGAAGTGAAGGCCATGTTCGGGTTGACTTTATGTATGAGAATTTTGGTGCACGAGGTAAGGCATGGGTCAATTTATTTGGCACACTTTTTTTATTACTACCCTTTTCACTACTCGTTGCATGGTTTGGTATCGCCTTCAGCTATCAAGCCTTTGAGCTTTCTGAAACCTCTGGTGACCCTGGTGGCCTGCCATATCGTTGGATTATAAAAGCCATGATTTCGGTCTCTTCTTTAGCCATGTCACTGTCTGGCATCGCACTGATCTTGGGTGCAAAAAGGGTGCTCGAAAAAGGTGATAACTCATGATGGAATATATCGGAGTTATTATGTTTTTTGCAGCACTTGCTGCGCTCGTTTTTGGTTATCCTGTGGCGTTCACCTTTGGCGGTGTTGCGTTGATTTTTGTCCTGATTGCCCAATACCCTATCCTCTCAGAAATGGTGGCAGAGGGAGCTTCGGTGGCTGAGTTGCTAAAGGAAGCCACACATACGTTCGCCTTTATGCCCTACCGTATAGAGAGCATTATGCAAAATACGGTACTGATGGCAGTGCCGTTATTTATCTTTATGGGCATTGTATTGCAGAAGACTCGCCTAGCTGAGCAGTTATTAGAAGCAATGGGTCGATTATTTGGGTCTGTTCCTGGTGGCTTAGCAGTTTCCACTATTTTAGTGGGCTCCCTGCTGGCTGCGTCAACTGGGGTAGTGGGAGCATCCGTGGTTGCAATGGGGCTTATTTCATTGCCCGTTATGCTTAAATACCAGTACGACAAGTCACTGGCCTGTGGGGTTATTTGTGCGTCGGGCACATTGGGACAAATCATTCCACCCTCTATTGTGTTAATTATATTAGGTGACGTGCTCGGGATCCCGGTAGGTGACTTGTTTAAAGCAGCGGTTGGGCCTAGTTTAGTCTTAGTGGGTTTGTACATCGCTTATGTTTTATATCGAACGTGGCGTAATCCGATAGACGCCCCACCAATGCCTCGTGAAGACAATGGTGTGGGGCAAGTAGCTTATATCTTTGAGGCACTCAAGGCCATAGTGCCGCCACTAATGTTGATTCTTATTGTTCTAGGATCAATTTTTTCTGGGGTAGCAACCCCTACTGAGTCGTCTGCACTGGGTGGTGTGGGAGCCTTAGTTCTGGCATTGTTATATGGTAATCTCAATTGGAGTGTAGTCTACTATTCGGCGCAGGAAACTATTAAAATAACGGCTATGGTGTTTGCTATCTTGCTGGGTGCGACAGCCTTTTCGATGGCATTTAGCTACACTGGCGGCGACGCTATTGTCGAACAGCTTTTGCACGGGTTACCCGGTGGTAAAATGGGCTTTTTGATAATGTCCATGGTTGTGGTGCTCGTGTTAGGTTTCTTTATAGATTTTGTAGAAATTAGCTTTATTATCATTCCTATATTAGCACCAGTGGCAGATTCGTTGGGTATTGCGCCGGTTTGGTTTGCCATTTTGGTGGCGATGAACTTACAAAGCTCATTTTTAACACCGCCGTTTGGCTTTAGTTTGTTTTACCTTAAAGGAGTTGCGCCAGCTTCTGTCGCCACGACGGATATTTATCGAGGGGTAGTGCCTTTTATCGTCATTCAGGTTGCGGTGGTAATGAGTATTTTGTTTTTCCCAAGCTGGTATGGTTTACTGTAAAAAAGGACACTGAGGAATGAAATTAAAGATCAAAATATTACTATTGGCTATCTTGCCAATGTTAATAGTCGCGCTTTTAATTTCGTTCCTTAGTAGACATCAAGTACAGTCTCTTTCTGAGCAAGAGATTAAGACGTTTGAAACTAATTTTCTGGCCTCAAAACGTAATGAATTAAAAAATTATGTTGAGTTAGCACTAACCTCTATCAACCCAGTATTGGCAGACGCAGCGTTGTCTGATGCCATGGCTAAGACGGAAGTGAAACGTATTTTAAATGGTTTGATTTATGATAGTGACGGTTATTTTTTTGTGTATGATCAAACTGGTAAGAACTTAGTCCATCCGATCACTCCGATATTGGTTGGACAAAACCTCTACGACTTGAAAGACCCTAATGGCAACTACGTCATCCGCAGCCTTCTAGAGATGGCTCAATCTGGCGGTGGTTATCATCGCTATCTTTGGAACAAACCCTCTGAAGATAGTATTCAGGAAAAAATGAGTTACGTCGTGGTCATCGACCGCTGGAAATGGATGATGGGCACAGGGTTATACCTGGACGACATCGAATTGGAAGTGACCAAAATTCGTAAGCAGGTTAAAATTAACGTTCATCAAACGTTTGTTAAGCTGTTACTCATCGTTTTAATTGCCATTGTTGTTATCACGCTCCTTGGTTTAGGCATCAATCTGCACGAAACGCGAGTTGCGGATAAGCGTTTGCAGCAACTTGCGCTTAAGTTTGTGCGGTTTCAGGTTAACGAGCGACGGCGATTTGCCCGTGACTTGCATGATGGCATCAATCAACTTCTTGTTTCAGTTAAATACCGTTTGGAGTCAGCTACGGCCAAAGTTAAGCGCAGTGAAACATTAGCCACCAGTGACCTTGAGGGTTGCACCGTTGTGCTCGATAGCAGCATCCAGGAAATTCGTCGTATTTCCCACGACCTGCGACCAAGTTTACTTGATCTAGGCTTAGAGCATGCCGTATTAAGCTTGTTAGATGAATTTAAACAGCGCACTGGTATTAATGCGTTAGTTGAATTCGACTTTGAAGCAGGGCAACTGCCAGAAGATATTGAAATTACGTTATACCGGCTTGTTCAGGAAGCGCTAACCAATATTGAGCGACATTCAAAGGCCTCTCGTATTCAGCTCGTGATTTCAATGGAGGAGCAAAAGTTAACCTTTACCCTCTCTGACAATGGAGTTGGATTTTCACTCAAGAGCATACAAGCGAGCCCATTAGGTATAGGGTTAAAAAATATGCAGGAACGGGTAGAGTTAATAGGTGGGCACTTTAAAATCCGCTCGAAAGGAGATGAAGGAACCTCCATTCGAGTCGTCTTTATCTTAGAGGATTACTCATGGTAGATATTATCCGTATTGTGTTGGTTGATGACCATGCATTAGTCTTGGAGGGTATTTGTGCCCGACTAAGTGAAGAAGATGATATTGAGATTGTAGCTCAGGCGGGCAATGGTTTGGATGCCCTAGCTGTGGTTAAGGCCACTCAGCCTGCGGTAGTGCTGATGGACATTTCGATGCCGGTGATGGATGGCATTGAGGCGGTGGAGCGACTTGCTCAGGATCACCCAGATGTTCGGGTACTTATATTAAGCATGCACAACAACCCAGAATATATTTTGCGCTTAATGCGCACAGGGGCCTCTGGTTATGTGCTAAAAGATGCACCGTCGAAAGAACTGGTCAGTGCTATTCGGACTGTTAACAGTGGTAGCACTTTCATTAGTTCTGGGGCATCAGAACAACTATTCTGTAATTCTCAGGTTGCGGCAGTGAAAAACAAAAGCATACTCACCAAGCGTGAAATAACAGTATTAACCATGATAGCAGAAGGGCTGGCTAATAAAGAAATCGCTCATTTCTTAGAGTTATCGGTCAGAACTGTTGAGGCACATCGGCAAAATATTAAAAGTAAGTTAGCGATTTATACCCCGGCTGGGTTGACTAAATATGCGATTGAGCATCAGTTTGTTAAGACTTAACCAGGTCATCCTCTCTTGCGCGATGGATTTAGATCCACAAAAAGGTATTGCCGTCAGTGTTCCTGGCCCCATTCTCATTAATAAACAGAGCTTTAAAATGAACAAAAAACAATCTTATTTGTAAAGTAGAACCATTAGTTGGGTAACTACTTCACACTACTTTAGTTCCTACTTTTCCCTACTGTAGGCATTTATTCACGTCTACTTTAAATGGCAAACACGGCATCGTAGGCCTATCTACTTGTCATCTACTTTAGATATAACCCAACCTGACCACTCCCCACTTAGCACCCCGCTTTAGACGCTCCCTACTTTAGCTTTTTTAAACACGAAGTGGGTAGTGCTATAGATCAATGGCTACGTGGGTTTGAGGCCTAAAATGCCCCTTGCTCCCCACATTATCTATATATACACGGGAAGTGGGGGATGGAGGGGGTACTCCCTGCTTTAGAGGCTGCTCCCCACTTATTCCCCATTTTGCTCCCTACTTTATTTATTCATCACTATCATGCCGCTTTCTTCGCGAAGCTGGCCGCCATTCACTAACTTAGCAAGCCAAAGGCTAAAGTGCTTCACAACCAATCCTTGCGCTTTTAGGTCGTCAATTATGATGGCTCTTGTCGTAGGGTCTCCAGCTTGTGTCCGACTTCGCACAGCCTGCCAAAGCGTTTGATGGTTGCCGCTCATGCGACTGGCCTTGGGTAGTGCGTCTTCGTTATCTTTGGGCTGCCTTCCTACGGAGGTTAAGCATAAGGAATTAATATCGTCACCATCGGAATCTGTGCGAATGTGGCCGCTGATTAAGTCATAGGCCTTAGTGTCTGGCTGCTCAGCATCTTTCATCTTGGAACATGTCAGCACTAGCGCTTGTTCGCCCTCACCATCACGGCTTACTCGATACTCAACATCGAGGGCTACAGGTAGTGAGCTTGAACCACGCCCTCCGCTATCAACGTTTTTGCCTGAGTGGTGCACAACCAATACAGTGGCCCCAGTAAGCTGCTTAATGGTGTCGCAGCCCTGAATGAATGCGCCCATATCTCTTGATGAGTTTTCATCATTTCCCCCATAACATCGAGCAAGCGTATCAAGAATGACTAACTTAACTGCATGGCCTGTATTGGCTTTGATCTCTTGGCAATACTCAAGAACTGTCTTTATTTGGTCACTGTCGGCAGGAAATATGGGCACAGGTAAACGAGCTAAATTATCAAGATTGGCAACCTGATGATGCAGCTCCCAAGCCCTAATACGCTGTGTTACACCAAAGCCACCCTCACCAGCAACATAAAGCACAGCCCCTTGCTTGACCTTATGCCCATCCCAATCTTTGCCAGTAGCAATATGGCAGGCCCAATCTAGTGCTAGAAAGCTCTTAAAGCTCCCGCTTGGCCCATAAATACTGGCAAATGAACACTCAGGTATAAGCCCCTTGATTACAAAAGACTTTTCTTTGTCGTAACCGGTTGAGCCATATTGAAGTTGTACCTTTGGTGGCTTAATTGGTAATGCGTCCACTTCGGCCAAGGTCGTATTGATTTTTGAAGCTAGATTATTCATTTAAGACACCCTCAATCTTGCTTATGCGTTGCTGCCCAAGTACCCGCCTTTCACGTTCAGTGGTCGTCAGTGGCCGCTCATTTTTTTCTGCTGAGTTGATTACGGCAACTTGAAAGAGTTCATCTTTGAGAACTTTTTCGTATCGCCTACGCTTTCCCTCGGTTAGATCACTATCCGCTAACTTCTTATAAAATAGGTCAGCTACATTCAGTCCTATGGCTGCAGTTACGTCGGTAATCTCGCAGCCAGCAAAGCAATGAATTAAGACCCTATGTATACTAATTAACACAAGGTGCAAATACAAAAGCCACGGGAACTACTGGGGGTCTTCACCGCCAATGTCAACCAAGCCTTCTCCCACTAATTGTTTGCGCGTCATCCAGTCCACCAAGTTGTCATAAACTTGCGCAGACGCAAAATCAGCCTCTGGAACTGGTGGCCCTAACGTAAGCCCATGTCCGATTAACAGGGGATTAAAAACATCTGGCTTTGTTTTTAATCTTGCGCCCTTATTGGTGACAATGTAACGGTCACTTGCAGCAAAATTGTGTGGAGACCCTAGTTTAATAGGTGCGAGGATGTTGCGACCCATATTAGGGTAAATTGCTTCAGACAAAGACAACTGATATAAAGTAGGCATGATATCTTTATGTGATGCCACCTGTTCAAGATCTACAGGCGTGTTCGGTTTGTAAGAACTTGGTATATAAAGGTAAAAAGGTACGGCTATATTGCGTAATACACCACCTTTAAAGCCAGTCAGCCCTCTTACGGCGTGGTCACCTGTAGCTGCAATAATGGTGCTTTCCGCAATATCACTGGCTTTAATGCGGCTAATAAACTGCCCTAAATTGACGTTGGTGTATTTAAACGTAGCTAAGGAATGGTCTGGCAAGCTGCCAATCTTGCTCTTTAACTCCGAATCAACTACGGGTTCGTTGCCAATGAACGAAGTAGGTACTTTATATGGGGGGTGGTTTGTGGTGGTTAAAGTCACAACAAACAAAGGCTGCTTATCTGTACCATGTTGAAGCATTAGGTTAGCTGCATAATCGTACATATAAGCGTCTTCGCCACCCCATACATTGGTGGGCATCTGTGGGTATTGCTGTAATAATTGATGAGCACCAACAACTTCATCAAAACCTTGATTTAACAAAAAGTTTGAGCGGTTACGTATGCCTTCATAGCCTGTGTAAATAAACACAGTTTTATATCCCTTACGCTGAAAAACTTTCGCGGCTGCAGTGTCCAAAGACACCTGCTTGTACTTAGATTGAGTAATTGTAGGCAAGTTAATGTTGCCCAGCATGGCAACCAGCGAACTTTGAGTGTCATTGCCAGCGGGTAAAAAGTGTTGAAACCAATAATCCTGTTGCAAGTGCCCTTTTAGCCCGCCCAACAAGTCCACTTGACCCCCAAACTCTGAAGTTAGAGGTTCATTGCCAAGGCTCTCTACCAAATGTAAGACCACATGCGGGGGCTTTTCAGCCAGTAGCTCAAGTTTAGGCGTAGACACAAAAAGCTGAGGCCACAAAGCTCCTTCTCTAGCCTCGTGCCCATAAAAAGCCTGATACAACATGCGCCCTTCGGCATCGTTCGCGGGCGCTAAATTGCGAGAATCTAAATACTCTAAAACGGCATAATAAACCGCCAGGACACCATTAGGTACTGCATTATTATACGTAGGCGAGGCTGAAACAATCAGATGTTTATGGGACAATGGGAAATTACTAAAGCTACCTCTGCCCAAAGATAATACCAGGATTAGCGAAATCAACACAAACCCCGTTGAGACCATAACTCCTAGCTTAACACCCACCCATTGTACCATTAGCCATTTTGCCATTTTATAACAAACTACAGCTACAATAATTGATGCTATAAGACTGGCCAAACCATAACCTAAAAAGCTACCCGAGCCCCAAACAGATTCTGCAATGGCATTGTTGTCGTATTTTAAGTTCTCAATGGCAGAGGCGTTAAACGGGGTGCCGAAAAAGGCAATGTATCCCACATTGGCAACAGACAATACCACCACGCATACTGCTACAACGCCGCCCCAAAACAGTCCCAACCACAGCGCGCACCGTCCCATAAACGCGGGCAGCAACACGGCAAGCAAAGACACCAGGTAAACCGGAAGAAACAAACGAATAGACGTGGCCACATCAAACCGCAACCCCTGCCACAATACCCGCCAAAAATCGGCATTTACGATATTAATATCAGCACTGAAATGAACCAGAGAAAACAGCCGGACACAAACCACTGCCAAGGCCACTGTAGCGGTAACTAAAGTTAACCACACTACTTGCTTTACGTAGGGCAAGATTCCAAATGAGGTATTATTAAAATGCATGAAGTGCTCTTATATTATTGTTTTGTGGATTATGAATAAGCATGCATACACCACTAAGTAACCATCACATTAGATTAAGCAAGGCAGAGGACATATGAAATCGGCGTGCATAATAACAAAGCTAGTTATAAGATTAAAGTCCACGAGCTGATAATGTGAGCTTTAGATGGGCTGAGAGTTTTCTCATTTTTTATCGCACCTTAGGCGCTTTTGGGACGGCTGTTGATTTATTTCTACTTAATGACCAAATCAATTATACTTTGCCACATACTTTGCCACAACGCATTAAAATACAAGCCGTAATTGGAGTGATTAATTCCTATGATATTATTGTTATACGTGCCTATTAAGGAATATTTTAATTAAAAATATATTAAGTAAGTCGACTCGCTCCTGGCGCGCCATTAAAATTAAATACTTAGCAATTATTCAGGACCTATTAATGAGCTAATAATTAAATCTGGTTCCATCTATTCTTTTTCTTAAGCACCCTGAATGACTCTGTGCAGTTACCAGCAATGGTGATACGTCCAGTCTCCTCATGCCCCAACGTAATGTATTAATGGCAAGTCTCAAGACTTTCAGATATCTTCCTGTGTTAATAATGGGTGTTTTTGCCTTATAGAAAAGTAACGTTAAAGTATAAAGTATGTTTTCAAACAGTTTAAGCCTCTCCTTTTATCCACGTCTGCTGCACCATCATATCGTCATCAATTAAAAACAGATCGGCCTGAAAACCTTTGGCGATTCGTCCGATTTTATTGTCGAGCTGTAAAAACTGTGCAGAGTAAAGTGAGGCCATTCGTAATGCCTCTTCCAGCTTCAAACCTACTTGCTGTTCAGTATTGCGCACAGCACTAGCCATGTCTAAATTACTGCCAGCCAAGTTGCCATTAGGAGTAGTCACCTTTTATTCACACCTACTTTAAAAGACACATTGTATAATGTCAGGATTATTCTTGCCTGTGGATCGTCGCTATAAAATCTGCAAAGTACAGCACTATGACCGCAATTGCATTTGCTTTTCATTACGAGCCAAGAGCGCTGGAATAGCAGCGAAACCTGCTGAACAAAAAATATAAACTTTACGTATCTTGTGGGAGGTGTCCACTTTGATTCACCTAGTGGAATGATATACCGCTTTCATTTAACCCAATAAAAGCCATTCCTTACATTGATCGAGAGTTTTTCATGTTACTGGTTTGGTGCGTCATTGCTGCCAGCCCACTTTCAAGTTAGTCGTCAGTGCTGATGTGTGAACTTGAGAAAGGCATAATCGCTTCCATCCCCTAGGCAACTGGCTTCAAAATAAAGCGTTTTTTTGGACATAATGTTAGGTACGAGTAAATTGTGATTAGGTTTTCTTGAGGTAAATGGGGAGTAAGGCAAATGGAATTAGCGCGCAATTAAAAAATATTTTTACCTAGTGGCTTGGAATTTTTATGGCAGGTTAGTCTGCTAAGCCTTATGAAGGCCATATGCAGGGCTACGCCATGCCAAACACTTTAGCTAGATCAGGTCTTTGGGGTTTGGACCTAGAAAGGTCTAAGCCGGAGTGAATATGTTGTAGGTGTTCAAATACCAGTCTTTCAGCCTCACTTGGCTCGCCCTTTTTGATCGCCGCTAGGATGCTTGCATGCTCACCATCTGGACAACTGGAATGTCCACTATCGCCAAACAGGCCGACGATCAGTGAAGTCCTTGTGACTAATTCACGAATAATTCTAATGAGCACTGAATTTCCACTAATACTTGCTAGCTTGACATGAAACTCACCAGAAAGCCGAATAATGTGAGAGCGATCTGAGTCAGCATGGGCTGCGTGCTCTAGCTTAATGTGCTCTTCAAGGTGACTCAGATCAGGGCTTTGGGCTGCAATGCACAAGCCATGAACGAGTTGTGGCTCTATGAGCATGCGTGATGTAAACACATCGTTGGCTTCTTTAGGGCTGGGACAGGCGATAAAGGCGCCTCTATTAGATTCTAGGTCAACAATACCTTGGCTGGCCAACAATAACAGTGCACGCCTCACTCGCATACGCCCAACACCAAAAACTTCACATAGCTTTGCTTCGCTGAGTTTGGTTTTTGGCGCGATACGTTGTTCCATAATAGCCGTATAAATACGGTCCACCACGATTTGCTCTTCAGGATTTGAGGTATAGGCATCGCCGCCCATAGCAGCCGGTTGAGTCAATTTAACCTCCCATATTTGCATGAAAATACTTTGATCATTAAAGGCCTTACCTTCGCCTTAGTTACGATTATTGTACATCACAGGCGTCTATACTGTCATAAATACATGTTCATAATTATTGTTATCAAAGATCATGAACAATTTGGTGCATTGTCTAATAATCTGTGTTCAATATAGTGCACTAAATCTATTTTTAATGGATAACAAATTTAATAAAATTTAAGTTATTGAAATATATGATAAAAATAAATAAATATGCTGTTAAATATTGGCACAAAGTTTGCAAATATTGAATCAGGCACAGAAAATAAGTGCTAATAGTGCGACCTAATACTAATTTAATCAGAAATAAGGAATTTTTTAATGCTTATAAATAGCTTTTCGAAATGCGCCGCCTTGAAGGCGTCGCTTGTGACAGCGGCCATTGTTTTGACAAGTG
This sequence comes from Candidatus Njordibacter sp. Uisw_056, assembly GCF_047730085.1. Classification (NCBI taxonomy): domain Bacteria; kingdom Pseudomonadati; phylum Pseudomonadota; class Gammaproteobacteria; order Pseudomonadales; family Candidatus Njordibacteraceae; genus Candidatus Njordibacter; species Candidatus Njordibacter sp. Uisw_056. The sequence continues at coordinate 2,850,144 of NZ_CP159830.1, read as the reverse complement.
CATACTCACCTATGACTTTGTCAGCCAATGAGGTGCTTAAAATTGGTTTTGTTGGCGTGACCAGCGGCCCTGCAGCCTCATGGGGTATTTCTAACCAACGCTCCATGGAAGCAGGTGCTGCTATCATTAATGATAACGGCGGTGTCAAAATAGGTAGTGTCACTTATGACCTTGAGATTGTTTCATTTGATGACCAAAAAGACCCTAAAAGGGCCATTGCGGGCATGGAAAAAATGGCACAAGAAAATATCCATTATGTAGTGGGCCCCAATGTTGATGATGGTGCAGCAGCTGTTCGCCCTGTGGCTGAACAAAATGGCATTATCTATTTTCCTTATGCATTCCCAAAATCACTTTATCAAAAGCCGGCCTCTAACGCGGTACTGGGTATGGTGGCGAACTATCAGTCTGGGCCTGCAATATACAAATTCTTAAAAGATAATAACGGCGTTAATACAGTGGCATTTATTGCTGCTAACGAATCTGACCCTCTTACTCAGCGAGAAAGTGGTGTTGCTGCTGCCGAAGCACTTGGGTTAGAAGTAATTTCAAAAACTGTCACTTATCAGGTCGATACAACGGACTTTTCGCCCGTTATTATCCCTATAGTGAAGCTTCAGCCTGATCTTTTGGTGTTGTCGGGAGTTGCCCCAGCCAATGCGCCGCAAATAATTCGCTCGGCACGAGAACTGGGCTTTCAGGGTTTGATCTCAACAGAGACAGGTCAGGATGCACAAGTGTTACAAGAAGGCGCTGGCAGTCTTGCTAATGGCTTTATTTCTGTAGGCGGTGCTTCAACACCGACCATTCGCACCAAAAACATGGAGGCCTTCATTGCTCGTTACACAGAAATGTTCGGTGAGTATAATGATGAGTCTAATACCAAGGTTTATGCTCTTGAATATATTGTAGAGACACTCAAAGCCAATCCAGCTGCAATCAACAATGTTGATGAGTTTAAGAAAACCATGGATACCTTCAGTGCACCTAATCAATACCTCAAGGGTGATCAAGTGCTTAGGTACGTTGGCATGTCTTCTTTTGGCCAACGCCGTCAGCTATCAATACCTCTGGTTGTTAACGTTTTCAACGAAGGCAAGTTTGAAACCTTATTCATTGCCGAAGTCGATTAACTTCGATGCATTGAATTAATATCCTATCCCAGGGCTTTGCCCTGGGTGTCTAGCGAAAATATTGCTCTGGAACAGGTTCTTGTGAATGGGCGGTATCTTGGGATGCAATACGCGTTAATTGATCTGGGATTAACCCTAATCTTCACTGTCACCATTTTTAGAGTCAGTACTTTTATTATCAAAGACTTTTGGCTTGGAGAAAACAGGTGCAATTGCTTCAAATACGCATTCGTAACTATTGTCAGCAAAGATTACTAACAATTTGACAAAAATTGTTAACAATTGTAAGGTGCATTAAAGTTGGTGCATGTTGGCATTTGCATTTAACTTACTTTAGCGTACTAGGCGCTTAAGAATTTTTGAAAATACTGGGAGCATATGATGAAAAGAATAACGTTCTTAAAGGCCTCGCTGATGACAGCAGCCTTGGCTTTGACAGGTATCCATTCGCCTATTACCTTGGCGGCTAACACGGTGCTTAAAATTGGTTTTGTTGGCGTGACCAGCGGCCCTGCAGCCTCATGGGGTATTTCTAACCAACGCTCCATGGAAGCAGGTGCTGCTATCATTAATGATAACGGCGGTGTCAAAATAGGTAGTGTCACTTATGACCTTGAGATTGTTTCATTTGATGACCAAAAAGACCCTAAAAGGGCCATTGCGGGCATGGAAAAAATGGCACAAGAAAATATCCATTATGTAGTGGGCCCCAATGTTGATGATGGTGCAGCAGCTGTTCGCCCTGTGGCTGAACAAAATGGCATTATCTATTTTCCTTATGCATTCCCAAAATCACTTTATCAAAAGCCGGCCTCTAACGCGGTACTGGGTATGGTGGCGAACTATCAGTCTGGGCCTGCAATATACAAATTCTTAAAAGATAATAACGGCGTTAATACAGTGGCATTTATTGCTGCTAACGAATCTGACCCTCTTACTCAGCGAGAAAGTGGTGTTGCTGCTGCCGAAGCACTTGGGTTAGAAGTAATTTCAAAAACTGTCACTTATCAGGTCGATACAACGGACTTTTCGCCCGTTATTATCCCTATAGTGAAGCTTCAGCCTGATCTTTTGGTGTTGTCGGGAGTTGCCCCAGCCAATGCGCCGCAAATAATTCGCTCGGCACGAGAACTGGGCTTTCAGGGTTTGATCTCAACAGAGACAGGTCAGGATGCACAAGTGTTACAAGAAGGCGCTGGCAGTCTTGCTAATGGCTTTATTTCTGTAGGCGGTGCTTCAACACCGACCATTCGCACCAAAAACATGGAGGCCTTCATTGCTCGTTACACAGAAATGTTCGGTGAGTATAATGATGAGTCTAATACCAAGGTTTATGCTCTTGAATATATTGTAGAGACACTCAAAGCCAATCCAGCTGCAATCAACAATGTTGATGAGTTTAAGAAAACCATGGATACCTTCAGTGCACCTAATCAATACCTCAAGGGTGATCAAGTGCTTAGGTACGTTGGCATGTCTTCTTTTGGCCAACGCCGTCAGCTATCAATACCTCTGGTTGTTAACGTTTTCAACGAAGGCAAGTTTGAAACCTTATTCATTGCCGAAGTCGATTAACTTCGATGCATTGAATTAATATCCTATCCCAGGGCTTTGCCCTGGGTGTCTAGCGAAAATATTGTTATGGAACAGGTTCTTGTTAATGGGCTGTATCTTGGGATGCAATACGCGTTAATTGCTCTAGGGTTAACCCTAATCTTCGCTCTCATGAATGTACTCAATTTTGCCCACGGGCAGTTATATGTTGTGGGCGGTTTTATCACCTATATTATTTATGGCAAATTAGGCTTGCCATTCTTTGTAGCGATTGTTGCGTCGGGAGTCACCTTAGGTTTGGTTGGCGCGGTGATTGAAAAATTTCTATTTAGACCTGTCATACGAAAATCGGTACGAGAAGAAAGTACGATGTTGTTGGCTGCTGCGATTGCATTCTTTTTAGACGCCATTATCCTATTACTGTTTGGCGAAAAGCAGCGTGGGGTCCCCAAAATATTGGATGGTGTGATGAACTTAGATTTTGTCGTCATCATGCCCTATGACAGAATATTGATTGCTGCTCTAGCGGGCTCAGCTATTGTTGCATTTATACTTTTTATGCAGTACTCAAAGCCTGGTCGGGCGATGCGGGCCTTAGCTCAGGACAGAATTGCGGCACAGTTAATGGGGGTTAATGTTGACCGCTATTCAATGATTGGTTTTGCTCTAGGTGCTATGTTGGCTGGTGTTGCGGGTGGATTGCTAGTGTCTATTGTTGGTGTCAACTCCGGCATCGGTGGGCCGGTTTCAATTAAGGCATTTATGATGGTGATGATCGGTGGGGCAGGCGTGATTTCAGGAGCGATCGCGGGGGGCTTTATTTTGGGTATGCTTGAGTCCATTGGCCTGACCGTATTAGTTGCTTATGGTGACCTGACGTATCTGGTAATTTTTGTCTCTTTGATGATTTTTCTGTCTATCCGGCCGCAAGGTTTGATGGGCAAACCATGGGGTTAGAGCAATGTTACTAACATCAAGATTTTTGGCAGTTGTGATTTTCTTCATTAGTATTTTTGTGCTTGTACCTTGGCTTATTGAAGTGTCAGGTCGGTGGGACTTTTATTACACCTTCACTTCAGTTGCCTTGCTTTCTATTGCTAGTGCAGGTGTCTGGCTAACATTTTATATTGGCCGCATTAATATTGGGCAAGGTGCATACGCCCTTGCTGGTGGTTACCTGTCTGCAGTATTGGTGACCCAATATGAGGTTTCTTTTTGGCTAACCATACCCTTGGCAGGCTTATTTTGTGCGGTTTTGAGTGTGCTTATTGGCCTGCCAATATTACGCTTAAAGGGTGTCTACTTTGCCATGATTACCCTTGTACTGACTGAGGTTGCCAAGTTGACGGCATTGGCATTACCCATAACCAACGGTGCGAAGGGTATTGTATCCATCCCGTTACCAGGTGAATTGTCTGTTTTTGGGATGACCATTATTCCAGATTTTTCCACTTTAGAAAATGTGAAGCTGGCATTCTATTACCTAGCGGTAACGCTCATGGTTATCTGCTTTGCGGGCATGTATCGCTTGGTTAATTCTCGCATGGGACACTTGTGCAGGTCGCTGCAGCAAAACGAAGAATTGGCCTCATCCATTGGCGTTAACATTACCACCTTACGTATTACCGCTTATGCAATCTCATCATTTCTTGGGGGTGTTGGTGGGTCTATTTTTGTAGCCATTTCACAGTCTATTTATCCCACCAGCTTTCAGGTAACTGACTCCATTAACTTTATGCTTAATGTATTTGTTGGTGGGCTGGGATATGTCTTTGGTCCCATGCTTGGCACCGTAGTGATTTACTTTGGCTGGGACTTACTGTTTCAAACGGGCAAGTTTCAACTGCTCATTTATTCGTCTATTTTGATTCTTCTTATGCTAACGGTACCTAATGGCCTGTTAAGCATTCGTTTGTTCAAATGGAACAAGGAGAAAAAATGAGTGCCTTACTGGAGGTCAAAAGTGTCACCAAAAAATTTGGTGGGTTGACAGCGAATAAAGACATTTCATTCACTGTGCAAGAAAAAGAAATACTCTCTGTGATTGGCCCAAACGGGGCCGGGAAGTCGACACTTTTTAAGATGATTGCATCATTTTTACCCACCACGTCTGGAGAAGTGTTGTTTAAAGGTGAACGTATTTCTAACCTAGCGCCGCATATTGTGGCTCGCAAAGGCGTGGTTCGCACCTTTCAAGAAACCACCATCTTTAAAAGTATGACCGTGCGTGAAAATGTAGTCATTGCCCATCATTTGCGATCAAAAACCAACCTCTTCGGTTTTTATGTAGGCTCACGCAGAGCCCATGCAGATGAAGCCGAGTTTCGGCGCTCAGCCGATGAAATACTCGAGTTTCTTAATCTAGGTGAAATTTCAGGCGAACTGGCTAGTAATTTACCCCAAGGGCATTTGCGCGCACTTGGTATTGCCATTGGCTTAGCCACGGATCCTAAAATACTGCTATTAGATGAACCTTTTGCTGGCATGAATCATGATGAAACCATGCGTACCGTAGAACTCGTTAGTGGTGTGCGTGACCGAGGTGTGACTGTATTGTTGGTAGAACACGACATGCCCGCTGTGATGAAGATTTCAGACCGTATTGTGGTGCTCAATTTCGGTGAAAAAATTGCTGAGGGAACGCCACAACAGATACAGCAAAATGAACAAGTCATCGAAGCCTACTTAGGCAGCGAAGACGACGCGATTGGGCTTTAACAATGACTGCATTATTAAAATTTAAAAATGTTGAACTCTACTATGACCACGTTTACGCACTTAAAGGCGTATCAATTAACATAGATGAGGGAGAAACTGTGGCCTTAATTGGAGCCAATGGTGCTGGTAAGTCCTCAATATTGCGAGCTATAACAGGCCTGCAAGGGCTTAGGGAAGGTTCTATTGAGTATTTAGGTCAGCGCATTGACGGCATAAAGCCAGATAAGATCGTAGAGATGGGCATTGCCATGGTACCTGAGGGTCGCAGGGTATTTCCCTTTATGTCAATTAAAGACAATTTAATGATGGGCGCATTCAGTCGTAAAGATAAGGTTGGTATTGCCCAGACACTTGAAATGGTGCTGGGCCGTTTTCCACGACTCAAAGAAAGGTACGCTCAAAGTGCAGGCACGCTTAGTGGCGGTGAGCAGCAAATGTTGGTTATTGGTCGTGCACTGATGGCAAAACCTCGGCTACTGTTACTGGATGAGCCATCATTAGGGATTGCACCTAAATTAGTGCAGAACATTGCTCAATCGATTGTTGACATAAACCGTGATGAAAAAGTGTCGGTGCTGCTGGTAGAACAAAACTCACGTATGGCTTTGCGAATATCCCACCGTGCCTATGCCATGGCTACAGGAGCTGTAGCGCTTAGTGGTTTGTCTAAGGACTTACTAGAAGATGATCGTATTAAAGCTCTCTATTTGGGTGGAGAAGTTTCGTGAACAAAAAAAATATTAGAATATTATTAATTAATCCAAATACAACATCATCTATGACCTATAAAATTGGTGAAGCTGCTCGACAAGTGGCGGCCCCTGATGTTGATATTGTAGCCCGTAACCCTAAAACTGGCCCAGCCTCTATCCAAGGACCAGAAGATGGCCTTGCGGCATTGCCTGGGATGTTGGAAGAGGTTGTTAAAGGGCGTGATGATGGTTTTGACGCTATCATTTTGGCTTGTTTTGATGATACGGGCCTTGCAGCGGCGCGTAAACTGAGTGGTGTGCCCACTATTGGTATAGGGGAGGCAGCTTTTCATGTAGCAATGCTGCTGGGGGCTAAGTTTTCTGTGGTCACCACACTGGCCATATCTGTTCCCGTGATTGAAGAGAATCTTAGGAATTATGGGCTAGAGTCTGCCTGTCTTAAGGTAAGGGCTAGTGAAGTTGAAGTGTTGGACTTGGAAATTGATGGCAGCAGTGCCAGAGATAAAATCTCTAATGAAATGGCATGTTCCTTAAGTGAAGAGCAACCGGGTGCTTTAGTGCTTGGTTGTGCGGGCATGGCAGATCTGGCCAGTCAGTTATCGCTAACCCACAATGTCCCGGTGATTGACGGCGTTGCCTCTGCCGTTGGGCTTGCTTCTGGGCTAGTTAGGCTAAGGCGCTAAGCTAGTGCAACTATCGGATTAATGTATTGGTTCATCGTTCAACGTTGAAAGGAACCTAAGATTTTATGGAGTCAAAGTCCTTGATCCTATGGTCATTCGACTTTTTAAATCAATATGGGCCTGGCAATATTTTGGCACATATCAAAATATACTATATGGGTTGCGTTATTGAAGCGATGGAGTCTTTGCGTTTAATCTCTGTAATGAGTTTATAAAACATCTATGCGGCTAAGATGTTTCAGGTTTAAGAAGCCCTAAACAAGTTACTAACAATATCACTGAGCCTCGGTTAAGTTGTGAATGCAAAATAAGCCAGGTCATTACTGAATTAAAACCTATATCAGGCGTGTTTAGACATCCAGCCAAGGGTGTCTTGCGTTGGACCAACAGGCTTATATTCAGCGCCTAATGGCGCTTTATAGCCCAACTGAGTGATAATACGGAAAACATGCTTAAAGTTCACTTCTCCATGATCAGGGGGCCCTCGATCAGGCACCGAAGCAAACTGAATGTGGCCAATAATAGGCATTAGGTCGGCTAGCCGGTGACTGAGGTCACCTTCCGTTAATTGCACATGGTAACAATCAAACATCAGTGCAATATTGTCGGCGTTGACTTCTTTAATAATATGGGAAGCTTGATTGGTTGTGGTTAAGAAATACCCCGGTGCATCATAATGATTTAGTGGCTCAATCAATATGCAGATGCCATGAGGTAGCGCTGCAGCGCAAGCGTAATTGAGATTATGTATAAATGTCTTATGAGCCTCAGGCCCACTAGAAAAACCAGCCATAACATGAATGGACTGTGCCTTTATTTCGACAGCATAATTAATAGCCTCATCTATAGCAGCCTGAGCTTCTTTGGCACGCGCTGGTATGGCAGAAAGGCCATTATCGCCCTTTGCTACATCACCTCTGCGCGTATTTAAACCTAGCATTTTAAGGTCAGTTTCTTGTAGCGCCTTAGTCACGTCTGCCGCCGCCACGTCATAGGGCCAGTGGCACTCAACTGCGTCAAACCCAGCAGCTTTTGCTGCACGTATAGCATCTGGCAGCTCAAGTTCATTCCAGAGAAAGCCAAGATTTGCAGAGAATTTCATCACTTACCCCACCCAACATTAAAATGTGTAATGCCTCAATGGCAGTGCAGGCGGCTTCAATGCCTTTTGTACCAAGCAATACTCACACGCACTGAAATATTTTTTTGGCGCAGTTGCTCGGGCAATCAACAAAAGAAGGCTAGAGTTCACCATGAGCTTTGGTGCTCCTGATTTCTTTGCTAAGGCTGCAAATACTTGAGGGTAATTGATTATAGCGCCAACCACGAATATTGTTGGGATATTTTTGGCGAACTAAAATGTTAAGTGTCTTGAATTTAACTAAAAAATAGACCAACGAGACCCGCTAGGGTCCCGTGGCCAAAAGGAAGTCAATGACAACTTCCTAGATAACCTATCAGTGATTACTTAGGCCAACAATGCTCATTGCATAGATTTACGTTACTTACATAGCTTTACATTACTTGGCTAGGTAAGCATGGGTAGATGGCGGTTTTATTCGGGTAATGCTGGGTTGCTTATATAGAACCCCTATATAATTTAATAAAAATCCTTATTAAGGCAAAGCTGGCGCTGCCTTAATGGTGCTATTGAGGTGCTGCTTCAACTTCATGATCACCTTATACTTAGGGTTATCTTTTCTCGTTAGCATGCCTAAAATGCGTGCATCACTACTGTTTGAAAGAGCAATTTTTCTCAGGTTAGAAAAAATAGGGTCAGGTTTACACAGGTTAGGAGCTACCGACACACCAAGACCATGCGCCACCATGCAGCCTAATGTTTCCATAGAGTCCATAATCATAGTCTCCTTAACTACTATTTTATTTTTTGTTAGCCACTGATCTGCCAATAAGCCAACAGAGGTTCGCTGTGCCAATCTAATATAAGGTTGGCTTTGTAAAATTTTGATCGGATCGGTTCCTTTAAAGCTACTAGAGGTCAAAAGTACAAGGGGCTCTTTTACAAGAACCTCCCATTGAAGGCCTGGCTCTATTCTTTGTGGTTGGCTTAATATTACTACGTCTATGGAACCGTTGCGCACATGGTCATATAAGTCTGTAGACATGCCCGGAACAATACGGATTTTTGTATTGGTAACTTCCTTCATCATACTTTTAACCGATAACGGCACCAGTGCTAATATAGCAGAGGGCACTGACCCTACGGTAATAGTGCCAGAAAAATCGTCGTCTTCACCAAGACTATTAAATAATTTGTCATAGTTATCTAGTACTTTTTGAGCTTCTTTTACAAAGGATATACCCACTGCGTTAAGGCTAGGCCTATAACCATTTCGATCAAATAATGGCGTTTTCAGTGACTCCTCTAACAATTTCATTTGTTGGCCTACAGCAGCTTTGGTGATGCATAGCTCATCGGCAGCAGCAGAAAAGCTGCCATTCTCTTGAAAAGCTAAAAGTGACCTTAATTGTTTGATGGACATAATAAACCGATTTTAATAGGGTAAGTTGCTTTTAGAATACATGGTAAATAAAAAATTTACTAATAGTCAAATAAATATAGATTGAATTAACTTTTACTATACCTGATCATTCTCACCTGAAAAAAACTTTGGAGGTGAGCATGTTGTTAGACAAAATCGTTATAGATGCATTTGAAAAGAACAAAATTGAATTAATTACCACGGTGCCCTGTAAACAGCTGAGTGGTGTAATAGCTGAGCTAGAAACACGCGACAGCATGACGCATATCCCAGCCAACAAAGAAGACGAAGGCATGGGCATATGTGCAGGTGCGTTCATGGGTGGTAAAAGGTCCGCTATTATTATGCAAAACACAGCCATTGGTGTAACTATTAATACCCTGGTGACATTAACTCAGTTTTATCGCTTGCCCTTACCTATGTTGATTAGCTTTCGTGGCGAACTAGGTGAGCCCGTGGCTTGTCAGGTTGAAATGGCTGTGCACACTAAAGCTTTGCTGGCCCAGCTGGGGATTCCAACATATCACTTCCATAACCCTGATGACGTGCATGAATTGGATGAGATATTGAAATATACTTTTATGTGCAACAAGCCTGTTGCCATTTTGACTGACGCCTCATTTTGGAAGGGAGAGTAATATGATACGTTCTGAGATTATTAAAAACTTGGTGCCAGTTCTTTCCGGCCAATTAGTCGTTTGTAACATCGGCCTACCAAGCCAGGAGATGCATTTGTTTGGAGACCAGCCTAGCAATTTTTATATGTTAGGTACGATGGGCCTGTCCTCATCCATTGGGCTTGGTTTAGCTTTGGCGCAGGACAAAACAGTGGTTGCCATTGATGGTGACGGATCTGTTTTGACTAACCTAGGCACGCTGCCCACTATTGCGAATAATGTACGAGATAACTTTATTCTACTCATTATAGATAATGGAAGTTATGGATCAACCGGCGATCAACCGACGTATGCTGGTAAAAAGACCTCCTTGGCTGCGGTGGCCAGTGCATGTGGTTGTGAGAATGTTATTGAATGTCAGGCTGATGAAGCAGTAAGCGTTGTTGAAAAAGCCATCGCTAGCAAAAAAATGACGATTATTATTTGTAAATGTATTTCTGGCAACATACCAGTGCCCGTCATTACCTTAGATCCTGTGGTTATTCGTCACCGGTTCATGCAGGCAGTAGAAGCATGAACGCCATGCTGAAGGTTTTATGGTTAGCAAATTAAACAGCAAGGCTGCCAGCATTGCAGATCTTAAGTTGCGTACGAAAAATCGCATTCCTAAGTTTGCCTATGAGTACCTAGTTGGAGGTTGTAATAATGATAGAGCTATTGCGCATAACAGAGACGCTTTAGATCATGTTTTCTTACAACCTTCTTATCTTTCTAGAACTCAAGCTGCTAGTTTAAAAACAACGGCTTTAGGGGCTGAATATGATGCGCCATTTGGCATTGCCCCACTGGGGTTAAGCGGACTAATTTGGCCCAAAGCTGCTGAGTATCATGCTGCTGCGGCAAAGAAAGCCAATATTCCTTATATACTAAGTACCCTAGCAAGCACCTCTATAGAGGATGCAGCTGCGTGTGCAGGCAATAACCTTTGGTTTCAACTTTACCCACCTAAAGATCAGGAAATCAGACTTGATCTTATGCAAAGGGCACAGCAAGTAGGGTGTAATAATTTAGTTGTCACAATTGATGTCCCTGTTGCTGGAAGAAGGCCAAACGATATTAAGAATGGTTTATCAGTCCCTCCTAAAATCACTCTCAAGAGCATCTACCAAACTGTGTCTAGGCCCTCCTGGGCAATGGCAACTGGGTTGAATGGCATGCCTCAATTTGCCAGCATGCAACCCTACATGAGTAAGCTATCTAACCTTGAGGATGTGGCTAATTATATTCGCAGCACTTTAAAAGAGCCTGTTAATTTGTCTATGTTGGAGCAGTTACGGCAGCAATGGCCAGGCAAATTAATCGTTAAGGGTGTTCTTAATGTAGCAGATGCAAAACACTGTGCCGCCATCAACGTTGATGCCATTATTGTGTCCAATCACGGGGGAAGGCAACTAGATGTAGCATGTTCTCCAGTGGAGATGATGCAGGAAATAGTAGATAGCGTTGGTGATAAGCTTGAAGTGTTTGTAGATAGCGGGGTTGAATCAGGCGTTGATATTGCTAGATACTTAGCTTTAGGGGCCAACATGGTGTTTTCCGGTAGGCCGTATATGTATGGTGTGGGTGCGTTTGGTAAGCAAGGCGCTAATCACTGCATTGACATCCTTTATAGTGAGTTGGAGCAGGTGATGAACCAATTAGGCTGCTCATCGCCTGATGAATTAGTGAAATTTTTAAAGTAATGATGCATGCATAAACAAGTGCGCTACTTAAATGAAAAGTTTGATTCGAGTGGAAATAATTGAATCATAGGAGTTGATGTGGAACCTACAATGTTTAATGTTGCCGGTAAAGTGATATGTGTTACTGGCGCCAGTGGTGGCATTGGTCGTTCCATAGCTACCTTTCTCTCTGAAAATGGAGCAAAGGTAGTAGGTGTGGCCAGAAGAGAGCTAGAATTAAGTGCCTGGGCTGAGTCAACCCAAGGTGATACTGCTTTTGTTGCAACTGATTTGTCTGACAGGTCTTTGATGCCAAAAATCATCTCTCAAATTGAAAGTCATTTTGGGTCGCCAGACATATTAATTAACGCAGCAGGTATTAATACTCGTGAAGCAGCAAGTGATGTCACAGCAGCTGGCTGGGACATTACGATGAACATCAATTTAATGGCACCATTTTTCTTGGCCCAAGGTTTGGTTCCAGCAATGCACCGCAAAGGCTGGGGGCGTGTTATTAACTTTGCCTCTTTGCAATCTCGCAGAGCCTTTCCTAGTGGCCTTGCCTATGGCGCGTCTAAAGGTGGAGTTGAGCAATTGACTAGAGCCATGGCAGAAGCATGGTCGGCCCAAGGTGTTAATGTAAACGCTTTGGCCCCAGGGTTTTTCCCTACTGAACTCACTGAGTCTGTTTTTGCAGACCCAGTAAGATCTAATCGGAATGCGCAGCAAACCTGCATTGGCCGTAATGGCGAAGAGCATGATCTGTATGGCCCAATATTGTTCTTTTGCTCCTCGGCTAGCGACTACGTTACTGGGCAAACGCTATTTTTAGATGGAGGCTTTACTGCTAAATAGAAACATTTGCCTAAACTGCACCAAAAATTGTGAAGCATTGTTATTTAATGTGACAGTAAGTGCACCAATATAGTTAATAGGCAACTTAGTTTTAATTTGATGTGGCGCGAAGCCCCCACTCGTTGATTTGCTTCTGAGTTTTTCGTGAATAGCTCCTATAGTGCTTGTAACCTAAGCAGTAATTTAATCTGATGTACCTCTGGGACGCATACAAGTTAATGATTAATGACCCACTCTTTTATTTTTTTGCAGTGCCTGCGGTGCTTATTTTTGGCTTAGCAAAGGGCGGCTTTGGCAATGCAATTGGTGTTGTTGCTGTGCCATTAATGGCCATGGCTGTGAGCCCTGCAAAGGCCGCTGGTATTTTGCTGCCTATCTTGTGCGTAATGGATTGGTTTGCTATTCGCAAATTTTGGGGCAAGTGGGACTTACATAATTTGGCTATTATGTTGCCCGCAGCTTTTGCTGGAGTGCTACTAGGAACCTTAACCTTCAGCTATTTAAACGATGCCCACGTGAGGCTGATCATCGGTTTTTTGGCTTTAGCATTTGCGCTAAATTTTTGGTTAAAATCTAACGTGTCGGTCAAACAAAAACCTAACCGGATCAAAGGTGTGTTTTGGTCTACTATCGCTGGGTTTACCAGTTTTGGCATTCACGCAGGGGGCCCGCCAATAAACTTTTATCTGATACCCCAAAAGTTACACCCAACAGTATTCATGGGCACATGTGCTGTTTTCTTTGGGGTGGTCAACTATGTAAAATTAGTACCCTATTTTTGGCTGGGGCAATTAGAAAGTGAAAACTTATTAACCTCCCTTATTCTGCTGCCCTTAGCCCCAATTGGTGTGAGCTTAGGCTATTACTTACATCTGCGAGTATCACCGCAAAAATTCTACCAAATTTTTAACTTCTTTCTGTTTGTTACTGGGTGCAAGCTGGCTTACGATGGGTTTATGTTGCTGTAGATACCTGCGCTATTGAGGGTGGCAGCCAATTAATGATCATTCATCACGACCTGTGTATTGCAAGTTGGAACCACTAGGTCCCACTTTAAGTTGTTATTCGCTTAACCCCTTTGTGCCACATTGCCGATAAAGGTAGTGAATCACTGGGTAGGCCACATCGTGTTCAAACTTAACAGATGAACTTTCTGCATGTTACTTGTGGCTCTACACAATAATGTGAGGGGAGGTTGTATTGCTGCAGCTGCTAATAGCCCTTCTCAAACTACACAAACCAAAACAGGCGGCACATAGGCTATTACAAAAATATTTTCACAAAGGTGCAATTTTTTTAAACTGTAATATTCCTGTAATATTTCGAATGTATAGTTATTTTATATACAAAATGTTAATACGAAGAGTATAGTAGTTCTAACGAAACAAAAAGCTAGACTAATCTATATATCGAGTTCACCAAGTATTATGACTTTATCTCCTCGACAGCAGCGCATTATAGACAAGCTCCATGATACAAACGGAGTACTTTCTAGTTTAGAAATCACATCTTTGTTTAATGTTTCTGTTCAAACTATTAGGAAAGACCTTAACGAACTAAGTGAGCTTGGACACGTGCGACGGGTGCACGGTGGTATTAGCTTGCCTGGTAATAATCACAATATCTCCTTTAGTAACCGCACGGTCATGAACCTCTTAGCAAAGCAAAATATTGCCCGTAAGGTTGCAACGCTATTGCCGGAGGACAGTACTGTTTTTCTTGGTATTGGTACCACACCTCAGCACGTCGCACTGGCCTTGCTCGACCACCCCGGTTTAACGGTCGTCACTAACAATATTAACGTTGCACTAACGCTAAGTAACAGTTCTAAAATACAAACTTACCTAGCAGGTGGTTTAGTGCGGCCTGGTGATCAGGACACAATGGGGCCAGAAACAACTGCTTTTTTAAGTAAGTTTAATATTCAGTACGGTGTATTTGGTGTGGGAGGCTTAAGCTCAAAGGGCCAGCTTTTGGACTTCTCTCCGGAAGAGTCTAGTGTTTCTAGAGTGATTATGGAAAACAGCGAGAGGCGAATACTAGTCGCAGACCACAGTAAGATCAATCGCTATGCACCAGTAGTTACGGGAACGCTAAACGACATTGACATTTTAGTGATGGATTTCTTATCAGAACCTTATCGGCAGACTTGCAAGGGGTTTGACTCTGAAATTATTGAAGTTGGATCCACCTCGGAAGTTTTGCCATGTTAAAAGTTGATGGAATATCACGCAGTTATGGTGATTTAAAGGTTGTCGACCAACTGAGCTTTACAGTCAACGAAGGCGAATTCGTTGCTTTACTTGGCCCTTCTGGTTGCGGTAAGTCAACGTCTTTAAAAATGATTGCGGGGTTAGAAGTTCCAGACGAAGGCAGCATCCATTTAGATGGGCGGGATATTACCCAGCTTTCTCCAGGGGATCGCAAACTCGCTATGGTTTTTCAATCCTATGCGCTGTTTCCCCACCTAAAAGTTGAAGAAAATATTTTGTTTGGTCTTCAGGCACGAAAGGTACCCAAAAACGAACAAAAAAAGCGTCTAGACTCAGTTGTTGAACTAGTAGGCCTTGGTGATCACCTACAAAAAAAGCCAGGTCAGCTGTCTGGTGGGCAGTGCCAGCGTGTTGCTTTAGCTAGAGCCATAGTCGCACAGGCTAAGTTATGCCTAATGGATGAGCCTTTATCAAACCTTGATGCCAAACTTCGAAACGAAATGCGTACCGAAATTAGAGCATTACAACAGCGCCTTGGTATGTCGGTTATCTATGTTACACACGATCAGGTAGAGGCTATGAGCATGGCAGACAGAATCGTTTTAATGAATGACGGCAAAGTTGAACAAGTAGACGTGCCTGAAGCGTTATACAGCAAGCCCAAGACAATTTTCACAGCTCAATTCATTGGCAGCCCGCCAATGAATATTATTGGGTCTGGTGAGGACTGCCGGGGCATCCGACCTGAGCATATTGAAATTTCTGAACACGGTATGCCAGCTAGTGTTGTTAGTTGTGACTACCACGGTGCCGATACAATCGTGCTTGCCGATGTTAGTGCAATGGGAGAAGACCAAAAGTTAATAAAAATTCGCTACCCGGGACACGCTATGTTTGCACCCCAGCAGCGATTAGCTGTTCGTTGGGCACCCGAAAACGAACATACATTTTGGATCTAACATAAGAAGTTTTTAAAGTTGAAGTAAGTTATAAAGTAATAACAAATAAAGTGAGGAATATGACCGATGAAAATACTATCTAAATACCTGACGACTGTTGGCGTGGCTTCAATCCTTGGATTGAGTACTGTTGCTAACGCCGCTACCGATTTAACCATGTACTACCCAGTAGCGGTAGGTGGTTCATTGACTAAAATTGTTGATGGAATGGTAGACAAGTTTGAAGCGGAAAACCCTGACATTAATGTTAATGCCATTTATGCTGGTAACTACAACGATGCTCGTGTGAAGGCATTAGCGGCCTTACAAAGTGGCTCTCCAGCACAATTGTCAGTTATGTTCTCTATCGACATTCATGAACTTCGCAACCTTGAAGCTATTGTTGCTTTTGATGATGTTGTGAGCACCGATGAAGAGCGACAATGGTTGAATAGTTTTTACCCAGCTTTAATGGAAAATGGTAAAGCTGACGGCAAAACATGGGGCGTACCATTTCAGCGCTCTACTATCGTTATGTACTATAACAAGGATATGTTCCGTGCTGCTGGTTTAGATCCCGAGATGCCACCCACAAGCTGGGAAGAGTTTGTCAGTATGGGTAAAAAGTTAACTAAAAAAAGCGCTAATGGAACGGTTGACCAATGGGGTGCAATGATCCCATCAACTGGCTACCCATACTGGATGTTTGGTGCACTTACTAAGCAAAATAGTGAAGTGTTAATGAATCAGGAAGGTACAGAAACATACTTTGACAAACCTGGTGTTGTTGAGGCTTTAGAGTATTGGCAGGATCTGGGTAATAAGCACGCTATTATGCCTAAAGGTATGATTGAATGGGGCACGTTACGTCAAAACTTTCTTGATCAAAAAACCGCCATTATGTGGCACTCAACAGGCAACTTAACTACGGTAAAAAACAAGGCTAGTTTTGACTTTGGTGTGGCCAAATTACCAGGTAATAAGGAGCTAGGCTCACCTACTGGAGGCGGTAATTTTTATATCTTCGAGAAATCATCAGCTGAAGAAAAGAAAGCTGCGCTGAAATTTGTGAAGTTTATGACTTCTGCTGAGCAAGCAGCTCATTGGTCTAAATCAACTGGCTATATGGGTGTTGGTCCAAGCGCTTACGAAACAGAAACGCTTAAAGCCTATCTTAAAACCTTCCCACCGGCTGCAGTAGCACGCGACCAGCTCACTCACGCTACAGCGGAACTGTCTACTCACGAAGCAGGACGCGTTCGAAAGTATCTTGATGATGCGATTCAGGCAGCGTTAACTGGACAGTCTTCAGCGGAAGAAGCGTTAACAGACGCTCAAAAGCAAGCTGAAAGAATCTTACGGCGCTATAAGTAGGAATCCATTGGGGCCGGTAGTATCGGCCCCAATTTAATCCTCTAATTATTAAACTGGCTAATACAAAATATGCTCAACCGATTTAACTTGAAAGCTTGGCTGCTGCTGTTGCCGGCGCTATCTTTTTTAATAGCGTTTACTCATTGGCCTACACTTAAGTCTATATGGCGTAGTTTTACTTGGGCCAGATCAGATGTGGCTCCTAGTCAGTTTGTTGGTTTCGAAAACTACCAGCTATTGTTAGAAGATCCTGTATTCTGGAAAGTCTTTGAAAATAATTTCTGGTATGCAGTGGGAACTGTTCCCACATCCATAGCTCTGGCCATTATGATGGCGCTTTGGGTAAATAGTAAGATTCGTGGCACCAGTTTACTGCGGCTAGCTTTCTTTACACCCACCATATTACCTATGATCACTGTAGCGAATATCTGGTTATTTTTTTATAGCCCCCAAATTGGACTGTTTAATCAGTTACTTGCACTGGTTGGAATTGAGGGCCCTAATTGGCTTGGAGATCCAGACCTTGCACTATCTAGCTTGATGGTAATGACCGTCTGGAAAGAGGCTGGATTTTTTATGATTTTTTACCTCGCTGCTCTTCAGACACTAAGCCCTGAGCTTTATGCTGCAGCGAAACTAGAGGGTGCTAGTGCATGGAGAATATTTAGGAAGATAACCTTCCCATTGCTTATGCCCACTACACTGTTTGTTTTAATTAATGCCATATTAAATGCATTTAAGCTGGTTGATCATTTGTTCATCTTAACCAAGGGTGGGCCTAACAATGAAAGTAACCTACTTTTGTATTACATCTATGAAACAGCGTTTAGCTTTCTCGACAGCTACTACGCGGCAACCCTCACTGTGGTTATGTTAGCAACTTTGGCAGTCATTGCTTTGGTGCAGATGCTGCTTCTTGATCGTAAAATTCACTATCGGTAAAAGTTATGTCTTCTTGGTTCCAAACTTTTTCTAAAGTATCAGCCTACCTGCTAGGCATACTTTGGGTATTACCACTGCTGTATGCGTTTTGGGCTGCTTTTCATCCGCCTGAATTTGCTACCAAATTCTCGTTGACTGCACCATTGACCCTAGAGAACTTCGAGTCAGCTTGGGATCAGGCACCTTTTTTCCGTTACATGTTAAACACCATTGTTATCACAAGCTTAATTCTGGCTTCACAGCTATTTCTTTGCACACTTGCAGGGTATGCGCTGGCGAGAGAAAAATTTGCTGGGCGTGGGTTTGCTTTTGCTCTTGTGCTTACACAGCTAATGGTAATGCCTGAAGTGCTCATTGTGGAAAACTACCGCACATTGGCTGGGCTTGATTTAATAGATACCTATTTAGGGGTTGGCCTGCCTTATCTGGCAAGTGCTTTTGGCATCTTCCTATTGCGTCAAACCTTTAAAACTGTGCCGCAGGAGCTTGAAGATGCCGCTCGAGTTGAAGGCTTATCCGGCCTTGGCATTATCTGGAAAGTATTTGTGCCCTTAGCGTTCCCCACTTACTTGGCCTTTAGCTTGGTCTCTGTGAGCTATCATTGGAATAACTTTCTATGGCCCCTTGTGGTTACCAATACTGAGGCAAGCCGACCTTTAACCGTTGGTATGGCAATATTTGGTGCACCTGAGTCGGGTGTGGACTGGTCAGTTATTTCCGCAGGTACGTTGATCGCTATCGGTCCGTTGCTGATCTTATTCTTAATTTTCCAACGACGATTTATTCAGTCGTTTATGCATGCAGGTATTAAGTAAATGCGCATCTTGTCTTGGAATGTTCAATATGGGAAATCCGTTAATAGCGGGTCTGACTTTTCGCGCACCCTGGACTATATTAAGTCGTTAGGCAACTTCGATATTATTTGCTTACAGGAAGTCGCGCGTCATATGACAGCATACTGTACGCAGGAGCAACCCGACCAGTGCCAGCTGGCGCAGCAATATTTTCCAAACCATATAGCCCTTTGGGGCTCTGGTTATAGTTGGCCTAGTGCCACTAGTAATCCAAAGGATCGTCAGGAGTTTGGTAATTTAACCCTGGTTAAGGATCCCCTGTTAGACTTTAAGGTTCACCAGCTCCCACAACCTGCTGCATTAGGAAAATGGCAAATGCCTAGGGTTGCAATTGAAGCTTGTATTAATTCAAAGATGGGCCCGTTGAGCATTATTAATACTCACCTTGCATATCATGATGGCAATGAAGCACAACTGCAGCTTGAGCACCTTCAGGCGATAGAGCTAGATCGTTTAGCGCACCTTAAATACCCTAAAGCGCACGGCCCCGGGTGTTTTCAAGAAGGTTACTTGGCATCAGCCCGTATTTTATGTGGCGACTTTAATTTTGACCCAAAAAGCACTCATTACCAGTACCAAATAAACCATGGCTGGATCGATACCTGGAAGCACTCTGGTCCAGTTCAGATACAGCCTGCAACCTGTGGCATCTTCGACAAAGTTCAGTGGACACAGGGTGGCCATTGTCGTGATTATTTCTGGCTTAGCAATGAGCTCATCACCTACCCAGTTAATGTTAGCGTAGATAGCACCACTGACTTATCTGACCATCAACCCATTACTCTTGAGATACATTTTTGAAACCTTTAATGAATGAAGCACGTTTTAGAAATAGTTATTTATTAATGCGACATGGCGAAAGTGACGCGAATGTAACTGGCGTAATTGTCAGTGATCCTAAAATAGGTTGTGAACGGTTCGGGCTTACAGACCGAGGCTCAAAACAGGTTATTGCCTCAGTAAGAGGATTTACAGGAGAGGCCATAACTCATATAGTTTGTTCTGATTTTTTAAGAACCCTACAAACAGCACAACTAGTTGCCAACACCTTGAATCTGCCACAACCTGAGCAAGAGGTGGGTCTTCGAGAACGCTTTTTTGGTAACTGGGAAGGCATGTCTGCTGAGCACTATGACAATATCTGGCAGCGGGATGAAGTGGATAAGCATTCTGATGATGGTGTAGAACGCCCCAAAGACGTTGCCCAAAGGGGCCTTAATGTGATTGATAGGTTGGAGCGGCAGTATCAGTGCGAAGTAATTTTGTTAGTTTCCCATGGTGACATGTTGCAAATTTTGAGTACATCGATTGCTGGGATATCACCACATAAACATCGCTCTTTACCGCACCATCAAACAGGTGAAATAAAATACTTGGTTGCTGAGCACCAATAGTGGCAGTTCAAATCGAAAACTCTCCAAGCCAACTAACGAGGCCGGTCAGTTGCGCACTAGGTTGCGCTCTGCGGGAGCTGCAGACGTTTCAGTACCGCCACAACTTGTCTTTGGCGGCACCACAATTAATGAGCTTTAAGCATAAAACTTATGACGTGTTTGTTGTAAGTGCTGATATTAAGACAATGGATTTTGCTAATGTTACTGCGTAAAAAAAATATTGAACAACTTAAAAACCAAACATTCGATGTGGCTATTATCGGTGGTGGCATTAATGGTGCTGTTGCGGCGGCGGCATTATCTGCAAAAGGAGCAAAAGTGGCCCTCATCGATAAAGGTGATTTTGCTGGCTTTACTAGCTCTAATTCGTCAAACCTTGCTTGGGGAGGTGTTAAGTATTTAGAAAGTCATGAATATCGATTAGTGAATAAACTGTGTAAAAGCCGTAACTTATTAATGCAGAGCTACCCTTCTACCGTTAAAGAAATTCGCTTTTTAACCTGCATTCAAAAAGGCTTTCGCTTCCCACCCCTGTTTGTTTATCTAGGTACTATTGTGTACTGGTTATTTGGTCGCTTCTACACCAAACATCCACAATATTTAACGCCAAAAAAAATAACTGCTAGCGAGCCAGTTATTAATATCAGCAATGCCAAAGGAGGGTTTGAGTATTCTGACGCTTACCTTTTTGATAATGATTCCCGCTTTGTATTTAACTTTATTCGCTCTAGCCTTGATAATGGCTGCATTGCTGCTAACTATGTGTCTTCTCAAGCGGCAGATTATGTTGGCGATCATTGGACGATAGCAGCGCAAGATGAAATGACGGGAGAAGCTTTCCCCATAAAGGCAAAAGTCTTAATTAATGCGGCAGGCCCTTTTGTTGATAAATATAACGAAACCACTGAACAATCAACCGAGCATCACCATGTATTCTCCAAAGGGGTTCACTTAATTGTTGACCAAATTAGCGCCAACCAAAAAGTATTGGCTTTTTTCGCTAGTGATGGGCGTTTATTTTTTGTCATTCCTATGGGGTGCAAAACGTGCATCGGTACTACCGATACCCAAGTGGATTCACCGCTTAGTGACGTGACTGATGAAGACCGTGATTTTATTTTAGATAACGTTAATCAATTACTTAACTTGCCCAAGCCATTAACCAAAGCTGATATTATTGCTGAACGGTGTGGAGTGCGTCCTCTGGCTATTGAAGGCGATAGTGGCGGCACAGCTGATTGGGTTAAGCTATCTCGTAAACACGCGATCGACATTAATAAGAAACAAAAATATATCAGTATTTTTGGTGGTAAGTTAACTGATTGCATCAACGTGGGCGATGAGGTTTCTGAGATTGTAGAGACGTTCAATATTGAACTTAAAGAACCAGATATCACTTGGTATGGTGAGCCTAGCAATACCATAAAAGACCAGTTTTTTGCTGAAGCCCACACCATAAATCTTGATCAGATGACGGGAGAAAAATCAGCTGAACCTTTGTCAGAGCGATTTTGGCGACGCTATGGCTCTAATGCATTCGAGCTGCTTAGCAAAATAAAGGACGATAAAAGCCAGGCAGATCTGTTGATAGAACACGCTGAATATACTGTTTGTGAAATTGAGTATGCAGCAAAGCACGAAATGATAACCAAGCTTGAAGACTTTCTGCGGCGCCGGTCCAAAATATCTCTAGTAGTGCGGCAAGATGATTTGCTCAATGCTAAAGGGCTAAAAGAGGCTTGCGATATATTATTTGGGAGTGAGTCAGAAGAAAAAATGCAAGAGTATGTCGACAGCATATCGACCTCTTTTTAGGTTTAAACTATTTATTTTTTATAAGGTCACTAGTAGCAAAATTAGTGTAAAAAAGGGGTTAATGATAGTCTTCAGATCATCATTATGAGTCTTTAAAGTGCCAGTATGAGCACCTAGTAACGTTACCTACTTTTGATCTTTAATACGATCCCAAGTAATATCTTAGCCTAGCTAGCGCATAGAAATGATGGGTATTATGAATATGTTCGATGAGTTATCAGCTGAAAATCAGTTGCGGTTTGATTTAGCCCTTATTCACCGCTATATGGCGGAACATAATTGGAATGAAGGTGTTGTAAATCATCTAACCGCAATGTTGCCCGGTAGTAGTGAGCATTTTCTGGCCCTGCCATACGGTTTGCATTGGTCTGAAGCTAAAAGTTCAGACTTTTTAATAGCCGATTTTGCTGGCAGTATTATCTCAGGTGTTGGCGAAGTTGAGCCTAGCAACTTAAATATTCATGGTGCAATTCATCGTGATGTTCCCCGTGCTAGGGCTATTCTCCACTCACATCAACCAAACATCACCGCACTTACATTGCTAAAGGATCAGACTGTTACTATGTCTAGCCAACATGCACTTCGCTTCGTACAGCGGATTGCCTATCTAGGGGTGTATGGCGATCCTGGTGACCCAGCGATCGGGGGCACTATTGTGGACAGTTTAAAAACTAAGGATGTGCTGATGTGCGCCAACCATGGTGTTCTCGTTTCTAGGCCCTATTTGTGGGATGCTTTTGATGACCTGTATTTTTTAGACCGTGCGTGTGAAGTTCAGTTAAAAGCGATGAATACCGGCCAAGAGCTCAATATCATTCCAGAGGTTGTGGCTAATGAGTATGGGCGACAAATCATCAAGTGGAGCAAAATAGAAGGTGAGAGACACTTTATAGCACTGCGCCGAATATACCATAAAAAATATCCTGATTTACTCAAGTGAGCCTGATTGGCCCACCTATAATGTTAGCTCTTTGATTAAAGCTGAATAGCCTTCGCGGTAGCTTGGGAATATGAAATTATAGCCAGAATCCAACAGCTTTTTGTTACTGCAGCGCCTAGCTGAGCGCGCACTTGCCTGATGTTCCACTAAGCTCACACTCAGCTTTTCAGCCAGCCAGCCGCGCAATTCATATTGTGTTACTGGTTCGCAATCTGTCGCCACATACAGTTCTAATAACGGTATCTGCTGCTCATTTTGACTAATCAAATGCCCAATAACACCGGCACAATCCTCACTATGAATTCGATTACCCCATTGTTCAGGTTGGTCTGCACACCCTACTCCCGCGAGTACCTGATCTAGCATACGAGTGCGGCCAGGGCCGTATATGCCAGAAAACCTTACCACTACTGTGGCACATGGCAGGGCTAATATGTTTTCTTCTGCTTGACGCAGCGCCTGTCCAGAAAAAGCTGTTGAGCTGGCTGGGGAATCTTCATCTACCCAAGCCCCTAAGTTCTGCCCATAGACGCTAGTGCTAGAAACCCAAATAACCAATTTAGGCTTATAAACTGCGTTGTAAATTGCTAAAGCTAGGGCTGCAGAAGAGTTAACATAGGCCTTTTGGTAACCCTCTTTGGTCATCCTGTCTGGTGTGAGTGTGGCAACCACCACATCAAAACCCTCTGTAAAAATGTGGTTTAAACAAGCCACATCAGTGAGGTCTCCTACCAGGGGATTGATACCATTAGCAAGTAGGGTTGATTGACGTTTTAAACCAAAAAACTCATGTGCACTGTTCATTTTAGGTGGCACTCGCTGAGCAATGTCACCACATCCTGCAAATAATATTTTCAATTAAGGTTCACTCTTTAATGGGAATCCATTTCGCCCAGGTAATTCCAAAGCAAGCTGCTGGGCGTTTGATATTTTAGCCAATTGCATGTCTCCTAACTCAGTGGATGATCCACTAATTGGTGACTCAGTTCAATATATTGGGGTAAATAAGGGCAGCTAAGTTTACCTTTGTGAGCGCTAAATAAAGGTGATAAAGTGGTTTGTTGTTTGCCTAAGTGGGCCATTTGATGAAAGGCTGTTCTATTCTTTTTCTGGCCACTTAGATTAAGAAACTAATGTGTGCCAAAGCAAACTGTAACCAAGAAGTGATAACCTTGATTGGTCACAATTAGCATTTTTTCCAATAATTTAAGGTAGAAAATAACGATGCCATTAGACTATACCCTCATAGAGTTTACCTCCGGTCTAAATATATTGCGTGGTCGATGGTATGCAGCACAAGACGGGGCAACAGCACCTTGTGTCATCATGGCTCACGGTACCACGGCAACAATATCAATGGGGCTGGAAGACTATGCTTCTCAGTTTCAAGGTGCTGGATTAAATGTCATTTTGTATGATCATGCAGGTTTTGGAGATAGTGATGGTGTAGAGCGACAAGTGATCAACCCTTGGATTCAGGCAAGGGGCTTCAAGGATGCATTTTTACACACTCAAAATTTAAAAGAGCTACATAACGGGCAGATTTTCTTATGGGGCGATAGCTATGCGGCCATGTTAGTGCTCGTTGTTGGGGCCTTTATTGAAGGTCTTGCTGGTATCGTTGCTCATATTCCTGCAACAGGCGTAGTCAACATCCAATCCTCTACCTTAAAGGCAGACTTTGACGAGCTGAAGACTATGTTTGAAGTGGGCGATTTGAGTGAATTTGAAGCCGAGGTAATTGGGCCTCTTCCTGTTGTTTCAGCAGATCAATTAAATGCACCTTCTCTACTCAAACCCATACAAGCCTTTTCTTGGTTCATTACTCATGGGGGTCGTTTTGGTAGTCATTGGCAAAATTTAGTGAGTAAGGTCACCCCTAACACCCCGGTTCCCCTTGTGCCACACATCACTGCTGCGTTTATAAAGGTTCCTACTATGATGCTGGTGGGGCTCAATGATGAGATGATACATTGTAATCCAGAAGTACAAAAAACTGTGTTTAATGCAATTAACGCTCCAAAAGAATTCCACGTGGTTGATGGAGGTCATTTTGGATGTTTGTATGCGGGCTCTTCACCATTCAAAAAGGCCGTGCAGTTAGAGATCAATTTTATGAAGCGTAATAGCCAAATAATGTAACCTTATCATAGTCAATGTGTAGTGCAGAAACTGCCTTAGATAATAACTTAAAGGGGGAGTGATATTACCTAGCTTAGGCCACGCACGAGTCCAATAAAGTACAACGCTATTAATAGATTGCTTCAATGCAGTGACATGCTAACTATTAGCGAGGCACTAAATTGAAGCTTTATTCCTTGGTCATTAGCTAAGCTATACTGTTGGCTACAGTTGAGCCATTTCTGCTTTTTTACGGGTTTCACGGCCGTGAAACACATAGCCTATTAAATTAAGTAAAACCTGTGCAGCTAAAATGCTGGTGGTGCTAGATAAATCATAATCTGGTGCTACTTCACAAAGATCGATACCGACAACGTCACCTTTATTAGCCACACCCTGTAATACTTCCATAACCTCATAGTAAGTAAAGCCCCCATGGCTTGGTGTGCCAGTGCCTGGGGCGATTGAGGGATCAAATCCGTCTATATCAATGGTAATGTAGTAATTCACGCCGTCTGGAATCAGTGCCAATACGCCTTCTGGGCCAAGCCTTCGCACATCACGCACAGACAAAATAGTAGAACCTACACTTTCTGCTTTCTTATGATCTTCGCGGTTGGATGATGAAACGTTACGGATGCCTAGTTGAGTCATTCCTGTAACGTAGCCCTTTTCAGAGGCCCGCCTAATTGGATTACCATGGCCAAATCGTACGCCGTGACGTTCATCGACAAAATCTAGGTGAGCGTCAATTTGGATGATATGAATAGGGCCCTGGTCATCAAAGGCCTGAATACATGGGGCATTGATAGAGTGATCACCACCAGCGACTACGGGTAACACTCCCGCAGCTAGGGCCTTTCGCACTGCGTACTCAATGTTGGCGTGGCTTTGTTCGGTATTGGTATGGATCATGTCTGCGTCGCCCATGTCAACAATGCTCACGCCTTGCAAGTACATGGTATCGTCTTCGTAAGAATATGCGCCGCCATGGCCAAACGAAAATAGTGTTGAGGCTTCTCTAATAGAGCGAGGACCCATACGGGCACCAGAGCGCCACTGGGTGCCACAATCATAAGGTGCACCCATAAAGGCTACGTCTGCTTTAATGTTGTCCCAATCTTCGGCAATGGGGCTTTTGGCAAAGGTGCAAAAGCCAACAAAAGGTAAGTTTAGTCGGCCTTTTTCGTAACTGTTTTCACTCATGAGGGGTAGGTCCTATGGTGGGATTACACGGTTCTGGCAGGAAGGTTGGTTAAGGCGTTAAGGCCATGGTCGTGTTGGTGTTTATATAGAAGAACGCTAACCATAGCCGCTTTACATAGCTAAAACAAATGCATTTTTTAACTCAAGGCTATCGGCTGGTTATTGTGCTGAGGCTATTTCTTAAACGGGGGTGTTACACCAGTTAATTGGTTCAGATTAGAGTAAGCTATTATTGTCTATTTGTTTTACGCTTTTACTAAGGAATTGCCGCTATGAAGCCTGAGTTCAAAGAAGTTTCTTTATGTGTATTTGATGCCTATGGCACCTTGTTTGATGTGCACTCAGCTGTAAGACAGCATGTGCACTCATTGGGCCCTCAGGCACAGGCCATTTCTATGTTGTGGCGTCAAAAGCAGCTGGAATACACCTGGTTACGCAGCCTAATGGGCCGGTATGTGGACTTTTCACAAGTGACTGCTGAAGCGCTACATTACGCCCTTCAAACCCATGCAATAAGTGATGCTGCGCTAGAGCAACGTTTGCTGTTAGCTTACAACCAACTATCAAGTTATCCTGAGGTTATTGCGACCCTCAGGCAGCTACGAGGCGCTGGCATTGCAACGGCAATTCTATCGAATGGATCACCCAATATGCTGCAGGCTGCAGTGAGGTATGCTGGATTAACAGATTTAATTGATCAGGTGATTTCTGTTGATGACCTAGCCATATATAAACCTGATCCCAGAGTATATCAGCTAGCTCTTGATGCTTTTGGAGTGACGAAAGACCAAGTATTGTTTCACTCAAGTAATGCTTGGGACGTTGCAGGTGCAGTTAACTTTGGTTTTAATGTTGCTTGGGTTAATCGTTTTTCACAACCACCTGAACCATTGTCTAGATCACCCGATTTAGAGATTGATGACTTACACCAAGTGGTTGCTGCTCTGAGCATTTAAGTCCCTTTTGGTACAGTGGACTGGCCTGCCTCTTAATCTCAAACAAGCAAGTAGTCATGGTTATCCTCGACCCATAAGTCAAGCAGTTATGAGGGGGCACAATAGTGGTAAGGTATTGCCACACAATTTGTGCTACTGGCCGGCAAGACGACTTTTGGCACACCTTTGGAGACCGGTTAACATGCAGCAACTAGCGAATCAACTATTTCAAAAAACCATCCGTCGGTGGGTGCCGTTTTGGCGTGATGTTTCGCCACAACATGATCTTTTGAAAAAGCTATCTCTTGATCCTAACTTGAATGCAGCCGATGAAAAGGTGCTGCTAACGTGGATGGATGCCTGCCTTAAAGATAACGGTGGAGAGGTAGCCGCAAGAATGCGAGCCGCAGAACTTGGCAGGCGCTTTTTAGATCTCAATGACGAAGGACGTGTTCGTTTTCTTACACTGATGGCTGATAACTATGCGGTTGATGAGGTACGTTTGACTCAGGTTATAGAGTCTTGGTTAGCTGCAAATTCAAGTGAACGGACACACCTAGAAGCAGACCTTCGTAGCGCCTTAGAGCCACCAAGGATGAAGCTGTTGACTCAGTTTAATGAGCTCCCTCAGGGTATTAAATTTCTTGTGGATATGCGCGCTGAGTTATTGCGGTTGCGCAAAGAACACCCCAAACTTGCGCCCTTAGAGGCGGATTTGAAGCGCCTGTTGAGTGCCTGGTTTGATGTTGGCTTGTTACAAATGGAAGAAATAAACTGGCGTTCCAGTGCTGAATTACTAGAAAAATTAATTGCCTATGAGGCAGTGCATGCAATCCAAAGTTGGAATGATCTTAAAAATCGTCTCGATTCTGACCGTCGCTGTTTTGCTTTTTTTCATCCTAATATGCCAGAAGAGCCACTCATCTTTGTTGAAGTTGCTCTGGTTAAGGGTATGGCTGGTAATGTGCAAGAATTGCTTGACGAAGCTGCGCCATTAGAAGATATAAGCCTCGCCGACACCGCTATATTTTATTCTATTTCCAACGCACAAAAGGGGCTCTCTGGAATTAGTTTTGGTAATTTTCTAATCAAGCAAGTGGTTAAAAAACTACAACAAGAGTTCCCCCAGTTAACCCAGTTTGCAACCCTGTCACCTATTCCGGGTTTTTGCCGTTGGTTAGACAGCATCGAATCTGAACAAGAGTTGGCTTTGTTGGATGATGGGTCATCCTTAAGGTCACCAGAACACCTTCAAAAAATGGCCGCCCATTATCTTGGCGAACAAAAACAGAAGCGCAATGAACATTATGCACGAGACCCTGTGGCTCACTTTCACCTCAGCAATGGCGCTAAAATAGAACGCTTAAACTGGATGGCAGACACGTCTGATAATGGGCTGAAGCAATCAGAAGGCATGATGGTTAACTACCTTTACGAGATACCACTTATCGAAAGCCGCAGCCAAGGCTACAGTTCTGAAGGTAAGGTGGCTTTGTCTACTGCCATTGAAAAGCAATTAGCCACGTAGAGTGGCCTTTTGTGTGGGCCTCTATTTATAGCCTGAGCCATTAAAATTGAGCTGGCACCAGCTTTGTAACTGTTCAGACACGGCATGAAGTAATTCGGCATGCTGATGGCTTTTTCGAACTAATGCACTCCAATAAACAGGCATGCCTTGCTTGGTGACAGGCAAGGCGAGTAACTCTTCATTTTCTAAAGAGGGCTGCACTGCCCAGCGGCTTAAAATAGAACGACCAAAGCCTGCTTTCACCATTTCTATCACGGCTTCTGTATTGCCTGCCCGTAAATAATTAAGTGGCCTTCGACCGGCTGGGCGCCATAATAGCTCTTCTTCAAACCCAGTTTCATAAATAGTGGAATAAGTAATGAATGGATCAGCCAAAAAGTCTTTAGCAAGCATATAACCACAGCTTGGTGTTGGGCAGTCAAGTGCACATATAGCCAACAATTGATCTTCAAACAATGGGTATACAGTGGCACGGCTAGCGTTAATGCTGCCTGCGCTAATGGCGATATCTACATCGCCATCTAATAAGCTGCGCATAGGTACTTTGCTAGTGTCAGTGATAAATTCAAAATATAAATTCGGCCACTGATGCTGGAGTTGTTTTAAAAACAATGGCAGCCAGCGGTAGCTATTGTAAGCAAAAGTGCCAATGCGAATAACTTCTCCCGGTGCTGCACCTGTTTTGCCCATAAGGGTAGACTCAGCTAAACCAGCCTCCATGAGGATGGTGTCAGCGCTAGTGGCGAACAGTTCTCCTGCAGAGGTTAACCTTAAGCGCCTCCCTATGCGGGCAAATAATTTAGTGCTTAAACGGCGTTCTGCTTCTGCTATTTGGTGGCTGAGTGCGGGCTGAGTTAGGCCTAGGGCCTGGGCTGCAGCTGATACGGTGCCATGAATACGCACAGCCTGAACCACCCGATAGTGGCTTAGTTGTAAGCGCAGCATATATAAAAAAATTTCATGGTTAGTCACTAAAATATTAATTATTCACAAGTCAAACAATACCCTATGATGGCTTTTTAAGGCAAGCTTATGGGTGTGTAAATGAGGCGTTCTCGGGCTAATCGCAACAAATCAACCAGGCCTAGTGGTGGTGCTCGTCAAGCACCATCGCGGCAAATGCGTAACCCTTACGCACCCATGCAGTTGATCAATGAAAGTCAATTAGAAGACATTCATCAGGCATCACTAAAACTGCTATGCGACACCGGCATGGACTTTCAGTCGCCCCAAGCTGTAGATATTTTACGTTGCGCTGGTGCTATGGTGCACCCCGATGGACAGCGGGTTAGGTTTGATCCTGATTGGGTTATGCAGACCATTGCCACCACTCCTAGGGAATTTGTTTTACATGGGCGCCGTCCAGATCGGCATATTGCGATGGGAGGGAATTCAATGGCCTTTGCCATGGTAGCCAGCACGCCCAACGTATCTGACTTAGACAGGGGTAGAATTGCGGGTAATTATGATGACTTCTGTAATTTGTTACGTCTAGGAGAAAGCCTGAACAGCGTTCAATTACAGGCAGGTTTCCCAGTAGAACCCTGCGACGTTAATGTGAATACTCGTCACATTATTGCTGGTGCAGCCATGGCCCGGTTGACTACTAAACCGGTAGGTGGTTATGCCTTAGGCCGACAGCGCATGCAGGATGTGATTGATATTGTGCGCATTAGTCGTGGCATTGACCATGCTACCCTGCTGCAACAACCATCGATTCATACCGTAGTGAATTCAAATTCCCCACTCATTTATGATGGTGCGTTATTGGAAGGTGCCATTGTTATGGCTGAAAACAATCAGCCGGTCATCTATACTCCTTTTACGCTTGCGGGCGCCATGGCACCAATCACCATGGCGGGCGCTTTAGTGCAGCAAAATGCAGAATGTTTAGCTGGCCTTGCCTTTCATCAGTGCGTGAATCCTGGAGCACCTGCCATGTATGGCAGTTTTACCTCTAATGTAGATATGAAATCGGGCTCACCGGCGTTTGGTACACCTGAGTATAGCCAAGCCACTATAGTGTCTGGTCAACTGGCACGCAAATATGGCATTCCTTTACGTGCTTCAAACGCCAACGCCTCCAACGCACCTGATGCACAAGCCACCTATGAGTCTCAGATGTCTTTGTGGGCATGTATGTTGGGTCAAGTGAATTATGTTTTACATGGCTTGGGTTGGATTGAAGGTGGGTTATGCACGTCTTATGAAAAGGTTATTTTAGATGCAGAAATGATTCAAATGCAGCAAGCCTTTTTGCAGCCCATGGATACCAGTACCGATTCGCTAGCAGTGGGTGCGATTGCAGACGTGGGACCTGGCAGTCACTTTTTTGCCTCTCCCCACACTATGT
Organism: Candidatus Njordibacter sp. Uisw_056; assembly: GCF_047730085.1. NCBI lineage: Bacteria > Pseudomonadati > Pseudomonadota > Gammaproteobacteria > Pseudomonadales > Candidatus Njordibacteraceae > Candidatus Njordibacter > Candidatus Njordibacter sp. Uisw_056. The sequence goes on along the minus strand of NZ_CP159830.1, from coordinate 2,819,033 downwards.
CGCGTTATGAAGATGCATTTTACTCACCGTTATTGTCCAACTGGTCTAACTTTGAAAATTGGCGAGATGCAGGAGCAATGGACGCGACCCATCGGGCTAACAAAATTTGGAAACAGATGTTGCAGGATTATGAAGAGCCTAAGCTAGAGACCTCAATAGATGATGAACTAACAGACTTTGTAGAGCGACGTAGCCGTGAAGGTGGAGCAGCACCTGGATCATAATAAAAGGAATCAAAACTATGAAGACTCATGTTCAAGTAGCAGTAATTGGTGGTGGTGTGGTTGGATGTTCGGTGCTGTATCACCTGACCAAGTTAGGCTGGCCCGATGTGTGTCTTATAGAACGTTCGGAACTAACGTCTGGTTCTACATGGCATGCTGCTGGTGGCTTTCATACGCTTAATTCAGACCCCAATATGGCGGCATTACAAGGGTATACAATTAATCTTTATAAAGAGCTTGAGGCTATCAGTGGTTTAACCTGCGGTTTGCATCATGTGGGTGGCATAACACTGGCTGATAGCCCAGAACGTATGGATTTTATTAAAGCGGCAAGAGCTATGCATCGACATATGGGGTTAGACACACAAATTATTACTCCAGAAGAAATCAAAAAACTTAGCCCAATTGTGAATACAGAGGATATCTTAGGCGGTTTATATGATCCTCTTGACGGTCATCTAGATCCATCTGGCACCACTCATGCCTATGCCAAAGCAGCACAAATACAAGGTGCAGAAATATATTTAAGAAATCCTGTAACGGGTCTTAACCAACGGCCCGACGGCAGCTGGGATGTGACCACCAAAAACGGCATTATTCATGCTGAGCATGTGGTTAATGCGGGCGGTCTATGGGCCCGTGAATTGGGTGAGATGGTGGGTTTGTTTTTGCCTCTTCACCCAATGGAACATCAGTATTTGATTACCGATGATTTGCCCCAAGTGTTTACCCGTGATCAAGAGCTGCCTCATATAATGGACCCTTCAGGGGAAAGTTATTTGCGCCAAGAAGGCAAGGGCCTGGTGATTGGTATTTACGAGCAAGATTGTGACCCATGGGCCTTAGATGGCACCCGTTGGGACTTTGGTCATGAGCTTTTAGACAATAAGCTTGATCGTATCGGTGATTCTTTGGAGTTTGCTTTTAAACGCTTCCCCTGTCTAGAAACTGCGGGCATTAAGTCTATTGTCAATGGGCCATTTACTTTTGCACCAGACGGTAATCCCTTGGTTGGCCCTATACCTGGATTACAAAACTACTGGTCCTGCTGCGCTGTGATGGCCGGCTTTAGTCAAGGTGGTGGCGTAGGCTTAAGCTTGGCCGAATGGATGGTACATGGGGAACCCTCACGCGACGTGTTTGCAATGGACGTAGCGCGCTATGGCAACTATTGCACCAAGGCGTATACCCGTAACAAGGTACGAGAAAACTATCAGAAACGGTTTAGCATTTCTTATCCTAATGAGGAGTTACCGGCGGGCCGGCCACTAAATACTACACCAGCTTATACCATCTGGCAGCAACAACGCGCTGTATTTGGGCAAGGTTATGGCATGGAGCATGTGAATTATTTTGCCCCTGAGGGTGAGCCTTTGGAAGAAACCCCAAGCTTTAGACGCTCTAATGCCTTTGCTGCTATTGGGAATGAGTGCCGAGCCGTGCGTCATTCGGTAGGTATTAACGAGGTACATAATTTTGGTAAATACCTAGTCACCGGCGAAGGTGCTCGTGCATGGTTAGATGGTGTTATGGCAGGCAAACTACCTCAACTTGGGCGTGTGACCCTAAGCCCTATGCTTAGCCCATCAGGCAAGCTCATGGGTGACTTCACTATTTCTCACTTGGATGAAAATGAATACCAACTCACTGCTTCTTTTTCAGCTCAAGACCTTCACATGCGCTGGTTTGAGCAATATTTACCAGCACTAAACGTGAGCTTAAAGAATATTTCTATGAGCCGTATCGGCTTTCAAATTGCTGGGCCAAAGGCTCGTGAGTTGCTAGCTGCGTGCACTCGATTTGATGTTTCCCATAGCGCTATGCCATTTTTATCAGTGTGCAAAATTGAGGTGGGCCAGTGCGATGCTGTAGTTCAACGGATAAGTTATACAGGTGACTTAGGCTACGAAATCTATGTACCCGTCGAACAGCAAATAAGCTTGTATCATACCTTAGCTAATGAGGGTATCGCGTTTGATCTTAAACCCTTTGGTATGCGCGCTATGATGAGCCTGCGGTTAGAAAAGTCTTTTGGGTCTTGGATGAGAGAATACAAACCTGATTACACCCCTATGGAAACGGGTATGGATCGGTTTATGGATTACAAAAAAGAGGCTGATTATATTGGTAAGGCCGCTGCTCTTAAAGAGCTAGCAGAGCCTCCAAAACGCCAGTTAGCAAGCTTTACAGTCGATGCAATTGACGCTGATGTAGTGGCAGACGAACCGATATGGAAAGACGGTAACGTGGTCGGTTTTGTGACCTCTGGGGGCTATGCCCACTTTAGTGAACAGTCTGTGGCACTTGGATTTGTCCCTACGCAGATGATCGCCGAGGGTGCCACATTCGAGATTGAAATCTTAGGTGAAATGCGACCAGCAAAGCTGTTTATCAAGCCTTTGTTTGACCCTCAGTCAAACCGTATGCAAAGCTAGCCTAGGGTATTATTTAGCTCATCGACAATGGCTTGTGCTGCAAGTGCTATGAGTTGAGTGCCAATGTGAGGTCTGGCTAAGGCTGAATGAGAGCCTACGCGACCATCTGGGAAGCTGCGCTGGTGGCTGATAGGGCCTGCGTGACGATCACCACTGTGGGCTTTAATGTAAGCCTCACTTAGGGGCATAGGAGGTTCTCTTGCTAAATCTGGGTCTAATCTACGTTGGTTGACTTGGGTAATGGAGATTTCTGCAGGTGTTGCATGCATCCCTTCCCATGTGCCAAAAGCTTTTTGACGCAGATCTTGTACCTCATCAAAGTCCCACCAACTGCGTAACCTTATAGTATGAGGTGCAAGGTTATTGATCACTTGGCGAGCTGGTTCAATGTTAGCACCATGGCCATTGAGTAAGTAAATTTGATTAAAACCGTGGCTAATAAAAGAGCTACATACTTCTTCTAACAGAAGGGTAAAGGTGGGCACCGATACTGAAACAGTTCCAGCAAAGGCCATATTGAAGGGTGCTGGTGTATAAACCAATGGGGGTGCTACTAACCACCCAGCTATTCCTGCAGCAGCCATTGCGACGGTCTCGGCACATAGGTAATCAGTGCCCATAAGGCCCATTGGGCCATGTTGTTCGAATGAGCCCAGGGGCAATAACAGCGGTTTGCCGGTAGCAATATAGGTTTCAACCTCTGGCCAACTAAGTTGGCTCAGCTCTAGGGGTTCTTGTCTTGTATCCATTGTGCTAATAAAGGCCTGTAAGTATCTAACTCCATCGCAACCCAGGGAAGTTCCTCCATGGTTTGCTTATAGTCAGTGATGATTCTCTTAAAAGGGAGAGGTAATTCCCAGCTTTCATACATTACAGTAATCCATTCCAAGGTCACAATAAGGCCACAATCGGCTAGGCAGAACTGAATATTGGGACGTAATGCTAAGGCTCTGGTCAACTGCCCCAGGCGCTGTTGCAGTTGCTCTAAAGCACTGTCATTGGGGTGTGGCTTGCCAATATCGGAAAATAACACCCGCACGCAAGGTTCTAACTTTGTGTCGTGAAAGCGCCCTAATGCACGCACTTGAGCACGTTGCATAATATCTGTGGGCAAAGCTGGTGGTAGAGGCACGCTTTCTTCAAGGTATTCAGCAATGGCCTCTGAGTCAGCAATAATCTGCTCCCCTACTTGAAGGGCAGGCAAACTACCGGCTGGAACCAATGCCCTATAGGTTTGTGACCCATAACCCCCAGGAGGTGGCAGTTCATCCCATGTGAGTCTTTTAAAGCGCATTAACAATCTTAGCTTAGCGCAATATAAACTCACTGGCACACTGTACACGCAGAGGTGTGGCTCAGGAAGGCTGGGGTCGACCCCCAGCGTCTCCTGGGAAGTTTCTGTTATAGAGCAAGTTGCCACTTGGCACCAATTTTGTCAAAAAAACCGCGCTCTTTTTTAAGGCTAATCCACGTATTAACGTAGTTAATCCATACTTGATCTGCTTGCGGCAGTAACATAGCAATGGGTGTGGGAGCCTTTGGCTTAGCCACAGGTACAATCATAAGCTGTGGGTACTTTAGAACCAACTTTTTAGCTTCCACGTTTGACGTGATGTGAGCATCAGCCCTCATCGATAGTACTTCTTGGAAGTCGCGTGCAGGAGCCTCAACAATCTGATGCTTGGCATTAGGAAAGAATTGCTTTACTTGGCTTTCTTGAGTAGTACCTAAGGTTGCAGCAACGGTAACACCGGCTTTATCTAGGTCGGCCCAGTCACGAAAACGGTCAGCATTTTTTGTTAAAGTGAGGGGTACTGTAGCTAGCGAAAAGTAGCTAATGGAATAACCAGCCGCTTTGGCACGTTTTGGCGAAATAGAAGCTGAGCCAGTCATATGGTACTTTCCAGACGTAACGCCACTCACTAGGGTTTTCCAATCAGCAGCAACAAACTCTACCTCAACACCTAGGTCTTTTGCGAGCTCAGTCATTACGTCAATGTCGTAACCTTTATAGGAATTAGTTGCTGGGTCCTTCATCGTCATGGGATTCCAGTCTCCTGTAGTCCCTACTTTTAATACACCTTCACTCAAAATATCTTGCAGTGCTGAGCCAGCCATAGCTGGTGCGGCGGCAATGGCAATAGCCGCCGCTAGGGCCCACTTTTTTATATTCATCATGACACTTCTCCTATTTTAAATTTTACTTTATTGCTGACAGATAATTGCAGGAGTAGCAAGAAATTGCAAGAGAATTAATTTATTGCACATGAATAAATCTGGTGCTAACATCAATTTCGCCATCAAAAGGAGCAAGCAGCATGACCTCAGTCCACTCTCGCGTAGTCATTAACATGCAAGGCGTCGACAAACTGTTCGGTGACTTCAAAGCTTTGGACTCGGTGTCTTTGCAAGTCCACGAAGGTGAAAAGATGGTCATCTGTGGCCCTTCTGGTTCTGGCAAGTCTACTTTAATACGCAGTATCAATGGCTTAGAGGACATCCAAGCTGGAGAGGTGTCGATAGCGCAAGTAGAAGTTGATGGCAGTCGTGACGCACGTATCGGTATGGTATTCCAACAGTTTAATTTATTTCCGCACCTTACAGTAATGCAAAATCTTACTCTTGGCCCTATGCGGGTGAGCAAACTAAGTCGCCTCGATGCCGAGGCTCGGGCACGCGCTTGTCTGGAACGTGTTCAAATTCCAGAACAAGCTGACAAGCTACCCCGTCAACTCTCTGGTGGCCAACAACAGCGCGTGGCCATTGCACGAAGCTTATGTATGGAGCCTGACATCATCTTATTCGATGAGCCCACTTCGGCTCTGGATCCAGAAATGATTAACGAGGTGCTGGAAGTGATGGTGGGCTTAGCCGACAGTGGTATTACCATGATATGTGTGACCCATGAAATGGGATTTGCCAAGCGAGTAGCGGACACAATGGTGTTTATGGATGGTGGGAAAATTGTGGAACAGTCGCCCCCTGAGAAGTTCTTTAATGCCCCAGAAAGCCTGCGTTGTCAGCAGTTTTTAGCCAAAATATTACATCATTAAAAGGCCTAAAATGAAGAGATTAATCCTATTACTAGTAAGCCTTCCTTTATTATCGTCTTGCAGCGATCAGTGGGGCTGGTATGTTGTTGACCCAACGACTAAGACTGGACTGACCAACCTTAAATTTTTATTGAGTGGCTTAGAGCAAACCGTACTGATGTCATTTACGGCTATTGCTATCTCTATGGTGGTTGGCTTGGCGGTGGCACTACCTGGGATGTCTTCTTCAAAGGGCTGGCGTCGTTTTAACCGAGTTTACGTTGAGGTAGTTCGAGCTGTTCCTATTCTTGTACTAATTTTGTGGGTGTACTACGGGTTGCCCCAGTTAATGGGCATTAGTATTGGTGTATTTGGCGCAGGTGTTCTTGCTTTAGCCTTATCTGATAGCGCATTTCAGGCAGAGATTTTTCGTGCTGGGATTCAGTCGGTCAACCGGGGTCAATATGAAGCGGCTCGTACCTTATCACTAAATTACGTAGACACAATGCGGTTTGTGATTTTGCCGCAGGCCATCAAACGAATCCTGCCAGCGTTGGGGAACCAGTTTGTGTACATGCTAAAAATGTCATCGTTGGTATCAGTTATTGGAATGCAGGAACTTACTCGCAAGGCCAATGAGCTTGTAGTGACCGAATACCGCCCGCTTGAGATTTATACCATTTTAGTGCTCGAATACCTGGTGTTAATTTTAGCAGTGTCTGGGGTGTTTCGTTGGTTTGAGTCGCGTATGCAAAGCGATGAAAGGTAGAGGAGGTAGAGTTAATGAGTGCTTGGATAGAAATGATTAATGATGACGTTGCAAGCCCAGAACTAATGGACGCTTTGAGCTTGGCTCGAACTCCTCACGGCACAGTGGACAACGTGATGAGGGTCCACTCTCTGCGGCCTAATACCATGCTTGGCCATGTAAAATTATATCGTGCTGCATTACACGATGACGCCAACACCCTACCTATGTGGTTGCAGGAGGTCATTGGCTCTTATGTGTCAATGCTCAATGAATGCTCTTATTCTTATGCGAACCATTGGGCTAATGCGAGTCATTTAATAGGTAGCCCAGAGCGTGCTTTAGACGTTGAGAAGGCACTTCGTCGACAGCGCCCACAGCAAGTATTTGAGGGTGCTGAATTAGCCCTAATGTACTACACCCAAAAGTTAACACTTACACCGGCTGCTATGGTGCAAGCAGATGTGCAAGCCCTGCAAAACGCTGGGCTAAGTGATGGTGAAATTTTAGAGGCTAATCAAATTATAGGTTATTTTAGCTATGTGAATCGGTGTTTGAATGGCCTGGGAGTCACAACAGATGGAGATACTGTTGGTTACTATAGCGGGAGTAGTGATTGATTATGGCTAAGGTAACCCAAGTGAGTGCTGACCAAATACCTGTGATTGATATCTCCTCTTTGGTGAATGGAGAAGCTGATATTGAGGTGGCGAAGAGCTTACACCAAGCAAGCCAAGAGTTGGGGTTTTTATATATTACCGGTCATGGCTTAGATCCTCGCCTAATTAAACAACTCTATCAATCTGGATTGGCATTTTTCCGTGCCCCTGCAGAGCAAAAAAAATTGGTAGGGGTATCGCAAAATCACCGTGGATGGTTGGGTTCTGGGCAGGCAAAAATGGATGATAAGGCACTGTCTGATTTCAAAGAAAGTTATATCTGGGGTATTGAAGATGTGTGCCACCAAGAGGACCACTTTTTGCGAGGTAGCAATACTTGGCCAGACTTTGTACCGCAGCTTAAGACCCTAGGTAGTGCCTACTTAACACAGGCCCATGAGGTTGCTCACCATCTAATGCGTGGTTTTGCACTGGGCCTTGGGCTGGAAGAGGGCTTCTTTTTAAAGACGACTGAGAAGCCTTTAAGTCGAGCTTCATTAGTCTATTATCCTAATCAGGAAGATAACAATCCCAACCAATTTGGGGTGGGCCCACACACTGACTTTGGAACCTTAACTTTACTTTGCCAAGACCAAGTGGGTGGCCTGCAGGTACAGGACGTTAACGGCCAGTGGCTAGAGGCTCCACCTATTGAAGGTAGTTTGGTAGTTAATGTGGGTGACCTGCTCAGTCATTGGACTGATGGTGCCTACAAGTCAACGCCTCATCGTGTAATAAATAGTTCGGGGTACGAACGATTATCCATAGTATTGGCTTATGACCCTAACCCAGAGACGGTAATAGACCCAAGGTCTGTTATTGGCACCAATTATAAGGGTGACCTAGCCGCTATTACCTGTGGTGACTATCTGGATAGGCGTTTTAAGAAAGCCTTTTCATACCGGAATTAACCTATGAGTGAAATAGAAACGTCTAACAACCTTGATGTAGCACTAGGGTCGGCCTTACGTGACATTCGAAAATCCCATAACCTCACTGCACGCGCCCTGGCACAAAAGTCTGGCGTATCTGCAGCCATGATAAGCCGCCTTGAACGAGGCCACGCATCGGCTTCAATGGCCACCTTGAGTGCACTTAGTCAGGCACTCAATGTGCCATTGGTGAGTCTGTTTCGAGAGATCGCAACAGAACATTCTGACTATACCCACGTTAAGAGTGGCGAAGGCCTAGTCTCTACTCGCATTGTGGGAAACCATAGTCATCAATATGTTAGTTTGGCTCAACATACCCGGAGTGAACTGCAATTTGAGGCAAGATCCGTCACTCTAGTGCGGCAAGAGTCCCATCCTCCGCAGTATGTTAGCCATGGAGTTGTCTTTGTATATGCCCTGCAAGGGCAGGCTATTTACCAATATGGTCAGCGTGACTTTTTGTTGAATCCAGGCGATAGCATCAGTGTTGATGCAGAATTAAGTCATGGTTTTACTGAAGTAGTCACTGAAACCTTTACGTTTTTAACGGTGCAGGCAGAGCGGCGATGAAAACTAATTTAGACCTAGGTTTAACCAATATTTTGCAAGGAGCAATGGACCTAAAGCCCGGGCAGCGGGTGCTTCTGGTGCAGGAAAACCCAAAGTATGGTTGGTACGATAGCGATCTACCTAAGGCGCTCCATGCCTTCGCAGTTGACAAGCTTGGAGTAGTGGTTGAGGTGCTAAAGGTTAAAGAGCCAACCAACAGCCCACACCCAAAATTAGAGCAGATGTTAAAAGATCAGCATTGGGATTGGATTATATTTTTAGCACGCATTGGCGACCAAGATCGGTTTGAGACTGATGAACAAGGGCCAAGAAAACTGATGACTTACGCCCGCACTAAGGAACAGTTGCAAAGTGGTTTGGGTACCGTGCCCCATGCGGCAATGGTGGCGCTAAACACAGCAGTAAATGAGATTTTTGATAGTGCCAAACATATTGAAATCACTTGCCCCTTTGGTACTCAGTTGGTTGGAAAGCCGTCTAAATCTATAGGCCAAGGCTCTACAGATGTCGCAATGGTTCGCTTTCCAGCTGCAGTTAGTAAACCCATTTCTGCCAATACATTCAGTGGCCAAGTTGCATTTCGCCATGGCTTAGCGCCAACTAGTTCCAAAGTATATTCACCCGCGTGCCTGCCGTTGCCCGAGGGTATTATTGCAGTAATAGACAAAGGGCGAATTTGTTCATTTCAAGGCGATGCAGCTGACATTCTTGCTGCTGAAGATCATTATAAAAGAGTGGCAAGCCAGTTCAATATTGATCCGTGGTTAGTAGACTCCTGGCATTTTGGGCTTCATCCGGCCACAGCGCACCCATTGAACCCCCAGGTAGATTTAGACCGCTGGGCTAACACGATGTTTACAAGTCCTCGCTTTTTGCACTTCCACACCTGTGGTAATTACCCACCGGGTGAAATTTGCGGCATGGTGGAAGACCCCACTGTCAAGATTGATGGCGTAGCCTTGTTGCAAGACAGACACTTAATGGCGTGCAACTTTAGCGCTATTGCTAAGGTAGGACAATGTTGGCCAGAATTAAAACTTCTATAACTTAAACATGGAGTGGCTCATAGAGCTTAAAGAGGATAAATTGATGAATAAAAGGTATGACGCTATTATTATAGGCGCTGGTATTATTGGTGCAGCTATCGCTTTGGGTTTAGCTCGAAAAGGTAAAAAAACACTCAATATTGATTCCTTACCAGCTGCAGGCTATGGCAGCACTAGCGGCTCCTGTGCCATTATTAGGCCTTATTACTCCACTATTGAGACCAGTGCTATAGCTCACGAAAGCCACCTTTACTGGAGCAATTGGAGTGAGTTTTTGCAAGCAGAAGATGAGCGTGGCCACATTAAGTACCATGCTGTAGGTTGTTTGGTGGCAAAAACTGATAATAATCAACACTTGCGGCCTACTATGGCTATTTTAGACACCATTGGAGCTCCTTACCAAGAATTGGATCAGGCGCAGTATCTAGCCCGCATGCCTATTTTTAACTTAGAATCCTATACGCCAGCTAAGCGTCCAGACGACGAAGGCTTTGGTGAAGCTAATGGCAAAAAAATTGGTGGTGGTGTATTTTTCCCTGATGGCGGCTACGTCAGTGACCCACAATTGGCGACACATAACCTACAGCGGGCTGCCGAGGCCCAAGGTTCAAGTTTTCAATTTAACACTAAAGTGGCGTCTATACGGCAGCAAGATGGGCGGGTTGTTGGTGTTACTTTGGTTAATGGAGATCAAATTGATGCCCCTGTTGTAGTGAATGCGGCAGGACCTCATTCAGCAAAAATAAATGCGATGGTGGGTGCTGAGAAAGATATGAAGATCACCACTCGGGCCTTACGGCACGAAGTGGCGCATGTGCCTTCACCTTCTGGCTTTAATTTTGAACAACAAGGCTGCGTTTGTTCTGACAGTGATATTCATGCCTATTGTCGTCCAGAAACAGGCAATCATATACTTATTGGTAGTGAAGACCCTGACTGCGATGATCAGCAGTGGGTTGACCCGGATGACTACAATAAAGATTTTACAGATCAATGGCGGGTGCAGGCCCTACGTTTAGCTCAGCGCATCCAAACACTGCCTATTCCCAACCAGGCTAAAGGAGTGGTTGAATTGTATGATGTGACCCCAGACTGGGCCCCAATTTATGATAAATCTTGTGTGCCTGGTTATTACATGGCTATTGGCACCAGTGGCAACCAATTTAAAAACGCGCCTATCGTCAGTGAGATGATGGCACAATTAATTATGGCTTGTGAAGATGGGCACGACCACGATCTAGAACCTGTGGTGTTTAACCTTAAATACTCCGGCCGTGCCATTAATTTGGGCGTATTTTCTCGTAATCGTAAAATAAACCCAAACAGCACAGGAACAGTGCTGGGCTAACTAAAAAGGCATAGGTTGTTATGGTTTATGAAACCTGGGTTAACCAACCAAAGCGATCATCAGCGAGGCCAAACTGTATGTCATTGAGGGCTTTACGTAACTTAATGGTGATGGGGCCTGGCTTACCTGTACCTAAGGTATAGTCCTTACCTTGGTGGATTAACGTGCCCACTGGCGTGAGTACCGCAGCAGTGCCTGAGAGAGCAGCCTCTGCACCAGGTTGAGCACTACGTTCAATTAACTCAGCAACACTGAGGTTGCGCTCGCTTACAGTCAGCCCCATTTCAGCAGCTAAGGTGAGCACGGATGCTCGGGTAACGCCATGTAAAAAGGTCGAATCTAAGGCTTTAGTCACTAGCTCATTACCTTCAATCAACATAAAGTTAGTGGCCGCTGTTTCCTGAACATCACCATCAGGACAGAATAATACTTGGTCAGCCTTATGCTCAACCCTCGCCTTATTTAACATTTGTAAGGCACTGGCATAGTTACCTCCACTTTTTACCATGCCCATGTGGGGTGCGCAGCGCATGCCCACTTCATCAATGAGTATGCGCAATGTGGCATCACCGCCAGCAAAATAATCACCTACAGGTGAAGCCAATACATAGAGCATAGAGTGAGCAGAAGGCGCAGCAGCTTTGCCGATGGCAGCCTCTGTACCTAAATGAGTGGGTCGCAAATATAGAGTGCCTGGAGACGCAGGAATTTCATCGGCGTAACGGCTCACCAAGTCAAGGATCATGGTGCTAAGCATGTTTTTATCTACTGCCGGTAAAGATAACAAACGGCTACTTTGTGCCATGCGTTCGATATTTTGGTCCATGCGAAATATGTGATTGCTACCATTGGGGTGACGAAACGCCTTTAATCCCTCAAAACAAGTACTAGCGTAATGCAATACATGGGCCCCAGGATGAAAGGAAATACTGTCGCTTGGCACTAAACTTGGAGTGCTCCATTTGTTGCCGTCAAAAGTAGTTAAAGCCATTTCAGGGACAAATTGTGTGCCGAACGCAGTCATAGTTATCTCACTATCAATAGGTGTGTCATTTAGCCGACCATCATACCATCGCTAGAGACGCTTTTTCGAGTGGTTGGTGCTAAGTTTGAGTAAAAATACACTGTCTATTACCCTGTTAGGTAGCAGGTTTGATGGGTAATTCTGTACGAAGAGTCGCGTGTTGAATAAAACCTCTCGTATTAAGGCTTCAAAATCTAACCGATTTGGCATAAAGTAGGCCCCGTAGGTGGCTACAAGAATTTAGCTTTAACGGGAAACAGTCAAACTAAGAACTGTGCTGCCCCCGCAACGGTAAACAAGCATTGCTTGTTAGCCCGGAGACCGGCCTACAACTTATGGGTTTAATACCCGCTAACACTAATTTTTATCGTGCGGGTGAGCACGTGGAGGAATATATGACAATGACGACAGTTACATCCAAGGCTAATACAACTGCACCAAGCCAGGTATTAGCGAGCACCAATGTACAAATGGCTGCTGCTGCAATTTTAGGCATGGTGGTACTAATGGGTGTTGGTTTTGCGCCAATGGATGTGGCACACAATGCAGCCCACGATACTCGCCACTCTTTTGCATTTCCTTGCCACTAAGGGCGACAGCCCTCTTTTAGGTTAATTTTATGTTTCGTTCTATGGTGTTAGCTGCACTAGCTATAGCCTTGGTTGCAGGCTTAGTTTTGAGTGCTGTTCAAGCCCTCCATGTCTCTCCCATTATTTATGCAGCCGAAGTGTTTGAAATTGCTCAACCCGAAGTGACTGCCGCCTTCCATGATGGCCATTCGCATACCCACAATGATGACGCTTGGGCTCCAACTGATGGGTTTGAACGTGTGGGTTTCACAATACTATCTAATGTTTTGTCAGCCTTTGGTTTTGCCATAGTCTTATTGGTGTGCATGTTTGTGGCGCGCGATAAGGCTGAATTGACAATTTCTTGGCTGAATGGCATTTTTTGGGGCTTAGCCGGCTACCTAACGTTCTTTGTGGTTCCAGCACTAGGCCTTTCTCCAGAGATCCCAAGTATGGAAGCAGCTGCAATTGAAGGTCGTCAATCGTGGTGGTTTTTAGCTGTTATGGCTACAGGCTTAGCTATTGCCAGCTTAATTTTTTTGCCAGGGATTACTAAGTGTGTAGCACTGGTATTTATTGCTGCACCTTGGATTGTGGGTGCGCCCCACCCAGAAACGACTGGCTTTTTACACCCAAATGCACAAGCTGTGGCAACCTTAGAAGGCCTGCAATCGCAATTTATCTATGCCACAGCGCTGGCCAATGGCTTATTCTGGATCGTCTTGGGTAGCCTAACAGGCTACGTCGCTAAGCGGTTTATCAAAGCTTAATATTGTGGCAACTACGCAGCTAACCTATGACTATGTGCTTGAATCTGTTTTTGGCACCTACTTGTCAGATCCAGAGGCGCTAAAGCTTAGGTTAGCTGACCTAGACACTGCCATAAGAATAACGGCTGACGGCCTCAGTTTTAGTTTACCTGAACTTTATAATTTTGCGGGGCTGGAAACCAAAGGTGGTAATGAGCAATCTTATCTAAGCTTCAGGCGCTGTATTTATGGCCAACAAACCCAGGTAATGCTGCATACACTGGGTGGTGAGGTAGTGATCGCTCAGAATCACCAACACGTCAATAAAACAATATATCGGCTAAAGGCATTGAGTTAATAAGTGATGCCGTCATCTGTTAAATAAAAGGGGGTGAAGTGGAAATAAGTGTTCTGTTAGTGGGCTTTATGATTGGTTTGCGCCACGCCTTAGAAGCTGACCATGTCGCTGCTGTAGCTTCAATTGTGACACAAAAGCAGGGTAAGTCTGCAGCATTGCGTCATGGCGCTGTGTGGGGTTTGGGGCACACCCTCACCCTCTTCGCCTTTGGCACTGCGGCCTTGTTGGCGGACACCTTAATTCCTGATCATACGGCGGCCATATTAGAGTGTGCAGTAGGGTTTATGCTGCTGTATTTGGGCCTAGATGTGCTGTGGCGAATGGCCCATAAGGGGATTCATATTCATGTCCACCAACACCATGGCAAACGACACATTCATGCTCATCAGCACGGCTTAGAGATAGATAGAACCAATGTGAGTGCTCACCAACATAAGCATAAGATCCCGTTTCCAATACGAACCTTAATGGTAGGTGTAATGCATGGCATGGCAGGTTCAGCAGCCTTGGTGGTATTAACCCTAAATGCGGCGCAAAATTTTTGGCTTGGCATGGGTTATATGCTGTTGTTTGGCATTGGGTCTGTTGCCGGTATGGCTCTTTTATCAGTGGCCATTAGCCTTCCGTTTAACTTTTCTAACAAGCGCATTGAGCGGTCTGTAGGTTACCTTCAGTTAGGTATTGGTTTGGGTACGTCTGGTCTGGGTGGCTTTACTGTGTTTAATTATTTTATTAGTTAGTACTAATTTCTCGGGATGACTAATACACCTTAGCTAACCTAGTTCTGTGCTTTTTTGGAGGGTGCAGACACTGGTGTTGAGCGCAAATTGAGGACGAGCCCAGCAATGATAAAGGTTGCGGCAACCCATTTCCACCACGGCATACTCTCGTCCAGAAAAGTGCTGGAGGCTGCCATACCAAAAACAGGCACAAGCAACGCCCAAGGCGCTATTAATGCAGCTGCATGGCGCTGTAACAAAAAATTCCACAACCCATATCCAATAAGTGTGTTACCGATAGTTTGCCACAACACAATACTCCAAGCTTGCCAATGTGCAGACGCTAGGCTTTGGCCTATGAGAGCAGGCCCTTCGTAGTAATATGACATGAGAGCCAGTGGAGGAACTGCAAATAGGGAGGACCATGCTAAAAAAGCAATAATATGGACCTTACCAGAACGCTTAACAACTAAGTTACCAGCTGCCCAGCTTAGAGCTGCGATTAATATGATGGTTAAGCCTATAGGTGTAGCATCGGTGTCACCTTGAGCAGCAATGAGTACAATACCTGCAAAAGAAATGACTAGCGCAAGAATTTGCGGCATGCGAATGGTTTCTTTAAATAGCATTAGCGCCAGCACAATAGTGAACACAGCTTGTACCTGAATGACCAAGGAGGATAGTCCAGGCGACATGTGGCTGCCCATCACCCAAAAAAGTAGGCCAAACTGACCAAAGCCAATAAAAAAACCGTACGCTATGAGATAACGCCATGGCACTGCAGGGCGAGGTAATATAAAAACAAGGGGTAAAGCGGCAAAAGTAAAGCGTAAGCTAGCAAATAAAAATGGTGGTAGATCGTTTAGCCCTAGTTCAATAAATACAAAATTAGTACCCCAGATTAGGGCAACAAAAACCGCTAATAGTTGATGTGTAATGGGCATTGTAGCATCCTGCTAGGGTGGGGCTTATTCGCCAGAGTGGCCATTGTGAATAACGTTATCTAGGCCCGTGTCAACTAGCCAAAGCTGCATGTTAGACGTCCCTAGAGGATGTGAACCACGCCAGTTTATCATGTAAACTAACAACGCGCCCAACCACAAATAGTGAAGGAGACATAACTTGCTCCTCCTTGATTATTGTAGGTAATTGGCCCAGTTCTGACACCAACACTCGCTGGTCCTGGGTCGTGCCTTTTTCTATTAAGGCTACGGGCATTTTTTCGTCCATGCCATTACTAATTAGTCTTTCACATATGATAGGTAAACCTTTTAAGCCCATGTAAAAAACTAAGGTTTGTCCTTCTACAACTAGTTCTGGCCAAGGTAAATCTACACTGCCATCGCGTAATTGTCCCGTTACAAACCGCACGGATTGGGCATAGTTTCTGTGAGTGAGAGGAATGCCAGAATAGGCAGAGCAGCCACTAGCAGCAGTAATACCAGGTACTACCTGAAAGGGCACATGCTGTTCGGCCAGCGTTTCAATTTCTTCCCCGCCTCTGCCAAAGATAAATGGATCTCCACCTTTAAGGCGTGCCACTCGCTTGCCCTGCTTTGCATAATCTACCAACAGTTGGTTAATACCCGTCTGAGGGACGCTGTGGTTAGCGCGGCGTTTACCTACGTATACCCTTTCTACAGACTCTGGCACTAACGCCATCACTCCGTCAGACACTAAGGCGTCATAGAGCACCACATCGGCTTTTTGTAATAGTCTAAAAGCCCTAAGAGTGAGGAGGTCCGGGTCTCCAGGGCCTGCACCTATGAGAAAGACTTCACCGTTACTCATGACCTTATCAAGGCCATTATTGGCCTCTCTTAAATGCGTTTTCAACAAGCTTTCTGCTTCGCTATGCTTACCGGAGAAAACGGCTTCTGCAACAGGTCCCTGTAGCACCTGATGCCAAAAAATTGACCGTTCCGTGGTACTTGGTAAGGCCTCTTTCACCCGTGTGCGATAAGCCCCCACCAAGCGTGCTAGTTGCCCATAGGCTTTGGGCACAAATTGCTCTAATTGCTGACGTAAAATACTAGATAATACGGGAGACGCCCCACCGTTGTTAATCGCAATAGTTAACGGTGCGCGGTCAATTATGGCTCCAAAAATAATATTGCCATCATCAGGGAAATCGGCCACATTAACTAATAAACCCATGGCCTTGGCATCAGTAGCGACTTGGTGATTAACACTGCGATTGTCTGTGAGTGCTAAAATCAGGTTGTAGCCTAGCATCGCCTCATCTGAAGTATAGGCTCCAATGGTTACGTTGCCACCTGCGCCTTCTACTAACTCGGTCACTCCTTCAGCGACCGCTGTAGCTATCAAATCACAGGCAATACCTGCTTCTACCAATGATTTAACGCGTCGTTTGGCAACGGTCCCACCACCAATAAGCAGTGCTTTTAACTGTTTGGTGTTGTGAAATAGAGGGAAAAAGTTCATGGGGATTCCTGTTGTATCCATCTTTGGCAGTGTTCAAGTGTTCTGCTGTGGCTTAAATCAACATTACCAAAGCGTAACAAACTGGTGCCTGAGTTGATATCAACTGGGCGCAATAAAATGCCGTTTTTGGCAGCATTAAGGTGTAATCTTTGGGCTAAATCTGGTGGCATAACAAAACTGCGGAATAATTCGTGCGAAGCTGCTAAATCTGCTCCTAACTGAGTCATTGAGTGCTGCCAAAGGCTTAGTTGTGTCATTGCTTCGTTCGCCAGTTGAGTGCGCATATTAGTTTGCCACAGAGTATCGTTTAAAGCCGCAATAGCGACTTTTTGGGCTGGGCCATTAACAGACCAAGGACCAATCTCCCTGGCCAAACTATTGAGTACAGTTTGAGCTGCAAAGGTAAACCCTAAGCGAATGCCCGCAAGGCCAAAGAACTTACCCACCGAACGGAGTATTACAATGTTATCTGCTAGCTTCTCTGTAAGCAGGCTAGCAGTCATAGTGGTGTCTATAAAGGCTTCGTCAACTACCAAAAAACCGTCTATCGCGTGTAGCTTTTGGGCCCAAGAACGCATCTGTTGAGGGTTAAAGGTTTCCCCTGTTGGGTTGTTAGGGTTGATGATGACTAAATGGCCTAATTCATTATCATGTAGCGCCGCATCTATTTGCTGGGCAGCTAACTGGCTGTCTAATCCACTGTAAGTTCTAACGTCACCTTGTTGAGACCACGCTTGACGGTGTTCTTGATAGCCTACGTTGGGTATCCATGTGGCTTTCTGGCTGCCCAACTGATGCAGTATAAAGGGTAGTAATTGAATAACACTTTGGCTGCCACTGCTTGCTAAGCACGGATGTTCCCCATAATAAGAGCCAGCCGCTTTGGTTAAAGCAGGGTCTACATAAGGTAGCTGGTGCCAAGCATTTGTGTCTATGGTTGGCACAGGGTAGCTGTGCTGGTTAATACCAGTTGATAGATCAACCCAATCATTAGGCTTACGGCCATAAATAGCAGACGCTGACTGCAAATCACCACCATGAAATAGGAGGCTCATGCCACTGCCTCCAAAAAAATGAGCAAACAAATCGCCGCTAGCCAAAGCACTAGGCTGTGGTTCACTAAGTCACAGGCATCATCAATACTGGCAGCCATGGGTGCACTGCCAGAACCTAACACAGGGCGGTGTTGGCTGTGACCATGATACTGTGCACTGCCACCAAGCTCTACACCGATAGCGCCAGCTCCTGCTGCCATTACTGGGCCAGCATTAGGGCTTTTCCACGTGCCAGCTTGTTTACGCCAGCTTTGCCATGCATTTTGGGTTTGCCCATTAACGCTGCCACATAGGGTGTAAGCGAGTGCCGTGAGGCGAGCAGGGATGAAATTAAGTAAGTCATCAAAGCGCGCAGCCGCCCAGCCAAAGTATAAAAAGCGTGAGTTTTTATAGCCCCACATGGCATCTAAGGTGTTGCTCAGGCGATAAATAACCACCCCTGGAATACCAGCTACAATAAACCAAAACAGGGCTGCAAATAATGCGTCAGCACCGTTTTCAAGTACAGATTCTGTGGCCGCTTTAGCAATTTCCTGCTCATTCAAGTCTTCAGTGTCACGGCTTACAATATGGCTCACTGCAACTCGGGCTGTGATTAAATCACCGTCATATAGAGGGGCAGATATGGCTTTGGCGTGCTGAATTAGACTGCGCCATCCAATCGCTAAATACAGCACCACGGCACCAAAAAGTGTTGAGAATGCCTCGTAGGTAGCTAACGTTTGCTCTAGGCTATAAGCGGCAAAACTAAGAGGCCCAATAGCAAGGAGTAATGCGAGTGTGCCTTTGCATTTTAATAGGGTGTCACGTTGGTTCACTTGTACGCCTTCTGCAGAATTGAACCACTTCTCCAGCCCATCAACTAAGCCTCCAAAGCCTACCAGAGGATGAAGCCGCTTAGGTTCACCTAACCAATAGTCTAGGCCAAGGGCAATAACAATGGTGATAATCAAACTCATGCTATATACAGCCCTGCATGATATTAAAAATTTTCGCTATGGGCAGCTCTACTTCTACTTCATCAGCTAAGCGTTCTATCTGTGCAGCCCGTAAAGCTGGATAATCGAACGCTTGTGTCTGTTCTAAACCGGCCCAGTGTAATAATTCTTCCAGTAGTTTTGGTTCATCAAATAAGCCATGTACATAGCTCCCTATCACAGTGTCTTCAGTATTGCGGGCACCGTCTGGGCCAGTGTTAAGTTGCATTAGCGGCTTTGCTGAATCGCGCCCAGTGGTCTGTCCCACATGAATTTCATAACCTGTTACTGGAATGTCACCTATTTGATTTAACCAGTGACCTTGTACGTTACGTAACTGTTTTTCTCCTTGTAGTAGTGTTTCAATATCCAAATGCCCTAAACCTTTGCTGGTACCTGCGTTTGACTCGGTGCCATCTGGGTCATGCACCGCTTGGCCTAACATTTGATAACCACCACAAATGCCAATGACTTTGCCACCTAAACGTAAATGACGTTGAATCACTGCATCCCAACCAGACTGTTTAAGCCACGCTAAATCACCACGGGTATTCTTACTTCCCGGCAAAATAATAAGGTCTGCGCCTTTGAAGGTTTGCACATCTCTTAACAGCTGGCAATCCACATCTGGGTGCATTCTTAAGGCATCAAAATCTGTATGGTTACTGGCCCTAGGGTAAATAGGCACAACAACCTTAAAGTGCTTGCCATCATCGCTTTTGGTAAACTGGTCAACTGCTAGTGAGTCTTCGGCTTCTATGTGTAAGTTGTGGATATAAGGTAAAACCGCAAGCACAGGTTTGCCAGTGTGTTCTTCTAACCAGTCTAAACCACCCTGTAATAGTGTTTTATCACCGCGGAAACGGTTAATAATAAAGCCGCGCGTGCGCGCTTTTTCGCTGGGGCTGAGCAGTTCAAAGGTGCCGTATAAGTGGGCAAAAACACCCCCGCGGTCTATGTCAGCGACGATAATAACAGGGCAGTCTACGGCTTCAGCAAAGCCCATATTGGCTAGGTCATGTTCCCTTAAATTAATTTCTGCAGGGCTGCCAGCTCCTTCAACCATGACTAAATCGAAGTCTTGTAATAGTTCTTGATGGGCACACACCACGTCTTGTAGCAACTTAGGCTTGTGCTGGTGGTATTCCACGGCTTTCATGTTACCAATGGCTTTGCCACGCAATATTACTTGTGACCCTAAATCACTGTTGGGTTTGAGCAGAATAGGGTTCATGCGTATATCGGGCGCCAAAAAACAAGCTTCTGCCTGCACTGCCTGAGCACGGCCTATTTCTCCTCCATCAGCAGTTACGGCGCTATTAAGGGCCATATTCTGGCTTTTAAAAGGAGCCACTTTAATGCCTCTACGAGCCAAAATACGGCATAAAGCTGTCACTAATATACTCTTCCCTGCATCAGATGTGGTGCCCTGAACCATAAGCGTGCGGACATTCTTCTCTAACGCAGTTTTGGTGCCTTGGACTAGGAGGGTACGTGAACCCTGTGCTGTTGATGTTGACTGAGTCATGAAGCAGTTTCCTTCTGTTGATCTAAGTCTAACAGCAAATCTTGTAAGGCCTTTTGATGTTCACCTGGTTCATGCCACATGCCTCGTTGGCAAGCCTCTAACATGCGTTCAGCCATTTCTTCTAGGGCTGCAGGATTATTGTTGCGCATAAACTCTTGGTTACCTGTTTCAAAGATTAGCGCATCGCACACCTGTTCATATTGGTAATCAGCAATTAAATCTGTAGTGGCATCGTAAGCAAAAAGATAGTCAACGCTTGCAGCCATTTCAAAGGCCCCCTTATAACCATGGCGCTGCATAGCACTAATCCATTTAGGGTTAAGTACACGAGAGCGCAACACACGGTTGAGTTCTTCGCTAAGGGTACGGATTTTAGGCACGCTAGGGTTGCTGTGATCGCTGTGGTATACCGCAGGGGCTTGGCCACTAAAGCTGGTCACTGCGTTTGTCATTCCACCTTGAAATTGGTAGTAGTCATCGGAGTCTAATAAATCGTGTTCACGGTTGTCTTGATTTTGTACTACAGCCTCTAACTGGCTTAAGCGATGTTTAAAATCGTCATGGGCGGCCACCCCATCACCTGTTTGATTACCATAGGCGTATCCACCCCAGTTAAGATACGCATCAGCAAGGTCTGCGCGCTCGGCCCAACAGCGCTCATCAATAAGCCCCTGCAATCCTGCACCATAGGCACCAGGTTTACTGCCATAAACGCGATAGCTAGCTTGACGTTGGGCGTCTTCAGAGCTAACCCCTTGGGCTTCTAGTTCGGCCTTGCGCTGCTCAACGTTTTGGCGAATAGTGTTGCCATTTTGGTCGCCCAAACCTGGTTCATCAAAGCTCGCTAAGGCCTGCACAGCGGCATCGTATAACTTCATAACATTAGGGAAAGCATCACGGAAAAATCCAGATACTCTCAAGGTGACATCAACGCGGGGGCGGCCTAATTGCATTGCAGGAATGATTTCGAAATCGGTCACTCGCTGTGAACCAATAGCCCAAATAGGTTTGATCCCCATTAACGCATACGCCTGGGCAATATCGTCACCACCAGTGCGCATGGTGGCTGTGCCCCAAACCGATAAACCAAGCTGGGTGGGGTAGTCGCCGTGCTCTTGTAAGTGCTTTTCAATAAGGGCTTGGGCTGAGCGCTGGCCTAACGCCCATGCTGCTGCAGATGGCACGCTGCGGTTGTCTAGGGAAAAGAAGTTACGCCCAGTAGGCAAGGTATCTAAGCGTCCCCGTGTCGGGGCACCACTAGGGCCAGGTTCTACTGCCTGGCCTGCTAGTCCTTGAATAAGGGCTTGAGTCTCACGCACAGCGCTATCTTTTAAAGCCACTAAAATAGTATTTTTAGTGTAATGTAATTGTTGGCTTGTTCTTGGAAGAACTGTTTTTAAAGCATTGATATCATTATTTTTTTCTGAAAGTAAGTACTCATTAACTAAGCTTAGTGCTAATAACTCAAGGCGCTCCCTTGTGTCCATGGTGGAGCGCCATACAGCGTTGCTTTGCTGAGCTAACAACTGAGGTTTAGCACCAAGCCAAGGGCTAACCTTGGTGGCTAGAGGATCGTATTCAGTTAGGCCCAGGTCAAGGGCTAGGTTGTGCAAAATACCCCGTTCTTCGTTGGCTTCACCGCGGGGTAAACGCAGCAATGCTACTAGGGTTTCGCTGAGTTCATCTGCATCTGGTAACTGGCCTAAAATATGTAAACCATTACGAATTTGAGCTTCTTTTATGTCACATAAATAGGTATCAAGCTCGGCTAGCATTTCGCTCTCAGTCGTGTTGGCAGTTAACCCCAGTTCTTGTTTAAGATGACTACTAGCCAAGGTGGTAACAATTTGCTCCCTTAACCAGAGCTCACGGCCGGTGTCTAGACCTGTGGCTTGGTATAGCTCATCTACCAAGGTTTCTAAATCAGCGAGTTCTCCATAGATTTCAGCACGGGCCATAGGTGGCATTAAATGATCAATAATAACCCCTTGGGCCCGACGCTTCGCTTGAGCACCTTCACCTGGATCATTGACAATAAACGGGTAAAAATGAGGCATTGGGCCAAGGGCAATATCGGGCCAGCATTCATCACTTAACGCCACGCCCTTACCGGGTAGCCATTCTAGATTACCGTGTTTGCCAAGGTGAATTAGTGCATCTACCTCATAGACATGGCGTAACCAGAAATAAAAGGCTAAATAACTATGGGGGGGGACCAGGTCTGGGTCATGGTAGTTGGCTGTTAAATCTAGGTTATAACCCCTGGCTGGCTGGATGCCTACAAAGGTTTCACCTAAGCGCAGGCCTGCCAACATGATACGACCTTGTCTGTATTTTGGGTCTTGCTCTGGACCTCCCCAGCGTTGCAACACAGCATCTTGGCAGCTACGTGGTAACTTAGAGAAATGCTTCGTGTAGACAGCAACCTCTAAACTTTGCCAACACGGCAAGTGGTGCAATGTATTGGGGTTATTAGTGACAGATTCTAATAGAGCTTCAATTAAGCCATTACCATTTTCTGGTATCGTATCAACGGCGTAACCCGCATTTTGCATAGCGTGTAATACATTAATGGCTGATTGTGGGGTGTCTAAACCCACACCATTGCCAATGCGGCCATCTTTGGTGGGATAGTTGGCAAGTATTAGGGCAATACGTTTGTCATTATTGGCTTTATTTCCAAGGCAACAATATCCCTTAGCCAAGCGCGCCACAAACTGTGCTCTTTCAGGTTCGAGCTCATACCCCATAAGGTTTATTTGGCATAGCTTGCTGTAGTAACCCATGGACTTAAAGCTAATTGCTCGAGTGAGTACATGGCCATCCATCTCTGGCAAGACCACTTGCATGGCAATATCGCGAGATCTTAGCCCTTGTTTGTGCCCACGCCATGCCTCCTGCGTGGTAGAGGAAAGTACCAACTGTAAAACAGGGATGTCACCCTCAATAGGCAGTTGAAAGTGTGTTGGTGAGGAGCTAAGGCTTGGTGAATCTACCTTGTTGCTGGCAAACCCCAAGCTGCTTAGTACCAGTTTAGAGTTTGATTGCTTTAAAGTATGGTTTACTAATGCTAAGGCCTGTGGGTCTTTAAGCGAGGTAATGGCAAGAGCAATGGGGTTCATGCCTTGGTTAACTAAACTTGCCATTAAACCATCAAACATGCGGGTATTACCGCTTTGTAAATGGCTGCGATAAAATAATAGAGCCACTACAGGTACGTGTTTTAAACCCTGTACAATGGTCTGTTTTTGCCAATCCATGAAGCTAGCTTGAGCTACGCCTGGTTGATAAATCAGCGCTTGGGGAAGTTCCGTGGGGGGTTGCCATTGAGGCTGCTTGGCGTCTAAAGCTGCGGATACTGCTAAGCCTTGGCTTAGCTCTTGAGTTAAATAGCGCAATAAATTAATGCCGTTACTCACGCCACCTTGGCGCAGGTATTGCCATATAAGCTGACAAGAAGCGGGCTTACAAGAGCTGGCTTGGGTTAACTGTAGGTCTTGTGCATCGTCTCCTGGCACTAAAATGAGTTGGCGATTAGGCTTGGCCTGCTGCCATGCTTGAAGACGTTCGAAGCCATAATTCCAATAACTTGCACCACCCAGTAATGAGACCATCACTAATTCTGCTTGCTCCAACACCTTGTGCTCATAAAGATCAAAAGCTGCTGGTTTTAGCAGGTGACTCCAGTTTGCTAAGCGAATAGATGGTAGCTCGCTACCAAGTTGCTCAGCTGCAGTGGCTAGCATAGCGAGGCTAGTATCGGCGGCAGCCAAAATCACCACTTTAGCGGGGTCTTGGCCTAGGTCTATAATGCCCTCTTCTTCAACGAAGCCGCCAGGTTGTGCTGCGAGCAAATGCATGTTGGGTGATTAAACCTCAGCAGCTTTTAATGCGCTGGTGAGTTCGTCAACATGTAGGTGTTTGCCGATCATGACCAAGGAGGTACAGCGTACTTCACCTGCAGCCCACAACCGGTCAAAGTGATTTTCTAAGCGCTGGCCAACGGCCTGAATGACTTGACGCATTGGTTTATTGGGTATCGCAGCAAACCCCTTAGCGCGGTATATTTGTTGCTTAGAAAGTAGCGCTGCTAATGCCACTTGTAACCGTTCACCATCTACTTCGCCTAGGTGAATGACGCAGGAATCAAAATGGTCATGGGCATGCTCATGATGGCCACCATGGTCATGGTGATGGTCGTGGTGAGTGTGCACGGCTTCGATTCGTTCTTCGGCAGCAGCTTCTAGGCCTAGTATTAGTTCGATAGACGCATCACTTGTGCCGTCTTCATTTTGGCCAATGTAAGCAGTTTTGACAGCAGAAGGTACTTTCGCAGTAATTACCTGTTCAACTTTGCTGCGTTGTTGGCCAGACAAAAGGTCGCTTTTGGATACGATGACTAGGTCGGCAGCACTTAGCTGGTCATCAAGTAACTCGGCTAGATCAGGGTCATGGTTAAGGCTTTCATCGGCTAAGCGTTGAGCCTGAACCTGCTCAGCATCGTGGGCAAAACGACCTGCAGCAACTGCAGGGCCATCAATTACCGTGATCACTGCATCAACGGTAAAGTGTTGCTTAATATCGGGCCAATTGAAGGCTTGCACAAGGGGTTTTGGTAAAGCTAAACCACTGGTTTCAATAAGAATATGGTCAATATCATCACGACGCTTTACTAACTCCAACATGACTGGCAAAAACTCTTCCTCTACGGTGCAGCAAATGCAACCGTTGGCTAGTTCATAAATACCTTGCTGGGTGCTGGTGGGTGCCTCACCTTCATCATCACAGTCTAATGGGCAATTACGCAATAAATCAGCATCAATATCCAGTTCGCCAAATTCGTTAACGATGACTGCGATACGCTTGGGGTCTTTACCACCAGAAATTTGACGCAAGACATTAGACAATAAAGTGGTCTTGCCACTACCTAGAAAACCGGTGACAACAGTAGCTGGGATTTTTTTCAGTTGCATGGGGTAACCTTGTACTTAATGGAATGCTAAAAGGGTGTTTGAAATTGCCCGCCATTTTGGCACAAAAAGCCGCTTAAATCAGCCTTCCAGGGGCGTAAACTATCCCTAACGCGACGCTTTTTCAAGCGGTTAGAGCCGCTTGAACAGTTATCACGATTCAAGCAGCACTTGAGCCTAGCTAGATACACCACCGCCAGCTTTGGGTTTACCAAAACCAAACCGCACCCAATGCATCACCAACATAGACAGCAGTGAGCAAACAGCCATGCCTAGGGCTACTGGGAAAATATCTGTATCTACCGACATGCCGATCAAGCCCCCAATAGGAATAGAAATAAACATTGATCCAGCACCCACCACAGAAGCGCCCATCCCAGCTACCTGGCCCAAAGGTTCCATGGCCAAGGCATTGAGATTGCCAAACTGAAAACCAATGCCAGAAAAAATTACAAACAAAAAAGCCATTGTGTGCATTAGTGGTGGTACACCATCGTAAAACTGGGCATACATGTAAAGCCCTAAGGAACCTGTGAAGACCAGTAGGTTGGTTAGCTGCACCAGTCTAAACATGCCCCAACGCATGACCAGTTTAGCGTTGAGGTAGGAAGACATTAAGTTAGGAAATACTAAAGCGCCAAAATATAGAGGGAAGGCATCGCCTACGTCATAAATTTTTTGGAATAGCCACTGACTGGAGCTTAAGTATCCCAAAAAACCACCAAATACCAAACCACTGACTAAAGTATATCCCGCCGCAACACGGTTGCTTAGTACAAGGATAAATGCCTCCCACAGCACTTTAGGGTGAATGGAGCGGCGTTTTTCGTGGGTTAGTGTTTCGTCAAGCCGCAGCCAAGTCCAGATGCACAATAACACTGCTAAGATGATGTACATGGCAAAAATGTATTGCCATGGTCCAAACCAAAGCAATATTTGCCCTAGCATAGGTGCACAAATGGGCACGATCATGAATACTGCGCCAGACAGTGACATGATGCGTGCCATGGCTCGGCCGCTAAAACAATCTCTGGCTAAGGCCGACACCATAATGCGGGGTCCAGATGCGCCTATACCCTGTAAAAAGCGCCCAATAAGCATCATCTCTAAAGACTGTGCGGACATTGCTAATAGGCAGCCCAGTATAAAAAAGGCAAAACCCACATAAATTCCAGGTAATCGACCTACACGGTCAGAGACAGGGCCATATATGAGTTGACCTATGGCAAAGCCGGCAAATAGGCTGGTAATGACCAATTGAATTTCACTTCCGCCGACACTAAATTCCAGCGCCATAAAACCCAACGCTGGTAACACTGCGTCGATAGACAAAGCCACCACAGACATTAATGATGCCATGAGAAAAATGAATTCAACCATACCGATACGTATGGTTGTTGTGGAGGGCTGGTTAGACATAACGTTTATACGAAACAAAAGGAACCCGTATAATAACGAAAAAGCCCCTTCATAGGGTTTTTACTTTAAGATGAGGCTGTTTACTTGTGTTTAAAAGCGCTTGAACTAGCCTATGTTTTTATTATGATCTTTCTTGCGGTAGATATGGGCCTTGTTTTCATCGTACAGGTACGAATCATCAAAGTTCTCAGCATCTAATACATGACCTACTAAAATCAACGCCGTGCGGGTAAATTTCTTAGCGCGCACTTTAGCCACTATATCACCTAGAGTACCTGTCACCTTGTCTTGGTCTGGCCAGCTGGTGCGATAACACACAGCCACTGGGCAGTCTTCGCCATAGTGGGGGACCAGGTCTTCCACAATTTTATGAATACGAGTAACACCTAAGTGTATAGCTAAGGTAGCACCTGTAGCAGCTAATGCGGGCAAACGCTCACGATCTGGGAAGGGGGTTTTGCCTTCGTAGCGGGTAAGGATTACTGTTTGTGAAATGCCAGATAAGGTAAGCTCTTTGCCCAGCCATGCGGCTGATGCAGAATAGGCTGTTACCCCTGGGATAATTTCGTAATCAATTTCTAATGCTTCTAGGCGGCGCATTTGCTCGCCAGTGGCACCATATAATGAGGGATCGCCAGAGTGTACCCGGGCCACATGCTGGCCTTTGGCGTGAGCATCGGCCATTAGCTCTACCTGAGCATCCAATGCCAGTGCTGCAGTGTCTATGACTAGGGCGCCGCGTGAACGTGCCGTTTCCATATTTTCATCTGGTATTAATGACCCTGCAAAGAGCACCACGGGTGCTGCATCCAGTAAGCGTTGACCTTTAAGGGTCATTAGCTCTGGATCACCCGGGCCTGAGCCAATAAAATATACAGTCATAATGTTGTCCTGTGTTTTGCCAAAAATTTGTGATTAAAGCTTCTTTTTATATCCGCGAGGGGTATAAACCCACTCTTTGGTGCCATTCACTATGTGCCTAGATTCGCTGTTGCCCACGGAGACAAGGGTAAACATGTCCACGTCTTTGGCATCTAATTCATCTAAACGAATGATGGTCACCTGCTCTTCTGGGCGCGTAAGCTGACGACCGACTAATACTGGTGTTGAAGCTGGGCGGTGCTGTAACAAAATGTCGCGGGCTTTGTTAAGCTGCCAATCACGTTTTTTAGACACAGGGTTATAGAAAGACACTACAAAATCGCCTTCGCCAGCTTTTTCAATCCGCTTAAGAATGGTTTCCCAAGGCGTGAGCAAATCTGACAAAGAAATAGTGCAAAAGTCATGTCCCAACATAGCGCCTACGCGGCTGGCACCCGCTTGCATGGCAGAAATTCCTGGAATAACTTCTAACTCTACATCTAACCATTCTGGGTGATTCTCCTTACCCTCTAACTGCATGTCGAGTAATTCAAATACCAAGGTCGCCATGGCATAAATGCCAATATCACCGCTAGAAATGAGTGAAGTAACCTTGCCACTCGCAGCCAAATTTAACGCCAAACGGGCGCGACCAATTTCTTCGCCTAGGGGTAAGTCATAGTGCTGTTTGCCGTCACATACATCACCTAAAATATCTAGGTAGAGGCCGTATGCCACTAGGTCTGTACTGGCAGCAATAGCAGCGTGGGCACGAGGCGCCACTAACTGTGCATCACCTGGGCCGGTACTGACGATAAATAATTTACTCATGTTGATCTCGTGCTTATTGGGTAGGTTTAAGGGTTAATCTTGTTCGCCAATTGAACCAGCACCGGGCGGAAATGCTCGGGCTATAGCACAAGTTGCTTTAGGTGTTTTTAGTTTAGCTTGCAGTAGCTGGGCTTCATTACCAGTGGCCTGTTGAGCCGACCAGAGTGCGGCAGACTCTGCTACGCCATAAACCCCTACAGTGTCGTACACATACTGTGAAGGGTTAATAAGTTGGTCATTTACAGCAGCCAAAGCCTCAGCTGAATAAGTTTGGAAACTTTTCCCAAGGCTTTGAGCCAAGTCGATAAGGCCCGTCTCATCCGCTTTAATGTCAATGCTGTTTATGCTGACAATGTCGTTAATAGTGAGGCCTTTTTCAAACAAGCATTGGTTTAAAAATTCTAATAAGTGCTCTTTACTGCAACCGCGCTCGCAGCCCATGCCTACGGTATACACAGGCTGCAGGTATGGCTGAGCAGTGGTCATGGCTAGCTGTGCATCTAGTAGGTCGCTCACTTGGCGACCCCATTCGTTAGCACCACCTTCATGGCCAGACAGCAACGGAATAACAAACTGACCTTGTTCATCGAGCACTAATACGGCAGGATCGCGGTATTTATCTAATAAAACAGGCGCCAAAGTGCGCACAGCAATGCCGGTGGCACAGATTAAAATAAGCCGTTCCTCGTGGGTAAAAGCCGTTTGAACAGTTTCGGCAAAGGGCTGAGGTTTGAGTTCAAATGAAACCAAGGCGTTTGGGTCCTTAGCCAACAGCAGTATTTTTAAACGCTCTCCTAGGAGTGCACCAGCTTTAGTTAAGGCAAAAATACGGATCATGAAAGGCGCTCCCGCTTAAGGACTACAAACAAAGAGAAGTATGGGCCTGTTGTATTAGCTAACTGTGTGACATCAGTTAAAATTTCTTCGTTGTCACGGCCTATGTACGCAAGGTAACTCGCATCTGCTGTACGCCCTGTTTTATCAAGTATGGCAAGGATGCGGGCTCGGGCCCAGCCTGCTTTCATGATCACCACACTGTCGTGGCTAATAAGGGCTTGCTCTAGTTGCGCATCAGTGTGCCGACCACTCATTACTACAAAGGATTCTTGTAACAGCGTGAGGGGCTGCTGCAATGCTGATGCTGCAGCGTTTACAGAGGAGATTCCAGGCACTACAAGACACTCATGTGAATCACTCAAACGCTCTAGTAGATAACTAAAAGACCCAAAAAATAGTGGATCACCTTCACATAAAAAGACCACAGACTTTCCTGATTTTATGTGTACAGAAATCTGTGCTGCACCCAAATCGTAGGCAGCATTAGCGGCAGTGCGATCTGTGCTCATGGGCATAGGAATGGCTACTTCTTCGGCAGGGGTGCTGCGGCTTGTTATGCTTAGGCTAGCAATATCACGGGCTTGTGAAGTGCCTATTTGGTTAGACAAATAACAAATCACATCGGCACCTTGGATAAGGTGGTGTGCCTTTAGAGTGATCAATAATGGATCACCAGGGCCTACACCTACGCCGTAAAATACACCAGATTTAGCTTGGAAGTTATGCATTAGTTTGCTGTCTCTAGGGCTTTATGCCAGCTCATTAAGATGATTGGTAAGGCAGGCCGCAATACATCTTGCCCAGCAATGGTGTCTTGGCGGCTTATAGCCACTTGTAGATAATTTTCGGGTTGTTGGCCAATCAGCTGGGTAAAGTCTCTCAATGTTGCCTTGCTTGGCTCGGTAACGGCACTGGCTACAAGGCGTCCACCGGGCTTAATGCGCTGCCAAGCTAACTGCAATATGGCGCTAAGTTCACCACCACTACCGCCAATAAAAACCTTGTCTGGATTGGGTAGTCCTACAAGACAATCAGGCGCCCTGCCTTGCTTAATAAGTAAGTTAGCACTCACTCCAAAAGCATCTATATTGGCATTTAGACAAGCCACACGTTGGCTGTGATGTTCAATACCATACACGTGTCCTGAGGGGTTCCAAAGTGCCCATTCAATAGCTACGCCACCACAGCCTGCGCCTATGTCCCATGCTATATCTTGGGGTGAGGGCTGCAACAAACTGAGAATATTAAGCCTCACTTCACGTTTTGTAAGCAGGCCTTTGCCAGATTCCCCATCAGTTACAAAGTGGGCATCTGCTATACCTGGGAAGCTAGGCATTACATTACCACCACCCAACGTGCGAACTACTGTGACGTGAAGTGGATGGAAGGTCTGACTAGATTGCAAAAGTGTTTTTGCATCAAATTGTTGAGACCTTTGATCCGCATACCCTAAGCGCTCGCACACATGCATTACTGAGTGTGGCAAGTTTGCCGATACTAAGGCTTGAGCAATGGCTTTGGGATGACTGTGCTTATCGGTAAGAATCAATAGGTTGCGAAGGGGCTGTAAGTGCCGATTAAGGTAGTTTAGTGGCCGCCCATGGAGGCTCACTAGCTGCGCATCTTGTAATGACAGGCCGGTTAATTCGCATGCCCCTTGTAAGCTTGAAACGCCACTAATACAGACCACGTCATAGCCTAATTTTGGACTAAATGTGCTTTGTAAATATTTGCCAATGCCAAATAACAATGGATCCCCTGAGGCTAGAATGACCACATGATCAAAGCCCTTAATGTCATTAACAATGTGCTTGAGTTTGGGTAAAGCCATCAGCACTTGATGTGAAGTAGGCCCACCCTCACACTTAGGTGGAGCAAACAGTGGTCCAACACTTTCTAGCTGCCTAGGTGACCCCATAATGCAATCGCAAGAGCGCAAGGCTTTTAGGGCCTTTTCATTCAATAATGGGGGTTGGCAAATGCCTAAGCCAATAACTGTTATTTTAGGCATTAGTAACGCTCGCCAATGTTACAGCGCAGTAATGCGTTCACTACAGAAGACGCAGCAGCGCTGCCACCTTGGCGGCCAAGCAAGGTAATGCACTGAATGCCTAGCTCTTCATGGATGTCCCAGAGGGCTTGCTTAGACTCAGCAGCGCCCACAAAACCTACAGGAATACCTACGATTAAAGCAGGTTTAGCTGCGCCTGATTTGATCATTTCTAATAAGCGAAATAATGCGGTGGGTGCATTACCAATCACCACTACGCTGTCTCTAAGCTGATCACCCCAAAGGTCTAACGCGGCCATAGAGCGAGTTTCACCCCGCGCTTTGGCCATTGCTGCTGTATCTTCATGGTTTAAATAGCATAGGGGTGGGCTTTGGATCATACGCTTAGTAATACCCTGCTTTACCATTTCTACATCACATAATATGGCGTTATGGTTGGCCAGTGCGGCACGGCCTGCTTCGCACGCATTGACACTGATACGCATCTGACGCGCCACATTGGGGTCACCCACACTGTGGACAACACGCATCACCACTTGTTGGGCATCTGTGCTTAAACCTGCTAGATCTGTTAGCTGGCGAATCTGGCGAAAGCTATCTTGCTCAATAGCGTGGGGATTAGGCTGGTATAGAAAGCTCATATCACAAAAACCTAGTGTTTATGGCCATGGCCATTTTGATGGTGATGCACATTTTTATTAGTGTCTGGTTTATTTGAGTCATCATGCTATTACTGCCATTGGCGTTTCAGCCCATGCCTGTAAACGATCTATTAATGCACCAAAGTCCTTTTCTGTAGGGCCTTTGATCTGTGGGCGTTGTAACATAAATACGGGCACTTTAAGGGTGCGTGCTGCAGCAAGCTTGGCTTCTGTAGCGCTACCGCCACTATTTTTGCTAGCAATCACTTGAATGTGATGCTGCTTTAATAATGCTAGCTCGCAGGCTTCATTAAATGGGCCTATAGCTTTGATCCAATTAACGTGACTGGGCAATGGGTGTGGCGGCTGCACGGCAGTGCGCAACCAAATGTGTTGGTCTGATTTTAAAAAAGCGAGCTCCTTGGGGCTCACTTGGCCTAAGGTAAGCAATACACGCTGATAGCCAGAAAGTGCAGTTAGCAGTTTTTCTTTAGTGCTAAATAAGCGCCAATCATCGCCTACTTTTTGCTGCCACGTGGGCCTTAAAAAACGCCAGTAGTTTATACCTAATTCGCTAGAAGCCTGCCGTGCATGATCGCCCATGGTAGTGCTAAATGGGTGGGTTACATTAACAATGCCATCAATATGTTGTGTTTTGCAGTAGGCGCTTAGGCCGCCAAACTGCGTGAAGCCACCGCTAACTACGGTAGCTGGCACGTTTGGTTGGCGTACAAGACCAGCCACGCTGTAGACTAACTCTAATGATGGCTGGGTTAGGTGCATGACTGTAGCCAAATGGCGAGCATCGGCGGTGCCACCTAAGATCAATAGTTTCACAGCACAGTCTCTGTATTAGTGGGTTGTTCACCAAAGGCGCTGGCTAATAATTTGCCTTGCCTGTTCACTGCAAAAACCTCTAGCTGCACAGAGCTTGGCACTGTTGTTTGCGCAAAATTTAGGGCGTTTTGACAGACAGCGTCGGCTAAATCTATGCCGTGTTGTTGGCATAATCCCAGCGCTTCTAAGCTGGTATTGCAGGCCTTTATGGACGTTGCTAAGGCCTCATCTGCACCTAGCTTGCGGGCCACGTCTGACAGCTTGACTAAGTTGATGGATGAGCGGCTGCTATGCAAGTCTAAGTGGCCATCTGCTAGCTTGCTAATTTTTCCAAAACCGCCACAAATAGTAACGCGTTTTACAGGGGCCTTTTTAAGGTGTTTCAAAACTGCACCAGCAAAGTCTCCCATTTCAATAAGCTGCATGTCATTAAGCCCATAATGCTCACTAATAAAGGCTTCGCTAGCATTACCGGTAGAAGCTGCCACATGGGTGTAATCGTTTGAAGCGGCCACATCCAGCCCTTGATGAATGGATGCAATCCACGCACTGCAAGAATAAGGGCGTACAATACCTGTTGTGCCCAAAATGGATAAACCACCTAGAATCCCCAAGCGGCCATTCATGGTTTTTTTGGCAATTTCTTCGCCATTGACTACACCAACAGTCACTTGAAAACCATCGGTGTACTGATAAAATACACCAAGACGTGTGAGATGCTCACTCATCATTTGCCTAGGTATTGGGTTGATGGCCGCTTGGCCCACGTCTATCACTAAGCCAGAGCGAGTGACCGTGCCTACGCCTTTGCCAGCAATGAAGCTAATGCCTTTTTGCGCAACCAATTTTACTGATACCCAAATAGTGGCGCCATGAGTGGCATCTGGGTCATCACCTGCATCTTTAGTAGTTTGCGCATATGCGCTAGTGGCGCTGCGCATTTCCACTAACGTCAGTTCTAAATCTACGTGCTTGCCTGCTTTTTGGCTGGCTTCTTTAGCGTTGGGCCTTTTAATGGGTAGGGTAACGCTAACACTAGTTTTTTTAACCTTGCCAAGCAATAAATGACCCACAGCTAAACAGCAAGCCGTAGCGCAAGTGCCGGTAGTCAAACCGGTACGCAGGGGCTGTTTTTGTTCGCTAGATTCGGGCCACATAACTTAAATTAACCTTGTGTCTGCTTTTGTGAAGTAGGCTGGTTTGATGCACCTGGTGTAATCGGCTTGCTAAATAACCTTGCCACAGCTTCTGGATTAGACGGGAAGAATAAGTGCAAGTAACTGGCAGTTAAGCCTTGTTGGCGATAAATAGATTCACCAGGTGCTGGATGTCGCTGACGCTTACCATGCGCAATTGGGGCTGGCGTATTTTGGCTGCGCGAGCGGTGGTGAGCATGGGCTCGCACTTCACCTTCTGGTAGCATAGCTGCTTGCATACCCTGGCAGCCACGCTTGCCACGCATGGTGCCTTGGCCTTCTAAAATGCCAACCATGGTATGGGTGACCTCATCTAGATCAGTTAAGCCTTCCAGGCAATATAAAAAGCCACCACATTCGGCTAAAATAGGCTTACTTTGGGCATTAAAAGCTCGGATGTCTTTTAACATGCTGCTATTTTCCGACAGTTTCTTAGCATGTAACTCTGGGTAGCCTCCAGCAAACCAGAGGGCATCCACGGCAGGTAAGTGCGTATCGTTTATGGGGGAGAAATAACTAAGCTGCGCTCCCATAGCTTCTAGCAAGTGGGTATTGGCGCTATAAATAAAGCTAAATGCAGCATCACGAGCAATACCAATTTTGGTACCAGCCAAAAGCCTTTCTGGCGGGGCTATATCTTGGTTAACAAAAGCCACTGCTGGGGGTAAATTACAAATAGCTTGCTCGCCTAGCCATGCTTTGCCTAAGTTGAAGCGTTGTTCTAACTCCTCACGTACTTCGTGCGCCTGCACTAGGCCCAAGTGGCGCTCTGGCAGCGATACTTGTGGGTCTCGCGCTAGGTTTGCCAGCAATGGCATGCGGCCATCCAAGGCATCACGGATTAGCTGAGCATGACGCTCTGTGCCACAGTTGTTGGCAACTAAGCCATAAAATTCAACATCGTCCCTAAAATTAGCCAAACCTAGTGCAACTGCAGCAGCTGTTTGTGCCATGCCCTTAACATCCATCACTAACGCAACAGGAATGCCAAAGGTAGAGGCTAGGTCTGCACTTGAAGGCTCGCCGTCAAACAGTCCCATCGCCCCTTCTACTAAAATGAGGTCGGCGGTTTGGGCGGCCAAATAAAATTGATGGCGACAATAAGCCGCCCCTGCCATCCATAAGTCTAGCTGCGTGACAGGCTGGCCAGAGGCTTGTTCTAAAATCTGTGGGTCTAGGTAATCAGGCCCCATTTTAAACACTCTCACGTTGCGGCCTAGGTCTCTATGGTAACGAGCTAGTGCGCTAGTAATCGTAGTTTTGCCTTGGCCAGACGCAGGCGCCGCTAAAAATAATGCGGGGCAATGCGCTACAGTGGCTTCAGAAGCTGAAGCAGGTTGAGGAGTGATTAGTGTCATTAATATTCAATACCAGCTTGAGCTTTAACGCCTATGCGAAACGCATGGCCATCATCTTTTACGGTGCTAATCGTGTCGGCATATTCTACCAGTGCTTCAGGCATTACTCGGCCAGTAATTATTACAGTTTGGTGATGTGGACGGTTAGCTAGGGCTTCTAACACAGGCTCTAAAGGCAAATAGTTATACTTAAACACATAGGCCATTTCATCCAGTACTAGCATGTCGACACTAGGATCTTTTAATAGGCCCTGGGTGATCTCCCAAGCTTTTTGTGCGGCTGCAATATCGTTAGATTTATCTTGCGTTTCCCATGTAAAACCATGCCCCATCACGTGCCAGTCCAGGCCTGAGTAGTCTTTAAAAAATTTGTATTCACCAGTTTCAACACGTCCTTTAACAAACTGAACTACAGCTGCTTTTTTGCCGTGGCCTAAGCATCGCATCATGGTGCCAAAGGCAGAGCTACTTTTACCCTTACCATTGCCACGTAATAGAATGGTAACGCCACGTTCCTCTGTGGCCTTAGCAATACGAGCATCAATAACAGCTTTTTTAGCTGCCATGCGTTCTTCATGGGTTTTACTCATTAAACAAGTCTCGCTTGGGATAAGGTTAAATACTCTGCGTTTAAAGCATGCGCGATCTGCTGCCCACGGCCGCGCTTCACCTGGCCTTGTTCAATGTCTACGAGAACAGATTCACCATGCAATTTGAGGCCTGATAAATCCTGCTGCACACGGCCGTCAGTAATAATAGTATTAATAATATGGGTCGCTGGGTTTCGCCTAAGTAACCGGGTTGCAAAGGCCCTAGCGTGGACAATGGCTTGTTTTAGTGGGGTGCCGCCACCTGCGCCAAAGGTGTTAAGCAATGGGGCCATGGCTTTGGGTGCACGACCTTGGCTGTATAGCTCAGACACTTGGTCATTACCAAATCCCAGCAGCACCAATTGCTGGCGGGCTAAATAAGCGTGATGAGCCATACCTGCTACTAAGCCTTTTGCCTGGCTCTGGCCATCACCATTTAAGGTCGATGCGGATGTGTCAAGCAGCACTAGGTGCATTACTGGATCAGCACCTCGTTGGCGGCGGTAGCGTAAGTCGATGGCATTGGCTCTATTACGGCCTGCAATTAAACTAGAAAACCAATTAATACGTTTAGACCATTGCCGAGTTACTCTACTGTTGCCTTGGCCTTGTAGGCCTTTACCAGCATTGGTGGTTAAGTTTGGAATTGCCTTATGGGTGATTTCGTTTTGAGCAATATGGCGTATTTGGCCCGTTGTTTGTTTAGTTGGGGCCATTTCTCCCCAGTCTTGTGCACGTTTGTGGTGTGCTGTTTTTGGCTTGCTTTGGCTTGGGCGCTCGAAAGGTGGCGGGTTTTGGGGTGGTTTATCGTTTGGGGTATTGGGCGGGCTGAGGGTATCAGTCTCATTACGGCGATGCATCAGTACTAGCTCTTCAACGGCATCGATGTCTACTAAAGTGACGTTATCGCCTTGGCGAAGTGCAGCATTGGCTTGAGCAGCCCGAAGCCATACTAAATCGCCTCGTACCCCATCTACTTGGGCTGCTACACAGCGTTGGGCTATTTGCAAACGCATTTCGTCGCTTGCTGTAATTAGACTGAGTTGTAATTGTGCCTTTCGAATGCGGGTTTGCAAAGCCTCTTGTGGCTTAGCATAGTCTGCTAAAAAGGCTTCAGGGTTGGCATCAAAGTCTTGGCGGCGACGCACAATTTCTACGCGTTCGTGGGCGCTGTAGGTATTCTCAAGCGCCACACCAAAGCCAAAACGATCTAGCAACTGTGGTCGCAAGTCGCCTTCATCGGGGTTCATGGTGCCCATTAGGGTAAATTCGGCTTCATGCTGGTGGCTAATGCCATCACGTTCTATGTGGTTCACGCCACTGGCAGCAGCGTCTAATAGTAAGTCTACTAAGGCATCTGGTAAAAGATTCACTTCGTCTACATAAAGTAAGCCTTTATGGGCCTTACTTAAAAGCCCTGGCGCAAAGGTAACCTGTTGTTCACCAAGTACTTTTTGTAGGTCTATAGTGCCAGTCACCATCTCTTCGCTAGCCCCTAGGGGGAGAGTAACTAATTGGCTTAGGTTGGCAATATTGAGGTCTGCTAAACTGCGAGCCAAGGTAGACTTGGCACTACCACGGGGGCCACTAACGAGCACACCACCAATCGCAGGATCAATAGCTAGCAAAGTTAACGCCAGCTTAACTGGAGATTGGCCAACAACGGCAGTAAACGGGAAGTTTGATTTGAGCATAGCAGTATCCATCGCACCCACCGCACGATTTATGTGAAACCCATTATAAATGCTAGGTTTCTGATTACATTTTGAGGGGCTGGTATCGGACTAAATCGCCTAGCGATTCACCGTTGCGGGGGCAGTGTTGGCTCAAGACCGGGTTGCCGTAATCTTGTCCATGCTTCCCATTTAACTGCCTGTTTGCCAAGCAGAACCACTCATTTCCCACTATTGTAGGCTTATATGGCGAATAATAATACGTTTATAAGGTGACTAATGTATTAGGTGCGGCCTGGGCGTATTCAATCTCGTCATGGTTTTAGCTAAAGCTTAACTCTACGGTAAAGGTTGCCTAAAACGGTACATTTTTACACGTGCCATGTAACGCTTAGGCGCAGCTATTGCCTAGCGTTTGGTACCCCTTTTGTTCACTTAATCAAGCCTGATTTACTAGAGCTGTCAAATAGTAAAAAAAGATTAAAGCTAGAGACCCCCCATGCGCTTGCTTACAAGTGCAGCGCCTTCAGAAAGGGATTTTAACTTGGCAAAAGCAATGTCTGGATCTACCGCCCCAAAACCTGCAAAGGTACCAAATCCGCAGTCAGAACCCGCAACGACTCTTTGCGTACCAACAATATCAACAAATTTTTGTATACGCTCTGCAACTAATTCAGGGTGTTCAATAAAATTTGTAGTGGTGTCCACTACACCAGGAACAAGTATTTTATTGTCTGGTATTTCGTTCTTGCGGTCGCGAAAGACCGTCCACTCATGAGCATGACGAGGGTTTGAGGTTTCAAATAAAGTATATTGTGCTTTAGCCTTCATTAACGTGCTAAACACCTTATTCATATCAATGTCACAACAGTGAGGCCCCTCATAATTACCCCAGCAGATATGGATCCGTACTTTTTCTTCTGGCACATTCTGTAGCGCATGATTGAGAGCTTCCACATGTGACTCTGCAACCTTTATAAACTCTGAGTCTGACAAATGGCTAAATAACATATGCCTAGAAAGAGCTAAGTCTGGGCAGTCTAGCTGCAAATCTAACCCTGAAGCCACAATAGTCTCGTACTCATCTCGCATAGCATCTGCAAGGGCTGCTAGATAAGCCTCCCTGGTTGAGTAATGGTCATTTTGTAAGAATAAAGAAATAACGCCAGGTGAGGCAGCATTCATAAAGCCTCTTTCGATTCCATTTTTGGCCATAGCTGCTTTTAAATTAGAAATGTCTTTTTGTAGCTCTCCCTGCCCTTTAGACTTTACTTCTCCAGTACACATTGGCCGAGCATATTGTGGTGTGCCACCGTCATCTGATAAGCGTTTAAGAAAGCCTGGGAAAAGTTTTAAATCTTCTGGAGGGTTACGAGGACTATCACCTGAAAAACCCGTATATCTATCTTTCACATAGGTTGCATATGATATTTTTGATGTTTCTCCATCGCTAACAATGTCTATACCAGCATGTTTTTGCTTCTCCACAGTATCCAGCACATTACTTGTCATACACTTGTCAAACCCAGTCTCATCGTAGTGCTGCTGATTTTCTTTTGAAAAAATATAGTCAACAACGTCTTGAGTTCTCGGCAGTGAACCTACATGGCTAGTGAGTATTTTGCTCATTTCTAATTCCTTTATAAAATGTAAATGTTTATGTTGGTTTATGAGGACACCTAGCCTACAAAATGGATAAGCCAAAGGCCAAGACCAATTACAGTGAGTCGTTTTTCTGATGAAGGGCGCTAAGCGCTTTAGTGCGTTGTCTATTATCCCACCAATCCCTAGTTCTATACCAGGCACTAGCTGCAGGCATGTGCCAAGTGCTGCCATGATGGTAAATTCGGCTTTGTAAGGGGGTTTGCTCAAACACTGAAAACTGCTGCTCTGGGTGGAGCATTTTTAGGGCAGCTTTGTGGCCCAAGTAGGGCGCCATAGCTACACCATTACCGCAGTAACCCATGGCGTGATAAATGCCATTATGGCAGCCTATGTTAGGTAGTTTACTAAAACTGAAGCCAGTAAAGCCCGTCCAGCAATGGCTAATTTTAGTGTCTTTTAGACTTGGAAATATTTCTGTAAGTTTAGTTGTTAGGGTGGTTAGTGCCTGTTGCGGTGTGATGGCGTGCAAGGCTACGCGGGAACCAAGCATTATGCGTTTGCCGCAGGGCGTGGCTCTATAATAGCAAAAGCGCTGGCGGGTCTCAACCATACAGTGACCACCAGGCAATAGCGCTTGAACCCTGTTTTTTCCTAGCTCTTCGGTGACAATAATGAAACTGGGCACTGGCATAACGCGCTTGGCAAGAAACATAGAAACGCTAGGTTGGGTGTAGCCATTAGTGGCCATGAGCACCTGTTGGCAATGTATATTCTGTCCCTTAGTGCTTATGTTAAAACCATTTAGGTGAGGCTTAACTCTACTTACAGGTTGCTCACCAAATACTCTCACGCCAGCGTCTAATGCCAGCTCTAGCAGCCCTTGGTGTAATTTCTTAGGTTGCACGCAGGCATGGTCTTTGTAGAGCAAGCCACCAAAATATAATTCTGTATCAATATGCTCAGCCATTTCATCAGGCGTCACCATACGCGCTGCAAACGTTTCAATTTTTTGTAACCCTGCATTGGCCGCGGCCATGGCTGTGTAATCCTGTGGTGTCCATGCGGTACGTAAACGACCACAGGCGTGTAAATCACAGTCGATGTTTTGATTAACAATAAGGTTTTTGGTGAAGTCTAGTGAGGCATTGGCCTCACAATGCAATTGGGCAGCGATGGTTGGCCCATAATGCTTCTGTGCATCAGCCACAGACATTTTGTGGCCAGAGCCCAACATACCGCCGTTACGAGTGCTTGCGCCAAAACCTATAGCTTCACTGTCTAGCACAATAACCTGACAGCCTGCTTCTGCTAAGGTTAGTGCTGCACTTAAACCAGTAAAGCCTGCACCTACAACAACATAATCGGCTTTGGTTGGAGGCGCTTCAGTGTTACGATATTGGGGCTGATCTTGCCACCAGTAGGGTGTAAATTGGGTCATTTTTGCTAAACATAGTCTTATATTGAGTTGACACCATGCAACAACTTTATCCAGAACTCAAACCCTATCGAGAATTTTTTCTCTCCGTAACCCACGGGCACAGCCTTTATGTAGAGTTGTGTGGCAATCCTCACGGTATCCCAGTTGTCGTCATGCACGGTGGCCCAGGTGGGGGCTGTGGGCCATCATCACGGCGTTTCTTCGATCCTAATAATTACCATATTATTTTAATGGACCAGCGCGGTGCTGGACGTTCCTTGCCACATGCCAGTTTAGAGGCTAATACAACACAGCATTTAATTAGCGATTTTGAGCTGCTACGCGGCGAGTTAGGCATCTCTAAATGGCTATTATTTGGTGGTTCTTGGGGCAGCACGCTTGCTATCGCTTATGCCCAAGCACATCCAGGTCAGGTATTAGGGCTTATATTAAGGGGTATTTTCTTAGGCCGCAAAAAAGATGTGGACTGGATCTACGAAACGGGTGGCGCTAGCCGCATGTTTGCAGACTATTGGCGCGTATTTCAAAAGCCACTTCTCAACACAGCTGCTGAAGCAACTGGACAAATGGTTAACCACTATTATGAATTACTATGCGGAACTGACGAACTAAAGCGTTTTTCAGCAGCAAAAGCATGGGCCACTTGGGAAGGTAGCATTGCCACTTTAGCGCCAAATCCTCCTTTGGTAGATAACTTTGCAGATGGTCATTTTGCTTTAGCATTAGCGCGAATTGAATGTCATTATTTTGTTAATCAGTGTTTTCTTAAGCCTAACCAATTATTAAGAAATATGCACAAGATTAGCCATTTACCTGGCATTATTGTGCATGGTCGCTATGACATGATCTGCCCGGCAGAACAGGCTTTTGAGATTCATGATGTTTGGCAAGAATGCCAATTACATATTGTGCGAGACGCTGGTCACGCCCAACAAGAGCCAGGTATTGTAGATAACCTTATCAAGGCAACTCGTGAGTTTGCGGTTAAGTACGCCTAGGCCTGTATGCATAGCTATGGAGCCCCATGTGCCTTTTGGCATAACCTTTAAAACTTCTTGCCCACACTGAAGCTTGTTGAGTTACCACTCACGCCACCTGATGAAGAGAGGGGTTCTAGAGCACCTGTAAAGTACACACCACCTTCACCTGCATAATCGAAGCCAATGGAGGCAGTTCGATAGGTATCCCCATTGGTGCTGTCGGTATAAGAACCTGCAGTGCCATTGTTGGTGTAGCCTGCTGTCTTGCCACTGCGCAGAGAACTGCGTTGAGCACCAAGGCTTGCAAAGGTGGTCAGCGTAGCCGTGTGATACTCAAGACCCACAGTAAAGCCACCTGAGGCTAGCGTCATAGTACGGGCATTCCAAGCAAAGTATTTGCTCTCAGAGTAGGCCCCAATTCTCTCGTTGCTTAGGCTAGCGTTTAAACCACCTATAAAATTTAGCGTGTCATCTATAGCTTGGCTGTATTGCGCGTTAACACCCACAAGCACTGCCAAACCTGAGTAAGAGGCTGTGACGGTCTCAGAGCCAGTGGCTGTGTCGTTATTCATCACCTTGCGTTTGCCATCGTAGGCATTATGACCAATAAAGCCAAAGGCATCCACAGACCAAGTGTCAGACGGAACCAGGTCACGCAGCGCTGCACCCAAGTTATAGGACTGTGCAGTAATTTCTTGGTCTTTGGATGGGCTAATGTTGAGGTTGCTTCTGGACATGTTGAGTACCAAGTCTATATTAAGACTGTCACTGATTGCGACTGGTGTGCCAATAGTTAGGCCAGCGTTGCGAGCATAAAATGATGATTGAGTTGTGCTTGCGGCCCGCTTTGATGTCCCGCCGTAGAGGTTGGCCCAGGTGTTGCTCTTGGCCGTCTGCGTGGAGGTCATCGACTCTGCAGCGGCGTTCGCTTGGCCACTGCCGAACTCCAATGAGTCAATCATGGCGGAGTTCACGGCAAATTGTAGCTCATCTTGCTCCATGGCGTTGCCGCTGCCAACTGCTGTAACGAGGTTACAGACCGTGACACTCGAAGCTGCGCAGTTTGTACCATTTATGGTGACCTTTGGTTTGCGGCCATCTTGGTCACTGAACGTCCATCGACCAGCGCCTGTTCCAACGTCTGTTATAGCGCCACCACCACCGACAGAGTAGGCATAGGATGCGCCTTGGCCTAAGTTGAGGGTGAGTTTGTTGTTTGTTGCTGGAGCGCCTGCTAGAGCGAATGTGGTGATATCACCAATAATGACTGCGCCCTCATCGAGAATGAAGCTGATGTCTGAGCTGATACTATTAAAAAGTGCGTTTGAGCTTGAATGGGTGGCACTAACTGTCCCGGAAATGGTGATCGTGTTGTCGTTGCCGTCGTTCCGAATGCCGTTTGAAGACTCGCCTTCCGTTGTAATACTTCCTGACACAGTGGTTGTGTTGTCATTGCCTTGGTTGAAAATGCCGTCTGACACGTGGCCATTCGTCACAATACTTCCTGACACAGTAGTCGTGTTGTTGCCGTTGTCGCCCATGTTCCGAATGCCGTATGAAAAGTTGCCATTTGTCACAATACTTCCTGACACAGCGGTTGTGTTGTCATTGCCGTCGTTCCGAATGCCGTCTGAAAAGTTGCCATTTGTCACAATACTTCCTGACACAGCGGTTGTGTTGTCATTGCCGTCGTTCCGAATGCCGTATGAATTTTGGCCATTCGTCGCAATACTTCCTGACACAGTAGTCGTGTTGTTGCCGTTGTCGCCCATGTTCCGAATGCCGTATGAAAAGTTGCCATTTGTCACAATACTTCCTGACACAGTAGTCGTGTTGCCGTTGTCGCCCATGTTCCGAATGCCGTATGAAAAGCTGCCATTCGTCACAATACTTCCTGACACAGCGGTTGTGTTGTCATTGCCGTCGTTCCGAATGCCGTGTGAAATCGAGTCATTCGTCGTAATACTTCCTGACACAGTGGTTGTGTTGTCATTGCCGTCGTTCCGAATGCCGTTTGAAGAATGGCCTTCCGTTGTAATACTTCCTGACACAGTGGTCGTGTTGTTGTTGCCAATGTTCCAAATGCCGTATGAAGACTCGCCTTCCGTTGTAATACTTCCTGACACAGTGGTCGTGTTGTTGTTACCAGTGTTCCAAATGCCGTATGAAGACTCGCCTTCCGTTGTAATACTTCCTGACACAGTAGTCGTGTTGTTGTTACCAGTGTTCCAAATGCCGTATGAAGACTCGCCTTCCGTTGTAATACTTCCTGACACAGTAGTCGTGTTGCCGTTGTCGCCTTCGTTCATAATGCCGTGTGAAGACTCGCCTTCCGTTGTAATACTTCCTGACACAGTGGTCGTGTTGTTGCCGTTGTCGCCCATGTTCCAAATGCCGTGTGAAATCGAGTCATTCGTCGTAATACTTCCTGACACAGTGGTTGTGTTGTCATTCCCGTCGTTCCGAATGCCGTATGAATTTTGGCCATTCGTCGCAATACTTCCTGACACAGTGGTTGTGTTGTCATTGTCGTTGTTCCAAATGCCGTGTGACGAGCGGCCATTCGTCACAATACTTCCTGACACAGTAGTCGTGTTGCCGTTGTCGCCTTTGTTCATAATGCCGTGTGAAGACGCACCTTCCGTTGTAATACTTCCTGACACAGTGGTTGTGTTGTTGGCGCCGTCGTTCAAAATGCCGGGTGACTTGGCTTCTGTTGTAATACTTCCTGACACAGCGGTTGTGTTGTCATTGCCGTCGTTCCAAATGCCGTGTGACAAGCGGCCATTCGTCACAATATGTCCTGACACAGTAGTCGTGTTGTTGTTACCGTCGTTCATAATGCCGGGTGACTCGGCTTCTGTGGTAATACGTCCTGACACAGTGGTTGTGTTGTTGGCGCCTTCGTTCCAAATGCCGGAAGACGAGGCGACTGTGGTAATACCTCCTGACACAGTGGTTGTGTTGTCATTGCCTTGGTTCAAAATGCCGTCTGAAATCCAGCCATTCGTCGTAATACTTCCTGACACAGTGGTTGTGTTGTTGGCGCCTTGGTTCCAAATGCCGTTTGACAAGAAGCCATTTGTCACAAT
This sequence comes from Candidatus Njordibacter sp. Uisw_056, assembly GCF_047730085.1. Lineage (NCBI taxonomy): Bacteria > Pseudomonadati > Pseudomonadota > Gammaproteobacteria > Pseudomonadales > Candidatus Njordibacteraceae > Candidatus Njordibacter > Candidatus Njordibacter sp. Uisw_056. The sequence continues at coordinate 2,774,276 of NZ_CP159830.1, read as the reverse complement.
ACTTCCTGAACTAGAGACAAAAACGTTGTTGGTGCCGCCAGATGTCTTGATACCTTCTGTGCTGAAAGCTGTAATTATAAAGTCAGTAGCCAAAACTGGCATTGCTAGGGCGAAGCATAGCAAGCCAGAGCCTCCAACTAAAAGGCGACTCTTTTTACTTAGTTGTTCACAGCCAAGTGCAGATACTGTTAAACACGCCCCGTTTGTTTTAGTTACCATGACCATACTAATTAAACTTAAAAAGATAAACTGACCCTTTGTCTATAAAGCATTCAGGTTAAAGGGCATTTTATTGAAACCCGGCTCTGTCGCTATCTGCACTTGTTATCGACAGGTTTAGGCCAAACTTAAGGCATAGGCCAAAAAAAACTTATGACCCGTATTTTAGTGTTCATGTACTTAACAGTTGATTGGGTTGTATTAAACTTGGGAATGACGAGGTTAAAGGGCAAAATAAAAGGTAGTGGTACTTGTGGCTTAGGCCAGTATACATAGGGCTTTTGGGACACCAGAGGTTTGCTAAAGGGGCATTAGCCCGACCTAAAGAAGACCTGCGTCTACAGGCTCCCAAACAGCTCCACACTGTTACTATTCCCGCCATTAAAAAAAGCGTCTGTAGGGCCATTTTTAGCCTCATCTAAAACCCTAATCTACATGTTTGGGTTGATATTCTTGCGTTGCTTAGGGTGCTTCTATGGAGCTTAAGGAGGTGGTTTTTAGGGTGCTTTCAGGGGTGTGGTTATTATAGTTTTAAGTAAACATTGTAGGGTCGTTATTGTCATCCTATCTAGGCGTATAGGCACATTTAGACTCACGTCCCTACCGCACTTAAGACCTAATGCTAACCTCTAGTTTAGTATTGCCACAGACCCTAATTAACCTTGAGTAAGCCTAAGCAGCCGCCACAGTTAACCCAACAACAAGTTACCCCTTTCGCCCCTATGCTTATCTGAGGTTTGTTAGTAGCCACAGGAATACTTCCCCACCATAGTCATTTAGGCATGGAAATTAAATACGATTAAAAAATACATAGTTTAAAACAGTGTTAATTGGTCTTCATCAATTACTATTTTCGATTTATTGGCCCTTTTTTTTCTACTGCCCAGTTTAATATAAACCGAATTTGAGATGGCCCTAAAATAGTCGCTTTTGCGCACGTTCGTTAGCTTGTCTTTTGCTTCTTTTGCTGTTGACTCATGGTCGACAATAGGGTGCGAGTAAATAGTGCCTAATAAAAGTGAATCATCATCCACTAAGTTTTTACCCCACTTCCAGGGCTCGTGAATAAAGGCGTTCGGAAGGTCTTTTAATTCGGGAACCCAGTGCCTTATATAATCACCAGTTGGATCATGTTCAATTGATTGTTTAACTGGATTGTAGACACGCATTGAATTTATGCCGGTAACACCTGATTGCATCTGCAGCTGACTATAGTGAATGCCGGGGTCGTAATCGGTAAATAGACCGGCTAGATGATGGCCCACAACGCGCCAATCCAACCAAAGCTGATAGCTAGCAAAGCTCACAAGCATGGCGCGCATTCGAAAAGTGATCCACCCTTCAGCAATCAAATTGCGCATGCAAGCGTCAATAAATGGGTATCCAGTATGCCCTGAAGCCCATGCTTTATATTTTAGTTCATCGTGTTCACTCTCACGCAGGCCTTCAAAGGCAGGGTGCATACAGTGGGTTTCAATGGAGGGTTGGTCTTCAATTTTTTGTATAAAGTGACAGCGCCATGCCAGCCTTGAGTTAAATGCGGTTAAATTGCGACCAAAGCGCTTTTTTTCTTCCGCATTAAGTTGCTGTTTTCTTTTTTTGATTGATTGAACAACCTCCCTCACAGAGAGACTTCCCCACGCAAGGTGCGCTGACAATCTCGAACAATAAGTAGACGATAAACCTGGCGCAGATATATGGTGGAGATATTGGCTGGACCGATGTTTTAGAAACCCTCTCAAATCGTCAACTGCTTTAACGCGGCCACCTTGCTGCACTGTACCGACAAAAGTTTTACCGAACATAGGATGGTATTTATCTGGCAAAGGTTCTGATGAGTATTTTAACAAGGGCTTTACGCTGCAGGGCCTTGGTGCAATTCTTTCAGCCATGCGTTTATTTCGAAGAGCCGACCAATCATCACGAGAGCTAAGCCTTCTAACGACGCCATTGAGTGGGTATTCATGCAGTGGAATATCCAAGGTAGTGCATAACTTATTAACCCTGATATCCCTCTGGTAGGTCCAGAGGTTTCCCGTTTCTTCGTGTGCGTATATCGCTTGAACATTATATTCTGAATGCAAGCGAGTGATGACATCACAGGTTTCTCCTACTTGAACGATAAGAGGTTGTCCCAATTGTGTTAAAGCAATATTGAGGTCTGACAGACAGTCATAAATGAAATGCCAATGACGACTAGAGCTAAAGCTTTGCTGCCAATAATCAGGCTCCACCACATACAGTGGTATTACGGGCAGGCCTAAATTAGAGGCTGCTAGCAACGGGCTGTGGTCATTGATACGCAGGTCACGTTTAAACCATACAATAATAACTGTTTCTTTCATAATATTTGTCACTTTTTAAAAAGCGGCGGCAACGCTAAAAGCTGCCCTTGAATTTAAAAATGAATGTGAATGGTCACACAATGAGCAGGTCATACGTAACAATCCTTGTAGCTATCTATTTTAACAAAAATAAAGTGGGAAAAGAGGCTTTGTGTTTTGTTAACGGTGCTTAAGTAAATACTTAATGACCCACTTCAGTATGTGCTTTATGACAGACACACCTAACCCGTAACACGTTAATTACGAGAAAATTTTTGGTTTTAATCTGATAGGTCACTCACGATCTGTTAGGCGAAGGTAGCGGCCGCAGCAACGTATTGGTTACGACCGCTATAAATGGTCTTAGCTTATCGATTAACGCAACATCATGAAATAGGCTAAGTCCAGTAGATATAGATCTTTATCTAACCCCAACTCTGCCACTAAAGGGTTTTTGCCAATGCTGTTAGATGCATAAAAGGTCTCGTTTCTGCCAGATTTAAATGCTTCAATTTGCACAAATGTTCCAGAAACGTTAACAAAGTCTCCTATACTTACCTTTGCTAATTCGTTGTAGAGCCTCGAGCTATAGGGAATTGTAGCCACCCAGCTCAATTGATCATCAGAGCCTTCCTCTGTATTCATTGTGCCAGAACCGACAAGAACATCACATGGCAGCTCAGCAATTATTGCGGCATCTCCACCGGCCACCTGAGATACCTGTAACACTTTCACAATCCATTGATCGAGTGAGCCTCGAGGGAGCAGGCTATCTAAGTCTTCTTGGAAGGATCGATGCACCATGTTGACCCGAATTTGATTATTTGACTTTTCAGCCTTATCTTTCTTGAGTCTAAAGTCGTGGTACAGATCGCAAAATAAACGCTCTGTAAGTGGCATGTCCACAATCAATGGGCGCCACTCGTCACTTAAGGTTTCCATAAATGAAGAGTCATTTATTTGATTATTCTTAGACTTTACTTTTACAACAGCTAATTCATTAGTTAGACGTTTAATTTCAGCATCTTTTGCTGTAATGGTTGTTTCGGCAGTCACCAAGTCTGAGGTGAGTTGGCTTGCCACAGCATTTTTAGACAACAAACTCTGCCTTTGTGTTGTATTTTTTTCAGCTATTTGTTGGTTAAGGCTGTTAACTTGGTCATTCAGTTTAGATACTTTTAGTTTATAGGCGGCCTCATCGACTTGTCGCCTAGTGGAAGCCGTTTTAACTAGGCCATTAATTTTAATGGATAGTTGATTGATCTGATCATCTTTTATGTTTATTACATTGTTGGATTCAGCCGTTTGCCTTTGCAGGTCTTTTATTTCAGCCAGCTGAGCATTGGTTAGCAAAAGGTCAAGCAAGTCTTTTTGTAAATAAAGCTGGCTACTGACAACCTTATTACTTTGCTCGCTACCTATTTTACTTAGCAGTGACTGTATCGCCTTGATGGTTTTGGGCCCAAGTAAACCATCTGGTTGTGAAGTTGAAAATCCCTCACGCACCAAAAGGTACTGAATTGTTTTAATTTGGGCATTTGTTAATGATTTTACGGAGACCCATGGCCATGTTGTCACATCCTCAATACCTGATGCTTGTGAAAAACCAATCACGCTTGCTTGGTCCATTTCAACGTAAGGTGTTACGCAAGAATTATTAGAGGCAATGGCATATATGTGTTTGAGCTTTGTACTTACACAAAAACCCAGGGCAATCTTATCAGCGTCCTCAAACGCAGCCAATTCGCTAGTTAGCAGTTTACTATTAAGGTCAGCTATACGCTCCTTCAACGAGACAACCTCAAGGGTAAGCTGGTTATTACGTTGCTTAGTTTTCTTAACAGTTTTACTTTGGGGCTGGTTTAATGTGGCTTCTGCTGTTTTAGCATTCATAGCCATTTGCTGCTTTAATACCCCAACCTCAAGTACAAGCTCCTTGTTACGCTCTTGAGTTTGGCTAACCATTTTACTTTGAGGTGGGTTGTTTATTGCTTTGCCTAATTTTGTATTCAGCATAATAAGTTGCTGTTGTTGGCTACTGATTTTTTTTGCGTTATCGATAATTTTAATGACCATTTGGCTACTAGCCAAAGATAGTTTTTTTGCAGCCATCTCAGCACTGGAAATATAAATAGTGCCAGCATCACAACGTTGATTTGTTTTCGATGGCTTAATAAATGCCTTTGCTCTGTATCGATAACAGCCGAGGGCCTCTTTTTCTATAAGAGTTTGTGCACTGAAGTTAAAAACACTGTATTGGTCTTTTATTGTTATACTCTTTGGTGTAAATAAATTCCCTTTAATGGTCATATCAGTTCGTTGAAAGGAAGCCCCCTCTCTCATAAAATCAGCAGTAATCAAAAGCTTAAAATCACCATCATCTGCATAGGTTCCAACCACTTGCGTTGGCAGATAATTCTTCATAAAAGATTTTCCACGACTAGCGGTTACTAACTTTCCATTTTCTAATGCGAGTGTAATGTACCCTAAAGGTGTTTGTTGTTGGCCTTTTACCCGTTGTATGAAAAGGCGATATTTAGTAGAAAATGCCGAAGAGGGTCCTTGGCTGACTAGCTGTGCCTTGGCTGACAGTTTTTCATTTTCCTCTTTAAGAGAGACGATCCACTCATTTAGTTTTTCAATTCGAAAGGTCAGTGATTTATTTGCGTATGTAAGCTTTTTCGTTGATGAAGCTGTGTCTGCAATGAATTTTTCACTTTGCTTTTTCAGGTATGTAGAGCGTTCATTCAATGACTTAACCTGAAATGTTAATTGCTTATTTTTGCTTTCCAATCCATTTATTAAATCACGTGTTTTAAAGGAGAGTTGGGGGGTGAGTTTTTTTGCGACTATTTTGGCTGTGCTTGCTGATGGCGTCTTATCGTCGGCAGCGGCCAAAATTTTATTAAGATTGCTAACACTGCCACCATAAGCAGCACGAGTGAAATCACCCACTTTTCTCCAACCAATTTTTGCCCTCGAAGACATCCTTGAGTCATTCTCGACTGCATATTTTATGATGTCATTCGAATTGGCCAACATCCACGCTAGCATTATATAATCTTGCTCACTGTTGGCCTTGGCACCATATAAAAATTGCGTCATATCCTGTTGGCGGCCATACTTTGCGGCACCAACATACATGCTTACCCCCCAATCTCTCTTGTGTTGCTTATATTTGCCACGTGAAACTGCCTTGGATATGCTTGCCGCCACACGAGAAGAGGAGTTGGCTATTTTTAACCCCAAATCAGCACGGTTGCCCATGAAGTGGGAGTCGTAAGAGAACTCGACAGAGTTGTTAAGAAACTTTTTACCAAGTACTTTGGTACCATAAAGCTTTACATTCACCACTATCCAAACATCGCTTGCCTTGCGGGCTTCGTTTGTAGATATAACTATGCGGTTATAAGTGACTGAATCATGCTCAGGGAGCACTATCGCCCCTGCGCCATGGCTGAGTAATGAAATGCTGAACAAAAATGTCAATACTGCCAGGCGCCACGGCATAACCAATTCCTTATTTTTAGTATTTACTTAACTTGGTCATATTAACAATAAAAGATCCACTGTTCCTGAATTTGTCATCATCACCCGCTGCAGTTGGACCATTTTCAAAATCTATTAGATGGCCTGACATTAATACATAGTCGTCATAATCCAGCTTAGACAGCTCTCTATATAAACGACTTTCAGGTGTGATGTCCATTGAACGTATTGCGTTGTTGGCCTCTTTGCTACCGTTGCCAGATGCTAGGCTTAGGTTGCACTGAATGCTCACTTCAACACCTACATTCCCGTCTGGGCCCTGGGAAACAGTTCGCATTTTTCCAACCCAATTTTCATACTGATAACCCGGTAGTAAAGAAATCAAATCTTGCTCTATGTTATCTAAAGCCACATTCATTTTTATGTCATTGCGTGAATTAATAGCAATATTTAACGCTTCGACATTACTTTCATATACGCGACAAAATTGTTTCTGAGTTAAAGGTAGATCGATGTCTTGCCAGCCATTTTCACCTGCCTGGGCAGGCCCAGCTATTGTCAGGGCCAGCACTGACCCAAATATTTTCATTCTAATATTTGTTGTTAACATATTTATACATCCTATCTATTTATACGACCATCAAGTGGTGGTTACATGCAAACGCCCGATTAACGGTGACCATAAAAATTACGTCAATGAACTTTGTGCGCTAATGCTTATGTGCTCTAACACTGCCAACTTCATTTAGTTTATACTATTTTTTATAAGAAAAGTTCTTAATTGGCGCTTCCACCAGTGTGTTTATAATTGAGTGCCCAGTACTAGAGTCAATTCACAATAGTAAACTATCGATAACTACTCAGCTCAAACTTTTATGGGAGGCATTCCTAGCGGCCCTCCACCTTTACTCTGGAGACCGCTGACACTAAAGAAGTCATTTTAGTTTGTTTTAAAAGCCTTATTAAGGATAGTAACCTGACGTTAAGGTGCGCTTTAAAAAAGCCTAAGCTGCAAGGCGTAACTCTAAACTGAGTTTTTATAGAGCATGGATTATATCTCTAGAATCCAGGTGGCTAGGCCCTGAAACGGCATCCCCATAATCTCGCTAACGCACTTTTAAGGAGAGTAAAGATAATTATTGCAGGCTTTATAGCCGCATTGTGAATTTGGTTCTGCAATCAATTCACATAGAAAAACGCTCATATGTTTGGTTTTAGGCCATCTCCACCTTATCTCTAATAGTGCTGAACTAGAACTTCAGCATTGAAGTGGTTATGATCGTATGGAGTGGCCTACCCCTTTAAACTGGAGGCAAGTGCTCTGGTTAATTTGCTATGGAATGTAATTATTATGGTTGACTATTTATATATATTAATTGTTGTGCTGGTATTGGCTTGGTTATGGAAGAAATTTAAAAAACATATGACAACCAAGCAGCATAATGAAAACAATGGAGGGGATGAAGCCCTTTCTAATGTGGTAACAGAAGAAGACTTCGATACTGAGCCCGCAGCGAGCGTGGCTGAGGATGCAGACTACTTGTTGTTGGCGCTAGATAAAGGAAATGAAGCGCAGATAGCCATGCGTGAAAAAAACAACACCGAGGCTTGGGCCTTACTTCAAGCCCAAAAGCAGTTTTATAGTAAGTATACGGCTAGCCAGAGCGCAGGTGCAGATGCGCTTGTAGCGCTTGATTCACACGTCAGTAAAGATTTAGCCAATCTTCTTAGACAAGAAAAGAAGCATAAAGATGCTTTAGTCCATATCATCTACTGGGTTGGAAACTCTCAGTCTGTGACTAAAGATCAGCACAGCAAGCTACGAGCGTATGTTAATCGTGCTAAGTTGAGTGGCACAACAGTGGATGACGCTATGGACTATTGCTTGGTTGATGGGGTCAAACAGTTTCATATGGTTCAAAAAGACGTAGATAGTTGGGATTAGTGATCACTAGCTGAGTAAAATAGTGCTTCGCCCCAAACAGAAAGGGGGGTGTGGGTACGTTAATCCACCTGCTGGGACTTCATTTTTAACACAGCAGGTAGGCGTTTACCCTGCAGCAATATATGGTCCCGCATTAGCTCGCTGGCTTTCTCGCCTTCACCCGCAAGGATGGCTTCACATATAATGGTATGCTCTTGAATAGATTTTGCTAGACGGCCTCTAATATCATAGGGCAAAGAGCGGTAAGGGTTAATGTGGATGCCAATTTTTTGAAGCTGCTCAATGAGCCAATGATTATCTGTGGCTGCATGGATAGCAGCGTGAAATTCGAGGTTTGCGATGCTATATTGAACTTTATCGCTGGTATCAGCCCCAGCTTTACAATTGTCTAGAGCTTTTTTAATAGCTTTCGCATGGTCCTCTGTTAGAGACGCTGCTGCTAACCTGCATGCCATACCTTCCAAACCTGCGCCCACCTCAAATAGATCAAGTAATTCCTTGGGTGTTAAAACTCGAACAATAGCCCCTTTTCTAGGCCTGGTTTCTAGTAGGCCAAATCCAACCATTGCCCTAATAGCTTCACGTATAGGGGTTCGCGAAACGCTAAAGCGCTCTACTAAAGCGGTTTCTTCTAGTTGATCACCTGGTCGCAATAACCCTGAGGAAATTTCTTTGGTGATTTGAGCTATTAGTTTGTCTGCCGCAAGGGTCATCAATTATTCCAAATATTCATATATCAATTTTTCACGGCCCTATTTAATCGTATTTAGCTATGCAATGTCTATATATATCCTCTATATGTATTTTTATAGGTTGTATACGTATACTTATTATAATAATATGAGTCATCACCTATGTCAGGGTTGGTGTAATTTGAAGTGGCTTACACGCAGTTTATTTGGTAATAACCTGCTGTTGGTAAGTTTCTTTTCAGAGGGTAGGCCTAAATTTACTCACCGCCTAAACATATAGAAGTGATTTTTAACATCATAGGAGTAAGACAAAAATGTTTCAGTTAAAAACAATAACAACAGCGACATGTGCTGCAATAATAACTCTATCAGGGGCTGTTAATGCCACTGAGCTTAAACTTTCTCATCAGTGGTCTACTAAAGACGTGCGTCACAAGGTAGCGCAAATTGTTGCTGACGAAGTGGCTGCTGCAGGTGTCGACCTTAACATCAAAATATTTCCTTCAAAGTCTTTGGTAAAGCCTAAGGAACAGTATAACTATATCAGTCGAAACTTATTAGACATGTCTGTGTTTCCTTTAAGCTATGCTGCTGGGCAGCAACCAGCCGTAAGCTTAACCTTGATGCCAGGTTTAGTAAAAAACCATGATCATGCCGCACGTCTAACTCAATCGCCATTTATGGCCGCTTTGCAAGACAAAATGGCTGAAGATAACGTCATGGTGTTGGTGCACGGCTATCTTGCTGGCGGTTTTGTGGGTAAAGATAAATGCATCGTTAAGCCTGAGGATGTCAAGGGGCTACAAATACGTGCTGCGGGCAAATCATTTGAGCAAATGTTAATAGGCGCGGGTGCTTCAATTACCTCTATGAGTTCAGCCGATATTTATAGTGCAATGCAAACTGGCGTCCTTAACGCTGCAAACACCTCATCATCATCCTTTGTATCCTATCGTATTTATGAGCAAGTTAAGTGCTATACCCCAGCTTCTGAAAATATAGCTTTGTGGTTCTTGTATCAGCCACTGATCATGAGTAAGGATAAGTTTGACGGTTTAAATGCTCAGCAACAAACAGCGCTATTAGCTGCTGCAAAAAAAGCTGAAGCCTTTTATCTAGAGGAAGCTAAAACACAAGATGCTAAATCAGTAGAAACGTTCCGTAATGCAGGTGTTGAAATTGCAGAAATGACCCAGGCCGATTTTGATGCATGGCGTGATATTGCAGTAGAAACCTCTTACAAAGAGTTTGTGAACTCGGTTGCTGATGGACAAGCCTTGCTTGACCTAGCCTTATCAGTTGACTAGTAAAAACTAATAGGCCTTGCTTGGGATGAACAATGCCAAGTAAGGCCCCTTAAGTTAGGCCAAAAATTAATAAAAAAGGTAATTAAATGAGTGGTAATGCACACAGTAATGCTGAGCGCGCTAAAACACATAAACCTGTTTTCTTTAAAGTTGTTGCTTTCCTGTCTACCCTGTCTGGATGGTGCTCAGCTGGAATGACCGTTATAGCTATTGCTATTACCTGCCAAATGATCTTTGTGCGCTTCGTGCTCAATGGGTCAACTGTTTGGCAAACTGAAGCAGTAGTATTTTTGATTGTTGCAGCCACATTAATTGGCCTGCCATTTGTCCAGCAACTGCGTGGGCATGTTAATGTCAATTTAATTCCTCTGATGTTACCCCCAAGTGGAAGATATTTCTTAGCCATCTTCACCTACTCAATTTCTATTTTCACCATTTCAATTATGTTGTGGTTCAGTTATGAATTTTGGCATTTAGCCTTTACCCGAGGTTGGACCTCAGACAGTGTTTGGGCACCATCTTTGTGGATCGTCTATTCGTCTTTACCCATTGGCTTTAGCCTACTCATACTGCAATTAACGTCTGACTTAGCTGCTATTGTACTAAAACTTGAAGCGCCTTTTGGCCTGGAAGCAGATTAATGGATCCTCTACTGTTAGGTGCCTTGGTGGGTGCCAGTACTATTTTAATACTCTTTTCAGGTATCTCTGTAGGCATTGGATTGCTGGTAGTCTCTGGCTTATTTATTTTGATATTTGATGGCGCACCATCGTTGGCATTAATGCCAGAAATATTCTTTGGAAAGCTTGACAGCTTTGCACTCTTATCAATTCCCATGTTTATTATTATGGGCGCATCTATTTCATCAACTAGAGCAGGTGCAGACCTTTATGAAGCGCTGGAACGCTGGTTGACCCGAGTACCAGGCGGATTAGTGATTTCTAATCTAGGCGCCTGTGCAATGTTTGCTGCTATGTCTGGTTCTAGCCCAGCAACCTGCGCAGCCATTGGTAAAATGGGCATTCCAGAAATGCTCAAACGTGGCTATCCAGAGGGTATTGCTGCGGGCTCTATTGCAGCTGGCGGTACCTTGGGTATCTTAATTCCGCCGTCAGTCACTATGATTGTTTACGGCATTGCTACTGAGACATCTATTGGTCGCCTATTTTTAGCGGGAGTCATTCCAGGGCTGATGCTAGTAACCTTATTTATGGCCTGGTCAATTTACGCCACTTGGCGCTCTGGTAATCAGGCATTAATGGTTAAGACTGTTTACAGCTGGCGTGAAAAATTTGAAATTTTGCCACGGGTATTGCCTTTTATTCTCATTATTGTGGGCGTGCTCTATTCAATGTACGGCGGTGTTGCGACACCTTCCGAAACAGCCGCAGTGGGGGCTTTACTCTGCCTTGTTATTGCTATGGTTATTTATCGCTTAACTAGTCCAAAAGACTTATGGGTTGTGTTTCGAGACAGTACTAAAGAGAGTGTGATGATTCTATTTATCATCGCAGCAGCAGGTGTATTTTCATATATGTTATCTAGCCTATTTATCACTCAATCTATTGCAGAGTGGATTGGCACGCTTGATATCAATCGATGGTACTTGATGATTATCATCAATATTTTCCTACTTATTGCTGGTTTCTTTTTACCCCCTGTTGCGGTCATTTTAATGGCATCACCTATATTGCTACCTATCATAGTGAATGCTGGATTTGACCCTATCTGGTTTGCGGTAGTGCTGACCATTAATATGGAAATTGGTTTAATCTCGCCCCCGGTGGGCTTAAACCTCTATGTCATTAATGGGATTGCGCCTCAGATACCTTTGAAATCTGTTTTGCTTGGCTCGTTGCCTTTTGTCGGCTGTATGGTGGTGGCTATTTTATTACTCTGTCTAATGCCAAGCCTTGCAACCTGGTTACCTAATACGTTAATGGGGTCATCGTTATGATTTAAGACTTGCTCTAACTTTTCACCTCAGAATTGTTAGGGCCTTGTTTGGTAACCCACATCGTCCTGAATTAATCAAAACCTCTCTAAAACGCTTTACTTTGGATTTAACCTTTATGAACCCACCTAATTTGTATCGCCGTATTGGACTCATTGTGCCTAGCTCAAATGTGACCATGGAAACGGAAATTCCTGCATTATTGCATGCCCGTGAACAAATTCTTCCTGATCGCTTTACTTTTCATTCTTCAAGAATGCGTATGAAAAACGTTTCAAAAGAAGAGTTGGAACGCATGGATGACGACAGTTTGCGTTGTGCCGTTGAATTATCAGATGCTGCTGTTGAGGTACAGGCATATGCTTGCCTAGTAGCCATTATGAGCCGTGGTGTAGGCTATCATAAAGTGTCACAAAAGAGGCTTTATGATGCATGTGTGGCCAATGGACTGCCTACTCCTATAGTAAGTTCGGCAGGGGCCTTAGTTGATTCACTGCATGCTATGGGGGCTAAAAAGGTGTCCATGATCTGTCCATATATGAAACCGCTCACTAAAATGGTGGTGGATTATATTGAAAGTGAAGGTATTGAAGTACAAGATTTTATGGCGCTTGAAATTCAAAATAATTTGCAAGTTGCAGCCCAGGATCCTAATGCCCCTGCTGAGCTTTGGAAACGATTAGACGTTACTGGTGTGGATGCCATTGTTGCATCTGCCTGCGTGCAGATGCCTTCTTTACCGTCCATTGAAAAAATTGAGAAAGCGTCAGGCATTCCTACAATTTCAGCAGCTGTTGCAACGACTTACGAAATTTTAAATACCTTAAAACTTGATCCTATAGCCCCAGGTGGTGGCTACCTTCTTAGTCAAAAATAATACTCAGGCAGACACTAGTAGAGTTAGGCTAAAAATTTTTTGGGGGTTATGGTTAGCCTTTTTAATTTCAATATGAGTGAACAAAGTTAGGAAGCACCCGCTTATAACTAAACTACTATTTTTGCAGATCTGGTGGGTAGGCTTGTTAAATATAATTTTTGAGGACATGGCCAATGTATGACACTAATTATCTTGCCCACCATTTAAGGTCTGCTTCGGTAGGTCGTAATGATTCCGTGTGTGCAGAAGATCTAAATGGCAAAATCGTATCCTATGGGGAGATGTTTGAGACTGCTGAAAAGCATGCTATTGCTCTGCAGGCGGCCGGCCTAAAACCTGGAGACTGTGTTGCTGTGCAGGTTGAGAAATCCATGGAATCGATACAATTGTATTTAGGAACCATACTAGCAGGAGGCATCTTTCTGCCTCTAAATACAGCGTACACCCCCTCAGAGCTTGAATATTTCTTAGATAATGCTAAACCCCGAATTTTTGTCTGTGACCCAGAAAAGCTACCTGCCCTGCAGGAATTGGCTGACCAAGCTGGAGTAACCACGGTGCTGACCCTATCAGCTCATAGTGAAGGGACCCTGATCGATACATTACCTTCGTCAACGGAAAAATTTAATGTGGTCGCTCGAACCAAAGATGACCTAGCCTCATTTCTGTATACATCAGGAACCACAGGTCGCTCTAAGGGTGCCATGCTTACTCATGGCAATCTTGTATCTAATGCCCAATCGTTGCAAGAATGCTGGCATTTTAAGAGCAGTGATGTGTTGATTCATGCGCTGCCGATTTTCCATATCCATGGATTATTTGTGGCCATTAATATTACCCTATGCACAGGGTCTTCAATGTTACTTATGCCTCGGTTTGACAGTGAAGTGATTATATCTGTGATGCACAAAGCCACTGTGCTCATGGGGGTGCCTACTTTTTACGTTAGGTTACTAGAGTCTGCCAACCTTAACCCTGAGGTCATTGCCAATATGAGGTTATTTGTTTCCGGTTCTGCCCCCTTATTAGCAGAAACTCATCAGCAATGGCAAACTATTACTGGCACTGCAATTTTAGAGCGTTATGGCATGACAGAGACCAATATGAATACGTCTAATCCGTATCTAGGTGAACGACGTGCAGGCTCGGTAGGAATGCCGCTGCCGGGGGTGGAAGTGCGTATTGCAGATGCAGATACGGGTAAAGAATTACCTCGGGGTGAGACTGGATCTGTTGAAATACGAGGCCCTAATGTGTTTAAGGGGTATTGGCAAATGCCTGAAAAAACTAAACAAGAATTCCGTCAAGATGGATTTTTTATAACAGGTGATATTGGCATAATGGATAATGAAAATTACCTATCTATTGTGGGGAGGTCTAAGGACCTCATTATTTCTGGGGGGTATAATATTTACCCTAAAGAAATAGAAGTTGTATTGGACGACTTAGAGGGAGTCTACGAATCGGCAGTGATTGGTGCGCCGCATCCAGATTTTGGTGAAGGCGTGTTAGCCGTTGTGGTGCTTGCATTGCAGGGCAGTATTAATGAGAGTGACTTAAAAATTAGTCTGAAACAAAAGCTAGCATCATACAAGCGGCCTAAGGCCATTTTTTTCGTGGAACAATTGCCAAGAAATACCATGGGTAAAGTTTTAAAGAACGAACTTCGCCTTGAATATAAGCATCACTTTATCCAACCCATAGGGTAACTCTACTTATTTAAAGGGTGAGACACTGGCCCTGTCTGATGGTTCTCTTGTTCAAGAGGTCGCCACTGATAATGAGACTGTGTCGGCATAGCAATGGCTGGAGCATGATGCTGGCGCTTCTGACCCGCAGTAAACTTCTACTGTGCATACCCATGTAGGCTAAAGTGCCTAAACTTAATGCTGGGTGCCACAAGGACCACTTTATTAGTGAAGTGAAATTTAGCTTTAAACTAAGTTAAAATTACCTTAAAGTCTAAAATTTACAACTGAAAAATACACATATGAGTGGTCAACGAAGATTTTTAAAAGTATGGGCCAGAACAGTTGGTATGCCTATTGGTGTAAGTGACGAAGACAAGCCAGAGTTCCTGCCAATAGCTCAAACTGATGTCAAAAAAGCATTAGCTTTCAGAACGTTCTGGATAGTTTTACATGTGGTAACCTGTGTTCTTATTATTGCTGGTAATGGAAGGACGTTGGGGTGGTGGTAGGGTGCTTAAAACCCACTTAATGCTGTTAAGCCCATGTTTTATATTAACTTTATTTTTAAAGTATGTCGAAATTTTTGGCAAACTTGTGATTAAGTTTGCTTAAAGGCATCCATTTTAATAAGGCCAAACGATGAAAAACACACCTCACTATGCACCACCAGCAGACGCCCAGCAGCGCTTGGATATAGCGCCAGTGGTGTGTTATCCCAATGATACCCTACCTGCCTTCGATGAGGCATTTTACAGCAACTTACAGCAAGGCATGACGCTTGTGGATTGCATTACTATCCCTGCTAGGGACGCGCGCAGCTTCGTAGTGCCAAAGGGACATGTATTTCGTATTGTCAGTGTAGAAGGCCCTCAAGTAGGGGATTTAAACCTATGGCACAAAGACAACTTAAACGAACGGTTTTTTAGTGGTAAAACCCGGGCTTTACACGGCACTCATGTGAGCACGGGGGATAAATTATGGAGTAATTTGCCCTACCTAAGGCCCATGGCTACCGTGATTGATGACACGCTAGATTGGTATGGTTGGGATAGCTTTGGGGGTAGCGTGCACGATGTGATTGGCACCCGATGTGACCCCTATACCAATGAGGCTTTAGGTCAGCACGAGTACCATTATTGCTGCCACTCCAACCTTACTCGAGCGATGTTAGCTCACACTCAGCTACCCCTGGATACCGCAGAGGCCATAGTACACGATGTGCTAAATGTGTTTATGTGCACAGGGTTTAGTAAAGATACGCATCAATATTTCATGAAAGCCAGCCCAGTAAGGCCTGGGGATCATTTGACCCTGTTTGCAGAAATTGATTTGTTAGGTGCTCTATCAGCCTGCCCAGGTGGTGATTGTAGTAGCGAGCATTCTAGTAATACATCCAAGTGTTACCCACTCAAAGTGGAAATATATCAGCCAAAGCCAGAGACTTTGAAGGGTTGGTCTAGCCCTCGCGTCAATGGCTATAGTCGCAACCATGGCTTGGATCATGACTCATGAAAGCCCTAATGCAGCGAGTTACCCAAGCCAAAGTAGAAGTGGAAGGCCAATGCATTGGCCAGATTGATCACGGCATTATGTTGCTATTGGGTGTGGATAAAAACGACAACCAAGCTAAAGTAGACCAGCTATTACACAAAGTGCTTCACTATCGTTTTTTTGCTGACGCAAATGGAAAAATGAACCACAATGTACAACAGGTGGGTGGCAATATACTTATTATTAGTCAGTTCACCTTAGTCGCGGATACCAAAAAAGGTTTAAGGCCTGGCTTCTCTAGTGCTGCTACTCCAGCCCTTGGTGAAGAAATGTATGATTACTTTGTAGCCAAAGCAAAGGAAAACCTTCCTGTGGCTACAGGAAGGTTTGGCGCCGATATGCAGGTCAGTCTTACTAATGATGGCCCAGTCACATTTTTATTAGAGGTGTAGGTAGGCACTTTAACTGCCGATTCTATTGCCTGTGGGCGCGGCTAAGTGCCACAAAAAGTATGCTGCACAGCCTCTTGGGGCATGGGTGCAAGGGCAAATGATTTTAGTTTTTTCTGGTAATTACAAGGAGACTGGACCACCTTTAACAAGGCGTAAAAGGGCTGGTAATCGCCCATGTCTTCGGCGGCTCTTATAACCAACTCAACCTGATGATTACGGGCAATAAATGCTGGATTAGCCCGGTTCATTTGCTCGTAGCGTTGCTCCTTGGTTTGCAGATCTGTGCTTAAGCGTTGCTGCCATTGTTGTAGCCACACAGATAACTCGTGAGGAGCAATAAAGGCGTCGCCAATGGCCTGGTGCTGTGTGGGTGTGGCTATTTGATCCACCAAATACCTAAAGCACAAAGTAAAATCTAGCTGCTGCTCAGCCATAACGGCCAAGAGTTGCTGCGTTAATACTTGATCGCCAGGTTGTGGCTCACCCATACCCAGCTTATTACTCATTATACGTTGATATGCCATACCATAATGCTTTGCATAGTCATCAAGTGCTTGTTGTGCATCTACTAGTGCCTGGTCACTATTTGTATTCAAAATTGGCAACAGTGCTTGCGCCAGACGGGTGACATTCCATTGGCCTATGCCAGGCTGTTGGTTATAACGGTAGCGGCCTTGGCGATCAATAGAACTAAACACCTTATCAGGGTTAAACTCGTCCATAAAAGCACAGGGGCCATAGTCGACTGTGGCACCACAAATGAGCACGTTATCAGTGTTCATTACGCCATGAATAAAGCCAAACCCTTGCCATTGAGCAATGAGTTTGGCTTGGCGCTCTATCACTTCATTGAGTAATGCCAAGTATGGCTGTGGCTGCTTTATTAAATGTGGAAAATGCCGCGAAAGGCAGTAATCTGCTAGTGTTTTAACGCCATCTTCATCGCCTTGCATGGCAAAATTTTCAAAGCTACCAACGCGTATGTGACTGGGTGCAATACGAGTTAATACAGCACCTGGTGCAGGGCTTTGGCGCATTACTGTTTCGCCTGTTGCCACAGCAGCAAGGCTGCGGGTCGTCGGTACGCCTAAAGCTGCCATCGCTTCACTAAGCAGGTATTCCCTTAGCACTGGGCCCAACGGTGAGCGCCCATCGCCCCGACGAGAATAGGGTGTTGGCCCAGAGCCTTTAAGCTGCAAGTCAAAACGCTCGCCACTTGGTGAAACAATTTCACCTAAAAGATGAGCCCTGCCATCACCTAATTGAGGGTTAAACGAACCAAATTGGTGGCCCGCATAGGCTTGAGCCATAGGTGCGGAACCCATGGCGGTTTGATTGCCAGCCAGCACTTGCAGGGCTTCATCAGAGGCTAGCCATTGAGGGTCTATGCCTAGCTCTTTGGCAAGGGCTGGGTTTTGGATAATAGGTGCCGCATTAGCCACGCGAACGGGTTTTGCATAGCTATAAAAACGCTCTGGCAGGCTAGCAAAGGTGGTATCAAATTGTGGGCTCGCGGCGGGGGTTGGGGTGTTCATTGTTTATACCTATAGGTTTTCTAGCTTCGCATAGGCTAACACTAGCCATTTGCTGCCTTGGTTTTCAAAGTTCACTTGCACCCGTGCCTGAGGGCCAGATCCTTCAGAATTTACTACGGTGCCTATCCCAAATAAAGGGTGTCGTACATTTTGACCTAAGGCAACCACGGGGGTTTCTAGCACTTGATGACGACCCCAACGGTCATACTTTTTGGTTGGGGTGGGTCTGGCAGTGACTGGTCTGCTAATGCTCGACTTAAGTCGCACTTCGTTCATTAAACCTTCTGGCACTTCGGCAATAAAGCGTGAGGGCCGGTTGAAGGTTTCTTGGCCATGTAAGCGGCGGCTTTCAGCATAGGAAATAAACAGTTTTTGCATAGCGCGAGTAATGCCCACATAACAAAGGCGGCGCTCTTCTTCTAAACGATCTCCTTCTTCAAGTGACATTTTGTGAGGAAATAAGCCTTCTTCAACACCCCCTAAAAATACCACTGGAAACTCAAGGCCTTTGGCTGAGTGCAAGGTCATTAATTGCACACTATCTTCTGATTCATCAGCTTGTTGTTCTCCAGCATCAAGCGCCGCTTGATCTAGCATGGCTGCTAATGGGGTAGTAGCCACTGGGTCTAGCTCGCCATCAGGGTCGTTAGACTCCTGAACTGGGTTCCAAGAGTTGGCGAATTCTTTGGCGGCACTCACTAGCTCTTTAAGGTTTTCTATACGTGTTTGGGCCTTTTCACCTTTCTCTTTAAGGTGGTGCTGTACTAAGCCAGATTGCTGGATAACCAGATCCACCATTTCATGCAAGGCGATTTCGCTGGTTTCTTCATCCAGTCGGTTGATAAGGTTAACGAAGCTTTCAATGGCATTGTGCGCGCGCGCAGGCAGTGAGCTATGGCCAAGAGTTTGGTTGGTGCTGTCCCACATTGAGCAGCCTTCTGTACGGGCGTTTTGGCGAATTTTAGCCACAGTTGCCGCGCCTACTCCTCGGGTAGGCACATTGAATACCCGCTCCATTGCGGCATCGTCATTACGGTTTTTAATAAGCCGCAAATAAGCCAAGGCATTACGGATTTCTAGGCGATCATAGAAACGTTGGCCACCATAAATGCGATAAGGCATTTGTGCCCGAATTAATGCTTCTTCTAATACACGAGACTGGGCGTTAGAGCGATAAAGAATGGCACATTCGGCACGTAGACCACCATCTTTTTGCCACTGATCAATCTGATCAACGATGAAGCGCGCCTCATCCATTTCATTAAATGCAGCATACAGTGCGATGGGTTCGCCATCCTTACCGTCGGTCCATAGATTTTTGCCAAGGCGGCCACTGTTGTTTGAAATAACGCCATTTGCTGCTTTAAGTATAGTGCCAGTAGAGCGATAGTTTTGCTCTAAGCGAACGGTAATGGCATTACCAAAATCGCGCTCAAAGTGTTGGATGTTTTCTATTTTTGCACCACGCCAACCATATATTGATTGGTCGTCATCACCCACTGCCATTACTTTAGCGGCAGAGCCAGACAATACCCTAAGCCAAGCATATTGAATGGTATTGGTGTCTTGAAACTCGTCCACCAGCATATGTTTAAAGCGGCCTTGGTAGTGGGCCAATAAAGCACTGTTATTGAGCCATAACTCGTGGCTACGAAGCAGTAGCTCGCCAAAATCTACTAATCCAGCACGCTCGCAAGCCTGATGGTAGGCTGCATACACTTTTACCTGCGTGTCCAGTTGAAAGTCACCATGGGTTTCTATGTGTTGTGCACGTTTGCCTTCATCTTTACAGCCATTAATAAATTGTTGAAACTGGCGAACAGGCCATCGGCTCTCGTCTAGCTGCATTTCTTTGCACAGCCTTTTAAGGATGCTGAGTTGGTCATCGCTATCTAAAATTTGAAATTCTTTTTGTAAGCCGGCTTCTTGCCAGTGGCGGCGCAGTAATCGATGAGCCAAACCATGGAATGTACCCACCCACAATTGCTGTGTATCTAGGCCCATGAGGCTTTCGATACGAGCACGCATTTCTCGTGCCGCTTTATTGGTAAAAGTAACCGCCATAATGGACCAAGGAGAAATATTCTCTGCTTCGATTAGCCATGCAATCCGATGCACCAGTACACGGGTTTTACCACTGCCAGCGCCTGCCAATATTAGTAAGTTTTCTTCAGGCGCAGCAACAGCCTCACGTTGTGAGCTGTTGAGTTCATCTAAAAGGCGAGAAACATCCATTATTGTATCCGTGTGAGTGTGGCAAGTAAGCGTTTATATATCACCTAAATCAAATCTATAGTGCGTTGCCCAACTGATCTGACCATTATGCTTTAGTCTAGTTGCCAGTTTAGGGCTAAAAGCGTATGTTTAGTGGAGCTACGATAATTTTTGGGTTAGTTAGGGCATTAACTTAACACCTATTGTAACTTCAGATAAGGTAAATATCACCGTTGTGAGTATGTTACTTTTTTATTGTGTTGACTAAAAAAAATAATACTGGAGAACTTAGAAATGGAAAGACGTGAAATATTAAAGAAAGGCTTGGTTGGTCTAGGTGGAGCAGCAGTTGCTTCTACTATAGCTGCACCAGCTATTGCCAAAGAACGCGTAGAGATTGCTATGGTGTCAACTTGGGGCCGAGATTTCCCAGGTTTAGGTACCGGTGCTCAGCGTTTTGCTCAACGTTTAATTGACATGAGTGATGGCCGTATACAAGTAACATATTATGCTGCCAATGAGCGTGTGAAAGCGTTTGACTCATTCGATGAGGTAGGTTCAGGAAATGCTCAAATGTACCACGGTGCTGAGTACTACTGGAAAGGTAAACACCCAGGTTGGGCTTACTTTACCTCTGTTCCTTTTGGCTTAACCTACACAGAGATGAACGCTTGGATTCGTTTTGGTGGTGGCCAAGAATTATGGGATGAGTTGGGCGCAGATTACGGCCTTAAAGGCCTAATGTGTGGCAACACCGGCGTCCAAATGGGTGGTTGGTTCCGTAAGGAAATAAACAGTGTAGATGACTTTAAAGGTTTGAAGATGCGTATGCCTGGTCTTGGTGGCGACGTATTCGCTAAGTTAGGTGGTTCTCCTGTCTCATTGCCAGGGGGTCAGATTTATGAAAACCTAATCTCTGGTGCTATTGATGCAACCGAGTGGGTTGGTCCTTGGAACGATGAGTTAATGAAGTTCTACGAAGCTGCTAAGTACTACTATTACCCAGGAATGCATGAGCCAGGTGCTATGCTAGCCTGTGGCATGAATAAGACTTGGTGGGATGGGTTGAGTAAATCTGATCAACTCATGATTGAAGCAGCGTCTTCTATGGAAAATGACGTGATGATGTCAGAGTACAATGCAAAGAACGGTGCAGCGCTTAAGCGTTTAGTGAATGATCAAGGTGTGAAGCTTCGCCAGTTCAACGATGACATTTACGATGGCTTTGCTGAAGCGTCTGAAGAAGTGTTTGCCGAAGTTCAAGAGCATAGTGATTTGGCTAATCGTATTCATCAGAGCTTTGTTGCTGCACGTACCGATATCGGCGCATGGGCAGAAATTTCGGATCAAGCGTATCTAACTCAACGTAACCGCGCATTAGGCGGTTAATCGTTGACCCTGGGCATACCCTGCGCACACTAGGTGCGCGGGTATGCTCTATTTATTCATACACCCCCCTAAGTTAATGGTTTTAACCATGCAACACTCGCCTAGCTCATTGAGCTCTCCTAGCGGTTTACTTAAGCAAGATTTGCTGCTTCGCAGTCTAGCTTTTACTGTGGTCTATGCTACGGTTATTTTTGTGCTTAATAATTTTTTAAACTTCTGGGCTTTATGGCCAGGAGCAGTGAATACCCTACTAGGTAAATCACCTATGGGTCCGGCCACAGGCCTCGGGTGGCTTCAGGTATTGAGCTATTTGGCAGCGCCAATTTTAGCAGCCATTCATGTGTCTAAATTACGTGCCGAAAGTTATCAGAATCTTTCAGTTAGGGTCTCAGATTGGGCAGCCACAAGTATAAAAGCTGCTTTTTGGATGGTGTTGTTGGTCGGCATGGCTGACATGTTAGTGTCTTTCTTGCGAATTGAGCTGATGCTAGAGCCTATTGTTGGCAAAAGCCTCACCAGTGAATTAGGCAAACCCAAGTTTCGCGGTGCTTATTTACATCTCCCGTTAATGCTATTAGCCTGTTTCATTGCCCTGCGCAGTAAAGGGTTAGGCTTTATATGGCTTTCACTGTTAGTGGTTGTGGCCGAATTTTTGATCGTTATTACCCGTTTTGTTTTCTCATACGAACAGGCTTTTATGGGTGATCTAGTCCGGTTTTGGTATGCTGCGTTATTCTTGTTTGCGGCTGCCAATACCTTGCTGCTTGAAGGTCATATCCGTGTTGATGTGGCTTATACCCATTTTAAGGCACGCACCAAAGCTTGGGTTAATATATTCGGGGTGAGCTTACTTGGGCTCCCCCTTTGTTTTACTATTCTCACGCTGGGCATGTGGGATAGAACGAGTAGCATTAACAGTCCGTTACTTAGCGTAGAAGTGTCTCAAAGTGGCTATGGTATGTATGTGAAATACATCATGGTAGGGTTTTTAGCCATCTTTGCTTTTTCTATGGTTATTCAATTTTCAAGTTACTTGCTCAAGCACTTTGGTGTGCTTCGTGGCGAAACAGCGACAACTACGGCTAACCCCTAGGACACTCGGTTATGGAACTTCTGTTTTTAGGAATCTTAGTCCTACTAATGATTACGGCACTTATTTCTGGCTTTCCGGTGGCATTCTCTTTGCCAGGGTCCTCTATCATCACCATCGGTTTAGCTGCCCTAGCGGGCTGGATTTTTGCTGACAACCCAGACGCTTACTTTCATGAAGGTGGCCCAGTGCAATGGCTTAGTGCTGGGGTGACAAATTTTAGAAGTCTTTACTGGAACGTTGAGCGGGATACGCTGATCGCTATTCCGTTATTTATTTTTATGGGCATTATGCTACAGCGCTCTAAAGTAGCAGAAGATTTGTTAGTCACTATGGCTCAGTTGTTTGGCCCAGTGCCTGGTGGTTTGGGCATTTCTGTCGTTATCGTTGGGGCATTGCTTGCCGCTACCACGGGTATTGTTGGCGCAACGGTGATTGCCATGGGCATGATCTCTTTGCCGGCCATGCTGCGTAATAAATATTCACACTCACTGGCCACAGGAACGATATGTGCCTCTGGCACCTTAGGCCAGATTATCCCTCCGTCGATCGTGCTTATTATATTAGCCGACCAACTCAGCAACGCAGCTGATCAAGCCAGTGCTATGCGCAAGGCTGCCTATCGTGAAATTACGGGTGAATTTTCCATGCCCTCAGTGCTGGATATAACTTCTGCCAGTGCTGGAGACATGTTTATGGGGGCCTTTATCCCAGGCCTGTTATTGGTTGCTTTGTATATATTGTATATTCTTTTCACGGCTATCATCCGTCCTAAAATGGCGCCACCCATTGGCTATTCTGGTGCTTATGACCGTCAATTCTTAGTCAAAGTATTAATGGCACTACTACCACCTCTTACTTTGATTTTTGTGGTTCTGGGATCCATCTTAATGGGAGTCGCAACGGTTAATCAGGCAGGTGCTGTAGGTGCTGTAGGTGCTATGTTGATGGCTGGCTACCGGTTGCATGACCGTGATGAAAAACGCTATTGGCCAGCATTTATAGCAATTTCAGCGGTCATTTGCTTAGGGTTTATTGTTGCTAACTTTAACCTCAATATAAAAAGTATAAATACTGATGAAGACCGCCTTGGAGTTACACTGGGTTTGATTGCTTCAGCGGCATTGCTCATGGCTATTGCTTGGAGCGGCTGGCGGGTATTTAAAACAGGCACTACCTTGCATGAAGTAATGGGAGAAACAGCTAAAACCACCTCTATGGTATTTATCATTCTTATTGGTGCTGCCATGCTCACATCTGCCTTCCGCGCCTTCGGTGGAGAAGAGTTAGTGAAACACATGCTAACAAGTCTTCCTGGTGGTTTTTGGGTGCAGTTCTTCGTAGTCATGGTAGTTATCTTTGTATTGGGCTTCTTCTTAGACTTTATTGAAATTGCCGTAGTAGTGGTGCCCATTGTGGCGCCAATATTGTTGGCCGACCCTAGCGCAAATGTTACTGCTGTATGGCTTGGGGTAATGATTGGTTTAAATATTCAAACTTCATTCCTCACGCCTCCTTTTGGCTTTGCACTCTTTTACTTACGGGGTGTGGCGGACCAGGTAGTGAAGACGCTGTCGATCTACAAAGGAGTGGTACCATTTATTGGGCTGCAGATATTGGCGTTAATCATCACTGGTTTTTTCCCCAGTTTAGTTAACTACCTTCCTAATCGCACCTACCTTACTTCTGAGTCAGCACCACCACCTATGAATCCCCGCATTCAGCCGTGTTTAGAGGAGCAAGTGCTCACTCTTTACGCCAATCAAAAAATTAGTTTGGTAGCGGCCATAGATTCGATGGCGGCGGCAGATACCAGCTATGTGTCTTCTGCGGCAGCACAGATGTTAGACGACAGTTTAACTAAGGCACGCCAAACATTTGTTAAAGTAGAAAGCATTTATCAGGCTAAGGCTGAACTCACAGACTTCGAACAAAACTATGAGCCATTGCATCAGCAAGTGCGTGAGATCCAGCTTAATGTGCGTCGCAATAAACGCTTGGTCGAAGACGCTAAGTTACAATTACGCCGACTTGATGATATTGAGTTAAATGCTGATCGTAGATCTAATTTAGCCATACGTATTGATGAACTGGGGCTGTTGAATCAGCGTTTAGAAGCTAGCATTCCTGCAGTATGGGCAACCCAAAGGCCTATATTTGAGAAGCTCAACAAGGCAGAAAAGCAGTCTCGTAATCAATATCGCCGCAACGCTGATGAAGCTTATGAAGGCATAACTGAGATGCGTTTGTGGATAAGCCAAGCGCCAGAGTTAGCTGAGCTTGAACCGGGAGTGGCCGAACTTGCCGCTAACATTGACCAATTAGACGCCAAGGACGCGATGTCAGCGATTAAGTTACAAGAGCGAAATTTGGGAGAGTTTGCCGGTGTAAGCAGCATCAAGTCTAAACTCTCTAAAGCACGAAGGGCGCTAAAGGGCAGTAAATATAACCCAGAAAAAGCCAAAGGCTACCATAGTGAAGCTATGGCTTTGCTAACCGCAGAAATCACATGGCGAAAACGTGCACTAACTGACATGGTTCCAGCTTTAGTGAGCTACGACCTGGCGATTAAAGACAGCATTGGATTGCGTCTACAAGAACGTATGAGTGATGATGTAGCCACCACAGTTTCTGCGTGTATGGCTAGCCATAAGGATATCTCCTTACAATTTTGAGTATAGGCGGTGGATTGAGCTGAAGCGAATAGGGTAGAATGTTCCTAATTGCTTATTGCTTCGGCTCAACCCATGTTTACATCTAACCTCGATTTATTTAAAACTATCGCACAAGCCCACCCGCAGTTACGCAAGTCTGAGCGTAAGGTGGCAGACTATGTGCTAGAACATCGTGCAAAGATTGTACAAATGCGTATTGTCGATTTAGCGGCGGCGGCAGCAGTAAGTGAGCCCACTGTAGTGCGCTTTTGCAGGGCATTAGGCTTTGATGGGTTCCAAGATTTTAAGCTTAAACTTGCTCAGTTTGTCGGTGCTAATACCTCTTATCAGCAATTTCATCTAGATAGTCGTGATTCAGTAGAGCAGTTTAAAGAAAAGATTTTTGATTCCACGATGGGTAATCTAATGCGAGTAAAATCTGATTTAGATGCCGCTAACCTAGAGCAAGCTATTGTTGCCTTAGCTCAGTCTAAGCGTGTTGACTGTTATGGTTTTGGCGCTTCTGCCCCTATCTGTAGTGATGCACAGCATAAGTTCTTCCGCCTCAATATTTCGGCTGCGGCCTATTCAGACCCTCACCTGCAAACGATGGCGGCTGTTACCTTGCAGCCTGGCGATGTAGTGATTGCAGTCTCTCAAACGGGCCGTACTAAAGATCTACTTCACACCACACAACTGGCGATGGATGCGGGTGCAACAGTTATTGCCTTATGCCCAAGTGATACCCCTCTAGCTGAGCAAGTGCAGATTCCTTTGTATATCGATTTAGATGAAGACAAAGAACTCAACACACTCATGTCCTCCCGCATTACCCAAATGGTGGTGATAGACGTTCTTGCTGTAGGCGTTACTATGAAGCTAGGTGAAGAAACCATGACGCATCTCAAGACGATTAAACGCTCTCTTAAAAGTTTAAGGTTTCCAGTTAAGCGTATTAAATAATTCTGCCTTTTTCAGCACAGCAAAAGGACTCTCTAAGCTTTATTAACGCATAGGTAGTCAATAGTCAGACCGTTTATGGTTTGATACTGGAGGTGTCAGCATGGCCAGTATTTATAAGCAGCTTGTTAAACCTTCGGATGCTCTTATACTGAATAAAATCAACTTTGCCAAGAGGGTGTAATAAAGCTCACCTTCTTAGGCTTGAATTATCTGTTTAGTGAGGAGAATAATAGTGAGTTTGTCTTTAATAATGCGAATCAGTGCTGGCTATACTGGCCTATGGGTTTTAATGATGGCGTTAACTCCAGCAATGGTAGCTGGTGATCTATTTGGCGTTGAGTTAACCGCACCGCTTCATGCACAAATGCAATTTACGGCAACGGCGGCAGCAGCTGTTGCCAGCATACAATGGATGGTACCTACATGGGCGCCAGCTAGTATGGCTAAATTTGCACGCTTAGCAGCTATTATTTGGGTTGTTTTTGCATTATTAAATGCATCACTAATATCCTCTGGCACAATGCTAGCCAGTGTGCAAAATTATAGTACACCCATTATCATGGCTGCTATTGCTTTGTTGTTATGGGTAAAATCCAGAAGCTAAGTTTGTAAATAATGACCTGGCCAGGGCAGCCCCTTTAACTGTGTCTAAACAGTTACGCATATCGACATGTTAGGTATAACAGCCTATTAATGGGTTGTTTCAATTCATTTTAAACTGCCAGACTCTTCTGCATTGTGGGTAAAGGAAAATACATATGAAGTTTGAAGGTAGTGCAAGTGTGCTGCAGCAAAAAATGGCTGGTAGCAGTGCTGGTGTGGCGCGTCGTCTTGCAGTAATGAGTGCACTTAACCTGCAGGTGGGTAACACTGCGTTAGATGTGGGTTGCGGTGCTGGACATTTAATTGAAGACATTGGTCTTGCTGTGGGTGATAGCGGTAAAGCCTTTGGACTTGATCCGAGCGAAACTCAGTTAGAGGCTGCAAGGGTGCGTTGTGATGCCTTGCGTAATGTTGAATTCTTATGTGGCATGGCTAACAATATTGGCCTAGCTAATGAGTCTTGTGATGCAATTGCCTCCATTCAAACGTTGGACTATATAGACGACGTGGACGCTGCATTGGCTGAAGTAGCACGGCTATTAAAGCCTAAGTCTAATTTTGTTAATGTGTCTGTGTTGTGGGATAACTTCAAATTTCACGGGGCTGACGATAAGCTTAACAACATCATTCATGAAGCTTTTAAGGCTCATTGTTATCACCAAATGTTACCTATGGAGCTTCCCGGTAGATTGGCTAAGCATGGCATCGGTAACATTCGCACTGAGTCATTGGCTTTTGTGATGACCCAGCGCCACGAAAACTCACCTGCAACTTATGCCGAAATGGTGCTTGCTAACTTTGCCATTAGTCAGGGTGTGGAAGAAGAAAAGGTACAACAATGGCGATTTCAATTAGAACAAGCAGAAAAAGAAGGTAGATTTGGCTTTACTAGCTTTCCTGTGCTTACCATGGGAAATAAATTTTAAGATGGTGATTTAAATCGGCTAAATTCTAAATAGCATGATGTATACAGCTGCTTTTACTGTAAAAAAGTAAAAAAAGAGGACTTTAAGTGCCTTAAGCTTTACAAAAGCGTACAGTGTTTAGATAACGAATTGAATTGTAACCACAATGAAAAAATCACTGTTAGCTGTCGTTCTTTTAGCGTTTTTAGCCCAAGCGCACGCCCACAAACCTGTTTTAAATGAAAGCTCAACATACCCTGCTGACGCACCATACGAAATAGAAGAACCAGAAATATCAAAAGCTATCTATTCAACACTGACAGGTGACCCTCACTATTATCGAATAGAATCTGCCACTGATTTTAATTTTTATGCCGGCATCTTGGCTGCCAAAATTGGTGAATGTGCACTTGAAAGTAAATTTTCATTTGAAGTTCTAAATTCTGATTTTGATGCAATTTATCTTGCAGATGGTGAAAACTTTACTTGGGCACCATGGTATGAAGAGTATGGTAAACAGTGGTATTGGAACGGCCCAGAGGTCGGTGAAAATTTTTTATCTAATGAGGTTTTTAAAGCAGGGGTCTATTACATAAAAGTGTTTAATAGTTTAAATGTTGGGCAATATGTCATCGCTGTTGGTGATATTGAACAGTTCTCGTTTACGGATATTGTGGGTTTAATTTTCTCTATGGGCGACATAGAAGATGAATTCTGGAACCCTGACAAATGCAATAATGGTTAGCGCCTTATATTAGCCATTCTCAACAAATCACATTAAACATATTAAGGCCTTTGAATACTATCAAGTTTTGGTTGCTATCACGTGCTCAGATTAATGAAAATCTCGAGAACTGATTTTTAACTGTTCTAGCAAATGGCTACAATCTATGAGCTTTCCTGCAATAATGTGAGTGACTTGGTTATCTGGGTCACGCTCTAAAATGCCTTTTACTTTCAATATTTTAGCATTTAAATAAACTTGTCTTTGTGCGCGGGCAGTGCCTTGCCATACCACTAGGTTAGTATTTCCTGTTTCATCTTCTAGGGTAATAAAAGTTACACCAGAGGCTGTGCTGGGCCTTTGTCGACCAGTAACTATCCCCGCGGCAGTGACTAAACTTTGATGAGGCTTATGTACCATTTGGCTAGTGCTTAGGCAGCCTTTTAGAAGGCCTGCATGGCGTAGCAAGGCAATGGGGTGTTGTTCTAAGCTTAGGCTTAGGCTGGCATAGTCTTCAGTTAACACATCTAAAGCGTCAGGCCCTGGTAATTGCTCTGGGTTTGTTTCTTGCACTTGGTGCAGTAATGGTAGGTCTTGATAATTGTCGAGTAATTGCCAGCGGGCTTGGTAGCGGTGGCCACTAAAACAGGTGAGTGCATTAGCGCTAGCAAGAGATTCTAGCTGGCCTCTAGGAAGGTGTAATGTTTGTACT
The DNA here is from genome assembly GCF_047730085.1 of Candidatus Njordibacter sp. Uisw_056. Lineage (NCBI taxonomy): Bacteria > Pseudomonadati > Pseudomonadota > Gammaproteobacteria > Pseudomonadales > Candidatus Njordibacteraceae > Candidatus Njordibacter > Candidatus Njordibacter sp. Uisw_056. The sequence goes on along the minus strand of NZ_CP159830.1, from coordinate 2,745,046 downwards.
TGGGGAAGGTCTTGAAAGCCTTGTTTGGGCCGGTGTTTTAATAGCTGCTGTATATGAATTTGGCGCACTCCTTTCACTTGCCGAAAGCCTAAGCGTAATGCCAGTTCTGCGGTCTTAGTAGATTCTAAACTGTGGTCCCAAGCACTATGATTAATACACACCGGCAGCACTTGAAGACCATGACGACGGGCATCCTGAATTAACTGTGATGCACTATAAAAACCCATAGGCTGGCTATTGAGAATGGCACAATAAAATGCTGCAGGGTAGTGGTATTTAAGCCAAGCCGAAGCGTAAGTTAAAACTGCAAAACTGGCTGAATGGGACTCGGGAAAACCGTACTCTCCAAAACCTAAAATTTGTTGATATAAGCGTTCTGCAAACTCTGTTTTATAACCTCTTTTGACCATGCCATTGACAAGCTTATGTTGGAATTGATCAAGCTCTCCATGACGTTTCCAATTGGCCATAGCGCGGCGCAAGCGATCAGCTTCTCCGCCACTAAAGCCTGCTGCTACCATTGCTAGCTTTATCACTTGCTCCTGAAAAATAGGCACACCTAAGGTACGTTCTAGCACTCCCTTCACTTCCTGTGATGGGTAATCTACGTTTTCTTTACCCGCTCTGCGGCGCAAAAATGGATGCACCATGTCTCCTTGAATTGGCCCAGGGCGCACAATGGCAATTTGAATCACAAGGTCATAAAAACAAGCAGGTTGTAAACGTGGCAACATGCTCATTTGAGCACGGGATTCTACTTGAAATACACCGACACTATCGCCCTGCTGGAGCATGGCATACACCTTGGCATCATCATCCATGCGAGTGATGTCAGCTAAGCTGAGTTTACGCCCGTGATAGTGGTGCACCATGTGTAATGCTCGTCTTATAGCGCTAAGCATGCCTAAGGCTAAAACGTCTACCTTGAGTAAGGCAAGGCTTGCTAAATCGTCTTTATCCCACTGAATCACAGTACGATCAGCCATGGCTGCATTTTCTATAGGCACCAGCTCACTTAAGGGCCCTGCACTAATAATAAACCCCCCAACATGTTGTGATAAGTGGCGAGGAAATCCTTGTAGTGTTTGCACCAGTTCCAAAAAGCATCGGCCCACATGGCTCTGGCTGTCTAAACCCAAGCTGTGTAATTGCTTATCCCACTCTGTACTGTGATCTTGGTGATCTACATTTTTAATAAACAGTTCAAGTGTGGGTAAGCTAATACCTAAGGCTTTACCTACTTCACGCACCGCACTCTTAAAACGGTAAGTGATAACAGTAGCAGCTAAAGCTGCCCGATGGCGGCCATATTTTTGATAGATGTACTGAATTATTTCCTCGCGCCTTTGATGTTCAAAATCTACATCAATGTCTGGTGGTTCAGCCCGTTCCTTAGAAATAAAACGTTCAAATAATACCTGTATTTGGCGAGGATCTACGGCAGTTATTTCTAAACAATAGCACACCACAGAATTAGCTGAAGAACCACGGCCCTGATATAAAATGTGCTGACTTTTAGCGAACTGTACTAAGTCATATACGGTTAAAAAGAAGTGGGCGTAACCTTCGGACGCGATAAGGCTAAGCTCTTTATCTATGATGAGGGCAATATCGTGTGGCACCCCAGCAGGAAAGCGAATTTCTTTACCTTGTTCTACAAGGTAGTGTAGATAACTGTTGGCATCATAACCACTGGGCACTAGTTCAGCGGGGTATTCATAGCTTAGTTCTGATAAACAAAAGTTACATTGTTGGGCAATTAATACACTGGTTTGTATCCATTGGAGGGGATACAGTTTGGCGATTTTATCCAACGATCGTAGGCTATGTTCACGGTTGGCCTGAAGAGCGTAACCACAGGCATGTACAGGCATACCAATACGAATGGCTGTCAGGGTGTCGTGTAGCATTTGCCGATCTGGGCTATGCATAATTACTTGACCAAGAGCTACTATGGGCAAATCATAAGCCTTGGCCATGGTTTGGCAATGGGTTTGTAGGCGCTGATCTAGGGCACTTAAACGCCGGTGACAGCCTATCCATAAGTGGTCTTTATATTGGCTACTTAATTTTTCTCCTAATAAACTTTTACTGCTTGGATGGGGGTTCCATATAAGTAAGCACTCACTAAGATTGTCAAAATCATTTTCAAAAACTTGGTATTTACCTTTTTCACAACGTTGCCTAGAAAGGCTGATCAGCTGACATAATTGAGCATATCCTAAGCGATTTCTTGCGAGTACTATTAAGCTCTCTTGAGCCTCAGATTGGTGTGGATTAAGTAAAAACTCACTACCAATAATGAGCTTAATATTTAAATTATGTTCTTTTTTATGCTGATAGGCTCGAACAACCCCTGCTACTGAACATTCGTCTGTAAGCGCAAGGGCTTTATAACCTAAAGCATCTGCTTGCTGGATTAACTCTTGGGGGTGGGAAGCCGCCCGCAAAAAGCTAAAATTGCTTAAACAATGTAGCTCAGCATAATCGACAACAGGTTTGCTACTCATGAAAAGTAGCCATGTAAAAACCACTCTTCTCTGGGAGTGCGAAATAACCAACACACCTGTCCAGTTGGGTTGCGTGCGATGAAGTAGTCACGGCAAATGCTCACGTTATCCCACCAGCCACTTTGGATGCGTTCAGGGCCAGATAAAATACACCACTGCTGATCAGGCTTATGATTTAAGGCCTGTGGCAGGGTGAATAATAAGCTTGGGCGTAAATATGTTGTAGCCTGATGTGCCTGGTAACTACTTTGGGGCGCACCTTGATAGAAGCTTCGTTCGGGGCGATGATCATCTCGCAAATACACTTGTTGTACGGCATGGTCTCCGAGTTTATTTTGTAAGCGGCTAATAAGCTGTCCAGCTGTAAGTTTGCCCCCTAAAGGCTCAAATAATTGTGCTGACAAGGGTGCCCATGGCATTTGTCCTTTAGTTTTAAGGCTAATAGCAATAATAGGTGCTTGAAGTTGTAACTGTTCTAACCTCAGCATGGATAAACCTAACCAAGACTCTGCCCGATATTCGCCATCGCTACAGCCTATGTAGACTCTTTCTGAAGTGTGTTCTAGGTACTCTAGGCCTAAAATCAGCCCAGCAGCTTGTAGTTGGCGAGGCGCTAAAAAGGCTTCCAGATCACTTAATAATCGTTTTAATGGAAAACGTAATGCTGTGCTGTGTTCAATTTCGTAGAGTAACTCTAAACGCTGGCGAAAGTGTTCAGGGGGTTGGTATCTAGGCCTGCTAGGCGCACTGCTGTCTTCTAGTTGTTGTAAATAAGTCACTAGAGTTTGGCCTAAGCGCTGGCCTAGTGCTGACCGTGGTAACGCTTGAGCTTGGCCAAGAGTATTAAGCCCAAGGCGCTCTAACTGTAGACAAAGTTTATAGTTAAGGCCTGCGCTGTGAATGGGCAACTGATGCAGTAACCCTGTGGCTTCACCTTGGTGCGTTAGTAAACGATCATTGCCTGCGCGGGCCAAAACCTGCGCAGCTAGGGGGCTGTGAGCGCTTGCATAATGGTAGTGCAAGCCACGTTCCATAAGCGGTTGCTGCAGCTGCTGCCAATAAGGGGCTAGGCCCTCATACAACCGTAGCATATCACTGGTTTGTAATAATAACCCTTGGGGAGGGTCAAGATACAAAGTGGCGCTGGTCTGATACAAACGCTGAGCAAGTTGAGCCAGTAGGCGCTGTTCTTGTTTAGGTTCGTAGGCAATTACTTTAAGTTGAGCAGATAAAAGTGCAGCTTGGCCTAATCCTGTGCCTATTTTTATTCCTAGTTGGCGTGCTTCTGAGTTAGTTTGTACCACCTCGTTTTTATCAACCAAAACGCAGGCTTGGTTATAGGCCTGTTGATGTAACAGGCTGTCTAGTTGAAGGTTTGGAAAGTATAAATAAAGCCACTGCATAGGTCACCGTGGTTTAAATGGCAGTGCCGCAATGTTGCTTGACGGTGCAGGGCCATGGTGAGTGGGTAAATGGGTAGGTATCGCTAAAGATGGCCAAAGCTCATGCATATCTACTTGGCAAAAGCTTTGTGGCCATTGGCCTTGGTACTTATGGATTTTTAGGCGTAGCCCTGTGGCTAGGGGGGCAAGAGACAGACGCGCACTAATTGGTAAAGCGCTCGTGCTAGGTTCGGCTTGAGGGTGTAACCAAAACATCAGGGCTTGATTGCCTTTGGCAGACACCTGTAGGCGTTTAGCTTGGGGCGCAGTTAATCCAGGTGCCCAGAGAATAAGGTGGCTACAGCAACCGCTATTAAGGCTTTGTTCGGCACTCCAAAGGGCTTGTTGTGGGTTTTGGCAGCGTATTAATAACGTTTGGCTTAGGTCAATGCCATGTTGCGCTAAAGCTTGTCCATTTAGCTCTGCTGGTGGATTTATCCACACCTGTAAGCGTGATTCAGTTTGTGCTAATAAGGGAAATAACAAACGTAACTCACCAATACCTGCAGAGCCATAGGCCAATTCCACTAGCCCTGTCTGGGGCCAGCCTCCTTGTAAGTGGGCATCTAAAGTAGGATAAAAACTACTTTGACGGCGATGATCTGGGCCGGTTAATTGCCGAGCTCGCCAGACCAAACGCTCTTTTTCGAGTTGTAAGAGAGCCATGGTAAAATTCACAAATACTGTATATATATACAGTATTCTGACATATTTTTGGCTCAGGTCAAGGAAAAAACTAAGTTAGCTTCGTCAAAGTATCAGCTGCAGCCCTCAAGCTAGCATGAGCAAAGACTGCCAAAATATCAAAGGCCTTGGTGGTAAGTTTATGAAGCTAGTGTTGATCTCATCCTCATGCAGTAAACCTAGGCTAGCCCACCACTTGTGCTAACAAAAAAATAACAACAAGATGATAGTTTGTTCGGTATTGAATAATAATTGCTCCTAAAATGTCAATTAAATCCCCATAGGCAATGCCATTATTGCGCCATACAATTAACGTAATTAATAGAGGACCTCAGCCGTGCCATTACAAGCTAGCCAAAATGTATTTATTACCTGTGCTGTGACAGGGTCTGGTAGTTCTCAAGACCGCTCTCACCATGTGCCACGTAGCCCTGAACAAATTGCTAATAGTGCTATTGATGCAGCTAAGGCTGGCGCCGCAGTGGTGCATTGCCACGTGCGTGATCCCAAAACGGGGATCCCAAGCCGCCGCTTAGATTTGTATAAAGAACTCACGGAACGTATTCGTGCTTCAGAAGTGGATGTAGTCCTTAACCTTACCGCGGGCATGGGTGGTGATATAGTGTTTGGTGATGCTGAGAACCCACTGCCTCTGCACCAATCTAGTACAGATATGGTCGGAGCCAGCGAGCGTGTAGAACATGTGCGTCAGTGCCAACCAGAAATCTGCACCTTAGATTGTGGCACCATGAACTTTGCTGAAGCTGATTACGTCATGACTAATACTCCAGGCATGTTGCGGGCTATGGCAGGAAAGATGACAGCTATGGGTGCTCGCATTGAAATTGAAGCCTTTGATACGGGCCATTTATGGTTAGCTAAAAAGCTGGTTGAGGAAGGTTTAATTACTGAACCGGTAATGGTACAACTGTGTATGGGTATTCCGTGGGGTGCGCCGGATGACCTCAATACCTTTATGGCTATGGTTAACAATGTACCTAAAGACTGGGTGATGTCAGCCTTTGCTATTGGTCGTAACCAAATGAATTATGTAGCCGCTACCGTATTGGCCGGAGGTCATATTCGTGTTGGTTTAGAAGACAACATTTGGTTAGAAAAAGGTGTATTGGCGACTAACGCGCAGCTAGTAGAGCGTGCCGCAACCATCGCCACTAACATGGGTACCACATTAATGACTCCAGCTCAGGTGCGTGAGTTGATTAAAGTAGAAAAACGGGCACCTTTGGCATGATTGATATGGTAAATAAGAGCTATAAAACAGCCGCTTGTATCGGTGGTGGTGTTATTGGTGGTGGTTGGGTAGCAAGGTTTTTGTTACATGGTTGGGATGTTAATGTTTATGACCCTGCAGCTGATGCTCAGCGTAAATTAGATGCAGTACTAGATAATGCTCGTGCTGCTTTGCCTCAACTAGCCGATGTGGCTATGCCCAGGGAAGGTAAACTTATCCTTTGTGATAGTTTGGAAGCAGCAGTCGCTAACGCTGATTGGATTCAAGAAAGTGTGCCAGAACGATTAGATATTAAGCACATGGTATTTGCTCAAGTGCAGGCTGCTTGCACTGAATCAGCTATTATTGGCTCCTCCACTTCTGGCTTTAAACCTTCACAATTGCAAGAAAATGCCCTAAGACCAGAACAAATTATGGTGGCCCATCCGTTCAACCCCGTGTACTTGTTACCTTTAGTAGAATTAGTGCCTAGCCCAGCCAATGGTTTAGGCATTATTGAACAAGCCAAGGCGTTATTAACCAGTGTAGGCATGAAGCCTTTGCATGTGCGCAAAGAAATTGATGCCCACATTGCCGATCGCTTTTTAGAGGCAGTATGGCGTGAAGGGTTGTGGATGATCAAAGACGGTATTGCCACTACCTCAGAAATAGATGATGCAATTCGCTATGGCTTTGGGTTACGGTGGGCACAAATGGGTTTGTTTGAAACCTATCGTATTGCTGGTGGTGAAGCGGGTATGGCGCATTTTATTGCGCAATTTGGACCTTGTTTAGAGTGGCCATGGACCAAGCTCATGGATGTGCCGGAACTTACAGACGAACTCATTGCAACCATTGCAGAGCAATCAGATGCACAGTCTGGGCATCACTCCATTAGAGAGTTAGAGCGCATTCGGGATAAAAACTTAATAGGTATTATGCGTGTGCAAAAAGATAATAATTGGGGTGTAGGTGAGCTATTGAACCAACATGATGAGCGTTTAAAGCAGTTAGGTTAATATGGCTTATCTCTAGCAGCAAGTAACTCATAGGGTGTTATTAAGACGCTAGATAAGGCCATGCCTCATGTAGGTGAGCAAGGTTTGCGATTAACCAGGAGCACCCTATGTTTTACCTAGGTTAAATAAGACCGCCTTAATAGGGTAAAAAATTGTCAGATCACCTAGTGCTTACTGGTATGATGGCGCTATGTACTTGTTGTATTGGTTTATTTAATGAACGCCATTTTTCCAGTTGTCAGCTCCATTTTGCTGGTGATGCTATTAGGCTACGGCCTGTCTAAAAAACTTCTTGTAGACGCCAGTTTTTGGCAAGGTATTTCAAAGTTATCCTACTGGGTGTTATTCCCGGTGTTGATTGTGCGAACTTTGGCTAACGCCACCATTGATCCAGCTTTGGTTTTACCTTTGTTCACTATCTTTACTGTGGCGCTGATATTAATTTTAATTTATTGTGTGGTGGTGTCTCGGTTACTGGGTCTAGATGGAGCCTCCACCTCATCGATTACCCAAGGTGGTGTACGCCATAATGGGTTTATTGGTTTTGCGGTGTTGGTGGATATATTTGGCCTGCCCGGTCAGGAGCTTGGGGCCTTAATTATTGCTGTGCTGTTGCCCTCTACTAATATTCTCTCGGTGCTCTCTGTGAGTTTGCTAGTGAGTAAAAAAAACCAACCCTTGCCCGCTTTAATGCTCAAAGGACTATTGCGTAATCCAATGCTCATCGGCGTAGCTATCGGTCTTTTTCTTAATATACTCGCCATTTCTATCCCTACTATATTGGATCAATCGATGGACATGGTGAGTCGTGCTGCCTTACCTTTGTTATTGCTCAGTGTGGGCGCCAGTTTGAAGATGAGTTCCTTAAGGGGTAGCTGGCTACCCTTAATTGCTGCCCTTAGTGCTAAGCTCTTAGTGTTTCCAGCCTTGTTTTTAGGGGGCGCATGGTGGTTTAATCTAAGCCCTTTGGTGACCGTTTGTGTGGTGGTTTTTGGGGCTTTGCCGGCCGCCGTATCGGCTTACCCCTTTATCCAACAGATGGGTGGTAACGCCAAACTCATGGCTGATATCATTACTTTGCAAACCTTAGCCAGCTTGGTAGGGTTAACCTTTTGGACCAGTTTGGCGATACATATCACAGGTTTAGTACTATGACTTTTTCTGTACCTTATGATTTTGTTCAGGGGCACTCTCCACTATTAGTGAGCATGCCCCACTCTGGTTTGCAGCTTACGCCTGAAGTGGCGAGCACCTTAATACCAGAAGCCTTGGCCTTACCCGATACAGATTGGCACATTCCACAACTGTATGACTTTTTAGAGGCCATGGGGGTGGGTGTGATTAAGGCTAATTATTCACGGTACGTCATTGACCTTAATCGCCCAGAAGATGATAAACCACTTTATGCGGGTAAAACCACAGGCTTATTTCCTCATATTTTGTTCAACGAAAAGTCTATGTTCAAACCTGGCGCAGTTGCAGATAAAGCCCATCAACAAGCCTGTATCGAAAATATTTGGCGGCCTTATCATCTGCAGTTGGCTGCGGCATTGACACGCATTAAACAAAAATTTGGCTATGCCATTTTATTTGATGCTCATTCTATTCGAGCACAAGTGCCTATGTTTTTTGAAGGCACCTTGCCAGATTTTAATATGGGTACTAATGGTGGTGCGTCATGTTCTCCGAAGCTACTTCAAGCGGCTGAGCGAGCCCTGTCTGGCTCAGCTTACACCCAAGTAAGTAATGGGCGCTTTAAAGGTGGTTATATTACCCGCAGCAATGGCCAGCCTCATGATCATGTGCATGCCTTTCAGCTAGAATTATCGCAAACCACTTATATGCAAGATAGCGGCAGTTATGCACTAGATAATAGCAAGTGTAACCAAGTTATACCCCAACTCAAGGCGCTAATTGAAGCGCTTGTAAGCTGTAACCTCACGAGCCAATAAGGGATTGTGTAATGTATTTGAGTGAATCAAAAATCAAGGATTACGAGCGTGATGGCGCTATCGTTATTAAAGGCGTGTTTAAAGATTGGATCAGTAGTCTAAGAACAGGTTTTGATAAAGTGCTATCTGAACCTAGTGAGCATGGGCGGGAAAATGTGGCTAAAGGTGATACTGGACGTTTTTTTGAAGATTATTGTAATTGGCAGCGTATTGAAGATTTTAAACGTTGGATTGTTGAGTCTCCGGCAGCAGAAATTGCTGCTGAAGCCACTCAATCAAAGCAGGTCCAAGTGTTCCATGAGCATATTTTACTAAAGGAGCCCGGTACGGCCAAAGTGACACCTTGGCATCAGGACATGCCATATTACTGTGTGTCTGGCGAGCAGACGGCGAGTTATTGGATCCCTCTTGACCCAGTGACTAAGGAGAATACATTACAGCTAGTATTAGGCTCTCACCGCTGGCCAAAACTAGTGAGACCTACGCGTTGGTCTACTAATGAGCCTTGGTACAGCAATGATGCTGACTACATGGACATGCCTGTGATTGATGCTAGGCAAAATATTTTGATACCAGAGCTAGAGTTAGGTGACTGTGTGTTGTTTAACTTTAAAACAGTACATGGTGCACCTGGTAACTCATCAACTAGTCGCCGGCGTGCCTTTTCCACCCGCTTTATGGGTGATGACGTGCGTTATGTGAATCGAGGAGGCCCAACTTCACCACCTTTTGAGGGATTAGTTCAAAGTGATGGTGATAAAATGCCTTTAAATTGGTTTCCTGAGGTATATAGAGAAAATGTTTAACAATGACAATTAATGCTACAGGAAGCTGCCTATGTGGTGCAGTTAAATATCGAATCATGGGTTCATTGCGCCCTGTAGTGGCCTGCCACTGTGGCCAATGTCAAAAAACGAGTGGTCACCATGTGGCTGCTACTTCTGTGAATCGCAAAGACTTTGAGCTACTAAAAGAGCGTGGACTCAAATGGTTTTCTTCTTCGCTTAGAGTTCGTCGTGGGTTTTGCCTAGAATGTGGTGGAAATTTATTCTGGGACAACACTGAATTACCCACAATTTCAATCTTTGCTGGCACTCTAGATCAGCCTAGTGGGTTGCAATTGGTGGAGCACATTTATGTGGAAGCAAAGGCTGACTATTATGAAATAACAGATGGGCTGCCCCAACGTCAAGGATTTAGTATTACTGCGAGGGTCGAAAATGGCGAATAAATGCCAAGAATGTGGTTTTAAAATTACGTCACGTAATCAGTTGTGTGATGATTATAGAGACCCTAATAAAGCCTATGGTTGTCCGCAGTGTGGTACTTTTTATATTTTGCCAAGAAGCGCTGCACCCACATCGAAACAATGGCTATTGTACTTAACCTTAGGCTTTTCTGGGGGGTTAATTTCCAGTCTGGTACAACTGAACGGCCACAGTCGTTGGTGGTTTTGGAGCTATGTAGTCGTCGTTGGCATAGGGCTTAGCGTATATTACTTCAAGTCAAAAGCGGTCACCTTAGAAACGTCTGGATACCGAGCTAAACCTAATAATGATTGATTTTATTGTTCCATTTTGTGAACAACAGGTCACTATTATTTATGTAGACGATGACATTCTAGTGGTTGATAAACCCAGTGGTTTACTATCTGTACCAGGTAAAAATGTGCTGAATAAGGACTGTTTAATTACTCGGGTTCAGCAACAATACCCCAACGCACACATAGTCCATCGTTTAGATATGGACACTTCTGGTGTGATGCTTTTGGCCCGTGGTAAGGCGAACTTATCATGCTTAAGCCGCCAGTTTCAGGAACGAAAAACTGAAAAACAGTATCTAGCGTGGGTGTATGGTGTGCTACAAGATGACAAAGGCGAAATTAACTTGCCGTTGTGCTGTGACTGGCCCAACAGGCCTAAGCAGATCGTACACTATGAATTAGGTAAGCCCTCCTTAACCCGTTTTGAAGTGCTTGAAAGAAACCCTGTAACGTTTCAAACTAAGGTGCTTTTGAAGCCTGTTACAGGGCGGTCTCACCAGCTCAGAGTACACATGGCAGAGCTTGGGCACCCTATTAGTGGTTGTGAGTTTTATGCGCATCAAGACGCACTAAAACAGGCTGATCGTTTGCAACTGCATGCCTGGAAGCTAAGCTTTATACACCCATCCACTGGGGCTTTACTGACACAAATAGCCCCCGCAGTATTTTAGTTTAAGCCTTTGCGAGCTCTAGTACGCTAAGCCATACTTTTTCATCTAGGTCGACAGCGCTAGGTAGGACCTTCTGGGACCCAGGAAGCCGTGCACCAGGTTGGCTAGTGATGGCTTCTGAGATAAGGTTAAGTTTGTCCCAAAATAGGTCTCCAGAAACATTAGTAGGATCAATAATAATATAGCACTGCCCCAAGTCGTGAGGCTTGCCTTGTGTAGCCTTGAGTGGTTCTAACTGAGTACTCGTGCTGCCACCTGTAAAAGCAGCAGCAAGGATCTCTGCCATAAGGCCAAATCCATACCCTTTATAACCTCCAGAAGAGACTAAAGAGCCACCGCTGAGCACGGCATTGGGGTCTTGTGTGGCTTGCCCTTCACTATCTACCCCCCAACCTAATGGGATTTTCTCACCTGCAGTGGCGGCCATGTTAATCTTTCCAAGAGCGATAGCGCTGGTAGATTGATCAAACTGCATGGCTAGGCCACCTTTGCCATCGGGCACAGACATGGCGATGGGGTTAGTGCCTAGAACAGCTTTAGTGCCACCAGGAGGGGAGACACAAGATTTGGCATTAGTCATGCCAATAGCAATGTACCCAGCGCGAGCAATCTGTTCTGTAAAGTAACCCATAGAGGTGCAAGTGTGGGAATGGCAGATGGCTAACGTGGCCACACCATTGGTTTTTGCAGCCGCAAGGGCGGTGTTCAAACCGCGAGAAAAAGCCGCCTGAGCAAAACCTAACTTTGCGTCCACCACTACACTGGCAGGTTTTGGCTGGTGTACTTCTGGCTCAACGTCACCCTTCACCCGCCCTACCACTAGTTGGCTACAATAGCTTTGTAGATAAAAAAGCCCACAAATCTTGTTACCATGAGCTTCGGCAATACGCACAGCATGCGCCACAGAATCAGCAATCCATGGTTTTGCACCATGAACTTCTAGGGCTTTTGCGGTGGTGGTTTGAATGGTATCTAGATCAACACTAATGGTGGCCATAGAGGGTCCTACTATAAAAGTTATTTAGCCTACAATTTTATGTTGCTTTGCCTACATGGGTAAAGTAAAAATAACACTTCCTAGACTTTTAAAGCATGTTTATGCTGTTAATAATGCAAAACGTTAGTGTGGCCATAAGGCCTTTTAGGTCGACCGACAGTGCACAAGTACAAACGCTACTAAGTGACGCTAGAGTATCTCGTAAAGCGGGTAATATCCCTTATCCCTATGCTAAAAATGGTGCACAGACTTGGATAACATCTCATGGCCCACAGCATCGATCTGGCACTGCCATCATCCGAGCCATAGTTTGCTTAAAGACGAAGCAATGTGTCGGCGCCATCAGCATTGACCAGATTTCTAGGGGACTAAACAGCAGTGGAAACCTAGGTTATTGGGTGGGTGTGCCCTATTGGAATAAGGGTTTTTGTGAGCAAGCCGGTGAGTTAATGCTAGCCTTAGCTAAAAAAGAATACGCTATGAAGCGTTTAGTTGCAGCGCACCGTATAGATAATCCTGCTTCAGGTAGAGTATTAGAAAAGTTAGGTTTTAACGAATTAGGACCACAGCCAATGACGAATTTATCGGGGCAGTATTTATTTCGTTATTATGAAAAGTGGTTTTAAAGTGTTAATAACCTGAGTAGCCGGTTAACGGCTATATAAAGTTGGGAACATTTTCCCAGCTATGTGGTCGCCATTTGCATAGCCATTAGCCTCCATGATAGCTCTTTCATCTTGAGCCCAATCACCCCGATACTGAACTATAGAGCCTTCCTTTGCCATTCTTAGGGTATATCTGTGGACATCTTTTTTGGGGGTGACTTGATTTAGGCTTCCGTGCAGTGTTCGCATATCAAAAAATACACAGTCGCCCAGTGCAAGGTCCCACTGTAAGAACTCATAGTCATCTTTATTTTGAAGAATATTTGGGGTTATATCGTATGTTTTCCCATTCACCTCGCCCGCCTTACCATCGATTGGGTGCCCTTCTTGAAATCGAGTTCGCATATAAAGTTTATTCCACAAATGAGAACCTTTAATCCAAGCAATACCCTCTTTTTTTGTCACAGGCGTAAGTGGCAGCCATAAAACACACATCGAGCCCTCAAAATCAAAATAGGAGATATCATGATGAAAAGGTGCGCCAGATTTTGATCCAGCTTCTCTAAAAAACCAATTATCCATGACTAAATTAACTTGTTTTGCATCTAAGAGTTCAGATGCTATTTGCGCTGTTGGTGAATTAAAAACAAAGTCTTTAAAGTCTTTATACAAGTCCCAGGTCCAAAAATCTTCAAAATAGCCAGGAGCATTTTCGTTTTTAGTATGCCTGACAAATCTTGGGCTAGGGCTGCTTATATTCTCATCGATACCTCTTCTTAACTTATCTATCCACTCTTTACTATACTTACCTTTAATTAGAACGGCGCCATCACGTTTAAAACTGTTTACTTCGTCTTTATTCAACATGATTTTAATGCTTAATAGATTAAGTGGATGTGTTAAAAAATATTCGTCAGCTAGTGATCTACCCTAATATCTGTAAGCCATGCCCTAGTGACAACGCATAGGGATTTAATTTTATGGTGACCATTTGAACATTTAAAAATCCCCATTACACTGGCATCATCTAGTTTAAGTGAATTATCTAAAAGAGGTTTATCACATTTTGTACAGGTTGCCATAATTCCATGCAGTTAAGGACCAACATAATAACAGATAAAAGGTAAAAAAAAGGCGCCTCTAGGGCGCCCTTTTTACTAGCTATACGGGGTTATCAGCGGCGGGCTGGGCGACGGTTTGTGCCATTTTCGCTACGAGGGTCCTTGCGCTGATTTGGACGATCGTTACCGCGCTTAGGCCTAGGCGTTTTGGCGCCAGGGGTGAAGTCGTCAGCAGCGCCTTGAGACTGAATGTTCAAAGGCTGACTGCGCACACGTACTTTTTTAAGTAGTTGGAGCATTTCTGCAGGCATGCCTGCAGGAAGGTCTACTGTAGAGTGGTCATCAAATAAGCTAATACGACCAATATAAGCACTACTAAGGTCTGCTTCGTTAGCAATAGCGCCAACAATATCACCAGGCTTAACTTGATGTTCGTGGCCCACCTCTATACGAAAGCGTTCCATTGCAATAGATTCGCCACTGAATTCTTCTTGCTTACGTTCTTTACGCCGCGGGCGCTCTTCTTCATTAAAACCAGGTGTGGTGTCACGAGAATCGCGACGCTCAGATTTGGTATTTTCTGGCATTGTAAGCGGGCGATCTTGCTGGGCCATAAAGGCTAGGGCAGCAGCGACTTGCTCTGGTGCAACTTCCCGCTCTTTGATAAACGTTTCTACTAGATCGCTGTAGATGCTCAAATCAGGCTGCTCAAGGGCAGTGTCGATGCTGGCCTTAAACTGGTCTATGCGACGTTCTTTCACTTGCTCGCGGCTAGGTAAATCCATTGGAGTGATGGCTTGGCGAGTAGCCTTCTCGATAGAGCGCAACATATTACGTTCGCGAGGTGCCACAAACAAGATTGCGTTGCCAGCACGACCGGCACGGCCAGTACGGCCAATACGGTGAACGTAAGCTTCAGTATCGTATGGGATATCGTAGTTGATTACATGACTAACGCGAGCCACGTCAATGCCACGAGCAGCAACATCGGTAGCAACAACAATATCGATCTTGCTGCTCTTTAAATGTTCAATAGTACGTTCACGCAACTGTTGAGACATGTCGCCATTAATGGGCGATGCACGATGGCCTCTTGCTTCTAGTTTTTCAGCAAGCTCTACAGTGAGTGTTTTAGTGCGGACAAAAACGATTACGCCATCAAAGTCTTCCGCTTCTAAAATGCGAGTCATTGCGTCTAGTTTACTAGTGCCAACAGCTTTCCAATAGCGCTGAGTAACGCTGTCTACCGTGGCTGTTTTAGCTTCAATTTTAATTTCTTCTGGATTGTTAAGGTAGGTATTGGCAACCTTACGAATTACAGCAGGCATAGTGGCAGAGAACAGAGCGACTTGGCGCTCTTTTGGCGTGTGGTCCAAAATCCAAGTCACATCGTCGATAAAGCCCATGCGGAGCATTTCGTCAGCTTCGTCTAAAACAACCGTCTTGAGTTTGTCTAGCTTCAATGTGCCACGGCGCAGGTGATCCATCACTCGGCCAGGAGTACCAACAACAACATGAACACCTCGTTGGAGCTGACGTAATTGACCGCTCATGCTGCTGCCACCGTAGATAGGCAGCACGTGGAAGCCGCGCATGTCGCTGGCATAGTTTTGGAAAGCTTCAGCAACTTGAATAGCCAGTTCTCGTGTTGGTGCAAGCACTAATACCTGTGGGGCTTCAATTTTTAAATCGATGTTAGAGAGCGCAGGTAGTGCAAAAGCAGCAGTTTTACCTGTGCCTGTTTGTGCAGTACCGAGTATGTCTCTGCCTTCCAAAAGATGTGGAATAGCAGCGGCTTGAATAGGGGACGGTTGTTCGTAACCAATGCGGGTAATCGCATTAAGTACTGGCGTAGAGAGTGCCAAGTCTGCAAAAGTGGTCATCGTTTTATCCTAAAATAAGTGATCTGATGACTTGGTGGATATCAATACCCACAAAGCCCGCGCGTAAACAAAGCCACTCTCCCAGATGTAACAAAAAAACCGAGATGAAATAGGAGTAGTGAACGAGACTGTTATATGTAGCAGTATAATGAAATGAGATAAAACCCATCCAATGGATGCGAAAAACACAGGTAATAGCAAGCTGTTGCCTAGTTTTTCAACGACAATTGATGAGGTTTTAGCCCTTTTATCTTAGTGAAGGCTCATGTAAGGGCCTCGTGCCCTTTGTTCGGTATACATTGGCCTCAACTTAATCGTATTAAGGTACGCCAATGCCCGGCACCTGCTGGTGCCTTACCGTGCCACTTTCTTTTGAAGGATGGCCGAGATAACGCGGATGCAAGTGATATTACGCGGCGTAGTATACATCGCTTACATCCTATATGCTATTAAAAATAAAGCATTTATAGAGGAGAGGGATATTTGATCTGTCTAGCTTTTTATAGCTGCAAGCACAGATTCGGCAGAGCTGACCGAAAATGGATCAGTACCATTATTATCTTTACGCCCAGGTTCTTCTAACCAATGCTCAACCACGCCATTATTCACTACCATGGCATAGCGCCAAGAGCGCTGGCCAAAACCAACGTTGTGCTTGTCTACCAGCATGCCCATCTGACGAGTAAATTCACCGTTACCATCGGGAATGAATTTTATATTTTTAATGCCCTGGTCTAGCATCCATTTGCGCATCACAAAGGTATCATTTACAGACAGTACATAGACTTCATCCACACCCAGTTGTTTTAACTCGTCGTAAGCTGCTTCAAAACCAGGCACTTGAAAAGTGCTACAGGTGGGTGTGAATGCACCCGGCAGGGAAAACACCACAACTTTTTTGTTACTGAAAATTTCATCGCTGGTTATGTCTTGCCAACGAAATGGGTTATCGCCACCAATACTGGTGTCGCGTACACGGTACTTAAAAGTGATTTGGGGTACTGTAACTCCATGGCTCATGTGCTTTATTCCTTTTGTTTAGTAATCTGTATTTAGTAGAGCGTGCTGCGCAATTGCAATCTACCTAAACAGTGTGCAGCATCTACAAATATTTGTATAATCGTTATTATTATATTTTTTAATAGGTATTTCCGATCACATGTTAAGTCTTAAAGACCTCAGTTACCTTACTGCATTAGATGAATTACGCCATTTTGGCAAAGCTGCAGCGGCCTGTTATGTGAGCCAACCCACGCTGAGTGGTCAGCTTAAAAAACTAGAACACCAACTGGGAGTGACACTTATAGAGCGGGGCTCGAAAAAAGTTATTTTCACCCATGTGGGCCTGGAGATTGCCCAGAGGGCAAGAGCCATGGTGTTGCAAGCCCAAGAGATGGAAGAGTTAGCAAGAGCTTCAAAAACACCACTTGCGGGGCGCTTAAGGTTAGCCATTATTCCGTCCCTTGCGCCCTATTTGATGGCAAAAACGGGGTCCACCGTAAACATGCTTTTGCCTGAACTCAATATTGAATTGCACGAGTTAGAAACCCATGAACTGTTACGCCAATTAAGAAGTGGAAACATTGATATTGGCATTTTGGTGCTGCCACAACCGCAGCCAGGATTGCGTAGCTTGAGCTTATGGCAGGAACAGCTTTGGTTGGGTGTGGGTCATAACCATGAATGGGCACAAAAAACCCAAGTGACTCGGACAGAGTTAGCTGGGGCAGACTTAATTTTGTTAAAAGAGGGGCACTGCTTGGCTGATCAAGCCCAGCAACTGTGCCAAATAAAAAGCCAATCCCAAGCCTTTAGGGGAGCGAGTTTAGAAACCCTAAGGTATATGGTGTCAGCCGGTAACGGCGCCACCTTGGTACCGCAGCTTAGTATGGAGGCTTGGCTCAGCCATGGGGATGATAAAATTATCTATATGCCTATTACAGAACCGAAGCAAGCCAGAGAAATAGGCTTTTTAGCACGTTCAGGCAGTGCGTATTGGCCCTGTGTAGAAGCACTTCACAACGCTATGGCTTCGGTATTGCCAGACGTATCAGAAGGCACTCAAAATGTCCCCCTAGTACTTTAACAAAAGTGAAATTTAAAACAGGTGAGGGAGATCAGGCTGTGCGAGCCAGTTTGTGAGTGATATACACTGCAGATAAGACCAGTGCCGAAGATAAAAGCAAACAGGCGATAAACCCAAATTGTAAAAATACCCAACCAGACAAGAGTGTGCCTAAAAGGCGCCCTGCAGCGTTAGCCATATAATAAAACCCCACATCCAAGGCTACGCTATCTGTTTTAGCAAGGGCAACTATTAGGTAGCTATGGAGGGATGAATTGACTGCAAATACAAAGCCAAAAATACCCAATCCAACCACTAGAACAGTGCTGCTATGCAGCTGTGAATGAAGCCCATAAGCCATAATTAAGGGAACTAACGCTAGTCCAATTTGCCACTTAAAGGTTGTGTTATGTGCAAACTTAAACGTTGTTGATGGGCTTTCATTATGCGCTTGTGGGGTTAACAAAGGCGCCAGTACTTGTACTAAGCCATAGACAATAATCCACACTGCTAAAAACGTACTCACTTGCCAAGAGGTCCAGCTTAACTGTTGCGCAAGATAAACAGGAAGAGCCACCACAAACCAAACATCACGAGCGGCAAATAAAAACAAGCGCGCACCACTGAGTTGGTTAATAGTAGAACTTTTAGACAGCAGCTGAGCTATGTTGGGTTTATTTTTGCTACGCCCTAAATCAGCTTTTAGGAGCAGCAAGCTAAGCAACCAAATACTGCCAAGGCCTATTAGCATTATGAGTATGCTGGTGGTAAATCCGACACCAGTTAATAATGCGCCACCTAGGAAAAACCCTAAGCCTTTTAACGTATTTTTTGAGCCTGTAAGTAATGCCACCCAGCGGTATAGGCTTGAGCTTTGGCCTGCGGGAGCTAACAACTTAATAGCACTTTTGGCGCTCATTTTATTAAGGTCTTTGGCGACCCCAGAAACTGCTTGTGCAGCCATCACCCATGCAATTGTGAGCAGTTGTGGGTTAACCAATAGCATAGACAAGGCGACAAGCTGCAAGCCTAGGCCAATATTCATGGTGCGGTTAAGGCCCACGCGCGCGCCAAGAAACCCGCCAAGCAAGTTAGTCACCACACCAAATAGTTCATAAAATATGAACATTACAGCGATCTGTAAGGCGTTGTAGCCCAAGCTATGGAAGTGCAGCACCACCAGCATACGCAATGCGCCATCAGTTAGGGTAAAGGCCCAATAATTGCCAGTGACTAAAGCATATTGGCGTAGACTAGGCGCAATTAAGGCAGCCATTAGTGATCATTAGCACATATGTACTTGGCCAGTTCAGCAGCACGGTTTACATAGCCCCACTCATTGTCATACCACAAATAAAGTTTTACCTGCGTGTCATTGATCACCATGGTAGATAGTGCGTCAACAATACATGAACGTGGGTCTGTCCGATAATCTATAGACACTAAGGGCCGGTTCTCAAAACCAAGAATGCCTTTTAATGAATCAGACTGAGCAGCATCGTGCATTAACTGATTAATTTCTTCTACAGAAGTTCCCCGTTGCATTTCAAACACACAGTCTGTGAGTGATGCATTAGCTAAAGGAACCCGCACAGCATGACCGTTAAGCTTGCCTGCTAAGTCTGGAAAAATATGCGTAATTGCAGTAGCAGAGCCAGTAGTAGTAGGAATTAAGCTCATGCCACAGGCTCGAGAGCGGCGTAGATCTTTATGATGGGCATCTAATATGGATTGTGTGTTGGTGACATCGTGAATGGTCGTCATGGACCCATGACGAATGCCAATGGTCTCGTGCAGTACCTTTACTACGGGGGCTAAACAGTTAGTAGTGCATGATGCCGCAGTCACTAGCTGATGGTGTTTTGCATCGTATAGGTGATGATTTACACCCATTACTAGGTCTAGCACCCCAAGCTGTTTTACAGGTGCAGTCACCAATACCCGTTTTACACCTTGTACTAGATAAGCGTGCAGTAATGCCTTCGTTTTAGTCTGGCCACTGGCTTCGATAACAAGGTGGCAATGACTCCAGTTGGTAGATGAAATGCAGTTGTTTTGGGTATATGTCACCTCTTTGCCATCGATAGAGATGGTACTGCCATGGCTTTTTATATCAGCTGCCCATATACCGTGCACTGAATCAAATTTAAGCAAATGCGCAGTGCCTTCTGCATCTCCTGCAGGGTCATTAAGCTGAATGAACTCAAATTCTGGCCAATGCCATGCGGCACGCAAAACAAGTCGGCCAATACGGCCACAGCCGTTAATTCCTACTTTAATAGTCATAATAAAGCGTTGCAAAGAAACTGGATAACGGTATTGTACCTGTTTGTGAACAAATAGAGTGAAGTGCAGGTGGCACAAATGATAAAAGCTGGATTATACCGACATTATAAAGGCGCCCAGTATCAGGTGATTAATACTGTACGCCATTCAGAAACTGAAGAAGAGCTAGTGCTTTACCGAGCACTTTATGGTGAACAAGGCCTATGGGTAAGGCCTTTGATTATGTTTACAGAAACGGTATGGGTTAACGGTAAGGAGGAATCTCGGTTTGCCTATGAGTCAGATTGACCAAAAGCTGCTTTAAAAATGAGTTACCAGGCAATAGCAGCGCCGTTATAGTTAATAAAACGACCACTGTCTGTAGGCCTAATGTGTTCTAAAACCTGTCGTATACCACTAACGCTGGTTTGAGTATCAATTGAGCCATTAGGGCCTCCCATGTCGGTACGAACCCAGCCTGGGTGCAGGGCAATAACCTTGATGCCTTGGGCTTGCATATCGATAGACAGGCTTTTTACCACCTGATTCACAGCCGTTTTTGACGAACGGTAAAGATAAAGAGAACCTCCGTCATTTTCATCAATACTACCCATCCTTGAGCTGATAACCGCAAAGGTACCTTGTTTGGTGGTGAGGTTATTGTGCAGTGCTTGCGCTAGCATCAGTGGCCCCACACTATTCACATTTAATACGTCTAACCACTGCTGGCGAGAGACTTTCCCCAGCGATTGGTCCCTTGGCCCGAATAAGCCTGCGTTGTTGATGATTAAATCTAAATTGACACCACTTAACTGTTCTTGCAGTACCCAAATACTGGCGTCCTCAGCCACATCTAACGGCAGTATTTTAAGCTTGTCACAAGCCAATGAGGCAAGTGCTGTGCCTGGTTGCTCGCGATATGTAGCATAGACGTGCCAGCCGTTAGCCAAATATTGTTGAGTAAACTCTAAACCAATACCACGGTTGGCTCCGGTAACTAATAGCTGTTTCATGTTCGAGTGCTCGTGAGTTCAAAATTTGATTTTATCTTAGAGCAACAGGCATATTTCAGCAAACAATCCCAACGTTATGAGACCCAAGTCAGGGGTACTTTACGTCTATTTACAAAAAAAGCGCATTGTATTGAGTTCGGTTGTTGTAGTATGGGAAAAAGATGACTAAACCACCTATATTTTATATGGCTCGATTTCTCATAACTTCGCTGGCTCTTTGCTTATTGTTTTTATCAGCAGGGAAAAGTTATGCCAGCGCAGAATTACCCTTAGTTAATGGTAATCATGACGTTATGAGCACGCACACGTCTAATGAGACAATGGCACAAGGCTGCGATGATATAGGTAGTGGCGGTGCCGACTTATTCAGTCATTTTAATTGTCACTTAAATATGACGTCTTTAATCACTAACTATTCCTCTATTGGCCTGATGGACTTGCCGTCGCCTAATTACATATATCAATTTAGTAGTAATGTGCATATACAGGCGTTATCTACCAAACCCCCCCTATTTGCTTAGTTATCCTCTGCCGTTGCTATAGAAATTGTGCCACTGTGTGGACGCTATAAAACCCAGATTTAGAGCTGAGTATCGTGTTCCCACACTCGTTTTATCTTATTCTTTAGCAATATCGATTCCCAGTATTATTTTGGATCGTTTAGCGATGTTGAAAGTTACAACTCTGTCTACTAGGTGGGCATTACTGATTGCTACTATGGGTTTACTGTCAGCCTGCAGTGATGCTGAAAGTACTGCCACTGATGACTCTGCAAGATGGTACACCCCTGAACAGTTAGCTCAAGGTAAGGTGGTTTTTGCCAACAATTGCGCAGCTTGCCATGGTTCCAAAGCTGAAGGCGTAGCCAATTGGCAGACCCCAGATTCAAATGGCCTTTACCCAGCTCCTCCTATTAATGGCACTGCCCACGCTTGGCATCATTCCCTTGCGGTGTTATTGCGTACCATTAACCAAGGTGGAGAACAACTGGGTGGGCGCATGCCTGGGTTTCAGGGCAGGTTAACTGAGTTAGAGCAGCGGTCCGCGGTCGCAGCCTTTCAAGACTACTGGCCTGATGCTATCTATGCCCAATGGCTTGTGATTGATAACCGATAGGCGGTTTAAAGTGCGTGTAAACCAATTAAAATGACTCATTATTAGGTAAAAATGAACAGAAAATATAACGTAATAATAATCCTATTATCAGGGTTTCTCATGGTGAGTTCTCTTTATGCAGGCCATAAAAAAAGTCACGTAGATGTCAAAATTGATGACTTATCACCTATGGCTACTAAAGGCCAGGTTGTGTTTAACACTAGCTGTGCATCCTGCCATGGTGTAAATGCCGCAGGTGGTATTGGGGGCCCACCGTTGATCCACAACATCTATAACCCCGGGCATCATGCAAATAAATCCTTTACTAATGCCGTGCGTAATGGGGTGCGGCAGCACCATTGGAAATTTGGTGATATGCCTCCACAAAAGCACATTGCTTTTGGTGACTTGGTTTTTTTAATGAAGTTTATTCGCGAAGTTCAGCAGCAAAATGGTATTACCACTGTGGTCCATAAAATGTAGTTTTATTGGATGAGTTAATGCCTAAGTTCACGCAGTCTAAAATGATTTTATAGAGAAAATAATGATGATTATAGCAAAAAAAACAACGGCTATTGTTATGATGGTCGTAGGCCTATCGAGCGTCCCCGCCGTAAGTGCTCATGAAGGCGCAACAGGTGTTGTTAAACAGCGCATGGGGGCCATGTCTGACATGGCTGATGCTATGAAAGCGATGGCGTTAGTGGTGAAAGGTAAACAAGGATTTGATCCGGCACTGTTCACAGAAAATGGTGGCATTATTGTGGGACACAGCGACATGATTCCATCTTTATTTACTCAAGGATTAGAGCAAGATATGAGTGAAGCCTCTCCCGCTATTTGGCAGCAGTGGGACGATTTTGTGAGTATTAGTATTCGAACAAAAACTGACGCTGAAGACCTTGTCCAAATGGCCCAAGAGGGCGGGGAACTGCGCCCGCTTACTAAGCAATTTGTAAAGCTTAGCGGTGGTTGTAAAGCGTGCCATAAAGCCTATCGGAAAAAGAAGTAAACACCGTGAAACGAATCAAGTATTTATTTATTATACTGGCATCATCTGGTTTTGCGCTGCTTGTTACACCAACATTCGCTGCCACAACATCACAAGAAGAGGCAATATCTCGTGGGGAGTATGTGTTTCACATTGGTGGTTGTGCCTCGTGCCATACTCAGGACCAGCCTTTGGCAGGTGGTGTGGAGTTGGTCACCCCATTTGGTGTCTTTATTGGCCCTAACATTAGTCCGGATAACCAGCACGGTATTGGGGGATGGAGTAATGCACAATTTATTAAAGCCATGCGCGAAGGGGTAAGCCCTAAAGGAGAACATTATTATCCAGCATTTCCATATACATCGTACGTAAATATGCTAGAACAGGATTTGCTTGACCTTAAGTCGTACTTGGATGCACAAGAGCCTGTGTCTAAGTCTACGCTGCCGCACAAATTAAAATTCCCTTATAATCAACGCACACTTTTAGGTATTTGGAAGCTTCTCAATACCACAAATAAGTGGGTGCCAGACCCTAATCAAAGTGCCATGTGGAATAGAGGGGGTTATCTTGCTAATGGACCTAGCCATTGTACTCAATGCCATAGCCCAAGAAATTTCATCGGTGGCTTGCAAGTAGAAGCTGGCCTGGTGGGCAACAAACAGGGACCTGAAGGGGAAAGTGTGCCGCCGTTACTTGGTGTGAGTGAGGCAGGCTTTGGCACGTGGACTAAAGAAGATATCGCATTTTCCTTAGAAATAGGGATGACGCCAGAAGGCGATTTCCTGGGTGGAAGTATGAGTCATGTCCTTGAAAATACGACAGGAAAAATGACAACTGAAGACATAGAGGCGCTTGCAACATACCTGTATTTATTGAACAACCCTTGACCTATGTGTAACACCCAGGTTCTATAATGTGGTTCTATATAATATACCCATAGGTAACTACAGGAGACAGTGCATGAAAACTGTAAGTCAGCTCGCTAAAACAGCGCAAGTGAGTGCTGAAACTGTGCGATATTATAGCCGTTTGGGGTTGTTAGAAGCGCAACGAGATCCTCACAACGGTTACCAGCTGTTTGACCAAGATGCGTTGCAACGACTGGCCTTTATCAGTCAGTCTCGGTCTTTGGGGTTTAGCTTAAAAGACATACAGTCTATCTTACAACATACGACTAAAGGCGACTCCCCCTGCCCTATGGTGCGAGATATGCTACGCCAACGAGTGCCTTTGGTAGCAGAAAAAATACGCTTTTTAGAAAAACAAATGGCTCGTATGCAGGTTGCATTGGAACAGTGGCAGACCATGCCAGACGGCGTACCTGATGGGCACCACATATGTCACCTAATTGAAGATTGGAACACGCCAACAATGGAGGTTAACAGCCATGACTAATACCGCACAAGACACGATTACACAGTTAACACTATCTGGAGTGACTTGTGCTGGCTGCGTAAGGCGTATAGAAAAGGCTCTGAATCAGGCCCCGGGTGTGGCGGCTGCCCAAGTAAACTTTGCTAGCCGCACTGCAGAAGTAAGTGGTGGAGATGTGCATCAGCTTATTAAAGCGGTACAAGAGGCAGGTTACGATGCGACGGTCATAGAAGACCCTGCCGTAGCTGAGGAACAGCAAACCAAAGCGTTACGTCAACTGTTGAAGAGCCGATCTTGGTATGCTGCTTCGGGCGTTGGCTTAGGTGTTGGCTTAATGTTATTTGGCATGGAGATCGGCGACCCGTTTATACTGCGCGCTGTTGGCTGGCTTACCTTGGCAATTATGATAATGACGGGTGAGCATTTTTTCAAAAGTGGCTTTAAGGCGCTTAAGTCTGGCCATGCCAACATGGATACTTTGATCGCTATAGGGACCAGTGCTGCTTGGCTGTATTCTATCTTAGTGGTCTACCGACCGAGCATGTTCCCAGAGGCTGCTCGTGGGGTTTATTTTGAAGCTGCCGTGATGATTATTGGCCTAGTTAACCTAGGTCAAGTGTTAGAGATGCGTGCCCGTCTTAAAACCCAATCTAGTCTTAAAAATTTGCTTGGCCTGCGCCCGAGTCATGCCTGTTTGGTGGGTTCTGGCGGCATAATGATGGAAGCTGAAGTGCAGGTCAATATTGTCCAAGTTAAGGTGGGAGACTTGTTACGTATTAAACCAGGTGAACGGGTGCCGGTAGATGGCAAAGTGACTCAGGGAGAAAGTTACTTTGATGAAGCCATGCTTACAGGTGAGCCTATGCCAGTGCTCAAACAGCTGGCTGACGAGTTGGTGTCGGGTGCTATTAACGGCCAAGGTAGCGTTGTATATGAAGCCACTCGAGTGGGCAAAGATACTGCTTTAGCGCGCATTGTTGAAATGGTTCGACAAGCACAGAACAGTAAACCGTCGATCAGCCAGCTAGCCGATAAAGTGGCTGCCATTTTTGTACCTGTGGTGATTATTATCGCCGTGATAACCGCAATAGCATGGTATTTTTTTGGCCCTCAACCTGCGCTCACTTATAGTTTCGTTAGTGCCATATCAGTCCTTATTATTGCGTGCCCGTGTGCGTTGGGCTTGGCTACCCCTATTTCAGTGATGATTGGTGTAGGTAAAGCTGCACAATTAGGGATATTGGTGCGTAATGCTGAAGCACTGCAGCAAGCGAGTAACATCCACTGGGTGGTGTTAGATAAAACCGGTACGATTACTCAGGGTCGCCCAAGCGTTGAAGAGCATGTGGTCTTTAATGGGGCAGATAAAGCACAGAATTTAGCGATTGCCGAAGCGATAGAACACTCATCCGAACATCCTATTGGGTTAGCTATCGTGGCCTATTGCCGAGAGCACCAGCCCCTTCGAGTACCAGATTTATCCGCGGCAGTACCAAGTGCCAAGCACTTTACTTCGGTACAGGGCATGGGTGTGGTGAAGGGTGACTTTATTATGGGTAATGTGAAGCTAATGCAGGCTCATAAGGTTGATATTAGCACTGCAAAAGTATGGTTAAATGCGCAGGAAAAGGAGGCCAGAAGCATCGTATTACTCGCCCATAAAGATAAACTAGTAGGCGCATTCGCACTTGAAGATGCCTTGAAGCAAGATAGTGTGAACGCTGTAAAACGCCTTAAAGCTGAGGGCATTAAAGTTATGATGTTAACGGGAGACAGCCAGGCAACAGCGCAAAGGGTGGCTCGTTTGGTCGATGTGGATGACTATGCCGCAGACCTTATGCCTGAGGATAAATTAAATAAGATCAAACAGCTACAGGAGCAGGGCCAAGTAGTTGCTATGGTAGGTGATGGAATCAACGACGCTCCCGCTTTAAGCCAAGCTAATGTCAGCTTTTCTATGGGTCAGGGCACTGATGTGGCGATTGAGAGCGCAGATCTGTGCTTACTCAATAGCTCCCTGCATGGTGTTGCAGATGCCATTGAATTAAGCCACGCTACGTTGCGCAATATCAAACAAAACTTATGGGGCGCATTTACTTATAACACCCTAGGTATTCCTATAGCGGCAGGTGTGTTTTTTCCTCTCACAGGCATGTTACTTAGCCCTATGATAGCTGCCTTGGCTATGTCCCTATCATCGGTCACCGTGGTGACTAATGCTAACCGATTACGTTTGTTTAAGCCTAGCCCCCGCAACTAGCTAGAGCACTTGGGGTTGAGCGTCACTGCGGCGGGCGCCAATGGCTTGTACCATAACGCCCAGCATAATTATGCTACCACCAACTAACGTCCAATTACCGGGGTGCTCATTAAACAAAAACCAAACCCAAATAGGGCTTAATATCACTTCAAGCATTGTTAGCAAGGTTAGCTCTGCTGCAGAAACGTGTTTTGACCCAGAAATAAATAACACCAGGGCTAATCCCATTTGAAAAACACCCAGAGCTAAACAAATACTAAGGTCTACCCAGCTGATAGCAAAATCGTCAATAGCGACAGCCGCTACGAGCATGGAGAACAAGCCACCAACCACTGCTGCAGGCAACATATCGCTGCCTTTGCCGCGGCGAAAGATTACGCTAAATGCAGCATAAAAAACTGCCATCATGAGTGCAAAAGCCATACCGATAATACCGTCGCCACTTAGGGCATTACCAACCATCACGCTAACGCCCACGCTAGTGAGCGCAATGGCGGCCCAAGTGCGGTTTTTAACGCGCTCACCGAGGATAAACCATCCCAGCAAGGCAGCAATAAATGGTGATGAACTCAACAGAAAGGTGACGTTGGCTACACTAGTATGGAGAAGTGCAAAAATGTTGCCAAAAAATGAAGCGCCCAAAAAGACGCCAGCTAGCAGGCTAAGCTTATTGGTACGCTTTAAAGGGGTTATGAGGTCACCTTTGTTACGCCACGCCATTACTGTAAATATAGTAATGATTAACCCAATAGAGCGAAAGAAAACAATATGCCAGCCTGATGCCTCACTGATATAACGCACGCCAACACCAGCAGTACTCCACAATAGGCCGCACATAATGACCATGATGGCCCCATTACGATACAAGTGGTTGGGGATTGTTGCACTGGGTGCAACTAATTGAGTCATGGGTTTGCCTGTGACCAAGCAGTGTAGATTGTGGCTGGCCATAGGCTTTGAGCCCAAGCTAAAGTAGCCATAATTTCTTCTTCTGTAAGGGTGTCTTTCCAAGCTGGCATGGCGCCGCGGCCTTGGATGACTGTGTGGGTTAAATCTGCTAAAGAATGATGCCAAGCGTGGCCACTACCATTTAAGGGGGGTGCCGGGCGGATGCCCGCAGCATCAGCTTGTGTCCAGTTTAGCGCCCCTTGACCTTGGTCGCCATGACATGCAGCGCAGTGGTTTGCATATAAAGCTTTCCCTTGGTTCACCTGGCCCTGACTATACCACTGGGTAATATTGTTTTTAGTGGCGTTATTCTCTTTGGCTAAATAGACATAGGTACTCAATACTGTAACGAGTGCTAAGCACGCGATTAATAGTAAATTTTGAGTTTTACTCATGGCCTGGAACCTATTCCTAATTTAATATCGCCGCACTATATAACATGCGGGTGAGCACGGTCTATGGTTGGTGTATTGATTGATTGTTCTGGCGGGGGAATTATTTTATAATTTTGCACTCTTAGCCTTACTAGAATTCATATTTGGCCCTTTAGATGGCAAACGCAGCATCGTTGTTAACACTTGTTAAGTTGGTACTTCGCTTTTTGGTAAGTGGTGGTATTGCTACAGCAGTCCACTGGGCTGCATTATGGGGCTTAATTCTTCTTCAAGTAGACGCTGTGCTGGCGTCTAGTATTGGTGCTTTTTTAGGCGCTATCGTGAATTATTTTTTACAATATTTTTTCACTTTTAAAACTAAGCGCCAACATAAACAAGCGCTGTTAGCTTATGCTCCAGCTGTGTTGGTGAGTTGGCTGCTAAACTTAGTACTGTTCTATAGCCTTTACGGTGACGTTTTTCTAGACCCGTTGGTGGCCCAGGTGGCCACTACAGCTGTGGTCATGGTAGTTAATTTTCTGTTGTATAAAAAGGTAGTGTTCCGTGCAAAATCAAACACCTAGTGGAACAACTAAGGTAGATCCAATTGTTGCCACTCCCATGATTTCCTTAGTAATTCCTGTGTATAACGAAATTGAAGTTTTGCCGCTATTGTTTGAACGTGTAAGAAAAGTTATGCATAGCATTAACTTAGCCTATGAAATAGTGATGGTAGATGATGGTAGTAAGGATGCTAGTGCTAGTTACCTGGTCCAACAAGCGCAACATGATGAATGTGTAAAAGCTGTTATTTTATCTCGTAACTTTGGTAAAGAGGCTGCCTTGTCTGCTGGTTTAGAGCAAGCCGGGGGGGATGTTATAATTGTGCTCGACGCAGATTTACAAAACCCTCCAGAATTGATTCCAGAAATGCTAGAGAAATGGCGTGATGGCGCTGACATAGTGGCTATGAAGCGGCTTAATCGAGAGGGGGAGTCGTGGGTTAAGAAATCGGGTTCATATATTTATTATCGTATTATGAATCGTATTACTGGCCCTATGAGCATCCCTGAAGATACTGGAGATTTTCGCCTCATGAGTCGTAGATCACTGGATTCACTTAACCAGTTACCAGAGCGTAATCGATACATGAAAGGCTTATTTGCTTGGGTGGGTTATCCCACTCATGTGATGGAGTATGATGTGGCCGATCGTGCTGCAGGAGAAACCAAGTGGAACTATTTCAACTTATTTGGCTTGGCCTTTGAAGGAATTACGTCTTTTTCTGTTGCGCCACTCAGGGCTATGGTGCTGCTGGGCCTTGTGACGGCAGCATTAGGTGGCTTTTATGGTGCTTGGATCGTGGTTGAAGCGCTCCTTTTTGGTAATGACTCTGCTGGATTTCCAACCATTATCGCCATGATTACTTTTTTAGGAGGGGTGCAATTACTCTCCATAGGTGTGTTGGGTGAGTATGTGGGAAAAACCTATTTCGAGGCCAAACAACGGCCACTATTTATTATTCAAGATGTGGTGCAAAAGTCTGTGCAAAGACCTAGTAAACACACATCTATAGCATTAGAAGGGACACCAATTAATGTTACAAAGGACTAATATCATTTGGTTATTAGGTGCCTTATTATTGGTGCGCATCATCGCCATGGTAGTGGTGCCATTTGCTGATACTACAGAGCCTAGGTACGCTGAAATAGCCCGGTTAATGATGACCACGAATGACTGGATCACTCCGTGGTTTGAACCAGGTGTGCCTTTTTGGGGAAAACCACCTCTGTCTTTCTGGGCCCAAGCTATTTCGTTTAAGCTATTTGGCATCAACGAATTTGCTGGCCGGCTACCTGCACTTTTGGCGTTTTTAGCCACGGTATGGATGCTTTGGCGGCTTGCTGCTTCTGTAGTTAATCCCCATGTTGCCTATGCGAGTTCAGTGGTGTACTGCGGCATGGTACTCACCTTTTTAGCAGCAGGCACGGTGATGACAGACCCCTACTTGGCGTTGGGAACCACTTGGTCTATGGTGGCGTTTTATTTGGCACCTAAAGAGAATGTCTGGTATTGGCGTTATGGGTTTTTTATTGGTTTAGGTATTGGTTTGTTAGCCAAAGGCCCTCTGGCAATAGTGATTAGCGGTGCACCTATCGGTTTATGGGTATTGCTGCAGGGTAAACTGATGTTTTACTTACGGGCTATGCCTTGGGTTAAGGGTACTTTATTAACCTTAATTATCGCCTTACCATGGTACATATTAGCTGAATTAAAAACCCCAGGGTTTATTAACTACTTTATTGTAGGCGAGCATTTTATGCGCTTTGTAGACCCAGGTTGGGTGGGTGATTTATATGGTCATGCGCACAAAGAACCAAAAGGTATGATTTGGTTGCACTGGTTAGCGGGGTCTTTACCTTGGGGGCCACTAGCTCTACTTTTATTAATAGGCCATATGTTTAGAACAAGCTGGCGCCTAACAGTATGGCATGCTGTTAAGCAGCCAGTGGTCATTTATGCGTTGTTATGGGCGTTGGTAACACCTGTATTTTTCACCCCTGCTGGCAATGTTATCTGGACCTATGTGCTTCCATCGATGCCAGCGTTTGCCTTCTTAATGGGTTGGGCTATGGTGAAACTCAATAATGGTAAACAATGGCGTCAGCTTGGCTTCAACCTAGTCATGTGGTTTATGCCTGTTGCTGGGCTAGTATTTAGTGTGTTGGTTGCAAATAACAATGATTTGATGAAAACCGAAAAGCGGATCGCTGAATATGTTGCACAACAACCCCAAAATGGTGATAACCATAATTGGTCCAGGCTTTACTATCTTGGCTCTAAGTTAGAGTTCTCTGCCCGCTTTTATAGCCATGACAAGGCTAAACCTGTTCAGCTAGACCAGCTTGAAAACTTAGCCATTCAACAAAAAGGCATATTCGTGGCGGTGCCAACAAATCAGTGGGAAACCACTGTTGCCCAGTTTGGAGCAAGGCTGCAACCACGTATTGAAAACATGCGCTTTAAGTTAGCTTTTCTTGCTCCTTAGTCTGAAATAACTTCAAAAGTAGGCCAGAAAGAGGCAGGTGCTAGTGAATTTTCAGTATTGAACTGGCCTACGTTGTATTGATCTATCATAACTATTCGTGGACTAAGGTGGCGCTCTGTCAGCTTTCCTTCAAGAATGCGCACAGCCTGATCGACGGCTAAACGGCCCTGCAACACAGGTGAATCTGTGGGTGCAGCTAAAATGTGCCCCCGCTTAATACCGCGAAATACATTATGGGTAAAGTAGGTCGATACAATATCAATTTTACCACGTAAATTGCGGCTAAGTAGTTCGCTGACGGCCACATCTGCTGTAAGTGCTGTGCCCACAATGTAATCAAAATCACTAGTCTCTTCTAGTACTTCTTGGAGCAAATTACGTTGAATTTCCTTACCAGTATCCCCCCATTTCACTGCGACTATCTGCACTCCTGAACCAGCAATGCCATCGTGAAAGCCGTCATCAATAAATTTCACCCAACCCGATTCTTTTGGGCCAGGAAACCACGCTACCTTAGCCTCATTGTCCCCTTTGATGGGGTGACGTTGGGCAAGGTACTGCCCTACTTTTTCCCCCATGCTGTACCAAGAAACGGCTGCTTTAGCACTTATGCCTATGTTTTCAATGTCGTTGACAGCTGCCACAACGGGAGTGGTTTGCGCAATTTTGCGAATACTAGGCGACAGCCCGTTAAAAGACACTGTACCCACAATAATGGCATCACTGGCAGAGTTGGTGCAATGCTTAAGCTGCTCTATTTGGGTACTTAGTTGAGGGTAACCTCCAGCTTCGAGAACCGTCATGTTAACGCCTAGACGCTTCACT
Organism: Candidatus Njordibacter sp. Uisw_056; assembly: GCF_047730085.1. Lineage (NCBI taxonomy): Bacteria > Pseudomonadati > Pseudomonadota > Gammaproteobacteria > Pseudomonadales > Candidatus Njordibacteraceae > Candidatus Njordibacter > Candidatus Njordibacter sp. Uisw_056. Next base: position 2,713,186 of record NZ_CP159830.1, on the reverse strand, counting down.
TCTTCCACCATTCCGTAGTTGACACTAAGCCAGTATGGGTCTTTAAGGTGAGGATAGGTCACACACAAGTGCCACGGTTGAGTGGCTTTTTCTATGGGTTGGTATAACAACGGCCGCATCTGACCTTGATAATCAAATGGTGGATCCCACGCCACAATGTCCCACACTGCATAGGCGGGCAAACTAATCCCAAAGCAGAAAACTAAACTTAAACAGTGTGTTAAACGAAAAATCATGGTGTTAACTACCTCAGGTGGTACATTTAAGGGTGAAAATCGGCTGCGGTACTAGAGCGTATTGTGTTATTTTACGCCTACGTTAGTCTACCTTCTGAGTGCCTATGGCTGTCAACCTTGGCGTCGGCAGTAAATTACTGTTGGCTATGATCTTAACCATTAGTTTGTTATTAGTTGCTGCCGTAATTGGTTGGCAGGGTTATGAGCGGGTGGCCAGTAAACAAAACTCGGTGATTGATGAGGCCATACCCAGTATTATTGCGGCCCACAGCTTAACAGAGATTAACGCTAGTTTAGCCACCGCCGCCCCAGCACTGTTAGGTGTGACTAATGAGCCTGAACGTAAAAAAATCACTGCGACTATCGAATATCAATTACAGCAACTCAGGGATTCATCTATTTGGCTTGGCGGCGCCAGCGACTACCCTTTTGAAAGCTTGGTATTGCAGAGCATGAGCGTGAATATCAGTAATAACTTAGTGCGCCAAATTAGTTTAGTGGAACGACGACTAGACTATTTGCAAAAAGCGAGCGTGCTACAAAATAAAACCTTACTTGCAATGAGCAAGATTCATGATATCAGCACCTCCTTGGTAGCTAATGCGAACACCATGACCACGGCAGTGGCGTCTAGTTTATATGACTTAGCCGATGCCAAGAGTGACGCAGGGCAGGATGCTTTGTATATTGCCTTTGATCGCCTCATTGAGGTTGATTTAGACCATATGGACAGGATGTACGAACTGCGCCAGCGTTCTGCAAGCTTAATGGGTTTGCTAACCCTACTGCCTAAACAAACCACTTTAGCCGCGTTATATAAAATTAAGCAGGACATTCAACTCAATATGGTGGTGCTTCAGCGCCGGGTTGCCGAAGTGAATGACCCAGGTCGCCGCCAGCAAGGGTTAGATTTGCTGTCGGTGGTGAAAACTAACATTGCCTCCACTACCGCAGATAACCTATTTGCCTTGCAGCGAAGTAACATTAATGTGCTCAACCAATTAGTGGTATTGAACAATGCCAGTGTTAAATTGACTAAAGCATTTAATGAGCAAGCAGACAGCGCTAGCAGAGCTGCAGGGGCAAAAGTACAGAAGGCTACAGATGAAGCTCGCACTGCGGTAGCTAATGGTCGCAACATATTACTGATAGCGTGTTTAATTTTAGCTGTAGTGGCAATCAGTGTTTTGTGGTTTTATGTCAAACGTAATCTTTTCCATCGATTAACCCAGTTAAACCAAGCCTTCTTAGCCGTAGCTCAAGGCAACTTAGACTATCAATTGCAAATTAGTGGCCATGATGAGCTAGGGCGCTTAGCTAAAACTGTGCAGGTGTTTAAAGAAAATGCCCGCGCTCGCCAGCAGCTAGAACAGCAACAAGAAGCTGTAGAATTGCGTCTAAGGAACTATCAGTCTGAGCTTGAACAAGAGATCCAAATGCGCACGGGACAGCTTCAGCAGCTTAATCAGGAGCTTTTGGCGACAGCTGGAAAGCATCAGCTTGCTCGTACGGAAGCAGAGCGAGCAAACCAAGCTAAAACCGCATTTTTAGCTACTATGAGCCATGAGGTACGGACACCTTTAAGTGGTGTGCTAGGCACCTTAAGGTTATTGCAAAAAACACAATTAGATACTCAGCAAACGGAATATATAGGCCTAAGTCAGGCTGCTGCTGAAGCTTTATTAGGTATTTTGAATGGCATCCTAGATTATGCCAAGGTAGAGCAAGGGAATATGCAGATGGAAAATCTGCCCTACCAGCTAGTTAAGGTAGAGGCGAACATGATAGCCCTAATGTCTGGTGCAGCGGCTGAAAAAGGACTGCAGTTAGACGTGCATATCCCACAGCAACTTAGACAACAAACCCTTTTAGGTGATCAGGGTAAGGTCCAACAAGTATTATTTAACTTACTGGGTAATGCCATTAAATTCACCAGCGTAGGCTACATTGAGCTTTATGTGAGTTTGATTGAAGACGACAGTTTAATTGAACGCTTGCGTTTTGAAGTAAGAGATACTGGTTTAGGCATTCCACAAGACATGCGCCAGACGCTGTTTCAGCCGTTTACCCAATATGATGCATCCACCTCGAGACGTTTTGGAGGCACTGGTTTAGGATTGTCTATTTGTAAAACCTTGGTGGAAGCCATGGAAGGCACTATTGGCATTTGTAGCCGCGTTGAAAATGATGTAAAACAAGGCTCAAATGTATGGTTTGAATTACCCTATTGGCCAGATTTAGAATACATATCTTCAACGCCTAGTGTCGCTGAGACTGCCGCAGTTTTAACGTGTATGAATATATTGTTGGTAGAAGATAATGAGATTGGTCGGATCGTTGTAGAAGGTTATCTGAGCCATGAGGGACACAAAGTGACGTTGGCCAAAAATGGGTTTGAGGCTCTAGCGCTAGCAGAAAACCACTTCGACATTATTTTAATGGACATTAGTATGCCCGGCATGGACGGTGTTGAAACTACCCTGCGAATGCATCAAGTTCACAAACGCTTGGGGCTAAAGATTCCAATTATCGCCATGTCTGCACATATTTTTCCAGAGGAGGTTGATTCTTATTTAAGCTCAGGGCTAGATGGGTTTGTGGGCAAACCCATAGACCCAGAACGGCTAAATGATTTGCTATTAGGTGTTAGTCAAGCTCAGGAGAAGCTGGTATCTATGCCTCATGAAGCAGAAATTCAGTTAGTTAACGAAAAATTGCTTAACGATGACCTCAGTGTGTTGGGTAAAACCTGTTTGTTAGAAATGGTTAGCCTTTTCACTCAAGCTTGTAATGATAATATGGAGGTACTAGAAATTGCACGGCAACAAGAGGATTGGGTGAAACTAAGTGACTCAGCACACAATTTTAAAAATGCTGCGGGTAGTTTGGGACTTGAGACATTACATCAATTGATTAACCAGCTGGAAAGCCAAGCAAAGCATGGTCAGCCTACGAGTATCGATTTGATTCTAGAAGATTTGCCAGACCTGGTAAAAGCTTCCCAAAAAGCCCTTAACAATTGGAGCGCCGCACACATTATCTAGTGTTAGGGCTATGATTCGTCTAAACCACTGAACAAATAACCTTCTCCATGAACAGTGGTTAACAGCAGGGGTTTTTTATAGTCACGTTCCAATTTTCGCCGTAAACGCATGATTAATACATCTATGGTGCGATCGTTTGGATCCCAGCTGCGGTGAGTGACTTGGGATAATAAACGATCACGATTAAGGACTTGACCAGGGTGGGCCATAAACACAAATAAGAGTTCGAATTCTGCTCTAGTTAATTTAACCTCTTGTTGATCTCTGCCTAATAAATGGCGACGAGACGCATCTAATAATAAGCCATCAAAAGCATAGATGGATTTGTGTTGTATAGGCTCTTCACTTTGGCTATGAATGCGCCGTAGCAGGTTAGTGACTCGTGCCAGAAGTTCTCGTGGGTTAAACGGTTTAGTCACATAATCGTCGGCACCTATTTCTAGGCCAACAATGCGGTCTATATCGTCAGTTTTCCCAGTGACTAATACGATACCCATACTGCTTTTGGCTCTTACTTCGCGGGCCAGCAATAAACCACTTTCATCAGGCAGGTTAATATCTAAAAGAAGCATGCTGATGTCTTCTTGGTTGATTACAAGACGCATTTCTCTAGCACAGCTCACAGCAGTGACGCGATAACCCTCAGACTCAAAGTAGCCTGCAAGCTTAGTTCGGGTGATAGCTTCGTCTTCTACTATGAGGATGTGATGAGTCTTCATAAGGGCTACTCTTGTTATTATTGAAACTAGTATAGCAGTAGATATAGACATAAAAAAAGGCACCAGCTGGGGGGCGTCCTTTTGAGCTAGAACTACTTCGTAAGCATAGTCATGCTAGTGTTGCTTGGGCGTTTATTTGAGGCTAGAAAGGAGGCGTTTGATCAGTTGTTGATTGTTACGTATTAAGGTTGGATTTAATTCCAGGCCGCGCAAACTATCCCAAGCAAAATAAATATTAATCACGCCAAGGGCGACCTGTTGGCAGTCATCTGAGCTTGCTTGTGAATGCCTGCGCTGCAACTCTAGGCTAAGGTCAGCAACATAGAGCTCAAAGCACTGAGTCATGCGAACACTGACGGTAGGGTAGCGATGGGAGGCAGATAATAAAGCATAAAATGCGGGTAGCATTGTTCGGTACACTGCCTCTGGTTTGGTGCTAAACAGCACATCGACTAACCACTCATTTGTGAGGTCTTCTCGATGGGAGTGTTCCTGTTGTCGCCATATATTCTCAAACTTGCTCGCTACATAATCAGCAACTTGATTGACTAAGTCCTCTCGGTTACCTGCAAAATGGCGCACTAAGCTGCGCTGCATACCGGCTTCTTTTGCTATTTCATCAAGAGATGCTGCTTCGAGACCAAGTTTACTGATGCATCGAGTAAACGCAGCCATAATGCTTTGTTGGCGTTCAGCTTGAAGGGATGGGCGTGCCATAGTTCATTCGCTCAAGGGTAGTAAATAATCATGTTTGACAATTTTAAACCAAAAGTATAAGTTGTCACAAATGATAATTAATAAAAGAAGTGATCTTATGGCGCTTATACACCCCCAAAAACCTCTAGAACAGCCTTTTACGAATGATCCGCAAGCGTCTTATACCCTGCCTTCTCGCTTTTACACAGACGCAGATATCTATAAGCAGGAAAAAGCAGCCATTTTTTGGAAATCGTGGGTTTATGTTGGTCATGCATCGCAATTACAACAACAAGGCGACTATTTAACTGCCAGTCTTCATGGGCAAGAGGTTCTAGTGATGAGGGATCAGGCAGGGGAGTTGGGTGCCTTTTTCAATGTATGCCCCCACAGAGGTCATCAATTGTTAGAAGGCTGTGGCAATACTCGCGTTATCGTTTGTCCCTACCATGCTTGGTGTTTTGATCAACAAGGCACGTTTTTACGTGGGCGTAACCTGCAAGATTTAAAGCAATTCTGTGAACCAGAATTTAATCTTAAAACCGTCAAATTGGAGCTTTTTTTGGGCTTTGTGTTTGTTAATCTAGATCCTAATGCACCTGCAATGACTCAAGTTTATGCAGGCTTAGCAGATGAAATTAAGTATTATGTGCCAAAAATTGATGAGGTAGAACACCAGTATCACGCTGATTATTCCGTTGCGGCCAACTGGAAATTATTGATGGACAATTTCCTTGAGTGCTACCATTGCCAGCCAGCTCATAAAGATTTTGTTGATTTGGTAGATATGCCCAGCTACAAAACTAAAGCTCATGATTATTATTCCAGCCATATTTCGCATCAACCCAGTAATAGCAACAGCAATGCATATAAAGTCGAAGGAGACCAAACCTTTGGCTACGCGGCTTGGTTCGTTTGGCCTAATTTGACCATCTGGGTCATGCCGGGGGATGCAAATATAAGCATGTTACAAATGCATCCAGATGGGCTAGCTCAATGCCACGAAACGTTAGACTGGCATGGCATAGGCAAGCAGCTCAATCAAGCTTCGCAAGACGCTATTACTTATTTAGATGAGGTGCTGCAGCCAGAGGACATTGGCCTGTGTGAAAGCGTCCAAAAAGGCCTTTCGTCTCTAGCCTACAACCAAGGGCGTTTTGTTGTAGATGACCAGCGCAGTCATTTGAGTGAGCACGGCGTACACCACTTCCAGGAACTAGTGATTAACGCGTTAAATTAATCATATTCAAACTAACATGAATTGCCTTACGAGGAGATTTCTATGGGTTCTAGCGACGGTAAATCACGAGATTTAGTAACTACTATGGCCGGTTCAGGCTGGGATTTCTCTTTAACAAGGCATTGTTATCATGACATTGAACAGCCACTTGGGCCGCATTATTGTGTCTATAATCGACGCCTAATGGCCTGTTTTTTTGACCATCGTTCTACTGAAGATGGCTATTGGTTACTACGCCAAAAAGTAGCTGTACTCAATACAGGAGAACTGCCACTTCAGTTTAAGGGTGCGGATGCGCTGCTATTAATGGATAAGCTATTCACCAAGGACATGACCAAGCTTAAAACTGGGCGCTGTGCATATGGTCTTGCGTGTTATGAAGATGGTGGCCTGATTGTAGATGGTATTCTGTTGAGGGTTGCTGACGACTGTTTTTGGTACGCTCAAGCAGATGGTGATTTCTACAGCTGGGCTAGAGCTCATGCGGTGGGATTAAATATTGAAATTACGGATCCGAAGATATTTGTATCACAGGTTCAAGGCCCCAATTCAATGAAAGTGCTGGCGGCTGCTTGTGACGATGGCATGCCCGAGCCATTTGGTTACTTTGCCATGGCGCGGGTTAAGTTTGGTGGTCAAGAAGTTGTTATTACGCGCACCGGATACACCAACGAGCTAGGCTGGGAGTATTATACTGAATCCCATCATGATGCTGATGCCTTGTGGCAGCACCTGAAGCGAGCAGGTGCACCATTTGGACTTGATATTTTTGGGCTTGATTCGATGCATATACGCCGTATTGAAGCTGGGATACTTAATGCAGGGTCCGATTTTGATCATACAACCACCCCCTTCGATGTAGGCTTAGGCATGTTTGTTGACCAAGATAAAGGTGATTTTATTGGCAAGGCTGCACTTAAAAAAGCATCTAAGAGTAACCGTTTAATAGGTGTTTTGTGTAATGCGGAGCCACACATAGGTGCCGAAATAAAACGGGATGGCCATGTAGTTGGCAAAGTGACTGCAGGTGCTTTATCACCCTATTTAAAACAGGGTGTAGGGATTGCCTTGATGCTTGAACCTGGAAATCTACCGGATACGCTAGTTACAATAGGCTGTATAGATGGCAAATTTCATGAAGGTAAGCTTGCAACCTTGCCACTATATGACAAAGCCGGGGAAATACAGCGCGGCAAAGGCGGTGCTATTCCTTTGAGAGATTAACCCCCTTGAGGGGTTAAGTTTTTAGTATTTGGGTACAAAAAGGCTGGGCATTGCCCGGCCTTTTTGTGTGTTAAATTAAACCTTTATTAATTTAATCCGAGAGCCTGTTTTCTCTGGTTGGCCCATGTTCGTAATATCTGGTCGATAGCGAGGCCAATACAGGCTACGCAAATACCAAGAATTAAGCCGTTACCCACACCATTTCTGTCAGACAAAGAACCCAGGATCAGCTGTCCAAGATCATCTGTACCGATCATTGCACCGATAATGACCATAGATAGGGCAAACACCACAGTTTGATTAAGACCTAAGGCAATGTGAGGGAATGACATGGGTAACTCAATTGTTAACCAACGTTGTACTCGATTCACTCCGGACATAGTGCCGGCGTCTTGTAACGTTTCGGGCACACTTAATAGGCCTTCTACGGTGTAGCGAAGGGCGGGAATTGACGCATACACAATAATCGCGATAACTACTGCGGTATCAGTGATACCAAACAGCATCATTACGGGGATTAAATAAATAAATGATGGGAAGGTCTGAAAGGTATCACAGTAGGTCAGAATAAAGCGTGTTGATCTAGCATTCTGTGCACACAATGTGCCCACTGTAATACCAATTATGCCTGATACGAGCACAGATACACTCATTAGGTATGCGGTAATCAGCGCTCGGTCCCACCACTGGGTGAGAGCAATAAAGAGTAATAATGCACCTACAGTTAAGGCAACGCGAAGACCCCCTACAATAAAACCAATACCCATAAATAATGTAAAGGTCGCTATCACTGGCATGCCCAAATAGGCGGCTTTAACGGGTAACAATACCGAAATAATTAGCCATTCGTTAAAAACTTTAAGTGCGAAGAAGTAGGTGTCCCATATCCAGTCAACGCCAGACTGCAAGTAAATAGCGATGGACATGCCCTTGTTATGCGGCACAATGTACAGGTAATTAAACCCTTCTGGAAAAATGAATTGACCCACATATGCTAAGCCTAGTGCTATCATGAAAAGTGCTGCAAACACGAGAGAATACTTGTGCTTCTCGATAAAAGACAGACTGGAAAAATAGTCGGTTTGCTTATTGGCCCAGGCCAGTGACATACGGTCGAGCACAATTGCGATTAATACGATGCAAATACCGATTTCGGTAGCTTTACCGATATCAAGGCGGTTAAGAGCAATCAGAAGATCAATGCCTAGCCCCTTCGCACCGATCAGCGACGCTAAAACCACCATGGCCAAGCATTGCATGATGACTTGGTTTACACCAATCAATATGTCGCGGCGGGCTGTTGGCACCAATACATTGGTCAATAGTTGCCAATTGGTGCAACCACTCATCATGCCAGACTCGGCAACTTCGGGCCCCAATTTTTTCAGGCCAAGTAAGGTAAGGCGCACCATTGGTGGAGTAGCAAAAATAACCGTTGCAATAGCACCGGCATGATCACCAATACCAAAAAATACCATCACTGGAATTAAGTAGGAAAAATGAGGGATGATCTGCGCCATGTTAAGTAGTGGATTAAGTACAGCTTCAACGGTTTTACTTCTAAAGGCCCAAATGCCAAGTATGAGGCCAATAAAAACTGAAACTGGGGCAGCGACTAATACGAATGACAAGGTCTGCATGGCCGGTTCCCATTGGCCAAACACTGAAATGTAGGTCATTGAAAAGCCCACTAACAGAGCAAGTCCTCGTCCAGCAAGTGCATAGCCTAAGATGGTGGCACCACCAGCGATCACTGTCCACGGTAAACCAGGCATTCTCGCCCAAGGGTTTGCTGTTGCCCAGTCCCAACTGGAAAAAGTGACGATTGTTTTTGCGCCGCCTAGCATTATTTCTCGGATGAACTCGATTTGGAAAAGAATGAAGCCCGAAATTATTCGTGTGAATTGGCTCACTAGCGGCTTTTGTTCGAACTCCTCAATATCTGGGTCATACACTTCAACTGGCCACCATTCAAACATTAGGTAACCAATTGAGTCATTGATATAAAGAGGGAACCATTTGAGTAATGGTGGTAGGCGCCATAGAATATTAGACTCAGCAGGCACAATAAAATGGTTTAGCAGGTAAAAAATCACTAACAGTAAGATAAATTGTAGTGATTTTTTCTGTTTAAATAGTTCGATCATGAGGCGTTTTCACTCCCCTTGGTTGAATGGCTTCCAAACAAAACATGCACAATTTTAGCAGCAGTTATAGCACCGACAGCTTGGCCTGCGTCATCAACAACCGTCACCGGTTTGCTAGAGTTTAAAATGACTTCAGCCACAGTTTCAATGACGACATTATGAGGCACTGTCAAATCACTCATCGACTCAAGTGGGTCAAATGCGTCCATCACAGATTCGATCTTTAGTACCTTTTCCCGTGGTACTTCTTCGGTAAATTTACGCACGTATTCAGTCGCTGGATTGAGCACTATATTGGCGGGTGTATCAAGCTGCTCAATAATGCCATCTTTCATGATGGCAATGCGGTCAGCTAGACGCAAGGCTTCGTCAAAATCATGGGTGACGAATAAGATGGTTTTGTGTAGTACTGATTGTAAGCGCAGAAATTCGTCCTGCATTTCCTTACGAATGAGTGGGTCAAGTGCAGAAAAAGGTTCGTCAAGGAACCAGATATCAGGCTCAATCACTAGCGAACGTGCGATGCCGACTCGCTGCTGTTGGCCACCTGATAGTTGTCGCGGGAAATAGTCTTCACGCCCAGTAAGGCCCACTAAGTCGACCATTTCTTTGGCTTTTTTAACACTCTCTTGAGTGCTAACGCCCTTTACTTGTAATGGGAAAGCAATATTTTCTAATACTGTCTTGTGTGGCAGCAAAGCGAAGTTTTGAAACACCATGCCCATTTTATTGCGGCGTAGCTCAATCAATTGCTTGTTATTCATTTTCAGGATGTCTTCACCTTCAATGAATATTTTGCCAGCAGTGGCGTCGGTCAATCTGGAGATGCACCTTAAGAGGGTTGATTTTCCAGAGCCAGATAGACCCATAATAATCAGTAGTTCACCTGCATGTATGTCGAAAGAAGCGTTATTTACTCCAACGATGCATCCTGCTGCCTGAAATTTTGCAGCATCAACTACACCATTAGCTTTCTTTAACATGCTTTCTGCATTGTCGCCGAAAATTTTGTAGACTGAGTCGCAACGAATTACGGGTTCGTCCGAAGGAGATGTTGCATTTTGCGTAGACATAGGCGAATTCATTTTTTTATACTTTAGTGTTTAAGGATGACATCTTAGGCTAAATAAGAAAGGCTATTATGTCAAAAAATAACCCTCTGATTAGATCACCAACCAGAGGGTTTAGTTACTTAGGCATTAATGCCCCAAGTGTTACTTGGTCCAAGCTGTCCAAGTCGCTTCGTTGTCTGCAAGCCATTTAGCTGCAGCATCTTTATGGTCCAATCCGTCTGTGTCAACCAAAGCAGCCATTGAGCCGATTTGACCTGTAGAGAAGGAAATTTTGCTGTACGCAGTGTACGCAGCAGGGTGACTCTTTGGGAACTTGTAGCTAGCTGCTTTCTTCAACCAACCTTTTGGTGAACCACAACTACCTTCACCCCCATCAGCCACACGACAACCTGCAGTGTACTCTGGGAACTCAATAAAGGTAAAGCCTTCAGCATCGGTGAAGTTTGGTGTCCAGTTAAAGATAATGGTAGCACGGCCTTCTTTCTTAGCTGCGGCTAGTTCTGCCCAAAGAGACGACGCACCACCAGCATATTTAACCATGTAGTCATCACCCAAACCAAGTGCCGCGATACGCTCTTCCATCAACGTACCATGCCAGCTTTGTGGGCCTTCTAACCAACGGCCTTTGCCGTCTGAATCCACTGTAGTAAATACATCTTTACAGTCTTTTAGAGCTTCCCAGTTAGGTAAGCCAGGACATAGGTTTTGGTCGATTACCCAAGTTGGAACACCCATTTCTTCTAGGGTTGCTGCAGAGTGCGTACCGGCGTCAATCAAGCCACCTTTAGCCATAGCATTGTAGAATGAACCTCCAAAACTTGACTGCCACACTTCGTGTGAAATGGTCACGTCGCCATTACGAATAGATTCATATACGGCTTGGCTATCCGCTGGAACATATTCAACGTTGTTGCCCATGCTTTCAAATATTCCACCAATAACGTGGGCCATAACCACTTGGCTTGACCAGTTGTGGATGGGGATGACGATAGGTTTTGTGCTATCAGCTGCTTTGGCTACGCCAGTTGCCGATAGTAGGATGGCAGATGCGCCAGCAGCTATTAATGTATTTCTAAATTTCATTAGTTTTTCCTCGGTATTATTTTTATTTATTGATATTTATGTATTCACAAATTATTGGTAAGTACATAAGCTGTCAAGTATCAGCTTTTAATTATGTGTAACAACACCCTTCTCTTTTAATGACAGGCAAAAGCCTGTTTATTTTTTGATCCAGCGTTACCGCTAAATCAAAAAGGCTTGCAACATTCACTCCAAATTAAGCTCTCACACGAGATTTAGTTGGGTCATAGTGAGAAATGCCCACTACGGTTGCGGGAATCCGTTTAATGTGGCCATCCAGCTTGCCAACCTCTACCTGAGTACCAGGTTCTATGTGGTCGATGGACATGCTGCATAAGGCAATGTTTTGATTTAATATGGGGGAGCGCACAGCACTGGTAATGGTGCCCACTTGTTGACGGCCTACGCGGACACATTCCCCGTGGCTTGCAATCTCTTCACCTTCTAAGACTAAACCGACTAACTGGCGCTGTGGGTTAGCTTTACGCTCGATCAAAGCGTCACGGCCAATAAAGTCTTCGTCTTTAGTTTTAAGTGGCACTGTAAAACCGATGCCAGCTTCAAACGGGTCAGTTTGGTCATTAAATTCGTAATCGGCAAAAATTAATGCAGATTCAATTCTTAGGTTATCCAGTGCTTCTAAACCCAACGGACTGATACCAAATTCTTGGCCAGCGTCCCATACGGCGTCCCATACTTCATGGCCGTCTTTAGGGTGGCACCATACTTCATAGCCGCGCTCCCCAGTATACCCCGTGCGTGAAACTGTTACGGGGGCACCTTGTGGCCCACCTATGCGGCCATGGGTAATGCGAAATGGTCGTAAATCTTTAATAGGTGTTTGGCAGTCAGGCGTAAAGATTACTTTCTTTAGCGTGTCACAGCTTAAGGGGCCCTGTACTGGTAAATTGTGCAGTTGGTCATTAGAGTCTTTAATCACTACAGCGAAATTCTTTTCTATGGCCACTTTACGCAGCCATTCAATGGCACCGTCACAACCGCCTACCCAGCGGAAGTTATCTGTTCCAAGGCGGAATACCGTGCCATCATCTACCATACAGCCGTTCGGGTAACACATAGCGGTATAGATAACTTGGCCAATAGCCAACTTACGAATGTTGCGGGTAACCGCATAGTTTAATAAGTTTTCGGCGTCTGGGCCTAAAACTTCACACTTGCGCAGTGGGCTTAGATCCATTAGGACTACTTTTTCACGACATGCCCAGTATTCAGCGATAGCCCCATAGTTGCTAAAGTGGTTTGCTAACCAGTAGCCATTATAATCAACAAAGTGTTGCGTCATGGTGGCAAAACGGTCGTGAAATGCTGTTTTCTTAGTCATAGTGGAATCTGCTACGGCGTTTTTACGGAAGGCATTGCCTTTCTCAAAGTTGTTATCAGCGGCGTAAATGCGCACGTGAATATCTGTTGGGTTCCAGCCATTTGCTGGGCTAATATCGTCTGGACAGGCCGTAGAGCCACAAACAAGGTCTACCTGAGCCTGCATTAACACATAGTCGCCTGGGCGAGTCCAAGGTTGGCACGAGCTATGCTGATCGTAATCGTCATAGCCTGTGTTAAAGAAAAAGTTTACTGCTGGCCATCCCTTACGAGGTGCAACACCCATTGGGCCTAGCACCGCATTAAGGTTCTCTGTGCAGTTAATATGACCAGGATAGCCAATGTCATCATAATACTTAGCGCTGCAGGCTAGGTTAAAGGTATCGTGACGGGCTACTGTATCTTGGATCACATTAAGCACATTAACTTGATCATCAGTATAGAACTTGTCGTATAAGCCAGGGCCTGGAAAAGCAGACGCCATTAAGGTACGGGTAGTTAATGGGCAAATAAGTTTTTCTACCCCTTGTGCTAAGCGTGCTGCGTCTAAGGCGATGAAGTCTGAGCATTGGCGGCCAGCAACATCAATAATTTGAATATATTCACCGGCTTTAACTAAGTAGGCTTGGGCGGTGCTGTTGTTAATTCGGATTTCACGGTCAACAGGTCCTAACGGTGCTGGCAATTCATCATTAACAATGACGCCGTTACCACTAACTCCAACGATAATATCTGTTGGCGGTAATAGCTGCTCTTGGCTCATGTCTTCGCCTGGCGCAGCGATTAAACATAAGACATCATGAGCAATAGAGTAGCTTTGTTTGCTTAGGGCTTTTGATCTGGCACCAAAAATAGAAATGCCTTGGCAGCTGGTTTGGTCGTTAGCATCCATCCAGTTACGCAAAGGGGCAATATCACTATTAGCTGCGGCACCTAAGCTTTCAAGGGCGGGCTTACCATTACTGTCAAAGGCAATAAGCTGAACTTCTTGCTCACCTTCAGGGTCACTTAACGTTAAGGTGGAACCCGCAGCCAATTGCAGAGAAATTAAATGCTGTGCAGGCACCCTGTAGCGCTGTATACCGTCATCGCCCAATACAGGCGATGGCATAGGGTTGGCGCTGTAATAGCTAAGCGGTTTCATAGGCCAGGGGCTCAAATGTTATTATAGTGACTAAGCACAGCGAGTGTGCGCCACTAACGATAACAATATGATATGAACAACTATTGTCTACAGTATGTATAGGATGTAATATTTTGTTAAATTTTTTAACAATTAGGCCGCAAATGTTTAGATTAGCGCACTAAATCCTTCTGTGCCTTGTCTAAATGTTCCGCCATACTCGCTTTAGCTGTTTGTGCATCACGATGGCTGATGGCCTCAAATATGGTCCGGTGATGGGTATTGTATTGGGCCATGTTCTCAGCGCTTAATACTTTGCCGCGGCTAGCTCGCCATAGCTCATGGCGGCGAACTTCATTCACCTGCTCGTAGATCCACATCATCAGTGGGTTATCGCATGCTTGGGCGATGGCTTGGTGAAAGGCTTCGTCGGCAATAGAGAATTGTTCAGCAGTTCTTGCGGCCTCTACCCTTTCAAGGGCCTGGCCAAGTTGTTCAAGATCACGGCCAGCAGCATGGTGTACAGCTAGATCTACAATAGCCGGCTCTAGCATGTTGCGAACCTGCATCAGTTGCATTGGGCTGGTGGTGTCGGCAAATTGGCTGGCAGCTTGCTCAGCCACCTGTGGCCTAACAAAAGTGCCACTACCTACCTTGCGCTCTACTAGACCATCTTGTTCTAACAAGGTAAGGGCGCTTCTTAATGTGCCCCGGGAAACATCATAATGAGCCGCCAGTTCTCGTTCAGCAGGCAGTCGCTCATCAGCCCTATAAACTTGTTTGCGTATGGCTTCTGAGATGGCGCTAGCCAATGCCCGCGCACCGTTAGGTCTAGACTGGCGTCGGTCCAACGTTTGGTAGCTTAAAGGGGCTGTGCTGGGAAACATGGTGAGTCGCTGCGTTTGGTTTTGATTGGTCTTTAGGTTAGCACATATAGTTTAATAATTGGTATAGCTATTGGTATAAAATTATTTACATTTTATTTGGACTTAATTAACTAAAAATAAAAAATTTTAAGTATTAATTAAAAATCTTTTAAAAAACATCTGTTTAGCTTAGCTATATAGCGTTTGTAGAAATAATTAACAAAAAAAGACTTGCCTCTTCAATTTCATCAATGGTATACCTTTACAGCGCTTTATACGTACCTTTAATGTACCAATTATTGTTTTTTGGTTGAAAGGCACGGGTCCCTAAGCTCAAACAAAAATAATATGAGGAGGCATCGATGACAGATTTACAACAATACGTTGACGCTCCAGGTCGGGATGACCTGGTTAAGCAAGTGCGCGCCAAGATCGACGAATTAGGCATTACCTATGTTTATTACCAATTTATTTCTGTAACTGGTCGTATTGTAGGTAAGGGCATACCAGCACGTCATTGGGAGCGTACAGCGGCCAAAGGCTTTCAGCTTGTATACGGATCAACCGCTAACTTAGCCATTGACCGTCATGGCGAATACATTGGCTACGGTCCGGAAGCTTCTGAGCTTGTGGGCATTGCAGATCCAGATACATTTGTACAATTACCCTGGGACAAGCGTGTTGCACGTGTGTTCTGTACGCTATTCCGCAACCGTGAAGAGCGTGTTAATCCAGGTCAATTCCTGACGTCAGATTGTCGTGGAAACTTGCGTCGTATACACGAAGAATTTAAAGGTAAGCACGGCCTCGAGATGCGCTGTGGTACCGAACCAGAAATGATGTGGTTGAAGAAAGGTGAAGATGGCATGCCAGATGGTGGTGTTACTAAACCAACGTGTTACCACATTGACCAGTTTGAAGAGTTACGTCCTGTCTTCATGCGCGTTATTGAATATTCAGAAAAAATGGGCTTAGACATTATTCAAGGCGATCACGAAGACGCCCCAGGCCAGCTAGAATTAAATACCCAGTACGATGACGTACTACAAAACGCAGATCGTTTAACCACTTACCGTCAAATCTGTGCCCAAGTTGCACGTGAATTCGGTTTAATTGCTTGCTTCATGAGTAAGCCATTTATGGGTGTATCAGCTTCAGGCTGTCACCATAACATGTCGCTATGGTCGGGTGGTGAAGACGTATGTCACCCAGAAATTGCGGGTAGTGATTCACTGCCAGGTATGCCTGGTCCATTTACCTATCGTGAAGGTGGTCATAACACTTTTATGCCAGTACTTGATATTCATGAAACTAAGCCAGGCCCTATCGGCCTACAGTGTATCGGCGGCGTTATTGCTCACTTACCAGCTTTAACTTCAATTGGTTCTTCAACTGTAAACTCGTTCCGTCGCTTATGGGACACCGGCTTCTGGGCACCAATCTTTGCAGACTGGGGTTACCAGAACCGCACGTGTGCCTTGCGTGTGTCTGCGCCAGGCCGTTTTGAATACCGTTCAGTAGACTCTATGGTTAATCCGTACCTTATGGGTGCTGCGCTCCTTAAAGCCTTTGATGATGGTATGGACAACGATCTTGATCCAGGTGATCCAGAAGAACGTAATATTTATGCGGCTATGGAGGCTGGTAAGCAAGTGACTAAATTACCAATGTCCTTAGGCGAGGCCATGAATGAGCTTGCTAATGATGAAGTGATCAAGTCCTCTATGCCTGGTGAAATGTACACTGTTTACAGTGGTCATAAGAATGATGAGTGGGAACGCTTTAACCAGACTGTGACTAACTGGGACACAGAAACCTATCTTGATTGCTTGCCATAAACAGCACGCTTTCAGAAAACCCCGGCTGGTAAGGTTAATAGCCTGCCAGCCAATTTTATAACTACTCTAAAAGTAAATATTAGGAGACGCGACCATGTGTGGTATTGCAGGCCTTATCCATAAGAAGGCGGGCGGTGCAAACATCGGACAAGAAATGACTGATATGCTTCAAGCTTTGAAGCATCGCGGACCAGATTCTACCGGTTATGCGCTATATGGCTCCCCCATTAGTAACTACATAATGCGTATCAACCTTGCTGAGCAAGCTGATACAAAAAAAGGTTTTGACGTTGCATCACAGCTTCAATCTCGTAACGACCTAGTCGATGCGCGTATGGCTGAATTAGGTGCTAACGTGGCTAAGAAAGAAAACTCCACTTCTTACGCGCTGCGTTATGAAGTGTCTTTTGACGGCGACCTTAAAAACTTAATCGATTACATTGAAGACATCGAAGGCGTTGAAGTAATGTCTTGTGGCAACGGTCTTGAGTTGATCAAAGACTTGGGTGATGCAGCTGTTGTTTCAGCTCAGTACGGCATTAACTCTTTTCAAGGTTCTCACGCAATCGGTCACACCCGTATGGCAACTGAGTCTGACGTAGACATTCGTTCAGCTCATCCTTATTGGGCATATCCGTTTGCAGACGTATCTGTAGTACACAACGGCCAGTTAACTAACTACTGGACTAACCGTCGTGCGCTAGAGCGCCTTGGCAACCGATTTAACTCAAACTGTGACTCAGAACTCATTGCTGTTTACATTGCCAACCGCATAAGTGAAGGCGATGACTTAGAAAAAGCAATGCGTCGTTCAGTAGAAGACCTAGACGGTGTATTCACCTACCTAGTGGCCACTTCTGACTCGCTTGGAATGGCTAAAGACGTTATGGCTGCTAAGCCTATGGTTATCTATGAGAGTGATGACTTTATCGCGTTGGCTTCTGAAGAAGTTTCAATCCGTAAAATCTTCGATCACGATATTGACACATTTGACCCCTATGAAGGCGAGGTGCGCGTATGGCAACTGTAAGCACGTCCGGTCAATCCCATGATATGGGGTTGCATACGGAAAAGCTCACAAACCGAACTCAGCAGCGTTTTTTTGATGCTGGCGAATCGGCTAATCTTACTTATGCATGGGCTCCAGAAGTCGACACAAACAAAGTAGGCACTTTGGATTGTGAAGGGATGGACGCAACTGCAATTAACATTCGTATACGGGAATTGATGACTGAGGGTTGTGGCACAATAAACCTTAGTAATCCGGGTTCTATGCACGGTTTGTGTGTTGGCATCTTAAGCCGTTTACAGCTAAACGTCACTGGTAGTTTGGGCTATTTTGGTTGTGGTCTGATCGACGGACCGAATGTCAACATCTCTGGTCGTGTTGGCTGGTCATGTGGCGAAAATATGATGGCTGGAACCATTATTGTGCAGAAAAATGCAGGTTCTACCTTTGGCGCAGCCATTCGTGGTGGTGACCTAGTGTGCAGAGGCGATGTGGGTTCACGTACCGGCATAGACCAAAAAGGTGGCACCATCATTGTTGGTGGTAAAACTGGCGCATTCACAGGCTTTATGATGCAACGTGGTCGTATGATCATTCTTGGTGATGCTGGCATAAACCTTGGCGACTCTATGTACGATGGTACCATCTACGTAGGTGGAAAAATTGAAGGCTTAGGTGTAGACGCCGTGCCAGCTGACTTAAATGACCTTGACCGCAAGTGGTTAAAGTCCAAGCTTGATCTTTATGGTATGGAAGCGCCTAACGGCATCGATAACATTCAAAAGATCGTTGCTGGTAAGCAGTTGTGGAACTACGACAACCTCGAACCATCAGAGAAGAAGCTAGTTCTTTAAGAGCAGCGAGGATACTTATTATGGCAGTTGTTAATCAAAAAGAAATAATCGGGAAGAGTTTTATGTTCCCGCCGGAAGTCATGAATGACATCCACATAAAGTCCGACCTTGGTCGTTACCGTATGCGTGGTTTTTCATTGTTCAAAAAGATCCCAAGCTGGGACGATTTGACCTTCATGCCTGGTACTTTGACACGCTTCGTAATTGAAGGTTACCGTGAAAAGTGCTTAACCAAAACCGTGATCGGCCCTAGAGCCAAGCGTCCTTTGGTACTTGATATTCCTGTATACATTACTGGTATGAGTTTTGGTGCATTGTCTTACGAAGCTAAGACAGCATTGGCCCGTGGCGCAACCATGGCAGGCACTGCGACCTGTTCTGGGGAAGGCGGCATGATCCCTGATGAGCGTCGCTACTCTGAGAAGTGGTTTTATCAGTGTATCCAGTCTCGTTACGGCTTTAACCCACACCACTTGCGCCTAGCAGATGCGTGTGAATTCTTTATCGGCCAAGGCTGTAAAGTTGGTTTGGGTGGTCACTTGATGGGTCAGAAAGTAACTGATCAGGTGGCAGAAATGCGTTCCCTGCCAGCCGGTATTGACCAGCGTTCACCTGCTCGTCACCCAGATTGGTTGGGTCCAGATGACCTTTCTTTAAAGATCAAAGAAATTCGTGAAGCCACTGACTGGCAGATTCCTATTCAGCTTAAGCTGGGTGCGGCTCGTGTGTATGATGATGTACGTATGGCGGCTAAGTGTGAGCCAGACTCTATCTTCATCGATGGCATGGAAGGTGGCACTGGTGCCGGCCCTCACGTGGCTACGGAGGAAACAGGTGTTCCAGGTATCGCTGCAATTCGTCAAGCGCGCAATGCCCTAGATGACGTAGGTAAGACTGGTGAAATCAGTCTTGTTTATGCTGGTGGTATCCGTAATGGTGGTGACGTTGCTAAAGCTTTGGCATTGGGTGCCGATGCAGTTGCAATAGGTCACTCTTCGTTAATGGCGTTGAACTGTAATCGTGACATCGACGAAGCTGACTTCCCTAATGAAATGGGCGTAGAAGCGGGCTCTTGCTATCACTGCCACACTGGCCGTTGCCCAGTAGGCATTGCTACTCAAGACCCTAAGCTGCGTGCTCGTTTAAACCCAGATGAAGCTTCTGAGCGTGTATATAACTTCCTACACACTCTAACCATCGAATGTCAGTTGTTGGCACGTGCATGTGGTAAGACAAACATTCATTCTTTAGAGCCAGAAGATATTGCGGCTCTAACAATGGAAGCGTCTGCCATGGCCCAAGTACCATTAGCAGGCAGCCAGCACACAGTTGGCCGTCCAGACATGACGCGTTTCTAGGAGGACATTACAATGTCAAAAGAAGTAGATCATTATTTAACGACAGACGGCTTGGATACAGACCGTGAGAAGATGATTGGTCAGACTATTGGTTACCGTTACGACGTTAACTTGGTGCCTGACATGGATCATTGTACTCCGTACCTTACGGAATACATGGCCAAAATGAACTGGTCTGACCTTAACTGGTTGGAAGATGTTCACATGGGCTACGAAGAAGACCATGCTGCTGTTTTCGATCGCAATATCAACGCTTGGGTAACTATTCCCGATACCATTGATCTTCCGAACAATCAGCAAGACCGCGATATGATTGCGCGTGAACTGTTAGTGAAGTTCCAAATGTCTGAAAATCACCCTATGGTCCAACTGCGTGAAGCTTACGCAAAGTTCTAATAGTGAAACCTTGGGGCGCTAGCCCCAAGAATTCGGCATTAAAAAGCCCAGCTATTGCTGGGCTTTTTTGTGGCTGTCAGTTGATATTATTAGCATTGGAATGAAGCCATATAATAAATTAAGCAGACCACATTAATGCTTTTTGATGACGGGCTTTTAATGGAGGAAGGCCAAAGCGTTTTTTATAACATTTATAAAAACTGGGTAGAGAAGAGAAGCCACTATTTATAGCGATTTTTTCAACTGTAAACTCAGATTCAAATAATAATTTATGAGCATGATTAAGGCGCTTTTCTAAATAATAAATACTTGGAGAAATACCAATATATACTTTAAATAAACGTTGAATTTGACGTTTTCCTAAGCCTGCATAACCACTTATTTCAGAAAGAGTTAATGGCTCATCAATATTATTTTCCATTAATGATGCCACTTGCTGTAAAGAATTAGGCCAACCGTAAGGGCTAACCTTATTATCTAAACGATGCTCTTTAGGGGTGCGCAACATGCCACAATTCATCTCTTCTGCTACCGAAATAGCCAATGACTTACCATGATGGAGATGGATAATATGTAGCATCATATCTAGGCTTGTACTCCCACCTTGGCAAGTAAAGCGGTTATTATTGACATTAAAAATGGCACGGTTTGGTGTGGCACCTTGCTGGCGCAGATTAGTTAAGTGACGGTGATCTATGGTCCATCGACAATCCTCTAGTAAGCCTGCACAATAAAGGTAGTAAGGCCCGGTGCCCACACCGCCTAGTAACGTACCATTTTCTGCTAGGCGCTTTAAGGGCTTAGTAAAGCCTTGAAGAGGGAGTTGATAAACATCCTGACTTGCACAAATAACTAATGCGTCAAGTTGATCTAAAGCTAGGTCAGAGGTCAAGGGGAGGGTATCAATCTGGATACCGCATGAAGACATTACAGCCCCCCCTTTCAATGAAAATAACTTCCATCGATAAAGAGCATCCCCAAGGCGGTGATTAGCAACTTTTAATGGCTCAATAATATGGCTCATTTCAGCCAAGTTATAACCAGGGATTAATAATGCGCCTAGCTGCCAATTTTTATTTTTTATTATATCTAGCGGCATAAAAAATCACCAATTTAAATATTTTTTAAATACAAGTTATGCCTGTATTATTCAGTACCATATTAATCTTAATTTGTCGTTTTCACAATATATTTCAGTTAAATTGTGTCGCTCTAGGACAATAATATATACAGGTTCACATTAATTATAAACAATAATATTTTATATAAAGGATATGTTTTAAAATGACACACTTGGGTAAATTATGTATATAAAATATACATTAGCTATTTGGCTATTAATATTATTATTTAGGCATTCATAAGGTTTACTAGAAAAATTAATAGCGCTAAGCGATGGCAAACTGAACCCATTCGATCAAAGGTGTTGGATATATTCCTAACCACAAAGTAGCCAACATTAAGAGCATTAACAGTAATTTTTCATTGGTACCAAGAACCCAATGGTGGTCACTAACTGGAGGTTTGCACAGCACCAATATTACCCGTAAGTAATAATATAGCCCTAGACTACTCCCTAGCACTAGCAGACCCAGTAACATCCACAGCTGACTGTCTACTGCTACTAGAACTAAATAATACTTACCAATAAAGCCTGCTGTTAAAGGCATTCCAGCCAGAGCTAACATGGCCAGAATTAACGAGCCTGCTAATAAAGGTTGCTGAAACAGAAGGCCTTCGTAATCCATTAAAGTGCCACTCTCAAAACGTCTGTCCTTTGCCGCTAGCTGGCTTATTACTGCGAACGCTAGCATGGTCATACAAGCGTATGTGATTAAATAAATAGCAGCTCCTTCAAGCGCGGTGGATAATGCTGCCGCCCCATCGGGTGCAGTGGCTGCTAGGGTTACAATAAGATATCCCATATGGGCAATACTGGAGTAGCCAAGCAGACGTTTTAAATTGCTTTGTCGCAAAGCCAGCAGGTTGCCCATAATCATGGACAACACTGCCATTAGTGTTAAGCCTAAAAGTAGCCCGTTCAAATACTCACCCTGGGCCATCATCAACCAGCGCATAACGAAGGCGAATACAGCCACTTTAACAGCCGCTGCCAAGAAGCCAGTAACAGGGGCTGGCGCGCCTTGGTAAACATCTGGCGTCCACATATGAAAGGGTACCCAAGACATCTTGAAAGCCACACCTACGAGCATCAGGGCAGCGCCAACGACTAAGTACCCTGATTGTAAGTGTGGCCCACCTGAAATGACTTTAAGGTCAATGGTTAGGGTGCCTGCATAAGCGTAAATTAATGCCACTCCAAAAAGCAAGAAACTTGAGGATACTCCAGAGAGCACCATGTACTTGACCCCAGCTTCAAGGGTCATGCTGACCTGCTGTTTACTGTGGGCCATATAACCCACCATGGCAAACAAAGACACGCTCATAAGCTCTAGGCCAATAAACATGCTAGCAAAATGATTACTTGAGACCAACACGCAGGCACCTAAAGCCGCCAGAGACAGCAATATATAATACTCTTCACATATTTCATCAGCAGTTTCTAGATAGGCGTAGGCCATCCAGGCACAGGCTAAGCTTACTAGTAACACCACTGCTCCTAGTAAACGGCTGAAATCGTCTATGATCAATAAAGGGGTTACTTGTTGTGGCGTATCACCCATTTGCGAAAAGGCCCAAAAAGCGGCCAAAGCAAAGCCAATACAGGTGACCCAACAAGTAAGTTTGTGGCTGCGTGCAAAGGCTATTAGCAGTAATAATATGACACTAATTGAAGCTACCAGTAACAAAGGAATGAGTGATGCTAATTCGACCCAATTCATATTAACCTCCTTTGCCTAAGTGCATCAGACTATCCACTGGTGCGGCGGTTACAGTAAATATGAGATTGGGCCAGAACCCTAGCAAAACCAGGCTAACCACTAATAAACCCAACATCAATAGCTCACGTGCGTTAAGGTCCAGCGCCTTAGTTTTGTCACCCACAGCCATACCAAAAAAACCTTTTTGCATAATAACTAAGGCATAAACTGGGGCGAGGATCATCGCCAAGGCCGCCAGTGAGGCAGCCCAAGGCTCTATTTGGAATACCCCTAGCAAGATCATGAACTCACCAATAAAGTTTGCTAGACCAGGCAACCCTAGAGTGGCCAATGCAAACACCATACTTAAGGTAGCCAGCTTAGGCATGAGGGCCCATAAACCACCCATTTGATCCAAGGCGCGGGTATGCAAGCGTTGTTGCAACAAACCAGCAATGGCAAATAGTCCTGCAGAGCTCAACCCATGACCCACCATTTGCATCACAGTACCCTGTAAACTGAGGTGGTTCCAGGCAAATATTCCTAAGCTTACAAAACCCATATGGCTAATGGAGGTGTAGGCAATGAGGCGTTTAAGGTCATTTTGGGCAAAGGCCAATTTGGCTGCATAGAGCACGCTTAATACCCCTAAACCCATGGCGATGGGTGCAAAAGCTAGCGCGGCATCTGGAAACAAAGGCCACACAAAACGCAACAAACCATAAGCCCCTGTTTTTAATAAAATACCGGCTAACAATATGCTGCCTGGTGTGGGTGCTTGGGTATGCGCGTCAGGTAGCCAATTGTGCACTGGTAGACCAGGCAATTTGACTAAGAAAGCCACATAAAAACCCAGCATCAACCACATGCCCATGCTGCCACTGGTATCAGTTTGGGTTAGAGTGAACCAAGAAAAACTCCATAAGCCAGTTTGCTGCTGGTTTAATAATACCAGGCCTACCATGGCAGCCAGCATTAATAAGCTACTGGCTTGGGTATAGATAAAAAACTTGGTGGCAGCAAAGCGTCGGTTTTCATGACCCCAGATGGCAATAATGAGGAACATAGGCACTAGCATAACTTCCCAAAAAACAAAGAAAAGGAATAAATCTAAGGCACTAAACACTCCCACAACACCGGCTAAAGTAAAGAGAAAATTAAGATAAAACAGGCCGCAACGATGGTTGATTTCATGCCAAGCAGATAATAACGCCACGTAGCCCAATACCAGTGTTAAGCCAATGAGGACCAGGCTTAAACCATCAGTGGCCAACAATAAATGAATACCAAAGCGCTCAATCCATGGCCAGTCTGTATGCATTGTCCAGAGTGAGGTAGATAGTGAGTGTGTGCTGTCAAGCCAAAGGCTAGTGTAAAACATGCTGGCCACTAGCAAGCTAGCCAAACTAAGCCAACGGCTGGCAACCGGGGATCTGTGCCCCGTCATCAAGGCCAATACCCCCCCACCTAATAAGCTAATTATAATGCCCAGAAGTTGCATCGCGTTTATTCCCCCATAGCCTTATTTACCTACCGTACTGATTGCCAAGGCCAATATAATAATAGCGGCACTAGCCAAGGTGGCAATATAGGCGCGTAACTGACCATTTTGTAATTGGCTAAACAACCTGTGTAAAAAGCGGCTTAGCTGTATCAACAATGTGGGTAGTCCATCAATAATATCGTTGCGGTTCACCTGGGCCAAGGATGTAAAAGGGGTTAAGAACAGACGTCTGTAAAGGCCATCAAACCCAAAGCCTTGGAACCAGAATTGGCGGAGTCTTTGCCAATGGGCTAAGCGTAAACCCTGCCATTTGTGGCGCACATATACTTGATAGGCAATACCAATACCCAGCAATGGTAATCCAATAGCCACTACTATAGTCCACATGGGTGGGTGGCCCGCAGGAGATGATGGCAGCACGTCACCTGTAGGTAATACAAACCAACCAGCGACCAAAGATAAGGTGGCCAAAATAATTAGGGGAGGATGGAACTGCCACCCTTTGGGTTCGTGGGGCTGCACTTTTTCAGCCCCAAAGAACACTAAAAATAATAATCGAAAACTATAGATGGCGGTAATAAACGCCCCTAAAACGCCACCAGCCCAAAACCAAGGGCCATACACAGGTAATTGCCAACTGGCATTGAGTATGGCTTCTTTGCTAAAGAACCCCGATGTTGGTGGCAGGGCTACCAAACAAGCACTGCCAATGACAAAGCACCAAAAAGGCACTGGCAATTGGCGCCGTAAGCCACCCATCAAGCGGATATCCTGCTCATGGTGTAGGGCTAATATAATTGAACCGGCGGTCATAAATAACAACGCTTTAAAAAGGGCATGGGTCATCAAGTGAAAAATACTCTCACTCCAGGCGCCCACACCTAAAGCAAAAAACATATACCCAATTTGGCTCATAGTTGAGTATGCAAGAACCCGTTTAATGTCAGTTTGGTTAAGGGCGGTGAAACCAGAAATTAATAAGGTAAAAAGGCCTATAAATGCGACTGCCAACAACACATCTGGAGCTTGCAAAAAGACACCATGAGTGCGTGCAATAAGATAAACTCCTGCCGTTACCATAGTCGCTGCATGGATTAACGCGCTCACTGGCGTGGGGCCGGCCATAGCGTCTGGTAACCAAATATGCAGTGGTAACTGTGCTGACTTACCTACAGCACCAGCCAGTAAAAGAGTGGCAATGAGAGTAGGTTGATTAGCACCCACCACAAATTTTTCAGGGGCTAACACCATGATGGAGGGTAAGTCTAGGGTGCCTAACTCACGGTATAATAGGAATAAGCCTATGGCAAACGCTGTGTCACCGACTCGCGTCACAATAAACGCTTTGCGAGCGGCATAGCCATTAGCTGGATCTTGGTACCAGAAGCCAATGAGCAAAAAGCTACAAACTCCCACACCTTCCCAACCTAAAAACAACAATACCAAGTTGTCTGCCAAAACCAGCATCAACATGGCGGCTACAAATAGATTCATATAGGCAAAAAAGCGCTGATAATCAGGGTCTTGCCACATGTAACCAGAGGCATACCAATGGATTAAACTACCTACACCGGTAACCACAAACAACATACTCAAAGACAGACCATCTAAGTAGAGCCCAAAACTCACCTCAAGCTCCCCTGCAGTGAGCCAAGGCCATAGTTCTACTTGATAGGTTTGGGCTGCGCCTGGGCTATAAAAATCAAGTGCCACCCAAAGCGTAATTAAAGCCGCTATGGCTATCGAACCCACACCAATTAGTCGCGCTAGTGAGCGAGTAAAACGGCCATGCCCCAGAACTAATAGGAAAAAGCCAACTAAAGGTAGACCTGGGATAAGCCACAATTGATGCATCACCTTCTCCTAGCCTCGCAACTTGTTCAGTTGATCTACATCAACGCTGTTATGGTGACGAAATAGCAGCAAAGTAAGGCCCAAACCCACGGCAACCTCTGCTGCACCTAAGGTAATTACCGCAAGAAACATAATCTGCCCTTCGGCCTGATTCCATGCGGAGCCAGCAGCAATAAATGCAAGCGCAGAGGCATTAAGCATGACCTCGATAGAGATCATCATAAACAACAGATTACGCCGCACCATAACACCCACTAGGCCTAGGCAAAATAAAATACCAGCTAATATAATTGCATGATCTATGTATTGATTATCCATTGCCTGCCTCATCTAAGGTGTTCTGGTCCATATGAGAAGGCATTTTACGCGCGATATGGAAGGCACCAATAAGTCCAGACAAGAGTAAGAATGACGCCAGCTCTACTACCAACACATAAGGGCCAAACAGGGCTATGCCAACATCTTTTACTGCCACCCCGTGGACACCATAGGGCTGCAAAGGGTGCTCGCTATTCATCCCTAACAGCAGCAAAGCGAGTAAGATAGATGCCAGTATCGAAGGCATTATCCAACCTCTTGCTGGCAGCCAAGCCGCTTCAAGCGCTGCAGACCTTTGGCCTTGGTTGAGCATCATTACAACGAATACAAATAGAATCATCACGGCACCAGCATAAACAATGACTTCTAAAGCAGCAGCAAATGCTGCACCTAAGAGGTAAAAAATAATTGCTAAGGACAAGGATGAAACAATTAAATACAACAATGCGTGAACAGCATTGTGACGACTAATCATAAGCAAAGTGGCCACCACAGTGACCCCACAACTTGCATAAAATACAATATTGTAGAGGTAGGCCCAGATCATATTCTTTCTCCTCGTTGGCAAATTAATGTGGGGTTATGGCAACAAACTTTTTATATTTACCGGCTGTGCTTCTTGGCAACCAGCCCCTTTAGCACGACCTGACACGGCCTTGCCACACATCTCATAAAAATTATAATCAGGGTGTTTTCCGGGGCCATCAATCAGTAAATGCTGTTTTTCATAAACCAGATTTTGGCGGTCATACTCTGCCAGTTCAAAATCTTGAGTAAGCTGAATAGCATAGGTTGGGCAGGCTTCTTCACATAACCCACAAAATACACAGCGAGAGAAATTAATACGGAAGTATTCAGCTGACCAACGGCCACTCTCATCTTCTGTTTTTTGTAACGATATGCAATCTGTAGGGCAAGCGCTTGCGCATAAGTTACAGGCCACACAACGCTCTTCCCCGGTGGGATCTCTGGTAAGTACAATACGACCCCGAAAGCGGGGTGCCAAATAAGGCATTTGTTCTGGGTATTCAACCGTATCGGCTTTGGTAAAGGTATGGGAAGCAACCTTCACTAAGGTGACAATATTACTGTAAAAATAATCCCAGACAATATATCCAAGGTGGACAAGACCTGTCTTGTGTTGCATAAAATCTTATCTCCTATATTAGTATTAACGCACCGGTAATAATCAAGTTGAGTAGTGACAAGGGGAGCATGAATTTCCAACCAAAAGCCATCAATTGGTCATACCTAGGGCGTGGTAATGACCCTCTAATTAAAATCATCAGTAGCACCAAAGTAATGGTTTTGAGCAAGAACCACGCTATTGGAGGGAGCCAATCTGGCCCCAACCAACCACCAAAAAATAACACGGTGATCATCGCTGCACTCATCAGCACACTGACATATTCGCCGATAAAAAACATAGCAAACTTCATACCTGAATATTCTGTATGAAAACCTGCAGTGAGTTCGTGTTCTGCTTCTGGCAAATCAAAGGGGGTACGGTGGCTTTCGGCAATGCCTGCCATAAAAAAGATAAAGAAGCCGATTATTTGTGGCCCAATAAACCATCCATCAACCTGAGCCAACACCAGCTCACGTAAGTTGAAGGTGCCAGCAAGCATGACGACACCCATGAGAGATAGCCCCATGAATACTTCGTAGCTAACCATCTGTGCCGCCGCCCGCAAGCCACCGAGCATGGCGTATTTATTATCCGAAGCATATGCACCAAACATGACTGCATAAACTCCCAAGGAGGTCATGGCAAGGAAGAATAATAAACCAATGTTTAAATCTACCACGCCAACGCCTGGCGCCATGGGAATTACTGCGAATGCCGCCACCACCACAAACATTGCAAAAGCTGGAGCGACAATGAAAATGAGTCTATCGGCAAAGGGGGGCACCCAATCTTGTTTCATCAATAACTTAATCATGTCAGCGACAATCTGCAAGGTACCAAAAGGACCAACACGGTTGGGGCCATAGCGATCTTGCCAGATTCCTAATAAGCGCCGTTCAAGCCAGGTGAGTAAGGCAGCTCCAAACACCACACTTAATAGGATTAGCACCACATTAAGTAAGCTATTCACTAGAGGGTCCATATTAAGTCGCCTCGTCCGTTGCGGTGCTAAGCTTCACTGCTGCAGGTAAATGGCCTACGTTGATGGGCGCTTGGTAATGGCTAGGTAACAACACTAAATCCATTGCCATCGACGCGTCCAAGGTTAACGGGAGGCGCCATTGTAATTGTGCTAATTCAACACAAACTTCAACTACCTCTGTTAAGCCCATTTGAGCCGCAGTTTGCGGGTGTATGCGGGCGCTCAAGGGGTCACTGCGTTGCCTTAGGGCGGTGCTTAAATGACTTGCTTGGTCGCTTGCAAACAGACGACTCTGGCTGTGAGCCAGAATTTGCCCAGCACCAATAGTAATACTAGGAATAAGGGTACTTGAGGTTAAAGGCAAACCTTGTAGACCATCAAATAGCCTCAGGCCCGCTTCACCACCCTTGAGGGGACCATTTATTTCTTCCTGAAATTTGTTGATAGCTTCGTTGGAGTTCCAACCTGGGCTCCATACTTGTGGCATCAGCGCACTTGGCTTATTAATGGGTGTGCCCTCCATGGTATAGCCCAAAGCCGAATCTAAGTCTTCTGGTTGTTTGGCTTCACTGACGCTTTCATGAGCATGAAGACTAGTTCGCCCAGACGCCCGATGACTTTGGCGGGGAATTTTCATTCCGGCAACCCGGAAATCTGCGTCAGGTGCAACGTTACACCAGTGACTAAATAGGCCCCCTTGCTGGCTAACTAGGTTGCACACATGATCGAACTTTATGCAGTTGGCTAGCTGTGTAACAGAAGTGCCAGGGTCTCCGGTTTGACTCACCATTTTTGCCAAAGTTGCCAAGCTGCGCCAGGCGTCTGACCGTCCCTGCTTGTCATGGACGGCGAAAAAACGCTGGGCACGGCCCTCATTATTGATGTAAGTCCCTTCAGTTTCAAACGTATTAGCACAGGCGATAACTACATCGGCTTTTTTGCTGGTGGCACTAGGCAAGTGATCCAGCACAATTAAATGCCGCAAATTTTCGCACATAGCCCCAGCCTCGGTAGATAGAGCAAACAGATCAGCTTGTAAAACGATTAGAGCGCTGGCAGTGCTTTGTTGCTGTAATCGAAGACTCAAATCACCCACGTGCTTAGCGTCTTGATTGAGCATGCCCAAACCCATACTGTTAGCGGCCTCTAAACAATAACTTAACCAAGCTTGGGTGCCGCTATTGTGGCCCAAAGCCAATGCCAATTGTGCTGCCCTATCAATTAATTCAGGACTCTGGCTGCTGGAACCACTGATCACCAGTGGGCGTTTTGCGCCAGCCAGCAAGGTGAGGCTACGCTGCACTTGGCCGTGCAGTTTGGCGGATAGTTTTGAACTATCCAACGTGCCATCAATAGCACTCGTTAAGGCCTGAGCATAGTCACACATTTCTTCTGGGGTAAGTTGCAAACATAGGCTACTGATATCGTCTAACCCAGTAGATGCAGTGGTAACACTGATAATAGGGCTAAGTTGGTTTTGTGTATGAATGCGGACTGGCTCGTCTTGCCATCTGGGAATACCAATGGCAGCAGCCCTGGCAAAGCCTAGGTTACGACTTGCTTGGCGCACACTTAACGCCATACGCGGGGCTGTATGTAATAGATCTTCGCCAATAATGATAATGGCATCGGCTTGTTCGATTTGCTTTAGGCTTGGGCTATGAAGGTTTGTTTGTGTGAGGTGATGCAGTACATGAGTTTGAATAGCATCTTGCACAGCATTATGCCCAGCATAAAAATTAGCCTTGCCAACTAAACTTTTTAACCCAAAATTCTCTTCCACCGAGGCCCGTGGTGAGCCCAAACCAAAGACATTTTCAGCCCCTAATTCATTAATAATTTGGGCCACATAGTCTAACGCATCAGCGTTATCACAAGTCACTTTTTCAGATTCACCCAGCGGCTGCACTTGGGCTTGATACAAGCCTTGTTCACTATTACTGTGGGCAAAACCATAGCGGCCTTTATCGCAGATAAAATATCCATTCACTTGGCTATGATAGCGATTAGTGACCCGTTTCACTCGACCTTCGCGTTCACCGACGGACAAGTTACAGCCTAAGCTACAGTGGCTACAAATACTCGGTGCTGATTGTAAATCCCACTTTCGAGTGTAACTATCACTCAATGCCTTGTCGTAAAACACCCCCGTGGGACAAACTTCAGCTAAATTGCCACTAAAGTGACTGCTTAAACAACCGTCTTCATGGCGCCCAAAATACACATTTTCCTTGCTGCCAAGGACCACTAAATCATCACCGCCAGCGTAATCTTGGTAAAACCTTACACATCGATAGCAGCTAATGCAGCGGTTCATTTCATGGCCAACACAAGGGCCTAAATCTTGGTTATGGTAGGTTTTTTTAGCCCCTTTATAGCGTCTTTGAGTGTGTCCAGATTGCAGTGTCATGTCTTGTAAATGACATTCACCGCCTTCCTCACACACCGGGCAATCGTGGGGGTGATTGGCCATGGTAACTTCAATACATTGCTGTCGAAATTCGCTAGCCATAGGTGCTGAGAGGCTCACACGCATGCCTTCAACAACTGGGGTCATACAAGCCATAGCCATGCGGCCCCGCTGATCTTCATCATCTTGATACAACTGCACTGCGCACTGGCGACACGAGCCTACAGAACCTAAGGCTGGATGCCAGCAAAAATAAGGCAGATCTTTGTCTAAGCCAAGGCACGCCTCTAGCAAGTGGCCGCCAGACTTTACTTTATAGGCAGAACCGTCGACATATATGGTGACAAGTTTATCTGTTGTGGCGTTCATTACATGGCCTCTTTCTTTAACCCATTATCAGGCTTAGGTGAATTACCATGGGGGCAACACGCCTGCTCAATATGGGCTACAAAATCGTCACGGAAATACTTAAGAGCACTTTGCAACGGCTCTGCTGCACCCGGAGCTAAGGCACAAAAGGTGTTGCCAATGCCAATGTAGCCACACAGCTTTAATAGATGCTCAAGATCTTCATGCTGGCCCCGACCCGCTTCTAAGTCAGTCAGAATCTGTCTAATAAAAGGTAAGCCATTACGGCAGGGAGTGCACCAGCCACAAGATTCTTGAGCAAAGAATTGAATTAAATTAAGTACCATGCCCACCACGCATGTTTGGTCGTCGAGCAAGATCATAGTGCCAGTGCCCATGCGACTGCCGGCATGTTGAATGGTGCCATAGTCCATAGCTAAGTTTAAGTGCTCTTCTGTTAGAAAATCTGTGGAACCACCCCCAGGTAAAAAACCTCGCAATTTGACGCCGTCCTGCATGCCTCCAGCCATGGCAATAATATCGGCTACCTTGGTGCCAATAGGCAACTCCCAGCAGCCTGGAGTCTTTACCCGACCACTAACTCCATAAATTTTGGTGCCATTGTCATCACCCAAACCCAAGTTGGCAAACCAATCAATGCCGTGATAGAGAATATGTGGCAAGTTGCATAAGGTTTCAGTGTTATTAACCACAGTAGGCCGACCAAATAAACCACTAACCTGGGGGAAAGGTGGCTTAAAGCGTGGCTGTGCGCGCTTGCCTTCAAGTGAGTTAATAAGGGCGGTTTCTTCACCACAAATATAGCGCCCTGCGCTGGTATGCAAAAGCATAGTTAAACTAAAACCTGACTCATTAACTGGATCACCAAGTAAACCAGCAGCGTGTGCCTCATCAATGGCATGCTGCAAACGCTCAGCACACAAGTCATAATCTGCACGTAGAAAAATAAACGCCGTGTCTGCCTGTACTGCGTAAGCTGCGATAGCTAGGCCTTCGATCAACTGGTGGGGATCATGTTCCATTAACCAGCGATCTTTAAATGTGCCAGGTTCCATTTCGTCAGCATTACAAATGACATAACGCTGGCCTGGCAGTTTTTCTAGTGGCGGTACAAAACTCCACTTTAAACCAGCCGAAAACCCTGCTCCACCGCGGCCGCGCAGATTGGCATTTTTCACCCAGTTCACCACCTCACTGGGGCTCATAGATAAGGCTTTGGTAAGCCCCTGATAGCCATAATTGGATTGATACTCAGGCAGAGTTGTGACGCTACCATCAGCTTTAATGTGTTGGCTTAAAGGTTGGTTTATAGTTTGAATATTGGTCATGAGGACTGCTCCTGCGCCCGACGCACCAGAAGAATGAGCGATGCAGGGGTTAATTGACGCGTCAGTTGATCGTCCACCATTGCCACAGGCGCATGATCACAAGCCCCTAGGCACGGAGTTGGCAAAAGTGTGATGGCGCCATCAGGGGTGGTCTCACCTAAGGCAATGTTTAATTCTTGGGTCACTGCTTGGGCCAAGCCTTGATAACCCATAATCCAACAACTGACACTGTCACAGATAGAAATTACTGTTGTGCCCACAGGTTGGCGATAAATTTTATTATAAAATGTCGCCACTGAATCGACCTCATCAGGGCTCATTTGTAGACGTTGGGCAATGGCTTTTACCTTGCCATCAGATACCCATCCTTGCTGTTGTTGGACAATTTTTAAGGCCTCAATCGCAGCCGCTTGGGGCTGTGGATAATGATGTATTTGCGCAGCGATAGCAGTTTCCTCATGCTCGTTAAGCGGCTCAATTTTAAGACGCCAATCAGCGCAATGGGTGGCAGCATCAGTAGCGATTATTGGTGTCATCAGTGCTCCTTAGCGGTCCACGTCGGCCATCACAAAGTCAATACTGGCTATGATGGCGATCATGTCAGCTACCATCATGCCTCGACTCATGGTTGGAATCATCTGCAGATGGGCAAAAGATGGGGTGCGAATACGTGTGCGATAAGAGGTAGTGCTGCCATCACTGACTAAGTAATAACTGTTTAAACCCTTAGCAGCCTCAATAGGCAAACATACTTCTCCTGCTGGAATAGCCGGCCCCCAGCTGGAGTGCACAAAATGATGAATCAAGGTCTCAATATCTTGCATAGTACGCTCTTTGGGTGGTGGCGTAGTCAGCGGGTGGTCGGCCTTATACGGGCCTTCTGGCATGTGGTCTACGCATTGTTGGATGATGCGCAGACTTTGGCGAATTTCTTGTAACCGCACCATTGCTCGATCATAACAGTCACCATTGCTACCTAATGGAATATCAAAATCAAAGTTTTCATAACCGCTATAGGGCATGCGCTTACGCATATCCCAATTGTACCCTGTGGCCCTTAAGCCGCCGCCAGTGATACCCCAGTCGATGGCTTCTTCACTGGTATATCGGCCCACACCCACGGTCCGTTGTTTAATAATACGATTGTCGAGCACCATTTTTTGGTACTCATCTAAGCGTTTGGGCATACGCACTAAAAACTCCCGCATCATTGCATCCCAGCCTTGGGGGAGGTCTTGTGCAACACCACCAATACGGAACCAGCTAGGGTGCATACGACCGCCAGTGATGGCCTCGATGATGCCAAAGAGCATCTCACGATCAGCAAAAATATAAAAAATAGGTGACATTTGTCCAATATCTTGGGCAAATGTACCAAAAAATAAGAAATGGCTTTGGATACGGAAGCATTCACACAACATGACCCGAATAGTTTCTACCCGCTGCGACACCTTAATGCCGGCAAGCTTTTCTACTCCCATGACATAAGGCAAGTTATTCATTACCCCACCGAGGTAATCAATGCGGTCGGTGTAGGGCATATAGGTGTGCCAGGCTTGGCGCTCTCCCATTTTTTCTGCACCCCGATGGTGGTAGCCTATATCAGCCACGGCATCCACTACTTCTTCACCATTAAGTTGCACAGCTATGCGGAACACACCATGCACACTAGGATGGTTAGGCCCCATGTTGAGAAACATATAATCAGTATTTTTTCCCTCGCGTTTCATTCCCCATTGTTCAGGTACAAAACGTAACGCCTCTTGTTCTTCGTCTTGCATTTGATCATTAATACTAAATGGCTCCATTTCTGTAGCGCGGGCTGGATGCTCCTTGCGCAGCGGGTGACCTTTCCAAGTGGGTGGAATGATGAGTGGGTATAAGTTTGGGTGGCCAACAAAATCGATGCCAAACATGTCGTGACACTCTCGTTCATACCAATTGGCGTTAGGCCACAAATCACATTGGCTGTCGATACGTAGCTGAGCGTCCATCAATGCCACCTTAATGCGTAAAAAGGTGTTGCCAGTCAAACTTAATACTTGATATACCACGGTAAAGTCACTTGGAGGCTGGCCTTCGCGGTGACTGCGAACACGTTCATCAATAGCGGTGAGGTCATACAACATGGTGTAGCTAGGGTGTAACTCGTGCTTGCAATAATGTAACAGGGCACCTACATGTTGGGAATCTACCCAAAGGCTGGGGATTCCATCTGCAGTATTTTGTTCAATTAAAGGATGAGGGAATTGTTGTTTCAGCAGTAACACAAGGTCAGCATCACCCATGGCGCAGGTTTTAGACTGGCGTAAAGGCACACTCATAACAATTAAACCCGATCCGGGTTAGGTAAATGGGTCATGCGAATACGCTCTGGGGTACGCAGATCACGTTGTGAAGGCATTGAGGGCTTTTCTACCCCGTCTGGCCCTAATACCCAGCTTAATGGCCTATTTTCATGTCGAATTGCATCTTGTAATAACATTAAACCCTGTAACAGGGCTTCTGGCCGGGGTGGGCAACCCGGTACATATACATCTACGGGAAGGAATTTATCAACGCCCTGCACTACGCTATAAATATCATATAACCCGCCTGAATTAGCGCAGGAGCCCATGGAAATAACCCATTTAGGTTCTAAAAGTTGTTCATAGAGACGTTGAATAACGGGTGCCATTTTGCGAAAAACAGTGCCAGAAATAACCATTACATCAGCTTGGCGGGGTGTGGCGCGGATGACTTCGGCACCAAAACGGCCAATATCATGGCGTGACGTAAAAGCGGTGGCCATTTCTACATAACAACAGGAAAGACCAAAATTAAATGGCCAAAGAGAGTTGCTCTGCCCCCATGCCACCAAGTCCTTAACCTTGCCCAACACCAAGCTGTCTTCCACCGACTGGGCAAAACTCTGGTCTTGTGACGCAATAAGGTTAGCGCCATAGGTACTGGATTTTAGCTTCGGCATAACAATCCCAGGACTCTTTTAGAGCCAGTTATTATTTTATTACACATTGCGTGCCGGTAGTTTAAGTTAAAAATCCAGCAATTAGCGTGCGTCCAAGTTGCGTAAATCGAGTTTTTGTCTGCTGGTGCGCCAGTCTAGTGCGCCAAGGCGCCACAGGTAGATTAGCGCTGCAAACAAAATAAGTATGAAGATTAGAGCTTCACTAAAGCCTAACCAGCCAGTTTCCTTAACGGCCACAGCCCAGGCAAAAAGAAACACTACCTCTAAGTCAAAGATGACAAAGAAAATGGCAAATAAGTAGAAGGGAATAGGCATGCGAATATGGGTAGATCCTGCAGGTACAATGCCACATTCATAGGGTTCGTTAACGCCCCGCGACACTCTGCGGCCACCTAGCAAGGCTGGCAGTGTCAGCATTAGTCCGATTAGGCCTGCCACCATTATCAAAAACAGTGCCAAGGGCCAAATTTGGCTCATTAACTCCTCTCCATAGGTCATATTTACTGCCTTTCATCAAAAGTAGAGATAAAAAAACTAAAAATATATGGGCAAAATAACTGCTGTTTAACTAGCCAAAATCTGATCAGTGCTAGTACCACAAGATGTCAATTAGTATAGAAGAGAAAAATACTATTTTGCAACTTATTCATTACAGTCCTTTTATTATTATATTTTTAACTTATAAAACAATCACTTAACTAATTTTTAAAAAAGACTCATTTAATCTAAGAAATTGACTAACACTAAAAAGTGGCGTAATACTGGATCTACTGCCATTGATTTATGCTTTGGGAGCAACTCAATAAAGGGGTTTTCTACCATGTTAAACTCAATCAATATTAAAGATTTCATGTCAGTCAACCCACTTACCTTTGCGCCTGCTACTCACATCATGGATGCCATTCATGAAATGTTAGTTCGAAAAGTAACAGGTGGGACCGTGTTGGATGACCAAGGTAGAGTTGTAGGAGTTATTTCAGAATTAGACTTACTAGACAAGCTGGAGCAAATAGCTTACTACCAAGAAGGTGACGCTTGTATTGGAGATTTAATGTGCAGTGAAGTAGACGTTTTGCCTTTGCAAACTACATTATTTGAGGCAGCACGTACTTTAACTCAACACAAGCGTCGGCGTATGCCTGTAGTTGACAACGGCCTCTTTGTTGGCCAAATTAGCTGCCGTAGTATCCTACAAGCGTTTAAAGACGCTGTGTTGGCCCATGACAAAAAAGAGGATTAATCAATGCCAACTGAAGGACTAAGTAAGGCTTCGTTGATGATGTCTAGTATTCTCTAAGCAGGGCTAAAATAAGGGCCCTATTATCATCATAATTAACAAAATGGGCTCCATGCGCCCTCTTTGAGAAAGCAATTCACTGTTCTAAGACAATACCCCCCCTAAAGGAATTTATCTTTTTACCCCATGCTTCTAAACTTCACCAGTGTACTCGCCACGTGCAGGGTAATCATTAGCAATAGCAAAATCTAAAGCGCCTAATAATTCAGCAAAATGGGGCCGAGCGAAGGGCATCGTTTGTGTTGATCCATAATAAAGTGACTGATCTGGGCTTACTAAAAATAGCCCTGGTTCAGAAAATAATGCAGGTTCTTCAATGCCAATTGACGTTTTGCCTCTAGAGGTAGAAATATAAAGCCCCCATTCTTTAGCTGTAGTAAGGCTCATACCATAACCAAACTTAAGACTATCACCTGGAACTTTGTCTGCCATTTGCCGAGTGCGTTCTTCGCCATCTGAACTAACTGCTATACAACTCACGCCTCTTTTTGCAAATTCTTCAACATGGCGCTGAAAATCAATCAGCTGTTTTGCGCAAATTGGGCAATGCAAACCTCGGTAAAAACAGATGACAACGCCCCGTTCTGCAATATCAGTAGATAGATTGAATTCACCATGATCCAGGGTCAATAATGTAAGATTTGGGGTTTTCTGGCGCGGTAATAACATATTGTCCTCTATTTTCTGTGGGGTATTTCCTATCTACTATAACTGATATTATTATCATATAAATACGATTTAATGGATTAAAACAACGATATGTCTGAATTTGATCGACTTTCTTCTCTGATCAACCGGTTTTCTTTAAAGGTGACTCCCCAACAAGGTGTTCAGGTTAACCTTGTCATCATGGGAGATATAAAAACACAGGTGCCTACTAAGATATTGCTGGCACCTCTAAGTTTTTTAGGTAACGTTACCTTGGTGGACGACTATATAATGTTCAGTGCTGGTGCAGACTGGGGGGGGCGAGATAACCCTTTATTAGCCACTTTACCAAACTTAATTGAGATTAATATCCAACACAACCCAGATCTATCCATGTTGGCCCGTTTACTTAAAACTGAAGCTGAAGCTCAGCGGTGTGGCGTAAGCGGAGTGCTTAACCGCCTAGGAGAAGTGTTAATGATTAGGATCCTACGTCAGCAACTAGAACGAGGAGCTACTGCGCCAGGATTACTTAATGGGCTGGCGGATAGCAGGCTTAGCCGAGCCATTGTATCTATGCACGAAACGCCAGGGAAAAATTGGAAGAATGGAGACCTTGCCGCAATTGCAGGGTTATCAATCAGCCGATTTACTGAGCTTTTTAATCATCGGGTAGGACAAACGGTACAATCTTATCTAAGGCACTGGCGCATGATCCTAGCATACCAAGACATAGAGCGAGGAGACCGCATACAAACCATTGCTCACCGCTATGGCTATGGTTCTAGTGAAGCTTTGAGTCGAGCGTTCCGTCGTCAATTTGGCAGCAATCCAGTGTTTCATCGAAAACGTCTTTAAAGTTAGGTTGATTAACTGACTTCAAAAAAAATAAAATATAAAAAAAGTTTTTTATACTGTTAACAACTATTAGACTAAAGAGGAATGTAGTGATATTTTTATTTATTGGATCATGAGCACGGCGTACTAATAAAATACGTCCTACTAATATTAGGGTGAAATATGAAAAAAATAACAAAAATAATGTCATCTATGAGTGTTGGGCTGTTATTAGGCTCTAGTAGTTTATGCGTTTTTGCTGCCGGAGGCCCGGTTGGAATCACGGCGAACATGATGTCTATTGACGTGACTCATAATGGGCAACCTATGCAAATCATGCGAAACCAAGACAACAATAATATGGTGATTGACGCGTTTGCAAAAACCTCACGCCCTTGTCCTGTATTTTGTATTCAGCCAATGAAGTTTGCCCCAGGTATTGAAACCCTAGGTGAATTGGAGATCATTGATCATATAGTACGCATGCAAAATGGTGAAAACATTTTGGTAGTAGACTCGCGAACCCCCGATTGGGTTAAGCGGGGCACTATTCCTGGTGCTGTCAACGTGCCTTTCACAAAACTAACGCCCTCCAAAGGTGCGACTACAGAAATTATTATGCAGGTAATGATGGACCAATTTGGTGTTAAGCTGGTTGGTGATGCTGATGAGTTCACTGTCGACGAAGCCATTGTCGCTGGCAATGTAAATGAAGTGTTTGATTACGCTGATGCGAAAACCTTAGCATTGTTTTGTAATGGTATGTGGTGTGGGCAGTCTCCAGCTTCTATGGCAACCTTATTGAAATTTGGCTATCCGGCTGAGAAAATTAAGTGGTTCCGCGGCGGTATGCAGACTTGGGAAGTGCTTGGTTTTAATACGGTCAAGCCATAATAGGCTAAGTTATAGCCATAATAAAAGGGCCGTTGGGCCCTTTTATTATGTTAAATCTGGTAGTAATATCTAGCAGTCGTCTTCAGGATCTTCATCTTCATCCTCATCTTCTCCACCAGTTGCTGCAGAAATAGTTTGCAGGCTCAACCATTTAGTTGCAAGCAAATGGCCTTGATCCGCTGCTTTTTGTATTAAAATTTTTGCCTTAACAAGGTTTGAGTCAATGCCAATGCCTTGAACATAGAGCAAGCCCAACTGGTATTGAGCTTCGCTACTACCAGCTTGAGCTGCTGTTAGAAAGTAATTAGCAGCACTTGTTAAATCAGACTTACTTTGGGCTTGAAAGCCCTGTTCTAATTCACTTATGGCGTGCACCTGAGATGATAATGGCAGTAGTGCTAACGAGGAGAAAAAGCCGAATGAACTGGCGCACACTATGGTTTTTATTATGCTCATACATGATCCTCTAATATATTAGGAGTCTAGCTGTATAGGTTTACTAGATCTACCCTTATTAAGCCTGATTAGCTTATCCTTTCGTCTAACTATAACTCTAACTCTAACTCTAACTCTAACTCTATATGAACACCTATGGCGGTCTCAAAGGAACGTGCAGGCTATGGTTATATATGTGTTTCTAAATTTAAGTTTTGAGTAGGAATGGGCTCATATCTACGTGTGGCTTTTTCTTGGCTATGATATCTGCAACTATTTTTCCTGTACCACAAGCTAAGGTCCACCCTAGGTTGCCATGACCAACATTGAGATATAGGTTTTCTATTGGAGAAGGGCCTAGTATGGGTAACGATGAAGGGGTCATAGGTCGCAACCCTGACCAATATTTAGCAGCGCTATAATTGGCTGCATTTGGAAGTATCTCTTTGGCCAAATTTAAAATCTCTTGGAAATTTTCTTGTCTAAAATGAGTATCAAATCCATCAAAAACTGCCGATGAAGACATCCGCAGGCGATCTCCAAAAATAGATAATGCAACGAGTTTATCGGTATCATCAAACCCCGGCATAGGCTCTATTGGTGTATTGATTAAAGGGGCTGTTATTGAAAACCCTTTGATTGGGCAGATCGGTAATTTAATATTAAGCTGTGTTGCTAAAATACCGCTGTGGGCGCCAGCTGCTAGCACATATGCATCTGCTTTAAACTCTCCTTTAGACGTTACAATGCTTGAGATCTTATTATCTTTTTGGCAAATTTTTTCAACTGTAGCGCCCCATATAAATTGGCATTCTGTCTTTTTTACGCACCAGTTAGCTAGTTCTACAGAAAACTTGGCGGAGTCGCCTGTTTTGCAATTAGGCGAGAAAACAGCTCCGGCATACGTTTGGCTATTAGCTTGCAGCAAAGGCAGTTTTTCATGCAGAGCGCCTCGATCCAGTAATTCTAATTTAAGCCCCCGGTCTTCTAAAAAGTTAAAATGACGGCTCAACTCTTCTAAACTACCTTGGCTTCTACTCGCATAGGCTATGCCTTGGTGACTAGCGTCAAAGTTTATCTGCGTTGCCAGCTGCAATTCGGCCAACATATCTATGGAATATTGTGCTAATTGGAACTTTGAATCTGAATTTTTAACCCACCGGCTGCTGCGGCACTGAGATAAAAAAGATGCTGTCCATCGCCATAATGTAGGGTCCATATGTAACTTATACTGAATCCCTAACTGCGGTTTTAATAGAGATTTAATCGCTACCTTTAACGCAGAGGGTGACGCCCAAGCAAACGCATCGCTGGGGCTTAAAAGGCCAGCATTTCCAGCGGTTGCACCAAAATCCCCATGTCTTTCTTGGGCTTCTAAAACAGTGACATTGATTCCTTTTTGAGAAAGATAGTAAGCCGTTGCCACCCCAACAACACCTCCTCCAATAACGAGTATATTCATAGTCTGACTCAAAAAAGAAATTCATTAAAACTTGGCTTAAATGATACAACAAAGTTACCAAAGGTTTTACATAAATCACACGCCCTTTAAGACGTCATTAAGGCTAGTTTACCATTGTCTTTCATCTGTTATTTTTAAGGCAATGGGTGCACCAATGTTAGTGCTTT
Source organism: Candidatus Njordibacter sp. Uisw_056 (assembly GCF_047730085.1). Classification (NCBI taxonomy): domain Bacteria; kingdom Pseudomonadati; phylum Pseudomonadota; class Gammaproteobacteria; order Pseudomonadales; family Candidatus Njordibacteraceae; genus Candidatus Njordibacter; species Candidatus Njordibacter sp. Uisw_056. The sequence continues at coordinate 2,671,515 of NZ_CP159830.1, read as the reverse complement.
GTATGAGTGACATTTTAATTGATCAGGTTGTTTACTTGCTACTTAATCCTCTAGTGTGAGAACGTATAAATGGTTTAAACGGTGACCATTTAATAGCATGAATTAATATTTAATTGACAACCTATGGGGCTGCCTAGGTGAACGCCACTCTAAGAGTTTTTTAATGAGCTGTCGGTTCTTTCAGAGGGCTGCGGTTATTCATAATAAAAAATCAAAAGGCAGGCTAAGTAATGACCTTTAAAATACTAAGTGCAGAGTTCTCTCATGAAACAAATACGTTTAATGTTTACCCAACAACATTCGATAGTTTTAATCGTCAAATGTTGCTCGATGGTATGCAGGCGATAGCCCAACGAGGGAGCAAAAACACTGAATTAGCAGGGTTGCTAGACGTAGGTGCCGAATACAACTGGCAAATAGAACACTGTTTTAGTGCCTCAGCTGGGCCTGGAGGTAAAGTCACAAGCCATGCTTTTGAGGAAATATTAAAGCCACTTACACAGCGTCTTTCTGAGCAGTGGGATGGTGTTTTTTTAATCTTACATGGTGCTATGGTGACTGATGTTTGTGATGACGGAGAAGGTGAAATACTGCGCAGAGTACGTGCAGGTGTGGGCCCAGATATTCCAATAGCCGTCACCCTAGATCCCCATGCCAATGTGACGCTACAAATGTGCCAACTGGCGCAAATTTTAGTGTCTTATAATACCTACCCCCACGTAGATATGCGTGAGACAGGGCAGCGCACAGCGCAAATTTTACAGCGAGCTTTAATCAAGCAAATTCAGCCTCAAACGCTGCGGGCCCATAGGCCAATGCTAGAAGAAATTAATGGCGGTAGAACTGATATAGGGCCAATGATCCAAAGGCATGAGTTAGCAAGGGGTTACGAACAGCAAGAAGACGTTTATGCGGTGAGTATTAACGGTGCCTTTGCCAGTGCTGATATTAGTGAATTAGGCCCTACAGTACTAATATGTTGCTCTGGTGACACCGCTTTACATCGTCAGCTGGCAGAAAATATAGCAGAAGATATTTGGACTAGGCGGGATCAGGTATTGAATACTTATTACAGTTGTACTGAAGTTGCAGGTATCGCAAGCAAGTGGTCAGGGCTCAGAGAAGAAGGCCCTCTAATTATCGCTGACTATGCAGATAACCCAGGTGCAGGCGCATATGGAGATAGCACTAACCTATTAAAAGCGCTGCTAGATAACCAAATTGAAAACGCCTGTTTTGGACCCTTGGTAGACCCACAAGCTGTTCTAGAGTTGCAAGGCTATGAGTTAGGAGCACAAGTGTGTATTAGAGTGGGTGGTAAAGTAGAGCCAAAAATGGGGGGTGGCCCACTGCAAGTCAATGCAAAACTTATGTGGCAAGGCAGTGGGTTAGTGGTGGGAACGGGCCCAATGATCGCAGGATTGCAAAAAAACTTTGGGGACTGCGCGGTACTAAAAATCCAAGGCATCGAAATTCTCCTGGTGAGTATTGCTGGACAAATGTTAGATCTTAATCAATTTCAAACCTTTGGCATTGACCCTAGAGAAAAAACAGTAGTTGCACTAAAATCTATGCAGCACTTTCGAGCGGCGTTCGAACCTATAGCTGGAGATATCATCGTTTGTGATAGTGGCGCACTGTGTACAGTAAATTATCAAGCACTGAACTATAAAAAGGTACCGCGACCCATTTATCCCTTGGACTAACGTTACTAATATGCAGTGCATCGCGCATGAATAAAGATGCTTAAGCTTAGTTGCCCTTAGGCCTAGATATGCCATGGCATTAAAAACAAACTATTGCTTTTTTTACCCTGCTAATATGAGATTTAACACCTGTTATGGCTCTTATAGGGGGCTTTACAATACTTTACTGCGCCTAAGCTACCTTGAACAGCTAGGCTCTGATCTAATAGAAGTAAGACTTTTTCACACATTATCTTGCCTTATTACTTTAATGAAACTTTAAGTAGTTCGTGGCCCAGTAGTTGCTTTGGTGGTGCTAAGATGGGCAATAAACCACTCGTTGGTTAATAGTGTGAAAAGCTCGATATTAGATACTAATTGTTTGATCAGCTTCACGAGACGTTAGTTTCAAAATCTTTTCAGCAATCTGGTATCATCTATTAATAAGATAGTGTCTTAGAGCGAAATGAAAACTAAACTCGAAGTAATGAATGATGAAAACAAAGTATCCCCACCCGCTGCTCAAACGAATCGCTTGAGTCTTTTACGGCTGGCTGGCTGGCTGGGTGTGGTAATTGCGACGCCATTTTTTTTGTGGGTGCCACTTGGGTTAACTGCCTTGGTTCCTTCTATGGTAGACGTGTTTGGTCTTGTAGGTCTTCGCATTCCAGCAGCGATTACTATCTCTGGACTGTTGTTAGCCTCAGTTGGGTTCCACCAAGTTTAGAAGGGAGGATCCGGGCCCTTATTCGGACAAACGTTAACTATTAGGTAAGGAAATTAGTATGTTCAAACTATCAGATTTATTCATCTTGCTGGCGGTTGCCGTGTCCTTTGCAGTTTCTGGTTTGCTCTGGTTTGAGGGGAAACAGATAGAAGGGTTGTTCACTGCCATATGGGTGCCGTCTATACTGGCCTTTGGCATCTACTTTAAATTATCTAGTCTCCTAGCCCGGAGGGATGAGTCATGATTGCTGACAACTTGTTTAATATTGCCATGTTTGTATTTGCTATGATGTCTATAGGGCTTGTGCTCACTTTCTTAGAATTTCGTTTTGGCGCACCAAGGCGGCAGCAAGACCGTGCGGACAGGAATAAAGAGTCTGACGACTGAGATAAATCAGTTAGTTGGGTTAACTTTACCCTAAGCTATTTAAAAAATAGCGTGAGTATAGAGACAGGGAATACCATTAGACTCATTCGGCTATGAATTTAATGTCTACTATGGTCTCTCTAACTCTGTTTTGAGTAGCTGTAGAACCTGTAAACAGGGAAGAGGGCGTATTTTTTTAAAATTCTGGCCAGCCCAATGGCTTACAAATTCCCCACTAGAAGTGTCTTGCGCGGTCTTTCTCAAGTGGGCAGTGAGGGAATTCTGTGCTGGGAATGGCAGAGTAGGCTTGTTTTTCATCAGATGTATAAACGTATTATCTATTCCTCGAGCGGGCCTGCCAGAAAAAGCCTGAGTGATTTCTGTTTTTCTATCATGGCTGTTGAGTAAGTAGTGCTTATGAACAGCGCTGGTTCCTGCTTCTGGACAGCACAAAAAAGCCGTACCCAATTGTGCCGCACTGGCGCCAAGGCTCATCACTCGCCTAATATCTGCCCCATCCATTAGCCCACCAGCAGCAACTAGGGGTAAAGACACTGTTCTGCGTAGCTTTAAAAGAAGGTTTTCAAGTGTGAGCTGATGATCTTCACTTTCTAGATTGAATACACCCCTATGCCCACCAGCCTCAATACCTTGAGCTACAATAAAATCAGCCCCAGCGTTAGCCACAATGATTGCTTCAGCCTCACTCGTTGCTGTTATTCCTACTTTAATTCCTAGAGACTTCGCTTTTTCTATAATGCAAAGATCAGGAACCCCTAGATGAAAAGTCAGGATAGAGGGACGGCTCTCCCATATGGGGCCTAATTGGTCATTCAGTGATGGAAAAAAAGGAAATGAGGGCACTGTAAATTCAACACCTTCATTAAATGGTAACGAAGTTAATGCTTCAATACAGGTATTTTGAATATTTTTGTTTGGCAGTTTTATATCTTTAAAGACAAAAAAATTAGCGTTTATATGCCCAGATGTCAGTTTTTTTGTACTTAGTAGAGACTTTTCTATATTTTCTGGTGTGGTGTAAGCAAAGCCAAAACTGCCTACTCCACCAAAGTTAGCCACTGCACTTGCTAATTTCAGGAGTGTTTACTCCACCTGCCATAGGGGCCTGTATAATTGGGCTTTTTAAGTCATCAAATTCAAATGTGTTCATGGGTAATATTATAGATACGTCTCATTAAGGGCACAAGTTTTAGCATTATATAATCGGCTTGTCAGCAGACTACACAACATAAATAGGGCCATTAAAATGATTCTTGACTGCACAATATACGGCGTTCAATGTTATTTATAAGGCTAAATCTTATGCCTCTAGGGGCTAAGCTCTGTATTTTTTCGCACTTTTACCCTTGTACATGAGTTGCCAAGACATTATTTTTGAATGGTCATGGCCATAGGTGACGGCGTTTTAGTTTGTCTGCAAAGTCTACCAATAACATGTGGGGCACAGTAAGCGCAGCCAGACCAATAAAAGTTATTTGTATAAGTGCTGTAGTAAAAGACTGTTGAAAAACTATGTAAAACCCTAATGCAGCAACCCAGGCTGTCACAGAGTAGATAACTGCCTCTATTAAACTGCGCCGGCGTTCACTTTCTTCTTTAAGGCTGCGCCATATTCGCAGGGTATGGCAACGACTGTGCCATACACAAAAATACAGGGCAAAACTAACCAGTGGCGACAGCCAGAATACTAAAATTAATACTATGATTAGATTAAGTAATGGTTTGCGCCATGCTGGGTAAACAGTGGCATAACCACAGTAAACAGCGAAGCAGGCTAGCCATGGTAAAAACAGTAGGCTAACGGCATCCATAAGCATTGTTGTGCCCACTTCACCCACCAAAAGGGTAAATAATGGCTGCACCTGTGATGACTGCAGGCTGGGAATGGCAATAGGCACTAGGCCACCATGTGCCAACAAGGGGAGCCATCTATAGACAGGTCTTTCTGCTAGGGTTGATTTTGTAGTTACAATGTCACTACTACCAAAATGTAGTCCTGAGATTGTTAGGAATACGGCCAACCCCAGCAATGGCCATTGCCACCAAATCCATATCACCGAAGCTGCCAGAAGGACGTAAGTAAGATTGAACCCAAACCATGAAATGAATCCCTTGGGCCACCCGCTGCGGCGGGCTATAGCGCCATCTAGGCCGCCATGGGGCACGCCAAACAGCAACACTGCAGCCATAGCTAAGACATCTAGGCTAGTCATGGCTAAAACATTGCTTCAGTGCAGCTTTTATAAAGGGTCGTTTGGGTATGGCGTGTATTACTTTTAGCCATTCAATGACCCCTGCCTTACCCAGCATAAAGTGTGAAAATTGGTCAGCATCAAGCGCCCTAGCTGTTGCCATAAAAAAACTAACCCCCTGATCTGGTTGCGCCTTAAGAGCCCGATTAAAGACCTTATCCATAAAAATTAAACCTTTAGAAAATGCTTTGGGTAAGTGAGGACTGCCAACCGTGATAGATTTAGCCAGTGAAGACATCTGTGTTTGAATAGTGCTAAAAGCATAGCCAGAGGAAAGCCGCACTGCACCGCCAGCAGTACCAATATGATTGATTTCAGAATTATGCGGCGCCACTGTTGCCATAGAGATAACGCCAAACTCTTCCCTCACCTTCGACTGCACCTGCATGTTGCGTTCAGCAAGCCAACCCCTGATGGCGCTGCGATACCAATCTTTGTCTTCTATGTGTGTTGAAATCATTGTTGATTCGACCAGTAAATGGCGATCTGAGTAGGGCAGTACATAAATAAAGTGTAAGCCTCTAGATTGGTCCACACGAAAGTCCATCAAAGTGGCAATGTCAGCATTCTCTATAGGTTCGGCAAGGATTATTTCCCAACCTATAAAATGCTGACACAAGCTATTGTCTTCAAGTTTTGGTGGGCGGCTATCATAAATAGTCTTCGCCCTATAATGCTGACCCCCAGCCTCAAATTGTCCACCACCTCTCTCACCAACCAGGTTCTCAACGGATTCCCTCACCAGATTTATAGGTGCTTTTAATTTAGTTTCACAGTGGTTTAAATATTTTCCTGCACTCAAAGCGGTATAGCAATATTGGTCACTTTGGTGAATGACTTCGTGATTATGATCAATAATACGCCATTGATCCCAGCTACCCTGGACAGATGTGCTTAATTCTTTTAGTTGAGATTCTTTTGCCCAAAGAGCCCAGCTACAATCTCGCTCAGCCGCTGTTCTTGGCTCGAACACTGTGGCTGGTAAACCATTTAGCTTGGTCGCTAGCGCCATTCCAGCACTGCCACCACCGATGATAGCAATGTCTAATTCTATAGTTTCATCTGGGCTGAACACCGGCTAATCCCTGTAAATGATGGTGTAGCCTAGTTTCATGTGGGGGCACTACTTTTGGTCGCAAATCAGCCATACTTCGAAGGCTAAGTAGCACTTTTTCGCCCGCTGTTACCATCACTCGGCCCTGCCACCAAACCATATTGCGTCGTTTAAGTACCCAGCCAATTTGGCGGTATACCCTTAATGCTATGGCAATGGATAGCCTTGATCTAAAAGGCAACAGACGTATACCAAGTTGTGCACTAGCATAATACTGTTCGGAAAGGTTCAACAAACGTGTTATCGCATATGCTACAGGTTGCTGGCAGTTAACACCTGCTTCTGCAATCTGTTGTGGGGTAAAATTAACCCAACTAGAAGGCAAGTATCGGCGATCCATTTGAGCATCTTCTAACACGTCTCGGGAAATGTTAGTGAGTTGCATAGCAATTCCTAGGTCAATAGCAAAGCTCTCGGCTCTAGGTTCTTTGCAGTTGAGTACGCGGCACATCATTAGGCCCACGGTGCCCGCAACAGAGTGGCAATAGCGCAGCAGTTCTGCTTCATCGACCAAAGCCGTGGGATGCTGGTCACTAAGCATACCGTCTAGCAGTTCAGCAGCAGCACTAAGTGGAATGTTATGTGTATCAGCTAATTTAATAAACGCTTCAATTTCAGGCCCAGCAGAAACATGCTTGCCATCTAGTCGAGCGCGAATATCTTCAAGTGATTCTTGCCGGTCAGGCAAGTCGCCATCTGCTAAATCGTCTACATAGCGACAGAAGAGGTAAAGCTGCGCAGCGCGCTCTGCCAGATCTGCACCAAGAAATTTACTAGCCCAATAGAATGATTTGCCATGACGAGCCAGTATCTGCTGTGGTTGCGAACTACTAGGGCTTAAATGGCCTAACTGAGGAGTTTTCATAGTTTAGCCGCCCGAACCCACCTCAACACCAGTCAGCAGCTCTTCTACTACCTTAGCAGAGCTAACCACCCCGGGTAACCCAGCACCAGGGTGGGTGCCAGCGCCAACAAAGTAGAGGTTGTTCACTGCTTTATCGCGGTTATGGAACCGAAACCAAGCTGATTGAGTAAGCCGTGGTTCAATAGAAAATCCGGCGCCATGCATAGAACGGTAATCTTTAGCAAAATCTTCTGGAGTCATCCAAAAAACTTCCTCAATAACATTCGAAAGGTCGGGCAGTATGGTGTCTTCTAACGCTGTGACAATGCGATCACGCAGCACTTCTCCCTCTGTTTCCCAGTTTACGTTACCTTGCAGGTTGGGAACTGGGCAGAGTACATAAAACGATTCACAACCTTCAGGGGCAAAGCTTTTATCTGTTGCTGTAGGGCGATGTACATAAAGTGAGAAGTCTTCACTCATCTGTTTGGCGTCAAAGATTTCTGCCAAAAGTTCTTTGAATCTGGCGCCCATCCAAATGCTGTGATGAGCCACGTCGGGGTAGAGTTTTTTTGTACCAAAATAAAGCACATAAAGGCCCATACTGTAATGTTTCTTTATTTTCGGCAGGCGTAACTTTGTTTGCGGTAATAAGTGTTGATAACAGGTTTCTGGGTCACCACCAAACACAACGAGGTCAGCATCGATGACTTGGTTATTGCTGAGGCGAACACCAACAGCACAATTATTTTCAAGTATAATTTCATCAACATCAGCATTAAGCTGAATAGTGATGCCGTGGCGTTGCATTAATGCAGTCAATTCTTCAACCAGCTTCCCAGTGCCTCCCATACAAAAAAACACCCCCCAACGCCTCTCAAGGTAGTGGATTAGGGTGTAGATAGCAGTGGTTTTAAAGGGGTTACCACCCACGAGCAAAGGATGAATTGAAAATGCCTGGCGGATCAATGGGTGTTTCAGGTGGCTGTTAACCATTTGTGATACCGTCTTATAGCACTTCAACATCAGTAGTGCGGGGACCTGCTTGACCATATCCCATATGCGCGTAAACGGCCGGTGGACAAGCTGTTTAAAGCCTACGTTATAAACTTTCCTAGACTTTTCTAAAAGCCTCAGATAGCCATCTGCATCGTCTGGTTCAAAGCGCCGAATCTCAGTTAAGGTGTCTTCAATACTCGCACGGTAGTCAAATTGACTGCCATCAGCAAAGTGAAACCGATAGAAGGGGTCTAACGGTACAAAGTTTAAATGGTCTGCAAGCTTCTCATCGAAAAGCTCAAATAATTCATCAAACAAAAATGGCGCGGTGATTACAGTAGGGCCTGCATCATGGCGGTAACCGCCTTGCTCAAATACTTGGGCGCGACCACCAAGGCTGTCTAAGCGCTCTAGTAAGGTAACGTTATATCCTATGGCCTTAAGTCTTAATGCTGTTGCAATACCAGCGAATCCAGCCCCGATCACTACCACCGTTTTACCGGCTCCAAACGTTTTTGATGTCAAGCGATCAACCCTTGGTGTTTTATTTCTTTTTTCTGCTTTACAGCGTCTACTAAACTCTGAGTCACAGTGTGCAATTGACGAGGTAACGAAGGTACCAGTTGGTCAGCTTCTAGCAACCAGTAATCAACCAGCTCATTGGCTTCAAAAATCACATCACTAGCAGCAATGCGGCGCTGCCAATGGCCTAATTGCTGACTATCTTCTGATTCATACCAGCTTAAAAAATCTTTGAAGCCAGTACCTTGTTTAGCAAACAAACTAACCACTAAATTAGGTTTGCGCCCATCAAGGTCACTTGAGCGATGGCTTGATGGAATAATATCTTCAATATCATTGCGGCCTTGGTAAGCTTGGCCACAAAGACCTACAAGGTGCTCTAAGCCAGAAATATCTGGGCCTAGGCCAGCAGCAATGGCCGCACCTTTAATAGGAGCAATTAAAAGGGGTGCAGTCTTTCCTTTGGCGATATTTTGCCACTGTGCTAATTCAGCACACTCACGCTGGGTGATGTCAGATATCTGGCCACTACATGTTCTTTGCATTGCCTGCGCCAAAAGAGCCACCAAGCTACTGCTGTGTTGTGTGTTTCTAGCGCCCAGTTCAAAAGCTTTGGCAACCATCCAGTCGCCTAGGCACAGTGCCATGTCAGGCCCAAAATGTTGATGGATACTCTCTTGCCCTCGCCTATGGGTGCTGGCATCACTGATGTCGTCGTGAATAAGGGAGGCGTTGTGCAGCAGCTCACATGCGGCTGCCCAATGTAAATTATCTACTGTATTTAAACCCAGAGACAACCCGCTGGATAACGCCAGTTGCGCTCTGAAACATTTGCCAGGGTTTTTAAAGTGGTACTCAGCAGCAATTGCCAAGCTACTTTGGGGCTGCGGCATTTCTTGCTTATACAAAGCGGTTAGCTGAGTTTGCAAGTTCAACCCGTTGGTCTGTTTTATTGGGGACATTAATCGTACCCTTAATCAATTATTGTTATTTAACTGCTTATATTAGTACGCAAAAATGGAAGAGTCAGTAAACCTGACTCTTCCTGTCGTTCGAACAGCTCAAATTATGCTTTTGAATCTGAATCCGCTACTGCAGCAGCCCAGATAATCACACCAAACGCGATCTTATTTATAAAGTCGGCTAGGTTATAAACAATGTTCAGCATTTCTGCATCAGCACCGCCGGCCATATAGCCAAAGAAGTATCCGATAGGGTAGATAGACCACCCTATGGTTACACATATAAGCATCCACTTATACGCCTTTTGAACGTTGGCATTTGAAAGTCCAGCATTGATTTGGCTAGCTTCGCCTTTGAAGATTTCCCAAACAATGAATGCCCAACCAGCCATTCCTAGGATGAAGGCTAAAGTAACATTCATCATGGCTGTCTCACCAGCGAAGCCGAAGCCCAGCATAACAATAGAACCCACTAGCAACTTCCAGAATACGCGAGCTGGTACTTTTGTCACTGCAGACAGAACCAAGTAGAATTCAACCATCAACAATGGCACAGTCAACAGCCAGTCAATATATCGTAATTCGGTTGGAGATGTTCCGGTAGCTACCCACACATCACGCATGTAGAAGTAGTGAACCGCAGCAATCAACGTAACTAAGCCTGATACTGTTAAAGATGTCTTCCACTTTCCATCTACACGATCACGTTCTATGAAGAAGAACGCTGTAGCCGCAACAAGCGCCATGGAAATTAACCAAAAAGACATGCCAACCGGATCGGCGGACGTTAAGTTATAAGTCATTTGATACCCCTAATTTTTTTTATACCATTATGGTTGGTGTTGGTGCGTTTATTCGAACATAAACGTGCACAACACCGCTTTTATATAAAAACCAACTTTTTTGCATTAGCTGGCTTATTAAACTTATCAATTTTGACGCAGTTTTGCTGTGAGATTACACAAGTTTTACAATACTTGACTGTTTTTTACAGGGGGTAGGATTGGCTTGGTGTACCATTAAAAACACGAAAAACTAATGCTAAATAAAACAGCGCTTAACAAGATCGTTCGCGCTTTAGCTCCATCCACGGAAGGCAGTCCAGATGTATTTAAGTGCTCCAAAATTAATAAAGAAATACTTAGTGGCGATGGTTGTAGGGCTTTTAATCGTGCTCACTTTGACGTCTTGTAGTGTTGAGGAAACGTTTAGTAATACAGACCCAAGCGTAGTGCCAAAAAAACTTGGTGATGTAATAGAATGGCGCTTGACTAAAGATTCCTCTCCAGAGAGAGTCGATATCAAAGTCTCCAATGAGTGGCAGGACCTTGACCCCCAATCAACCCACTACGCAATTTGGATTGGGCACTCGAGCTACCTAATTAACACGGGTGATGTGACAGTGCTGACGGACCCGGTTTTCTCAAATAGGGCATCACCCGTAGGCTGGGCTGGCCCTGAGCGGCTAATCCCACCCGCCATGTCATTAGAGCAGTTGCCTAGCATTGATGTTGTTGTCATCAGTCATAACCATTACGATCACCTAGATCTACCCAGCCTTAAAATATTGCAGAAAAATAATCCCAAACTCGTTTTTTTGGTACCCCAAGGTGACAAAGCATTACTAGATTCAAATGGAATGGTTAATGTTTCTGAATTTAGGTGGTGGCAAAACATTGAAATTAAGCAAACTGAGTTTACCTTTACGCCCGTGCAACATTGGTCAGGCAGAGGGATAACTGGACGCAACAGCAGTTTGTGGGGAGGTTGGTTTGTGAAGAGCCCAAGTCTATCGATTTATCATGCCGGTGATACGGGTTATTCCAATGATTTTGTTGCCACTCAAAAACGGTTGGGAACCCCAGACGTGGCCTTTATTCCCATTGGGGCCTACAAACCAAGGTGGTTTATGAAAAATCAACACGTTGACCCAGATGAAGCTGTCCAGATTGCTCTAGATTTGCAAGTAACGCGTTCATTTGGCATGCATTGGGGTACATTTGTGTTAACTGACGAGCCTATTAAAGAGCCGCGTGCAATGCTCGCTCAAGCTCTTAAAGATCGCAATTTGGCACCTGAATTTTTTATAGCGCCAAAACCCGGAGCAATCCTACACTTAGCTCGGTAATATGAAAAAAGTTAAGCAGTTGGTATATCAAAGGGCCTAGAACTTAGCATCGATATTAAAATACTTGGAAACCTAAATAAATCATATGAGCAAAAAAGCTATGTGCACAAAGGCAAGCTCAGACGAGACAGAGAGCATCTGTGACTGTTGTGTAGGGGGTAGTGGATGCAACTAAACCTACTTCACCAACCCACACCTGCGCTTCTTTCCTCAGGCTTTCCAGACCGTATGGTACTGCTTGACTGCGAGACCACCGGTGGCAAAGCTATTTATCACCGCATTATTGAAATTGGTCTAATCGTTATTGAAAATGGTAAAGTGATTGAGAGGTGGCAAACATTCATCGACCCAAAAGTACCCGTGCCGTCCTTTATCCAAAAGCTCACAGGCATTAGCCCAGGTATGGTTAACGGTGCACCTGAATTTTGTGACATTGCTGAAGTGTTATTGAGCAAATTAAAGGGCCGCACATTGGTAGCTCACAATGCGCGGTTTGACTATAGCTTCTTAAAAAACGAATTTGAGCGCGCGGGCATCGGTTATAACGCCAAACCCCTATGTTCAGTAAAGTTTAGCAGAAACCTATATCCTCAATTTAAGCGACATGGCCTTTCGCAAATTATTCAGCGCTTTAGTCTGTCTATTGAAAATCGTCATAGGGCACTTGATGATGCAGAGATGATCTATCAGTTTTTCCAAAAGTCTTCAGGGCTATTTTCAGATGATGAGATTGCGGCCACCTGTAAAGTACTTCTTAAGCGAGCAACCTTGCCCATTTTACTCGACGCCAAAGACGTAGAAAAGTTACCCTCTAGTGCGGGTGTTTACTATTTCTATGATGAAAAAGGGGCTCTGCTTTATATTGGTAAAAGTGTGAATATTCGTAACCGAGTTTTAAGCCACTTCAGCTCTGACCACAAAAATCCAAAAGACCTACAGATGAGTACCAAAATTGCACAAGTTGATTTTGAACAAACCCCCAGCGACTTTGGTGCCCAAGTCCGTGAAAGTAATCAGATTAAAGCACTTGCCCCGCTCTACAATCGACGGTTGCGCAAAGTAAAAAAATTATTTCAATACCGCAGTACTAAAGACAGTAATGGTTACTTGCGCCTGACTATTGAAACTGTTGAAACAGCAGATACAGACGTTGAAGAGCAGTTTGGTTTATTTCGTTCTCCACGCCAAGCCGCTCAACAAATGGAAAAACTAGCTGACCAGTACTTTTTATGTCACAAGCTACTGGGGTTGGAGGGTGCACGGAACGCCCAGCAAGCCTGTTTTCGTTCGCAGCTAAAAAAGTGTTTTGGCGCCTGCCATGGGGCCGAATCTGCTTCTAGTTATAATGATCGAATGGGGGCTGCACTAAAAAATTATCAGATAAAACTATGGCCCTATGCTGGCCCTATTCTTCTGGAAGAACGAGACCCCCAATGCCCCGACCAAGTGGCCTTCCATGTCATTGACCGCTGGCGCTATATTGCTAAGCTGCCAATCTTTGAAGATATTTATGACCTAGGTTACCAGCTTCTTGATCAGGGTAACTCTCCCTCTACTTTAGGTAATAATGTGATTGATCTTGCTAAAGATGACGATCGTTTTGATTTGGACATTTACTTTATTCTTGTGCGGTTCATGGTGAATCAGAAAAACATTAAAATGAATACTCTAAAAATTTGGCCATTACTTGATCTTTCTAATGTGACTTAAAAATAATCTGGTAAGATTAAGCGGGTTAAATGCCAAGGTTTATTTGCATTAAATCTAGTTATTCTAAGTTTAAACTTGCAAACGTTTAAACTTAGCAGAAGTTAAATTAAGCAGTATTAACGCCATAAAATTAATCAAAAGGTGCGTATTAATGTCCCGTCAGGTTGGCTTATTTTTGTTTAAAAATGATTTGCGAATTCATGATAACTTAGCGCTAGCAACGGCAGCTGCTGAGGTTGATCAACTGATTTGTATTTATTGCCTAGAACCTAAACAACCACCTTCTAGTTTGCGCGCCCCGAGTAACTTATCGCCTCACCGGCAGTTTTTTTTGCAGCAGTCGCTTACCGATTTACACCAGAGCCTTAAAAACCTGGGTCAGCAGCTTATGGTTACTAATGACTCACCGCTGGATATTATCCCACAGCTCATCACTCAGCATAATATTGGGCACATTTATTGTAGTGAAGCTGCAGGATATTATGAGCGACTAAATTGGCAACGCCTCATTAAACGTTACCCGTTTATTGGCTTTAAGAGCATCACAACACACACCTTATTTGAAATTGCTGAGTTGCCATTCCCCATAGCTGAACTGCCTGACAGTTTTTCAAAGTTTCGCAAGCTTACTGAGCACCTCAGTATTAAACTACCCCAGCCTAAGTTGGCAAGTATGCCGCCAAGCCCTGCAGTTTTTATACCATGGCCAGACCCTAGCCCCATAAAAGTAGATAACCTATTGTTTGAAGGTGGCGAGCAACGGGCGCTTGCACATTTAAAAAATTACTTTAATTCTGAGCTTGCCAGCACCTATAAAGAGACACGCAATGGCTTAGAAGGCATGGACTATTCAACAAAATTCTCGCCTTGGCTTGCTAATGGCTGCCTATCTGCCAGGCAAATTCTACGAGTATTGCATGCCTATGAGCACCATAAAGGCGCAAACGATTCTACTTATTGGATTTATTTTGAGCTGCTATGGAGAGAGTATTATCAGCTGTATGCCCATCGGCATGGAAAGAAGCTATTTAGTTTTAGTGGGCTCAAGTTGACTAAACCCGCCACTAGTTTTTACCCAGAACGATTCCAGAAGTGGTGTAATGGTAATACCCCTTATCCAATCGTCAATGCTTTTATGAAACAGCTTAATAGCACTGGTTATATGAGTAATCGTGGCCGCCAGTTAGTTGCTAGCTGCCTCGTGCATGAACTAGGCCTCAATTGGCGCTATGGCGCTTCTTATATGGAGCAGCAGTTGGTTGATTATGATGTGGCCTCAAACTGGGGTAACTGGCAGTATCTTGCTGGCGTGGGTGCTGACCCGCGCGGCCACAGACGCTTTAACTTAACGAAACAAACACAAATCTATGACCCTAAAGGAGACTTTATTAAAAAATGGGGTGGCGACAACTTCGACTCTCAACTTGATTCTGTGGATGCTGCTGACTGGCCAATTAGTCGCTCATGATCAATAGTTAACCGCATTGACATGGCTCAGCCAGCAAAACCGATCACTGCAACCATTTTCATACTGGCATCTAGTTAAGTACTGTAAGGCTGTGTAAGTAACGTAAAGCTGTGTAAGTAGTATTGTTGGCTAAAGTGATCACTGCTATCGTCCGTAATGAAGCTATTCGCTTCAATCATAAACACTCTTTGGCCGCGGGGTTCTTTTGAGCCTCGTCGGTCCTTTTAATCGGCTTAAGTTAATAACAGATTAACTGGCACTCACTCATGAGCAGCGTTTTTTAGCCATACAATGGTTGGTTGTTTGTAAAAGGCATCACGTTACTGGAGGCCATTGCAACTTTGATCTTAGTCCAATAGAGCTGCCGACTGGTATAATACAAAGCGACTCTAGCTGCGCCGAATACTAACCGACAACAGGGGGCTTGACTGCCTGCAACACAAGTCTTTGCACCCCGTTATCTGCGTCTAAGCAGTGCCAAATTAACTTCAGAAACTATAATTAAAACCCAAAATAGTAGATACCGAACTTCCACTTTTAACAATGGCGCTATCTGTCAAGTTAGTTGGCAAAAAGTTGACATTAACGTTAGCAAATAGTGATGTTTGTTTAGTAAGGGGGTGAAACGTTTGAACAGATACGTAAGGTAAAATCGCACTTCCTGGTGCGTATTGCGCGCGTTGCCCATTCGCTTCGCTAGCCTTAACCCCGTACAAATAGTTTGCCCGTTTTGCATCAAGCCACTTTGCGCCAGCCTGGAAAATAAACGGTTGTCCACCAATTAGAGCTTGTTGACCGAGAGATAAACCTACAGAATTACCACTGAACTTACTGGATAGTTCTGTGGCAGCTTCAAGCTTTGCTGTTAAAAAACTAGTGAGTTTATACGATGCATTTAACGAACCGTCAACATACATATCTCTGGTCATCCCTGCTAGATCAGCTGAATCACTGCTTTTGTAGGGTCTAAAGTTTGGTCTTATAGAGACTCCTACGGAAACCTTGTCTCCACTAGTAACCTTATAAGCCAAACCTTCTTGCACGCTAACATTAAGCTTGTTTGACCTATAACTAATAGAAGGCATTATAGCAGACGAAGATTTAACATTGGCATACACCGAGTCGCCGCCAACATAGACCATTCCAATAGAAAGTTCCGATTTTTCTTCAGCATGGGTAGCGCCAGCTGAGAGCACAACAGTCGCCGCGGTTAGGTGAGCCAATAAGCTAAGTTTCATCATTTCAAATCCTTTTTTAGTTAATGTTATCGAACACTTTATAAGTTTATTTTTCACACGGACTAGTATGAAGGTTATGGTTAACAACTCAGGTTAGGACAATAAGCTAGCCTGTAAGGGCTGATATTATTGAGAATATCAATACTACGTAAAAAGAGACCGCCAATTTACATTACTTTACTTGCTGTTCATGAAAGTAAGCGCCGTAAACATATGAAGTAGAATTGGAGTGATCTTTTACAAAACGATCAAATATCGTGCATAACAACACTCGCCTGAATGGCTTAGGCTTTTTAGGTCTATAACGAACTCAAATAACTTACGTATCCACTGAATCTAAACCAATCGAGGTACATATCTTCAATAAAATACTGGGCTATGCAAGAGGCAAGGGCTGTTGCTACGACCAAGGCTTTTAAGTTACACAGCAGAAGTTCTTTTCTATCTTTTAAATGCCACATATCTTCATTAGTAAACCACATTTTTGTTTAATAAATAGAGTGTTTTTAGTGTTCAATTAGGGAACATTTTTTTCATTTTTCAGTTAGTGTTTATGGATGAAAAGTGATCTCCTAATCTACTGTGACGGTGGTTTCTCTGATGCTATGAAAATAGCGTAACGGGCTCTATACACTAACGGGTAAGAGCCCTCGTATAAATATGTAATGCCCTAGATGACAGTTTATGGCATGTAGATGTCATTAATTTAGAGTCAAGGTGGCGGACAATTGAGTCCACGCTGCGATTACCCGCACATTGCGCGATACGATACCAAACGTAAGCTTCCTCAACGCTTTTATTTACGCCATCTCCATGGTAGTGCAGATGACCATATTCTTCGGTAGACAGAGGGTACTCGCTTAGAATCATGATGCGAACATCTGATAGTGAAATTTTTATGTGTGCATTCAAGAACCACTCCTTGGTTTTCTACCCTCTTTTAAAGGTAATACTTCAAGCGTTTTTGGACCCGTATTTTATTGTAACGAGTTAGCTTTTTCTCAACATAAATTTTGTTGTTCAATTACTGAACTCTGTAATTTTTGGTGTTCAAATATTGGACAAGCACCTAAATTCGTGTTGCTTCAAAAAATTTAACAATAGGGTTCTAATATATAGAGCGAGCACAATTGGCATATAGAGCACCTTAGGGAAGAATTTAAGGCGTGGGAACAAGGTAACTTTGAACCTAAGTATTACCTGAGGCATATGTAAAGTTCTGGAAAGATTTCCCAGAAAACAATATCACAGCTGTAAACTATAGCTAAGATTGTTAGCAAACCGAACCTGAGCCCCTACATGGCGTTGATAGGTTGGTGAATGTAAAAATATTTGCTTGAATTAAGAAGACCAATAGTCTGCTCTCTAGTCGTTTGAAGCCAATTTCTTTTAGGCTAATAATTGTATGCAACGCCGACCAAAAGCCAATATACCCCTTAGGGTAAGAACTAGAATAACCACAAAGAGAAAAATTTAATGTTTGGATTGTTTAAAAAGGACCCAGCGAAAAAACTACAAAAACAATATGAAAAACTATTGTTTGACGCAATGCAACTGCAGCGCAAAGGAGACATCATGGGATACTCTATGACAACCCAAGAAGCTGAGAAAATACGTGAGCAGATAGAAGCACTAAAGGACTGATGAATGAGGCGCTGGGGCAGAGTGCTGGTGTTAAAAAAGAACAGTTTTTTGGGATAAGCCTGTTCAGTGTAAAGCGACCACTAAGGGGCGTAGTAGGCTTCAAGCCTCGACCTAAGCAGCTATACATGACCTAAATCGCCCAGATTATCAAACAGCGTGCTTGTTTGTGGTACCTGTCTATGCAAAGTTAATACGGCTTGATAGGGCCAAATTTCTGTACTAATGGGTTTCTTTTTAACATAATTTAGATGTAATTTTCTTGCCGATACCGGACAGTTTCTGTAATGAATGTTCTAGTTTAATAGAAGCTTTGCTATTTAGATTAATCTTAAATAGCACCTTGCCAATCAGGTGGTTTTTGGACTGCCAAACGCCGCAGCAAGATGAAAATATTTCTTTATTGTCACTACACAGCATGACCTCTTTTTTTCTAACCTGTTCCAAGCGCTTCAGCACATACCCATAATTTGGCAGGTCCATCACTACAACATTACCTATTTTTGCACGGCTATTAAAGGTTCCAACTAAGTCACCAGAAGCGAAAAGAGGGGTCATACTGTCTCCCTCAACACGGAACATTTTAAGCATCTTTTAGGTAAGGATGAACAACCTCAAGTGCTGGGGGGTATGGAGCAAAAACGCGGTGTGTGACTATATCTTTGCTGTGCCAGAATATCTCTGAAAAACGATTTAGTTGCTCCACTAATATAATGCCATCTCTTCGTGCGATGCCTTGTTTACACTTTGATGCAGCTTGCATGATTTGGTGAGTAATCTCATGAATATCCGGAAATTTTTCTATCTGCGGCTGCTTGAAGTAATCTCCCCATATAGTTGTTATCTCATGTTTAACCTGCGCGGCATGGACTTCTTTTTGCGCAACCAATCGGGCCAATTGAGCAGTGCTGTCCTTATCTGGATCGTCAGCTAGCTCTGCAATTATGTCCATAAGGCGCACAACGCTAAGAGCGGCAATTTGAGCCACCGCAGGGTCATAAATTTTGCAAGGAATATCGCAATGGGCATGAACTGCGGTAATGCTAAACATGAGAGCTTTTAACCGCAAGGATACTTAGAATGATTGATATCATTATTAGCATTTGCCCAGTAAGTGATAAATCATTATGCGTCAATGCGCTGCTATCAGTGTGTGCGAAACTGTTTGACGCAGAAATCAAAAGTGCTAGCGCTAGTAATTTTTTCATACAGTGAATCCTCATTAAACGCGATAAAAATAAAGGTTAAAATCATGGACTTGAGTTTAGATAAGTTTATTGTTAATAGCAATCATTATCATTATTATTATCATTTGCATTAACTTGCTATTGTGCATTCGGTAAGTGTTCAAGGGAAAAGTACGTTAGTAAGTGGGTAAAACCGCTTATACGATTTTTTTGGATTAAGGTTTGCCACCGTGGCACTTCTCTTGTGCCTTGGCTTGGCATAAGCATGTTTAAAATTTTACCATGTGCATTAATTCTGCTAAAAATTGCTGCCATGGACCAACCCAAATACGATAACATTCGAATATTTATAGGGTGACTGGAGTGGTTCCAGACAAAGGTAGTTATTGGTACCTTAGTCTTTACATGTATGCCCCCTGGATTTTACCTAATTGGCTAGTAAAATTTTTATAGCCAATAAGCATCCTCTTGCTCTTCATCGAAAGACTTAGATTGATCAGTATTCTGATGTTGTAGCTGGACTAGGGGGTCTACCGTCCCCTTTGGTTGAGCAGGCAATGGTGCAGTGTGTTGCCACTGGCTGAGATAAAATTCGGTGAGTAATTGGTTAATCATTTGGATAAAACCTCTCCTTTGGGCTTTAAAAATTCCCACTAATGATAATCATTCTCATTCGTGACTGCAAGTGATATTTGACTACAGTTTAAAGTTTTATGCATGGTTATTACTCCACGTTCTAAAAACAGATAAGGTCAGTTAGTTTGAAGACGCAACCCGTAAATTTAACCCTAATACCACTTGCAATCACTAATAAGAATCATTATCATTTATTTAAAGGTGTGATTATCTCAACACATGTTGTATCAGGCGTTTTTTGCTTAGGTTTTTGCTTAGGTTAGCCAATAGCCCGCTAACTATATTTATTGTCAATTAATTACGATTAGTTATGAATACATCTAACACTCATTACGAACTGCATGCAGTTAATCTTTTTAGGTCTAGTAACACGGCCGTTTTATCAACCCTTTCAAAAAGCACAGATGGCTACCCTTTTGGTAGCTTTGTCACATTCGTCTCCCATAGTAATAGGGAGCTATTTATATATATTAGTGATATCGCAGAGCATACAAAAAATATTCTTAGTGACTCAAGAGGCTGTGTCACTATATTTTCAGTCAACCCAGAAGGTGATAAGCAGAACAGCGCCAGGCTCAGTTTAATTGGAGATCTAATTAAGATCCCCAGTAATGAGGTGAAAACCTGCCAAACAAGATTCTTTAAACTTTCCCCTGAAAGTGAAAGTTACTCCCACATACATGGTTTCCACTTGTATAAATTAAACATATTGAAGGCTAGATGGATCGGTGGTTTTGGTCAAATTGGTTGGTTAGACATAACCCACTGGGTTGCCTCTGCCCCAGATTGGCACAACGGCGAGAAAGCAATGATTGAGCATATGAATCAAGACCACTCTAATGTTATTTGCTCAGCACTAAATGGCGTGTTTAATATTGTCGATCCTAACGCAAAAATGTTGGCCTTGTGCACTGACGGCTATTATATTCTTTCCACAGGCACTCAGTTCTTTGTGCCTTTTCTTGAACCATGCTATAGCGAAAAAAACGTTCGCACAGCCCTAGTAAAGCAAGCAAAAGCCTATCGAGCGTTTGAACTTAAATAGGTTTCACGGCCTAAATTATAGGTTAATAACTGAATTTTTTTGATACATTTTTTTATAAAGTAGGGATTACACATGTTAAGCAATCTGCCATTATTTTTAAGTGGTCTGTCAGTCGGTGTTATTTTATTTCAAACTACAATAATTGCGCCCACTGTGTTTGGTGGCTTGGGGCCTGTTCGTTCAGGCCCACTTTTACGTAAGGTATTCCCTAAGTTTTTTATTCTGCTGTCAATTTTGGGTTTGTTAAATACTCTAGCTTCTGTAGTGTCAGATATGAATACGCAAGCTTACATAGGCATCGCCACTTTTGCCCTAGCTACACTGGCTTATGGGTTAATTCCAATGACTAATAAGAGCCGTGATGAAAGTAATGAAAAGTCATTCAAACGTCTGCATAACGCCAGTGTGCTGATAACGGTTACAATGCTTTTTGTTAACTTAGCAAGTGTAGTGATCTAATGTGGTATCGGAGATTAACCAAAAACTGTGGTTGATAACACACATTACTCGTTTGGATGAGAGCTAATGCTGAGAAGGAAGACGGAACAAATACCCGTACAAAATTGGGTAACTAGGGTAATGATAACGTCACTCTTTGGTTGGTTAACCTGTTATTGAAGGCGTTAGTGCAGTTAGTTCTTGGTCTAATAATTTTCTAAAACTATCCCTAGTCACTCGATCGCGTAAACAGAGAGCTTTTGGGGTTAAGGGGTTGAACTAATCACCAAATTCGGTTTTTGTAATGAACCAATACTCCTTGTCAGTTATTTCAATGACCGCTGAATAAAATGCAGCCATCTAAATAGGAAGAAAAATAATGCCAAAGACCACGTTCTTTGCTGTGGGAATAATTTTATTAGTTGCAGTTATCATTGCCCTTATTTACGGCAAAAAACCTGTTGGATTATATGAAAATGAGTCTTCTAAGATTGAAGACTTTCTCTCTGCCAATAACCAGTTTGTGGATATTGTTGAAACCATTGAAAACCAATCAACAGGTAAAGTGACGACGGCTAAGTTTGAACGTGACATTGGTAATGGAAATTCTCATATTGAATTTGAAGTAATACTGGATGATGGTGGTGAGCAGGAATATATTTTTAATACGATCAATAATGAAATATTTCTTCAAAAAGATACGTTAGAAGTATTTATCTCTCAATATGAGTTATTAGATATCGTTAAAAGTTTAGAGAAAAGCACTGGTGGCAAGCTAGTTGAAGCTGAATTCGAAGACACCTTAGGAGATGGCACTACGCATATAGAGCTGGACATTAAAATGCCTGATGGAAGTGAGCAGGAATACATTTTTGATACAGTGAGTAAAACCTTGGCCCTATAGTGGCGCAGTGAGTTTTCTTAGTTAACAATAGATGTTATTGAAACCTCTAGGTGACAGCGCAGAGCCAAACAGTGTTTGCAGAACCTTTATTGGTTTGAGTCCTAAGTCTAGAGGTGGCTTTAAAGCCCATGCGGCAAACGTGAGGCATTGATACGTTAGGAAATTCATACTGAGTAAAAATTTATGAAAAAGTCACTCGCACTTTATTATGCTGCGTTGGCCACAATATAGTCTGATTCAATGGAGCTTCTTTTTCTCTAAGCTTAGCTTTCCTTTTAGGCTCATGATATACGCAGCGCCTGATAACAGAAGAACAGAGCCTGATTCACCCATAAGAACAAAGGCATCCATATCTTTACCGTGCATCACTATTAAACGGCAAAGTGCTGTTATCGCAATGATAATTGGCAGGGTTACTGGGATTCTTGAAGAGCTTGTATATGCGCCCACCATACCGATGATCTCAGCGTAGATAAAAAGTGTGAATAACTTCTCTATCTGCAGGTCATAGTGAATTATCGCTGTATATATTTCAATCAAGGCAGCCACGAAGGCCCCAACACCAATAACAAGAAGAATGAACTTCTCTCCCCATTCAAACGCAATTTTCGTCATGCTGCTACCCTCGACCAATACCCAAAAGTCACTATGGAGAACCTACGCTATTTAGCTCTTTGAACATACTATAACTTTGATTAACTAACAATAGAGTTCCTACAGCTATCTATTACCCTCGATCTTGGATACCTGGCCGTTCCAAATTCTATCGTGCTCATTAGAATTCTAAAAGTATAAAAAACCTAACAATCCTGATTTATAGGCAACGAAGCTAGTTGTGAGTATTAATAATAACGCTTGAAACTAGTATTTAATGGAGGTTGGGGAATTCAAATTGTTCTGTCAAAGTCATACACACCAAAGGTCCATTTCTGTGGCCCTGTAGATACCCCAAGGAGACATTTATATCAACAATTCAATATGTTACGTCTGCGCTCCTAAAGTCTTCCTGAGCACACCTTTGTTAAAAGTTAAGCTTAATTTAACCAAAAAAGCCCCGCATGCGGGGCTTTTTTAATAGCTAAATTATCCGTTTAAGCTACGGCTGCACCACAAACATACCGCGCATGCTGTAGGAATGCCCTGGCACTGAGCAGAAAAACATATAGTCCCCACCAGCCATTAAATCTGCTGTTGAGAAATTAACGCTAGTGGTTTCCCCACCACCTATTACTGCAGAGACCGCCATTACACGGCTATCGCCTGGCTTCACATACTTTGCGTCTAGGCCAGCTTGCATGCCATCTGCCGCAACTGCGTCTAAGTCAGCTGAGGCCGACAGCACCCAGTTATGGCCCATTACATTTGCGGGTAGGCTGCCTGCATGGGTCAGATTAACTGTAATTGATTCGCAGCTTTTTTCTACGGTCATATCCGCAGCACTAAACTTTAAATAATCCCCCACTTCTACATCAAAGGTACAGGCTGCTTGAGCAATACCAGCTGTTAGAGAAAAACCTACACACAAAATTGCTTTCATCATTGTCTTCATTAAAACTCCGTTAAACCACACATTTGATTGATAGAACAAGCGTCACTTGGCAGCCAACCGTGACTTACTTTCAAGTGGGCTTAGTACTCATGCCCCCCTGTTATTTATTTGCTTTTCTTGCCTCCTTTATAACTTAGCTGCGTCTTTTTAATTAAAACTGACTAATCTCATATTCAGCGCTTTTGGGTTGTCCTCATTATCCACAAAACCACCAATCTTTTGGCTTAGGAATTAGGATTTCACACACAAGCGGTTGAATTTTTTAACGTTAGATATGGTACCTCAACATGCCCAACAGGCCCACTAGACGAGTGTCACGAGATGGTAAAGTTTGGTAAAAAGTATCAGTGACAACTTTACTAAGTTGGTGGGGCTGGTGATATTACTAACCTGTTATGTTGCAAAGTTTTAGCAATATTAAATGGCTAGTGGGATTGCCAAGTTCTAAAGGTGAAGTTTTAAAATCCTAAACAGATCAGCACCAAGACTGCCAAAAATACCGTTTCTGCAAGCATCAGCACCATAGGGCGCCAGCCCATAGCTGCTAACTCTTTAAAGGATGATTTCATACCCAATCCCACCATTGCGACAATCAGGCACCAACGTGACATCTCAACCATAAAAATCGAAACTTGGGGCACTATAAGTCCACCGCTGTTGAAAGAAACTATCAAAATAAAAGCCACTAGAAAGCCTGGGAGTGGAAAGCCTTTGGATTTTGTATCAGACTGTGTCTTTCCCCAGCGTGCTGCAAATAGTGCAATAATCAACACCACTGGCACCAGCATCGACACCCTTAGCAACTTGGTAAACGTGGCAATATCACCAATTTCGTCAGACATTAAATAACCCGAACCGACCACTTGAGCAACATCGTGGATCGTCGCTCCCAAAAATACTCCGCTGGCGGCAGGGCCCATATTAAACGCCGTTACGACTAGTGGGTAAACGATCATAGCGACAGTGCTCAGCGCAGTAACGCAGATCACCGTAAAAATGAGATTTTTTTCAGCATCCTTACTGTGGGGCAATACTGCAGCAACAGCCAGTGCAGCAGAAGCACCACAAATACCTACTGCTGACCCACTCAAAATGCTCTGTGAGCGGCCTAGCTTCAGCCAGCGCCCAACAAAGAACCCAAATAGGATCGTAGCAGGCACTGCCAAGAGTACAATAACTATCGGAGTGAAACCTAAACTCATCAACTGCTCAAGGGTAATGCGCGCACCAAGCAGTGCGATACCAAAACGCAATATCGACTTGGCGGAAAACTCAATACCTGCAACACAGCGGCCTTCAGCCGATAAATAATTTAACGCTATCCCTATTAACAATGCATAAAGAATTACCGGGCCACCATAATGTTCTGACACAAATTTTGCGGACATGGCGACCACAAAACAAAGAGTAAAACCGGGCATTAAATCAGTGAGTTTCTGCCCACCAGATGTATTTTTTAAAGAAGAAAAACTTCGTGCGATTGAAGACATCAATTTGCTCTGTTATTTTGTTGGAACAACACGCCCCCATCTATATTTTGCCCAGCAGTGCCCTAAAGTTACAGGTCTTTTTTAGGCTACTTCTAAGAGGGTATATCGGTGTGAACTACTTGTTAAGCCATCCTATTAAGATGCCTTGTCATCACCCACAATCCCAAAGGTGCGGCGTTTAAAACGCACTGTGTCTTCAACAACTGCAGGCAATACAGCTATACTAATCCCTGCTCCAGAGATAGGCAATATTATTACGGCGTATTTTTTGGGTATATAGTTGGGCTTAAAAAAAATCTGCCTTCTTCCCAAGCAAAATACCACATTTCCTAGTATGCCCCACCCATTTTGGTGACAACTTCCAAGCCGTAAAAACCAATAACAACGCCATTTGGTGGCTACAAATTTTCTAGCTTCGGTGGCCGGGATAACGCTTTTTCAGCGCATGATCAATATACTGAAACCAAAACTATTTGGATCGACCTGAGCGAAGATAGCACTTAATAGGTAGCTTAGTATGTATAAGGTGGATAGCGCTAATAAAACCTAGCTAATGCTTGGTAAATGATGCCTTAGGAGAACAGTGTTTGATGTCTAATTAGCATGTGCACTTGATTATTCCCATTATTGGGAAGATCGCCCTGGTCACCTTTTTTGGCATTAGCTGGTCCACAAGACCTTTTCCAACAGGCTCTGTCGCTATCATATAGCTGTGAGATGAACCTTTTATCAAACTCACTAAGCTATGCAGGTTCGGCTAGAATATCCTGTACATATTGCTGCCAGTTATGTAAAAAATCTTCCGCAACTAAGGATATAGGTAGGTGGAGGGGTGTTAAAATACCAATACTATATGCTGTGGCGGGCGCAAAAGGCCGAAAAACAACCGTTTTTTTGGTTGCTCGTTGCTGCATAAGTTCATAGCCTCGAGCGCTTAATTTATCGAGTACCACACACGCTTGACCAGCGGCTACATATTCAAGCAAAGGTATAAAATACTGCGCGGTAAAGCGGACGTTAAAGTTTGCACCTTGTTCATAGAATTTGGCTTTAATGTTTTGTACTACTTTCACTTCTGAGTGCAGCGACCCCATAGGTACATTGTTTAAATGAGTTGGTGTAATGGTGGCTTCTGCTGCTAGAGGGTGGTCAATAGGTAGGGCGCAAACACATTCCGAAGTGAAGTTCATACTATTAAAAAGCTGACTATCCGCAACACTGAAGTCTATGTCACAAAAGCCAATATCGTAGGTTTGAGAGGACATTAAGCTGCGAATATGTGGACTACTTCGAGTAGCTATAGCAATTTTAACGTCTGCTTTTTCTGCCACATAGTTGCTGATGAAATTAGGTAATAAAAATGATGAAGGGCCAGGCATAGATACAATACGAATTGAACCTTGAACTCGCTCACGCATCAAGGCAATATTTTGCTGTGTAGTGCGGCAGCGATCCAAAATCTCTACTGCTTCTGTGAGTAAATAGTGGGCCTCAGGCCTAGGTACTAAACGCCGGCCTTCACGTTTAAACAAAACGATATCCAAGCTATTTTCAAGATTTTTTAAGCTAGCAGTGATCGCTGGTTGAGAGCGATGTAAAGTTTTTGCGGCGCCATTAAGAGAACCGCTTTTCATAACTTCTCTAAACACCTTAAGCTGTTGTATATTCATAATATCCATATCAATAAAATCTTTAAAAATACCACTTTTTTGAATTTGTGTATATCCACCTCAGGTACTAGACTGTTCAATACCATGAATAACTCATGCTGCTCACAGACAGAATCAGCACCTAAGGGATTGAGCTCTGGTTGTGTACAATTAAAATAACAAGAGGATTACCCCTATGAAACTACTTCGACAACTCACCGGCGTAGCGATGGCGTGCACATTATTAAGTGGTTCCGTTGCTGCACAAGAAATGACCTTCTTCCGTATTGGTACAGGCGGTGCTGGAGGCACTTACTTCCCCATTGGTGGCATCATTGCTAACGCGATATCTAATCCACCGGGATCGCGCGCCTGTGATAAAGGTGGTAACTGTGGTGTGCCAGGATTAGTGGCTATGGCTCAATCTACCAATGCCTCAGCGCACAACGTAAATGCAATCCAGGCGGGTCAAATGGAAGCAGGTTTGTCGGGTGCTGCCACCTTGCATTATGCCTATAACGGTGTCGGTAAATACGAAGGCAATGCCAAACCAGACCTGCGTATTATTGCTAACCTATACCCCGAGGACCTACATTTGGTATTGCCAAAGGGTAAGACGTTGTCTGGCTTGAGTGCCCTCAAGGGTAAACGGGTAGGTATTGCACAAGCTGGATCTGGTACGCAAATCGCTGTTGAGTTGATCATAGCTGATCATGATGTCAACCGTGGCAACATTGACGAAGCTGAATTGGGCAATAATCAAAGTGCGGAACGCCTCGCTGATGGTCAATTAGATGCTTACTTTTACGCAGCGGGTACCCCAGTTGCAGCCATGATTCAGTTGGACAATACTAAAGGTATGGAGCTGTATTCTTTTACCGATGCCGAAGTTAAGCAAGCTAATAAATCTGTACCTTACTACATCCCATCGTTTATCCCTAAAGGCACTTACGCAGGTGTTAACTACGATGTAAATACCGTTGCAGTAAGTGGCATTTTTGTGACCAACGCAAATCAGGATGAAGAGTTGATCTATCAAATAACTAAAGCTATGTGGTCTAAAACTTCTCGTAAGTTGCTTGATAATGGTCATGCCAAGGGCAAAGTTATAACCATTGAAACTGCTTTGGATGGAGTGGCGGGTATTGGTGTGCCATTGCATGCAGGTGCCGAGCGTTTCTACCGTGAAATGGGATTACTAGATTAACCTAGGGCTAATGTAGGCCTCGCATTGTTCTAATGTGCTTTTGGGCCGCCTTTTTAAGGCGGCCCATTTTTTCATGAACTTTCCCATTGGAATTGACCATCATGCAACTTGACACAAAAATAGACAATAGGGCTCTAGAGGAACTGGAAAAGAAATATGATAGCGCCCTAAATCTGCGTGATAATGGCCCCAGCTTGAGGCGGTTTGTTTATCTAGCAACATTATTATTTGCACTCTATCATTTTTGGACTGCAGGTTTTGGCACACCTGTAGACTATGTACATATGGGAATCCATTTATCAGGCTTATTCTTTTTTATCTTTGTGGGTTTCCCCTTATTAAAAACAACTTCAGCATTACAGTATAAAGGCCCTTCTATTTGGGCGCCGGGCAATGTGCCTCTGTATGACTGGGCTATTATGCTTTTGGCCATTATTGCATCGCTATTTTTGTGGTATAGCTGGCGTGGTTTTGATGTGTTTGGCATACAAGTTGCTGAACAAACTATGCGTCAAGGCAACCCCAGTACAATTGATGTGGTACTTGGCAGTTTCTTGATCCTAGCGGTGTTAGAAATTACTCGGCGTACCATTGGTTTCGTGTTGCCAATGATTATTTTGGTATTTGCAGGATATGCGCTTTTAGGGCCTTATATTCCTGTACAAATCTTGCGTCATCCCGGTGTTGATTGGTATCAATTCGTTAACAACATGTACTTCCCCTCAGAGGGCATATTTGGGGTTACTTTGTGGGTTGTTTCAACAGTGGTATTTCACTTTGTGCTCTTTGGTGTGGTCGCTCAACGAATGGGCCTAGGACAATTTTTTGTTGACAATGCCATGATATTGGCCGGCCGGTATACTGGTGGCCCAGCCAAGGTTTCTGTTGTTTCCTCTGCCTTTTTTGGTACTATTTCGGGCTCGTCAATTGCTAACACGGTATCTACTGGATCGCTCACTATTCCGAACATGAAAAAGATGGGTTACCCAGCCCATTTTGCTGGCGGCGTTGAAGCTGCATCCAGTGCCGGGGGACAAATTACGCCACCTATCATGGGTGCAGCTAGCTTTTTAATGGCCGAATATTTAGAAGTCCCTTATACAACCATTGTGATTGCCGCCATTGTTCCTGCCCTGATGCACTACATTGGTGTTATGTCTATAGTGCATTACACAGCCAAACGACTAGGCTTGCCTACTTATACAAAGGAACAATTGCCAAAATTTGTCCAAGTGTGGCGCGAAGGCTGGTACACCATCATTCCATTGGTGGCTTTGCTTTTAGTATTGTTTAGTGGGTATTCCCCTAACATGGCTGCCTTTATTGGCTTAGCCTTGTGCGTTGTGGTTGGCTTTTGTGGGTTAGACAAGCCGCTAACGCTGCTTGTTCCCTTTGCCTTATTGACTTATATATTTTGGAAAGCATCGGCCTACTCTGGCGGAGGCTATAGCCCTAGTGTGGCTGGTGTATTAGCGGCTTTGACTTTAATAGGTACTCTCCACCGTAACAAACTGCAAAGTTTTCGAGCCTTGTTTGATAGCTTTAATGTAGGGGTACAATATGCCCTTGCCGTAGGAGCTGCATGTGCAGCCGTAGGCATTGTTGTTGGTGTTATTAACACCACGGGTATTGGCTTTCGCTTAGGTTTTATGGTGACCGGAAGTGCTGCTGATATGGCCAGTTGGCTGGCGCCATTATTGGACTGGACGAGCATAGAGGCTTTCTCCCAAAGCGCGTTACAACAGTTTTTGTCGTTAGTGTTAATTGCCATCGCCTGTATTCTGATGGGCGCTGGATTGCCCACAACAGCGCTATATATTATGTTGGTTGCTGTAGCCCAACCCGCGCTGTCAAACCTAGGTGTGCCACCCTTAGCTACTCACATGTTTGTGCTCTACTACGGTGTAATTTCAGAAATTACTCCACCGGTTTGTGCATCGGCCTATGCCGCTGCAGGCATTGCAGGAGCCAATCCATTTCGCACAGGTATGAGTGCATTCAGTTTGGGCTTGGGTAAATTGTTAGTACCTATGGTGTTTGTATATGCACCGACCATGCTGATTGTGCTGCCGGAGTACTTCACTCTTGGGTCATTCTTACAGGTATCCATTACTTGCGCTTTAGGAGTGTTTGTTATTGCCACGGCCGTATCCGCTTATTTTATGGCACCATTGCGCCATGTTTGGCGCTTATTAATGGCACTTGGCGGCTTGTTGTTAGTAGCACCAAGCGGCAACTCTGACTTGGTAGGTTTATGTATAGTTGCACTTGTCTTCACTCAGCAATGGCTCTCTTTAAAAAAGGAATCTAAAAGTGTCGCACACTTTAGCTAGGCCTGGTGGACAAGATATTACTATCATTGGTGCTGGTATTATTGGCCTTTGCTCAGCAATTGAATTACTCCAAAAGGGGTTTCAAGTCACCATAGTCGACAAAGCAGAACCAGGGCAGGGAGCCTCATACGGTAATGCGGGTATTATTTCACCCTGGTCGATTGTGCCTCAATCGCTACCAGGGCTGTGGCGAAAAGTGCCTAACTGGCTACTGGACCCATTAGGTCCAGTAGCCGTGTCACCGCGTTACCTGCCACGCATGGCCTATTGGGGTGCTCGGTTTTTGCTCCAAGGACGGCATACGCAAGTAGAAAAAAACTCCCAAGCTATGGCGAGTTTAATCAGTAATTGTATTCCTTTATATCAGCAACTTCTTGCCGATACAGGAGCTCAAGACTTACTGCGTGACAGTTACTATGTGCATGCCTATCGCAATGAAAAAGATGCAGACCTAAACAGTTTAGACTATCAAATTCGCATCAAAAACGGTGCAGATATACAGCGCTACAATGGGCAACAACTAAGACAGCTAGAACCTGCGTTATCCACAGATTTTGCTGCTGCAATTGTCATTAAAGGCCAAGCCCGGCTTACTAATCCTGGACGTTTGGGGCAGGTTTTAGCTAATAAAGTACAGCTTTTAGGTGGTAAGTTGATTCAGAGTCAAGTCAGCAGTGTTAGGCCCAATGTGAGTGGTGGTTGGGACTGTCTTTATGATGGAAAATCTCACCCATCTAGCCAGTTACTGGTTGCAGCAGGAGCTTGGTCGTCTGATTTGCTGCGCCCCCTGGGCATTAAAGTACTGATGGAAAATGAACGTGGGTATCATCTTTCCTACCCTGATGTTGATATGCAGCTAAACAACTCTATTATGGATGCGGACATGAAATTCGTAGCTTCACAAATGGAAGATGGACTGCGCATTGCAGGCACTGCAGAATTTGATGATAAGAATGCGCCTCCTAACCCTCAGCGGATAGCTGGCCTGGCCACCTTGGCTAATAAAATGTTCCCTGAACTAGGGCAATCCAATTTCCAATCATGGGTTGGTGTGCGCTCATCATTGCCAGATAGCTTGCCGTGTCTTGGCAAAGTGAAAGGGATGCCGGGTTTACATGTCGCTTTTGGGCACAGTCACTATGGCATGATGATGGCTCCTCAGTCAGCAAAACTAATAGCGCAGTTGATTACACATGAGATTGACCAGGAGTTGTTAAAAGATTTTCGTATCAACCGTTTTTAAAGGAAGAGTATGAATAAGGCCTCTGGTGAGAAAAATATTTGTGGTGTCTCAATTGGCGTTTTAGCGCTTGAAAGTTACTTCCCTAAGCCACCAGGGCATATCAAAAATCCATCCAGTCTGCCGTTCACAACCTGTTATGAAATATTGCGGGGTATCTCTGTGCCTGACCTGCTTTACCGCCCCACGCCAGCCATGGAAAATACTATTTTAGAGGCAGCTCTTTCACTTGAAATGCAAGGTGTTAAAGCGATTACTGGTTCGTGTGGCTTTTTGGCCTTGTATCAATCGGTATTGGTTAATACTGTGCAAATTCCTGTATTTGCCTCAAGTCTCATACAGGTGCCTTTGGCGTACCAAATGACGGGGCAAAAGGTGGGGGTCATTACTGCTGACGCAACTGTTTTAAATAGCCACTACTTAAAAGCTGTAAGTGCCGACCATGTGCCAGTGGCTATTGCAGGTTTGCAGGATAGTGAGGAATTTGCCAGTGTAATACTGCATAATGAACGCAATAATATGGACCTTGAACTGGTCTTAGAAGAACTTCTAACGGTGGTTAGGGAGTTACTTGAAAACAATCCAGATATTGGTGCGCTGGTATTGGAGTGCACAGACTTGCCGCCCTATGCCCACCGTTTGCAGGCTGAGTTTGGCTTGCCAATTTTTGATCTCACAACTCTTGCATGCATGGCGAACGACGTGGTTCAGCGTCAACCGTATAAGGGATTTACGTAATGTCTGCTAGCTTCTTATGCTCGTTAGCCTTTAGCAAATCTAATTGCTCAGTTAATAGCACATGAGATTGGTAAAGAGTTGTTAAAAACTTTTCGTCTCTCATAAATCAGGACTTAACTCATGCATAGCGTTTCACAACTGATATCAAAGTTTCCACGTGCTGAGCTAATCTCTTTGCCTACTCCTGTAGAACGCTTAGACCGAATGTCTAATAAATTAGGTATCGATCTTTGGATGAAACGTGATGATCTGACAGGACTCAGCTTTGGTGGCAATAAAACACGCCAACTGGAGTATTACATTGGTGCTGCGGTAGAGAAAAAAGCACATACTATTTTAATTACGGGTGCTGTTCAGTCGAATTTTGTGCGTACAGCAGCTGCAGCAGCTGCAAAATTTGGAATGAAGTCCATTTTACAACTTGAGGAGAGAGTCCCAGACATGGGATCTATGTATTACTCCTCAGGAAACGTTTTGCTTAGTAATCTTTTGGATGTTGAACATATGTATTTTCCTGAAGGTGAAAATGAATCAGGAGCTGATGCGGCATTGGCAAAACGTGCAGCAGAGTTAGTAGCACATGGGCAAGTTCCATTTATTATTCCACTAGGGATTGACCACCCCCCACTCGGATCAGTTGGCTATGTTAAAGGCGGTGCTGAATTAGCCGATCAAATGCCAGAATTTGATGTTGGGATTGTTCCCTCTGGCAGTGGCGCTACCCATGGTGGCTTGTTGACTGGTCTTCGCTTGTCAGGAATTAACAGTCCAATTTATGGAATATGTGTGCGTCGGGATGCGGTACAACAAAAAAACAGAATGAACAGGCTCACTCAAAAATTAGCTGAACTGTTAGACATTGAGCGCCCATTTAAACAAGAAGACATCCTTACTTGGGATGGTACCTTAGCGCCAGGTTATGGGCAGGTTGGCCAGAAATCGCTCTATGCTCTCAAATTGATGGCTCAAACTGAAGGCATAATGCTTGATCCTGTTTACACATCAAAGACGTTTGCAGGTCTTCTTGGATTACTCGAAGAGGGCCGGATTTTACCTGGTCAAAAGGTTTTAATGCTTCATACAGGTGGACTACCTGCCATTTTTAGTTATCAAGAAAGCTTGATAAATTAGCACTACCTCATAACCAAAACTAAGCTGTGTTCGCTTCCAAATGGGAATATTTACATGAAAAGTTGGCCTCATCAAAATTTAACTGACTTACCACAGTGTCTAACGGGCCCATCAGCATGGCTTGGCAAAGATATGGCACGCAACACCCAAGCGTGGTTATACCACCTTACCACAGAAGATATTGTTGATTTGGAAAAGGCAGCTAACTCCTTTTTAAGCCTTGGTATTGATGTGGGTGAAATCACTAAAGAGACCTTTCCTCTGTCCACTTTTCTCCCACATATTGATAGGTTAAGCAAAACACTCTTAAGGGGCGTTGGTGTGGAAGTTTTACGTGGCTTGAATATATCAAATTACTCCCAAAAATTTACTGCAGCTATCTTCTGTGGGTTAGGTTCACACATAGGAAGAGCACGTTCGCAAAATTCGGATGGGCATATTTTAGGGCACGTACGTGACGTTGGGGCAGATGCCAATGACCCGAATAGCCGTATTTATCAAACCTGTGATCGTCAAACATTCCATACAGATAGTGCCGACGTGGTTGGCCTAGTGTGCATCAGAAAGGCGAAAGAAGGTGGGCGTTCTTTATTGGTGAGTGCTGAAACAATTTATAACCGCATGAAGGCAGAGCGCCCAGACCTATTGGAAAAACTGTTTGATCCAATAGCAACAGATCGTCGAGGTGAAATTCCTGAAGGTGAAAAGCCATTCATGGAGATCCCTGTTTTAAGTTGGAATCAAGGCTATCTTACCGTTTTCTATCAAAGGCAATATATTGACAGTGCGCAACGATTTAGTGAAGCTATGGAATTAACCCCTAAGCATATTGAAGCACTAGATATGTTTGATGCCTTAGCAAACGACCCTAACCTTTATTTTAGCATGCAGCTGGAACCCGGTGATATGCAATGGGTATATAACCATTCTCAGCTTCATGATCGTGCGGGGTTTTTAGACTGGCCCGACCCCACCAAGCGACGTCATTTAATGCGCTTGTGGCTGTCTATGCCTGATGACCGCCCATTACCAGAGTATTACAAGCAGCGTTATGGCTCAATTGAAATTGGCAATCGAGGTGGTATTATCACCAAAGAAACTAAATTGTATGCGCCATTGGATTAGCCTGCTATGAATACAATTCCCCATTGCCAATTAATCGGTACTGGCACTGCCGGACTTTGCTTTGTCATTGCGCTTGTTAATAAAGTCAAACAAGCACAAGGACCTAAAAAACTAAAATACCAAGCTCTACTAGATTCGCTAATAGCAATCGAAGGTAATCACCAACCTGGTGGTGTGTTAGGTAATTATCAAATCAATGCCAATACTGACGCTGACGAAATTGTCAGTTGCTTACTTGATGAAACACCATTCAGCAATTTGCGTGATTATTATTTACAACAGCCTGAAGTGCATCAACCATTGATAACGTTGCCCAAAGTGGGAAAGTTAATGCTTAAACCAATCGCCAATATAATTACCTCATTGTTGGGCGATAATTTGTTGCTCGATACACAGGTCACACGTATTGAAATCAGTAAAAATGAATGCAAAAGTTATGGCAGTCACGACCAGTTATTAGTACGTAGTCAAAAAATGGTTCTTTGTTGTGGTGGCAGAGAAGATTTATTAAAAGACCTCTTGCCATGGCGGCAAAAAACTGTCTTCACGGGCCCATTTTTACAGACGAAAGATGCCAGTTTACTACCTCATCAACAGGGTAGCATATTGATTGTCGGCTCTTCTCACAGTAGTTTCTCAGCGGCTTGGCGTTTGCTTAATGATCCAAGGCTATCATTGTATGCCAAAGGGAGAGATATAATCATGCTACAAAGAAACCCGTTGGTTAAACTTCGTTGTACTCCAGAATTTGCGCATCAAAATCAATTGCCTTTTGATGCCATCGATGACGTCTGTCCTGTCAACGGACTGGTTTACCGTAATGCAGGATTGCGCAAAGACGCCAAGGCGCTATATCTCCAAATAAAAAAAGGGATAGAAAAACGCGTACGTCTTGAACCCATGGCAGCAATCTCTGATGCGAAACATTTATTGGATGATGCCGCACTAATTATTCAGTGTACGGGGTTCCAAGCAAACCTACCTAAAATTAGTCTGAACGGAGTTACCCAAAAAGTAAGGCAGCGTTCAAATTTTGGCGAATTAAGTGACATTAAATCTGGAGCAGCAATACCTAACCTGTTTGGCTTCGGCTTGGGTATTCAAATCATTCCTGAAGGTGATTTTCGTGGAGAAAAAAGCTTTAATGGCAGCTCTGATGGTGTTTTGCCATACCCAAATGCTGTTGCACCTGTCATTATTGACCAATTAATACACGATTGATTTAAATTAATCGTGCTATCTACGTATACCCAAGTGTATACCACAAAATACAGACATCAGTGACTGACATAATACCCGGACGCAACACCATGAATCATCAAGATTTTCTTAGGAGCCTCTCAAAGGAGACGCGTAAGAAGCTTACACAGCGATGTGATGAGCCTGGGTTGGTGCACCTCGGTTTGCATTTAGGGTTAATTGTTGGGTTCGGTCTTGCCATTTATTTGAGTTTGCCTGGTTGGCAATTGTTGCTGATACCGCAAGGTATTGTGATCGTGTTTCTATTTACACTTTTGCATGAATCTGTGCATCAGACGCCGTTTAGGACCCGTTGGTTAAATAACGTGACGGCGAGGGTGAGTGGTTTTTTAATTTTCTTGCCGTCCACATGGTTCAAATATTTTCACTTTGCTCACCACCGCTTTACGCAGATTCCAGGAAAAGATCCCGAATTGGCGACTGAAAAACCTAAAACTATGTTGAGTTTCGTCAAGCATATTTCGGGAATTCCAACATGGATGGGTCACTTTAAAACACTGGGAAAGAATGCAATGTGTGACTGCAGTGCGGATTTCTTGCCAAAGACGTCCGAGGCACCTATTGTCAAAGAAGCCCGTTTGCTTCTCTTGGCCTATGCATTGATTTTGTGTAGCGTAATATATACTGGGTCTGCAGCATTGTTCTGGATTTGGATTTTTCCCGCACTGTTGGGGCAGCCGTTTTTAAGGTTTTACCTTCTGGCGGAACATGGCCTTTGCCCAACCGCGTCAAACATGTTCGAGAACACTCGTACAACGTTCACCAATCGTATCGTGCTGTTTGTCACGTGGAATATGTCGTACCACACTGAACATCACACCTACCCATCGGTGCCGTTCCACAAATTGCCCAACCTACATGAGATCATGCAGCGTGAGCTAATCCATACCGAGTCGGGCTACAAGGCCTTTATGGGAAATTATATTGCGAGTCTCACAGCAAAATAAAGCATGATTGTTTGCAGGAAACCAATAGGAACACGACCCACTCCTGCAGCTAAATAAACTGCTGGACCAACACAATACCTCCGACCAGTGCGAGGGAATACAACAAAATTTTCCATATTGAAAATTTCCGCACTGACCAGTCTATGCGGTCATCTCGCTCAGTCTGCTTCTTAGAGGCTTTAAACTTGCCGAGATAGAAAAAAACAGCTAATGACAAAACTGCCATGGAGCCAAAGACTAAAGTATTGGCATCCATTAGCGACTTCTCAGTTTAGCCAATAGCCTGAGCATTTCAAGGTAGAGCCATATCAGCGTCACCATCAGAGAAAAAGCACCGAACCATTCCATGTATTTGGGTGCGCCCATCTCTGAACCTTGTTCAATAAAATCGAAATCCAACACCAAATTAAGCGCGGCAATGGCGACGACAAATAGACTAAAGCCAATACCAAATAAACCGTTTGAGTGAATAAATCCTATGCCGCCAGAACCGAACATATTCATTACCATACTAACCAAATAAAGCACACCAATCCCCATAGTGGCTGAAGTCACCATCAAGCGAAAATTTTCTGTGGGCTTAACGATGCCCGTTTTGTACAGGAACAGCAATGATGCAAGAGTACCCAACGTCAAGCCTACCGCCTGGATCACAATGCCTGGATATTGCATCTCAAAGATACCCGAGATAGCACCCAAAAATAGGCCCTGAGATAAAGCATACAGCGGCGCTGTTATACCAGACCACTGCTTTTTAAATATAGTCACCAGAGCAAATACAAAGCCCAGGATCGCACCACCAATCGCGAGCGGCATCACTGCTGCTGAGTTACCACTTTCAAAAAACAGGTTCCATGTCCAGGACGCTGACAACACCACCAATGCCAGTAATATACCGGTCTTGTTCACTGTCCCCTGCAGCGTCATGGTCTGTGACGACGTTGATTGAATGCCGCGTGTTGGTGATGATGATTGGGCACTCTTGCTGAACGTATCGGCCTTCAACGCCGGGTTGCCTGAGCGACCGAACATTTGAAGCGCTCTATGATTAGACATATATTAACCCCTAAGTTTATAACAAAAATTCCTCCCTAAACGCGCTAATGTGCGAGCCGCCAGGGTCGGTTAAAGCTTAAAGTAATGATAGCCGATTAGGCTCCCTAACCCAATATTATTGGGCAAAAATTTTTCCTTAAAAAGAGACTCAATAATAAAACCCAGACGCACATCAAAAAAATAGAAAGGAAGTTTAGAACAAGGGCAGCATTATGGACAAGGAACCCTAATTAACGGGCTTGGTGAGGCTCACGATGTTGATTTTGAGGGGGAATGTATTTTTCAAAGAAGAGTGTTTAAAGTTACAAACAGGAAACTAATGGCACTAAACATGCGCCAGGTAGTGGCCTTTGAATGGCCTTTATTTATCCCTTTGGGATAGTTCAAGGTGAATGAAGTTGTGCACTTAAGTACAGATGTAATACCATCATCCACATTAACAATACGCTATAGTCTATTTTCGTGAGAGTGAGAACCAAAAACTGTTATGTGTGTAAGGACGCAAAGGAAGTCCTGTACAGGTGTCAATATCAAGACCTAAAGGATTGGGTGTTCCTATGTGGAAAGTGTCTCACGGATGTTAAGGTACGTTTTGAGGATACTTACCAATACGGTGGAACTTGGAAAAGTAAGAAAAAATAGATGTGCCCTTAAAACCGAAGGTGTTTTTATAATCTATAAATGTATTATTATTTAAATACCCTAATTACTTTTCAAAACAGGTATTAAAAAGCCCCAAAATCTGTCTTAAAATAAGGTAATAAGGCTAATTGTGGGTCTCAATAATAACCCTTGAAACATATGTGGTGCATATAGAAGCAAAAATGAAACCCTTTGATAAGGAACTTACCTAATGAGAACCAAGGCGCATGAACACAACGAAACCTGATGATTATGTATATACGGCTATAGATGCCATAGATGAGGTTTCTTGTGGGAACACCCGTAAAGATGAACCTAAGCCAACTTCAGGAAAGGATAAATGGCATAAACTAAATAGGTGGCAGAAGGTCTGGTTAGTCTCTGTTGTTATTCAAAAGCTTATTATTGTGCTAATGAGCTTAGCTACAATGGACTTTAGCTTTGCATTTATCATGATAATTATCATCTTGAATGTAAATTGCCTAGTCTATGGTGTGGGCTTAGCCATTGCTTGGGGTCTTCGGCGAGTCAAAGCGTAGTTCTGTCTTTAACTCTGGGACATGAAGAGGAAGGGTTGGCAGAGAAGGACCGCTAGAACCTTCTCTGCCATAACTATTTATATACCTGCCAACTAGAACCGACACGTATAACTTCAACTTTCCTTTTCTTCGCCAACTGAGTAAGTATAAGGTGAGTAGTAAACCCAATAAAGAATCCAGCAACACAAGCTATAGTAGTAATCATAACAACTCCAATGTGAGCTAAGGGATAGGCAGAGCAGTGACTCTGGGACTGGGCTGCCAGTAAGAGAAACAACGGGGTTAGGATAAACCCCGCGGTCAAAGGAGAGCTTAAGATAAGCTCGTGAAGCCCCCCAATCCTCAAGGGCTAAGTTATCAATAATTGTGTTCACCAACAATACTGATTACATGCTTTTACATTGCTTACAAAGGCTTACGTTACAGCCACTTTAAGCAACATTAGCTTAGGTGTCACAAGTGTATAACTGGGTTCAAAAAGTGAAGTGTGTGATGCGCTGCAGATGGCTATAAGCCTGCTGTTGACTGCTGTGATTGAGTTGTATTTTGGCTACAAAAGGCGTTGCATTAACCGACTTATTGGGCTGTTTAGATGGCCTGTATGCGGCCTAAGTGCTTGAGGCAATAAAAAGCCCCGATACCCCTATGAAGGGTGTAACGAGGCTAATTGTGAGTCTCAATAATAACGCTTGAAACTTGTATGTGGTGGAGGTGGGAGTCGAAACTATTTCTCATATCCCCTCTAGCTATATTTCTTATAATTAGTTCTGTTTGCGTGTACCCATAGATAAATGCTTAAACTAGAACTTATGCTTTATCTTTACACTGAAGCGCACTAGCAAAAATATAACATGCCCCAGTGACAGCTTAAACCCCTGGGATTTATAGGATTATGGTACAAATGTCAGAAAGGGAAAGTGTAGAGTAACTGTTTATAAGGCCACGCCTTACTTAATTATACTTTACTCCTTTCGCTAGGCTTTTTAGTCGATGTGGTGAGCTTTGACCGTATTTCGCGCAACGCCAAGTTGGCGTGCGGCTAGAGCGATATTACCACTACATTCCAGTACAGTTTTTCTAATTTCAAGGCATTGAATCTCCTTAGCCATGTAGCCTTTACAACGTGTGCAGGCTGATATTTCGAATTCATGTTGCCCTAAAATTCGTACAATACTTTCTGTCTTTATCATACCTTCATGATGCTGGGAAACTAGCGTTCGCAAGCTCCAATCTAGATCAGACAAATTATCAATTGCGGCACTTGTACGAAGAGCTTCTATAGCGTTGTTTGATAATGAGTGCTGCGATGAAATTACTGCAAGCATTGAACTGCATAAGTGCCGAAAATCAGAGCGGTTCCTAAGTTTGGGTAAGAAAAGTGAGAAACCTGCCAGGCGATTCTCTAACTGCTGAAATGGCCCTTTAGCAGTGTTTTTCGCATTAGCATAAAGCCTGCTGCTTAAAATAACCCACTCACCATCACCGAGTAACTGTGTTCTCCTGTGAGTACAACGGTTTAACAGCGTGGTTAAAATTGGAACAATGTCGATTGACAAAAGATCAACTCGATCTAAATAAAGTGTGCCACCTTTATTTAGATCAATCTTATCCTCCATCGAAGTGTTACTGCTCGTGCTAGGTCTCAATTGGGCAATGAGCTGGCTCTCAACTGAATCAACAGTTAATGTTGCACAATCCAAAATTATAAAACTTTTTTTAGGGTGTAGCTGATCATGGATTTCTTCGGCTATTGTATTTTTACCCGTTCCTGGACCGCCCGCTATCATTACTGGGAGGCCTTGTAGAGCAGATTTTTTAGCTAATCGAAGATTGTGCCGTAATGCTTCATCTTTGAACACGCGCCCATCGTCAAAATCTTCAGTTGTTAATTGTTGGTGATAGATAGGGTCAACTGGCAAAAAAACCTTAGAATTTATTAGTTTACTACTCGCGCTGTGAGTAAGTCTAAGACGAGCAAAATACCCAGAGTGCAACCAGTCTTTGATTTGAACAACTTCACCTTTACAAATGCGCTCCATCAATGGAAAAAACTGCCCCATAAAGACATCTTCGAATTTTGGTGTACTGGTTAGCCTTAAACCTGTTAAAAGTTCTCCTGTATGGCGGTTGGCACCGGTAATATACCCCTCTTGGTTAAAGGCGATCATGGCAACATTTTGGGTTTGAAGGTATTCTTGGCGCGGGTGGAATTGGATGATGTGATCGCTACGATGATCGTCTACAAAAAGTCGATTTTCAACATTTTGAGCAGCTAGATTGACCAAGGCGAGGGTATGGTATTGACGTACAGTAACCTCAGAAGAGGCATCAATTAGTCCAATTAAATGGCCACTACTATCAAATATCGGAGCTGATAAACACGACACACTGCCCTCTCTAGAGAAAAAGTGTTCACGGCCTGTAACGTTGCATGGTTGGCCTGTGTAAAGTGCCAGCCCAAGCGCATTAGTGCCGCGGATGCTTTCATTCCAAATTGAGCCAGGCACAATGCTTTGCCCACACACTGACGTGCGAAATTCTTCATCAATAATTCGATCAAGAACAACGCCATCACTGTCTGCGAACGCCAACAAAAAGTTTGGCCCAGCAATTTGGGCGCTTAAAAGCTCCAGTTCGGGCCTCACCAAACGCATTACAAGGTCTAACTTATCACGGCGCTGGTGTAGGTCTGTGTGTGAAACAACGCACTCTTCAGGTTTGCTTAATGGGTCTAAACCTATGTTGACACAACGCCTCCAACTGTCTGCAATAGGCGCTGGAATTGCTCCATGAGCAAATTTGCCATTGAGTTCTAATGCGTTACGAGCTTTTTCAAATGTAGTTTCCAATAGACTCTCCAAGGTTCAGCAAATAATATGACCGCTCAAACACTTTAAAGAAAGTACATTTACACAATCTGTCAAATATTGACCACCTAAAGTGAACTGATGTGCAAAATTTGACAGCCTAAACGCAAACAGCAAGAAAATTTATTGGTTATATTTGAAGCATAAACGGTTAAGCAGTTCTATATTTCGGAGAGTCCAATGAAGGCGCAAGTTTTACATAAATACGATGACGACCTAAGTGCATCATCCTGGGTTGAATACATTGACGTTCCAGATCCTACGATTACAAAAGGGTCTGACGTTATCGTGCGTATTG
Organism: Candidatus Njordibacter sp. Uisw_056; assembly: GCF_047730085.1. Taxonomy (NCBI): domain Bacteria; kingdom Pseudomonadati; phylum Pseudomonadota; class Gammaproteobacteria; order Pseudomonadales; family Candidatus Njordibacteraceae; genus Candidatus Njordibacter; species Candidatus Njordibacter sp. Uisw_056. Next base: position 2,629,557 of record NZ_CP159830.1, on the reverse strand, counting down.
GTGGCGCAGGCGTCTGCCGCACAGACCTGCACGTTATTGAAGGTGTTTGGCGCCCGCACATGGACCCCACCGGTGACCAGTTACTGCCCCTTATATTAGGCCATGAAAATGCCGGTTGGGTTGAAGACGTAGGCCCAGAAGTGGAAGGTTTGAAGAAAGGTGACCCTGTTATTGTCCATCCAAAGATTTCAAATGGCACATGCATTGCCTGCCGACGCGGACAAGATATGCATGGCGAAGGCACTTTCCCTGGGCTTGATTCAGACGGTGGCTACGCAGAAGCCTTGGTGACATCAGAGCGCAATATTATTAAGTTACCAGATTCCCTCCTACCGAAAGAAGTTGCACCTTATTCAGATGCTGGGCTAACAGCCTACAGGGCAGCAAAAAAAGCCACACGACATTTACTCCCTGGTGAGTACTGCGTAGTCATTGGTGCTGGAGGTTTAGGACATATTGCCATTCAAGTTCTTCGTGCCATGTGTGCTGCAGAAATTATTGTAGTAGATACATCTGCTAAGTCACTTGAACTTGCTGGCAAGTGTGGCGCCAATTATCTGGTACAAGCTGATGGTGGTGAAGTAGAGGCCGTTTTAGCACTAACAAAAGGGCATGGAGCTCAAGCAGTATTAGACTTTGTTGGTGAGAAAGGTACAACCAGAAAAGGGTTAGCAATGACCCGAGCTGCTGGCAGCTACTATGTAGTAGGTTATGGCGAAGATATTCAGGTACCCACTGTAGACCTAGTAATTACCGAAAAGAATATCATCGGCAATCTTGTTGGCACTTGGGCTGAGTTAACTGAATTGATGGAGCTGGCCCACAGGGGCTTAGTGGACCTTACCACTAAAGAATACTCGCTAAAGGATGCAAATCTTGCATTACGCGACTTGCACGAAGGTAAGATCACCGGACGCGCCGTACTGATCCCCTAAATTTTATTGAAATTTAAATAAACTGGAGTAAAACAATGATAAAAATAAGTAAGTTTATAGGGCCTGCAACTTTGCTGGCCCTGGCTGTCGCGGCTGCTACGCCTGCAATGGCAAAAGATTACACGCAATTTGGTATTGAAAAGGATTTGCCAGGTACCTGTAGCTACGAGGCTACAGATGCTAAGGATTATTCTGGGCGCTCCTTAAATGTGATTACCCATGCAATACCAGTAATTGGTGAGCCAACAGCACTTCATGCTGAGCAATTTGCAGCACTTACCGGAGCAGAAGTTAACGTTGTACATGTGCCTTTTGGTGATCTATTTCAACGCATAATGATCCCCTTTCAAAGTGATCAGAATGCTTATGACGTATTATTTTATGCCTCACTTTGGATTGGCGATTTCAACCGCTTTTTAGAGCCAGTGCCACAGAAGTATATTGATTCAACAGGCATGTCAGATGTGACCGATAGCTTCACGGGTGTTGCTACTTGGAATGGCGAGATGATTCAGTACCCAATGGATGGCGATCGCCATTACCTAAAGTACCGTACTGATATTTTTGACAACGCTGAAGTGCAAGCTAAGTTCCTTGCCGACACGGGTAGTGCGTTAACAGTGCCTGAAACATGGGAAGACTACAATAAGGTGGCTGCCTACTTTAATGATCGCGATTGGGATGGCGATGGCGAACTAAACTATGGTTCAGCTGAAGTAGCCAAGCGTGATGATTTGATGTTCTCTGCGTTTATTAGCCGCGCTGCTCCTTATGCAAAGCATCCTGATGTGAAAGGTGGTTTCTTCTTTGATCTAGAAACAATGGAACCATTAATTAATTCACCAGGCTTTGTACGTGGCCTACAATTGTTTGTTGATGCACAGAAAAGCTTTCCACCTGGTGGCAATAACTTCGGTCTTGGCGATGAGATATTCTCCTTTGGTGGTGGTCAAACGTTGATGAGCTACAGCTGGGATGATGCGTATGTTCAAGCTAACCAAAAAGATAGCCGCATTCGCAATATGGTTGCAGCAGCGCCTCTGCCTGGCGCAGGTGAAGTTTGGAACCGTGATACAGGCACGTGGGACACGTTTGCTACACCCAACCGTGCACCCTACATGACCTGGGGCTGGTCTTCTGCAGTTTCACAAATGTCTGAAGAAAAGGAAATGGCTTTTGACTTCTTGTGCTTCTTTGCAAATGAAGCTAACGCCAAGAACGACCTACAAATTGGCCGTTTTGGAGTTAACCCTTACCGCAATGAGCATTTAGATGTAGACTTCTGGAAAGGTCAGGGCTGGGAAGACAAAACAGCTGAATCCTATGTTTCAACTTTGTCAGATATGGAAGAAAGTCAGAACCGCGTGTTTGACCTGCGCGTTCCGGGTGTAAGCCAGTTTATGTCATCAATGGCCAACGGTGTTGCTGAAGCCATGGCTGGGCAGAAATCTGCGCAAGACGCGCTCGATGGTGTGGCCAAAGAATGGGCTGAAATTACTGAGCGTATTGGTAAAGATCGGTTGCGTGCAGCTTATGCTAACGTTGTTAAGCTTGAAGACAACGAAGGTTGATGCCGTAGGGTGGGCGCCTTTAGGCGCCCACCAACAATCTTGGAAAAAATATAATGTTATCTTCAAAGCACTTTTTTTTACTACCAGCCCTTTTGACGCTGGTAGCTATCATTCTTTTCCCACTTTTATTCACGGTTAGAGTTAGCTTTTCAAGCTGGGATGTATTTCAGTCTGGGCTCGATTTTATTGGTGGTAGCAACTACGTTCGCGTATTTGCGGACGATCGATTCTGGCAAAGCCTACAACGCTTATCACTTCTTTCAATCATATCTGTATCATTGCAATATACCCTAGGCTTTGCGCTTGCCTTAGCGGTATGGAAACAGGTCAGAGGTGGTCGCTTATTACGGGTGTTGTTCCTCATCCCAATGATGACCACTCCAGTGGTTATGTCGGTTATTTGGCGCACTGTTTTTCATGAAAGTTTAGGGCCAGTGAATGATATTTTAAGTGCATTTGGTGTCGGTCCTGTGCCGTGGCTTTCAAGTGCTACGGGAGCCTTTATTAGCGTTCTTATTGTAGAGGTTTGGCAGTGGACCCCCTTTATGTTCTTGCTTTTGTTGGCTGGCTTGGTGTCGTTGCCAAAAGAGCCCTATCTTGCTGCAGCGATCGATGGTGCTGGCACGTGGCGGACATTTTGGCAGGTGACCTTTCCCTTGATGGCGCCTATTACTATCGGTGCATTGATTATTCGGCTCATTGAGGCGTCGAAGATTATGGACACCGTCTATGTGCTTACTTCGGGTGGCCCAGGAACTGCAACTGAAACCTCCTCGTATTATATTTATATACGTGGTTTGAGAGATTTCCAGATTGGCTACTCTGCAGCTTTGTCACTTGTGTATCTGGTGATTATGATTATAAGCCTCACTATAATTGCTAAACTTCTGTTACGCACACTGGTTGGGAAGGACGAATAAAATGAATAAGTTCTACCACACACTTAAAACTCTTTTTTTACTAGGTTGGTCAATTTTTGTTGTGTTTCCCTTTCTTTGGGCGCTATCAACTTCATTCAAAGACGCAAACGCCATTACTAGTGGTGCTACTTACATTCCATGGGTAGATTTTGAACCGTCGACCCAGGGCTGGACTTCACTCTTCACCAACGGTTCTCAGGGTATTAATATTGTTGGACCATTTATAGACTCTGCGGCTGTTACCCTTATTGCCAGCCTTGTGAGTTTAATTTTGGGCACACTTGCAGCCTATGGTTTGTCTAGGTTTGAGTACCGCTTAGGTTTTGTGAAAAACGCAGACATTACCTTTTTCTTCATATCTCAGCGAATTATGCCACCGATTGTGCTGGCTATACCCTTTTTTTTAATGCTTAAGGAACTGGGTGCGTTGGACACTATTTTTGGATTGGTTCTGGTGTATGTGGCATTGCTTTTGCCTATTGCTGTTTGGGTGATGACTGATTTCTTTGCAGGTATTCCCAAAGAACTAGACGAAATGGCCATGACCGATGGATGTAGCCCTATTGGGGCATTTTTCCGAGTAATTCTGCCTAATTCAGTGCCAGGCCTTGTGGTTGCAGGGATGTTCTGCCTTATCTTTGGGTGGAATGACTTCTTCTTTGCCTTTACGCTAACGTTTACTGAAACGCAGCTATTGCCAGTATCAATTGTTTCCCTTAACTCTTCAGTGACGCCTTGGTGGTCGCTGTCAGCCTTTGCGCTAATTTCTGTTGCACCACTAGCCTTAGTTGCAATCGTTGTTGAGCGTTATATGTCACGCGGCACAATGTCCGGGGCCATTAGGTAATTATCATGCTTCAAATTGATCATCTCACAACTGCCAAAGCCAAAGTTTCTTTGGATAATGTCTCATTCCTTTTTGAGGCGGGTAATATTTATACTATCTTAGGCCGCACAGGTGCAGGAAAAACTGAGCTTTTGCGGGCCTTAATGGGGCTCAATCCTTTAATTAATGGTGACATCAAGTTAGACAAAGAAAACATCACCAAACGTCCCATCAGGGACCGCAATATGTCACTTGTGTACCAGCAGTTTATTAACTACCCACACCTTAGTGTTCTGGATAACGTGGCTTTTCCGTTGCGTCGACAGGGTAAGAAGAAAGCTCAGGCCCAGGCGCTTGCTAGTACTATGTTGACCACCGTGGGGTTGGGAGACTTTTTACATCGAAGGCCCTCACAACTCTCTGGTGGTCAGCAACAGCGTGTTGCTCTGGCGCGGGCAATGGTCAAACAGTCTCGTATCTTAATGCTAGATGAGCCATTGGCTAATCTTGACTATAAACTGCGCGAACAGTTGCGTGAGGAGTTTCCACGGTTAGTAGCAGACAATCAAGAAAGTGTAATTCTTTACACCACCACAGAGCCACGTGAGGCAATGGAGTTGGGTAACACTATGATCGTTATGCATGACGGGGAAATAATTGCCAGTGGGCCACCTGCAGACCTATTCGCACACCCACCCACTAAAGATACTGCAAGCGTAATAAGTGACCCTCCAATTTCCTTTATCTCTGGGTTTGTACGTGACCAAGTGCTTTACTTTGGTGAAGGCCAGCTAGCGCCAAGTGAAGGCCTGCAACTGCCACCTGATGGCCCTGTAACTATTGCCCTTCGTCCAGATGCAATTGAGCCTGGTGGCGCATTTACAGCTAAAATTGGGTTATCCGAATTTAGTGGGTCGCAAACTATTATCCATCTTGATTTTGACTTTGGCCGAGCAATTATGATGGTTGAAGGTATAGAAACCTTCAAATCTGGTGATAACTTAAGTATCTCTATTCAAGCAGAACAAATGATGCTGTTTGCACCAGATGGCCGCAATATAACACTCAGGGACAACTAAGATGGCTAAAATTGTACTGGAAAACCTTGGACACAGTTATCTGTCCAATCCAAAAGGTGAGCATGATTTTGCGCTTAAACCGGTCAACCTCACCTGGGAAGATGGTAAAACCTATGCTTTGCTGGGGCCGTCAGGCTGTGGCAAAACAACTATGCTTAATATTATTTCAGGCTTGGTGCCTCCGTCACATGGGCGCTTATTATTTGATGATCAAGACGTAACATCGGTGCCCACATCTGCCCGAAATATTGCACAGGTATTTCAGTTCCCAGTCATTTATTCAACTAAGACAGTAAGGCAGAACCTGGCATTTCCGCTTGAATGTAGAGGGATGACTCCGTCTAAAATAAAACAGCGTGTGGCTGAAGTGGCCACACTTTTAGACCTAGACTATGCGCTTGATATGCCTGCTCGCAAGCTAAGTGCAGATCAAAAGCAATTGATCTCTTTAGGGCGTGGCCTGGTGCGGGAGGATGTAAGCGCCATTCTATTGGATGAGCCCTTAACAGTGATTGATCCACAGATGAAGTTTATGTTGCGTCGTAAACTGCGGGAGATTAATCGCCAAACGGGTATGACAATGATACTGGTAACCCACGATCAGAGTGAAGCTATGAGCTTTGCTGATGAAATTGTGGTGATGAAGGATGGTTTAGTGCAGCAATCAGGCACTCCTGAAGAACTATTTTCACAGCCACAGAATGACTTTGTTGGTTACTTCATAGGCTCGCCACCGATGAATATGATCACTTTAGAACCGAACTTGGGATCACTTAGCACAGAAGCCATCAACTTAACCAAGCCACTACCTGCAGCAATGCCAGTGGGAAATAATGTGTCCATTTACCAGATGGGTATCCGCCCTGAACACATAGTCATGGTAGATAAAGAGAGTGATAGCATTGGCAAAGGTACAATCATTAAGATAGAACACTTAGGTGTTGATGGCGTTGTCACACTAAAATTACCCACTGGAGTCATAATTAAAGCAAAGACACGTAAACATACCGAAATGACGTTAGGTGACACCTTTGGAATCCGTGTTTGTAAAAAAAATGCCTTACTATATATAGATGGAACACTTAGCTCTAGTTTAAATTGATAACTTGAATGTGTCCCAATAGTGGTGAGCTCTAATACAGAAAATGAGGCTCTCTCTTAGGATAGTTGTGTCAGATTTTTTGATGACTTACTCATGTCTACGATTAACTTACCCAGAATAGTGATTTTTTGAGTCCTAAGGCTGTGTACATACTATATGGTGATTCCCTTCATTGGGTTGGTTAATCGGCCCTGTAGAGGATCCACTGTTGCGTTTGCATAGACCATTACTAAGATGCCCCTGTGGTTACACAGGCCGTCCGAGCGCGTTTTAGCACCACAACAATGCTGTTTGAGGCTCTATGAGAATGTTACAGGCATAAAAAAGCCCCGAAACCCTTGTTTAGGAGGGTAACGAGGCTAATTGTAAGTCTCAATGATAACGCTTGAAACTCGTATGTGGTGGAGATGGGGGGAGTCGAACCCCCGTCCGCCAGTCCTCTGCCATCAGCTCTACATGTTTAGATCACTTTATTGTTTTAACCTACCGCGGCCCAAGTGTCAGGGCGCATAAGGCGATCTCGATTGGTTTTAGGGTTTTCTCCACGAGCGAGGAGTCCACACGATCCTGTTCTGCGAGCCACTTCACGACCGTTTACAGGCATCCGGTGATCAGTGTAAGCGGGATTTAAGCCGCTAGTGCGTAGTTTTCGTCGTTTGCGACTATAACTTTTGCAAGGTGGGATTAAAGAGAAACCTTACATTCTCTACATGCACCTCAGGGTTTGTAACCAACGTCGAATCCAGTCATCCCCTTAGCAGGAATGATTATAGCAGCATTAAATTAATAATGGTGTTAATTCAGAAGTTTACTAGAGTTCAAATGGTGTCAAAAGGCAAGCTAGGGCGTGTTTTTTTGGTTTTGAGTATCCAGGCACGCGGTAGTGCCTTTTTTAGTTTGCTAATGGTGGCCTAGGCCTTCATTAAAATCCGATGCTTTTGCTTACTCCAGTCACGATCTTTTTCTGTAGCGCGTTTGTCGTGCTGTTGCTTACCTTTAGCTAAGCAAATTTCACACTTCACTCGATGGCCTTTCCAGTAAAGCGCTGTAGCGACAATAGTTTGTCCAGTTTGTGACGATGAGGCAAACAAGCGAGATATTTCTTTTTTATTTAACAAAAGCTTTCGTTCACGGCGGGGCTCTGCTACCACGTGGGTGCAGGCTGTCATTAACGGTGATATGTGCATCCCTACAAGATAAGCTTCTTGGTCTTTTATAACCACATATGAATCTGTTAGGTTTGCACGGCCGTCACGAATGCTTTTAATTTCCCAACCGGTTAATACCAACCCTGCTTCGATACGCTGGTCTAAATGGTATTCAAATTTGGCCCGTTTATTGAGCGCAATGGTGCCGGAAGAGTGCTTTTGAGTTTTTGATTTCTTTGCCATGGGCGCATTCTACCTTAAGCCAGAATCTACTGCAGTGACATTTAGTGAATAATTGATGATATTGCTTTATTGGTGTCTGTTTTAACTTTAATATAGTCTTTTTATTAAGGGTAACGTCTGTGGCTAAGATAAACCGTTCGGCTTTGGTAATGCATTCTGCGGCCAGTATGTATGCGCTTGTGAATGACGTTAAGCGTTATCCAGAGTTTTTAGATGGTTGCTCTAAAGTTGATTTGATAGAGTCCACTTTAACAACGATGAGCGCTCGCTTATACTTGAGCAAGGCGGGACTTAGTTACCAGTTTGTGACACGTAATACGTTGCTAGCGGATGAAAAAATAACCTTAGCGTTGCAAGATGGTCCCTTTGATTACCTTACGGGGAGTTGGGTATTTACGCCATTAACAGATGATGCTTGTAAGGTGGAAATGGCGTTAGAATTCGGTGTTTCAGGGCTTAGAGGTAAGGCAATGAGTAGTGTTTTTAGCCCCATAGCAGGCAATATGGTGGACGCTTTTTGTAAGCGTGCAGACCACATATATAAGTGAGAATAATGTGATTGAAACTGCAGATATGATCGATGTAGAGGTGGCTTTTGCGCTACCAGATCAACAAAAAATTATGGCTTTACAAGTCCCTTGTGGCACAACAGTTTACGATGCCGCGGTAATGTCGGGTATTGTTGAACACTTTGACGGCTTGCAGCTTGCCGGCACCCCTATGGGTATTTTTGGCAAAGCGGTGAAAAACCCACAGGTAGAAAAAATTATGCAGGGTCAGCGGGTAGAAATCTATCGCCCATTAACTATAGACCCAAAGGTGGCACGGGCCAACCGTGCTGCCAAAGCAGCAGCTAAAGCAGCAGCTAAAGCGCAGCTAAAAGCCTAATAGTTATAAACAGTATGGCGGCTATTTACTGGTCTATACGGGTAACTCGACCCTGATCAAAAATGACCCTAAGTTTACGTTCTTCAAAGGTGCCATCGCCACGACGATATTGATAAATATAGTCCCAGTGGCTCGGGTTAAAGGTGTCCACCACTAGAGGTGTGCCCATAACATACTGCACTTGGCTTTGGGTTAAGCCAGGTCTAAGTAGCTCTATCATCTCATCGGTGATGAGATTACCCTGTTGGATATCAATTTTATGGACGCCTGGAAACCCTAGGCTGTCGATATTTGAGCACCCACTGGTAAGCGCGAGAAAAAGAGACGTGATAAGATAGCGTTTCATGGACCAAGTCTGTGTGTTGAATATGTGGTTGAGAATCATACCTCAATCCCCCATGAGTCTAAAGAGTGTAAACATTACTATGGCATCAGAAAGCCAAGAATTACGTAAAGCAGGGCTGAAAGTGACCTTGCCCCGTGTCAAAATCTACCAAATGCTCGAACAAGCTATGGAAGGTGACCACTGGAGTGCAGAAGATATTTATAAGCTGCTCATGGAGCAGGGTGAAGATGTTGGCTTAGCGACAGTTTATCGGGTGTTAACACAGTTTGAAGCTGCTGGCTTGGTCGTTCGCCACCACTTTGAAGGTGGTAACTCAGTATTTGAATTAGCCACTGAAAGCAGTCATGACCATATTGTTTGTATAAAATCGGGCAGAATTAAAGAGTTCAACGACCCAGTTTTAAACAAGCGCTTGGAAGAGATCGCTGCTGAATTAGGTTACGAACTTACTAGCCGCACTGTTTACCTCTATGGCGTTAGTGAAGACTAACTGCTTAGGCGCACTTTAGCTCTGCGTTTAGTGCAGGAGTGCGCCAGTACCTAACATTTCTTTAGCGTGGGCTAGTGTTTGTTGCGTTAGCTTCACACCGCCTAGCATTCGCGCAATTTCTTGTATTCTTTGATGGTCATTTAATGCGGCAACCTGGGTTTGTGTTGTTTGTCCCTGGCTAGACTTACTCACCTGCAAATGGTGCTGTGCTTGGCTTGCTACTTGTGGCAAGTGAGTGATACATAACAATTGGCAATGTTGGCCTAATTGAGACAAGAGTCGGCCAACAATTTCTGCCGTAGCCCCACCAATGCCCACGTCTACTTCATCAAAGATAAGGCTTGGCGTAATGCTAGTAGTTGCGATGACCACTTGGATCGCTAAGCTGATACGTGACAATTCACCACCAGAGGCGATTTTAGCCAGAGGCTTGGCGCTTTGGCCAGGGTTGGTGCTAATTAAAATCTCAGTGTCATCACGTCCCTGGGGCTGTAAGCGAGTCTCTGCTTTGGTCTGCATGCTTAGCTCTAATCGGCAGTTGGGCATGCCTAGTAATGAAAGTTGCTCACCCACAGCTTTTTCAAGCTGTTTAGCTGCAGCTTGTCTTGCTTTAGTGAGCTTAGCTGAAGCTCTATCGTATGCGTCGGTAAGTGCTGCCTGTTGTTCGTAGATGGCTTCAAGCTGGCCTTCTTGGTCTTGGTTTTGTTGCAGCTGCTGCTGCAGCTTATCAAGGTGTTCTGGCAGATCTGCCGCTTGAATTTTATGTTTCCTTGCCATGCTATAAATTTGGTCTAAGCGGTACTCTAAAGTTTGCAGGCGTGCTGGGTCTTCATCAAAGCCTTGTAAAAAGCTCTGTAGCTCAATCTGGCTTTCTTCTATTTGTATAACCGCACTGGCAAGCATGTCTACTGCAGCCAATAGGTGGGGGCTATGCTGGCTAAAATTCTGCAGTTGGTGCTGCCAGCGCTGCAGGCAAGCTGTGGGGTCTTCACCTAATGGGTTTTCAGGCAGGGCGCAGCGAACGGCTTGAAGCAGTTGGTCTGCATTGGCTCGTTGCTTGTGCTCTTGCTCTAGGCAGAGCAGTTCTTCAGGCAATAGGGCTAGCTGCTCAAGTTCATCCACCTGATATTGCAATAACTGTTGCTCAGCTTCAGAGAGCTGCTGGCCACCCGTTAGGGCCTTAATTTGTCGATCAAACTCAAACCAATCATGGCTTATTGATGCCACTGCTTCTTGGTGTTGTGGGTAATTGCCAAAGGCATCTAAAAGAGTTTGATGGCTGTCACGGCCTAGCAAGTGCTGGTGTTCGTGCTGGCCGTGTATATTAATTAGCTGGCGACCCAGCTCTTTAAGCGCAGTTATATTGACCGGTTTGCCGTTAATGTAGCCTCTGGAGCGGCCATCTTGGTTAATCATTCGGCGCAATATGCAGGTGTCGGGGTCTTCGGCTGCCGCCAGATGCTTAGCTGATAAGTAATCTTTCACACGGGGTAAGTGGCTAAGGTCGAATACAGCGTGAATGTCCGCTCGTTCTGCCCCCTGCTGAACACACCCAGACTCAGCTCTATCACCCAAAGTTAAGCCTAGTGCACCAAGAAGTATTGATTTACCCGCGCCAGTTTCGCCACTAATGGCGGTCATCTTGTCGCTGAAGTCTAGGTGTAAAAAATCTACTAACGCATAATGGTGAACAATTAGCTGTTGCAACATGGCGCTGCTCCGGTGAATTATTGTACTGGCATTATAACCAGTAGTGGGTTTATGTCCAGTATTTTTAGAAAGGCTTTAATATATATTTTTAAAACCTCATAAAAGCAGGGCTTAATTGCTTGAATCGCTCGACGGTGTCCCCATATAGAAGATCAGTCAAGTGACCTTATTGTAAAGGTTGCGAAAGTTATGTAACGGAGAAGTTAATGAGCGAGCAAGAACAGCCATCTGAAACTGAAGTTGAGCTAGAGCTAAAACTGGACGCCGAGGTGGTTGAAGACAGTGCTGAAGCGCCTACTGAAGACGTGTTGCAGGAAGTAACCCTAGAATCAGTGCAGGCCGAACTAGAAGTGGCCTTGGTTAAAGTAGATGAGCAGCAAGCTGATGTGTTGCGTGCGCAAGCAGAAGCGCAAAATATTCGCCGCCGTAGTGAGCAAGATGTGTCTAAGGCACACAAGTTTGGCCAAGAAAAGCTAATGACAGAAGTAGTGTCTTTGTTAGATAACTTAGGTCGTGCAATTGAAGCGGGCAGCGCTGACGGGGCTAGCTTAAAGGGCTTGCTTGAAGGTGTTGAGATGAGCCAAAAAATGCTCCTTGATGGATTACAGAAATTCAATGTAACTCAGCTAGATCCTCATGGTGAGCCGTTCAATCCAGAGTTGCACGAAGCGATGACGGCAGTGCCTAACCCAGATCTTGAGCCTAACACGGTGATGGAAGTGTTCCAAAAAGGGTACACCTTAAATGGGCGGCTTGTGCGGCCAGCCATGGTCGTGGTTTCTAAATAGAAAAATTAAGGTTTTGTAGTTGAAATTTGGGCAAATGGTCCTATATAACAAACAAGCAAGCAGGGCTAAGCCTAAGGCTAAGAACAACCTAGACCGCTAACGCTGCTGAGCAAAATTGAATCAAAAGCCCGTTAAGGGTGAATTAAGAATTGGAGTTTATGATGGGAAAGATCATTGGTATTGACTTAGGCACAACCAACTCATGTGTGTCTGTTTTAGATGGCGGCAGCGCTAAAGTAATTGAGAACGCAGAGGGCGATCGCACCACGCCTTCCATTATTGCTTTTGCTGGTGATGGAGAAATCTTGGTCGGTCAATCTGCCAAGCGTCAAGCTGTGACTAACCCGGTTAATACCTTATTTGCTATCAAACGTTTAATTGGCCGTAAGTTCAAAGATGATGTGGTACAAAAAGACATTAAAATGGTGCCTTACAAAATTGAAGCAGCCGATAACGGTGATGCTTGGGTTAACGTAAATGGCGAAAGCAAAGCACCACCGCAGATCTCTGCTGAAATCTTGAAAAAGATGAAGAAAACTGCCGAAGACTACTTAGGCGAAACGGTTACTGAAGCGGTAATTACTGTGCCTGCTTACTTTAATGATTCGCAGCGTCAGGCAACTAAAGATGCTGGCCGTATTGCTGGCCTAGAAGTTAAGCGCATTATTAACGAGCCTACAGCGGCAGCATTGGCTTATGGCCTTGATAAGAGCCGTGGCGATTCTACGATTGCTGTGTATGACTTGGGTGGTGGTACTTTTGATATTTCTATCATTGAAATTGCCGATGTAGATGGCGAGACACAGTTTGAAGTGCTAGCCACTAATGGTGACACATTCCTAGGTGGAGAAGACTTTGACCTACGGTTGATTGAGTTCTTAGCTGCTGAGTTCAAAAAAGACTCTGGTATTGATGTACATAACGACCCATTGGCATTGCAGCGTCTAAAAGAAGCTGCAGAAAAAGCTAAAGTTGAATTGTCTAGCTCTAGTCAAACTGATGTTAACTTACCGTACATTACGGCAGATGCCTCAGGCCCTAAGCACTTAAATGTTAAGATTTCTCGCGCTAAGTTAGAGTCTTTGGTAGAAGACTTGGTGTCTGGTACTCTGAAGCCGTGTGCCCAAGCGCTTAAAGATGCTGGCCTAGAGGCAAGCGAAATAGACGAAGTGATTATGGTTGGCGGCCAAAGCCGTATGCCTTTAGTTCAAACTGAAGTGACAACTTTTTTTGGTAAAGAACCACGCAAAGATGTTAACCCAGACGAAGCAGTAGCCATGGGCGCAGCGATTCAGGGTGGTGTATTGGCAGGAGACGTTACTGACGTATTGTTGCTAGATGTTACGCCTTTGACGCTTGGTATTGAAACTATGGGCGGTGTGATGACTTCGGTGATCGACAGGAACACGACCATCCCTACTAAGAAGTCTCAGGTATTCTCTACAGCTGACGACAACCAAGCTGCTGTGACCATTCATGTGTGTCAGGGTGAGCGCAAGCAGGCGACGCAGAATAAATCTTTGGGACGTTTTGACCTTAGTGATATTCCACCAGCACCCCGTGGTATGCCACAGATTGAAGTAAGTTTCGACATTGATGCCAACGGTATTTTAAATGTCTCTGCTAAAGATAAGGGTACGGGTAAAGAACAGTCCATTATCATTAAAGCCTCTTCTGGCCTCAGTGATGAAGAAATCGAGCAAATGGTACAAGATGCAGAGGCTAATGCTGCTGAAGATCAGAAGTTTGAAGAAATGGTACAAGCCCGTAATACTGCAGATGGCATGGTTCACTCATCTAAGAAGATGATTGAAGAAGCTGGTGAGAAGGCCACAGACGAAGAAAAAGCAGCAGTACAAACTGCAATTGATGCGCTTGAAGAAGCTTTAAAAGGCGAAGACAAAGAAGCCATTGAATCTGCTACTGCCACTTTAACTGAAGCCTCTGGTGCAATTGCTCAAAAGATGTATGCAGAAGACGCAGCCGCTCAGGGTGATGCTGAAAATGCTGGCGATGCAGCTGCAGATGACGCTGTTGATGCAGAGTTTGAAGAAGTTAAAGACGAAGACAAAGACAAAAAGTAAGCCGAATACGCCTGCTAGTGCTGCTTAAATGCGGCACAATGTTATAACGCGGGGCTTAGGCCCTGCGTTCTTGTATCTGCTTCTTGCAGTTAAAAATACAATAGAAGCTTAGTGGAATAACTATGTCTAAACGCGATTTTTACGAAGTTCTTGGTGTGGCCAAGGGCACTGATAAAAAAGAAATTAAAAAGGCTTTTCGCCGTATGGCGATGAAGTATCATCCAGATCGTAATCCAGGTGATAAAGCGGCCGAAGAAAGCTTCAAAGAAGTGAACGAAGCTTACGAGATTTTATCAGACGACCAAAAGAAAGCTGCGTATGACCAGCACGGTCATGCTGGAGTAGACCCAAACGCCCGCGGCGCTGGCGGTGCTGGTTTTGGTGATGTGTTTGGCGACATGTTTGGTGACATTTTTGGTGGTGCTGGTGCTGGTGGTGGCGGGCGTTCAAGCGTTCAGCGCGGATCAGACTTGCGTTACACCATGGATCTAAACCTTGAACAGGCCGTGCGTGGCACAACCGAAGAAATCCGTATACCCACTCAAGTAGAGTGTAAGCCATGTGGTGGTTCTGGTGCCAAGCCTGGTACTAGCAGCAAAACTTGCGGTACTTGCCATGGCCAAGGCCAAGTGCGCATGCAGCAAGGTTTTTTCTCAGTACAGCAAACCTGCCCAACCTGTCATGGTAACGGCAAGGTGATTAGCGACCCGTGTTATTCATGTCATGGTGAAGGCCGAGTACAAGAATACAAAACCTTATCTGTGAAGATCCCACCTGGCGTTGATACGGGTGACCGCATTCGTTTAACTGGCGAAGGTGAAGCTGGTGGAAATGGTGGCCCAAGTGGTGATTTGTATGTACAAGTATCTGTGCGTGAGCATAAGATATTCACTCGAGATGGCAAAAACTTATACTGTGAAGTGCCTATTAGCTTTACTGATGCAGCTTTGGGTGGCGAAATTGAAGTGCCGACCTTAGATGGCCGTGTTAAGTTAAAAATCCCTGAAGGCGCTCAAAGTGGTAAAATGTTCCGCCTGCGTGGTAAAGGGGTCACGCAAGTGCGAGGCGGTGGTCAAGGTGATCTTATGTGTCGTGTTGCTGTTGAAACACCAGTGCATTTGAATAAAGAGCAAAAGGATTTATTGCGTAAATTCCATGACACTATGGAAGCCACTAAAGGTAAGCATTCACCTAAAAAATCATCTTGGTTTGAAGGTGTTAAAAGCTTCTTCGAAGATAGTTAAAACAACCTGTCATTGCGAGTAAAAAAGCGTGGCAATGCATAGAGGTGCAGCATGACGCGAATAGCAGTAATGGGTGCCGCAGGGCGAATGGGTAAAGTGCTCGTTGAGGCTGTTCATCAAGCTCCTGGGTTAACCCTTGGGGCTGCAATCGTTTCGCCTAGTAGTAGTTTAGTAGGTGCAGATGCTGGCGAGTTGGCAGGTGTGGGCAAGTTGGGTGTAAGTATTAAAAGTTCTCTAGCTGGTGCAGCTGATGATTTTGATGTGCTTATAGACTTCACTAACCCAGAATTAACCTTAGCTAACTTGCAAGAATGTGTGATGCTAAGCAAAGCCATGGTAATAGGTACTACAGGCTTAAGTAGTGCGCACAAGCAAACATTAGCTGAGCAGGCTCAGCATACCCCAGTAGTATTTGCACCCAACATGAGCGTCGGTATTAACCTGTTGTTAGATATTCTCCACCGTGCAGCTAGCGTGCTTCAAGACGGCTATGATGTGGAAATTATTGAAACCCATCACCGCCATAAAGTTGATGCGCCGTCTGGTACGGCCCTGCGTTTAGGAGAGGTTGTGGCCAATGCTATGGGCCGTAACTTGGACGAATGTGCCGTTTATGGGCGTGAGGGAAATACTGGGCCACGAAAGGCTAATGAGATTGGTTTTGAAACCATTCGTGCTGGCGACGTAGTTGGCGATCATACGGTGCTGTTTGCCAGCGAAGGTGAGCGTATAGAGATTACTCATAAGGCCAGTAGTCGTATGACCTTTGCTAAAGGTGCGGTGCGCGCCTGTGCTTGGCTTCATGGCAAGCCCTCCGGTTTGTACGACATGCAAGATGTATTAGCGCTCAAAGGCTAGTCTATAAGCCCTGGCCTGAATAATCTGCTAGACAAATGGCACTTTAGTTCTGTATAATTTCGCCAGTTAAAAGGCGCAATAACTTAGCTGCCGGTCATAGCATTTATAGAAAGCGGGGTGTGTCTTACACACCTCGCTTTTTTGCGACTAGAGACCGCATCTTTTTGTACCTGTTAAAAAACATTTGCACGTATGACGCACTACACCTGAGGAGGCCCCCATTGACTACTCCCGCCATTCTGGCTTTAGAAGACGGCAGCATATTTAGAGGGGTTGCTATCGGCGCCACTGGCCAAAGTACCGGGGAGGTGGTGTTCAACACCTCAATGACTGGCTACCAAGAAATTCTAACGGACCCCTCCTACGCGCACCAAATAGTGACGCTTACCTACCCACATATTGGCAACACGGGCACTAATTCAGAAGACGAAGAGTCTGAGTTTGTCTGGTCTGCTGGTTTAGTGATTCGAGATTTACCTTTAATGGCGAGTAACTGGCGTAACACCCAACCCCTCGATGAATACCTAATTGCAAATAACGTTGTGGCTATTGCCGATATAGACACCCGTCGCCTTACGCGTATTTTGCGAGAAAAAGGTGCGCAAAGTGGCTGTATAGTGGCAGGTGACAATATTGATGAAGCTGCAGCCTTAGCCGCAGCCAAGGGGTTTTCTGGGCTAAAGGGTATGGACCTTGCCAAAGAAGTTACGGTTAAAGAGGCCTATAACTGGACTGGCTCCACCTGGGACTTAGTAGAAGGTAATCGTGAAAAGGTGGATGGTCATTTAAAGGTTGTTGCATACGACTATGGCGTTAAGCGTAATATCCTTCGTATGTTAGTTGAGCGGGGTTGTGATTTAACCGTTGTGCCTGCGCAAACATCCGCTAAAGACGTGCTAGCTATGAATCCAGATGGTGTGTTCTTGTCTAACGGCCCTGGTGATCCAGAGCCATGTGATTATGCTATTGCTGCCATCAAAGAAATTTTACAAACAGACACACCCGTGTTCGGCATTTGCTTGGGACACCAATTGCTAGCCTTGGCTTCTGGTGCTAAAACAGAGAAAATGAAGTTTGGCCATCACGGCGCCAACCACCCAGTGCAAGATCTTGACACTAAAGTGGTTATGATTACGAGTCAAAATCATGGTTTTGCTGTGTCAGAAGAGGCTATGCCAAGTCACTTGAGGGCTACGCACAAGTCCTTGTTCGATGGTTCGTTACAGGGTATTGAACGTACCGATAAGCAGGCCTTTAGTTTTCAAGGCCACCCAGAAGCAAGCCCCGGCCCGCATGACGTAGCGCCGCTGTTTGATCGATTTATCGACATCATGACAGCTCGAAAAGCTAACTAAACAGCCACAGATTATTGGATAACTGACATGCCTAAACGTTCCGACCTAGAAAGTATATTGATCCTTGGCGCTGGCCCTATCATTATTGGTCAAGCCTGTGAATTTGATTATTCTGGTGCTCAAGCCTGCAAAGCGCTTCGCGAAGAAGGCTACCGCGTTATCTTGGTAAACTCTAATCCAGCTACCATCATGACCGACCCGTCTATGGCAGATGCCACCTACATTGAGCCTATCCGCTGGGAAACAGTAGAGAAGATTATTGAAAAAGAGCGACCCAGTGCCATTTTACCTACTATGGGTGGTCAAACTGCGCTTAACTGTGCGCTCGACCTAAATCGTATGGGCGTGTTAGAAAAGTACAATGTGGAAATGATTGGTGCTGATGCAGACACCATTGATAAAGCAGAAGATAGAAATCGTTTCGACAAAGCCATGAAAAATATTGGCCTAGAGTGCCCTCGTGCTGAAATTGCCCACACTTTGGAGCAGGCATTTGATGTGCAAACGCGAATCGGTTTTCCAGCCATTATTCGGCCATCCTTCACCATGGGCGGTTCTGGTGGTGGTATTGCATACAACCGAGAAGAATTTGAAGAAATTTGCACCCGCGGATTAGATCTTTCGCCTACCAGTGAATTGCTCATTGATGAGTCTTTAATTGGTTGGAAAGAGTATGAAATGGAGGTGGTGCGTGACACCAATGACAACTGCATCATCATTTGCTCAATCGAAAATTTTGATGCCATGGGTGTGCATACGGGCGACTCTATTACTGTGGCACCAGCCCAAACCCTTACCGACAAAGAATATCAAATCATGCGCAATGCCTCACTGGCAGTGTTGCGTGAAATTGGAGTAGAAACGGGGGGTTCTAACGTACAGTTTGGTGTTAACCCAGAAGATGGCCGCATGGTGGTTATCGAAATGAATCCCCGGGTATCGCGTTCTTCGGCTCTGGCCTCTAAAGCTACGGGCTTCCCTATTGCAAGAGTTGCGGCTAAGTTGGCTGTAGGCTATACCCTAGACGAGCTACAAAACGACATTACAGGTGGTGCTACACCGGCCTCGTTTGAGCCTGCCATTGACTATGTTGTGACCAAAATCCCTCGGTTCACCTTTGAAAAATTCCCTCAAGCAGACGATCGCTTAACCACACAAATGAAGTCTGTGGGTGAGGTCATGGCCATTGGCCGCACATTCCAGGAGTCATTACAAAAAGCATTGCGTGGTTTAGAAACAGGCATCCATGGTTTGGACCCTATTTTAGACATTACCCAAGAAGATGCTCGTAGTCGAATTATTGCCGAACTTAAAATCCCTCGGGCTGATCGTATTCAATACGTCGGTGATGCATTGCGCATGGGCATGGGCGTTCAAGAAGTGTATGAATATTCTGGTATTGACCCCTGGTTTTTAGTGCAGCTGCACGATCTAATTGAAGAGGAAGCCAAGCTTTCCAAGCTAGGCCTTGCAGACCTTAATTATGAGCGTGTTTATAGCCTTAAGCGCAAGGGGTTCTCAGATATTCGATTGTCTAAGTTGTTGGGTCTTACTGAAAAAGGCTTCCGTCAACACCGCCAAAAGTTAGGTATACGTCCGGTATATAAGCGTGTAGATACCTGTGCAGCAGAGTTCGCTACTGACACGGCATATATGTACTCTACCTATGAAGAAGAATGTGAGTCTCGCCCAAGCAAGCGCAATAAGATTATGATTCTAGGTGGTGGCCCCAACCGCATTGGCCAAGGTATTGAGTTTGATTATTGCTGCGTGCATGCTGCCCTAACGATGCGCAGGCAGGGTTATGAAACCATTATGGTGAACTGCAACCCAGAGACTGTATCGACAGATTATGACACTTCAGATCGGCTCTACTTCGAGTCTGTTACTCTAGAAGATGTGTTAGAAATTGTGCACATTGAGCAGCCTGCAGGTGTGATCGTGCAGTACGGTGGGCAAACTCCACTTAAGCTTGCTGTCGATCTGGAAAATGCAGGTGTGCCGATACTAGGCACAAGCCCAGAGGCAATCGATCGCGCTGAAGACCGCGAACGGTTCCAGCAAATGATTCAACGGTTAGGTTTATTGCAGCCAGAAAACGCCACTGTGCGCACGCAAGAAGAAGCGGTTCGTGCAGCAGAAAAAATTGGCTACCCTTTGGTTGTTCGTCCATCTTATGTATTAGGTGGCCGTGCCATGGAAATTGTGCACAAAGAAACCGAACTCAAACGCTATATGAACGAGGCGGTTCAAGTGTCTCACGACTCGCCTGTATTACTAGACCGTTTCTTAAGTAATGCTGTAGAAGTGGATATAGATGCTGTGTGTGATGGTGAGCAGGTGGTTATTGGCGCTATTATGCAGCACATTGAGCAAGCGGGTATCCATTCGGGTGATTCAGCCTGTGCACTGCCTCCGTACGATCTGCCACAAAACGTGCAAGATGCAATGCGTGAGCAAGTAAAGCGTATGGCTTTAGAACTGGGTGTCATTGGTTTAATGAACACTCAGTTGGCATGGCAAGATGGTAAAATATATGTCATTGAAGTGAACCCACGTGCTTCTCGCACTGTGCCTTTTGTATCTAAGTGTATTGGTGTTTCGTTAGCAGACATTGGTGCTCAAGTTATGGCGGGTAAGCTCCTTGAAGACATCGGCTTCACTAAAGAGATTATTCCAGGCTATTTTAGTGTTAAAGAAGCAGTATTTCCGTTTGACAAGTTCCCAGGTGTTGACCCAATCCTCAGCCCAGAGATGAAGTCAACGGGCGAAGTAATGGGGATTGGTGATAGCTTTGCGGAAGCCTTTTCTAAGGCACACATAGGTACTGGTCAGTCTATGCCGGTGGCTGGAAAAGCTTTTATTTCTGTACGTGAAGTAGATAAGCCTGCATCTCTTAAGTTGGCAGCAGGCCTAATTAACCTTGGGTTCACTTTGGTTGCGACTGGAGGAACTCAAAAAACATTGATTAACGCTGGTTTCGAATGTGAGCTAGTCAATAAAGTAATGGAAGGTCGTCCTAATATTGTTGATAAGATCAAGAACGACGAGATCACTTTTGTTGTAAATACAACAGAAGGGCGTCAGGCTATTAATGACTCATCACTGATTCGTCGCTCTGCGTTACAGCATAAAGTGGCTTATTCCACTACCCTAACTGGCGGTCTTGCAGTGATGGAAGGTTTAGCGTTTGGGGAAGAACAAGAAGTGCGTCGTTTGCAAGATATGCATGCTACGCTGACAGCATAAGGAAGTATTAATTATGGCGATTACCAAAGTCCCCATGACGGTGCGCGGTGAGCAACTACTGCGTACAGAGTTAGTGGAATTAAAAAGTGTTACTCGGCCGCGAATCATTCAAGATATTGCTACGGCGCGAGAGCATGGCGATTTAAAAGAAAATGCTGAATACCATGCGGCCAGAGAGCAGCAGAGCTTTTGTGAGGGTCGTATTCAAGAGGTTGAAGCTAAATTATCGTTGGTACAGGTGATTGATGTTAGCCAAATACCCCACACGGGCAAGGTTATTTTTGGTGCTACGGTAACCATCATTAACTTGGAAACTGACGAAGAAAAGACCTACTGCATTGTGGGTCAAGATGAAGCTAATATTAAAGCCGGTAAGATTTCTATTGGGTCACCTATAGCACGTGCTTTGATCGCTAAAAACGAAGGTGATGAGGTGCGCGTAACTACACCTGGTGGGGTCATTAATTATGAGATTGCTGAGGTGCGGCACATCGTATAGCTAAGCTAATCATCATCTACATCTCTCAGGCTTAACATGGGAGATGTAGATGAAATGGGCCTAAACATTAACGCTCTACGTTAGATTTCTTAGGGTCTGCATTAGGGTTGCTTGAGTAGACTAAAGCAACGTTCCCAACAGACTGCACTAATGTGGCGCCCGTTGTTTTACACATTTGCGCAATGAGTGCATTTTTAACGTCTCGATCACCCACAGAAAACTTCACTTTTATTAATTCATGGTCAAACAGCGCTCGGCTGATTTCTGTCATTACGGTTTCTGAAAGTCCGTTGCCAGCCACAGTAACAAGCGGGTGCAAGTCATGGCCGATGGTGCGAAATTGTTTTTTCTGCGATTGAGCTAAATTCATGGTTGTCCAAAGGTAAATTGTTGGGCCCCATAGGCCCCGTGGCTGTGCTAAACTGCCAACTATTATAACGCATGTCTGGCGTTTTCGCTTGTTAGCAGCCAGATTTACCCACTTACTTTTCGAACTATCAGTAGAGATTCCCTTGGCTAGATCAAAAACCAGCAGCAACTGGCTAAAAGAGCACTTTGATGACCCATATGTAAAACAGGCACAAAAAGATGGTTACCGTTCGCGGGCTAGCTATAAGTTGCTTGAAATAAGTAAAAAAGACCGCCTAATACGCCCAGGAATGACGGTGGTTGATCTAGGCGCAGCTCCAGGTGGCTGGACTCAGGTTGCTGTGCAGCTGGTTGGTGAAGAGGGCACTGTGGTGGCCTCAGACATATTAGCGATGGATTCGATTGCCGATGTCACCTTCGTGCAAGGAGACTTTACAGAGCAAGCGGTTTACGATCAGATCGTAGCTGCTTTAGGTGGCGAAAAAGCAGACCTTGTAATTTCTGATATGGCCCCCAATATGAGTGGTAACCCAGCCATTGATCAACCAGCATCGATGTATTTGGTTGAGTTGGCCTTAGATATGGCCCGTAGTGTATTGAAACCCGGAGGCACATTTGTGACTAAGGTGTTTCATGGTGAAGGTTTTGATGATTTATTAAAAGACACCCGTACCAGTTTTAACAGTGTGCGGTCACGTAAACCCGATGCTTCTCGTGGACGTTCGCGGGAAGTTTATCAATTGGCAACCGGTTTTAAAGGTCAGTAAACCTAGTTTATAGTCCTCATTGCCCAAGCCGCCCTCGTACTGAGGATTAGGAGTCTAGCACTTGAACAACATGACAAAGAATTTGGTTTTATGGCTCATCATCGCAGCAGTGCTGTTGACGGTGTTTAATAATTTTAGCCAAGAAGCTGCTCCCAACCGCGTAAGCTATTCAGAATTTGTGCAAGCAGTGCAGCGCGATCAAGTTAGAAACGTTGAAGTTGATGGCATCATTATTAATGGTAAATTTGGTGATGGAACCAGCTTTGAAGTTGTCCGGCCAGCATTGTCAGATCCTAAGTTGGTTGATGATTTGCTCACTCACCAAGTTGAGATTGTTGGCAAACAGCCAGAGCAACAAAGCATTTGGATGCAGTTATTGGTAGCTAGTGCACCTATTCTTATTATCATTGTGGTGTTTATGTTCTTCATGCGCCAAATGCAAGGTGGTGCTGGTGGCAAGGGCGGCCCAATGTCCTTCGGTAAGAGTAAAGCTCGGTTAATGAGCGAAGACCAAATTAAAACGACCTTTGCAGATGTTGCAGGTGTTGAAGAAGCCAAAGAAGATGTAGAAGAATTGGTGGAGTTTTTACGTGACCCCGGAAAATTCCAACGGTTGGGTGGACACATTCCGCGCGGCATTCTTATGTCTGGTGCCCCAGGTACCGGTAAAACATTACTAGCTAAGGCCATTGCTGGCGAAGCTAAGGTACCTTTCTTTAGTATTTCTGGTTCCGACTTTGTGGAAATGTTTGTAGGTGTGGGTGCGTCTCGTGTGCGCGACATGTTTGAGCAAGCCAAAAAACAAGCCCCCTGTATTATATTTATCGACGAAATTGATGCTGTAGGCCGTCACCGTGGCGCTGGAATGGGTGGTGGCAATGACGAACGTGAACAAACTCTAAACCAGTTGTTGGTTGAGATGGATGGTTTTGAAGGTAATGAAGGCATTATTGTTATTGCAGCTACTAACCGCCCAGATGTGCTAGACAAAGCGTTGTTGCGCCCTGGTCGTTTTGACCGCCAGGTTCACGTATCTTTACCTGATATTCTTGGGCGCGAACAAATTCTTAATGTGCACCTCAAAAAGGTACCCTTAGGCGATGATGTAAAGTCAAAGCTTATTGCGCGTGGTACCCCAGGGTTCTCTGGCGCAGACTTAGCTAACCTAGTGAACGAAGCCGCATTGTTTACTGCGCGGCTCAATAAGCGCACCGTAGGAATGGACGAGCTAGAGAAAGCCAAAGATAAGATTATGATGGGTGCTGAGCGTAAATCTATGGTGATGCAGCCTAAAGAAAAGCTTAATACAGCCTATCACGAGGCAGGTCACGCTATTGTTGGGCGCTTAGTGCCAGATCACGATCCAGTCTATAAGGTGACCATAATTCCCCGTGGTCGTGCTTTGGGTGTCACTATGTTTTTACCTGAAGAAGATCGTTATAGTTTGTCTCGCCAAGGGATCTTGAGCCAAATTTGTAGCCTTTACGGTGGCCGTATTGCTGAAGAAATAACGTTAGGCAAAGATGGTGTGACTACGGGAGCATCCAATGACATACAGCGCGCTACGCAATTAGCACGAAACATGGTGACTAAATGGGGCTTATCTGAAAAGTTAGGGCCATTGCTATATGAATCTGAAGACGCTGATCCGTTTAGTGGTGCTCAAGGCCAGGGAGCTAAAGGTTTTTCTGATGAAACTACAGCGATTATTGATAGCGAAATAAAAGATATTATTGAAAGCTGTTACGGCCGTGCCAGCACCATTTTACATGATAATCGAGATATTCTTGATGCCATGGCTAACGCACTAATGAAGTATGAAACCATAGACTCCAGTCAGCTAGATCAGTTGCTAGCTCGCCAAGAAGTTTCAGCCCCAGAAGGTTGGGCTGACCGCGAGCGCAATGCTAGTGGTTCCAATACGGGCGGGGGTGCCAGTGCCTCTGCACCTGAAGATAAGGCCACTGTTTCTGAGGCAGACCTAGACGCGGATAACGGTGATGTGCCGGGTGCTGACGAAGCGCCAAGCTAAGATGCTATTTGGTGATCAGCGGCTCAACTTAACAGAGCCACATGTGATGGGAGTGATTAATGTCACTCCTGATTCCTTTTCTGATGGTGGCAGTTTGTTTGCCAGTCAGTCTCTGTGCCTAGATGCAGCCATGGAGCGCGCGCGTGCGATGGTGGCAGAAGGGGCAAGTTTTCTCGATATAGGTGGTGAATCCACTCGCCCAGGCGCTGACCGGGTTTCGGTTCAGCAGGAGCTAGACCGTGTTATTCCGGTTATTGAGGCAATACGTGCATCGTTAAATGTCGTTGTGTCTGTTGATACCAGCACCCCAGAAGTGATGATTGCTGCTGGCAAAGCAGGAGCTGGGCTGATCAATGACGTGAGGGCGTTGGGCCGTGAGGGGGCTCTACAGGCTGCCGCTGGTACCCAACTACCTGTATGTCTTATGCATATGCAGGGCGACCCTAAAACCATGCAAGATAACCCCGTATATGATTCTGTGGTAGAGGATGTTAGCCTTTATTTTGATGAGCGCATTAAGCAGTGTAATCATATGGGAATCCCTACAGAGCGCATACTGATAGACCCTGGATTTGGCTTTGGCAAAACCTTGGTTCATAATCTGCAGTTACTTAACCACCTTAATCTATTAATCAACAAGGGTTTGCCTGTTTTAGTGGGTATGTCTCGTAAAAGTATGATTGGCGATGTTTTAAATAAGCCTGTAGATAAAAGATTGCATGGGGGGTTAGCAGTTTCTGTGATGGCCTATGAGCGTGGTGCCCGAATTGTGCGGGCGCATGATGTGGCCCCTACTGTAGATGCCCTAAGGATGGCTCATGCTGTTATGATGAGTGATTGAAGCTAAACCAAGGAAGGTTATATAAAAGGAATTGGTATGAAGTATTTTGGAACAGACGGCATTCGTGGCCGTTGTGGTGAGTACCCAATAACCCCAGACTTTATGCTCAAATTAGGTTGGGCGGTGGGCAAAGTATTCTCGGAGCACGGGCGTAGCAAGGTTTTAATTGGTAAAGACACCCGTATTTCTGGATATATGTTTGAGTCTGCGCTGCAAGCAGGCTTGTCTGCAGCAGGTGTTGATGTGCGTTTGTTAGGCCCCATGCCTACTCCAGCTGTTGCCTATTTAACCCGTACTTTTCATGCTGAAGCTGGCATCGTAATCAGTGCCTCCCATAATGGCTACAAAGATAACGGCATAAAGTTTTTTTCCGCTCAAGGCACTAAACTGTCAGGCTCAGTGGAAGCAGCAATTGAAGATAAGTTGCAAGAGACTATGGAGTGTGTTGCTCCAGAAGAGCTTGGTCGAGCTAAGCGTATAGAAGATGCTGCCGGCCGGTATATCGAATTCTGTAAAGGTACGGTTGGCCCTCATACAAACTTGAAGGGCATAAAAATTGTACTAGATTGCGCCCACGGAGCTACTTACCATATTGCACCTAAGGTGCTGCATGAGCTAGGTGCAGATGTCACTAGCATCGGTGTTGATCCAGATGGACTAAACATCAATCAGGAATGTGGCTCTACGTCCGTTGCTATGTTGCGAAAAGTAGTTCGGCTTCAACAAGCAGACTTAGGCATTGCCCTAGACGGTGACGGTGACCGCGTTATTATGGTTGATCACACTGGTGATGAAGTCGATGGTGACCAATTAATGTTCATCATTGCTGCTCACTTAAAGCGCAACAGTCAGCTAGAGGGTGGGGTTGTAGGTACTCAGATGAGTAACTTGGGTATGGAGCTGGGGTTAAAAGATCTTGGTATAGATTTTGTCCGCGCCAAAGTGGGGGATCGTTATGTCATGGAGCAGCTAAAAGAAAAAGGTTGGCTGTTAGGTGGTGAATCCTCTGGCCATTTGATCTGTCGAAACCTAACTACCACAGGAGATGGCATAGTTGCTGCTCTGCAAGTGCTTCAAGCGATGAAATCTAGCCGAAAGACTTTACATGAGCTTAAAAGCCAAATGAAAAAAATGCCTCAAAAGCTGATTAACCTGCGCTTTACTCATCGGGTAAATTTGTCAGAATATCCAGCCATAGATGAAGCAGTTAGTGCGCTTGAAAAGCGAATGGGTGATCGTGGACGAGTGTTACTTCGGCCCTCAGGCACTGAGCCTGTGGTAAGAGTGATGGTAGAAGGTGAAGATGCTGACCTTGTGAGTCAATACGCTAAAGAGTTAGCTCATGATGTAAATCAGGTAATTTCTTAGTCTAAATAGTATTTAATTGTGGCCTAATTAAAAGGTTTTACCAGAAAGTCTCTTGTTTAGGCGCCCTAACTTGAGTATTATTGCGCGCTTAAATTGATTACCCTTGGTTTGTTTTAACAAAAGGTTACGGTAATGGCACACACGATAGTTGCGGGCAACTGGAAAATGAACGCCAGCAAAAATGCTGTAACGAAGCTGTTAAGTGAGCTAAAACTGGGTGTGGCAGCAGTTAATAATGCTGAGCTGGTGGTGTTTCCACCGTTTCCATATTTAGCTCAGGCCCAGGCAGAATTAATGGGCACAAGCATTGGCATAGGTGTACAAAATATTTGTGCATCAGCTAAGGGAGCCTATACTGGTGAAGTGTCCCTAGCCATGGCTAGAGAATTTGGTGTTAGTTATGTGCTGGTGGGCCATTCAGAGCGACGTGCCCTATTTGCAGAAGATGATGCACAAGTGGCTGCTAAGTATGTAGCCACCCAAGCCATGCAACTCACCCCTATTTTGTGTGTTGGTGAAACATTAGAGCAGCGTGAGAAAGGCCTTACCCTAAGCGTGGTGACTAGCCAAATTCAGGCAGTTATTGACGCTGCTGGTGGTGCCAGCTTTGCCAATGCAGTAGTAGCTTATGAGCCAGTTTGGGCAATCGGTACTGGCTTAACCGCAAGCCCGGCGCAAGCCCAGCAAGTGCACAAAGCTATCCGTGCTCACGTAGCAAGTATAGCCCCAGAACAGGCACGTGGTTTGAAGATTTTATATGGCGGCAGTGTTACTGCAGCTAGTGCTGAAGAGTTATTTGCTCAAGCAGACATTGATGGCGGCCTAGTAGGCGGTGCATCCTTACAAGCGGATTCATTCTTGGCCATTGGTCAAGCGGCGAAATAGATTAGTGCTTATATAAGCGCAATAAGTGTAAAGCGAGAAATTTAATGGAAGTTGCAATCTTAATTGTACATGTATTGTTAGCCATAGCCTTAATAGGCTTTATCATGATTCAACAAGGTAAAGGTGCCGATGCAGGCGCTTCTTTTGGTGGCGGTGGTGCTTCCCAAACTGTATTTGGTAGTAGTGGTTCAGGTAACTTCCTGAGCCGTACGACCGCTATTTTAGCAGCTGGTTTATTTGTCACCAGCTTTGCATTGGCTGTGTATGCCAAGCAGCAAGCTAGCAGTGTTTCTGATGTGGGTATCCCTGTCGTTGAGCAAGTAGAACAGCAAACGCTTCCCGAGTTTGAAGAGGTGTTGATGCCTACAGACAGCGACGTTCCTGCAACAGAGTAATAAGTAATGCCGACGTGGTGGAATTGGTAGACACGCCACCTTGAGGGGGTGGTGAGCTTTGCTCGTGCCGGTTCAACTCCGGCCGCCGGTACCAAATTAACATCTATTACCAATCATAGATGTCCTAAAAGCCCCTAACCATGGGGCTTTTTTTTACTCTTTTTTTTGAGCAGGTGGACCCTGTTAATATCTTCGCCAACGTTGAAATCATTTGCCAAGGTTGGGTGGATATTGCATGGTTAAAAGGTTTTAGTTGATTGCTTTTTTTTGCTGGTATGCTTTACTTGTAAGCCGGTCTAACATTATAGGGTTTAACATGCGTTATCTTCATACCATGATCAGAGTAAAGGATTTGAAGGCTTCTTTAGAGTTTTGGTGTAGTCAATTAGGGCTGGTTGAAGTCAAACGAACAGACCATGAATCAGGGCGATTTACCCTAGTGTTTTTGGCAGCTGCTCGAGATGAAGCACAGGCTCAAAGTACTCAGGCGCCGCTGTTAGAGCTCACTTACAATTGGGATGCTGATGAAGAGTTGGCCACGGGCCGCAGTTGGGGGCACTTGGCTTACCAAGTTGACGACCTCTACCAGCTTTGCCAAACATTGATGGATGCGGGAGTTGTGATCAATAGGCCCCCCCGAGATGGGCATATGGCGTTTATCAAGTCGCCAGATAATGTGTCTGTTGAATTGTTGCAAGTAGGGAGTGCTTTGCCACCCTCAGAGCCGTGGGTTTCAATGCTTAACACGGGAAATTGGTGAGTCTGAAGATTAAGTGCAATCTTTTAGTAATTAGTTGTAATAAGTGTTTGACGTGTAAGGAATAAATCGATATTATGTGCGCTCTTTGATGCGGGGTGGAGCAGTCTGGTAGCTCGTCGGGCTCATAACCCGAAGGTCGTAGGTTCAAATCCTGCCCCCGCTACCATTTTTAGGCTAGTGTTTTTTACGCTAGCCTTTGACGAAAGTCATAAAGAAGTAATTCAGGGGTTCATAATGCCGCAACTTGCGTCACTACGAGACTGAATACATATAGTCGATAAAAAGCCCCTATTTTGGGGCTTTTTGCGTTTTGGGATATTGAAATGGCAGGTGCAGCAGCACAAATTGAAGCATTAGTAGCGCCAGCAGTGGCCGCATGTGGATGTGACCTTTGGGGTATTGAATATATCTCTCAAGGCCGCCATACCACTTTGCGGGTATATATAGACCATGCCAAGGGTATTGGTGTGGAGCAGTGTGCAGACGTGAGTCGGCAAGTGGCTGCAGTGATGGATGTAGAAGATCCTATTACTGGAGAATACACATTAGAAGTGTCATCACCTGGGTTGGATCGTCCCTTATTCACCTTACAACAATATCAAGCTAGCATTGGTGAAAAGTTAAGTTTGAAATTACGCTTGGCGTTTGATGGTCGCCGTCGTTTTACTGGATTGCTTAGCGGCATTGAGGGTGACGATGTGCTATTACAGATTGATGATGAAGAATATTTGTTGCCTTTTGACAGTATAGAAAAAGCCAATATTGTACCGCGCTTTTAAGCTCGGTTTTATAAGTCCAAATTAAGTGAGAGCTTGAAATGAATAAAGAAATTCTGTTAGTGGCAGAAGCGGTTTCAAATGAAAAGGACGTGCCAAAAGACGTTATCTTTGAAGCTATAGAACTAGCCTTAGCTACTGCGACACGCAAACGAATCCATGAAGAAAGTGACATTAGAGTCTCTATCGATCGCAAGACAGGTGCAGCTACAACTACGCGTTGTTGGACGGTTGTTACTGATGAGGTATACACCAACCCAGAGGCTGAGTTGATTCTTGAGGATGCTCAAGAGACCAATTCTGGTCTTGAGCTAGGTGACCTTGTACAAGAAGAGCTACCTACCGAAGTATTTGGCCGCATTGCCGCACAAACTGCTAAGCAAGTGATTGTGCAAAAGGTCCGTGAAGCTGAGCGTGCTAAGGTGGTGGAGCTGTACCGTGGCCGAATTGGCGAAATCATTAGTGGCAGTGTTAAGAAAGTGACACGTGATAATGTGATTGTGGATTTAGGTAATAATGCAGAAGCACTCATGGCGCGAGATCAGTTGATTGGTCGGGAAACATTCCGTATGGGTGATCGTATTAGGGCTTTATTGGCTGAAGTTCGTACTGAAAGCCGGGGCCCACAACTTTTCTTAAGCCGCACAGATCCGCAAATGTTGGTCGAGCTCTTTAAGATTGAAGTGCCTGAGATCTCTGAAGAAGTGATCGAAATTCGGGCAGCTGCCCGTGACCCTGGATCCCGTGCTAAAATCGCAGTTAAAACTAATGATGGCCGTATCGATCCTATTGGCGCTTGTGTGGGTATGCGAGGTTCGCGGGTGCAGGCTGTAACTGGTGAGTTAAATAACGAACGTGTTGATATTGTGCTTTGGGATGATAATCCAGCGCAGTTGGTTATTAATGCTATGGCCCCTGCAGAAGTTAGCTCTATTGTTGTTGATGAAGATCGACATGCCATGGATGTTGCCGTTAGTGATGAGAATTTGGCCATGGCCATTGGTCGTAATGGCCAAAACGTTCGTTTAGCGTCAGAATTAACTGGCTGGACCATTAACGTTATGTCTGAAGAAGATGCCGCCGCCAAGCAACAAGATGAAGTGGGTGGTGTGGTACAGACTTTTGTGGATGCACTGGACATTGATGAAGAATTCGCTGAAATGTTGGTAGAAGAAGGCTTTGCTAGTCTTGAAGAAATTGCCTATGTGCCGCTTGATGAAATGTTAGCTATCGATGGCTTAGATGAAGACATTGTTGAAGAGCTGCGTACTCGCGCAAAAGACAAGCTTCTTAACCAAGCGCTAGCAGCCGAAGAGCAGTTAGATAACTCTGAGCCAGCTCAAGATTTACTCGACATGGAAGGCATGGATACTCACCTTGCATTTGTATTGGCAAGCCGTGGCATTATCACTATGGAACATTTGGCCGAGCAAGCTGTTGATGAGATCTCGGATATCGAAGGCTTGAGTGACGAAAAAGCAGCAGAACTAATTATGACGGCCCGCGCCCCTTGGTTTGTTTAAACCACCGCCCGACCGACAGGAGAATACGATTATGACAGATCAAACTGTCAACACCCTAGCTGAAAAAGTAGGTGTTCCGGTTGAGCGCTTGCTGAACCAAATGGAAGAAGCAGGCCTTACCCGCCGTGCGGCTACTGACGCAGTGTCAGACGAAGAGCGTAAGTCGCTTTTATCGCACTTGCAAAAGTCTCATGGTGGCGAAGGTGACAACGCTGATGGCCCTAAAAAGATTACCTTGCGCCGTAAGACAACAAGCACCTTGAAAGTTGCTGGTGCGGCGGGTAAACGCACAGTTAACGTGGAAGTGCGTAAAAAACGTACCTATGTTAAATCTGAAGAAGACGATCAGTCTGTGGTTATTGAGGCTGAGAAAGTAGAATTGGCAGCCCGTAAAGAAAGTGAAGTTGCTCAAGAAAAAGCAGTTTCTGAAGCTAAGTCTGCCGCTGAAGCGGCCGAAACTGCATCAGCAAGCGCTGCAGCAAAAAACGAAGCAGATGATCAAGCTAAGGTTCAAGCGGATGCCAACGCGGCAGCTGCTAAGGTAGCGGCAAACGCTGAGGTGGCTCGTCAAAAAGCAGCTGAAGATGCTAAGAAAAAACCGGCTCACCAGAAGACGTTTACTTCCCCTGATAAGCCACGTGGTGGCGCACCTGCCGGTAAGAATAAAGGTAAGGGCCGTACATCTGGTGGGCGTGATGACCGTAGCCGTGGTAAGGGTGCGCGAAACAAAGGTAAATTAGCTGCACCTAAGCGGTCTGGTAATGGTGAGCATGCTTTTGAAGTGCCTACTGAAAAAGTGGTTTATGAAGTAAACCTGCCTGAGTCGATTACCGTAGCTGATTTAGCTCAGCGCATGAAAGTAAAGGCTGCAGAAGTTATTAAGGTAATGTTCAACATGGGTGCAATGGCAACCATCAACCAAGTTATTGACCAAGATACAGCAACTATTGTTGTTGAAGAAATGGGTCATACGGTGAAGTTGGTGATGGATGATGCCATCGAAACAGAAGTAGTTGAAAGTATTAACTACGAAGGTAAAGAGATTCCCCGTGCTCCAGTTGTAACTGTAATGGGCCATGTTGACCACGGTAAGACGTCTTTGTTGGATTGTATTCGTTCTACTAAGGTTGCTTCTGGTGAGTCTGGTGGTATTACCCAGCACATTGGTGCCTACCACGTAGAAACTGACAAAGGTATGGTTACTTTCTTAGACACACCCGGACACGCTGCGTTTACTGCGATGCGTGCCCGCGGCGCTAAGGCAACTGATATTGTTATTTTGGTTGTTGCAGCAGATGATGGTGTAATGCCGCAAACTGAAGAAGCGGTACAGCATGCTAAGGCTGCTGGCGTTCCTTTGATTGTAGCGATCAATAAAATGGATAAAGAAGGTGCTGATCCA
The DNA here is from genome assembly GCF_047730085.1 of Candidatus Njordibacter sp. Uisw_056. Taxonomy (NCBI): domain Bacteria; kingdom Pseudomonadati; phylum Pseudomonadota; class Gammaproteobacteria; order Pseudomonadales; family Candidatus Njordibacteraceae; genus Candidatus Njordibacter; species Candidatus Njordibacter sp. Uisw_056. The sequence goes on along the minus strand of NZ_CP159830.1, from coordinate 2,597,104 downwards.
GACCGAGTTAAGACAGAACTGTCTAGCCGTGACGTGGTGCCAGAAGATTGGGGTGGTGTAACTCAGTTTATCCCAGTATCCGCTAAGACGGGTGACGGCATTGAAGCATTGCTAGATGCTGTATTGCTTGAGGCTGAAGTACTTGAGCTTACTGCAGTGCCAGAAGCGCCAGCCAAAGGCGTGGTCGTTGAAGCCCGCCTTGATAAAGGCCGTGGTTCTGTAGCCACTATATTGATTCAAAACGGTACCTTAAAGAAAGGTGATATTGTTCTGGCCGGCCAGCAGTTTGGTCGAGTCCGCGCTATGTTGGATGAGAACGGTAAGCCGATCACCAGTGCAGGCCCTTCTATTCCAGTAGAGATTTTAGGTTTAGGTGGTACGCCTGACTCAGGTGAAGACTTCGCTGTAGTTGCAGACGAAAAGAAAGCCCGTGAAGTCGCACTATTCCGCCAAGGTAAGTACCGAGACGTTAAGCTTGCTCGCCAACAGGCTTCTAAGTTGGACGCTATGTTTGAGAACATGGGCAAGAATCAGGCCTCTGTGTTAAATGTTGTACTTAAGACTGACGTACGAGGTTCTTTGGAAGCATTAACCAACTCTCTAATGGATATTGGTACCGAAGAGGTTAAGGTGCAGGTTGTATCTAGCGGTGTTGGTGGTATTGCTGAGTCTGATGTTAACCTTGCCGTGGCGTCAAACGCTGTGATCTTTGGTTTTAATGTTCGTGCTGATACGCCGGCCAAGGCGCTCATTGAGAAAGAAGGCATTGACCTACGTTATTACAGCGTAATTTACGACATTATTAATGATGTAAAGGACGCTCTTTCTGGTATGTTAGCGCCGGAGCTGCGCGAAACTATTGTGGGTATTGCGGAAGTGCGAGAAGTTTTCCGTTCGCCTAAGTTGGGCCAGATTGCTGGCTGTATGGTTACCGAAGGTACGGTTCATCGCAGTAAGCCTATTCGTGTATTACGCGATAACGTAGTTATTTACGAAGGCGAATTAGAATCCTTACGTCGGCACAAAGATTCTGTTGCGGATGTCCGTAATGGTATTGAGTGCGGTATCGGTGTGAAGAGCTATAACGACGTTCGCGTTGGTGACCAAATAGAAGTCTTCGACACTATCGAAGTTGAGCGTAGTTTGTAAGGGCTGACCATGGCACAAGAATATAGCCGCACCCAGCGTGTGGCAGACCAAATTCAGCGTGAACTAGCAGCCCTAATCCAGCGTGAGGTGAAAGACCCTCGCGTAGGTATGGCTACGGTGAGTGCTGTGGAAGTATCACGTGACTTGTCTCATGCGAAGGTGTTTGTCACCATTTTAAATGGTGGTGAAGATCCGCAAGAAATTACAGAATCTGTGAAGGCCCTTAATAATGCTTCAGGTTTCTTGCGCAGCCAGTTGGGCCAGCGTATGAAATTGCGTATTGTACCCACGCTGCGGTTTCATTATGACGACAGTTTGTCACGCGGCAATTACCTTAGTAACTTGATTGACCAAGCTAGGGCCTCAGACCCAGAGCAGGACACTAATGCTGAATAAGCGCTAGTGGCTCGACAACCAAAAGGCCGTGAAGTAAGCGGCATTCTTATTCTAGATAAGCCTACTGGTATGAGTTCAAATCATGCTTTGCAGCGGGTTAAACGTATGTTTGGGGCTCGTAAAGCGGGCCACACTGGTGCCTTAGATCCCCTAGCTACTGGCTTGCTGCCTATTTGTTTGGGTGAAGCTACAAAGTTTAGCCAGTTTCTTTTAGATTCTGACAAGCGTTATCAAACCATTGGCCAGCTTGGTGTGCGCACTGACTCCAGTGATGCCGACGGTAAGATTGTAGAAACTAAAGCTTGTGCCCATATCACTTTAGCCGATGTAGAGGCTCAGTTACCACAATTTCGTGGCCTGATTAGCCAAGTTCCTTCCATGTTTTCAGCCCTTAAATATAAGGGGCAACCTTTGTATAAATTGGCGCGGGCTGGCAAAACTGTAGAGGTGAAGCCGCGGCAAGTCACTATTCATAATTTAGAATTGTTGAGCTTTGATAATGCCCAAGTGCAGATGGATATTAGCTGCACCAAGGGTACTTATATTCGCAGCATTGTAGAAGATTTGGGCCTGGCGCTAGGTTGTGGTGCGCACGTCTCACAGCTAAAACGCCTTCAAGCTGGGCCTTTTGTGGCCAAGCAAATGGTCACCTTAGAAGACCTTCAGGCCATTATTGATGAGGCAACTAAGGGCCAAGTGGTAGAAGAGGGTAAGTGGCCAGACATCACCCCAGCCTTCTCAGCCCTAGATGATCTATTAATGCCCGCCGATACTGCCGTTTTATCATTAAATGCTGTACAATTAGGCCCCCAACAAATTGAGGCGTTGCAGCAAGGCAAGGTTATAGACCATGCCACTGACTTTGCTGAATTTGATGTGGTGCGTGTGTATAGCTCGCATGCTATTGAAGCGAATGCCTTTATCGGCTTAGCTGAAGTGCAACAAGAAGGTCGCTTAAAAGCGAAACGCTTAATGAGTACTTAGACCTTCATTTAAGTTCCGCTGTAAATATGCACGGTGTGAACATTAACGATCCCCTAACCCTCAATGTAGAGGCTAGTGGGCATATTAATTATTGGAGAATTACCATGGCACTAACTGCCGTTGAAAAAGCTGCTGTTGTAGCAGATTACCAAACTGCTGAAGGCGACACAGGGTCACCAGAAGTTCAGGTTGCATTATTAACTGCGAACATCTTGGCACTACAAAGTCACTTCAAAGAGCATAACCATGATCACCACTCACGTCGTGGTTTGATCCGTATGGTTAACCAGCGTCGTAAATTGCTGGACTACCTTAATCGTAAAGACGCTGAGCGTTACGTTACGTTGATTGGTCGTTTAGGTCTACGCCGCTAGAAATAGGTTTAAACTTGATGTATTCAGCGAATACAGAAGGCGCAACACCTGATTTAAATACCACGCTCAGTAGGTCTAAGTGTGATCAATAGAGGCTAGGTAATCATTTGGTTACGTAGCCTTTATTGTTTTAACTGCAAGCGATAAGAGAGGGTCGGCCCGTACTCTTATTGGCTTGGTGCTAGAGGTAGCTTTAAACCTCAACCGAGTTAATAAGTGTACTGGTGGATTAGATCGCTCAATTGATTGCAAATTCTTTATTTTATGGAGATAAATATGTCTATCATTACCAAAACATTTCAATACGGTGAGCAAACCGTAACGCTAGAAACTGGTCGTATTGCGCGTCAAGCTTCTGGTGCTGTTCTTGTCACAGTCGATGACGCTATCCAAGTACTGGTTGCTGTTGTTGGCTCCAAAACAGCCAAACCTGATCAAGGTTTCTTTCCACTTTCTGTCCACTACCAAGAAAAGACTTACGCTGTTGGTAAGATTCCTGGTGGTTTCTTTAAGCGTGAAGCGCGTCCATCTGAAAAAGAGACGTTGACTAGCCGTTTGATCGACCGTCCCATTCGCCCATTGTTCCCTAAGGGCTTCATGAACGAAGTGCAGGTTATTTGTACTGTAATGTCTGCTGATAAGCAAAATGACACAGACATTGCTGCTTTAATTGGTACTTCTGCTGCGTTAGCCATCTCAGGTATTCCTTTTGCAGGCCCAATCGGTGCAGCACGCGTGTCATACTCTGATGAGGCTGGTTACCAACTTAACCCAAGCTTCGAAGCCCAAGCTACATCTGATCTAGACATGGTTGTTGCAGGTACTGCTGATGCTGTATTGATGGTTGAATCAGAAGCCAAAGAACTAAGCGAAGATGTAATGTTAGGTGCTGTTCTTTTTGCTCATGATGAAATGCAAGCTGTAGTTAAGGCAATAGCTGAATTTGCCTCAGAAGCAGCCAAGCCTACTTGGGACTGGGTTGCCGCTGAAGAAGATGCAGCACTTAAGTCTGCTGTTACTGCTGCTGTTGGCGAAGCTGTTGGCGAAGCTTACCAAATTAGCGACAAGATGGACCGTCAAGCGCGCTTGGCTGAAGTGAAGGCGCAAGCGATTGCTGCCCTATGCAGCGATGAAGCTTCTGCTCCTTCCAAGTCTGACGTATTAGGCATGGTGAGTAAGCTAGAAAAGCACACTGTGCGCTCACGTGTAGTTGCAGGCGAGCCGCGTATCGACGGTCGTGATACCAAGACTGTCCGTGGTATCGATGTGCAAATTGGTACTTTGGCTAAAGCTCATGGTTCATCATTGTTCACCCGTGGTGAAACCCAGTCTATTGTTGTAGCTACCCTTGGTACTAGCCGTGATCAGCAGATTATTGATGCCTTAGAAGGCTCGCGTAAAGATCCGTTTATGCTGCACTACAACTTTCCAAGCTACTCTGTAGGCGAAACAGGCCGTTTCATGGGCCCAGGCCGCCGTGAGATTGGCCATGGCCGGTTGGCGCGTCGTGGCATACAAGCGATGTTGCCAAGCCAAGAAGACTTTCCTTATACTATTCGCGTAGTTTCAGAAATCACTGAGTCCAACGGGTCTAGTTCAATGGCTTCTGTGTGTGGTGCATCTCTAGCACTTATGGATGCGGGTGTGCCAATTAAGGCACCTGTCGCAGGTATTGCCATGGGCCTGATTAAAGAAGATGCTGGTTTTGCCGTTTTGACAGACATACTCGGTGATGAAGATCACTTAGGCGATATGGACTTTAAAGTAGCAGGTTCTGCTGCAGGTATTACTGCGCTTCAAATGGATATTAAAATCCAGGGCATTACTGAAGAGATAATGGAAATTGCTTTAGAGCAAGCACACGAAGCACGTATTCATATCTTAGACGAAATGAACAAGGTTATTGCAGTGCCTCGCACTGAGCTGAATGACAATGCTCCTACCATGAAAACCATCAAGATCGATCAAGATAAGATCCGTGATGTAATTGGCAAAGGTGGCGCTACCATTCGTGGTTTGTGTGAAGAGACTGGCGCATCAATCGACATTGAAGATGACGGTACCGTGCGTGTATTTGCTGACGACAAAGCGTCTGCCGAATTGGCAGAAGCTAAGATTTTAGAAATTACTGCAGAAGCCGAAGTGGGTGCTATTTACGAAGGTAAAGTGGAGCGTATTGTTGACTTCGGAGCATTCATTAACATCTTGCCTGGCAAGGATGGTTTACTGCATATTTCCCAAATCTCTAGTGAGCGTGTTGAGAAAGTCACTGACTACCTAGAAGAAGGTCAAACTGTTAAGGTTAAAGTGCTAGACGTAGACGCACGCGGCCGTATTAAGCTGTCTATGAAAGACATGGAAGCCTAACTTTATCTCAATAGGGCTTGAGTAAAGTGGCATTTGATTGATAAATCAGGTCGCGCAGCCCTCTTGAAATAATACAACCTCTAATCAGCAATGGTTAGGGGTTTTTTTATGTTTGCGAAGCTACTAATGTGTCGCATTTGGTAATATAATAGTCGCCTTTAGATCTGTGCTAAATCGTATTAAAAAGGCTCCCCCTTGAATCCATTGCAGCAAATTTCCCTCAAAAAAAATAACATTAAAATCGTTCTATTAGAAGGCGTGCATCAATCAGCTGTTGATGCCTTGCAGGGTGCGGGGTTTAGTAATATTCATTTTTACGCTACTGCACTGCCAGAAAACGAACTAATGGAAGTGTTAAAAGATGCCCACTTTGTAGGTATTCGTTCACGCACTCAGCTAACCCGTGAAGTGTTAGGTGAAGCTACTAAGCTAATGGCGATAGGCTGTTTTTGCATAGGCACCAACCAGGTGGATCTCAGTGCGGCCCTAGAGTTAGGTATTCCTGTATTTAATGCACCTTACAGTAATACTCGCAGTGTCGCAGAATTAGTGATTGCTGAAGCTGTACTTCTGCTAAGAGGTATTCCAGAAAAAAATGCCAAGGCTCATCGTGGTCAATGGCTTAAATCAGCACATCAGTCTTTTGAAGTGAGGGGTAAAAAGCTCGGTGTGGTGGGGTATGGGTCTATTGGCTCGCAGCTTGGTATTATGGCCGAAGCCATGGGCATGGAGGTGATCTATTATGATCAAATTACTAAGCTGAGTTTAGGCAATGCATCTGCCTGTGGCAATTTAGCAGCACTGCTTATGCAAGCCGATATTGTGACCTTGCATGTGCCAGAAACGCCATCGACGTATTGCTTAATGGGCCCCACTCAGCTTGCACAGATGAAACAGGGTGCGGTCCTGATTAATGCCTCACGTGGCACCGTGGTTGATATTGAAGCATTAGCTAGTTGTCTGAAGAGTGGTAAGTTATTAGGCGCAGCTATTGATGTGTTTCCAGTAGAGCCTCGGTCTAACAACGATGAGTTTATTTCGCCATTAAGGGGCTTAGATAATGTCATTTTAACCCCACACATTGGTGGTTCAACGGTTGAGGCACAAGTGAACATTGGTGTGGAAGTGGCCGATAAACTCATTCGGTATTGTGACAATGGTACCAGTCTGTCTGCAGTCAACTTTCCAGAAGTGTCACTACCTAACCATGAAAATGCGCATCGCTTGTTGCATATTCATGAAAATATACCAGGGGTACTATCTGAAATAAATAATGTGTTTTCTGAAAATAGCATTAATATTTCGGGGCAGTATTTGAATACTAATACCAAGGTAGGTTATGTGGTCATCGATGTAGATGCCAGCTGGTCAGAGTTGGCCTTAGTTAAACTCAAACAAGTGTCTGGCACCATAAGCTGCCGAGTATTATTTTAGCTTGTTAGGGTTTTAACCCCGTCTCCAGTGCCCAGAAATAGAATGTCTGCTGGGCGGTGCGCGAAAAGACCGTTAGTAACAACGCCAGTAAGCTGGTTGATCTGTTGTTCAAGGTCTTTTGGGTCTACAATGTCCATACCGTAAAGGTCTAGGATAAGGTTACCATTGTCGGTTACAAAGCCCTGACGCCACACAGGTTCACCACCAAGGCCTACTAGTTTACGAGCTACATAACTGCGGGCCATGGGAATTACTTCTACGGGCAGCGGAAACGCACCTAGTACACCCACTAGTTTGCTTTCATCGGCAATACAAACGAAGGTTTCTGCAACGGCAGCGACTATTTTCTCTCGTGTTAAGGCACCACCGCCACCCTTAATCAGGTTGAGGTGAATGTCACTTTCGTCTGCGCCGTCTACATAAAAACTCATGTGAGGCACAGCATTAAGTTCTAAGACGTTAATGCCATGGCTCTTGAGGCGTGTTGCAGTCGCTTCAGAACTTGCTACCGCAGCGCCAAAAGTGTGTTTTATCTTGGCTAGAGCATCAATAAAGCAGTTAGCAGTAGACCCTGTACCAACACCAATAATTGATTCCCAGGTAAGATGAGGCGCGATATAGTCTACTGCAGCTTGTGCTACAGCCTGTTTTAACTGGTCTTGGGTCATGGTGATGATCGAGTTGGACACTAATAGACAGATTATACAGGAATTTCCACTATACAATGTAGACGCTAGTGGCTTCTGCCATTAATATGATTAGCGAGTTAAACACACTTCACATTCTGTAAAAATATTACCCCATTAGAAGAAATATTATGCCTCATCGTTATATCAAGAAAATTCTATCTGCTAATGTCTACGACGTGGCAGTGGAAACGCCCGTTGACCCAGCTCGAAGTCTGTCTAAACGCTTGGCAAATAATATTTTGATTAAACGAGAGGATTTGCAGCCTATATTTTCTTTTAAAATCCGGGGGGCCTATAACTGTATTTCAAAATTAACAGATACGCAAAGGGCCTCTGGTGTGGTGTGTGCGTCTGCGGGCAATCATGCCCAAGGTGTAGCCATGTCTGCCCAGCACTTAGGTATTGATGCCACTATTGTTATGCCCAAAAGTACCCCAGAAATTAAGGTTAATTCGGTCAGAGCTCTAGGCGCAAAGGTCATTTTACATGGGGATTCATTCGCGCAGGCGTTTGCCCATTCACGCACCTTGATGGCTGACCTAGGGATGGTGTACATACACCCCTTTGATGACGAACATGTGATTGCTGGTCAAGGCACTGTAGCGGTGGAATTGTTGCGGCAGGTTCAGGGTAACATTGATGTGGTATTTGTACCTGTTGGCGGGGGTGGGTTAATTGCAGGTATGTCTGTTTATATAAAGTACCTGCGCCCAGATATCAAAATTATAGGTGTGGAGCCCGAAGATTCTTGCTGCCTTAAGGCAGCTATGGATGCGGGTGAACGGGTCATTTTGTCAGAAGTTGGTACCTTTGCTGAGGGTGTGGCTGTTGCTCAAATAGGCAAACTTAACTTTGAATTAGCCCAGCAGTATGTTGATGAAGTGATTACTGTAACCACAGATGAGCTGTGTGCCGCTATAAAAGATATTTATGGTGACACGCGTGCGGTTGCGGAACCTTCCGGGGCTTGTGCTGTTGCTGGCTTAAAGAAATATGTAGAACGTGAAAAAGCGCAAGGTCAAACCTTGGTTGCTGTTTCTACAGGGGCTAATCTGAACTTTGATCGCTTGCGCCACGTTGCTGAGCGTGCAGAAATAGGAGAGGGTCGTGAGGCTATTATTGCGGCAGAAATACCCGAGCAGCCAGGCAGTTTCAAACGGTTTTGTACGGCATTAGGTGAGCGTAATATCACCGAATTTAATTACCGCTATGGCAATAACACTAAAGCACAAGTGTTTGTGGGTGTGACCCTTAAAACAGATGAAGGGGGCCGTGAACCGCTGCTTAAACAGTTGGCTAGCCACCATATTACTGCGGTAGATTTGAGCAACAACGAAATGGCTAAGAGCCATGTTCGTTATATGGTAGGTGGGCATGCCTCAGTAGACAACGAAGTGGTCTACCGTTTTACTTTTCCAGAACGACCGGGTGCGTTACTTAAGTTTTTGAATAAACTTGGCCAACTATGGAATATCTCAATGTTCCATTATCGTAATCATGGGTCTGCTTATGGCCGAGTGTTAGTCGCAATGCAAGTTCGACCAGAAGACAAAGTGAAGTTTGAAGGTTATTTAGACGAGCTGGGTTATGCTTTTAATGAAGAAACAGATAATCCAGCCTATCAGCTATTTTTAGCCCCTGAATAATGCGGGGTGGTTATAAATGGTGCTGCCATGGGCTCAGCGCCATTAAGCCCTCCTAGAGAGATGCTTTTGGTAAGGTAATGTCAACTCTAAGTCCGCCCTCAGACCGGTTGCTAGCCTCAATAGTGCCACCTTGAGCCCTTATTGCCTGTTCGGCAATGGCCATGCCCACACCGTAGCCACCGCTTTGCTGGTTACGGCTAGCTTCCACGCGGTAAAAAGGCTCAAACAAGCGTTTAAGTGAGTCTTCTGGCACGCCTTCACCTTCATCTTCAATGCGAATAACCACGGTGTCTTTATGTAGGTCTACTTGTAAAAATATTTGGCTATCATCTGCAGTATATCTCATGGCATTTCGCAAGATGTTTTCTACTGCACGGGACACCAATTCGGGTTGGCCAGTTAACATGTTTTTGTCGGGCTGTTGCAGGTGCACCTGGTGTTTTGACTGGTCCTCAAACTGAGCATCTTGAGTGAGTTTGCATAGTAAATCGCTTAAATTATAGGCTTCTATACTAGGGGTTTGGCCATTTTGCTCTAAGCGTAATAAGGTGAGCACCTGATCAATCAGATCGTTCATACGTTCTATTTCGCGCTCAATACGGTGCAGAGATTGGTGCTCTGTATCAGGCAGCTTCCGCGCTAGTAACTCTAAGGCGATTTGCTGTCTAGCTAAAGGGGTTCTTAACTCGTGTGATATGTCTCGAAATAGGCGTTGCTGATTGCTCACCAGCAAACTAATACGTTCGGCCATGCGGTTGAAGGCTAGGCCCACTTCACCAATTTCATCTCTTCTGAAGCCAATTAACATGGGTAGCCGAGTGTCAAAATTGCCGCGGGCAAACGAGTCGGTTGCTTGCTTGAGCTTACGCAGCGGATCTGTGATTCGCCAGGTCACAAAAGCGGTCAAAAGGGCTACGATCACTAAAGCGGTAATAACTTGCAGTATGGGTAAATGCTTCAGCCAGGCTGGGTAAGGGCCGGAGTTATCGCGATGGGCGACAAACGTATAGATACGGTTGCTACTACTGGAAATACGATAAGGTTGGAACCCCCTCAAGTGACGCTCTGATAGCCTATTTTGGGTTAGGGGTAAGGTAAATTCAAGCCAGTTTTTTGGCAGGTTTGCGAGGCTTATAGGCCGTCGTTTAGAATCTAACATAAAGCCCTTTACGTTGAATTCTTGGTCGATATAGCGCAGCCAAACCGTCAACTCTTCGGTGCCTTTGGTTTCAAAAATGTCGGCTGCCTTGATGCCTAATTTAACTACCCGTTGATATTCTTCTTGTTCGCGCTTTTCAACAATAATTTCTGACAAGGTGGCAACAGAGAAAATAACCGCAATGAGGGTGAGCCAAAAAAAGAAAAATATCTTCCAATATAAGCTTCTAAATATTAATGGTCGTAACGGCCATTTAGTCATTAATGACATACTGGTATCCAACGCCTCGTATCGTTTTTATACGCGGTTCATTGCTTGAAAATGGCCCTATTTTTCGCCTTAGGTTACTCATATGCATATCGACACTGCGATCGTATAAGGCTAAGTGACGGCCTAATGCTGTTTCTGTGAGCTCTTCTTTACTCAGCACTTGGCCTGCTTTCTCCAGCAAACTGGCTAAAAGATTAAACTCTGTGCTGGTGAGATCTAGGTCTTCACCCTGCTTGGATACGATACGTGTATTGTGGTTTAGTTCTACATCCTCTCGGATAATCACTTGGCGACTGCCGCTGGCTTGCATGCCTGCTTTATCCATTTCTACCCGCCTTAATATGGCGCGAATACGGGCAACAATCTCTCTTGGGTTGCAGGGTTTCGGCAGATAATCGTCTGCTCCCATTTCAAACCCTACAATGCGGTCTACCTCGTCACTACGAGCAGTCAGCATAAGTACAGGTGTTTTATTGTTGACACGAAATTGTTTGAGAAGGTCTAGACCATTCATCTTAGGCATCATAATATCAAGGACCAAGGCATCATACTGGCCATTCAAGGCCATATTAAGTCCTTGTTCACCATCAAAGGCTTGGTCTACTTCAAAGTTTTCTAATGCCAAAAACTCGCTCAATAACTCATTGAGCTCCTGATCATCTTCAATTAACAAAATGCGGGTAGTCATGAGTTCAATCCTCAGAATGGGCAGTGTTTGTTAGAGTATAGATGCGTTTGGCCCATACTGACAGAGCAGGCATAGGTATTGGGGATGTATTTTACAGAATTTTACGTGTTTGGAGTTAGGTGATAACTCTACCAGAGTGGAAGTTAAAGACTCCCCAAGGTGTCGTTTCCGATGGTTGCCCTGAACCCGACGGTTCAAGTTGGGAGCTCCTGACTAAGCGGAAGGCGTTCCAGCAAGTGGACATGCACAAAGCAAAGCCGAGAAGCCCCCTGGGTATATAAATCGGCTCAAGGACGTTATCGAATGTCGAGTACCACAGGGAGTCTGTTGGTATTATAGGCCTGAGTTTTTAAGAATGGAACCTAAATTAGAGAATAAAAGGCTAACTTAGGCTGTCATTAACTCTTTTGTCTAAATGCTCAAGTGCTGTTTCCAAATTAATTAGCTGCTCTTGAGTATCTATTAGCTCCGCACTCATGTTCAAGGCTGCCATTACTGCCATACGCTCTAAACCCATTACCCGGCCACTTGATTTAATATCCTGCAGTATTTGATCTAAATTCTCAGCAGCCTGGCGCAAGTTAGCTTCTTTGCCAGCAGGGCAAGTGAGGGTATACCTTTGAGCTAAAATGGAAACTTGTACTGCTGTTGTGTCAGTCATGGTGAGCTTCCGTTGCTTGGTCAAATAAGCTGATTAAATGATTTAAGTCATCTTCTAGGTTTTGGTTGTGGGCTTGTGCAGGCTTTACAAAGGCTTCTTGTGCTAAGGCGTTGGCAGCCTGCTGCTTTATTAATTGTTCTTCTAGCTGCGCCACACTGCTTTGAAGCATTGCATATTCGTGCTGTAAGGCGCGGTGTTGAGTTAACAACTGGTCGATGTGATGTACCAAGGCATTGATGGTCGACATTGCTGGGCCACTTAAAAGATAATCTATGCTTAGATTTTATAGTAAATTACGCTACTGTCTAGTAACGCCGTATAAAAGCTCTAGAGAATGCGTTCAGCTCAGGTATAATAAACTGATAATTTAAAGCTAGAGCCAAACTAATGACTGAGACCACGCCACAACTAAACTACGTATTTGATGACTTTGCAGACATGTTTGTTGAGTTGGGGGCTTTCGGTACTCCATCTGAATTACACGGATTGCTTACAGGGCAGCTGGCAGCCGGTGTTCGAGCTGATGCTGAGGCTTGGCTGGCCATGGTTGTGGCCCATTTAGATGTGCAAGAGCTAGAAGATGATGATGACAAAGCTGAATTGGTGACACTTTATGATTTGGTGCTAGAGCAATTAACGGCAGCTGATTTTGGGTTCCAATTACTGCTTCCAGAAGACGATGCCGAGCTGACAGGCAGAACAGAGTCCTTGGGCGCTTGGTGTAGTGGTTTTTTAAGTGGGTTTGGCTTAGGTTTTGATCGCAGCAAGCAAACACTTTCCAGTGAAATCACCGACTCAATGGAAGACCTTGCTAATATTGCCCAAGTGTCCTTTGATGCGGATGACGAAGAGCTAGAAGGAGACAGTGCAGAAACCAGTTATATAGAACTGGTTGAGTATGTGCGTTTGGCTGCAATGATGGTATTTGCAGAATTTAATTTACCGTCCCACAGTGCCCAAAAAAAAGTACCTCAGCAAGTACATTAAGAGCAAAATGCCATGACTAAGTTAGCCACTATAGAATATAGCAAGCGACGTAAGGACCTAATGCAGCAGCTGCCTCAAGGAGCAGTTGTGATCATTCAGTGTGCTCCGGTATATATTCGAAACGGTGATGTAGAGCATGATTACCGTCAAGACAGCAGTTTTTATTATCTATCGGGTATGGTGGAGCCGCATACCACCTTGGTACTAGTTAATGGGCCAGAAGGCTGCTCCAGCAACATTTTTTGTCGTAGCAAAGACAAGTTACAAGAAATTTGGCATGGTCGCCGTCTAGGTGTGGATGCTGCACCACATACATTGATGATAGACAACGCATACACCAGCGAAACGCTAGTGGCGCAACTCATAGAGTTATTAGATGGCGCAAGCCAGGTGGTTTTCGGCTTTAGCCGTGACAATACTGCTGAGTTGGTGCAGCAGAGTTTATCTAAGTTGCGTGGCTTATCACGTCAGGGAAAAATATCTCCCACTCAGCTTGTGGACCTTGATCCTCTTGTAGATGCCATGCGTCTGTTAAAATCTGCCGCTGAAATAGATCAAATGGTGCGGGCTAGCAATATAAGTGTGGTTGCCCATAAACGCGCCATGAGTGTGTGCAAAGTGGGTATGAATGAATTTCAACTGGCTGCTGAAGTGCACCACCAGTTTTCGGTGCAAGGTAGTCAGCGCTTGGCGTATGGCTCTATTGTAGCGGGTGGTGACAATGCCTGCATTTTGCACTACACCAACAATGATCAAGTATTACAGGATGGTGATCTGGTATTAATTGATGCAGGTTGTGAGCTGGATCACTATGCTTCAGATATTACCCGTACTTTCCCAGTTAACGGCCGCTTTAGTGAAGCTCAAAAAACTATTTATGAGCTAGTGTTGTCCGCCCATACAGCGGCCTTAGCCTGTATTAAGCCTGGAGCGGTATTTACCGACATGCAAAATGCCGCAGTAGAGGTAATTACTCAGGGCTTAATTGATATAGGCTTGTTAACTGGTGAGCGAGACAAAAATATTGCAGACCAAAGTTATCGCAAATTTTATATGCATAATATTGGCCATTGGCTTGGCATGGATGTGCACGATGTGGGTATCTATAAATTCAATGGAGAATCCCGCCCACTTATCCAAGGCATGGTAACGACAGTAGAGCCTGGTATTTATATAGACCCAGACGATGCCAGCATTGCCCCTGAATGGCGTGGTATTGGCGTTCGTATTGAAGACAATATCTTGGTGACAAAAGATGGTTATCGTAACCTTACTGAATACCTGCCCGTGACTGTGGCAGATATCGAAACGTTAATGGCGGGCTAATGGCTGAAGATTTAGACGAACGCCCTATCGGCACTCAGTTTTCCAAAAGCTACGATATTGTTATTGTGGGAGGTGGTTTAGTTGGTGCGAGTTTATGTTTAGCGCTAGCTGGCACGGCAAAGGCTTATGGGTTATCTATTGCGTTACTTGATGTGGCACCCATAGGCGCTACAACACCCACAGCTGCAGGTGTTTTAGATGGGCGTGCCACAGCACTGGCTCTTGGTAGCCGCAACTTATTGCATAGTATCCACTTATGGCAACATTTACGTGGCCATGCCCAAGCCATCAACACTATTCAAGTGAGTGACCAAGGCCAGCCTTGGAAGAGCGATATGAAGGCCTCTGAGATGCAGCGTGAGGCCCTAGGTTATGTGTTGCAGAATCAGGCCATGGGGCAGGTTTTCTTAGAGCAAATAAATCAACGTTGCAGTGACTTTGTGCACCTCATTGATCAGGCAGAAGTGACGGCTATTGATAACTCACGTCAAAATAGTCAGCTGCAATATAAGCGCCTTGGGGAATGCGGCACTCTTACTGCACAGTTAGTTGTTATGGCCGACGGCGGACGGTCACATTTGCGCCATCAGTTGGGCATGTTTGATCAAATCCAAAATTATGATCAAGTGGCTTTAGTGGCTAATTTAGAACTAGACCGGCACCACTTTGGCCTTGCTTGTGAGCGATTTACCTCATCGGGCCCCTTGGCACTATTGCCCTTGCCCAGCGTCGAAGATAAACACCGTGCTGCCTTAGTGTGGACGCAACCCATTGCCCGCCAAGCTGAATTAGAGCAAATGCATGATGACCAGTTACTAGAAGAAATTCAACAAAATGTGGGTTATCCCATGGGCAAGCTTCGGGCTATTGGTGATCGCCAAGTGTATCCGCTCTCTCTAAGTGTTGCTGCTGAGCAGGCTAGACAAGGCTTAGCCGTTGTAGGTAACGCAGCTCATACGTTACACCCCATTGCTGGCCAAGGATTCAACCTAGCGTTACGGGGTAGTTTTGCATTAGCTGAATCAGTACTAAAAGCCTGTAAACAAGGCACCCCTATAGGTGACTTGACCAATTTAAACCAGTTTGTTGACATTAGCCGAAGGGACCAAGGACGTGTCATTGGTACCAGTGACAAGGTAATGAAGCTTTTTTCTAGTAAAAAGCTTCATTACTCTGTGTTAAGGCAATTAGGCCTATTAACCATGCAGCAGGTGCCTATGGTAAAGACCCTCTTTACCCGCGCAGCTATGGGTTTAGATGTGCCTTTGGCAGAGGTTTTAGTGATGCCTCCGGTAAACAATTTTGCTTCAGAAAACAGCTGTGAGACAAATCTATGAGCCAGTTCGACATAGCTATAGTTGGCGCGGGAATGGTGGGTGCAAGCCTTGCTTGTGGCCTAATAGATGCTGGTTTTAAGGTGGCCTTAATTGAATCTGGAGAATTAAATCCTTCGCAAAATTGGCCACTAGGGCAGGTAGACGCGCGCGTATCCGCGTTAAGCTTAGCCTCTGAAAATTTGCTAAAAAACCTCAATGTTTGGCCTGTTTTAGCAAATATGGCACGTTTCCAAGCCTACAGTGCTATGCATGTTTGGGATGCCTGTGGCACCGGTCGGCTTCACTTTACTGCCGCCGAGCAACATTTGCCTTATTTGGGCCATATTGTTGAAAATTGCACGATTACGTCAGCCTTGCACCAAACTCTAGCGCACAAGCAATACCAACTTTTCGAACACAGTGAAATTGTCGACCTGACTTCACAAGAAATATCGCCAAGGCGCTTAAGCTTTGCCAGTGGTGAGCAAATTAGCGCTTCCATAGTAGTAGGAGCTGACGGCGCTAATTCTAAAATTAGGCAGTTAGCAGGGCTACCTACCCGCGAGTGGGATTACCCTCATCACGCTTTAGTGACCCGTGTTAAAGTGACTAAAGCGCATGAAAACACCGCATGGCAAAGGTTTACCGAGGACGGTATATTGGCCTTTTTGCCCTTGTCTACTGCTGCTGAAGAAAGCCCAGACAATCATTATTGTTCTATCGTCTGGTCACGTCCAAAGGCACAAGCAGAGGCGATGCAACAACTATCAGAAAATGACTTCTGTCACGCCCTAAGCCAAGCCTTTGAGGGCCAGTTAGGCGCTGTGATTGAAACTGATCAGCGCCACGTGATCCCGCTTAGGCAGCGCCACGCCAAACGTTATGTACAGGCCGGGCTGGTTTTGGTGGGCGACGCAGCTCACACCATACACCCCTTGGCTGGCCAAGGGGTTAATTTGGGGTTTCTTGACGTGTCCGCTCTAGTAGAAACGTTAAAACAAGCCCAGCAGCAAGGCCATGATATTTCCAGTCTAAAAGTGTTAGAAAATTATCAGTCCCTAAGACGTGGTGATAATCTTCGCATGATGAGCTTAATGGAGAGCTTTTCTAGATTATTTGGTAATCAACATCCTATGCTAAGTTTATTGCGAAATACAGGCATGAACTGGGTGCAAAGACTAAGCCCAATAAAACAGCATTTAGCGCAACAAGCTATGGGAGTAGGTGTGCACTTACCCCCATTATCACAAGCGCCCCAACCCATAAAAAATACCCTATAAGGACACGATTATGAGCGACTTACCTCAAGGCTTAAGCTATGTTTCAAGCCATGAATGGATCCGCAATGAAGGTGACGGTATCGTCACCATTGGGGTGACAGATTTTGCCCAAGAGCAATTAGGCGATGTTGTATTTGTTGAGCTACCAGATGTAGGCACACAGCTTACGTCTGAGGATGAATTTGGTGTAATCGAGTCTGTTAAAGCTGCCTCAGATCTATTTGCGCCTGTTTCTGGCGAAGTAATTGCCATTAATGAGCAGTTAGATGATGACCCAGAGTTAGTGAACTCAGACCCTTATGGTGATGCCTGGCTATTACAAGTACGGTTAACTCATCCAGAAGAGTTGGAGCATTTGTTAGACGCTGAAGCCTATAGCCAATTGTGTGACGAATAAATGCCAGATTTAATTTTAAAACCAAAGTCGGATCGCCGTTTACGTCAGGGGCACTTGTGGATTTACAGTAATGAAGTTGATGTAAGTAAATCTTCTCTGCAAAGCTTCCTACCGGGTGAGCAAGTGAATGTGTTGGATGCCAAAGGTAAAGCCTTGGGTACTGCTATTATTAATCCTAAGCAGCTTATTTGTGGCCGTTTAGTGAGCCGTAAAGCTGATGAACCTCTTAATCGTGAACGTTTGGCGAGTAGGCTTAAGTCTGCCTTAGTGAGCAGAGAACAGCTGTTTGAAGACCACTGCTACCGTTGGGTGTATGGCGATAGTGATGGGTTACCGGGGTTAGTGATTGACCGTTTTGACCAAGTTATCGTGGTACAGGTGTCTAATGCTGGTATCGAGCTTTTGCTTGAACAGTTGTTGCTAGCTATCAATGAAGTGGTGCCGGGCCTCAACATTTTGCTTAAAAATGATGGCAAAATGCGAGCCATCGAAGGCCTAGAGGATTATGTGCGGGTGGCTCAAGGAGAGGTGCCAAAGCTTGTACCCCTAAAAGAAAATGGGGTGAGCTTTTTGGCACCTGTATGGGATGGGCAAAAAACGGGGTGGTTTTATGACCACCGCTTAAACCGCCGTAGAGTGCAAAAGCTATCACAGGGCAAGCGGGTTTTGGACATGTTTAGCTACATTGGTGGCTGGGGCGTGCAGGCTGCTGCAGCGGGTGCTAAGGAAGTTATTTGTGTGGATGCCTCGGCCCAAGCGCTAGACTTGGTGCATCAACAAGCCCAGTTGAACAATGTAAGTGATAAAATACATAGCCTAAAGGCAGATGCCTTTGCTGCGATGAAGCAGTTGCATGAAGATGGAGAACGTTTCGACATAGTCATCATTGACCCACCAGCCTTTATTGCCCGTCGCAAAGACATCAAAGCGGGGGAGTTGGCATACCAGCGTGCTAATCAGTTAGCGATGCGATTGTTAAATCCAGAAGGCATCTTAGTGTCTGCTTCATGTTCCATGCATTTAGAACGAACGCGCCTTACTCAATTGCTGCAAGAGGCCTGTCGTAAGAATGGTCGTCTGGGGCAAGTGCTAGAACAAGGAGGCCAGGGCGGTGATCACCCTGTACACCCGGCTATTCCAGAGACTGATTACTTAAAGTCCGTTATTCTTCGCACTTGGTATGAGGCCTAACTTTTTTGTGGGCCTGGTGCAACGGTGCAATGCTTACTGAAGGCGCTATTTAGCGCAAACTTATTACTGGCCAACCATGACTTTGTGCGTGGGCCTCAAGTGTTGCATCTGGGTCTACGGCAATGGGCTCATCTACCAATGCTAATAATGGTAAATCATTGTGAGAATCACTATAGAAACAGGCTCCTTCAATGCTATAGCCGTTTAGTGACATCCAATGATTAAGCTTGTCAATTTTCCCTGCTTTAAAGCAAGGAGCACCGCTTAACTTTCCTGTATAGCGCCCGTTTATAACCTCGGTGGGTGTTGCAATTAGGTGAGGGATGCCAAGGTGTTCAGCAATGGGTGCTGTGATAAAGTCGTTGGTAGCGGTGATGATAACCAGCACATCACCTGCCTCACGGTGCTGCTTTAATAAGGCTTGGGTTTTAGGTGCAATCATGGGGATAACTGTTGTTTGCATAAACTTCTTGTGAATAGTGCTAAGTTCAGTTGCCTCGTGCTGCATTAGCGGTGCAAGGGCAAACTCTGCGTAGGCCACCATGTCTAAACTACCAGCCAAATAGTCTTGATAGAAAGCATCATTTCTTGTGCCATACTCGTCCCTATTAACAAGCCCTTGTGCCACCATGAACTCACCCCATCCATGGTCGCTATCACCAGCTAATAATGTATTGTCTAAATCAAACAAAGCGAGCCTTCCTTGCATTGGTATTCCTATATTAATGGGGGGTAAAACATTATTTTAGCTCATTTTCATCTGTGGTTGTTGTTGGCTGCCATTTTGTGGAACAATGGGGCAAATATATTTTGTATGGTGCAAAGCCGTGATCGATAAAGATGGTTTTCGCCCCAATGTAGGTATTATTCTGGCAAATGCCCATGGACAAGTGCTATGGGCAAAACGTTTGGGTTGGGATGCGTGGCAATTCCCCCAAGGAGGCATTGATGCCCATGAAACGCCAGAAGAAGCCTTATTTAGGGAACTTAAAGAAGAAATTGGCCTGTCGCCAGAACATGTAGAAGTACTTGCCTGTACTCGTGGTTGGTTGAGGTATCGTTTACCTAAACGGATGATTCGCCAAGGCCAGCAACCTTTATGTATTGGTCAAAAACAAAAATGGTTTTTGTTGCGTATGCTGGCGCCAGATTCAGCAGTGCAAACAGCAACCACGAGTAGCCCAGAATTTGATGCCTGGGAATGGGTGAGTTATTGGTACCCAGTAGATCAAGTGGTGTCTTTTAAGCGCGAGGTTTATCGTCGTGCTATGAAAGAACTTTGCCTACGTCATTCACGGCTGGTTTATCATCATGGATTAATTATTCCCAGCCATGCCCAGAGCCAATAATGTATAGTTAGGAACTGAACTAAATGCTGCATAGTTTGCGTAAAATAATCCAAGCAGTGAGTGCTGCTGAGGATTTACAATCGGCCTTAAACCTGGTGGTACACCAAGTTCGCAGGGCTATGCGCACTGATGTGTGCTCTATTTACCTGCATTTCCCCCAAACTGACAATTACGTGCTCATGGCGAGCGAAGGGCTTAACCAAGCATCCATTGGCCACGCGTGGTTACCTTCGGGCAAAGGCTTGGTGGGTTTAGTGGGTCTTAAATCAGAAACTATTAATCTTAAGCGGGCTGCCGAGCACCCTAATTTTCATTATGTACAAGAGACCGGTGAAGAAGCCTTTAGCTCTTTTTTAGGTGTGCCTATAATTCATCACCGTAAGGTGCTGGGCATCTTGGTAGTTCAGCAGCGTGACGAACGCCAGTTCGATACCGAAGAAGAGGCGATGCTGATCACTTTATCGGCGCAACTTGCAGGTTTTATTGCCCACGCAGAGGCTACTGGTGGCGGTTTACGGCAGGATACGTTGGCAGATGGCGAAAGCCTAGACTTACACTATGAGGGAGTGAGTGGCTCTGCGGGTGTGGCGATTGGTTACGTCGCAGTTATTGCTCCGCCGGCAGACTTAGACAAAGTTCCTGATCGAAAATGTCGTGATGCAGAAACAGAAGTTGAAGCGTTCCAAACAGCGCTAGAAGCGGTTAGGCGTAAAATAAAGATTATTAGCCGCACTTTGGCCCGCAACTTAAAAAACCAAGAGCAAGAGTTGTTCGAAGTATATATGCGCATGTTAGATGACAACGCCCTTGCTGGGGAAGTCATTCAACATATACGCCAAGGGCAGTGGGCACAAGGCTCCCTAAGACGAGTTGTGCAGCAGCATATCCGGGCATTTGAAGCCATGGAAGATCCATATCTACGCGAAAGGGCGTCTGATATCCGCGACCTCGGGCGACGAATTTTAGCAGAGTTACAACAAACTAATACCGAAGTGCGTAAGTTTGAAGACGCTACTGTATTGGTAGCAGAAGAAGTGACGGCAGCGATGTTGGCTGAAGTGCCTGCTGATAAACTCAAAGCAATTATCTCTACGCTGGGTTCGAATAACTCTCATGCTGCTATTCTGGCTCGATCTATGGGCATTCCTACCATTATGGGTGCAGTAGACTTTCCTTATCGGCGTATGGAAGGCCAAGAGGTGGTTATTGATGGTTACATGGGGCGAATCTTTCTTAACCCAAGCCAAGACTTGCGCCGTCAATACGAACAAGCCATTGCTGAAGAAGACTCGTTTACTAAAGAACTAGAAATTTTAAGAAATGTTCCTGCACAAACACGTGATGGTCATACAGTGCCCTTGTTAGTTAATACTAGCTTACCACTAGATGTAAGTCGTTCCTTAGATCAGGGTGCTGAGGGTGTAGGTCTATACCGTACTGAAGTGCCGTTTATGATTAAGGAGCACTTCCCATCGGAAGACGAACAGACTGAGTGTTATCGTACTCAATTACATGGGTTTGCGCCCCTTCCTGTAACGATGCGCACCTTGGATATTGGTGGTGATAAAAACCTGCCTTATTTCGCTATTAAAGAAGATAATCCGTTTTTGGGTTGGCGCGGTATTCGGGTAACGTTAGATCATCCAGAAATATTTCTGGTGCAAATTCGTGCCATGCTCAAGGCTAGCGAGGGATTGGACAACTTGCGCATCATGTTACCCATGATCACCCACGTTAGTGAGATAGATGAGTCTATTCGTTGGATTGATCAAGCATTTTCAGAACTCTGTGAAGAAGGTTACAAACTGGTGCGTCCACCCATCGGTGTGATGGTGGAAGTGCCTGCTGCCGTTTATCAAGCTAAGCATATTGCGCAACGTGTAGACTTTATGTCGGTTGGCAGTAATGATTTAACTCAGTATATATTAGCAGTAGACCGAGATAATCCCCAGGTAGCAGATTTGTATCACACAATGCATCCTGCCGTATTGATGGCGCTGCAACATGTGGTAGACGCCGCTAAAGTGGCTGATATCCCAGTAAGCTTATGTGGCGAATTAGCAGGAGACCCTGCTGGTGCACTGCTGCTTATGGGTATGGGTTACGATAGTTTGTCGATGAACGCAGCTAGCCTTCCAAAAGTGAAGTCAGTCATTCGTAACTTTACCTTGAGCCAAGCGGAAAAAATGTTACAACATGCCTTAGAGCAAGCCGGGGCTGATGGTGTGCAGCAAGTCATTCAAGACAACCTCAAGGCTGCTGGTTTAACACGGCTACATAGTCGATATGTGGGTAATTAACCCTGCTGCAATGCTCCACATAATGAGTCCGATGAGACCATCAAGTACTCTCCATGCAGCAGGATTTCTAAATATAGGCATTAGCCATTTAGCCCCCCAAGCCAAGCCAAAAAACCAAATAAAAGAGGCGCTTACTGCGCCAAAGCCAAACCATAGCTTTTCACTGCCTACATACTGACTACTAATGCCACCCAGTAGAACCACCGTATCTAAGTAAGCATGAGGGTTAAGTAAACTGACACTAGCAGCAACAGTAAGGGCTTTTATAAGTGAGTATTCACTACTGCTAGAATCTAGTTTCATTGAGTGGTCACTAGCTGCCGACTTAAATGCTAAAGCACCATAAATCAACAAAAATAAAGCCCCACCCCAAGTGATCCATAACCATAAATCTGGCTGGGCTTGAACTAAAGACCCCATACCAAATATGCCGAGGCAAATTAGGCTGGCGTCAGTAATACTGCAAAAAAGCGCTACTGCGTATTGATGCTGGTTGCGCAAAGCGCGATTCAATAAATAAGCATTCTGGGCTCCAATAGCAACAATTAGCCCAGCACTTAGGGCAAGGCCATTAATGAAAATTAAGCTGGCATGCATAATGTTTTATTGGTCCAGTTGAAGTGTTGCTCTAATGGTGTCGCGTGATCAAAACAGGTCTCTAGAATGTCTATTTTGCCATTTTTGTCGCGGTATACACTAATGCATGTACGGGTGCCATAATTGTAGTCAGGGGCGTCGATAAAGCAAGCGGATAGACGTCTTTCCCAGTCTATGGGAATGCCTGTTTTAGGAAGTTTTTGGTCTTCAGCAATCTTGGTATGCTGCATCATTTGTTGTAGCAGCTGGTGTTGGGGAGGCTGGTGCAAAGTTTTCTGCAATCTGTCTTTAACATCGTTCACCTTTGGCCAATCGCTATTCAGGCAGCCATTACTTAGGCCGTATAGCCCTGCTGGCAGTATTTGTGGTTGGCAGTGTTCTTGGTTGGCACAATAAACGAGCTGGTGGTTATCCCAAAGTAATAAATTAAAGCCTGCGAACTGCTCCATTTGAAGCTCTGCTGCAAATTCTATTGCCGTTTTATTTTGACTTAGAAAATCAACTGCTAATCTGCCTCGCGTTTTAAATGTGGCTAAATCATTGGCAGGAGCCTTAGCGTTGGTTGTTGGGCGCATATTTGTCACTGCAGCCCAACGGCCATTCTTATGCACTGCTAGCCAGGTACCGCCTGCTTCCAAGTCTTTTCCAGCTAATATGTCGATATTAGGCCACCAATGCATATTCTCAGTAGGTCTATGGCGAAACTCATCACGATTGGCTGCCATGATTAGTGGGTAGTCGGTATCAAGTAGGTGGGCTAAAACAATCAGGCACATGGGAAATTGGCTATCCTAAACTTTGCGCTTATGCAGCGGAGCGTAGATAATAGCCTCTTTCTTACCTAGAAGTGAACGCATGATTTTTGTTGCTTATATGGTCCTTGGCGCGATCGCTGGCATGTTAGCAGGGCTATTTGGCATTGGCGGTGGTATTATTGTGGTGCCAGTATTGGTATTAGCCTTTAATCTGCAAGGTATAAACCCCGAAATAGTATTTTATATGGCTATTGCAACCTCACTAGCCAATATCATATTTACGTCTTTAAGTGCCATTCGTACCCACCACAAAAAAGCTGCCATTGAATGGTACTTAGTAAAGCCTATTGCTGTTGGAATGCTTGGTGGATCTTTTATTGGCGTTAATACTGCACTCACTATCCCTGCCATATACCTACAAGCCAGTTTTGGTGCTTTTGCCATCTTCTTAAGCTTAAGAATGATGTTTTCGCAACTTGGTGCCGGCACATTGCACTTACCTGGTACCCTAGGCTTAGGAGTGGCTGGCGCACTTATTGGTTGGGTGTCAGTCCTATTTGGTATTGGTGGTGGTAACTTGCTGGTCACATGGTTATCTAATCGTCAGTTGGTCATACAGAAGGCTGTGGCTACTGCAAGTGCTTGTGGTTTTGCTATTGCCATATCCGGTGCAGGGTCTAATGCTATATTGGGGTGGGGTAACCCTATGTTGCCGCCACACAGTTTGGGCTACATCTATTTGCCTGCATTACTTGGCATCGTGTCTACCAGCTTTGTTGCCGCTGCCTATGGGTCTATGTTGGCACATCAACTATCACCGCAGTTACTGAAGCGATTGTTTGCGTGGATGCTACTCTTAATGGGTTTGAGAATGTTAATAAGTGTTTGGTTTTAAGGATAATTATGCTTACTTTCCCCAATATTGATCCAGTTCTGATCCAGTTAGGCCCTTTAGCGATTCACTGGTATGGGCTAATGTACTTATTGGCCTTTGGCTCTGCATTATGGCTGGGTAATCGCCGTGCAGCATTAGCAGGATTTACTAAACAGCAAGTGAGTGATTTGATTTTCTTTGGTGCCATTGGCGTGGTGCTGGGTGGGCGGTTAGGCTATATTTTATTCTATCAATTTGAAGCCTTTTTATTACAGCCCAGTATGTTACTTAAAGTATGGCAAGGCGGGATGTCTTTTCATGGTGGTTTACTAGGGGTCATTTGTGGTGTTATTTGGTTCGCACACAAATATCAGTTTAAATTTTATCAGGTGATGGACTTTGTTGCTCCTATTGTACCCATTGGCTTGGGTGCAGGGCGCTTAGGTAACTTTATTGGTGGTGAGCTTTGGGGGCGTCCTACAGACCTACCTTGGGGTATGGTGTTCCCCCATGTAGACGCATTAGCAAGGCATCCTTCGCAACTCTACCAGTTGGCCCTGGAAGGCGCTTTATTGTTCTTAGTGCTTTGGCTCTACTCAGCCAAGCCTAGAGCCGCCTTACGTGTTTCAGGATTGTTTTTAGTAGGTTATGGCTTACAAAGATTTGTCGTAGAGTTTGCTCGTCAGCCAGATGCCCATTTAAACTATGTAGCCTTTAACTGGATGACTCAAGGGCAATTGTTGTCTCTACCAATGATTGCTTTAGGGGCTTATTTTTTACTACGCAAGACCTTGATTAAAGGTTAAAATAACACGTCTTTTATTTTTGTATGGGCTTTTTATATGCAGCAGTATCTCCAACTAATGCGCCATGTGCGCGATACCGGTGCTTTGAAGGAAGACCGCACTGGTACTGGCACCTTGAGTGTTTTTGGTTATCAAATGCGCTTTGATTTGTCTCAAGGTTTTCCCGCGCTAACCACTAAAAAACTACACCTAAAATCTATTATTCATGAGTTGTTATGGTTCTTACAAGGCTCCACAAATATCCAATATTTAACAGATAATGGTGTTCGTATTTGGGATGAGTGGGCTGATAAAAATGGGGATTTGGGTCCAGTGTATGGATCTCAGTGGCGCTCATGGCCAAAACCCGATGGTGGCCATATAGACCAAATTAGTCAAATAGTTGAGCAGATAAAAAGTAATCCAGACTCGCGCCGCTTAATTGTGAGTGCGTGGAATGTTGGTGATGTAGAGCATATGGCTTTACCTCCATGCCACATGATGTTTCAGTTTTATGTAGCCAATGGCAAGTTATCCTGCCAGTTGTACCAACGTAGTGCCGATATTTTCCTAGGCGTGCCGTTTAATATTGCAAGCTACGCGTTATTGACGATGATGGTTGCCCAAGTTTGTGGCTTAGAGGTTGGGGATTTTGTTCACACACTAGGTGATGCGCATCTGTATTCTAACCACTTGGAACAAGTTGATTTACAATTATCTCGAGACACCATAGCGTTGCCACAAATGCACATTAACCCTAAAGTGAATGATATTTTTGAATTTAAGATTGACGACTTTGAATTATTTAATTATCAGGCGCATCCGCACATCAAAGGAGCGGTTGCTGTATGACTATTGCCTTAATTGTTGCTGCTTCAAAGAACAATGTTATTGGTCGCAATAACCAGCTACCTTGGTATTTACCAGGTGATTTACAGTATTTTAAAGCGATGACTCTAGGTAAACCGGTTATCATGGGCCGCAAGACATTTGAATCTATTGGTAAACCCTTGCCTGGGCGAGACAATATCGTCATTAGTCGCCAAGCAGACTACCCATCTGAAGGGATTAAGCTAGTATCAAGTCTCGATCAAGCAGTTGCCTTGGGTGAGAGTATTAACCTGATTAATGGTGCTGAGGAAGTGATGATTATTGGTGGGGCACAAATTTATGCAGAATCATTAGATTTAGCAGATCGTGTTTACCTTACCCGAGTGCATCGCCACGTTGAAGGAGATGCTTATTTTCCTGACCTAGACGATGAACTGTGGCATGAGATCGCTCGTGAAGATATTTCGGCAAAAGAGCCCAACCCGTTTGATTTTAGCTATCTAGTTTTAGAGCGGAGTTAACCACGCCATTACCGCTTTAATAATGGCGTGGTTGGGGTTTAATCCAGCAGACTAATGTCTCGGATTGCGCCCTTATCTGCGCTGGTTACTGTTTTAGCATAAAACTTAAGAGCAGAGCTAACCTTACGCGGGCGATCAGCTGCAGGCATCCAGCCTTGCTTACCCTTAGCATTCATTTCTTGGCGACGCTGCTCAAGTTCATCTTCACTAAGCAACACATCAATGCTGCGGTTCGGGATATCGATCCGAATGCGGTCACCTTGTTCAACTAAAGCAATAGTGCCGCCACTAGCTGCTTCTGGTGAAACGTGCCCAATGGACAAGCCAGAGGTGCCCCCTGAGAAACGTCCATCAGTTAATAGAGCGCAGGCTTTGCCCAAACCTTTAGTTTTAAGGTAGCTGGTAGGGTACAACATTTCCTGCATCCCTGGGCCACCTTTAGGTCCCTCATAACGAATGACAATGACGTCACCTTCTTTCACTTTATCGCCTAATATATCTGCTACAGCTTGGTCTTGGCTTTCACAAATGTAAGCTGGGCCTTCAAATAACCAGATGCTCTCATCGACACCAGCAGTCTTAACTACACAACCGTCTTCTGCTAGGTTGCCCGTAAGGACAGCAAGGCCACCTTCAGTGGAGTAGGCATTAGCCAAATTGCGTACACACCCATCCACACGGTCGTCATCAACAGTTGGCCAGCGTGTGGCTTGGCTAAATGCAGTTTGCGTAGGTATGCCCGCAGGGCCTGCTGTGTAGAATTTTTTAACTGCTGCATCCTCAGTGACTGTAATATCCCATTTAGCAAGAGCGTCTGCCATGGTTGGGCTATGCACAGTGGGTAATTCTGCGTGCAGTAAACCTGCACGGTTGAGTTCACCTAATATAGCAAAGACACCACCAGCACGGTGGACGTCCTCCATGTGATACTTTGGTGTGCTAGGGGCCACCTTGCATAACTGTGGAACTTTACGAGA
Source organism: Candidatus Njordibacter sp. Uisw_056 (assembly GCF_047730085.1). Taxonomy (NCBI): domain Bacteria; kingdom Pseudomonadati; phylum Pseudomonadota; class Gammaproteobacteria; order Pseudomonadales; family Candidatus Njordibacteraceae; genus Candidatus Njordibacter; species Candidatus Njordibacter sp. Uisw_056. Next base: position 2,569,801 of record NZ_CP159830.1, on the reverse strand, counting down.
GAGTTCATCAATATTAGACATATCAAAGTCAATTTCACCTTCTTGGGCTGCAGCCAACAAGTGCAATATGGTGTTGGTAGAGCCACCCATAGCAATGTCTAAGGTCATTGCGTTTTGAAATGCCTTAAAACTAGCAATGTTTCGTGGCAGTGCGCTTTCATCATCATTTTCATAATAACGCTTACATAACTCCACTACCGTTCGACCTGCTTCTAAGAACAGTTCTTCGCGATCTGCGTGGGTAGCTAATAAGCTACCATTTCCGGGTAAGGATAAGCCTAGAGCCTCTGTTAAACAGTTCATCGAGTTGGCGGTAAACATACCTGAACAAGATCCACAGGTAGGGCAAGCAGAGCGCTCATATTCGGCGACAGTTTCATCACTGGCCGTATCGTCAACAGCAATAACCATGGCATCAACAAGGTCTAGTTTACGATCACCTAGTTTAGTTTTTCCCGCCTCCATAGGACCACCGGAAACAAAAACGCACGGAATATTGAGGCGCATTGCAGCCATAAACATTCCCGGGGTGATTTTGTCACAGTTAGAAATGCACACCATGGCATCAGCACAGTGGGCATTTACCATATATTCAACGGAGTCAGCTATGATGTCTCTTGATGGCAAGGAATACAGCATTCCGTCATGTCCCATGGCAATGCCATCGTCCACAGCAATGGTATTAAACTCTTTTGCAACACCGCCAGATTTTTCTATTTCGCGCGCCACTAATTGACCCATATCTTTAAGGTGAACGTGCCCTGGAACAAATTGGGTGAAGGAGTTGCACACAGCAACAATAGGCTTTTGAAAATCGGAGTCGGTCATTCCTGTTGCGCGCCATAAAGCACGTGCGCCTGCCATATTGCGGCCAGCTGTTGAAGTTTTAGAGCGATAAATGGGCATGGGATAGGTGCCTTATAATAAATTGTGTTAAGTGGGTTAGAGCAATTCCTTACTAAAGACTTTTGAATTGCGTTGGAAGTTGTATAACGACTGCCTACTAGTGGGCAGCTGGGCTAAGTCGGCGGCAACAAAACCATTTTCTATAAACCAATGTGACGACGCCGTTGTAAGAACAAATAGGGTTTGTAGTCCCATATGGCTAGATTGCTTTTCTATATGGCGCAATAGCACTTGCCCCCGATCTCCGCCGCGATAATTAGAGTCAATGGCCATGCAGGCTAGTTCTCCTTGGCGCGCATCGTCAAAGGGATAAAGTGCTGCACAGCCAATAATAGCACTGTCTCGCTCGATTACACTAAAGTAATGAATTTCAGATTCTAATAATTCGCGCGAACGGCGCACTAGCACCCCATCATCTTCTAATGGGCGGATCAGTTGTAAAATACCACCTACATCATCAATACAGGCATTACGAACTTGTTCGTAGCTTTCTTTAATGATCATTGTGCCTGACCCGTCACGGCTAAAGAGTTCACTAAGTAAGGCACCATCCTCTTGGTAACTTAACAAGTGCCCTCTTGCAACCCCAGCATCACAGGCTTTGGATAGTACATCAATATGCATGGATAAATCAGTCCAACTATCCCCGCTACTTTGATGCTGGTGGACAAGGCGATGCCCGGCACGAGTGAGTAGCTCAACAACCTGTTCACCACGGGAGTTGCTAATGCCTTTATCAGCTCCAAATACGATCAGTTTATCGGCTTGCAGGCTAGCGGCAACGCGGCCTGCAACCTGCGCTGCAGCAAGGTTAAAGGTTTCTCCTGTGGGTGAATATCCTAAACAGGAAATCAGTACAAGATTACCTTCATTGAGCTGTGTGCTAATAGCTTCTGAATCAACGCGCCTTACTTCGCCCGTATAGGCAAAATCTACCCCATTCTTAACACCAATAGGTCGTGCGGTAATAAAGTTACCACGGCTAGTCCTAATTCGAGAACCTTGCATGGGCGAATTTGCTATGCCCATAGAAAAGCGGGCCTCTAGTTGCATCGCTTGACGGCCAACAGTGGCCTGAACTAACGCTAGTTGTTCTAAATCGGTAATGCGTAAGCCGTTATGAAAATGACCCTCTAATGAGACTTTAGCACAGGCTTTTTGGATTTGAGGACGGCTACCATGCACCAGCACAAGCTTAACGCCTAAGCTATTAAGTAGGTTAATGTCGTGAATGGTATGGGCAAAGTTAGCGTGGGCTAGGGCTTCACCGGGTAAATAAATGACAAAAGTGCGACCGCGGTGAGCGTTAATGTAGGGCGCAGAATGACGGAACCAGTTCACATATTGCTGATTGGTTTCGATCACTTTAGTTACCTATGGCTATGCTGTGGGAAAGGTACTATTAAGCCGCGCTGAAGCTCTTCTGTCAATCACACAGGGACGACTTATTTAGAAAAAACCCACATCAGCTTTTTGGAAGCTTTAATTGTATCATTTAGGCGTCTAGTGCAGGGCAAACTATAGGCTACCATTAGGGTTGCCAGACAGGCCCCCTAAGCCTTGATGCAAGTTAATGTTACAAAAACAATGTATCACTTGATTATATATGAATCTTTCCGTTAGGGTCTAAAGTTAAAGACCAACCCTAATGACAGGTTAACCACTCTAGGCTACCATCAGCCATCTGTTTTTGGCCCGGCAATATAACCTTGGGAGTAATGTTTATGGCGATTGTTGTTGCGCCAGAAAATCTGCACGTAATTGATGCACTTCCAGACGCACTGAGAAATGAATTTCAGCAGCGGTTCGACGCACTTATGCAGCTTCCCCGCGTCGATCAATGGACATCCCCTGCCCAGCAGCTACAGCTTATTGATGTGATTATTGCGAGCCCCTTTTCGGCACACGTTTTTTTGCTTAACCCGCATTTGCTCAACCATACTTTTCTTGTGGCAGCTCTTTCAAAAAAACAGTTGCAGGTTTTGTTGTCTGAAACTATGGCTAAAGTCACTAATGAAAAACAGTTGCATCAGTGTTTAAGGCGATTTAGAAAAGCGCATCAAGTGCGCTTAATTTGGCGCAATCGGTGTGGTTTAGGGACTAGTCAGGAGTTGGTTGAAGAGCTGTCGAATCTGGCAGACGCATGCGTAGGCGAGGCTTTAAAGTGGCTACATAACGACAGCGCAAACCAATGGGGACAGCCTGTTGACGGCGACGGCAAACCGCAGGAATTAGTGGTATTAGGCATGGGTAAGCTTGGTGGCAGGGAGCTAAACTTATCCTCCGACATAGACCTGATATTTAGCTTTCCTGCCGGTGGAGAAACTCAAGGTGGTAGGCGGTGTATAGATAACCAACAGTTTTTTATTCGTTTGGGACAGCGGCTCATTCAAGCCATTGATATGGTCACTGCTGACGGGTTTGTGTTTCGCGTAGATATGCGCCTAAGGCCTTATGGTGCAAGTGGTGCCCTGTGTTTAAGTTTTGATGCTATGGAAATATATTATCAACAACAAGGGCGTGAATGGGAAAGATATGCGTTTATTAAGGCTCGTGTGGTTGCTGGGAACCAAACCCACGGTGCACAACTGTTAGAATTATTACGTCCCTTTGTGTATCGAAGGTACTTAGACTATAGCGCCATTGAATCCCTGCGCAGCCTTAAGCAAATGATTGCTAGTGAAGTTCGTCGTCGAGGGTTACAGCAAAACGTAAAGCTTGGCACTGGTGGTATACGCGAAGTAGAGTTTATTGCCCAAGCGTTTCAGTTGATCAGGGGTGGGCGAGACACCCGGTTACAAACGAGTAGCTTAATGGCAGTATTAAATTGTCTACCGCAGACAGCAGGCTTAGCGATAGCTGATGTGGAAAAACTGCGTAATTTTTATTGGTTCTTACGCGATGTGGAACACGCACTGCAGGCAGTGCATGATAAACAAACCCAGGACCTTCCCACCGAAGAGGCTGAGCAAGCAAGGCTAGCTTTGGCACTAGCGTTTTCCTGTTGGCCCAAATTGCAAGCACAAATTAATATCGCTAGGGGCTTTATCCATCAACAGTTTGAGCTAGTGGTAGCTCTAAAGGAAGCTAACGAGCCCCAAGGACTAGCACATCCATTAACTCAGTTGTGGGCTGAAATTTCTCATAGTGCCCGACACACTGATCAACTTACTCTTTTGCCTGAGTGGCAGGGTATATTAACCCAAGCTGGTTTTGCTGATTCTAGCTATATTTTGCAACAGCTATGGGCGCTCCACCAAAGTCGTGCTGCCCAAACAATGCAGCCTGTAGCGCAAGAACGCTTAACTCAATTAATGCCTCAGATTTTACAAACAGCAGCGCAACAGTCGGACCCCGCACTCACCTTGTCCCGAGTGCTTGTGCTTGTTGAAGCTGTTCTAAGGCGTTCTGTGTATTTGGTGTTATTGCTGGAAAATCCAGCCGCCTTAACGTTATTGATTCAACTATGTGCTGCTAGCTCCTGGTTTGCAGACTTCTTGGCTCGCCAGCCGTCCTTACTTGACGAATTGTTAGACGTTAATAGCCTGTTTAACGTACCGGATGCGATGGCGTTAAAGCAAGAGTTGGAGCAAAGTCTTTTGCGCTTGCCAGAAGATGACACTGAACAACTAATGGAGGCGCTTAGGCACTTTAAACATGCTCATTTGCTACGTATTGCAGCTCAAGAAGTGACGGGGCGTTTGCCGCTAATGAAAGTTAGTGATCAGCTCACCTATTTAGCGGAGGCCGTGGTGGGGCAGGTTAAGCATTTGGCATGGCGTGAACTGAGTGAGCGCCATGGAAATCCACAAAATGAACTAGGTATTAGTGATGACTTTATTGTTGTCGGGTATGGAAAAGTAGGTGGTTGGGAGCTGAGCTATGGTTCAGACTTAGATCTGGTATTTATTTATGATATGCCCTCCCAGACTGAAACAGACGGGCTCAAACCGGTGGCTAATAGTGTCTTTTTTACCCGCCTTGGGCAGCGCATGATCAGTTACTTAAACACGGTCACTGCTGCTGGCCGGTTATTCGAAGTAGATATGCGGCTGAGGCCTGATGGTGCTAAAGGGTTATTGGTTTCTACTTTGGCTGCATTTACGCAATACCAGTTGCATGAGGCCTGGACATGGGAACACCAGGCTCTTGTAAGGGCTAGGCCTATTGCAGGTAGCCACAAACTATCCAAAGACTTTATTGCCGTTCGCAAAGAGATATTGTGCCAAGCAAGGCAGCAAGAACCATTAAAACAAGAAGTGATTGCTATGCGAGAAAAAATGCGCCAACAGTTAGCTAGTAAACCAGATGCAGATGGGCTGAGAGCGCAGTTCCACCTTAAGCATGATGAGGGGGGCATTGTTGATATGGAATTTATGGTTCAGTACGGTGTGCTTGCTTACGCCCATAAATTTAGCAGCTTACTCACCTATACTGACAACATTCGTATTTTAGATGCCTTTGAAAAGCAGGAGATTTTGACAGAATATCAGGCCAATGATTTACGTGAGGCTTATCAGGCCATGAGGGCTGTCGAGCACCGACTTACGCTGCAGAACCAAGCGGGCGAGGTTGCTTCTGATGAGTTGGCTGACCAACGCCAAAAAGTAAAGGCCGTGTGGGCAACTATGATGGGTTATTTGTAAATAGTAGGACCATTGTTTGGGCGGGTTTTAAAGCGCCGATGTAGCCACAAGTATTGGCTGGGTTTTAGGCGTATTTTTGCTTCAATAGCTGCGTTTAATTTTGTCGCATCGGCTACAAGATCACCACTTGGGATGCTGGCCAAACTGTCAGATACTGTGAGTAAATAACGTTGATCTTGGTGTGTTCGATGATGGCTAAACTGCAGTACTTTAGCGCCTGTAGCCAAAGCTAAGCGGCTAACAATCGGTGTAGTGGCAGCATCTATGCCAAAAAAAGGTGCAAAAACAGAGCGGTCTAGGCCAACATCTTGATCTGGTGCTAGCCACACAATTTTTCCTTGCTTAAGAAGCCTCATAACCTGGCGTATGTCTTCTCGCTCTACCATACCCGGTAAATGATTTAACCTTCCACGGCGAATAATGCTGTCCATTAAAGCATTACCATGGCGCTGATAAGTGGCATAGTATGGGTAACTAGGGGCTAATAAAATGCCACCTAGATCAAGGCTAGTATAGTGGGCACCCACCAATAGTACGCCGCGGCCTTGTTTTTGTGCGTGTTCAATTAATTTTCCGCCTTCAATGGATACCCGACGACTTAGGGTGTCACGGGAACTCCACCACGCCATCGCGGTCTCAATAATGCCCACACCATTATCTGCAAACGTTTGACGCAGCATATACTGTCGTTCTGATGCTGTTAAATGACTAAAACACAGAGCAATATTGGTCTGGGCAATAGATCTTCTGCGGCTAGATAACTGATATAATATCCATCCAATAGCTCTGCCTATTGCCATGCGCCAGTTCCAAGGCAGGGTAATGATTAGGCGAAGGCAGCCTAAGGCAAACCAAATGGGCCAGTATTTAAATGCGTAGAACTTGGTGAGCGAAGGTTTGTAGGATGGCATAGAGAATTCAAACGAGATTAAGGGATGAATGAGCCAGTTACATTGCTGATTCAATTGATAACAGGGCCTTAGTTTACACTGAGCTAGCGATACCAGCTAGAGAAACTAACGCTCTATTTGATGTAAGGACAATAAATGAGTAAGCCAGTAAGTCCAGTTACGGCTAACAGCACTCAACCGACTATAGGTGCTTGGAGAGCCTATAGGCGCCTATTGGGCTACGTGCTGCAGCACGGCGTAGTCTTTTCTGTGAGTATTGTTGGTTTTGTTCTTTTTGCCTTAACCCAGCCAGCTTTTGCCAGCCTAATGGAATATATGGTGGACAGCGTTGAAAGCAGTGATAGTGAGGCTCGGATTTTAATACCTGCTGCAGTTTTGGCAATATTTATGGTGCGTGGCATAGGCTTTTTTTTGGGTAACTACGGTATTACCTACGTGGCAAGAAGGGTAATTCATCAGTTACGCTTGGCCATCTTTGATCGACTATTAGTACTTCCTGCCCGATTTTACCACCGTAATGCGTCGGCAACCCTGTTATCAAAGCTCACGTTTAACGTAGAACAAGTCACTGGCGCAGCAACTGATGCACTTAAAATATTTGTCCGTGAAGGACTCACTATTGTTGGTCTGTTGGCTTACATCGTGTATTTAAACTGGCAGCTCTCTTTAGTGTTTTTAACTGTGGGGCCATTTATTGGCTGGGTGGTAAATAAGGCCTCCAAGCGTTTTAGAAATATTAGTACTAATTTGCAGGACAGCATGGGGCAGGTTACTGCCAGCGCCAGTGAAGCGATTAAAGGTTATGAGGTGGTGCGAGTGTTTGGTGCACAAGATCAGGAGCGAAAAGGCTTTTCGGCTGCCAGTAATAATAATAGGCAGCAGGCCATGAAGTTGGCTTTGGCGGAATCTATTTCTACGCCGCTAGTGCAAATGATTGTGGCAGTGGCTATGGCCAGTTTAATTTATCTTGCATTGCACCCCAGTATAATTAACACCATGAGTGCAGGGCAATTTATCGCATTTGTTACGGCCTCAGGTATGCTCACTAAGCCACTGCGTTCGATGACAGAAATTAACAGTATTTTACAGCAAGGCATTGCCGCATCTCAGAGTATTTTTACCTTACTCGATGAAGCCCCAGAAACTGATCAAGGGACTCAATCCATGGGACGAACAAAAGGTCTGATCACCTTTGAAAATGTAGATTTCAGTTATGATGACCAGCCATTATTGACTAACATTAATCTTGTCATTCAACCAGGTCAGGTAGTGGCATTAGTGGGGCGTTCTGGCAGTGGTAAGTCTACCTTAGTGAACTTGCTGTTACGGTTCTACGAACCTAAAACAGGGCGCATTTTACTAGATAAAGATGACATTCAAGACCTGACTCGGGTCGATTTGCGTCGTCAGGTGGCCTTGGTCAATCAGCAAGTGGTGCTGTTTAATGGCACTATTGCCCAAAACATTGCCTATGGCGCCATGCATGATGCCAGTGATGCGCTTATTATAGCGGCTGCTAAGGCTGCCCGAGTCACGGAATTTACGGATCGTATGAGTTTAGGTTTGGACACTATGGTGGGCGAATCTGGTGTGCTTTTGTCTGGAGGACAACGGCAGCGTATTGCTATTGCCAGAGCACTATTAAAGGATGCACCTGTATTGGTGCTGGATGAAGCTACATCGGCTTTAGATACGGAATCAGAACGCCATATACAAGCCGCATTAGATGAAGTTATGGTGGGTCGAACCACTTTGGTGATTGCCCACCGCCTGTCAACTATTGAGCAGGCAGACATTATTTTAGTGATGGACCAAGGCCATCTAGTGGAGCAAGGGAGTCACCAAAAGCTTATCGATCAGCAGGGGCTTTACGCCCATCTGCATCAACTGCAATTCCAATCGGTTAAGGGTGCTTAAGTGTGAATGGTAAAATTTACAGCTTAACACGCTTGGTTAAAGCATTTGTTTATTCTTGGCGTGGTCTTAAATTTACCTGGCAAAACGAAACAGCTTTTCAGCAAGAGATCCTGGCTTTACTTGTTATGTTGCCTTTAGCTTTTTGGTTGCCAGAGACTCGTATAAAAAGTGCCTTATTGGTGATGAGTTTGTTTGTTGTGCTTATTACTGAGTTAATCAACACCGCAATTGAAGCCGCTATAGATCGCCATGGGGACGAGCACCACCACTGGGCTGGTGTAGCCAAGGACGTAGCTTCTTCAGCTGTTCTATTAGCGTTGATACAATGCGCAATAGTGTGGCTATTAGTGCTATTTTAACAATTAAACTACATTAGGGTCTATTTGTTGGCACAACACCGTGGCAATTTTTTGGCGAACACTGGTAGGGCTGTACTGGTCTCTAGAGGTAACATAAGCGGCCTCACACATGGCCTGGTAATCCTCAGCCCTTAACGCTATAGCTTGGGCTAGGGTGTCGGCTAAACTTTCAGCGTTGATATCGCATAATAGCCCATTGTGTAGATGTTCAATAATACCTTGGGGTCCTCCGCAGCGGGTGGCAACCACAAGACGTTTTCTAGCCATAGCTTCAATCACCACCATGCCAAACGTTTCTCCCCGAGATGGCAGGCAAAAAATATCTGCAGCATCAATAAACTCGTCTCGATTTTGGTTGCTTACCCAATCTAAACGCTCAGTAATGGAGCTCAAATCTAATTGCTTAATCCATTTATTTACTTTTTTATGCCAACGGCCCTTGCCAGCAATGACTAATCTAAATTTAATATTACGGCCACTCAAAATAGCTGCGGCTTGTAAAAGTATGTCCTGGCCTTTAGTTCGGCGCAGAATACCCATTGTGGCAATGACTGGGATTAGCTGAGGGGGTCTACTTGTGGGTTCTATGGGGTTCAATTCAACTAAATTGGGGATCACTTCTAACGCGCCAGTATAGCCTTGCTGTTGAGCAAACTCAGCGAGCACAGGAGAGACACAAATCAATAGGTCCGCAGCATCTATTCCTACAGCAGTGTAGCTATGAAGAACTAGAATTAGTTGACAATTTTTGGGTAGGGCTGCTCGGGCAAGTTCAGCATCAATGGGTTTGTGAACAATGACAAGATCTGCATCTTGCTGAAGAAATAGTTGCTTAAGGCGTTTAACTGCTATGTTTTTTAACAGGGGTAAACGCGTGCGGGGGTAATCAAGCAGCACGTAATCAAGCTTGCGTTGCTTTAATAACGGTTCTAATTGTGCCTTGGGGCGAATGACAGAAGTGACTTGATGGCCTAATTGGCGTAAATTGTCACTGTAATGTAAAAAAGTCTGCTTAGGCCCACCTAAGTCTTTACCGGATATCAGGTTGACGATCTTCATTGTTGTCGGCGTCACTAAAAATAAGAGTTAACATTAGTTTAACAAACAAAAGGTTATTTTGTACCCGTGGCACTCTTCGTTTATACCTGTTTATGTTATTTAGCCTTACCTATAGGCATTATATTTCACCTACTGTTCATTTGGCGCCGTGCTGAGTTCCGTCGTGGTTTTTGGCAGCGTTACGGCTGGCTGCCACAAAAACAACATCAACCGGTCTTAGTTCATGCTGCCAGTGTAGGTGAGCTCAATGCTATTGCTCCGCTAATAAAAGCCATTGTTAGCGATTTAAAACTCCCTGTTCTTGTGACCACCACCAGTGTGACTGGGCAATTACGGTGCCAGCAAATATTTGCTGGAAATAACCGTGTAAGCTGGGCTTACCTGCCAGTAGATCTGGGAGTGTCCAACTGGCTTATGCTGCGACGCATTAAACCCCGGGCCGTGTTGTTAGTTGAAACTGAGCTATGGCCCAATTTGATCGCTACCTGTGCCCGACAAAAAGTACCTACTATTTTAGTCAATGGGCGTTTGTCTGCTCGTTCTGCAAAGGCATATGCGCGTTTTTCCTGGTTAGTAGCCCCCATGCTTAAAAAGCTGACGCGAATATTAGTGCAGGATGAAATAACGGCCCAACGTTTTGTCAGCCTAGGTGAACAGGCTTCCAAGGTGTCAGTGTTGGGTAGCTTAAAGTACGATCTAGTAATCCCTGATAGAGAGTTAGACATAACTAACTCAGTAGTGCCTGAAGGTTTGTGTTGGGTCTGTGGTAGCACTCGCGTAAGCGAGGAAGTTGCTTTATTGCAGGCCTGGGGCCAGCTGCCCCAGCAAGTTAAAGGCACCTTGGTGCTGGTGCCTAGACATCCCCAGCGGTTCGATGAGGTGGCTGACTTGTGCCAGCAATCTGGATTACCTTGGTTAAGGTATAGCCAAACCCATGCTGAAAACCAGCCAAGTGCGATTACTAATGAGTATAAGCATCACCCACGCCGTATACTCTTAGTTGATAGCATGGGGTTGTTGATGCATTTTTACCGCCGTGCAGACGTTGTTTTTGTTGGTGGAAGTCTTGCAAACACAGGTGGGCATAATCCGCTAGAGGCTGCCGCTTTAGGAAAGCCTGTACTTATGGGACCCCATTGCTTCAATTTCACTCAAGTATGTGACCAATTAGAGAAAGTTCAAGGCCTGCGTGTTACCACTAATGCATGTTTGCTAGAAGACATTACCCAGTTATTAACGGACCAGTCGCTAAGGCATACCATGGGAACGGCTGGTGCTGCCCTAGTTGATCAGCAAAAGGGGGCCCTTAAGCGCCATTTGTTAGCTATAGAAAACACTTTAGAACAGGCATTAGGCGAGTGATAAAAGTAGCATCATCTAGGCATTGGTTGTGGTTTAGTAGCCTTAGTTTTTGTTTGGTGTTGTTGCCATTATTGCTTGCCATGGGTGCTTTTTCTTCTTATTTAGGCCAAGCCCAGTGGTTAACCTACATGACAGATGCCTATACCTGGCGTGTTGTTTGGTTTTCTTGGTGGCAGGCGTGTCTATCAACTGTTATTAGTTTATCTGCCGCTGTGCTTGTAGCCCGTGCTTTAGCGCGGAGGCAGTCTTTTGTGGGCCGGTGGCTATTATTACGGTGTTTTAGCGTGGCGCTAGTCGTGCCTAGTATTATTGCTGTGTTTGGTATTATTTTGTTGCATGGTAAGTACGGTTATTTTAATCAATTTTGGCTGTGGCTGGGAGGCCAGCCGCAAAGCTATGTTTACGGTTTAACAGGAATATTATTGGCGCACGTATTTTTTAACCTGCCACTGGCAACCCGTATTCTATTGCAGAGATTAGATGCAATTAACGCCGAAACTTGGCGCTTATCTAGCCAGCTAGGGATGACTTCAGTCGATCTTTGGCGACACATCGAATGGCCACACATCAAGGGGGTGTTACCGCAACTGGCTGCGCTGGTTTTTGCCTTGTGCTTCACTAGTTTTGCTATTGTGATGACTCTGGGAGGTGGACCAAAGGCCACCACTATTGAAGTTGCCATATTTCAAGCCATAAGGTTTGATTTTGATATTGCTAAAGCGGTGTATTTAAGCCTGTTACAGATGGGTTTTTGTGGCTTTATTTTGTGGGCTGGCTTGCGTCTAGGAAAGCCTATCGATATGTTTGTCAGCTTAGAGACGTCAGCTAAAAATATGCGCCCAGACCTCAAACCAATGTTAGGTATTGTGAGTGATTCAGTGGTGCTGCTTTTAGCTACGTTGTTGGTATTACTGCCTCTATTGGCTGTTGTTATTGCAGGGATTAATCCAGCTTGGGCCGACGTATTGCTAGATCTGCGTTTATGGAATGCTTTTGGTAATAGCTTATGGGTGGCCCTGAGTTCTGCGTTATTGAGCCTTTTAATGGCGTCAGGTTTGTTGCTTGCCCAGCGTCATTGGCGCAAGCGTTATGCTTCTGCAGCTTTAGCTGTGGAATGGATGGGTTCTGTTATTTTAGTGGTGCCACCGTTGGTATTAGCAACAGGTTTATTTATTGGCCTAAGCCCCCACGTTAATGTGTTTGCCATTAACCTTTATATTGTCGTACTGGTAAATGCCTTGATGGGCTTGCCTTATATGTTGCGTGTATTGTCTGTAGCCTACTTAAAAATTGGCACAGATTATGATCGCTTATGCAGTAGCTTGGGTGTGCAGGGTTGGCATCGATTGCGGCACGTAGAGTGGCCCATATTACGCAAACCTGTTGGCTTGGCTTTAGCTTTAGTGGCAGCCATGTCCGCCGGTGATTTGGGGGTTGTAGCCTTATTTGGCAGTCCAGATATTCAAACTTTACCTCTGCTAATGTATCAGCGTTTGGGGAGTTACCAAAGTGATGCTGCAGGGGTTACTGCAGTGGTTTTGTTGGGGTTATGTTTAGTAATTTTTGTGATTTTAGAACGTTTATTGGGAGGCTCAGATGATTAACTTTAAGCAAGTGAATTGTCGTTTAGGTGAGCAGAATTTTTGTTATGACCTGCAGATTCAATTGGGTCAGGTGGTGGCTGTTATGGGGGCAAGTGGATCTGGCAAATCAACTTTACTTAACTTGCTGGCTGGTTTCATTCAGCCGCAAAACGACACCGCGCAAATATTGCTCGGTGATGAGCGGGTAGACTTGCTTGCTCCATCCCAAAGGCCGGTGACAAGCTTATTCCAAGAGCATAATTTATTTGCCCACATGTCAGCGTTTAATAACCTAGCTTTAGGAATACGCACGAGTCTTAAACTGACAGTGGATGAAATAGCTCAGGTGGACACTGCTCTGGAGCAAGTGGGGTTAAAAGGGCTGGGTTCTCGTTTACCTAAGCAGCTCTCAGGTGGCCAAAGGCAAAGAGTTGCTCTGGGTCGAGCGCTTGTTCGGCGTAAGCCCTTGTTGCTATTAGATGAGCCTTTTAGTGCTTTAGATCCAGCATTAAGGCAAGAAATGGCCGCGTTGGTTAAAAGCCTTAGTCAGCAACACCAGCTCACCGTATTATTAGTTACCCACGAGCCTAGAGATGCCTTGGACCTAGCCGAAACTGTCGTATTTATTGCCGATGGTAGAGTGCATTGGCAAGGGCCAAGCCAAGATTTTTTACAACAAACAGACACTCATATAAAAGCCTATTTAGGCCAAAGCTGCTAACCTTGTAGTACTGACATAAGATGGTTAAAACGATGCATGATAATGATACAACATGGCCCACTGGCAAAAGTGCGGGGCCGTTGCCACAACCGCCTAAGCAGCTAGAACAGAATGATCATGTACTTGTTATTGGGGCAGGTATTTCTGGTTTGGCCAGTGCTTGGTTTTTGCAACAACAAGGTTTTTCGGTCACGGTGCTGGAGGCTGGCAACCAAGTAGGTGGTAACTTACAAACGGTACAAAAATATGGTTGTCAGTGGGAACGGGGCCCCAATTCCTTTATCAATAATCGCCCAGCCATGGCCCAGCTCATAGAGCAGGCTGGATTAAACCCACACATAGTCTTGGCAGACCAAGCTGCCCATAAACGGTTTATTGGCAAACAAGGCAGGGTTTTAGCCTTACCTATGGGTATTATCGACGCGCTGACTAGCCCGGTGCTGAGTATAAGTGGAAAAATTAGGGTGGCTATGGAGCCGTTTATTGGCAAAGCTACTCAGGAAGAAAGTATTGCCGAGCATGTTAGACGTCGGCTTGGTCATGAAATGTTGGACTGGTTGATTGACCCGTTTATTTCTGGCGTGTTTGCAGGTGACCCGGAGACATTATCTGTAAGGGCTGCTGTGCCTAAAGTTTACGCACTAGAGGCTGAATATGGCTCTATGATTTTGGGCGGTGTGGCAAAAATGAAAGCCAGGTCTCGCCAGAAAAAGCTGGAACAACAGCAGGGGGTCGCTCCCTTAGATGGTGCTATGATGAGTTTTTCTGGCGGGTTACACCAGCTTCCAGAGGTATTAGCGCAACAACTTGGGCCAGCAGTAAAGCTAAACACGCAAGTAGATAGCCTAACGTATAGTGCCGAGTTTGGGTATCAGGCAATGTCTGGTGATGAGATTTGGCAGGCTTCTCAGGTCGTCTTGGCGGTACCAGCAACACAAGTGGCAAGATTAATAGACGATCTACAGCCGCTAGATGAAGGCCTATTTGCCCGTGCAAAGGCCTGTTTACGAGACATTGACTATCCTGCTGTGGCAAGTATCAGTATGGCCTTTGAAAAGAGCCAAATTAAACATGCTCTTGATGGTTTTGGTTGTTTGTTACCTACTAAGGAGAATAAGCAAACGCTAGGCGTGCTATTTCCCTCAAGTATTTTTTCTGAACGCTGTCCAGCTAACCAGCACCTAATCACTGTATTTATTGGTGGTGGCCGCGGGCAGCAGGCTATGACTTTAACACCACAGCAAAGAGTAGATCTGGTACTCCAAGAACTGTCGCCTTACCTAGGTATCCAGGGCCAGCCTTTGTGGCATGAAGAAAGCTTATGGCCTAGGGCTATTCCCCAATATCAGTTGGGGCACTTGCCAAGAGTGGCGTTAGTTGATGAAGCCCTGGCTCAGTTTCCTGGACTGTATCTGCGCAGTAATTGGCGTGATGGTGTGGCGTTAGGTGACTGTGTTGAAAATGCTCTGCAATTAGCCAAAACTATGGGTAGCAAAATAACGTCGCCTCAAACATAACGAATAGGACTTTCTGGCAATCATGTATAAGCCCACATTTCAGCGTGCAGACGTACGTATAGCTCATCAAGAAACTGTATACCAAGGTTTCTATCAAGTGCAAAAACTGAAGCTGCAGCATCGTTTATTCAACGGCGGCTGGAGTAAAGAGTTGCAGCGAGAGTTAGTGGTGCGGTTGCCAGCAGTGGCCGTGCTGATGTATGACGCCAGCACAGATGAAGTGGTATTGATTGAGCAGTTCCGTGTTGGCGGTATGGGCCATGAGGAAGGGCCATGGCAGCTTGAAATGGTGGCTGGAATGATTGATACAGCAGAAACTTCTGCACAAGTGGCTGTTCGAGAATGTAAAGAGGAGTCTGGAGCGATTATTGCAGAAAGTGACTTAGAGCTAGTATGCACATACCTTGTCACTCCAGGCGGAAGTAATGAAAGCCTAGATATCTATTGTGCTCCTGTGAATGCCAGCACGTTAAGTGGGGTTCATGGGTTACCGACCGAAGGCGAAGACATTAAAGTCCAGGTGATTAGGCGCCAAACTCTATGGCAAATGCTAGAGCAAGGTAAGTTAACCAATGCAGCCACTATTATTGCTACGCAGTGGTTACAATTACACTCCCCTAGGCTTAAGGTTAAGTGGGGCTGTTGATGAGTTTACGCCTTGCACAGATTACCGACTGCCACTTACAAGCTGATGCATTAACGTTTTACAAAGGTGTGGATGCAGATGCTCATTTAGACCAGTGTTTGTCTTGGCTGCATAATAATGCCGAGGTCGATCTTTTGATGCTTACTGGAGACCTTAGTCATTTTGGCAGTGAAGCGGCTTACCAGAGGCTAAAAAAAAAGCTTAGTAGCCTAACTTACCCGTGCATTTGGTTAGCGGGGAATCATGACAATTGTGGCATTATGCAAGGCGTTTCTGGTCAGGCTGTGCAGCAACTGCGGGTGTTAGACTATGACCATTGGCGCTTGGTGGTTCTCAATACCACGGCAAACGCAGATGGCAATGGGGCAGGTAGTATTGCATCTGCTCAAATGGAAGAGCTTAGACAGGTTTTAGAAGACGGTTCGCAGCTGCCGGTGTGTGTGTTTATGCACCATAACTCGATGCCAGTTGATTCGATGTGGCAGGACCCTATTATGCTGGGTAATGCCCAGCAGTTTAATGCCTTAGTTGCCTCTAAGCCGCAAGTGAAGGCTGTACTATGTGGCCATGTACATCAGAATTTTGACCAGGTCGTGGGTAATATCCGTTTTCTTGCTACGCCCTCCAGTGCCGTTCAGTTCACCTGCAAGCAAGATAAATTCAAGGTAGAAGTAGAGCTTGGCCCAGGCTTAAGGTTGCTTACGCTTGAGCAAGGTGGCCACCTAAACACTAAAATACAGCGGTTACCCCGGATCTAAAAAAAATTATGGATACGCGCGTAAAACGTCTCGGTAGTTAAGTAATTACTGCTACTATTGCAAAACAGCGATGAGGTGTTAGATTATCGTTAACCCTACTATGACTCTATTGGCGAATTAACTCCATGGCACAAGATAACTACACAGCAGATTCCATTGAAGTATTAAGTGGCCTAGACCCAGTTAAAAAACGCCCAGGCATGTACACAGACACCAGCCGCCCAAACCACTTAGCCCAAGAGGTCATTGATAACTCGGTGGACGAAGCATTGGCCGGACATGCCGATCAAATTGATGTAATCCTTCATAGTGATCACTCACTTTCCGTGATTGACAATGGTCGTGGCATGCCTGTGGACATACATGCTGAAGAAGGAGTGAGCGGTGTAGAACTTATTCTTACACGCCTACACGCAGGTGGTAAGTTTTCTAACAAAAACTACCAGTTCTCTGGTGGTTTGCATGGTGTGGGGATCTCTGTTGTAAACGCACTCACCTCAGCCTTAGAGGTTAAGATTAGGCGCAATGGCGAAGTGCACCGTATCGCTTTTGCCAATGGTAATAAAGTTAGTGAGCTTGAGGTAGTGGATACCGTGGGCCAGCGTAACACAGGCACTAGTGTTACCTTTTTGCCTGATCCACAGTATTTTGATTCTGCTAAATTTTCTGTGGCCCGGCTTAAACATGTACTGCGAGCTAAGGCAGTGCTTTGCAGCGGCCTAAAGGTGACCTTTTTAGACCTAACCAGTGTTACCAAAGAAAAACATGAATGGTATTACCAAGAGGGTTTAGACGATTATCTGCAAGGTGCTAATGAGGGCTATAGCTGCCTGCCAGAAACGCCGTTTGTCGGTAGCCGAAAAAGTGAGATTGAGGGAGTAGATTGGGCAGTTCAATGGTTGCCTGAAGGTGGAGACTTAACCCAAGAGGGTTATGTTAATCTCATTCCAACCTCTCAAGGGGGGACTCATGTTAATGGTTTGCGCAGTGGTCTGTTAGATGCCTTGAGGGAGTTTTGTGAAATTCGCGCTTTGCTTCCTCGCGGCGTGAAGCTTGGCCCAGAAGATATATGGGACCGCTGCTGTTTTGTATTGTCTGTAAAAATGCAAGATCCGCAGTTTTCCGGCCAAACTAAAGAACGGCTTTCGTCTCGCCAAATTGTGGCTTATGTTTCTGGTGAGGTGAAAGATGCGTTTAGCTTATGGCTCAACAAGCATACAGATGAAGGCGAGCTGTTAGCTGAGCTAGTGATTAATCATGCTCAAAAACGTTTAAGGGCTGGAAAAAAAGTGATTCGTAAAAAAATCACCCAAGGGCCAGCTTTGCCGGGTAAGCTGGCAGACTGCAGTGGCACAGATGTTAGCCGGGGTGAGCTGTTTTTGGTGGAAGGTGATTCTGCTGGAGGCTCGGCCAAGCAAGCACGCGAAAGGGAATTTCAAGCGATCTTGCCCTTGCGCGGCAAGATACTTAATACATGGGAGGTTGATTCAGGGCAAATATTAGCGTCTCAAGAAGTGCATCATATTGCTGTTGCAATGGGTGTAGACCCTGGTGCAGATAATTTAGAAGGGTTACGTTACGGTAAGATTTGTATCTTGGCGGATGCTGATTCAGATGGCTTACACATTGCCACGTTGCTGTGTGCTCTGTTTGTGCGCCACTTTAAACCACTAGTTGCTGCGGGGCATGTATATGTAGCTATGCCGCCTTTGTATCGCATCGATATTGGCAAAGAAGTATTTTATGCCCTTGATGAAAACGAAAAGCAAAGCGTGTTAGACCATATTGCTGTTGAGAAAAAACGTGGCAAAGTTAATGTGCAGCGTTTTAAGGGGTTGGGTGAAATGAATCCTTCCCAGCTAAGAGAAACTACCATGAAGCCAGATAGTCGGAGGCTTGTTCAACTTAGTCTTGAGCCAGGAGACGGCACCATGGAAGTGATGGACATGCTGTTGGCAAAAAAGCGCTCAGGTGATCGTAAATCTTGGTTGCAAGAAAAAGGCAACTTGGCCCAAGTGGACTAAAATAAGACGACATGGGTAATCTTCTCACAAAACAAGCGTTATCTTTGCACTCCTTTGCACTCCCTACACCCACCTTTTCACTTGAATGCTTATAATGTATTTTTAGCTGTGGGCAGGAATCTACCTTAGGAGCAAGATCATTAAAGTATACATCAAGCGCAGCTTAATGATCCTCCCAACTTTAGGGTTAGTTGGTTTAATAGGCATAGGCATGGCTATGGCTGATAGCAAAAAAGAGTTTAGAGGTGACAATAAAATAGACAGCCAAGGTTGTCATCACGATGCGAGTTATAGCACTAAGCAAGAAGGTTATGGCCTTAAAAGCGATAACGAAAGCGCCACAATGATTCGGCACATGACTAAGGTACTCGATCTGACAGAGGCGCAGGAAGGTGCTATTAAAAAAATCATTACTGGCCAAGATGAATCTGCAGTTGAGGGCGATGAGTTGCTTAAACATGCCAATGTTGAAACGCAAATAACGGACCTACTAACTCCGGAACAGGTTGAGCAATACCAAGTAATGCGTAAGAAAATGACCAAAAAACAAACAGAATAAAGGAAAAACCCTCCTAAAAAGAGACATCACTCGCCTTAACCATTAAAAATAGCCTTAAATGGCATTAACAAAACCGCAGCAGGTGGACTTGCTGCGGTTTTTTGGGTTGAACTAGGATATAATTCCGCTCTTTTATGCTCCCTACTCCTGGTTTATTGGTAGGGGTAACTCGGAAGTCATCGCATGGCCATCAACTCCCTGATCCGCAACTTTTCCATTATCGCCCATATCGATCATGGCAAGTCCACTATTGCTGATCGCTTTATCCAAATGTGTGGCGGTTTGTCAGATCGTGAAATGGAGCAGCAGGTGCTGGATTCCATGGACATAGAGCGCGAACGGGGCATCACCATTAAAGCTCAAAGTGTAACTTTGGATTTTCCTAGCAAAGACGGCAAAACCTATCAACTTAACCTTATAGATACCCCGGGGCACGTAGATTTTTCCTACGAAGTTTCTCGCTCTTTAGAGGCCTGTGAAGGTGCCTTGCTGGTTGTGGATGCGGCTCAAGGCGTAGAGGCGCAATCTGTGGCTAATTGCTATACGGCCCTAGAGCTGGGTTTGGAAGTAGTGCCTGTGTTAAACAAAATGGACCTGCCTCAAGCTGATCCAGATAAGGTAAAGCAAGAAATTGAAGAAGTGATTGGTATCGATGCCACTGACGCAGTTGAAGCCTCGGCTAAAAGTGGTTTAGGTATGGAAGCAGTACTGGAGCAATTAATTGAATTAATTCCACCGCCTGTTGGTGACGAAGATAAACCACTGCAAGCGCTAATCATTGATTCTTGGTTCGACAACTACCTTGGCATTGTGTCTTTGGTGCGCATTAAAAATGGTGTGTTGCGTAAAAAAGACAAAATCATAGTCAAGTCTACTGGCATTCAGTACGGTGTAGAAGATATTGGTATTTTTACGCCTAAACGGAAGCAAACTGGCATCTTAAGTGCGGGTGAAGTAGGTTATGTCGTTGCGGGTATTAAAGATATTCATGGCGCACCGGTTGGCGATACGTTAACCCATCTTAAAACGTCTGATGTTGATAGCCTGCCAGGCTTTAAGAAAGTTCAGCCCCAGGTATATGCGGGTTTGTTCCCTACTAGCTCTGATGACTATGAAGATTTCCGTGAAGCCTTAGCTAAGCTAAGCCTTAACGACGCTTCGTTATTTTATGAGCCAGAAAGCTCTGATGCCTTAGGTTTTGGATTCCGATGCGGGTTCTTGGGCATGTTACACATGGAGATTATTCAAGAGCGGTTAGAGCGAGAATATAATCTCGATTTATTAACCACTGCACCTACTGTAATCTATGAACTGGAACTCAATAATGGCAAGGTGATCTACGTAGATAACCCCTCAAAACTGCCTGATATGGGTGGTGTGGCAGAAATGCGTGAACCTATTGTGGAAGCTAATATTTTAGTGCCACAAGAACACTTGGGTAACGTCATTACCTTGTGTGTTCAAAAGCGTGGGGTACAAAAGAATATGCAGTTTACTGCCACTCAGGTTGCGTTGACCTATGACATGCCAATGAGTGAGGTAGTGCTAGATTTCTTTGACCGTCTTAAGTCTGTAAGCCGAGGTTATGCGTCCCTAGAATATAATTTTGTCCGGTTCGAAGAAGCCAAGCTAGTCCGTTTAGATATTCTTATTAATGGGGAGCGAGTGGATGCTTTAGCCGTCATTATGCATCGAGATAACGCCCAGTCACGAGGCAGGGCTTTGTGTGAAAAAATGAAAGAGCTCATTCCTCGGCAAATGTTTGATGTTGCAATTCAGGCCGCTATTGGGGGCAATATCGTGTCTCGCACGACGGTTAAAGCGCTGCGTAAAAACGTAACAGCTAAATGTTATGGTGGTGATATTAGCCGTAAGAAAAAACTCTTGTCTAAACAAAAGGAAGGTAAAAAACGCATGAAACAGGTGGGTAGTGTAGAAATCCCGCAGGATGCCTTCTTAGCAGTACTTAAGCTAGATAGCTAAGCTGACAGTAACTAGACATAAAGGATATATAGACGATGATGGATTTTGATTTTGAATTACTGCTCACCGTGCTGGTGGGGCTTTTTGGCGTTGGTTATGCCTTAGACGTGTGGTTATGGAAACCTGCACGCGTCAAAGCTTTGGCGCTAGCAACGGTTAGTGCAGGTGGTAACCTGCCTCAAGCAGACCAACAAAAAGTAATGCGTGAACCACTGTTTGCAGAATACAGCCGTTCATTTTTTCCTGTGTTGGCCTTTGTGCTGATACTGCGTTCTTTTTTTATGGAGCCATACCAGATTCCTTCAGGTTCTATGCTGCCTACCCTTACTGTAGGCGACTTTATTGTGGTGAATAAGTTTGAATATGGTATACGTTTGCCAGTATTGGGCACTAAAGTGTTTGACTACAATGAGCCAAAAGTAGGCGATGTTATGGTGTTCAAGTATCCAAAAGATACAGCGATTAAGTATATTAAGCGAGTGGTAGCTGTGCCTGGGGATACCTTAGAGTTGCGCGACAAGGTTATATACATTAACGGTAAACAGATGACCCAGACTTTTATTGCTGATGAGTCCCCAACGACAGAAATCTATAAAGAGCAGCTTGGGGATGCTGAGCACCTTATATGGCGAAACAAAAACCCTGGGAAAAATGGTGCGGTCACTGTTCCTCCAGGTAAATACTTCATGATGGGAGACAACAGAGATGGCAGTAATGACAGTCGTTATTGGGGTTTTGTGCCCGAAGAAAATATCACTGGTAAAGCCGTTGCGGTGTGGTTACATTGGGAAAACTTCTTTAGTTTGCCCAATTTCAGTACGGCAGGTAGCATAGACTAATATGAAAGCCCCTGCCGCGACGGCCTATCAGCAAAAACTTAACACCTTGTGTTCTGCAATGGGTTATTCCTTTGTTGACACAACACTGTTGGAGTTGGCGCTAACGCACCGTTCGTGTGGTCACCATAATAATGAGCGCTTAGAGTTTTTAGGAGATTCTATTGTTAACTTTGTTATTGCAGACGCTTTGTTTGATAAATTCCCTAAAGCCCGTGAAGGCCAATTAAGTCGTTTACGCGCAGGCTTAGTAAAAGGTGTGACCCTTGCCCAAGTGGCAAAAGAAATGCACATTGGCCCTTGTCTGAAGCTAGGTGCAGGTGAATTAAAGAGTGGTGGGCAGCGACGCGAATCGATTTTGGCGGACGCCACTGAGGCCCTTATTGGTGCGATTTACAAAGATGCGGGAATGGCTGTTTGCCAAGCCCGTATTTTAGCTTGGTTTACCTCTCGACTAGAAAATCTGAGTTTGTCAGACACCCAAAAAGACCCTAAAACACGCTTGCAGGAATACTTGCAGGCTAAGAAATCTGACTTGCCCATATACCAATTGGTCGATGTTAAAGGGCAGGATCATGAGCAAATGTTTATTATAGAATGCCACAGTAGCCTACTAGATAAGCCCACCAAAGCGGAAGCCTCCAGTCGCCGCATCGCAGAACAGAAATCGGCCACGCTAGCATTGCAGCAGCTTGGTCAAGAATCTTTATAGTAGAAAATATATCATGACAGATCTAGACACTTGGCTAGCAGCCCAAAATGACAGCAGCACAAAGTGTGGCTACGTCGCTATTGTAGGCCGCCCTAATGTGGGCAAGTCAACTTTGCTCAACCGTATTTTGGGCCAAAAAATTAGTATCACTTCTCGTAAGCCACAAACTACACGCCATCAAATTCTGGGTATTAAAACCGAAGGTGACGTGCAGGTTGTTTATGTGGATACGCCTGGCTTACATATAGACCAAGCCGACAAGGCGATTAACCGCTACATGAACAAGGCCGCATCTAGTGCTTTAAAGCATGTAGACTTGGTGATTTTTATGGTCGATCGTACGCGGTGGAATGAAGCTGATGAGCACGTGTATGAAAAAGTTAAAGCGGCTAACTGCCCTGTTATTTTAGCAATAAATAAAATTGACATACTGGATGATAAGCAATCTTTGTTGCCGTATTTACAGGAGGTTCAGCAACGTTTGCCTAACGCTGTGTTAGTTCCCATTGCAGCCCATACAGGCGCATCGGTAGAACAGCTGGAGCAATGTGTGCTTGATCAACTTCCAAATGGGCGCCATTTTTTCCCTGAAGATCAAGTGACCGACCGCAGTGCGCGCTTTATCACTGCGGAGTTGATTCGTGAAAAAATCATGCGCCAACTTGGTGACGAGCTGCCTTATCAAATGACAGTAGAAATAGAAGAGTTCGCTCAAGACGGCCCTGTATTGCATATAGGCGCTTTAATTTTAGTAGAGCGAAAAGGCCAAAAACGTATTCTTATTGGCGACAAAGGCGACCGAATTAAACAGATTGGGCGTGATGCGCGGGTTGATATGGAACGTATGTTTGAGTGTAAAGTTATGCTTAAGCTCTGGGTAAAGGTGAAAAGCGGTTGGTCTGATGACGAGCGTGCTTTGCAAAGCCTAGGCTACGACGGCCTCGATTAATCAAGGTGAATGAGCAGCAGCCGGCCTACGTATTGCACAGCCGCCCATGGCGGGAGACCAGTGTGATTGCCGATTTGTTCACGCTAAATCAAGGCCGTGTGTCGGTCATTGTTCACGGGGCACGAAAAGCCCAGGGTAAGCAGCCAGCTAAACGCGCTTTAGTGCAGCCCTTTACGCCGCTTATGGTGAGTTTCACTGGGCGGGGTGAATTACGGACAAGTGTGCAATTTGAGGGTGCAGGTGCACCGTTAGCCATAGTGGGTAATAGCTTGTACAGTGGCCTTTATGTTAATGAACTATTGCTCAACTTGCTAGCTAGCGATGATCCCCACCCAAACTTATTTGCTTACTATCAAGCCTTGCTCAATGAGTTGATGGATAATCCTTTAATTGAGCAATGTTTGCGTCCGTTTGAAGTCCATCTAATGGACGAACTGGGGTATCATATGGTGTTAGATAAAGACTATATATCGGGCCAGCCGGTGGTAGCTGATGCAAGTTATCAGTTACATCCTCTGCAGGGAGTTTGTGTAACCCAAACCCCTCATGATGAGCCAGATGTCCCTCCTTCGATTAGCGGCAAGGTGCTGCTACAATTAGCTGCAGGTTATTACGCAGACAGACAATGCCTCAGAGTGGCTAAGTACATGGCACGAGCTAATTTAGACCAGTTGTTGGATGGCAAGCCAATTCACAGCCGTAACCTATTTCACACTATTGTTAAAAAGTAACTCATTATAGGTAGTGGAAATAAAGACTAGCGACAACTAGGAGAAAGTAAGACATGGTGGATCCAAATAGAATTTTATTAGGTGTTAATGTAGACCACGTTGCCACCTTGCGCCAAGCAAGGGGCACGCGTTATCCCGACCCAGTAAAAGCCGCGTTAGACGCAGAGCAAGCTGGTGCAGACGGTATTACAGTGCACTTGCGTGAAGATGCGCGCCACATTCAGGAACGTGATGTGCGTGTGATGGCGCAAGTGTTACAAACGCGGATGAATTTTGAGATTGCAGTCACTGACACAATGGTCGATCTAGCTGTGGAAATTGCCCCAGCTTATGTGTGTTTAGTGCCAGAAAAGCGCCAAGAACTCACCACGGAGGGAGGCCTAGATGTGGTTTCTCAAGAAGCCAAAATTAAATCGGCGTGTCAGCGTATGCAAGCCGTAGGCACCCAAATTTCTTTGTTTGTAGATGCAGACAAACAGCAGATAGATGCAAGCAAGCGCACAGGTGCGCAGCTTATAGAGTTACACACAGGGGCTTATGCAGACGCCACAACTTATGCCCAGCAGCATGCCGAACTTGTGCGTATAGCCGAATGTGCAGCGTATGCTGCCAGTATTGGACTTGTTGTTAACGCAGGCCATGGCCTTAACTTACAAAACGTAGAAGCCATCGCTGCTATCCCTGAAATCAATGAACTTAATATAGGCCATTCTTTGATAGCAGATGCGTTATTTGTGGGCCTGCCTCAGGCGATAAAGAATATGAAAGCATTAATGTTAGCGGCCCGTGAACCCCACCGCCCTAGCCGCGTTTAGCTAGGAAGAGCGAAACTGCACATGGTTAAGGGTATTGGCACCGACATAGTAGCAACTGCTCGTATTGAAGCGGCGTTAAAGCGCACGGGGCGGAAATTTGCACAACGAATACTTACTGAGTTTGAACTGACTCAGTTTGATGTCGCCAGCCAACCTGCTGCTTTTTTAGCCAAACGGTTTGCCGCCAAAGAAGCTGCTGCCAAAGCCTTAGGAACGGGCATTGGGCGCGGTATTTCCTGGCAACACATGCATATAGAACATGATGAAATGGGTGCGCCTCTGCTTATTTTTAGTGGTGCAGCTGCGCAACGACAAGCTGATTTGGGTAGCCAAATAGCTCATATTAGTATTGCTGATGAATTAGACCAAGCCTTAGCCTTTGTAGTGCTAAGCTAGGGATGTTAACTCGAGGTTAGTATGCACACGTTCCCCACAATAGAAGACTATGTAGGCAAGACCCCGTTGGTTCGCCTGCAACGTTTGCCGGGCAATACCAGTAATATTATTCTCGCTAAGCTAGAGGGTAACAATCCTGCTGGCTCAGTAAAAGATCGCCCTGCCTTGAGTATGATCGCTGAAGCAGAAAAGCGGGGTGATATCCAGCCAGGTGATGTGCTTATCGAAGCGACTAGTGGCAACACAGGGATTGCTTTAGCCATGGTAGCCGCCATCAAAGGCTACAAGCTAAAGTTAATCATGCCCGATAACATGAGTTCAGAACGTAAGGCCTCTATGGCTGCTTATGGTGCCGAGCTGATTACAGTGACAGCAGCCCAAGGCATGGAGAGTGCTCGGGATTTAGCGTCAGCTATGCAGGCTAGGGGTGAAGGTAAGGTGCTGGATCAATTTGCCAATAGTGATAACCCGTTGGCCCATTATCGTACAACAGGCCCTGAGATTTGGCAGCAAACCCAAGGAAAAATTACTCATATGGTAAGTTCCATGGGAACTACCGGTACTATTATGGGATTGTCGGCCTATTTAAAGGAACAAAACCCAGAGGTGCAAATCCATGGGTTACAGCCAACGCCAGATTCCTCCATCCCTGGTATCCGCCGCTGGCCAGAAGCTTATTTGCCAAGTATTTTTGATGCAGCAAAAGTAGACGCCATTATTGACATGGACCAGGCCGAAGCAGAAACAACAATGAAAGCCTTAGCTACTGAGGAAGGTATTTTTGCTGGAGTCTCTTCTGGCGGTTCTGTAGCTGGTGCCTTGCGTTTGTCTAAGCAGGTGGAAAACGCCATTATTGTCTGTATTATTTGTGATCGTGGTGATCGCTACTTATCCACTGGAGTATTTGTTTAATTATGGCCCGTTTATCGCCCTTACAGCGCAAACTCAAACTTAAAAACCCTTCGGCTTCAGCTAAACAAAAGCGCTCTCAAGCCCACGTAGATGTCGAAGTTGTTACCTTGCCCGTTGGCAAGCATATCAACCTAGATCTTGATAGCCTAAGTCATAATGGCCGTGGCGTGGGTAGGTGGCAAGGCAAGACAATTTTCGTTGAAGGCGGGTTACAGGGTGAAACTGTTAAAGCAGAAGTGCTTAGTGACCACAAAACCCACGCTGAAGCCCGGTTGCTGGAGATCCAACAAGTCAGCGAATATCGCGTTGAACCTTTCTGCCCGGTGTATGAGACCTGCGGTGGTTGCCAGTTGCAGCACCTAGAATCAGCGGCTCAGGTTAGTTTCAAGCAACTAGCCATTGGTGAGCAACTGCGTCGTTTGGCAGATATTGAACCTCAACAATGGGTGCCCCCTATCATTGGTGAGAACTTGGGCTACCGCCGCCGAGCGCAACTGGCAACCCGTTATTTTGCTGACAGCAAAACCTTATTACTGGGCTTTCGCCAAAGTGGCCATAAACACATTGTACCTATTAGCCAATGCCCGGTGTTGGAACCCGCTTTGTCTAACTTGTTGGGGCCCCTGCATGACATATTAGTAGCAATGGAACACACTCAATGGGTAACCCATGTGGAGTTACTGCAAGTTAATTCGGGGGTCTGCATTAGTTTAAAAATGTCCGCCACCCCAACTCCAGAAGATCATCAGCTGTTAGCCAGTTTTGGTGCCCAATATGCGCTTAGTATTGTGTGTCAACAAACTGATCATGATGATCTGTGGTTAAGCGGCAGTGCCCAAGAGCTTAGTTATAGCGTGTCAGTGACAGGAATAGACAAACCTATAGAGCTAGATTTTTCAGTGCAAGATTTTGTTCAGGTAAACGCTAAGGTTAACCAAGGCATGGTTGCTCAAGCTCTAGAATGGCTCCAACCTCAGGCTGGAGATCAAGTATTAGATTTGTTCAGTGGTGTAGGTAACTTTGCC
This sequence comes from Candidatus Njordibacter sp. Uisw_056, assembly GCF_047730085.1. Classification (NCBI taxonomy): domain Bacteria; kingdom Pseudomonadati; phylum Pseudomonadota; class Gammaproteobacteria; order Pseudomonadales; family Candidatus Njordibacteraceae; genus Candidatus Njordibacter; species Candidatus Njordibacter sp. Uisw_056. The sequence continues at coordinate 2,542,474 of NZ_CP159830.1, read as the reverse complement.
CTACCGATTGCGAGCATGGCTGATCAACATGTTACAGTATTGGCCCTGGAAGGTGACTACGCCATGGTAAAGCAAGGCCGTAAAAACGCCCGGCGAAATGGTTTGGCTCTAGTCGATTTTGAACATGCAGATTTGTTTGATGCAAGTGCCCGCAAGCTTTGGCAAAGAAAGTCCTTTAATAAGGCACTTTTAGATCCTCCCCGTGCAGGAGCTAAAGGTATTGCCCAATTACTTAAAGGTCAGTCATTGGAGCGAGTGGTTTATGTGTCTTGCAACCCTGCGTCTATGGCGCGAGATTTAAAAGAATTTCAGACCCTGGGTCTCACCGTTGCTAAAGTAGGTTGCATTGATATGTTTCCCCATACACCCCACTTAGAAGTGATGGCTTTGCTTGTTCCCAAATAACCCCCAGGCAAGCAAAAATACATTAGGATAACCGGCATGCCATGTTGGCGTGCCATTTAAACGAGATTTAACCATGGTACAGGTACGCGCTTTACACCCCACCCATGCGGATGGCAATGTTGATATCCAGGCCTGGATGGCGGGATTGCAAAATGAAGTAGAGTTGCCAGATACCAGCCGCCTACAAAAGGCCTGTGAACTGGCACAAGAAGTACGAGATCACGCCAGTAAAAGTGAAGATGTTTGGGCCACAGCAGAAGTAGACTGTTTCCGGACGGGCCTCGAAATGGCTGAAATCCTCACTACTTTAAAAGTTAATGAAGAAACCTTGGTGGCAGCCGTATTGTACCGTGCTGTGCGTGAGGACAAACTAACTCTTAAGTATGTGAAGGAAACGTTTGGTCCCATCGTTGCTCAGCTGATTGACGGCGTGCTACAAATGGCCGTGATAAGCAACTTGCAAAGCCCAACTCGAGATAGTATTTTGGGCCAATCAGATGGTCAGTTAACCAATGTTCGAAAGATGCTGGTTTCCCTGGTAGATGATGTGCGAGTTGCGCTCATTAAATTGGCGGAGCGTACCTGCGCTATTCGAGCAGTAAAAAATGTTGACCGTAAAAAGCGTTATTTAGTCTCCCGTGAGGTTTTTGATGTTTATGCACCCTTGGCACACCGCCTAGGTATTGGTGCTGTTAAGTGGGAACTAGAAGACCTCTCCTTTCGTTACCTTCAGCCCAACGCTTACAAAGAAATTGCGTCTTTTTTGGATGAGCGACGGATTGATAGGCAAGACTATATTGAGCGTGTGTTAGCTGACCTAACAGAGCAGCTCATGGGTGCAGGTATCCAGCCTGATGTTATGGGCAGAGCTAAGCATATTTATAGTATTTGGCGCAAAATGCAGCGCAAGAACATTGAGTTCTCTCAAGTATACGATGTGCGTGCCGTGCGTATCCTGGTACCAGAATTGACAGATTGTTATACCGCCCTGGGCATTGTTCATGGCTTGTGGCGCAATATCCCCCAAGAATTCGATGATTATATTGCTACGCCTAAAGAAAATGGCTATCGCTCCTTGCATACGGCCGTCATTGGCCCGGAGGGAAAGGTGGTGGAAATTCAGATTCGCACCTTTGCTATGCACGACGAAGCCGAACTTGGTGTGTGCGCCCATTGGCTTTATAAAGGCACTGATGTTAACAGCGCGGGGAACTCATATGATGACAAACTCGCATGGTTGCGTCAGGTGTTGGAGTGGCACGATGAAGTGGGCGATGGCGCCGAGTTTGTTAACCAAGTTAAAGGTGATGTTGCACAGGATCGCATTTATGTATTCACCCCTGACGGGCACGTAGTAGACCTACCTTACGGCGCCACTCCCATCGATTTTGCTTACCGGGTGCATACAGAGGTAGGTAATACCTGTCGTGGGGCAAAAATACATGGCCGTATAGTCCCTCTTACTTATGGCCTTCAAACTGGAGATCAAGTCTCTATAATGACGTCCAAAGGCGGTGCGCCAAGTCGAGATTGGATGAATCCAAACTTAGGCTATGTTAATGCTGGGCGCACACGGGCGAAAATAGGTCATTATTTTAAGCAGTTAGATAAAGACAAAAACGCAACAGCTGGGCGTCAATTGGTTGAGCGTGAACTGCGGCGTATGGCTATTTCAGGGGTGGATTACAATCACATAGCCACTGCCATAAACTTTAAACATGTGGATGACATGTATGCTGCGTTAGGTGCTGGCGACCTTCGGTTAACACAGGTTATTAACGCTGCACAGCTGCAAGTAGAGCCAAACCCTAAGTCTAAAAAGCAGCTAGACCTAAGCTTGTTAAATGGCAAAACTAAGGCCACCTCTGCAACTGGTAATGATGTTCAAATTGCTGGAGTAGGAAACCTGCTTACCACTATGGCCAACTGTTGTAAGCCTGTGCCTGGTGATCCTATTACCGGCTTCATCACCCTCACGCGCGGTGTTTCGGTGCATCAACAAGACTGCGCTAATATCATGAATATGGCAGAACGTGATCGACAGCGTATTATCGAAGTCAATTGGTCTGGTACTAGTGAGCACACTTACCCCGTAGATATCTTTATTGAAGCGGTGGATCGATCTGGGTTGTTAAGTGAAGTGATTATGGTTTTGGGTAATGAAAGCGTTAACTTGGGAAGTATCAGCACCAATGTCGATAAAAAGACGCATTCTGCTACTATTTCTATGACAATCGATATTCCTCGACTAGATCTACTTGGTCGGATCTTAGATAAAATAAGCCAGCTTCCTAATGTGTTAGATGTAAGGCGACAAAAAAATGGTTAAACATATAGGCAGTACCAGTGATGCCATGCAAAACTTGTTAGATATTATGGCTCAATTGCGCGACCCCGATGGCGGCTGTCCGTGGGACCTAAAGCAAGACTTTCGTAGCATTTTGCCTCATACGTTAGAAGAAGCCTATGAAGTAGCAGACGCAATAGAATCTGATGATCGGATTCAGTTGCGAGATGAGCTGGGAGATTTGTTATTTCAGATCGTATTTTACTGTCAGCTAGCCCGTGAAGAGGGTAGTTTTGAATTTGCAGATGTTGCTCAAACTATCGCGGATAAACTCATTCGCCGCCATCCCCATGTTTTTGGCCCTCAAGCCAATGATGCGCAGCAAGGCTCTTTGGCAATGGATGCAGAGCAAGTACTGGAACGATGGGAGAGCATTAAGCAAGACGAACGTGATGCAAAGCAGCAGTACTCTGTACTGGATGATGTGCCTACTGCATTACCAGCTATGCAACGTAGTGCAAAGTTGCAGAAGCGCGCGGCTAATGTAGGGTTTGATTGGCCTGATATAACCCCAGTGCTTGCGAGCATGACAGAAGAGCTAGAAGAAGTTCAGCAGGCTTTTGCCAGTGGTGATAAAGACCACACCCTAGAAGAACTTGGTGATTTAATGTTTGCCTGTGTGAATATGGCAAGGCATCTAAAACAAGACCCAGAACAAGTTATGCGCGCGGCTAACGCTAAGTTTGAGAGACGTTTTCGTTTCTTGGAAGCAAAGTTATTAGATGCCGGAGAGCAATTAGAAAACGTCAGCTTAGAGCGCATGGACGCAGGCTGGGATGAAGCTAAGGCTCACGGTTTATAGTATGTCGATAGGCCTCTTATAACGGCTATAAGCCACTTTCACTTTAGGGCCGTGGCACTGGAGCAGAGTTTTAGTTAAACTACGCGGCCAAGTTAAATGTGTATTCCAGCAAAGGGTTTCTTAGCAAGCAGGCAAGGCTGCAATTGTGTCTGTGTTTGTGTGTTTGCTAAGGCACCTTATTTTAGTCGAACGTGGGTTGACTGAGCTGTGAAATAATGGCCACCGTATTTAAATTTTTTGGAGTTAAATCATGAAGTTAATCCTTTTAGGTGCGCCAGGCGCAGGTAAAGGTACGCAAGCACAATACCTCACAGAAAAGTATGGTATCCCACAAATTTCCACAGGTGATATGCTTCGTGCAGCCGTTAAAGCGGGTACAGAATTAGGCAAAAGTGCTAAAAAAATAATGGACGAAGGTGGCTTGGTCTCTGACGAGTTAATTATCAACTTAGTTAAGGAGCGGATTACTGAGGACGATTGTAAAGGGGGGTTTTTGTTTGATGGTTTTCCTCGCACCATTCCTCAAGCTCAAGCTTTAAAAGACGCTAGTGTCTCAATTGATGCAGTGATTGAAATTGACGTTGCTGATGAGGAAATTATTAAACGAATGAGTGGTCGACGTATGCACCCTGGATCTGGCCGCACATACCACCTAATGTTTAATGCGCCCAAGCTATCGGGTAAAGACGACATAACGGGTGAAGACCTAGTGCAGCGTGCTGATGACCAAGAAGATACTGTGCGCCAACGCTTAAATATATACCATAGCCAAACTGCACCATTAATAGATTTCTACAACAGCCTAGTTGAGTCTGAAGGCCCTGCAGCCCCTGCCTATCACTACATTGCTGGAGTTGGTAGTGTGAATGATATTAAAGAGGCTGTTTTTACAGCGCTTGGCAAGTAACCTTACCGATGACTCGAATATTGGCTCTAGACACTTCTGGCACATCTTGTAGCGTCGCACTATGGAGCGATACAGGCCTTTTGATAGGTAAAGAGGAGCTTACAGAGCGGCAGCATACTCAGCGGTTGTTGCCTATGGTGGAAGAATTATTGTTAGAGGCTGATGTGAAAATGTCTAGTCTTGATGCAATTGCCTACGGCCGTGGCCCAGGGTCGTTTACGGGTATCCGCATTGCCGCAGGGGTGGCCCAAGGTTTGGCCTTTGGTATCGACTGCAAAGTGATCCCCATATCTACCTTAGCAGCCCTTGCTTTGCGCTGTCATCAGCGTTCCAATGTGGATAACGTAGCCTATGCTTGTAGTTTAGATGCACGCATGGCAGAGGTATATTGGGGTGAATACATTATTGACGAAACCCACCCCGAAATCGCTCTACCCCAGGTTGCCGAAAGAGTGTGCTTGCCCGGGCAAGTTAAGGTGATGAATTCAGTTTATGCTGCCTGTGGCAGTGGCATGGCAGTGGACAATATGCCTGAAGCAATTCTAACCTCTGCTCGATCGGTCTGCTCAGAGCTAGAGCCAAGAGCATTAGAGATGGCCCGCTTAGCAGCGGTAGATTTTGCTCTAGGGCGCCAGTGTGCGCCTGAGGATGCATTGCCAGTATACTTACGTGATGAAGTGACATGGCAAAAATTGCCGCGCTATCAATAGCCTGCGTTGCTGACTGAGGATTACCTATGGATTGGCTTCAAGCAATTATTATTGCATTAATTCAGGGTGTGACTGAATTTTTACCGATTTCCAGTTCTGCTCATTTATTGTTTCCAAGTTTATTATTAGGTTGGCCTGATCAGGGCTTAACGTTCGATGTGGCCGTTCATTTAGGGAGCTTATTAGCAGTGGTCATTTACCTGCGCAGCGATTTGAACGCTATGGTTTTAGGCTTGTGGCAGTGGCATCAGGAAAAACGGTTGAATCAGCAGGCTACCCTAGCATTAATGCTGATCGTGGCAACCCTACCTGCAGTATTTTTTGGACTGGTGCTTAAGGGCTGGATACAAGTGAATGCCCGAGAAATTTGGGTAGTGGCGGTAACGACTCTAGTGTTTGGTTTGCTACTGGGTTGGGCAGACTGGCGCAGCCGCAGGCAGTATCAAATGGCCACTATGAGTTGGCGCCACACCCTGTGCATTGGCTTAGCCCAAGCTTTAGCATTGTTGCCAGGTACATCTCGCTCAGGCATCACAATGACGGCGGCACTGATGCTCGGTTACACTCGCGAAGCTGCTGCACGGTTTTCATTTCTGATGTCTATTCCGGTCATCATAGCGGCATCTAGCTTAATGGCCCTTGAATTGGCAACCACCAAAGTTGCCATTGTTTGGGCCCCTATGCTGATTGCCTTTGTAGTATCCTTTGCGAGTGCTTGGTTGTGTATTGTATTGTTTATGCAAGTCATCAGTCGTATGGGCATGTGGCCATTTGTTGTCTATCGCATTGTCCTAGGAGCAGGCTTATGTTGGCTAATACTACCGATACTCAATTAGCTGTTGCAGCAGCTGGATTTCAGTTTTTAGAGGCTGCATTGGCCATAGAAGTGGGTGTGCCCGTAATCAAAAAAACCAACAAAACTTACGACTTTTTATTGCGGTTTACGTCTCAAGGCTTAGGTTTAGAGCCCGCAGATGGTCGTAGTGGCGCAGTGTGGGTTAATTTTGCAGCAGGTAAAGCGCGTCACCGAAGAGTATTTGGTGGCGGCAAAGGGCAGCAGCTCGCCAAGGCTGTGGGCATTCAGAGTGGAGTGCGCCCCAGCATACTGGATTTAACAGCAGGTTTAGGTGGCGATGCCTTCGTACTAGCCAGCCTAGGCTGCCCAGTGTCTATGGTTGAGCGCCATCCTGCAGTGCGGGCGTTGCTGGCCGATGGTTTAGCTAGGGGTGCGTTGGATATTGACGTGGGAGACATTGTTGCAAGCATGGGCCTAAAAAAGGGAGATGCCTTGTCTGTGATGGCCACCTGGCAGAGTGAAGCACCCCAGGTCATCTATTTAGACCCTATGTTCCCTCACACGGGCAAGTCGGCTCAAGTAAAAAAAGAAATGGCGCTGTTCCGACACTTAGTAGGCAGTGATGAAGACGCCGATGGCCTATTGGCCCCAGCGCTGGCTTTGGCCACTCATAGAGTCGTGGTTAAAAGGCCTCGAATTGCTCCAGACCTTGCCCAGCACAAACCTATGTACCGGCTTGAGGGTAAGTCTAGCCGTTTCGACGTTTACGTTAATAAAAGCTTTTCTACCTAGTAACTTAATAATGTGGTGGTGGTTCATTTGCATCAGCGCCACCTTGCCCTGCATCTGCTGCTTGCTGCAAATTTGCCATTTGTTGCGCTAATAACTCCAAAGCGCGATCTATCCTGGTAAGGTCTTTTTGCTGCTTGCTGACTACTTCATTGAGAGTGTCTATTGTCTGCTCTTGAAAAGCGATTTGTTGCTGTAATTCGACGATTTCGGAGGCATTATTCATGATATTCTCAAGAAGTTGCAAAAAAATAGGGTTTTATAAATCAAGTGTTTGATTGGGCGCAGGTTTTTCTATAACCTTGGCAGATTGTACCGACTTTATGCTGGCTAGGATACGCACATGGGCAAAGGTAGGGGTGCAATATTTTTTACCTAAAACAATAAAATTTGAGATATCGAGTTATTATGAGACGCACACTATTTACTTACAGCTTCATCATTAGTTTAATTGCCGCTTTGGCATTCCCCTTTATTCTAGACGAAATCCTTCACGGTTCAAGTATCGTTGATACACAGTTTGAGCTGGTGGCTGGTGTGGCTTTTGCCATGTTCTGGGTTGCTACGTTAGCTACAGGTGTTAAGTTCATCGCAACAGTTGTAGAAGACGACGCCCAATGGGACGAAATGGATGACGACCCAAATCGCGAATCTGGCACTGTGAAATGGTTTAACGTTACCAAAGGGTTTGGTTTTGTCACACGTGACCAAGGTGATGACGTATTTGTTCATTTTCGTTCTATCCGTGGCAAAGGCCATCGGTCGTTACTAGAAGGGCAGCGAGTGCGCTTTAGTGTGACTGAAAGTGATAAAGGCATTCAAGCTGAAGATGTCTCCATCGTAGGTTAGTTGTAAATGGCTTGGCGATTTTCGCCAAGCCAAGCCTAATCTAGGCTCTAAGTGCAAAGTGTAGAGTCATAGGAAGAGATCGAAAGAACCACATTGCCTGCCAATAGAACGAGTGTGGGCGAGTTTAATAGGGGCTTTTTCGATGGACAATGCACAGAAACTGCCTTACTCAACAGGCTCAGGATTAGGCCAATCTGCAAAAATTGGCCTAATTGTGTTACAAACAGACCAGACCATAGAAGATGAGTTTCGGCAGATGTTAGCCATCGATGGTGTCGCCTGCTATCACTCCCGTATTGCAAATGCCATGCAGGTCACCCCCCAAACCTTAGCAAAGATGCAAGCAGATCTGCCCATTGCAGCCAGCCTATTACCTAAAGCTTTTATATTTGATGCTATTGGCTATGGCTGTACGTCAGGCGCCACTATTATTGGCGAAGACCGGGTGGCACAAATGATTTTGGCACAGCATCCTAGTGCAAAAGTAAGTAATCCTCTGAGTGCATGCAGGGCTGCGTGCGCGGCTTTAAAACTGAACCGCATCGCCTTGCTAACCCCTTATACGCCTCAAGTCACTCAAGCCTTAAGTGATGTGCTTAGTAATGGTGGTATAGAGATCTCTCATACAGGTTATTTTGATATAGAAGATGACTTTGACGTAGGCAGAGTAGATTCAGCCAGCTTATTTAATGCCATTATCAAGCTTGGGTCTCATGAAAGCTGTGAGGGTGTATTTGTTTCATGTACCAGTTTAAGGGTGGCACACCTCATCCTTAAGGCAGAGCAACGCCTTGGGAAGCCGGTTATTTCTAGTAACCAAGCCCTGGCATGGCATTTGCTTCGGCTATCTGGAGTAACCAAAGAGCTACCTCACTTTGGTTGCCTGTTCACCCAAAGCTTTTAATATTCTAAGCATGGCCTTATGCCTGCTGCATAGACATCCTAAGATGCCCATACTATGACGCTAGCTTCGATTATGCAGATAAAGATGGCTTGTACTTTACAACAGCAAGAAACAATCCCACCCCCGGCCTAGTTAATCGCAGCACCACAGCCTTACTTGAGTTCACCTTGAGTCGGGCTACTATCTTGCTCTTAAATTGAGTTTATTTTAATTTTATATTTGTCCACAAACGCTCATGGTAATAATAGATTGCAAATTTCACAAAAAACTCAATAGAGCCTATTGTAACGGCCGACCCTATATTTCCGGTAATAAAATATGCTATGACTGTGGTAGTGCAAGTAGCCGTAATTCTCCAGCTAGTTGCTTTTAATAAGCTACGTCTTTTACTTTCCAATGTGTAACACCTAATTAGTTGCATCCTTGGTTCATCGCTAACAATATGGATTTAGCATTAGCTTTACTTTGGATCTGAGTTTTCTTTTATTTCAAATTTCGACTATGGAATGTGTCTGAAGCAGCTACAGTTAAAGCTGGCTGTAATCCGGCTCCCATCCTATGTAGATTTATTTAAGATGCAAGAATATTTTTCAAGGAATTGGTGCTTTAGATACAAAAAAACCCATGTACCAGCGGTATCATGAGGGCTAGAGCGTGCGATGGTACCAGTGCCCAGACTCGAACTATCTTCTACATGCCTCTTCGTTGCTAGGTTCTTACGTTAGTGCTGGCGTAGTTTTCAATGAAAGGTTCAATGGAACAGGCTATATATGACACCCAAGACATCCAAGCTGCCTAAGTATGTGACAGCGCGTAAAGGGTCGCTTCACTACCAACGACAGTATCCAACCAAGCTCAGACATCTATGTATGACTACAGCATTCACTCGTCCGTTAGGCCTATCCATTAAACAAGCTACTGATGATAAGATACTGAAAGCCGCTTGTAATCTTGGTGGCGTGGTTTATTAGGGTGAGGGCTGGCACTTATATAAGTGATTCTGGAGCTTAAAGAGGCTAGGGGTGTGTATGCAAATAATTGATTTATGTATAGTATTTATTAGAATCAAGTCTGCATAGTTAATCGCTATGTGGTCTTTTTTTACTTTTGAATTTCACTTTTTTAAATATGCTGGGGGCTACCTACAGCTTCTTGGCACACTTGAGATAAACATCTTAGAATCGATAACTGATACCTAATTTAACTACTGGATAAAAGAGCTTTCTGTCAAGGTCACTATTTACCTTACTCATCTCAGCCGCTACATCCGATTGTAATGCCGAACATTGGGAACTGCTCAATCCACTGCCACATTCCACAGCTAGATCTACACTACCTGTTCCAACATCAATTAAGCCGGCTTCAAAAGAAAAAGCGACCCCAGATGAAACCTTGTTCCGGTTTGACCAACCAAGGCCTAGATAAGGTGCCGTTGAATGACTGAAGCCAGCCTTACCCATAAATGCAGCCACATTAGCGTAAGCATAAGATGTTCCATTAAAGTTAAAAACCGAAGTTGACGTATTACCCGTTAGTTCAAAGTTAATATTTTGACTTATTAAACCTCCAGTCAGGTAAAACGCACCTGAGAAGGGGTGAATGTCAACGAACAACGATTTTGTATCTGGATTAAATGTTATGTCATAACGGTTGTTCTCTAATGTTAATTTTCTATCAACCTTTCCATTAATATTTATTTCACCACGCACTGAAACATAATTATTTAGGGGTGTAGATATTTCTAGATTTGTACCAGTTAGGCCTATCGTGACGCCTACGTTAGCTTGTTGCGTATTTTTAGTCTCATCTGAAAAGGCTGAGTTTGTAAATAGCACTGATGCTGCAAGTGCAAGGGGTTTTAGTGAGCGTTTCATGTCAGACATTCCTTGTTTTGTGTAAGACGCTATTTACGTACTTAATGGTATTTTAATCTAGTCAAATTTATATAGCAACTGGCTATAACTAATGGATGAGTCTTGAAAAAGTAAAAAAAGAAAGCTAATCCAAGACCCCCTCAGAGAGCCTCTCAGGAGGGCTCAGAGGGGGCTATGTGATTTGGTTACAGTCATGTAGTTACTAAGCTTAGAGAAGTTACTTTCTATAGTGAGTCGCTAAGAATATACCTAAAAAGATACTACTTAGTAATATAAGTAGATTACCCCCTAAGAGTCGCTTAAGCAGGGATAGATAATTAAAGTATCCCTCTGAAGGGACTCTTAGGCCGGCTTCGCGTATAACTAAGAGGAATAAGGAATTACCTCCAGACTTAACCCTCCCTCCAATTTCAGACATCCAAAACACCCTCTGATGTGTCTTTGAGTCTGAATACAATTAACAATATTAGCCATAGGGGGGCTCCCCCATGCCTTAGCTAGGTGCTTTTTATTGGGTGTGGATCAGCAAAATCTATGACAGGAATCATGGCAGGAATGAGTGCTTCAGATACAAAAAACCCCCAGAAACCAAGCGATTAATGAGGGCTGCAATGTGCGCTGGTACCAGTGCCCGGACTCGAACCGGGACGCCGCGAAGCAACGGATTTTGAATCCGTCGTGTATACCAATTTCACCACACTGGCACATTGAGGAGCGAAGTATACAGTGTTCTTTTTTAGCGTCAACGATTGGATGGTGATTTATCTGTTTTATGGCCAATTAACTAGGCATTAGATAACCAAAGACGGCTGGCGAGTAAAATTTTAATGTCTAAAATAAGCGCCAAATACGCCTGTGCTGCCGCTATCAATTTTGTTATTATAGAAACCCCAGTTACCTAGGCCTTGGGATTATCATCAAGAGCCCCAATCAAGATCTAATGCAAGTTTCTGATTTTAGTTTTCATCTCCCTAACGAGCTTATTGCTCGCTACCCAGCACCGGAACGCACAGCTAGCCGATTAATGCAGCTTAATGGTGAGTCTGGCGTAGTATCTCACGGTGGTTTTACCGATTTGCTTGAGTTTCTGCAGCTGGGTGATTTGCTGGTATTAAACAATACTAAAGTTATTCCTGCACGCTTGTTTGGTGTGAAAGAATCGGGTGGACGTGTTGAGGTTTTGGTTGAGCGACTTTTGGGAGAGCGTAGTTTTTTAGCTCATGTGCGCTCAAGTAAGTCGCCTAAAGAAGGTGCGAGATTATTATTGGAAGGTGAAGTATGGGCCACTATGGTTATGCGTCACGGCACCTTATTTGAGCTCATTTTAGATGAAGGCGAAGTTGCTTTAAATGTATTGCAACGCTTGGGCCATATGCCTTTGCCCCCCTACATAGATCGTCCAGATGACACTGCAGACCGTGAACGTTACCAAACCGTATTTGGCGAGCACCATGGGGCTGTTGCGGCACCCACTGCAGGGCTGCATTTTGACCAGCCCCTTTTGGATTCTATAGCAGCTAAGGGGGTAAATGTAGCTTATGTGACCTTGCACGTGGGCGCAGGAACTTTTCAGCCAGTCAAAGTTGAACGTATTGAAGACCATCATATGCATGGTGAGTTAGTGGAAGTGAATTTAACAGTGTGTGATGCTGTTAAACGTGCCCGGGCCAATGGCGGCCGAGTAGTTGCTGTGGGTACAACGTGTGTAAGGGCTCTAGAGAGTGCCAGTGCTAATGGCGAAATTGCTCCTTTTAAGGATGAAACACGGATCTTTATTTATCCCGGGTATCGTTTTAAAAGTGTTGACGCTCTAGTGACTAACTTCCATTTATCTGAATCAACTTTGCTAATGCTGGTGAGTGCTTTTGCAGGCCGAGATTATGTATTGAACGCTTATGCAAAAGCTATTGAGCAAGGGTATCGTTTTTTTAGTTATGGTGATGCTATGTTAGTGACCCCAAAATCTTCTGCCTTGGAGCGGACATGAGTCGTCGTTGTTTTATGAAATTCGAGCGTCTGGCCCAAAGTGGTGAAGCGCGTCGAGGCCGGTTAACCTTCCCTCGTGGTTCGGTAGAAACTCCGTGCTTCATGCCAGTGGGTACTTACGGAACGGTAAAAGGCATGTTGCCCAGAGATATTGAGGCCACTGGCGCAGAAATTATCCTGGGTAACACCTTTCACTTAATGTTACGCCCTGGCACTGAAGTGATAAAACTGCATGGTGATTTGCATAATTTTGCCCAGTGGCAAAAACCAATTCTTACAGACTCTGGTGGGTTTCAAGTATTTAGCTTAGGCGCTAAAATCAATGAAGAAGGTGTTAAGTTTCAGTCGCCAGTTAATGGTGATACGGTATTTATGACGCCAGAATCGTCGATGCAAGTGCAGCAAGAATTAGGCTCAGACGTAGTGATGATTTTTGATGAATGTACGCCTTACCCAGCAACGGAGGAAGAAGCGGCTACTTCAATGCGTCGCTCCATGCGTTGGGCTAAACGCAGCAAGGATGCCCATGGTGACAGCCCTTCAGCCCTGTTTGGTATAGTGCAAGGCGGTATGTACGAGCAGCTGCGTGATGAATCCCTAGAGGGTTTGGCAGAGTTAGATTTTGATGGCTTTGCCATTGGCGGTTTGTCTGTCGGTGAGCCTAAAGATGACATGTTAAGGGTGCTCGCTCATACAGCCCCTAAATTGCCCGCTGATAAACCACGTTATCTGATGGGTGTGGGTAAGCCAGAGGATTTAGTTGAGGGCGTTCGACGTGGAGTTGATATGTTCGACTGCGTTATGCCTACTCGTAATGCCCGTAATGGACACTTGTTCATTACTGACGGGGTAGTTAAAATCCGTAATGCCGTACATAAAACAGACCCTGGGCCACTTGATAAAGAGTGTGACTGCTATACCTGCAGCAATTTTTCTCGGGCTTACTTGTATCATTTAGATAAGTGTCGTGAAATGTTGGGTGCGCAGCTTAATACCATTCATAACCTGCATTACTATCAGCGGCTCATGGCAGGATTGCGTAAGGCACTGGAAGCAGGTACATTGGACAGTTTTGTCGATGATTTTTACAGCAGGCGTGGTTTAGCCACACCTGCTTTGAATAAATAATTTATTTTTTAGTTAATAATGTTGGAGATAATATGAGTTTCTTTATTGAGTCAGCCATAGCCGAAGGCGGAGCAGCACCTGGTGGTGATACAAGTTCTCTTGTGATCATGATGGTGATATTTGCTGCAGTTTTTTACTTTATGATTTGGCGTCCACAATCAAAACGCACTAAGGATCATAAGAACCTGATGGGTGGTTTGGCCAAAGGTGACGAGGTGGTAACTAACGGCGGCATGATTGGTAGAGTGGCTAAAGTGAGTGACGACTTCGTTACTATTACCTTAGCTGATGGTGTGGATTCTCACTTCCAAAAAGCAGCTGTGGCTTCTGTTTTGCCAAAAGGCACTATTAAGTCTATTTAATTTTGTAGTGTCAAAGCCTTGGTTGTCTTCGCCGTCTGTGGCTGGCAATGAGGCTTTTTTTATGACTTGTTCTTCAAGGAAAGCCTGTGTTAAATCGTTATCCCTTATGGAAAAGCTTACTCATTATTGTGAGTTTGGCCCTTGGTGGGCTATATGCTCTGCCAAACTTATACCCAGATGATCTGGCTATACAAATTTCTGGCGCAAGAAGTGCTACCGTAATTGATGAGCAGGTGCTTGATGAAGCAGTTTATGCCCTAGATCAAGCTGGTTTAAGTGCTAAAGACGTTGAGTTAACTACTAAAAACGTACTGGTACGTGTGACCAATTCCGAGTCTCAGTTGCAGGCTAAAGCGGTATTAAGTGATGCGTTAGGGGATAAGTACGTCACAGCACTTAACCTTGCCCCCACTACCCCTGATTGGTTAACCAACTTAGGTGCTGGACCTATGAAGCTGGGTTTGGACCTAAGGGGTGGAGTGCACTTTTTACTTGAGGTAGACATGGTGCAGGCGGTAGCGCAGCGCTTAGACGTATACGTGAGTGAAATTAAGACCTCCTTGCGTGCTGAAAAGCTACGTTACCGCGCAGTTTCCCGTGAAGCTGACGGCAGTTTGCGCATTAAATTTATGGACGCAGAAGTTCGAGACCAAGCGCGATCTCAGCTTAAATCCAGTTATAGTGAGTTTTTGATGAGTGCTGAAGATGAAGGCAGTGCTTACTACCTTCTTGTTAGCCTGAATGAATCGACAGTGCGAGAAATTGAGGACTATGCGGTTAACCAAAACTTAACTACCTTGCGTAATCGTGTTAACGAATTGGGTGTTGCAGAGCCATTAGTTCAGCGCCAAGGGCGTAACCGAATTGTGGTTCAACTGCCTGGTGTGCAAGATACTGCCGCCGCCAAGCGTGTGCTAGGTGCTACGGCAAACCTAGAGTTTCGCTTAGAAGCTAAGCCGGGTGCTGCAAGAGTTGCCACTGAGGAATTCACTTTTAGGTCCAACCCTAACCGTAAAGCAACCTTAGAAAAAGGCCTCATTATCAGTGGTACTAGCGTGTCTAATGCGCAGTCCAATTTTGATGAAACTGGTTCATCTCAGGTGAATATAGACCTTGATAGCCAAGGGGGTAAGCTGATGAACCGGATTACCAGAAATGCAGTTAAGCGGCGGATGGCTGTGGTGTTTGTCGAGCATAAGTCTCGTATAAAAGTGGTCGAGGTTGATGGCCAGTTGGTTGATCAGCGCCAGTCCTATGTGGAAAAAAGCATTATTTCTTTGGCCACTATTCAAACAGCCTTAGGCAACAGTTTTCGTATTACGGGGCTTGATGGGGCGGGTGAAGCCTCTGAATTGGCTTTACTATTGCGGGCTGGTTCTTTAGCAGCACCAATGTATTTTGTTGAAGAGCGCACCGTGGGGCCAAGCCTAGGTCAGGAAAATATAGACCTTGGTTTAACCTCTGTGCAAATTGGTTTGGCTCTTGTTGTGGTATTCATGTTGGCATTTTATGGCGTGTTTGGTGTTATTGCTAACGTAGCCCTAGCCTTTAACTTACTTTTAGTGGCTGCAGTAATGTCTTTACTGGGCTTCACGTTGTCATTGCCAGGCATTGCCGGTGTGGTGCTAACAGTGGGCATGGCAGTAGACGCTAACGTGCTTATCTTCTCGCGCATTAAAGAAGAGTTGAGAGCAGGCATGGCACCACAATCGGCTATCCACGCAGGTTACGAAAGAGCGTTCAGCACTATTTTTGATGCCAACATCACCACTTTATTGGTGGCGATTATCTTGTACGCTGTGGGCACAGGCCCTGTGAAAGGCTTCGCAGTAACATTGTCTATTGGTATTGTCACCTCTATGTTTACAGCCGTCATGGTGAGCCGTGCCATGGTAAATGGTATATATGGTGGTAGAAAGATTACAGATATTAAAATATGGCCTTTGTTTAGGGGAGCAGGTAAATGAGCGACATGAAGATTGTTAACTTTATGGCCCTGCGTAAAATAGCAGGAGCTATGTCTATTGCTCTGGTTTTAGGTGCGCTGATCTCCTTGGCAGTAAATCAACTGCAGTTTGGTTTAGACTTTACTGGTGGCACGTTAATTGAAGTGGGCTATGAGCAGGCCCCAAGTTTAGTTGATGTGAGAAGCCAATTACAGGGTGCTGGCTTTGACGACGCCGTAGTGCAGAACTTTGGGTCTGAAAAAGATGTGTTGGTTCGTCTTGGTCAAACCTTTAACGACAAGGTAGGTGAGCAAGTACTCACTGCTTTACAATCAGCATCAACCTCCAGTGTTGAGCTTCGTCGTTCTGAGTACGTTGGTGCTCAAGTAGGCGAAGAGCTTACCGAGCAGGGTGGCTTAGGGATGCTGCTGGCGCTGGCTATTGTAATGATCTACGTAGCTCTGCGCTTTCAAATTAAATTTTCGGTGGGTGCGGTGGTGGCTTTAGTTCACGACGTAATCATTGTATTGGGAATCTTCTCAATATTTAAACTGGACTTTGACCTCACGGTATTGGCTGCAATTTTGGCAGTGATTGGTTACTCGTTGAACGACACTATTGTGGTGTCTGATCGAATTAGAGAGAACTTCCGTAAAATGCGTAAGGGCACTACCATTGAAATTATCAATGAGTCTTTGACACAAACGTTAGGGCGCACTTTAGTGACATCCATTACAACGCTTTTGGTGTTAATGGCGCTTTTAGTGTTTGGTGGTGAGTTGATTCACGGCTTTGCGTTAGCGTTGACGATTGGCGTTTTCGTGGGTACCTACTCCTCTATTTATGTAGCGGCCAATGTGTTGATACTGCTAGGGATTACCCAAGAAGACCTTATTGTTCCACCAAAAGAAGAGGTAATTGAAGGTGAAGGCTTTGAAGAAGGCGAAGGCTTTGAGCAGGATTTAGAAGAGCAGTAGTAACAATGGCGTTGCTGCGTTCATAAAGCGTTATGAGCGCAGCAACGCGAAGTAACCTATAGGTCTAAGACTAAGCGCTATGGACAGCTTTAAGCATAAGCTTGAGAAGCTTAGAGTTAGCACAGACTAGCTCGCCGTTATTCAAAGGTGAGCCGCCGGTAAAGTTGGCTGCCAAAGCGCCTGCTTCCAATATTAGCAATAAACCAGCGTCTGCTGTATGGTCTAAACTGCTGTGCCATAGGGCATCTATGCGCCCAGCCGCAGTGTAAGCCAATGCCATATTATTGCTTAGTTGGGCATAGTTAGTGGCGCCTTGGCTAAATAGATTGCGGGAAATAGCTTGGCCGCGATCGAAGTCTGACAGGTCTTCACGGTTTTGGTTACCACCACCAAATATCTGAGACCCAACCAACGTAGCGCGTTTACTAACACGAATCCGGCGGCCGTTAAGTTGAGCGCCACGGCCTTTACTGGCGCAAAATTCTTCACCACTGCAAGGGCAAATGATAATAGAGTGGGCTAACTTACCGTCTTCGTAGCAGGCCATAGTTAAGGTAAACATGGGTAAGCTGTGGGCATACTGGTCCAGGCCGTCAATAGCGCTGATGCGCCACACTTTACTTGGTGCCTCTGCCGGAGGATTCATTTCACCAGCAACTGCGCCAATCACACCCTGCTCTGGGTGGGCTTTATGGATTTCATAGGCGATAGTGCGTTCGGCGCCTTCACACTGCTTGCGTATATGGGCATCGAGTTCCTGGCCTTCTTCGTGTATCAGATCCAGTCGTTCCATTGATCTGACGAGTTGTTCGCTAGCGATACGCGCGGCACGCAGGCCAATGTTAATTAGCGGAAGCATGGGTGAATTACCTTAAAGTTTATAAAGAACGGGACGCAAATGCGTCGAAGGCGAGCAGTATAGCAAAAAAGTGGTAAAAAAACCCAGTTACGCTTACAGATTCGCGTTCTAACCACGACAAAATTATGGAATATCGCTATTATTGCCACTTCGAAATTTATTCATTCTTAGGTTAGCAGCTTTCATGCAAAATTTAATGGCCAACGCGCGCATTGTCTTGGTAAATACTTCGCACCCCGGCAACATTGGTGGCGCGGCCCGAGCCATGAAGAACATGGGTATGCACAATTTAGTGTTGGTAGAGCCGCGGGAATTTCCCAGTGGTAAGGCGGATGCTCGCTCTGCGGGTGCACAAGACGTTTTGGCTGATGCCAAAGTAGTGGGTAGCTTAGCAGAGGCGATAGAGGGTTGTGGTTTAGTGGTAGGGACTAGTGCCCGCAGTCGCAATATTCCGTGGCCTTTACTAGACCCCAGACAAACCGCTGCGCAGGCCTTAGCGGAGCTGCCAAAGCATGACGTTGCGTTTGTGTTTGGCCGCGAAGACCGTGGCCTTACAAACGAAGAGTTGCACCTGTGTAATTTTCACGTACATATACCCTCTCACGAAGACTTTAGTTCGCTCAACCTAGCTGCAGCAGTGCAGGTGGTTACTTATGAATTACGTATGGCCGTATTGGCTGGAGAAAAAGGTGATGCGCCTGCGCCTATTTGGGGAACCGAATGGGACGAAGAGTTGGCGACTAATGACCAAATGGAAAAGTTGTTTGATCACATGCAGGAAACCTTAGTAGACGTTGAGTTTTTAGACCCAGAAAGCCCGCGTCAGCTAATGGCTCGTTTAAGGCGCTTGTATGTTCGTGCCCGAATGGATCGAATTGAGCATAACATTATGCGTGGTATCTTAACGGCCACGCAGCGCACGTTGAAAAAGCTGCGTTAGACACCATATAATCCACATCTGCCTAGTAATTGACTAATGCTGTCGTTTAGGCAAGCGTTGAGCTGCGCTCCACTAATTTAGGATTAAGGTCATGTTTAGACATCTGAAAGAAGATATCGCCTCCGTTTTTCACCGCGATCCAGCGGCAAGAAATTTTGTTGAGGTGCTTACCTGCTATCCCGGCTTACACGCTTTGCTGTTGCATCGTATAGCCCACACTTTTTGGAATATTGGGCTTAAGTGGTTAGGGCGTTACCTGTCTACCGTAACTCGCTGGCTTACAGGAATAGAGATTCATCCTGGGGCACAAATTGGTCATCGGTTTTTTATTGATCACGGCATGGGTGTAGTGATTGGTGAAACAGCCATTATTGGGGACGACGTAACCTTATACCACGGCGTGACCTTAGGTGGCACAACATGGGACAAAGGTAAGCGCCACCCCACGCTGAACGACGGTGTGGTAGTGGGTGCTGGGGCAAAAATATTGGGCCCTTTTGAAGTGGGTAAAAATGCTCGCGTGGGCTCCAATGCTGTGGTGACTAAAGCTGTTCCCGCAAATGCAACCGTGGTTGGCATTCCTGGGCGTATTATTGAAAGGCCCAGCGAGGCTGAACAAAAGTTACGCCAAGACCTGGCTGACAAGTTTGACGCCTATGGCATGAGCTCAGACCTGCCAGATCCGGTGGCTAAATCTTTATCTGCCATTCTGGATCATATGCATGCAGTGGACAGGAAATTGCATTGCATGGCGGCTAAAATGAAAGAGTTAGATGCAAGTTATGTAGATGAAAACCTGCCGGCCTTAAATGTTGCAGACTTTGAGGCAGCCATTGATCCTGCAACTGATAAACCAGTATAAAATGGGCCTTTAATAGAAGCGCTTTAATACTTGACTAATTTAGTCAGGTTTTAGTAAAATAGAGTATAATTAAAACTGAGGCGGTCTAATGAAGCTCACTACCAAAGGCCGTTACGCGGTGACTGCAATGTTAGACCTTGCTATCCATGCGTCTGATAAGCCAATAAGTTTGGCTGATATTTCAGAACGCCAAGTGATCTCATTGTCTTACCTAGAGCAGCTTTTTTCTAAGTTACGTCGCCAAGGTTTAGTGCAAAGTGTTCGGGGCCCAGGCGGTGGTTATTGTCTGAGCCGAGAAGCAGAAAATATTTTTGTGGCGCAGGTGATTGACGCAGTCAATGAAGCTGTTGATGCCACTGGCTGCAGAGGTACAGAAAACTGCCAAGCAGGAAAAATGTGCTTGACGCATCACCTATGGACTGACCTGAGTAATCAAATTCATTCCTTTTTGAGTGATATTAGTTTAGCTGACTTGGTTAGCCAAGGTGAAATACAAGCCCATGCGCAGCGTCAAATAGAACAAGCTAATACCGCTGAGTTCCTAAATTTTGTAAGTGAGTAATTATCTGCTCATCTGTTTTGAAGATTGACTAATAGCTGTATGTGACAGTGGAGAATATACATGAAATTGCCTATTTTTTTGGACTACTCAGCAACTACACCTGTAGATCCAAGGGTTGCGAAATTGATGTGTGATTGTTTGACGCAGGAGGGTAACTTTGGTAACCCAGCGTCACGGTCTCACGTGTATGGTTGGCAGGCAGAGGAAGCGGTAGAGAATGCTCGTCGCCAGGTTGCTGATCTAATTAATGCTGATCCAAGGGAGATTGTTTGGACATCGGGTGCGACCGAGTCAGATAACCTCGCTATTAAGGGTGTGGCGCATTTTTATCACAAAAAAGGTAAGCACATTATCACCTCGAAAATTGAGCACAAGGCAGTGTTGGATAGCTGTCGCCAGCTTGAGCGTGAAGGCTTCGAAGTGACTTATTTAGAGCCTACATCAGACGGTATTATTAGTGCTGAACAAGTTGCTGAAGCCCTGCGTGAAGACACTATTTTAGTGTCCTTGATGCATGTGAATAATGAGATTGGAGTAGTGACAGACATTACGGCCATTGGTGAAGTAACCCGCGCCAATAAGGTGATATTTCATGTTGATGCTGCTCAAAGTACTGGTAAAATAGCCATTGATTTAGCGGTATCTAAAGTTGATTTGATGTCTTTCTGTGCCCATAAAACCTATGGGCCTAAGGGTGTGGGTGCTTTGTACGTAAGCCGTAAGCCACGTGTTCGTTTGGAAGCCCAAATTCATGGTGGTGGCCATGAGCGCGGCATGCGCTCTGGTACCTTAGCCACTCATCAAATTGTCGGCATGGGTGCTGCGTTTGCGATTGCACAAGAAGAAATGGCCTCTGACAACACCCGTATCGCCCGCTTAGGTAAGCGTTTGTGGGATGGCGTTAAGGACATGGAAGAAGTGTATATGAACGGCCATCCAACACAGCGAGTAGCAGGTAACGCCAACATAAGCTTTAATTTTGTAGAAGGTGAGTCTTTGCTCATGTCTTTACGTGAGTTAGCTGTTTCTTCTGGCTCGGCGTGTACGTCGGCTAGCTTAGAGCCGTCTTACGTACTGCGTGCCTTGGGTATGAATGACGAGCTGGCGCATAGTTCAATTCGTTTTAGCATCGGACGCTTTACTACGGAAGAAGACATTGATCAGGCGATTGAGTTATCACTTAACGCTGTGACCAAATTACGAGCGTTATCGCCCTTGTGGGACATGTACAAAGATGGTGTCGATTTGGACACTGTACAGTGGGCGGCGCACTAAGAAAGCGGGCTGAAGGCCCAGTGGTCTTCGCATAATAAGGTTGTGTGATTTACACAGCCTGCACATACAATAGATTGAGAGGATAAGCACATGGCATATAGCGAACAGGTTCTTGACCATTACGAAAACCCACGTAACGTGGGAAAAATGGACGAAGCAGACGCGCATGTAGGCACAGGCATGGTTGGAGCACCAGCGTGTGGCGACGTAATGCGTCTGCAGATTAAAGTAAATGATGATGGTGTCATTGAAGATGCCAAGTTTAAAACCTATGGCTGTGGCTCTGCCATAGCGTCAAGTTCATTAGTTACGGAATGGATGAAGGGCATGACTTTGGATCAAGCTGGGGAAATTCGTAATTCCAATATTTCTGAAGAGTTGGCATTACCACCGGTAAAAATTCACTGTTCTGTGCTTGCTGAAGATGCGATTAAAGCCGCAATTCACAATTACAAAAGTAAGCAATAACGCCTAGGCGTTATTAAGTAAGAATAAGAGGAAGAGGAAGTCATCATGGCCATTACCATTACACAGGCAGCCGCCGACCATGTCACTAACTACTTAGCTAATCGCGGTGAAGGTGAGGGTGTGCGACTGGGTGTCCGTACCACGGGTTGCTCAGGTATGGCTTACATTTTAGAGTTTGTCGATAAGATATCTGCAGATGATGCAATCTTTGACAGCAAGGGTGTGAAAGTGGTGATTGATCCGAAAAGCTTGTTGTATTTAGATGGTACAGAGCTAGATTATGCCAAAGAAGGTCTTAATGAAGGTTTTCAATTTAATAACCCCAACGCCAAAAGTGAGTGTGGGTGTGGTGAAAGCTTTAACGTTTAGGCAGTTTTCGGTATTTTAGAACTATGGATATTAGTCAAGATTATTTCTCTTGTTATGGCTTGTCTTGTGATTTTGCAGTGGACTCCGTGGCACTGCGCCAATCTCATCGACAGCTACAGCAGCAGCACCACCCCGACCGCTTTGTATCAAAGTCTGATAGTGATCAAAGACGGGCGGTACAAATAACGGCGTATTTGAACCAAGCCTACGCAACCTTGAGCGAGCCGTTAAAGCGTGGCATTTATTTGCTTCAGCTTCAAGGTATGGATCCATTAGCGCCGACCAACACACAAATGCCGATGGATTTTTTGTTGCAGCAAATAGAGCTGCGAGAATCCCTAGAAGAGATGTCTCAGGCCCAAGACCCAGAAACACAAATGGATTCTATGTCGTCTCGACTTCAGCACCAGGCTAGCCAGCTAGAAAGTGAGTTCGCTCAGGCTTATGGTTCGTCAAACTTTGAAATTGCAGAAACAAGCGTGCGTAAGCTTCAGTTTATTGTTAAGTTACAGCAGCAATTAGACGCCCTTGAGGGCGCGTTGCTCGATTAAGGAATACACACATGGCCTTGTTGCAAATTGCAGAGCCCGGTCAAAGCGCCAAACCTCACCAACGTAAACTCGCTGTCGGCATAGACCTTGGCACCACTCACTCGTTAGTGGCCAGTGTTCGTAGTGGGCAAGCAGAAACCTTAGCTAATAGCCGCGGTGAACATTTGTTACCCTCTGTGGTGCGCTATTTGGCCGACGAGCTGCCTCAGGTAGGCATTAAGGCTCAGGCTCATTTAGTAGATGATGCGGCTAACACAGTAATGTCTGTTAAGCGTTTAATGGGTCGTGGCATTGATGATGTAAAGCGCCTTGGCGAAAGCATGCCTTACCTATTTGAAGCCTGTGATCAGGGCATGCCCCTGATCAACACTGTGTCAGGTTTGAAAAGCCCTGTGCAAGTTTCTGCAGACATTCTCCGTGCTTTGGTGCAGCGTGGAGAGAGTAGCCTAGGTGGTGAATTGGTTGGTGCAGTGATTACGGTGCCTGCTTACTTTGATGACGCTCAGCGTCAAGCTACTAAAGATGCTGCTCAATTAGCGGGTATTCAAGTATTGCGCCTACTCAATGAGCCAACGGCTGCGGCAGTGGCGTATGGTTTAGAGCAGGATCAGCAAGAGCAAGGCACTATTGCTGTATTTGACCTAGGTGGTGGCACATTCGATATTTCTATATTACGTATGGAGCAGGGTGTTTTTGAGGTGCTTGCAACTGGAGGTGATTCAGCCTTAGGGGGAGATGACTTTGACCATGCGCTTGCTGAGTGGATGCGTCAAGAGCGCCAAATACCAGCAGAGTTGGGCTTAGCTGAGCAGCGTTTTTTGCTGCGCTTGGCCCGAGCAGGGAAGGAGCTATTAAGTGATGTCTGCAGCACCGAGTTATCATTTGACGGTTGGCCAGGTGATGCGACCTATGCAGACTTAGAGCTCACTCGTGAGCGAATGAACCTATTATTAGACCCTATTATAGATAAAGCTGTCAGAGCGACTAAGCGTACCTTACGTGACGCCAAAGTAGCGCTAGGTGATATTGCTCGAATCGTGATGGTGGGGGGCTCAACTCGCAGCCTCCGAGTGCAGGAAAGAGTAGCAGACTTATTTCAGCAGCCACTACTAACCGATATTGACCCAGATAGAGTAGTCGCTTTGGGTGCAGCGCGTCAGGCCGACGTATTGGCAGGCAATCAAAGTGGCGAAGAGTTATTGTTGCTTGATGTGTTGCCATTATCCTTGGGTTTGGAAACCATGGGGGGTTTAGTGGAACGAGTTATCGACCGTAACACGCCTATTCCAGTGGCTCGTGCCCAAGAATTTACCACCTATCAAGATGGCCAAACAGCGATGGCTATCCACGTTTTGCAAGGCGAGCGAGAATTGGTGCAGGACTGCCGATCTCTATCTCGTTTTGATTTGCGTGGTATTCCGGCAATGGCAGCGGGTGCTGCTAAAATCCGAGTGACCTTTCAGGTCGATGCGGATGGCTTGTTAGAGGTGAGTGCTCGTGAATTAACCTCGGGAGTGGCTGCGTCAGTGCAAGTGAAGCCGTCTTATGGACTGTCTGATGTGCAGATTGCAGATATGATCAAAGCCAGCTGGACTAATGTAGAGGACGATCGCAGCGCCCGTAGTCTGCGAGAACAGCAGGTTGAGGCGGATCGTCTTGGAGAAGCTATAACGATGGCGCTAGCGGAGGATGGAGCGCGTCTCCTTACCTCGCAGCAGCAACAGGTTATTGAGAACCAGATGCAGCGATTAGTTGCGGCTCGAAATGGCCATGATCATCATGCGATTGCGAAACAAATTGAAGAAATGGCTAAGGCCAGTGATGCCTTCGCAGCGATGCGTATGGATGACAGTATTAAGCTTGCCCTGGCGGGCAAGTCTATAGATCAGCTGTAAAAAAACTGCAATAACAGTGACAAGCCTAGGAGTTAACTCAAATGCCACAAATTATTATTCTGCCACATGCCGAACTCTGCCCACAGGGGCAAGTATTTGAGGCGCCTGCAGGGCAGACTATTTTAGATGCCGCTAAAGAGAACGGAATTGATATAGAGCATGCATGTGAAAAATCGTGTGCTTGCACAACATGCCACGTTATCGTGCGCGAAGGGTTCGATTCAATGATTGAGTCGGACGAGCTAGAAGATGATATGTTAGATAAGGCGTGGGGTTTGGAGCCAGATTCCAGGCTCAGTTGTCAGGCTGTTATCGCTGAGGATAATTTAGTAGTGGAAATTCCAAAGTACACTATTAATATTGTATCTGAAGCGCATTAGAGCTAATTAAAACCTCGGGAGGTGCCTATGAGCATGGTTTGGACAGATACGTTAGATATTGCCATTGAGTTGTATGAAGTTCATCCAGATGTAGACCCGCGAATGGTGAGGTTCACAGATTTAATGGAGTGGGTTATGGCTTTGCCAGACTTTAATGATGACCCCAAGCGTTGTGGAGAAAAGGTCTTGGAAGCTATTCAGACAGCATGGATAGATGAGTTAGATTAACGTCCCGCAGTCTATTAAAAGCGTATAAAACAGCGTATCATTACGCGGTCAAAATTCTCGTACATGTTAGTACGTCTTTGCTTTTTTAATATTAACCCATTTAATGGGTCCCACTGTTTGGAGAATACCATGGCGGTAGAACGCACTCTGTCCATCATCAAGCCTGATGCTGTAGCAAAAAATGTAATCGGCAAAATTGTTTCTCGGTTTGAAACTAATGGCCTTAAAGTTGTTAGTATGGAAATGAAGCAGTTATCAGAAGCTGAAGCTCAAGGCTTTTACGCTGAGCACAGCGAACGTCCTTTCTTTGGGCACTTGGTTTCTTTTATGACTTCTGGTCCTGTTGTTGTTCAGGTGCTTGAAGGCGAAGGGGCTGTCAATAAGAACCGTGATCTAATGGGCGCTACTAACCCACAAGAAGCTGCTGAAGGAACAATTCGTGGCGACTTTGCAGAATCGATTGATGCAAACGCGGTACACGGATCTGACTCTACCACGTCAGCCGCTCGTGAAATTGCCTACTTCTTCGGTGGCTAATAGCCGTCGGTTAAAGTAGGCTGTTATGGCTTTGGCTAATTTTTTAGCAGCAATAGCAGCATGCAACGTGCGGCGTTCCTAGTGAACGCCGCATTGCGTTTAGACCAAATAAATGGCTGCGCAAAACTATGGATTAATTACAGGTCTTAAAATGTCCGAAGTCAGCACAAAAATAAATATTCTGGGGTTTTCACAGGCGCAAATGGAAGCCTTTTTCAAGACCATGGACGAGCCGAAGTTTCGAGCAGTTCAGGTGATGAAATGGATTCATCAGTTTGGTGCAGATGACTTTGAGAGCATGACTAACGTAAGTAAAAAATTGCGTGAAAAGCTAACTATAAGCGCTGAAATTGTAGAGCCTGAAGTCATTTACCGTGGGGACTCTAAAGACGGTACCCGTAAATGGGTAATTGCCGTGTCTGGTGGCAATAAAGTTGAGATGGTACTTATACCTGAGGGTGATCGCGCCACCTTGTGCGTTTCATCTCAAGTGGGCTGTGCCTTGGATTGTAGTTTTTGTTCTACGGGCAAGCAGGGGTTTAACCGTAACTTAACCTCAGCTGAAATAATTGGCCAACTGCGTATTGCTATTAAGTCATTTGGCCCTGTCGACCCCAATGGACCACGGCGGGTGACTAATGTTGTTTTTATGGGCATGGGTGAGCCTTTACTTAATTTTGACAGTGTCACGCCAGCCATTGCGCTGATGATGGACGATAATGCATATAACTTGTCCAAGCGCCGTGTCACCTTAAGCACGGCGGGTGTGGTTCCAGCAATCGATCGCTTGAGCCAGATCACTGATGTATCCCTAGCTATTTCTTTACATGCACCCAATGACTTGCTGCGCAACGAGCTGGTGCCAGTGAATAAAAAGTACAATATTGATGCATTGTTGGATGCCTGTAATCGTTATTTAGAAAATTTGAGCGATAAGCGGGTAATTACCATGGAGTACACCATGATTGATGGTATCAACGACCAGCCTAAGCATGCCCGCGAATTGGCTCAAGTGCTAAAGCGTGTACCCTGTAAACTTAATTTGATTCCTTTTAATCCATTTCCAGGCTCAGATTACCGCAGAAGTCCAAGACCACAAATCGAAGCGTTTCAGCGTATTATGGCTAAATCAGGCATTATTACGACGATTAGGTCTACTCGTGGGGATGATATTGACGCTGCCTGTGGCCAGTTAGTAGGGCAAGTTAAAGACCGTACGCGTCGCAGTGCAGAGCATGCTGCACGTATTCAAGCTAAGCAAATATAGTTAAGGAACTTCCCTATACTGGCAGTGTCCAAAAATGGGCGTTATGATGGGTCTATAAAGCACCATAGATAAGTCTGACTAATATTAATTAACTCAGCGTCGAATAACATTAAAAGGTACTGATAGTGAGTGATTTGGAACCATTAGATATGCAGGATCAACCAGAATTAGACGGACAGTTGCCAGGCTTTCCTGGTCACTTATTGCGCCAAGCTCGCGAGGAACAGGGTCTGTCTCAAAAAGAAACAGCCCGTGATTTACATTTAACCTCAAAAGTCATTAATGCTATTGAAGAAGATGACTTTGAGTTGATTCCAAGCTTTGTATTTGCTCGAGGGTATATTCGCTCATATGCGCGTCATCTGGGTTTAGATGGCCAAGCCCTAGTGGCCGAGTTTGATTTAGCCTATGGTGTGCCTAATAACAGTGCCAAGCCCATGTCAGCTATCCGCAAGGGTGTCCAGCAAAGTAAGCCCGGTGATACTTGGGTTAAGTTAATCTCAATTGTCTTTGTTGTGGGTTTGGTGGCGGCGTCAATCGTTTGGTGGCAAAGCCAAAATGGTAGCCAAATGTTGCCACAACTATCCAGTGGTGCAGAGCAAGAGCTCCCCAGTGGCACCTTAGTTGAAGGCTTAGATACTGATGATGCCAACCTTGACTTACTTCTACTTTTAACAAATGAGAGTGAAGTAGATGCGATTGTGCCAGAAGCTGAGTCAATTATAGAGAGTGAACAGGCGCAAGTTGTTGTGGTTGAGCCGGTGGTCGATCCAGTTGCAGAAGCGGCAACAGAGCAAGCGCCCAAAGAAGTTACTGATGCCGTTGTGCTGCTGCCAAACCAAGCACAGTTAGTCATGGTGTTTGATAAAGACTGCTGGGTAGAGATTAAAGATGCGAATGGTAAAATGGTACTGTCAGACTTGTACTCTGCAGGAGATACCATAGAACAAGTGATCACTGCGCCTATAGAAGTGTTGTTGGGACGCTCTTCTGGCGTTGCTACCATGACATTTGATGGCCGAACAATTGATCTAAAACCACATACACGTAAAGATATTGCGCGCCTTACGTTAAGCAAATAGACCTGCATTAGTTAGCGACACCTCCATTAAATAAGGAACACATTTTGGCGTCTATAAAAGCCATTCGCGGCATGAACGATATATTGCCGGCTCAAACGCCGTTGTGGCAGTTTTTTGAAGCACAGGTAAAGTTAGTGTTTGACCAGTACGGTTATCAAGAAATCCGTATGCCCATCGCGGAAAAAACAGATTTATTTTGTCGCTCAATCGGCGAAGCCACTGATGTGGTTGAAAAAGAAATGTATACCTTCGCAGATCGCAATGGCGACAACATGACCTTGCGGCCAGAGGGCACAGCGTCCTGTGTGCGTGCTGCTCAAGAGCATGGGTTGACCTATAATCAAGTGCAACGTTTGTGGTATCACGGACCTATGTTCCGCTATGAGCGCCCACAAAAAGGTCGCCAAAGACAGTTTCACCAGTTTGGTGCAGAGGTCTATGGTTTAGACGGTCCAGATGTAGATGCTGAGCTAATTATAATGACAGCGCGTCTGTGGCGGCAATTAGGTTTGCAAGGTGCTGTAAAATTGCAGTTGAACACGTTAGGTAGTGCCGCAGCTCGGGCTGCCTATCGAACTGATTTAGTGGCATTTTTGCAAGCTAATATGGCTTTGTTAGATGCAGACAGTCAGCGTCGTGTCACGACTAATCCATTGCGTGTGCTAGACAGTAAGGATGAAAGCACTCAGGCATTGTTAGACGGTGCACCTGATTTTTATGGTTACTTAGATGATGGATCTCGTGTGCACTTTGAGCGTTTGCGTGAACTTTTAGACGCCGCAGGCATTAGTTATGAGGTTAACCCTCGTTTAGTGAGGGGGTTAGACTATTATTGCAAAACTGTTTTTGAATGGGTCACTGATAAATTAGGTGCACAGGGTACCGTATGTGGTGGTGGCCGTTATGACGGTATGATTGAGCAGCTAGGGGGTAAGCCTACGCCTGCTGTAGGTTGGGCTATGGGGGTAGAGCGGATGATTTTGTTGCTACAAGAAATGCAGCAAGAGCCGGCTGGTCTTGGGCAGCAAGCTGATGTGTATCTAGCCCATATGGGTGATGCAGCAACCGTTCGCACCATGCAATTAGCAGAACAATTGCGCACTGACATCTCGGGCTTACGTTTATTGTGGCACTGCGGTGGTGGTAGTCTCAAAAATCAAATGAAAAAGGCTGACCGTTGTGGTGCTAAACTGGTGCTTATTATGGGCGAAGATGAGTTAGCACAGGGTCAAATCCAGATTAAGCCACTGCATGGGCAGGGCGAGCAGCAAAGCATATCTCTAGATCAAGTATCAGCGCACGTTGCTGAGCTTATTCAATAATTACTACAAGCAGCATTAAGGGAGTTTTTGGTCGTGGCCGAAATGAAAACAGAAGAAGAGCAGGTAGAAGCACTTAAACGTTGGTGGCAGGAAAATGGTAAGTCATTAATACTCACCATTGCAGTTTCCGTGGGCGGGGTATTAAGCTGGAATGCCTATCAGGACCATCAGGTTAACCAGGCAGAAACAGCTAGTGCATACTTTCAGCAGCTAATGAATAGTTCACCAGCCGGGCAGTTAAGTGATACTGAAATTGCTGAAATACGCTATAACAGCAAATTACTTAAAGCTGAGTTTGGTTCTAGCTCCTATGCTCAGTTTGCTGCCCTTATGTTAGCCAGAGTTGAAGTTCAAGACGGTAATTTGCCTGCAGCAGCAGTCGAATTACAGTGGGTGTTAACGCAACAGGGTGATGCTGAAGTTAATGCGTTGGCCACTATTCGTTTGGCTAAGGTGCTAAGTGCGCAAGATCAACATAGCCAAGCATTGGCTTTGTTGGTAGATGGTGATGATGCGTGGCAGCTAGGTCGGTTAGAAACTCGTGGCGATGTATTGGTTGCTCAAGGCGATTTAGATGCGGCTAGAGAAGCGTACTCTGCAGCCTCGCTGCTTGCTATTGCTGGTGGTGTAAATAGTCCGCTGTTAGGTTTGAAGCTAGATAATCTTGCGCAATAGTGTATTGAGTGCCTAATGCAATGGTAAAGAGATCCCCAAATAATGACTAGGATAGAAATTGTTAACATGAGTGCTAGGCCGTTAAAGC
The DNA here is from genome assembly GCF_047730085.1 of Candidatus Njordibacter sp. Uisw_056. Taxonomy (NCBI): domain Bacteria; kingdom Pseudomonadati; phylum Pseudomonadota; class Gammaproteobacteria; order Pseudomonadales; family Candidatus Njordibacteraceae; genus Candidatus Njordibacter; species Candidatus Njordibacter sp. Uisw_056. The sequence goes on along the minus strand of NZ_CP159830.1, from coordinate 2,512,332 downwards.
TGGTTATTGGTTGTCTAGCGTTAATCACTGTTAGTGCGTGTTCATCAACTGGTGGGGATCTACCAGATCCTACCCCACTGGAGGGGTTTGAGCCGCAAGTTGAACTCGTTGAACATTGGTCTGTGTCTGTGGGCAAAGGCGATGTTGAAGGTAGTTCAGTAATGCAGCCTGTGTTATCGGCTAATGCTATATTTGCAGCTTCTGGTCAGCAGTTGGGGTCCTTTAATATAGACACAGGAGCGGTTAACTGGCAGACCGATCTTGCTCAGCCAGTGACTGCAGGCGTAGGCCAAATAAACGAACAATTATTTGTGGTGACCCGCAGTGGTAAGTTAGTTTCTGTAAGTAGTGTTGATGGGTCTGTGTTGTGGCAGGTGAATGCGTCTAGTGAGGCTTTAGCAGCGCCGCAAGCTAATAGTGAAATTGTTGTCGTGCAAACAGTGGATGGGAAGGTAAGCGCCTATTCAATAACTGATGGCAATTTCCAATGGTCTTATTCAGCAAATCTTCCTAGCTTAACCCTGAGAGGCACTAGTACGCCACTTGTTACCAAAAGCTACACCTACGCAGGCTTCGCCAGCGGTAAGTTAGTGGCTTTGGATAATCAAGTGGGTAACGAGGTGTGGCAGAAGAGTATTAGTTCTGCGCAAGGTCGTTCAGAAATTGAGCGTTTATCCGATGTAGATGGCACATTAACGCTGATAGACGATTTGCTATATGTGACTAGTTATCAGGGCAACATTGCAGCAATCGACGCCTTAACTGGCACCGTTAAGTGGCAACAGCCAGTGTCTAGTATTAGTGGTACAGCCATAGTCGGTGATGCGGTTTTGGTTGTGGATGCTCAGGATGGTGTGCTTGCTTATGACCAAGAGCTAGGCCATGTGTTGTGGCAGAGTGACGCCCTTAAACATCGTATATTAGCGGCTCCTATGGGGTTGGCAGGTAATGCATTAGTTATTGATACACAAGGCTATGCGCACGTACTTAAGCTTAGTAATGGTGAGATTGTAGGTCGTCAAAAAATGGCCCTAAAAGGTGCTCGTATTGGTAGCAAGAGCTACCAAGATAATATTTTCTTACTCAGTCTAGATGGCCGTCTTACGCGTCTTGGCTTGAAATAATTGGTTTATTTATGAATCCCGTAATTGCCCTTGTTGGGCGCCCTAACGTGGGTAAATCCACACTTTTTAATCGCTTAACGCGCTCTCGTGATGCTTTAGTGGCAGATTTTCCAGGCCTTACTCGTGACCGAAAATATGGTGAAGGTAAGACCGAAGAGCGAGACTATATCGTTATTGATACTGGCGGTATTAGTGGTGATGAAGCCGGTATTGATCAAGTGATGGCAGAGCAGTCGTTGCTGGCGATCGACGAAGCTGACGCAGTATTATTTTTAGTTGATGGCAAGGCGGGTCTGAACCCTTCTGATGAGTTGATTGCCGACCATCTTCGCCGCTGTGATAAACCTTGCTATTTGGTAGTAAATAAAACTGATGGTATTGATATTGACGTAGCCTTGGGTGATTTTTATGGCCTAGGTCTAGTCGGTTTGCCGCGCCCTATTGCAGCGTCTCATGGCCGTGGTGTAAGCCAGTTGATTGAAGATGTGTTGGCACCGTTTCCAGAAGACCAAGGGTTCCCGCCGGACTCAGAAGGAGGCATTCGCATTGGTGTCGTGGGTCGGCCAAATGTAGGCAAGTCTACTTTGGTCAACCGTATGTTGGGTGAAGACCGTGTTGTGGTCTATGATGAAGCGGGCACTACGCGTGACAGTATCTATATTCCCTATCGCCGTAACGACAAGCCATATACCTTAATCGATACCGCAGGTGTGCGTCGTCGTCGTAGCGTTACAGAAACGGTGGAGAAGTTTTCGATTGTTAAGACACTACAAGCCATTAAAGATGCCCATGTTGTTGTGTTAGTCGTTGACGCTCACGAAGGTCTAACAGAGCAAGACATGCACCTGTTAGGCTTTGTTATTGATGCGGGTCGGGCATTAGTGATCGCTGTCAATAAATGGGACGGCATGTCTGTTGACGATAAAGCTCATGTAAAACATGAGCTACAGGCCCGTTTGGAGTTTGCTAAATTTGCACGCATTCACTTTATCTCAGCATTACATGGTTCTGGTGTAGGTGATTTGTACAAATCAGTTGAAGAGGCGCATGGCTGTGCCTTCACCAAATGGAGCACCAACAAGTTAACCACATTACTAGAAGACGCAATACTAGACCACCAACCCCCCTTGGTGCACGGGCGTCGAATTAAGCTGCGTTATGCTCACCTAGGTGGCTCTAACCCGCCTTTGTTTATAGTGCATGGTAACCAAACAAACGCATTACCTACCACCTACAAGCGTTATTTGGAAAATAAGTTCATTAAAGTGCTGAAGATCCGTGGTACTCCTGTGAGGTTTGAATTCCGTACCAGTGATAATCCTTTTGATGGCAAAAAGAATGTTCTGTCCCAGCGCCAAATTACTAAAAAGCAGCGACTAGTGAAACATGTTAATAAGGCTAAGAAAAAGGCCAAACAGAAGTAATATGTGGCGCTATTGATAGGCGCGCAGCGACGCGGTAATTCTTATGTCATTAACGAGTCTTAATCAGTTACTCCACTTGCTAGCCGATGGTCAGTTCCACTCGGGTACGGCCTTAGGCCAGCACCTGAGTATGACTAGAGCTGCTGTTTGGAAGCAGCTCAAAGGTGTGGAAGCATTGGGGGTAAACTTACATCGCGTACGTGGTCGTGGTTATCGTATTTCAGGTGGCCTAGATTTACTAGACGTGGAGGCGATACAGCGCCAGCTTCCCATTCTAGACCCTAGCTTTAATGTGCAGTTGTACATGTCCCTTCCATCTACCAATCAAACCTTAATGCAGCACCAGCAGCAGCGATCTATTCATGGTGACGTGGTGCTGGCTGAAGTGCAAACATCAGGGCGCGGTCGTCTAGGCCGACAATGGCAGTCGCCGTTTGGCCAAAATGTTGCCTTGTCTCTTGGTTGGCATTTTTATGGTGGAGCCGTTGCTCTAGAAGGGCTGAGTTTAGTTGTGGGTTTGGCGTTGACACATGCATTAGCCGATATGGGGGTAAAGCAAGTACAGCTAAAGTGGCCCAATGATGTCTTAGTTGACGGCAAAAAACTTGCTGGTATTTTGCTGGAAATGCGAGGCGACGCAACAGGCCCTTGTCATGTGGTCATTGGCATTGGTCTTAATGTGCATTTAATGCATGATGATGCTATCGATCAGCCTTGGGTGAGTCTTGCGCAGCTAGGCTATCAACTAAGCCGCAATGACGTTGTGGCGCAGATTTTATTGCGTTTAAATGAATACTTGCATGAGTTTGTGCAACATGGCTTCGGTGCTATGCGTGATGAATGGCAGCAATACCACTATTACCAAGACCAAAAGGTTCAGCTTCTGCTTCCAACTAAGTGCATTGAGGGTATTTGCCGTGGTGTGAACCAGGTGGGTGCGCTAATAATAGAACATAGCGGGATGATAGAGGCTTATAGTGGTGGCGAGATTAGTTTGCGACCTATTGAGGAGCGCCAGTGACTGACTTGTTAGTAGATATAGGCAATACTCGTCTTAAGTGGAGGCTGCAGCAGCAAGGTGCAGTGCACCGCTCAGGAGCAATATTGGTGCGTGACTTAAATATGGCTCAGCTGCAGGCTATCCTGCCAGAGGCTGCTGGCGCGATGTATTGGGCGAGTGTGGGTGATGATGCGCAGGGTCTTTGTGTGGCAGCCTGGGCACATGAAAAAAATATACCATGCCATCAGATCACCACCCAAGACTGCTGGCAAGACCTCACCAATGGCTATCAGCAAACTCAGCAGCTAGGCGTAGATAGATGGCTAGCCATGGTAGCTGCAAGGCAACATACACGCAACGCCGTTTGTGTAGTTGATTGTGGCAGTGCCATCACCTTGGACTATGTAAGTGCACAAGGCCATCATGAAGGCAGCTATATTATTCCTGGCGCAAGGCTTATGTCCCAAGCGCTAGCGCGTGATACTGCCCAAATTAACATTACCCATCGGGCCCTAGAAAATATTCATCCTGGCACTTCCACAGCCCAAGCAGTATTAGCGGGGTGTTTCCAAATGGCCCACTATGGTGTTTGTGCTCTGGTGAGGGAGGCCCAAGGCCAGGGCTACGAAATACTGCTTTGTGGGGGAGATGGTTTAGCCATTGCTAACGAGCTTGGTGTGACTTATGTAGAGCAATTGGTGCTTGATGGTATGGCGCAACTGGCTGGTTTGCATCAGCTCTAAAAAACTTTAATAAAATCATCATTGATGCTTGCATCCTACTAGTTCGTTCAGTATTATACGCACCTCCTGAGTTCAGGGGCACAGGCAATTTAGCCGGTATAGCTCAGACGGTAGAGCAACTGACTTGTAATCAGTAGGTCCGGGGTTCGACTCCTCGTGCCGGCACCAGTTCCTGATAAAGAATACTTAGGTGGGGTTCCCGAGTGGCCAAAGGGATCAGACTGTAAATCTGACGCGTAAGCTTCGGTGGTTCGAATCCACCTCCCACCACCATTCTTTGCGGGTATGGTATAATGGCTATCACGACAGCCTTCCAAGCTGTATATGCGGGTTCGATTCCCGCTACCCGCTCCACATTGTATTAGGTTCACTTAGTGTGTTTAGGTTAGTGAATTGATTGAAGGCTATTTAGAGCCAGTTTAGTGCGTTATAAGCTCTAGTAGCTCAGGGGTAGAGCGCACCCTTGGTAAGGGTGAGGTCGGCGGTTCAATTCCGCCCTAGAGCTCCATTGTCACAAGTGGCAAAGGAGCACGATATATTTTGAAGGGTAGATATAGCAATATATCTACCCTTCTTGTTATCTGCAGTTTACTCAATAAGTGGGTGGCTGCATTATTTAACTTAGCGCGGCCAATTGGTCGCCCATTGTCGGAGGCTATCATGGCTAAGGAAAAGTTTGAAAGAAATAAGCCGCACGTAAACGTCGGCACCATTGGTCACGTTGACCACGGTAAAACTACATTAACAGCTGCATTGACTCGTGTTTGTGCAGAAGCGTTTGGCGGAGAGCTAAAAGACTTCTCTCAGATCGACAACGCCCCTGAAGAGCGCGAGCGTGGTATCACCATCGCAACTTCACACGTTGAATATGATTCTGAGCAGCGTCATTACGCCCATGTTGACTGTCCAGGACACGCTGATTATGTGAAGAACATGATCACTGGTGCTGCCCAGATGGACGGTGCTATTTTGGTATGTGGCGCAACTGATGGCCCAATGCCTCAGACACGTGAGCACATCCTTTTGTCACGTCAGGTAGGTGTACCATACATCGTAGTATTCCTAAACAAGTCAGACTTGTTAGCTGAAGATTGCGGCGGCGCAGACTCAGAAGAATACGCAGAGATGCTAGAACTTGTTGAAATGGAGCTTCGTGAGTTGCTAGACGAGTACGAATTCCCAGGTGATGACACGCCAATCATTCCAGGATCTGCCTTAATGGCATTGAACGGTGATGACACTAACGAAATGGGTACCACTGCAGTACGTAAGTTGGTAGACGCGTTAGACAGCTACATTCCACAGCCAGAGCGTGCGATCGATGGTGATTTCTTAATGCCTATCGAAGATGTGTTCTCAATTCAAGGCCGCGGTACTGTGGTAACGGGTCGTATTGAGCGTGGTATCGTTAACGTTGGTAACGACGTAGAGATGATTGGCATTAAAGACACTACGCGTTCTACGTGTACAGGTGTTGAGATGTTCCGCAAGTTGCTTGACGAAGGTCGTGCAGGCGAGAACGTGGGTGTACTACTACGTGGTACTAAGCGTGAAGATGTAGAGCGTGGTCAAGTATTGGCTAAGCCTGGTTCAATCACTCCTCACACCAAGTTTGAAGCTGAAGTATACGTACTAGGCAAAGACGAAGGCGGACGCCACACTCCTTTCTTTAAGGGATACCGTCCACAGTTCTACTTCCGTACAACGGACATCACAGGTGCCTGTGAATTGCCAGAAGGCGTAGAAATGGTTATGCCTGGTGACAACATCCAAATGGTTGTTGAGCTCATTAACCCAATCGCCATGGATGAAGGTTTACGCTTCGCTATTCGCGAAGGTGGCCGTACTGTTGGTGCTGGTGTTGTAGCTCGTATCCTAGCTTAATTAAGCTGAGGAAATGCAAGCAGTTAGCCTTAACTGCTTGCAAAAACCATGGGGCACGTATAATATACGCGTCCCATACTTTTGGCATGTTTCAAATGATCATGCGAAAAGATGTTCTAGGCCAGTAGTTCCAACGGCAGAACGTCGGTCTCCAAAACCGAATGTTGGGGGTTCGAATCCCTCCTGGCCTGCCATATTTTTTAATGCTTTGGGTTGTATAGCCGAAAGTGTAAAGCACCGTTAACTAGAGGCTCCAAAATGAGCGCTACACCAACTACACAGAACTCACGTTTTGACACCGTTAAGTGGGTAATTGTTCTGGCTTTAGTAATCACTGGTGTCGTAGGCAACTCTGTTTATTCCGATCAATCCCTACTGTACCGAACACTGGCTTTAGTAGCCTTGGCGGGTGTGGCCTTGTTTGTTGTATTGCAAACAGCCAAAGGAAGGGGTTACGCGGTTAGCTTTAAAGAAGCTCGCAAAGAAATCCGTAAAGTGGTTTGGCCCAATCGGCAAGAAACTACGCAGACTACATTAATTGTAGTGGTGGTAGTACTGATCATGGCTTTAGTTTTGTGGGGTCTGGACTCATTTTTGAGTTGGACTGTTTCTTCTTTGATTGGCTAGTCAGCTTAAAAAGTTTAGTTAGGAAATTATCATGGCAAAGCGTTGGTACGTTGTTCACGCATACTCAGGTTACGAGAAGCAAGTAATGCGTGCCTTGCATGAGCGCATAGAGCGTTATGAAATGCAGGATGTGTTTGGTGATGTCTTGGTGCCAACTGAGGAAGTGATTGAAATGCGCGCGGGCAAGAAGCGTCGCAGTGAGCGTAAATTCTACCCTGGCTACGTGCTAGTGAATATGGAATTAAACGATGAAACTTGGCACATGGTTAAAGAAACACCTCGTGTAATGGGCTTTATTGGTGGCACTGCAGATAAGCCAGCACCCATTACTGAGCGTGAAGCCAATGCCATTTTAGAGCGTGTTGAGTCTGGTGCAGAAGCGCCTCGCCCTAAGACTATCTTCGAGCCAGGCGAGATGGTTCGTGTTGTCGATGGCCCGTTTGCAGACTTCAACGGCGTAGTAGAAGAAGTGAACTATGAAAAGAGCCGGCTACAAGTTGCTGTACTTATTTTTGGCCGTTCAACGCCGGTCGAATTAGAATTTATTCAGGTCGAAAAGGCCTGATCTCTGGCAGCCTAGGCTGCCAGCACTAGACCCTGGAGTCGGTAACGGCGCCCAGGGTTTTTGCGCATTCAGCAATAGCGGAATGTTTTTTGAATAGGGGAGCTGTTCATTTGCTCTTCAAGTGTCGCCTAAATGGCCACCTGAAGAACAAAGAAGGCGTTATTACCCATTAGGAGATCACTACCATGGCTAAGAAAGTACAAGCCTACATCAAGCTTCAGGTTGCTGCCGGCAAGGCCAACCCAAGTCCACCAGTTGGTCCTGCATTGGGTCAGCACGGTGTAAATATTATGGAATTCTGTAAAGCCTTTAATGCTCAAACCCAGAGCATGGAATCTGGCATGCCTGTACCTGTTGTAATTACAGTATACGCAGACCGTAGCTTTACATTCATCACTAAGACTCCTCCTGCAGCAGTGTTGCTAAAGAAGGCAGCAGGGCTTAAAAGTGGCTCAGCACGCCCTAACACTGTAAAAGTGGGCACGGTAACTCGTGCACAGCTAGAAGAGATTGCAACCACAAAAATGGAAGATCTAACTGCTTCTGATATGGATGCAGCTGTACGGACTATCGCGGGCAGTGCTCGTTCTATGGGCTTAAATGTAGAAGGTGTTATCTAATGGCTAACGTGACTAAACGTGCTAAAGCAATCGCCGAAAAGATTGAGCTAGGCAAAGTATATGAGATCAACACTGCTGTTGACCTATTGTCTGAACTATCGACAGTTAAGTTTGCCGAAGGCATAGACGTTGCGATTAACTTAGGTGTTGATCCACGTAAATCTGACCAGGTTGTTCGTGGTTCTACTGTGCTTCCAAACGGTACTGGCAAAGAAGTTCGTGTTGCTGTTTTTACCCAAGGTGAGAACGTAGAAAAAGCAACAGCTGCTGGTGCAGACATTGTAGGTATGGACGATTTAGCTGCAGAAATCAAAGCCGGTAAAATGGACTTTGACGTAGTGATCGCTACACCAGACGCAATGCGTGTTGTAGGCCAGTTAGGTCAGGTACTTGGTCCTCGTGGTCTAATGCCTAACCCTAAAGTTGGTACAGTAACACCAGATGTAGCAACTGCTGTTAAGAACGCTAAGTCGGGTCAAGTGCGCTACCGTACAGACAAGGCCGGCATCATTCATTGTTCATTAGGTAAGGTAGGTTTTACTGCAGACGCAGTGAAAGAAAACCTAATCTCCCTATTGGGTGATCTTAAGAAAATGAAGCCAGCTTCAGCTAAAGGCGTTTACATTAAGAAGGTTACTATTTCAACCACCATGGGCCCAGGCCTCTCGGTTGATCACGGTGCCGTTAAGTTCTAACGCATTCGGTTCTCCATTGGAGAGCCACATTAAAGGCTAAAGTTTTTTTAGTTGAGGCCTTTAATAAACCAAACTTTGGGGTCTTGTACTTGTACAAGACTGTCAAAGACCGTAGGTGGTTTGATCCTTTTGGTGACAAGCCTTAATGTTTGCCTACGCAGACGGTGAACCCGATTCAGAATTCTGAATTTAACACCGTTATTAGGTTCTTGTTGTTACTTAGCGCAAGCTAAATAAGAATGAGAAGTTGGATAATTTTTCCAGGAGAAATAACGTGGCTTTAGGTCTCGAAGACAAGAAAGCGATTGTCGCAGAAGTCAGCGAAGCAGCCACCAGTGCTCTATCTGCAGTTGTAGCCGATTCACGTGGCGTTACTGTAGGTGACATGACTGCTCTTCGAAAGCAAGCTCGCGAGAATGGCGTAACCCTACGGGTTGTGCGTAACACTCTCGCTAAGATTGCTTTAGAAGGCACGGACTACGCGTGTTTGCAGGACTCCTTCAAAGGTCCAAGCATTATTGCATTTTCTAACGAACATCCAGGCGCTGGCGCCCGTTTGTTCAAAGAGTTTGCAAGAAGCAACGGCAAATTTGAAGTGAAAGCACTGGCGTTTGAAGGCAACCTTATGGGTGCTGATCAAATCGACGTATTGGCATCATTGCCAACATACGACGAAGCAATTGCTAAGTTGATGAGCGTAATGCAAGGTGCGACCAGCAAGCTGGCACGTACACTAGCAGCAGTTCGCGATCAGAAAGAACAGGAAGCCGCTTAAATCTAAAAGCCAGTTTGGCTAGATTTAATTCGACTTATGTATGAACAAGATGACCCACTGGGTCTTATTAAAGAGTAGGAATTGTTATGTCTATCACTAAAGACGATATCATCAATGCCGTAGCCGACATGTCTGTAATGGACGTGGTTGAACTTATCTCCGCTATGGAAGAGAAGTTCGGTGTTACTGCTGCAACTGCATCAGCTGGCCCAGCTGCCGGCGGTGACGCTGGTTCAGCAGCCGAAGAGCAAACTGAATTCGACGTAATTCTAGTTTCTGGCGGCGAAAAGAAAGTAGCAGCTATCAAAGCTGTACGTGCAGCAACTGGTCTTGGCTTGAAAGAAGCTAAGGGCCTAGTTGAAAGTGCTCCAGCAGCAGTTAAGGAAGGTCTGTCTAAAGAAGACGCAGACGCCCTTAAAACTGAGCTTGAAGCATCTGGCGCTACTGTAGAAATTAAGTAAGCCATCTTTTAAGATGTGCTTGCTTAGACCTAATGTTCCTATTGGAATTGTGGGTTTGACTGCACACGGCTGGTGGCATATTTGCCACCGGCCTTTTTCGGTTCTATAGCGCTGGCTTTTTATGTCGTGTTTTATAACCAAAAAAGGCTGGATCAAAGGGGTTAAAACCCTTTGCCAGTACTGTTTTGCGGGGAGTATGCCCCCGTCGCCTAGGGCGGAACCAGTATATTTGGACATTTGTCCGACCAATTTAACGGTCTGAATACAGACCCAAATCGGGGATTTTTGATGCCTTACTCATACACTGAGAAAAAACGTATCCGCAAGGATTTCGGCAAGCTGCCTCCGGTGATGGATGTGCCTTATTTGTTGGCCATCCAGATCGACTCCTACCGTAAGTTTTTACATTCTGGTCACGGTGTTGACCAGCGTAAAGACCTAGGCCTTCATGCTGCTTTTGAATCTGTTTTTCCCATTGTCTCTTTTTCTGGCAATGCGTCTTTAGAATATGTGACCTACAAGTTAGGTGAGCCTGTTTTTGACGTTAAAGAATGTCAGTTACGTGGCGTTACCTACGCTGCACCTTTGCGCGTTAAGGTGCGCTTAGTAATTTATGATCGCGATTCCAAGGCTAAGGCGATCAAGGATATTAAGGAGCAAGAAGTCTACATGGGCGAAATGCCTTTGATGACTGACAACGGTACCTTTGTTGTTAACGGTACAGAGCGTGTTATTGTTTCTCAGCTACATCGTTCACCTGGCGTATTCTTCGACCATGACAAGGGTAAGACCCACAGTTCTGGTAAGTTGTTATATAACGCCCGTGTTATTCCTTACCGTGGTTCTTGGTTAGATTTTGAATTCGACCCTAAAGATACGCTTTTTGTACGTATTGACCGTCGCCGTAAGCTACCTGCATCTATTTTGTTGCGCTCTTTGGGTTACACCAGCGAACAAATCGTAGAAACATTCTTTGATAATGTCGATGTGACACTGACCGAAGAAGGCTTCACCATGACTTTGGTGCCTAGCCGTCTGCGTGGCGAAACAGCCACCTTTGACATTGTGGATCAAAAAGGGTCTGTATTGGTTGAAGAGGGGCGTCGAGTGACTGCCCGTCACATTAAACAAATGGAAAAGATCGGCTTAAAGCAGCTGCAAATTCCTGAAGAATACCTCGTAGGCAAGAAAATTGCCCGCGACCAAATTAACCCAGCTACTGGCGAGTTAATTTGTGATTGTAATACTGAAGTCACACAAGAACTCCTCGTTGCCCTGCGTGTAGCTGGTATTACTGCGTTGCCGTTGATTTATAGTAACGATTTAGACTGTGGCCCATTCATGTCAGATACTCTGACCGCTGATCCAACCCGCACACAACTTGAAGCTTTGGTAGAAATTTACCGCATGATGCGTCCTGGTGAGCCACCAACTAAAGAATCTGCAGAAAACTTGTTTAACAACTTGTTTTTCACTAGCGAACGTTATGACTTGTCTGCCGTTGGCCGGATGAAGTTTAACCGTCGTTTAGGCCGTTCTGAAACGACGGGTGAAGGTGTGTTGGGTGACCAAGACATCGTTGCAGTAATGCAAACGCTAATCGCTATCCGCAACGGTAAAGGCATAGTGGATGATATCGACCACTTAGGTAACCGTCGTGTTCGGTCTGTAGGCGAAATGGCAGAAAACCAATTTCGTGTTGGCCTAGTGCGTGTAGAGCGTGCTGTTAAAGAACGTTTAAGTATGGCTGAGTCTGATGGCCTAATGCCACAAGACTTAATCAACGCTAAGCCTGTGTCTGCTGCGATCAAAGAATTCTTTGGTTCTAGCCAGTTGTCTCAGTTTATGGATCAAAACAACCCGCTATCAGAAGTGACACACAAACGTCGTGTTTCTGCTTTAGGGCCTGGTGGTTTAACCCGTGAACGTGCAGGCTTTGAAGTGCGTGACGTACATCCGACTCACTATGGTCGCGTGTGTCCTATCGAAACGCCAGAAGGCCCAAACATTGGTCTGATTAACTCTTTGGCTACCTATGCCCGCACTAACGATTACGGTTTCTTAGAAACACCGTATCGTAAAGTAGTTGCTGGTAAAGTGACCTCAGAAATTGAGTACTTGTCTGCTATCGAAGAAAGCCAACACATCATTGCTCAGGCCAATGCCAAGCTTGATGCTAAGGACAATCTTTCTGAGGACCTAGTTACCGTTCGTCACGAAAACGAATTTACCTTGATGTCACCTGACAACGTAGACTACATGGACGTATCTCCACGCCAGGTAGTTTCTGTAGCGGCCTCATTAATTCCGTTTCTAGAGCACGATGATGCTAACCGAGCTTTGATGGGCTCGAACATGCAGCGTCAAGCAGTGCCAACTCTTCAGGCTCAAAAGCCTCTAGTAGGCACAGGTATGGAGCGTCACGTTGCCCAAAACTCTGGTGTATGTGTCGTAGCCACCCGCGGTGGTGTGATCGAATCAGTTGATGCCACCCGTGTTGTAGTTAAAGCGCATGATTCTGAGACAGAAGTAGGGGATGCAGGTGTAGATATCTACAACCTAACCAAGTACACCCGCTCTAATCAGAATACCTGTATTAACCAACGTTCTATCGTTAACCTAGGCGACACTGTTGCCCGTGGTGATGTATTGGCTGATGGCCCATCTGTTGACCTTGGCGAGTTAGCCTTGGGTCAGAATATGCGTATTGCCTTTATGCCTTGGAATGGTTACAACTTCGAAGACTCAATCTTGATCTCTGAGAACGTTGTTAAAGAAGACCGTTTCACTACGATCCATATTCAGGAATTAACCTGTGTGGCACGTGACACTAAATTAGGCAGTGAAGAAATAACCTCTGACATTCCTAATGTGGGCGAAAGCGCACTAGCGAAATTAGACGAAGCTGGCATTGTTCACATTGGTGCTGAAGTAGGCCCTGGTGACATTCTAGTAGGTAAGGTGACACCTAAAGGTGAAACTCAGCTTACGCCAGAAGAAAAGCTATTACGTGCTATCTTTGGTGAAAAAGCTTCAGACGTTAAAGACACCTCTCTTCGTGTTAAGACGGGTACCAAAGGCACCGTGATCAACGTGCAAGTGTTTACCCGTGACGGCGTGGATAAAGATCAACGTGCAGTTGCCATTGAACAAATGCAGTTAGATCAAGAGCGTAAAGATATTAATGACCGGTTCCGCATTGTTGAATCAGCCACATACGAACGTTTATCGGCGGCCTTAATCGGCAACGCAGTAAATGGTGGTGCTGGCTTCAGTAAGGGCGACGTTATTACGGTGGACAATTTATTAGAAGTTGACCGTATTGATTGGTTCAAATTACGCATGGCAGATGATGCTCTTCAGCAGCAGCTAGAATTAGCACAGCAGTCTTTAGAAGAAACTCGTCTTGACCTAGATGCAAAATTTGAAGACAAGAAAAAGAAGCTACAAACTGGCGACGACCTAGCCCCTGGGGTGTTGAAGATCGTTAAAGTATACGTGGCTGTTAAGCGTCGTATTCAACCTGGCGACAAGATGGCTGGTCGTCATGGTAACAAAGGTGTTATCTCTGTAATTATGCCTGTTGAAGATATGCCTTATGATGAATTCGGTAAAACCGTAGACATCGTGCTAAACCCATTAGGTGTGCCCTCGCGTATGAACGTGGGTCAGATCCTAGAAACTCATATGGGTATGGCTGCCAAAGGCTTAGGTGAGCGCATCGAAGAAATGATGGCGCAAGAGCGGGCCAAGTCTATTAAAGAGATTCGTGCTTTCTTAGACCAGATCTACAACGATGGCAACTGCTACCGTTCAGAAGACCTTAACAGCTTCAGCGATGACGAAATCCTTGAGTTGGCTAAAAACCTGAAAGCTGGCGTGCCTTTAGCAACGCCTGTATTTGATGGAGCCGAAGAAAACGAAATTAAGCGTTTGTTAGAGCTTGGTGGTTTAGATCGTTCTGGCCAAACCTGGTTATATGACGGTCGTACAGGTGATAAGTTTGATCGCCCTGTTACCGTAGGTTATATGTACATGTTGAAGTTGAACCACTTGGTTGATGACAAGATGCATGCCCGCTCTACTGGTTCATACAGCCTGGTAACTCAGCAGCCACTTGGTGGTAAGGCTCAGTTTGGCGGTCAGCGATTTGGTGAGATGGAAGTTTGGGCCCTAGAAGCATATGGCGCCGCTTACACTTTGCAAGAAATGCTAACTGTTAAGTCTGATGACGTGAATGGTCGTACTAAAATGTATAAGAACATCGTAGATGGTGACCACAGCATGGACCCAGGTATGCCTGAATCCTTCAACGTATTGGTTAAGGAGATTCGATCTCTGGGCATCGATATTGAGTTGGAATCTGACTAAGACATTAAGGTAGGAGAAGGCAATGAAAGACTTATTAAAATTATTGAAAGCCCAAGGTCATTCGGACGAGTTCGATTCGATCCGTATTGGTTTGGCGTCTCCAGAAATGATCCGTTCATGGTCTTTTGGCGAAGTAAAAAAGCCAGAAACCATAAACTACCGTACCTTCAAGCCAGAGCGTGAAGGCTTGTTCTGTGCCAAGATTTTCGGCCCAGTAAAAGACTACGAATGTTTGTGCGGTAAGTACAAGCGTTTGAAGCATCGCGGTGTGATCTGTGAAAAGTGTGGCGTAGAAGTGGCTTTGGCTAAGGTGCGTCGTGAGCGCATGGGCCACATAGAGCTGGCTAGCCCAGTGGCACACATCTGGTTCCTTAAATCATTACCTTCACGTATTGGTTTATTGTTAGACATTACTTTGCGTGACATTGAGCGTGTGCTTTATTTTGAAAGCTACATTGTTATCGATCCAGGTATGACCACGCTTGAACGTGGTCAGATGATGAACGATGAGCAGTACTTTGAAGCCATGGAAGAGTTTGGTGACGACTTCGATGCGCGTATGGGTGCTGAAGCCATTCAAGCATTGTTAAAAGATTTGGATATGGCCCAAGAAGCGGCCCAGTTGCGTGAAGACATCCCAGCAACTAACTCTGAAACTAAAATTAAGAAGCTATCTAAGCGCTTAAAGTTAATGGAAGCCTTTTTGGCTTCTGGCAACAAGCCAGAATGGATGGTGCTAACGGTACTGCCTATCTTACCACCGGACTTGCGTCCTTTGGTTCCTCTAGATGGTGGCCGGTTTGCAACTTCAGATCTGAACGACTTGTACCGTCGCGTGATCAACCGTAACAACCGCTTAAAGCGCTTGTTAGACCTGAGCGCGCCAGACATTATCGTACGCAACGAAAAGCGTATGTTGCAAGAGTCTGTAGATGCCTTATTGGATAACGGCCGTCGTGGTCGTGCCATCACTGGTTCTAACAAGCGTCCGTTGAAATCTTTGGCAGACATGATCAAAGGTAAGCAAGGTCGTTTCCGTCAGAACCTTTTAGGTAAGCGTGTAGACTACTCTGGCCGTTCGGTTATCGTAGTGGGCCCATACTTGCGCTTGCATCAGTGTGGTTTACCTAAGAAAATGGCTTTAGAATTGTTTAAGCCGTTCATCTTCTCTAAGCTAGAATTACGTGGTCTTGCTACCACCATTAAAGCTGCTAAAAAGATGGTAGAGCGTGAAACTGCCGAAGTTTGGGATATCCTTGCTGAAGTAATTCGTGAACATCCAGTCATGCTGAACCGAGCACCCACTCTTCACCGTTTGGGTATCCAAGCCTTTGAACCAGTATTAATCGAAGGTAAAGCCATTCAGCTTCACCCCCTCGTTTGTGCGGCATACAACGCCGACTTCGATGGTGACCAAATGGCTGTTCACGTTCCGCTAACTATTGAAGCTCAGCTTGAATGTCGTGCTTTGATGATGTCTACCAACAATATTTTATCACCAGCAAACGGCGACCCAATCATCGTACCTTCTCAGGACGTTGTACTGGGCATCTACTTTATGACTCGTGACTGTATCAACGCTAAGGGCGAAGGTATGGTATTTGCAGACGTAGCTGAAGTGCAGCGGGCCTATGGTGCTAAGCACGTAGACTTGCAAGCCAAAGTTAAAGTTCGAGTGACTGAATATGTGAAGGCCGAAGACGGCACATTGGAAGGCACTGACACAGTGACTGATACCACTGTTGGCCGTGCACTTTTGTCCCAAATTATGCCTCAAGGTATGCCTTACAGTTTGATCAACAAGACCATGAAGAAGAAAGATATTTCTACTGTGCTTAACGCTTGTTACCGTAATGTTGGCCTTAAAGAAACCGTAATATTTGCTGACCAATTAATGTACACAGGCTTTGCTTACGCGACTCGTTCTGGTGCTTCTGTTGGTGTTAACGACTTCGTTATCCCTGAAAAGAAAGAAATTATTATCAACGGTGCGGAAGAAGAAGTGCGCGAAATTGAAGCGCAGTTCCGTGACGGTTTGGTAACCCAAGGCGAAAAGTATAATAAGGTGATCGACATTTGGTCCCGTGCCAACGAGCTTGTTGCTGGCGCCATGATGGACAGTTTGAAAAGTGACACGGTGATCAACGCTGAAGGTGAAGAAGTTGAGCAAGAGTCATTTAACTCTGTTTACATGATGGCTGACTCCGGTGCTCGTGGTAGTGCTGCACAGATGCGTCAGTTGGGTGGTATGCGTGGTTTGATGGCTAAGCCAGATGGCTCAATCATCGAAACACCGATCACGGCTAACTTTCGTGAAGGTCTTTCGGTACAGGAATACTTTATCTCTACTCACGGTGCGCGTAAAGGTTTGGCTGATACAGCTTTGAAAACAGCTAACTCGGGTTACCTAACTCGTAGATTAGTAGACGTAGCACAAGACTTGGTAGTAACTGAAGTAGATTGTGGTACTGAAAATGGTTTAACCATGCTACCTGTAATCGATGGTGGTGATGTACGTGTGCCACTAGGTGATCGTATTTTGGGCCGTATGATTGCAGAAGATGTGATCAACCCAACCACAGGTGATCTGTTGATTGCTAAAAACACCTTAATTGACGAAGCTTGGGTTGAGCGTTTAGAGAATGATGAAAGTTTGTCATCTGTAGACGAAGTAAAGACCCGCTCGCCAATTACATGTGAGACACGTTACGGTATCTGTTCTAGCTGTTATGGACGTGACCTAGGTCGTGGCCATCAGGTTAACATTGGTGAAGCTGTAGGCGTAGTTGCTGCACAGTCAATCGGTGAGCCAGGTACACAGCTAACCATGCGTACCTTCCATATTGGTGGTGCAGCATCTCGAGCTGCAGCAGAAGATAAAATTCAAGTGAAGAATGGTGGTGAAATCCGCTTACATAACTTGAAAGCAGTAACCCGCACCGACGGCAACATGGTCACCACCTCTCGTTCTGTAGAACTAGGTGTTACTGATGAGCACGGTCGTGAGCGCGAACGTTATAAGCTACCATACGGTTCTTTGATTCAAGTGGTCGACGGCGCACGCGTAGAAGCTGGCGAGATTGCTGCAACGTGGGATCCACATACTCACCCAATCGTTTCAGAAATGGCTGGTACTGTGCAGTTTGTTGGATTAGATGAAGGCCTTACCATTAGTCTTAGGACTGATGATTTAACAGGTTTGAGTTCTATCCAAGTGCTTACTGTAGGCGAACGTCCTGCGGCAGGTAAAGACTTGCGTCCAATGATTAAGTTGATTGATGCTAAAGGCAACGAAATCATTAACCCAGAATCTGGAGCACCTGCGCAATACCTTCTTCCTGGTGGTGCCTTGTTGTCTATTGTAGATGGTGGCCAAGTAGAAATTGGTGATGTAGTTGCACGTATTCCACAAGAAAGTGCAACAACGAAGGACATCACTGGTGGTCTTCCTCGTGTAGCTGACTTGTTTGAAGCACGTAAGCCAAAAGAAGCTGCTATTTTGGCAGAAGTCTCTGGCATCGTAAGCTACGGTAAAGAAACTAAGGGCAAAAATCGTCTAGTCATTACGCCTACAGACGGCAGTGACAACTATGAAGAGCTTATTCCTAAGTGGCGTGTACTCAACGTGTTTGAAGGCGAAACAGTAGTGAAGGGTGAAGTTATTGCTGATGGCCCATTCAACCCACATGACATTTTGCGCATTTTAGGTGTTGAAGAGCTAGCTCGCTACATTACCACCGAAGTGCAAGACGTATACCGTCTGCAAGGTGTAGTAATAAACGATAAGCACATTGAAGTCATTGTGCGTCAGATGTTACGTAAGGTAGATGTGGTTGCTTCTGGCGACACTAACTTGATCAAAGGTGATCAGGTTGAATACACTCGCTACTTAGAAGCTAATGAGAAGATGGTTGCCGAAGACAAGATTGTGTCGCACATGCAGCGCGTGTTGTTGGGTATCACCAAGTCTTCTTTGGCTACGGAATCCTTCATCTCGGCGGCGTCCTTCCAAGAGACTACCCGTGTACTCACTGAAGGTGCAGTAACTGGCAAGAAGGACCACTTGCGCGGTCTGAAGGAAAACGTGGTCGTAGGCCGCTTAATTCCAGCCGGTACTGGTTTAGCATATCACTCAGAGCGTAAGCGTAAGCGTCAAGAGCAGCGTGCTTCTGAAGGTGTTTCAACCGTAAGTGCAGAAGAGGTGCAAGCAGCGCTAACTGAAGCTTTACGTGCTGAAATGTCTAGCTAGGTTGCTATGCTATTTTGCTTCGTAATGCCTACGAAGTGAAGCACTTAAAAAGCCCGACGCGTTCGGGTTTTTTTGTGCCCTGCGAAATTCTAGGGCTGAGCTATTTAGCTTAAATAGCTTGTTTAAGGCAAAAAAACCCCGCACTGACTAAGCCAGGCGGGGTTTTTTTTAGTAAAGAAGCTTACTTAGCCGCTTTACGTTCCTTTTCTTCTACAATGACTCTCTCAGCAACGCTGTTAGGGCAATGCATATAGTGTTGGAATTCCATTGAGAACTGACCGCGGCCAGAAGTCATGGTACGCAAATGACCAATGTAACCAAACATCTCTGAAAGAGGTACGCTAGCCTTGATGCGTACACCAGTGACGCCAGCTTCTTGGTCGTTAATCATGCCGCGACGACGGTTCAAGTCACCAATGACATCACCTACATGATCATCTGGAGTGTAAACGTCTACCTTCATGATGGGCTCTAGCAACTGTGGGCCGGCCTTAGGCATAGATTGACGGTAAGCACCTTTAGCAGCTATTTCAAAAGCGATAGCAGAGGAGTCAACTGCGTGGAATCCACCGTCTACCAATTCAATTTCAACATCCAGAAGAGGGAAGCCAGCTAGTGGTCCTTCTACCATCATTGTGCGGAAGCCCTTCTCAATGGCTGGGAAGTATTCCTTAGGCACGTTGCCACCCACAACAGAAGACTTAAAGATAAAGCCAGAACCGGTTTCACCTGGGGTAACGATGTAGTCGATCTTGCCATACTGACCAGAACCACCAGACTGCTTCTTGTGCGTGTAACTGTCTTCAAGCTTAGTCGTAATGGTTTCACGGTAAGCCACCTGAGGTTGGCCAACAATAAGGTCAACACCGTAGGTGCGGTTGAGAATGTCTACCTTAATGTCTAGGTGAAGCTCACCCATACCTTTAAGAATAGTTTCGCCTGAGTCTTCATCTGTTTCAACGATGAACGAAGGATCTTCTGCAACCATCTTACCAATAGCAATACCCATTTTCTCAGTAGAAGCCTTATCCTTTGGTGTTACCGAGATAGAGATTACTGGTTCTGGGAAGATCATTGGCTCTAGAGTACATTCGTGCTTAGGGTCACACAGAGTGTGACCAGTCTGTACATTTTTCATGCCTACAATAGCGATGATGTCGCCAGCTTGAGCTGAACTTAATTCAGTACGCTCGTCTGCGTGCATTTCTACCATGCGGCCTACACGTTCACTCTTACCTGTGTAAGAGTTAAGTATGGTGTCACCTTTCTTTAAAGTGCCAGAGTAAATGCGCACGAAGGTTAACGCGCCGTAGCGGTCATCCATAATCTTAAATGCTAGCGCACGTAATGGCTGTTCAATAGCAACGAGAGCAACTTCACCATTAGCTTCGCCAGTTTCTTTATCGGTTAAAGGCTGTGGCTTAACTTCTGTTGGGCTTGGTAGGTAATCGATCACTGCGTCAAGAATTAGCTGAACCCCTTTGTTCTTAAAGGCAGAACCACAGTAAGTTGGGAAGAAGTCTAGTGCGATCGTTCCCTTGCGGATACAGCGTTTAATTTCGTCCAAAGAAGGTATTTCACCTTCTAGATAGGCTTCCATAAGATCATCATCTTGTTCTAACGCCGTTTCGATCAGTTTTTCGTGGTATTCATCAACTAGGTCAACCATGTCTTCTGGAACGTCTAGAATTTCGTAATTTTCTGGCAAGCCAGTGTCATCCCATACGTAGGCTTTCTTTGTCAATACATCGACCATGCCCGAGAAGTTCTCTTCGGTACCGATAGGTAATGTCATTACCAACGGGTTAGCGGCAAGAACAGTTTCTATTTGGCCAACAACTCGAAGGAAGTCTGCGCCCATACGGTCCATCTTATTAACCAAAATGATACGCGCCACTTCTGATTCGTTGGCATAGCGCCAGTTAGTTTCAGACTGAGGCTCTACGCCGCCAGAGCCACAGAATACGCCTACACCACCGTCAAGTACTTTAAGAGAGCGGTATACTTCTACTGTAAAGTCTACGTGTCCTGGAGTATCGATGATGTTCATGCGATGGTCTTTCCAGAAACATGTGGTTGCCGCAGACTGGATAGTTATTCCGCGTTCAGCTTCCTGTGTCATAAAATCTGTAGTGGATTCGCCATCATGAACTTCACCGGTCTTATGGATTTTACCCGTAAGCTTAAGAATACGTTCTGTGGTCGTGGTTTTGCCCGCATCTACGTGAGCAAAAATACCGATATTACGGTATAAGTTTAAGTCAGCCATGAGGGCTCCAGTTAGTTACAGTCTTAAAAAAGTCGCGGTATTGTACAGGAATAGCGTGCTTATATCGAACAAAAACAAGGCTAAAGATCGCCTATGTTGAGTTAATTAGCCTTGTTTTGTGCTTTTGTATGCGTTTTGCGCTTTTGTTGCACATGTCAGGGGTTAAATTAGCCATTTATTTGTCGACGCAGGCTAAAAATAGGCTTTGCCTTGCTTGACGCTACTCTACCAAAGCGAATATAATTCACCGCCCGAAATTGGCAGGCAAATATAGTCCTGTGTATTTTTGGGTATTTCGGCGGTACTAGCAAATAGGTTGTTAGTGTTGTGCCGATGAAGAATGTGGAGTTTGCATAATGGCAACAGTTAACCAGTTGGTTCGTAAGCCTCGTAAGCGCAAGATTGTTAAGAGTGATGTACCTGCATTGCAGGCTTGTCCTCAGCGTCGTGGCGTTTGCACAAGGGTTTATACAACTACCCCTAAGAAGCCTAACTCTGCTCTACGTAAAGTATGTCGCGTGCGTTTGACAAATGGTTTTGAAGTTACCTCCTATATCGGCGGTGAAGGTCATAACCTACAAGAGCATAGTGTTGTATTGATCCGTGGCGGTCGTGTAAAAGACTTGCCAGGTGTTCGTTACCATACAGTACGTGGTTCTTTGGATACATCCGGCGTGAGCGATCGTAAACAGAGTCGTTCTAAGTACGGTACTAAGCGTCCTAAGTCTTAATGAAACTTTCCTTAGTGGGTGGTGTTGTTTATAACACCCGCCAGCTAGGACGGGCAGTAACTACGCAAGTCGTTGCTGTTAGCCAGATTGCTTTTTAGCAGCTGGCCATGAGACTTATCGAGAACCGATAAGAGTAAGGCCAGGTAAGCACTTAATTATGAGTGTTAATTCCTGAACATAACCTGAAGTATATTTGAGGCCCATCATGCCAAGAAGAAGAGTTGTCGCCAAACGTGACATCCTGCCAGACCCTAAGTTTGGCAACGTCACCCTAGCCAAGTTCATGAACCATGTCATGATCTCTGGTAAGAAATCTGTCGCAGAGCGTATCGTCTACGGTGCTCTAGAAAAAATCGTTGAGCGTAAAGGCGGCGATCCACTAGAAGTATTTGAAGCGGCGTTAGAAGCTATCCAACCTATGGTCGAAGTTAAATCTCGCCGTGTTGGTGGTGCGACTTACCAAGTTCCAGTTGAAGTACGTCCTGCACGTCGTTCTGCCCTAGCCATGCGTTGGTTGGTAGACTACTCACGCAAGCGTGGCGAAAAGTCTATGGCTTTGCGTCTTGCTGGTGAGATCCTAGACGCTGCTGAAGGCAAAGGTGCTGCGGTTAAGAAGCGTGAAGACGTTCACCGTATGGCTGAAGCTAACAAAGCCTTCTCTCACTTCCGCTTCTAAGCAGACCTGAGAGAATAGAGAGAACTGTCATGGCTCGTAAGACTCCAATAGATCGGTACCGTAACATCGGTATCGTTGCTCATGTAGACGCGGGTAAAACCACGACTACTGAGCGCGTGTTGTTTTACACTGGCCGGTCCCATAAAATCGGTGAGGTGCACGATGGTGCAGCCACAATGGATTGGATGGAACAGGAACAAGAACGTGGTATCACTATCACTTCGGCGGCGACTACCTGTTTTTGGAAAGGCATGAGCCAGCAGTTCGAAGACCACCGCATCAACATTATTGATACCCCAGGGCACGTAGACTTCACTATAGAAGTTGAGCGTTCCTTGCGTGTATTAGATGGTGCAGTGGTGGTATTATGCGGGACTTCCGGCGTTCAGCCACAGACAGAAACCGTATGGCGTCAAGCCAATAAATATGGCGTACCGCGCATGGTATTTGTTAACAAAATGGACCGAGCAGGTGCCGACTTCCTTATGGTAGTTGAGCAGCTTAAGGAACGTCTTGGTGCCAATGCTGTGCCCATTCAGCTAGCCATTGGTGCAGAAGACGAATTCAAGGGTGTTATCGACCTTGTTCGTATGAAAGCCATCATGTGGAATGAAGAAGACCAAGGCATGACGTATGAGTTGGAAGATATTCCTACTGATATGCAAGACGAGGCTGACTTTTTCCACGAGCAGTTAGTTGAAGCCGCAGCCGAAGCAGATGACGACCTAATGGAAAAGTACCTTGAAGAAGGTGACCTTTCTATGGAGGAAGTTAAAGCCGGCTTGCGCAAGCGTACGTTAGCCAACGAGATTGTGTTGGTGCACGCAGGTTCAGCGTTTAAGAACAAGGGCGTGCAAGCGGTATTAGACTCAGTTATTGAATATATGCCGTCACCAATTGAAGTAAAGGCTATTGAGGGTACATTAGACGACGGTAAAGGTACATTGGCGACTCGCGAAGCCAATGACAGTGCCCCGTTTTCTGCCCTGGCATTTAAGATCGCTACGGACCCATTTGTGGGTACGCTAACGTTTATGCGAGTTTATTCAGGCGTATTGAAATCTGGCGATCACGTATTTAACTCTGTTAAAGAAAAGCGTGAACGTGTAGGCCGTATGGTGCAGATGCACGCTAACGACCGAGAAGAAATCAAAGAAGTATGTGCCGGAGACATTGCTGCGGCGATCGGTCTTAAAGACGTGACTACCGGAGACACCCTATGCTCAGTGGACAATAAAATTGTTCTGGAGCGCATGGAATTCCCCGAACCTGTTATCTCTGTAGCTGTAGAGCCACGCTCTGTGCCTGATCAAGAGAAAATGGGTGTTGCTCTTGGTAAGCTAGCTCAGGAAGATCCCTCTTTTCGAGTTAGAACTGACGAAGAGACAGGCCAAACTATCATTGCTGGTATGGGTGAATTACACCTAGATATCATCGTTGATCGTATGCGCCGAGAATTTGGTGTTGAAGCCAACATTGGTAAGCCACGTGTGGCCTACCGTGAAAAGATTCGTGCTACCGTTGACGGCAATCATAAGTTTGTCCGTCAGTCTGGTGGTCGCGGTCAGTATGGTCACGTTGTTATTGAGTTTAGCCCTTCTGATGAAGAAGGTTTAGAATTCATTAACGAAATCGTGGGTGGTGCTATTCCTCGTGAATACATCCCAGCCATACATAAAGGAATTGAAGAACAGATGAAAAATGGCGTTATTGCCGGCTATCCTTTGTTGGGGCTTAAAGCCCGTTTGTATGACGGTTCCTTCCACGACGTTGACTCCAACGAAATGGCCTTTAAAATCGCCGCTTCTCAATGTTTGAAGAAGTTTGCTCAATTAGCCGACCCGTGTTTGCTAGAGCCGATGATGAAGGTTGAAGTGGTAACCCCAGAAGAGAACATGGGAGACGTGATGGGAGACCTGAATCGTCGTCGTGGGATAGTTCAGGGTATGGATGACAGCTCCGCTGGTAAAATCATCAATGCACAAGTGCCATTGGGTGAAATGTTTGGCTATGCTACTGATTTGCGTTCTGCAACTCAGGGTCGCGCCAGCTACTCTATGGAATTTGAATGCTATTCAGAAGCGCCTCAGAATATTGCTGAAGCGGTAACTAATCAAGCCTAACTTTTTAGAGGATTCTACCCATGGCTAAGGAAAAGTTTGAAAGAAATAAGCCGCACGTAAACGTCGGCACCATTGGTCACGTTGACCACGGTAAAACTACATTAACAGCTGCATTGACTCGTGTTTGTGCAGAAGCGTTTGGCGGAGAGCTAAAAGACTTCTCTCAGATCGACAACGCCCCTGAAGAGCGCGAGCGTGGTATCACCATCGCAACTTCACACGTTGAATATGATTCTGAGCAGCGTCATTACGCCCATGTTGACTGTCCAGGACACGCTGATTATGTGAAGAACATGATCACTGGTGCTGCCCAGATGGACGGTGCTATTTTGGTATGTGGCGCAACTGATGGCCCAATGCCTCAGACACGTGAGCACATCCTTTTGTCACGTCAGGTAGGTGTACCATACATCGTAGTATTCCTAAACAAGTCAGACTTGTTAGCTGAAGATTGCGGCGGCGCAGACTCAGAAGAATACGCAGAGATGCTAGAACTTGTTGAAATGGAGCTTCGTGAGTTGCTAGACGAGTACGAATTCCCAGGTGATGACACGCCAATCATTCCAGGATCTGCCTTAATGGCATTGAACGGTGATGACACTAACGAAATGGGTACCACTGCAGTACGTAAGTTGGTAGACGCGTTAGACAGCTACATTCCACAGCCAGAGCGTGCGATCGATGGTGATTTCTTAATGCCTATCGAAGATGTGTTCTCAATTCAAGGCCGTGGTACTGTGGTAACAGGTCGTATTGAGCGTGGTATCGTTAACGTTGGTAACGACGTAGAGATGATTGGCATTAAAGACACTACGCGTTCTACGTGTACAGGTGTTGAGATGTTCCGCAAGTTGCTTGACGAAGGTCGTGCAGGCGAGAACGTGGGTGTACTACTACGTGGTACTAAGCGTGAAGATGTAGAGCGTGGTCAAGTATTGGCTAAGCCTGGTTCAATCACTCCTCACACCAAGTTTGAAGCTGAAGTATACGTACTAGGCAAAGACGAAGGCGGACGCCACACTCCTTTCTTTAAGGGATACCGTCCACAGTTCTACTTCCGTACAACGGACATCACAGGTGCCTGTGAATTGCCAGAAGGCGTAGAAATGGTTATGCCTGGTGACAACATCCAAATGGTTGTTGAGCTCATTAACCCAATCGCCATGGATGAAGGTTTACGCTTCGCTATTCGCGAAGGTGGCCGTACTGTTGGTGCTGGTGTTGTGGCTCGTATCCTAGCTTAATCGCTAACATATAAGCTGTAAAAAAGCCTCCTTGGTGCAAATCAAGGGGGCTTTTTTGTGCCCATTTTAGCCAAGGTGACGGCCAGTGCAGTGTCATTGATGAACAGGTGTCAAATGGGACTATAGGCCTCAGCCAAACCCAAATTGATACAGCACCTACTGTGCTAATTGCACATCGTGATATTCGCCAATATGTGCAGTACACAAACTCTCGAGCGCCTAAAGCATTCTTCGTAGCTGCCTGCTCTGGGCAATCGTTTTGGCTTGAGCAGCAAACTAGTCAGCAAAGTGCTGAAAAAAAGACATTAGAACAAGATGAACTAAACCGCCAGGCTTCAGACCCATGCTGTACCTTGCTTAAAAGTGAGTGATGGTTAGGGCGGCATACGGATTGGTTAATTATGGGTACAGTTACTTTTACAAACCTCAATAAATGCTCCTTGCATTATTTTTAATTGATGTAGATTGCCCTCCCTAAACGATCAAGCTTACTAATAAACTAAATGCATCACTGTACATCTTCTTTCAAGCAATGTTGATCAACATTGAGCTAGCTTATTTTTAAATCCTCAAATGTTAATTTATGTCTATGTGGGTGTTTATCTTGGTAAAACACCACCAAGCTAAGTTTATGACGTTAAAAAGTTATTTTTAATATACTCTTAGATTAATATAATATACTATTATTATGAATTATTAATGAATCTAAATGGGAATGACTATGCTTAAACCCAATCCAGAAATTGGTTTTAAATTAGCTGGCCAGCGGTTAGGTTTGCGCTTGCGAAAGGTGCGTCAGCAGCAAGGTCAGTCTCTTGACGCATTGGCCGATAAGGCGGGTGTGAACAAGCTCACACTGGGCAACATTGAACGGGGTGAGGGCAATCCTACTTTGTCAGTCATATGGAAAATTGCCAACGGTTTGGGTGTGCCTTTTTCTAGTTTGCTGGGGCAAGACATGCCCCCTCAAATCAGCCGCTTTACCCAGCAAGCCGATATGAGTAGTCCCGATGGTCAGTTTTTAGCTCATGCCATGACTAACATGCAAGAACAGTGCACCTTTGATGTGCAGATTGCCCGCATAGATGCAGGTAACCATTATCAATCAGAGGCCCATACGGAGGGGGTGGTGGAGCTGGTTTGCCTTATTGAGGGTGAGCTAGTGGTTGAGGTTGATGGTGACCATTTTAATTTACAGCCCTTAGATTGTCTGCGCTTCTGTGCCGACCAATCACACTCTTACTTTAACCCAGGGAGTAGTGAGGCAGTATTCCATTGCATTATCGCCTATCGCCAGCTTAGCAGTGACAAAGCGCACACCTATTAAGCCCAGTACTAAACCATCTATTAAGTTGACCCAAATGACGAATAACATGTTAAGTCTCAATACTCGCTTGCAACAACAACTTGAAGCGCTCCATGAGCAAGGTTTGTTTAAACATGAGCGAGCACTTGCGTCACCTCAGCAAGCCGTAATCGAAGACGCCGATGGGCAAAGTGCCATTAACTTGTGTGCCAATAATTACTTGGGGCTGGCCAACCACCCAAGCTTAATTAAGGCTGCCAAACAGGCTTTAGATAGTCATGGCTTTGGTATGGCTTCCGTGCGCTTTATCTGTGGCACACAAACACTGCATCAGCAGTTGGAGCAGCGCCTTGCAGGTTTTTTAGGCTTTGAAGACGCGATTCTTTATTCATCTTGCTTTGATGCCAACACAGGGTTATTCGAAACGATCTTAGATGCCCAAGATGCCATCATCAGTGATAGCCTTAATCACGCTAGCATTATTGATGGCGTGCGTCTGTGTAAGGCCCAGCGCTTGCGGTATGTCACCAGCGACATGCAATCATTAGAGCAGCAGTTGCAGGGGGCAGCTAATGCGCGCACTCGTTTAGTGGTCACCGATGGCGTATTTTCTATGGATGGCAGCATTGCCAACTTAGCGGCTGTGTGTGACTTGGCAGAACGTTATGATGCTATGGTAATGGTCGATGACTCCCATGCCGTGGGCTTTGTTGGTGAGTCTGGCAGAGGCAGTCATGAGCACTGTGAGGTTATGGGCCGGGTCGATATAATGACGGGCACCTTTGGTAAGGCCTTGGGAGGTGCCTCGGGTGGTTATGTGGTCGCTAGTGAAGCCGTGGTTGCTTGGCTTAGGCAACGCTCTAGGCCCTATTTGTTTTCTAATGCTTTGGCACCGGCTATTTGCGCAGCCACCCTGCAGGCCCTAGACTTAGTGGCTCAAGAACCAAAACTTCGGCAGCAGCTGTGGAGCAACTCTGATCACTTTCGTGACGGTATGCAGGACTTAGGTTTTACCTTGCTAGGGGCTGATCATGCCATTATTCCCGTGCTATTAGGTGATGCAGTGCTCGCAGGTGAGTTTGCCAAGCGCATGCAGGCCCGTGGCATTTATGTAGTCAGCTTCTGTTTCCCCGTTGTACCTCAGGGGCAGGCGCGTATTCGAACCCAGATGTCTGCCGCCCTAAGTCGCCAGCAGATAGATCACGCCATGCAAGCGTTTGCGCAAGTGGGCCGAGAGTTAGGAGTAATCCAATGAACACCAGCTCTGGCTTAGGTAAGCAAACTATGGCGGCCCTAGTGAAACAGTACGATCGTCCTGGCCTATGGCTAAGTGATATTCCCATACCTGAAATGGGAGATCATGATGTGCTGGTTAAAATAAGTTACACCGCTATTTGTGGTACTGATATGCATATTTATAACTGGGATGAATGGGCGCAAGCCACTGTGCCAGTGGGTATGGCAGTAGGCCATGAATTTGTGGGTCATATTGTGGCCAAGGGAAGTCAAGTGCAGGCTTACCAGATTGGTCAGCGTGTTTCAGGAGAAGGACACATTACCTGCGGCCAGTGTCGCAACTGTCGCGCTGGTCGGCGCCATTTGTGCATTCATACCGTGGGTATTGGGGTTAACAGAGCAGGCGCGTTTGCTGAGTATCTTAGCCTCCCTGTCGACAATGTGTTTTTAGTGCCAGACAATATTGATGACCACCATGCAGCTATTTTCGACCCCTTAGGTAATGCTGTGCATACAGCCCTCAGCTTCGATCTAGTGGGTGAAGATGTGCTCATTACAGGCGCTGGGCCTATTGGTTTAATGGCGGCCGCTATTGCCCGTCATGTGGGCGCCCGCCAAGTGGTGGTAACGGATGTTAACCGTCATCGCCTAAGGTTGGCTTCAGCGATGGGAGCCACCCGTTGCGTCAATGTCGCAAAAGAGGATTTGAGTGAGGTGATGGCCCACCTGAACATACACGAAGGCTTTGATGTGGGTCTAGAGATGTCTGGTGTGGGGTCAGCGTTTGAGCAAATGTTAAAACATATGAACCATGGTGGAAAGATAGCAATGCTAGGCATCTTAGGGGGGAAGGTGGCCATTAATTGGGGCGAAGTTATTTTCAAAAGCCTAACCATTAAGGGTATCTATGGCCGTGAAATGTACGAAACCTGGTATAAGGCTGCTGCAATGTTGCAATCCGGTCTCAGCGTAGAGCCCATACTAACCCATGAATTTAATAGCCAAGACTTCGAGCAGGGTTTTGCGGCCATGGCTGCAGGTACTAGTGGTAAGGTGGTATTAAAGTGGAGCTAACGGTGCATGGGTGTTTTTCTGTGTGCTCTTAGAGTCTTTGTGACTGGTGTAATCGCCAGCAATAGAGTTTGCTATGAGACACTTATTCAGTCTTTGTAGCGTTGCAATCATTCGCCTAATCCCGTACAATCCCGTACCCATTTTATTTGGGCTGGAAGGCTTTTCGCTTTTTAGCACTGAAATGGGCTAGATTTAAACCCGTTTAAAGAAGGTTGTAGTCGATAATGCAAAACCAAAAAATCCGTATTCGGTTGAAGGCTTTTGATCATCGTCTGATTGATTCTTCTACGTTGGAAATCGTAGATACTGCTAAGCGTACTGGCGCTCAGGTTCGTGGTCCTATTCCACTACCTACTCGCAAGGAACGTTTTACAGTTCTGACTTCACCGCACGTCAACAAAGACGCGCGTGATCAGTACGAAATCCGCACCCATAAGCGTGTTCTAGACATCGTTGACCCTACAGAAAAAACTGTAGATGCATTGATGAAGCTAGACCTTGCTGCGGGCGTAGATGTTCAGATCAGCTTGAGCTAATCGAATCGTAGGCCGAAAGGCAGCGTGGCAGCGCTAAAAATCTGCACTATTTATTATTTTTCGTGCAATTGACGTGTATCGTCAGCCGTAGTGGGTAAGCAGCCCCGTGCACAACTGGCAATTTGAGGTAATACAATGACTATTGGATTAGTCGGACGGAAGGCGGGCATGACCCGTGTATTCACCGAAGCAGGTGATTCCGTGCCAGTCACCGTTATCGAGGTTGATCCTAACCGCGTAACGCAAGTGAAGACAGCAGATACTGACGGCTATGCAGCTATTCAGATTACTGTTGGCGAACGTCGCGCTTCACGCGTTACTAAGGCTGCTGCAGGCCATTTTGCTAAGGCAAATTCTGCTGCTGGTCGTGGTCTATGGGAACTACGCAATGTTGATGGCGAAGAAGTCTCTGTTGGCGATAAGCTATCGGTCGAACGTTTTGAAGTTGGACAGAAAGTGGACGTAACAGGCCAATCAAAGGGTAAAGGCTTTCAGGGCGGTATCAAGCGGTGGAATTTCACCATGCAAGATGCAACCCACGGCAACTCACTCTCCCACCGTTCTATCGGATCTATTGGTCAGTGTCAAACCCCCGGTCGTGTCTGGAAAGGCAAGAAAATGGCGGGTCATATGGGCTCTGAACAAGTTACTACCCAATCACTAGAAATCGTTCGTGTTGACGCAGAAAATAATCTGTTGTTGATCAAGGGCGCTGTTCCTGGTGCACCAGGTGGTGATGTGATCGTTAGACCTACCGTCAAAATCCGTCGGTGAGGCTTAGGAGAATATCATGAATTTAAATCTTGTCGCAGGTGGTTCAATTGAAGTGTCCGAAGTAGCCTTTGGTCGTGACTTTAATGAAGCGCTTGTTCACCAAGTAGTTACCGCATATCTAGCTGGCGGCCGTCAAGGCACTCGCAAGCAAAAGACCCGTTCAGAAGTGAGCGGTGGCGGTCGTAAGCCCTGGAACCAGAAGGGCACAGGTCGTGCGCGTGCTGGTACCATCCGTAGCCCAATTTGGGTTGGTGGTGGTCGTGCATTTGCAGCTCGTCCTCAAGATCACTCACAAAAAGTTAATCGCAAGATGTACCGTGCGGCGATGCAATGCATCTTAGCCGAACTCGTACGTCAAGAGCGTTTGATCGTTGTTGAAACGTTTGAACTAGCGGAAGCGAAAACAAAGGCAATGCTGGTTAAGCTTGCTGAGTTTGATGCGACTGACGCGCTAATTGTGACTGAAGCCGTAGAAACGGGCCTGTATTTGGCCGCTCGCAATATTCCTAAGATCGACGTTGTTGATGCCGCTGGCATTAACCCTGTCAGCTTGGTGGGAAGTGAGAAGGTTATTATAACCGTTGCTGCTCTGAAGAAGATCGAGGAGTTGCTAGGATGAACCAAGAACGCATTTATCAAGTACTGCTAGGCCCACACATTTCTGAGAAAGCTACAATCGTTGCAGACGATGGTGGTCAGGTTGTCTTCCGCGTTGCCGCGGATGCGACTAAGCCAGAAATTAAAAAGGCTGTTGAGCAGTTGTTCGAAGTTAAAGTGGCTTCTGTCCGTGTACTTAATGCTAAGGGTAAGGCTAAACGCACCCGTTATGGCATTGGTCACAAGGACAATATCCGTAAGGCGTATGTACGCTTAGCGGAAGGCCATGACATCGATTTCATCGCTGAGGCGTAAGGAGAAGCACATGTCAGTAGTTAAGTGTAAACCTACTTCTCCGGGTCGTCGTCACGTCATTAAAGTCGTACACGTTGATCTACACAAGGGTAAGCCATACGCTCCTTTGTTAGAGAAGAAGTCAAAGTCTGGCGGCCGTAATAATAACGGCCGTATCACTACCCGTCATATCGGTGGTGGTCATAAGCAGCATTATCGTATGGTCGATTTCAAGCGTAATAAAGATGGCATTCCAGCCACTGTAGAGCGTATTGAATACGATCCAAACCGCACTGCTAATATCGCACTTGTGCTTTATGCAGACGGTGAGCGTCGTTACATCATTGCCGCTAAAGGCATGAAGGCCGGTGATCAAATCATCTCTGGTGCTGATGCACCAATTAAGAGTGGTAACACCATGCCTCTACGCAACATCCCTATGGGTAGCGTAGTGCACTGCGTTGAAATGAAAGTAGGTAAGGGTGCGCAAATCGCCCGTTCTGCTGGTGCCTCTGTGCAACTGGTAGCGCGTGAAGGTGATTACGCTACATTACGTCTACGTTCCGGCGAAATGCGTAAAATTCGTGTTGAGTGTAAAGCCACTCTGGGCGAAGTAAGCAACTCCGAGCATAGCCTTCGGTCATTGGGTAAGGCTGGCGCCTCCCGCTGGCGTGGTGTTCGTCCTACCGTTCGCGGTGTGGCAATGAACCCAGTTGATCACCCACATGGTGGTGGTGAAGGTCGTACTTCTGGTGGTCGTCATCCTGTTTCACCATGGGGTACTCCTACCAAGGGTTACAAAACTCGTAGCAACAAACGCACCGACAAACTTATTGTTCGTCGTCGTAACGCTAAATAACTAAAAGAGGATACGGCTGTGCCACGTTCACTAAAGAAAGGTCCATTCATCGACCTTCATTTGTTGAAAAAGGTTGAGACTGCAGTTGAAACGAACGAACGTCGACCAATTAAAACCTGGTCTCGTCGCTCGACGATCTTCCCTAACTTTGTAGGGTTGACGATTGCAGTCCATAACGGACGCCAACACGTACCAGTCTTCGTAACTGAAGATATGGTAGGGCATAAACTCGGCGAATTTTCTGCTACACGGACCTATAAAGGCCATGCAGCAGATAAGAAAGCCAAGCGTTAATGGAGAATATGATGGAAGTCACCGCAAAACATATGGGTGCCAGAATATCTGCTCAAAAAGCGCGTTTGGTTGTCGATCAAATTCGCGGAAAGCGTGTAGATGAAGCATTGACTATACTTGCTTACAGCCCCAAAAAGGCTGCTGAGTTGGTAAAGAAAGTGCTAGATTCAGCTATCGCTAATGCAGAACATAACAACGGTCTAGACGTTGACGAACTAACGGTTTCTACCGCGTTTGTTGACGAAGGTATGACCATGAAACGCATCAGTCCACGTGCCAAAGGCCGTGCAGACCGAATTTTAAAGCGTTCATGCCATATCACCTTGAAAGTCGCTGAGAAATAGGAGCTACCATGGGACAGAAAATACATCCTACGGGTATTCGTCTTGGTATTGTGAAGGACCATACCTCAACTTGGTATGCGAACCGCTCTGCTTACGCGACTAACCTGTTGCAGGACTTAAAAGTTCGTGCCTTTTTGGAGCAACGCCTAGAGCGTGCTTCAGTAAGTCGCATCGAAATTGAGCGTCCTGCGCAAAATGCACGCATTACAATTCACACGGCTCGCCCTGGTATCGTTATCGGTAAGAAAGGCGAAGACGTAGAAAAGCTACGTAATGAATGTTCTAAGATGATGGGCGTGCCTGTGCACATCAACATCGAAGAAATTCGTAAGCCAGAATTGGATGCAAAACTCGTTGCACAAAGTGTAGCTGGCCAATTGGAGCGTCGGGTTATGTTCCGTCGCGCTATGAAGCGTGCTGTACAGAACGCCATGCGTCTGGGTGCCGAAGGCATCAAGATTCAGCTAGGCGGTCGTCTTGGTGGTGCTGAAATAGCGCGCTCCGAATGGTACCGCGAAGGTCGCGTTCCATTGCACACATTCCGTGCAGACATCGACTACGCACCCTATGAGGCTCATACTACGTATGGCATCATCGGCGTTAAAGTGTGGATTTTTAAAGGCGAAATTCTGGGTGGTTTGGACGAAGTCCGCGCTGCTAAGAGCAACGCTGCGAAAAAAGCTAAATAGGGGATACTGTAATGTTGCAACCTAAACGCACAAAATTCCGCAAAATGCACAAAGGCCGTAACCGCGGTCTTGCACTTCGCGGAAGTAAAGTAAGCTTTGGTGAATTTGGTCTTAAGGCTACTGGCCGTGGCCGCATTACCGCCCGTCAAATTGAAGCGGCACGTCGTACTATGACGCGTCACATCAAGCGTGGTGGTAAGATTTGGATCCGAGTTTTCCCAGACAAGCCGATTACTCAAAAGCCTCTTGAAGTTCGTCAAGGTAAGGGTAAGGGTAACGTTGAATATTGGGTTGCCCAAATTCAGCCAGGCAAAGTCTTGTTTGAAATGGAAGGTGTTTCTGAGCAACTAGCTAGCGAAGCGTTCACGCTTGCTGCAGCGAAATTGCCACTCGCCACCACTTTTGTTAAGCGGACGGTGATGTAATGAATTCTGTTGAAATGCGTGAAAAATCTGTTGATGAATTGCAAGTGTCTTTGCTGGACCTATTAAAGGAACAGTTTAACCTTCGCATGCAAAAGTCATCAGGTCAGCTAGGTCAGTCTCATTTATTGGGACAGGCGCGCCGCGATATCGCCCGCGTAAAGACTATTCTTAACGAAAAGGCAGGTAATTGATATGACGGCTACTGAACAGTCTCGTCTCGCCACTGGCCGGGTCATCAGCGACAAGATGGAGAAATCCATCACTGTACTGATTGAGCGTCGTGTTAAGCACCCTATTTATCACAAGTACGTGAAGCGCTCTACTAAGCTTCATGCACATGATGAGAATAATGAGTGTAACACCGGTGATCTTGTAACTATTGGTGAAACACGCCCGATTTCAAAGACTAAGTCTTGGTCTTTGGTAAAAATTGAAGAAAGCGTCGCAAAGGTGTAGAATACCCGCCTCGCTTCTAGGGAACTCCAATTTTGGGCACCTAAATTAGAAGATTTTCTGGTTAAGGAGTGTGAAATTGGCCCTTATAGTTTGGAGTAAACAATGATTCAAACAGAATCAATGCTAGACGTTGCTGATAATAGCGGCGCCAAGCGAGTACAGTGCATTAAGGTACTCGGCGGTTCTCACCGTCGTTACGCAGGCATCGGCGATGTCATCAAAATTACTGTTAAGGAAGCAATTCCTCGCGGTAAGGTGAAGAAAGGCCAGGTGCTTAAAGCTGTTGTAGTACGGACCCGCAAAGGTGTACGTCGTCCGGATGGTTCAATCATCCGTTTTGACGTTAACTCTGCTGTGTTATTAAACGCAGCCGATGCCCCTATCGGTACACGTATCTTCGGCCCAGTAACGCGCGAGTTACGTACCGAGAAATTTATGAAAATTATTTCCCTGGCACCTGAAGTACTTTAAATCTCTTTGGAGTTTAAACTATCCCTGTTAAAAGGGAGGGGAGTGAGCGCAGTAGCGCTCCCTCTTGTATGAGAAGGTTGTAGGAAAGGATAAACAAATGCTTAAAATTAAGCGCGAGGACGAAGTAATCGTTATCGCAGGCAGAGATAAGGGCAAGCGCGGCACCGTCGCGAAAGTTCTTGATGGTCGATTTATTGTGACTGGCATCAATATGGTTAAGAAAAACCAGAAGCCAAATCCAATGACGAACCAACCTGGCGGCATCATTGATATGGAGGCGGCAATTGCTGCGTCTAATGTTGCTATTTTCAATTCCGCGACTGGCAAGGGCGACCGTGTTGGCTTCAAGATTCTTGAAGACGGCAGTAAGGTACGTATCTACAAGTCCAGCGGCGAAGTGATCGGCGCATAAGGGGATTCGGACTATGTCAAGACTAAAAGCATTATACAAAAACGAAGTCGCTAGCAAACTCCACGAAGAGCTAAAGCTAGCTAACGTTAACGAAGTTCCAAAGATCACCAAGATCACTCTGAACATGGGTGTAGGTGAAGGCATTGGCGACAAAAAGATGATCGACAACGCAGTAGCTGATTTACAAGCTATCGCTGGTCAGAAAGTTGTTGTTACTCTAGCGCGTAAGTCTATTGCAGGCTTCAAGGTGCGTGAGGGTTGGCCAGTGGGTTGTAAAGTAACTTTGCGCGGCCAGCAAATGTGGGAATTCTTTGATCGTTTGGTAGATATTTCTATCCCTCGTATCCGCGACTTCCGTGGCTTAAATCCTAAGTCATTCGATGGTCGTGGTAATTACAGCATGGGTGTTCGTGAGCAAATTATTTTCCCTGAAATCGAATACGATAAAGTGGACAAAATTCGCGGTATGGATATTACCATCACTACCACAGCACGTAACAACGAAGAAGGTTTGGCGCTATTAACAGCCCTTAACTTCCCGTTCAAAAAGTAGGGCGATAACATGGCTAAATCTTCCATGAAGGCGCGTGAAGACAAGCGTGCAAAAACTGTTGCTAAGTTTGCCGCTAAGCGCGATGCAATCAAAGTAATTTTAAACGATGTTAATACTAGCGATGAAGATCGTTGGGACGCACAAATAGCTTTGCAAAAGTTGCCACGCAACGCAAGCCCTGTTCGTCAAATGCGTCGTTGTCAGATCACCGGTCGTCCACATGCGGTTTACCGCAAGTTCGGCCTATCACGTATCAAGCTTCGTGAAGCTGCGATGCGTGGTGATGTACCAGGGCTTAAGAAAGCATCTTGGTAGAAAGTTGGCTGTGAAGTCTTGGTGCTTCTCGGCCAGTTTTTAAAAAATCGGGTGATTGGAAACCAAAGTCAATACCGGCTTTAGGTCTGGTCACGCTTTTGTAAAGCAAGCCTCAGGGCATGTGGCACTTAAGTTATAATTTGGAGCTCACTCACATGAGTATGCAAGACACATTAGCGGATATGATCACTCGCATCCGTAATGCGCACATGGCTGGGAAAGTATCAGTCACTATGCCTTCTTCAAAGTTGAAGGTGTCAGTAGCGCAAGTTCTACAAAGCGAAGGTTACGTTGGTGACATCTCTGTTGCTGAGGGTACTAAGCCTGAACTAACTATTACTTTGAAATATTATGAAGGCAAGCCTGTAATCGAAAAGATTGTGCGCATCTCTAAGCCTTCTCTACGCGTGTACAAAGGCGCTTCTTCTATTCCTACTGTTGAAGGTGGTTTAGGTGTTGCAATCGTTACAA
Source organism: Candidatus Njordibacter sp. Uisw_056 (assembly GCF_047730085.1). Classification (NCBI taxonomy): domain Bacteria; kingdom Pseudomonadati; phylum Pseudomonadota; class Gammaproteobacteria; order Pseudomonadales; family Candidatus Njordibacteraceae; genus Candidatus Njordibacter; species Candidatus Njordibacter sp. Uisw_056. The sequence continues at coordinate 2,475,645 of NZ_CP159830.1, read as the reverse complement.
CTTCTCATGGCGTCATGTCCGACCGCGCAGCTCGTGCTGCTGGTATCGGTGGTGAAGTCATTTGTACTGTATTCTAAGGAGTTGTCATGTCACGAGTAGCAAAAAACCCAGTGGCTTTGCCCACCGGGGTCACCGTTACAATTAATGGCCGCGATTTGACCGTTAAAGGCAGCAAAGGTTCTTTAGACTTGGCAATTCACCAAGATGTAGAAGTTAACCAAGCTGACAACCAAATCACCTTCGGTGCTCGCAACAATAGCAAGCTAGCTATCGCCATGTCAGGTACTACCCGTGCCCTAGTAAACAACATGGTTAACGGCGTAGTTAATGGCTTCGCTAAGACTTTGTTATTACAAGGTGTTGGTTACCGTGCTGCTGCTAAAGGTCCTGTACTTAATCTAACGTTGGGCTTTTCCCATCCGGTAGATTACCAGTTACCTGAAGGCATCACTGCTGAGTGCCCTAACCAAACTACAGTCGTAGTTTCCGGTGTCGACAAGCAACGTGTTGGCCAAGCGGCCGCCGAGATTCGCGCCTTCCGTCCACCAGAGCCTTATAAAGGTAAGGGTGTCCGTTATGCAGACGAGCATGTACGTCGTAAAGAAGCTAAGAAGAAGTAAGGTAGGATAACGATGGAAAAGAAAATTGCACGTTTACGTCGCGCCGCCCGCGCACGTTATAAGATGCGTGACCTAGGTGTGACTCGCTTGTGTGTTAACCGCACACCACAGCACATCTACGCACAAGTTATTTCTGGCGACGGTTCTAAGGTATTAGCCCAGGCTTCTACGCTAGACTCTAGCTTGCGCTCAGGCGCTACTAGCAACGCTGATGCGGCTGCACAAGTAGGCACACTGATCGCAACTCGCGCTAAAGAAGCAGGTGTCGAGACGGTCGCGTTTGACCGTTCTGGATTTAAATACCACGGCCGAGTGAAGGCGTTGGCTGATGCCGCGCGTGAAGCTGGCTTGCAGTTCTAAGGAAATATGACAATGGCTAACATTGAACAGAAAGACGGCGACCTGCAAGAAAGTTTGGTACAGGTTAACCGTGTATCTAAAGTGGTTAAAGGTGGTCGTATCTTTAGCTTTACCGCTTTAACAGTGGTAGGTGACGGCGCAGGCCGTGTAGGTTTTGGGCGTGGTAAGGCTCGTGAAGTGCCTGCTGCAATCCAAAAAGCTATGGAAGCTGCACGTCGTAACATGATTACAGTGGAATTGGACGGTACTACCCTTCAATACGCAATTAAAGCTCGCCATGGTGCCTCTAAGGTATACATGCAGCCTGCATCAGATGGTACTGGCGTAATTGCCGGTGGCGCGATGCGTGCTGTATTTGAGATGGCTGGTGTCCATAACGTATTAGCTAAGTGCTACGGTTCTACCAATCCGGTAAACGTAGTGCGTGCAACATTCAATGGCCTTAAGGCCATGAATTCTCCAGAAGAGATTGCAGCTAAGCGTGGTAAAACTGTCGAAGAAATTTTGGGGTAATTAGTCATGGCAACAAAAAAGTCTATGATCAAGGTCACCCTTGTACGCAGCGTGCATGGCAAATTGCCACGTCACCGTGATTGCGTCAAAGGTCTCGGCCTAAAGCGCATGTGGCATACAGTTGAAGTGGAAGACACTCCTTCTGTACGTGGCATGATCAATAAGGTCAACTACATGGTTCGCGTTGAAGGCGAATAAGGGAAATTGATATGCGTTTAAATACTCTATCCCCAGCCGAAGGATCTACCCATGCGCCAAAGCGTGTAGGTCGTGGCATCGGTTCTGGTTTGGGCAAGACGTGTGGCCGCGGTCACAAAGGTCAAAAGTCTCGTTCTGGCGGCAGTGTTAAGCCAGGATTTGAAGGCGGCCAGATGCCTCTACAAAGGCGTCTACCAAAGTTTGGTTTTACGTCGCGCAAAGCTGCTTTTGTAGCTGAAGTGCGATTAAGTGAATTGGCAAGTATGAATGTTGATGTGATCGACTTAGCAGCGCTTCAAGCTGCTGACGTGATCAATGATCGCATGAAGGACGCCAAAATCATTCTTAGTGGCGAGCTAACCCGGGCAGTTACTGTCAAAGGTTTGCGTGTAACTAAGGGCGCTGCAGCTGCTATTGAAGCGGCTGGCGGTAAGATCGAGGCATAGTATGGCAAAGCAAGGTAAGTCGCCAGCAGGCAATCAAGGTGGGTTAAGTGAGCTATGGTCTCGCTTGCGCTTCGTTCTGATCGCCATTTTGGTGTATCGGATTGGGGCACATATTCCAGTCCCTGGAATTAACCCTGACCGCCTTGCCGCTATGTTCGAGCAGAATCAAGGCACCATCCTGAGCATGTTTAACATGTTCTCAGGTGGAGCGTTGGAGCGCATGAGTATCTTAGCCTTGGGCATTATGCCCTACATATCGGCTTCGATAATCATGCAGCTTATGACTGTGGTAAGTCCACATTTAGAGCAGCTGAAGAAGGAAGGTGAAGCTGGTCGACGGAAAATAAGTCAATACACCCGCTACGGTACTGTGATTTTAGCCACGGTACAGTCTTTAGCTATGGCGGTCGGTCTTGCTGGGCAAGGAATTGCCTTTAATGCAGACCTCAGCTTTTATTTCGTTGCAGTCGTAACCTTGGTGTCTGGTGCAGTATTCTTAATGTGGCTTGGTGAACAAGTGACAGAAAAGGGTATTGGCAATGGCATCTCAATACTCATCTTTGCAGGTATCGTATCAGGTCTCCCTGGTGCGGTAGGACAATCGTTTGAGGCCGCCCGTCAGGGTGACTTGAACATTATCGCCCTGTTAGCAATCGCCGTACTGGCGCTCGCGACCATCGCTTTTGTGGTGTTCATGGAGCGTGGTCAGCGTCGAATTACCGTTAACTATGCCAAGCGTCAGCAAGGTAATAAGGTATTCTCCGCTCAGTCCAGTCATTTGCCTTTGAAGGTGAACATGGCGGGGGTTATTCCGCCAATTTTTGCATCGGCCATTTTACTACTACCCGCTTCAATCGGTCAGTGGTTTGGTCAAGCAGACAATATGCAATGGGTGCAGGATATATCTTTGGCGCTAGCGCCAGGCCAGCCCCTATACATACTTCTGTTTGCAGTAAGTATTGTGTTCTTTTGCTTCTTTTATACCGCATTGGTCTTTAACCCTAAAGACGTGGCGGATAACTTGAAGAAGTCTGGGGCTTTTATCCCAGGCATTCGCCCAGGTGAACAATCGGCGCGTTATATCGACACTGTATTGGGTCGGTTAACGTTATTCGGTGCGCTTTACATTACCGCGGTTTCGCTAATGCCGCAGTTCTTAGTAATTGCATGGAATGTGCCTTTTTACTTTGGTGGCACATCGCTTTTGATCGTTGTTGTTGTGGTCATGGATTTCATGTCCCAAGTTCAATCTCATTTGATGTCCAACCAGTATAGTTCCCTGATGAAGAAATCGAATTTAAAGGGTAATGGCGGACTGTTAGGTTAAGTCCATTATTAGCCCCAAGAATTTAGGAGTTCGAAATGAAAGTACGTGCATCTGTAAAGAAAATGTGCCGAAACTGTAAAATCGTACGTCGCAGCGGTGTAGTTCGAGTGATCTGCAAAGTTGAGCCACGTCATAAGCAACGCCAAGGCTAAGCTGAATTGACGCAGGTGGGTGGGGGATGTATAATTCGCCGCCTTCTGTGACGAAGAGAATAGAAACGATGCACTTTTTGAGTGTCTCGAACGGAGTAAATTGAATGGCTCGTATAGCTGGCGTCAATATTCCAGACAATAAGCACACGGTTATCTCGTTGACTTATGTTTTTGGTATTGGCCGACCCACTGCCCAGCAGATCTGCGCCGACCTCAATATTGAGGAAAGCACTAAGGTTCGCGACTTGGGCGAAGAAAAATTAGATGAGATTCGTAACGCCATTACTACAATGAACGTCGAAGGCGATCTTCGCCGCGAAATCTCAATGAATATTAAGCGACTAATGGACTTAGGTTGTTATCGTGGTTTACGTCACCGTCGTAGCTTACCGCTACGTGGTCAACGTACCAAGACTAACGCGCGGACCCGCAAGGGCCCAACTAAACCAATTCGCAAATAAGCTAAGTACAGGATATCAACATGGCTAAGCCAGGTACTCGTACACGTAAAAAAGTTAAAAAGCAGGTAGCGGATGGGCTAGCGCACATTCACGCCTCTTTTAACAACACGATCGTTACTTTAACCGATCGCCAGGGCAATACACTAAGCTGGGCAACAGCTGGTGGTTCTGGTTTCCGTGGCTCTCGAAAGAGCACGCCTTTTGCTGCCCAGGTGGCTGCAGAACGTGCTGGTAAAGCAGCAATGGAATTTGGATTGAAGAACATTGATGTATTTGTTAAAGGCCCAGGACCAGGACGTGAGTCTGCGGTTCGTGCTTTAAACGGTTGCGGCCTCAAGGTTGCTAACATTACAGACGTGACTCCAATTCCACATAATGGTTGTCGCCCGCCTAAAAAGCGTCGCGTATAAAGGGGTAGGATCAAATGGCAAGATATATTGGACCCGTTTGCAAGCTGTCTCGACGTGAAGGAACAGACTTGTTCCTCAAGAGCGGTGTGCGAGCATTAGATTCGAAATGTAAAGCTGATACCATTCCAGGTGTCCACGGCGCACGCCGTAGTCGTCTGTCTGAGTTCGGCACGCAGTTACGTGAAAAGCAGAAAGTTCGTCGTATGTATGGTGTTCTTGAGCGTCAATTCCGTAACTACTATAAAGAAGCGGATCGTCTTAAAGGCGCAACAGGTACTAACTTGTTGGGTTTACTTGAGACACGTTTAGATAACGTTGTTTACCGTATGGGCTTTGGCTCTACTCGTGCAGAAGCACGTCAAATTGTTTCTCATAAGAGCATTTTGGTTAACGGTCAGACTGTAAACATTCCAAGCTACAAAGTAGCTGAAGGTGACGTAATCTCTATCCGTGAAAAGGCAAAAGTACAGTTACGTATCAAAAGTGCTCTAGAGTTGGCCGCCCAGCGTGCCGCAGTAGAGTGGTGTGATGTAGACACTACAAAATTGGAAGGTACCTTTAAAAGTACACCAGAGCGTAGCGAACTGCCTGCCGAAATTAATGAGCAATTAATTGTAGAACTTTACTCTAAGTAATTTCTTTATTAACTGCCCCAGTGAAAGGTGAGTCCATGACTTCAACCAACGATATTTTGACACCGCGTAACATCGTAGTGCAACGTGTAAGCGATACCCGCTCTAAGATTATTCTTGAGCCATTAGAGCGTGGTTTTGGCCACACTTTAGGTAACGCTTTGCGTCGTATTCTACTGTCTTCAATGGCAGGCGCGGCAATCGTTGACGTAGAAATCGACGGTGTTGAGCATGAGTACAGCTCTATTGAGGGAGTGCAAGAAGACGTTATTGAAATCTTGCTTAACCTTAAAGGTGTTGCACTAACCATGCACGCTGGCGAAGAAGCAGTCCTAACCCTGACTAAACAGGGACCTGGTACTGTAACTGCAGCCGACATCGCACTGAGCCACGATATAGAAGTGGCTAACCCAGACCATGTGATTGCCCATCTAAACACTGCAACCAAGCTAGTAATGCAGCTTACCGTGCGTGCCGGCACTGGCTATGAGCCAGCCGACACACGCGACTTTGGCGAAGACGAAACTCATGCCATTGGTAAGCTACAGCTAGACGCTTCTTTCAGCCCTGTACTGCGTGTTGCATACGCGGTTGAAAGTGCTCGTGTTGAGCAGCGTACTAACTTGGACAAGCTAGTGTTAGATCTAGAGACCAACGGTACTATAGATCCAGAAGAAGCAATCCGTAGCGCTGCTACCATTCTGCAACGTCAGATGGCAGTGTTTGTGGCCTTGGAAAACGACAACGAACCAGAAGCTAAGGTTGATGAGCCGGAAATTGATCCGATTCTTCTACGTCCAGTAGACGACCTAGAGCTAACCGTACGTTCGGCAAACTGCCTCAAGGCAGAAAACTTAAACTTCATTGGTGATCTGATTCAGCGCACCGAAGTTGAGTTGCTTAAAACTCCGAACCTCGGCAAGAAGTCATTGACCGAAATTAAAGACGTACTGGCCTCTAGAGGCTTGTCTCTTGGAATGCGTTTAGAAAACTGGCCACCGGCTATGTTGAAAGGCAACCAAGCATAACGTCTTAACCGGCTAAAAATTCAAACTTAGTTTGATAAGGAACTAACAAATGCGTCATCGTAAAAGTGGTCGTCATCTAAATCGGACCAGCTCTCATCGTAAGGCCATGTTCAAGAACATGTCTGTATCTTTGTTTGAGCACGAGTTGATTAAAACCACCCTACCCAAAGCCAAGGAACTGCGTCGTGTGGCTGAGCCATTGATCACCCTTGCTAAGGAAGATAGCGTTGCTAACCGCCGTTTGGCCTTTGCTCGCACGCGTAGCAAAGAAGCAGTTGGCAAGCTGTTTAATGAACTAGGCCCTCGTTATGAGGCTCGTCCTGGTGGCTATATCCGCATTATGAAATGTGGTTTCCGCCCTGGTGACAATGCCCCTATGGCCTATGTAGAATTAGTTGATCGTCCTGTAACTAGCGACGAGTAATTTTTTACATTAGTAAAAACCCAGCCTTGTGCTGGGTTTTTTTATGTCTAAATTACAGTCTAATAGCTTGTGATGGGATCGTGGTTAACATAGACAAGTTACTAGTGTGATGATCCTAAGCGGAGTTATGTGTAAGCGTAGCTAACCTGAACTTGCAGCTATTATTGCTCAGTAAGAGCTATGGCTGCAGTGCGCTTTAGGGGTGTGAGTATGTAGTCAATAATGCGAGTTTTTTCGCCGAGAATGTCAACTTGGGCAACCATGCCTGGCATGATGTTAGGAACCAAGTCAGATTTAGAAAAACTAGCTGTGGTTGTTTCCACCCAAACTTCGTAATACATTAAGCCTTGATTAGTTTCCGTTATATTTTGTGCAATGTTGACGATTTTACCTTCAATAGACCCAAACTTGGCAAAGTCATAAGCTGCAAAAGAAACCCGACAAAGCTGGCCTTGGGTGACATTGCTGATATCAGCGGGTTGAACTTTGGCCAATACTAGAAAAGAATCCGTTATCGGCACAACCTCAGCTAACGTTTCGCCGCCATTAACCACTTCACCTTCAGTGGTCACAAAGATGGCGGAGATAATACCATCACTTGGGGCTTTAACTTCTGCCATTGCCATGCGCTCGATCAAAGAGGTGTATTCCGCGCTGGTTTTCGTCATGGTGTTTGTACTGTCGGCCAGGCGCTCTTCCGCTTGCACGCGGTGATCCATTAGCACTTGTGTTTTACGGCGTTTAAGGGTGTCTATATCGATGTTAAGGCCTGCTTCTACTAGGACTTGTTGGTTAATGCTGTTGTGGGCTTCTTGCTGCTGCCTCTGAAAGCCAAGTAATTTTATTTTTGGCTCGACACCGGCGTCAACTAGAGGCTTGTATATGCTCAGTTCTTCTAGGGTGAGCAATAGGCTGTCTTGAGCTGAGCTAACAGCAGTTTGAGCCTGTAATATGGCATTGGACTTACTCGAAATTTCTTGCTCTATGATGTTAAGTTGTTCTTGAATTGACCGTGTTTTTGCGTGAAAAATAGCCCCTTGTTGTTCTATAAAACGAACAGGCAATTGGCTTGGAAAATTTAACTCCTCACCATAAGCTTCTGCTCTAAAGCGGGTTATTTCGGCCATGGCGTTGTAAAAAGTAATACGGTTTTGCTTAATAGCTGCTTCGTTGTCTTCTTGCTTTAGCCAAAACAACACTTGGCCTTTTTCCACAGCATCACCAACGCTAGCCCTAAACTTGTCAATGGATCCTGGGTAGCGGTTTTGCACTACTTGCACTTTCCCAGTGGGCTCTACTATGGCTTCGGCGCGAACCACTTGGTCTACTTCCGTATTGAAAGACCAGTAAGTCGCTGCGATAAAGAAGGCGCAAATAAGGTAAAAAATGACGTTGGTTAACTTGCCTGATTTCACGATGGGGTTCCAGTTTTTGCGGTCTTTAGCACTTCTTCTTTTGGCCCATCTGCAACGATGCGACCACTGTCTATAACAATCACACGATCAACAAGGGCGAGCAAGGTGCCGCGATGGGTGATAATAATTACGGTTTTGTGTTCAAAGAGAAGTTTCAATCGCACCATTAACTGTTGTTCAGTACCAGAGTCCATTGCGCTGGTCGGCTCATCCAAAATGATTACAGAAGGGTTGCTGATCAATGAGCGGGCAATACACATAGCCTGGCGTTGACCACCAGACAGCTGTTGACCTCGCTCTGTGAGGACAGTTTCATAGCCATCGGGTAGCTGCCCAATAAAGTCATCGATGCCTGCCTGTTTAGCGGCTTCGATGACTTCTTCGTCTGTAGCGTCTGGTTTGCCCAACAATAGATTCTCTTTTACAGAGCCAGAAAATAACATGGGTGTTTGTAATACCACGCCCACACCACGTCGCAAGTCTTCTGGGTGTATGTGGCCTACTTCTGTTTGGTCTATCTGTACACTGCCCTCATTAGGCTCGTAAATTCCAGCCAGCAGACGCAATAAAGACGTTTTACCGGATCCAATTTTGCCTAAAATAGCGACCTTTTCACCCGCTTTCATTTTCAAATTGAGTTGCTTAAGGGTGTCTTCTTTTTGGCCCGGGTAACGGAAGCTAGCGTTGCTAAAACGGATGTCACCTACAATTTCTTCGCGTCTAATTTGGCCCACACGGGAGGCCTCCAATACGGGTTCAGACATGAGTTCGTTAAGGTTCTTGTAGGCGTTTACAGACTGGTTAAACCGGCCTAGAAGGTTGGTTAGCTGCCCAAGGGGTGCCAATGTTCGGCCTGATAAGATTACACAAGCAATCAAGGAACCCATGCTTAGGTCGCCACTGCTGATGAGGATTACACCATAAACAACAATACCTACTTGGGAAGCTTGTTGGCCAAGCTGGGAAAAGTTAGTGGTGAGCTGAGTCCAGAAGCGTGACTTAGCAGTGACCACGCCTTGACGACCGACACTATCCATCCAACGGTTACGCAATAAACGCACACCAGACAGGGTTTTGATAGTTTCTAGGCTGTTAAGCACCTCTACTAATACAGCTTGTTTAGACTGACCATCTTGCATAGCGTTAAAAGTAAGGCGCTTAATAATAGGTTGGACTAAAAGGCCCACCAATAATACAGCGATGACAATAACGCCAGGAATTGCGGCGATAGGCCCACCAATGCTGTAGAGCACAAAAATAAATAAAAATACAAAGGGTAAGTCAGCAAATACCACAAAAGAAGCAGAGGCTAAAAAGTCCTTAAGGCTGTCAAAATCCTTTACAGTATTAGCCATGGCCCCCGTCGCTTTTTGGCCAGCTACGTTATCATTTTGAGCCAAGCGATCAAAAAGGTTGTCGGCTACGTCAAAGTCGATATTAATACCAGCTTGGTCAGTAAATACGCCGCGCATCACCTTCATAATGAAGTCAAAGCTCATGACAATGCAAACACCAATGGTGAGAGCCAAGAGTGATTCCATAGCGTCGTTAGGGATAACCCTGTCGTAAACTGTCATTATGTAAAACGCACTCACAAGGGCGAACAGATTAATAAATACAGAGGCTAATATTACCTGCATGTAAAGGCGTTTACTGCGGATTACGGGCCCAAAAAACCAATGCTGCGAAGCCGACTTGTGATAAGGTTTATTCATGGTAATTGATTATAGCTTACGTTGAATTGTTGAATGATTTGTTCGCTAAGTAATACATGGTCAAGTGTTAGCTGTTCCATGTCCGAAGCGATGCCAATAAGGTTTATTTCAGCACTAGCAATTTGAGTATACATGTTAGCAAGACTGGCGTGGTCATTAGCTGTTTTCCCTAAAGAAAGCTTCATATTTTTTAACTGTAAAACTAAGTTATTGTGCTTCTTAGTACCCTCTTGTTCGCGCAATTCTAGGTCTTCTATTTGGCGCTCACTAGTTTTCAAATCTAAGTTTTTTTGCTGAATTACTTTTGCTAATGCTTGCTGCTCGGCACTGATAGCATGAGTGATGCTGGCCATTTTTGCAGAACGATAGCCGCTGTCAAAAGCAGGGAAAGTTAAACGGAATTCCCCAGCAACACGGTAGTTTCCTAAGCTTCCTGTCACGTCATATAATGTCGTATTAACGTCTATAATTAATTTTGGTTTTTTTTGTGCATCAATGCTATTGCGCTGGTAGCGCAATGAGGTTTGTAAATCTTGGCTTATTGCACTGGTGCGCAAAGCTTGTTCTGGAACATAAGATACTCTACTCAGTTGTGGTTCTATGGAGTGCCAATCGTTTACTAAGTCGGCAACAGTTAGGCCATAGTCAGAGTTAACCATGTGTTCAATTTCATCCATTTTGTTAAACAATTGAACGATTTGAGTCTCTAGGTCAATTTGGCTAAGTTGGGTGCGGCGAATGTCTGTTATGGTGCCAAGGCCAGCCTCAAAACGCTTTACCAAGTCCTTTTTTACTAAAGCTATATTAGCTTGAGCTGTGTCAATAATAACCACGGTTGTCTTAGCTTTTTGGTGCTGAAGAACAAGGCTAAATAAAGCATGGGTTTGTTGCTCAAATGCGTTGGCAAAAGCTAGCCTAGCTCGGGTTTGCAGCGTACGTTCTGCGTCAATCAACGAATCAGATTCGCCAAAGTCATACAGTGTATGACTAGCGCTAAAGACCAGATCTAAATAAGGGTCGTGGGTGGCTACGCGAGAGAAAGAACTGTCAAAATGCTCGGCAATGGGCAGATGTGCAGAGCTCTTGATATCGAAATCAAAACCTTGCTCGGCTTCAAGTTCTAATATTTTCCATTTTTGTTTCTCTATAGAGCTGTTTTGCACCCGCAGATTTGGGTGATCAAGCACCGCAGATACCCAGTCTGCTGATGCTTGAGCAGCAGAACTGGCCACAGCCACCGAAATGATGGCTGTTAATATAAGTGGACGATACATTTTATTCCTTAGCTCTTAGGACTCAGTGAATTGCAGCTAAAGCTGAGTTTAAGCAATATCAGGAGTGGTAATGTTAATTTCATGGTCAATATAAAGTGTACTGGTACCGTCTGACCAAGCGTCTAGTACTTGTGCTGAGTAATCGCCAGATGACAGGCTTGAACTTGCCCCCTTGGTCCATGCTGTGCCACTTAAGGTGACTATGTCGTTAGTAGTACCCATAATACTCACGGTACTATCAGAACCTGCAATCATGCTTGCCGCCGAAGTGGCATCAATGGTCATGTGGGTGCTAAAGTCACCAATCACAATAGCTGAGCTGTCGTTGCTGCTGATCACGTTGCCAATATCAATGATTTCCATGTCTACAAGGGACGCTGTAAGTTCAGTGGTGCCACCGGTAGTATCCCACGTAGTGTGGTTTGCAATGCTTATTTTAGCCACGTCGTTGCCACCGTCACCACCATCTGCCGAAGCGGTCAGGGAGTCAATAGTGTAAGTGTCAGCGCTGGCTGTGCCTGTCCAGGTTGCGGTGCTAGTGGAGCTGTTAGCGTTGGCCGCAGCGGCATCTACTGTAATAGAGAGAGTTTGAGTTACACTGCTGGTGCTATCATTGCTGTCTGTTGCCGTGACGGCTACAGAATAAGTGCTGCTAGCTGCTGGTAAATCGGTAACGGAGTTGATGATTAGGTTATTGGTAGTAAGTCTCGCTGAGGAGCTAGTACCATCGTCACCACCATCCATTTTAATAGTTTCAATAGAGTAGGTTTCTGCAGCGTCATAGTTAGCAATGGTTATTGTGCCAATTTTAACGGCGCCAAGGGAGTTAGAACCTGAGGTATCATACCAAATTGACTGGCCTCCATTATTAGTAAAAGCACCTCCAATTGAGGAGTCCTTTACTATACTCATATCTGCTGCCGAATCAGAAGAGGTTTGTTTAAACTGGAACCCAGCCAACGATTCTGCACCCCCAGCTTTAGGCAAAGCGTATAAATCCATTGTGACTTGGGTAACGCTACCCGTGATAGTGGATGTGTAATTGTCAGCTAATAAAGCCCCTGGGTTTCCACTGCTGTCTAACAGCATAACCATGTCTGTGCGTGGGCTACCAGAAAAACTCAGCTTGCCCGTGCTGGAGTCGATGCTAAAAGAACTAGCATCGGTGCCACTGAGGCTGTAGGTCAATGTGTCCGATTCTTCATCGCTTACAACTACCGTGGCTGCGGTAAAACTATTTTCGGTGACATTAACACTGGATGCACTGGTGAATGCAGGTGCGTCGTTTGCTGCTGTTGTCACTAGATCAAAAGTGGCAGTGCCTGATGCGGTACTGGCATCTGTTGCAGTCACAGTAATTGTGCTTGTGCCAGCATCGCTGTCGGTAGTTGGTGTGCCACTAAAGGTTTTAGTATTTGCGTCGAAGGTTAGCCAAGTAGGTTCTCCTGATACGGTGACAGTCATAGTGTCACTATTACCATCAGTAAATTTAGCATCTGCTAAGGTAAAGCTCACAGCTGTGTCTTCCGTTGCTGTTTGATTTCCTAAGGTAGCCACTGCAGGGGCTTGGTTTGCCGTCACTATGATATCAAAGGTATCAGACACTGCAGCAGCAGCAGTATCCGTGGCGGTAACAGTGACTGAAATTGTGCCAGCATCACTAGCTGTTGGATTAGCGCTAAAGGAGCCGTCTCCATTAGGACTAAGCCACGAGGGCAAATCTCCGCCGCCTGCTAAGGTGACAGAGTATGCTAAGGTGGCAGTTTCACCGATATCAATATCACTAAAACTATCGCTAGCGATGGTGTACGTACTTTCACGGCCGCTAATTATAGTTTGGTCGATCAGTTCATTAGCCACAGTGGGTGCGTCATTGACATTGGCCACCATAATGGTAATTTGGTCGGTAACGCTAGCGCTACCGCTGTCTGTAGCAATAATGCTTACTACGTTGGCGCCTACGGCGGCGTTAGTAGGCGTGCCACTAATGGTACCATCGGCAAAGGTTAATCCATCAGGTAAGCCCGTTGCAGTAATGGTTAAGCTAGAGTCTAAATCCTCTAAGTCACTAAAAGTGCCCGTTGGTACGATGTAGGAAGTGAAGACACTGTCTTCAGTCCCGGTTAGGTCTGCTTGAGCGACAGCGACAGTAGGCACTGCGTTGTCGGTCACCGTTAATGCTAGCGTATCGCTCACTGTTGCTATGCCATCACTGGCGGTCACCTTGATGCTTAAGTCGGCAATGTCGCTGTTAGCAGGCGTGCCGCTAAAAGTTTTAGTACTAGCGTCAAAGCTTAACCATGCAGGCAGTGCGCCTCCACTGGTTAGGGTGGCGCTATAGGTGAGGCTATCCCCCACGTCTATATCACCAAAAGTAGCATTAGGCACTGCATAGCTAAAGGCTACGTTTTCTGAGGTTTCTAACGCAGTTTGGGCCGCTGTTATGGTAGGCGCATCGTTCGTGTTAGTGGTAGTAAGGCTAAAGCTGTCTGCCACAGAGGCCGCACTGGCGTCTGTGCTGGTTACGGTAATGTTAATACTTCCAACTTCGTCATTAGTGGGCGTGCCACTTAGTACACCTGTGGCGGCTGTGAAGGTAAGCCAGCTAGGTAAGTCACCTCCACCCGTTAAGGTGGCTGTTAAGGTTGAGGTGTCACCAGTGTCTACATCAGAAAAAGTGGCACTTGGAATAGTGAAGCTTAAGGCTGAGTCCTCGGCGATAGTCTGGTCAACGATCTCAGCAGAAACTGTGGGCGCATCGTTTGTGTTAGTCACTGTAATAGTGAAAGTATCAGACACAGATGCTTTACTGGCGTCTGTGCTAGTTACGGTAATGTTAATGCTTCCTACCTGGTCATTAGTGGGAGTGCCACTTAGAACACCAGTGGAAGCTGTAAAGGTAAGCCAACTAGGTAGTTCAGCACCGCCCTCTAAGGTGGCGGTCAAAGTGGAGGCGTCACCGGTGTCTACATCAGCAAAAGTGGCACTGGGAATAGTGAGGCTAAAGCTTGCATCTTCTGCCGTTGAAACATCACCTAGCGCTGCGCTTAAGGTAGGCGTGTCATTACTACCAACAACCCTTACACTAATAAACTTTGTTGAGCTATCGGCAGTGGTTAGGTTGTCTGGGTCGGTGGCATCAGTTGCGATGGTTTTAATTTGAAACACTTCAACTAGAGAGCCACTTGCACCTAATGCTTGAACGTCAGCATGGTTGTTATCCAAGGTGTATGTCCATACACCCTTTGCAGTGATGGTTAAGGTGCCTATAGGATTCCCGGATGTGCTGTCAGAACCTATTGAAACTGCAGTAGTATCAAATGTATAGGTCACGTTGTCGGCTGTATCAGGATCTGTAACGAGGGCAGTACCAGTAAGTACTAAGCTACCAGTCTCGGTTACTGAAGCTGCGTCTTCTGCAGTAAGTCCAGCTGTAACGCCGTTAATGACCACTAAGGTAGAGATATTGGTGCTGGCAGTAATTGATGCATTGCTAGCATCGTTGGTGCTGGCCACTGCCTGGGTCATGTCTATCAAACTTGATTGAGCTACAGCAAATGTTTGTTTAGAACTTGAGTCTAAACTGGTAACAGCATCAATAGCGGTGTTAACAGTTTGAATCGCTATTTTGATAGATGTTAAGGAGGTAGTAAAAGTGCTGTCAGCAAATACGGAGCCAGCGTCATTGACAACGGCAGCAGCTACGACTTCATTTATGATATCAGCTTCTTTAAAGTCAATAGCGGTTACCGGGTCACTACCTGCAGCTACAACCTTAGCCTCAATCACGTCTACAAAAGCAGCCACTGCGTTGTTAAGGGCTGCAGACTTACTAACCGTTGAACCTATCGATGAAGTGGCTTCAGCTTCGGCTAAAGTGTTAATCACAGTCATTACTTGCTGGGCGGATTTTTCAAATGCGACCGATTCTGCAGTGCCTGCGTTGGCAGCAGCGTATGCGTTATAGCTAGACACGTCTGTGCTGGTATCAAGGCCAAGAATAGCCTTCACTTGAGCCTCTGCTTTGGCTTGACTTAAAGTGCCGCCAGAGGAATCTACCAATTCGTTAGTAATCGTTGTGGCTACGGTTACCACGCTAGAACCAGCCATGGCAGACATTTTTATGCCAGCTAAGATGGCGCCAGAAGATGCGTCTATGGTGGTTTCATCGGTTTGCACCACGATGTCGCCGCTGAGTTCAGTGTCAATGCTAAAGCTACCATCGGCTTCGGTGCGCACTTTGTCGCTATCTACCCCAACTGTCCAAACCCCGTCGCCATCAACGTCTATGAATACCTCGGCATTGTCTAATAAACCTTTATAGGCAGTGCCAGTAGTAGCTGTGTCAACAGTACTGCAACCTGCAAGGCCAGCAGAGAATAAACTCAGCAAAATTGGATTAGCGTGATTTCTGATATTATTTGTTTTTTTCACAGGTACGTACCTTAATTCAATAGTTTTGACCGCGGAATGAATAGCGTATTTCTTAACGTAATTCTTGAAAAGCCTAAATTAATATACCCTTTCAAATTTCTACAATTAC
The DNA here is from genome assembly GCF_047730085.1 of Candidatus Njordibacter sp. Uisw_056. Lineage (NCBI taxonomy): Bacteria > Pseudomonadati > Pseudomonadota > Gammaproteobacteria > Pseudomonadales > Candidatus Njordibacteraceae > Candidatus Njordibacter > Candidatus Njordibacter sp. Uisw_056. The sequence continues at coordinate 2,460,127 of NZ_CP159830.1, read as the reverse complement.
TTATATTGATGTGGATTCCATACTCAAAAAGCCACTAACATAATTAGAACTGAAAGGAATGTAAAAGTATCTGGGTATTTATACCTATAGTTTCATCCCTAAATACAGCTAATTTGGGCATTAACAATACTTGCTAGGTGAGTAGATAGTTAGGTAAGCAATAGGTAGGTGCTTAGGCAGGTAAATAAACAGGTAAATAAATAGGTAAATAAATAGGTAGATAGGTTAAACCATCTCATAATTAATTAAATGTTGTTTTATCGATTGGGATCATTTCAACGTGATCTAGTGGTAATAAATATTGCCCTGTTTGTGTGTGCTTAATTAGCACGTTTTAAACCTTTCTATTGGGAATGTTAACAATACTTAAATATTGAAAATTTTTTACCTGTGGTTTATACCTGCTATAAAAATGCCAAATAAAATTTAGAAATTTTTCTTAATCCCATCATCTCGCTTCAGATGACGGATATTTAATTGAGTCTAATCAAAAATTGTGTGATATTCACATTATTGCTTTTAAATATAGGATTAAATAACAATCGTTTTGCCAAATGTCTCATTCATTTTTCAATAAACATAAAAAAGACTACCTTTTTGCTACCCTAAAGGGTGACTTTAGTGATGCCCCATCAATATCTGGAGAGGTAGCGATTGAGCGCCTGCAAACTCCCTTAGTTAATTTGCAAAAAACCGACAGCCCTATACTGCCAGTAGTGTTGCCTAGTGTGGAAAATAATGCCGCCCATATGCACACTAATGGGCTCATTAGACCTGCTGCAAACCAGCAGCAGTCTGGCCAGCCATTGCAAAAAAATCTAGTAAGTCATGGGCAAGCTGCAGACAACAGTTTTGTTTATTTGCCAGTGTACGAGCTGCAGATATACGATGTAGAGCTTTTATTAGTATGGAATGAAGTTGAAGATCGCCTGCTTTTATTGCAACCCCAAGCCGGAGTTATTGAGGTTAGTGCTAGAGAATCGGTCTCGCGACTTGAGTTGGTTGGCCATATCCAAAGCACTATAGACGTCAGTGATGTGCTGGCTCTAGTTCGCCACATAATTGATTTTGATCTATTACAGGGTGACGCTTTATTAAGCGCTGACGTTGATCAAGATGGTGAAGTGAGTATATCGGATGTTTTGAGGTTAGTTAAGCACGTACTCAACATCGATAAAATATCAGCACACAGGTTAGTTGATGCCAGTGGGGTAATGGTGGATGCAGCTGGCACGATGAATAGCCCCCAGTACCGCCTTATCGCTATGGGAGACATAAACCCCGTCACCTCAACGAATTTGTTAATTGGCGCCAACTCATCAATTGTTTATGGTGCCTTTAACTTTGAGGTTCAAGAGAACACGAATCTGATCACCACTGCTCAATTACTTGATAGTAATGTCAGCGCTGCGCCAGCGTACAGCTTAACTGGAACTGACGCCGCGGCATTTGTAATCAACAACGGTGTCATAGAATTTGTTGAAGCGCCTGATTTTGAGAAAGCGGTGGATAACGATGGTAACAACCGTTATGAACTCACCCTAGAGGCAGCATACGACGAGTTAACACTCAGCCAGCCACTGCAGATCACAGTCATCAACGAAGACGAATCTGCAGCGGCCTCTCCTCTAGTCAATGCAGCAGTGGTGACCTTGCTCGATGAAGTCTCAGGTATTGATCGTATTGATAACTTATTAATGGGCTCGTTGTGGGGCTCTCAGTTAGGCCAAGGGCTTGACTTGAGCTACTCCTTCTACGACCAGAGTTCGGTCTTTAGTTACGATACAGACACTCTTGGTGTGGCTTTAGGAGAAAACATTAAAGCGACAATTCATGCGTCCTTTAAAGCCTTGTCAGAGCTAACTAACCTAAACTTTAGTTGGCTTGAAGAAACATCATCCAGCGTAGGCGATATTCGTCTTGGCTACCAAAATGGTTCGTCCTACGGTGCTGCTTTCGGTCCTGCTGAGTGGGCATCAGACTCCTATGGTGGTGACGTGTATTTTGACAGCGAATCGATTGCGGGTTGGGAGGCAGCAACTGCAGGAGATTTTTACTATGCCACAGTATTTCATGAAATTGGCCATGCTATGGGCCTGGAGCACCCTCACTCTGAAGGGACCTATGGCGATGTGGTGCTGGGTGTAAATACCGATACAGGTAGTGGTGGCCGAGATGGACAACCCTATACGTTAATGAGTTACGCAAGCTATCAATCCGGAAACATCGGCTTTCTTAATGATCTTAGAGCACAAACCTACATGGTTGATGATATAGCAGCCTTGCAGTATTTATATGGCGCCAACTTAAGTACTGGGGCTGGAGCAGACGTCTATGGCGCTGAGCTGTTAACCTCAGATCAGCCCTTTGAAGCGTCCATTTGGGATGCGGGGGGGATTGATCTCATCGATTGGCGCCATGGGACGACGGCCAGTGTGATTAACTTAACTCCTGGTAGTTTGTCTTATTTTGGAGGCAAAATTAGCAATGCTAGCGATGCACATATTGCACAATTAAAGGCTGGTGAGGGGGTGTTAGGCATTGCCTTTGATACAAATATTGAGAATGCCTATGGCGGCTTGGGTGCTGATGTATTGTTGGGCAATGATTTAAGTAATGTACTGTACGGAGGTGCAGACCGTGGTCAAGGTGATGTTTTAACCGGAGGCGCTGCCACAGATTACTTTGTGTGCAATGTGTTAAATGCGTCTGTTCAGCAGGCCAATGTAGATCGAGTCACAGACTTTAATAATGGCGAAGACAAGATTGCCCTTAGTGGTAGTTTAAATTATGAAGACTTAACCTTTGTTAATAGTTCCAGTGGAGGCTTTAATAACGTGTTAATTGAACATACACGAACAGGGCAGTATCTACTAGCACTAGATAACGTTGAAATTAATCAAATCGATATACACGATTTCATTAACTATGAGATTGTTTAACCTACCTACCTGCCTAGCATTGTTAATACTTAAACTAGCTGTATTCAGGTATGGGATTATAGGTATAACTACCCAGATACTTTCGTATCTCTTTAAGTTTTAATTGTAGATATAAATCTCTGTCTGATACCCACATCAATATAAGCATTTTAAGAATTTGAAAAGCTATATTAATTTCGGCTTTTCAGACGTTGTGTTAAGAAGGTTGACGTATTTTATATATCAACTGGAATAATAAGAAAATATAAAGAAAGAAGGTGGCTAAAATGGACCTAAACGAATTTGGTGTAGATGAATTAAATTCTACCAACAACGCCAATGCTGATGATGGTGCAACAAGACATGATCAGTCTGCTGCGGGTGATCAAGAACAGGATGGCGATAATAGGGAGCCGCTTCAGGTTGTAGATGATACTGGAAGTAAGTTTAACGGCCGCATGCTAGTCAGTGATAAGTTTGCAGCTAAGATTGCAGTTGATGCTAATGGTAATCCTACCCAAGGTGATGATGCTGATTACATCCTCGATATGCAAATATTGGGCACTGATATGGCGGTTGCTGCATCCTATGATCCTAATTGGATCGCTGAACTACAATCAGCCAAGGGTTTGATAAATATAGATAATAATAATCAAGGCTCATTGGCATTAGATGCTGCTGCTGTTGCTGGTGTGGGTCATACCACCGGCTCTGCAAGAACATTGATGATTTGGGGTAGTGATACTGACACTATCAAATTGATTGGTAGTGACGACGCTTGGATCAAAGTAAGCCTTGCGGGCACAGAATATAAAACTATGGTCAACGGTAACAAAGGCCGTGGTGAGAGCTTTGATGTATATGAAAGCCAAGTGGACGGCCAAACCGTTGCTGTGATTGTGCAAAGCTCTATGCAGATAAGCTTGGGTCAAGACGCTAACACAGACATTGATGTTGCAGATCAATTCTTTGCTTATAACGGCATGACTGCGGATCAGGCAGAGCAAATGGGTATCTCTTCAACGGGGGAGTATGTTCATGCGGACGCCAGCGGTGGTGATACAGACATTACCCTTACGGCAGGTGAAGATGAACAAAAGGGGCAGCTCGTCCAAGCTGGAGATTTAGACAATACAGTAACAGGCTCCGATAAAAGTGACACTATTCGTGGAGATGGTGGCGCAGATACGCTTAACGCAGGCGCGGGTGCAGACCGTATTTGGGGCGGAACAGGCGACGACATTATTGATGGCGGGGATGGTGGTGATATTGGGCATTTTTGGGAAGATGCGGACCACGTTTATTTTGAAGGTAATCGTGACGACTACACTATCTCTCAAACGGTTACGGAAGGTAAGTCAACCTTCAGCATTATCGATACTGCGGCCAATCGCGATGGTACCGACACAATAACCAATATTGAAATAGCTCACTTTGCTGATGAAGAAGTGTTACTGGGGGTAGAAACAAATTCTTGGACTTACACAGACTGGGCTACCAACCTAGAAGTGACAGAAGACTTCAATAGGGGCACTGACTTTGACGATACCATTGTAGGTTCTACAGGGCGTTCGCATATTGAAGGTGGCGCTGGGGATGACGTTATCATAGGCGATTCTGAGGGCAGTGTCGGTGATGCTGACCGCATTATAGGTGGTGAAGGCAGTGACTTCATTGACGGTGCTCTAAGAGGCGACAGTGCTTATTCGTGGGAAAATGACAACACAGCTGAATATTGGTCGGCCAGCCGTAACTATAGTGTAGAAAAATACACCTATAGTGGCAGCGATGTGTCAACTTTAGACACGGCTTTAGCCGATATGGGTATGTCGGATCGTGTTACTTTGGTAGCTGATCAAGAATATTTCGTGGTCACAGACGCTCGTACTGTCGCTGATGCAACCAAAGGCACCGGTGTTGATATTATTACCAATATCGATCAGTTGTTTTTTGATGATAAAGACATGCGTTTGTCGGTTTTCAAAGATTCACTGGGTGGTTACATAGAAGGAACCAACTTTGGTGACACAATTCTAGGCTCTAGTGCTAACGAATTCATAGACTCGGGCAAAGGTAATGATATTGTTGAAGGTGGTGATGGCGCTGATGAGGCGGAACTCGGTCAGGGTAATGACTTCTTTGATGGCGGTGCTCATGCAACCAACAGTTTCAATCTGCAAGAGTTCTTCCAAGGCTTTGGTGACGATTGGAAGGATGTTGACCTAGGTTTCATGGGTGAAGAGTTTGAAAACGTCAAGTTTGATGATTTCGACGCCACTAACTCAGGTGAAGAAGGTGCAGGGTTTGGATTTGAAGGGGACGAAAATTCGGAGCTAGGTCACGAAGCTGCAAGCCCTAATGAAGCATTTGGTGGTAATCAAGGCTCTGAGCAAAATAACCAAGGAAGTGACACAGCCTTTTATAAGGGCGATTTTGATCGTTACATCGTTACTAGCTACGAATCTACTAAAACTGCAGAAAAAACTGCTCTTGATAGTGTAATCGGTGCTAGCTTTTCTAGCGCAGTGCAAACCAAGGTTGATGCGCTGGTAGCTAATTTAGCAGATGGTGGTTTACTCAATTTTATTGTTGTAGAAGACACGCAAACCCGCAAGGGTGACGGCATTGATCTGTTGGTTAATGTGGAAAAAATCCAATTTGCAGACATGACCTTTAACGCTACAGTAACCCAAGAAGTTAATGATTGGGGTTGGCCGGGGCCAGAAGTTCAATGGAATGGCACCTTTGGCGATGACATTATCAATTTCAATGCCCTAAATACAGATGCAGACGGTAAAGTGAATGGCAAGCTGGCCTCTTCATACCAAGATATTGACTGGGATGGCACAAACGAGCCTCTAGAAAACGACCGTATGTATGGTGAAGCAGGTAATGATGTATTGATTGCTGGCGCAGGTGGTGACCGCCTTGACGGTGGCATAGGTAATGACATTATGGATGGTGGTGCTAACGGTAGCGCCAGTTTTGCTAATGACCCATGGATGAAACAGGAGGCTAACTATGACGTGGCCGAATACAGTGCTGATATTGACCGCTTTGAATTGACCAAACACACCTTTGTGGGCAAAAACATGGCCCTTAAAGACCAAGATGGCAACGTGATATACAAAGTAACCGCTGCCACCAAAGGTAGCGACACCATTGGCCAAATTACCCGCATGGGTAGCGACGAGGTGGTATACCAAATCGATAAAGGCACAACCTTTTATGTAGTGGCGGATAGTTTGCCAGGAACTTATGGCGGCTACGGCACCGATATTCTATTAGGTATGGAGAGTGCTCGTTTTGGTTATGACTGGGATGGCAATGTGTCTTTTCAGGTGGATTACCGAGTTGATGATTGGGGTAATGGCGAGGGCCAAGTTAATGCAGACGGCACTCAATTTGCTGATGTAATTGACTTACGTGCAGGTAAAATGGCCACTCAAGCTGGTTTTGGTGGTTTTAACGACTTTAATGACGGCATGGATATCTGGGACGATGGCTTTATGGACGTCCAAGATAATAAATTAGACGCAGACAGCGCTGGTTTTGATCTGTGGAGCTGGGCCCCAAGTGACGCTGACATTGCCACTGCCGAAGATGTGACGCAAATCACTAGTATTGATGGTGCCAATATTATCTCTGGTAACTTTGCAATTTACACCGGTCTCGATATGACCGCGACTAATCCACAAGGCAAAACAGTGGCTTTTGACGTTGATGGTGGTTGGGTGTTTGGCGAAGTAGCTACCGATGGTAGTGGTGGTTGGAAGGAAGACTATGAGGGCTTTATCTTTGACGCTGCCGCCAGTACGAGTAACGACACCTATGGTTGGCAACCCACTCAGACAGATACAAAGTTTGCTGAAGGGGTAAAAGTACAATGGGAAGATGGCTTTGAAGAGCCTGAGAGCTTTGATGTATATGATATTGGCACAGTCGCAGAGCCAAGCTACGTTGCCTACAGCGAGGACTGGGGTTTCGTATTTGAAGCGGTAAGTAAAAATGAAGCGGGCAACTGGGTGGTGGCGCAAGTTGCAGGCATGACTGATTTTGAAGATACAGGTGGCTTTGATTGGAACTGGAAACCCAACGAAAATGACGACAAGCTTGACTTAGACGGCGATTCTACCGACGGCGTTACCTCGATCTTTTGGAAAGGCGAGGGTATTGAAGATGATTATGAGGTAACGGGGCAATGGGACATCTATGATATAGAAGGAAAACCTGTCGCGTATAACACAGAGTACGATTTCATAGACCTAAAAGTGTCTTACGACGGCACCGAAGGGAAGTATTATTTTGTTGATGATTTTGCTCCTACAACTCAGGATTCAGCTCAAAATAATGCCCAGTCTCACGCAGAGGCAAGCCCTAGCCGCATCCATGACAGTTATATTGATGCAGGAAAAGGCAACGATATTATTATTGCTGGCCAAGGTCGTGATGAAATCCGAGGGGGTCAGGGCGATGACTTTATCGATGGTGGTTCAGAAAGCGAATTTTTAGCCACGTTAGATCGTACAGACACATCTACTCCATCCCAGTTACTCGCCAACCCAGACACGGGCTTAACGAGTAAGTACAAAATCTACACCGTAGGCAGTGGTTCCGAGGAAAAATTATGGGCTTGGGATGACAATGTAACCACACCGGATTACTTCGAAGTTACGTTCAATGCAGGAAAATACCAAGCAGCGACCCAAAATCAAAACGATTTTGATAATTGGAAGTATTACGACCGAGCAATGTACGAAGGTTATAAAATCCGCTACGACATTTCTGAAGTCTATTTAAAGATGGACAGTGGTCGTCCTGACCTCACTAGTGATGGGTCTTACCAAGAAATTACTACCAGCGCCTGGTCTGCCCTAAGTGCGGCAGACAAGGCAGGCTACTCTTCGGTGGTTAAAATCAAAGATTTGTTGCCAACAGTTGCTGGTGGTGAAGGCACTGATTACTTGATGAATATTGAAGAAGTGCAGTTTGAAGACGGCTACGAACAACTAGAAATAGAAACGTGGGGTTGGGATCGTCAAGAGATTGATTGGGACGCCTTGAATACAGCAGCACAAAGCGACCCAAGCGTCTGGGAACTGAACTGGGAGCAGCAGCAACAACAATTTGGTGTCACCGTCAGTGAAGCCAATTACCGAGGTACGCTAAAGAACGATACCTTGGGTGGGCCAAGCCCCGCTAAAGTGGTTGCTGATGAACTGTGGGGGCAGGCCGGTAATGATCTAATGATTGGTGGTGCGGGTATGGACCGTGCTAAAGGTGGTGCAGGTGACGACGTTTATTGGGGTGGTACCCATGCGGGTGGCAATCCCTGGGACTTTAGTGGTGATACAGCGTTCTTTACTGGTGGCGCGTCCCGTTATCAGGTTGTGCGTAATGTATTTGTTCATGCGGATAGTGAAAATGGACAAGTCACTACAGACGCCAGTGGTAAAGTCATGCTTTACCGTGCCTACGATGCGGCTGATGTCTTCGCTCTAGCCACAAAAGGAGTGGTTGCTAATTCAAGTGCCAGCATTGGCAGTGAAGCCGTTGCAAATTTAACAACGTCAGACCTAGTGGTTAGCAATGGTTTTTATGCAGCCACCATTGTGGTGGACAGTTTGGGAGCTAGCACGGGTGGTGAAGGTGTCGATACTTTAATCGGTGTGGAACGCCTAGTCTTTGGCCATGCAGAATCTGGTGACTTTGGCTGGTTACCTACTAACCCTGAACACGAACATGACGCTTCTTATACTATTAATACCTTGGCGGTTTCTAGCCAAGCGGAAAGCTTTCAGGATTGGGATTGGCAGACGCAACAAGACGTTAGTCGGTTTAAGGTAACCTATAAAGGCACCAAATATGCTGATGAGATTTCCTATGAAGATGACTCTCCCTTCACAGCTGGCAATGGTGATGTGTTTTATGCTACCAAAGCGGCAGCAACTGATGCAAGTAGCTCAAAATCAGCCACTGAGTTTCAATTTATGGGTGGTGCGGGAGATGACGTTATCACCGGTAGCACTGAACTTGGGGTTAAGAATTACGCTCTCTATAATGGCACTTCTGGCGCTTATACCGTTGACATTACACGCGATGGCAGTGGTGATATCTCTTATGTAACAGTGACCCATAACGTGCCTGATGACATGGATGGTACTGGTGCCGACACACTATACAATGTTGATGGTGCAGTGTTTAGCTATCAAACTGACAGTGAAACCCGCGTTAACTTTACGCCTAAGTACTCCGCCCAAGAATGGGATGGAGACAAAACAATGGAAATTTCTGGCAGTCGGTTTGGTGATCGGGTAGCACCTGTAGCCACAGATGGGTCTACTGCCACTGACGTTGCCGATAGCTTAAATAGTATGGCTAACGTATTCAGGCCAAATGGTGGTGCAGATACCTTCGATGGTGGCACAAGTGTGCTTGATAGTGCTGGGGATGATGCGGACTGGTTAGCGCTTTCGGGCATGCCTACCCGTTATTCCTACCTCTGGGATGAAGCTGCTCAAGACATTGTTGTGATCGATAAGTTAGCCCATGTATTGGGAGGTGACGGCCATATTACGTTGCAAAATGCTATGACTGGCGGTTTAGGAGCCAACGTAGATTTTATTGACTATGGTGGGCCATTTTCCATGAGCCTGGTATTTAACGCTGATGGTAGCTTGCGTACCAAGGGCGATCTTGGTACCACCGTATTACGTGGTAATGCTGACGCCTATACGGCTATTTATGACCAGAGAGATCTAACGGGCAGCGAAACTGATGAGCCCACTTTATTGGCTGGCTTAGAGGCGCTGGCAGTAGATGTGGATGTCAATACTGATGATGTTTGGGACATTACTGGGCTCTCAGCCACTTTAGATTATAACGGCGATGGTAATGCTGATTACAGTACTGCACCAGTGTATTTTGCTGGCCTTGGTGCGGTTGATATGGCCTCACTTGGAAATATAACTACGACATACTCTTTGGGAACTATCTTAGGTGCAGCCATTACGTTCGATGCCGTCACTGCGGCGGGTAGCGGCGATTGGGATGGAGAAACTTACACACCTCTAAACAACCAAGTGACTAGAGAGGAGGTGTTTTCACAAACCTACAATACCAATACAGATCGGTGGGAAGATAACTCAGCAATTACAGTATATAGTTATTACCTGTCGGGCATGGGTAGTAATGACCGTTTACTGGGTGCCGACCAAAATGATAGCTTTGTTGGTGCACCAGGCGATGATTATTTCGATGGTCGTGGTGATAAAAAGGGCGACTGGTGGGATGCTTGGAACAACGGTGACGTTGTGGAATACAGCGGCTATTTAGCCCGCTATAGTATTACCAACCTCACAGATGATGCAAGTGGTAGCGTTACCGGAACAGCCAATTTAGCTTATTTCAAGGTAGTCGATAGCTTAGACGCAGGGTTTGGTGGTGATGGTACAGATACCTTAGTAAATATTGAGCGTATTCAGTTTTCAGATCAAACCTACTTCCTCAGCATTCGAGATATGACTAACGATTGGGACAGTAACGCCCGCCTCATTGGTACATCTGGTGACGATGATTTCACCAGCTACACCTCTTCTACCACTGATGTTAAAGACTACTTCATTAACCCAGGTGCAGGTAATGACTTAGTGATTGGTAAAGTGGAGGGTGACAATAACTGGGGTGATGCCGTCGTATTTGATGGCGCAGCCAACTATTTTGATATTACAGTAAAGAAGGTCACCTTCACCTCATTAGAGGACACTCTAGAAGCCACGTTGCGTGATAGATTCGCAGATAGTGACGCTTCTAATGATGTTACTGAAACCATAGATCAAGTGGTAGTGACCGATCGCCGCTCCGCTGATGCTGGTGGTTTAGGTGAAAATACGCTTTACGGTATTGAACGCTTAGAATTCCAAGCCAGTGGTAAATTTACCGAATACGATATTAAATCTACCCAGCAAGACTGGGATGGTGATGGCTACATTGACGATTTCCGTGGCACTAATTTTGGTGATCGTTTTGACGGTGATGGCGGTGATACTTACATTGAGGCTAAAGGTGGCGATGACATTATTCTAGCTGGCGACGGCGCTGATAATATTAATGCTGGTGGTGGTAATGACTTTGTTAACGGCGGTGAAAACGGTGCAGTAGACGATTATGGTTGGGGCGGTCGTGACGAAGTACAATTTAGGGAAGCAACCTACGCCAGAGTAGAAATTGAAGGCGTTAAAGTTGTATTACTAGCTGATGGGACAGCTACCTTAGACAGTGCTGGCCGTTGGGTAATATATGAATACGGTGGTGATGAAGCGCTCAATTCCACAGCGGTAAGGTTTTCTACTGACGCCACTCCAGGTGATGCAGTGGCAGCTTACCTAGTTACGGACACCTTGCCCAGTGACGAAACAGGATCTGTGGGCACTAACCTAGTGGTGAACGTAGAAGCCATTGGTTTCTCTGACGAGTACTTGGATTTAGAGTCTACTAACAGCACGTGGGAGTGGACCGATTGGTATACGGGTGAAACCTTTTCTGAAAGTTATCAAAGGGGTACGCCATTTTCCGATACGATGACAGGTGGTACTGGCGCTGACACCTTAGAAGGCGCATCTGGTAACGATTATTTGAGCTCTGGCGCAGGGGGTGACCGCTTAAGAGGTGGTGTTGGTGATGACCTAATCGACGGCGGTGCAAATGGCAGTAGTGGCGACCCTTGGCGCGATATGGACGTAGCTGAGTACGGTGGTATTGAAGCCCGTTATACGGTTTACACAATTAAAGTAGAATTAGATAGCGAAGGTAAACCTACGGTCACTGATGGTAAATATAATGTCTACGATACAGGAAGCCTAGTTACTGCCGACAGTATTGCCAGTATGACTAGCTACAACGTTGTGCAAGGTGCGGTGCCAGGGAGTGTTGGCGCCCTAAGTACAGCCTTTATAGTTTCTGATGCCTTGATGTCTGCTTTGGGTGGGCATGGCGATGACTTGCTTATTAATGTTGAACAAGCTCAGTTTAGTGATGGCCAAATGGACTTAGGCTTTAGGGTTATGCGCCAAGACTGGGATAATGATGGCGCCCTAGATATGGTTGAAGTTTCAGGCACTGATGGCGGTGATAATATGACTGCTGCTGCCTGGGGTGATGGCACTGATGCCAATAGCGATGGCGAGTCTGATGATGTAGCCCTAGAGAATCAAATATTTGGTAAAGGTGGCAATGACATCATCGAAGGTGGTTCTGGTGGCGATCGAATTTCTGGTGGTGCAGGTAACGACTTTATCGATGGTGGTGCTGATGGCGTCTTGGATGATTGGGGCCATGTGCCTAAAGACGAAGCCATTTATGATGGCGCTAGCCGCAATTTCACAGTAACCACCTATACCTTTACGGAGGGTGCTACGACTGCAGACAACACTGCTATACAGACAGCTGTAACAAAAACGGGCCACACGGGCACTTTGGTTTCTGGAAAATATACGGTAGTAATTGATAGCTTGCCTGATGCCATGGGTGGCGCAGGTACAGACGTCTTAACTAATATTGAGTTCCTTTCCTTCCAAGATGCCTTTGTACCACTAGCTATGGAAGAGTGGATTGATTATGAAATTGTAGATGGTGTACAAACCGAGGTGCGACGGTTTGTTAAAGGTACCGACGCAGCAGATACCATTAACGGTGGTGATGGTAACGATGACTTGTGGGGCAACAGTGGTGACGACACCATTAGTGCCGGTGCAGGAGGAGACTTTATTCAAGGTGGTGCTGGCGATGACATTATTGACGGTGGCAGCAATGGCGTTGATGAATGGAGTGGTCAGATCATTGGTGACCGAGTTAGATATGATGGTGACTATGATCAATTTGAGATTGAAGACACCCTTGTAGGTGGAGTGTCTACGCTTATTGTCACGGATACTGAAATAGACGGTGAAGGCCAAGACACCATCACCAATGTGGAAATGTTAGAGTTTGATGATCGCGTTGTTCGTGTAGGAGTGGAGCAGTTTACCAATTACGCTCAAGATGGCGAAACAGTCAGTAGTATCCACTACGACGGCTCGATTTTTGGTGATACGGTAACAGGTACATCGGCTTCTGAGTACATGGATGGTGGCGCAGGTGCCGACACTTTATCTGGTTTATCTGGCCCTGACACCTTCAATGGTGGTGCAGGTAATGACACTATTTACGGTGGCGACAATGGCTTAGATGAATGGGGTAATGCGGGGCAGGACGTTGCAGAATATGCCGGTTCTGAGAGCCGTTACACTGTTACTCATTATGACTCTGCTGGCGCAGTAGCCACCAGCTATCAAGCTGATGGTTATATGACCGTTGAAGATACTAACACCACCGTGGGTGAGACTGAAGGTACAGATACCTTGTACGGCATTGAGTCGGTAGATTTTAACGGTGACTTTGTTAGCTTCTTAAGCAGTAACACCTTTGTTGATTTCGACGGTGATGGTATTGCCGATGTAGGTGATCAGCGCGGCACTAACAATGCAGATGAGCTGGTGGGCCAAGATATCGACGAGACACTCGACGGTGCAGGCGGCGACGATATCCTATGGGGTAACGGCGGCGCTGACTTTATCCTGCCGGGGTTAGGTACTGACTTTGTTATTGGTGGTGCCGATGGTGTGGCAGATAAGTTTGGCCGCAGTGACCCAGACGTAGTTCAGTTAGCAGGTAACAAATCTAGTTACACCTATACAGAAATAGGCACATATTGGCTTGCTCAAGACGCCAGTGGCAGCTTGGCTATCGACGCCGCTGCAGGCACCCCTCTAGTCTACGCAGCCACTGCCACAACGGGTATCTTGGCAGATACTGCCATCGAAGAAGGCTATACCAAGGTAGATTTAGTGCGCTTTGCGAGTAATGTTACTGGTGTTGATGATGTGAATTACATTGCCCAAGTAGAGCGTATTGAATTCCTTGATGGTGTTGGCCGGTTTGATGCCGAATTAAAAGCCGAGGACATCGACTACGATGGCGTGGCAGATACTGCTAACTTAGTAGGCGCCATGGGTGCCGACACCTTCACCGAAGCAAACATTGATGCCAGCTTACTGCCTGAGTGGGCCGATGCTGCAGCCATATTTGCGGCCGATAACTTTATCGACGGTGGTGCAGGCGCAGATACTATAGAGACAGGTGCGGGTGATGACACCATTGAAACAGGTGCCAAAACTAGTGATGCCGACGATAAGGTTGACGGTGGCACAGGTAACGACACCGTGTACATGACGGGTGTTGAAGCCAACTGGTCTAAAGCAGATGGCACCGGAGATTATGCGGGTTATGACGCTTGGACCAGTACCAACGGTACTGGTGATGCGAGCTCCGAAACAAGCGACGACTTCACTGTTTATTTGAAGAACGTAGAAGGTTTAGAGTTTAGTGACGGTTTCTTAGGCCTAACCATTAATACGCTTAACGTTGATATTGACGAAGACGGCGTGGTCGATGAATACGTGATCAAGGGCACAGCCAATACTGGTTTTGCCGCTGGCGAGTATGAGGAATTAATGGCCACAGCTGGTGCGCACACAGACACCATAGACGGTGGTGCCGGTGATGACTTGATTAGTACAGGTGACGGTGCCGACACCTTAATTGGTGGTGGTGGTAGCGACTTCATGATTGGTGGTGCCAATACAGGTACTGATGATTCTGGTAATGCTCTTAAAGACACTGCAGTGTTTGATGGGCGCAGCACTAACTTAGATGCCGATGGAGATGGTACCAATGAAGCCAGCTTGCAATACACCGTAGCCAATGTAGGTGTGGCAATACGTACTGCAGTGGATGCTACTACTGGTGAAGAAACCTTTATTGATGCTGGTGGTGATAAACGTCCCGACGTATATACCTCGGCTACGGCCGTGTACGTAGCCCAAGCAAATCAAACCACAGCGGCAAACAACAGTGGTGACATTGACGGTGACGGTACAGTGGATACCGTTTATTTAGACACCAATAACGATGGTGCTAAAGACACCTACTTCATTGATGAAGCCCAAGATGGCATTGCAGATACCTTCGATAGTCAGGATGATACAGACTTTAGTGCCACAACGATGACTATTGACTTAGCCCATAATCTGGTTGATAGCAGTGATATTACCAGCATGCGTTTCGACGTAGACAAGGTAGAGCAAGTGTTTACCGTGTCCAATTCTGAAGATAGCACTGAGACAGACTATCTAATTGGTGTTGAGACCATTGAGTTTACCGACACTATGGTGAATTTGGGTGTCAAAGAATCCAGTTCTACCACCTTCTCTTTAGCTAATGGCTTAACCAATCTCACTAATCTGGACGGTTCGGCCTTTGTCGACCACCTACACAGTGGTGACGGTACCGACATTATGGAAGGCGCAGGTGGTTTGGATGCATTCTGTTTTGGAGCTGCCAGCGGTGCTGACCAAATTCTAGACTTTAACGTAACCGGTGTAGATACCGACAGTGATGATGTGGCGGATAGCTTTGAGACGTTGCTTATTGTGCGAGACATTAATGGCAGTGGTATCACTACTGAGGCCAACGCTCTATCGAGAGTCACTTCCACCGCTGACGGGGCACTCGTCAACTTAGGTTCTACCATCACTAATGGTGTGACTAGCGCCAATACAGTGCTGTTAGTGGGTATCGATGCAGATACATTAACAGCAAATCATTTTCAAATTGCAGATCCCGTTCTTATGGACGTTATGTAAACCACCACAATAATACTAAGAAAAGGGTAGGAGAAAGCAATGGCCAGTTATTCAGGCAGTTCAATTAGTGGTGCGACTTTAGCGGTACCTTTGCAAACAGCAATTACAGACCAGCTACAAACCTCAACAGAGATTGATTATTTTAAAATTTCTGGTGCTGATATAAGTGTGGACTCGCTTATTACTTTGGATTTTGGTGTGGCATCTGCCAGCAGTAATAACGAATACAGTGTTTCGATTGTTGATGATGGGGGCGCTAGTTTAGCCACAACCAGCACAGGGCAGAACACAAGCTTAACGTATCAAGCAACCGCTGGCGTTACTTATTACGCCAAGGTTGAGAAAGGTGCTGATGCGTTCACTGATGCAGCATATACCCTTAATTTGGCTGTTGTAGGTACCTCAGAAGTTGCAGGCAATAATGACACTCAAGCTAATGCTAATGCTTTATTAGAGAATGTTAACTTTACAGGTAGCCTTGCCACTACGTCTGATGTGGACGTATTTGCCTTTACCACCGGCCCTGCTGGAAGCACGGTCTCGCTCTCAGTTGCGGCAGCATCTAGTGCAACTACGTCATTTTATGACATAAAGCTGACCAATGATGCTGGCACCACTATTGTTGACAGTTCAAATGCCTCTGTGAGTACTACGGTAACGGGTAACTCTAATGGCACGTTAAGTTTTGATGTCACTGCTAGTGATGGCCAGACCCCACAAGGTACTTACTTTCTTACTATATCTAATAACGCCGCAGCCTCTACCCCAGACACTAAATACACTATAAATTTGGCTGGCACCTCAGAACTTTCAAGCGTCGCCAACACTCATGATTATAACAATGCACCTACGGTGACCATGGGCAGTATGGCCTCCACTCAGTATGGTACAACTAAGGTTAGTGAAGAAACTCTATCTGTTAACATGGGTTCTTCAGTTAATCTCAGTGATATCATCACTGTGGCCGATGCCGATAGCTCAAGTGCAACCAACGGTACCGTAAAAAGCTATGTGGTAGCTTTGTACGATACCAGTTCTCCTGTTACCTATTCTGGTAGTGAGAGCGCTTATGACGGTTACATTAGCTTTGGCAGCACAGCGACTTATGTGAACGGGATGTCGACCCAGGGCTCAGGCTTTTTTACCTCTATTAGTGCGGCAGACTTTGCTACCGCAAAATACTATGCAGGTACCAGTGCTAATACTCAAACGCTTTACGTGGCGGCTATAGATAGTTCTGGTTCTAGTACCTTAAGCTCTACAACTATGGCCAACCCACTAGATACTAGTGGTTTTGTCACCATGGCAGTAGCCTCTACTGATGCTAGCGTTAGTGTGGTTTCAGCTGGCATTACTGCCCTTAAAGAGGGTAATACTAGCGCCACCTACTCCGACACGCTAACTATCTCGGTAGCTGGGGCAACGATGCCTAGTGGCGGCAGTGTGGTTGTAGTGTTAGACCCAGGTGATGACTTGGCCATTAGTGGTTCGGCCCTTACGGCCTCTAACGCAGTCACTCTTAATGCAGCTAACAGCTACAGCACCACAGTGGTTGTAGTTGCAAAATCAGATGCCATTACCGAATTGTCCCATACGGGTGCGTTGACCTTTACCACCAGCAGCAGTGACAGTGCCTTTAATAACTTATCAATAGATGGGTTGAGTTATACCATTACCGAACAAGTGGCTAACTTTGCTATAGGCAGTGTTACTTACAGTGGCTCAAATACTTCGGTACTAGAAGGTACGGACTCGCGCACCGGCACATACACCATTACCGCGACTGATATTCCTGAGGGTACTACCCTAAATCTCAGTGTTACAGGCACGGGTTTGCAAGTTACCAGTAGCACATTACTGGCCTTTACTTACGATAGTGGTAACTCGGTCACCCAAACGGTAACCTTCATCGCCGAAGACGATGTTTCTGAAGAAGCCTCTCCCCATACGGGCACCCTTAGTCATACAGTAGTAGACAGTGATGGTGACCCATTAAGCCAATACACCGGTGCAGTGGTGGATGCCTCTGCTAGTATTACTGATAATGACGACCAAACAGCGCCCACAGCCTCAATAGCTGTAGCAACTATTACCAATTTGGGCAGTGCGGTAATCCAAAGTACTGAAGTAGGCACAGCCTATCTGGTTAACACCAGTATTACCGTAACCAACTTAGCCAGCATTACTGCTGCTGCTGATACCTCATGGAACACGGCTAGCGTAACCACCGCGGCCAATAATACCAATGTCGCTGCTACGGGTTTAGTAGATGGCACCTATAAAGTGTACACCACAGATGCCAGTGGTAACTTGTCTAATGCTTCCTCCAGTACTTTAACTATTGATAGCTCCACGCCTATGCTCACAGCGGTGACTGTGTCTACGGACAGCGTGATCGATTCGAGTGATACTGATCTAACGGCAGTAGCTTTTGCAGGCACCACTTCAGACGTTAATGATAGCGCTAGTGTTAGCATTACTATTGGTGGAATTAATACCATTGTTACTGTCACCAGCGATGCTTTTAGTGGCACCATTGATCTCTCGGGGGTGGCTGATAGCGATAGTGTGTCTATTTACGGTGGTGTTGGTTCTAGTGCGAGTGTGCCACTGCAATATAGCAGCACCTTTATCAAAGATGTAGTTGGGCCTAGCGTGGACAGTGTTGCTATTTCTTCAGTTACAGGCGCGCAAAATAACCGGCTTAACACAGGTGATGTCGTAAGTGTTACGGTAACTTTAGATGACTCTTCTATCGTCACTGGAAGCCCAATTATTGCCTTAACTATAGGCAGCGCTACCGCCAATGCTACTTATGTAAGCGGTACGGGCAGCGCGAGTTTGCTATTCCAATATACGGTACTGACCAACGATGTGGATAGTAATGGAATTAGTATTGCCGCCAACGCACTGAGTTTATCTTCTGGCAGCATCGTCGACGCTCGTGGAAATGCGGCTGTATTAACGCATGATGCTGTAACTGATAATTCGTCCTATAAGGTCGATACTGCAGCTCCAAGTGTATCCAGTGTGGCCTTTACCAGTGCCATTGGTGCAGAATCTAACACCCTTGGTACGGGTGACACCCTAGACATCACTGTGACTATGAGCGAAGTGACTACCGTTACAGGAGTGCCTCAACTTGCCTTAGTGGTGGGTTCTGGTGCTGGTGCAGCAAACTATTTAAGTGGTAGTGGTACCTCTAGTTTGGTGTTTCGCTATACAGCCGTATTGGGTGACACAGACACAGATGGCATTAGCATGCTTGCTGACCAGTTAAGTCTCAATAGTGGCACCATGGCTGATGCAGCAGGAAACGCTGCCACCTTAAGTCATAGTGCGGTAGCAGCAGACAGCAACTATATGGTAGACGCCATTAAAACCTTCGATGCTCAAATAACGACTAGCTCTACCCAAGGCATTACTGGGCTAGACTTAGAGTTATGGGCTGGAGGTGCTAGCAGTGCTGCAGCAACCTACACTGCAACTAACGGTGAGATAACCGTGCCTACAAGCCAAACAGTTGCGCAAGTAAAACTGTCTGTGGCGGCGGCTTATAATATGGTTGACGCAATTGATATAAGTGATGTGTTGCTTACTGTTAAAGACATCATCGGGGTGTCATCACTTACTGGCAATGCCCAGCATGCAGCTGACGTTAATAATGATGCTAGCGTCGATATTTCAGACGTGCTTTTAATGGTAAAGCATGTTATCGGTATAGCGCCTATCGATCATTTTGACTTGATTGACAGTAATAGTGCTTTGGTTACAGAACTCGTTCCATTAACTTCTGGCAATGCGCCTCAATACCAATTAGTTATGAATGGTGACGTAAATGGTGATGGTGATTTTGCTAACCAATATGTTGGTACCCTTGATATTACCTAATGAGTGATTTATTTTAATCATTCAAATATCTGTATAAGGAAATTTAATGTCTCATACTCCAGAATATTTAGTGGACCAAGTGCAAAATGTAAATGTACAAGGGCCTTTAGTCACAGTTACTTATGGCCGATCAGGGCCAGCATCTGGGCCAGATGATAAAGCCACTGAGCTGTTAGAAAAGTTACAAGTGACAATGACCACCCCCAACTTTGTTAATACGGTTAATGCGCTTAATCGAATTGTGAAACGCATGTCGGAGCAAAAGAAAGCACAGAAAGATGAAGCAGAAAAACAAAGTAAAGCCCTTGATGAGGCAGAAAAGGCCTAAGGGTAGCAGGGCATATCAGGCCTAAGGACGAGTTATGAGGGCCTATACAAGGGCCGTCTAATAGCACCACCTATCCTTTATAACCTGCTATTTAGGCCCCACTTTACTTCGCTAGCAAGGGTCCTAAGAAGCGCCCAGTATGGGACGCTGGATTTGCTGCTACCTGTTCTGGGGTTCCAGTGGCAATGATCTGGCCGCCTTTATTACCCCCTTCTGGTCCTAAATCTACAACCCAGTCTGCAGTTTTAATAACATCTAGGTTGTGCTCAATTACGACCACAGTATTACCATGGTCGCGTAGCCGATGCAGGACCACCAATAGTTGCTGAATGTCAGCAAAATGAAGGCCGGTCGTGGGTTCGTCCAAAATATATAAGGTTTGGCCCGTATCACGCTTAGATAGCTCCCGTGAAAGCTTCACCCGCTGGGCTTCACCACCGGAAAGAGTAGTGGCATTTTGACCTAGGCAAATGTAACTTAGACCCACATCCATTAGGGTTTTTAAACGTCTATGGATCATAGGTACGGCGGCAAAAAAATCTACTGCAGTTTCTACAGTCATGCCAAGTACTTCAGTAATGTTTTTGCCTTTGTACTGTACTTCTAATGTTTCGCGGTTGTAGCGCTTGCCCTTACACACGTCACAGGGTACGTAAACGTCTGGCAAGAAATGCATTTCAACTTTAATGACACCATCGCCCTGACACGCTTCACAACGACCACCTTTAACGTTAAAACTGAATCGGCCAGGCTTGTAGCCACGAGAGCGAGACTCTTGAGTACCCGCAAAAAGTTCTCTAATAGGGGTAAAAATGCCAGTGTAAGTGGCAGGGTTAGAGCGTGGTGTGCGGCCAATGGGGCTTTGGTCTATGTCTACCACCTTGTCCATTAGGTTAAGGCCTTGCACCTGCGTGTGAGGGGCGGCTACCAATGTAGTGGCCTTATTTAACAAGGTTGCTGCTAAAGGATAAAGTGTGGCATTGATTAAAGTTGACTTACCGGAGCCAGAAACGCCAGTGACACAGGTCATTAAGCCTAAAGGAATGGCAAGGTCTACACTTTGTAAGTTATTGCCTGTCGCACCTAACAGCTTTAGCCATTGGCCTTTTGGTGGTTTGTTGCGTTTGTCTGGCAAAGGAATGCTTTTAACGCCACTTAAATATTGCCCAGTAAGAGAGTCAGGGTTAGCCATCACCTCTTCTGGCGTGCCTTGGGCCACTATCTGGCCGCCATGAACACCTGCGCCAGGGCCAATATCGATCACATGGTCTGCAAGGCGCACTGCTTCTTCGTCATGCTCTACTACAATAACTGTGTTGCCAAGGTCTCGCAGGTGAACAAGGGTTTTTAACAGGCGTTCATTGTCTCGCTGGTGTAAGCCAATAGAAGGCTCATCAAGGATATACATCACACCTACTAAGCCAGCACCAATTTGGCTTGCAAGGCGTATGCGCTGGGCTTCCCCACCAGAAAGAGTGTCGGCATTGCGGTCTAGGGTTAGGTAATCTAGGCCCACGTTCACCAAGAAGTCTAGGCGCAAGCGAATTTCTTTAAGAATTTTATCTGCAATCTGGCCTTGTTTGCCTGACAGCTGCAGGTTGCCAAAATAGTCTGAACAGGCGCCTACTGCTTTACTGGTAATTTGGGGCAGGTTTAGGCCATCAATGAACACGTGACGCGCTTCTACTCGCAAACGGCTGCCGTCGCAGCTGGGGCAGGGTTGCATGTTAAGGTATTTGCCAAGGTCTTCGCGAACCATGTTAGATTCGGTCTCTCGGTAACGCCTTTGCATGTTATTAATGATGCCTTCAAAGGGATGATTGCGGGTTATTTTGTCACCACGGTCGTTAATATAATTAAACTCAACGGGCACTTTACCAGTGCCATAAAGGATAAGTTTTTGAACATCAGCTCCCAGTTCTTGCCAAGCGGTGTCCATGCTAAAACCGTAATGGTTAGCCATAGCGCTCAGCAGACCATAGTAATAAATAGACCTGCGATCCCAGCCTCTAACGGCGCCTTCAGATAAACTGTTAGCGGGCTGTTGTACCACTTTTCCGGCATCAAAAAACTGGCGAATACCTAGGCCATCGCAGCTTTGGCACGCACCAGAGGGGCTGTTAAAACTAAATAAACGGGGTTCTAATTCTGCTATAGAATGGCCACAGGTAGGGCAGGCAAAACGTGATGAAAAGATCATCTCTGGTGCTGCTGGATCATCCATCGAGGCAACTTTAGCAATGCCATCTGTTAGGTTTAAAGCTGTTTCAAAAGACTCTGCTAAGCGCAGCTGCAAGCCAGGCTTTACTTTAAAGCGGTCTATAACCACCTCTATGGTATGTTTTTTATTCTTTTCTAAGTCGGGTGCATCATCCAAGTCACACAGGGTGCCGTCTATGCGAGCACGTATGTAGCCTTGGCTGCGCAGCTCATCTAGGGTATGTAAGTGCTCACCTTTACGGTTCTGTACTACTGGCGCAAGGAGCATTAAGCGCTGCTCAGCTTCTTGAGCCAATACCTGATCCACCATTTGGCTTACAGTTTGAGCAGCAAGCGGAAGGTCATGATCTGGGCAACGTGGTTCGCCAGCACGGGCAAATAGCAGCCGCAAGTAATCGTAGATTTCAGTAATGGTGCCCACGGTAGAGCGTGGGTTGTGCGACGTGGACTTTTGTTCAATTGAAATAGCAGGAGAAAGGCCTTCAATGTGATCAATGTCGGGCTTTTCCATGATCGATAAGAACTGCCTAGCGTAGGTGGACAGAGACTCCACATAGCGCCTTTGGCCTTCTGCATAAAGGGTATCAAATGCCAACGAAGATTTACCAGAACCCGAAAGCCCAGTAATGACCACTAGCTTGTCTCGTGGGATATCAATGTCTATATTCTTTAAATTGTGGGTGCGCGCGCCGCGTACTATTATCGTGTCCATGAATAAATCCGCTAAGGGCCAAACCGACCATTATAGGCATAACCTCAGCCCTATAACAGCATTTAAAGATGGTCTGGACAGACCACAGTAAAATAAGCGGTTTAGGCTTTGAATAATAGCCACATAAGGCCTATAATTTTCACCCAATTTGAATTAATTGGACACTTTCTAGTGTGCTAACACATACAGCAACTCAATACTCATACATCAGGAGAAGATCATGGCACGAGGCGTAAACAAAGTTATATTAGTCGGTAATGTGGGCGGTGACCCAGAAACAAAATACATGCCCAGTGGTGGTGCAGTAACAAACCTTAGTATAGCCACATCAGAATCCTGGAAAGATAAACAAACAGGTCAACCCCAAGAGCGCACAGAATGGCACCGAGTGGTGTTTTTTAACCGTTTGGCTGAAATTGCTAGTGAATATGTACGTAAAGGTTCAAAGGTTTATGTGGAAGGTTCTTTGCGCACACGCCAGTGGGAACAAGACGGCGTAAAACGCTATAGCACTGAAATAGTGGCTTCTGAAATGCAAATGCTAGACAGTCGCCAAGGTGGTGCTCAAGACGGTGGTAACGCAGGTGGTTTTGCGCCGAATCAAGGTGGTCAAGCACCGCAGCAGAACTACAACCAGCAAGCGTCCCAAGGTCGCCCACAACAGCAGCAGTCCTATCAGCAGCAGCCCCCAGCGCAACAGCAACCACAAGCCCAACAACAGCCACAGCAACAAGCAGGTGGTTTTGATGATGGGTTTGATGACGATATTCCTTTTTAGCACATAGTTAATTAATAACTGTAAAGTTAAACGTTAAAAACCATGCAAACCCACTGATAATAGTGGGTTTTTTTATTCTTACACTTTATTTTTATAGTGTGGTAACCGTCACTAAACTTATATATAAATAAAGCTCCTTCCCGGAAACTTGGTAAAGATACCCAGCTATAATAGATGCTTTCTTTGTATAAGGCTGTGCCGAATAGCGGCACTGCACACCTAAAAAATATGTTTGCATTCAATAAGGTATTTTCCTAAATGAGGATTAACTGCCCAATTAAGGCGTTCAGTAAATGAACAAATCGCCATTTAAGGTGTTCATTTACTGAACAAGCTCTTTCTTTAACAATACACATTGCCTAAGATACTTTTGGCGATTTTAGTTGATCTCCAGATTACTGAGTTCTAAAAATCCAGCTACTTTAAACCGCTCAAATAAACAGCACCAACAGTTACTTTAGGGCAGCTAAGTAAAAAAATAGCCCATTAGAACTAACGCCATCTAATCTAACTCTAATATATTTTAAAAAGGAAAAAATATGTTTACCAAAAAAATTGTCACCTTCGCCTCATTAGCAGTAGCATCTTCAACAGTTTTTGCAGAGGTTGGTGATATTTCTATCGGTGTGGGCGCTGGTCTTACTCAAGGCACTGGTTTTGAAATCGGTTATGAAGTAAGTGAAAACGTTACTGTGCGCGCTGTTAGTTACTCTGGTGAGTTATCCAGAACTGAAAGTTTAGATGACATTAGTTACGCTATGACCATTAAGACTGAAACCCCAGGTTTGATGGTCGATTTCTACCCTAGTGAAGGTCGTAGCTTCCGCCTTACGGCTGGCGCCGTTGATAATGGTAATGGCCTATCCGCTACGGCGGCTGCAGCAGTTAGTTATGATATCGGTCAAAACACCTACGCAGCTGCTGACGTGGGCAGTTTGAAGAGTGAAATCGCGTTTTCGGGCATCACTCCTTATGTGGGTTTGGGGTATCAAATGCATGCCACGAAGCAATTATCCATTGATTTTGATGCAGGTATGTTGATAGGTAGCGCACCTGTCGTGACCATGACCACTAGTGGTACTCCTGTTGGCGGCACATTTGAAGCAGATCTGGAAGAAGAACGTAAGGGTTTAGAAGGCGATTTATCTTCTTTTAGATATCTGCCGATGGCTAAAATTGCATTGACATACAAGTTCTAAATTCACCTTAGGGCTTAACTATCACTTTATTTTCTTGAAATATAAAACGGGAAAGAAAAGGAAAAAAGGTGCTCAGCAATTGGACACCTAATTTTATTTCAGTCCTAGACCGTTTTATGGTTGTCCATGCAGCTTTAATCGGATAAAAATTATTGACATTTAAGCTTATGTATTTTAAAAAATAACGAAAAGAGATAAAGATAACGGCAAAGGGCTCAGTCTACGTGATGATGATAATTTGGACAGGCATTTTTTTGGAGTAGGTGCTGTGTTTGAGTATCTTGACATACACGCCGTTATAGTTGGTTGGTTTGTATCCGCCACTCATGAAGTTAAATCCACAGGGAGGTTTTTTGGCAGATCCACACTATAACTTTACAAAGGCAGAGATGGTAGAACCCTTAAACTACAGAAATGAGTGGTATAGGACCTTGGAGAGGGAAGTGCTTAGCGTTTCTTACTTTAGTAATGCTTTAAATCAAAAAAGGGGGGGAGATAAGTATCCGTAATCTGGTGACCCCTATGGTTCGTTTTATAGATGTGCACGCAGGCACCGTGTGGTCGTGGTTTTGTGTGATTGGTTGCTTCATTGAATTAATGGCCATCTTCAAAGCTAGAAAGGACAATGGTGACAACGGAATATCAGAATTCGATTACTAGCCACTCATATTAAAACAGATCAATTAAAAGGCCACATTTGTGGGCTTTTTGCTTTATGGGATAAGTATTAACATGTTTTTAAGCACCAATCTTAGCCACTTTTTGAAGCCAATTAATTCTTTGTTACCAATAATCCACAAGTGATACCTAAATTTAACAAACATCAATGCGCTTAAGGCCAAGATCGCACTGCAAAAAAGGATGTTGATAATGCCGGAAGAACCAAATAGTTTATAAGTGGTGTAAGCAAACACCAGGATCAAAAAATAGCCAAGATAGTTGTTTGTTTTTAATGACGGTCAAAAAAGATGAGCATGGACAAGGTGCCCATCCGCATATAATGAATCCAATCAGTTAGTTGTTATATGGAATCTTAAAAATACATTACATTAAAAGTGTAAATATAAATGCTATTAGATAGGTAAAGTAGCGCTTAAATTTACTTTTTTTTGTAAAGTTAAGATTGTGTTGGTTGTGTATTTATTCTACTAAAATCATTATGTTATGCAACTAACTCGTTAATCATTTATTGATTTTTATGTAAACTAATCTTTTAATAGAAGCTTGATAGATTTCAATTAAGTGTTACATTACAAGCCCCTCATTTTAGGGGCTTTTTTAGTTTTTGATATATCTTAATGTATGCAGTGTGTGAATGTCTCTGCTAGAGGTAGGCCTATGTTGTTTAAATTGTTTTTGCCCTTTGCTTTTGGTTACTTTTTATCGTTTTTGTACCGTGTTGTAAACGTAGCTATTGCGCCAGATTTGGTGCAAGAGTTTGGTTTAAATGCTAATCAAATGGGTTTGGTGAGTAGTGCCTATTTATTAACGTTTGCTTTGTGTCAGTTGCCCTTAGGGTTATTGCTAGACCGTTATGAAAGCCGCAAAGTTAGCGCCGCTCTTTTGTTAATTGCAGCACTGGGTTCATTAGTATTTGCCTCTGCAGATTCTGCTGTAGGGTTGCTAATAGGGCGTGGGCTTATTGGTATTGGTGTATCAGCCTGTTTAATGGCTGCATTTACCGCCTATGCCAACCTTTTGCCTTCAGAAAAACTGCCTTTAGTAAACGGTTTGCAATTAATGGCGGGTGGCTTAGGTGTGATCTCGGCGTCAACGCCTGTGCAATGGTTTTTAACCTGGGGTGATTGGAGGCTGCTATTTCAGGGTATGGCAGTGGCCTCTGTTTTGGCCAGCGTGCTGGTTTATAGCTTGGTACCTAAGTATGAAATCAGTTCTAATGGGCAGGGTTTAAAGCAGCAACTAGCAGAGCTATGGCAGGTGGTTAAAAGCCCTAGCTTCTACCAAATGGCGCCCATATCAGTAGCAACTCAGGGTGTTTTTGGCGCTTTTGTTGGCTTGTGGTCTGGGTACTGGTTGAGAGACTATTTAGCATTATCTAACACAGAATCGGCGCAGATTATTCTTACCATGGCTGTTTCTATGACTGCCGGGTTTGTTGTTTTAGGCTGGCTTGCAGCAAGCCTACAGCGCTTTGGTGTGAATGCCTATGTGGTCAGCGTTTCAGGCATGCTAGTTTACATGCTAAGCCAATGGGTAATTATAAATGAATGGAGCCAGTGGCATCATTTATGGTGGGGGCTAAGTGGCTTTTTTGGTACTTCTGGGGTGCTTATGTACGCTTATTTGTCTCAATCTGTCCCTAAAGACTTAGTAGGGCGCACTAACACCAGCCTAAACCTGTGTGTATTTGTTGTGGCTTTTTTGTGCCAGTGGGGTTTAGGTATAGTGATTAACTTATGGCCTGCAGATGCCATGGGTGTATACCCACAAACAGCCTATGCCACTGCATGGTTTTGGGCATTAGGGCTGCAGGTATTAGCTTTAATGTGGTTTGTTTATAACGCCATCTTTAGCAAGCTGCGCTAACTGCACAGCAGACAAACCCAATAACTCACTTAACACCTGGTGATTGTGGCTACCGAGCTCTGGCCCGGGCCAGAGTGTGGCACCTGGGGTTTTGTTGAGCTTTGGTAAAATAGCAGGAATTTTTAATGTTTCGCCATTAATTTGCACGTTTTCGAATAACCCGCGGGCATTAAAGTGCTCATCATTAACCATGTCTTCTACGTTATAAATGGGCCCACCTGGCACCTTGTTTATATCAAGAATATGCAAAATGTAGCTAGAATCATTTTCTGCACACCAAGAGCTCAGTGCCTGGTCTATTTTGGCTTCATGTTCTACGCGGCCTGCATTAGATGACAGTGCGGGGTCTTGAGCCATTTCTGGGTAGCCAGCAGCGGTCATTAATCGCTGAAATATAGAGTCTCCATTACCTCCAATCACCACATACTTGCCGTCTAAGCAGCGGTAGGTGTTGGTGGGCACAATGCCAGTAACAGTGCTGCCAGAGGGTTGCCGAATAACATTGGCACCATCGTATTCTGGGATGACCGCTTCCATTAAATTAAACATAGATTCGTACAAGGCCACGTCTACTACTTGGCCTGTGCCACTATTTTTTTGTTCAAGCAGCGCTAAACAGATACCTAGTGCAGCGTGAATGCCAGAAATGGTGTCGCCAATACTAAGGTTAGGCCTCACTGGTGCTTGTTCTGGATGACCGTTTACATAGCGAAAACCGCTAATGCCTTCACACACTGAGGCAAAGCCAGGTTTGCTAGCATAGGGGCCTGTTTGGCCATAGCCAGAGATGCGAGCATAAACCAGCTTTGGGTTTGATTGGTTAAATTCATCAGGCCCAATACCCCAGTTTTCTACCACCCCTGGACGAAAGTTTTCAATCACAATGTCGGCAGAGTTAATCAGTTGTTTAACTAGGGCAATGCCCGCTTTTGTTTTTAGATCTATAGTGACTGATTTTTTATTTCTAGCTAATGAATACCACCACAAAGAGGTGCCATCTTTCATCTGCCGCCAATTTCGTATGGGGTCACCCCCATGTGGAGATTCAATTTTGATGACTTCAGCACCAAAATAACCCAGCATGCAGCCTGCAAAGGGGCCTGCAAGTAACTGCCCTAGTTCAATGACCCGATAGCCTGATAAAGGCCCACTAGAATGCATAACTAGGCCTCATTTATTTCTTCTAATAGTTGCTGGCACCAGGCATTAACGCGCCGGTCTGTGAGTTCGTGTTGGCCGTCTTCGTCTACAGCTAAGCCTATAAATTGGCTACCATCAGCAGTAGTGGCTTTAGACACTTCAAACTCGTAGCCAGCAGTTGGCCAATAGCCAATGGCAGTAGCGCCTAGGCCTAGGCATTTGTCATGTAATAGCCCCATAGCGTCTTGGTACCATTCGGGGTAACCCACTTGGTCACCACACCCAAAAAAAGCCACTTGCATGCCTGTTAGATCTAACGCGTCTATCTCGTCCCAAATATCTTCCCAATCAGCTTGGAGCTCACCATAGTCCCAAGTTGGAATGCCGCAAATAACGGTGTCGTACTCTAGCATTAGACTTACAGAATCATCAGCTACGTTGTAGATGTCAACTTTATCAGAACCTAAGATGTCACGAATTTGGTCGGCAATGTCTTCTGTGTTGCCAGTAGTAGAACCAAAAAATAGTGCAATCGTCATGGTATAAATCTCAAAATAGCTATGAAGCTAAGTATAGGTGTAAATGAACGTATAAATGTAAGTGTATTAAAAAAACCTAGGAACTATTCTGAATTCTAAGCCATTTACTTGGCAGGTTGAATAGCTGTAGGTAAAGTGACATTGCTTTCCACAGTATTAGTGGCGATTTTATGGCCTGGGGTGACTCAGGCCATTTTTTATGTCTAAAAAGTACAGTTTGCTGTAGTGGTTTGAACACTAATTTAAATACTTATAATTGGCCCTGCCGCAGCCCTAACCCATGGCCCTTCAGACACTACTGGGCCCATGTCATAACCACTGTTAGCACCCTCAATACCTTCAATACTGATCACAACTTTGCCTTCTTGCATTAACTTTTGCCAGCTTGGTAAAGAAGTAATTTGCTCATTTAATGTAACCTGTATGCGGCCTTTTTTAGGCAATATGCCAAGTGAAATAGGCTCTTGTGAATCGACGATCAACCAAAGCTCACATACTTCGCTGGCGCCTAAAAGGTCTGGTGCGATGGTGTCTACAGACACGTGCTGCTGCGCTATAGAGGCATTAATGATCCAGGCTGGGTCATTATCAGTATTGTACATGACGTAATTTAAATCTGGTGAGGCGTAGGGTAGCGCTGATAGGTTAACCTTTTGCTGGTCTATACTCACAATGCCAGTCCATGGTGATAATGCCATCACTAAAGATAAAGCTAAAGCTGAAGCGCTAACAGCTTGCCAAAGTTTTAGACTATTAAGCCAATGCTGCCAAGGGGGTTGATGCCCTAGTTGGTCTGCAATGCGGGGCCATAGAGTTTTAGGTGCAGCCACAGGTTTAAAGTCATGTAAACCTGTTTGCACGTGTTGCTGCCATTGGGCTACCTTAACTTGAGTGTCGTGGCTAACGGCCAATAAGGCTTCAAATGCAGCCTTTTGCTGCGCATCAAGGCTACCCAAGGCATATTCAGCAGCGGCTAAATCAATATCATCTAGTTGGCTTAAATTATATGTGTCAGACATTCTCTTAATCCCAATAACCCACGCCTAATCCAAGTTTTAACACTGCCCAAAGGCAGGTTAAGTTGGGCAGCCACCTGAGGGTGAGCTAACCCGTCAAAATAAGCCAGCTGTAAACACTGGCGTTGGTTCTCTTTTAGTTGTGCTAAACAGGTATGAATTGCCCGTTGTTCTTGTGCCAGACTAACTTGTTTTTCTTGGCTCGGGCTTTGGTCCGCCAGCTGCGCTAGGGTTTCATCGCTAGTGTCATGCATTTTTTGGTGTTTGTTTTTACGCAATAAATCTAACGCTTGGTTGCGCACAATTGCGTTAAGCCAAGTGATCGGTTTGGCTTTAGTGGCATTAAATTGTTGCGAATTGTGCCACACCTTTACAAACGCCAACTGCAAACAATCTTCCGCTAAGTCCCTTTGTTGTAATATACGTAAGGCAAGCGCAAATAGATTCGCATTAGTGAGTTGGTATAAGCGCTTAAGGCTAGGTTCGTGCTGGTTAGCTATTTGTGCCAGCAGTGGCTCAAGTTCAGTATTAATGTGGAAGTTCCAAAACAATCGATTGAGGTTAACGTTTACTTTAAAATTCAATACCGCGCTGAGCTTTGATACCATTTCTAAATGCGTGTTTAATGTCTTTCACTTCGCTTACAGTATCACAGGCGGCAATTAACCCTTCTGGCGCACCCCGCCCTGTAATAACAAGGTTCATGTTAGCAGGCCGTTCAAGTATGGCTTGGGTCACTTTTTCGAGGTCTAACCAGCCTTGGGTAAACATGTAGGTGAGTTCATCTAACATTAAAAAATTAATTTTAGGGTCAGCTAATAACGTTGCAGCCAAGCTCCAAGCCTTTTCAGCCGCCGCTTTATCTTTTTCTAGGTTCTGGGTTTCCCAAGTAAAGCCAGCCCCCATAGCGTGGTAGGAAACCAAAGGCAGTTGGCTAAAAAATAGCTCTTCACCACATTCCCACTCTCCTTTAATAAACTGTACTACGGCGCAATTATGGCCATAGCCTAAGCTACGTGCCAGCATGCCAAAGGCAGAACTGCTTTTGCCTTTACCGTTACCTGTAAGCAGCACAGATACGCCTTGTTCTTTATCAGCTTGAGCAATCTTTTTGTCGATTTGCTCTTTAACTTTGCTCATACGTTGCTGGTGTTTTTCGCTATTAACCGGTTTTTTCATAGTAATTTTCCTTAATGTATGCGGCATTTTACCCATAGGTGCACATGCGAACAAGGCGTAAATTGTAAGATTGATTTAACAGAGTCGCTTTTAAGTATTAAAGGCCAAGGGATCACTATAAACTGTGGCACATATTAATGACTTAAATTTCACGGATCCTCACCATGACGTCTCCCGTAGCATTGCGACAGCTGTTTTTAGGTGGTGCTCGATCAGGCAAAAGCGGTCTAGCCGAGCAAGCCGCCATAAATAGTGGCTTAGAGGTGATTTATGTGGCTACTGCACAAGTGAGCCATAGTCATGAACAAGGCAGCATGGCGCAAAGAGTGGCTATTCATAAACAACGTAGGCCAAGTCATTGGCGCTTAGTTGAAGAACCACTGGCACTAAGTCAAACTCTGCTGGAGCTAGATCAACGGCCCTGTTGTGTTCTGGTAGATTGCCTAACACTATGGCTTAGTAACCATCTTTGTGGCCCGTCTGCTGGCCTCGATGTGGCCCTAGAACAGCTAGTAACTCAGGTGAGCAATACCCGCCACCACCTTATTTTGGTCAGTAACGAAGTGGGGTCTGGTATTGTGCCTATGGGTGAACTAAGCCGCCAGTTTCAAGATTATTCGGGGCTGATGAATCAGCGCTTAGCACAGGTATGCGATGAGGTAACTTTGGCTGTAGCTGGGTTGCCATTAAATTTAAAAACTAAACCCTCACATTAACTAGAAGCAACACACACTATGACTCTTGATTGGATTTATAACCCATTAGCCGCCCTTAATAGTCACGCCAAAGAACAAGGCCTAGACCGCCAAGGGCAGCTTACCAAGCCGCTAGGATCTTTAGGCAGTTTAGAAGCCATGGCAGTGCGTTTATGCGCTATGCAAGGGGTTAGCAAGCCCAGTGTAGATAAAGCTCAAGTGGTGGTTTTTGCTGGTGACCATGGTGTAGCAGCGGAGAAGGTGTCTGCTTTTCCACAGGTAGTTACTGCAGAAATGGTAAAGAATTTTTCCCGAGGTGGGGCTGCTATCTGTGCTTTAGCACGGCAAAATAATGCCCAATTTGAAGTGGTGAATTTAGGCACAGTGGTGAATTTGCCAGCCATGGAACATGTAATAGACAATACTATTATGGAGGGCACCTCTAATTTTTCTGAGCAAGCTGCAATGACGCAGGCGCAGCTTAGCCAGGCAATGGCGGCTGGCAGGGCTGCAGTAGATCGAGCAGCAGCCAAAAATGTTACGCTGTTTATTGGCGGCGACATGGGCATTGCCAATACCTCAGCAGCCACGGCTTTGGCTGTGTGGGCTACAAAGCAGAGTGTGGCAAGTTTGGTGGGCCCAGGCACCGGTTTAGATGCACAAGGCGTATCTCACAAAGGCCAGGTAATAGAAGCGGCATTGGCGAAACATGCTGCAGCCATGACAAGCCCAGAGGACGCATTGCGTTATGTGGGTGGTTTAGAAATTGCCGCTTTAACAGGTGCATACATCCGTGCAGCGCAAGTGGGCATAGCCATTTTAGTGGATGGGTTTATTACGACTTCGGCAGCTATTATGGCGGCTAAAATACAACCTCAAATCGTTGATTGGATGTTTTTCGCTCATGCCTCTGCAGAGCCAGGCCACCAAACTATGATGGCCTCATTAGGCGCAGACACTATCCTAGATTTAGGCATGCGGCTAGGCGAAGGTAGTGGTGCTGGTGTGGCCTTGTCTATACTCAAGAGTGCCTGTGTCACTCATAACGAAATGGCTACCTTTGCAGAAGCTTCGGTTTCTGAAAAGTCGGCTTAACTAGGGCAGACCTGTTATGCAAATTAGTTTGTTGCGCCATGGAAAAACCACTGAAGATGGCATTTACCGTGGCCACACAGACGTGGCCTTAACCGACCACGGCTTAGCTCAAATGCAGCAAACGTATGCTGGTTTTTCTTTGCCAGTAGATTACCTTGTGAGTTCTCAGTTACAACGGTGTGCAAAATTTGCAGTGTTAATTGAGCCCAAGGAACAGTTAGATGAACGCTTCCAAGAAATGTCGTTTGGAGACTGGGATGGCAAGTCTCGCAGTGACATATGGAGCACACAGCCTGAGGCTGTGAATGCGTTTTGGAGCAACCCAATGGAAAGCTCGCCCCCCAACGGCGAATCTGTTTCGCAGCTGCAAACAAGGGCTATGGAAGCGCTTCACTACCATGTTAAATTAGCTATTACGCAAAAATGTGAACACATGCTTATTGTTACCCATGGCGGGGTAATTAGAGCAATTCTAGGTTCTGTGTTGCATATGACCCCCAAGGGGCTATTTAATTTAAACTTGCCCTATGGCGGCGTAGCACACCTACACCTAGCGTGTTTTGATAACGCTGACGGCCAGCCAGACTATCACTTAAGCCTAGATTTGGCCCCTAGTTAGGATGTTTGTAATGCTTAATCAACACTACCATGCATTGGTTTTGGCTTTTCAGTTCCTAACTCGAATACCAGTTTACCGTGTTTTTTCTATTGCCAGTACCATACCGTCACCACAAGTGGCTGGTAAGGCCTTGCTCTATTATCCTATTGTAGGGGCTGTTATTGGTGGTTGTTTAATTTTGTTACCAATAACGTTTAACTACGTGCACATAGCGGTAAGCCCACAAATACAGGCAGGCTTGGTGCTGGTGCTGTGGGTATGGATAACGGGTGGGTTGCACCTGGATGGCTTAGCCGATAGCGCCGATGCTTGGCTTGGTGGTTTTGGTGACAAGCAACGTACTCTAGATTTGATGAAAGACCCCACCTGTGGCCCAAGTGCCGTAGTCGTTTTAGTGTTAACGTTATTGCTAAAGTGGCTGGCGTTAAGCGAGGTGATTGCTCAGGGCCAAGGGGCAAACACATACTGGTGGATACTACTGGTGTTGGTGCCTGTTTTGGCACGTTTTCAAGTGATGCTTTTAGTAGCGCATACGCCCTACGTTAGAGGCAAAGGTTTGGGTACGCAGCTTAAGAGGCAAGCGCAGGCCAAGTGGGTTTGGTTTTGGCTGTTATCATTAATTGCATTCATGCTATACCAAAATCTGTGGTTGTCATTTTCTTTGGTGTTAACGGTGGGTCTAGGTTACTACTTTATGCGCCGTTTAATGTTGCAGCGTATAAATGGTTGGACTGGCGATACGGCAGGTGCAAGCATTGAGGTAACCGAATTACTGGTATTATTAGTCATGGCTATGGCTGTTTCAATGGGTTAACAAACCTTAGTTAATAGCACCGTAACTTGAATTTTATTCATCTTTAGTATAAATCTCTCACCCAGCAGTCTATTCTAAACTGGCATAATAGTGGCCCCCTGATGTGTTATATCAATGCTGGAGCCTGCTTTGACTGGTCGTTATTCTTTTGAATTTTTCCCACCTAAATCTAGTGTCAGTAGCTTGGCCTTAGACACTTGCCTTGCGCACTTAGAGCCTTGGCAACCACAATTTTGTTCAATGACATACGGTGCCGGCGGTTCAAGCCAGACCGAAAGCTTTAGCGCTATTCAACGCTTACAAAAACGTGGCCATGTTGCTGCCGCGCACATTACCGCCGTGGGTGCGAGTAGAGGCCAAGTAAATCAGGCCGCTAAAGCCTTTATTGAAGCTGGCGTAGATCACTTGGTGGCCTTGCGTGGTGATAGCCCAAGTGGAGAGTTTATTTCCCACCCACAGGGCTATGCCTATGGTGCCGATTTAGTGGCAGGGCTGCGACACTGGTTTAATGGCACTATTTCTGTGGCTGCCTACCCAGAAACACACCCAGAGGCCAGCAGTGCTGCTGCAGACATGGGGCATTTGGCCGCTAAGGTAGCAGCTGGGGCTAGCCAGGTAATGACCCAGTATTGTTATAACACAGACGCCTTACTAAGGTTTGCCGAGCGTATGCGTGGGCACGCTATTAATGTGCCCATAGTGGTTGGCGTAATGCCTATTCATGATATACAGGCCATTCAACGTTTCTCAGCACGCTGTGGCGCTTCGGTGCCAAACAAAATTGTAGCCCAGTTTGAAAAGCTAAGTGACTCTGATGACCAATTTCAACTGGCTGTAGAAATTGCCTTAAAGCAAATCGATCAATTAGCCGAGCATGGGCTTGATCAAGTGCATTTGTATACTTTAAATAGACCCCAGTGGGTGCAAGGAATTTTGTGCGGCCTAGGCGGACCTAGGTTAGCTAAAAGTGCGTAAACACCCTGCATAAGGTATACTGCGCGGCTTAATTATTTGCATTACAGACTAGCCGCACCATGACCTTAAAAGCCAAACCCAAAGCCGTTGTCATTTATTCTGGTGGCATGGACTCCTACACCGTATTGCACCTTGCTTTGCAGCAGGGGTACGATGTTTTTGCGGTGTCTTTTAACTATGGTCAGCGCCACAGTAAAGAGCTAGATGTGGCAGCAAAAGTGTGTGCCAGCTTAGGGGTGCCTCATAAGTTAGTAGATATTACCGCCATTAATCAGTTGTTGCAGGGCTCTTCGCTTACGTCTACAGACATTGATATACCCACAGGCGAATACGAAGAAGACAACATGAAGTCTACTGTGGTACCCAACCGCAATATGATCTTGTTGTCATTAGCCATTGGTTACGCTGTGTCTTTAGGCTC
Organism: Candidatus Njordibacter sp. Uisw_056; assembly: GCF_047730085.1. NCBI lineage: Bacteria > Pseudomonadati > Pseudomonadota > Gammaproteobacteria > Pseudomonadales > Candidatus Njordibacteraceae > Candidatus Njordibacter > Candidatus Njordibacter sp. Uisw_056. Next base: position 2,424,298 of record NZ_CP159830.1, on the reverse strand, counting down.
TACCGAAGTATTTTATGGTGCCCATTCTGGTGACCACGACATTTACCCCGACTGCCGGCCAGAATTTGTAGACGCCATGAACATTGTGTCTGCCATTGCCAACTACGATGATGTACAAATTATTAGCCCCTTTTTACACCAAAGTAAGTTAGCTATTTTGCAGGCAGGTTTAAACATGGGCCTAGACTACGGCCAAACTTGGACTTGCTACCTAGGCCAAGAAAAAGCCTGTGGTAAGTGTGGCTCTTGTGTAGAACGTTTAGAAGCGTTTGCTAAAGCGGGCCTCACAGACCCCGTGCCCTACGTGGCCTTATAATGTTGTATTCCGTTAAAGAAATTTTCTACACCTTACAAGGTGAAGGCAAACAAGCAGGGCGACCTGCGGTGTTTTGTCGTTTTGCGGGCTGCAACTTGTGGACAGGCAGTGAAGCACGCCGTGGCACAAGTATTTGCGATTTTTGTGACACAGATTTTGTAGGCGTAGATGGCACCTTAGGGGGCCGTTATAAGGCGCAAGAGTTGGCTCAGCTAATTGCTAGCTGCTGGCCAGAAGGTTTGCCGGGCCACCCACTTGTGGTGCTTACAGGTGGTGAGCCCATGCTGCAGGTAAACGAGACCTTAGTGCATGAATTACATGACCAAGGGTTTGAAATAGCCATAGAAACTAACGGCACCTTGCCCGTACCTGCTAGTATAGACTGGATTTGTGTAAGCCCTAAGGGCAGCTCTAAAATTGTACAACTAACTGGCCACGAACTTAAGCTGGTATACCCACAGCGTTTGGCCATGCCAGAACAGTTTATAGATTTAGATTTTGAAAACCACTACCTACAACCGTTAGATAAGTCGTATATTGCAACCTCTAACGACGACGACAACTACGTGCAACAAACCATCGATTATTGCATGCAACACCCCCAATGGCGTTTGAGTTTGCAAACCCATAAAATTACAGGCATTCGTTAATGGAAATCTATAAAGACTTTAGTTTTGATTCAGCCCACTTTTTACCCAATGTGCCAGCAGGGCATAAGTGTGGTCGCTTGCATGGCCACACCTTTCAATTACGCATTGTTGTTTCTGGCCCAGTGGGTGAGACAACAGGTTGGATTATGGATTTTGGTGACATTAAAAAGGTATTTAAGCCACTTTACGAACAGTTAGACCATAACTATTTAAACGATATTAAAGGTCTGGAAAACCCTACCAGTGAGGTAATGGTGCAGTGGATCTGGCAGCAACTTAAGCCGCTATTACCCCAGCTTTCGCGCTTAGAGCTAAAAGAAACCTGCACTTCTGGCTGTGTTTATATAGGTTCCTAACCCATGGCTATTGATGGTTTAACCAATGACGACATTAAGCATATTCGTGATGAAGTAAAAACTATCGCTGTGGTTGGCTTGTCTCCCAAGCCCCACCGTGCCAGCCATCAGGTGGCCTTGTATTTGCAACAGCAGGGCTACCAAATTATTCCTGTTCACCCGCAGCATAAAATTATTTTGGGTTTAACCTGTTATGCAACCCTTGCTGCCATCCCTATAAATGTAGACATGGTAGATTGTTTTCGTGCCGCTGAAGCCATGCCGGCCTTAGCAGATGAAGTGATTGCCATAGGCGCCAAGGTTATGTGGATGCAGCTAGACATTTACCATGCCGATGCTGCAGCCAAGGCAAGAGACGCTGGTATTATGGTAGTCATGGATCGCTGCCCTAAAATTGAGTTCCCTAAGCTTAATTAACCCCTATCCATTAGTCTGCACTATCGCCTTTTTATCCTTGCCTTTAGTACCTATTAAACAGAAACACTGCCCTTAGCTGCTCAAAAATAACACACATTAAGGAAGTGGTGCTCCTGTATCAACATGTTATATTGTTTATCTTGGCCCCTAATTATATGTATAATTTCAACGCATGAGATTAAAATTTTTGTGCAAGCCGTTTTATAACAAAATAATGAAGAATTGTGCAGGAAAAGAAAAGGCATGGACTGGGTCCGCTGACAGCCGCCTTTAATCAAGCGCCTAAACCCCTACATTAAATAAGGAAAAATGATGACCATTGCATATTGGTGCATACTTTTAGCATGTTTATTACCCTGGTTCTCTATTGGCTATGCTAAATTTTTAGCACCTAAGGCTGCGTTCAGTGAGTTTGATAATGAAGCCCCAAGAGACTTCTTATCACAGCTTGAAAATGACCGTAAGCGAGCAGTTTGGGCGGAAAAAAACACCTATGAAGCACTGCCACTATTTATTGCAGCTGTTTTGGTGGCTCACCAAGCTGGGGCTGATCAATATTTAATTAATGTCTTAGCGGCGCTTTTTGTTGTGCTACGGGTCATTTATATTGGCCTTTACATAGCTAATTTAGCGACTCTAAGAACTGTGGTTTGGGTGTCTGCAATAGGGTGTTCTGTTGGCATGTTCTTAATAAGCATATAAGGCTTAGTAGGGCGCTAAACTTACATAAAAATATAGGCTATATAGCGGCACTGCAGGTTAAAGCATGAACAATTTAAGCACTAGTATTAAGCAAATATTTTCTGAATCTAAGGTGCTACCCTTTTCGGTGTATACCTCTGTACATGTGCAAAAGCTGTTGAATGTGCCTATTTTAAAGCCACTGTTAATTGTTGTCATTAGTGGCGACAAAATGCTGGGAAAAAATAACGAGATTATCTGTCATTCAGGCCAGTTTATTTTTTTGTCAGATAGCACATCTATCAACATGCGCAACATCCCTAAACACAATTCATATTTTGCGATGTTAATTGAGTTTAATTATGAAGACTTTGAAGGCATTCCAAATCATCATGCAAACAAACCAGACTATTTTATAGGCAACACCACGCTAGCACTTAAGCACTGTTTACAGCAGTTTGTAGAAAGTTCAGCCTGGGCGCCAGAAGAAATAATAGCCATAAGAAAAAGAGAAATTCTAACCCTGCTTTATCATCTGGGTTATACAGAAGTGGTGTCAATGAAGGGCCAGCAAAAAATCAGCCAGCGCCTGCATGACTTGTTCTATGAGAAAAATTTCCACAAGGTTACTATGGACTATATCTGTCAACAGTTAGCGATGAGTGAATCTACCTTGCGCCGCAAGCTGGCCGCAGAAGGGACCAGCGTAAAAGCTATTAAAGGCAGGGCAAGGTTGGGGCTAAGTTTGCACCTGCTGCAAACCACAAGTGATGGCATAGGCCTAATTGCAGAAAAGTGTGGTTATCACTCGCAGTCTCGCTTCACCCAAAGGTTTAAAGCGCATTTTGGGTTAACCCCCTCTGAACTAAGGAAAACTAAAGTGACGGATTAAGGCGAATAGTTGAACGTTTTTGCTCTAAACGAAGCCGCAAGTTGGTATTAAACTGGGGCTTCAATTAATAACGCATTTACAAGGCTCGTCATGAAAAACATGTTAAAACTCTTTTCAGCTGCAACACTTATGGTCTCTTTGCCTGCTTTAGCAGGCTCTTTCACTTTGTCTAGTAATGATATTGCTCAGGGCGAATTTATGGACAAACAACAAGAATTTGGTGGTTTTGGTTGTTCTGGTGAAGATCTGTCGCCTCACCTTAAGTGGTCTAATGCACCCGAAGGTACCAAAAGCTTCGCAATCACAGCGTATGACCCAGATGCACCTACAGGCAGCGGCTGGTGGCACTGGCAGGTTGTTAACATCGCTGCAAATGTAACCGAGACAGCAACCAACGCTGGCAGCGCAATGGAAGATCTAGCGCCTGCTGGCAGCACACAAATACAAAATGATTATGGTGTAGCTGCTTTTGGTGGCGCTTGCCCACCAGAGGGGCATGGCGTGCATCATTACCGCTTTACTGTACATGCGCTTTCTGCCGAAACACTTGAATTACCAGAAAATGCTTCTGGAGCATTGGCAGGCTATATGATTAATGCCTACACCATCGAATCCAGCACTATTGAATCTCTTTACGAACGATAATCTAGCTATCTATTAGCCAAAAACGGGACCTAAAGCGCTGCTTTGGGTACCGTTTAGTTCGGGATTAGCTGTAAACTAAGCGGCAAGAAAAATGTCCTTAAATTGCAGTACCACGAGAAAAAAGAAAATGATTTTTGATGTTTCTGAACTAGCCGCCCAAGAAAAATACCGCCTATTAAATGGTGGCGTAACACCTAGGCCTATTGCGTGGATTAGCACGCGTTCAAGCGATAACATTGATAATTTGGCACCTTATTCTTTCTTTACTGTTGCCAGTTGCAACCCGCCTGTACTTTTGTACACCCAAGTAACGCAACGAAGTGGTGTGGATAAAGACACTCTGCAAAATTTAATAGCAACAGGTGAGTGTGTTATTAATATAGTAAACGCTCCGCTGTTAGAGAAAATGAACATGACCAGTGCAGGCCTGGCTATTGATAAAAGCGAATTTAATTTTGCTAACGTCCAAAGCTGTTCTAGTCACAACGTTCTGCCTTTGTCTGTCAAAGACTCACCTATTCGTTATGAGTGCTCCTTAAGGGACATTATTACCATTAGTGATTTACCAGCGGGTGGACAAGTGATACTCCTGGATGTGAAATGTATCTATGTACACGACACCTTGTATGAAAACGGCACTATAAACCAAGCTTTAGTAAATTCTGTAGGAAAAATGGGTGGTGACTACTTTAGTCTAACCACTGAACGTGCAGAGCTTACACGGCCTTAACTATTTTAGTGAGTAGTGCACTAAGTAGCGGCTAAACATCCCACGGTTCAGTTTTAGTTTATGTTAATACGCGATAGTATTAAAAAAATATGATTAAGGGGTTATATGGCGTTATATAAATCAACATTCTCAGTAATAGGTACGCTTGCAATTTTAGCACTAGTGCTTGGGCTGTTTATGGATGTAAAAAATGTAGATAATACACAAGGTGGATACGAGTATCCCTTTCAAGGATGGAGTGGAACACCAATAGATTTTTCGGTCATGTATCAAACCAAAGAAGGCCTGTTTAAAAAAGGCTATGTTGTTGATCAACTATTTAACTGTAATACTGGACTAATTACTTGGGAAGTATTCGGGGTTATCAAAGGCCAATTTAGATTGTTTTCTGAAAGAGCTATTGTCGTTCATAAACCCCAGGATGAGTGCAAAGCTAGAGGCTTTAATCCTAACTCTTGGGCCAAAAGCGACCTACTTTAAGGTATGTTTTTACATGCCTTAATAGTATACGCATACTCTAGGTTAACTCTAACCTGCAGATTCGGCGTCTTTAATGCGCTCCAGCCTGCTTTGCTCTTCAAGAAACGCCTGTTTAATTTCTTCTAGCACAGTATCCACATCTGCAGACGCAGTGTCTTCTTCAAAGTACCCAGTGAGCTGCGTGTCTGGTTGCAGTTCGCCTGCTTCAAACAAGGCCCACATTTCTGGGCCATAGCGGGTGTGGCTTAGTTGGGGTGCATATTGGGCATAGTAGTTAGTAATGTTTTCTACATCGCGCTGGTGCATGCTTTGTGCATTATTATTCGCGGCGGCATCCACCGCTTGTGGCAGGTCTATAATCACTGGGCCATGGTCGTCTACCAGCACATTAAATGGTGAAAGGTCTCCATGCACTAACCCTGCGCACAGCATGCGCATAACATCGTGCATAAGGGTTTCATGGTCTGTTAATGCTTGTTCTTGGGTCATAGACACATCGTTTAAACGAGGGGCAACATCGCCATCGCCATAGGTGATCAGCTCCATTAACAACACGCCATCAAAACAACCGTAGGGTTTGGGTACACGAACCCCAATGTCGGCCAGCTTGTAAAGTGCAGTTACCTCAGCAGATTGCCACACTTCTTCTTGTTGTTCGCGGCCAAATTTTGAGCCTTTGCCCATCGCCCGGGTTCTGCGGCTGTTGCGAACTTTTCGCCCTTCTTGGTAGGTTACAGCCTGTTTAAATGCACGTTTTTCAGGTGCTTTATAAATTTTTGCACAACGGATTTCTGACCCACAGCGCACCACAAAAACATCGGCTTCTTTGCCACTCATTAAAGCTCGGATCACTTCATCTACTAAGCCGTTTTCAACAAGTGGAAGTATTCGTTTTGGAATTTTCATAGTGCTATTGTACATTAGTTAAATAGGGATGGAATACAGAAGTTGTGCCCCTTATATACTTAATTTGCTTAGCTGCATGCCATCAGCAGAAAAGTTTTCTGTGGCCAACCAACGCTCATACTCTGCCTGTATGGCAGGCCAATGCGTATCAAGGACAGAGAACCACGCGGTATCTCTATTGCGGCCTTTGTACACTGCTGCTTGTTTAAACAGGCCGTCAAAGCTAAAACCAAGGCGTTGGGCGGCTTTTTTAGAGCCTGAGTTTAAATTATCACACTTCCATTCATAGCGGCGGTAGCCTAAGTTAAAGGCGTTTTTCATCATTAAGTACATGGCTTCTGTTGCTGCTGTGGTGGCCTGCAGGGCGGGGGAGTAGTTAATGTGGCCCACCTCAATAACCCCTGCTGCTGGCTGAATACGCAAATAGGTTGCTATACCCACCGCTTTGCCATTAGAGGCGCTCACTATGGCGTAAAATAGAGGGTCTTGGGTTTCACTATGGCCAGTTAACCACTGTTTAAGTTCGGCTTGTGTGGTGAAGGGGCCATAGGGTAGGTAAGTCCAAATGCGGTCTTGCGTGTCTGCACTATAGGCCTGCCATAAATCTTCGCCATGGCATGTTGCATCAAGCGGTTCTAGGCGGCAATAGGCCCCTACCATGATTTTTTTGGCTGGCTCTGGGCAGGTGTTCCAAGTAGGCAACATACAGCCAATTTCTTGGCCTAAAGAATTGAGACGAGCAGACATAAACACACCTAAATAATGGAAACTTAGGTCATATTAGGTGATCTTAAGATAAAAACAAATGACTTTAATGGTCATCTAATATGTTGGTGAAAAATGCCCTCTCAGAGCAGCTTATAAAGGCACAGGGAAACGGTGCCAAAAATGGCCACTATCGGGTATAATGCTGTGATTATTTTGCACTCACTTGTGCCACCGCTTTTCGGTAACTTTAATGTTTGAAATCAATCCTTACATCCTGTCCATGAAAGACCTAGCTGAGCGCACCCATGTGCTTAGGGGGTACCTTTGACTATGTTGGCAAACAAGAACGCTTAGTTGAAGTAGAGCGAGAACTAGAGCAGCCGGACGTATGGAACGACGCAGAGCGAGCGCAAGCCTTAGGTAAAGAACGCAGTTTGCTTGAAGGCGTAGTCAACACCATAGACACCATGGACAGTGGTTTGATAGATGCCCGTGAATTACTAGACCTTGCCGTAGAAGAAAACGACGAAGACACCCTAAACGAAGTGCAGCCAGAACTTGATGCCCTAACGGATAGTTTAGAAAAGCTTGAGTTTAGGCGCATGTTCTCTGGGGAAATGGATCCCAACGCGGCCTTCCTAGACATTCAATCAGGGTCTGGTGGCACAGAAGCACAAGACTGGGCCAGTATTATTTTACGCATGTACCTGCGCTGGGGTGAGCAAAAAGGCTTTAAAGTAGAGCTGATGGAAGTCAGTGACGGTGACGTAGCTGGTATAAAAAGTGCCACTATTCGGTTTGAAGGTGACTATGCATTTGGTTGGTTACGCACAGAAACAGGCGTGCATCGTTTGGTGCGTAAGTCGCCGTTTGATTCCAGCAGCCGCCGCCATACCTCCTTTGCTTCGGTATTTGTGTCGCCAGAAATTGACGATGATATTGATATAGAAATTAACCCATCCGACGTGCGAGTAGACACCTACCGTGCTAGTGGTGCTGGTGGTCAACACGTTAACAAAACAGATTCTGCAGTGCGCTTAACCCATGGGCCATCTGGTATTGTGGTGCAGTGCCAAAACCAGCGTTCGCAACATCAAAACCGTGATTCGGCTATGAAACAGTTGCGTGCTAAATTGTATGAGCAAGAAATACATAAGCGCCAGGAAGCCTCTCAAGCCCTAGAAGACACTAAATCTGACATTGGTTGGGGTAGCCAAATACGCTCCTATGTTTTAGATGATCAGCGCATTAAAGACCTGCGCACCAACGTGCAAACTGGTGGTTGTGATAAGGTGTTAGATGGAGACTTAGATCAATTTATTGTAGCCAGCTTAAAAGCGGGTTTGTAAGCACTAACTTAAACTTAACGACTCAGTAAAAAAACATTACCCAATTGTAGAACCCACACCTATGAATGATACAAACGACAGTTTAATCCAAGACGACAACAAGCTTATTGCCGAGCGTCGTGCCAAATTGGCCAAGCGCAGAGAAGCAGGAAACGCGTTTCCTAATGATTTTCGCCGAGACAGCTACGCCCAAGATCTTCAAGATACCCATGGCGAAAAAGATAAACCAGAGTTAGAAATCTTGGCCCTTCCGGTGAAAGTGGCAGGTCGTATTATCCGTAATCGCGGTGCGTTTATGGAGATTCAGGATGTGTCTGGTCGTATTCAGCTTTATGTTAATCGTAAAGGTTTAGCACCAGAGCAATTGGCCGAAATTAAAACCTGGGACCTAGGTGACATTGTAGGTGTGGTGGGTGTGTTACAGAAATCGGGTAAAGGCGATTTGTTTGTGGACATGACGGATCCACAGTTGTTAACTAAAGCGTTGCGCCCGTTACCTGACAAGCACCATGGCCTTGCAGACCAAGAGATGCGCTATCGCCAGCGTTATGTAGACCTCATTGTTAACGAAGAGTCTCGTAAAACGTTTATTATTCGTACCCGTGTTGTAGAAGCGATTAGGCAGTACTTAATTGCCCGTGAGTTCATGGAAGTAGAAACCCCCATGATGCAGGTGATCCCTGGTGGTGCATCTGCGCGCCCCTTTATTACCCATCACAATGCCTTAGACCGTGACATGTACTTGCGTGTTGCTCCAGAACTTTACCTAAAGCGTTTGGTGGTAGGTGGTTTTGAGCGAGTGTTTGAAATTAACCGTAACTTCCGTAACGAAGGTTTGTCTACTCGCCATAATCCAGAATTTACCATGTTAGAGTTCTACTGGTCTTATGCCGACTTCCGCGACCTAATGGACTTAACAGAAGGCATGTTGCGCCACATTGCAGAGTCTGTATTGGGCAATAGCAAAGTAACTTACCAAGGAAGTGAGTATGACTTTGCTCAGCCATTTACCCGTATATCTGTATTTGATTCTATCTTGCATTATAACCCCAGCATTACAGCCCAGCAGTTGGCTGATGAGGCCGGTGCGCGCGCTATTGCTGAAGGCCTTGGCATTCCACTTAAGCCCTACTATGGTTTGGGCAAGGTGCAAATTGAAATCTTCGAAAAAACGGTAGAAGATCGCTTAGACCAGCCCACTTTTATTACTCAATACCCAGCAGAAGTGTCTCCTTTGGCGCGCCGTAATGACCTAGATCCATTTGTCACAGACCGTTTTGAATTCTTTGTTGGTGGCCGTGAAATTGCTAATGGTTTCTCAGAGCTTAACGATGCTGAAGACCAAGCCGAACGTTTCTTAGCCCAGGTGGCTGAGAAAGACGCTGGTGATGACGAAGCCATGCATTATGATGCAGACTACATCGCAGCTCTAGAGTACGGCATGCCGCCTACCGCTGGTGAAGGTATTGGTATTGATCGCTTGGTGATGTTGTTTACCGACGCTGCTTCTATTCGAGACGTGTTGTTGTTCCCACACATGCGCCCTGAAACTAAATAGCACCGCTATATAATAATGGCCCATCCCATTTGGCAAAATGCACACCTAAACCAGCTTGATGAAGGCTGGCGCAAGGTGTTGCAGCCTTGTTTCAGATGCCCACAAGTTGAAAATTTAGCCATATTCCTTCAAGGTAAACTCGATCAGCAGGTTATTCTGCTACCACTTCAAAAAGATTGGTTTAATGCGTTTAAATTAACCCCTTTTAACGAGGTTAAAGTGGTTATTTTGGGTCAAGATCCATACCATGGGTTCGACCAAGGGGAGCCCCAGGCCCATGGCCTAAGTTTTTCCGTTAACAAAGGCACTAAAACGCCGCCCTCATTGCGTAATATTCTTAAAGAACTAAGCACAGACTTAGCTATACAGCCGGCTGCCCATGGTGATTTGTCCCAGTGGGCAAAGCAGGGCGTATTGCTGTTAAATACGGTGCTCACTGTAGAGCAAAGCCAAGCAGGTGCTCACCAAGGTAAAGGTTGGGAAAGCCTCACTAATGAAGTGATCAAAGCGCTCAGCGAACAACGTTCGGGGCTAGTTTTTATGCTATGGGGTAAGCCTGCGCTAGCAAAGGCTGCGCTGATCGATGCAAACAAACACTACGTGCTTGAGGCGGTTCACCCGTCGCCTTTATCAGCGTATAGAGGTTTTTTTGGATGTGGCCATTTTTCTAAAGCTAATGACTATATAGTGCGCCAGGGTGGCCATGTTATTAACTGGCAGCGCACACCTCTGCTAGCAGAGGCTAACCAAATCCAATTATTGTAAAATCTGCTAAGCTAATAGTAGTGAAAATACAGGGCTTAAACATGGCAGACACACCAGAATATCGCGGTTGGCTCTATTCCGTGCTCATTGCAATTGATCAGTTAGGTAATGCCTTGGCTGGTGGTTATGCAGATTCAACCATTTCTGCACGGGTGGGCTACAATGCGCGGCATTCAGCTTCTGTGAGGAAAAATTACTGGCGTTTATTAGAATGGGTTATAGATTATACCTTCTTGCCCTTGGATGGCCCGAACCACTGCTATCAAGCTTATTTGGCGGGTAATAAAACCCACTACAGAGACGGCAGCGATGCTATGCGAGTTGTTTTAAGTACCTTAATCTTATTTTGGGCTATGCCTATTGCCTTAGCTACTCGCATTTTGGCACAGCGCAAACACGCAAATAAGCCCTAATGCTATTTATAGCTTAATACGTTCGAACACTTGGGGATCTATTTCATAAGGTAACGGCAAAAGGGAAATGCTAGCGTCCTCTTGCTCGTTTAGGTGCAGCTGATCTTCTTGTGCCTCTGTGCAATTAATCACTGCGGTAAAGGCATAAGCATTTTTGCCTGTGCACGCAATGCTGGTAATTTTGCCGACATTTTTTCGTTTGCTGGCATTAATTTGTTGGCCTACTTCTAAGGCCTCAAGGGAGGTCACTTGGCCAATAAATATGTGGCGTTTGAGTTTTCCTAGGTATTGCATCCGTGCCACAACTTCTTGGCCGGTGTAGCACCCCTTTTTAAAGTTAATGGCCCCAGTGGCCTGTAAATTAAGCATTTGAGGTACGTAGCTATCGCTTATGTCGGGGGTCACATAAATTAACCCCTGATTAATTTGCCTAGCGTCCCAAGCAGATATTTTGGCTAAACTAGCCCCATGTTTTAGGCTGGCTATTACACCTTCTTTTGCAGTGGCGCGGCAATAAACAATAAATTCATTATTTTCGGCATTATTACTCCAAACTAAGCACTCTTCGTTTTGAATGGCACCAAGACGGGTATCGGGCACAAAACCAAACGTCGCCTTAATGCAGGCTGCGGCGTGGTCACCCCATACTACAAAACGGCACCAATCACTGCTGGCATCGTAGAGCTTAGCTTTAGAAAAAACAATGTACTTAGCCATGGCCTGTTGCATAGTAGCTACCATACTCAGGGGCATGTGCAGCAGCAAAGTGTCTTTATGGGACACTAGGTCAAAATTGGCAATAACGTTACCTTTTGGGGTGCAGTAAGCTCCTGCTTGCCCTTGGCTCTTTGTAACTTCATTAACGTCGCAGGTTATCTGGCCTTGCAGGAATTTTTGAGCGTCTTGGCCAGTTAAGCCTAGACTACCAAAATGATCTAATGGGCAAAAATAAGTGTGTTTCATGGTGTTAAATGATCTAAATGTGAATGCCTAGCAGGCATATGTTGATAGTTTGCGCTAAAATTAAACCCTAGTATATAGGGTATGGGTTAAGACAGAGGAATTCAATGTTGAATGAAACAGAATTAAAACGACAGGTTTGGCATAGTCGCCGTGGCATGCTGGAATTAGACGTTTTATTAGGGCCATTTGCCCTGCATGCGTTGCCATTAATTAGTGCTGATGAGCAGCAAGTATATGTGCGCTTACTAAGTCAGCAAGACCCAGACTTGTTTGCTTGGTTTATGGGCCATGGCGTTAGTGATGACCAAACCATGGTGGCTATGGTTAAAAAAATAAAAGACTATGCTCAGTCGAGCCAAATTCCAGCTTAAGGCCTCTGCACACCTTAGTTATGTATGTGCTGTGGTTTGGTCGGTATTAAGCCTATGTGGCTTGGGCATAACGGGTTGGTCTTGGTTTTGTCTTGCTTATGTGGTGTTTGCAGCTGCGGTGCTAGGTCATTGGGTTTGGCGTTGGGCTTGGCTTAAGTCTAGCACTAGTATGGTCGCTATAAGCTGGACACCCAACGAAGTGTGTTGCTATTTAAAAAATGGTGACCAGGTAAATGGCGTTATTATGGCGAAGTCAGCCTTTAACCCCTACTTTATTACGTTGCACATTAAAACCACACAGGGGCATATATTCTGGTGGCCACTTATGGCGGACAGTGGGCCTGCAGATATGCTGCGTAAATTAAGAGTCTTTGGCCGTTGGCACAGCCAATCCCTTACTGCCAATCAAAATTAGACGGTGTCATAATAGTGTTGCGCGCTATTTGCAGTGTTTCAGGATAATCTAACGTGTAGTGCAGCCCTCGGCTTTCTTTGCGTTGCTGAGCGCTGTGAATAATAATAGATGCCACAAGAGCTAAGTTTCGCAGCTCTATTAGGTCTGCACTTACGCGATAGTTACTATAAAACTCATTAATTTCACTGAGCAATAGCTCTACTCGGTGCTGCGCACGAGTGAGGCGTTTGTCTGTGCGCACAATGCCTACGTAATCCCACATAAAGCGGCGTAATTCGTCCCAGTTGTGGGAAATAATAACGTCTTCATCAGAATCCTTTACCTGGCTTTCATCCCACGCTGGAATAGCGATGTTTGGTGAGGCTTGGGCCCAGTGGGTTTCAATGTGTCTTGCTGCAGCATGGCCATACACAAAGCATTCTAGCAATGAATTGCTCGCCAAGCGGTTAGCTCCATGCAAACCTGTGAAGGCTGTTTCGCCTACAGCATAAAGGCCTTCTATATCCGTCATGCCATCTTGGTTAGTAATAATGCCACCGCAGGTATAATGGGCGGCAGGAACAACGGGAATAGGATCTTTGGCAATGTCTATGCCAAGGTTCATGCAGCGTTGATAAATATTAGGAAAGTGAGACTGAATAAACTCGCGGCCACGATGGCTTATGTCTAGGTACACACAGTCATCACCGAGGCGTTTCATTTCGTGGTCTATAGCGCGTGCCACTATGTCTCTTGGAGCTAGCTCTAGGCGCTCATCAAAACGCTGCATAAATGGTTCGCCATTAGCTAATACTAGCTTGCCACCTTCACCACGTATGGCTTCAGTGATCAAAAACGATTTAGCTTCTGAATGATAAAGGCAGGTGGGGTGGAATTGGTTAAATTCCATATTTGCTACTCTACAACCTGCTCGCCAAGCCATGGCAATACCATCGCCAGATGAACCGTCTGGGTTGCTGGTATAGAGGTAAACCTTGCTGGCTCCACCGGTTGCTAAAATGACACATTGAGCCTTAAATGCGTTCACGTGTCCCGTTTCTTGGTCTAATACATACGCGCCTACGCAGCGGTTGCCCGGCAAGCCTAATTTTGCATTAGTAATTAGGTCTACAGCCACCTGATGGTGCAATAGATGTAGATTTGGGGCTTCTGTGGCGCGTTCGAGTAGGGTGGTAGTTACCGCAAGGCCTGTCCAGTCTGACGCGTGAATAATACGCCTGTGGCTATGGCCTCCCTCTTTAGTAAGGTGGTAGCCGGTAGGGTCTTCGTGGTCTTGGGTAAAAGGCACTTTCTGTTCAATAAGCCAGTCTACACTAGCCTTAGCTTGCTCTACTGTAAACTGTATGGCTTCTGGGTCACCAAGGTGAGCGCCTGCAATAAGGGTGTCCTGGATATGGTTGTCTATACGGTCTTGTTGATCTAACACCGCAGCAATGCCACCTTGCGCCCAAGCCGAGGAGCCAGCATCTAATTCATCTTTGCTGATAACAGCTACTTTTTTGGTCGTTGCTAAGCGTAAACCCAAACTAAGCCCAGCCGCGCCTGAACCGATAATAAGCACATCGTATTGAAAGTCTTGTTGCATAGGGAAGTTGTAACACGTCACTTTGATAATTTATTATAGCTTGTACAGACACTAAGGTGAAACGCTAATTACAGTGCGATATGTGTTTTAACTGACTAGATTTGGTCTGAACTTAGTGCCAGTTGAGTTAATCTGCTGTACTCTTATTATATTATTTAATTGGAGGTGTATTGTTAATTGTATACCTACAGCAGTCTAGATAAGGAAATCTAAGTGCCTAATGAAAAGGCCTTGCCGACACCTGCCCCATCTGATCAACAGCTTGTTGAGCGAGTTCAAGCTGGGGATAAGCGTGCATTTGATTTGCTAGTGCTTAAATATCAGCACAAAATTATTAGCTTAGTGGGCCGCTACGTTAAGGATCATCATGAGGCCATGGATGTAAGCCAAGAGGCCTTCATAAAAGCCTACCGTGCGCTGGCAAATTTCCGAGGTGATAGCCAGTTTTACACATGGCTTTACCGTATTTCCATTAATACGGCAAAAAACTATTTGGTAGCGCGTAATAGAAGGCCACCTGATGTAGATGTAGAGGCTAATGAGTATGGCGACTACGGCAGTGCAGATGTTATGGCAGACATTGATACCCCCGAAAATCTAATGGCGCGGGACCAATTACAAGACAAGGTATTTGCTACCCTAGAAAAATTGCCAGATGACTTAAGAACTGCCCTAACCCTAAGAGAATTTGAAGGCATGAGCTATGAGGAAATTGCTCAAGTGATGGATTGCCCTGTGGGCACGGTTCGGTCACGTATATTTCGTGCCCGAGACGCCATAGACAAAGAAGTGGCTAAGCTTATGGACCGTGATTAGTGAGCTAGCTTAAGCCTCTAAAAATAAAATTGAACCAAATGGCCCTGTTGACGTCCAACTTGGGTAAGTTAAATTTAGGAAACTACATTTTGGCATCTACTCATACTAACGCCCAGTCGATACGCGAATCATTATCTGCAGTAATGGATGATGCTGCCCAGCCACTAGAGCTGGAGCGTGTGCTTAAAGCGAGTCAAGGCGACGAGCAAGTCAGGTTGCAATGGGCTCGCTATCAGCTTGCCAGTGCTGCCCTAAAGCGCGAAGCAACCCAAGCCTCGTTAGGCATGGAATTAGCTCAGCGGGTGCGCAAAGCTGTTGATGCAGAGCGGACCCACTCCTACTCTGCCCCTGGCGCTAACGCTGGTTCAAACTTTAGCTATCTGAACCGCTTTTGGCAACCTATTGCGGGCTTAGCAGTAGCTGCAAGTGTAACTATGGTGATGGTTTTGGGTGCCCAACAAATGGGTGTGTCATTGCAGCCACAAGTTATTATCGCACAGCAAGGTGTGGTTTTATTAGAACCAAGAAATAGCAACAATAGTATTGCCTTAGTTAGTGCAGGTGCATCTAGCACTGTGATGGCTAACACTAATGATATTATTCGTTTACCTGCGCCTGTAGAAGCAATTAATGCAGCAGAAGCCGGTTGGTTGGTAGCAACTTTGCCTGTGGGGTTTGTATTAACTCAGCGTAGTTTAGATGTGTCCAGTCCAGTACCCAGAGAAATTCTCACCTACAGCGATGGTGAGGCTAGTTTTACGCTTTATGTTGAAGCGTTGAACGGGCGTACCATTGCTGAAGGCTATGCTTTTGCAGGTTCTAATTTAGTGTTGGGTCAGTCTATGGTTCATGATGGTGAACAGATGTTTGTGACCTTAGTTGGGCAATTAAGTTTAGCGCAAGGCGAGCAAGTGGCCAGCTCTGTGGTATCCTTAGCCATTAAATAAACGCCTAGTAAGATCCTAAGGCTGCATCATGTCTAATACACAAGACTCTATGATTGAGCAAGCTGCTCATGTCCACTCTATTGATCAAACCACGGTTTGGCTAGACACCCTGCGCCTGAGCACCTGTAATTCTTGCAGTATGAAAAGTGGTTGTGGCCAGCGTTTAATGAACCAAGCCACAGACTGCAAGCGTTCGCGTATAGCATTGCCAGTACCCAGTACTATGTCGCTAAGTGTGGGCGATGAAGTGGTATTGGGTATCCCTCAAAAAGCCTTTATTAAAGCCAGTTTGTTAACCTTTGCCATGCCGTTAATAGTGATGCTGGCATTTGCTTTACTGGCCCAGTGGGGGGCTCTGTCTGAGCCACTAACCGTAGTGACTGCATTGGCTGGATTAGGCTTTGGTTTGTTAGTGTTACGGTGGTACAGCCAAAGTGATGCGATGTTAAGCTCTAATCAATGGCAGCCTGTTATTTTGCGTCAGCAATATATAGACCAAGCAGAGGTGCTTCACTTTACGCCAGAATAAGTGTTTTGCTAACAAATCCTGTAAAAAGGCTGTATTAACTGCAAAACTTTGTAAAGGGCGGCTAGTATTGAATCTGAATCGTCCAAACTACCGTATGCTTTAGCACTATCCAATTTGGTTGTAGAGGAACTACGTCATGATCAAGCTAGTATCATTTAACTATAAACTCATCTCCCTAGTGCTGCTGACCTTGCTTTGGTCGAATGTTGCTCGGGCTGCACAATTACCAGATTTTACCGTGCTAGTTGAGAAGGCATCCCCGGCTGTGGTTAACATAAGCACGTCTCGCGTGGTGTCAAAAAAGCAAGCAGGTAGTCAGTTTCAGATGCCTGGGCAAGAGCAGTTGCCAGAGGTTTTTAAACATTTCTTTGAGCGGCAGTTTCCAAAACAGAAGCCCCCTCAGCAGGGACAAGCACCTAGGGCTCAGTCCTCTGGCTCTGGTTTTTTGATTAGTGATGACGGTTACATACTCACCAACCATCATGTGGTGAAAGGCGCCAACAAAATTATTGTGGCTTTAAGCGACCGCCGTGAAATGGAAGCAGAATTGGTGGGATCTGACCCACGCTCTGACTTGGCATTATTAAAAATTGAAGCGCAAGACCTGCCATTCCTTAAAATGGCAGACTCTGACCTGCTGAAAGTGGGGGAGTGGGTGCTGGCTATAGGCTCTCCATTTGGTTTTGATTATTCGGTTACTGCGGGTATTGTTAGTGCCAAAGGCCGAAGTCTGCGTTCGGAAACCTATGTGCCTTTTATCCAAACAGATGTGGCTATAAACCCTGGCAATTCAGGTGGCCCGTTGTTTAATTTAGACGGCGAAGTAGTCGGTATTAATTCCCAAATCTATACTCGTTCGGGCGGCTTTATGGGGCTAAGTTTTGCTATCCCTAGTAATACTGCCATCTCTGTAGTTGCTCAATTAAGAGCAACAGGCCAGGTGTCGAGGGGATGGTTGGGTGTTCAAATTCAAGAAGTAAGCCAAGACCTAGCAGAATCATTTGGCTTAGATCAAGCGTCAGGGGCCTTAATTGCTCAGGTTTTTGACAAAAGCCCCGCTAGCGATGCCGGTCTGCAAGCAGGTGATGTGATCACTCACGTAGATGGTAACGAAATTATTATGTCTGCCCAAGTGGCGCACTTTATTGGCGCCATCTCGCCTGAAGAGTCGGTGATTATTCAATTAGTGAGAGACGGTAAAAGTGTAGACATTGAAGTGCTCATTGGGAATCTGCCCCAAAATGTGTCTGCGGCCATGGGTACAGAAGAAAAGGGCCAATATGTTGAGCGAATTGGTTTGCGCGTTGTAGCCTTGGCGCCAGAAAAGGCGCAGGAATGGCGCGTCCGTAATGGTATAGATATTATGGAAGTAGACGCAGGCGTAGCTAAGGAGATAGGCTTGAAGCCTGGGGATGTGATTACTAGCATGGCCAATCATAGCATTGCCAGTGTGCAGGAGTTTGTTGAGTTGGCGGCAGCCTTGCCCACGCAACGGCCCATTTCGTTGCGCATTGTTCGCGACGGCAGGCCTCTATTTGTAGCCTTTCGGTTAAACCAATAGACTGTTCTGTATCAGGCCAAGCGCTTAGTAGAAGTTAAGCACTTAGCCTGATGTAACCTAAGGGTTTAGCTACTGAATTAAATCGCCTACACGAACTACTTTTAGCGTGTTAGTGCCGCCATGGGCCTTCACATAATCGCCCTTAGAAATAAGCACAATGTCGCCATCTTGCACTATGCCTAATTCCCTTAGTTGCTCTACAGCCACGTGGTTCACTTGGTCGTTATTAATAACCTTTGAATCGAATGGGTGAGTAATTACTCCACGGTAAAGGCACACTCGGCGCTGAGTTGCTGCGTGAGAAGTAAACGCAAATATAGGTATACCAGAGCTAATACGAGACATTAGCAATGGTGTCTTGCCCCTTTGTGTCATACAAATAATAGCCTTTACGCCATCCAAATGATTGGCTGCATACATAGCGCTTAGGGCCACACTTTCGTAAATGCTGTGTACTGCAATATCTAGCCTGTGAGAAGACTTATGGGCATTTCTGTGCTGCTCTGCACCTAGGCAAACTCGTGCCATGGCCTCTACTGTTTGAGAAGGATAATCGCCTACTGCAGTTTCGGCCGACAGCATTACAGCATCGGTGCCATCCATAACTGCATTGGCCACATCTGACACTTCAGCACGTGTAGGCATAGGGCTTGTGATCATAGATTCCATCATTTGTGTTGCAGTGATCACAATGCGATTTAGTTTTCGTGTGTGCTCGATGATGTCTTTTTGCACACCCACTAACATGGCATCACCAATTTCTACAGCCAAATCTCCCCGGGCCACCATAATACCTTCAGACGCTTCGATGATGCCTTTGAGCGTTTCGGTCTCAATGGCCTCTGCGCGTTCAATTTTAGCAATCAAGCCAGCCTTGCTGTTGGCTTGCTCTAGTAAAGCGCGGGCTTCGTTCATGTCGCTGGCATTTCTAACAAACGAAATAGCAATGTAGTCTGCACCAATTTCGGCAGCAGTAATAAGGTCTGCACGGTCTTTGTCTGTCAGCGCAGGTGCGGATAATCCACCACCTTGAAGGTTGATGCCCTTATTGTTAGAAAGAGGGCCGCCCACTTGCACTATAGTGTGCACTTTGTCTTGATCTACGTGATCAACTTTAAGCACTATGCGGCCATCGTCCAGAAGCAATATATCATCTTGGTGAAGGTCTTTGCCTAGTTCTGGGAAATCTAAACCCACGGCTTGGTCTGTGCCGGATTCCAAATCCATATTCGGGTCAAGCACGAAGCTTTGGCCATTTGTAAGCTGAACTTTATTATTAATGAAGCGGGCAATACGTACTTTAGGCCCTTGCAAATCTGCCAGTATGGCTACGTGGCGGCCTACAGATGAGGCAGCTCTAAGCACTGTTTCTGCGCGTTGTTTGTGGTCTTCAGCACTGCCATGTGAGAAGTTAAGGCGCACGACATCAGCACCTGCGGCGATGATTTGTTCAAGTGCTTCAGGGCTGCTTGTAGCAGGGCCTAGAGTTGCAACAATTTTCGTGCGTCGTAAAGTCATGATGTGTAGGTCTTATCCTTAATAGTATAAACGTAGGTGGTCATTGAGGGTTTAGGTTAATGGTTCATTAGGGCTAGGCTAGTGTCTAGCATTCTATTACAAAAGCCCCACTCGTTATCATACCACGACATTACTTTAACCAGCCTGCCTTGTACGCAGGTTTGGTTACTGTCAAAGCACGAGGATTTAGCACTGTGATTGAAATCAACTGACACTAAGGGTTTATCGACATATTCCATAATATGCGCCAAATGTGGGTTGCTAGTCATCGCCTTGAGCATAGCCTTGTTAACAGCCTGTGCATCAGTTTCAACGCTAGCAATAAAGGTTAGATCAACCACAGAAACATTAATTGTGGGCACTCGCATTGCCATGCCATTTAGGCGCCCAGCTAGATCTGGCAATACTAAGCCCACTGCAGCTGCCGCGCCAGTTTTAGTTGGAATCATGGATTGAGTGGCAGAGCGAGCGCGATATAGGTCTGAATGCAACCCGTCAGTGAGTAGCTGATCATTAGTATAAGAGTGAATAGTTGTCATTTGGCCCTGGTCAATGCCAAACGCGTCATTAAGTATTTTGGCCATGGGGGCCAAGCAATTAGTGGTGCAAGAGGCGTTTGAAATAATGCGCTCATTGCCGGTTAGGGTCTCATGGTTCACTCCGTATACTATAGTGGCATCTAAACTGGTGCCCGGTGCCGAAATAATTACTTTGCCTGCGCCAGCATTAATATGTGCTTCAGACTGCTCTCGTTTAGTGAATAAGCCAGTGCACTCAAGTACTAGATCAATGTTTAGTTCGCCCCAAGGTAGTTTACTTGGGTCACGCTGTTGGAGTAGTTTAATGCTGTCGCCGTTTACGAAAAGGTGTTCATCGTCATGGGCAACGGTGCCGTTAAAGCGGCCATGAACGCTGTCAAATTCGAGTAAGTGGGCATTAGTGTTAGCAGGGCCTAGGTCGTTGATAGCTACAATTTCTAGTGCTGAATATGGGTTTGATTGCCTTTGCTGATATAAAGCGCGAACAATATTGCGTCCGATGCGGCCGAACCCATTTATGGCGATGCGTATACTCATTGAAGCTTTCCTGTAAAGTCGATTATGTTAGTAATATTACATACATAATGTTGGTATATCAAATATTTATCAGGCTAATAGGTTTTAAAAAACGCATTTATTTGTTAATATTACTTAAATAGATGTAGAAAGGTGTTGTTATGAAGCAGGTTGTCACTCAGGTCACTGAAACCATTATTGAGCGCAGTAAAAAAACTAGGCGAGGCTATTTGGGTAATATAGACGCCGCCAAAGGTGGAAGAGTGAGCCGTTCAACTTTGTCTTGTGGCAACTTGGCCCATGGGTTTGCCGCGTGTTCTCAAGATGACAAAGATCGATTAACTATGATGGACAGTGCTGATGTGGCCATTATTTCGTCTTATAACGACATGCTTTCAGCTCACCAGCCGTTTGAAAACTACCCTCAACTAATTAAGCAAGCAGTTAGAGATATGGGCAGTGTGGCACAATTTGCAGGTGGCGTTCCCGCCATGTGCGATGGTGTTACTCAGGGCCAGCCTGGTATGGAATTAAGCTTATTTAGTCGTGATGTGATCTCAATGTCTACGGCCGTTGCCTTGTCACATAACATGTTTGATGCAGTGCTGTGTTTAGGGGTATGTGACAAAATTATTCCCGGCCTGTTAATTGGTGCCTTAAGCTTTGGCCATTTGCCAGTGGTATTTGTGCCTGCGGGGCCTATGCCTTCCGGTTTGCCGAACGTAGAAAAAGCACGTATTCGCCAATTATACGCAGAAGGCAAAGTAGGTCGTGATGAATTATTAGCGTGTGAGTCAGCCTCTTACCATAGCGCCGGCACCTGTACGTTTTATGGCACAGCTAATAGCAACCAGCTACTGATGGAAATTATGGGCCTGCACATGCCAGGGTCATCATTTGTGTCGCCAGATGGAACCTTGCGAGATACGCTTACCATAGCGGCAGCCCAACAAGCGGTAAAGCTTACTCACGTATCAGCAAAACAAAATCTAGCTCAGATTGTGTCAGAAAAAACCATAGTTAATGCCATTGTGGCATTACTCACCACCGGTGGGTCCACTAACCACACCATTCACTTGATCGCAATAGCAAGGGCTGCGGGCATTATTATCAATTGGGATGATTTTGCTAAGCTGTCTACAGTCGTCCCTAGTTTGACCCGCATCTATCCCAATGGTGAAGCAGACATTAACGTTTTTCACGCTGCCGGTGGTGTGCCTTACTTAGTGCAAACGTTATTGCAGCATGGCTTGCTTCATGAAGATGTTGAAACAATTATGGGCCATGGTCTAAGTCGCTACTGCCAGGAACCTAAGTTGCAAGGTGGCAAGTTAGTTTGGCAAGCTGCGCCAGAGGTGAGTGCCGATATGGATGTGTTAAGGCCAGTAGATGAGCCTTTTTCTGCCACGGGCGGTTTGGTAACATTACAAGGTAATGTTGGCCGCGGCGTAGCTAAGGTGTCAGCGGTAAAAACTGAACATTGGCTAGTGCAAGCACCAGCTAAGGTGTTTGATAGTCAGTTTGAATTTGAAGATGCGTTTAAACAAGGCCTGCTTGAAGAAGACTTTATTGCTGTGCTGCGATTCCAAGGCCCCCAAGCTTGTGGGATGCCAGAATTACACAAACTAACGCCTTATTTAGGAGTGCTCCAAGATCGGGGGTTTAAGGTGGCGTTGGTGACTGATGGGCGAATGTCTGGGGCGTCTGGCAAGGTGCCAGCTGCTATACACGTTTACCCAGAAGCTAAAGCTGGCGGCGCTATTGGCAAAATAGAAAATGGAGATTTACTCAAGCTAGACTGTCATAATGGTAGCCTAGAGCTACTGGTAGATGCCGCAACTCTAGCTCAGCGAACTCAAGCAGTGCATAAAGGCGGCGTAACTGTGGGCATGGGCCGAGAGATGTTTGCCGGTATGCGCATGCAGGTTAGTGCTGCTGAATTAGGGGCCAGTACGTGTGTGTAATTGAATGCTGTTATGACAGAGTACCGTATACCTATGCCTAATTTTAATTTAGTTGCCGATGTTGGGGCTACCAATGCTCGCTTTGCTTTAACCCTGAGCAACGCTCCAGAATTACTGCATACCAAGGTGCTTTCCTGTGCAGATTACCCTAGTTTAGAAGCAGCAGTGTCTGCGTATCTTTCTAGTACAGGTGCGTTGGGTTTAATCACTCAAGCCTGTATTGCCATTGCCGGCACAGTGCATTTAGCAGAATTCTCCTTAGCCAATAACCATTGGCGTGTTAATAAATCTAAAGTAAATACAGTACTTCAGGTTGAGGCCTTGTGGATTAATGATTTTGCTGCCCAAGCTTGGGCCATGTCCGAAATTACGGATGCAGACCTATTGTCAGTAAAGCAAGGGCAAGCAATAGAACGAGGCAATCGTTTGGTCATGGGGCCTGGCACTGGTATGGGTGTGGCAGGATTGATTGCCCATAATAAGGGCTGGTTGCCAGTAATGGGAGAAGGTGGTCATGTAGGTTTTGCGCCCACTAATACACTGCAGATGAAAATACTGGCGTATATGTGGACTAGCTACGAACATGTCTCTACTGAGCGCCTGTTATCGGGTTCTGGCATGATGGATCTTTACAAGGCTGTCGCTCACGTTAAGGCTATGCAACCAGACTTAACCAGCCCTTCTGATATTTTGCAGCAAGCTCAGCTAAGTACTCCTGATGAATTAGCCTATCAAACACTTTGCATTTTCTGTGACATGCTAGGAAATGCAGTGGCCAATGAAGCCCTAGCGTTTGGTGCGGTGGGTGGTGTTTATCTGACTGGTGGGATTTTACCGCGGATGCAAGAATTTTTACTGGCTAGCGATTTTGGCCGTTGTTTTAGCAATAAGGGTCGAAGCTCTGCGTACCTTAAGCAGATTCCAATTTATCTCTGTATTGCCCAGCAACCTGGCCTGCAAGGCGCAGTTATAGCACTAGACCATAAGTCTCGGAGACATAATGTTACATCTTGAAAAATCTAAACACTGGCAGAAATTGCAGCAATTAGCAGTGCAGTACCGCAGCACTCACTTGCGTGAGCTCTTTGCTAATGAAGGTAACCGCTTTGACACCTATTCTATTGAATTACCTAACCTATTATTAGACTACTCAAAAAACTGCCTGACACCTGAAATAATGGATGCGCTGTTTGGTTTGTCACAAGATATGGGCCTAAGTTCTGCTATAGAACGGATGTACAGAGGCGCAAAAATCAATATAACTGAAGACCGTGCGGTGTTGCATACGGCTTTGCGTAACCGCAGTAATTCACCCGTCTACGTAGACCAAACCAATGTGATGGAAATGATCAACGATGAGCTGTCGCATATGCGGGAGTTTGTGGAAAAAGTGCGTAGTGGTGAGTGGCTTGGATATTCTGGAAAGCGTATTACTGACGTGGTGAACATTGGCATTGGTGGCTCTAACTTGGGACCAAAAATGGTTACTCAGGCACTGCGCTCATATGCAGATTCCACCATCCGAGTGCACTTTATTTCCAATATAGATGGCGTAGAAATTGCGGAAATTTTACGTCCTTTAAAAGCGGAGCAAGTATTGTTTGTGGTGGCGTCTAAAACGTTCACTACCAGCGAAACTATGACCAATGCACAAACGGCGCGCAACTGGCTAATGGCTTCGGCATTTGATGAACGTGCGGTACAGCAGCACTTTGTGGCTGTGTCATCTAACACTGAAGCAGTACAAGAATTTGGTATTGATAAAGAATTTATGTTCTCTATGTGGGACTGGGTGGGGGGGCGATACTCTATCTGGTCTGCCATTGGCTTACCTATTGCGCTATACCTTGGCTTTGACAAGTTTGAACAGTTACTCACTGGCGCCCATGACATGGATCGCCACTTTAGAGATGCGCCAGCGGCAGAAAATATGCCCACTATTATGGCGTTAGTGAGTATTTGGAATGGTTTGTTACATGGGGCACAAAGTCACGTGATATTGCCCTATGACCAACCTTTAGAAAGCTTTACTGCATATATTCAGCAGGCAGATATGGAGAGTAATGGTAAGCATGTGGACCGCCAAGGTAATCAAGTAGCTTACCCTACAGCATCTGTTGTTTGGGGACAGTTGGGTATTGATGGGCAACATGCATTCTATCAATTACTGCATCAAGGTAACGTTATAGTGCCAGCAGATTTTATAGGTTCGCTAGCGAGCTCTACCCCAGTTAAAGGTCACCATGAAAACCTTATGGCTAATTTTTTCGCCCAGACTGAGGCACTAATGAATGGTATCAGTGCTGAAGAAGTAAGGAGCCAATTAGAGGCTCAGGGATTAGATTCAAAGCAGCTTGAAAAACTGTTACCGCATAAAGTGCACCAAGGTAACCGGCCTAGCAATACCTTGCTACTTAAGCAGATAGACCCAAGGAATTTGGGTGCACTCATTGCCCTTTATGAGCACAAAATATTTGCCCAAGGTGTCATCTGGGATTTATGCTCTTTTGATCAATGGGGTGTTGAATTAGGTAAGACTCTAGCTAAGGGTATATTGCAGGAAATTGAAGGTGACGCAGGGCATCAGCATGATGATTCTACTAACGCGTTAATTGACTACTTTAAGTGCTCTCGCGTTTAGAGCCTTTATTATAAGCGGTAGCAGTTTTGCCCTTTAAATTTAAAGGGCTTTTTTCGTTATATACCTCGATTTTAAGGCCCAGCGAGTGCGCAAGCTTGCTTAGCTAACTCTTCTATGGCTTGCCAGTTTTTCTGCTGTACTAGGTCTGTGGGAGTTAGCCAGGTTCCACCTACACACATCACATTATGTAACGCTAAATAGTCTGTTGCATTGGTAGGCTTGATGCCGCCAGTTGGGCAAAACTTAAGTTCGCTAATGGGGCCTCCAATAGCTTTTAGGAAACCCACTCCACCCACTACAGCTGCAGGAAAAAGTTTAAACCTTCGGTAACCTAACGCCATGGCTTGCATGGCTTCGCTAACACTGCCAATACCCGGCAACAACGGTACTGAGCTTTGGCTACCGTGGTGTAAAAGTTCTGTAGTGAACCCTGGGCTAACAATAAAATCGGCCCCTGCTTCAACGCAAGATTCATACTGCTGGGGCGTCATGACTGTGCCCGCACCAATAATAGCATTTGGGAGAGCCTGCTTTAACTGTTTAATGGCGGTTAAACCATAGGCGCTGCGTAGGGTGATTTCTAGCACAATTAAGCCACCGTCTACTAATGCTTTACCAATGCCAATAGCTTGCTCAGCGTTCTCTAAAGTAAGTACTGGGATAACAGGGGCAGAGTTACATATTAGGTCTAATTTCTGGGTGTTTTTGTGTATTTGTGTAGTACTGGAAGAGTTCATTTAAGGGCACCAATGTATAGCAAGGGAATGTTGGAGAAAGGTATAAATAGGCGTCTGCGAAGGGTCTTTTAAGTCAATTGAGTGCACTAATACTTGACATTTTTTGTCACCTTCAATGTGTAAGTGTGTATGTGTTGCAAGTTTCAGTGTAGTGGCAGAAAGAGTCATGCGGTCAGTGGGTGCTACTGGTGCGCAGGTAGCGATACAGAGGGCATCGGTAGAAAGTGCGTCATGCAAATAGGGGCATAAAGGAAACAAAGACGCTGTATGTCCATCGTTACCCATGCCAAGCACTAACACATCAAGTGGCCAGTGCATGGCGTCAAGTCTTTGCTGGCAGTATTGCTGGCCTTCTAGTGCGCTTTTTTGGCCAGTATACATAGGGAAAAAAGTAGCCTCAGCAGCATGATTTTGTAGCAACCAAGCCCTGACTAACGCAGCGTTGCTAGCACTATCGTCTTCAGGTACCCAGCGCTCATCTACAAGGGTAATGTCTATCCGATGCCAGTCTAATTGTTGCTGGCTTAATTGCTGCAGCATTACTTTTGGCGTGCGGCCTCCACTCACAGCTAAGCTGGCTTTGGGCCTAACTAACAGTGCATTACGTAATTGGTCAGCAATGTTTATTGCTAGCGTGCGAGCTAGTTGCTCTGGAGTAGGGCTTGCTAACCATTGGCTTTGCTCAGGTAAAGTTTCAGGTCTATTAAATTTCATCACAGTCTTCATACCAAAGGTGTCCGTGCATTTGGATCATGTCATTAGCTTCTTTGGGGCCATTACTGCCCACCGGGTAAGGTCTTAGTGGTTGGTCTGTAGACTGAAAGCTATGCCTTACTTGATCACACCATTGCCAAGCTATTTCTACTTCGTCGCGCCTTACAAATAGGCTTTGATTACCCTTTAATGCTTCCAGTAATAAACGCTCATAGGCGTCTGGAATGCGAGCGTTAGACTGGCTTTGAGCAAGGTCTAACT
The DNA here is from genome assembly GCF_047730085.1 of Candidatus Njordibacter sp. Uisw_056. Lineage (NCBI taxonomy): Bacteria > Pseudomonadati > Pseudomonadota > Gammaproteobacteria > Pseudomonadales > Candidatus Njordibacteraceae > Candidatus Njordibacter > Candidatus Njordibacter sp. Uisw_056. The sequence goes on along the minus strand of NZ_CP159830.1, from coordinate 2,397,355 downwards.
GCAATGGGTCGCGTCTAAGTTGCATCCCTTTGTCCATACCCTGTTCTTTAGTGAGCACTTGTAAAGAAATGCTTTCTGAAGGTTGTAGACGAATGACTAATCTATTTTTCGCAAGTGAGGCTTGATCTGGACTGAAGATGTAATGACTGTTAGGTTTATAGTGAATGACAATTTCAGTCACCTTGCTGGCCATGCGTTTGCCCGTGCGTAAGTAAAATGGTGTGCCAGTCCAGCGCCAGTTGGCTATTTCTGCTCGCAGGGCAATAAAGGTTTCTGTATTACTGCTAGTGTTTGCGTCGGATTCATTTAGGTAACCTGGCGCAGGTGCTTGTTTAAACTGGCCATCAGCATATTGGCCCAATACCAAGTGATGTCTTATTTCATCTGGCTTAATGGGTTTCAGCGAGCGCAATACCTTTACCTTTTCATCTCTTATGCTGCTGGCATCAAGCTGTGATGGTGGGTCCATAGCAACCAAACATAAGAGCTGCATTAAATGATTTTGCACCATGTCACGCATTTGCCCAGCTTTGTCAAAGTATCCCCATCGCCCTTCAATACCAACATCTTCTGCCACACTAATTTCTACATAGTCAATGTATTGGTTGTTCCACTGGCTCTCAAATAGAGGGTTAGCAAAGCGCAGTGCTATTAAGTTTTGAACTGTTTCCTTCCCTAGGTAGTGATCAATGCGAAAGATTTGGCTTTCGTCAAAATATAACGCCAGCGCATCATTAATTACTTTTGAGGAAGCTAGATCATGGCCAATGGGCTTTTCTACCACAATGCGGCTAAAGCTATTAACGCCGCCTGCACTGTGTAAATGCTGACAAATGTCGCTGTATAGGTTTGGTGGGGTGGCTAGGTAGAATGTCACCTGTGGTTGCCAAGACGACAAAGCTTGCACTAGGGTAATATAATCATGCGCTTGGGTAAGGTCTACTTGGCAATAGCATAGGCGCTGTAATAAGCGTGATAAGGTGCTAGGGTTTAATTGATCTGCGCCAATGTATTGATTTAGTGTATGCTCAACTCGCTGCTTGAGTTCGGCGGTGCTAATCGCGCTGCGCGCCACAGCCATAATTTCTAGCTCTTGGCTTAGTAGTTGAGCATGTTCGAGTTGGTATAGCGCAGGCATGAGTTTGCGAAGTGATAGATCACCTAATGCGCCAAACAAGACAAAACTATGGCTTAATATGCCTGTAGCTGTTGTATGCTCGTCTGATGAAGAACTGTCCGACATAGCTAGTGTGACCTTATGGGTAAGTTAATAATGTAATAATACTCTTAAATTTACAAAAAAGTCACAAAAATATCAAAAATGTTGGTAATATTACGTACATAAATGAACAAATGAGCTAAATTAAAAAGAACTGATGACTATGAACAATAATTTACTGCAGCGCCTGTCCACCCAGCAAGATCAGCTTAACCGATCTGAACGCAAAGTGGTGCAAGTGATTGTTGCTGACCCGCAATCGGCAACTCGCATGAGTATTGCTGCTTTGGCAGAGTTGGCTCAAGTCAGTGAGCCTACGGTCAATCGCATGTGTCGTAGCTTTGGCCTAAAGGGTTACCCGGACTTTAAGTTGGAATTGGCTCAAAGTATGGCGCGGGGCACACCCTACGTAAGCCAAAGTGTTAATCAAAATGATACGGCCACTCAATATACGGATAAAATATTTACTAGCACCATGGCTAGTTTAGATGCTGCAAGGCAACAGATTGACAGTAAGGTTATTGAAAGAGCGGTAGATTATTTAAGCCAAGCTCAGCAGATTTGTTTTTTTGGCATGGGCGCCTCAGGCGCTGTGGCTCAAGACGCTCTGCACAAGTTTTTCCGTTTCAATATTCCCGTAGTGGCCCACAATGATTCATTGATGATGCGCATGATGGCAGCAGCGTGCAAGCGCGGTGACGTGATGGTGCTGTTGTCGTTCACTGGCCGAACCAAAGAGATGGTGGAGGTGGCGCGCATTGGCCGAGCTTCTGGTGCACTAGTTATTGCGATTACCGCTGCTGATTCACCCTTGGCTCAAGAGGCAAGTTTGGTGTTAGCTATAGAGGCACCTGAAGACAATGATGTGTATGTGCCCATGCAGTCTCGTATGATACAGCTAACCTTAATAGATGTGTTGGCTACTGGCGTTATATTGCGGCGTGGTGAAGATTTTCATGGCCACTTAAAGACCATTAAACAAAGTTTAACGGGTACTCGTTTAGCTGCATTTCAGGATTCAGAATGATCGCTTATAAGTGGGTAATAATGGCATTTTTGTGTGTGAGTTTAAGTGGCTGTGTTTTAACCAAGATCGTCACTGTACCCATGCGGATTGTTGGCGCGGTAGCTTCTGCGGTGCCAGTAGTAGGTGATGCTGTGGATGAAAGTATAGAAACTATAGCCGACGCTGTGGACGACATTCCTTTGTAATATAACGCCCAAAGATAGTTAGAATGTTGCCAATGATGCACAAACAAAAAAACCGCAACTAGGGACCCTAGAGCGGTTTTTTATAGCCAAGAAAAGTTTATAACTGGTCTATTTTAGCTCGAATCTCAGCTAGTTTTTCAGCCATAATGCGCTCTAGATGCACAAGATCCTCTAAGATAGATTCTTTATTATCGGCAGCTTTGTTTTCTTCATGAGCTAGCTTGTTTAATTCTGTAAGCGCACGCAGCAAAAAGGGTGAGATTTCGCTCACTTCTTGCCATTGTTGGCGACCCGAGTCGACCATTACAGTACGGGTAGCACGACCAAAACGAAACTTTTTGCTACGAGGTAAAAAAGAGCCTTTCTCGCGCTTGTAGTAGATTTTAAGAATATCAAAATCACCTTCTTGGCGAAGGGTATATTTGCTGATGGATTCAAAGCTAGTAATGCCCATTTCCGTTAGCGTAGGGTGTTGAGACATAATTGTTCTCCTTAGAGATTAAAAGTTAAAGTTTTCCTATGAAAATCAATGACTCAACAAATTTTTGTAAGGTGGGCTCTGGCGGCTCTGCCTTGCTGGTCTGAAGGTTTGTGATTAAAAATGTAATTGCTTACACAAACCGCCATGGGGGTAGTTTTCAGTGGTTTTATTATACCGGATTGTTGGTTAAAAAGTAACCACAATAGCCACTATATTCGATGGAATATAGCATAGGTCGCATTCATCTAATAAATAGTTGTGAGGTCTTCACCCGATCATTTTTTGCGGTATACTCTGGCTTAAATTATCAATTTACCCATGAGTGCGGTGGTCTAAGCCCCACTCAATAAGGATGTTTCTTCTTATGTCTGGTGTCATCCCAATTGATGAAGGCGTTGAGCGTCTACCCCTCAAAGAATATACCGAAAAAGCGTACTTAGATTACTCTATGTATGTCATTTTAGACCGTGCATTACCGCATATTGGTGATGGTTTAAAACCAGTACAAAGGCGCATTATTTATGCTATGTCTGAACTGGGGCTTAAAACATCGTCTAAGTATAAAAAGTCTGCTCGTACCATTGGTGACGTGTTGGGTAAATTCCATCCCCATGGCGACAGTGCTTGTTATGAAGCCATGGTACACATGGCGCAGACCTTCTCTTACCGCTATACCCTTGTAGATGGTCAAGGTAACTGGGGTTCAGCAGATGATCCTAAATCTTTTGCTGCTATGCGATACACAGAAGCTAAACTTACAGGTTATGCTGATGTGTTGTTAGGAGAGCTGGGTCAGGGCACTGTAGATTGGGGTAATAACTTTGACGGTACCCTGCAAGAACCACTAGTGTTGCCGGCTCGGGTACCCAACGTACTGTTGAATGGCGCCACTGGAATTGCTGTGGGCATGGCAACAGATATCCCCCCCCATAATTTACGTGAAGTTGTATCAGCTTGCATCCATCTATTGGAGAATCCTGCTGCAAGCATAGAGGAGCTATTTGAATTTGTACAAGGGCCTGATATGCCCACTACGGCAGAGATCATCAGCCCTCGAAGTGATTTGTTGGAAATGTACAAAACTGGCCGTGGTAGTATTCGCATGCGTGCAGTAGTAGATCACGAAGACGGCGATATTGTCATCACCGCCTTACCATACCAAGTGTCTGGGGCACGAATTTTAGAACAAATCGCTGCACAAATGCAGGCTAAAAAACTGCCTATGGTGGCCGACTTGCGTGATGAGTCAGATCATGAAAAGCCGACGCGTTTGGTCATTGTGCCGCGCTCAAACCGAGTGGATACCCAGCAGTTATTAAACCACCTGTTTGCCACCACAGATTTAGAACGTTCTTACCGAGTTAACTTAAACCTCATTGGCGTGGACGGTAAACCTCAAGTTAAAGGTTTGAGCACTATTTTAAAAGAGTGGCTGTCTTTCCGTATGGAGACAGTAACTCGCCGCTTGCAGCACCGTTTAGATAAAGTGTTAGAGCGTTTGCACCTTTTAGAAGGCCTGTTAGTTGCATACCTTAATATTGATGAAATTATTGCCATTATTCGTGAAGAAGAAAAACCTAAATCAATACTTATGCAACGCTTTACGTTATCTGACCGCCAAGCAGATGCCATACTAGATTTAAAACTTCGCCACTTAGCAAAATTAGAACAGCACCGTATCCAAGCCGAGCAAGAGGAGCTCACTGCAGAGCGCGAAAAACTAGAATTGTTGTTGGGTTCTAAAGCCCGTTTAAAAACTCTTATAAAGCGTGAATTGATTGCCGACGCTGAAGCCTTTGGTGATGATCGTCGTTCACCTATCGTTGTTCGCCAAGAAGCCAAAGCTCTTTCCGAACGTGATTTACTCACCACTGAACCTGTGACTGTGGTTTTGTCTAAGCAAGGCTGGGTTCGTGGTGCTAAAGGTCATGATATAGATCCAGCTAACATGAGCTATAAATCGGGTGATGACTTCTTGCTTATGGTTCAAGCTCGAAGTAACCAAAGTGTGGCTTTTCTTGATGAGGGTGGCCGCAGCTACTCTCTAGAAGCGCATACCTTGCCGTCTGCTCGCGGGCAGGGGGAGCCATTAAGTGGCAGATTTAATGCGCCCAGTGGTGTGCAATTTTCAGCGGCGGTCAGTGCTAAGGTAGATCAGCTATTGCTGATGAGTACCGATGCAGGTTATGGCTTCGTGTCTACTTTTGAAGATTTGTTAAGTAAAAATAAGGCGGGTAAAACGGCTATGTCGGTGCCCAAGGGGGCTAAAATTATTGTGCCACAGCATATCACCAGGATAGCCGAAACCTGGCTGGTGGCAGTGAGTAATGAAGGGCGTATGTTGGTATTCCCATTGCAAGATTTGCCGCAGCTAGCGCGCGGTAAGGGTAATAAGATTATTAGTATATCGCCTAGCCGTGTAGCAAGCCGCGAAGAGTTTATGGTGGCTTGTGCGCTTGTCACTGAGGACTGCGAGTTATTAGTACATTCGGGCAAGCGCTACCTACGTTTGAAAGCCTCCGATCTGGTTCACTATCGTGGTGAACGTGGGCGTAGAGGAAACAAACTACCAAGAGGCTTCCAAAAAGTTGATAGTTTGGCTGTTGAGAGTCAAGCTGAAAATGAGATAGACGCCGGGTCTATCGATGTAGACACTTAGTCAAGTGCCTAAAGCGTTTGGCTAAAGTGGCTGATCTGCATATCCAACAGATCTTGGTAATCGCTACTTAAGCGCGCCAAACTTACAGCCCCACTAGCAAGTGGGGTGCAGTTGTCTGCTTGTAACACTCTTTGTTGGAGCTCTGGGTGGTAAGCAACGTGGCGGCTTATTACCATATGGTCTTGCCGTTCTCGCCGAGACAATTCTGCCACCTCTACCGTGAGCTTGCTTAACTCTTCTAAGTCCCCAGTATGCACCACAATTTGAATATTTAAACTGGGCCTGCTGTTAGCTGCCCGCTGGGTGTTGAAGGACTTGTACAAACCAAAGAAAAACTGGGCTGCACACAAGGCATTTACACAGTGGGTCATGTGCTCATGGGGTTTATCAAAGGTGACGAGCACATCATTATTTTCTTCTATTTCAATCGTACCCCCATAAATAGCACACACTTGATCCACCAGTTGTTGATAAGACCTAAGTAGTAAGTGTTTTTCTGCGGCGGCCATGGGCCCCTGGTCTCTGGTATTAACATTAATGTATAACAAGCTCACCAATGGGTCATCAGATAACTGCGCAGGGATTGGCTCAATAGGATGCGTATCACTGTCTTGATACAGAGGGTGCGCACTGTACTGAGCGGGTTCTGCAGAATTTATAGACATAGGGCTAGGACGCAAGGGCGAAGAATTTTCGCCGTTACGTAAATCATCCATGGTAAATATAGGTAAATGATGTTCGCTAGGCACCATAGGTTCTGCTAGTTTCGGCGCAAATAAAGGGTCACCAAGTTCGCTTAATTGAGGATCCAAGGATAACTCACGGGCCAAATCGTGCAGCTCATGATTAAAAGGTTCTTGTTGGTTTGGCACTTCTAGTTCTGGTTGGTTGTCGTGTTGAGCATAATCAGCTGCAGCAACTAAACCCTTGCCAGCAGGCATTTCCAGCTCGTATTGATGGTCGGTTTGGGTGTGCAGTAGCCGTTCTTCGTTTATTGAGTTGAAACCCAAGTTAATGATCCCCCACTCATCGAGCCGAGTGTCATCCAGTGGCGGTGCTTTGCCGTATTCCAGTAATTGTTCTTGAGCTTCGTGCAAGTGGTGCAGTGGCTGTACCAATCTAGCACCGAACCACCAACCAAGAACAATGCAGGCTAATAAGGTAAGACCCACAGTAGGCCACAGCAAGAGGGCTAATTGATTCAGACTTGGATGTAAATCTAAATTAGAGTGGCGTAAGTGCAAGCTACCAATGTTTTCTTCATCTAATTTTATCGGTAAAACAAGGTAGTCGGCATCGTTAAGAAAGCCAGTTTTTGCAAGCATTCTGTCGTCTGCGTCGTATACAGCTGCACCTACAATAGCACCCTGTTGTCTAAGTTCGGCCAAGGTAACATTAAGGCTAATGTAATCTTTTTTTACTAGAAGAGGGGCGCTTAAGTTAGCCAGCTGTTGGCCCATTTTCTGACCTAGTAAAGCATTTTGCTGACCCGCAACTTGGCTTAAGTGTTGGTAGGTCATCAGCCCTAAAGAAGCTCCAGCAAGGACAAAAGTAGCGATGAGTAAACATACCGTCTTTTGAACTAAAGTAAGACGGGATTGCATTAAGTGTCTAAAGGAAAGGATTTTATTGGGCATTAGGCGTTAATCAGCACTGTATCAAAGAGGTAAAAACAACCCCATTCTAACCCACTAATGGTAAAATGCTAAGCCCACCTAAGGAGTTGTGTCTATGTTTCATCGTCTAACCTTATTTGATAGCAGCAATAAGCTTGATGTGGGGGCCATCGATAAGGCATTTTATGCCCTGCAAGCGCCCATAGAATGCTACCGCCACAGTTCTAGTGACCACTGTGCTGTGCATCAATGGCAATGGGCGAGTTCTGATGGCACTAAACTATTAGCAAATAATCCATCTGAATGTGTATTGACGCTCGAGGAGATGCTTACACAACTGCCTAAACAAAACCAACTCGATTATGTGATCCAGTCTTCTAAACTGCCCATAGAAAAAATTAAGTTAGCCGTGTTCGACATGGACTCCACCTTAATTCAGGCCGAAGTAATGGACGAATTGGCCTATGCTATGGGTATTGGCCCGCAAGTGGCACTCATTACTGCTAGGTCTATGGCTGGAGAATTAGATTTTGAGCAGAGCTTTCGCCAACGGTTGGCGCTGCTGACAGGCTTTGATACTGCCCAACTTTCGGCTATTAATGACGCTATTGAATTAATGCCTGGTGCCCAAAAGCTAATGGAAGGCCTCCAACAACAAGGGATATACTGTGCCATATTGTCTGGCGGGTTTAGCTATTTTGCAGATCTCTTAGCCCATAAATTGGGTATGCAAGATGCCTTCTCTAACCCTTTAGAAGAAGTTGATGGCAAACTCACTGGGAAAGTGAAGGGGGTGATACTAGATGCTGCCCGAAAAGTAGAGTTGATGGAACAGTTACGAAAAACCCTTGGGCTGTCGCTAAATCAATGCCTTGCTGTGGGTGATGGTGCTAATGATTTACCCATGCTTAATAAAGCGGGGTTAGGTGTTGCCTTCCATGGCAAACCCTTAGTCAGGCAGCAAGCCCCCCACCAGCTTAATAACGTTAATTTAGATGCGCTATTACACCTAGTTTAACGGGGTGAGTATAGCGTCTTACTGAGTTTTCCTGGTTCCTCACGCACCAGCTTAGGCACCAAATAGCCGGACATACAGGCCTGCATTTGTGCCACTATGGATTGGCTGCGGGCTAAGCTAACAAAAAAGTGAGTGGTGCCCGCTACATGGTCTGGTAAATGGAGGTAATAAGGCATTACACCTATTTCAAAGAGGCGTTCACTGAGGTGTTTTAGGCTTGTTAAATTGTCGTTCACTTGGGCTAGTAAAACACTTTGGTTAAGAAGTTTTACCTTGTGTTGGTGCAAACGGTCACAGGCTAGTGCTACGTCTGCGGCTAACTCATTGGCATGATTAGCGTGCACCACCATGACACAGGTTAGTCGAGAGCGTTCTAGCCTCTGACACAGTTCCAAGGTGATACGTTGAGGCAGCACAATGGGTAAACGGCTATGAATACGCAAGCGTTTTATATGCGCAATGCCTTCAATAGCCTCTATTAAGCTGAATAATTGAGGGTCTGTTAAGGCGAGTGGGTCGCCACCGCTAAGAATGATTTCTTCTATATCTGGATGCTGTTCAATATAACCAAGGCTTTGTTGCCACTGCGTACGTTCGAGCTTCTGCTCGTTATAGGGGTAGTGGCGACGGAAGCAATAACGGCAATTAATAGCGCAATGGCCTGCAGCAATTAATAAAGCGCGCCCTTTATATTTGTGTACTACTCCTGGCACAGGGTTAAAGTGTGCCTCTTGTAACGGATCATTATTGAACTCTAGGTGGTGTATTGCTTCTTGAGATTGGGGCAATACTTGCAATAGCAGTGGGTCTTTGGGGTCTTGTGGCTGCATTTTTTGTACAAACGCTTTTGGAACAAGAGTAGTAAATCCTTGGTCATCAGCTAATAGTGCTTTTTGTTGTGTGTTGCTAAAACCTAAGGCTGTGAGCAGCGCTTGGGGCGTCCGGTAGGCCTCACGCAGCTGAGTGCGCCAGTCTTCTGGCAAGCTTGTGGACTTAATCAAGCTTAAAGGTTCAACTTGCGCAGTGCTTTGCGGTATCATGAGTGACGAATTTCCCGATGTTTATTTCATTAGAGCGACAAAATGGCTAATTATAGCAGCAACGAATTTAAATCTGGCCTTAAAGTTATGTTAGAAGGTGATCCTTGTGCCATGGTTGATGTGGAATTTGTTAAACCAGGCAAAGGCCAAGCATTTACCCGTGTGCGCATGAAGAACTTGAAGTCTGGCCGCGTGTGGGACCGCACCTTTAAGTCAGGTGAATCTATCGAAGCCGCTGACGTGATGGATCGCAACATGGAGTACCTTTATACCGACGGTGAGTTTTGGCACTTTATGATGGCAGACGGAACGTTTGAGCAATATGGTGCAGATGTCCATGCCGTAGGAGATTGTGTTAAGTGGCTTAAGGAACAAGAGATCTATGTGGTGACTTTATGGAATGATGCCCCACTAGCGGTTGCTGCACCTAATTTTGTAGAGCTAGAAGTGACAGAAACTGATCCAGGCCTTAAAGGGGATACGGCTCAAGGGGGCAGTAAGCCTGCAACCTTGGCAACAGGCGCCACGGTGCGCGTGCCGTTATTTATTGAGGAAGGTGAAGTGTTAAAGATTGACACCCGCACTGGCGACTATGTAAGTCGCGCCTAAGCTTAGGACATACCATGCCATGGCAACCTAGTGCTGACATAGGGCAGCTTAAGCAGCGTGCCAAGGTTATTAGGCAAATACGGGCATTCTTTGAAGCCCGACATCTGCTAGAAGTTGATACGCCCGTAATGTCCCATTATGGGGTATCTGACCCGCATATCGATTCTATTCCAGTAGCCTTTACCCAAGACGGTGCTTCCAAACGTGCGGATATGGCGACTCACATGAACTTAATGTCCTCACCAGAATATGCCATGAAGCGTTTGTTAGCAGCAGGTAGTGGTGATATCTATCAAATTGCTAAAGCCTTTCGTAATGGCGAAGTAGGGCACAGGCACAACCCAGAATTTACCCTTTTAGAGTGGTATAGGGTCAATTTTGACCTAAAAGCGTTGATGCAAGAAGTGGCATGCCTTGTTGATAGCCTGCTCATAAATGAAACCCTAGAGTGGCACTTTTGGACCTACCGCCATGCGTTTGAAGAAGTGCTTTGTATTGATCCATTAACAGCAAGTAATGACGTGATTAGGTCTACTGCTTTAGCCCATGTAGATATTCAAATGGACCCCTCTGCGCCTCGCGACACTTGGTTAGACTTACTAATGAGTCATTGTATTGAGCCAAAACTTCCCAAGGCGTGCTTCATTTTTGATTATCCTGCCAGCCAGGCAGCGTTAGCACAAACAGGCATTGACGAGTTGGGTAATGCCGTGGCACGTCGTTTTGAAGTGTATATTCATGGCGTTGAACTAGCTAATGGCTACCAAGAGCTAACCGATGCAAAAGAACAAAAGAGGCGCTTCGACGTAGATAATACAATCAGAGCAACCATGGGTAAAACAACCATGGCTGGGGATATTAGGCTTATTAGTGCACTTAAGGCAGGCTTACCAGAGTGTTGTGGTGTGGCTTTAGGTATAGAGCGTTTACTAATGCTGGTATTAGGCGAAAAAGACATTGCAAAGGTGATGGCCTTTAACCACCACCTTGCCTAGTTGAACGCAATATTAATGAAGTTCAGCTAACATTTGCCCTAAACGTGTAGTGGTGCCTGCGCTAAGTTCCTTTGGCCATTTGCTTACGCCTTTTGGCAAACACATAACCACTGTGGAACCTAATTTAAAGCGGCCCATTTCTTCACCCTTTTTCAATAAAATAGGGTCTTGGTTAGTGTAGTTAAACTGGCTCACTGCCTTACCTTTCGGGCAGACCAAGCCAGCCCATACCGTTTCTACACTGGCCACAATCATAGCGCCTACAAGGACCATGGCTATAGGCCCAAACTCAGTATCAAATATGGCGACTACCCTTTCGTTACGCGCAAATAAACTGGGCACTTTCGCCGCCGTGGCTTGGTTCACAGAAAATAATTGACCGGGTACATGGACCATATGGGTAAGGGTGCCGTCACAGGGCATGTGTATACGATGGTAATCTTTGGGTGCTAAATAAATAGTTGCAAAGTCGCCATCTATAAAAGCACTGGCAAGCGCACTATTGCCACCTAACAAACTGGTAAGGCTAAACTCGTGGCCTTTGGCCTGAAATAGATGGTCGCCATCTATTTTGCCCAACTGGCTGATAGCGCCATCTACTGGGCAAGCTAAATGTTTTGGGTGATGATCTATGAGGCGTGCATCAGCTTTAAGGCTGCGGGTAAAAAAGTCATTAAAACTATTAAATTCACTTGCATGCTCCCGTTCAGCTTCATCCATATTTACTTTAAAGTGCTTTATAAAAGTGCGAATAAAAGGATCTTTAATCGCTGGAATGGAGCTATGGGCTAGCACGCCAACAAGTCGCGAGATCAAGTGTTGTGGTAACAGGTATTGCATCAATACAAATAAACGGTCGCCCATAGGAAATCCTTAATTGTGTGTGGTGAAGTCGTCTAAAGACGCTTTAATATGTTGAAAACTCGACATGCGCACAGGGTCTATATGACCCTCTTCTAAAGCCTTTAATAAAGCGCAGGCTGGCTCGTGTTCATGGCTGCAGTCGCTAAATTTGCAGTAGCCTAGATAAGGTCTAAATTCCACAAAACCCTCAAGTAGAGTTGCTGTGTCCATATGCCAGAGCCCAAACTCACGGATGCCTGGAGAGTCAATTAATTGGCCACCATTAGGGATGTGAAATAGCTTAGCCGTGGTGGTGGTGTGAACGCCTTTATTTGTTTGCTCAGACAGGGCGCTAGTTTTAATATCTACTCCTGGAAGCAGCACATTCACTAAGCTAGATTTGCCAACGCCAGACTGTCCTACAAACACACTCACTTTATTATTTAACTCAGCGTAAAGTGCTTCAAGCCCGGTTAAGGTTTGAGTGGAAGCGCGAATAATACGGTAACCTAAAGCTTGGTAGCGAGCTAACATGGGTTCAAGGTGGTCTTGTGCTTCTTCATCTAATAGATCAGTTTTATTGAGCAGCAGAATAGGTTCGATATCACTGGCCTCTGCGGCTACTAGGTAGCGGTCTATTAAATTGGCATGGGCGTATGGTTTGGGCGCAAAAGTGACAATGATTTGATCAATGTTGGCGGCTACTGGCTTAAGGTCACCATACTTGTTGGGGCGGTTGAGGATGCTATTACGGTCATCACGGGCCACAATGACACCACTTTGATCTGCTGCTTGGCGCCAGGACACTTGGTCACCCGTAACGAGGAAACCTAAGTTAGAGCGTATCTTGCACCGAAACACTTCGCCTTGGTGTTGGCCGTGTAACGCTTCTACGTCAATTAAAGAGCCATAATGTGCAATTATCAAACCCTGCTGCTCGGCAGATAGGTCCCCATGCTCTATGGCCTGCTCTATTGCGCCGTCCTGTTTATTGGCGCGCGCACGGCGCTCTTCTTGAACTTTATCAATTTGCCACTGCTGGTGGCGGGTGAGTTTACGTTTGGCCATTGAGAATTAATGTACTGGGTTGTCAGTAAAGGCTTTATTCTACCCCGAAGTGAGGCATAATTCAGTGTATCAATATCACCTAGAGCACTTTTCTTGTGAAACACACACAAAATCTAATTTGGTTAGACCTTGAGATGACTGGTCTCGACCCAGAACAAGACGTTATTATTGAGATTGCCACTATTGTGACTGACGCCCACTTAAATGTGCTGGCTGAAGGTCCCTCCATCGTCATACACCAAAGTGATGCTGTTTTGGAAGCTATGAATGCTTGGTGTATTAAACAGCATGGTCAATCAGGCCTAACACAGCGGGTACGAGACAGTAAGGTAAGCTGTGCGAAAGCGGAAGAGCAAACTATTGCCTTTGTTAAAACCCTAGTAGACGGCGGTCACTCGCCAATGTGTGGCAATACCATCGGGCAAGATAGGCGTTTTTTAGTGAAATACATGCCTCAGCTTGAAGCCTATTTTCATTACCGCAACGTGGATGTAAGCACGTTAAAAGAGTTGGCACGTCGCTGGCGTCCAGAACTGCTTGAAGGCCTCAAAAAAGGTGGCAGCCATCTAGCGCTAGATGACGTACGCGATTCAATTGCTGAAATGGCCTATTACCGAGACTATTTTTTGAACACAGACCCATGAAGGCTTAGTGTAGGCATAAGTTAGGGGCACACTAAAACTGCGTTATCCATAGACTAAGGTCGCCTGGTCTACAAATTGCTTGATCAGGGCGCCAGCCATAATTCCTGGTGGTGCCATTGACCCAGGTAATTGGTCGTAGCGGAACCAGTTTGCCTCAGCAATCTCAATACCGTCCACTTTAATATTTTGAGTAACTGCATCGGCAATAAAACCAAGCATTAGCTGCCCAGGGTACGGCCAGGACTGGCTACCAATATAACAAATATTATTTATTTCTACGCTCACCTCTTCGAACACTTCACGATGCAGAGCCTGCTCTGCACTCTCGCCAGCCTCAAGGAACCCAGCTAAAGCGCTAAATCGGTTAGGGGCCCAACTGGCATTACGCGCCAATAGGCATTGGTCTCCATGGGTCACCAGCACAATGACACAAGGAGAAATTCGTGGGTAATTATTGATCTTGCAATCACTACAGGTCATGGCGTGTTCTTTGCCAGTAGTGTGGTTAGGTTTACCACAACTGCCACAAAAGCGATGAGTATCTTGCCAGCCTAATAATTGCACAGCTCTGCAGGCCAAGGAAAAAACCTCTTCACCAGCCACGGCTAACAAGTCACGTAAAACCATTAAGCTAACCCCATCAATTACCGCCGCCTCTGGCTTTAGTTCCCAAACCTCACAGTCACGTGAAAGCCACTGGCCCAGGGTTATTTTTCGTTGGCAAAAAGGTTCCAATAAGTGGGCTCTGCCACTGTCAATAAAAGGGTTGTTGGTCATACTAGAACCTTCAGCCACTAAAACATCCCGCCCAATTACGGCAATAATCCATGTTGAGTTGGTATTAATAGCTAAGGAATTAGCATAAAAGCCGTTTAGGCTTGTAGGGATAGTCACAGGAGGGTTTACCTTTGGTGGAGGGTATAAAATCAGCGAAAACACCTGTTTAAGCCCCAAAATGTCAGGTTATACAGATTAATATATTTGCTGCAATAGCATGATTCTAACATGAATAAATGTGGCTTTGGGGCGCTCTAACAGCTTAGCAAATAACTGGATAAATTTAGAGAATTAACTTCATTTCAACCAAGCAAGGTGCGAACCCTACTTTTTCATAGGCTCGGATAGCTGATGAGTTTTGAGAATATACGTCTAGATAAAGAGCCTCGGCTCCATTATCACGGCTCCATTGCGTCAACAATCCCAAGATATGCCGATTAACGCCTTGGCCTCGTATGTGAGGTGATACGTACATAAAGCCGAGGTAAGCATGAATTGTATGGTTATGAGCTGGCTTAGACGTTCGGATTTTTGCATAGCCCACAGCAACAATGTTGGCGTCGTGCTCCAATACAACTAAGTGGACATTACGGCTATTAATCTGCTCTGTTATATCATAATAAAACGTCTTATCCGCTTTAATGGATGCGTCAAACGGACGTTCAGCGGCTACTAATAACTGCTCTATTTCTAGTAAGCGTGGCAAATCATCTAACACCGCTTCTCGGTAGATCACAGTTGAGTTTCCTTTTATTTTCTGGGGCTAAAAACGTGATGCAATAGTGCCTCAGGCAAGCCGTAAATTAGTACCAGTTTAATCTTTTGCCAACCTAATGCCGTGCGTAGCTGACGGGTTCAATGCCGGCCGCCACTGCTAGCGTGTTGTTGTAGCCGCAGCGCTGTAACACCATAGTATTAGTGCGTCTAGTCTGGGCCATTGGTAAGTTTGAGAGTGGTCTTATGTTAACCGCGAATCATCTTTAAGTCTTTGCCCCCATAATAAAAATAAATGTAATAAAGGCAGCCAAGTGCAAAGTTACTCTAAAATTTAAGACAGATGCTTTAACTTATGCCCTAAATGATAGGCCAGAGGTAGTGGCGTTATTGGGATATGTTGGGCTTGTCGTTGTGTTAATTGCCCCATTGCCCAGTCGATATGTTCGCTCACCATGGGAGTAGCTTTAGCGCGTTGGGATTGCAGTGCGTTTAACGTGGTTTTTGTAGCTGGGCCATTACCTAAGCCAATGGCTAAATTTCGTTGCCAGCCTTCAAAACCAGCTCGCCTAATAGGAGACCCTTCGGTGCGCTTAAGAAATTCTTCTTCAGTCCACATAAATAGCTCTGTTAATTTTGCTTGGTCTAAACCGTGGCGAGGTTTAAAGTCATCTTCCTTTGTAGCGCCAGGAGCACGGTTCCACGGGCAGGCTAGCTGGCAGTCGTCACAGCCAAATACTTTATTACCCATTAGTGGCCGTAATTCAGGTGCAATGCTACCCTTGTGTTCGATCGTTAAGTAGGCAATACAGCGGTTTGCATCCAGTACGTAAGGCTGTGGAAATGCTGATGTTGGGCAAACGGTAATGCAAGATTCGCAGCGACTGCAGTGGTCTTTTTGGTAAGGTTCATCTATGGGTAGTGGTAGATCAACAAAGATTTCACCAAGCACAAACCACGAGCCTTGTTTGCGGTTAATAATTAGAGTGTGTTTTCCTTGCCAGCCTAAGCCTGCTTTTTGGGCTAGGGGTTTTTCCAGCACGGGGGCGCTATCAACAAATACCCGGTGACCGAAGGGACCAATTAATGCTGCAATGGCTTTACTAAGTTGTGCTAGGCGTTTTCGTACTAATTTGTGGTAATCCCTGCCTAGGGCATAACGGGCAATGTATGCCTGCTCACCATCTTCTAAGGTACTTAAGGTGGTTAATTTGGGGTCTAAATAATCCATACGCAAACATATAATACGTTGGGTGCCCGGCACTAGCTCTTGTGCACGATAGCGTTTGCTGCCGTGTTTGCTCATGTAGTTCATGTCGGCTTGATAACCAAGAGCTAGCCATTGCTCTAATTGCTCGCCTGCAACTTCGTTGTCAGTGTCAGTAATACCGCAATCAGCAAAACCAAACTGGCTGGCAAGTTGTTTGATACTCATGGCTAGGTCTGCAAGTTGTTGCACCGTTAGCGACATGGGTTTGGTGGGTAAAGAAGCGTTTAATGTTGGCATAGCCCTTATTCTAACCTAGTCGAATAACACGAATCTCTAAAAATGAAATAAAACCAATAAAATACCTACTAGATAGGCGGTTTTTATTCTACTTTTAAGCTATATTGCACTTTGTCATTTTATCCATTGAGTCGGGTTATTGAGTCCATGTTCCTAGAGTACCAACTACAAGCCCACGGTGAAGATGCAATGGTGGCTCTAGGCAGGAAGTTTGGACAGGCTCTAGGTGCTGTTGGGGAAGGTGCAACAATATTTTTAAAGGGTGATTTGGGTATGGGAAAAACCACCTTTACGCGCGGAGTTATGAGCTATTTTGGACACCTAGGGGCAACTAAAAGCCCGACCTACACCCTAGTGGAACCCTATCAATTTGCACAACAAAAGCTAAACCACTTTGATTTATATCGCTTGGGAAACCCAGAAGAATTGGACTATCTAGGTATTCGGGATTACTTTGATGGGAAGGCTATTAATGTGATCGAATGGCCAGAGAAAGGCTTGGGTTATCTACCCCACGCTGATGTGGTTGTTACAATTCATACCTTGGAGCGCGGTCGTACACTCACCTTTTTGGCCAAAACTAGTAGGGCTGAGGCTATTTTGCAAGGTATGCAACAATGAGACTGTTGCTGCTGCTTTCCTTGGTCTGTTTGTCATCGTTTACTTATGCTGCAAAAATAGAAAATATACGTATCTGGCCAGCACCAGATAATACCCGATTAGTACTGGATACCTCTGCAGCTGTAACTTTTGACGAAATCACCTTAACCAACCCACACCGTCTTGTCATTGATATTGATCGCAGCTTTTTGTCTACCTCTTTGGCTAAGTTAGACTTTACTAACAGCCCTATACGTAGCATTCGCTCTAGCCAGCGCAGTGATAATAAATTGCGATTAGTGTTGGATTTAGCTTACAAAACCAGCCACAAAATTTTCACACTGCCGCCTAATGCAAGTTATGGTGATCGTTTAGTTGTGGATTTGTCTAACTATAAACAAACGCCACCAACACCAATAAAAGGTGCAGTAATAAAACCGTCTCAACCTCAAACCACGACCCTAAGTAGCCTGGCGCTGTTGGACAGCCAAAGGGATGTTTTGATTGCTATTGATGCGGGTCATGGTGGAGAAGACCCCGGTGCTTTGGGTCCCAGATTTGGTGGTAAAAGATTACGAGAAAAGCATGTGGTTTTAGGCATTGCTAAAGAACTACAATTGTTGATCAAAAATGAGCCAGGCTTTGAACCTCTGCTGACACGCAGTGGTGATTACTATATAAGCTTAAGGGGACGAACTAAAAAAGCTCGTAAAGCCAATGCAGACTTATTTATTTCTATACACGCAGATGCCTTTAAAAACAGTAAAGCTAGGGGTGCGTCTGTATGGATATTGTCTTCTCGTGGTGCGTCTAGCGAAATGGGACGATTACTAGCGCAAAAACAAAACGACGCTGACTTAATTGGTGGTATTGGCGGTATCAGCTTAGAAGATAAAGAAGACGATGTGGCGATGACCTTGCTGGATATGTCTATGAACTATAGTCAAACAACTGGTCAGCGTGTGGCTCAAGAGGTTCTTAGAAATATAGGAAAAATTGCTAAGCTTCATAAAGGACACGTTGAAAGGGCAGGTTTTGTGGTGCTAAAGTCACCCGACGTGCCGTCTATCCTGGTAGAAACTGGGTTTATTTCTAACCCCGGTGAGGCAGCAAAATTACGCACTAAGCAATATCAAAAAAAAATGGCTAACGCTATTTTTAAAGGTTTAAAAAGTTATTTTTATAGCTACCCTGTAGCTAATACGTACATCGCCTCTGTTGTAGAAGCTAAACGTAAACTTCGTTCCTACAAAGTAGTGTCTGGAGATACGTTATCGGGCATTGCCCAGCGGTTTAGTACCAGTGTAAAGCGCTTACAGACGGCTAACAAAATGACGAGTAAATCTGTATTATTAGTTGGTAAAACACTTATTATTCCAGCAAGTTAAATGACTTGTCTATTATTGATTGTGAGCCTTTAATGACTTCAAAAATCCATCAACTCACGCCACGCTTGGCTAACCAAATTGCAGCGGGCGAAGTGGTAGAACGCCCGGCATCGGTGATCAAAGAATTGCTGGAGAACTGCCTTGATGCTCAAGCCACCAAAGTTGAAGTGGACGTAGAACAAGGTGGTGTAAAGCTAATGCGTGTGCGTGACAATGGCACTGGCATTGGTGAGCAAGACTTGGCATTAGCGTTAAGCCGCCATGCCACCAGTAAAATTGCCAGCTTAGAAGATCTAGAATCGGTCCAAAGCTTGGGTTTTCGTGGAGAGGCCCTGGCGAGTGTGAGCTCTGTATCACGTTTAACGCTCACATCAAATACACAGGGCCAGGAGAGCGCCTGGCAAGTTATAACCCAAGGCCGCGATATGGAAGCTCAATTACAACCTGCTGCCCACCCGATTGGCACCAGCGTTGAAGTGAGAGATTTGTTTTTTAATACACCTGCTAGGCGTAAGTTTTTACGCACCGAAAAGACAGAATTTGGCCACTTAGAAGAAGTAATAAAGCGGCTAGCGTTAAGCCGATTTGATGTGGCTTTTAGCCTCAAGCATAACCAGAAAGTGATTCACAATCTGCGCCCAGCAGATACTCAAACCGCTCAAGAAAAGCGTGTGGCTAGTGTATGTGGCCCAGCTTTTATGCAACAAGCCCTGCATATAGAAATGGAGGCGCCAGGTTTAAGGTTGTGGGGATGGGTTGGCCTGCCGACATTTTCTCGTAGTCAAATGGATCTGCAATATTTTTTTGTTAATGGCCGCGTGGTGAAAGATAAGTTGGTAGGCCATGCTGTGCGCCAAGCTTATCGCGATGTTTTGTACCACGGACGCCATCCAGCTTTTGTGTTGTATTTAGAGTTAGATCCTTCAAATGTGGATGTAAACGTGCACCCCACTAAAAACGAAGTGCGGTTTCGCGACGGTCGACTAGTGCATGATTTTATCTTTCGCAGCTTACACAAAACCTTGGCTCAAGTGCGCCCAGAAACACCTACAGGTGGGGGTATTGAGCAGCTTGGTGTAATGCAGGATCAGTTTCAGGTGCAGCCTCAAGGGCTTGAGGCAGGTGTTTTTTCAGGCCAGACACAGGTGGACTTAGGTCAGGTTGCAGGTAATCCTACTTCATCAAGCACGCAGCAAATGCCTTGGCTTGGCGGGTCCTTAGGCCAGTCCTCACCTTTTCAAATGCAAGAACAAGCCAAAGTGTATGGCCACTTACACGGTGATTCAGCGCCATTAATGGGTTCCACATTAGAGGCTGGTCAGGTCCCACCGCTGGGTTACGCAGTGGCACAACTTCATGGCATTTATATTATCTCTGAAAATGCTAAAGGCCTAGTGCTTGTAGATATGCATGCAGCCCATGAGCGCATTGTGTACGAAAAAATGAAAACATCATGGGCAGAACAGGGCATTAAGGCCCAACCTTTGTTGGTGCCTATCGCTATGGCGGTGAGTTCCCGTGAAGCAGATCAAGTTGAGGTAGAGAAAGAGTTGTTTAATGAGTTAGGCTTCGTGATTGATAGGTCTGGTACAGAAAGTTTGGTGGTAAGACAAGTGCCTAGTTTGTTGCAACACGCCAACGTTGAGCAATTAGTTCGCGATGTATTGGCAGATGTAGTTACCTATGGCAGCAGTGATCGCATTAGAGCGGCCCATAACGAGTTGCTAGGCACCATGGCTTGCCACGGTGCGGTGCGAGCTAACCGACGGTTAAACCATGTGGAAATGAACGCACTATTGCGAGATATGGAAATTACTGAGCGTAGTGGACAGTGTAATCATGGGCGTCCAACATGGACTCAGCTGAGTTTATCTGAGCTAGATAAGCTATTTATGCGAGGGCAATAGTAGGTGCCTTCTATCCAGTTACCAGCAGTTCAATTACCCCCAGCTATTTTTCTTATGGGCCCAACTGCCGCAGGTAAAACTGATTTAGCGGTAGAGCTCGTTCAGCAGCGTGCTTGTGAAATTATTTCTGTCGACTCGGCACAAATTTACCAAGACATGAATATTGGTAGCGCCAAACCAGACGCTCAGACTTTAATAGCGGCGCCGCATCATTTGATCAATATCTGTGACCCTCTCGAAGCGTATTCAGCGGCTAGGTTTCGCATGGATGCTCTAGCGCTAATGGCAGAAATTACTGCTCGGGGAAAGGTTCCCCTGCTAGTGGGTGGCACCATGATGTACTATAAAGCCCTTGTGGATGGTTTAGCACTGTTGCCTGTATCAGACCCTGAGATGCGTGGGCAGCTAGAGCAACAGATACATGACCAAGGGCTAGCAGCGATGCACGTCCGCTTGTGTAAAATAGATCCCATAGCTGGGGCACGTATTAACGCTGCTGATTCACAGCGAATAACGAGGGCCATGGAAGTGTTCTTGCTTAGTGGAGAAACCTTAACCGATCATTGGTCCAGACAAGAGCAGCAACGGTTACCCTATGAGGTTACTTCGCTTGGTGTATGGCCACCTGACAGAGCCGTATTACACCAGCGCATAGAGCAGCGTTTCGAGTTAATGCTGCAGCAAGGGTTTAGGCATGAAGTTGAATCCTTAATGGCTCGTGGAGACTTACATTTAGACCTGCCATCCATGCGTTGTGTTGGCTATCGTCAAATGTGGCAGCACTTAACGGGTGAGTATGATGATGCTACAATGCAGTTCAAAGGCATCGTAGCAACTAGGCAACTGGCTAAAAGACAGTTAACTTGGCTGCGAAGTTGGCCAGAATTACAGATGTTTGACAGTTTAGATACAAAATTAACATTTAAAGTTTTGCAATTATTCGATAAGATAAGTAATTAGCGTAAAGGCAGCGTAAAACGGCTTGCATCTGTTAGCGCATTTACGCATCATTAACTACTAACTTTAAAATGAGGTTAGGTTAATGACACAAGGAGCTATCATGTCAAAAGGGCAAACCCTACAAGACCCTTATTTAAACGTACTGCGCAAGGAGCGAGTACCTGTTTCTATATTCTTGGTAAACGGTATTAAATTACAGGGTCAAATTGAGTCTTTTGACCAGTTTGTAATCTTGTTAAAAAACACTGTTTCTCAAATGGTGTACAAGCATGCTATATCAACTGTGGTACCATCACGCCCTGTCAAAATGCCAGCCGAAGACGAGCTGGACTAACTTTATTGACTTTGTGAAACCCCAACGAGCACCTCATGGTGCTCGCTTTGATTTAGGTTATTGTTTTGTTTTTTGAACGTCATCAATCAGGCGAACGTGCGATCCTTGTCCATCTACAAATGGGCCAAGAAGGAGAGCGCGAAGATGCCAACGAATTAAAAGAGCTGGTTTATTCAGCTGGTGCGGATCCCCTAGAAACAATAGGTGGTTCACGCGCAACCCCTCACCCAAAAACCTATGTTGGTTCTGGCAAAGTAGAAGAGATTAAGCTAGCTTTGGAACAACACGGCGCTGAAATTGTCATCTTCAACCATGCTCTGACCCCCGGCCAAGAACGAAACTTAGAACTTGAACTGCAGTGCAGAGTTTTAGATCGTACTGGTTTGATTCTGGATATTTTTGCTCAACGCGCGCGTACCCATGAGGGTAAGCTCCAAGTTGAGCTTGCTCAGCTAGAGCATATGTCTACTCGATTGGTTCGAGGCTGGACCCACCTCGAGCGTCAAAAAGGGGGTATTGGTTTAAGAGGCCCAGGTGAAACTCAGTTAGAAACGGACCGTCGCCTACTGCGCGTGCGTATTAATACCATATTGAAACGCTTGGGTAAGGTGCGTAAGCAACGTGAGCAGGGGCGCCGTGCACGGCGCCGTGCAGAAGTGCCTACTATTTCTTTGGTGGGGTATACTAACGCGGGCAAGTCTAGTTTGTTTAATCGGATTACCATTGCAGATGTTTACGCCGCAGACCAACTGTTCGCAACCTTAGATCCAACTTTTAGGCGTCTTGAAATTAAAGATGTTGGCCCCACTATATTGGTAGACACGGTAGGGTTTATTCGTCACTTGCCTCATAAGCTGGTTGATGCGTTTCGGGCTACGCTGCAAGAAACAGCTGAAGCCACGTTATTGCTCCACTTAATTGATGCAAATGATGAAAAACGTGACGATAACATAAAAGAAGTTGAGTCGGTGCTCGCAGAGATTGGTGCTGATGATTTACCCCACTTGCTGGTGTACAACAAGATTGATATGTTAGAAGATTGCCCTGCACGTATCGACCGTGATGGTTATGGCGTACCCAGAAGGGTTTGGTTAAGTGCGCTAACAGGTGAGGGTGCAGACCTTTTGGTGCAAGCTATCAGCGAGCGCTTGGGTGGTGAGATTTTTGCTCAACAAATTGTGCTGGAGCCTCAGTATGGTAACCTTAGGGCTCAACTTTATGCCCTTGACGCCGTAGAAAAAGAAGACATCAACGACCAAGGTCATATGGTGTTGGACGTACGCTTACAAAAGCGAGATTTTTTACAAGTATTGAGTCGTGTAGGAATGGATGCAACGCCTTTTGTAGGTAAGCCAGCCAACCCGTGGGACTCGTAACTATTTAATAATTGCAATAATCAGGAGAAGTTTATGGCCTGGAATGAACCGGGTAATAACGGTAAAGACCAAGATCCATGGGGTGGCAATCGTCGCCCAAACGGACAAGATCAGGGGCCACCTGATCTAGATGAGGCGTTAGGTAAGCTGGTTGAGAAATTCAGTGGCTTGTTTGGCGGATCTGGCAACAAAGATAACTCTGGTTCAGGGGGTGGTAATACCCCAGCTCCTACCGGTAAAATTATTGGTTTTGGTGCCGCAATCGTTCTAGTGTTGTGGGCGGGTATGGGCCTCTACACTGTCGACCAGCAGGAGCGTGCAGTGGTTTTGCGGCTTGGTAAGTTTAGTGAAACCGTGCAGCCTGGTTTGCATTGGAACCCGCCGTTATTTGACAACGTGACCAAGGTTAATGTGACTGCGGTTCGTAACGTTGACCACCGAGCTTTAATGCTGACAGAAGATGAAAACATTGTTGAAGTTGGCTTATCAGTTCAATATATTGTGTCTAGTCCTAAAGATTTCTTGTTAGAAGTTAGGAATCCAGAGAATAGCTTATTACAGGCTACACAAAGCGCTTTGCGCCATGTGGTAGGCGGTTCGGAAATGCACTCTGTACTTACTGAAGGCCGTGCGCTTTTGGCGTTAGACATTGAAAGCCGATTACAAGCTTTGTTGGATGACTACAAAACTGGCTTAGAGGTGATTAAGGTCAACATAGAAAACACGGCTGCACCATCACAAGTGCAAGATGCGTTTGATGACGTGATCAAGGCTCGTGAAGATGAACAGCGAGTTAAGAACGAAGCCCAAGCCTATGCTAATGGTATCGTGCCAGAATCTCGTGGTCGCGCCCAGCGTGTAAGCGAAGAAGCCCAAGCTTATCGTGCACAGGTAGTAGCGCGTGCTGAAGGTGAGGCGACTCGTTTTACTAAGTTGTTGACGGAATACCAAAAGGCTCCAGAAGTGACTCGGGAGCGTCTTTATATCGTTGCCATGGAAGATGTACTTTCCAATGCTTCTAAGGTAATGGTAGACGTCGAAGGTGGTAACAACATGATGGTGTTACCTTTAGATCAAATCATGCAGAATCAGTCTTTGCGTGCTGCAACGGGTACCGGTGGTAAAATGTCTTCCAGTATGGTTGACGAAATCACTAACCGGGTCATCCAGCAGCTAACTCAAGGTGGTTCAGCTTCAAGGGAGTCTCGTTAATATGGCTACTCGTACTTTAGTGACCTTAATTGGCCTATTTGTGGCGCTCCTAGTTGCCTCTTCATCTTTGTTTGTAGTGAAGGAAACAGAGCGAGCAATTATGCTTCAGTTTGGTGAGGTGGTGCAGTTTGATATCCAGCCTGGCCTGCATGCAAAAGTTCCGTTTGTGAACACCGTGCGTGTTTTTGATGCTCGGGTGCTTACTTTGGATGCTCGTCCTCAGCGCTACCTGACCCTAGAAAAGAAAGCATTGATTGTAGATTCATTTGTAAAATGGCGTATTTTCAATGTAGCTGACTTTTATACCGCGACTTCGGGTGATGAGTTCACTGCAGCGAAGCTATTAGCCTCTCGGGTAGACACTGGTTTACGTAACCAGTTTGGTGAGCGCACCTTAACCGAAGTTGTTTCTGGGGAGCGTGATGACCTTATGTCTGAGTTGCTTATTGAGCTTAACCAAGTGGTTAAGTCTGATATGGGCATCGAAGTAGTGGACGTGCGTGTGAAGCGTATTGATCTGCCTCAAGAAGTAAGCGAGTCGGTGTATGGACGTATGCGCACAGAGCGTGAACGTGAAGCCCGCGAGCTGCGCTCCAAGGGTAAGGAGCTTGCTGAAGGTATTCGTGCTGACGCGGACCGTCAAGAGACCATCATTGAGGCTAACGCCTACCGTGATTCTGAACTTGTGCGTGGTGATGGTGATGCCGTTGCAGCTGCAACCTATGCTGAGGCGTTCAATAAAGACCCAGAATTCTATAGTTTTTACCGTAGCTTAGATGCCTACCGTAAAACCTTTGGAGCTGGTGGCGACGTGATGCTTATTGAGCCTGATAGTGAGTTCTTTAAGTACATGAATCAGTCTACTTTGAAGTAAGCCTTTGGCCTGCCTTAAGTAAGACAACAAAAGGGCCCTTTAGGGCCCTTTTTAGTGGCGGCCTTTTAAGCGCTAGAGGTGGTCATTTGTGCCCAAAAGAAGTACAATTGAGTAACCGAGAAGTAGGGTCCGAGACGGGCTGTATGATGCTCGGTTTTTTTGTGTTTGAAGCATTAGTAAAAAATCATGAATGAATTGACCCAACACCTACTGGTGGCTTTTTGCTTGATGCTGATATTGGAAGGTATTTTGCCCTTCTTATACCCACAAAGGTGGCGTAAATTAGTGGTTCAATTAGCCCAGATAAATGACCGCCATATGCGCTTTTTAGGCTTAGCAAGCATGCTCTTGGGGCTTGTTATTTTACTTTTAGTAAATTGATTTAAATAAGTTTTTTGGGAAACAGGAACTCACATGAGTCGTGCGAATCGTTGGTTATTGCCAGATGGTGTAAAAGAAGTGTTACCGCCTGAAGCTTCGCGTATAGAGGGCCTTCGCCGCACGGTGGTGGACTTATATCAAGCGTGGGGCTATGACTTAGTTATGCCACCGCTTATTGAATATATTGATTCATTACTCATTGGTACTGGTGATGACTTAGATTTAGCGACGTTTAAGGTGATTGATCAAAAAACGGGTCGCACCATGGGGATTCGTGCAGACATTACTCCCCAGGTAGCTCGTATTGATGCCCACAGTATTGATTGCGATGGCATTAACCGCATGTGTTACTCCAATACGGTATTGCATACCAGTGCAGCTAATCCATTGGCCTCTCGTAGCCCATTGCAGGTGGGTGCGGAGCTTTATGGCCACGCTGGTATTGAGAGTGACCTTGAGGTTATTAGCTTGATGCTAGAAACCCTCACGAGTGTTGGCATTAAACATCCCATTACCTTAGATTTAGGTCATGTAGGTATTTATCGTGGCTTAATTGAGGCCATAGGCTTAGCTGCTGAGGATGAACGAGAATTATTTAATCTGCTGCAAAGTAAAGCTGTAGCAGATATTGACGCCCTGGTCTGTGCAATGGACTTGACCGATGAGGCAAAAACCGTATTGTCGCAGTTGCCCCGCTTATATGGTGAGGTTTCGGTGTTAAAGCAGGCAGAGCAGGTGTTTGGCAATGTGTCGGCAAAGGTTTCCGTTGCCATCAGGTACCTAAGTGAATTAGCCGAAGCAGTTAAGGCACGCTTCCCGCAGGTGACTTTGTACTTTGACCTGGCTGAACTACGGGGTTACGAATACCATACGGGGGTTGTTTTTGCCGCCCTCACACCGGCCTTTGGGCAGGCTATTGCTAAAGGGGGTCGTTATGATGATATTGGCAAGGTGTTTGGCCGAGCGCGCCCAGCAACAGGATTTAGTGCTGACTTAAAGGTGCTGTCAGAGCTGTCTGAAGTGCCTTTAGTTAAGGCGCATGGCATTGCCACGCCAGCTGAAGTAGGTTTGAGCAGTGAGCAGCGTCAAAGCCTATGGCTCATGCAGTCTCAGCTTCGCTTACAGGGTGAGTGTTTGGTTGCACAGTTATCTGATAGCCCTACGCCACAAGAGTGTTCTCGCCAATTAGTATGGCAAAATGATGCTTGGAAAATTGTCCCAGCACACTAAGTTTAGATCGATTTTTATTATCAACTTCAAATTTTAAATGTGCGTGAATTTACACGTAGTAGCAACAAACTAGAGCAAAATATTATGGGTAAGAATGTCGTCGTTTTAGGCACCCAATGGGGTGATGAAGGCAAAGGTAAGATCGTAGATTTACTCACCGATCAGGCCACGGCAGTGGTACGTTTCCAGGGGGGCCATAATGCTGGCCATACTTTAGTTATCGAAGGTGAAAAAACGGTTTTGCATTTGATTCCTTCAGGTATTTTACGTGACACGGTGACCTGCTTTATTGGCAATGGTGTTGTTGTGGCTATGGATGCGTTACTAAAGGAGATGGCAGAACTAGAGGAGCGTGGTATTCCAGTGCGTGATCGTTTGCGGATTAGCACTGCTTGCCCACTAATATTGCCTTACCACGTTGCCCTAGATCAAGCGCGTGAATTGGCTCGTGGGGACGAAAAAATTGGCACCACAGGGCGTGGTATTGGCCCTGCCTACGAGGACAAGGTGGCCCGTCGTGGTTTGCGTTTAGGTGATTTGCTAGATCCACAACGGTTTGCAGTAAAGCTTAAAGAAGTGATGACTTATCACAACTTTGTATTACAAAACTTTTACCGTGTTAAGCCATTAGATTATAACCAAGTATTAGAAACTGCCCTTGCTCAAGCTGAGCAAATTAAAGCCATGTTTACCGACGTGACAGCAGAGATTCATGACTTGCGCCGCGCCAGTGAAGATATTTTGTTTGAAGGTGCCCAAGGTACATTGCTAGATATCGACCATGGTACATATCCTTACGTAACCTCCTCAAATACCACTGCCGGTGGCACAGCCACAGGTTCTGGCTTTGGCCCAATGTACCTAGATTATATTTTAGGCATTACTAAGGCGTACACTACTCGTGTGGGTAGTGGTCCATTCCCAACAGAATTATTCTGTGATGTGGGTCTAGGCCTTGCCAACCGTGGCCATGAATTAGGTGCAACTACAGGACGACCACGTCGTTGTGGTTGGTTTGATGCTGTTGCACTTAAGCATGCGATTCAAATTAACAGTGTGTCAGGTATTTGCCTAACTAAGCTGGACGTATTGGATGGTATGGACGAAATTAAAATGTGTGTGGCTTACCATGATGCGCAGGGTAATAACGTATCTTGCCCGAGCGATGCTGAAGGTTTTGCGGCTGTTACCCCTATTTACGAAACTATGCCGGGTTGGACTGAGTCTACCGTAGGTGCCCAGACAGAAGCACAATTACCTGCTGCTGCGCTGGCCTACATTGCCCGTATTGAAGTCTTGATTGAGGCGCCAGTGGATATTATTTCCACCGGCCCAGATCGAATTGAAACAATTGTTAAACGCCATCCTTTTGGCTCCTAGGAAAAAATGACACAAATAGACGATCCACACGCTCAGCGTGAGGCGCAAAAGTACGACAACCCAATTCCCAGCCGTGAATTTATTATGGATCACTTGCGTGACCGTAGTGGCCCAGCAACGCTGAAACAGGTTAGTTTTGAACTGGCCTTGTTTGAGGCAGAAGATGTAGAAGCACTGCGTCGCCGATTACGTGCTATGGAACGTGACGGCCAGCTGATAAGTGATCGCAAAGGTGCTTATGGCGCAATCCATAAGATGGACCTTATCCATGGCCGAATTATAGGCCACCGAGATGGCTTTGGTTTTTTAAAGCCTGATGAGGGTGGTGATGATTTATTTCTTAGCCATCGTCAAATGCGTGCAGTTTTAGATGGCGACAAGGCCTTAGCTCGCATTATTGGAGTAGACCGCAAAGGCCGCAGCGAAGGTGCTATTGTTGAAGTGACTGAGCACAATACTCAGCAAGTTGTGGGGCGGTTAACAAAAGAAAATGGCATTTGTTTTGTGCGTCCAGATAATCAGCGTATTAGCCAAGATGTTCTTATTTCAAGCGACAACGTACTTCAAGCTCAGCACGGGCAGTACGTTACTGTGCGTATTACTCACCAGCCAAACAAGCGCAATCAGGCCGTTGGTGAAATTGCTGAAATTTTGGGTGAGCACATGGCTCCAGGAATGGAGATTGATGTGGCTATTAGAACCCACGAAATACCCCATGAATGGCCATTAGAGGCCAGCCTTGAAGCTGCTCAACTTGCTCCACAAGTCACAGAAGCTGACAAGCATGATCGCATTGATCTTCGTGAAATGCCTTTTGTAACTATCGATGGTGAGGATGCCCGGGACTTTGATGATGCAGTTTATTGCCGTAAGCGAACTTTAGGTGGCTGGCGGTTATACGTTGCTATTGCTGACGTAAGCCATTATGTTCGCATTGGCACAGCTTTAGATACAGAAGCCCATAGGCGTGCAACCTCAGTGTATTTTCCTGAGCGAGTCATCCCTATGTTGCCAGAAGCTATCTCCAACGGTTTATGCTCTCTTAACCCCCATGTTGATCGGTTGGTCATGGTGTGTGAAATGACCATTAGCAGTAAGGGTAAGTTGAGTGGCTATGAGTTTTATGAGGGTCTCATTCACTCTCACGCCCGTTTAACTTACACCAAAGTGGGTGCAATGTTGGATTCAGGTGATGAGCAATGCCTGCCGTTGCGCCAAGAATATAGCCATGTAGTGAAACCTGTAGACCAATTGCATAAGCTTTATGCTGCCTTACGCTCTGCCCGTGACGCACGCGGTGCCATTGATTTTGAAACCCAAGAAACACGTATTATTTTTGGTGAAGACCGCAAAATAACTGACATAGTGCCAGTGCATCGCAACGATGCTCATAAGCTGATTGAAGAGTGCATGTTAGCGGCTAACGTAAGCACGGCTAAGTTTCTAGCAAAGCATAAATTAGATGGTTTGTTCCGCGTGCATAAAGGGCCTAAGCCTAGCAAGTTAGAAAACTTGCGTGGATTTTTAGGTGAAATGAGCCTGTCATTACCAGGTGGCGAAGAGCCAAAACCAAAACATTATCAGGCGCTATTGAGCTCTATTAAGGGCCGTCCTGACGCTCACTTAGTGCAAACGGTGATGTTACGATCGTTAAGTCAGGCTGTTTATACGCCAGAAAACGAAGGCCATTTTGGTTTGGGTTATGACGCATACGCGCATTTTACATCGCCCATTCGTCGCTATCCAGACTTGCTAGTTCACAGAGCCATACGCAGTGTCATTCAAAGTAAGCAGTTGAGCCGGTATGTAAAGCGAATTAAAGCCACGGAAAAGCAACCAGATTCGCCTTGGTATCCTTATTCCACTGCAGACGTAGTGGTCTTAGGTGAACATTGCTCAATGGCTGAGCGTCGTGCAGATGCTGCGGTGTGGGATGTAGAAGGTTGGCTTAAGTGTGAATATATGCAAGGCCACATTGGTGACTACTTCCACGGTACCATTAATGCGGTGACTAGTTTTGGTTTGTTTGTAGAGTTAGCTGACGTTTATGTTGAAGGGCTCGTACACATTAGTGCGTTACCAGGTGATTATTATCACTTTGATGCGGCTAAGCATCGTCTCGATGGAGAGCGCAGTGGTAAAAGTTTCCGCTTAGGTGACAGCATTGAAGTGCAAGTGGTTCGGGTAGACCTAGACGAAAAGAAAATTGATTTTGAGTTGGCTGATGCACCACCAAAAACTAAGCCAAAGTCTAAGTCTAAGCCAAAGCCTAAGCCTAAGCCTAAGCCAAAAAATTCTGATGCAAAAATAGAGACCCCTTTGTTCGATCAAAAGGGTAAGCCCTCCGGCGTTGCAAGAAAGCCTCGCCGTAAAAAGACTACGCCGTAAAAAAGATATCTGAGACTCGTTAATTATGGCCAACATTGAATACGTCTTTGGCATTCACGCTGTGCAAACTAAATTGCAACGCAACCCGGAGCGAGTGCAAGAAATTTGGTTTCAAGAAGGTCGTGAGGACCAGCGCTTAAACCAAGTTAAAGCGCTGGCAGACGAGCAGGGTATTGAGTGTCAAATTATGCCTCGCCGTGAGTTAGATAATAAGGTGAAGGGTCGGCATCAGGGCGTGGTTGCTGGGTGTACTCCAAACCCTGCTAAAGATGAGCACTTTCTTACGCAGTTATTAGGAGAGCTTAACGAACCAGCATTTTTGCTGATCTTAGATGGCGTAACAGATCCTCACAATTTAGGTGCTTGCTTGCGTACCGCGGATGCCGCTGGCGTGCATGCAGTCATTGCGCCCAAAGATAAGTCAGCATCGCTTAATAGCACCGTAAGCAAAGTGGCCTGTGGTGCAGCAGAGAGCATACCTTTTGTTCAAGTAACCAACTTAGCGCGCTGCCTCAAAAGTTTGCAGGATGCTGGTGTCTGGATTACAGGGACTGCTGGCGAAGCTACCCAACACATTTATCAGACCGACCTTACGGGTAATATGGCTTTAGTGATGGGGGCGGAAGGTGAAGGTATGCGTCGCCTTACCCGCGAAGGATGTGACCAGTTGGTTAAAATTCCCATGGCAGGTGAAGTGAGTAGCCTTAATGTTTCTGTGGCTGCTGGTGTATGTTTATTTGAAGCAGTACGCCAGCGCAGTTAGGCTATTCACTTACTTAGTGTCTTGCTGGATGTGAGACTAATCCTTAAGTAACACGTCTTTAGCTTGGTTGATTTGGCTAGCTAGATAGGTGCTCCCCCCTTTGTCAGGATGGTTCTTGGCCATTAAACGTTTGTGGGCAGATATTATGTCTTCATGGCTGGCACCTGCTTCAACATCTAAAACTTGCCTAGCTTGTTGCTTATCCATAATGGTTGCACTGGGTGGGTTGCTCTTAGCGCTGGTTTGGTTAAAACGTTTTATTGTCTGCCACAGACCAAACGCCTGAAGAACGGGCCGTCCATAGACGGCCAGGCCACCTATAAGGCTTATCGCTACAGGCCATAAACCGCTCAAAGCTAACCCAATAGCCACTATTGCAATAATGACCACTGCGGTACGTAATAGAAATGGTTTGCCATTGGTTGGTGCTCTATTGAGTAATAAACGGATCAGCAAAGCAACAATCACAATACCTAAAACCCATAATATTAAAATCATTTTAATCTCCAAATTTTCTAGGTTAGGTTAGTTCGGTGGTCTTAGACGTTAGGATAAGACGTTTTAGGTTGCCGCGTTCACGCAAAGCAAAATAAATAACGACAGCAAAAGCAATCACATCTGCAATAGGGAATGAATACCAAATACCATTGATGCCATATATCTTGGGTAGTATCAGCAGAGCAGGGATAAGGATAAGATATATTCTTAAGGACGACAAGAAAATAGCTTGGCGTGCCTTCCCAAGAGCCTGAAACAAAGAGCTGATTACGCTGTGGGCATTAGACAATGGGAACAACAAGAACGACCAAAAAGCGATGCCTGCTGTGGTGGTTAACAACGCTTGATCTTGGGTAAAAATGCCAATAATTTGGTTAGGTACCAAAAGCATTAAGCCACTTACACCTAAGCCATAACATAGGCTTGCTGTAACGCCTACTTTGATCGTAGACAATACTCGATCATAGTTTTTGGCGCCATAGTTGTAGCCTGCAATAGTTTGAAAAGAAATAGTCATTGCAATGGCTGGCAATATAAAAAAGATCATTAGGCGGCCAATAAGCCCATATGAGCTCACATACAGATCGCTGTCAACTTCAGTAAACTGGGTTACTGTGTAGTTAGTTAGAGCGATAAACACAGATACCCCTGCATGGGAAATTAGAATGGGTATGCCCAGTAAAGTAACACCCTTAAGAATCCCCCAGTTCATCTGATAAGCAAACGGGCGTAATTTTAAGTGGGTTTTACCGCCTAAAATGAAATAAAGCATTAAGGCTGCAGCAAATATTTGAGACAAGATAGTAGCGTAAGCTACACCTTCCACGCCCATGTCCAAGACGAAGATAAACACGGCATCTAGCACAATATTTAGTAGCGCAGATGAAACCATGCTAGCCATCATCAGCATGGCTTTGCCCTCGGCTCTGAGTAAATCACTCGGAATACTGCTCATAAACACAATAGGGAAGCTTAGTAATACCAAAGGCACAAGATAACCATACGCGTATGGCCACAGTGCTTCTGACACCCCAAGAAATGTGAGCAGGCTATCTATATTCCAATAGGTAGCCAGGGTGATGACTAG
This sequence comes from Candidatus Njordibacter sp. Uisw_056, assembly GCF_047730085.1. Classification (NCBI taxonomy): domain Bacteria; kingdom Pseudomonadati; phylum Pseudomonadota; class Gammaproteobacteria; order Pseudomonadales; family Candidatus Njordibacteraceae; genus Candidatus Njordibacter; species Candidatus Njordibacter sp. Uisw_056. Next base: position 2,364,575 of record NZ_CP159830.1, on the reverse strand, counting down.
AGCCATGGTTAAGGCTAAACGGAAGGCAATGTCGATTGTGGTATTCGCTTCAGTTACCTGTTTTGCGCCGAGTTGTCGAGCTACAATTGAAGCCATGCCACTGCCCACTAAAGTAGCCAAAGCAAAGATAAACATTTGAATTGGAAATACAATGGAAATGCCGCCCATGGCATTCACACCAATTGCGCGGGTAACAAAAATTGCATCAACAACATTGTAAAGGCCGTTCACCATCATGCCCACAGCGATTGGAGCAGCCATACCAAAGAATAACCCCATAATAGGTTTAGTGCCGAGGTGGCTGGTGTGCTGGCTCATTGGTGATTCCTTTTTCCAAGGTGAGTTCTTTTAGTACCAAGGCTTGTGGCCAATGGCAATTAATGGGTTGAGAAATAAGCCCGATTCACCGTGTTGGTATTAGCTAAACAGAGTGCTCGCAGTTATTGGGTGACGTGTTGGAGGGTAGCGATGACTTGGTCGACATCTGCAGCCCAAGCCATAGCAGCGGCGTCGACCTCTTTTAACGGATGAACAATGTCTTCACTATGCAAGGTAATGTAGGGTGTGCCCATAGCAGCGCAGTATCCAGCATCAAAAGCGGCATTCCATTGTTTGTATTTATCACCAAATCTAATAATAGCGATGTCGGCTTGGGCTATAAGGTTTTTAGTGCGAATGGCATTGACCTTCGCCGATTGGTTGTCACGCCAAAAGCTAGTGGCCGTATCTGCCAAGTGATCACCTGCTGCATCGCTAGCTTCGTGATCAGTGCATGCAGAAGAGAAATTCACAGGAAGTTTAAGTTCTGTGCAACGGTTGATTATTTGTTCGCGCCAGTCGGTATGTATCTCGCCAGATAAATAGATGTTCCACATAGAGTTGTCTCAATTAAGTGTTGGTTTAGTTGGCAAAGGTGCGAGGCACTTATGCTGTCGATTACATCGTAAATACCGTGTCCAGTTAACGTAATAGGCCCCTAGTTTTGCTGGTCTGCTTATTGCAAAGGTGAGCCAGACCAAAGCCAATGTAATATAGCAGCCGCTACGGTTCTAGTCTCGAAAAATACCTGACTAATGATGAATGTTTTTCATTTTAATGGCACAGGTACGCACTGTGTTAATGCTAAGTTAAATAGAACAACCTAGTCTGCCTTCTACAATGGCTCTAGCGTGTGCCTTGCTAAAATTTTACGTCTAATATGCCATCACAGTTTTAGGTGTAATTTATCGCCTAAAAAAATGTTACTTTCCATTTCTTCACTAATGACGCTGTGGGTGACATATATTATTCTAGGTAATGAACCAGAGTTTTCTAAATTGTGGGGGCATTCATTTTTGTTAGCGCGGCTTGCTGCAGGGGTTATTTTATTTATTAACTCACCTTTAGTACAATGCATTGCACTCAGAGTTTTAGGATAGAGCTAGAAAAGATGAGGCTCTAGCGATTTGATAGTTCTGTTATGGATAACACAATATACAAAGGCTAACGGAGTCTTCAGGATCGGGGCTCAGTGACCGTTGAATTTTTGCCATCTCACATTAGCCTTGATATCAAAAAATTACATCAACTATATGTGTTTGAGCTTTTGATCTAATTCACTTTGGGGCATGTTTGGTCTTCACGTATAGTGGTTGAGGACCGAACTCAATTTAACGGTCTGTTTCCTCAGATAACGTCAGGGCATCTTCAATCTCTATGCCTAAGTATCGAATTGTGTTGTCTACTTTTTTCTAGCCTAAAAGTAGTAGCACGGCACTTAGATGTTTAGTGAGTGTTTATATCAACTGAGCTTTGGTTCGTCTCATTGAATGCGTGCCATATAAGTTATCATCCAGCCCTAAGCTTAACGACCACGATTTGATAATCTTTGAGTAGTAAGAATAACTAATCGGTTGGCCTATTTAGTCTTTAAACGATGCATTCTTTTTTTGAGCTCTTTTTGAAGAATATTTACGCTATAAGGTGTCATTGCCTTCCACTGTTGGCATTCTTTTCTCGTTCTACCGCACCCCAAACACCAACCCTTGGCGCTTGAGAAATCACACGCATCGATACAAGGGCTTTTTTTACTTTTCATTTATTCCATCTCACCTTAATCACTCATGTTCAAACGAACACATTATCAAAGTTTAAGTAGTACTTGTTCAACGCTGGATTCCAGTACTCGAAGACGGTTAAACTCTTCGAATATGCGTTGCTCTAAGTTTTTAAAATTCAGCGGCAGTGTACGCTGACAAATACCATAGCTATTTCCCAGTGTTTTATAGCCCTTCCAGCTCTTTATGCGCTCTCCCTCTAGCTCCATAAATTGACGAATAAATTTAGACTGAGAAGGACAGTCCTCTTCAACATGCATACACACAGGGAACAACTTTTGCTTAATCTGCGGCGCTTCAATAAAGGTCTCAAAGTGAATTCCACCTTGATTTTGATTGAACCAATTCAGTTTGTAGAGCTGAAGATAGTTCCCACGATTATAAATTCCCCAACCCTCATCAAACCAATTTGCCTGTTGAAGCATTTGCTCAAGATTGCGAAACACGCATTTAATGTCTTTCATAAACTCTAATCTCATCAATTGCGTCAAAAATTTACACGAAACCCTATAGTTAAAAATCCAGACACAGAATACTGCTTTGGATAGAAATTTTCAGCTAACGGGTTTATACGTTTAAATTTAACGCTTGTTATTTAAGGTTATTTACGCCGTACATGGTACAAAACAACCAGGCCACCGAGTGCTGCAGTAACAATTCCCACGAGCAATTCTTGTGGCGCCAAAATGGTTCGGCTTACTAGGTCAACAAACAGCAGAATTACCGCTCCCCCAAGTGCTATTAAAGGGAGCGCTCGCTTATGGATTACACCAAAAAACGGACGCACAAGGTGCGGCACCATCAGTCCAATAAAACCAACAACACCTTTGCGGGGCCATCAGCGCATAGACTTTGCACCGACAATACGGGTTCATTTAACTTTTTCATTGGGGGAGTCATACATCCTACTAAGTGTTATGTTATAACATTATACTTTTGTATATGTGTTGTCAATTACAAAACTAGGTAGAAAAGACAGGATTCCTTTCAGGCCGATCCTATATGACTTGCACCGCCTAAAGTGGCAGACTGAACTAACCCCTCCTGATATAAATGTATCTTCTGACTTTACTTCGTAAATGTAATGGCTAAGTAATGCTGGCAACATTTTCGATTAATTCCTAAAAACTATCTGATATGAGAAACGGCTCCCATTTCTCACATGAAGAAATGTACAAAAAACTGATATGAACACGTTCTTAGAGAGTCGCATCTCTAAATTGATTTGGGGCAGAAATGAGTTAGCGGTAGTACTATTGTTCAGAAATAATGCGAGCATGTAAGCCACGGTTTGAAGTATAACTAAGCGCTGTCGTTCATGGTGGCAATTCGAGCGGAGCTCGTTACTGATGCGAAGTAATTTGCAACTGCAGCCAGCTGCTAAAGATCTCTTTATGATGTTAAGCGGCAACGAGATGGTTGTTTAGCAAAGCGTGGAAGATGACCATTTTTATCGAAGCAGTATTTGAGGTGGGATTTTTGGGATAGGTTTATTGTATAACATCTAAAAATTTTGGTGGTCTGCTGTTAGTAAGGCGAGCGCTTTAAAAGCCAAAGTAATATAGTAGTGGCTAAGGCTCTAGTCTCGAAAAAGACCTGACTAATGATGAATGTTTTTCATTTTAATGGCACGGGTGCGCACTGTATTAATGCTAAGTTAAATAGAACAACCTAATCTGCCTTCTACAATGTCTCTAGCTTGTACCTTGCTACAAGTTTACGTATAATACGCAATCACATTTTTAGGTGTGATTTTTTCTCCTTGCTTTAAGGTTGTCGTTCAATAACGAATGGCTAAACACTTAAGGCTATCTAACCCATAAGGAGCAGCAATGCGTCATTATGAAATTATCTTTTTGGTCCATCCAGACCAAAGCGAACAAGTACCCTCTATGATTGAGCGCTACACCGCGACTATAGAAGCCGATGGTGGTGCAATTCATCGTCTTGAAGATTGGGGCCGTCGTCACTTGGCATACCCAATTAGCAAAATCCACAAAGCTCACTATGTACTAATGAATGTTGAATGTTCAAATGTTGCATTAAACGAGCTTGACAGTAACTTCCGTTATAACGATGCGGTTATCCGTAGCATGGTTGTGCGTATGAAAGCTGCTGAAACTGGCGACTCTCCTGTTAAAGCTGCTGAAAGCCGTGAAGACCGTCGTCGTCAAGAACGCGCCCCTCGTGCCGAAGCTCCTGAAGTAGAAGCTCAAGCTGAAGAAGCACCAGCCGCCGAAGCCGCAGCTGAATAATTAACTGGAGATATTGACCATGGCACGTTTTTTCCGTCGTCGTAAGTACTGTCGTTTCACCGCCGAAGGTGTGACTCAAATTGACTATAAAGATATTGAAGTTTTAAAAGGCTACGTATCTGAAACTGGTAAGATTGTACCTAGCCGTATTACTGGTACTAAAGCACGCTACCAGCGCCAGCTTTCTACTGCTATTAAGCGCGCTCGTTACGTTGCATTGTTGCCATACACTGACGCTCATCAGTAAGACGTATTAATACATGCGCAGACTAGCTCAATACGCCATGACTGGTAACAAACAAGCAACTATGGTTGCTGTATTGTTTGCCATTATTCCAGTGTTGTTTTGGATAAGTGCGGCACTTGTGGCTTTGGTAATCTTAAGAAAAGGCTACCAAGCCGGTGCCAGTGTTTTTATGTGGAGCCTATTACCTGCCATTGCTTGGTGGAGTAATGGTGATCCCACACCTGCTTTAACCTTAATAGGTGTGGCAGGTTTGGCCAGCGTTTTACGCTACAGTGCTAACTGGGCTTATGTATTGGTTGCCAGCCTATTGGCTGCAACTGCATCGATGCCTATTTTGGCCAGCTACTTGCAAGATGTAATGGTGGCGTTTGCCGAAGCTGGGATCCAGCTGGAAGCACAACAGGAATTGCCAGAAAATGTTGATAAAGTATTACTGCAAACCCTCATGGAGGGTGTGTTAGGTGCTGTACATATGGCTATATTATTAGCCTGTGTAGTTTTGGCACGTTGGTGGCAGGCGGCATTGTATAACCCAGGTGGGTTTCAAACCGAATTTCACCAGTTGTGTTTGCCATTATGGCTTACGGGCACTTTAGCTTTAGCCGTCTTTGGCTTGAGTAGTATTACCGACATGACGCAGTGGTTGTTTGTGTTATCAATACCATTATTATTTGCAGGATTAGCGCTAGTGCATGGGCTGGTTGAGCAATTGAAATTAGGCCGTGTTTGGCTGACTGCAATCTATATAGGGTTGTTATTGTCAAGCGCAGTGGTCTTTACGCTTCTGGCAATACTTGCCACCTTGGACAGTGTGTTCAAGTTGCGGCAACGTTTGCCTGTTAGGGTAAAAAAATAGAATTAGACTCTTCGTGTATACATGTTGAGCAAACTAAGGAATTAAACATGAATGTAATTCTTCTTGAAAAAGTTGGTAAGTTAGGCGCACTGGGCGACACTGTTTCAGTTAAAGCTGGATACGGACGTAACTTCCTAATCCCAAAAGGCAAAGCCGTACCTGCTAACAAAGCTAACGTTGAAGCCTTTGAAGCGCGTCGCTCAGAACTTGAAGCTGCTGCCGCTGAAAAGCTAGCTGCTGCTCAAGCACGTGCAGATGCGATCGGCGAGCTAACTATCTCTATTGCGGCTAACGCTGGCGAGGAAGGTAAGTTGTTTGGTTCTATCGGAACTAACGAAATTGCTGCTGCCTTACTAGAAGCTGGTCACACCGTTGACAAGACTGAAATACGTCTACCTGAAGGCACTTTGCGTGCACTAGGCGAGACAGCGGTTGCTATCCAACTTCACAGTGACGTCACTATAGAAATAACTGTAGCACTTGTTGCTGAGTAAGGCTGCGATCTGGTTATTGCTATAGGCCTTTGGCCTCATCAATAACGCTGGCAAAGCACTGTAGCGAAGCAATGTTAAAAAAGCCCCGGTAAAGGGGCTTTTTTGTGCCTGTGGTAAAGGTTATCATGGGCCAGTACTCATCTTATTAAATAGAAATTTCCATGCTACCAGCTTCACATTTATTAAAGTCTGACCCTCAACTTGATGCGCTTAAAGTGCCGCCTCAGTCGTTAGAGGCCGAGCAGTCTGTACTAGGCGGTTTGATGTTGGATGAAATGGCATGGGACCGAGTGTCTGAAGCTGTGGCAGAAGTAGATTTTTACCGACAAGATCACCGGCTTATTTTCCGCGTAATGACTAAGTTGGTGGGTGATTCTCGGCCCATAGACGTGATCACCCTCTCTGAAGAATTGAGCCGCATAGATGAGCTATCCAATGCGGGAGGTTTGAGTTATTTAGGTGACCTAGCAAAAAATACACCTAGTGCGTCAAACATCACTGCTTACGCTAATATTGTTCGTGAAAGAGCTATATTGCGCCAACTCATTGGTGTAGCTAATGATATCGCCGAGTCTGCTTTTCATACAGAAGGCCGGTCCTCTGATGATGTATTAGACGAAGCAGAGCGTAAAGTGTTTGAAATTGCAGAGGCGCGCCCAAAAGAAGGTGGGCCACAATATGTTAACCCTATCCTTAAAGGTGCAGTAGAACGCATTGATCAACTGTTCCGTTCAGATAGCGCAATTACTGGCATAAGCACAGGTTTTACAGACCTAGATAATCGTACTGCGGGCATGCAAAAATCTGACTTAATTATCGTTGCAGGTCGTCCGTCAATGGGTAAGACCACTTTTGCTATGAATATTGTCGAAAATGCTGCAGTGATTGGCGATGCGCCCATACTCGTATTTAGTATGGAGATGCCTGCTGAGCAGCTGATGATGAGAATGTTGTCGTCCCTTGGCCGTATTGATGCCACCCGGATGCGAACAGGTAAATTGGAACAAGATGATTGGCCTAAGCTGACAGGCGCAGTAAACTTACTTAAAGACAAGCCGCTCTACATTGATGACAGTGCTGGCTTAAGCCCAACCGAAATGCGCACTAGGGCCAGACGAATTGCCCGTGAACATGGCAGTGTGGGCATGATCATGATTGATTATCTCCAACTGATGCAAATTAAAGGTCATACTGAAGGCCGTACGGCAGAGATTTCTGAAATATCACGCTCCCTAAAAGCGCTAGCCAAGGAGCTTAAGTGTCCAGTTATAGCGCTGTCACAGCTTAATCGTAGCTTGGAAAACCGTCCTAATAAACGCCCAGTAAACTCAGATCTACGTGAATCTGGCGCTATTGAGCAAGACGCTGACCTGATCATGTTTATTTACCGTGACGAAGTTTATAACGAAGACAGTGAAGATAAAGGTAAAGCTGAAATCATTATTGGCAAGCAGCGTAACGGCCCGATTGGCACTTCTCGTTTAGCTTTTATTGGTAAATACACCCGTTTTGAAGACCTCGTACATAGCTATGATGGCTATGACGACATAGAGTAATCGAAGTCTAGGCATAGGCTGTGTAGGTAAGACGATGAGTGACTGGTTTGATGATCAAGAAAAAAAAGTAGATACAGGCATTAGTGCCTCTTTGCTTAATCACTTACCTATTGGCTACGAATTAATCACTACGGCGAATGATTTACGGTTGTATGGTGATCACAATATCGACTTAATGGAGTCCTTGCACTTAGCGGGTGGGCATTGGGACCCAGACCTGCTCGCCTATAGCATACCCCTAGGGCGCCATACACAGCTTGAACGTGCCCTTAAACACTATGCTCAGCAACAACAAGGTATGGCTGATACCATGAGTATTTTAGCGCGGCACATGGCGCCTGATCAGAATCAGGTGGAAGTGCATCGGCGTATGAGAGCCATAGACCAGCGTATTAAAATTATTGTTGGTCGATACCATACGGGAGACTTGCTCAAAGGCCATGAGATTCTCAGTTTAGGCAAGCATTGGCAGGAATTTCCTGGGTTAAAATGGCAAGGAGTGGATAAGGCCAAGTGTGCTACGTGTGATAAGTTTGTTCGAGTATCCAATGCCAAAAAATGTCAGCAGTGCACTGCTAATGAAACAGGCCTTAAGCCAATTACCTACTGCTACGCCTACTTTGATTAACCAACTTTTTGAGCAACTAAACTAACACGCAAAGGTTACAGCACTGCTCTTTTAGTTTGGCAAAGCTGGCACAACCTGGTGTGGGGTGGCATGAAGTAAAGCAATAAAACTTGCAGGGGCCCGCACAGGCTTTTGATGCTGATAGTCGAAAAACCCCATGTAAGTTTCCCCAACGGCAATAGTGAGGCCCGTTTTGTCATCTGTGAGTTTATAAACTAAGGTGAATCTAGCTTTGCCTAATTCCCGTGCACCTAATGTTAAGGTAATCACTTGATGCAAGCGTGCTTGTTGAAGATACTGAATATTAGCGCCTGTCATTATGAGGCCACAACCACCCACATTCTGCTCGCTGAGATTATGATGACTCAACCATAGCACTCTACCTTCATGAAAATAGCTAAGAATGCGATCATTGCCTAGGTGATTGCCATAATTCAAATCGGCTACTCTTACGTTTAAAGTGCAGCTGAACAAAACGTCAAAGCTAAGTTGAATTTTATTCTGTGGCACAGTCTTGGCCATGCGCTTCGCCAAAGTAACGTGCCAATACCCGCAACATGCCATTGCAAAGGAGCGTTAGGTCCTCTGGGCTCATTACGTAAGGAGGCATCACGTAAACCAACTTACCAAATGGCCGCACCCATATACCTTCCGCTACAAACATTTTTTGAATAATACCAAGATCTACCGCTTGGGTAACCTGTATTACTCCAATGGCTCCTAAGACCCGCACGTCTTCGACATAAACTAGCAACTTTGCGGGTTGTAGCAGGCGATTGAGGCCCTCATTTAAACCTCTGACCTGGCCCTTCCAATCACTGTGCTCCAGTAAATCCAAACTTGCGTTAGCCACAGCGCAGGCTAAAGGGTTAGCCATAAATGTGGGTCCATGCATAAAGCAGCTGGCTTCACCCCGTGAGATGCTGGTGGCAATTTCTTCGGTTGTTAAGGTGGCAGCAAAGCTCATAGTACCGCCAGTAATGGCTTTGCCCAGGCACATTATATCGGGTTGAACTTGAGCATGGTCGCAGGCAAATAGAGCACCGCTGCGACCAAACCCCGTGGCAATTTCATCGGCGATTAATAAAATATTGTATTGCTTACACAGATCTGCTGCACCTTTTAGCCATTGGGGGCTATAAAAGCGCATGCCACCAGCTCCCTGAACGATAGGCTCTAAGATTAAAGCAGCAATTTCGTTTTGGTGGTCGCGCATTTTGTCTTCAAGTTCTGTTAAATCGCCATCTTGTAATGCACGATCAAAACCCATTGGCGGTGCGTTAACAAAATAATGCTGGGGCAATACGCTGGCAAAGAGTGAGTGCATGCCGTTTATTGGGTCACACACAGCCATAGCACCGAAGGTATCACCATGGTATCCATTACGTATGGTCAGCATACGATTTTTGTTAGCCTGTGCCTTAGAATGCCAGTATTGCAACGCCATTTTTATAGCGACTTCTACCGCTACTGAACCAGAATCTGCAAAAAAAACCTTATCTAACCCTGGTGGTGTTAGGTCTACAAGGCGCTTAGCTAGGGATACTGCAGGTTGGTGAGTAATGCCACCAAACATCACATGGGACATGTCATCAATTTGTAATTTCATTGCTTGGTTGAGATAAGGATGATTATAGCCATGCACTGCACACCACCAAGAAGCCATGCCGTCAATTAACTCTTGTCCATCAGCTAAAGTGAGCCTCACACCTTGAGCGCCAATCACCGGGTAAGCTGGAGGAGGGTTGTCCATGGAGGCATAGGGATGCCAGACATACTGTTGGTCTAAGGCGATCAGTTGTTCAGGAGTCATAAGTATTAAATGTTGTTTTCTGTTGATTATATATTAGCATAGCTAAGCCATGTTATTGGCTGATTTCAACGACATCTATGTGATCTAAACCTACTTGCCAGCGTAGGTTAATATCGGCAATATGGCAGCCATAAATACGGTCAGGATTCTGTTGATATGCGGGCCTAGGGTCATGTAGTAATACTTGCTCAATCAGTTCTATAAGGTCGGGTCTGCTTGATAAAACACGCTGCGCTTGATGACTATAATAAATGGGGAGTTGCAGAATTTGGTCATCACTGGCAAAACCACTTTTGGCACTGGGTACCGATTCTACCCAAGGCAGGTAAGGTTTGATATCTAGAATTGGGGTCTGGTCTATTAAGTCTGCACCACTCACATGGAGGGTAACACCATTGCTGATGTCAATGGATTCCAGCTTTACTAATGACAAACCTAAGGGGTTGGGCCTAAAGGTAGATCGGGTGGCAAATACACCGAGCTTTTTGTTACCGCCTAGTCTTGGAGGACGTACTTTTGGCTTCCAGCCTTGTTGCGCTGTTTGATGAAACATAAAAGTTAGCCAAATATGAGAGAACGTCTCGAGCCCGGCAACGGTATCAGCCTGATTGTAAGGTGAGTGAAGTTTAATTTGTGCTAAAGCAGCTGGCACGAGGCCAGGTTGGCGAGGCGTCGCAAATTTTTCCTTAAAGCAGGAATAGATTATACCGATAGGTGTCACTTCAAACGGCTGTGAGTTTTTGGGTGTCGACATGATTAGATGATTTATTCGCAGTATTTTGGCTGACGCCAAGGATTAAGCTAGTTACAATAGCGTTAGTTTAATCGTCTCGTTTAGGAAAATATATGGCTCGCAAGCCCTACGTTAAAGCTAAAGCCATGCAAGGCCGTGGCCACCTTCAATCTGTCGCCACCGATGGACCCCATGTTGAATGGCTAGGGATGCCTGAATACTACATCCACACCTTAGTTATTGCAGAGCAAGAGTATGACTATTTCTCTGCAACTAAAGCCCTTGAATTCGAGGTGGGTGCCTATGTTTGTTTCCGCTTCCGTGAATCGAAAAAAGGCTTCTACATTGAAAAACGTTCGTTAGGTATCGCTATCGACCCAGCAGAGTATATGCGTCAACTTGAGTCTGGTAACGAATGAGTAGTAAAGTATTCTCACCACTGCCTATAAATGATCAAACCTGTGGCTGGACGCAAGCGCTGCCCTCACGCCAACCTAATGCCACCCTCCAGGGTGAGCACACAGCAGATTTTGTTATTGTGGGCGCTGGTTATACAGGTTTGTCGGCAGCTAGAAAATTTGCCCAACTTAACCCTAATGCTAAAGTCATCATTATTGATGCTCAGCGAGCTGGGGAAGGAGCAAGTGCTCGAAACTCTGGCTATCTGGTTGATTCAACCCTTAATGACGGTCATATGTCGGATACCGGTTTGCAGCAATACCGCGAAAAGTATGCCCTTAACAAAGCGGGTGTAGATTGTGTTGGCCAGTTAGTTATCGACCATAAAATTGATTGTGATTGGGATGCCTCTGGTAAATTTCATGCTACAGCAGTGCCTGCGCACGAATCAAAGTTGCAGCGTTTTAGTGAGTTATTAAAGGAGCTTGAGCTAACTCATCGCGTCATCTCAGGTACTGAGCTAAATCATCGCTTAGGGACTAGCTACTACACTCAAGCCCTTTGGACAGCTGGTGGCGTTATGCTGCAGCCTGCTAAACTTGCTCGTGCCTATATAGAGCTGTTGCCAGACAATGTGGCTCTTTATGAAAACAGCCCAGTGCTAACGTGGCGTAAACAGGGAATGGATTTTTTAGTATCAACACCAATGGGTCAAGTTAAAGCTCCCCAGTTGTTGATGGCAGTTAATGGTTTTATGGCCAGCGCTGGGCTGAAGCGTAAACGCGCATTCCCGCTCACCTTAACTGCCAGTATGACCCGTTCGCTCAATGATGCTGAGTATGCGTCTATAGGCAGCCCCAAAGCATGGGGTTTACTGTCTGCTCAGGCGATGGGGGCGACTGTTCGCTTAACTGAAGATCGGCGCATTATGGTGCGTAATACTGCTGAAGTATGGCCTTCGATGAATATGTCTACGCGTCATCTAGAGCAACGCAAGCTCATTCATTTACGAGGCCTCAAGCGCAGGTTTCCCCAATTAAGTGATGATATTTTTGATAGCTGTTGGTCTGGCATTACGTGTATTAGTGGGAATAACGGTCAAGTGTTCGATCAACTCGAGTCAAAGGTACTAATTGCTGGCTGTTACAATGGCGGTGGCATTGGCTTGGCTACGTTGTTTGGTGAACAAATGGCATACCTTGCTAGTGGCCAAACGACCGATGCGATCGCCATGATACAGGCAAGGCCCAAGCCAAATACACTGCCACCTCAGCCGCTATTAAGCTTGGGAGTGAGGTTGCGCTTGATACGTGATGGCATTATTGCTCGTAAAGAAAATTGATCTAGATAGCGCTTAACTTAGCCAGCTAATCGGCTACCGACCAGGCAAAGCGTTGGCTAACCACCTTGAGCTTACCGGCATCACTTTTTGGGGTTTGGGTGAATCTAGGATAGTTTTAATCAGCTTAGATAAGCTGGAGATGCACATGTCGTTGGGCGACACTACTGTGGCCAACTTAGAGCGCTCTAAATCTGCACCATTAGCAAATTGATCAGTAGAAAAAGGTAATATAATTTGGTGCACGCCCATACCCAGAGCCTCCTGCACGCTATTATTACCACCGTGATGAATAATCAGGTCACAGCCACGTAACAGACCCACTTGGGGTAATGTAGGTTCAATGAGCCATCCTTTGGGTATCGGCTCAAATGCAGATAATGTATTGGCACCAATGGCCATAGCTACGCGCACATCAGCCTGTTTAAGGGCGAGTGCTAGAAGGCCTAAAACATCATCTCGATATGACAAAAATGTTCCTAACGCAACATACACTTTAGGCCTGCCATCATCGGTGTTAAGCCATTTTTGGTAGGCTTGTGTCAGCACTTCTTCGCGTATCAGTGGCCCTACAAATTCATGTTTTGGCGGTAAATGCTTTAAGCGGTCTATGTCATGGTAATGTTTTGGGCTATTGTAAAGTACTTGATTACCGTGTATTCGAAAAGCGTCTTTAACGGGTGCCATAGTGGGTGAAATTTCTTGCAAAGCTGTGTTCCAGCGTTCAGTAAATTTAACAGTCACTCGGTCTGTAACGTCTTCTTGGCGCGCTAGGTCGGCAGCTTTTGGCTGCATGCATTTTGGCCAAACGGCAGGGATGCCATAGCGCTCATTGCTCACAGGTAGCTGACTTGGGTGGCCTGGAATTAGGGTCGTAAAGGATCGACCGGTGGCATATACCCCAAGGGTAGAGCCAAAAGAAATGTGATCAACCAAGATGTCATCAGGATCTAGTTGCTTACATAGCTTGGCAATATTCTTTGCCACTTCAACAGGTTGCCAAAGTAAGTCTTTCTCCCTATCTAGCGCTTGGCAGCGAATGGTAGCTATAGGGCCTTCTCGTGTAGCATTTAAAAAACGCAGTATGGCTGGATTTTGCGCTGCTATGCCACTATTAGCGCTTTGGCTTAGCTGCAGCATTTGCCATTCAAAACCTTCAGCCTTTACGTGGGGTGCCATATTAATTCCGGTGGCAACCACCACGCGTCGGCCAGCTTTTTTTGCTGCCCTAGCGACAACTGCCAAAGGGCTGTAATGAGAAATAAAATCAGGACTTATTACTAAAAGTGTCATGTTTGGTCTTTAACTGTTAAGTAAAGTGAGGTGAGTTTGTCCGCCATGGTGTCTATGGCGTAGTGCTGTTCAACCATTGAGCGGGCTCTGAGGATCCTACCTTCAAGGCTCACAAGCCCAAACCCTTGTTTAATAGAATGACCCAGATCATGATCTGGGTCCACAAGAATGCCTGTGTCACCATGGTCTACAAAGGTGGAGGGACCGCCAGTGCTTGGAGCCACAACAACTAGTCCTGTGGCCAGAGCCTCTATCAACGCTAGGCCAAACTCCTCTTTAGGAGCGCCGTCGACATAAATGCCGCCATTAGCCCAATAACCAGGTTGTCCCATCATAGCGGCCACCATTAATTGCGCAGTATCAGCTCTTGGGCGACCACCGAGCATAATTAAGCCAGCACGCAGCGGATCATTAATAGGTACTGCCGCATCGATAGCCTGTATCACAGACGTTTCTATCAATGACGGGTTGCTTAAATTACCTCCAACCAACACTAAGTTGCAGGTATTGTGTAGAGATGGATCTGCAGCCCATGCAGCGACAATGCGGGCCATGCCTTTAATGGGATGGAAGCGCCCAACGCTGAGTAATAAGGGTAAATGCCGCCTAGTCGCACAAATTTTCTTTGCGAGCTCAGAAATCACGCTATGGCCAGTAATCTGCTCTATGGGTAAATAATTTAACCTTGCTTCACTGATTAGCTTGATATCAATGCCTTCTGCAATGGTCACTGATTTTTGCGTCTGGGGACTTAAATCTTTGCGAATATCTTGTAGTAATAGAGCACATTTTGGTTGTGGAAATAGGGCAACATGGCTCGATGTGCGACCCATTTTCTCTAGCATACGAGCTCGGAACCAAAGGTTGCTTTGAGCATCAGCATCTAGAAATGCCTGTTGGGATAATTGCTGCCCAGCCTGCAGTGCCTGAACTGTATTTTGTGGGTCTGGTGCAAAGCTGAAGCACACGGGAATACCTAACTCATTGGCAACGTCAGATGCTGCGAAGGTGCCAGCATCTAGCATGCGTAAGTGAATCAGATCAACACCGCCAAAATGTCCTAAGCAGCGCTTAATGCTGCGTTTAAGTTGGGGCAGGTGTTCCCAGGCATTAGCGCTATTCATCGGGCGCAGTGAGCTTCCAGCTGTAATAATACGAAACGGCTGCGAAGTGGCGTCAGAAAGGCTAAGGTTTTTAATAGCGTCCTCAATACTGCCAAGCCCTATAGTGAGCACTTGGCTAACAGCAGGTTGGCGCGCTAGGGCATCACCAAGGGATACGAGCAGGCTAGCTACCCCTCCCGTGTCACCGCAGCCGCCATTGCTTAACCTCTTATCCACTTGGGCAAGCACCAACTGGCAAACACGTAGGCCTCCATTAGGGTGGGTACTTGGCGTATGCTGCTGCACTTGTTGATCATGAACTGCCAAAGTGGCATAAGCTCCAATCTCATTATCTTGCTTTGCCAACTGGTTTAACAACCCATTAAAAGTGCCGGCACGGCAACCCAGCGCGCTAATAGCTGCTAGGCGCACAGGCACAGATTCTGTATTATCTGCTGCTATCGTGCAAAGGGAAGCAATAATAGATCCCCCACTTAAAACTCCTAACAGGTCAACCAGCCTCGCCCGTATTAGCGGATCCTCCTGAGATAACAACGCATTAATGACACACTGGGCAATCAGCTCTGGGTGCGAATCTGACCATTTTTCCAAGGTGTGGTGGGCGTGCATCGTATCAATGCCACCAAAACTGAGTTGGTGTAATAATGGCGTTAGTGCAGATGCTACTGGGTGCCTATTAGCTAGCCTCCAGGTGGCTTGGCGGCGGACACTAGCGTAATCATGCGTCAGGCAATTAATCAGGAGCTTGGTTGCATCTTGATGATGCAATTGAGCTGCTGATTCAATTGCTACCAGATTGGCCAGAGGTCCAGCTTCAGCCATGGCTTTAAAATCTTGGAGTAGAAGATGGCTATTTGGGTTATTTTTAGCGAATCTTGCAAGGTGAGAAGAGTGGCTTAGCATCCCTTCAAAATTAACTAATTCAGTCGCTTGGTTAAGCTCTTCAATTAAAATAGTCCCCATGCTAGCCTGAGTTGGCTGCACTATCTTTAAGGCCTGATAGTCAATATTTTGTTGCTGCATAGTCTTTTTACCGCATGGGCAATGGTGTGAGCACTGCCAAGAATAGTTATACAAAAAATGATACTGTACAGCTAAATACTTGTACACCGATAATTTTTGTATAGCATTGATTTTTTGTATAGTTGTGTAAAAGTATGTATGGATTTCAATATGCTGCTTTAAATGAGCTAATAAGTAAGCTAAAAATATAAATCACCTTCGGTATAAGGTCATCTATTTAGCTGGGATATGAGCGCCATGGGTATTAGCCAGAAGTTACTAAACTATTTTAATCGTAAGAACTCGAAATCGACCCAAAAAAACCGCACACGGTTTAGAAATGATATTTGTAATCATTGGGATCTCGATTACATGTCTTCAGCCGAGCTAGAAGAGCGTCTGTTGGAAGATGTTGTTGAAACTACCATAGTTCACAAAAAAGAAGATCCGTCTTAACCTTGCCATTGGGCGGGCAATGCTTAGTGTGATGGGGTTTAACTTAGATTAAACATTGGTTCTGGTTTCATTGTCTTGCCTTAATAAATACCGTACAATATCTGCCCTGATTTAAGCATGTTTGACATGTGGTTAAATTAGCTGGGGTAATGCCCATTTCCGTGATGTCGCCACTTATGGCGCGTTGCATTGATGAATAGTAAGTGATTTCAAAACTTACACGACGTAAAGGGATCCTAACGCATGGTAACCATTCGTTTAGCTCGTGGGGGCTCTAAAAAGCGCCCTTTCTATCATTTAACTGTAGCTGATCAGCGCAATCCGCGTGACGGTCGCTTTATTGAGCGTGTGGGTTTTCATAACCCAGTTGCTCGTGGCCAAGAAGAAGTAACTCGGATTAACATGCAGCGTGTTGATTTTTGGATGGAGCAAGGTGCTCAGCCAACTGAACGTGTTGCAGGACTGATTAAAATAGCCCGCAAAGTAGCTGTATAATAGCCAACTAAGCATGTGCTTTTAACCCATTGTTGTAAGGATTGTTGAACATGGCTCAAGACCAACGCGTAAAGCTGGGTCGTATCACTACCGTTTACGGTGTGAAGGGCTGGGTAAAGGTGTTTTCTAGCACTGAACCAATGAAAAACATCTTTGACTATCAACCTTGGCAAACCTGTATTGATGGTGTTTGGCAAGAATTGAAACTCATTCAGGGTAAGACCCACGGCAAAGGATTAATAGCATTACTAGAAGGTTGTGAAGACCGTGATCAAGCCCGTAAAGTTTGCGGATTGGATATCTCGGTAGATCGAGCCATATTACCAAACCTAGAGGATGGTGATTATTATTGGCAACAACTGACTGGGTTAAATGTAGAGACTGATGCAGGGGTAAAACTCGGCAAGGTCGACCACCTGATCGCTACCGGCTCTAATGATGTGCTAGTAGTAAAAGGCAATGAAGAAAGTATTGATCGTAACGAGCGTCTGATACCTTATTTGCCAGATCAAGTGATTACAAAGATTGACCTCCTCGGAGGTGTTATTCGGGTCGATTGGGATCCGGAGTTTTAGGTGAAGATAGGTGTAGTAACGCTGTTCCCAGAAATGCTTAAATCGTTAACAGATTTTGGTGTGGTAGGAAGAGCAACGCAGCAAGGTTTGTTGCAAGTTACGGGGTATAACCCACGCGACTTTACTCAGGACAAACACCGCACAGTGGATGACCGGCCATACGGTGGCGGGCCTGGCATGTTGATGAAGGTGCAGCCTTTACGAGATGCCATCGGCCAAGCAAAGACCGAACTAGGCCAGCCTAAAGTGATTTATTTATCACCCCAAGGGCGTAGGTTAGACCAAGCAGGTGTAGTAGAACTGGCTAAGCAGGATAGCTTAGTATTGGTAGCAGGGCGTTACGAAGGAATTGATGAACGCTTAATTGGTGCCGACATAGATGAAGAGTGGTCTCTTGGAGACTTTGTTTTAAGTGGCGGTGAGCTTGCAGCCATGACTTTTATCGATGCAGTTTCACGTTTGTTACCTGGTGTATTAGGGCATGCAGAATCGGCGCAAGAAGATTCGTTTGCTCAGGGCTTGTTGGATTGCCCTCACTATACCCGCCCAGAAATGGTTGCTGGTATACCAGTGCCAAAGGTGCTGTTAAGTGGGGACCATGCCGCTATTGCCCGTTGGCGTATGCAGCAGCAGCTAGGTAGAACCTGGCAGCGGCGACCAGATTTACTAGAACAGATGACACTGACTCAGGAGCAAGAGCAGTCTTTAGCAGAATTTATTCGCTTAACGGATCAGTCTGAAAAGTGAAGAACAGGAGCGTGCCATGAGCAGCAAAAACTTGATTATTCAGCGCATTGAAGCTGAACAAATGAATAAAGAAATGCCAGAGTTTGGCCCCGGCGATACCGTTGTGGTTCAAGTTAAGGTTACAGAAGGTACCCGTGAGCGCCTACAAGCTTACGAGGGTGTGGTTATCGGTATACGTAACCGTGGCCTAAACTCTGCCTTTACAGTACGTAAAATATCCCACGGTGTGGGCGTCGAACGTACTTTCCAAACCTATAGCCACCAGGTTGACAGTATAGCTGTTAAGCGTCGTGGTGACGTGCGTCAAGCTAAGTTGTACTACTTGCGAGACTTGTCTGGTAAGGCAGCACGTATCAAAGAAAAATTGGCTAAGCGTTAAGCTTAAGCTAATAAAAAAACCCGCATTTTACTTGTTAGTGAGATGCGGGTTTTTTTTTGGGCAGCACAAAACCACTCTTGAGACTAAAATTCAATTTAGCTCTATTTTACAACTCACGTTATGTGCAACATAGTCTCATCAGCTGCGGATACAAGTTCTTCACACAACATACTATACTGTAAACTATTAAGTGCTGTTGGCACATAAGCCTAGGGGTTTTGTTTATCAATGAGTAATGGCGTCAAATTCATCGAAAAGTACACTGATTCTCTGTGGTTAGAAAAAGGGCTGAGTGACAACACGATCGTAAGTTATGCTAGAGACCTAGGTCAGCTAACTGAGTATTTATTACCACGTAACCTATCTATTACCTCTGCTCAGTCTGGCGACCTAATGAGTTTTTTGGCTGATCGATCACAGTCTGGTGTTAAAGCAAGTTCTTTAGCTCGGAGCTTATCCAGTATTAAAGGCTTTTATCAATACATGGTGCGGGAAAACTACATTGAGGTTAATCCTGCAGCCTTGATAGAATCACCTAAACAAGGGCGGCCTATCCCAAAATCTCTCACCGAAGCCGACGTAGAAGCTTTATTGGCAGCGCCCAATGTAGGCACAGACTTAGGTTTGCGAGACAGGGCCATGTTAGAGCTTTTATATGCCTGTGGGTTGCGGGTCAGCGAGCTTATTGAACTCGATATGAGTCAGCTGAACTTATCTGCTGGTGTGGTCAAAGTGTTTGGCAAAGGCTCAAAAGAACGCTTGGTACCTGTAGGAGAAGTGGCTCAAAATTGGCTACAAAAATACATCAAACAAGCGCGCCCACAGTTATTAAAAGTAGCCTCCAGTGGCGTATTGTTCCCTAGTAATAGAGGCCAGCACATGACCCGGCAAACCTTTTGGCACCGCATTAAACAGCACGGTATAACAGCTGGAATTCAAAAGCCGCTATCGCCGCATGTTATACGACATGCTTTTGCAACCCATCTACTTAACCATGGCGCGGACCTGCGTGTGATACAAATGCTCTTAGGGCATAGTGATTTATCGACCACACAGATATATACTCACGTGGCTACGCAGCGGTTACAAAATCTACATTCACAACATCACCCTAGGGGTTAACCTATATTATGCATTTAATCATCACAAGATTCGCCTCCATGTTGGCTTTGCTGCTGGTATTCTTGGCGCCCAATGTGTGGGCAGACAGATATACCCAACTAGAGTCTAGTTTGGCCAGAATTAATCCAGATATGAAGGCCTCCAGTATTGCGCCAACACCGATGGTTGGTATTTACGATGTTTTATTAAACACAGGCGACCGCCTTTACATGAGTGCAGACGGGGAGTTTTTTTTCGCTGGAACCATGTATCAAAATACCTCCGGTGCTAGCCTGGTAAATTTAACCGAACAAAGCGCCTTAGGGGCCAGGTTGTTGGCCATGCAAGGCCCAGCTGCGCAACAGTCGTGGGTGTTTCCTGCTCAGGGGGAGAAAAAAGCTACGATTACAGTATTTACTGACGTAGATTGTTTTTATTGCCAAAAGCTACATGCAGAAATGGCTGCTATGAATGCCCTTGGTATTGAAGTGAAATATTTGGCTTTTCCGCGGGCTGGCCTAGGCTCACCGAGTTACCAGGTGCTGGTAGATTCCTGGTGTGCTGAAAATGCGAATGAATTTTTAACTGAGGCTAAGTTGCGTGCGCACAATAAGCAAGCCCCTCAGACCTCACCACAACTGTGCGAAAATCCGGTAATAGCTCATTACACCTTGGGCCAAGAAATAGGTGTTAACGGCACTCCAGCTATT
The DNA here is from genome assembly GCF_047730085.1 of Candidatus Njordibacter sp. Uisw_056. NCBI lineage: Bacteria > Pseudomonadati > Pseudomonadota > Gammaproteobacteria > Pseudomonadales > Candidatus Njordibacteraceae > Candidatus Njordibacter > Candidatus Njordibacter sp. Uisw_056. The sequence goes on along the minus strand of NZ_CP159830.1, from coordinate 2,344,277 downwards.
GTGTTAGATTCTGGTGAGCTTTGGCCTGGCTATTTGCCCGCTAATGAATTGGCTAAGCGTTTAGGCATTCTCTAACTAAGGGTCAGGTTATGGACTCGGTGTTTTTTTATGTTGCCAAATTAGCCTGGTTGTTGGTGGCTGTGGATAGTGTGCTACTCATGGGGTTGGGTCTTGGTGTTGTGTGCCTCTATGTGGGGTGGCATAAGGCCGCCCGAAGGATTTTGGTTGCCTTGGCGTTAGTGTGCCTAACCATTGCTTTGTTTCCCATTGGTGAATGGCTATTTTACCCCCTAGAGCAACAAAATCCTCCAGTTTTGCTCCCCGCCCATGTTGATGGCATTGTGGTGCTTGGCGGTGGCGAAGCGGTTAGCTTAAGTCATGCTTGGCAACAAGTTGCCCTGGGTGATGGTGCTGAGCGTTTAACCACCATGGTCATGCTGGCTAATGCTTACCCTCAAGCTCAATTAGTTTTTACTGGTGGCTCTGGCAGTATGGTTCAACAGGGCACCACAGGTGCAGAAGTTGCAAGGCAGTTTGGGCAATCTATGGGGCTGCCCCAAGGTCGCTTAATGCTAGAGTCGAAATCACGTAATACGGTGGAAAATGCTGTACTAACGAAGGCCATGATGCAACCAAAACCTGGCCAACGCTGGTTGCTGGTGACCAGTGCTTTTCATATGCCAAGATCCCTTGCAGTGTTTTGCAAAGCAGGCTGGGCAATGCAGCCCTACGCAGTAGATTATCGTGCAGAAAAGGGTAATTTATTGCGTTTTGACTGGGGCTTTGCAGAGCATTTACGCAACCTCAATCAGGCCTTTAAAGAATGGCTGGGACTGGCTGCTTATAAGCTGACAGGCAAGGCCTGTTAGGCTACAATATGCGGCTTGTTTTTATACATTAATTAGATACGCGCATTTGGCGCAATGGGGATTACCTTGAAACCGGTAAGAGTTGGTATTTGTGGATTTGGCACCGTCGGTGGTGGAACGTTTAATGTATTACAGCGCAACTGTGAAGAGATAACGCGCCGCACTGGCCGCGCTATTGTGGTTGAACACATTGCTCAACGTCGTCCTAATGTTAATTGTGATACCGGTAACACAGCCATTACCGATGATATATTTGCTGTCGCTAATAACCCTGATATTGATGTGCTCGTAGAGCTTATTGGTGGGCATGAGCCAGCAAAAGAGCTCGTCCTCACAGCCATTCGTAATGGTAAACATGTAGTGACGGCCAACAAGGCCTTAATAGCTGAACATGGTAACGAAATTTTTGAAGCAGCCCGCAAATACAACGTTGTCGTGGCCTATGAAGCCGCCATTGCTGGTGGTATTCCTATTGTTAAGGCGTTGCGTGAGGGGTTGGCGGCTAACAGTATTAATTGGCTGGCTGGTATTATTAATGGTACTGGCAATTTCATCCTTACGGAAATGCGTGATAAGGGCCGTGCCTTTGCCGACGTGTTAAAGGAGGCACAGGAGCTAGGTTATGCAGAAGCAGACCCCACCTTTGATGTAGAAGGCATCGATGCGGCGCACAAGCTAACTATCTTATCGTCAGTAGCCTTTGGTATTCCTTTACAGTTTGACCAGTGTTACACCGAAGGAATTAGTAAAGTATCAGCTGAAGACGTAGCTAATGCAGAATCCTTAGGTTACCGCATTAAGCACCTAGGCCTAACTCGCCGGACTGAAGCGGGTATAGAGTTGCGTGTGCACCCCACCTTGATTCCAGAAAAACGTTTGATTGCTAACGTTCACGGCGTAATGAACGCTGTCTTAGTTGATGGCAATGCTGTTGGTCCAACTATGTACTATGGTGCTGGAGCCGGCGCAGAACCCACAGCGTCCTCAATAGTGGCAGATCTGGTAGACGTTGTTCGTGATATGGCTGTGGATCAAAACGTGCGTATGCCATCTTTAGCCTTCCAGCAAGACGCTATGTCTGATAGCCCTATCTTGTCGATGGATAACGTAGTTACTGCATTTTACATGCGCATGGCGGTGTCTGAAAAACCAGGTGTCCTAGCCCAAATCACTCAGATCCTGGGTAATGCAGGTATAAGCATTGAAGCTATTCGTCAACAAACTCATGTGTCCTCGCAGGTGCCGGTGATTATATTGACTCGCCCTGTGCTGGAAGGCCATATGAACGATGCTATTAAGGCCATTGAAGCCTTGGCAGACGTTAGTGGTGAAGTGACGCGAATTCGTGTCGAAAACTTAGACGGTTAGGAAGAAATATGCGTTATATCAGTACTCGTGGCCAAGCCCCAAGTCTTAGTTTTGAAGATGTATTGCTTACAGGCCTGGCAAGCGATGGTGGCCTTTATGTGCCAGAAACGTTACCACAATTTAGTCATCAAGAAATAGCCTCTTGGTCTACGCTTAACTACGCTGACTTGGCACACAAAATTTTGTTGCCGTTTGTTGAGGAAGACATCAGCAGCAGTGAACTTAAAACTATGGTGGATGAGACTTATGCTAGTTTTAATCACAAGGCTGTGGCGCCATTAATTCAGTTAGGCCATAACGAATGGGTATTGGAGCTGTTCCACGGGCCTACCTTAGCGTTTAAAGATTTTGCTCTGCAGTTGCTAGGCCGTTTAATGGACAACGCACTCATTAAACGTGATAAACATTTAGTCATTATGGGGGCTACCTCTGGTGACACTGGCTCTGCTGCCATTGAAGGCTGTAAACACAGCAACCGTGTACAGATGTTCATTTTGCATCCCCATGAACGGGTATCAGAGGTACAGCGTCGTCAGATGACTACCTTGTTGGGGGACAATGTTCACAACATCGCTGTGCGTGGCAATTTTGATGATTGTCAGCAAATGGTTAAGCAAAGTTTTTCAGATCAATCCTTTCTAAAAGGTGGTCAGTTAGGTGCAGTTAATTCGATTAATTGGGCCCGGATCATGGCTCAGGTGGTTTACTATTTTTATGCAGCTGTTGCATTAGGAGTCCCCCACCGCCCAGTGTCGTTTAGTGTACCTACGGGTAACTTTGGTGATATTTATGCGGGTTATCTAGCTAAAAAAATGGGCTTGCCCATCCAGCAGCTCGTTGTTGCAACTAACCAAAATGATATTTTGCACCGCTGCATCAGTGCTAACCAATACCAAAAACACGGCTTAGTTCAAACCTTGTCTCCAAGTATGGATATTATGGTGTCGAGTAATTTTGAGCGCCTTTTGTTTGACCTATATGATCGTGATGGAGCGGCACTCAGTGAATTGTTAACAGGCCTTAATAACGGCACTGTAAGTAGTCTAGAACCAAAGCGATGGGAAAAAGCACGTGAGTTGTTTAGTAGTCATTGTGTTGATGATGAAACAACGTGTAGAGTGATTAGCCAAATTGCTCAACAACATAATTACTTGCTTGATCCTCATAGTGCCATAGGCGTTGAAGCTGGGCGGGTATGTAACCAACACCCAGAAGTGCCAATGGTCACCTTGGCCACGGCTCACCCTGTTAAATTCTCAGAAGCCATTGTTAAGGCCGGTCAAGTGGTGCCGCCACTTCCGAGCCACTTAACAGACTTGTTAGATCGTCCGGAACGTTGTGAAGTGTTAGATAACAACCTTTCTAAGGTGCAAGATTATATGATGAGCCAGCTCTAAGAGCGCCGCGCATATATGTCAGTTCGCTTGCGTGTAGGCAGCTCCAATGCTGCCCTAGATGTTGCTTTTGATCCTCTCGTGGCCCGTGTATTTGCCCACCGTGGTATCAGTGACCCTGTGCAAGTGGATTATCAACTCAAGAACCTCCTGCCCTACCATCAGCTTAAAGGCATAGAGTCAGCGGTGGCCCTGCTAGTGCATGCGCTTGAAGCTCAACAACATATTGTTATTGTTGGTGATTTCGACTGTGATGGTGCAACCAGTACCAGCCTTGCTATGTTGGCATTGGGCGCCATGGGAGCCAAAAATGTAAGCTACTTAGTGCCTAACCGGTTTGATTTTGGCTATGGTTTAAGTACTGCTCTGGTTGATTACGCACAAACCATTCAGCCAGATTTAATTGTCACTGTAGACAACGGTATTGCCAGCCATGAGGGCGTTAAGCGGGCCCATGAGTTGGGAATAAAAGTAGTGGTGACAGATCATCACCTAGCAGCTGACACCTTGCCCGAAGCCGATGCTATTGTTAACCCCAACCAACCTGGGTGTGAGTTCCCATTTAAGTCTACGGCTGGAGTTGGTGTCATTTTCTACGTTATGTCAGCCTTACGCCGCCAGTTACAAACGCAGGGATGGTTTGCTCAGCAACAGATTGCGCCGCCTAACATGGCCCAATACCTAGACTTAGTTGCCCTAGGCACCGTAGCAGACCTCGTGCCGATGGAGCATAACAACCGTATTCTTGTAGCCCAGGGGTTAGCGCGCATCCGTGCAGGTAAAGTGAGGCCTGGTTTATTAGCCTTGTTAAACGTAGCAAAACGCCAGCATCATAATCTACAAGCTTCTGATTTAGGCTTTAGTGTGGGCCCACGGCTTAATGCTGCGGGTAGGCTAGATGACATGAGCTTGGGCATTGAGTGTTTGTTGAGTGACAACGAACAGATTGCCAACCAGCTGGCTCAAGAGTTAGATGATCTCAATGCTCAAAGGCGCAATATAGAAGCGGATATGCAGCAGCAGGCTAGCAATATTTTAACGCGCCTAGAAGCTAGCCAAGATAAAGTAATGCCCAAATGTGTGTGCTTGTACCACCCTGATTGGCACCAAGGAGTGGTAGGCATCGTCGCTTCTCGAATCAAAGAGAAGTGGCATCGGCCAGCGTTAGTATTTGCTCAAGGGGATGCAGACACACTTAAGGGATCATGTCGCAGTATTGCAGGGTTCCATTTACGCGATGCCTTGGCAGCAGTAGATGCTCGTAACCCTGGGCTAATCATCAAGTTTGGTGGCCATGCCATGGCAGCTGGCTTGAGCATTAAGGCTGATCACTTTGGTGACTTTGAAGACGCATTAAATACCTACGCCCAAGAACACCTAGCAGACAGCTTATTGGCTCAAGAGTGGCGTTCTGATGGTGAATTAAGTACTCAGGAGTTACAGCTTAACCAAGCTTTTCTTTTGCAACAAGCAGGACCCTGGGGGCAGGGCTTTGAAGAGCCAACGTTCCATGGCCGCTTTATGGTGGTGCAACAACGTATTGTGGGAGAAAAGCATCTCAAGTTAGTATTGGCAGATCTTCAAACAGGAGAGCTAGTGGATGCTATCTATTTCAATATAGATTTAGCCGTTTGGCCCAACACTTGTGAACAGGCAGATCTTGTCTATCGTTTGGATATTAATGAGTTTCGTGGGCGCCAAAGTTTACAATTGATGGTTCAGTACATGAGCCCTGTGGTTTAAGCAGTATCAAGGTTTCAGCTACAGTAAATCTGTCTGAGGGGACAGGGGTTCAGTAAAATTGAGCTCTAGATTAACGTCACCTTTACCCTTAGCGCGCCGGCGCTCCATCATTCGCTGATAACGGCGAGCACACAACTTCATTACTTGAAGCTGCTCACCAGTGCTCATATCATGCCACCCAAAACGCTCATCCCGCGAGCGCATACAACCTTTGCAAAAACCCTTAGGGCTATTTTCGCATACGCCGATACAGGGGCTAGGGGCTTCAAATAATTCAGACTGTTCCATGGCGCGCAATATACCAGTTTATGCCGATAAAGTCCCTTTTCCCACCCCCAACACTGGGTATAAGCGTAGTTAACTAACTTATGGCAATTTAATGGTGGCAATCATGGGCAAGTGATCTGATATATGCCAGGTGTCTTGCTGCAGTACTTCAGCCTTGTTAACCCGCATGTTGTTGCTATACACAAAGTAATCTAAGGTGCGATCTGGTGCAGTCACTTCTGAGCGGTTAGGGAAATAAGTAAACCATTCTTTGGCATCAGCTCCATTAGCCTGATCGATACTGGGGATAACATTAAACTGATTATAAATTCGGGTAAATTCACTATCAGGTTGGTAAAAGCTGCGGCCAGTGGCATCCATGTTTTCATATTGGCCTGGGGGCAGTAAATTAAAGTCGCCAGCAATTATCCAAGACTCATTATTGTCATTTTTATCAGTCAATAACCGCTGTAAGTAAGACACTTGCTGCTGCATAGTATCTGAACCTTGAGCAAAAGCGTCAAAGTGAGTATTCATAACAGTTAGCTTCTCACCTCCAAAGATAGGTAGGCTGACTTCTTGGATCGCCCGGCGGAAGTTAAATTGATCAGTCAATAGGTCATTTTTTATAGTGGCTAACTGGTGGCTAACTGGTGGCGCAATGCATCACCCAACTTATATTTCGAGATCACTGCTAGTTTCATCCCTACCGAGCCCATAATTTGTGGTAGAGGTACAAAGTTTGCTTGCCAATAAAATGCTTCACTATAGTTGCCGTATTTAGCGGGAAGCATAGTGAGAAGGCGCTGGAGCTGGTCTTCATAATCGGTGCGTTTGGCATTATCATGCAGTTCTTGTAGCAAGATAACGTCTGGGTTTTGCTCAATAATAAGCTGTGCAACGTGCTTAAAGGTTTGGTCAATGTCAGCTTTGCTGGCCCTAATGTCTGGTCCATCGCCATCCAAACGGTCATACCAAAATTCGTAATTCTTGCCAGACATATACTGTAAATTCCAGCTGAGTATCTTTACCTCTTGGCCGGGTTCTAATATGGGTGCCTCGGTTTGGTTGATCACCACTTCTGGCTGCAAGGCGGGTGGGTGAAAAGTAATGCTCCAAATCAATAAAGCGAGAGCAATCATTAAAGCCACCAAACTGATGGTTATCCATTTAATACTTTTCATTAAAACGATGAACATTTGTTATTCTCGAATAGTGATATTACTCTTCAGTAAGTAGCAGTGTACCCGCGAGTAGGACTGCTCGTCCAGCTTGCTTCCGTTGACATTGCAAGACATTCAGGTAGACTCTTTATCGAACAACCATTCAATAAAAAATCCATTAACCCTTTTTGAATTAATCTTATGCAACACACGCAGCTCTATATTAACGGTGCTCATACGAGCGCAACGTCTAATGAAACATTTACTAGTATTAATCCGGCCACTGGCCAGCCCCTAGGTACCATAGACCAAGCTAGTCAGGGAGACGTGGATGCTGCTGTTGTGTCGGCCCAAGCTGGGTTTGCCATTTGGTCTGCAATGATGCCTGTTGAGCGTGCACGTATCCTGCAAAAAGCAGCAAGAATATTACGTGAACGCAACGATGAGTTGGCGCAGCTAGAAGTATTAGACACAGGTAAACCTCTGCAAGAAGCTAATTGTGTGGATATAGTCTCCGGTGCTGACGTGATCGAGTACTATGCTGGGCTCATTTGTGGCATGCAAGGCACGCAGCAAGACTTAGGTAAAGATGCTTTTTTCATGTCACGTCGTGAACCTTTAGGGGTGTGTGCTGGTATTGGAGCCTGGAATTATCCCATTCAAATTGCCTGTTGGAAGTCTGGGCCTTGCTTGGCTGCAGGTAATACTATGGTGTTTAAGCCTTCTGAAGAAACCCCATTAAGCGTCATGAAGTTGGCAGAAATTTATACTGAAGCGGGCGTGCCGGACGGCGTATTTAACGTAGTGCAAGGTGATTTTCGTGTGGGTCAAATGCTTACTGCCCATAAAGATGTCGCTAAAGTCTCCTTTACTGGGGAATCTGGTACTGGCAAAAAAATCATGTCTGACTCTGCTTCCAACCTTAAACAAGTGACCATGGAGTTGGGTGGCAAGTCACCTATGCTAGTGTTTGATGATGCCAAGTTGGATAATGCTGTGGCAGGGGCAATGTTGGCTAATTTTTACACCCAAGGTGAAGTGTGCACTAATGGCACTCGGGTGTTTGTGCAGGCTGGAGTATATGATGAATTTGTGGCCAAAGCGGTTGAATGTGCCAATAGAATTAAACTTGGTGATCCGCTTGATTTAGACACTCAAATGGGTGCCTTGATTAGTATAGAACATTTAGAAAAAGTAATGGGCTTTATTGAAGGGGCCAAACTCACCAGTGCGCGCTTAGTGTGTGGTGGACACCGGCATCAGTCTGAGGCGACCCAGCACGGGTACTTTGTTGAACCCACCATATTTGCTGATTGCACGGACGACATGGTGCACGTAAAAGAAGAAATATTTGGCCCAGTGATGTCTATTTTAAAGTTTACTGATGAAGATGAGGTAATTGCTCGTGCAAATGATACAGACTATGGTTTGGCGGCGGGTGTATTTAGCCAAGATATTAGCAGGGCCCACCGGGTGATTAATCAGATCCAAGCTGGCATATGTTGGATCAATAGCTGGGGTGATTCACCTGCAGAGATGCCAGTAGGTGGCTACAAACAATCTGGTGTTGGCAGGGAGAATGGCCCAGAAACCTTGCACCACTACACGCAGGTGAAAAGCGTCTTTGTTCGCTTAGACGATTTAGAATCCCCCTATTAAGGAATACTTCAGCATGACTAAGACATATGATTACATTATTGTTGGAGCAGGTTCTGCTGGCTGCGTATTGGCGAACAGACTTAGCCAAAGTGGCGAGCATCGAGTGCTCTTATTAGAAACTGGAGGCACTGATAAAAGTATTTTCATTCAAATGCCCACGGCTCTGTCTTACCCCATGAATACAGAAAAATACGCCTGGCAATTCCACAGCCAAGCCGAAGCAGGGCTCGATGGCCGTGAAATGCATTGTCCCCGCGGTAAAGTTTTGGGGGGCTCATCTTCTATTAATGGCATGGTTTATGTACGTGGCCATGCAATGGATTATGAACAGTGGCAAGAGCAAGGTGCAATGGGTTGGAATTATGCAGACTGCTTGCCGTATTTTAAACAGGCCGAAACATGGCAAGGTGGTGAAGACGAATATCGCGGTGGTAGTGGCCCAGTAGGCACCTGCGGTGGCAATAACATGCGCCTCAACCCTCTCTATCAAGCCTTCATTGATGCTGGCCAAGAAGCTGGGTATCCATACACTAAAGACTTTAATGGAGAGCAACAAGAAGGTTTTGGTGCGATGCACATGACCGTTAAAAGCGGTGTGCGTTCCAGCACCAGTAATGCACATTTACGCAGAGCCCTTAAGCGTCCTAACCTTACCTTAATAAAAAAGGTGACGGCTCAAAAGGTGTTGTTTGATGGCCTACAAGCTACGGGGGTGGAATACCTTCAAGGTAGCCAGCTGAAGCAGGTCTATGCTAGTAAAGAAGTGATATTAAGTGCAGGTTCTGTGGGCTCTCCACAATTACTGCAGCTGTCTGGCGTAGGGCCTGCCCAAGTGTTAGCTGACGCCCATGTACCCTTGGTGCATGATTTACCGGGTGTTGGTGAAAACCTGCAAGATCATCTTGAAGTATACTTTCAATACCGGTGTAACCAACCTATCAGCCTTAATAGCAAGCTTGATTACTTTAATATGGGTTTAATAGGTGCTCGTTGGCTGCTTACAAAAACTGGATTAGGTGCAACTAACCATTTTGAATCTTGTGGTTTTATTCGCTCACGTGCGGGCCTTAAATGGCCAAACATCCAATACCATTTTTTACCAGCAGCCATGCGCTACGATGGTAATGCAGCCTTTGATGGGCACGGGTATCAGGTTCATGTAGGCCCTAATAAGCCAAGTAGTCGTGGGCATATTCGTATTGTGTCTAACAAAGCAAGTGATGCGCCAGAAATAGTGTTTAACTACATTGGCACAGAACAAGATAAGCAAGACTGGCGCGACTGTATTCGCCTTACCCGAGAACTGCTTAATCAACCCGCTCTAGACCCATTTAAAGGTGAAGAAATTCAGCCTGGACAAAACGTACAAACTGATGATGAAATTGATGCCTGGGTGAAAGAGAATGTTGAAAGTGCCTACCATCCGTCCTGTACTTGCAAGATGGGAGCAGATGAAGATGTTATGGCAGTGCTTGATAGCCAATGCAAAGTGCGTGGTTTAAAAGGGTTAAGAGTAGTCGATTCCTCTATCTTTCCAGTAATTACGAATGGCAACTTAAACGCGCCAACTATCATGGTAGCAGAGAAAGCAGCGGACTTAATCCTAGGTAAAAAGCCGTTGTCACCTGCAGATGCTAATGTGTGGATCGCAGACCAATGGCAACATTTACAGCGCACGGGTACCCCGGTGCGCACTTTTGAATTAATGGGTGATTAACGCACTTAAGGTGCTGTGATGCGCTTTAAAATTCACGACAGCGTGCAGTGGTTGTATTACAATAATTCTTTGAGTTTGTTCTAAGAGACAGCTGCCAATCTATGGTTAATCGAGATTTATCCATTATTATTCCCGCCAAAGCCAGTGGTGGGTTTATTCTGCACAAGGTAGAAGTGTTGCTAGACTATTTGCAGCAGCACTGGAACGCTAAGTTTGAAGTAGTGGTGTGTGTTAATGGTGAACTAACTGAGGTTCAAAAATCCCACGCTACGTTAACAGCGCAGTTTGCTGATGACCCCCGCGTTGTATTACATCAACACTTGTCGCCAGCAGGCAAGGGGGCAGCTCTCCAATCAGCTTTTCTAAAAACGCAGTACAACTTGATTAGCTTTATTGATGCAGATCTTCCGTTTGATTTAGCTTTTTTAAAACAAGCTGAAGAAGCTATTAAAAGTGGCTCTAGCTTAGCAGTAGGAAACCGCCGCTTGGTGAAAAGTAGGGTCCACTTGCCCACTGCATTGTTACCCTCGTTATTTAAACGGCATATGTTTGGCTTACTCTATAACAGAGCAGTGAGGCTGCTATTTGGTATTCAACAGTCTGACACACAGTGTGGCATAAAACTCATGACGAGAGATTTTGCCACCACTCTTTTTTGTCACCTAACCTGCCATGGCTTCTCGTACGATGTGGAAATGTTTTTATTGGCACAAGGCCATGGTGACAAGGTGACTTCTATTCCAGTCACGTTGATTCACGACCATGGCCAATCTACCCTGAGCCTGGGTAGTGAACTGATTCGCTCCACTAGGTCCTTAATACATCTCAAATACAAAAAAATTCGTGGTGAATACCTACCACGATTAGCGCTGAGTAAAACCCAGAATGAATTGCTACAAATCACCTCTGACGACTGGGGTATTTCTCCTGCGGTTAACGAAGGTATGCTTAAGCTGGCGCAGTTAGGGGTTATTAAACGTGTTTCAATTATGGCCAATAGCTTGCATAAAAAATATTTGCTTGATGAGTTAAAAGCCGTTCCTGGCATTCAGCTAGGCTTGCACTTTAACTTGACTAATGGCGTACTTTTAGGTCAAAAATCTGGATGTCATCAGGGTGATGGCCTTGCAAAAACGCCACCCTTGATGCATTTAATTAAACAAAGTTGGTTTGGCTGCCGTACTTTATCAGGAGCATTGCTGAAAGATATAGAGCAAGAGTTCACTCTGCAAGTAAAGGGGTTGCAAGAACACGGTGTGGTATTAAGTTATTTCGATTCACACCACCATGTCCATTTGTTGCCGGGGGTTATTGAGTGTATTGCGCCTCACGCAAAAATGTTAGGTCTAGGCCACACTAGGCTGGTACTGGACTGGGGTTTATTCGGTAAACCCCAATTTTTACTGTGTTGGTTTTCTCTTACCGCAAAGCGTGCTGCAGATCGCACCGGTTTATCTTACCTGCCGTTTAAATACCCTGGCCGTAAGCAGTTTGTCTTACGCAATCAGTGGCAAGGTCAGTTAGATAAGGTCACTGAGCCTACAGAAATCATTTGTCACCCAGCAACCCACGGCGACTTGCAGCTATTGCCAGAAGAATACTCTGACCATTATGATGGTGCACGGGTTGATGAATTTTGGGCCTTGTATAATTTAAGTCGCTAACTGGAACATTGACCTTTAGCAACATTTTGGATGAATGCTAATGTATGAGGTGCTTATTGTCGGTGCTGGAATAAGTGGTATGCGCTTGGCCCAGCTGCTGCAACAGCGAGGCACTCACTATTGCTTAATTGATGCACGGTTCAGGCTGGGAGGCCGTATTGTGTCCCAATCAATGGCCGAAGGGGTTCAGCCCGAATCTGGTCATCATCGCTATGATCTAGGGCCTTCATGGGTGTGGCCAAACCAACCGAGAATAAACCAGCTTGCTAGGCAGCTTGGTATCAAGCTTTACCCCCAGTATGACCAAGGCACTCTAGTGTACCAGGATCAATTTGGATCCATCGATACAACCATTAATGCTGCACCGATGTCTGGGTCCTTGAGAGTTCAGGGAGGCCAACAAAGCATTATAGATCGCCTGTCCACTAAGTTAGAGGCTGAACGAGTTTGGTTAAACCATACAGTGCGCAGCATTACTCAAGCTGAGGCAGGGGTGAGTGTCAAGTGCGCAACCTCTTGTGGTACTAAAACCATACTCGCTCAGCGAATTGTGCTGGCAGTGCCACCTCGGTTAGTCGCCAAGTCTATTAGCTTCTTCCCAAAGTTGAAGCCTGAACAAACTCAAGTGATGGGTGATATCCCTACATGGATGGCAGGTCAAAGTAAGTTTACAGCAGTCTACTCCAAGCCGTTTTGGCGTGACCATGGGTTGTCTGGAGACGGTGTGAGTCGTATTGGCCCATTATCAGAAATTCACGACGCCTCCCCTGAAAATGAATCTAGAGGAGCCCTTTTTGGTTTTTTTGGCTGGCCGGTGCAACAAAGACAAGTACCTGAAAAGAAGTTAATAGAACAAGCGATCACCCAGTTAAGGCAAATGTTTGGTCCCGAAGCTGCTCACCCCCTGCAGGTTTCATTGCAAGACTGGGCTGCTGACCCACTGACAGCGACAGCGGCTGATGTTGAGCAAAAAGTGCAGCCCCAGTGTGGTTCGTTAACAGAGCTGGACCACTTATGGCAAGGCCGCATTATGTTCTCATCTGCTGAAACAGCAAAGGGATTTAGTGGCTTAGTTGAAGGGGCGTTAGAAGCAGCAGAAAAAGTGTTTAATGACCTGATAGTATATGGTGTTAATCATTAAGACTCTGTCTTTAGGTACAACGACAAATAGTCTGTAATGACTTGGCGGGCTAAACTTGAGTCAATGCCTTGGGGATTAAGAGCACCTCGTAACCAAATCCCATCAATAAGTGCAGCTATGCTTGTTGCCACCATTTGCGCCTGCTGATGAGGCATGCAGCGCTTTAACTCAAACCTTAAGTAAGACAGTAGGCGTTTTTCATTCACTCGCTGTAAGCGGTTTAACGCAGGGTCATGCATAGCTTGAGCCCAAAAAGCGAGCCAAGTTTTTACCACCGCTTCATCTTGTTGGTGGGTGCTAAAATTTTCTCCTACAATGGCTTCTATACGCCCCACCATATCGTCTTTAGGTACGTTAGCTAGGCGCATGTTAATGCCGGTGGCAAGGTCTTTTAAAATACTTCGCATAGTGGCCTCTACAAGGCCGCTTTTGCCATCAAAATAATGATTAATAATGCTTGGGGAAATACTAGCTTGTTGACCAATTTTAGCCACCGAAGCATTAAGAAACCCTACTTGCTTAATAACTTCCATAGTGGCGCGTATCAGTTGAGGGCGCCTAATTTCTGGCATGCCTATTTTGGGCATAAGGAAGTCCTATTACGGGTTAATTTAGTGAGCAACGGCCCTAGAAAAAATTTGCATAATAATGACACCAGAAAGAATAAAACTGATGCCGATGATCGCTGGGGTATCAAGTCGCTCATTAAAGAACCAATGACCAATGACTGAAATAAGCACAATACCCATGCCTGACCACACCGCATAGACCACGCCAATAGGGAGAACTTTTAGGGAAAAAGTTAATAGGTAAAACGACACCACAAAACAGACAGCAACCGCTAAAGAAGGAAAGAACTTGGTAAACCCAGCAGACTGTTTGATGGCTGAAGTGCCTACCACCTCAAACACTACAGCTAAAAATAGTAAAAACCAACTTTTCATTTAAGTTCCTTAATTAGATCAACCGCCTAAGCGTAAACAATACCTTAATAACAGGAGTGTGGCGAGAAAATAAATGGGTCTTAAACGCTGCAGGTTAGCTTATGTGAGTGACTATATGGGTAGATTAATTTTCTGGTATACAGACCCATTGGATACTTAAAAAAAGGAGGGAGGTACTATGCCTAAAAAGTGTTAACGAGTGTGCAACTCCATGCACAAGAATAGGGTTTAAATTACAACCCACATGGTTAGGCTTAAAATTGGATGCTTTAGGTCATTCCCGATGGCTATAATAAAGCTGACCAGAGTTTCCGTGTTATCTGGCCAAAGAGTAGTTTTATAATTCTGCCTTACTTCGATTAGTAATCTCTAGTGTGTTGAGGCCCATTCATTAGACCTTTATTGGTGACCGCATCCGGAATATATGCTTTTGCACACTAGCATGACGTACCTTATCGATCACTTCTTTAGTCCCAAGCTGCTCCCGATCAATTGATATAAAGCCATCTGCGCGGAAAAGTTGAACACCCACAGAAAAACCTGAATTTATAAAGGCTTGAGCGATCTGGGAGAGTGTGTGATTGTGCATTGGCATTGGGCTATAGGCATTGATTCTAGCTTGCATCGATTCCAGTTCATCTCCAAGTTGGTATTCAGAATGAGTGACATAATAGACGCCACCAGGTTTTAACATAGTTTTGATAATCTTAGCGTGATTATTGAGGTCCTCAATCAAATAAATTACGGCATTACTAAATGCCACATCAAACTTATTTGTGTGATGTTCTGGTGTAGTTGTGACTTCATAGGAGAGGGGTAAATTACCTTTTCGAGATTCACCTACGGCAACTGACTGTTCGACTATATCTACACCCACGCCTGCTAAGAATGGCTTTCGAGCATAAAGAGCCCTTAGAAATCCACCCTGATTACAACCAAAATCCAACACAGTGAGACCGTTCAGAATAGGTTCCTCAATAAGATCGATCAAATGTTGCCAATGCCTTTGATGACGAACTTCCATATCCTGGTCATCTTCAGACCACGTTTTAAAAATACTGTTGCTCATTACTAAATTTACTCCAAAACTATTATTGTTTAGCCAATTCGGTGTGTGACTTCCTTGTCTGATTTAGCTAAACCTACCTGTATTATTATGCGCTAACATAGTTACAACTTAATGCCACGCTAGATGTCAAATGTGCATCTACATACAAGGCGCCACGGGTGGTTCGCTCAACTCCAGCAGAAACCCCGTAGGTTTCTCCAAGTTCTGGCATTTTTAGGATTAGCTCTGGCGTTCCATCAGCGATAATGCGCCCATCATTTAATAAGATTAAACGATCGCAGAACTTAGCTGCCAAATTAAGATCATGAAGTGCTGCCATGACAATCGGTTTACGCCGCTTCGTCTCTATGTGAATCGCATTCATTATTGATAACTGATGATGCAAATCTAGGGCGCTAGTTGGCTCGTCTAACAAAATAACGGCAGGCGCACGAACTAGGGTTTGTGCTACCGCCACCATTTGCGCTTGCCCACCACTGAGGTCTGCGATCCCTCGGTTTGCTAAATGCGCTAGCTCCAGCGTATCTAGTACTTGAGACACTTGGTGCAAGTCTGCTTTACCTACTCGCCAACCTGTGGTTTGTTTTAATGCTAAAAGTACACTTTCAAACACAGTAAGTATGGCATTACAACCGACAGCCTGAGGCATATAGGCTACTAGCCGCGCCTGATTCCGCCTATGCAACTGAGTTAATTCGACACTGCCTAGGTCAATGCTTCCTGACAAGGGTTTGATTAGACCTGCAATAGACTTGAAAAGCGTTGATTTACCCGATGCGTTCGGGCCGATCAACCCCACTAGCTCACCACCCTCCAAGTTTGAAATTGATATATCCTTAAGCACTTTCTTACCAGGATATCCGGCATAGATATGGTTTATAGATAACATTATGATAATTTCTCCCGACGCGTACTTAAAATAATGGAGACAAACACGGGCACACCAATTAGAGAGGTTATTATGCCAATGGGATAAATAATCCCCGGTGTAATTGATTTAGATATCAGTGAGGTGAGGGACAGCACAAGCGCGCCAATAATGGCAGCCAGAGGCACGAAGAAACGTTGATCTTCACCTACTAGTAAGCGGGCAATATGTGGCCCGACTAGCCCAACAAACCCGACCGTGCCCACAAATGATACAGCTGTTGCAGCTAACAACGAAATGCAAATTAGCATCTCGACTCTTAGTCGAGGCACGTCAACACCCATACTGTTTGCAGTCACTTCCCCCATTCTTAGGGCGGTCATGGGCCAGGTTCTCAGCAAACTAAACGGAATAGCTATGGCCAGAAGAATTCCGCCCAAAGCGATTTTATCCCAGCTTGCGCGACTCAAAGAGCCCATCATCCAAAACACAATACGGGCAATCTGATCTTCAGATGCCATGTACTGCATTAGGGCAAGTAGGGCTGAAAAAGTGAAAAATATAGCTATACCAAAAAGAATCATGGTTTCAGAGCCCACACCTTTTAGGCGAGTTGCAAACAAAATAAACCCACAAGTCATAAGTGAAAATACAAACGCATTTGCAGTAACAAGCAATCCCCCCACACCAGGGACAACGCTAAACCCAAGTACAATGGCCAAGGATGCACCAAAACTGGCAGCAGCAGAGACGCCAAGAGTAAATGGCTCTGCCAACGGGTTATTGAGGATGGTTTGCATCTGGGCCCCTGCTAATCCTAAAAGAGCACCCACTAATACAGCAGTGACAGCAATAGGAAGACGATAATCCCACATGATAACTTGTAGCCTAATACCATGGGATTCAGGTTCAGAAAACACCCCCAACACAGTGGAAAGTGGATAGTTGCCGGGACCAGTAGATACGTCGATAAAAAAACTTATTATTAAAAGGCTAATAATGATCGCCATAATCCAGTATTTCCGCCCGATCTGAGCAGCATAAGCATGTTGCATTTCAACTTTTTGTGTATTGGTGTTCATAACCCCTTCTAACCTCCTAAAGTTGGTCCCTTAACTCAAGGGACCTTTTTACTTAATAATTAGTTATTGATTAGAACTTGCTGCCAAGCTACCCCAGAATACGCCAGAGTAGTCAATAGGAAGAAATCTGTCATGAAGTTCTTCCATCGTTGACGTTGGATCAATATCGTCAAATAATTCTGGGTGTAGCCACTTAGCAAAAGCCTGCATAGCAACAAAGTGGTAAGGGCTGTTGTAGAATTGGTGATAGATGGAGTGGAAGCGACCATTTTTCACTGCTGACAATTCAGGCCAACCAGACCTGTTTGCCAAAGCTCCTAAGCGTTCCTGTACCATCTTCTCATCGGCTTCATACCCAAACAGCACTGCCACAGTGGCTGGATTGGCTTCAGCCCAGTTAGCGCCTGTACCTATGATGATTTCTGGATCATCAGCAAATATGGCTTCCAAGCTAACTTTTGCAGAAAACCCAGGTGTTTTAGAAGAACCCCAGTTGCGACCACCAGCTAAATCAACTAAACGGCCTAAATTGGTCGCGCCAAAGGTGCTGCAGCACTTATCTGGGTTATATCCAGCTGCACGCTCGATAAACACTACTGGCCTTTCATCCAAAGGAATGCGGTCTACACGCGAATAAATAGATTTCATTTGTGCAACATAAAAATCAGAAAACGAATCAGCTTCATCACGCTTGTCAAAAATACGCCCTAATAACTGTATACTTGGAAGAGTGTTTTGCGTTGGGTCCTGGCGGAAGTCAACAAATATAGTGGCAACACCAGCTTTCTCAAGCTTTTCTATAATGCCACTCTCTTGAGCTTTCAATAAGTTTCCAAGATTCATCAAGACTACTTCTGTACCCAAAGCGATGACCGCTTCAATGTTCCACTCGTCAGAGTATGGGCTGCCAAAACTAGGAATTTTTTTGGCATGAGGGAATACATCTAAATATTTACGATAAGCATCTGGGTCAAACTTGACCATATCGTCTTTCCATCCAGCAATACGCTTAAATGGATCATCTTTGTCAAGCAGTGCAATTGAGTAAATCATTCGGCCTTCACCGATAACTACCTTTTGTGGGTCTTTTTTGACCATAACTGTGCGACCAGCCATATCGGTCACTTCAATAGTTTCAGCCTGAGCTGCAGGGGCTATAGCAACCATTAGAGTCAGCACTGTTAAAGTAGAGAAAAATTTCCTCAACTGTGTACTAATTTGCATTGTAATCTCCGTTAATGTGTAAACTTAAAGTCATGCAGATACTACATAACGATGAGAATAATAACACGAACGATTCTCATTTACAAAATAATTTGGCCTGTCGAGGTCGGTACACTTCGTTCTCTCAATATTTTTTAATTCGTCAAACATAACATGGCAGCGTTTACTACCTAACTTCAAACGAGTGGTATTTTGGGTTAGTAGTAGCCAATTAGCCGACATAAAGTCGCATGAAGCACACCAATGAATAGCAAAAAATTACAGGCGATATGCTAATGCTGGACAGTGTTCAGGTGCATATCATATTAGATAAGTGCATCCGCGTGTGGGGCATGGAAGTGAGCGAAACCACATTATCTAAGGTAGGTGAATAGCATTTGCTTAACGCAACTTCCTTATCAAATGAATGAGTTTGTTTAATAATGGCCACAGGCAAAAGTTAGCTATTGTCAGATGATTTTTCTAACGCTAAATAGTTATTTATACCCACAATGCGGTCTTGTGCATGATGATTAACGTAAATAACAGAAGTTTCCCTTGCTGCACAAATTTTCTCAATCAAGGCTAACACTAGCTGACGATTGATATCGTCTAGGCCCAAGCAAGGTTCGTCTAGAATTAGAAGTGGAGGGTGCTTAACCATAGCTCTAGCGATGAGTAGTAAGCGCTGGTCACCATAAGATAGCTTATTAAATGGCTGGTCGCCTCGGTTGCCCATGCCCAATAAAGCTAACCATTCATCTGCAATTTCCTTTTGTCGGTCACTGCTTCGGCTATACAAGCCAATTGAATCATAAAAGCCAGAAATGATAACATTTCGTAAGCTGGTGCCTACGCGGTATTCCCATTGCAAAGCCGTGGAGACGTAACCGATGTATTGTTTAATCTGCCAAATGCTTTCGCCATTTCCTCTTTGGTAACCAAACACATAAATATCGTTGGTGTAACACTGGGGATGATCACCAGTAATAAGCGACAAAAGCGCTGTTTTACCACTGCCATTAGGGCCACTAAGTTGCCAATTTTCATTGGGCTGTATGCACCAATCAAGGTCCTTAATCAACACCATGTCGGTGTGCTTAATAGAAATATTATTGAGTTTTACCAGGGGTTTTTTTGGGTCTAGGGCGGGTATTGAATTCTCAGTATCTGCAGTAGGAACCTGTAAGTCTGTAGTTTTAAGGTGCAACAACTGATAGAGCTCATCGTAAGCCTTGGTGTCTTGGCGTTTCACCTGATGGCGAAGTTCACCGTGCTCAACATAAGCGATGTGACTAATAAAACCTGGTATTTCATCAAAACGATTGAGCACCATAACCACAGGAGTGTGCTTTACCACGTCGATAAGGTGGCCTTGAAGCATGGTGTGAGCTGCGCTATCTAGGCCATCAAAGGGCTCATCTAAAATGAGTAGATCTGCGTGACAAGACAAGGCTCGTATCAGCATAACTTTGCGGGATTCACCTGTTGATAACTTTCGAAAAGCGCGTTCAAGAAGGTAATTTAACTCAAACTTGTGAATTAAATCTTGGGCTATTACTGGGTCCACTTCATTGGTAAAGATGATTTCACGCACAGGAGTGCCGAGGCTTATGACGTCTAAAATGTCAGCATCATCTTTTTTGAGTTCGGCTTGAATGAGTTCGGCTTGGGCCTCAAAAGATACCCAGCCAATATTAGAAGGAATGCCACTAGTGCTGCCAGCTAGAATTTCTCCATAGCCAGCCAGCACTGCGGCGAGGGCAGATTTACCAGCACCATTTGCGCCAGTAATTAACCAGTGTTGATGCTGCTCGACTTGCCAATTAATGTGTTTAAGCTGAAAACCCTCATCAAACTCTACGGACAAATCGTGCAGCTGCATCATTAACAACTTACCTTAAACAATCTTCTTCATGTCTGCCATATGGCCACGCAACGTAGCGCCAATAGCTTCCACTGGGTGGCTACGTAAGGCCTCATTTACTTCGATTAAGCGGGCGTTATCTACGCCGTTGTCGTCTGAAGAAAGGCCACGCCCGATGACGTCTGTATCGATGTCTTTCATAAAGTCACCCAACAAAGGTAAGCAGGCATGGTTGTACAAGTAACAGCCATATTCTGCGGTATCAGAGATAGTCGCGTTCATTTCGTATAACTTTTTACGAGCAATAGTGTTAGCAATCAATGGTGTTTCATGCAACGATTCATAGTAAGCAGAATCTGCAATAATGCCTGCTGCAGTCATAGTTTCAAAAGCGAGCTCTACACCAGCTTTAACCATCGCTACCATTAAAATGCCGTGGTCAAAGTACTCTTGCTCAGAGATCTCCATGTCACCCGCGGTGGTCTTTTCAAAAGCAGTTTCGCCTGTTTCGGCACGCCAGCCTAAAAGGTTAACGTCATCGTTAGCCCAGTCTGCCATCATGGTGCGAGAGAAGGTGCCATTAATAATGTCATCTTGATGCTTATTGTACAAAGGACGCATGATCACTTTCAATTCTTCAGAAAGGTCAAAAGCCTTAATTTTAGCGGGGTTAGAAAGGCGATCTAACATGTTAGTTACACCCCCATACTTCAGTGCTTCAGTAACAGTTTCCCAACCGTACTGGATTAGCTTAGAGGCATAACCTGCATCAACACCCTTATCGATCATCTTGTCAAAGCACAACAAAGAACCCGTTTGTAGCATGCCACAAAGGATTGTTTGCTCACCCATAAGGTCAGACTTTACTTCAGCAATAAAAGATGACATCAACACACCAGCCTTGTGGCCGCCGGTTCCTACGGCGTAAGCTTTAGCTAGTGCTAGGCCGTGGCCTTGTGGGTCGTTATCTTCGTGCACTGCGATAAGCGTAGGTACGCCAAATCCACGTACATATTCTGCTCGTACTTCAGAACCTGGGCATTTAGGAGCAACCATGATTACCGTTAGGTCATCACGAATCTTCATGCCTTCTTCAACAATGTTAAAACCATGAGAGTAGGACAAGCATGCCCCTTGCTTCATTAATGGCATAACAGCTTCTACTACTGGCGAGTGCTGCTTGTCTGGAGTTAGGTTAAGCACGATGTCCGCAGTAGGGATGAGTTCTTCGTAGGTGCCTACGGTAAAACCATTCTCAGATGCATTTTTGAACGATTGACGTTTTTCGTCAATTGCAGACTGGCGTAAGGTATAGGAAACGTCTAGGCCGCTGTCACGTAGATTTAAGCCTTGGTTGAGGCCTTGAGCGCCACATCCAATAATGACCATCTTCTTACCTTTAAGGGCATCTACACCTTCGGTAAATTCATCCATGTGCATAAAACGGCACTTGGCTAGTTGTTCAAGCTGCTCTCGCAAAGGCAAGGTATTAAAATAGTTATTAGACATAGGAAGGCCCTGTGGTTTAAGAAATAGCATATAGCTGTTCACGTATGGTAATGATACGCTCTGTTAATGTTTTCGTAAATTGATATATATGCCACATAGTGAGCCATATAATGCAACACTAATCTAAAATTGTGCTAAAATTTGTGTTGTGGACATAAAACATCTCAAACATTTTTTAACCTTAGCCGAGAGCTTACATTTTGGCAAAGCGAGTGCTGCGTGCCACATTAGTTTGTCTGCACTGTCTCGCAACATAAGGCAATTAGAAGAAGAACTAGGTGCACCATTGTTCAATCGCGACAACCGCAGCGTGCAACTTACATCTGAAGGTCAAGCTTTTGTGAGCTACGCTCGTTCTGCATTAGGTGAATGGATTGCTATCCGCAATCAAGTGCAAAATGCCCATGATCAATTGCAAGGTGAGGTGAGTTTATATTGCTCTGTCACAGCTGTTTATAGTTTATTATTTGACTTGTTTCAGCGCTTCCGTCAGGATCATCCAAATATAGAAATTAAACTTCACACGGGTGATCCAGACCAAGGTATTGCGCATGTAATTTCTGGGGAAGAAGACCTTGCCATTGCTGCGAGGCCAAAAAATTTGCCGAGGGAACTTGCCTTTAAACCGATTACTATATCCCCATTGGTCTTTATAGCAGCCAAAGACCAAACCAGCCTAGAACAGCCATTAATTACCCCAACTAGCCCTAAAGAATGGGCTAAAGTACCTATGATCTTGGCAGAAGATGGCTTATCTCGTCAGCGAACAGATGCGTGGTTTAGGGCGATGGACGTAACGCCAAAAGTGTATGCACAGGTGGCTGGTAATGAGGCTATCGTCATTATGGTTAGCCTTGGTTTAGGCATCGGTGTAGTACCAAAGATTGTGTTGGATAACAGCCCGACTATTGACCGCATTCAAATATTAGATGTAAAACCACAACTTGAGGCTTATGATGTGGGTTTATTTGCCCTTAAAAAGAACCTTAAAAAACCCTTAGTGAGTGCCTTATGGCAGTTAGTGTCACAAGGATAAAATTGATGGAGATGAACAATGTCTGCCCATGAAGATCGGGGAATGATTAATAAAGTATTTTCTAGTGATAATACTGCAGGTGCAGCACATAGTGTATTGCAGGCTATTATGGATGCGGGCATGGCTATCCAGCAGCCCTATGGTAACGACGAACATAGTCAGCAGGTAGAACAGCTCCTAGCAGAAATTTTTGAGTGTCCAGTAAGTGTGTTTTTAGTAGCCACAGGCACCGCGGCTAATGCCTTGGCTTTAAGTGTGCTGACACCACCGTGGGGGTCTGTACTTTGCCACCCGCAAAGCCATATTAATATTGATGAGTGCGGTGCCCCAGAATTCTTTACGCATGGCGCCAAACTGGCTTTTGTGGATGGTGAGCACAGTAAGCTTTGCCCCAAAGAATTAGCCGCTAAGGCTGTGCCAAATACGGGTGACGTGCACACAGTGCAAACTGCTGTAGTCAGTGTGAGTCAAATCACTGAGACGGGCAGCGTGTATAGTTTACAAGAGTTGTCTGAAATTGGCCGAATATGCAAACAAAATAAGCTAAAGTTCCATATGGATGGTGCTCGATTTACTAATGCATTAGTGTCTTTGGGCTGCTCTCCTGCAGCTATGACATGGCAAGCTGGTGTTGATGTATTGTCATTTGGGGCAACCAAGAACGGCACTTTAGCGGTAGAAGCCATCGTGTTATTTGACCCAACCTTGGCAAAAGAAATGGCATGGAGACGCAAGAGGTCTGGCCATTTAATGTCTAAAATGAGCTTAATGTCTGCACAGTTAGTAGCGTATTTAAAGCAAGACCTGTGGCTTAATAATGCCCGCCAAGCTAATGCTATGGCTCTGCGGTTAGACCAAGGGTTACGCTCGATTAATGGGATCGACATGCAAGGGGAAACGGTTTCAAACATGTTCTTTTGTAAGATGCCAAAAGCCATGATTGATAGTTTACTTAACCAAGGCTTTTATTTTTACAGTAATCGATGGGGTGAGAATGTTGTTCGCTTGGTCACTAATTTCACGACTAAGGAAGCTGATGTAGATGGCTTCATAAAGGCCGCTAAGCAGTGGGACTTGGACCAATAGGGCCACTTATAGGGGTGCTAAAAGGTGTAAAAGGCTTGTTTAAGGGCAAGCACCAAATGGCAAATAAAGGTGTGTTGACAGATTTCATGCCATGCATCAAATCACTAGAATTATACACTAGGCTACCCAAGCCCGGTGTATGCCAATCACCATTGCCTTGGCGCCACCTACCATCACTGAGCACAAGGTATAGCTCTTCTGGCTCGTGATGGTGGTCTGGATAGTCTATATTGGGGCGCATTAAAGTAACGCCGACAATTAAATCTTGCCGCACTTCCAACCCCTCGGGGCCAATAATTTGGGCATTCACATGACTCGCCATAAAGCTTTGGTTATTAACTACAGGCCTTTGATACCAGGGCAGGTCATCAGCAAGGTCTATGACCTTATTGACCATGTTTTGGCACATCAACGGCAAGGTTGCATTAGCTTTTTTTATTTGTGGTAACAAATCAGCCAAAGGATTAGCCTGGTAGTCTTGAAGCTTAACGTCTCCAGGTGTGCTAAGCCGTTTAATCACTGACTGCAAGGTCGTTGAGCCACGCGAATTTAAAGCGTTAGTTTGCTGCAGCAGTAATACTAAATGTTGGCGCAGGTTAGCGAGCTTTTGCTGGATATGTTTTTGCTGGGGCATATTGGTCTGCAGTATATTCACTTTTAAGCCATCATAACCTTTTTAAAGCCTGATATAAAAGTGGCTTTATTAGCCCAATAAAATGCTGAGAAACATTAATTAGTAATGTACCTTTTATAGCTTAACTCTTGGCAGCTAACCAAGCTGAAGAAATTG
Organism: Candidatus Njordibacter sp. Uisw_056; assembly: GCF_047730085.1. Taxonomy (NCBI): domain Bacteria; kingdom Pseudomonadati; phylum Pseudomonadota; class Gammaproteobacteria; order Pseudomonadales; family Candidatus Njordibacteraceae; genus Candidatus Njordibacter; species Candidatus Njordibacter sp. Uisw_056. The sequence continues at coordinate 2,319,838 of NZ_CP159830.1, read as the reverse complement.
CCATACACCCACCTACCACCCAAAACGCTGTGCTTAAGTCTTGTGTCCAAAACGCGGCAAGGCCTAATATTAAGGCACCAATTGCATACCCTAAGTCACGCCAAAATCGATAAACCCCAATGGCGGTAGCACGCCACTGGGGTTGAGAATAGTCCGCTACGGCGGCGGCTAAGTTTGGGTATAGTAAGGCCATTCCTAAACCTGTGAGGGCAGCGCTGCAGCTCCACCATAAGACTGTTTCGTTGAGGGGCATGATGAGCACACCCATAGTCGTTATCGCCATGCCAGTGACATTTAACCTCTTGCGTCCATACTTATCAGACCAGTGTCCAGTGAGTAACTGGCTAGCACCCCAAACTAAACCATATATTGAAATGATCCAGCCCGTTAATGGCAAATCTTGTGTCTTTTGGTACAGGTAAATGGGATAGACAATCCACACTAACGCGTCAACAAATTTTTCTACACAGCCTGCTTGGGTGATAGCGAGTAGCTGTGAATTGCTCCAACTCATGCGTTTAAACACTGACCAGGTAGAAATAGTGTCTGGGGAGCCTGTGAATGAGGGCTTTTGCGTTTGATACAAAGCCCATGGACGAGTCTCAACAATGTTAATCAATGTGAGGATGAAAGCAAGGCTAATAATAACCAGGCCAATGACTAACAACCCAGTTTTGAGCCCAAGCCACTGGCTAATGTAAGCACTTGCTAAACCGCCCAAAGCAACACCTGTGTATCCTGCAAACTCATTTAAACCGATAGTCAACCCGCGCTCATGGGCTGCGGTAATGTCTAATTTAGCAGTTTGACTCATAGACCAGGTGAGGCCTTGGTTGATACCCAAAAGAATAGTTGCAAAGACTACCCAGGCCCACGATTGGGCAAAATAAAATAATACTGGAATAGGTAAAGCAATAAGCCAGCCCAAAAGGTGAACAGGTTTTCGGCCTATTTTTTCGGCCCAGTACCCCGCGACAAAATTCATACACCCTTTAACCACTCCAAAGGCTATAACAAAGGTGCTCAGTAGTAATAGAGAGTCTTTAGCCAAGCCAAATTCCTGTTCCGCTAGCGGCGTAATAACTATACGAGTTGTCCCTAGCATTAGCCCTACAAAAAACACTTGTAATAGCCATTGGAAAAGCTGATGAGAATTATTTTTTAGCCCATAGGCTAGAGGCTCATTATGGTGAGTGGCCATGGTGTGCTACCTCCTGCACAAGCGCTCGATGTATCGGCAATTTATGATGCATTAGACTATTCTAAATAAAACAGTAAGCCAATACTAGGCTAGCATGGTGTTGATCTTGATTACCCTATAAAGTCACTTGTGTGTCACATATCAAACTGCTAGGGTTACTGCCCTTTTCACTGTTGCCTCAAACTTGTATGAACCCTAAAAACGACGCGCTAGATTCCACCACGCCAGCAACAATGAAGGGTGTACACTTGGTTGGCCATGGAGGCCTAGACCAATTGGTGTATTGTGAAGACATTCCCACACCCAAGCCTAAAAAGGGTGAAGTATTACTTAAAGTATTGGCGGCAGGCGTGAATAATACTGACATTAACACCCGCATAGGCTGGTACTCTAAACAAGTCACAGGTGACACCAGCACTGGTGCCAACCAAGGTTATGATGAGCTGGATGCGGCGACTGCCACATGGTCAGGAAGTGCATTACAATTGCCTCGTATCCAAGGGGCAGACGTGTGTGGTGAAGTGGTTTCTGTAGGTGCAGGTGTGAGCAGTAAACGTATAGGTGAACGCGTTATTGTACGTACTATGCAGCAAGATCCATATACTAAAAAGCGCTTTGATTGTGTCACTTTTGGGTCTGAATATGATGGTGGTTTCGCGCAATATACTTGTGCCCTGAGTGATGAGGCATATGTGGTAAATACTCCTTGGAGTGATGTTGAACTGGCCTCTATTCCTTGTGCATATTCCACAGCGGAAAACATGCTTCATAGGGCTGATTTAAAGTCTGGCGAGCGGGTATTAATTATGGGTGCGTCTGGCGGCGTGGGCTCTGCTGCAGTGCAGTTAGCAAAACGCCGTGGCGCTTATGTGATTGCTGTTGCAGGCATTACCAAGCACGATGATGTTAGAGCGTTAGGCGCCGATCAGCTGGTAGCTCGGGGTGATAATCTTATCACTGCCATTGGCGCTGATAACGTAGATTTAGTTATCGATTTGGTGGCTGGGCCAGACTGGCCGCAGCTGCTGGACGTACTGTGCAGAGGTGGCCGCTACGCAGTTTCTGGCGCCATTGCTGGGCCTATGGTAGAGCTGGATATTCGCACGCTATATTTAAAAGACCTGACTTTCTTTGGCTGTACGTTTCAAGACCCTATTGTATTTAGCAACCTAGTGAGCTACATCGAAGCAGAAGACATTCGCCCAGTGGTGGCTCGCAGCTACCCACTCACACAAATACACAAAGCCCAGACAGATTTCTTGAATAAAGGTTTTACAGGAAAGTTAGTACTCGTTCCTGAAATTTAAATTAGTTTGCAGAGCGACTGCACCATAAAAAGCTAAGCCCATAAAAACAAACCCAGTTGATATACCTAAAGGAATAATTCTTTCAGCTGGCCTGAGGCAGTGCGATGTGATGCTGTAAAGTATCTTCTCTTTAACGCGGTAAGCTGTGGGCGCTTAGGCAAAGTTAACATTGAAAAATAGTTTAAAAAGCTGAATCTTAGATAAAAAAAGACTGCCAGTATTGAACGAGCAGCCTTTAGGGGGGAGTGACGTTAATTTGTTACCTAACTCTTTGGTAGCAACACAGTATCAATCACATGTATCACACCATTTTTCTGTGGTACGTCTGCAATCGTTACAGTCGCTACATTGCCATTCTCATCTGTAAAAGTAACTTGTTCGTTACTATACTTTGCAGTTAGCATGCACCCACCTACAGTACCTACTTTAGCCATACCACCATTATCAGTGGCCATTTTAATGACATCTGCAGCCATCGCTTTTGCTGCAACTACGTGGCAAGTGAGTATGGTTCTAAGCGTCCCGATATTCTCAGGTTTTAGCAACGTATCCACTGTGCCGGCAGGCAACTTAGCAAAGGCTGCATTAGTGGGTGCTAAAACGGTAAACGGGCCATCACCCTGTAAAGTGTCTACCAAACCAGCAGCTGTTACTGCAGCCACCAAAACAGCAAGTTCGTCTGACGCAGATGCGTTCTCAACGATGGTTTTAGATGCCACCATTTCTGCACTGCCAACCATTACCCCATGAGCGCCAGCAAAAGCAGGCACTGCTGCTAACGTAATTAAGGACATGAGCGCAACATTAACAATCGATTTTTTTAAATTCATTAGTTTTCTCTTTGTTTAACTGCAGCACAACTATAGTTGCCTATTAACGCTATAACAGGTCAATCATTATGCCGCATTTGTTATCTACGTTGATGCTCTTCTTCCCTATAGAGCTTCCCCTAAATGAGGTATTTTAAGTATAGGCATTCAAGTGTAAGGGTGGGTGGAGATACTGCAAAGGAGTGCAAAGATAATGCGGGTTTGTGAAAAGATCACCAACCCAGGCTATCTATTAAAGGTTGCGGTGACTCGCATTACAATAGTGAGAGCCTAACCAAAGGCAATGCAAAAGCCGGCGTTTGGTATAGAGTTGTCCAGTACCTAGGTGTCAATGACTCACATGGTTGACAGAGGCTTCAGGGTTTGGCGTCAAGTCGCCATACGAGAGTTAGCTGAGCCAGTAATAACTTATTTTTTATCAGCTAAAACCTACTTTTTCTGAGCCTTATTGCCCCTGCGACTCAATACAATACCGCCTAGGATAAGCAACAATCCACCCACCATCGCTGTGGTTAAAGTTTCACCTAACAACACTACACCGAACAAGACGCTAAATATGGGGACTAGATACCCCACTTGGGCAACAAAGGTGTAACCGTACATGCGGATCAAGTAAAAGCGTACAAAAAAAGCAGCGCCTGTAGGTATTAGCCCTAAATACACTAGCGCAATAATTGCTGAGTTAGGCATGCTTTCAGAATGGGCTAGGGGGTTTTCAAAAAACAGGCTAGCAGGCAAGGTGATAAGACAGCCCCCCAAAAGAACGCCTGCCGACAGCATCGCACTGCTCACGCCTTTAACTTGTTTAACCATGGCGCCTGAAATAACGTAGGATGCTGCGGCAACAATAATTGCTAACTGAGGTAATACGTCGCCCATACCTGTGCTAAATGTGTCTAACCCAATAACATACAACACGCCAATAAACCCAAGTATAAAGCCTGCCGCTTTATACCCAGTGATGTGTTCGTTGGCACTGGTAAAGTGGGCCAAAAGGATGGCTATTAAGGGGCCTGTAGCCATAAAAATTGCTGCTCTACCAGAATCCAATGATTGCTCACCCCAAGGAATTAGAAAAAATGGTAGGGCACAGTTGAAGAAACCAATGAGCAAAAAACTCATCCAAATAGACGCAGAGCGAGGTAGGCGGTCCCCTTGCATTAAGGCATACACTAGCAGCACGAATGCAGCAATAAATATGCGCCCAGCAGCAATGCTAATGGGCCCAAACCCTTCTAAGGCATATTTAATAGCCTGAAAAGATGAACCCCATACAGCCCCTTGCACAGCAAGTAATGTATAGGCTTGAAGACCAGGGGTTTTGATCATCGATATGACTCAGTTGTAGTGATGCTTGGCATCACCAATAATAGATTCCACTGTGCAGCTCCAGTGCATAAGCTGTTGGTCTTGTCCGTGCCCCATCATTATTTGTAAGCCTAATGGCATATCATAATCGTCCAATCCGCAGGGCAGTGTGGCGGCACAAAGATGTTGTAAATTGGCCACTTGGGTATTGCGCAAAGCTTGGATATTACGCTCTTTATAATGCTCCATACTCGCTTCAACATAGGCCAGAGTTGGCGCGCTGATAGGGCAGGTTGGGCAAACAGCAAAATCAACGCGCTTTAGAAGTGTTTCTGCAGCTTGGTTGAACGTGTTTATAAGTGCACTTTTTTCGGCAACTCGTGCTGGCGCGTCGGCTATGTCAGCATCTGTAAGGTGGGCAAAACGCATTTTAGTGCTTGGGGCCAATTGTTCAAACCAAGGCGTTCTCGCTTCAGTTTTGATAAATGCTGGGAACTCTAGTGCTGAAAAGCCACCTTCTAAAAACAGTTGATAAGTCTCTTCAAGATAAGGCCAATCTAACTCTACTAAAACTGCTCCCGCAGCTTCTAGTTTTGCTAACGCGTTTAATACTTGTTTATCTATGCCGCCCTCACAACCTTCAAATAGTGCCGTAATGACCCCTATACGAGCGCCTTGAATAGATTTTTTTGTCAGTGTGCTTTGATCAATAAACGCCTTTGGGTTATTGCTGGTGGCTGGGTCTAGCACGGCAAAACCCCACAGAGCATCAGCAGCACTTAAGGCTAAAAGGCCCGCGGTATCAACACTGGGGGCTAGGGGTACAATACCATCTTTCTCCCACCGTCCAACGCTTGTTTTAAGGCCAAATGTGCCACAAAATGCCGCTGGAACACGCACTGAGCCGGCAGTGTCTGAGCCTAAAGCCAATTGGCAAGCCCCCATCCACAAGGACACAGGTGCCCCAGAACTAGAGCCGCCAGGAACCCGATGTTGTTGAGTATCGAATGGGTTAACTGGCACTGGCCAATGCGGGTTAGTGCCCAGGCCACCGAACGCAAATTCAACAGTATGAGTTTTACCACACACATGCGCGCCTGCACTTGTTAGGCGTTTCACCAAGGTGCCAGAGCTGTTAAATTCCAGCAAGGCTAAAGGTGAGCCGGCATAGGTATCAAACCCAGTTACAGCGTACAGGTCTTTAACCGATACAGTGACGCCTGCCAATAACCCTTTAGGGGAGGCGGATGGTACTTCTCCAATAGATCTAAATGCTTGAAGTTGTGGTTGATGTTGGTTCAGCTTGCTGTATGCGTCACCAATTAAAGTGAGGGGGGGTATTTTCTTATCAGACACTAAGCGATGAATTTGCTTGATATTCAAAGTTGGTTTAAGGATCATGAATAAGCAACCTGCATCTGCTCAAATACCCGCTCTCGATGTTCTAAAGTTTTAATTGCATGAGGGCCTAAACGGCGCGCGTAGGCAGTAAGAATAGCTTCGATGAGTACCACCCATGCGGCTGTACTATTGCTAAAAAAACTACCATTGGTGGGTATGGTAAACAGGCAGTTAGCGTCGCTACTCATGGGTGCTCCATGAGTATCTGTAAATACAATAGTGGGTATTTCCATGGCTGTTGCTTGGCGGCAACAATCAACAGCAATGCGGCTATATGGGTGACTTCCAAAGACAATGAGTAAATCTTGATGGTTCAATTGCGCCAGGCCATGGGGAACACCATGGCCTGAATCACCTAATACGCCAACACCATCACGCAACAGCCCTAAGCAATATGAGAAAAACGTTGCAGTGGAATAAAACTGACGTTGTGCAAAAGTGCGCACGTGGCGTGCATTTTGCAAAAGTTCTAAGGCCTGCTGCCACTGATCTGTAGAAACCTGTGACATCATTTGTTGAATATTAGCTATTTCTTCTTGCGCAACCTGAACCAGTAGGTCTGATTCCTGATCCTGAGATTGATGGGCTCGTTCGCTGTAGAAGTGAGGTTCTGCTAAATGTTGGCGGAAAATGTTTTGTAGGGCGTTAAAGCCACTATAACCAAGGCGTGTGGCGAGGCGGGTTAGGGTGGATGCACTCACTCCAAATTTTTTGGCTAGTTGATTAATAGAACTGTGGGCGGCGGTATCAGGGCTGTTGGCTAGATCTATTAATACACCATAGGAACGCTGCCCCAACTTAATGGAACTTCGTTTAGTGGCAATGGCAGCAATCACTCTTCTAAGTTCTGGAAGATCTGCTGCTGGCAGTACGGGTATTTGATTCATGCCTTAAAACCCTCCTAGTAAAACGCTGACATGATTATCGCTCAATCTAGCCTAATAAAAAAGCAAATATAATTCCTTTTTTGTTGATTAATGCAAAAAAAGTTGCATAATAGTGGTTCGCAACACCTATTGGCATAAGCTTGTGGGTGCGAGTGAATTATTTGCACAAGGAAAATATAATGAAAACAATAAAAAAAGTCACTATGGGTGCCGTACTTGGCACAGCCCTTTCCGTAATCAGTTTAACCTCCCCCTTATCTCAAGCAGCTAATACCTTTATTTCTATCGGCACAGGCGGCCCCACAGGCGTTTATTTTGTGGTAGGCAACTCAATTTGCCGCATGGTCCATAAAGAAGCGGCAGAAGGGCGCAAGAGTGGCCGCAAACATGGTATTCGCTGTGCCGCCCCATCTACCGGTGGTTCAAACTATAATATTGGCCAAATTGGTGAAGGTGAATTAGACTTTGGTGTTGCTCAATCAGATTGGCAGTTCCACGCATCAAATGGCAGCAGTAAGTGGGAAGGTAAAAAGCAAACGGACTTAAGGGCAGTGTTTTCAGTTCACCCTGAGCCATTCCATATTATTGTGGGTAAGGACTCAGGCATTAATAGCTGGGGAGATTTAGCTGGAAAACGCGTTAATATCGGTAATCCAGGCTCAGGCCAACGAGGCACTATGGAAGTATTGATGGCTGCTCATGGCGTGACTAGCAGCGATTTCAAAATTGCTACAGAATTAACTTCTTCAGAGCAGTCGTCAGCGCTATGTGATGGCAAAATTGATGCATACGGCTATACCGTTGGTGTACCTAATGCAGGTGTTTCTATTGCAACTGATGGTTGTGATGCGCGGATTATCAACTTGAATAGTGATGTTGAAAAAGGATTAGTTAATAATAATCCTTATTATGCATTTGCCACTATTCCAGCGGGTACCTATAAAACAAGTAGCCAAGACATCACTACCTTTGGTGTAAAAGCGACTTTTGTTAGTTCTGCTAAAGTGTCTGCTGATACAGTGTATGAGTTAGTGCGAGCGGTGTTCGAGAATATAGAAGACTTCCGTAAACTGCATCCTGCATTTGCTAACCTTAGCCACGAGCAGATGATCAGTGATGGCCTAAGTGCACCTTTGCACGAAGGTGCAGTGCGTTATTACAAAGAACAGGGTTGGATGTAACTAACCCACTCCTAGGCTGTGGGCTAAGGCCTTCAGCCTAAGGTTTTAATTATTACACTTGAGCCCTCATCATGACTCCAGATCCTCAGTTATTGGCTGAAGAGATTGAGTTTAAGTCCAAACCCCTGCAAGGGTCATGGGCCATACTTGTCTCTATAGTTGCTTTGTCTTGGTGCTTATTCCAATTATGGATAGCGTCGCCTTTACCCTTTAGTTTAGGTTGGGGCATTTTAATTGATGTGCCGAAGCGCGCCATTCATCTAGCCTTTGCTATGTCTTTGTGTTTTTTGCTTTATGGCGCTAGAGAAAGTCATCGCAGGCGCCACTATGTTGGCAAATGGGACTTGCTATTGGCGCTTCTAGCCGTAGTGGTAACTTTGTATGTGCCCTTAGCTTACACAGATATTGTGGAACGCCATGGCATGTTGCTCAACATAAACGGGTTTGGCATTAACTGGCCGCTGGAAATGATCATTGGTTTGTTGGGGGTGGCCTTGTTACTTGAAGCAACTCGAAGAGCCTTGGGTTTGCCCTTAGTCATTGTAAGTTTAGTGTTTTTAATTTATTCAGTTTTCGGTCAATCCATGCCCGAATTGATCTCTCACAAAGGTGTTTCCTTAGAACGGCTTGTGGGTTACCACTGGTTGGGCGGCGAGGCTATTTTTGGCATCCCCCTTGATGTGTCAGTTAGCTTTGTATTCTTATTCGTGCTGTTTGGGGCTCTACTAGAAAAAGCTGGTGCAGGTAAGTATTTTTTAGATTTAGCTTTCGCTATGGTGGGTCGCTATCGCGGTGGGCCCGCTAAAGCAGCAATACTAGCCTCGGGTATGACGGGCACTATTTCTGGCTCATCGATCGCTAATGTAGTGACTACGGGTACTTTTACTATTCCAGTAATGCGCAAAATGGGTATGCCTGCTATCAAAGCGGGCGCCATTGAAGTCGCTGCCTCTACTAATGGTCAACTAATGCCGCCTATTATGGGTGCCGCAGCCTTTATTATGGCAGAGTATATTGGTATCAGTTATATGGAAGTAGTGAAAGCCGCCATTATTCCTGCACTGATTAGCTACATGGCACTACTCTACATTTCTCACCTGGAAGCTTTAAAACTTAATTTAAAAGGCATGCCTAAGGCAGATATTCCACACCTGTGGAATACCTTTGTGAGTGGTTTACATTATTTATTACCCATCATAGTGTTGGTTTACCTGCTGATGATAAAACGCTGGACTCCAGGCAGTGCGGTGTTTTATTCCATTTTGTTGCTGATGGCTATCATCCTATTGCAACATTTTTGGCGACCCAACAAGGCTGATGATTCTGTTTTTGTGCGCTTTAGATCAGGTGTTATCGATGTGATACAGGGCATGATATCTGGCACACGTAATATGATCACTATAGGTGTTGCTGTAGCAACGGCAGGCATTATCGTTGGTGCTGTGTCATCTACAGGCCTAAATAATGCGATGGTAGGTTTGGTAGAAGCGATCGCTGGAAATAACATATATCTGCTGCTAGGGCTCACCGCAGTCTTGTGTTTGGTGCTTGGTATTGGTTTGCCAACTACTGCCAATTATTTAGTGGTGGCTTCATTAATGGCCGGGGTTCTAGTGGAGCTTGGCAGTGCTGCAGGCCTAACCTTACCCATTATTGCTGTGCATTTATTTGTATTTTATTTTGGTCTACTTGCCGATGATACTCCCCCCGTTTGTTTAGCCGCCTATGCGGCCTCTGCTATTTCTAGAGCTGACCCCATTAAAACTGGGATACAGGCGTTTGCCTACGATATTCGTACCGCAATTTTACCCTTTGTATTTATCTTTAATCCACAGTTACTGCTAATAGGGGTGACTAGCTGGTGGCATGGTATCAGTGTGTTTTTGGTGGCCTTGGTTGCTATTTTAAGTTTTAGCTCGGCCACTCAAGGCTGGTTACTCATTCGCAATCGCTGGTATGAAAGTGCTGCCTTACTCTTTGCCACCTGGGTGCTATTTTTACCTAACGCTGCTATGAGCCATATTTGGCCTGAATATGCAGCTGTTAAGTTTGACACCTTTACTCGAGGCCAGCTGATGTTGGATCAAGGGCAAAAAGTGCGCCTGCATGTGACACGCCATACTAACTATGGTGATCGATTTAAGTTATTTGCATTTCCAGCCAATTCTGCTGGCGCTTTTTCTGCTGAAAGCTTGGGTATGACCCTAGCTTATGAAGAGCAAGAAGGTTGGGTTGTGCAAAATCTAAGCTATTTGAGCCCCGCTGAGGCAGTAGGCATAGATTACTACGACGAAGTAACCGCGGTCGATGTGCAGACCTCAAACCGGCCACCGCGGGAATGGGCCTTTGTGCCTGCCTTTTTGCTAATTGCCTTGGTGTGGTTAAACCAGCGCCGCAGGCGTACCAATTTAAGTAGAGGTGATTTACGTGCTTAAATCAACATCAAGTCAGGTTTTTCATCGGCACTGCCATGCGCACAACCCCACAGCTGTGAGCGGTCAAGGCTGTTACATTACAGACCATCAGGGCAAACAGTATTTAGATGGTTCGGGTGGCGCTGCAGTATCGTGTTTGGGTCATGGCGACTTGGACGTTAACCATGCAATGAAAGCCCAAATAGATCAGATGGCTTTTGCCCACACTGGTTTTTTTACCTCAGAACCTGCGGAGCAACTGGCGCAACTATTAATACAGCATGCTCCAGCTGGTTTGGAACGAGTGTATCTTGTCTCGGGCGGGTCAGAGGCGGTGGAATCTGCTTTAAAACTTGCTCGGCAATACTTTTTAGAGGTTGGCCAGCCTAAGCGTAGCCGAGTGATTGCTAGGCGACAGAGTTACCATGGTAATACCTTGGGTGCTCTGGCCGTGGGTGGTAATCAATGGCGCAGGCAACCCTTTATCCCTTTGTTAGTGGAAGTAAGCCACATTGCTCCCTGCTATGCTTATCGTGATCAGCAGCAGGGTGAAACAGAGCTTGAATATGGCTTGCGAGTTGCCAACGAGTTAGAGCAAGAAATTTTAACCATTGGGGCCGGGAACGTCATGGCCTTTGTAGCAGAGCCTGTTGTGGGAGCCACTATGGGTGCGGTGCCTGCCGTAGCGGGTTATTTTACCCGCATCCGAGAAATATGTGATCAATATGGTGTGCTATTGATCTTAGACGAGGTTATGTGTGGCATGGGCCGTATCGGTAAGTTATTTGCCTGTGAGCATGATGGTGTAGTCCCAGATCTCTTGTGTTTGGCCAAGGGTTTAGGTGCTGGGTATCAGCCTATTGGGGCCATGCTCGCTAGTGATAAAATATATCAAGCTGTAGCCCAAGGCAGTGGTTTATTCCAACATGGTTATACCTACATGGGTCACCCCATCGCCTGTGCAGCAGCATTGGCCGTGACCCACAAAATACTGAATGAGGGTCTACTAGATCAAGTAGTAAGGCGTGGAGAGTATTTGCATGGTGCATTAGGTGATATGTTTGAAGGGCATCCTAATGTGGGTGATATTCGCGGCCTTGGTTTATTTCAGGGCATAGAATTGGTTTCAGATCGTTCTACTAAAGCGCCTCTGCTGCCAAGCCTAGGTACTGCGGGGAAAATCAAAAAGGCCGCTTTTGAGGCTGGATTAGTTTGTTACCCTATGGCGGGCACGATTGATGGTGTGCAAGGCGACCATATTCTTTTGGCCCCACCTTTTATTATTAGTGAACCCCAAATAGACGAACTAGTAGCCAAGCTAGGGCAGTCAATTAACGAGGTATTAGCCAATTGAGTAAGCAATTGCCCTTGATGGTTATGGTGGCACCCAATGGCGCAAGACGCAATAACCGGGATCACCCTCATTTACCATTGACTATTGAGCAAACGGTCAATGCAGCATTAGCTTGCCAGCAAGTAGGAGCGTGTATATTGCATGCCCATATTCGTGATAAGCAAGGAAAACACAGCTTAGATGTGGGCATTTACCAAGAATTGTTAGCTGAAATGGCACACCAAGTGCCAGATATGCTAGTACAAATTACTACTGAAGCGGTGGGGCAATACAGTACTCAGCAACAAATAGACCTAGTGACCAAACTGCGGCCTAAAATGGCCAGTGTTGCGTTGCGTGAGTTGGTTCCAACCTTTGCCAGTGAGACTGTGGCGAAACACTTTTTTAGCTGGGCTGAGGAGGCTCAGGTGCAGTTGCAGATTATTCTTTACGATGCTGCAGACTTAAACCATTTAAATGAACTACAACATGCAGGTGTATTGCCTGAAAAAACAGCTTGTGTCCTCTACGTACTTGGCCGTTACCGAGAAAACTTACAGGCCCAGCCTTCAGACTTAAATGAGTTCATGGAAGCTGAAAAACGTCGTACGTGGTTTGCTTGCGCTTTTGGTCAAAACGAACATTCCTGCATTACCAACGCGATCGATTTTGGTGGCCATGCTAGGGTTGGATTCGAAAATAATTTGTGGCTACCTTCAGGTGAACTTGCTGCCAATAACCATACCTTAGTGGCTCAAGTGGTTAGCTACGCCCAAAGTCAGGGCCGGCCCTTAGCCAGTGCACATGAAGCTAAGCTAATCCTAGGGGTGAGGAACTAATTAAGTGCAACTATAGTTTAGTAAAGCTTACAATTTTTTTGATACGTTTTCCTTAATCGATCCTAACACCACGATCACGCCAGAAACGACTACCAGAGCCATACCGAACATCGCCTCAAAAGTAATCAGCTCATCCCATAAAAGCCAACCTAGTAAACCAGCAAAAATTACAGAACCATAGGTAAAGCTTCCCAGTTCTCCTGCAGCTGCGTATCGGTAACCCTTGCTCAAAAGTAGCTGTGCCAGAGTAGCAAAACCTGCCATTAATACCATACCCATTAATAACCAAAGGCTAGGGGTGTCCCAAGCCAATAAAGCAGGTATTAAGGAAAATAAGGTATTAAATAAGGAAAGATAAAACACAATTAAGATGCTGCTTTGGGTTAGTGTTAGTTTGCGTACCACTACTTTAGCGGTGGCTCCTAATGAGGCGCCAAAAATAGCTAGTAAAGCTACCCAGGGTACTTGAGTATGACCTTCGGGGTTAAGAACGACCCAAATGCCAATAAAACCCACTAAAATAGCCATCACTGTCCAACCAGTAATACGTTCTTTAAGCCAAATAAACCCCACAATAGGAATAAATAAAGGCGCTGTTTGTTTAAGCAGGGCTGCTTGGGCTAGGGGTAAATGTGCCCAAGAATAAAACAGGCAGTACATGGCTGCGATTCCAACAAGGGACCGCACTAAGTGCAGTGGCAACTGCGTCGTGGCTATGGAACGCCTCCCATTGCGCAATAACCAAGGTACAAAGAATGATAAACCTATGGCGTTGCGAGCCAACACCAGTACTTCTATGGGTACCTGTTTAGCAAGTTCGTGAATCATCACCCCTGTTAGTACTAATGCCAGCTCAGACAAGAGAATGAGCAGGGCGCCTTTGTGAAGGTCTGACACTAGTGTGCGGTGGTAGTGCATTGCTATAGGTAAGCCCTATTTTGGCTGGTGGCCTTATATTACAATCTTTTTAACTCGTTTGCTGCGATCGCGTTAGTGTGGGTTTTTAGGGTTTTAGATAGTTAAAAACGATGAATTTTGGCGTCACAATATAATTAACTACCCTTGTCTTCTATGGAGTTGTTCTCTAAACAAAACATAAAGCCCTGCGGTAACCACAATGGCTGAACCCAAAAGCATATATTGGTCTACTTTTTCATTAAGAATAAATACGCCTACCATCATGCCAAATAATAATCGCGTGTAACGTAATGGACTAATAATTGAGATTTCTCCAGAGCGCATCGCTTTAGTGGCGTAATAGCTGCCACTGGAAGCAAATAAAATCATACCTATCAGATAACCACTAGCCTCTATCGAAGGTGCTTTCACTCCTCCAAACCACATCATAACTAAGCCAATAAGCACAAACGTCATAGAGCCATAGAGTGCCAGCATAGAAGCAGAAATAGTGACTGGCGATAAGCGTGAACCTACATCGCGCATAGCCATACCGATGACTGCCAGTACTGCGTAAAGGGAAAATACATCAAAGCTGTCTGCACCAGGCCGAATGATAAGTAATACCCCAGTAAACCCAATGATCACCGCTAAAAGGCGATGTATACCCACTTTTTCGCCTAAAAATACAAATGAAATTAAAGTCATTAATAACGGCAGGGTTTGTAAAATAGCAGCTACGGAAGTAAACGCCGAGTGGATGAGAGCTAGAAAAATGAATATCACCGCAACGCCTTCACCCACTGTTCTCAGTAACACCGCGGGCATAAAAAATTGACGAGTTAACACCTTTTCGTGCTTCCGTTTTGCGATAGACCAAAACAGACCACAGCAACCCAAGCCCAAAATAAACATGACCTGCCCCGTAGGAAGGATTTCACAAGCCCATTTTAAGGTTAGGTCGGCTAGAGTGAATGACGCCATGGATAGGGTCATGAATAACATGCCGGTGATATTTTCTGACTTGCTAGGCATATGACAAACTATGGTGAAAAAATGATCGCTCACTATAGCTAGTTTTTTCACTGATATCACTAGTTAAAGTGAGTCTCCATAAGTTTGTAACCACTGCATTGGAAAATGTACCTGTGGGTGAGATGAGTGTGGGGTAATAATATACCCATAGCCAAATAACTGGTGATTACTTATGGGGACCAGGCTGTGATTGTTGATCTCAGTTTGCATTAAAGCAGCTGACACTATTATGCCCGATGTGGTTAATGCGCCATGGCACCAAGGCACCTTAGGCCTTATTATGACAGTTAAGGTAGGCCAACCTACGCCTCAGCCCTGTGGTTAACGCTAACATTATGTTATGTGTCATCTGCTTGTCACATTCTGCTTCTAGAATAGCCCCTAATTCGAACTGTATTTAAATCTTAGGAGTAAACTATGAAAGCCAAGAAGTTTTTAACTGCCCTAACGTTAGTTGCTAGCACCCTTTCAGTTACCGCGCTTGCATCTGACTTGTTAGATCCCAACCTGCCAACTTATAAAAGAGTTAGCGGAGTATCAGGGAACTTATCTTCCGTGGGTTCTGACACCCTTGCCAACCTAATGACTCTTTGGGCGGAAGAGTTTAAGCGTAACTACCCTAATGTTAATATCCAGATTCAGGCCGCTGGCTCCTCTACTGCGCCTCCAGGGTTAACTGAAGGCACCTCTAATTTGGGGCCTATGAGCCGCAAGATGAAGGATAATGAGCTACAGGCCTTTGAGGCCAAGTATGGTTATAAACCTACAGCTATTCCGGTTGCTATAGATGCTTTAGCTGTGTTTGTTAACAAAGATAACCCGGTTCAAGGGATGCAGATTGCCGATGTTGATGCTATTTTTTCTGCAACCCGAAAATGTGGTGGCGAAGCAGACATCGTAAAATGGAAACAGGTGGGTGTTATGGGTGCTCTAGGTAACCAAGACATTCAAATTTATGGACGCAATTCTGTATCTGGCACCTATGGTTACTTTAAGAAAAAAGCACTTTGCAAAGGGGACTACAAAAGTTCTGTGAACGAACAGCCAGGTTCGGCTTCAGTCGTTCAGTCAGTGGCAACATCATTAAATGGCATAGGCTATTCTGGTATAGGCTATAAAACCTCATCTGTTCGTGCCATCCCTATATCTAAAAAGGGCCCTGATTATGTTGCAGCGACGCCTGCTAACGCAGTGAATGGCACTTACCCACTATCTCGCTTTCTATACGTATATGTTAATAAAGCACCTAACTATGGCCTATCTCCGCTAGAACGCGAGTTTGTTAAGCTTGTCATGTCTAAGGCTGGCCAAGAGGTTGTGGTGAAAGATGGTTATATCCCACTACCCCTTAAGGTGGTAGAAAAGTACCTTAATGAGCTTGGATTAAACTAACCTCAACGTTAGGTTGTTATATAAGTGAGAGCCACAAGGGCCTGCTCAGCAAAGAGCAGGCCCTTTTTAATGCCTGTTAAAAAATAGATTTACGCTAATATGACAAGCTTGTCATATTGCTGTCATATAGGCCCATTAGACTAGCCAGCATGAATGAAAAGACATCTATAATTGCTCCAAAACTAGACTTTAACACCCCAGCCTTACGACGATACCGTAAGCTAAGGGCTATGAAAGACCGCCTTACTACTATGTTTGTTGGCATAGGGGGTATGAGCGTCATCGTGGCTATTCTGCTCATTTTTGTGTACCTGACTTATGAGGTAGTCCCCTTATTTAAGGGGGCTAGCATTAGCCCATGGAACGAGCAGTACAGCACCTATAGCGTGGGCCCAAGCTTACCTAGCTTGCATTTAGGTGTTGAGGAGCAAAATGAGGTGGGCTTTAAACTATCTAGTGACGCTGGTGTCTATTTTTTTGCCACTGAAGATGGGCGCATAAAGGCTACTGATAAACTAGCCTTTAGTGAGCCGGGCACAATTAGTGCGTTTGCGTTAAATAGCAATGTTAGTCGATTATTTGTGGTAGCCAGCAAACAGGGCGAAATTCTAGTGGCAAAGCCAGACTACGACATCACATATCCTAATGATGAACGCCTAATCACCCCAAGTTTGCTTTATCCCTATGGCAAAAAAGCCATTGATCTGCCTGCAGGCTTTGGTGAACCTATGGTGTTGGCAATTAGGGATGCAGAAGAGGCTCTCATCATTGTGGCAGCAAATGCTAATCGCCAACTGTCATTGATTAAATTAAGCAAAGAGCAAAACTTTATTACCGAAATTCTGGAAGTGAGTGAGGAAGTATATGAGTTACCTGCTTTGAGCTCTATGCCATTTAAGCTACTACTTTCCCCTGATCAACGTTGGTTAATGGCCATTGATCAGGATGCTAACTTAACGATTTTGGATCTGCGTAACCTAGAAAAACCACGTTTACATGCGGTGCATAAACTGTCTAATTATGCGCTAAGTGATGCTCAGTTACTGCTAGGTGGGTCAACCCTAACTGTGGCTGATGTAAGTGGCGCCATTAGCCAATGGTTTATGGTGCGAGATGAAGAAAACCAATGGACTTTGAGGCATATACGCGATTTTGCACAACAACAAGGTGCTCAGATATTGGCTATGGAACACCGCCGCCGCAGTTTTACTTCTGCAGATATCAATGGAAATGTGGCATTGTTTAGTGCCTCTGCGGGAGTTCAGGTACATAGGGAAAAGCTCACGCAAGAGCCCATTCATTTTATGGCTATGTCGCCTCGCGCGAATGCCATGTTGGTAGAGAATGACTCAGGGCAGTTGAGTTTTTGGAAAGTAGAAAACAAGCATCCAGATACATCTTGGAAAGCGTTGTGGCACAAAATTTGGTACGAAGGTTATGAAAACCCTAAGTACATTTGGCAGTCCTCAGCCGCATCTAACGACTTTGAGCCAAAATACAGTCTTATGCCATTGGCTTTTGGCACCTTAAAATCGGCTTTTTACGCCATGCTGATGGCAACCCCTTTGGCGATTTGTGGTGCGATCTATACGGCTTATTTTATGGCTCCTGCAATGCGTCGTAAAGTGAAACCATTAATTGAGTTAATGGAAGCATTACCCACAGTTATTCTGGGTTTTTTGGCTGGCCTGTGGTTAGCCCCTTTTGTAGAAACAAATTTGGCGAGCGTGTTTACCTTACTAGTAGTGGTGCCTTTGGGCACCTTAGTTTTTGCATACCTATGGGCGCAGGTGCCTAAAGAAGCTTGGTGCCAGCTTCCTGAAGGTTGGGATGTGTTGCTTATTATTCCTATAGTGCTTGGTTTGGCTTGGCTGTCTATGCCTATTAGTGATGGCCTAGAGGCGAGTTTATTTGGTGGTAATATGCGCCAATGGGTGAGCGAAGATTTAGGGATTAATTACGATCAACGCAACGCTCTGGTGGTAGGCATTGCTATGGGATTTGCTGTCATTCCTACTATTTTTTCTATTACTGAAGATGCTATTTTTAGTGTGCCAAAACATCTAAGCCAGGGTAGTTTGGCCCTTGGAGCAACATCTT
The DNA here is from genome assembly GCF_047730085.1 of Candidatus Njordibacter sp. Uisw_056. Taxonomy (NCBI): domain Bacteria; kingdom Pseudomonadati; phylum Pseudomonadota; class Gammaproteobacteria; order Pseudomonadales; family Candidatus Njordibacteraceae; genus Candidatus Njordibacter; species Candidatus Njordibacter sp. Uisw_056. The sequence continues at coordinate 2,301,713 of NZ_CP159830.1, read as the reverse complement.
GGCAGACCCTCACTCGCGTAGTGATACCCACAGCAAGTCCGGGTATTTTTTCAGCGGTAATGATTGGTATGGGGCGTGCAGTTGGAGAAACCATGATCGTTTTAATGGCCACAGGTAACACCCCTATTATGGACATGAATATTTTTGAGGGTATGCGTACCTTGGCGGCTAACATTGCGGTTGAAATGCCAGAATCAGAAGTGGGTGGGTCTCACTTTAGAATATTATTTTTAGCTGCTTTAGTTTTGTTTGCCTTTACCTTTATTGTTAATACGTTAGCCGAAGTTGTGCGCCAACGGTTGCGACAAAAATACGGTTCACTGTAAGAGTTACGAATAATGAGAATTGGTATAAAACAATGGTTCGCTAGCGGTTTGCCTTGGATTTGGCTTAACGGCGCAGCTGTATCTATTAATGTCATCATGGTAGTGGGTGTGCTGGCGCTAATTGCCGTGCGTGGCTTAGGACATTTCTGGCCTGCGCCAATATTACAGGCGCAAGTGCAGGGGCAGGAGCAAAGCACGAGTTTAATTGGCAGTATTGTTGATGACGAACTGGTTAGCGCGGAACAGCTGCGTGGCTCAGGTGTTGTGCTTCCAGCAAGTCAGGAAAGTGCTAAACGCTTGCTCATAAAAACAGGTAATAGAGATGTTACCAGGGCGGACTTTGTTTGGGTGCTAGAACAAAGCTTACGCCAGATCACCTACCCACAAGAGATAATGGCTCTTGAACGGCGCGAATGGGGTAACTTTTATGGTCGACTAGTGGCTATAAAACAGGCTGGAACAGTGGTCGCAGAACAAGGTAAGCAAGCTGATCAGGAAATGTGGCAGCTGATGCAAGAGCGTGTGAAGCGTAGCTTAAATATTTATGACGACATTCAAGCGATTGAAAAAGGAGCCATAGGAGAAATTAACCATGGCATGGAGCGCTTGCGGCTAAAAAATCGTAGCCTTGAATTAGAAAACCAATTAACCCCTTTACTGCAGGCAGAACTTGAGGCTGAACGAAGGCAGTTAGATAGACGATATACAGGCTTGCAGCAACAACTGATAGACCTCTATGCAGCGTTTGAGCGAGATAGCATGATTGCAGAAACTATGTCTGGCACACAAATAGAAATTAATTTATCAAAAGTAGTGCGTGCATACCGTCCAAACGGTATGACTAACATGGCAAAAGTTAACTTTTATATGTCAAAAATATGGGAATTTGTAAGCACAGAACCACGCGAAGCCAATACCGAAGGGGGTGTTTTTCCAGCTATTTTTGGCACTGTACTCATGGTGCTGCTGATGTCAGTTATGGTGACACCGATTGGTGTGGTGGCAGCAGTGTATTTACGTGAGTATGCCAAGCAAGGCTTAATTACACGAATTATTCGCATAGCCGTTAACAACCTGGCAGGCGTACCTTCTATTGTTTATGGGGTATTTGGCTTGGGTTTCTTTATCTATTTTTTGGGTGGCAATATAGATGAATTATTTTTTGCTGCTGCAGCCCCGGCGCCTACTTTTGGTACCCCAGGTTTACTGTGGGCATCGCTAACCTTGGCCCTATTAACTGTTCCTGTAGTTATTGTTGCTACAGAAGAGGGCTTGTCGCGTATTCCACGTGCGGTGCGTGAAGGTAGCCTAGCTTTAGGTGCCACCAAGTCTGAAACGCTATGGCGAATAGTGTTGCCAATGGCGAGTCCGGCAATAATGACAGGTGTTATTTTAGCTGTGGCACGTGCCGCAGGAGAGGTTGCGCCCTTGATGCTTGTAGGCGTTGTTAAATTAGCCCCTTCTTTGCCGTTGGACGGCAACTACCCCTACTTGCACTTGGACCAAAAGTTTATGCATCTGGGGTTTCATATTTATGACGTGGGTTTTCAAAGCCCAAATGTAGAAGCAGCAAGACCCTTGGTCTATGCAACTGCCTTTTTGCTGGTGTTGGTTATTGCCCTATTAAATTTGTCTGCAGTGGCTCTTCGTAACCGTCTACGAGAAAAATATAAGGCTTTGGAGAGTTAATTAATGAGAGTAAATATGATGCATGCTGAGCACAAGACCAACTTTAGTTTAGCCATTAATGCCCCCCAGGGATTACGCATGGAGCAAGAGCGCATTGCTGTAGAGGTGAATGGGTTGAATTTGTACTATGGTGGTAAGAGGGCTTTAAATAGTGTCAATATGCAGATCCCCCGTAATCGAGTGACTGCCTTTATTGGCCCCAGTGGCTGTGGTAAATCAACTTTGCTGCGGTGCTTTAATCGTATGAATGACTTAGTCGATTCATGCAGCATTGATGGTCAAATAACCCTTGATAAAGAAAATATATACGCAAAGGGTGTAGATGTAGCTGAGCTTCGACGAAGGGTAGGCATGGTTTTTCAAAAACCTAACCCGTTCCCCAAGAGTATTTTTGAAAATGTGGCTTATGGCCTGCGTATTCAGGGCATTAAAAAGAAGCGCTTAATAAGCGAAACTGTGGAGTGGGCACTAAAATCAGCCGCCCTATGGGATGAAGTTAAAGACCGTCTTCACGAAAGCGCCTTAGGCATGTCTGGTGGCCAGCAACAAAGGCTGGTCATCGCTCGGACTATTGCTGTGAAGCCAGAAATTCTATTATTAGACGAACCTGCATCGTCCTTAGACCCTATTTCAACGTTAAAAATTGAAGAGCTGATACATGAGCTAAAGAAGGATTTCACGATCGTTATAGTGACTCATAATATGCAACAGGCAGCTCGCGTTTCAGACTATACCGCTTTTATGTATATGGGTGACTTGATCGAATTTGGCACCACTGACCAATTATTTACTAACCCAGTACAAAAGCAAACAGAAGATTATATTACTGGCCGCTACGGTTAGGGCTGTTAAGGAATTTAATATGAATATTACTAATAAAGATGGGCATGCTGGCCATATATCGCAGCAGTTTAATACTGAATTGGATGAAATTCTTACGCATTTAATGACGATGGGTGGGCTCATAGAGCAACAGCTAAAAGATGCCATTGAGGGTCTAAAAGTGGGTGACACAGAACTGCTGCAAAACGCCATTAAAGCAGATGACAAAATTAACATTATGGAAATGCGCTTGGATGAACAGTGCACGCATATTATTGCTCGGCGCCAGCCCGCAGCCAGCGATTTACGTTTGGTAATAGCCATCAGTAAAGCTGTAGCAGATTTAGAGCGCATGGGTGATGAAATTTGTCGAATTGCCAATAGTTCTAAGAAGTTAACTCAAGGATTTCCAGGCGAAGGCTATGCACAGGTTAGACATATCAGTGATTTGGTTGCTACCATGGTGAGCGATGCACTGACTGCCTTTGCTCGTTATGATGCAGACTTAGCCTACCAAGTAGCCAAACGTGATGACGCTGTTGATCAAGAATACAAGTTTGCAATGCGCGCCTTAGTGACACATATGATGGAAGAGCCACAAACGATTAAACAAAGCATGCACATTATTTGGATTTTGCGCAGCCTAGAGCGAGTAGGGGATCATGCGCAAAATGTAGCCCAGCACCTAATTTATCTGGTAAAAGGTATTAATGTGAGTCACAGTTCGGTGGCGCAGATGCACGCCACTCTTGATATGCATAAGCATGAATAATTTAGTAACTCAATGACTTGAAATTATTTGACACATTAACCTTTCCCTAGTGAATCATAGAAGACGCTCATGGCTCAAAAAAAAATACTGATTGTTGAAGATGAAGAAGATATCCGCGAGATACTGCGGTTGGTATTAGAGAAGGCTGGTTTCATATGCATTGAAGCTGAAAACATAAAACATGCCTACGTTAAAATTATCGATCTAAAGCCCGATTTAGTCTTATTAGATTGGATGTTACCCATGGGCAGTGGCATTGAGCTTGCTCGGCGTTTAAAGCGTGATGAATTGACTGCTAAGTTACCCATCATTATGCTCACAGCACGCGAAGAAGAAGCAGATAAAGTGCTTGGCTTAGATTCAGGAGCTGATGATTTCATTACTAAGCCTTTTTCTCCACGTGAGCTAGTAGCGAGGGTTAAATCAGTGATGCGCCGCACAGGTGTGGAGTTAGAGCACAACCAATTGCAAGTGGAAGATTTAAGCCTAGATACTGCTTCACAGCGAGTCATGATTAAACAACAGCCCATCACTATTGGCCCAGCAGAAACACGCTTATTAACTTTTTTTATGAACCACCCAGAGCGGGTGTATAGCAGAGGCCAGCTACTGGATAATGTCTGGGGCAGGAATGTATACATAGACGAACGCACTGTAGACGTCCATATTCGCCGATTACGCAATGCTTTGGGCAAGCAGCACGCGCTATTTGTACAAACTGTACGGGGTTCTGGCTATCGTTTTTCTGCAAAAATTAATGAACAAGGCTAGTGTGGTTTGGGTTTACATTGCCATCGCTTCAAGTGCTACTTTGGCAGCAACCTTATGGTCAACGGGTTGGGCTTTTGCGGGTGGTCTGTGCGCTATTTGGTTTTACCAAACCCATAAACTAAAGCAACTCACTGAGTGGCTAAATAGTTATGACAAGCAAGCAGAGTTGCCTGATGCCCAGGGAGTGTGGGGGAGGGTATTTGACCAAATTACTGAGTTACAGATTAAACACTTTAAATCTCAGCAAGAATTAACCACAGCCATTTTGCGCATACAAAAAACGGCTAACGCACTGGGTGAGGGCGTGGTAACCGTTGATGCCAGTGGTGCACTAGAATGGTGGAATGTTGCAGCACGAAAAATGCTAGGCCTAAAAAATAAACAGGACCGAGGTGCGCCTCTGCTGCATTTCTTGCGCAAGCCAGACTTTTTTAGCTATTACCAGAAAGCGGATTTTACTCACCCAATATGTGTTCAATCACCAGTGCATGCTGAGCAAACATTAGAGATAGCTGTGACTGAATTTGCTAAGGGTGATCGCCTTTTGATCATGCGAGATATTACTGATAGCCAAAAACTTGAACGTATGCGGCAAGATTTTATTGGTAATGTGTCCCATGAACTTCGCACACCTTTAACTGTCATTCACGGTTACTTGGAAACCTTTCAGCTGCACCACCCAGAATTAGATGCCACTATACAAAAGGCACATATGCGTATGTTAGTCCAAACCCAGCGCATGACTAATTTGGTGCAAGACCTCTTGCTTCTATCCCGTTTGGAAGGCAGTGACAGTCAGCCTGAGGTGGTCCATAACGATATGGCAGTGCTGCTCAAGCAGGCTTGTGATGAAGCTCAAGCATCGGCTGCAAAATTAAACAAGCAACTGACTATAAATCGACACCTTGAAACTCACAAACATGTGATGGGAGCCGAGCAAGAGATATACAGTGTGTTGATCAACTTAGTGTTAAATGCTGTTAAATATACTCAAAATGGAGGGAATATAGACATTACTTGGCACGAAACTGACGACGGGCTGTGTTTGACAGTACTCGATGATGGTATTGGTATTTGCCAGGAGCACTTATCGCGATTAACAGAGCGTTTTTATCGTGTTGACCACAGCCGTGCTTCTGCAAGTGGTGGAACAGGCTTGGGTTTGGCCATTGCGAAGCGCATTATGCTGCGTCATAAAGGGAGCTTAAATATTACCTCACAAGAAGGCCGAGGAAGTTGTTTCACCTGTATATTCCCTAGCCCAGATAAGGATTTGCATTAACCCACTTATTGATTATCCTGACTATAGGAGCGGGTGCCAGCCTATGGGTGCATCAATCGGTTAATAGTTCATAATTACTCATGCGCAGCCTAATAAGCCGATCGCCCTTTCCACCAGCAAACAGTGACAGATAAACTACGGCTTTTTTAGACCCTATAACCTTGTCAGTTCCGCGACAAGCATGTATCTTAATCTCCTAGATTAACCTAGCAGCAGGGCTGTTTTCTTTACATGAATACTCTTTCTACCTATACCCTTCCGTCTGAGCCATCGAGTCGCTTTAAAGCGGGATCTATTGGCGAAAAAAATCAACAAAAAGTACTTGAAGCGGCGTTAACAGTTTTTTCACGCAAAGGGTTTTCAGGTGCTCGAATTGATGAGATTGCAAAAGCAGCAGGCATGTCAAAAACTAACATGCTGTATTACTTCAAAACAAAGAAAGAGTTGTATCAATTTGTTATCGTTAGAGTTTTAAGGCGTTGGTTGGGTTCGCTTGGTGATTTACATAGCCAGGATCAACCCATTGATGTCATTACTGAATATATTACAAACAAGATGCAGCTGTCACAACAATACCCAGAGGCATCACGCCTCATTGCTATGGAAATTATGGCAGGCGCTCCAGTCATCGGAAACTTCTTGCAGACTGAGTTACATACTTGGGTTAAGCAAAAAGGCCATGTTTTTTTACAGTGGCAACGTGAAGGGCTTATGGCTCAGATAGAACCTGCGCATGTGTTTTTTATGATTTGGGCTTTGACACAGACCTATGCTGACTTTGAGTCACAAATCTCTGCTGTGGTTAAACCTAACGACTACGATAGCGAAATATATCCCCCAGCAACCCACTATGCCATTGAAGTTCTTGTGCGTGGGCTGAACCTAAAATCTCGCTTATAGCCAACCTAATAATGGGAGTTTATGCCCTCTAATGCTTCACTAAAGCTAAGGCTAAAACAATGGCTTAGCTGGATCCACAAGCGCAGGACGGCCTGGCAATTGAAGCTTGGTATGGCTAGCAGGGGTTTGAGCAACCAACTTTCCTTGACGAAAAACCATCAGACGTGTGGCTTTTAAACGGATGGCTTCAATTGGATCATTGGCCTGTAACAGCACCATATTGGCCTGTCCTCCTTCAACAATACCATAGCCTTGTAATCCCATAATGGCTGCAGAGTTATAACTAACAGCGTCAAAACACCATGCCATGTCTGTTCGGCTAGATAGCTGGCCGACATGCAATCCCATACTTGCGACATCCAGCATGTCTGCTCTACCCATGGAATACCATGGGTCCATCATACAGTCAGAACCAAAACCAACATTCACGCCAGCAGCCTTAAGTTCTGGCACACGGGTTTGACCACGGCGTTTGGGGTAGCTGTCATGGCGACCTTGCAACATGATGTTAACCAGTGGATTAGGAATGACGTGTAATTCGGCTTCGGCTAACAATGGCAGCAGCTTGGAAACATAATAGTTGTCCATGGAGTGCATTGACGTAAGATGAGAGCCGGCTACTCGCCCTTGCAAACCCAAGCGGAGGGTTTCACTAGCTAGGGTTTCTACATGGCGACTGTGGGGATCGTCTGACTCATCACAGTGCATATCTACCCGCAACCCGCGTTCAGCTGCCAGCTCGCATAGGATCTTTATGGATAATGTGCCCTCTTGGGCAGTGCGTTCAAAATGGGGGATTCCACCGACAACATCTATGCCCAAGTCCAGTGCTCGAATAAGATTTTCATGGGCATTCTTATCACGTAATAAACCATCTTGTGGGAAAGCAACTAGTTGAAGATCTAAATAAGGGGCTACTAAGCGACGTACTTCAAGCATCGCTGTAACACTTTTCAATTCGTTATCACACACATCTACATGGCTGCGAATAGCACCAATGCCCATTGCTACGGCAAGGTCACAATAGTGTATGGCGCGGTTAATGATATCATCCACACTTTGCTTTGGTTTTAACTCCCCCCACAATGCAATACCCTCTAACAGTGTGCCCGACATGTTCATGCGTGGTTGCCCTAGGGATAAGGTTGAATCCATATGGAAATGAGGGTCCACAAACGGCGGGCTTAAAAGCTGATCTTTGGCATCGACCACCAAGGTGGCGGAGGCTTCAATGTTAGGCTTAACAGCAACTATAATACCGTTGGAGCAAGCCACATCAATATTGCGGCGCCCATCCTGTAAACATGCATTTTTAATAACAAGGTCAAAATTCATTAGCGTTGTCCTTTGAACCACGGTGTTAGAAGAGCGCGGGGATATTCTGCACGGCGTGCAACGATCACCAAGGCAAGTATCGAAAGTATATAAGGCGCCATTAAGAAGACTTGGGAGGGCACAAACGCTCCTACCTCAGTTTGTAAGCGTACTTGAAATGCATCAAAAGCGCCAAACAAGAGAGCCCCTAATAAAGCTTTTCCTGGACGCCAACTGGCAAATATAACAAGAGCTATACAGATCCAACCACGGCCGTTGACCATGCCGAAGAAAAAAGCATCAAAAGCTGACATGGTAAGGAAGGCTCCACCTAGAGCCATGCATGCAGAACCCGCTACAATGGCCCCCATGCGCAGGCCATAGACTGACAACCCTTGTGCATCAACAGCGTTGGGGTTGTCGCCTACGGCACGTAAAGCTTGGCCTAAGGGTGTGCGGTTGTATACCCACCATACTAAAGCCACCAAAAATAGCGCCAACCAAGTCATTGCTGTTTGTTGAAATAATACCGGCCCTAAGAAAGGGATATCTGAGAGTATTGGAATATCAAGGGGTTGGAATGGTTCAATACGGGGTGGGCTGCTCACCTGGGGCAGGGCAGTGCGGTAGGTAAAATAACTCACCGAAGTAGCAAACATGGTGATGCCTAAACCTGACACGTGCTGTGACAGCCCTAATGGCACGGTTAAAATGGCGTGAATGAGGCCAAAAAAAGCCCCCGTTAAAGCGGCACAAAGTAACCCAGTCCACAAGCCCGCGCCCAGCCAAACAGCCATCCATCCCGCCATAGCGCCAGCAGCAAAAATGCCTTCAATGCCTAAGTTTAAAACACCTGATTTTTCACAAATAAGAGCGCCTAAAACGCCAAAAATTAATGGTGTTGCGATACGCAAAGCAGCGGCCCAAAAATTTTCACTGAGCAAGATTTCTAATATTTCCATTACGCAGCTCCAGAGTCTGTGGCGGATGCTTTTTTATTTGACGGCGTCATCTTAATTGTGAAACGGGCAATAAAACCACCAATTAAGACACAGATTAGCGACATGGACACCACTAAGTCAGCTAAATAGCTAGACACTCCCATGGCACGACTCATGGTATCGGCTCCCACAAATACTGAGGCTATAAATAGCGCAGCAATCACCACACCCAGAGGAGACAATCCAGCAAGCATGGCTACCACAATGCCAGTGTAGCCATATCCAGGAGATAAGTCGGTGGTTAGGTAACCGCGCAAGCCTGCTACTTCACTCACACCAGCTAACCCTGCTAGCGCGCCAGAAATAAGCGCTGCACTCATCAAAGTCCGTTTTACGCCAATGCCTGCGTGCAAAGCGGCGGCGGCATTTTCACCCACTGCTCTAAGTTTCAGCCCCCATACGCTTTTAGATAGCATTATGTGGGCTATTACAGCGGCCACCAGAGCAATGACTAAGCCATAGTGCAGGCGCATACGCGGCAGTATCTGGGGCAACAAAGCATTGTCTACCACTGGGCTAGACTGTGGCCACCCCATACCCATAGGGTCTTTTAGAGGGCCCTCGAGCATCATCTGGATAAATATTAAGATAATAAAGTTAAGTAATAGTGTGGTCACTACCTCATCTGCACCAAAACGGGTTTTTAAATAAGCTGGGCCAGCCATGCCAAGCGCTCCAGCCAACGCACCGGCAATTAAAATCATCGGAATTAAAAGCATGGGAGGGCCGTCAACCCAGCCCGTTCCTACAATTACAGCGGCCATGGCGCCTAAGTAAAGCTGCCCCTCAGCACCGATATTCCAAAGTTTAGCCCGAAATGCCAAAGTGGCAGCTAAACCAGTAAATATAAGAGGGGTTGCGCGGGTAAGCATTTCTGTAAAGGCGAACATTGAGCCAAAGATACCTTTAGCCATTTCTTGGTAAGCTTCGACTATATTGGCACCTGCAAAGGTCAAAGGTATGGCTGCAAGCAACAGCGCAAGTAGCGCAGAGGCAACTGGGACGCCAATGGTTAGGCGGCGCGAGGGAGCTTCCCTAGGTTCTATGCGAATCATGAGACTTCTCCCGCCATGAGTAATCCTATTTGTGCTCGGTTATTGCTTGGGGCCGCGTGCAACTCACCGTCATGCATGATGATAATTCGATCTGACAAAGCCAGTAACTCGTCTAGGTCTTCTGAAATTAATAATACGCCAGCACCTCGTTTACGTGCCTGTAACAGTCGTTTTCCTACTTCGCTAGCAGCTCCCATATCTAGACCTCTAGTGGGTTGATTAGCCAAAATAAGTTTTGGAGATGCTTCAAAAACCCTTGCCAGTATGAGTTTTTGGATATTTCCACCTGACAGCAAGCGTGTTTGAGCTTCAATACCGGGCCCACGAATATCATATTTTTGGCTTAAGTTTTGAGCATTTAATTTGAGTTCTTGATCACGTAAAAAGCCAAACTGCTGAATGTCACTGCTGTCCAGACGTTCAATTGCTAAGTTTTCAGCCACGCTCATCGCGCCTATAATACCATCATGATGACGGTCTTCAGGTATTCTGCCTACCCCAGATTTTAGCAGGCTAGTAGGCGTAAATTTATGTATCGGTTGGTTATCAATTGCAAGTTCACCTGAAGTGGGCTTGGTTAAACCAGAAATCACCTTGGCTAGAGTAGACTGTCCATTACCAGAAATGCCAGCAATGCCTACTATTTCGCTGGCAGACACAGTCAAATTTATACCTTCTAGGCTACTGCGAGCACTAGTACCTGCTGCACAGAGGTGAGTTAACTGAAGCACTGGTGCGCCAATCGTTAGAGGTTCGCGTGGGGTTGCTGGTGTATCAGCACCTACCATTAATTGAGAAATTATTTTCTCGTCTGCATCTTTAGTAGCAATTTCGCCTACTTTTTTTCCATGCCTTAACACTGCGATACGATGGGAAAAAGCCAGCACTTCACGTAATTTATGAGATATGAATATTACTGACAATCCATCTTTAGCCATGATGTCTATATTGGCAAACAGTGTGTCGGCTTCTTGTGGTGTTAAAACAGCTGTGGGTTCATCTAAGACTAATATGCGCGCATCACGATACAGTGCTTTGAGGATTTCTACCCGCTGACGCTCACCCACAGAGAGCTTACCTACGATAGTATCAAGGGGGGCATTTAAGCCTGTGCGATGCATGATATCTTTGATTTTTTGGCGTGCAGTGCCCATGGAACGGCGCCAGGCAAATAAATTTTCAGAGCCGAGTAAAATATTATCTATAGCAGATAAGTTTTCCGCAAGGGTAAAGTGTTGATGGACCATGCCAATACCGGCATCTAGTGCGGCTTGAGGGTGGCCTAAGGTCAAAGGCTTAAGTTGGCCTTGTGTGTTAGCGACTTGGATACTGCCAGAATCTGGCATGTAGTGGCCAAAAAGCATATTCATTAACGTGGTTTTTCCAGCACCATTTTCTCCTAGCAACGACAGAATCTCTCCACGTTTTAAGTTGATAGTGACCGACTCATTGGCCACCACTGTGCCAAATCGCTTGCTCAGTTTATTGAGAGAAAGCACCGTGTCATTGATCATAGGGAACATCCACTAGCAAGAAGGAGGGATAAAAAATCCCATTAGGTGAAACGAATCACCCAACAGGATTTTGATACACAAAACAGCCCAATATCAATTATCTGATACAGGAGTCTCATCATTGATAGTAACAACAAAGCTGCCATTGCGAATAGCAGCTTCTTTAGCTGCTATAGCAGCAACGATATTGGCAGGCACTAACGTTTTATCAATAGTAAGGGAACCACCATTATGTGCCATATAGCTATATTGGCTGTAGTCATCAGCAGTGTATGAGCCATCTGCTACTGCACTAACGGCAGTATCAATAGTAGCTTCCATATGCCAAAGGGCTGAAGCTAAAATAGTTCCAGGGTAATCGCTGGCGGTATCAATAACGTTGCCTATGGCTTTTTTACCACGTTCAACAGCTGCATCAGCTACACCAAAGCGTTCGGCATACATTACATCAGCCCCGGCATCTATCATTGCAAACGCACTTTCTTTAGCCTTTGGGGGGTCGTACCAACTATCAAGAAAGTTCACTAGAAAAGTGACATCAGAATTGACTTCACGGGCACCTGCCATAAACGCATGCATTAGCCGATTAACTTCAGGAATAGCATAGCCACCCACCATGCCAATTATATTTGACTCACTAACTGCGCCAGCAGCCATGCCTGATAAGTAGGCAGGTTCGTGGATGAAGTTATCAAATACAGAAAAGTTTGGCGCCTGTGGTGCAAAAGAAGAACCCATCAAATAGGCTGTCTCAGGATAGTCGGCAGCGACTTTACGAGCTGCGCGCTCAAGACCAAAAACTTCACCAACGATAAGGTCTACTCCTTGCTCAGCATACTCTCGCATCACGCGCTCGTAGTCTGTATTGGAGACATTTTCAGAATATACATACTCAATTTCACCACGTTTTTCAGCTGCACTAAGGGCAATATGGATGCGACTTATCCATTGTTGTTCAACCGGTAGGGTGAAAATTCCAGCCACTTTAATAGTGCCAGCAACGACTACGGCTGGTGATAATATCAAACCAAAAGCAACTGCAGCTATTAGCATGCGTGCCTTTGACACTAAATACATTAACTTCATAATACAACCCTCACATTAATTTATTTTTATTGAATGATTACTTAAGCATAAACTGACCAAGCGGTCAACTTTTCACAAAATTCTTGGGCGCTTTAGCACTATCAGCAGTGGGGGTTTCATTATTCAGTGGTGCCACTATTTTGCCTTTCTAGGTGATGAATTACATCTTCAATTTGTTCCCCCTGAAGCCGAACATGATCACGCATTAGCTGGTAAGCAGCGTCCCCTTGGGAGTTTGATATTGCTTTGAGTAGAGCATCATGTTCATCAACTGATTGAGCCATGTAGCCAGGCAAGCTGGACACATAATGCCGATATGGGAAAGTAATTATACGAGCTGTGCTGAGCTGGCTCTGCAACATTGCATTGTGTGAACCCTCAATAATCAAGTTATGAAAAACCATATTCATAGCATTGAACGTTTCTGTATCCTTTACTGCAGCGGCCTTTTGGCAAAGGGCATTGGCATCGAAGGCTTTAATAATTTGTTCATGGCGCATTCTCTTTGCTGCTTGTCTGGCAGCAAGGCCTTCAAGTTCTGCAACAACCAAAAAGGCATCAAGTAATTCAGAAATGCTCAAGGACGCCACGAGCGCTCCACGCCGGCCATTATCAGTGACTAATCGAGTTTCAACAAGTTGCCTGATTGCTTCACGCACTGGGGTTCGTGAAACACCAAATTCTTCAGCAAGTAACCTTTCAGGAAGCCGGTCTCCAGGCTTTAATTCACGTTTTATTATTCGTGCTTCAATCGCAGTTGCAATAAGCTTTGCCTTGCGCTTTTCTGTGCCGCTCATGGTGCTGTATCACCCATACCTTTGTCCATCCTTAAACCAGTCATCGTAGCCCTCTTGAGTACGGATTACGATAGATTTTTTTGTCAGATAGGCGCGCAGAGCGTCCCAACCATTTTCTTTACCGAAGCCACTATCTCTGACTCCGCCCCATACAGACCTAGGGTCATTACGATGGTGGTCATTGAGCCAGATGACGCCACCTCTGATTTTTTTTGATAATCTATGAGCCCGGCCAATATCTCGGGACCAAATGGAAACGCCAAGGCCAAAATCACCTGCATTGGCACAATTAATGGCCTCTTCATCATTGCTGACCTTAGTAAGTGATATAACGGGGCCAAAAACCTCGTCAAGAAACAAAGTGTGGTCTGCTTTAACGTCAGCAAATACCGTAGGGCGTATATAAAACCCATTAATTAACTCGCCATCAAGCTCTAAAAGATCTAGCCCAGAAATTTGTCTGGCGCCTTGGGCTTTTGCTGTCTTAATAAACGCTTTGCATCGATCAAGTGATTTGCGACAGATCACGGGACCCATTTGTGTGCTTTCGTCCATGGGGTCGCCCAGCCGTATTTGATCTGCTCTTTGAGCCAGTCTTTTGGCAAACTCATCGTAAATAGACTCGTGCACAATAATGCGAGACCCAGCAACACAGGTTTGACCAGATGCAACGAAGGCAGAAAACAAAACACCAGCAACAGCTGCATCAATATCTGCATCTTCGCAAACGACAACAGGCGTTTTGCCTCCCAGTTCCATTGTTGTCCTGATTAACCTTTTGCCCGCCACGCTTGCAACCTTTCTGCCAGTTGAAGTGCCCCCAGTAAGGTCAATGAAGTGAATGTCGTCAGCCATACAAAGAGCCTCACCTGTTGTGGCATCTCCAGTGACCACATTAACTACGCCATCTGGTAATCCAGCTTCAGTAGCAAGAGCGGCGATGACTAGCGCCGAGACAGGGGCTAGCTCGGAGGGTTTAATTACGCAGGTATTTCCTGCTGCCAGCGCAGCAGACAGCTTTTTGACCAGAATAAGTACAGGGTGGTTCCAGGGTGTCAGCAAGGCTGTTGGTCCCAATGGCTCGTATTGAGTCAAAGTGACATAATCTCCCTTGACATAGTTTGCCTCTCCCTCCAAACCTGGAGCTATACCGGCGTAATACTCTAACCATTCGGGTATACGCGACATTTGTGCATTCATTTCACGCAATGCCCGCCCTGTTATTTTGGATTCCAGCACTGCTAGCAATGAAATATTTTGCCTAATAATCTCGGCAAACGCTCTAAGGTATCTGCCCCGGTCTAGGGCATCTAATCCCGCCCAAGCGGGAAATGCAGCGCTTGCGGCAGATACGGCAGCTCGAATGTCTTCAGCATTGCCATTAGGTACGGTCGTAAATGGTATTCCCCTAGCGGGATCCAAAACGGTTATTTCAGACCCTGATGTTGAGGCGCGAAATTGGCCACCATAAAACAGGCCTTTGTTTGTTCCGGGTATCAAAAACTCTTTTACGATGCTCGACATTATCTTTCCTTCTGGTTAATAAAGTAACAACCGCTTGGTTAATACGCTATGGAGAGATTTAAATAAAAGTACCAATTTCTAAATAGTGTATACCAAATATAATATTACAGATATAAATTGGCACCTATGGATAAAATATTAAACTACTAGGCAGTATTTTAGATAATATGCTAGTGTAATATACCAAATATGTATTATTGGTATACCAAATAATAAAAGGAGAAGCGTGATGCCTGCAGATAAAACCATGAGAGCCGCGTTGTTGACCGAATATGGCGCGCCACTTGAAGTAAAAACTGTTGCGCGCCCAAGCCCCAGAGCAGGGGAAATATTGGTCAAAATTGAAGCTAGTGGAGTCTGTTTTACAGATGTGCACATTCATAGGGGGGATCACGCCTCACCCAATCCACTGCCTTTAATTATGGGGCACGAAGGGGTTGGTCAAGTGGTAGAAGTAGGCACACCTAACGGTCGGTTTAACATTGGTGACCGTGTTGGTATTGGATACGTATACAGTGCTTGTGGTCACTGTAGGGAGTGCCACACAGGGGGTGAGAACTATTGCGCTGACTTTGATGCCACGGGCTACTCAGTGAGTGGGTGCTTTGCTGAGTATGTATGCCTTCGCCAAGATTGGGCCACTGCTATTCCCAACAATGTATCTGCTATTGAAGCTGCACCTTTAATGTGTGCAGGTTCTGCAGCCTACGCTTCGTTAAAGAAATCAGGCCTTAAAGCAGGTGATACTGTGGCAATATTTGGCCTTGGTGGTTTGGGTCAATACGCAATTCAAATTGCTAAACAATCTGGCATGAGGGTCATTGCGGTCGATGTTGACCAGAATAAATTAGAGATGGCTAAAAAGCTGGGTGCTGATGAGGTAGTGGTTGCCAATATCGATTCAATTGCATTGATTAAAGCTCTTGGCGGTGCGGATGGCTGTGTTAACTTTGCGCCAGTTGGGGCTACTTGGCCTTTAATGCTGGCTGTTTGTAAACCACGAGCAAAGATTGTTTTGACAGCCGTTCCAGCCGATCAACTTGCTTTTTACGCCCACGAACTTATCGAGCGTGGACTGCAAGTGATTGGTAGCTCTGCGTCAAACCGGCAGGAAATGAGTGAACTCTTGCAACTTGCAGCAAATGGAAAAATTAAAGGCGTGATCAGTACTAGATCGCTAGATGAGGTCAATATTGCCCTTGCCGACCTGCAAGCAGGCAAGGCCGCAGGGCGAACAGTATTAGACTTCCATTAAATAAGACTACTGAAAGGCTTTATTATGGACTTAAAACTTACAGGAAAAACAGCGCTAATTACTGGCGCTTCCATGGGAATAGGAGAGCATTTAGCTAATGTGTTTGCATCTGAAGGAGTGAACTTGCACCTCACTGCAAGAAGTGCTGATAAGCTTAAACAACTCCAAACTCATATTCAAGATACCCATGGAGTTACCGTAAACTGCCATCCCTCCGACCTAACTCTCAGTGGTGCTTGTGAAGCACTGTCGGAAAGTGTAGGTAAAGTCGACATTCTTGTTAATAATGCTGGGGCTATTCCAAGTGGCACTCTTTGGGACGTGGATGAAGCCGCTTGGCGTAAAGGCTGGGATCTTAAAGTGATGGGATACATCAACTTGTGCCGGTTGTTTTATAAAAAAATGCAGGCAGCTGGAGAGGGGGTAATTATCAACAATATTGGCAATGGTGGTGAGGTATATGATCCAAAATACATCGCGGGCACCACTGGTAATGCTAGTTTGATGGCGTTTACCCGGGCTCTTGGTGGGCACAGCTTAGACGATAATATTCGTGTTGTGGGCGTCAACCCTGGCCCAGTAAATACTGATCGTATTTACAATATGCTTAAAAAACGTGCAGCAAACGACCTAGGTGATGCCAGTAAATTTACTCAGTTAGAAGCAAACTACCCACTCGGCCGCCCAGCTCATAAGCATGAAGTGTCAGATCTGATTGTTTTCTTATCATCTTTTCGGTCTGGTTATACCTCAGGGTCCATTTTTACTGTTGACGGCGGCATCGCTTCGCGTCGGTCTATCATTTGACCTATTCAAGCCTCAATCATCGTTACGACACTATAAAGCGCGTTGGTATTTTGATTCCATCCTCAAACACTGTGCTTGAGCCCTTGTCCGCGCGTCTGTTTTCCAACAACCAATCCACGGCGCATTTCTCTCGGCTTAGGGTCATTGATGTGACCCTTAACCAGCAGTCGTTCGATCAGTTCAGTATGGAGAAACAAATTGATGCGGCACAATTACTCTGTGATGCAGGTGTTGACAGTATTGTCTGGGGTGGCACGTCAGCCAGCTGGCTTGGTGCGGATCATGATGCAAGGTTGTGTGATTTGCTTGAAAACGCTACAGGCATTCCTTCAGGCAGCTGCACCCTTGAAATGAATCAACTTTTTAACGCCTGCAATGCAAAAACCTTTGGGCTGGTCACTCCCTACACCTTTGATGTTCAGCAACGCATTATGAAAAATTACGCTTCTATGGGGTTTACCTGCTTAGCTCAGAGGCATTATGGGGGTTCGATCAGTAGTGATTTTGCCGCTATTGAGGAGTATGTAATTACACAAATGGTTAGAGATGTCGCTAAAAAACGGCCTGATATTATTTTCATCATGTGCACTAATATGCGTGGGGCGAGGGTGTCTGAAAAACTCAGTGATGAGCTTGGAATTCCAGTATTTGATAGCGCAATAGTTACCTTAGAAGCGGGTCTGCGTCTAGCCGAAGCTCGTGTTTGAAATCGATTGAATAGTGGTCGCTTCTGCCCTATAGATAACGGGCTATAGTGGTGCAAAATACAGCATAAGGCCATTACATGTGCTCTATAAATGGTGCGTTTAGATTTTTCCTGAGGTCATCAAAGCTACATATAGTTCTGTTTTATAAAAGTTTTTAATTTGGCACGATAATAGCATTAGTCAATGCAGACTTCACAGAAATGATACGAAGTAAGTTTCTAAAAACACGTTATATGAAAGGCTAGCTTTCTTAAAAGATTCCAGTTTATAAGACTCAATGATTCATTGGTTTTTTTGAAGTTGGGCCATAATTCTATTGACCAACTGGTCAATTTTTGTTAAAAAGTTAGAGTAGTGTGATCCATTTATTTTCAATGCAAGTTGCACTTTAGTTGATTCTTATCACTATTTAATGATCCTAACCTAATAGGTGATGTACATGACAATAATAAAATCTGGCCTAATTCAAATGGGCCTTAAAGGTGACACTAGCATGTCACCTGAAAAAATCCGGGACCTAATGTTAGAGGCCCACGCTCCATTAATTGACAAAGCGGGTGAGGCAGGCGTACAGATACTTTGTTTTCAGGAAGTCTTTACTCAGCCCTACTTTTGCCCTAGCCAGGATAAGCGCTGGTATAGCGCGGCTGAGGCTATTCCTAACGGCCACACTACCAATTTAATGTGCGAATATGCCAAGAAGTATCAGATGGTTATTATCGTACCAATATACGAAGAAGCAATGCCTGGGGTTTACTACAATACTGCTGCAGTAATCGACGCTGACGGCACCTACCTTGGTAAGTATCGCAAAACTCATATCCCTCATGTGGGTGGTTTTTGGGAAAAATTCTTTTTTAAACCGGGCGCTTCAAATTGGCCAGTGTTCGACACAGCCTATGGCAAAGTCGGTGTTTATATTTGTTATGACAGACACTTCCCTGAGGGTTGGCGGGCATTAGCACTTAAAGGCGCGGAAATTATTTACAATCCTTCTGCCACTGTTGAAGGGATCTCCAAATACTTATGGGAACTGGAACAACCTGCATCAGCAGCTGCTAATGGTGTTTATATTGCGGCTATTAACCGAGTTGGCACAGAAGCGCCATGGAATATTGGCGAGTTTTATGGTTCCAGCTATTTCGTAAACCCTCGTGGTCAAATAGAAGCTCAAGCCAGCGCCACAGAAGATGAATTATTGATTCATGATATTGATATGGATATGGTGAGAGAAGTGCGTGATGGGTGGCAGTTCTTTCGAGACCGCCGCCCAGAAACCTATACCCCACTTACTGATTTAAATTAATGAGTGACCTGTACCAAATATAATTATAACAAGGAGCTTTTACATTGAATTTAGCCAGCACAAACACAGCGACAAATAATGTGGTCGAGGTTAAAGAGGTTTGTTTAGACTTCCACACAAAAGATGGGGTTGTTAAAGCGTTGTCTAACGTGGATTTAAGCATCAATGCTGGTGAGTTTGTTTCCTTTATTGGTCCATCTGGGTGCGGCAAGACAACCTTAATGAGGGTGTTAGCTGACCTAGAGAAACCGACCAGCGGATCAGTACTAGTCAATGGTATGTCGCCTGCTGAGGCGCGTAAACAAAGAGCTTATGGCTATGTATTCCAAGCCCCTGCACTACTGCCGTGGCGCACGGTGCAAGACAATGTGCTACTGCCGTTAGAAATTATGGGTTACAACAAGGATCAGCGGCAAAAATTGGCACAGGAATATTTACAGTTGGTAAGTTTGTCTGGCTTTGAAGCTAAATACCCTTGGCAACTTTCTGGAGGCATGCAGCAGCGTGTTTCTATTGCCCGTGCGCTGAGTGTGGAGCCTCAACTGTTGTTTATGGATGAGCCCTTTGGCGCTCTAGATGAGATCACTCGAGACCATCTAAACGACCAGTTACTGCGTTTATGGCAGCAAACTAAAAAAACTGTCGTATTTGTCACTCACTCAATACCTGAAGCTGTATTCTTATCCAGCCGCATTGTGGTGATGTCTCCAAGGCCTGGCCGTATTATCGACATTATTGATTGTAATTTACCTGCAGATAGAACCTTAGATATTCGAGAGTCGCCAGAATTTTTAGCTATTGCCCAGCGAGTGCGTGCTGGATTAGCAGCAGGGCACAATTATGACGACTAGCATCGGGCGTAAGCCTAGCTCTACCATTCCAGTAGTTACTGTGATCTTAGCTATTATCATGATTTGGTATGCGGGTGCTATAAACCTTAATAGCCCTCAAATTATTGATCGTTATGAAAAAAAGGGTATAGATTGGAGTTTTACCCAATTAGCAACCGATAGCTGGAACATGAAGCGAGCTGTATTGCCATCGCCTCACCAAATTTTAGCAGAATTAAAAACTACTATTATTGACAAAAATGTCACCTCTAAACGAAGCTTAGTGTTTCATGCAGGTATTACCTTGTCCTCCACTCTTTTGGGGTTTGTATTGGGCGCAGGCTTGGGCATTAGTTTAGCGGTGGGTATCGTTTATGTTGAGACCTTAGATAAAAGCTTGATGCCGTGGATCATCACCTCCCAAACGATACCTATACTGGCCCTGGCGCCTATGGTTATTGTGGTTTTTGGTGCCATGGGCATTAGTGGGTTGCTCCCCAAAGCACTCATATCTATGTACCTATGCTTTTTTCCTGTCGCTGTGGGTATGGTAAAGGGCTTACGCTCACCACAGCCGATGTTAGTGGATTTATTAAACACCTACAGTGCCAGTAAATGGCAGGTGTTTTGGCGTTTACGGCTGCCATCGGCAGTGCCGTTTCTGTTTGCTAGCCTTAAAGTGGCTATTGCCCTAAGTTTAGTAGGGGCTATAGTGGCCGAATTGCCCACGGGAGGGCAGGCTGGTTTGGGTGCGCGTTTACTGTCTGGTTCTTATTATGGCCAAACAAACCTCATCTGGGCGTCTTTAATTGTTGCTGCAGTAATGTCTGCCAGTTTGGTTTCTATACTGGGCATAATTGAGCGCAAAGTATGCTACCGACTCGCTGGTGGACAGGAGATTAGTAATGAACTCTAGCTCTATGTTGCATCGTTTAAGCTCGTCCTGTGGCTTAGCATTACTGCTTTCGTTGTTGGCACTTACGTTACCTTGGGCAGCCAGTTCAGCTGAAACCATGGGTGTGAATGCTTGGCAGCATTTAGATTGGTTGATCTTGTTGTTGACAGTGGCGCTATGTGCTCTGGCAGGCCTTACATTAGTCAATCAACTATTACCTAGGGCGTTTCTGGTTACTGCATTAACGCTGATAGCGCTATGGCAAGTCACCAGTGTGGTTAAACACGCCGAACTTGCAGGGCAGACACAATTTGGCTTTTGGTCGCTGGTTATTGCCATAGGCCTGTGTGTTTGGGCTAGTATGAAATTTTTAGCAACAATAAGACTTTTTGGTAATAAGGCACAAGGGTTCATTAACTTAATGATTCCAGCCTTATTAGGTGCATGGTTTATCAGTTTATGGGAGCTTGCAGCCATAGGCTTTGCTATCCCTCATGTACTGTTACCCGCTCCAAGTGTGGTGGGAGAAGCCATTGTTTCATCTATTCCTACTTTGGCTGCAGACTTCAACCAAACAGTCATTAAAGCAGTTATTCCAGGCTTTTTATTAGGTAACTTTGTTGGCTTTAGCGTTGCTGTGGTGGCTGATAAAATACCTTTTCTGCGGCGTGGTTTATTGCCCGTGGGTAACCTCGTTAGTGCTATTCCAATAGTAGGTATTGCACCCATTATGGTGATGTGGTTTGGTTTTGACTGGCAATCTAAAGTGGCTGTTGTGGTTATTATGACTTTTTTCCCTATGCTGGTGAATACCATTGCTGGGCTGGGTGAATCCGATGCTATGGAAAAAGATCTACTGCGCTCCTATGGAGCGACCTACTGGCAAAGCTTCTTTAAGCTGCGATTACCTAACGCACTTCCGTTTGTTTTTAACGCATTAAAAATAAACTCAACACTAGCCTTAATTGGCGCCATTGTAGCTGAGTTTTTTGGTACCCCTATTGTGGGAATGGGGTTCCGTATATCTACCGAAGTAGGACGTATGAATATTGAAATGGTGTGGGCATCTATTGCCGTTGCAGCTTTGGCTGGGTCAACATTTTATGGTGTTTTAGCTTTGTTAGAAAGGCGGGTCACCTTTTGGCACGCATCTTTCAGGAAGGCCCATCATTAATTAAAAAGTAGTTTTTATTAAGTAGGATGATGATTGAATATGCTCTTTTAGAGTAACGTTTATAAACCGTTGGAGGTAAAGTAATGAAAAATAAGTACAAGATAAGCAGTTTAATAGCTGGGCTAACCCTCGCTGCATCAAGCAGCTTAGTGCACGCGGCAGATGATGTAACCCTGCAGCTTAAGTGGGTAACACAAGCCCAGTTCGCCGGCTACTTTGTAGCCCAGGATCAAGGTTTTTATGATGCAGAAGACCTTAACGTAACGATTAAGCCAGGTGGGCCAGATGTGGCTCCCCCACAGGTGATTGCCGGTGGTGGTGCAGACGTAGTGGTAGACTGGATGCCTTCGGCCCTAGCGTCCAGGGAAAAAGGTTTAGCGCTAGTTAATATTGCGCAGCCATTTAAAAACTCAGGCATGATGCTCACGTGTCGTAAAGACAGTGGCATCACCTCGCCAGCCGACCTAAAAGATAAAACATTAGGGGTTTGGTTTTATGGTAACGAGTATCCATTCTTAAGCTGGATGGGTAAGTTGGGTTTAGCTATTGATGGCAGCGCCGGCGGTGTTAGTGTACTAAAACAAGGCTTCAACGTAGATCCTATTTTGCAAAAACAAGCAGAATGTGTGTCTACTATGACTTATAACGAGTACTGGCAAATTATTGATGCCGGGTTGGATGCCGATGAATTGGTAAACTTCAAGTATGAAGACCAAGGCGTAGCAACTTTAGAAGATGGTTTGTATGTGCTTGAAAAGAACCTAGCAGATGCTGCCTTCGTTGATAAGATGGCTCGTTTTGTTCGTGCCTCCATGAAAGGCTGGGAATGGGCTAGAGCTAATCCTGATGCCGCTGCTGATATCGTTTTAGAAAACGATGAAACGGGTGCGCAAACAGAAGAGCATCAGCGTCGTATGATGGCTGAGGTTAATAAGCTCACTATGAATGGTGGTAAGTTATCGACAGCTGACTATCAGCGCACTGTTGAGACCTTAATGAATGGGGGTTCTGACCCAGTAATATCCTCTATGCCAAAAGGTGCTTGGACTCACCAAGTTTGGGATGCTGCTTTTTAAGCGATTAGCTTAACTTGCAAACCAATGAGGGGGTTGTTTTAGATATTCCTATAATAGCCTCCTCAGTATTAATTTGTTAATAAAATTTTACCAAAGGGTCAATTAGTTCTTGACCATTTGGTAAAACATTGTTAAAAATGAAGTAAGAACCGTTATTCTAATTACTTGTTAGTGAGTATCGCTTAAATAACAACAACAACTAACTTAGTGAAGGGCCTATTTAATGTCCACCATTAAGTGTTAAAGATTAAGGAGTTTTACTATGTCTTTATTAATTAAAGGTGGCACAGTTGTTACTGCTGACCAAAGCTTTATGGCCGATGTTTACTGTGTTGATGGCAAAATAGCCAAAGTTGGTGCAGATCTTACTGTTCCTGGGGGTACTGAAGTTATTGATGCAGCAGGCCAATATGTGATGCCAGGTGGTATTGACCCACACACTCATATGCAACTGCCGTTTATGGGCACTGTAGCTAGTGAAGACTTCTACTCAGGCACTGCCGCCGGGCTTGCTGGTGGCACCACCTGTATTATCGATTTTGTTATCCCAGCCCCAGGGACTTCGCTCATGTCAGCGTTTCATCAATGGCGCGAATGGGCTGAAAAATCGGTATCTGATTATGCGTTTCATGTGGCTGTCACATGGTGGGACGAAAGTGTTGCGCAAGACATGGAAACCTTAGTAAAAGAGCATGGTGTTAATAGTTTTAAGCATTTTATGGCCTACAAAGGCGCCATCATGGCTGATGATGAGATTTTGGTTAACAGTTTCAGCAAAGCGTGGGATTTAGGTGCGTTGCCTACAGTGCATGCTGAAAATGGAGAGCTGGTGTATCAGCTACAGAAAAAGCTGTTGGCTATGGGTATTACCGGCCCAGAAGGCCATCCACAGTCTAGGCCTCCAGAAGTAGAGGGAGAAGCGGCTAATCGAGCAATCCGTATTGCCCAAGCCTTAAAGACACCTGTGTACCTGGTCCATGTATCCACAGAAGAGGCCCTAGATTCGGTCACTCGAGCACGAAGCGAAGGTCAGCGAGTGTTTGGTGAAGTACTAGCTGGCCACCTTTTGATTGATGACTCGGTATACAAAAATAAAGACTTTGACGTGGCTGCTGCCCATGTCATGAGCCCTCCTTTTAGGCCTAAAAAAGCCCAAGATGCCCTATGGAAAGGGCTTCAATCGGGTAATTTGCAAACCACTGCCACAGATCACTGCTGTTTCTGTGCAGACCAAAAGGCGGCGGGTAAAGATGATTTCACTAAAATTCCTAATGGCACTGGTGGCGTAGAAAATCGCATGGAGGTGTTGTGGAATGCTGGGGTTAATACAGGGCGTTTAACCATGAATGAGTTTGTTAAAGTAACCTCCACTAATGCAGCACAAATTTTTAATATGTACCCACGCAAGGGTGCTATTGCTGAGGGTTCTGACGCAGACATTGTTGTGTGGGACCCTAAGGGCAAGAAAACCATTTCAGCTAAAACTCACCATCAAAATGTGGATTACAACATTTTTGAAGGCATGGAAGTGACGGGCATTCCTTCCCACACTATTAGTCAGGGTAAGCTTGTGTATTGCAACGGCAAGCTCAACGTAGTGCGTGGGGCAGGTAATTACATCAAACGACCGCCTTTTGCGCCTTATTTTGACGCTATTGGAAAAATGCGAGATATGGATCCGCCATTCTCCGTCGACCGAGATAGCTAAACCAAAATTGTAGAACGGATTACTTTCTGGGCTCCCATATGGCAGCCCATTAGCAATGCTTTGGCTTAATTTTGCCAAGTGTTACCAATAATAAAATTGAGGATCACTACTGTGACTGCACTTACTTCCAACAGCGCTGGCCAATCTGTGCCTGCAGGGCACCGCCTAAGCGAAGCAGATTACCAGACTAACTTTTCTGATATACATACCCCCCTTGATGCTCGAAGCGCTATAGTTGAAGCTGACAGATGCTATTACTGCTACGGTGCGCCGTGCCAGACTGCATGCCCAACAGATATTGATGTGCCTAGTTTTATTCGCATGATTAGTGAAAAGAATGAAGTAGGAGCGGCTGGGAAAATTTTGTCAGAAAATATCATGGGTGGCACATGTGCTAGAGCCTGTCCCGTGGAAACCTTATGTGAAGACGCTTGTGTTAGAAATACTGAAGATGATCGACCGATTCAAATTGGCTTGTTACAACGATTTGCTACTGATCGGGCTAGTGAATTAGGTGCTAAATTTTTTACGCGTAAGGCTGCAACTGGTTATTCAGTAGCCGTTGTGGGTGCCGGGCCAGCAGGGCTTTCTTGTGCCCACCGCTTAGCTACTTTAGGCCATGACGTGGTTATTTACGAAGCTCAGGAGAAATCTGGGGGACTTAATGAATATGGCCTTGCCGCCTATAAAATGGCTGGGGATTATGCTCAAAAAGAAGTTGAAAATATTCTCTCCATTGGTGGAATTAGCATAAAGCATGGCATTAAAGTAGGTAAAGACGTTAGTGTTGCAGAACTCCAAACTAACCATGATGCTGTGTTTATGGGTGTAGGTTTAGGCACTAGTAAAGACATACAGTTAGATGGAGAAGACGCATCTGGGGTGCTTAATGCGGTAGATTATATTCATCAACTCAGACAGGCCAAAGATTTAGGGCAACTGCCCGTCGGTCAGGATGTAGTCGTTATTGGCGGTGGTATGACAGCCATCGACATCGCCATACAAATTAAACGCCTTGGTGCAGCTAATGTCACTATGGCCTACCGCCGAGGTAAGGAACATATGAACGCCAGTATTGAGGAGCAAGAATTTGCCCTTAACGAAGGTGTTCATATTGCTCACTGGGCTAAACCTGTTAGCTTGCAAATAGAGCAGGGAACAATCACTGGTGTTGAGTTTAAAAAGGCTAATGTTGAGGGAAATGAAACCTATATCACACCAACAGACATGTTGTTTAAAGCCATTGGGCAGAGCTTAACTCCCATTAATATGGGCACCACTGAATTTGTCAAAACCAGTGGCAAATATGATGTAGACAACGAATTGCGCACCTCTCAACTAGGCATCTGGGCAGGTGGCGATTGTGTCGCTGGCAGTGATGACTTAGCTGTAAGTGCCGTGCAAGACGGTAAACTTGCTGCCCTATCTATTGATAAAACATTAACGCAAAGCCAAGCATAAAGGAGACTATCATGATTGACTTAAAATCCAATTTTATTGGTATTGAAACGCCTAATCCTTTTTGGCTGGCTTCAGCGCCGCCAACCGACAAAGCCTATAACGTAAACCGAGCTTTTGAAGCGGGCTGGGGTGGTGTTATGTGGAAAACCTTAGGCGAAGCAGGCCTTCCATTAGTTAATGTGAGTGGCCCGCGCTATGGTGCATGGCACGGCAAAGACCGTACACTGATGGGCTTAAATAACATTGAGCTCATTACTGACCGTGACCTAGAAATCAACTTAGCTGAAATCATTCAAGTCAAGAAAGACTGGCCCGATCGTGGGGTTGTGGTCTCACTCATGGTGCCCTGTGAGGAGCAAGCTTGGATAGATATTTTGCGGCGAGTTGAGGATACTGGGGCTGATGGTATCGAACTCAATTTTGGCTGCCCTCATGGCATGTCAGAACGTGGTATGGGCGCTGCTGTTGGCCAAGTGCCTGAATATGTCGAAATGGTAGCCGCTTGGTGTAAACAATATTCTGATTTGCCAACCATAGTAAAGCTAACCCCTAATATTACGGATATTCGCACCTCTGCACGAGGCGCAGTGCGTGGTGGTGCTGATGCAGTATCACTGATCAACACCATTAATTCAGTTATGGGTGTAGATCTCAATCAGCTAAAAATGTCCCCATCTGTGGGCCAGCAAGGCTCTCATGGAGGCTATTGTGGCCCAGCAGTAAAACCTATTGCCTTACACATGCTAAGCGAGATAGCACGGGATACAGAGTGCAATAATATTCCAATTTCTGGCATTGGCGGTATTACTGATTGGCGCGATGCGGCGGAATTTATGGCTTTAGGGGCGAGTAATGTGCAGGTATGTACAGCCGTAATGACCTATGGCTTCCGTATTGTTGAGGATATGATTGATGGTTTAAGTCGTTACCTAGCTGAGCAAGGAATGACCAGTGTAGATCAATTAATTGGTGCTGCAGTTCCCACGGTAACTTCTTGGAATAAGTTGGATCTAAATTACGTGGTAAAGGCGCAAATAGATCAGGATTCCTGTATTAAATGTGGCCGTTGCCATATTGCTTGTGAAGACACCTCCCATCAGGCAATTAGCACTGAAATTAATGGAGAACGTGGTTTCCAAGTCAAGGATGAAGACTGTGTAGGATGTAATCTATGTGTTGTTGTTTGCCCTGTTGAAAATTGCATTACTTTACGTGAGCTTGATACCGGAGAAGTGGATGCCCGTACCGGTGAGCTAGTCAGTGCCCATTATCAAAATTGGACTCAACACCCAAATAACCCCGTGGGTTAGGTGAGACCAACGGTAGGCGCAGCAACCAATAACTATAGGAAAGGTAAAATGTCTAATATCAATACAAACGGACAAAGGTTATGGGACAGTCTCATGGAAATGGCCAAAATTGGAGCAACTGAAAAGGGCGGGTGTTGCCGCCTAGCGTTGACCGATTTAGACAAACAATCCCGTGATTTGTTTGTCAGCTGGTGCGAAGCCGCTGGCTGCACCATTAAAATTGACCAGATGGGGAACATATTTGCTCGCCGTGAAGGAAGTGATCCCACTATGGCTCCTGTGGTTATGGGCAGTCACTTAGACACCCAGCCCACAGGTGGTAAGTTTGACGGTGTCTATGGTGTACTGGCTGGGTTAGAGGTTATCCGCAGCCTTAACGATCAAAATATCACCACCAGAGCGCCTGTTGAAGCCAGTGTTTGGACCAACGAAGAAGGTTCTCGCTTTGCTCCAGCTATGGTTGCTTCTGGCGTTTTTGCGGGTGTATTTGATTTAGAATACGGCCTTAGTCGCGCTGATCTAGATGGGTTAACCATGGGTGAAGAACTAAAGCGAATTGGTTATGATGGCAAAGAACCTATGGGTGAGCGCCCAATTAAAGCCTTTTTTGAAGCCCACATAGAGCAAGGCCCAATACTTGAACATGAAGACCTCACCATAGGTGTAGTGACAGATGCTCAAGGCCAACGGTGGTATGAAGTTACGTTAACTGGCCAAGAGTCTCATGCTGGACCAACACCAATGAAAACCCGCAAAGACGCATTAGTGGGTGCCGCAAAAGTGATCACCTTGGTGAACGAAATAGGCTTAAAGTATGCACCTTTGGCTTGCTCTACTGTGGGCTTGATTCAATCCTTTCCCAATTCACGCAATGTCATTCCAGGAGAAGTATTTTTTACCGTAGATATCCGCCACCCTGACGATGCTACTTTGTCGGCAATGAATGAGGAGCTAAGGGCAGGCTGCGACGCCATTATTAAAAGCCAGGGCTTGACCATGGCATTTGAACAAATCTGGTACTCTCCACCGGTTCCATTTAATCCCTCGTGTGTGGCGTCAGTGCGCCAAGCTGCGGTCGATTTAGGTTATAGTCACTGTGACATCGTCAGTGGCGCTGGCCATGACGCGTGTTATATCTCCCGTGTTGCACCTACAGCAATGGTATTTGTGCCTTGCAAGGATGGCATCAGCCATAACGAGCTTGAAGATGCCAAGCAAGAACACCTTGCCGCAGGGTGTAATGTATTGTTTCAGGCCGTGCTAAATCAAGCCATGTAGCTAGGAATATGACCAAGGTAGTTACAAGTCTAAGCCGGTATGTAGCATGGCTTAGCTGTAGAATTTGTAACTACTTTGGCCGTCAGATAAAAACTAATGCATTAGTTTAAACTCTCCCTTATCTATTGGATATGCCTATACTTATAAAAATTTATTGTATATATTCAGTATGCAATTTGTTTGCAGTATTTTTATTGCGTTTAATCGGCGTTGTTGATACACCTATATCAGCCCAGTTTTTTAACTAGGTTGTAATAAAACACACGAATCCTTTAGCTAGATTTTTTTCTACCCACGCACAGGTAATTCCATGCTTATCGGTATACCCAAAGAGCCTATGGCGGGCGAAACTCGAGTCGCTGCCACTCCCAAAACAGTAGAGCAATTAATAAAACTTGGCTTTGATGTTTGTATTGAATCAAACGCAGGCCATGCAGCTAACTTTGACGATGCATCATACGAAGCTGCTGGAGCGTCTATTAACGCCAACACCAAAGTAGTTTACCAAAGTGATTTGGTGCTTAAGGTAAACCCTCTTTTAGAGCACCCTGGCCAAGCTTGCCATGAGTTAGACTTGCTCAAAAATGGTGGTCATTTAATCAGCTTTATGGCGCCTGCCCAGAACGAAGAACAGCTTAAGCAGCTTGCGCAGCGAAATATTACTGCCATGTCTATGGAGTCTGTGCCGCGTATATCCCGTTCACAGTCAATGGATGCCTTAAGTTCCATGGCTAATATTGGTGGTTATCGCGCAGTGATTGAAGCCGCCCATCATTTTGGCCGTTTTTTCACTGGTCAAATCACTGCTGCAGGTAAGGTGCCTCCTGCTAAAGTGTTGATTATAGGCGCAGGTGTTGCAGGTCTAGCAGCATTGGGTGCAGCCGGTAGCTTAGGCGCCATAGTGCGAGCCTTCGATACCCGTCCCGAAGTAAAAGAACAAATTAACTCTATGGGTGCTGAATTCCTAGAAGTAGAATTAGAGGAAGAAAGTGGCTCTGGTGATGGTTATGCGAAGGTGATGAGTAAAGCCTTTATTGAAGCTGAAATGGCCTTATTTGCTGAGCAAGCCAAAGAAGTGGATATTATTATTACCACGGCTATGATTCCTGGTAGAGCTGCACCTAAGCTAATTACTGCTGAAATGGTGTCTACTATGACCCCAGGTAGCGTGATTGTAGATTTGGCTGCCGGTGGTGGTGGCAACTGTGACCTTACCGAGCCTGGCAAAGTGATCACTAGTGCTAACGGAGTGAAAGTGATTGGCTACACAGACATGCCCGCTCGTCTGCCTAGCCAAGCCTCCCAGCTCTACGGCACCAACCTAGTAAATTTGCTAAAGCTGCTTTGCCCTGAAAAAGATGGTCAGTTGGTGATCGATTTTGAAGACCCCATCATGCGTGGTGTGACCATTAGTAAGGATGGTGAAGTCACTTGGCCAGCACCCCCTATTCAAGTGGCTGCAGTACCCCCAAAGAAAGTGCAAGATAGTGCGCCGATAGAACCTTCTAAGCAGGAAATGTCGGCGGCAGTGAAATATGGTTTAGGCCTAGCAATTGCTGTACTGATAGGTTGGATAGCGCTGAACGCACCTGTGGCCTTCCTAGGCCACTTCACAGTGTTTGTGTTGTCTTGCATTATTGGTTATTACGTGGTTTGGAACGTCAAACATGCCTTGCACACGCCATTGATGGCCATCACCAATGCGGTGTCTGGCATTATTGTTGTGGGAGCTGTGCTTCAGGTAGGTGACGAGCTCAATCTTGTCACCATTCTTGCTTTGATCTCTGTGCTCATCGCGTCCATTAACATCGTTGGCGGCTTTTATGTCACCAAACGCATGTTAAAAATGTTCCAGAAATAGGAGACGACCAATGCAAGCAGGTATGGTTATCACAGCTTACGTTATCGCCGCTGTATTATTTATTATGGCCCTTGGTGGGCTATCCCAACAAGAGTCGGCCAAACGCGGCATTTGGCTTGGCATCATAGGCATGGCGTTAGCGTTATTGGCTACTTTGTTAAGCCCAAAAGTTATGGCACTCACCACAGGCCTTAGCTACATTCTTATTGCCATGCTCATTGGCTCTGCCATTGGTGTTTACATGGCTAAACGAGTGGCTATGACGGAAATGCCCGAACTAGTAGCAATACTCCATAGTTTTGTGGGTTTGGCCGCTGTATTTGTGGGTGTGAATAGTTATCTAGACCATTCTCAAGTGCTTACACCAGTAATGCAAAACATTCACTTGGTAGAAGTATTTTTGGGAGTGTTTATTGGTGCAGTCACCTTTACCGGCTCTGTGGTAGCCTTTGGTAAGCTAAGGGGTATTATGTCATCCAAAGCCCTTAACCTGCCACAGCGCCACAAGCTAAATTTACTGGCTTTGCTGGTCAGTGCGGTGATGCTGGTGCAATTTGTTAACCAAGGTGGCAACGACACCTACCTAGTTATTATGGCTCTTATAGCCTTAGTGTTTGGTTGGCATTTAGTGGCATCAATTGGTGGAGCAGACATGCCTGTCGTCGTGTCTATGCTTAACTCATACTCTGGTTGGGCAGCAGCAGCAGCAGGGTTCTTATTAGGTAATAACTTGTTGATTGTCACAGGTGCCTTGGTAGGCTCTTCTGGTGCAATTTTGAGCTACATAATGTGTAGGGCTATGAACCGTTCATTTATCTCTGTAATAGCGGGTGGTTTTGGTAACGACCCTATTGCAAGCGATGACGAAGAAGAAGGCGAAGTACAGCCTACTACTGCCGAAGAAGTGGCCAGTATGTTAACCACTGCTCGGTCTGTGGTTATTACCCCAGGCTACGGCATGGCGGTAGCGCAAGCGCAATACCAAGTGCAAGACATTACCCAAAAACTACGTGCTCAAGGCGTAGAAGTACGCTTTGGTATTCACCCTGTTGCTGGGCGTTTACCAGGCCATATGAATGTATTGTTGGCAGAAGCTAAAGTGCCTTACGACATCGTTTTAGAGATGGATGAAATCAATGAAGACTTTGCAAACACCGATGTAGTGCTTGTAATAGGTGCCAACGACACGGTTAACCCCGCCGCGAAAAAACCTGGCAGTCCCATAGCAGGTATGCCAGTGCTGGAAGTGTGGCACGCTAAAAACGTGATTGTATTTAAGCGTGGTATGGCATCAGGTTATGCGGGAGTGCAAAACCCTTTGTTCTTTATGGACAATAGTAAAATGTTATTTGGCGATGCCAAAGCATCGTGTGATCAAATAGCCAGTAATCTTTGATGACATAGTTGTTTTTAAAAAGCCCATAGGCCATTGAAGTAATGGCCTATGGGCTTTTTTGTGCCTTATGAAAAAGCTAGCGCTGTAACGCTAAAATTACTTACCCTTCTATGATGCCACCTGCACATTTGACACATGAATTTTGTTGCAGTTATGCAGCTCTAAATATTGCTCAAAATGAGGGTCTGTGGGCGTTAGGTGCAAGTGATTTAATAGCACATTAAGTGCCACTTCTGCTGCGCGACTAGTGCCATCCAAGGCTTTTAATGCAATACCCAAGCCAAGGCTCGGTATCGCTGCACCAAACACGCCCTCAGCCCCAGTTTTACAAGCCACTTGAGTACCATAGGCTTGCATAACATAAGTGCAGTGACGTTTACTACCCGCCACATAAAAGGGTTCATTGACCATAGCCTGGTATAGGCTGTGGCAAGCTTTCTGCCAGTCGTCTGGTAGTTGTTCACCAGTACCAAAGCGAGCAAACGCCATGGCCAAACTAGGTAAGGGCAGGGCATAGGTAGGAATAGAGCAGCCATCAATACCCATAGGGTAGTCTGCTACTTTAAGGTCCATCATGCGCCCCATCGCATCGTTCACTGCTAGTTGAACAGGGTGTTGGTGGTTAATATAACCCTTTGGATCGATGCCTTGATGATGAGCAAAGCTCAAAAAACCACAGTGCTTACCCGAACAGTTGTTGTGTACTGCGCAGGCCTGCACGCCAGATTGGGCTAAGGCCACAGTAGCAGGCTGATATAAAGGCCAATGGCTACCACATTCTAAATGTTCAGAACTCATGCCCAATTGGTCAAGCCATTGGGTTACTAGATTGCTGTGCTGAGGTTCGCCATTGTGGCTAGAGCACGCCATCGCCACTTGTTGCTGGCTTAGGTTAAGGTCCTGCACAGCACCACTGAGCATGAGTGGTAGCGCTTGCAGTGGTTTAGCGGTAGAGCGGGGGAACACCTGCTGATCTGCATCACCCCATTGGCTATGGCGCTTGCCTTTGGCATCACTAATAACAGCAATAACTTGATGGCGACTTTCAATAAATCCACCACGGGTGACATCAATGACTAGTGCTCGGTTATTCATCTGCTACTCCAGATAACGCTGACAACTTAACTATTAAACCCAACTTTAACATCACAGTTAAAGTCAGTCCAAGTGCGCTTTGTTTAATAAACGTGCCAGACTAAAAAGTTGTGCTCTAGTGGACCTGCATAAAAGGGGTGGTCATAGAATTGGGTGGGTCGCTAACTAATTTGACGCATCTTTCGGCTCGCGCTTATCGTGTAACACTGTGACCCGTTGCATGTGCCTTACGTTAGGCAAGTAGTCAGAGATTGCATAGTGATGGGTGATACGGTTATCCCACATGGCAACAGTATTGTTACGCCAGCGTAAACGCACCTGAAACTCAGGCTTGGCCATATGTTGGTATAGGTATTGCAGTATTCGATCACTCTCACCTTGAACTTCTCCAATAATATGACGGGTAAACGATTGATTCACATTGAGGTATTTGAGCCCACTCACAGGGTGAGTATCAACAACCTTATGCACTGCAGATCCAGTGCGCTTAAGGCCATCGTTCACGGCTTCAATGCCACCTTTAAAATACAGGTCATTTCTAAAGGTGCCTATGTCGTGTATCGCTTCCATGCCGGCTAAATAATTTTGCCACATTAATGGCAGCGCAGTGAATGCCGCGTTGGTGTTAGACCACATGGTATCGCCGCCCACATCAGGTACTCGAATGGCATGTAATATACTGGTGAAGGGTGGGTTAGCTTTAAACGTCATGTCCTTGTGCCAATCATTGGTGTCTGGTTTGCTGCCAGCACCACTTTTTAGTAAGACAATATTTTCATAACCTTCAATGCTTGGATAAATTGGGTGAGGGGGCTCTGGCTCACCAAAGCTTTTGGCAAAGGCTAAGTGTGCTTTTGGTGTTAGATCTTGGTCACGAAAAAAAATTACTTTATGCTCAATTAGCGCCCCATAAATATCGTCTAACTCTTTTGAGCTAAGATGGTTGAGATCAATGTCTGATATTTCAGCACCAATAGCAGGTGTCACTTGTTCAATTTTCATCTTAGTTAATACTCAAGCACTGTTGTTGGGTCTGAATGTAACCGGGCGAGCAAAGCGCCATTGGGTTCGCCATGAAAATTAATATAGTGTTCTGTTTGGACATGGGCCTTGCTCCATATGTTTTTTGCCAGGTCCCAGTAAAGTTGGAAGACCCGAGAATCGGCTATTTTAACAGTCAAAATAAATGTGTAAACTAGGTCAAAGTTAATGAATCCATAAGGTGAGCTAATGTTATTAAAGAAGTTTATGCCTTCGGCTCAAAGTTTATTAATCTTTGAGGTAGCCGCACGTCATTTAAATTTTACTGCCGCTGCCAAAGAACTGGGTTCAACCCAATCGGCAGTAAGCCAACAAATACGTGGTCTAGAGCAACAACTGGAACTACAATTATTTAAGCGTATCTACCGAGGGGTGGTTCTAACCGATACCGGTGAGCAACTATATGAAGCTGTTGAATCTGGCTTTGGACAGATGACAAGCTGCTTAGAAAGACTGCAAAAAACTCGTTCACGACAGTGCATTAATGTTGCAACTGATTTCGCGTTTGCAGCATTTTGGTTGTTGCCTAGGCTACCTCGATTTCGTGAGTTGCACCCTGAAGTAGAGGTGCGAATTGTCACCTCGCAAGACCAGCTAGACTTCACTGCACAAGACACTGACATCTCCATTGTGTTTGCCAAAGGCAAGCCCAGCAATTACAGATCACATCTTCTGTCTATAGGGACTGTTTTTCCAGTCTGTAGCCCGTCATTATTAGCTCAATATGGCCCCATAGAAAGTCACAAAAAACTGGCCACTTTGCCGCTATTAAAACTAGGCGATGATGGGGGTCATGGCTGGTTAAATTGGCGTGGATTTTTCAACCAGCGACGCAGTCAAGTAATCCCTAGCGAACCCGTACTGACCTTCAACAACTATACCCTTTTGGTTCAGGCCGCGATTGCAGGCCAAGGGGTAGGCATAGGTTGGGGTGCTCTGGTAGGCGATCTAGTGGAGAGTGGTATGCTCACGGCTTTGAGCGCCTTTAGCCTAACCTCCGATTGGGACTATTACCTAGTAGAGGCCAACGCTCAAGATATGTTGCCAGCAAAGAGACATTTTGTAGACTGGCTGCTCACTGAATAACCCGCTCTACAACCATTAGTAGAACTAACAGCATTCGGGTGATGAAATGGTGTGTTACCTTTAACCTGCCAGATCCCGAGTTTTACCAAGCACAAGAAATACGCCTAATGCCATAACCGCCAGCCCAGCAATACGCCGTGTATCTATGCTGTAGGTCTGAGAACCGAATAAACCAAAGTGATCAATAGCACTCATGGCAATTAATTGCCCAAGAAGAACAAAGGACACTGCATTTGAAACCCCAAATTTTGGTGCAACCCAGGTGATTGTCATAATGTAAAACATAACAAAAAAGCCACCAAAGTAATAATACCAGGGGGTACCACTACCAAATATCTTAGTGGGCACACCTGCTGATGACAGTAAATATAAAGTGGCAATAACAAACCCAACCAAGAGTAAAATTGAAGACGCTAATGCCGGGCTTTGTAGCCTAGTTCCTAAACCTCCATTTAACGCAGCCATTACGGGAATACCTAAACCTGCAATCAGCATCAATGATGCATAGAATAAAACATTGTTCATAAAAGGTTTCTCTTAAAAGGCTGCTCTTGTAAGCAACCTCAAACTTAAAAGCTTAGCTGTTGTTAGGGCTGAGTATTAAAGCAACAGCACTCAACAATAGCACCTTGGTCTAAACTTGTATTCAACACCGGTGCTTAATGCTTTATAGAGGTCTTTAGCAGAGGTTTTAAATGCACTTTGCAGGGCATTCGGACGGCGGCAACTTCCAACTCATAGTCTCCGGCCTCAATGTAATCCTTATCGACACCCTTTGGATCGCGGACATAACCATATCCAATGGACTGTTTTACCGTGTAGCCAAAGCCTCCAGAGGATAACCAGCCCACGCGTATGCCATTACGGTATATGGTTTCCCGGCCCAAAAGAACAACATCTGGATCATTAACTGTAAAACCTGCCAACATTTTCTTAACCCCGTTCTGTTTTTGCAACGCCATAGCCTGACGACCTTTGAAGGGCTGATTTGTCGCCATTTTTACCGCCCAACCAAGCCCAGCCTCGTATGGTGTGTGATCTGGACCTAGGTCTGAACCCCAGGCGCGATACCCCATTTCTAGCCTGCAGCTTTCGATGGCGCGGTAACCTGCATTGATGAGCCCGTGATGTTTCCCTGCTATCATAACTACTTGGTATACGGCTGTGGCGTATTCTACGGGAAGGTGCAGTTCCCAGCCCAATTCACCAACGTAAGTTACACGCATGGCCTGTACTGGACAGCCCGCAATGCTAATTGTTTTCACAGTACCAAATTTGAAACGGGTATTAGAAACATCGTCGTTCGTTGCCAGTTGCAAAATGTCACGTGCGGTAGGCCCCATTAACGACAGCACTGCGTTTGAGGAGGTGATATCAAACAACTGACAGTTAAGGCCAGCAGGAATATTTCGGGTAATCCAATCAAAATCGTGGGTTGCGAAACCCGTTCCAGTGACGATGTAATATTCATTATTGGCTACACGTGCAACGGTAAGATCGCATTCAATGCCGCCACGATCATTAAGCATTTGAGTGTAAATAAGTGATCCAACAGGTTTGGCAACATTGTTGGCAGCGATCCAGCTAAGTGCTTCCAAGGCATCAGGGCCTTTAAGGGAAAACTTAGCAAACGAGCTTTGATCAAACAACACAGCAGTCTTACGAACAGCGTTATGTTCCCTGCCTACCGCGTTAAACCAGTTCTGTCGGTCAAAGCTGTAAACATCCTGCGCAGTTTCACCATACACTGCATCAGCAAACCAGTTGGGCCGCTCCCAACCTAGCTTCTCTCCAAAACAGGCCCCCTGATCTTTTAGGGTTTCATAAAGTGGGGATTGGCGACAGGGACGCCCAGACTGATTTTCCTCGTGTGGCCAATCCATTGTGTAGTGTTTACTGTAAGCCTCTACTGTGCGCGTGCGCACCCAGTCCGTATCAAAGTGCGGGCGTCCAAAACGGCGAATATCGGCAGACCAAAGATCATAGGGAGGTTCACCTGCATGCACCCATTCTGCCAGTGCCATGCCAGCGCCACCCCCTGCGGCGATGCCAAAAGCATTAAAGCCCGCACCCACGAAGAAGTTTGATAATTCTGGCGCCTCACCGATAATAAAATTGCCATCTGGCGTAAAGCTTTCAGGCCCGTTAGTCAGGGTTTTGATGCCCACACGTTCAAGAGCTGGAACACGACCCAAGGATAATGCCATCAACTGTTCAAAGTGATCGTAATTGCTATCCAACAAAGAGTAGTGAAAACCCTTAGGAATTCCTGTAGTTGCCCAGGGGATAGGGTTTGATTCATAGCCTCCCATTACCAGCCCACCAACCTCTTCCTTGTAATAGGTTAGACGATCTGGGTCTCGAAGGGTTGGCAGGTTCTTAGGCATACCCTCAATTTCTGCGGTCACCATATACTGGTGTTCCATTGACACTAACGGCACATTTACACCAAACCGTTTGGCGAATTCCCGAGTCCATTGCCCAGCACACACCACCACTTTTTCACATTCAATGCGGCCATGTTCTGTGATGACAGCTTTAATTTTGCCATTGTCTATTTCCAGATCCAAAACCTTAGTGTCTTCAAATATCTTGGCGCCAGCCATACGTGCCCCTTTGGCTAGGGCTTGAGTAATATCTGAAGGATTAGCTTGGCCATCAGTAGGCATGAATGCGGCACCTATCACGTCATCAATATTCATCAATGGCCACAGGTCAAGTGCTTCTTTGGGCGTTAGTAGGTCCATCTCCAACCCAAATGAGTGGGCTGTGGTTGCTTGACGTTTTACTTCAGTCCAGCGTTCTTTGGTACAGGCCAAGCGTAAACCACCGTTCATCTTCCAGCCAGTACTAAGCCCAGTTTCTTGCTCTATCTTGTTATAAAGTTCTACCGAATAGCCCAAAAGCTGTGTGATGTTAGCGTTAGAGCGCAATTGCCCAACCAGACCAGCAGCATGAAATGTGGTCCCAGAGGTGAGTTTTTTACGCTCAAGCAGAACGGTTTCTACGCCGATTTTGGCCAAATGGTATGCGGTTGAGCAACCAATAATACCCCCACCTATAATGATAGTTTTGGAAGAGCTAGGTAGATTATGCATAGTGGGTCTCATGTTTGATTGTAGTTGTTATAAGCAGTACGAAACCGCATAAGATTGTCGCTGGTGTAACTTGTGTAATCAAAGGCAATGTCAGAACTCATTTCAGACACCATGCTCCACATGGTTTCACGCAGCAAAGATGCGCACTTCATGGCGGTGTAGCGGTGCAGTAGCTGCGATGAAATAGGTGTTTCAAAATAGTTTTCCAGCAACCATATTTCTTGAGATTCATTAAGTTCGTTATTAGAGGCCAGCCCACCAAGGTCAAAAAGTGGTGAATTAAATCCGGCATAATCCCAGTCGATCAACCATAAACGCTCTCCATCATCCAGAAAGTTGGCAGCCAACAAGTCATTGTGGCCAAAAACCATATCAAATGGGCCAGCATTAGTTTCTAGCAGGTTACCCATTTTAATCAGTTCAGGTAGCAATGTTTGGTAGGAACTTTTGGCATCTTTTAGGCTCGCTGCATAATCCCTAATAACATGAAATACCCAAAAAATAAGTGCAGGGCCACGCAGGTGTTTTGGCACCTCTAAATGACACGTCTTAATTAACGGCAGTATTCGTTTCAGGTTTTCAGGTTTACGAACATCTTCTGGAGAATAGGTTGCACACTCAATAAACTCTAGAACAGTAATGCCGGGTTCGGTATAAATAACAGCGGGCGATAAGCCTGCTGTATGAGCTGCGCGGCTAGCAGATAGTTCGTTAAAACGCATGACGTGATGCTGAGGGATGTCTTCGCCCAAACGCGCCACGTATTTTTTACCTCCGTTGGTCACAAGGTAATTTACATTAGTGATCCCGCCAGCCAAAGGAGTTGCAGAAATTTCCCCTTGCCAAAGTGGTATTGCTTTAATCCTATTCAAAGGCGTATTAGTGGCCATGTGTCGTCTCCAGTCCATAACGAATACGGGCATTTTTAGCAGATGCTGATATAACCCTGTCAGCAATAATCGCAATGAAGGCAATCGAAAGTCCAGCGATAATACCGTGTCCTGTGTCGGCTCTAGTCAGAGCGATATAAACCTCTTGGCCAAGGTCACGGGTGCCAACGAGCGCCGTAATTACCAACATTGAAAGCGCTAGCATTATAGTCTGGTTGATTCCTAAAAGAATATTAGGCAGGGCTAGCGGAAGGCGAATTTGAGTCAAAATTTGTGTTGGGGTGCAGCCAGACACAATTCCAGCTTCAATTAGCTCGGAACTAACTGAGCGAATACCATGGGCTGCATAACGTACGGCTGGAGCCAGAGCATAAAGGACAATGGCAATCATTGCGGTAAAGTCTCCAATACGAAACAACATGACTACAGGAATTAAATAAACAAAGCTTGGAAGTGTTTGCAACGTATCAATCACAGCACCAATGATTTTTCCAGCTCGCTTATTAACAGCTGCCAAAATGCCCAACGGAATACCGATAACTGAGGCAATTACAACAGATACTCCACAAAGATAGACGGTGATCATTGCTTTGGCCCACATGCCATTTGTAACAATAAATAATGTCATCAGCCCATTCATCAACGCAAGTTTCCAACCACCAAACGTCCATCCAATAAAAACCAAAAGACACGTCATCCATGGCCATGGAATACCAATAAAAAAGCGTTTTGTAGGTAACATAAAACTTTTAAGGAAAAATATTTTCACCGCTTCAAACTGATCGAAATAGTTGATATTCAAATATTTAATTGAATCATCCCAGAATGCACCAGTAGTGATAGTATGGCTCTCAGGGTAATGTTGGTACATAGGGATAAAGAAACCAACTACCATTGAGAAAATCAGCACTGTGAGAACGATCATACTGCGGGGATGGCGGTGGTATATCCTATTCCTAATTTTGGGGTGCACGTAGCTAGTGCTGCGCTCAGCGAAGGCCTGGCTCAGGCGATCTATTGCTATAGCCATAATAACAATGGCGATGCCGGCCTCAAATCCGCCACCAATATCCAGTCGGCGCAGTGAGGCCAATACATCAAATCCAAGTCCTCCAGCCCCAATCATCGACGCTATAATCACCATGTTCAACGACAGCATTATTACCTGATTGACACCAACCATGAGGCTTCCAAGGGCCGATGGTATAAGAATACGCCAAGTCATCTGAGATTGTGTGCAGCCACATATTAATCCGAAATCTGTAATTTCTGGGTCAACAGACTGCAGTGCCATTGTGGTAATACGCACCATAGGTGGCATTGCATAAATAACTGTTGCAACAAGGGCGGATACTGGGCCAAAGCCAAACATAAATAGGATTGGAACAAGATAAGCAAATATTGGAATAGTTTGCATTAGATCTAAAGCAGGCTTTAATAGGCGACCAAACCAATGGTGGCGATAGGCCAGAATACCAAACAACAGCCCGCCTCCCACCCCAATTGGCACGGCGATCACGACAGACGCAAGTGTTATCATTGCGCTGTCCCACTGACCAAAAATCGCCAAATAACCAAAGCACGCACCAACAATTGCAGCCAGTGTCCAATCTTTTGCATAGTGGCCAAGGGCAATCACAGCAGATAGTACCGTTAACCAGCTAAGGGGTGGCAACACTTGTACCGCACTTTTCCCTAAGCCCCGTTCAAAGCCTTCGGATAGAAGGGCACGTACAAAGTTATAGGGCTGCTCAATTACCCAAGATAGTCCACGGGTTGCTTCAGTAAAAGTGAATAGTCCAAAAGTGGCGTCTTCAACGAGCCACTGCATGGCTAACGAAACGTAGTCTTTGAGAGGGAATACCCATACCTTGGGGTATTTAACTAGCCAGTTCATGCTAATAGCATCGGCTACTAATTTCCCATAGTTGGCCAAAATAAGGGTTATGAAAAATAGGCTAATCCAGATAAAGGCTGACCTTGGAATCCGCATTACACCCATACCCATATCCTAATCCTCAAACCAAAAAAGAGCTGAAATTCCTTTCTTTTTAAATATGTTTCCAGTGATCTTGCTACTTTTGTTCACCACACCCAGAGTTAAGCCTGACTTAAAAACTGCAATTTTAGTACTGTTTGAGATTATTTCACCGAACACACCGTTGCCTTTAGCCATAATACAGCTAAAAGTTGTGATTACATTTAAGGTTAGGGGTGAGTTTTTTTCCAGAAAACTTTCAGTACTTTGACCGTAAAGTTTCCACATATTATGAGAGGAAAATTTGGCTTGGCCGGTCATGTGAAAAACCTGTGTTTAGGGTTATTGATACCGCACTATTAATATGGCTCAAAAGCTGCGTGTATCTTATTGATAAAAAACGATTTATAGGGGGATGGTAGATACCGCAGGACCAGACACCAGCCCTGAGGTATTTCAGTTGTTGCCTATTTTATTTAGCGATCCAGCCACTCCACCGGTTCTTGTTACTAGCCATCCAGTTGGCGACTACAGAATCAATGTCTTGGCCATTAAGGTCCACATCGCCAACCATAGCACTCATTTCTTCATTGGTCAGGGTGTAAGCTTGAACAGCAGCAAAAGCGTCTGGCCACTTATCTTCCATTCCCGCCCATGCTGCTTTCCATATGGGGCCACGTGGCTTACCACAGTCGTAAGCTGCATCAGGGTTAACTCCTACTGAAGGGTCTGAGTAACATTCAGCAGAAAACGGTGGAAACTCAACAAACTCGCCATCGTATTTGGCTGGGGCCCAATGTGGCACATAAACCCACAAAATGATTGGGGCCTTACGTTGGTAAGCAGACTCAAGTTCGGCAAACAGGGCAGCATCTGTACCCGCGTGGACTACTTCGAAGTCTAAGTTAAGTGCCTCAACTCGTTCGTCATCAAAGCCACCCCAAGTTACAGGCCCACCAACATAGCGTCCACTTGGCGCAGTTTCAGCTGTGGAGAATACTTCAGAACAGCCTTGCAACGCCTTCCAATCTGGTAGGCCTGGACAAAGCTCTTTCATATAAAGTGGATACCACCATTCCTCTATAGCCTGCAGTCCAGTCTCGCCCGCGTTGACTACTTTGCCTGTTGCAGTGGCTTCATCTAGAGCTTCCTGGCCCGTTGTGGCCCAAATTTCCATCGCTAATGTTAAATCGCCAGTCTTCAGACCTGCAAACTGGGCAATATAATCAGCCTGAACGTATTCAACGTTGTATCCGGCCTCTTCTAAAATTGAACCCATAATTTTAGTGTTTATCAACTGGCCAGACCAATCATGTAGGGTTAGATTTATTGGATCTGAAGATCCAATGTCAGCTAAAGTGGCACCTGACAGGAGTGTTCCAGCCAAAGCTCCAATCAATGTACTCTTAATAATATGCCTCATATAAGGCTCCTCTTATGTTATTGTTATTCTATTGAGCGAGACTTGCTCATTGATTTTAGTTTCACTTCAAAAACCACACTTGTCAACAAATTATATAATATAGTGTGGTTTTGATATTATAATGTTGTTAAGCGAGGGTATTTAGTTTGCTGAATACACCCGCTTTATCCATTTATGAGAAGAATATGCAAACAATTCCTACTACTTCAAACCAGCGAGAACAAGAAATTCTGCGAGAATTACGTTTGGCGGGAGGCCTAAGTCGCGTTAGTTTTCTTGCCGACCGACTGGGTGTTTCTGATGAGACAATCCGCCGAAACATTAAGTCGCTAGCTGCCCGGTCTCTTGTTAGAAAAGTGCATGGAGGAGTGCTGTTAGCTCAGAGCCTTACAGTAACTGAACAACCCTTTCAGTTACGCATGGATCAAAATGCTGCAATTAAACAGCGGTTGGCTCAAAAAGTTGCTGAAATGATTGTTGACGGTGATTCTTTATTTTTGGACATTGGTTCCACCACCGCCTATGTTGCTATGGCCCTGCGTAATCACCAGAACCTCTATATTGTCACTAATTCTCTTGCCGTTTCCCATGCATTGGCCACCCGCAACAATAACCGAATATTTTTTGCTGGAGGTGAGTTGCGGCCTCATGATGGCGGTGCATTTGGCGCAAATGCTATTAATTTCATTCGCCGTTTTAATGTACGCTATGCGATTTTTTCGATCGGCGCTATAAACGCAGATGTTGGCTTTATGCTGCACGATATTCAGGAAGCTGACCTTTCCAGCGAAGCTGCAGCCCGGGCGCAAACACGAATTATTATCGCTGACAGCAGTAAGTTTGGACAGCGCGCACCTATTGCTGTGGAGGATCCAAGCCAGTTTGATCTTCTGATAACAGACCAAGCACCAGGTGATGATATTTCAGCGATGCTGACTGAAAACTCAATTTCTACTGTATTACCAGAACCCTAGTCTTTACTAAACTAATTGTCCCCTCCCATGAGTTTTTAACTGTAGTTTACGACACGCAGCTGCTGGTTAAG
Source organism: Candidatus Njordibacter sp. Uisw_056 (assembly GCF_047730085.1). Taxonomy (NCBI): domain Bacteria; kingdom Pseudomonadati; phylum Pseudomonadota; class Gammaproteobacteria; order Pseudomonadales; family Candidatus Njordibacteraceae; genus Candidatus Njordibacter; species Candidatus Njordibacter sp. Uisw_056. The sequence continues at coordinate 2,258,140 of NZ_CP159830.1, read as the reverse complement.
TCGTGATATAAGACTTTAAGAAACTAAGCACTCAACATTTATTAAGCATTATTGTTATATTAATTGTGGTATTTTTTAGATTGGTTGGTTATTAAATTTTCATTAACTTCTCTTTATGTAGCCACAAGAGGTGGTCTCTAGCATGAACAAGCAATTTACTATCGCTCAAAAAATCGGCCTGATGTTTCGGTATGATGAGAATGTGCCGCAAGATATGGAAGGGTGGATTGAGCAGCAGCTTCGAGCGCCATCGCCTGCGTTGGGCATCGCTAACACCAGTGCCAAAGTGACGCAATGGCCAGATGAGTTGCAGCCAAATTTATCCAAACGTGCGGGTATGTGGCGTCGTTACAGGGCCTTAAAAAAACAGCAACGAGAGGGTAAAAATGGGCAAGACACAGAGGCTGCACGCCAAGCCAATAGACACGAAAATTTAATGCAAGAAAAAGATGAACATAGGTTTGTTCAGCGCAATGTCTATGGTGCAGATCAAGTTAAGCTGCGGTTAACGTCTTTTTGGGCTAATCACTTCACCATTGGTAATACTTTTGATACGGGTCAATTAATTGGCCATGCCATTGACGAAGGTATCCTTGCTAAGCTCAATGGCAGCTTTGCTGATATGCTGTATGGCATGACTACTCACCCAGGTATGCTGACCTATTTGGATAATGTGTGGAGTGCGGGCGAGCGTTCAGTACAAGCCAAACACTGTCGTCGCAAACCAGATTGCCAAGCAGGTTTAAATGATAATCTAGGGCGCGAGTTGTTAGAGCTACACACCGTTTCTGTTGCGGCGGGTTATTCTGAAGACGATATTCGTGCAGCTGCTCAAGTATTAGCTGGTTGGGGTATCGACTTTGGGGAAGAATTGTCCGCTATGCGTGAAAAAACGGGTAGCAATAATCATTGGAACGCTTACAAAAAACGTTGGGCAGAACCTGGTCCCAAAAAAGTGATGGGCCAAACCATTTATGCTGGCCGCAGTGGTCTGCGTCAGCTAACAGATTTTCTTGCTAGTCATGATCACACCATTAACTATATTTCTACTAAATTGTGTCACCACTTTATCAGTGATAGCCCCACTAAAGCTCACATTGAGTCTGTTAAATCAGTGTGGCACCAGAGTAACGGTGATCTAAACACCATTCACACTCAAGTGCTTAAACTTGCCATTAATTCACCTGATGCAAAATTTCTGTGGCCAATGACCTGGCTGTTCCAGGTTGTTCGTTTGTCTGGAGCGACTTACTTTAAAGGGTGGGAAAATACACATCATTATGATGACAAACTGATGCATACTAAAAAAGTTTTTGAAGAATTAGGCCAATCTTTTTGGAGCCTGCGGCAGCCTGATGGCTACCCTAATGATAAGGCAGAATGGATGTCTGCAGAAATGTTTGAGCGCCGGGTTCGTTTTGCTGACGCTATCTATAAAAATGGTAGAACACGTCCCTCCGTCAATAAGATAATGGATCGTATTGGCGCCGCAGAGCAAACGAGAGCTTTGGTTGCCAGTGTGGGCCCTTCGCCTAAGGATCAATTCATTACCCTTATGTGTAGTCCTGAGTTAATGGGGTTGGAATATGTCTAAATTAATACCTGGCCGTCGTAACCTACTCAAGGCCGGTGCGGCATCACTATTTTTAGCTGGTGTACCTATCGCAGGGCTCGCCAAAGGAAAGCCACCAGGCAGTATCTCGGTGATTATTTTAGAAGGTGGAATGGATGGCCTAGCCACGATCCCACCGATTGGTGACCCAGATCTAATGCGCATGCGCAAGGCCATTTCACCAGAAGGCTACTTGCCATTAAACGACTTTTTTGGCTTACATCCATCGCTTAAGTTTTATGCCCAGCTAATGGCCAGAGGCCATGCCTCTGCTGTGCACGCTACGGCATTTCCGTATACCAAGCGGTCTCATTTTGAAGGCCAAAATATGATTGAAGGTGGTGGCTTGTCACCATTTAGTGAAAAAACAGGTTGGTTAGGGCGGGCTTTAGATCTGGCAGATGTTGCGGGGCGCTCTTTGTCTTTAGATATGCCACTAATTTTGCGTGGCCATCATGAAAATGATAATTTTTATCCTGCCAGTATCCGAGGGTCAAGTCGGCCAAAAGCTGATTTGGTCAACATGATTGCAATGGGGCATAAACTGGATGCAGCGCAAATATTTACTAAGGTAGCGCGCAAAAGCGAAGACAATGTGCAAGTGCCAAGGGATCCAGCCAGCTTAGCCACATATGCTGGCCGAGCTATGGCTCAAGCTGACGGCCCTGTAGCCTCAGTCATTCGTGTTGATAATTTTGATACTCATGCAAACCAAGTTGAAGAAGGGGATACAGATGCAGGGCGGTTAGCACGCCAGTTAGTTGTGGTCGACGATGTGATTGCGGGCTATCGCCGTGGGTTAGGCAAAGCTTGGGATGATGCAATTATTCTAACCCTAACCGAGTTTGGCCGCACTGTAGCGGTTAACGGGACCCGAGGAACAGATCATGGTTATGGGAGTGTTGGTTTGCTAGCGGGGGGTGCATTGTCTGGTAGTGGTGTTATTGCTGACTGGCCAGGGTTAAGTAAACAAGATCAATTTGAAAAAAGAGACCTGATGGCCACCATCGACTATCGATCTGTTTGTGCGGCCTGCCTTGAAAAGGCGTTAGGCATTGACCATGATGTGATTGCAAGTCAAGTATTCCTGCAACCAGACCTTCCCCGTGTGTTTGACCACTTATTTGCTTAGATTGTTGGTTTAAAAGGAGTTAGCCGTGGCCCAAATGTTGTTCATTTATCACCATTGCCGAATACCAGTTGTATTATTAGTGAGCGCTATTGTAGCTGCACTGACGCTGCCAGTTTTAGCAGCAGACATGTCAGGTTGGAGTGATAAATCTGTCTGTCGTTTAGTGACGACAACGGTCGATAATGTGGTGTATTTGGCAGAAGCCCAGCGGCGACAATTAAACTGTGGCGCAGGTGCTAAAGTTAGCAGTAGTAAGCAGCAGCCTGGGCAAAAATTGCTACCAAAAAACCAAGGTATTGTTTTCTATCCATTGAAACTAGACGATAAAGTTAAGCAGCAACTATTGGCTAACCCTATCGATAAAACAGCGTTTGATTTTAGCCCATATCAACTTGCTACATTGGCTCATCCCATTCAATGTCAATTTAAGCTGCGTAGGGTGAGCTATGACAATCATGCTGATGGGAGGGTTGAAAATTGGAATATGGCTTTGGGCAGCATGTTTTTAAGCAATAATGGGGTAAAATTAAAAGGCCGCTGGCGCATGGGAGGCCTATCCAAGGATTCAAGCTACTTAAAGCATGAAGTTAACCTTAAACTAACCACAGCAGGTCACTTGATTGGAAAGATGGCTTACTTTCATTTGAATATATCTAACGGCGAAGCACTGAAAAAACCCTTGTATATTGAACTAAAGCCTCACAAACGCAGTAAGCCACTCAATATCAACAACCCCAAAGATGCGGAACTATGGACTGATGTTGAAGACTGGGCGGGGGGTGTTTGGAAATTAACGAGGTGTAAAGAATATCCCCTTAGCTAACAAATAATGAAGGGGGTGTATGGTTTTAGATTATTTGGCACATTATTACTCAATTATAGGTAAACTTTTGAAAACTCAATTTTAATTTAGAGTTGGTCAAGTAGAAACCAAGCTCAATAATTGGTCTACCCACTAAGGTAAAACACATAATTTAAAATGAGAGTAGGATAGTCACTCAGATTAAGAAAAATCGAGGTAACAACGATGCCTAATCGATACAGCTCTTTGCTGCTAATTATAAGCCTAATGGCTGGCCCAAATGTTAGTCAAGCGGCCCAAGTGATCACCCCAGAGTACGAAGAGCCAAAAGTCGTATTCGATTTCTTTTTTGAAGACCCACAGCACATTGCATCAGCACTCTACTGGGTGCGTTCAACGATTAGTCCGCTTTATGATGAACCTTATAACATGGCTCCAGAAATGATGGATGTGGTAGTTATGATTCATGGCACCGAAATTGTCACCTTAGCCAAGCACAATTACGAAAAATACCGAGAATCTGTAGAGCGCATGAAATATTATCATGCACTTGGCGTGGAATTCCGTGCTTGTAGCTTAGCTGCAAGCGATTATAGCTACCAGCCCGACGATCTCTATGACTTCGTTACCTTGGTGCCATCGGCACCAACAGACTTGGTGCAGCTGCAGATGCAAGGGTATGCTCTTATTATGCCGTTGATAAGGACTAAAAAGTACAGTATTGAAGAGATACGCTAAAGCCCAACTAGAACTGTTGCGCCTTAATAGGGCATGGCGTTGGCTTTATGGGCTATGGCGATATCATCCAAACATTCTTGGCTTAACTCAACATCTGTCATTTTGAGAATATGCTCAAGCTGTTCATGCTGCGTTGCTCCAAAAATTGCAGAACACATAAAGGGCTGGGTTAGGCACCATGCAAGTGACATATGCACACTATCCACATCATGCTTGGCTGCTACTTTTAGGTAAGCATCAACCGCAGGCCAAACCCGTTCAGTGGTGCGCCCACCCAAATTGGGCGAAAGTGACTTGCGTGATCCTTTGGGAGTCGCATTGTTTTGATATTTACCAGTTAACAAACCGGCAGCCAAGGGTGAAAACGCAATCAATCCTACATCTTCGTTGGCGCTTAGCTCGGCAAGATCAGTGTCATAAAGCCGGCACAAAAGTGAATATTCGTTTTGGATTGTAGCAACACGCGGCCAGCCCCGGTCCTCTGATAAACGCAACCACTGGCTTGTCCCCCAAGCACTCTCATTAGACAGGCCAAAATGCCTTATATTGCCCTTATCAACTTGCTTTTGCAGAGCTTCAAGACAATCTTCCATATTAGCGAGTGTCTCTGTCTTATTCTGAGAGGTGGGATTATAATTCCAGTTTTTGCGAAACATATATGAGCCACGATTGGGCCAATGAAATTGGTAAAGGTCAATATAGTCAGTTTGCAGTCTGCGTAAATTACCTTCTATCGTTTCTGGGATCGTGTTTGAGGATATTGCCGCCCCATTTCGCACGTCTTTAAGGCCTTCACCAGAATGTTTGGTTGCTAAAACATAGTCACCACGACGCGACCGATTTTTAGCATTCCAAGTACCTATTATTTCTTCTGACCTTCCGATAGTTTCTTTTGCAATGGGGTTTACCGGGTACATTTCTGCTGTATCAACAAAATTGATGCCATTTGCTAATGCACAGTCCATTTGAGCGTGGCCTTCGGCCTCAGATGTTTGAGTGCCAAAAGTCATTGTGCCAAGGCATAGCTCAGATACCATGACGCCAGTACGCCCCATTGGATTCATTTTCATATTATGTTTCTCGTTTAGTTGTGTAGCACTTTAAGTTAAGAATAAAAGGTGGTCGTGGCTTGCCTTACTAGATGTCCAAACGCAATAAACCATTAACTCAAAAGCCAATGGTTTTACCTTACCTAACTATATCTAAACAGTGGGTGGGTATTATTTCGTCTCTCTGCACCCGTTAAGCCCCTTCGGATGATGCCGCCCACAGATTGATACCTTGATTACCAGACAAACGGTCAATTTCCAAAAGTTCAACATGTGTAAAATCTAGGTTCTTAATTGCGCCAACACAATCCAAAACTTGCTCAGGCTTTGAGGCTCCAATTAAGGCGGTCGTCACTCTGCCACCCCGCAACACCCATGCTAAAGCCATTTGTGCTAATGTCTGGCCGCGGCTAGCGGCAATGTCATTCAGTTGATTGAGTGCCTCAATGAGTTCTGGATTAATCTTGCTTTTATCAAGACTTTTACCTTGCATTGCGCGGCTATCATGCGGCATGCCATGTAAGTATTTTTTGGTGAGCATCCCTTGAGCAAGTGGCGTAAATGCGATTGACCCGAGCCCTAAATCTTCTAACGTATCGAGAAGATTGTCTTCCTCAATCCAGCGATTAAACATGTTGTAGCTGGGTTGATGAATGAGGCATGGTGTGCCTAAACCTTTTAAAATTTCCACAGCTTCTTTGGTTCGTTGGCTGTTGTAGCTGGATAGTCCTACATACAAAGCCCTCCCTGACTTAACAATGTGATCCAATGCCCCCATTGTCTCTTCTAGAGGGGTATGGGGGTCAAAGCGATGGGAATAGAAAATATCGACGTAATCCAGCCCAAGCCTTTTTAATGACTGATCACAGGAGGCAATTAAATACTTTCTACTTCCCCATTCACCATAAGGCCCAGGCCACATGTCATAGCCTGCTTTTGAACTAATGATTAATTCATCTCTGAGCCCTAAAAAGTCTGTTTTTAGAATATCTCCGAACGCCTCTTCTGCACTGCCAGCAGGGGGGCCATAATTATTTGCAAGGTCAAAATGCGTAATACCATTATCGAAAGCAGTCTGACAAAGTTCTCGTTTTGTTTGATGTGGAAAATCATGGCCAAAATTATGCCATAAGCCTAATGAAATGACTGGAAGCTTTAGCCCTGAATTACCACAGCGGCGGTAAATCATGTTGTCATAACGACTTTGGCTTGGAGCATAATGCATAATTTTGATCCTGTAGTAATAAAGTGTATTCGCAACTAGGGTACAAAAACCCCGAACACTTTACAATATTTTGATCAATACATTGCAATACCTGAGGTGTATTGAAAACGATAAAAGATGTCTTTTATGAGAAGAATTTATATTAATAAAAGAACGGGTTTTATCCAATTACTGTGTTACCAGAAATGCTTAATATTAATACGTTTTTGATAAGTGAATTTTCAATTAGTATTCAATTATTCTGCGGCCAGATCGATTCCACACTAAAACAACTAGGCTTGAAATTAGATATATTGTTTAACTACTAGCCTAGAACTGTTAGATGATACTGGCTCAATGTGAGGCTGGTCGTCCTGAAGTTTCAGCTACGCTGTTAAATTGTTAAGCCCAGGCATTAGTCTGGACAGGCATATTATCTTTGCTGCGCAGTCTCTTACCGCGGAGGTGCGGTACTTTCACGAATAACGAGAGAAACTGGCACTACTGCGGCGTGGTGTTGACTAGTTCCATCTGGCGATTCAATCCGCTCCATTAGCATGGACGCAGCAGTCTCGCCGAGTAATAACCGATCTTGACGGATAGACGTGAGTGATGGAATGAATTGTTCCGCAAAGTCAATGTCATCAAAGCCCATCACGGAGACGTCATAGGGCACTTTGAAATGGTGGCGTGACAACTCAGCAATGAACCCCAGGGCCAATTGGTCCGATGCACAAAACACTGCAGTTGGGCGGTCATCTAAGGCGATCCAAACCTTTGCTGCTTCGCAACCAGCAGCGAGTGAAAAGTCTCCAATAATGACCCATTCAGATTTTAATTCGAGTTTAAGAGCCCCTACTTCAGCGATAAACGCATCTTTGCGGGCATGTGCAAGGACATTACCTTTAGGGCCGGTTACATGGGCGATTTTACGGTGGCCGAGGCTATATAAGTGATTAACTGCTGCGTGTGTACCGTTGCCATTTTCGCTACGGACAGATGGGAAGTCTTTACCCTCAACCCATTCACAGGCGAATAGGATAAGTTTGGTTTTTGGGTTATTTTCCAACGACTCAACTACGTCAGCATCTAATCCTCCATCAAGGATGATCATCCCGTCAGCGCGTGCATCATCAAGGTAATCAATTAATCGTTCACCACTGCCGTGCACCTGCTTAGTGCTGGCGATCAACATGGAATATCCCTTGCTTGAAAGGTGCCGAGAGATGCCTTCGAGAATGCTTGAAAAGAATGGATTAGCCAAGTCTGGAAGCAAAACTAAAACTGAATGCGCACGCTGAGTACGGAGGTTTCTTGCAGCACGATTGATGCGATAGCCAGTCAATTTTACTGCCTCATAAACCCGAAATTTGGTTAGTTCAGATACGATATCTGGGTTAGACAAAGTGCGCGAGACCGTGGCCGTGGAGACTCCAGCAGCACGCGCAACATCTTGAATTGTGGAAGTTTTCAGTGTCATACAGCCTTCTTTATAATTCGCTCAAGTGTAATCGTTTACATAAACACTTGACAGGCCTAATAGTAATAAAGTTAAATGTAATCGATTGCAGGAAATGGCAATCTTAAAATAATTGGCGCAAAGCCACATTTTCTGGAGTAAAAATATGTCTAAAATATTAAAGTCGCTGCTAGTAGGTAGCGCGCTTGTAGCAGCGCCTGCGTCGCAGGCGATTGAATTAGAAGTTACTCATTGGTGGACATCGGGTGGCGAAGCTGCTGCTGTGTCTAAGTTTGCTGATGCATGGAATGCCACAGGCAACTCATGGCTTGATGGTGCAATTGCTGGCTCTGGCGGCACAGCGCGCCCAATCATTATATCGCGTATTCTTGGTGGTGACCCTATGGCAGCCACACAGCTAAACCATGGCCGTCAAGCTGAAGAATTGATTGAGGCAGGATTGCTTCTGGATTTGAGTGATGTTGCAGAAGCTGGTGGGTGGGCAGACATCGTCAACCCCTCTGCATTACTAGAATCCTGCACATTAGATGGCAAGATATACTGTGTTCCTGTAAACATCCACTCGGCACAGTGGTTGTGGTTATCTCATGCTGCATATGAAAATGCAGGCCTTGACGTGCCAAATGACTGGAACGAATTTGTAGGATCCGCAGGTGCACTGCAAGCAGCTGGCACATTGCCACTAGCGATGGGTCAACAAGGTTGGCAACAAAACCTTGCGTTTGGCGCAATTACAATTGCTGTTGCTGGCACAGAAGCTTGGCGCGAAGTGACAGTCAACAAAAATGCTGAGGTAGCTGCTGGCCCAGAATATACAGCTGTTTTCGAAGCTATGGTAGACGCACGTAAACTTGCTTCTGAGTCCAACGTTCAAGACTGGAACCAAGCTACTAACATGGTGATCACTGGCACTGCTGGTGGACAACTAATGGGTGACTGGGCGCAGGGTGAATTTGCTGTCGCAGGTCAGGTTGAAGGTGTTGATTATTCCTGCTTACCAGGTTTAGGCCTGAATGACATTTTGGACACAGGTGGTGATGCGTTCTACTTCCCAGTTAACGACGATCCAGCAATTACAGCAGCGCAAAAAGAGCTAGCGGCATTGCTAATTTCTCCTGAAGTTCAGGTCTCGTTCAACCTCGCCAAAGGGTCGTTACCTGTGCGTGGTGACATCGACATGTCGTCGGCAAACGGCTGCATGCAAAAGGGTCTGAAAATCCTAGCCAACGGTGGTATTCTGCCATCAGGCGACCAGTCCTTGTCTGCTGATACGCAGACACAGATTGAAGATTTGATGGCGCAGTTCTGGTCGGGTGATATGTCTGCAGCCGATGCACAGGACGACTATGCTCAGCTAATTAAAAAAGCTGACTAAGTCACTCTCTGACCCAGTGGCTTAGCTACTGGGTCAGTTTTATTCCCCTTATTTTATATTTGGAGCCGACACGATGACCGTGATCTCGGACCCCCTTATGCACCCTACAAAGCGGCCTCGTCGTTTGTTTAAGAATTTGATGGCGAAGCTTGCTTCGATCCCAATGATCTTAACAGCGGTTGTTGTCTTTGTTGGAGGCACAGCGTGGACAGTTTTATACTCCTTTACTGGTTCTCGGATGCTGCCCAAGACCAACTGGGTTGGACTTGATCAATACGAGCGTCTTTGGAGTTCTGATCGCTGGATCATTTCGATTACGAACCTTGGCATTTATGGCTCATGTTCCTTGGTGCTTACGTTGGTTATCGGCTTCAGTCTTGCGGCCTGCTTAGATCGAAAAATTCGATTCGAAAGTGCCTTCCGCTCTATTTTTTTGTATCCCTTTGCACTTTCGTTTGTAGTTACTGGCCTCGCGTGGCAGTGGATTTTAAACCCTGATTTTGGCCTGCAAAGTGTTGTGCGTGGTTGGGGGTGGGAGAGTTTTGTGTTCAACCCACTCAACGACGCCAACACTGTTATTTATGGCCTTTTAATCGCAGGTCTATGGCAGGGAACAGGATTAATTATGTGTATCATGTTGGCTGGCCTTCGTGGTATCGACGAAGATATTTGGAAAGCAACACGTGTAGATGGCATTGGCACAATCAAAACCTATATCGTGGTTATTATACCCATGATGCGACCCGTGTTCATTACCTCACTTGTGTTGATCGCATCGGGTATTATCAAGCTTTACGATTTAGTCGTTGCACAAACGGGTGGTGGCCCAGGCCTTGCGTCGGAAGTACCTGCCAAATATGTCATCGAGTACATGTTTCGTGCCCAAAACTTGGGCCAAGGCTTTGCGGCCTCTACTATGATGTTGTGCTCTGTTGTGGTCATTATGATCCCATGGGCCTACCTAGAATTCGGAGGCCGTAAACGTGGCTGATATAACACCAGGCCTGTCTGACGGCCCCCGCGGTCCAAAGCCTAAAAAAGCCTTTTCACGTGCCAATATTATCCTCTATGGCACTTTAATCATGGTTTCTATCTATTACCTTTTGCCGCTCTATGTGATGATTATGACCTCCCTAAAAGGCATGCCAGAAATCCGCATGGGCAATGTATTTGGGCCTCCCATGGAAATTACCTTTGAGCCCTGGGTTAAGGCGTGGTCACAGGCTTGCACGGGTATTAATTGTGATGGGCTATCACGTGGGTTTGGTAATTCTGTTCGCATACTAATTCCCTCTGTTCTGTTGTCCATCACCATTGCGTCAGTTAATGGTTATGCACTGTCAAATTGGAAATTTAAGGGTTCTGAAGTCTTTTTTACCATTCTAATTATTGGTGCATTTATCCCCTATCAAACAATGCTCTATCCAATTGTGATATTGCTTCGGGAGCTTGGTTTAATGGGCTCTATTGGTGGCTTGGTGCTCGTCCATACTATTTTTGGCATGCCCATACTAACACTGTTATTTCGTAACTATTTTGCTTCCATACCTCAAGAGTTGTTTAAGGCAGCAAGAGTAGATGGTGCTGGATTCTGGCAAATTTATTTTCAGATCATGTTGCCTATGGCGTTACCCATTTTTGTGGTTGCGATTATTTTACAGGTCACTGGCATTTGGAATGACTTTCTCTTCGGGGTGATCTATACCAAACCGGCGACGTATCCGATGACCGTGCAGCTCAATAACATCGTGAACTCAGTTCAAGGGATCAAAGAATACAATGTTAATATGGCAGCAACTCTCCTGACTGGTTTGGTCCCTCTCATTATTTACTTTGCTTCTGGCAAACTTTTTGTCCGCGGCATTGCCGCTGGCGCAGTCAAAGGCTAACTTACCCATGAAAAATTCTGTAGAAATAAAAGATCTAGATCTAAATTTTGGTGCTGTAAAGGTTCTAAAAAAACTAAACTTAAATATTGTAGAAGGCGAATTTATTGTCCTCTTGGGCTCCTCAGGATGTGGTAAATCTACACTGCTAAATTGTATTGCTGGGCTTTTGGATGTGACAGACGGCCAGATATTTATCAAAGGCGAAAACGTCACATGGGCGGAACCGTCTGATCGTGGTATCGGTATGGTTTTCCAATCATACGCCCTATACCCGCAAATGACTGTGCGTGGGAACTTGAGCTTTGGACTCAAGAATGCCAAGGTTCCCAAACCTGAGATCGCCAAACGGGTAGCGTGGGCTGCCGAAGTCTTGCAAATTGAACAGCTGCTAGATCGAAAGCCCGGGGCATTGTCAGGTGGACAACGCCAACGAGTAGCTATTGGCCGTGCGCTGGTGCGTGACGTGGATGTGTTTTTGTTTGATGAACCACTATCTAACCTGGATGCAAAATTACGTACCGACCTGCGGGTTGAATTGAAGCGACTTCACCAAAAGCTTAAGAATACAATGATCTATGTGACCCATGATCAGGTTGAAGCAATGACGCTGGCTGACCGAATTTCAATCATGAAGGACGGCTTGATCGAACAGTTGGACACGCCCGAAGTCATTTACGCTAAACCATGCAACAAATACGTTGCAGACTTTATTGGTTCGCCAGCAATGAATCTCTTCACAGGCCAGTTAAGTGGCACAGAATTTTCTTGTGACGGGTTCGAGGTTGATGTCACAGGCTACGAATTTGATACTAATGGCCAGCATGATGGCCCAGCATGGCTTGGCATTCGGCCTGAACACATCATTACCGGTGATGCTGCGCAGAGTGCATCCTATAATGGCAACGCCGAGATCGATATTGTCGAGCCTATGGGCTCTGACACCTTAGTTTGGGTTAACTTTGCTGGTCAGTCTGTGCGCGTGCGCACTGAAGGCTTAGCTGGCCTGAAGCCTGGTGACACCCTCAAAATTGGTTTTGATGCGGCGCGGATGCACCTATTTGATGTTGAATCTGAAGTTCGCCTTTAATTTAACTGGAAAGAAAAATAATGACTTTATCTATTCAACTATATTCGATGCGTGACTATGGGGATCAAATTGCCTTACTGGATAAATTATCTGCTATTGGCATTACGAACATCGAAGGTTATGGCGGGGTTTATGGTGATCCGAAGGCCTACCGTGCTGCGATGGATGCCAATGGCATTTCTATGCCCTCTGGGCATATGGGGTTGAATGACATTGAAGACAACTTTGAAACCACACTGAGCATCGCTAAAACCTTGGGAATCGTTTGTATCTTTGCGCCTTACCTGGAGGAACAGGACCGTCCTGATAACACTATTGGGTATACTAAGTTGGCACACCGTTTAAATGCAGCCGCAAAACGATACGCCGAACATGGAATCTTATTTGGCTGGCACAACCACGATTTTGAATTTGTGACCCTCGCCGATGGAGGTGTTCCAATGGACATTCTATTAGAGGAAGCCCCTGATATTATGTGGGAGGCTGATCTGGCCTGGATTGTGCGAGGCAAGAGTGACCCGTTTGACTATATTCAACGCTATGGTAATCGATTGTGTGCAATTCACGTGAAAGATATCGCCAAAGATGGCACTAACTTAGACGAGGATGGCTGGGCTGATCTTGGTGCAGGCGTCTTAGATTGGGCAACACTTTTGCAGGCTTGTCGCACTCAATCCTTGGGCCTAATTTATGCCCTGGAGCATGATAAACCTAGCGATCCAGTTGGCTATGCTACCCGATCAGCGGCAGCCTTTCAGAACCTGTGGGAGAACACACATGACTAAACCACTGGGTGTTGGCATTATTGGGTGTGGGAATATTTCGGCTGCGTATTTACAGTTAGCGCCGATGTTCAAGGGCTACGAAATTCTTTCTGTGGCGGATATCAACATGGAGAATGCAACCGCGCGTGCCGATGAATTTGGTGTGCGGGCTGAGACAGTTGACGAGCTGCTGTCAGCGAATGATGTTGATCTGGTGATTAATTTGACGATCCCTGCAGCGCATGTAGAAGTCTCCCGTGCAATTCTTAAGGCGGGTAAGCATGTTTATTCTGAAAAGCCATTTGTACTTAGCCTCGCTGAAGCACAAGAGCTAGGAGCGGTTGCGCAGGCCAACAATGTGCGGATCGGATCAGCACCTGATACCTTCATGGGGGCAAGTCACCAGCTTGCCCGTAATCTGGTTGATCGTGGTGAGATTGGTTCTGTCACCTCGGGCACTGCTGTGGTGATGTCTCCAGGGATGGAGGACTGGCACCCTAATCCAGATTTTTTCTTCCTCAAAGGGGCTGGTCCTATCCTTGACCTTGGGCCTTATTACATCTGCAACCTAGTGCAAATTCTTGGGCCTGTAAAGAAGGTGACAAGCTTTACAGGTTCGGCGAGTGCGACGCGAACCATCGCCAATGGCCCACGCAATGGGGAGATCATTCCGGTTAAAACACCGACCACCATTCATGCGCTGTTAGCCTTTGAAAATGGTGCAATTATCACACTGCTTGCCAGTTGGGATGTTTTCGCCAGCAATCACCCTATTATGGAACTTTATGGCACTGAAGGGACGATGAATGTGCCCGATCCAAACTTTTTTGGTGGCGTCGTGACGGTAACTGAACGGGCGGGTGATGCAGTCGAAAAAACATGGGATCACCCCTTTGCCATCCCTAATTTTGAAGAAAACCAAGCCAATTACCGTGGGGCTGGTTTGGCTGATATGGCCCTATCAATCAGTGCAAATACCTCCCATCGTTGTAATGAGGCCTTTGCAACCCATGTTGTTGAGGTGATGACGGCTGTTTTAGAAGCTGGCGAAACTGGTGAAGTAATGACAATGACAACAACCTGCGAGCGCCCCGATGCCTTGGTCCCAGATCAAGCACGAGCCTTGCTAGTGTGATCGATATAGATGGAGAATAAAATGACCAATTTAATTAAAGGGCCGGCACTATTTTTGGCCCAGTTTGTGAGTGATGAAGCGCCATTTAATTCCCTGCCGAGCATTGTGAAATGGGCAGCAGACCTGGGGTATAAGGGTGTGCAAATCCCAACCTGGGAAGCCCGTATTTTTAATCTGGAAAAAGCAGCCAGCAGCCAAAGTTATTGTGATGAAATCTCAGCGGTTTGCGCTTCACATGGGGTAACAATCACTGAGCTTTCTGTACATTTGCAAGGCCAACTAGTGGCTGTTCACCCAGCCTATGACACTGCATTTGACGCGTTCGCGCCCCTGCATTTGCAAGGCAAACCTGATGAACGCCAGGCTTGGGCGGTGGATCAAGTAGTCAAAGCTGCCAAAGCATCACAGAACTTTGGGCTTAACGTAGCTGTGGGCTTTACCGGATCCCTAGCCTTTCCTTATATGTACCCTTGGCCACAGCGTCCTGCTGGATTGGTTGAAGAAGCGTTCAGCGAACTGGCGCGTCGGTGGAAGCCAATTTTGGATGTTTACGATGAATTAGGTATCGATTTAGCTTTCGAAATACACCCTGGTGAGGATGTTTTTGATGGCACAACGTTTGACCGCTTCCTTGGTGCCCTCGACAATCACCCGCGATGTAAGATTCTTTATGACCCGTCACACTTTTTGTTGCAGCAGCTAGATTACCTAGCATTCATCGACATCTATCACGAGCGTATTAGTGCGTTTCACGTTAAAGACGCTGAATTTAACCCAACCGGCCGCCAAGGTGTTTATTCTGGCTACTCTGATTGGACTGATCGAGCAGCTCGCTTTCGCTCGCTTGGCGATGGGCAGGTAAATTTTACGAGTATCTTTTCTAAGCTCACGCAGTATGGGTTTGATGGGTGGGCTGTGCTGGAATGGGAGTGCTGTCTGAAGCATCCAGAGCAAGGTGCTGCAGAAGGTGCACCATTTATCGCTAATCATATTATTCGCCGCACTGATAAGGCGTTTGATGATTTTGCGGGCGGAACAACAGACAAAACTGCGCTACGTAAAATGATGGGTTTCTAATATGGTTCGTCTCAAGCTTGGTATGGTGGGTGGTGGTCAGGGTGCGTTTATCGGTGGTGTTCATCGCATGGCTGCAAGGCTAGACGGGTGTTATGAACTTGTTGCAGGGGCTTTTGCATCAGACTCTTTGCGCGCCCATGTCTCTGCTGCCGAACTAGGTGTCAGTGTGGACCGTTCCTATGACAATTACAGTGACATGGCGAAGGCGGAGTCAGCCCGACCAGATGGTATCGATGTGGTGTCCATTGTTACACCCAATCATCTGCATGGGCCTATAGCTGAGGCGTTCTTGGCTCAAAATATTCATGTTATCTGTGACAAGCCGATGACAGCCACCTTGGCGCAGGCCGAAAGCCTTATGGCTGCTGCTGCTGTGTCTGATGCATCATTCTTTTTGACCCATAACTACACGGCTTATCCAATGATTCGCCAAGCTCAGCAGATGGTGACTGAGGGTGCCCTGGGCGACATACAGATTGTTGAAGCTAATTACTTACAAGACTGGCTAAGCGACGTTCCTAAAACTGATAACAAGCAAGCCATGTGGCGAACTGACCCGACCCAATCTGGCGGTGGCGCGATTGGAGATATTGGCACCCACGCTTATAACCTCGTATGTTTTGTGACAGGTCTTCGCACAAAGACGCTAAATGCGACTTTGCACACTCACGTTGCAGGCCGAGCTGTAGACGATGATGCCAGAGTTACGTTGCACTTCCATGGCGGAGCACGTGGTCATATCTGGGCCAGTCAAGTGGCTGTTGGGAACGAAAATAATCTTACCTTGGCAGTTTATGGTACTAAAGGCTCAATCAGATGGTCTCAAGAAAACCCCAACAACCTTTGGTTCAGTAAACTAGGCGCCGCACCACAAATGTTCACCCGGGGCGGTGGTTCTTCATATCCCTCAGCGGCCGCAGTCACTCGTATTCCAGCAGGGCATCCAGAGGGTTACTTGGAGGCTTTTGCGACGCTCTATAGAGAGGCGGCAGAGGTGATTATTGCGAGCGGCAAAACGACCCAACAAAGTGCGGTTATTGGTATTGAACAGGGGTTTGAAGGTGTGCGATTTGTTGACGCTTGTCAGCGATCGTCAAAAGCACACGCAGCTTGGGTTACTCTATAGTATTTTTGGCCAGTGCACCTTAAGCACCTATTTACCAAACTTGCTTAGCTATACAACAATGTGGGAATTATTGGTAACTATAGTAGGGGGGGTAATTATGAGCGACCTAAATTCCAAAATACATTTTAAGTTAGCCCGCTTAGTGGTTGTGATGGGCGTTTCTGGTTGTGGTAAGTCCACAGTAGGTGCTGCGTTATCTGAGAGGATGGGTAAGCCTTTCATCGATGCTGATGACTTTCATCCACAGATTAATCTAGCCAAGATGTCATCTGGTATTCCTTTGGGCAACGACGACCGTTGGCCATGGCTGGAGCGTGTTGGCAAAGTACTGGGTGAGTATTGTCGCTTCGAAGGCATGGTAATATGCGCGTGTTCGGCGCTTCGTCGTGAGTATCGAGAGTACTTAAAAAAAGTAGCAAATGAGCCTATCTTATTTGTCTACTTAAATGGCAGTGCAGAACTAATTTCACGTCGATTGTGTGTGCGTAGTGATCATTTCATGCCTTCAGAGCTCCTGGAAAGTCAATTTGCCATACTTCAACCACCATCCATAGAAGAGAACGTATTATCTATCGACATTGATAGGCCAGTGTCAAAAGTAATTGATCATATATACGAGCAAATATCATTTTCAAAATACACCGACTGATTAATACCCCCAACGTCTTAACTAACCAAGCATTATAACTAGTTAGCTTTCGCTCACGCTGGCCAATTGTCATAAACTTTTCTAATAGTTGCGCTTGGTTATGAAAAATTTACACAATGACCAAAGGCATAGGCACCTGGCCCATGGACAACTAGCAAAAAAACTTCCTGCAGTAGTTACGGTCTTTATAAAGTTAGTCATTTCAGCGTGGTTGCAAAAATCAGCATGAAACAGTGGCGCCGACAATACACTAAAGCAGCAAGCACTTTACAACTGCTAATGTTTTGCCAACTAGTGAGGCAAATGGCTATGGCAACTGATGTAAACGCCTATGTGCGGCTGCAACTAAGCTATTTCGCTATGCTTAGCCACTTAAATCACGAAAGTCTGCTATAAAGCCATTTAGTTTTTTGACCATTTTACTGCGTTGCTGGCTTGTTAATGTTTGGTTTAAATCAAACAATAACTGCATTACTAGGTGTTTATTCTTCTCAATGACGCGACGATAATTAGCTGACCTAAGTTGGTTGGGGTTGGCGAACAACACCATTAGATTTTTTTCTAGTTGCTGCTCATCGTGGCGCTGGGCTATAGCTGCCTGCATTCTAGTGCGCCATTTAATAGCCTGAACTAATGAAAATTCTTTGGTCGGTTCCATGCGCCGCGCCCATTGTGCAATTAAGGCCTTTTGCGCCTCATTTAACTCACCAATAACGTCAGATACTTTTTCACTAACATAGGCTTCACGCTCTTCTAAAGTTCGTGCGCTAGTACCACTTTCAATATCCTTGGCATCATCGCCTTCTTTTTCAATTAACATGTCAAAGAAGTCGTTAATTTGTTGATCATTAAGGTTTGATATAATGTCTACGGCAGCGGGTAGGGTTTTAATAATGATTCGCTGCCAGCTATCTCTGAGGTTATCATAGGACTTTTCCAACTGTTCAACCGTCATGCCGGTCTCTAGGCCTATAGAGAGTTTTTCTAGCTCGTCGGCGTATTGGGGCAACTCATCACTACGATGCCAGTCAATTAGTTGGGAAATTTCATTTTTAACCTGCAAGCGCTGGTCCCGATTAAATTTTACGTAATCTTTTAACTCCCAGTACAAGCCCCAATCTAGAAAATTGTAAGCAAGTTTAATGGTGCACCCACTAGCAAACACGCTAATAACAAGCACTGCCAACAGAGCACGCAAAGCCTTGTAATTCAGCTTTAGTATTCCCATTGATCAAATTACCCCTTAGTTGTCATAAACTTAACTTATATATACGCTAAAGAGTTTACTTAAAGCAGGCAAAGTGGTCAAAGGAATAGTCAAAGGCTCTATACATATTGCTTGAGCCCTTGGGTCTTGAGAATCTAACTAGTCTAGCGTGCTTAATTTCGGGTGGTATACGGGATATACGCCAGGGCCGAAGGCGTTGACTATCTCGCAGTATTAAAAGGTTTCTATCCATTGGAAGGGTGGGACTGGAACAGTTCGAAAAAGCTCGTTTTCGCAAATGATTTCCTCAATCATGTTGCAGCAGTCACTTACCTTAATCCTACTTTGAAGAAGACATACGCGCCTTTAACGTCTATCACCAAGTTGCGTAATTGACGGTATGCTTTTGCTAAAGGGAATGGTGTTAAGTAGGTTGGCCTTTATGTTCAAGTGAAGCGGAAGTATGGATTAAGTTGTATCCGAAACAATATTGATGCCATTATAGCGCCATGTCATTTTTTGATTAGATTCACTGACTTGTGTAGCTTAGGGAATGCTCCAAAACTTATTGGATCTCTGCACTGAATGGCCTTATAAAATGGATTTTTAACTTAGAAAGGGATAACAATGTCGGCTTTTGATAAATTCAAGAAACTAAATGTAGCCCATCAAAAAACAGAAGAAGCAGTTTACTCAATTGTAGCTCAAGAGATGGAAGAAGGGGTGAGGCACAATGGCCGATGGCTTAAGGCACTGGAACAGGCAGAAGGGAGCAAAGAAAAGCAGATTGCTAAGTATATAAAGCTTAGCGTCGAGGCGCTAAAGGATGAAATAAGTATTCAGTCTAAGTCGGCCGGTCCACATAATAGTATCTCTTACGGGCGTGATATTGAGGAGTTCGTGGCGATGTTAAATAGCAATGTGCCTGTTGTCATTATAGAGGACTATTTTTATGGCATGAATTCTCAAGACATAAAGAGTTTTATCAATCTTTATGACGGCTATAATAATTATCCGATTCATATTTTGGTTAAAAAAAGTCAGATCGCTTTGGCTCAATGGCTGCTTGAAGCTGGAGCAAATCCAATATTGAAAAACTACTGGGGATACACGGCATTAGATATTGCAGAACTCAATCATGACAAAGACGCCGTTTCCTTGCTACAAAGGTACTCAGCATAAACAGGCAGACCTGAACAGGTCTAGCATAGTTAAGTTGCAGGCAAGACCCAAGATATTACTACCTAGATAGCGCTCTAATGCAGAGGTTATGGCCTTGAAGTTTATGATTTGAAGGGGTACTTGGTGCGATCACCGAAAGCAGCCAACTAAAGGTTTATGAGTCCTCTTTCTCGTATGTTCTTAGGACTCGGTTACGAACGTTTTAAAAATTGCACAGCATTTTGATTCATACATTGCAATACCTAACGTACATTCACAACCAAAATAACTACATGCTTGAAAGATCTTGTAAGAAAGGTCTGAAAATGGCAATGATGCTGGTGTTATAGGCAAAAATCGGTGCCAACGAGCCTAAGCCGTTTTTTTAAAAGCCTGAGCTTCTTTTATGCTTAAAGTGCTGAGTGTTAGGCCAGCTCTAATGTACCCCCTTTACTGACCGACTGCCGATCCCTCCCCCGTAGATATTTCTAGGTAGAGGCCATGGCCCAAAATAGGCCCTAGTAACCTACTACTGAGTAATTTAAGGCAAAATCTTATCGGTAAAGGTTTGAAAACCTAAAGAGGTAATAACCCCTAAAAACACGATCGCTACAGAAATGCCAATAATGCTAAGCTGCGCGAAACTGGCGTTAGTTTAATGGACGTTTTGTGAACTTAATCTCTATTCTAGGTCTCGTATATAACGTTATTGAGAAGCGGAGGAGGAAGACTTTTGGGGAGACTAGGTGCGGTAAACTAGATGAACCACTGTACTTCTGAGTTCTGACTAAGATGCTATTGATATAAGTGTTACCACCTATTTTATAAAGTAGTTCGACACCCAAAATAAACCTATCTCTACTCCAGCCGCAACAGAGTTCAAGTTCTTTGAGCCTCTGCGCAGAATTCAAAAACCATATCGGGCTAAATATTCCTCAGTAATAGCCCCACTTAAATGACTAGGTAACAGCTCTCATTTATTTAGTGTTTGGTTTAAACGGCACCTTGCTTTGCGAAGATACACAATTCGCAGAAATGGCCGATCTAGATATAGCTACAAAGTTGAACAAGCTAAGCTGAAATCTATGAACTAAGTGAATCAACTAAACTCGCCAGTGACCTCATGCTAGGTGCTCAAGCACCAATTTTGAAAGGCTATTTTTGATTTTTTGCACCACAAAGGTGCGAGTATGAAGCTTTTTCAGTCATGAACCTATACCCATGGTTATACCTATTACTTTATTAATTATCGCCCTCTAAGGCCTTGGTTATGCACTGAGCGCTGTAAAATCAACACAAGGTCAGATAGTTTCCCCCTCAAAGCCAAACTGGCACAGTTATTGAAAGAGTAGGTGTTATGCAGAGTAATCTTACACTGCTACCCACTCCAAAAGACTGGGTGATGTAGGCCGCATACACACGATACCTTTAGCTTATGCGAGCTTTTTTTGCGTTATTTATATTAGGGGCATACCTATGAACACAGCTATAACACACAGAGTCAAACGCGGTTTAGTTCTCGCCATTAAAACACTAGGTGCTGCCAGCCTACTTATCGGCACACCCATTGCACACGCTGCACTGGGCGAGCCAGAAAAAGACGAACTCACGTTTGGTTTTATCAAACTCACAGACATGGCGCCCATCGCAATTGCCTATGAAAATGGTTACTTCGAAGACGAAGGCCTTTATGTCACTATTGAAGCACAGGCTAACTGGAAAGTACTTTTAGATGGCGTCATCGACGGCCAATTAGACGGCGCACATATGCTTGCTGGCCAGCCTCTTGCAGCCACCATTGGCTATGGTACCAAAGCACATATTGTAACCCCGTTTAGCATGGACCTTAATGGTAATGCCATTACTGTCTCCAACGATATCTGGGCACAAATGAAGCCCAATATACCCACAGCAAATGGCAAGCCCGTTCACCCCATCAAGGCAGATGCTATGAAGCCGATTGTTGACAAATATAACGCTGAGGGCAAGCCATTTAATATGGGCATGGTATTCCCAGTGTCCACCCACAATTATGAATTACGCTATTGGTTAGCCGCAGGTGATATCCACCCAGGTTTCTATGCCCCACATAAGGGTGACACTAGTGGCACCATAGACGCTCAGGCATTGTTATCAGTAACCCCACCGCCACAGATGCCAGCGACTCTGGAAGCCGGCACTATCTTAGGCTACTGTGTAGGTGAGCCATGGAATCAACAGGCTGTATTTAAAGGTATTGGCGTGCCTGTAGTGACTGATTATGAAATCTGGAAAAACAACCCAGAAAAAGTATTTGGCATGACCAAGGAGTTTACCGAAAAATACCCAAATACCACCGCACGTGTTGTTAAAGCTTTATTACGCGCTGCCAAATGGCTAGATGCAAAGGACAACGCCAATCGCCCTGCAGCCGTTAAAATTCTCTCCCAAAGTAACTATGTGGGTGCCGACTATGAAGTTATTGCCAATAGCATGACTGGGACATTTGAATATGAAAAAGGCGACAAACGTTCAGTGCCTGACTTCAACGTATTCTTCCGCTATTTTGCCACTTTTCCCTACTACTCAGATGCTGTTTGGTACCTGACTCAAATGCGCCGCTGGGGACAGATCTCAGAGCCTAAATCTGATCAGTGGTACTTCGATGTTGCAGCTAGTGTTTATCGTCCTGACATTTATAAAAAGGCAGCACTTGAGTTGATTGAGGAAGGGACGATGACAGCCGCTGACTTCCCTGAATTTGAGTTAGAAACAGGTTTTCGTTCACCACAAAAACATTTTATCGACAATATAGTGTATGACGGTACCGCCCCAAATACCTATCTTAAGAAATTTCCAATTGGCCTGAAAGACGAGACCCTCTAAGTCCTTAAATAGCCCATAAAAAGCTGGCAACCTTCTAAGGTTGCCAGCTTTTGGAAAAAATGTTATCCCCGCACACTCCGTCAAAAGGAAATCCAGTAACATGTTAGCCAAGCTCCAACAGCTAAAAACCAAGGTGACCTTTGCAAGCCTCTTTAAATTTTATGATTCAGTAGCCAAAGCCATAGCACTACCATGTGTGGGTATTGTTATGTTTATCTTTATATGGCAAATAACTGCAAGCAACATCGTCACTTCACTAGGCCAGTTCCCTGGGCCAGGCGATGTTTGGAATCAGTCGAAAGTTCTTGTTACCGAGCATTATCAAGAACGTGAGAGAGCGCAGAAATTTTATGAGCGCCAAGAAATACGTAACACCAAAAAACTAGCCAACAACCCTGAAGCCATTGTAAAGATTCGCCAATATACTGGCCAGGCCACTTATTTTGACAAAATTATAACCAGCCTGTACACCGTCGCTTTTGGATTTTTAATTGCGACCTTAATTGCTATCCCTTTAGGCATTGCCTGCGGACTAAGCGACAGAATATATCGCGCTGTGAACCCTATTATTCAGGTGTTCAAGCCTGTATCACCACTGGCTTGGCTACCACTGGTCACCATCGTGGTATCAGCCACTTATACCAGCTCCGATCCCTATTTTGAAAAAGCCTTTGTGACCTCGGCAGTCACCGTTGCCCTCTGCTGCCTGTGGCCTACAGTAGTTAATACGATTGTGGGCGTGGCCAGCATTGATCGCGACCTTATTGACGTGAGTCGAGTGTTGCGCCTATCAACTTTAGCGCACATCAACTCCATTGTTATCCCCTCAGCTTTACCCTTAATCTTTACCGGATTGCGACTGTCTTTGGCCACTGGCTGGATGGTACTCATAGCTGCAGAAATGCTAGCGCAAAATCCTGGACTGGGAAAATTTATCTGGGACGAATTTCAAAATGGATCCTCTAGTTCATTGAGCAGAATTATGGTGGCAGTCATCACCATTGGCATTATTGGATTCATTCTTGATCATCTAATGTTAATGATACAAAAACATTTTAGCTGGAATAAACAGGCCACCTTACGCTAAACCCTAACACCTTTTAAAACCCATACATTGACACTAGGATATTATTATGCAAAACCGCTATTTGGAAATCAGTCAAGTCAGTATCGATTTCCCTACCGATGGGGAACCCTACCGCGCTTTACAAAATGTAACTATGTCAATTCAGCAAGGCGAGTTTATATCCCTTATTGGCCATTCGGGTTGTGGCAAATCAACCGTGCTGAATATTATTGCTGGGCTCCACCAGGCCACCGAAGGTGGCATTATTCTAGAGGGTCGAGAAGTCAACGAACCAGGCCCAGATAGGGCGGTGGTATTTCAAAATCATGCACTGCTTCCATGGCTAACAGTTTACAAAAATGTTGAACTGGCTGTGAAATCGGTCTTCAAGAACACCAAAAGCAAAGCTGAAATTGGCGCTTGGGTTGAACACAACCTGCAGCTTGTGAATATGTCCCATGCACTTCATAAACTGCCTGGAGAAATTTCTGGTGGTATGAAGCAGCGTGTTGGTATTGCTCGCTGCCTTGCTATGCAACCCAAAGTTTTGTTGATGGACGAGCCCTTTGGTGCACTGGACGCATTAACGCGGGCTCATCTCCAAGATTCCCTTATGGACATTCAAGCCCAGCTAGGCAGCACCGTGGTGATGATTACCCATGATGTGGACGAAGCTGTACTGTTATCTGATCGTATTGTGATGATGAGCAATGGCCCAGCCGCCTCCATTGGTGAAATATTACACGTTGATTTAGACCGGCCCAGAGATCGTTTAGCACTAGCTGAAGATACAGATTTTAATGCCTACCGCCAGCAAGTACTCCGTTTTCTCTACGAAAAACAGAAGAATCCAGCCACCAACGCTGCAGCCTAAAAATTTACAACGCCTATTGAGGATAAAACAAACATGTTAAAAGTAGTCATTATTGGAAATGGTATGGTTGGCCATCATTATGTTGAGCAGTTAGCTGACTCACCAGTGACAGCTAAAATCACAGTCATTGGCGGTGAAGCACGTCCTGCCTATGACCGGGTACATCTATCTGACTACTTTGCTGGGAGCACGCCTGAAGATCTTGCCCTCACCACCAAAGAACACTACCTGGACATGGGCGTTGATGCGCATTTTGGCGATATGGTGGCCCACATAGACCGTAGCAACAAGATAGTCATCACCGAAAGTGGACAAGCATACGGCTATGACAAACTAGTACTTGCCACTGGTTCCTATCCTTTTGTGCCTCCCGTTAAAGGTAATAATCTGCCGTCCTGCACAGTGTATCGTACCATTGACGACCTAGGCATGATTCAAACCCAAGCTGACAACGCCAAGATTGGAGTTGTTGTTGGGGGTGGACTACTGGGACTTGAAGCCGCCAACGCAGTGCAAAACCTTGGCCTTGAAACCCATGTTGTAGAGTTTGCCCCTGGGCTCATGGGAGTACAGTTGGATGTAGGTGGTAGCAATATGTTGCGCCGCAAAATTGAAGCTCTGGGGGTCAAGGTACATACCAACAAAGCCACTGAGGTCATCGAAACCAACAGCGAAGGCAAAGGCCGGGTAGTCATGCACTTCGCCGATGGTGGTTTATTAGCCACAGATATGATTGTATTTTCAGCCGGCATTCGGCCTTATGATCAGCTAGCTCGCGATTGTGGATTAACTGTTGGTGAGCGCGGTGGCATTACCATAGACGAGTATTGTAAAACTAGCGACCCATCGATTTTTGCCATTGGTGAGTGCGCATTATTTAAAAATAAAATCTATGGCCTAGTAGCACCTGGCTACCGCATGGCCGAAGCAGCGGCTAGTCAACTAGGAAGCGAAAAACTTTCCTTCCAAGGCGCTGACATGAGCACTAAACTTAAGTTACTTGGCGTGGACGTAGGCTCCATTGGCGACGCCCATGGCAAACAAGAAGGTTCAGTTGCGTACACATTTAGCGACGAACGTATCGATGTATACAAGCGTTTAATTGTTAGCGCCGATGGCAAAAAATTACTTGGGGCTGTATTAGTTGGAGACTGCTCTGAGTACGATACCTTGTTACAATATTTTTTAAATGGTTTTGATCTACCCTCTGATCCAGAAACCCTTATTTTGCCTACCAATGCGGGTGACTCGCCAGCACTGGGCGCTAGCGCACTGCCTCTGAGTGCCACCATCTGCTCATGCCACAATGTCAGTAAAGGCGATATTGTGAACACTATGGATGCCGGTTTTTGCTCCCTAGGTGAAGTAAAGTCGGAAACTTCCGCCGCCAGTGGTTGTGGAGGCTGTGCGGCCTTATTAAAGAATATTGTAGACGACGAAATGGCAGCACGAGGGTTAGCCGTTGATACAGCTATGTGTGAACACTTTAACTTTACCCGACAAGAAATGTTTCACATAATCAAAGTGGAAACCATCAAAAGCTTCGAAGACTTGCTTCATAAACATGGCACTGGCCGTGGCTGCGAAGTCTGTAAACCGACTGCAGGTTCAATTTTAGCATCATTGTGGAATGACTACGTGCTGGACGAAAAACATGTGGGCCTTCAAGATACCAATGACACCTTTCTTGCGAATATGCAAAATAACGGTACCTACTCAGTTGTACCACGTATTGCTGGAGGTGAAATCACCCCCGATAAATTAATTGTTTTAGGGCAGGTAGCAAAAAAATACCAGCTCTATACCAAAATTACAGGTGGCCAGCGTATCGATTTGTTTGGCGCGCGCTTGCAGCATCTTCCTGCCATTTGGCAAGAGCTAATCGAAGCTGGTTTTGAAACTGGTCATGCCTACGGTAAAGCACTTCGTACAGTTAAGTCTTGTGTTGGCAGTACCTGGTGCAGATACGGCGTGCAAGACAGTGTTGCCATGGCATTGTACGTTGAAAATCGCTACAAAGGCCTGAGATCACCACATAAATTAAAATCTGGCGTGTCTGGATGCACCCGTGAGTGCGCCGAAGCCCAGTCTAAAGACTTTGGTATTATCGCCACCGAAAATGGTTGGAATTTGTATGTGGGCGGCAATGGTGGCATGAAACCACGCCACGCTGAACTATTTGCCACCGATCTTGACGACAAAACCCTGATTAAATATATCGATCGCTTTCTCATGTTTTATGTGCGCACCGCCGACCGCCTTCAACGCACCTCTGTGTGGATGGACAATCTTGAGGGTGGCCTAGACTATTTAAAGCAGGTCGTTATTGAAGATTCATTGGGCATCTGCAATGACCTAGAAGCACAAATGGAAGCAGTTGTTGGCAGCTACCAGTGCGAATGGAAGACCACCATAGAAGACCCAGAAAAGCTTAAACGCTTCCGCCAGTTTGTCAATTCTGAAGCCCAAGACAAAGCTATTATATTTGTTGAAGAGCGCGGCCAACTGCGCCCAGCTAAAGAAGAAGAGCGTCAGCAAATTTCAGCCACGCCAGCCTAGGAAAACATCCATGACTCTTAATATGAAAGATCAACCTATTAGTCTTTGTCACCAAAATGATTTGATTCCCAACTCTGGAATCTGCGCAGAATTCGCAGGCAAACAAGTGGCTTTATTTTATCTGCCCAATGAAAGCCCCACTGTTTATGCCATTGGAAACTGGGACCCAATTGGCAAAGCCAATGTTTTGTCACGTGGCATAGTTGGTGATATTAATGGCCAGCTAGTTGTTGCATCTCCATTATACAAACAGCATTTTGATTTACTCACCGGTGAGTGTATCGAACACAGTGACCTGTGCGTTCCGGTCTATGCCGTTGAGCTTGTGGACGATCATGTACTAATGAATCAGTGAGTTTTTAGACATGAACCAAAAGTTAATTGCCACCTCTGGCAAGGTTATAAAAACCACCTGCCCATATTGTGGGGTAGGCTGTGGAGTCAGTGCCACTGTTGAAAACAATCGTCTGAAAAGCGTAGTTGGAGATCCATTACATCCGGCAAATTTTGGCAAACTTTGCATTAAAGGCACTGCACTGCATGACACTATGGGCGAGCACGGGCGACTACTGCATCCCAGCATTGAGGGTGTCAATGTAGACTGGCCCACGGCCATTAATACAGTGGCAGAAAAACTAGGCAAGATTCGCGACCAACATGGCCCTGGGTCTATTGGATTTTACCTCTCTGGACAGCTTCTAACCGAAGACTACTATGTGGCCAATAAACTGGCCAAAGGATTTATTGGTACAAACCATGTCGACACTAATTCAAGACTGTGCATGTCCTCAGCAGTAGCTAGCCACAAACGAGCTTTTGGTGCCGATGCCGTGGCCTGCAATTATGAAGATCTTGAGGAGTGCAACCTGCTAGTACTTGTTGGATCCAATGCAGCTTGGACCCACCCAGTTCTATACCGCAGAATTGCCTCCG
Organism: Candidatus Njordibacter sp. Uisw_056; assembly: GCF_047730085.1. Classification (NCBI taxonomy): domain Bacteria; kingdom Pseudomonadati; phylum Pseudomonadota; class Gammaproteobacteria; order Pseudomonadales; family Candidatus Njordibacteraceae; genus Candidatus Njordibacter; species Candidatus Njordibacter sp. Uisw_056. Next base: position 2,230,356 of record NZ_CP159830.1, on the reverse strand, counting down.
CCAAAGCCAATAATCCCTCTATGCGAGTGGTGGTTATCGATCCACGTCGCACCGCTACTTGTGACCTGGCTGACCTACATCTAGCCATTGCGCCAGGCTCAGACGCCTTTGTGTTTAATGGCCTACTAGCCTACCTGGAACAAAATGATCATCTAAATGCAGGTTTTATTGCACAACACACCCAGGGCTTTGACACAGCCATGGCTGAAGCTAGGGCGTTAACTGACGTTGAGCTTACACAAACGATTGCCGTTAGTGCTTTGAAATTACACACCTTTTACCAGTGGTTTGCCGAGACTGAGAAAACCATAAGTTTTTATTCAATGGGCATTAACCAATCTGCGACAGGTACCGACAAATGTAATGCCATAATTAACTGTCACTTGGCCACAGGTCGTATCGGCAAAGCAGGAATGGGTGCGTTCTCAATTACTGGCCAACCCAACGCTATGGGCGGTCGTGAAGTGGGAGGTTTAGCCAATATGTTAGCCGCCCACATGGATTACAGCGTAGAAAACACTGCCACTGTTAGCGAGTTTTGGAATACCAAAAATCTCAGTCAAACGCCCGGCTTAAATGCCGTAGATCTATTTGAAGCTGTTGCCGATGGCCGTATTAAAGCCATCTGGATTATGGGTACCAATCCGGTGGTTAGCATGCCCAATGCAGATCGGGTGAGGGCCGCTTTACAAAGTTGCGATACAGTCATTGTGTCAGACTGTATGGCTGACACCGATACCACAGCCACAGCCAATATACTGTTACCCGCCACTGGTTGGGGTGAAAAGTCTGGTACCGTGACTAATTCTGAACGCCGCATTTCCCGTCAACGGGCATTGATTCATCCAGTGGGTCAAGCCAAGTCAGATTGGTGGATCATATCTCAGGTTGGGCAAGCTATGGGGTTTAATGACGCCTTTGACTACCATTCACCCAGAGATATTTTTATTGAACATGCCCAACTTAGTGCGTTTAAAAATACTGGTAACAGACTATTTAATATATCCACTCTAAGCCATTTATCAGAGCAACAATACAACCAACTAGAACCTATTCAGTGGCCAGTGACCCCACTGAAGCCCAAGGGTACTGAAAGACTATTTGAAGACAGGTTATTTTTTACGCCAAGCAAAAAAGCTAATTTCGTTGTTATTAGCCCACAGCTGCCTCAACTCCACACCCCTAATAATGACTTCCCCTTGACGTTAAACACCGGGCGTATTCGCGACCAATGGCACACTATGAGCCGTACCGGTCGAAGTAGCACATTACTAAGTCATATAAGCCAACCCTTTGTCTCAATGCACCCAGATACAGCCACTAATACTGGATTGATCGATGGTGACCTTGTCCAAGTATTTACCCAAAGGGGCAGTATTACAGTCGTCGCTGCTGTGGATACAGGCATGGGAGAAGATCAAATTTTTGTGCCAATACATTGGAATGACCAATACGCTAGCAATGCCAGAGTTGACTCCTTGGTGGCGCCTATAACTGACGAAATCTCTGGTCAGCCGGAGTTTAAATACAGCCGTGCGGCCATGGTGAAAGTAGACACACCTGTATGGGCCACTTTAGTCAGTCATAACAAGCTAGACTGTACAAAATTTATACATTGGAGCGCTGCGCCCCTAGACCAAGGGCGGGGATTTATCTACCATATCTCTATTAAGTCCAACTTTAACTGGCCAGACTTTATCACTGCCAAACGAATTACCGAACAAGGGCCTGCGCAGGCTTATGAACAATTTTTTGATCGTCAAAATGGTGACCAGCGCCTTATTTGCTATAGCAGCCAGCGTATTGAGTTTGCAGTCTTTAGCCATCAAGACAGAAAAATGTTGCCGGATAATCTATGGATGTGCGCTCTAATGTCAGAGCCTGTCGCTGAAACATACTGGCCGCTGTTGTCAGGCACCTCTGCTGCTACTGGAAAATTAATTTGCTCATGCTTTAAAGTGAGCGAACAAGATATTCAAGCGGCCATTGATAACGGTGTCAACTCTGCCGCTGCATTAGGACAACAACTCAAATGTGGCACCAACTGTGGTTCCTGCATCCCTGAATTAAACTCCCTACTGGCTAATAGCAGAACTGTGTCGAGCAATTAAGGGTTTGATCAGAGTCTATTGAATGTTCAACAACGCATTGGGCGTTGGGTATATCATTGCTCAGTGCCCGCAGTTTTGCAGCCTGTGGCTCTAGGCAATACTCTCCCTTTGATTAGGCAGCTACTTCCCAACTTCAAGCGTCATAGTACCTAAGCCAAGTCTCTTAAGCCACCTGGCAGCTGAGTCAATGGTACCCCATGTTTTAATGGTTCTAGCTTGGGTAGTGATGACTTTCTTGTCACCGCTATGGGTTAAGATCTCAGCGTGTATGGTTGCACCATTAGCTATAATGCTAAACGCTTTAACCGCACCAGTCTCAACGAGGCCTTTGAGCATCTTATTATTCATCATCAAGCAACGGGATTTGTTCTAGTAAAGGATACCCAGCGTCGCGACAGTATTGTCGAATTATCATCTCTACCATATTAGCAACGCTCCTGTGTTCTTGGTTAGCGGCATAGCGAACAGCATCCTTAACTAAGGGGTCAACTCGCAGGTTCAGTGTTGTGGTTTTTTTAGCTATCGTTCGGCAAATATTGTACACATGCGTTACATTTGCAATATATGTAATTCATACAAACAAAGATCAATTAATGTCAGCCATCCGAGTTAAGTTTCTGACCTGATAATTTGCCGTATGATGCTATTGATAAAAATTTTGGTTAGCTGGCATTGTTTCTTAGGCGTTTAAATATTAAGGGGGGTATTAATTTAGGAAAAATTCTTAGAGTTTTTTGTGTAAGTTAAATAGTTAGCTTGATCAACATCTATATTCACAGGCATATCCAATATCTTTGCTCATAAATAGAGTAGTTTTTTAGTCAAATATGATCACTGTGTCCAAAGGTATTTAATTTACAGGAGCAGTTTAATGCGCGCATATGGATTCTTATTATTAGCAGTATTTGCCCAAACCTCCTGGTCCTTAGACGTAAGCGCCTGGAGCGATAAAACGCTCTGTAGAGTAGCCAACGATCAGCCAAAAAACGAAGACTTTAAAAGCGCCATAGATGCGCGTGGATTGAGCTGCATTGTTGCAGTTTCAAAAGCTAAGTCACAAGGTGTTATCGATGGTTTATGTAAAGCCCCATACAAATCTGCACCTTCCCTTGACCTTGATTACAATGCTGAATTTTCTTTGAATAGGTATTTTACTAATGGCGATTCATTCCAACTGAATGAATACCGGTATACAGGCTTTGGCACAGATCCTATAGGTCATCTTAAAGGAGGTGGGATTGGTGCAGAAGTGAAGGTGGTAGCGGACCTTAACAATGATGGTCGCGATGATCTATGGCTTGACTATTACGAATCTGAGGTGCCTTCGTTAATTCTATACGGTACTGCTGATGGTGGCTTTATTGAAGAAAAAAATATGCAAGGCAATGTGTCACGGCGGCACATTAGAAATGGCGACGTCGCCGACTTTAATAATGATGGCTGGTTAGACCTTGTTGGTTTCACCACAGGGGACCCTGGTGTAAGGATGGAGGCACAAGGTTATGATCTGGGTGGGCGCTTCATCCCTCGCGGTCAGAAAGACATTTTGTTAATGAATATGGAAGGCAAAGGCTTTGCTGCAATGAATATTCCTGAAGTGAGAAAAAACGACTGGAATCATGGCGGCTCCGCGGGTGATATTAACGGTGATGGTTGGGTTGAAATATTACCGCTTAGTGAAGGTGAAAAAGAACATACTGTGCCTTTGGTTAACCATAGTGGGATAAAGCACACCCTTAACCAGTATCCCTATTCTACTGAGATTAGTAGGTATCTAACTAGCGATATGGATGCAGGCGACTTAGACGGGGATGGTATTGATGACATGGTATTCAATATGATGCCGATCTTGAGTGCTTCAAATAGTGCATTAAAGAAACTTGGGTCTGTGCGTGTCATTTATGGTGACTCAGATATGAATTTTAAGGATAACCGACAATTAAAATTTGGTGAATCTTGGGTCACAGATTCTGATATGGCTGAGCTTAGTGAAAATTACACACATGAAGAATCACAAATAAAGGGTTGGGTTTTTAAAACTGAATTGGGCCCGTCAAATATAGAAATTATTGATATTAACGGAGATAACAGGCCAGATATTCTACAGGGAATCTGGATTGCAGGAACGGGGCTTCAGCAAACATCTGGTTTTAAGGCCTATATTAATATGGGTGATTGCTTCGCTGATGGCACTGCTTACCATTTTCCTGCTCAGCAAACTAACAGAGCGTTGCACCGTGATATGGATTATCACACCAATTATATTCAGAACTTTAGAGCTGGTGATGTAAATAATGATGGCTTAAACGATATAGTGCTTCAAATAGACGGCACATCCTATTGGCAACGATCAGGCGAGACAAGATTTCCTTACTTGTTTATTAATAACGGTAACAACATATACCTACCACCTACTATAGCTGCCATGACTGGCATTATTGAACGACATGACGATATGGTGCCTGGCGATTTCAATGGAGACGGTTTGACAGACTTGGTGTCAATTGAAAGGGAAGATGGGCATATGGGTACTTCCAAGGTGCGCCTGCATTTGCAAAAAGCCAACCCAGACTCTAGTACCGCCGTATATACACCAAGTGATTTTTTAAACATTAGTGGTGGTTCAAAAAAACGTATTGCCAAGTTAATGGTTAATACGATGAAGATGGAAGTATCTCTTGAAGATTTTTTGAACAATGTAACTAATTTCGATGAAAAAACCTCTAAGAGTGAACTATATGGAAGCTACCGGTTAGACTGGTTTATTATCAATATAGGCCCAAGTGGTGGGTATGATAAAGGCGCAACAGATTACGTTACAATTAATGGAGATGGCATGATCTTTTATAAAGTTGATCGCGCGAAGTTCCCCACCCCAGACTTACGCAAAAAATTAGAATTCACAATGAGTGATGATGGCAACTTTACCCTAAAAGGACCGTTGGGTTTGTTTTATTTAGAGGGTAGATCCTTCCCAACAACCATCTTTGGCAATATTCACCAAAAATTGGGCCTTGGTATATGGCAAGAGGGCGATCCAATTTTAGTCAGGCTAACTAAGCAGTAATAGTTCATTGGTCAAGCAGCCTGGTTACTGAATAAAAGACAGCTAATCGTTTGTTACTCCACGTATATAGTAATTTAGCTGTGATACTTAACATAAATACGATTAGCCTTGGCCGTAATTGGTAGAAGAAGACTTCTGATTTAAGCATTACAGCATTTTCTAAGCCGAGATAATGAGCATTGGTAGCATTGCAGTGCTGGATGGGTGAACGTAGCTTAGAGCATGGCTCTAAGGTGTTTAATCAATGTTAGAGCGGGTGTGAAGTAGGGAAGGGCTAAGGCAGTTTGGGTACTAATAACTACTCTGGTAGTCGGGTGAGGCTGAAGCTGGCTAATAAAGTTAGTGGCATCCATTAGCTCACTGGTTTCAAAAGATGCAGTTGCTTAAGCTCACATGTCCGGCCAATCTTTTTAAATCTTATTGACAACAATGTCGTCTACACAAATTTCTGAATTAGCAATAACTGAAATGAATCCTGATCCTTTTTTTATTCTATTATCTTTAGCACCAGCAACAACTTTGCCATCAACGAGATACTTTATATTGTCACCTGAAGCAATTAATTGAATTCCCGACCATTCATCAGCTTTAGTTGACGCAAAACCGCTAGCTATTCTCTGCTCAGAGTATCTATCACCTCTTTCAACATATTTTATGGTGGTGCTTCCAGATAAATTATCAATAATTGCTGAGTAACGCCGTTAATGGCCAATATTATTATAAGGACGACGACGGTCAGTTTAACCTTGAAAGGCAACTTGGCTGGTGATCTGCATCCGCTGCCTCACACAAAAGATCCGAGTATAAGCCTTGCTTTTTCATTACTGCATAATGTTATTATTAGTATCTATTTGATAAGCATTTACCCAATTATTCACTTAGCAACGTATACTGTTTGGTAATAGATAAAGTACAGCTAGTCGTTTTTTATGGCTAGCTTTTTGAGTAAAGACTTGGATTTATTTGTGGTTGCTCCTAGCCTAACTATTCACTAAAAAGCATTAATAAAACATGTTAAAAATAGTCAATATCTCAAAATCATTTGAAGACGGTACGGCACAACAAAAAATATTAGATCGACTCTCGTTTGTGATTGAAGCGGGTAAAAGTGTCAGTATTCGAGGGGCATCTGGATCGGGAAAATCGACTCTGTTGCATCTGCTGGCTGCCCTAGATAAACCAGATGAGGGTCAAATACTGCTGGGCGGCGTACTAAGGTCAGACACAATCAACAATATAACTAACGATATAACTGCATTGTCGGAGTCACAAGCCGATAATTACAGGATGTCGACAATTGGCATAGTGTTTCAACGATATAATTTGATAGACGTGGTATCGGTGCTCGACAACATTTATTTGCCAGCCAGACTCAATGCTATTAATGGCCGCCCAGTCGATGTAGGCTACATCGACACTATAATCCAGGCTCTGGGCGTCTCAAAGCATATCAACAAACTACCCAATCAGCTCTCGGGAGGCGAACAGCAGCGAGTTGCGATTGCCAGAGCGTTAGCGCATAAGCCTAAATTGCTGTTAGCTGACGAACCTACCGGTAACCTAGATAACAAAAACTCAGACCTTGTTAGCCGCCTATTGATAGATACCTGCGCACAACTTAAAACAACACTGGTATTAGTTACCCATAGCGAAAGAGTCGCCAAACTCACCGATCAACAAGTCTTTTTGAGTGAGGGTCGTTTAGTGAGCGAGGCGAGTTAAACCCATTTTGATAAAAATCACACTTTTTTTTAAACTACTGTTGAGTAGCTACAAATCCACAAAATTTAGTGTGCTGATGCTTATCGCATCGCTTTTAATTGCTGCTTGTGGCTTATCTACCGTATTAATCGTTAATGCTAGCGCCAAACAAAGCTACGCCAGTAACAGTACTTTTTTGATCAGTAATGTTAAATATCAAGTTATCCCTAAAAATGCCCAAGCCATACTTGCCAAAAGCGATTACGCATATTTGCGCAGGCTCGGCTTTAGCCAACTTATCGCTGTCGCACAAACGTCAACTCATATCTATGCCGAGCAACAGACGCAGACACAGCTAGAGCAACAAAAAGTCTCTATGCGTCGAATAGACATTACGGGCATCGATACCATCGCGCTAATGCCTTTAATAAGCAGTGGCGTCAAGAGCGCAGGTCTTTCATCACGCCAAAGTGATCAAACCGCAATACTCACTGCTATTCCTTTTTCTATGCCTGCCGGTATTGTCCACCCCTCCCTGCTAGCGCAACTGATCGCCAATAGTGATGTATCCATTTTTGACAAGACATTAAATAATTTTTCAATTCCTTTTAATGACGGCAATGATGCTGCTAACGGCAGTAATAACAATGCCGATGTGGAGACGCCAGCGTCAATAAAAACAATCGCTTTACCCAAACTCGTTGCACTTAAAGACCCCAGTTTAGGCAATGACATGGTGACCGACATTGGCGAATTCTATCGCTTGTTTCCTGGTAGGAATTTAACGAGTTTACTGTTGGTCAGCGCAAAGGTGGGTCCAGAACTCGATGGACTCGTCAAGGATCTTAGCGCCGTTTTACCTACACATTTGCAGCTAGTTTCGTTGAGTGATGGTGCACCTCAAGGCGAACTCACCAATAGTTTTCACATGAACTTATTGGCCATGGCTTTATTGATGTTTGTCGTGTGCTTATTCATTGTCATCAACGCTGTCAATTTACTCATCAACGCACGCATGCCTTGGTTTAAGATTTGTCGTCAACTAGGCTTCCCCCGCTACGTTATTTTTGTCAGCCAAATTATAGAAATTGTGTTAATTACTTTTGTGTCCGTCTGCGCAGGTATTTATTTAAGTATTCATTTATCTAATATCGTTGCACCAACGGTGCAGGCCACGCTCGAGGGTTTATATGGCGTAGAAATTGGGTTTGGCAACACCTCGCTCTTAAGCCTGTTTTTACAGGTATTTGGCATCAGCGTGTGCGGCAGTATTGCTGCGACCGTGGCGCCCTTTAGCTCAAGCAACCAAGCTTTACATTCAACGCAGGCGCACGATAACTTGGCGGCTAATCAAGCAAAATGGCAACGCAACTTTTGGGTGATATGTATTCTGTTTGCGCTGCTAGCGTGCGCTATATTGTATGCTGCAACAGCACTATGGTTATTACTCGTCGCTACCGCAACACTCATATTATCGGGCTGTAGTTTATTACTAGCTAATTATCCGCGGGTGATTGATGCAGTCTATCGGCTGATTCCGCCTCGCTTTATTATGCTACGTATTAGCACCAAACAAAGTAGCGCTTTATCAGGTAAAACTAAGGTTGCCTGCTGTGCATTTTTTATTGCTGCCACCAGCAATATAGGCATGAACTTAATGGTAGACAGCTTCAGAGGCGCAACCGTGTCGTGGCTAGAATCGCGGCTAGCGACAGATTATTATCTGTATTACGAAGGCAATGTAGATATAGCGGCAATCGGGCACGAGGCTAAAGTAGAGGTGTTTCAGCGCTTTGAAAATAATACGACCTACGAGGGTACCTTACTGCAGCAACATAGCTACCCATCCACCAAACAGTTTAAAGACGCGATGGTATTTGATAAAGTAGACAATAAAGCTGCCGCCTGGCAAGCGTTTCAACAGACGAATGGAGTCTTCGTTAATCAGCAATTTGCGTTCGAGTATAAACTTGACATTAATGACATGATCAATGTTCCGCATCCATCGACGCAACGCTTAACGGCCTATGTTATTAAGGGTATTATTTATGATTTTGGTAATCCTCATCGGCAAATACTGCTACCACTATCTCAATTTGATGCTGCAATCTCCAAAAGTACAATTTATGCCATCAATACAGATGTAGCGGGACTCGAACGGTTTAAAGTCGCATTAGACATACAAGGCATAGACTCGGAGAAATCGTTATTGGATACCGCACAACTATTAGCTATATCTAAACAAACTTTTGATCGTACTTTTATTATTACTGATGGGTTAAATATAGTGACGCTGCTAGTGGCTGCGTTATCTCTCGCCTGTGCAATAGTGGTATTAATGAATGATGCTCGACCACAAAACATGCTATTACGTAGTTTTGGTGTGTCGGCAATTAAAACCCAGCTACTTGCTCTCTTTCAGTATTTTTTACTATGCTTCATCGCTCTTATTTTTGCCACACCCTTTGGTATTTTATTGAGCTGGGTGCTTATTTATGAAATTAATCTACAGGCATTTCAATGGACTTATCCACTTCAAATCAACGCCATAAAAATTCTTCAAATTTATGCAGTTAGTTTAAGCATTGTGCTGTTAATCATCGCTATACCCATTATAAAAGCCGGTAAGCGCCCTTTGATGGAGGATATTCGATGGCTAAATTAAATAAAAAAATCGTCAGTCTCAGCCTAGCAGGTGTGTTTTTACTGGGTACTTACTTCGTTGTGACTTCGCAGATAGCCCTTAAGACTCAAGCTAACATGTCGGTTTTTGGTCGGAACGTGTACGAGCAAAATGATGATTTTAATAATGCCTTAGCGAGTAATATGGGTAAAAAAGCTGATCCAAATTACCGCATGAGTTTTCCGCAGGATCACGGCACACACGATCAATTTGATATCGAATGGTGGTATTTAACTGCTAACTTGCAAGACGAAGCTGGTGATCCCTATGGCTTGCAGTGGACATTATTTCGATTTAAAAACCCACGCCCAAGAAGCTCTCAAACTGAAGGGAGTAACTCGTCTTCGTCATTAAAGAATTCTCCTGTTACGTTAAATGAGTCGACTGTATCTTTAGATAAAAAGTGGCATAACGATCAAATATACATGGCACATGCATCCATCCACTCATTAGATACCCATTGGTTTTCCGAAAAATTTGCTCGTGGCGGGGTCGGTAATGCGGGGCTTACAGCGTTGCCACTGAACTTGTTTATTGATGATTGGCAATGGCTCAATAGTGATGGCGATACAGGACTGTTTCCGTCGACACTGACCTTTAGCGCAACCGATACCTCAAAACCAAACGCAGAGGCGAGCGCTACATTTACGCTGAATCAGACGGGGCCCTTGGTGCAACATGGTGACAATGGCTTTAGTGTAAAATCGAACAGCGGCCACGCGTCTCACTATTATAGTGCGCCTTTTATTAGTATCGAAGGCGAGCTAACGCAAGCCATCGATACCGTAACGGCCGCGCCTATAAAACTCAAAGGTCAGGCGTGGTTTGACAAAGAGTGGACCTCTCAATTACTCGATACTGGCACTCAAGGTTGGGATTGGTTATCGCTTCATTTAGATGACGGCAACAAAATAATGGCTTTTAGAATGCGCCTAAAAAATCAAGATGATCATGTGACGGGATCATACATCACCAGCAACGGCGAACAAATCACACTGCAACCAGGCGATCTAACGCTACAGCCAGTATCTGTTAAAAAGGTGGATGGTAGGCAATTACCTTTGATCTGGAAGCTGATAATCCCCAGTAAAAAAATAGACCTAACCATATCGACATTAAAAGATAAGCAGTGGAATAACGCCGCTGTTCCCTACTATGAGGGAATGGTCAAGATTGAAGGCTCTCATGGTGGCGTCGGCTTTTTAGAATTGACCGGTTACTGAATATAAATACATCGCAACTGCTACTGCGATACTTGATCGAGGTTATGGCAGGCCAACGAGACCCTCATCGCTTGAGGTTAATACACCTTTAATGCCTACGAAAATACAGCTAGTGTCATACACAGGTTGTTGATTTATCTAACGACGACTGTGCTGGATTATGGTTTGAAGTTCCCCCCTTTGTCCCCCCGAAGCGATTTTGTATAAAAAGCCCAGCATTTAACTGGGCTTTTTTGATCCTCAATACATTGAATCTAATGGGTTAATGCATTGAGCATTAGCATCACCCTGGTCAGCAGCTAAGCTAAGGCATACCACTTCACTGCTCTCTTTTTGCTGTCAGGGCCACCTATTGATTCAGCTTACTGTTGCCATTTAGAGCTAATGCGCTTGAATAAACGTTTCTTAAGCGCCTTTGCTGTTTAATAGTAATGTTAATTGACACAGGCAACGCAAATTTAGGTTTTGTGCAATATTTGAACACCGAAATTAATTTTTAGAAAGGATTAATTTGGTATGGTTTCTGGCCATTAAAAAGTGGTGCCTTTTAATATCGCTTGTCTACAAATATACCGTCATATCGAAGGTATATAATTTTTAAATAAAGGAATATAGATGATTAATCAAAGAATATTTGCTCTGGGCGCTATAGTGAGCGTTGGCTTGTTAAGCGGTTGTGGAGCAAGTCTGGACGATAATAGTTCTTCAACTACTCCAGCTTCTAAAGCCACACTTCCTGCAGGAACACCAGCTTCATTCTCTGAGGCAACTCTAAAGTGGAGTGATGTATCAGAGGCTAACACCACTGTAACTGCTGATGGTTTTTCTTCTGAGGCAACTTTAGTTTTTACAACTAGTACCGCTCCTGCTCCAGAAATAGACACTACTGCCGAAGTGAAAATTGCGTATGACTCTTTAGGAAAAATATCGGGGTTGTCTGTTATTAAGGACGATGTGAATTTAACTTGGGTAAAAGTTTATTCAGACGATAGCAGTGACAGCAGCCTCACTGTAACTGATGGGAATAACGCCCAGGGTATGATATACGATCCCGAGAACGGTTCCAATTGGGACTACCAGACCATGGCTACTTGGGTGCAGGCTAATGAAGGCACAGGTATAGGGCGTATAGGCGCTATGAGTGTTGGCAACCCAACTGCTGATGCTTCTATTCCGACAGCAGGCTCAGCCACTTTTAGCGGTGTTGCTGAGGGTATGTACGTGGATAATGATCATAAATTCTATCGCGTAAGCTCCGATGCTACATTATCAGCAAACTTTGTAACTCAATCAGTTACATTTAATACGACAAATAGCCTGATACAGCCTGTAGATGTGGGTGACCCATACACCGACGCCGGCCCTAACCTAACGGGGACATTTAGCTACTCAGCTAATAATAATACTTTAACATCATCCAACTTATACGGTACATCTTCTGATTGGACAGGTGGTACAGCTAGCGCCAAGTTTTATGGCCCCGACGCAGAAGAGATTGGTGGCGTATTCTCGATTCGAGGTACGGGAAAAGAAGCTTATGAGGGCGCATTCGGTGCCAAGCGATAGGTTTTATATTGCTCAAAAAAGGCTAGCTATGACGCTAGCCTTTTTTATGTTTGTCTTGTTTTTTTCTAAGCCAGTATTGGCAAATGAGCCATTGGGTGGCTTTTCTGAGGATGATGCGCAATCCCTGTTTTCTATGGCAATGGTTGCAGTTGATGAGCAATTCTACGATGAGGCTATAGAGGTTTTTGACTACCTATATAAAAAGACAAAAAGTAACCGAGTATTGCTAGAGAAAGGCAGAAGCCTTTATTTAGCGGGTAGATATAAAGAAGCGGAATCTTTATTCTTGGAGCTTTATTTTAATCATGATTTACCTACAGCAGTAAGGCCTACCTTAAGTAATTATATTGCTTCTTCAAGAAAAAAGGGTCGCAAGCTACATTGGTCAATGGGTTTTAGTCGCGATAGTAATCCTACCAATGAGACCTTTAGAGATGTTGTGAAAGTCTTGGGGCAAACGGTAACCGTGAATAAGTCAGTTCAAAAAGAAACAACGGGTTTATGGTTAAACTTACTAGCAGAGCAACCGATTGGTGAACATAGTAAGCTGTACGCCAACGTGAGAAATTTTGACGCGCCTAATAACCTAAATGACAATCAATTGATTGGGGTTGGTTATCGTACAGAAAACACTTTTAGTAAGGGTGGTTTTGTAGAGCTATTGGCTAGTGGAAAATGGACATCTGGAGCCTTATATTCAACAGGGATCACTTTATCTACTGGACTGAGGCCGTTACAAAATTCAAACTTAATGCTTAAGGTTAACGTTGGTCAAAATGACTTGGTTGGGCAAGCGGTATTTGACAGTAACTACAATGATATCGCTCTATCTAAGGATCTGTATCAAAACACCATTGCTGCTGTAGGGGCTGAACTAGGCGTTGCGAATGTTATGCGGGCAGACCCGTATAATTCAAGCCAAGCTCGCTATATCAAATTTAATGTAAGAAGCAGTTGGCCTGATATATCGCCTTTTTACCAATTAACCTACAAACAAGTGGTGCATCGTGGGCGCGACCCCTTCTTTCTCGTCCAGCGCAGTGATGAATACGTTAATCACATCCTTGGTTTTAAATTAGGTGGCATGCAAATTGGAGAGTTCATACCCGAGGTGTCTATCTCTTTTGATGATAATCGCTCAAATATAGAATACTTTGATTACCGAAAAAGATTGATAGGATTGTCTATAAAATCCATTTTTTAAAGTTTTATTTTTTAGTGAGCAGAGGGTTGTTTTAAACTCAGTAACGAATTAACGAAGGTAGTGAAAATATAAAGAATTTATTAGCTCGAAAACGATGCGCCGCAATACCTAAGGTACATTTAAAACCAAAATAACAACATACTTGAAAGATCTTTTAAAAAAGGTCTGAAAATGGCAATAATGCTGGTGTTATCGGCACAAATCGGTGCCAACGAGCCTAAGCCGTTTTTTTAAAAAGCCTGAGCTTCTTTTAGCTTAAGACAGTACATTACAGCACACCACATAGTTACCAATAAGTAATAAATAGAAAGTAATATAAGCGCAAGGCCAGGTGATACCAGTAGGCTAGTCTAAAGTGGCTTGCTAGGTCATAATTACCAAGGCTCTGCTCTTAAAAAATACATTGTGATGATGACTATCCATTTGGTAATAGTGGTTGCAAGTAAATTACCTTCGTTTAGTGTAAGAGAAAATCCTACTTAAAACTGATCTTAATTTACGGGGGGATTACAATAGGAAACGCGAGGGCGAAGACTTTGGCACTGCCTCCCAAAGTTGCAGGCCAAGTAATTACTATGGGCAGTTATCGTGAAATAGAGCAGCTAGTCACTAGTTTAATCCATGAAGCTTTAGACGAATTAGAAAGTGATGAGTTCTCAGAGGAGCAGAAATCACACATAGCATCTCTTGCCAAAAAACTGGAGGAAGTCTACTAATAAATGGTAGTTAGGGGGTGTTCTAGTTTGGTTTTGTTTGGCTCAAATGGCACCAGGGAGACCTTAGGACTCACCCCTGGACTTTCAGTAAAAACAAGCCTTGGAAACGCTGCCTTACTATAGAAATAATGCGTGGGCAGTCATAAAAAAGCCAACGCGTAAAGGCACTATTTCCTAACATCAAGTAAGTTTTGGTGTTCAATTTCTGAGCAATATCTTCTTTTCGTTCTCTAATCCAAATAAATCAAAAGTTAAAATGATAGTCTTCAAACGGCCCTCATTTAAGAGCTGCCAGAAAAACGTGCAAACAAATTGTTAATGAGCGTCAAGTGCAAACAGTTTTCAAAAATACTACTAAACTTTGAGAGCGTTAAGAGTAAGCATTGATCCAAACGTAAAAAATAGAGCTGCTCGTTAATAATTATTATGAGTGCCGATAGGCCTCATAAATGTACTGTTAGCTTTTCAAGGAGATAGTATTGGCAATCGCAGAATTAGTTTTAGAATATTTAAAAGTGTTTATTTCATTTTGCCAGTAAGCATATTAAGGATTGATTTGTGATGCTCTCAACTAATGAGCTTTTTAAGCAGGCAGTTTTGGCACATAAGGGTGGCGCAACGATAAAGGCGCACGCGCTCTATTCAAAGGTGATTTTGGCTGAGGCCACACACGCTCACGCAAACCATAATCTTGGTGTTTTGTTTGTTAGTAAAGGCAAAGAACAACAAGCTTTAAATTGTTTCAAAACAGCCATAGAATCAAATCCAAATGTGGGCCAGTTCTGGGTCAGCTACATTGATGCATTATTGCGTATGGGTCAATATTCAGAGGCTAAGAAGCGACTTGTACAAGCAAGAGTTAAAGGCGCTAACGGGGCAGTTTTTGACGATCTTGAAAAGCGATGTTCACAACCTGTTCTCAACGACCCCCCATCTTCTGAGTGTCAGGCATTAATAGATCTTTTTGGGAAGGGAAAGGTCAAGCAGGCTTTAAACCAGACTTTAAAGATGCAGAAGGCTTTTCCCAAATCAGTCGTCTTGTGTAACATTGCAGGGGCCTGCAACGCTGGACTGCTGCAATTTGAAGCAGCGATTAATAGTTATAAAAAAGCACTTAAAATTATGCCTGATTATGCCCAGGCACATTTCAACATGGGTGCTGCATACCAGGCAATGGGCAATCACGATGGTGGGATTAATTGTTATCAAAGTGCAATAACAATAGACCCTAACTATGCTGACGCTTATAACAACATGGGTAATGCTTTTAAGGATAAGGGAGAGTTTTTAGAGGCTATCAAAAGTTACAAAAAAGCGGTCATCATCAAGCCAGATTATGCAGAGTCCTTTTGTAACATGGGTGTAGCTTTTCAAGAGAATGGTGACTTAAAACCTGCATTGGTAAGTTATCGACAAGCCTTGAGCCTCAAACCAAATTTTGCTGAGGCACATAATAATTTAGGCAATGCTTTAAAGGATAGCGGTGAATTTGAGTCAGCGATCGCCAGCTATAAGCGAGCGATAGATATTAGACCAAACTATGCAGAAGCATATAGTAATCTGGGTGTGAGTTATCAGATTAGGGGAGATACCGCCTTGGCTATGCGTTATTATAATTTCGCTCTTGAGAAGGATTCTGACTATGCTGAAGCTTATAATAATTTGGCAAATGTCCTCCGGCTCAAGGGAGATGGCAATGGCGCCATAGCTAATTATAAAAAATGTTTAAAGCTTAAGCCTGAGTATTCTGAGGCGTATTGCAATTTAGGACTTGCATTAAAGGATCAGGGTGACTTTCCGGCAGCGATAATGAATTTTAAGCGTGCTCTTGCGATTAAGCCAAGCAACGTTTACGCAAGCTCGCAAATGCTATTTTCACAATTACATATTTGTGACTGGAGTGATATTGAGGCATACAATACATTAATTTCTAAATGGGGTGTTTCAACCTGCGCTATCAGTCCCTTTACTATGCTGGCACTAGAGGATTCACCAGAGCGTCATCTAATCCGCTCTAAAAATCATATTGCCACAACATATCGCCCATCCAGCGCACGAGAAGGTATGTGGCCGCAAGAAAGTGGCCAACGGATCCGAATTGGTTACTTTTCAGCCGACTTTCATAATCATGCAACAATGTATTTGATGATAAAGGTCTTAGAAAGTCATGATAAAAAATTGTTTGAAATATATGCCTATTCGTTTGGCCCTAAGGCATGTGATGAGATGAGGGAGCGTCTTGTCAAAGCTGTAGATGTTTTTCACGAAGTATCTGGCAAAACTGACCAAGAGATTGCTATGTTGGCACGTTCAGATAACATCGATATTGCAGTTGATTTAAAGGGTTTTACCCAAGATAACCGATTTGGCATTTTTACATACCGTCCAGCGCCTGTGCAGATAGCCCATTTGGGGTATCCAGGCACGTCTGGTGCAGACTGTATTGATTACATTATTGCTGATGATGTGGTCATTCCAAAGCAGTTTGAAGAATCATACTCTGAGCATATTATTCGATTGCCTCATTCATACCAACCTAATGACGACGATAGAGTGATATCAGACATCACTGTTACTAAAGTGCAACTAGGGCTTCCTGAGAAAGGGTTTATATTTTGTTGTTTTAACAAAAGTTATAAAATTTCATCTGAAGAGTTAAATGTCTGGGCACGCGTGTTGAACAAAGTAGAAGGCAGTGTGCTTTGGTTAATAAAGCCTAATAGGTGGGTGGAAAGGAATTTAAGAAACGAAGCGAAAAAGCGAGGTATTGAGCCATATAGACTTGTGTTCGCTGAAAGGGTTAGCTTAGCCAAACACTTGGCTCGCCATAAGTTTGCCGATCTTTTTATTGACACGTTCAACTGTAATGCCCACACCACAGCCAGCGATGCTCTTTGGGCTGGATTACCCGTTGTTACGATGCTGGGTAAAAGCTTTGCAGCTAGAGTTGCTGGTAGTTTACTTACGGCGATTGACCTACCTGAATTAATTACCACAGATGTCCAAGAGTATGAGGCACTTATTACTACTTTGGCCAAAAATCCAAAAGTTCTGAAAAAGGTTAAAGAAAAGCTGGTCGAAAATAAGTTATCAAAACCCTTATTTGACACTAAAAAATTTACGCAGCATTTAGAAACAGGTTATACGCAGGCTTTCGAAAAATACAAAAATGGAGAACCGCCTAAGAACATCGTGGTTTTTTAATAACTGCTAACACAGGGGCCTTGAGCTGCCCCTTTGGCCAAGTATTAATTCTTTATGCACACGTTATGCTCGTAGGTTAACGTTGCTTAGATGGCCTTTTAGGGGAGGGGCTTTTGAGGTGCATGGTTATTGCTTCTTTAACCGCAGTTATACAGACTAAACACTAACCAGGACAATCAACTTTTAGCCTAGTCTTACCGCCCAAGGTTTCATCAGTCCACATACACTGCATGGTGATCTAGTGTGTGCTTAAGAGGGTGCCTAATAGGTGTCTATTTTTTCGTACGTAAGAAGAAATATATGTAATACAATATCATTCATACCTTAGGCTTGGAGCCTCATGAGGGCCTCACAGGAGCTTCTGCGCACTCCTCTAGTACCACTAATTAACTGCTTTTTGATAATAATTATTTCAATGACTTAAGGCTCTCAAAGATGAAGATGTAGTGAATAGGGCCTGTCCTGTATTGCTTTGCACATATAACCAAGACAAGTTATTGGTATATAAATATGAGGCAATATATGCTTTTCTTTTTTAGAACTATTTTACTTTTCTCACTTACTTTTATGGTCGTTCATGCTGATTTCAATGATGGCCTTGCAGCTGCTCAAGCAGGTGACTACACCACTGCTCATAATGAATGGTTGCCTTTAGCAGAACAAGGAGATGTTAATGCTCAGTTCTATCTAGGTCTGCTTCATAGCAGGCAGCTGATAGACTGGGCATCACAAGAGCAGGCTGTTAAGTGGTACTTGTTGGCTGCAAATAATGATCATGTGAATGCTCAGTTCAACCTTGGTATTAAGTATAACAAGGGGGTTGGCGTTGAGCAGAGTGCAACAGAGGCTTTCGCTTGGTACTTTAAGGCTGCTAATAATGGTCATCCAGAAGCTCAATTTAATGTAGCAAATATGTACCGAGATGGTCGTGGTGTTGAGCACAGTAATGAGCAGGCAGCAACTTGGTATAAAGCATCATCTATTAATAATCTTCCTCAGGCACAGGCCAATTTAGCGTTAGTGCTTCATCTTGGAATAGGCATTGAAAAAGATCTGACTATGGCCTATGTATGGGCAATTTTGGCCTCTGAAGCGGACACTAGGTTCATTGCAATAAAAGAACTAGTTGCTGAAGAGATGTCTAATGATGATAAAAAAATAGGCGATGCAGCGCCACTGTGGCGCCTCTACAAGGTCGGCGAACCAGACCTTTGGAAAGACCATCACCGCTATCTTCATGAGTTGAGAGCTAAAGAAGTTATATTAAGCGCATAATCTAGGTGTGAGTATGTGTCTAGTGTGTTGGTGTCTATAATGATTCTTTATGATTAGACACCTTGGGGTGTCTTGGCTTGAGGGGTGACCCTTAGTACTTGAATCATAGGCAAAGGTTATAGTTTTTGCGACACCTGCAGATTTTCCAGTATGGATCAGGTGATAATGGAGGTTGTTACTACCTGAGAATGACTTAGTCCTGCATTACAAACTTGTCTCTTATGCTGTTAAGGTCTAGTTGTCGGTTAAATCTCTATGGCTAATAGTTGGCGCGTGTCGTCATAATATGAAGTCATTCAGCGCAGAATTGTGGAATCTGCGCTATATTGAATTAAAGCATTCAAAGTGACCAGGCTGACTTAAAGCTTACAACAAATCGTTCATTGCACATTGGACATGATTAAACATACCTCCGTCACATGCGATGTTGGTACCGCGAATCCAGGCACTGTCACCCGATGCCAAAAAGATAATAACTGGGGCAATATCCTCAGGGGTCCCTGCACGGTCCATAACTTTCATATCCTCAGCAGCTCGTTCGCCTAGGGTCTCTAGAAAATCTTTCAGTATTGGAGTTTCAACAGGGCCTGGACTGACACAATTCATGCGTATACCACGGTTGCGCCAGGTCCAGCGGTTTTGCATTGTCCATACAACTAACGCTTCTTTTGTAAAGAAATAGCTGCGGGCGTCGTCAATATTATGTTTATTACAGAAGGTTTCTGTGTCTTCAAAGTTTGTGATCTTATCTACGGCCTTAATAGCGGGAATTGCATCCTGCCAACCCAGAGCTGCAAGAGAGGCAACGTTTACGATTGCGGCGCCATCGGCCAGCTTATCGACATATCCTAGGGTTAAGCGCTTAAGGCCAAGAAGGTTTACCCGAACCACTGAAACAGCGCCAGATGTGGGTGGCAGACCAGCCACGTTTAGCAGTCCGTCAGTACCTGCTGGTAATGCGGCAATCAGCGCATCAATAGATCTTGGGTCAGATAGATCAGCCTGAAAAAATTCATCAACATTGAGGCTGGTGGTGTTGCGGTCAACTCCGATGACAATAGCTCCTTGTTGCTTAAGAAGCTCACAAGTTTTAGCGCCAATGCCAGAAGAACAGCCTGTTACTACTATTTTTTTACCTAAAAAACTCATTCATCTCTCCTTTTAACAGATATATGCTGTGATACCTGTTTTTTCCTGCGTTGTATTATTTACTTTAGAGTCATAGGTAGCTTTGTCATAATTACGAGACTGTTAAGCTCCCCAGAGACGCATAATAGCACTACCTTAACATCAGAAAGGGTAGTGCTGGTTAGGGTTTTCAATTGTGATCCAGCGTAAATCGGTAAATGCGGCAATAGCCGATTTACCACCAAAGCGGCCGTAACCACTTTCTTTAACACCGCCAAATGGCATATGTGGCTCATCAGCCAGAGTTGGACCGTTAATGTGGCACATGCCGCTTTCAATCTGATCGGCGACCCTCAAGCCCCGTTGAATATCTTGCGTGAATACAGCAGAGGACAAACCATACTCGGTATCATTTGCAACTCGAATAGCTTCCGCCTCTCCCTTTACTCGGATAATCGATTTTACTGGGCCGAATGATTCTTCCTTATAGATACGCATGTCGGCGTTGACATGATCAAGGATAGTGGCTTCAAAAATCGTACCATTTCTTGACCCTCCTACAGTAAGAACTGCGCCTTTGGCTGTGGCATCCTCAATAAGCTGATCCATTTTTTTGGCTGCGGCCATATCGACCAGTGAACCAAGTACAACCTTATCTCTTGGGTTCCCTGCTGGTAATTGCGCCGCGCGTATTGCTAATTTTTTACTGAATTCGTCAGCTATTTTTTCATCTAAAATTAGGCGTTCAGTCGACATACAAATTTGCCCCTGATTCATAAAGGCTCCAAAGATAGCCGCGTTAACAGCGCAATCGATATCTGCATCATCCAGAACGATTAACGGTGCTTTACCTCCTAACTCCAGTAGTACGGGTTTTATATGTTCAGCTGCTAACTTGCCAATGATACGACCAACACGAGTAGAACCAGTAAAATTAATGTGCTTAACCGCTGGGTTTGAAATCAGGGCTTGAACTATCTCAGGAGCATCTTCAGGTGCATTGGTTAGTACATTTAATACCCCAGCAGGGAAGCCTGCTTCCTTGAACACTCTACCAATCAACGAGTGTGTTGCAGGGCAAAGCTCCGAGGCTTTAAGAATAACTGTGTTACCACAGGCAATTGCGGTGGCGACTGCTCGAGTGCCCAGAATTATCGGTGCATTCCAGGGTGCAATGCCGACACAAACACCCTTAGGTTTGTTTATACCCATTGCCAGGGTGCCTGGCTTATTGGACGGAATTATTTCTCCACCAACCTGGGTTGTGATAGCTGCAGCTTCTCTCAGAATACCTGCTGACAGCATGACGTTGAAGCCAGCCCAAGGGCCAGTCGAACCAATTTCTGTAATCATTGTTTGAATAAACTCATCAGTTTTTGATTCCATTATATCAGCTGCTTTCAATAGCAGTGTCCTACGTTCGGCTGGCACAGTTTTTGACCAACTCTTGAACGCAGTGCTTGCTGATGCAACGGCTATAAGAACATCGCTGATGGTTGCTGCTGCCGCTGTTGTTGCGACATCATCTGTTACCGGATCGATACGGGTAAAAGTTGTCTTGTTTGATGCTTGAACATATTCAGCATCTATAAGTAGGTTGATATCCATTGTAATTAAGCTCCTAAAGTAAAATGTTAGCTATTTTAAAAATCTAGTACCTTTGAAGAGGCTTAGTCTTCAAGGCTGTAAGTGCGTTTACTCCAATTTATTATTTTTAGGTTCAACGCGATACCCGATCGGGAGGAACTGCCAGTTGAAGCGCCGCTCAAGTTCTCCCCAGAGGCCCTTAGGTAAAAATAGAGAGAAGATGATGGCTATTGCACCGAGCCCAATTAAATACCAAACGCCAGAGCTGCTAAACCAGGTCTCAACTAAGAAGAACAGCAGAGCACCAAGTATTGGACCTTCAAATCTACCAATACCACCAACAAGAACCATGAAAATCATGTAGGCGGTCCACTGCACACTAAAGTAAGTTTTGGGTTGAAAAGAAGTTGCTGTTGTTAACCAAATTGCTCCGGCTGCACCAATACCAAAGGCTGCTAGCACGAATAATAAACGCTTAGTTTTTTCTGGGTTCACTCCGATTGAGCTTGCTGCGTCTTCATTATCACGGATCGCCTCGATAGCTGACCCTACTCTACTTCTGAGTACTAAGAACAGCATCACCAACAGGCTGGTCATCGTGAATAGAGCAAGTAGATAGATAGTAGTCAAGCGGGTATCAGCTTCATACTGGTTCAGGCTGATTAGCGAGATGCCAGTTTCGCCCTGAATCAGTCCATCCAAATTAACCAGTAAATGGATAATTGAAGCAATAACCCACATGCCAATGGCAAATTCTCCTCCCCGTAGACGGAGCATGATCAAGGAAATTGGATAGGAGATAATACCCACCACTATCGCTGATAAAGCTACTGCTATAAAAGGATCTAATCCAAGGTGAGCAATCCGGATAGTGAAGTAAGCTCCCAGACCAAAAAAAGCCTGCTGGCCGACAGAAATCAAACCACCATAACCGGCAAGGGCATTCCACATCGCTGCTAGAATGACGTAAACAAACAAAGCTGTGAGCCTGTCCAATACGCCGTTAGAAGCGAACAGTGGCGCAAAAGCTAGGGTAAGGATGATCAATCCTGCAATGATAACCGCACGGCGGGATGATGGAGTCCATCGTTCTATATAAACACTTTTTGACCATTTACTCATCTTGAAATACCCAAAACAGACTTTATGCGTCGACTCATGCCACCTTTTGACAGAAATATCCGTATAAAGAGCACTGTAAAGAAGATTGCGTGGCCACCGATCAGGAAGCCCTGTGGATGAATATTAGCTCCTATTGTTTGTGCCAGAGCTAATATAATGCCACCGATTAATGTGCCCCAAAGAGATGCTGCACCACCAATAATGGTTGCCTCAAATGCAAACAGCAGTTGTGGTCCTCCAGAATACGCATTGAAAACACCCCTAATACCGAGCGCCAGTCCTGACACAGCAACAGTACCCATTGCTAAGGCTACCGCTATTACACTGGCTTTTCGGGCATTAACCCCAACCAAACCAGCAGTTTCGGGGTCATGGGCAGTGGCTCGAATTTGTCGACCTAACGCGGTTTTCTTCATGAAAAGATGGAGCCCACCAAGAATTATGATTGCTGCTATTAAGATGTAAACAGATGTTTTACCAACATAAATATCTTCATATATCTCCCAAGATGCCCATGACAGATCCCCTATATAGGGAGCTAAGGAACGCGTGTCTGCTCCAAACTGCTGAAACAGTAAGTTCTCAATAACAATGGCTAGACCAAAAGTGGTCAGGATTGGCAGAAGCTCTCCAGCTTTGGCACTTTTCTGAAGTAGAAAAACCTGTAGACCCCATCCAACAAACATCATAATAGGTACAATAATGAAAATGCCATAAAAGGGCGAAATGCCATAGTTATCTGCTAGGAGCCAAAACATGTAAGCAGACAGAACAAGTAAACTGCCATGGGCCAGATTTATAATTTTCATAATAGAAAACATAAATGACAGGCCGCATGCTAGTAACGCATAGTATCCACCCAATAAAATGGCCTGAATGATTTGGTTTGTCACGTCATAACTCCGCTACCTATCTTTAACTTTATGAAGGCCGAAGTAAGCGTCAGTAATCTCTTCACGACTAACTTCAGACATTTGCCTATTCAAAATAATTTCACCTTCGAGCATACAGACTGCTCGACTAGCAACTTTCATTGCCCGAGTGAGGTCCTGCTCTACCAGAATAATTGTAGTATCTGTTTCTAATAGTCTCTTCAGTGAGTCGTAAACTTGATTAACTACCAGAGGAGACAGACCAAGGGAAACCTCATCAAGAATAAGGATTTCGGGGTTACTCATCAGTGCCCGACCAATGGCGGTTGCCTGTTGTTCACCTCCTGATAACAACCCAGTTTTAGAATGACGCCTTTTAATTAGATTGGGGAATACCTCCAAAACATTGTCAACAGTCCAGTACCCTGGTCTTGCTGAGGTGCTACCCAGTCGAAGGTTTTCCTCGATCGTCATCTCGGTAAACAGTTTTCTACCCTCGGGGACTAGGGCCAGACCAGCCTGGACTCGTTTATGAGATGGTATGCCTGTGATATCTTGACCATTTAAGAGAATGCTGCCACTAGTAGCCCTATGGACTCCGGCAATTGATCCCAGTAGGGTAGTTTTACCAGCTCCATTAGCCCCAATAAGTGCGACTACTTCACCTGTTTGAACTGTTAGGCTCAGATTACGAACCGCTTTTAGTTGCCCATGCTGTACATCGAGGTTCTGAATTTTAAGACTTGTCACTCGGCTGCTCCCCCTAGATAAGCACTGACGACTTGTGAATTATTAAGCACTGTCTTAGGGTCACCATCAGCGATAATTTCACCAGCATTCATACAAATTAATCGGTCAACAACCTGCAGCAATACACGCACTATATGTTCTATCCAGATAATGCCAATATTGCGATTATGTAGTTCTTTTATTGTGACTATCAGCTCGTCTGCCTCCGCGTCAGTTAAACCCCCTGCAATTTCATCTAGTAAGAGGATCTTGGGTTGAGTGGCCAAGGCTCTAGCGAGTTCCAATCGCTTTCGGTCCAGCAGACCGAGGTTTTCAGCCTGGCGATTGGCAATTTCTGTCATACCACTAAGACTTAAAGAGTCCAGCGTATATTGGTAAGCGGTTTCCTGATCCACATTCACGCCATAAAACGCTGCAACCAGAACGTTTTCGAACACTGTCATTCCACCAAAAGGTTTAGGAATCTGGTGAGTTCGGACTACACCCAGTTTGCATCGTTCTGATGCATCTTTAGCTGTCACATCCTCTCCATAGAGTGAAATGACACCCGAGTCAGGCACAAAGGCTCCAGCCAATGCGCTTAAAAATGTCGTTTTACCAGCGCCATTGGGACCTACTATCCCAATGGCTTCATTCGATCGCATCTCGAAGTTGACATTTTTTAATACTGAGACTGCTCCAAAATTTTTGATAATCCCTTCGGCAAGCAAGCCTTCTGATCTATTAGGTGCCATCAGTTTTTCTCACTCTTTTTATGAGTTGTATAGACGTAAAACGCTTTCTACCGGTACGTTCTTATCGGTAGCATTTTCCGTAATTACATAATCATATTCGAACGGTCCTGTCTTTGCTTTTACCCATTGCGTCCCAATTATTGGCCCGAAGGCTACATTTGGTACTGGGCCGCTGGTAAAGTCGAGTCTGCCGCCTATTGTAGTAGTCTTGAGCTGACTAATCGCAGTTGCAAGTGCCGCTTTATCTTTAGGGTTAGTAGTTGCGCGCATGGCTTCTACACCAGCATCGATCAGAGACAGCGATGCACCCAGTTGTTGGGTCCACTGTTCACCTGACTCTGTTTCATAACTATCACAGAGTTCTACACCATTCTGACCCGTAAGTGGAGACCGATAAGGGAATGCTTTATGCCAGTATGCTGCGCTAGCAATGTTTTCGCCGAGGCCACCTAGTGCTTCAATATCAGAAGGAAATAGGCCTGTTTTAGCCACCTGGCAGATTTTTATCTGGCGGGTTAAACCCTGCTGTGCTGCTTGGCGCCAGAATGCTGCAAAATCAGGTGGGATTGGAAATGAGTTAAATATTTCAATACCTTCTCGCTTAAATAATGCGATTTGGGAAGAGAAATCAGATGTACCTGTTTCATATGCGCCAGGGTCAATGATCGTATAACCAGCGGCTTCAAGTTGAGGTGCTAGTACTGCTCGGATAGCATTGCCGTCAGCGTCGTTAGGATACATTACACCGACTTTTTTATTGGTTGCAACTAGACTCCACTGGGAAATATATGACTCATAAAACTCATTAACACCAAAACCGAAGTGATAGGTCCACTTAAACGGTGATGGCTCGCCAGCTATGGCACCGCGACCAAAATACCAAGCTTCCCATGGCATTACAGTAGAAATACATGGAATACCAGCCGCTTCACATGCATCAGATACTGGATTAATGGTTTCAGGAGTGGAAACTGCCAACATCAGGTCGATGTTTTCATTATTGATCAGGTCTTTAGCCAATTGGCCGGCACGGGAGGGGTCTGACTGAGTGTCTCTATCAAAAATCTCAACTTCATATACGACGTTTTTAATAGTCAATCCAGATTTCAGTGCATTACGTGCCTGAGTAAGTATATAAGGATCAGTTTTGCCAAACCCTGCTAGCGGTCCAGTGCGTGGGCTGATAAATCCGATGCGTAGTTTTTTATTAGATTCTTCTGATGCAAAAACTGAACTTGATCCAAGCAAGGCGGTCCCTGCTAACGCAGAGAATGTAAATTGACGTCTTGAAATTCTATTTTGATTTATTTTTGGTTCTTTCATGGTAAAACTCCTGTTAAGATATCGCCCCATAGGGCTAGTTATTATTGTGGTACAGCCTAAAAAATTCATTTGAATATAGATTAAATTGGAGGCGACCCGCTGCCGTCTTGGGCTACTGTTATCCAGCGAAGTTCTGTGAATTCATCAATGGATGATTTGCTACCAAACCGCCCATAACCACTAGATTTCATGCCGCCAAATGGGGCTTGTGCTTCATCAGCAACTGTAGATGAGTTGATATGACAGATACCAGACTCTATCTTGCGGGCTATATTTAATGCTCGGCTGGTATCTTTACTGAAAACTGCTGCAGATAAGCCGTATTCGGTATCATTTGCTATGGTTAAGGCGTCTTCATCTGAGTAACAACGAACGATCTGAGCCAGTGGCCCAAAACATTCCTCTGAATAGATTCGCATTGATGGGGTGACGTTATCAATGATAGTTGCATCTAAAAATACCCCGTTTACCTTGCCACCACAGAGTAATTCGGCACCTTTTTCAATAGCGTCATCGATTAGTGCTTGTATCCGTTTTCCTGACTCAATGTTGATCAGAGGCCCAAGTTTGTGATTAGGGTCTGCTGTGACACTGCTTTTAAGTACTTTTGCTTTGGTAACAAAGCAGGTAATGAACGCATCGGCGATCGAATCTTGAACAATAACCTTTTCTGTTGCCATACATAGCTGGCCCTGATTGACAAACGATCCATATATCGCAGCATCAACTGCTGCTTCGACGTTAGCGTCATCTAGTACAATAAACGGCGATTTACCGCTAAGCTCTAGTAAACAACGCTTAAGATACCGTGCAGATAACTTTGCAATTACCCGTCCAACACGGGTTGACCCGGTAAAATTAATTCTGCGGATAGCTGGATGGGCTATCAGTGCTTCAACTACTTGGTCAGCTTCTTCTAACTCATTAGTTACTACAGTTAAAACGTTATCAGGTAGGCCAGCTTCAGTGATCACCCTGCCAATCATTTTGTGGGTTTCAGGACAAAGCTCTGAAGCCTTCAGAATGACTGTATTGCCGCAGGCTAGAGGCATAGCAATCGCACGAACAGCCAGAATGATAGGTGCATTCCAGGATGCCATTCCAAGACAGACCCCAACGGATTGCCTACAGGCCATAGATGTTTTTTTCGGGTAGTCAGTGGCTAATATTTCACCATCAATCTGCGTTGCTAAACTGGCGGCATAGCGGAGTAACTTAGCAGCTGTCTCAATATTGCTATCCAGCCAGCTAACTTTTGAACCAACCTCTTCCGAGGCGATTTGTTTTAGCTCTAGGCTGTGTCGTTCAATATTATCAGCAGCCTTCAATAGCAGAGACCTGCGTTCAGTAGGTAATGTTGATGACCAGCCATAGTATGCCTGTGCAGCTTTATTCGCTGCAGAAATGGCCCTGTCTCTATCTGTTAATTCAGATGACGTGTTGAAATTTGTAAGAGAAAATGAGCTGCTCAAATTCTGTGTCACTTGGTGAGCTTTAACCATTAATTTACCTTTCTGATCTCGCTGTCATGGGGTTTCAGTTAAGAATTATGAGCTGTTCCATTTATATGAAGATACAACTCCGATACCTATGCATTAGAGTATCAATGAAAATATTAGATAGGTAAATGTCATTATTTGGTCTATAGTTGTTAAAATTAGGAATTTCTGTTTTGTGATTACAGAGATTAGGCTGTTTATTTTGGGTTTATCAACTCTATGCAAAATATTAAAACTGTAAATATCCATGTGCATGCTCGTTGCGAGTTTATTGAAGCCGCTTTGCTCAATAAAAAACTCGATCCTAAGCGGGGTAATTATTCTGATTTTGTCTATATTTTTTTCTTACTCACTGGAACAGGCCACCTGTCTACGGCTAACCAAGATTTAGGTCTTGTTGTAGGGTCTGTATTATATATACCTGTTTCTGAGAACTTTTCTGTTTCTATACATGCAGGTAGCTCTGGGTATCTGCTTGGAGTCTCTCAGGATCTTTTGATTGAATCTTTGGGTTTTAGTGCTGAGTCGGTTCTACTTCGTGAATTTTCAGAGCGAAATACTGTCATCCATAAAACTGAAATGAATTATCTTGAAGAGCTCTATAGATTGTCTCATGGCTTTATGATCGAGATGAACGATCCTAAACGAGGATCCCGTTTGGCTGTCGCAGCCTATTTTAGGCTTGTAATAATGAGTATATGGCGGTTATCTGGGAATCAGGGAGCCAAAGACCTTGGGTATGGGGAAGTAACAACTATTTTGCAGCGGTTCCGACACCTTGTTGAAAAACACTATCGAGAGCGCTGGACAGTTAAACGATATGCTGATGAATTGCTGATTAGTCATGACAGGTTGCACGCAATTTGCACACGGACTTTATTGAAAAAACCTCGTGAATTAATCCAGGAGCGGGTTATTTTTGAAGCTAAATTGCGATTAGAGAGGTCGGGGAGCAGCATTCAGCAACTGTCTAATGACTTGGGGTTTTCTGATTCAACGACTTTTAGTCATTACTTCAAACGCTATGCTGGAACTACACCCGCTGGGTTTCGTAGAATGAGTAAAAGACCAAAAGCTGCGCAACAACAGGACCTCTCTTTTGGATATGCAAACTGGCCATAATCGTAAATTTGGTTAGCCTGTACATTAATGTAAAAATTCATAAGCTATTTTTTTTTATACTTAAATTAAGGAATGGTAATGGAGGAGAGGTAAAGTGCCGTGCAGACTAATTCTACAGCTGAGGCTCTTATAGCTAGTGCGATTCTTTGCTAAGATTTAGAAGACCTATGTGATAAACGATAAGGATATTTTTTTGGGTCTGTAAAATATCAGATAACCCGAGTAGCTAACCTCAGCAAATCCCACTATTAGTTAATGCCTAGAGTCCATACCCTTCCTTAGCGATACTTAGTCAAGATCTAAGCTAAAACGATTTTTGTTCAAAAATCAGAAATTGGCGTTTACTTATTTTCTAATAACATAGTGCCTGCACCGGTGTTTGAAATAGGTATATGGTAGTTCCTGTGTAGCTCGGTTACCTTTCCATTCAAAGCACCCCGCATTCCCATCCACATATTCAGCTCAGGCCCTTGTGCCCCTGCTTGCTCAACTAGGTCTCGCACGCTGTATTGGAACAGGTCCTCTGGTTCATTAACTATCTTATTCATGCACATTAGATCAAAAGGCTTATTGATAAAGCCTGCGCGTTGGCCATCCAGTTGGTGAGACATACCACCTGTTCCAAATACTACAACATTAAGGTCTTTATCGAAGGTTTCGATGGCTTTGGCAATGGAGCGGCCTAGGTTGAAGCAGCGTTTCAATGAAGGCATCGGGTGTTGTTCGCAGTTGATGCAGACTGGAATCACTTTAATGTGGCCGTATGTATTGCCAGGCCACATAAGCTGCAAAGGAATAGTCAGACCGTGGTCTACCTTCATTTCCTGACATATAGTGATATCAAACTCGTCTTCTACAAGAGTGTTACATATGTGCCATGAAAGCTCAGTTTCACCCTTGACGGGCGGTATAGTAGCGATTCCCCAGCCTTCGTCATCACTAATATATTGTGGAGCTACGCCGATACTGAAGGTGGGTTTTTTATTCAGGAAAAACTCTAGGCCGTGATCGTTATAAAACAACACAACAATATCTGGTTTTTTCTCACCTAACCATTGGCGTATTGGTGGATAGCCATCAAAGAAAGGTTTCCAGTAAGGTGTTTCTTGAAGGTTAAGAGTAATTGCCCTACCTATAGCAGGGATGTGGGATGTGGTGATGCCACCTATAATTTTTGCCATCTCTATTCTCCTGCCTTTACTAACATTGCTTTGAACTCGTCGACGCTCATGCCTGTTTGAATGGCTCCAACATCCTGCATATTTAGGCCAAGAATGCCTGTAAACTTAGCCAAAAAGTAAATGTTGCCACCTTCTTCCAGTAAACCAATTATATCTCGGTTTTTGATGGCTTCTTTTTGCGCATCGGAAAGTCCAAACTTCTCGCAATATGCCATTTCTTCCTTCAAAAATTCATCACGAGCATCTTTGTTGTTGAACGTGTAACACATTTTATTGAGACCATATCCCTTAGGTGCCATTTTACCATCAAAAAAATAGGTACCAGGCACAGGGGTTGGGTTATCCAGATAGGACATTGTAATTCTCCTTACGACCAGTATAGTCTCATTGGGTTGTCGACCAGCAGGGCTTGTTGTAACTGCGCTGTTGGGGCGATTTTAGGGATAACATCAACTAATTTACCATCATCAGGTACATGGGATATCATGTTTGGGTGTGGCCAGTCTGTCCCCCAAAGTACGCGATCCGGAAACTGTTCAACCAAAGTGCGCATATAAGGAACAACGTCATTATAATTAGGGGCTTGTTGCGTAAGGCGCTCTGGACAGCTTACTTTTGTCCAGATGTTTGAGTTTTCAGAGAGCAGGTTAACAAAATTCTGGAAGTCTTCCCCCTCAACTCCTTTTGTTACATCGGGGCGGCCCATATGATCGACGACAATAACGGTGTCTAATTCCTTCAAAAATGGAATTAAATCGGCTAGATCAGGGGCTTCGAAATATACAACAATGTGCCATCCTAGTTTTTTGATTTTGGTGGCAATGTTTAGGAACACTTCTTTCGGTATTGTATCGACCAGGCGTTTCACAAAGTTAAAGCGCACACCGCGCACACCTGCCGCGTGCATCTGTGTTAATTCTGCATCGGTGACCTGGGAGTCAACTACAGCAACGCCGCGTGCTAGGTTGCCAGAAGTTCGCAGTGCATCAAGCAGTGCAGTGTTATCTGTACCGTGACAAGACGCTTGAACGATAACGTTACGAGCAAAGCCTAAATGATCACGCAAAGCAAAAAGCTGGTCTTTAGAGGCATCGCAAGGTGTGTATTTACGCATTGGGTGGTAAGGGAATTTATCCACAGGACCAAAAACGTGACAATGTGCATCCACAGCTCCATCTGGTGCGGTGAAAACTGGCTGGCTTGGATTAGGGTGAAAAGGTAGGTAATCCGCGTCCATTTTTATTCCTCAAGTTCTTGTTAGGCAATTATTAGGAAAAGACTTGGCCATCAAACAGCTTACGCGCTGTTCTTAGAATAGCGGCGTTGTTGGCATTGCCTTCGCCGTCGATATCTAAAATAACAGTCATTTCACCGATATGGTGTTCAACCGCTAATGCTTTGCGTGGGCCTTCTGGAATGTTAGCCAGCTTGTATGCTGGTGAGTCAGGCAAAAGGCAGGCCGTTGCAACACTGACAGCGCATAGTACGCCAATAGAGGCATGGCAACGATGTGGTATAAATGTACGTGTTGAGATACAACCGCCGTTAATGGGAGCGCTCACCATGGTCATCTTTGGGACAGATTTTTGACTTACATCGCCTAAATTCATCATTGGGCCTGCCTGTAATCGAATCGACTCCAGCTTGGCCTTTAGCGGTTCATTTCGTTCTAGCATCTCACGGCTTTTTATACCGCTAATACCCATGTCAGCAGCATTTACGACTACGACAGGCATACCGTTATCGATGCAGGTCACAGCAACACCATCAATAATGTCGACTTGATGACCTGTTGGCAGTAACGCTCCACAACTGGAGCCGGCTGTATCTGGAAAAGTGATAGGAATTGCGCAAGCTGTTCCTGGAACACCATCAATGCGCGAATCACCTTCATATGTCACTTTACGATTGGGTGTTGGTACTTGCTCAATAGCAATTTGCGCCGTGTTTTCCATGAAGATAGTGACGGTTGTCTCGCCATTCTTTGCAGGAATAAGTCCGCGTTCAATTGAAAATGGACCGATGCCGGCTAAGATATTACCGCAGTTTTGAGCATCAGTAACAATGTTCTGATCGACAAACACTTGCAAAAAAAGATAGTCGACATCAATACCTTCTCTATCAGACTTACTAACCACGGCTACCTTCGATGTCAGTGGGTCTGCGCCACCAATGCCGTCTATCTGGCGTGGATGGGGAGAGCCCATGATACGCAATAAAAATTCATTTCGTTCAGATGTATCTGCAGGTAGGTCGTCCGCAAGAAAGTAGGCGCCTTTCGATGTGCCGGCTCTCATCCACATACAGCGCGTTGAATCAGACATATTTGATACCTTTCTCTTCAAGACGAGCGCGCATGTTGTAAATATCTAGCCCTAATTCTCCATTGGCCATGCGAATACGCTTTTTTTCTTCACGGGCTTCACGAGACTGAGCTTCTGCGAGAACTTCTGACGATTCTTCTCGACGGACAACAACCACACCATCATCATCAGCAATGATAATATCACCAGGGTTAATGATGGCATCCGCACAAGACATTGGAATGTTAACTGAACCAAGGGTTTCTTTAATGGTGCCCTGAGAGAAGATATGTTTAGCCCAAACTGGGAATTTCATTTGACGCAGGTCACGTGTGTCCCGAACGCCCGCATCAATGATTAAGCCAACAACACCGCGAGACAGAGCAGAAGTTGCCAACAGGTCACCAAAGAAGCCAAAGTTTGAAGGTGAGGTTGGAGAAAATACCATAATGTCTCCCTGCTGACATTGTTCGATTGCCACGTGCATCATCCAGTTATCTCCGGCCGCACCGGAAATGGTTATAGCGGAACCTGCAACGGTAACATCCTGCTGAATAGGGCGTAGATGATCAGCCAGAAGCCCTCGGCGCCCCTGTGCTTCATGGACGGTAGCAACGCCACATTTGCCTAAGGCTTCGATGATAGCGGGGTCTGCGCGTTCAATTGTTTGAACAACGATATTTTTATGCATCATTATCTCCTATTTCTGAGTGGTACTATTTTACGTCAGAGATTTTAAGTCGGCTAAATACACGACGCGCGTTGCCTTCAAAAATTTGATTCTTTTGCTCGGCAGATAGTTTCGTGTTGTTATCTATGTAACGTTTAGTGTCATCGAAATAGTACCCCGTTTCTGGATCGATACCACGTACGGCACCAATCATTTCGGACGCGAAAAGTATGTTTTCGGGTGGCACAATATCTAATAAAAGATCGATACCTTTCTGGTGATAAACACAGGTATCGAAGTATATGTTTTTCAGTGCAGACTCCTCCAGTGGTGCAAAGCCCTGATCCTGCATCAGACCACGGAATCGGCCCCAGTGGTATGGTACAGCGCCGCCTCCATGTGGCACGATTATTTTAAGTGTCGGGAAGTCTTTAAATACATCAGACATAACCAACTGCTGGAATGCAGCAGTATCAGCCCCTAAATAGTGAGAGCCGGTTGTATGGAAGCAATCATTACAAGAAGCGCTGACGTGAATCATAGCAGGCACATCTAGCTCGACCATTTTTTCATAAAGAGGATAAAAACAACGGTCACCCAATGATGCATCCCGCCAGTACCCACCAGAAGTGTCTGGGCTTAGGTTACAGCCAATGAATTCCATCTTTTCGACGCAGCGAACTAGTTCAGCAACTGACTTTTCCGGGGGGACTCCTGGCGACTGGGGTAATTGTGCAACCGGGGCAAAGTTGCTTGGGTAAAGATCGCATACGCGGCGAATAAGGTCGTTCTGTTGTTCTGTCCAAAAACGGCTCGTATTCTCATTGCCAATATGATGGCCCATCCAGCTGGCGCGCGGGGAGAAAATTGTCAGATCGGTACCGCGTTCTTGCTGCAGGCGTAATTGATTTTTCTCAATGCTTTCACGTATTTCATCATCGCTGATAATAATGGACCCTTTTTCACCCACGTGATGAGGGTTACTGGCTAGTGCTGTCTTTTGTTTTTCGCGGTACTCACCGACTTGAGGCGGTGTGGTTGTGTAGTGCCCATGGCAGTCGATGATCATTATGTATCTCACTTTAAAAAATGAATTTTTGGTGCGTCAATTAGATATGTGAGATACAGTATTATACGAAATGCTCATTTTTTCCATTTGATTTTTAACCCATGGGTATTCATTTTTGAGATAGACTGCGTTTTTAGTATTTTGGCTCAAGAGGCGGCTATGGAATTAAAAAGTCCTAACATCAGGCATTTACGTATTTTTTTGGAAGTTGTTGACTCTAAAAGTATTAGTAAGGCTTCTGGTCGGGTATTTCTTTCTCAACCAGCAATTACTCAGGCGATATCCAAATTAGAATATAACCTATCAGCACTTCTGTTTCAGAGGCGGAGTGATGGAATGTATGTAACGCCTTCCGGAGAAGTTCTCGCTCAACGGGTGCGGAGAGCATTGGATTTGCTTATTAATGGACTGAAAGGTGCAGTACGCATTGGTGGGGTCAAAGGAGTTCAGCCTTCCCAATTGTTACAGTTATTGACTTCAACGCAATTGCGCGCGCTGGTTGCAGTTTCAGAGGCTCAGAGTTTCAGTATGGCAGGGCGTAACTTAGGTGTTTCTCAATCGTCTGTGCATCGAGCTGCACGAGAGTTAGAAAGCTTGCTGGGTATTGTTCTATTTGAAAAAACTAGTATAGGTATTAGCGCCAGTAAAGCGGCGCGCTTGTTGGCAAAAGCGACAAAGTTGGCTTTGGCTGAAATAGCACAGGGACGGAATGAAATAGATTCTTTGTATAATCGTGAAGCCCCTCGTATTGTTATTGGTAGCATGCCGTTGGCACGTACGTCAGTTTTACCTAAAGCAATTATCGATTTTTCGAATAGTTTTCCTGATGTTAAAATTATTGTGAATGATGGTCCATATAATGATCTTTTATATCACCTGCTTGATGGTGACATCGATTTTCTAATCGGTGCGTTACGTTTTCCACCACCAAGTGATGATGTGGTACAGGAGGAACTATTTACATCGACAATTGAAATTGTCGCGCGTCCACAGCATCCATTAATATCGGCACAGACGATTACCACCAACATGTTGTCACAGTACTCATGGGTTGTTCCAAGAAAGGGCGCTCCCACACGAGCTATATTTGAATCTATATTCGTTAAAGATGATGTGCCGCTACCTAGGAGTATAGTAGAAACCAGTTCTCAAATACTTATTCGCTCATTGCTGTTGGGAAGTGATCGGCTCACCATAATTTCGGGCCATCAGATACAGCATGAGTTGAGTCAGGGAGTACTTAAGCCTGTTTCTTATAAACTACGGAATGTCCACAGGCCTATTGGTATTACTATGAGGTCGAGCTGGAAGCCAACAAAAGCACAGCTTTCCTTTGTTAATTCACTCCGCAGGAATGGGCAAGATATGAATGATGATCTATAACATATCAGTTCTATACTATGCAAAAAATGAATATCTAATATCATTATTTAATTACCTATAAATTAGAACGGATGTTAGTGTTAATAAAAATTTGGTGACCCCGTTATTAACTTTGGAGTGTTCAATATGAACGTGTGCGTAGTAGGTGCTGCAGGTGCATTTGGTATCAAACATTTAGATGCTATTAGCTGTATAAAGGGTGCTGTAGTCACCTCTATAGTAGGTACTAATACTGAAAAAATGAAAGCTTTTGCCGCCAATCGTACTATTCCACATTACACTACAGACTTGGCAGATAGCCTTGCTCGTGATGATGTTGATGCGGTTATTCTTGCCACTCCTACACAAATGCATGCGGCTCAGGCTATTCAGTGTCTGGAAGCGGGTAAACATGTCATGGTAGAAATACCCATGGCTGATAATATCGAAGATTCACAGCGCCTTGTCGACGCTCAAAAAAAATGTGGTCTGATCGCTATGGCAGGCCATACACGCCGCTTTAACCCAAGTCATCAATGGATCCATGATAAAGTTTTGTCAGGCGAGCTTACGGTTCAGCAAATGGATGTTCAGACGTATTTCCTCCGTCGTAGTAACACAAATGCCAAAGGTGAACAGCGTTCTTGGACTGATCATCTTTTATGGCATCATGCTTGTCATACGGTTGACCTATTTCAGTACCAAACTCAAGAAGAGGTCAGTCAGGTTCAAGCATTGCAAGGCCCTCTGCATCCCGACTTGGGTATTGCGTTAGATATGAGTATTGGCATGAAAGTACCTTCAGGGGCATTGTGCACGCTGTCATTGTCATTCAATAACGAAGGGCCGTTTGGTACCTTCTTCCGTTATATCTGTGATAACGGTACATATACTGCTCGTTATGATGAATTGTATGACGGCTTTGAGAATGCGGTAGATTTATCAGATATTGCGGTTTCTATGAATGGTATTGAGCTGCAGGATAGAGAGTTTTTTGATGCTATTCGTGAAGGACGTGAACCTAACGCGAGTGTAGGGCAGTGCTTTACCGCCATGAATACTCTGGATCGAATTGAGCAGCATCTTAATCAGGTAAAATAGAAACGGAAGTGATACCTGTTATAAAACGAAATATTTTTACGATTGAATTGTGTTTGGATGTTGTTTTTTTTGTTTACGATAATCGCTAGGTGAGACCTGTTCGATTTTTTTGAACATGCGAGAAAAGTAAGCAGGATCTTTAAATCCCAATGTATATGCCATCTGGTCGAGAGGTTCCTGTGTATAAATTAATCGTCTTTTTGCTTCAATCATAACTCTATCCTGAATTATAGCCTTGGCAGTTACACTGAGATTTTCATGGCATAGTCGATTAAGGCTAGATACTGAGGTATTTAACGCATCAGAGTATTGGCTAACTTTCCAATGTTGCCGATAGTGCGTTTCCAGCAGTTTTCGGAATCTACTGAGTAGCTGGCTACCAGTAGATGTGTGCGAGGTTGCACTATGCCTTTCTTCATGATGTTTTTGTTCGTACAGCCTTTTTAACGTCATCAACACCATTTGGATTAGCCACTCTTGCATTAGTTGATAACCGGCATCAGTGCGTTCTGACTCACCTTTAATTAGTGAAAGATATTGGACTAGTTGCGTTAAAAGTACATTTTTTTGACTAAAATTCATCACCTGAGGGTGATCGAGTATATCTCCAAAATAGCCGGGTGAAACTTGATTTTTTTGATATGCCAGCAAGGGGTCTGCAATTGACAGTACGACACCTTCAGCCCCCGGCATAAAACGAAATCCATGGACAATTCCAGGTGGAATTGTGATGGCGTAGCTGCCGGAGATAGAGTCTTTTTTTTCATCAAGCGTTAGTTCAAGCTCTCCATTGTACATAAATAAAATTTGGAACATTTTTATATGACGATGGGGCTTGATTAGCCAGCCGTTCTCACTACTTCGCGTGACTATATCCTCTATATGTACAAATCCTGGTTCCTGAGAATGGTTAATTTCTCCGTAGAGGCCAAACTGTGGAATAGAGTGTTTTTTCTTCTCGCGAATGGTAGCCCTTACGACAGGTTTTATAGATCCACCATATTATCATTTTGATTAAAAAGTACAAGTATATGTCTGATTATTGAATTCAGAATTCATCACAAAAAGAGGAATATATACATAAGTTGTGTCAGGCATATACAGATGTTAAATGAATCATAAAAGTGAGAGCTGCATGAAAATAATTAAAACCAAAATCGCGATTATTGGTGGGGGGCCTTCAGGGTTGTTATTAGGTCAGCTTCTTTCCAAGCAGGGTATTAGTAATGTAATCGTTGAGCGAGTGGCTGGTGATTATGTATTGGGTCGCATCCGCGCCGGAATTTTGGAGCAGGGCTTTGTCGATTTGGTACGCGAGGCTGGAGTGGCGACAAATATGGATGCTGCAGGTGGAGTCCATGATGGCTTTGAAATATCGGTAGGTGACCGTCGTGTTCGTATCGACTTGAAAGCATTGACTGGTGGTAAAACAGTGATGTGTTATGGGCAACTTGAGATCACCAAAGACCTTATGGATGCTCGGTCAGCAAGCGGGTTGGAAACGTATTATGAGTCCAGTCAAGTATCATTACATGATTTGAAAGCAGATTCACCTTTTGTGCTTTTTGAGCAAGGAGGAGAGCAGTTCCGTCTTGAGTGCGATTACATCGCTGGTTGTGATGGGTTTCATGGAGTTTCCCGGAAGACGATTCCCTTAGAGTTGAGAACTGAACATGAGCGTGTTTATCCATTTGGTTGGTTGGGCTTGTTGAGCGACACACCGCCGGTAAGTCACGAGTTGATCTACTGTAAAACCGAGCGGGGGTTCGCGTTAGCTAGTATGCGATCAGAGACACGGTCTCGTTATTATTTACAGGTTCCTCTCACGGACACAGTAGAAGACTGGTCAGATGAAGCGTTTTGGGATGAATTGAAAAAACGGTTACCAGAAGACATTGCCCTGAATCTAGTCACCGGCCCAAGCATTGAAAAGAGCATTGCACCTTTGCGCTCATTTATTTGCGAGCCGATGCAATACGGCAATCTATTTTTGGTAGGTGATGCGGCGCATATTGTTCCGCCAACTGGGGCAAAAGGTTTGAATCTGGCAGCATCTGACGTATCGACTCTTTATAAAATTCTCACGCGGGTCTATAAACAGGGAGATAAAGCCTGCATACATCAGTATTCTGAAATTGCATTGCGCCGCGTATGGAATGGTGAGCGTTTCTCGTGGTGGATGAGTAATATGTTGCACAATTTTGGCGAAACGAATGCTGGGGGTCTAGATGGTGATACGTTTATGCGATTTATGGAATCAGAACTAAATTATTACCTGTCATCTGAATATGGCCGGGGCATAATTGCCGAGCAATATGTAGGTTTGCCATATGAAAAATTAACGTAAGTATATCAATTTTCGATCAAAAATAGCGCCTTCTCAAACCTCTAGATTAAGCTATTTAAACTTACTTTTTATATGCATACCCAGCTGATCCTATTAGAAACCCATTCCCGGATTGGCTATATTTAACACCCTCCTCAATGGGGCTGTGGCTTCTTTGCAAAAGCAATAGAAGCCGTTAAGGTATCATAAATTGAGCTGGCGACAGGTTAAATTCTTTCACTTAATTGCCAGAGCTTAGCTTTGTCAGCAGTCTTTGCCGCATGGCAAGTTGCAGGCGAAATTGTGCGGCCAAGGGTGAGTTTTTTGATATTTCTAGAGTGGGCCCGCCTCTACAGCTGGTAATTAATTAACCCAAGTGAGCTGATGTTTGGTATCGATAATATCTCCAGTAGGATTTATTCCTTGGTCTAAGCGAAACACATCGCTTGCAGTCATAACCTGTCTTGTTTCATTTCTGGCAGACCAAATGTAGCGCTGTGAGCCGCTATCGACATGTCGTAGGCGAACAGAATTTTAGTGATAGCTATTAATTGCTAATTATTGAGTAAATCGTATATAAATATAGCCCATTCCGTCATCATCTTGGTCGTGGTAGGCATTAGCTGTGCTTTGTTGTACGTACCTCTAACGAGGTTCTGGGTTAATGAGCCATCTGAAGCTCTATGGCGTCAGCAGGGTATTCAATCTCATTTATCATGGCGCTAGCAGTATGTCTGAACTTATGGCTCGTCATAAAGCCAGTGCAAAAGGCTTTGCCTGTTCTAGGGTCCATCATTCCCTTAATGGCGTTTGTGGTTAAGCTCTCACCTATGGGTATAGATTTGTCCTTACCTATACCTATGTTTGACATAAACACGTTCTCTTGCTTACTTGAGTGGTTCGGCTCAGTCTGAGGTAAGCAAAAAAGTCTTTAGAAAGAATGCTATCCAATGATTCGGTGGAAAGTAGTTAAATTAGCGTTGAATAAAAATGAATATTATTATTTTTGAAATTATTTTTAGTTCGATCTACCTGTCGAATAGGTAGGTACCCTTCCTTGAAAAGTGGGGCTTCCCCCGATTCGACATTACAGATTTAGGATTTAGATTTCAGGGTTTTGGAACCTTGTTTTGAGGGGGCCCTTTATTCGTCCGCGCAGTAGTCTGTATCTGCGTCTTAAGGGCGCTAACGCACCCCTCGTCGCTTCGCTTCACACCCCGCTAAAGCGGTGCGCTGCGCTATACTCCAAGTGGCGCATCCGCGCATGTCGAGACCGCAGACAGGCCAACTTATCGGGTAATAACAGAGACCTAGGGTGTGAACACCGAAAACAGACCGGCAAGCCGATCAATTTTAGGCGTTGTCGTTTGAAATAAGGTTTTCTAACTCCTTATCCGTCATACCCTGCAAACCCAATGACGTTGTGCTGTTGCTGCTAGCATCATTGTCGCTAGCCGCTACCTGGTTATATAGGCCAAACATCCGACATAACATATCGATGGCTCTCAGCATTTCAGTTGTATTGGTTTCAGGGTTATCAATAATAGACCGAAGCTCAGAATAGATACTTTCACGGCTAACGTTAAACTCACGACGTAAGCGTTCTTGTTGCCGATCTAGCGCTTCTTGTACCTTTGGGTGTTTGAGCAGTTTGCATGCGCTGATTTTAGCGCTCTTGGGAGCCCCACCAGCTGTTATGTAAGCTTGTGCGGCGTTAGCAGGGCGAGATATGTACTCGTCTACGAAACGTTCTTGGAGAGTTGTAAGCGCCAATTTGATGTGGCCTACGTCGTTTGATTGCTGGTGCTCTAATTATACCACCAACCAAATTAGTTAGTCGCACCATTAGTTGCACCATATTGAGCACTTGGTGGTTTTGCGTTTAATAGCAATTAGCCAAATGATTGCCAAGTTATTGATAACTATGGACTTAATATGGTGGGCCTGGTCAGATTTGAACTGACGACCAAAGGATTATGAGTCCTCTGCGCTAACCGCTGCGCCACAGGCCCGTATGGGAGCACGCATGATACCCGTGCTGGTGGTTGAGAGCAAGATTCAACACCCCTAAATCACTGATTTAATAGTCTCTTTTTGTTTTTGCACCATGATAGAGGATGTCTGAAAAGTTTTTGTTGGATTTGTCTCTTTCAGCAATGCCCTTGGTGTCCATATCGGTATTGGGTCGAGCTAAATAATGATGTCCTTCTTGGGCACAGTTACCACGTGCAGGGGACCAGTTATTTTGTCCGACATTTTGCGTGGCGCCAGCTGGCATAAAGGACTGTAAGGCAAAACCGATACGGCGTTGGTGTTGGCTTTGATTGGGTTGCGAGCCATGAATCGTCATTGCGTGATGAAGTGACATTTGGCCAGGTTTGAGGATTAAATTAACAGCCAAGCTAGGGTCTAGGTTAGTGACTTCTTGTCCTCTGGTTAAAATGTTGTCTTTGCCATAGGTGTCTTTGTGGGGCTGAATGTCATTAAGGTGGCTGCCTGGGATCATGCTCATACAGCCTGTATGTTGGTTGCTATGGGTGAGCGCAATCCATGGAGTGACAAAATTATGTGGGGTGATGCACATGTAAGTTGCATCTTGGTGCCAGCTTACAAAATGACTTGAATTGGGTTCTTTGATAAAAAGTACGCTGCCCCATAATGAAAAGCTTGGTCCCAGTAAGTCTTCTACAGCATCCAGAACCCTAGGGTGATAAGCCAGTTCATCTAAAAATTTAAAACAAAGGTGAGGATTATTGCGGTTTACGCCACTTAAGTCGGCTGGGTACAGGGCTTCTGCTGCCTGTAACCGGTGTCCGTAGGATAGCGCCTCATCTTCAGACATTACGTCGACAGGACAGACAAAGCCTTCTTTTTGGTAGGCTTGAATCTGTTGTTGGCTAAGTACTTTGCCCATGGGTGTAACTCCTGCTTCTTGAGGTAAGCTGGTGATGTGTCAACAGGTGCGCCTAGAGTTAGGCCAGAGATATGGTTGGCTATTCTCCATCTACGTCTGCAATGAGGTATAATTTAAACAATGAATTATATTAGGTGCAACTAGGCATGTCTGACGAAATTAATTACCACAATAACCCTCTGCATGGTTTGAACTTGAAATCGATGCTCACAGAAATTGTGGATCATTATGGCTTTGAAATTCTTCATGCATATTTGTATATCCATAGCTTTAAAACCAACCCCAGTATTGATTCTAGCGTTAAATTCTTAAAGAAAACACAGTGGGCTCGTGAGAAAGTTGAAGCCTTTTATTTGTATAAGTTTAAAAGTTTGCCAAAGGTGTCCAGTGATCAATTTGAGCTGCCCCCTCGTGACCGTATCATCCCTGAAGGTCAAGTTGTAGGTGCCCCCTTTGAACTAAGCCTAGAAGATGCAGAGCGGGTGCGTGAAAAACGTGAAACGAAGGCTAATGAATATGACAGGCTAGCTGGGCGTACTGGCAGCAGTGCCGCTAAGCCTAGGTCCAGAAGTAATGATACACCTGGGTCAAAGGCTGTAGAAAAATCGTCTTGGAAACCTGAGCCTATATCTGCTGAAAAAAAGTCTCCTTGGAAACCTGAACCTAAGTCTAAGTCAGATGCTAAAGCTACAGTAGAAGGGCGTGTTAAAACTAGTGGGGCAGGTAATCTTGATCCTTGGGCCAGTTCGCGTAACAAGTTCAAGTCCTAGTTAATGGATGGGTTTATTTAACTCAGTTTAATGGGTTAGCGTTCATGTGCCCTTGCCATTTGCGGCTTGTGTGGGTGGCGTGTTTCTCGGTATAGGGTGTAAAGACCTGAAGCTAAGATAAAGCTGCTCCCAATTAGAGTAATATTGTTGGGCCACTCATCAAACACTACTAGCCCCCAAAACATGGCTAAGGGTAGAGCAATGTACTCAAACGGAGCTGCCAAAGCCGCTTCTGCATGTCGGTAGGCTTGGCTAATAAGATAACCACCCAAAGTGCTTCCTGCACCCAGCAAAATAAATAGCTTAAAGTCGCTATATTCCCATGGTCCCCAGGGCCTCAGAAGGAAATTTAGAGAGGGGCTACTTGGGTCGTTAAATCGCCCATCCCCCACTAGCATCCATATAAGAGTGCTAACAATGATAAACGTAACCTGAATATAGAAGGTCATAGTGGAGGCTGATTCAGTGTCACGCATAGTGCGAGTAAGCGTGTGCAGCGTGGCATAACAAAATGCAGCGCCAATGGGTAATAAGGACGCTAGCACAAATTCGTTAGTGCCTGGTTGTACCATAATTAACACCCCCACAAACCCCAAACCTATAGCAAACCAGCGGTGTGGGCCGACGTACTCTTTTAAAAAAATGATGGAGAATAAGCTAATTATACTGGGGCTAATAAAGAATAAAGCCACCGCATCTGCTAAAGGCATCGCTACTAACCCAAGGAAAAACAACATGTTAGCCAACACTACACTAATGCCACGTACCAGATGCCGCCTTAAGCGTTTAGTTTTCAAGCTCCTCACACCACCAGAACTCGCCATCAGTATCATCAAAATGACACCCATGCCAATGGCAGAGCGCAGCAAAATAATTTGATGCAGCGCATAGGCATCACTAAGAAACTTAATAGTGACGTCTGTCGTAGAAAAACAAATACCAGCACCAATAGCGCACACAATGCCTATGGTATTGCTTGATTTAGATAAGGTGAACGACATAAGCATGCAATCAAGAAATGTGTATATAGCAATCATGCAATATAGCTAATTTAACTCGAACAATATAGGTTTATGAGTCGTGGTTATTTTGCTAGGTATTGTTAGCTTGAAATGCGTTGAGGCGGGTTCTTAAAACTTCACTCAGTTGCAGGGCATTTGCTGCCAAGCAACTGGGTGAGTGTTATAGCGAAGTCTAGTCTTCGATGAAGCTACGTAGGTGATCAGAGCGCATTGGGTGGCGCAACTTACGTAGTGCTTTGGCTTCAATTTGACGGATACGTTCACGTGTCACATCAAACTGTTTGCCCACTTCTTCTAGGGTATGGTCGGTGTTCATTTCGATACCAAAACGCATACGTAGCACTTTAGATTCGCGAGGGGTAAGGCCCGCTAATACATCTCGTGTGGCTTCTCTTAAGCCTTCACCTGTGGCGGAGTCGATAGGAGAATCCATAGAGCTGTCTTCGATAAAATCGCCTAAGCTTGAATCTTCATCATCACCTATGGGGGTTTCCATAGAGATAGGCTCTTTAGCAATTTTGAGTACTTTGCGAATCTTTTCTTCTGGCATTTCCATGCGCTCGCCTAGTTCTTCTGGCGTAGGCTCGCGGCCCATTTCCTGAAGCATTTGACGAGATATACGGTTGAGCTTGTTAATGGTCTCAATCATATGCACTGGAATACGTATAGTACGGGCTTGGTCAGCAATGGAGCGGGTAATTGCTTGACGAATCCACCAT
This sequence comes from Candidatus Njordibacter sp. Uisw_056, assembly GCF_047730085.1. Classification (NCBI taxonomy): domain Bacteria; kingdom Pseudomonadati; phylum Pseudomonadota; class Gammaproteobacteria; order Pseudomonadales; family Candidatus Njordibacteraceae; genus Candidatus Njordibacter; species Candidatus Njordibacter sp. Uisw_056. The sequence continues at coordinate 2,186,032 of NZ_CP159830.1, read as the reverse complement.
GTGGCATAAGTAGAGAACTTATAACCCCGGCGGTATTCAAACTTGTCCACAGCCTTCATCAAGCCAATGTTGCCTTCTTGGATAAGATCCAAGAATTGAAGCCCACGGTTGGTGTACTTCTTGGCAATGGAGATAACCAAACGGAGGTTAGCTTCCACCATTTCTTTTTTCGCACGGCGGGCGCGCACTTCACCCATGGTCATGCGACGATTGATGTCTTTAATTTCGCTTAGGCTCAGGCCTGATTCTTCAACCACCATGGACAACTTACGTTGTGCACGACGAAGATCTACGGCGTTGCGGCGGATTGCTGGCGCATAGGGTTCGCCACTGGCAATAAGTTCGTCTGCCCAACCTACGTTAGTTTCGTTGCCAGGGAACTGAGCAAGGAAAACATCACGTGGCATTTTCGCTTTGCGGTTGCAGATGACGGTAATGATTTTTTCTTGTGCCCGAATACGGGCTAGGGCACCGCGTGGGTACTTAGCAACAGATTCAAAATGCTTCGGCACTAGCTTTAGTGGTGAGAACAAAAAACCAAGGTGAGCATACGCTTCTTTAGCTTGTGGGCTTTCACGGCCATGCTTTTCAACAGCAAGAAGAGACGTTACAAGCTGTTCTTCTAGCTCGGCAAAACGTTCTGCTGTTTCAATTGGATCTGGGCCGTTGTCCGTTTCTTCTTCTTCTTCGTCATTGTCGCTCTTCACGACAGTGGTTGGATTAATTGGAGACGGGTTAGGCTCACCATCTGGATCGATGTAGCCACTAAAAAGATCGCTTAAGCGGCCTTCTTCAGTAAAGATGCGCTTATAGACATCAATAATAGTGATAACACTATCTGGGTAATGAGCTAAAGCAGCCATCACATCGCGTAGGCCTTCTTCAATGCGTTTAGCAATGACGATTTCGCCTTCACGTGTCAATAGTTCTACCGTTCCCATTTCGCGCATGTACATACGCACTGGGTCTGTAGTTCGTCCTGCCTCATTTTCTACAGCAGCCAATGCGGCAGCAGCTTCTTCAGCGGCGGCTTCATCCGTAGAGTCGCCGTCTGTCATAAGTAAGGTTTCTGCATCTGGCGCTTGCTCAGATACGGTGATCCCCATGTCGTTAATCATACCGATAATATCTTCGACTTGATCTGGGTCGGCAATATTTTGCGGCAGGTGATCGTTAACTTCTGCATAAGTTAAAAAGCCCTGCTCACGACCTTTGGTGATCAGTTCTTTTAAGCGAGATTGTTGCTGTTCGTTGGCGGCCATGGCAACCCTTTAGTAAGTGAACGGATATTGAAAATTTCAGCGCCCCATTATAGTAGAAAAACAAAAATTCTTCCACAAAGTATAAGGGAATAGCTGATAGTTTGTGCTTTTTGAAGCCTGCACGAGACGATAGCCGTAATGGGACTGTTTTTGCGATGCCTAGCATGCCGCCCGATAGCCGTGGACCGTTATAAGATCCGTGGTAATACTATTGTCTACTTTTCAGCCGGTTTTGCAACTCTTCTTTTTCTTTTAGTAGGTCTTTTAGCTGTTTTTTTGTATTAGCATCGGCATTAGGCTGTGATGCTAGGTGTATTAGTTGGTTAAATCGCTCATCAAAGTGATGGCCTAGCAGGCGGCTAATAGCTTCGTCTAGCTGCTGAGGGTAGTTGCCTTGGGGCAGTAACGATTCCATAGCAGCTAATTGGCGTAACATGGGCCAAGCATCCCAAGTGGCGCATTCAATGTGCAACTCTGCAGGGTTTGGCCAGCGTTTCAAAGCCTTGTGCATAGCTTGCACTGTATTGAGCAACTGAGTGAGCACCCCAGCATCTTGCATTTTCAATTCGGCTAAATGACTGGGAATTTCATCGACATGTTCAACCACTTCTGGGTGTCGTAGGATAATCCGTATTGCAGCGTGAGCAGGGTTTTGTACCTTAGGTAAAACAGCACTAAAGTTCTGCCTTAACAAAAGAGAGGGGTCTTCAGAAGGCTGGGCATGAGGGTGTTCATCATGCCAGTGTTGAATGCTGTCCGCTATGTCTGGATTAGCCTCGGTGATGTGATAATCAGCGTAATCATGGGTACTGTTTTGATCTGAATCTCCTGCAGGCCCCATGTTGGGTGCCTGGCTGCTATTGCTGGCCTGTGTGTTTGCAGCTGGCGTAGGGTTTGGCTCAGAGCGTGTTGCAGGGGTAGGCACTTTTAGCGCACTTAGTTCTGCTAGCGTATCTTTATCTAGGCCGGTAATTTTGCTGAGTCGTGCATGCATCATACTGCGCATGATCCCCTTTGGGATAATTGCAATTAATGGGCTGGCGTCGGTGGCAAGCTTTGCTCTGTGCTCTAGGTTATGGGGGTCTAGGTCTTGGCCTAAACGTTGAAACAAAAAGTCACTCAGTGGTGTGGCATCTACAATGCGCGCTGTAAGCTTATCGTTACCTTCTTGGCGGACTAGAGAATCTGGGTCCTCACCATCTGGCAGTAACAGGAAGCGGGCTTGTCTGCCATCTTGCATATAAGGCAGGCAGGTGTGCATGGCGCGATCTGCAGCTTTAAGCCCTGCAGCGTCGCCATCAAAACAAAATACCACTTCGCTCACTAATTTGAAGATGCGTTCTAAATGAAAGCTGCTGGTGCTGGTGCCAAGGGTAGCCACCGCATAGTTTATATTGTGCTGCGCTAGCGCAACAACGTCCATATAGCCTTCTACCACCATAATGCGCTTAAGGTTGCGTTCGTGTTGGCGGGCCTCATAGAGGCCATAAAGTTCCTTTTGTTTGTGAAATACTACCGTTTCTGGGGAGTTTAGATACTTGGGTTTATCATCACCGAGTACTCGCCCACCAAATGCAATAATACGGCCTTTGTAGTCTTTTATAGGAAACATGATGCGGTCCCTAAAGCGATCGTAGCGGCGTTTGTTTTCTTCTTTCTCCACCACCATTCCAGCGTCTATCAAACCCTGTTCTTGTTCAGCTTTAGGCGCCAGTTCTTGCATCAAGTTTTGCCAACCAGTGGGCGCGTATCCTACGCCAAATCGCTGTGCTATTTGGCCATTAAGCCCACGACCTTTAAGGTAGGTGACTGCTTTTTGTCGATCTGGGTGGCGGCGTAACTGACTTTGATAGTATTGGCTGGCTTGGTTAAGTATGTCATAAGCCTGATTGCGTGCCTGAGTTTTGGCTTGGCTAGCTGCAGATGCTGCTTTGCTAGTGATGCTGTCATCTTTGGGCACTGTGAGGCCAGCTTTGCCTGCAAGTTCTTCTACAGCTTCAGGGAAATTTAGGTTTGCCAGCTGCATTAAAAAACCGATGGCATTGCCCCCGGCGCCGCAACCAAAGCAATAATAAAACTGCTTGTCTGGGGAAACACTAAAGGAAGGTGTTTTTTCTTTATGAAAAGGGCAACATGCAGAATAGTTGCGACCTGTTTTTTTAAGCTTTACGTGGCCATCTACCAAATCGACGATGTCGGTGCGGTCTAGAAGGTCATCGATAAATGATTGCGGTATGCGTGATGCCAAGTGGTATGCCTTTTAATAAAAGCTTAAGCAAGTTGTGCTTTGATCTTACCACTTACTTTGCCAATATCTGCGCGGCCTTGCAACTGTGGTTTAAGAATACCCATCACTTTGCCCATATCTTGCATGCTACTGGCACCAGAATCGCTAATGGCTTGGGTGATTAAGGCACTTATTTCATCATCTGTGAGTGGGGTAGGTAGAAATTCCTGAATCACATTTATTTCTAAGTGCTCAACATCAGCTAAGTCTTGGCGACTGGCAGCTTCGTACTGGCTGATAGAGTCGCGACGTTGCTTGAGCATCTTATCGAGTACGGCTAAGCCGCGGGCTTGATCTAACTCTATGCGCTCATCAACTTCTATGCGTTTAAATTCTGATAACATAGTGCGAATACAGGTTAGGCGAGGTTTATTTTTGTCACGCATGGCTTGTTTTTGAGCATCTTTAAGTTGAAGCTTTAAATCGGACATGGTGAGTTCTCGCTATGTTGGTTTCAGTAATTAGGGTGTTGCTTAGGTTGCGCTAAATGCGTAAACGTCAGAAACGACAAAGGGGCGGGTAACTGAAAAACCGCCCCTATGTATGGCTTTGCTCAGTAGCCCTTGGGTATCAGGCTGTAAAGCAGGTCGTGCAGGGTTCTATATCAGGTGTAAAGCCTAGTACAAACGAACATGACGACGATTTTCGCGTACTAGCTTCTTAGCATGACGCTTAACAGCAGCAGCAGCTTGACGCTTACGAACGCTGGTTGGCTTTTCGTAGAATTCGCGCTTGCGAACGTCTGCTAAAGTACCTGCTTTTTCACAAGCGCGTTTGAAGCGGCGTAGAGCAATATCAAATGGTTCGTTGTCTTTCAGTTTTACAGCTGGCATATCTTTACCTAATTGTGGGGGGCTGCATTAGGCAGCCATCCGAATGTTTTTGTATTCACTTCCTTAAGATCTTAAAAGCCTACCTAAGGAGGTATTCCTAATTGATTAAGGCCGCATATTTTACTCTTATGTGTTGGCCAGTGTAAAGCCAATTTTTCATCAAGTTAGACGTGTTTTTCAAAGATGGTGGAAAACGCTCCGGTACAGGTGGTCATTAGGCTTGATGAAAGGTAAAATTCTGGCCCTACTTAACTAAATATTTGAGAAAGTTGGCATATTCATGCGCGTACTAGGCATAGAAACATCGTGTGACGAAACAGGGGTCGCCATCTACGATACCGAAAAGGGCATAGTGTCTGAAGCACTTTACAGCCAAGTAGCTGTGCATGCGGAATACGGTGGCGTAGTGCCAGAGTTAGCTTCTCGTGACCATATTCGCAAACTAGTACCATTAATGCGTGAGGTGTTTAATAAGGCAGGCTTGGCTTACGGTGATGTTGATGGCGTGGCCTATACTGCAGGCCCTGGCCTAATTGGTGCGTTAATGGTGGGTGCTGCCACAGGACGTGCTTTAGGCATGGCGTGGGATCTTCCTACTATTGGGGTGCATCACATGGAAGGCCATCTTTTAGCACCGATGTTAGAAGAAAATGCGCCTAAGCCACCGTTTGTGGCATTATTGGTGTCTGGTGGCCACACTCAATTGGTGCACGTACGATCTTTAGGTGAATACGAATTACTCGGTGAGTCCTTAGATGATGCTGCTGGCGAAGCCTTCGACAAGGTGGCTAAAATGATGGACTTAGATTATCCAGGTGGCCCCTTGGTTGCTAACCTTGCCTTGCAAGGAGATGCGACGCGGTTTAAGTTCCCTCGCCCGATGGTAGATAGGCCTGGCTTAGACATGAGTTTTAGCGGCTTAAAAACTGCTGTACTCTATGCTATTCAAGACATTAAGAAACAGCAAGAGTGTTTAGATGAGCAAGACAAAGCTGATATTGCTGTGGCTTTTCAGCAGGCTGTTGTGGATACATTAGCCATTAAGTGTCGCCGGGCTCTGCAGCAAACTAAGCTTTCTACGTTAGTTATGGCTGGCGGCGTTAGTGCTAACTTGAGCTTACGTGAAAAACTAGCAGCAGAGACCGCTAAATTGCGCGCTAAGGTCTATTACCCAAGGCCAGAGTACTGCACTGATAATGGTGCAATGATTGCTTATGCTGGAGCTCAACGTTTGGCAGCGGGCCAGTGTGACGACCTAACACTTAAAGTAAAACCCCGCTGGCCGTTAAATGAGTTATCGGTGGTTGCTCAATAATAACGTTATTAATACCCACATAAAAAGAGGTCACAATGGACACAGTATATGTACATGGCTTAGCTGTAGACACCGTTATTGGTATTTTTGACTGGGAACGAAAAATCCGCCAAAAGGTGGTGTTAGATGTAGAAATGGCAGTGGACATTAGTCCTTCTGCAGCCACTGAAGACATAGACCGCACTGTGAGCTACAAAGATGTATCAGACAGGCTCACAGAGTTCGTAGAGCAAAGCGAGTTTTTGCTTGTAGAAACCATGGCTGAAGAAATTGCAGCATTAATTTTAACGGAATTCCCAGTGCCGTTTGTGAGTATTAAACTAGGAAAACCTGATGCTATTGCCAATGCGCGCGATGTCGGTGTAATGATTAAACGTGGCCAAAAGCCAGCATAATGACCTATGTTTACTTAGGTTTAGGGGCTAATATAGAGCCCCAAACGAGCCTTGAAGCTGGCATTTTTGAGCTAAGGACAGCCTTTGGCCGTGTAGAGGCTTCACCTGTCTACCTGGCCCCAGCAGTGGGTATAGATGGGCCAGATTTTCTCAATATGGTGGTGGGTTTTGAATGCCCAATGAGTCACCCACAACTGATGGCCTGGATCCGTACTACTGAAACTAAATATGGCCGTCAAAGGTCTGCAGATTCACGTCATAAGCCTACCAGTCATGGCCTAGACATGGATTTATTGTTGTTTGGTGATTGGGTGGATGAACAGGCTAAAGTGCCCCGGCCAGATATTTTAACCTGCGCCTATGTATTGCAGCCGTTAGCAGATCTGGTGCCTAACCTAATGCACCCAACACAGGCCAAGACCATTAGGGAGCTCAACGACTCCTGCAATTTTGACCACGCCGTGCGACCTACCCAGCATCACTTCTGATAGACTCGATCTGGGCCTTTTTAAGCTCTTCCCCAAGGCCTTTGCCAGTAAAACCTTGAGCCATTAGTTTGACAGGGTTTACGCTGTGTATGTTTTCTAAGTCATTCACTATGTGTTGCTTTGGCGATTGCCAACCAAAAAGAGGTTCTTGGCTTAGGCTCACGGCCTGGCATACATTAAGCAAATCATCCAATGAATCGGTACTACGGATTAGGCCAAGATTACTGAGCATCAGGTGTTTTTGAGCTGCATCTAACTCGGTATAAGCACGTAATTGGCGCTGGTGGTTACTGGTGGACAGGGATAAGGCTTTGTGCACATTGGGCATTTTTATTTGTGCTGCGAGGTCTTCTATTTGAGGTTTGTTGAGCTGATATAGTAAACCGGTTAGGCGTACTTCGGTGGTGGTGCTGGATTCGCTTAACAGCTTGAGGGTGTTTAGTGCATGGGGTCTGCGATCGAGTAATTCTGCTAAAGAAGGCATTAACTGTTGCAATGCACCACACACCTCCAATACTTCAAAATATACCCATGGGCTCTGGCTGGCGAGTGCTTTGTGTGTTTCTTGCCAAATACGCTCTTTAGCAAGGGTGCCTAGCTCGCCAGATTGAGTGATAGCGAGTAACAAGTTTTTGGTCTCTGGGGCAATGCTAAAACCTAAATGGTAAAGGTGGGCTGCAAATCTAGCAGTCCGTAATACCCGCAAAGGGTCTTCACTAAATGCCTGCGACACATGGCGCAGTTGTTTTGCTTGTAGGTCTCTTTGGCCTCCATAGGGGTCAATGAGTTGTCCGTCTGGCGCTTGAGCTATGGCGTTAATAGTAAGGTCGCGGCGCAGTAAATCGTCTTCTAGGGTCACATCTATCGTCGCATGAACTTGAAAGCCTTTATGCCCTTGTCCAGCTTTGCGTTCGGTGCGCGCTAGCGCGTATTCTTGTTTGCTTTTTGGGTGCAAGAATACTGGAAAGTCTTTACCTACTTGGGTATAGCCAAGCGCCACTAGAGCTTGTGGTGTACTACCGACCACTACATAGTCTCGCTCATGCACAGCGAGGCCAAGTAAGTGATCACGGACGGCACCGCCTACTAAATAGGTTTTACTATTGGGCATAGCCACGTAGCCTCATAATGAGCTACAGTGCTCTGGATGTTGCAGAGAATAAGCCGCGAATCCACCTGTTAGGCTGTACACTTCGTCAAACCCTTGCTGAGCTAAAAAGCCTGCGGCTTGTATCGAGCTAATCCCATGATAACAACAAACAATGATAGGTTTGTCCATGTCTGCTTCGCGTAAAAAAGTTGGTAGGCTTTCGTTATCAATGCGTTCGCTATTTTTGATGTGACTATTTTGGTAGCTATTAACATCGCGAATGTCCACTAGGTAGGCACCCTGACTAACTTTGTCCATAACATCAGCTGGGGCAATGGAGGTAACTTCAGACATATTCGATTCCTATATGAGAAAGCAGCAGTTTAGTGCTTGTCAGTGGTTTGTGCAATTATATATTAGTTATATCTAATAATTTAAGATGGTGCCAATCCCACTATGCTTTGCCACAAGCTACGCTAAAGCTTTCACCATCCTCTAGGCGCATTAGTTTAAGCCGGCCACCCCAAACACAGCCCATGTCTAGATTAATCACATGGTCTTTTCCAGTTTCACCCTCTAATACTGCCCAGTGGCCAAATACTTGCCGCGATGTTACGGCACTGGGTAAGTTGAACCAGGGCCTCAATGGCGCATCTTCACTACTATTGAGGTCCACTTTAGCGTTGTGGGTTAAATTTAGCCTCCCCTCAGGGGTAATAAAGCGCATGCGAGTGAAATGGTTGGTAATGCAACGCCAGCGATCCATACCTTTAAGCTGATCACTCCAAAGGTTGGGCTGGTTGCCATACATACCAGCAAAAAATGTTGCCGCATTATCACTGCGCAGTAGTTCCTGCAATTCTTGCGCATGTTTCTGTGCTTGCTTTAAGTTCCAACAGGGTGGAATACCTGCATGTGTCATTACGGTATCAAATTGGGGGTCATAATGCAGCAGCGGTTGTTGTTGTAGCCAGCTTAATAAGTCATCACGGTCATGGGCTACAAATATAGGCTGGAGGGTGTCGTCGGGTTTTAATTGAGCACCCTTAGCATGAAGTGCCAGTAGGTGAAGATCGTGGTTGCCTAGCACTACCTTGCTGCGGTTACCTAAAGATCTAATAAAACGCAAAGTCTCTAATGACTCAGGCCCTCGGTTAACGAGATCACCTGCAACCCATAGGGTGTCTGCGTCCGTAAAGCCCACTTTATCGAGTAAAGCCTTGAGGGGTGTTAAGCACCCTTGAATATCACCTACTGCATAACTGGCCATAGCTATAAACGCTAGTGCAGGGCGTTGGGGTAAGACAAAGTAAAAGGCGGTATAGGGGCAGAAAATTCGTGGCCGTCTGCTGCTACCATGCTGTAAAAACCACTCATACTGCCCACTTTTGTTTCTAACACAGTACCGCTGGTGTATTGATGCTGCTGGCCAGGCTCAATGATCGGTTGTTGACCGACAATGCCTTCGCCGGACACTTCTTGAATTTTACCGTCTCCATCCGTAATGATCCATTTCCGGCTCATAAGCTGGGCGCTTTGAATGCCACTGTTGGTAATAGTGATCTTGTAGGCAAACACGTACCGATTGCGGCTAGGGTCCGATTGCTCTGCAAGAAACTCTGTTTTCACGCCTACATTAAGGTCGTAATTATTGCTTAAGTTGCTCATGTTATAGCTCTAGCTTGGAGTTTGGGTCAATAGGTTACTAAGGGCGACAAATTCGCCTACAGTTAGACGCTCGGGACGAATGCTAGGGTCAATGCCCAAGCTTTGCAACTGTTCATCGTCAGCGATGCCTTTAAGGTTATTACGTAAGGTTTTACGGCGCTGAGCAAAACCACTTTTTACCAGCTGTTCAAAGTGTTTAAAATCTTGTGCTGTATGAGGTAGCTTTGTATAAGGCGCCATACGCACAATGGCAGAGTCTACTTTGGGCCTAGGGTCAAATGCCTCTGGAGGCACCTCAAACAAATTATCTACGCGGCAAAAGTATTGTGCCATAATACTTAGGCGGCCATAGTTATTAGAACCTGCTTCTGCGGCCAAACGCAATACCACTTCTTTTTGTAGCATAAAGTGCATATCGCAAACAAGGTCAGTATAACTGAGCAAGTGAAAGATTAATGGGGTGGAGATATTGTATGGCAAGTTGCCTACGATGCGCAGAAGCTGTTGGTCTGCGCTGAGGCTAGAGAAATCAAACTTTAGTGCATCAGCTTCATGGATACGTAAATTGTCACCATAACTGGCAAATGAAATGCGCAGGCGGGGCAGCAAGTCTCGGTCTAGTTCCACTACATCTAGGTGGCCAGCAGACGCAAGTAGGTGTTCTGTTATGGCGCCAAGTCCTGGGCCAATTTCAACAATTTTTTGTTCTGGTTTTGGCCTAATACAGGCCACAATATGGCGAATAATACCTTGATCATGTAAAAAGTTTTGACCAAATCGCTTACGCGCTTGGTGTTTTCTGGGGGTCTGACTAGCCATAAAGATCTCTGGTGTGCGACTTAAGGGTGAAGGCAAAGCTGCAATGCGCTTTCGGTAGCTTTTAACAGGCTACTGCTTTTGGCTTGGCCTGTGCCAGCTAAATCTAAAGCGGTACCATGGTCTACCGAAGTGCGAATAATAGGTAACCCTAAGGTAATGTTTACGGCGTCTCCAAAGCCTGCATATTTTAGCACGGGCAGCCCCTGATCATGATACATAGCCAGGATAACGTCTGCGTCCGCTAAGTTTTTAGGGTTAAATAAAGTGTCGGCGGGTAAAGGACCAATAATATTTAACCCCTTGCTACGCAACTTTTCGAGGGTAGGAATAATAACGTCTAACTCTTCTCGACCTAAGTGGCCATCTTCTCCTGCGTGAGGGTTGAGGCCACACACATAAATACAGGGTTGTTTAATACCAAACTTGCTGGTTAATTCAGCGTTAATAATGTGTAGTATTTGGCTTAACAGCTCTGGGGTAATGGCTTCAGAAACGTCTTTTAAGGGTAAGTGGGTAGTGGCTAGAGTGACACGCATGGCGTCACAAGCCAGCATCATTACGACCTTATCTACCCCGCAGCGGGCTTGCAAATATTCCGTGTGGCCGCTAAACGCAGTACCTGCATCATTAATTATGCCTTTATGCACTGGCGCGGTAATCATGGCGTGAGCTTGGCCTTCAACACATGCATCACATGCTATATTTAGAGTCGTTAACACATAAGGGCTATTGTCAGAATCTAGATGCCCAGAGCGGCTTTCAACTTTTAATGGGACGTGCAATACCTTAAGCTGATTAGGTGCTGTAGTTGTCATTATTTGTTCTAGGCTGACATGGCAAAAGTCGATCGCCATACCTAGCTGTGCAGCGCGGTCTTGCAATAGTCCCATATCGGCCACAATCACAATTTCAGCATCCTGCAGCGCTGCACTGGGCTGCCCTGCTAGGGTTAAGCAGAGGTCAGGGCCAATACCTGCGGGTTCTCCGGCAGTAACAAGTAATCTTCGCATAATTAGCGAATCTCTATGTAGGCTTGATTGCGAATTTCACGTAGCCAGTTCTCTAGCTCATTAGGAAATTTGCTTTGGTTAATGGCTTGCTTAGCTTTAAATCGTAAGTTTGCTTGGCCAACGTCTTGGGTTCGCCGCTCTACTACTTGTAGCAAGTGCCAGCCATTTTTGCTTTGTATGGGCTCGCTCAGTTGTTCTATCGCAAGCAAGTCCAATGGTGTTTGTAATATAGCCGGTAGTTGGTTTGCATTTAGCCAGCCCAAATCGCCTCCACTGGGTGCTGAGTTATCGTCGTCACTAAAGGTACGGGCAAGATCATAAAAATCACCACCATCAATCAAGCGTTGATGCAGTTCATTAATGAGTGCTTTTGCTTCGCTGGGCGAACGAATTTCATTAGGCAAAATCAATAGGTGGTTGGCTTTAGTTTGAGCTGCTGTTTGAATGCTCACACCGCGCTTGTTAATTAAGGTAATGACGTGAAAACCACTACTATTACGAATAGGTACACTAACTTCGCCAACCTTCATAGCCTTAATGGGTTTAGCAAATAGCTCAGGAAGCTGGCTGCCTTTGCGCCAACCTAAGTTACCTCCTTTAAGTGCATTGAGTGCATCAGAATAGGTTGCAGCGGCGCTGCTAAACGCTGCACCTTGGTCTAAAGCGATATTGAGCGCCTTTAGCTTCTGTTTTGCTAATTCAAGTTCTTGAGCATTGGGTTGTTCACTTAAACTAATCAAAATATGGCCAATTTCATATTCAGTATCGGCAAGCTGCTGGCCTTGATTTGAGGCCAAATACTTATCTATTTCGTGCTCACTAACGCGAATGCGTCGGTTAACAGAGGTGGTTTGGATTTCATTAATGGTTAATTTCTGGCGAATTTTAGCCCTAAATTGAACCATGGTGTCGCCAGTATTGGCTATGGCCTGTTCAAGTTCAGTCAGAGATAGCTTATTGCTCTTAGCAATGCGTCCTATGGCTAAATCTAAGCTTGGGTCGGCTATATACACGCCCTCTTTTGTGGCTAACTGCAACTGCAGGTTCTCAATAATGAGCTGGTCTAATACCTGACGCGTTAGAGCCACTAGTTCTGGTGCTTTAGTATTGTTTTTGGAAAGCTGTTGTTGCACCAGCACAACCCGGCTAGTTAAATCGCTTTGCAATACGATGTCATCATTAACAATAGCCGCAATACTGTCGAGCTGTTTTGCTGCGAAAACGCAGGAAGACGATGCCAAGCCCAAGGCTAAACCCAGGGTCACGCCCCATTTACTGAGTGTATTCATTGTAGCCCGTAATTCCTTTCATAAAATCTGCCATGCGCACTTTGTTGCCGCTGGTCAATTGTTTATCGCTTTGGCCTAAGCCCTTGAGAGAGAGCTCAAAAAATATGCCGTGTTCAATGCCTTTGGCTTGGTCTACTAACCAATAGCGGTTAACAAAACGGCCTTTCCAGCAGCAGTTGCTATACTCCACACCCAAAATTTCATCTTGTAGTTGTTGGTTGCGTATATCTTCTTTGCGCTTAGCTATTAAGGTCCACTGAGGTGCTAAAGGCCAAATTAAAGCCACTTCACCTTGTTGAGTGTTGTCCAAGGTTTCGGTGTATTTCAGGTCAATAATTTTGTTATTGTTTATCTGGTATTTCATGGTTGCGCTGGTGGCTTCAACATTACCAGATTTGGGGCTCCAGTCTATATTTAAACTAGAACTCCATTGGGGTGTAAATTGGTAGTTCATGTGACCATAAATTGGTGAAAAAGTTTCAGTGTCTGGGGTGCTAGTGCTGCTTAACTGTACTTTACGGTCACTAAAATAGTGGATTTGGGTCATGGATAGCTTGGCTTTTTGCCAGCCTTTGGCACTTAAAAATTGGCTATCTAGCCCAAGAGTGACGCGATTAGTGTCACCGATTCGATCATAGCCACTAAATCGGTTGGGCTGATACAAAGGTTTGCTGCTAGCACTGGTATCAAAAATAGCCAGGTCATCTTGCTGTTGATAGGGGCTGTAGGCGTAATAAAACCTAGGTTCAAGCGTTTGCATATAGCCGTCTGAAAGGGATCGTTCAAATAACAAGCCACTGTCGATTTCTAACTGAGGAATAACCCGAGTATTGCTTGCGGTAATTGCTGATGGGGTGTCTTTAAGTTGGTAATTAGTAATAGGTAGGCTAATTTTGGGTTTGATAAAGCTGTAGTCATTCACCCAAGACGTCGTTAAATTGGGAAGCAGGTGTGTGCGGGTACCCGTAATTTTGTTGCGGCCAGTTAAGCCAGAACTGTCTCTTGTAAAACGGCTTAAATCGACACTGTAGTTAGCCCTAAAGGGTTGTTCTTGCTGGTTCATCAACACACCACCAGTGATGGTTGCGTGGGGCAGTTGGTCGTAGGCTGGTATGCCAGCAGTGAGATTCTGATGAGTAACAATGGCTAAGCTGGCCTTGGCTAACACAGGTGTTGTGCCTTGGTAGTCAATCTTAGCATCACTATTAATGGAACTTCGCTCTGCGGTGGTTTGGCTTAAACCATAATCGTTAAAAATTTCCCCGTCACTTACCCGCTTAATATGAATTGAGGTAGAAAAACTAGCATTAATTTTGGCGTTAAGGTTATATTCCGTTAACCATCTATTTTTGTTTGTGTCTGGGTCTTCAATAGCCCAGTTAACATACAAGTCCTGCGTACTGTCTTTGCCTAGTTGCCTAAGCTTTGCGTCTATGCTGGTTCCGTGGAGTTCAGTGAACCGAGGCGTAACCAATGCATCATAGTTGGGTGCTAAGTTAAAATAATAGGGCGTTGTTATATCTAGCCCCATCCGTGATGAACTCACTAAAGTAGGAAACAAAAATCCAGATCGGCGCTGATCATCTATGGGGAAGCTCATCCATGGTAAGTAAAACACTGGTACAGTACCAATTTTTAGGATGGCATTTTGAGCCTCACCAAAGCCCAATTTTGGGTCTAGATCTATCTTGTTGCTGTGTATTGCCCATGCGTTATCGTTTGGGGGACAAAACGTAAAACTGCCCGTATTCATGGTGACGGTATCATCACTGTGGTAGTCAATAGACTGAGCCGTAGCTCTGAGATCACTGCTAGGCAGGGCAAGTTGCGCTTGGTTAAGCTGAGCTTCCGAATTGGCCATGTTAAAACTGGCATCGCTGCTTTGAACAATCATGTTTGGGCGGCGAAACTTCACATGCCCAATAATATCAACAGAACTATTATTACTATTAAACCAGGCGGCGTCACCGGTGACCGTCTGTTTTCCCTGACGCAGTTCTACATTGCCCTTCAGGTGAGTAATGCCTTGTTGGTATTCACTAGAATCAGAATTGCTGTATAAGGGCTGTTCGCCAGGGGCCAAAGATTGTTCCAAAGAAGGTGCCTGATAGGGCAGATAGTACCCAGAGCAAAAGTTTGCAGGGGTGGCGCTCTTTGGTTGCCAGTCAAGGCTAATTGGTTCGTGGCCTGCAGTTGCAAGCTGACTGAGGCCGCAAGTCACTAGGTAGACGAACATCAGGCGAAGACTTTGTGCTGGTATATACATTGGCAAAAGAAACCCAGTGTTTGTGAACCAAAAATTTGGTGCGTCTATATAGATAAAGCCTAAGTTTAAACCAAATATTCAAAGATAGGTGCTTCTAATGGGCTGGAATAGACTAAAAGTATCGATTTAGTTAATTTATAGTGGCTCAATGTAGCGCTTAAGGCCTTGGCGATTTATTATAGGGGCAAGTTTTTAACCACAGGTGAATATGTGAATACTTACAGCTTTGGCGCAAATATGGCACGCCATAGAACAGGATTAGTACTGGGTGCTCTAATAGGCCTAACAGGCGGGCCTTCCGGGATGCTGTTTGGCGCTGCCATTGGCTATTACTTGGATAAATTAATTCGTAGTGTTGCTGGGGCGGAAAACTGGACTCAAGCTAAAGCTCAGACCGCTTTTTTTGACGCCACTTTTTGTGTCATGGGCAAAATTGCCAAAGCAGATGGGCAAGTCACGGCTTTAGAGATTCAGTATGCAGAAGCTGTAATGACCCGAATGCAGCTGTCAGACGTTTTGCGCAAGCGTGCCATAGAGTGCTTTAGTCAGGGTAAAGAAGATGCTTTTGACCTCGGCCAAGTGCTGGAACCGCTGCGACGAGCCTTGGTGAACAATGCCTCGGTTAAACAGATGTTTATTGAAATTCAGCTACAAACAGCCCTAGTTGATGGCGATTTTAGTGCCGCAGAAGGTCGTATTCTTGGGGAAGTGTGCCAGCTTTTAGGTGTGACTCAACAAGAGTTTGAAGCTGTTGCTCAGCGCATGAAGGCTGAACAGTCATTCCATCAAGGGGGTGGGCAAGGTCAGTTTGAAGGGTCTGGCAATGCCGGTCTCACTCAAGCCTATGGTGTGCTTGGTGTAAAGCCAGATTGTGATGCCAAAAGCCTTAAAATGGCCTATCGAAAGCTCATGAGTCAGCATCATCCAGACAAACTAGTTGCCCGTGGTTTGCCTGATGAAATGATGCTTATAGCGAAACAAAAAACCCAAGAAATTCAAGCTGCTTACGACGCAATAAAGAAGTCTCGTAAGTAATTATTTTGATCTTATATACTGGAATATGACCCCATGGTTGATTTTAAAATAGCACCCTCTATTTTAGCTGCAGATTTTGCTCGTCTGGGCGAAGAGGTTGACACTGTGTTGGCAGCAGGTGCTGATATTGTGCACTTTGATGTAATGGACAACCACTATGTGCCTAACCTCACTATTGGGCCTATGGTGTGCAAAGCATTGCGTAATCATGGCATTACGGCGCCAATTGATGTGCATCTAATGGTGCAGCCGGTAGATCATATGATTGAAGAGTTTTTAGCAGCCGGAGCTAGCTATATTACCTTTCACCCAGAAGCTAGTGATCATATAGACCGGTCCTTACAGATTATTAAAGACGGGGGTGCTAAGGCCGGTTTAGTATTTAACCCTGCAACTCCATTACATTACTTAGATCATGTGATGGATCGGCTAGATATGATTTTGTTAATGTCAGTAAACCCTGGTTTTGGTGGGCAAAAATTCATTCCCTCTACACTGGATAAGTTACGCTTGGTCCGTCAGCGTATCGATACCTCTGGATTAGATATTCGCCTTGAAGTAGACGGTGGTGTCGGCGTGGCGAACATTGGCGAGATTGCCCGTGCTGGTGCAGATACCTTCGTAGCAGGCTCGGCTATTTTTAATACCGATAATTATCAGGCGACCATTGATCTAATGCGCAAAGAGCTGGCTGCTAGCTGATTAAATCTAATGATTTCATTGTTTAATACGCTTGGTTTTGAGCCAAAATTAGTATTGTTTGATTTGGATGGTACGCTGTTAGATAGCCTGCCAGACCTCTACTCGGCAAGCTTATCTATGGCTAATTCACTTAAAATTACTCCGCCTAGCTTAGCTCAAGTTGAGCAGTGGATCGGTAATGGTGCTGCGGTATTAGTTCAAAGGGTTCTGGCCAACCAATTCCAACCAGTTGCGGTAGACCCTAGGTTCGACCGCGCACTCGCATTATTTATGGATGCCTATCAGCACTTAGCTAGTCGTCAGAGCAGGCTTTATAGTGGCGTTGAAGCTTTATTGAGTGAGCTGCATCAACACCAAGTGATGCAAGGTGTGATTACTAATAAGCCCAGCCGTTTTACTGAGCCTTTGTTGTCTCAATTTGGCATATTGCATTATTTTGATTTAGTGTATTCGGGTGATCGTTTCACTGAAAAAAAGCCCCACCCCATGCCATTGTTAAAAGCGGCCCAACAAATGGGCCTTAGCCTTGAGGAGTGCTTAATGGTGGGTGACTCCAGCAATGACATAAATGCAGCGAAGGCTTGTGGTATGCCGTGTTTAGGTGTGAGAGGAGGCTATAACCATGGCCGTGATGTAGCAGAGTGTCAGCCAGATTGGGTTGTCGACCACCTGTAAATTAACAGGGCGTTCAAATACACCTTGGCAACCCTTTATCTCTGTGATAGTGTACTAGTACATTGATGCATTTTTGGCTGCCTAACACCATCACTACTTCTACTCAAAAACCCATGACCACTGTCGTTGATTATCTACTGACTCAGACAACCGTAGAACAAATGTCAGCGGCACTTGAGGGGTTATTGACGCCATATGAACAACAAGAACTAATTAATCGATTACAAATTTTCGAACTGCTATCTCAAGGTGTATCGCAACGCCAAGTAGCGCAAAAACTCGGAGTGGGTATAGCCACTGTTACCCGAGGTTCTAGAGCCCTTCAAGCTGGAAGTTATAAAATTGACACGTCCAAATAAAATAAAAATGGCACGCAAGCCAAGCTATGCAACCGTAACATCAAGCTGTGACTTTTTTGAGTTGTTTAAAAAAATAGAGCAGCGCTTTGATACCTGTTATATGCTCGAATCTTTGGGAGAAGATAGCGATATCTCGCGCTATTCGCTTATTGGTTTTGACCCAGAGCAGATATTTTGGGCCAATGGCAAACAGCTTAATATTAGGGATCGTGAAGGCAATGTTCAGTCTTATGCCAGCGACAACCCGTATTACCTTTTGCGTGATATTGTGCCGCAAAACATTATTAGCCGCCGCTATGCTGGTGGTTTAACAGGCTATATTGGCTACGATGCCATGAATTACTTTGAACCAAGTTTAAGCCTCACCACTAGTGACTCGTTTGATGCGTTTAAATTTGGTTTATACAAAGATGGCCTAATTTACGACAAGATGACAGGAGAATTAATATACTTCCACTATGAAGACAATCGGATCGCTTTAATTGAAGCGCTTATTGGTGATCCAACCCCCATTATTGGTGGCCTAAAGATAGTGCCTCAGGGTGAGGACATGACCCGCGAACAGCATGCCACCGCTGTTAAAAAGGTAAAAGCAGACATAGTAGAGGGTAAGATATTCCAGTGCGAAGTAGGCTTTAAGTACCGCTTTGACATGCAGGGTGAAAGTATTAATTTATACCAACAGTTACGTGTAATTAACCCTTCCCCACAAATGTATTACATTAAATTTGCTGAGCAAAAGGTCATTGGTGCAAGCCCGGAGCTACTGTTTCGCCTGCGCCAGGGTGAGATGGAGACTTACCCGCTAGCAGGCACTACCAAACGTGGTGCTACCCCAGAAGAAGACACTGCTTTGGCGCGGGCTTTATTGAACGATCCCAAAGAAATTGCCGAGCACAATATGATTGTTGACCTTCACCGAAATGATATTGGCCGAGTGGCCCGTTTTGGTACGGTTAAGGTACGTAGTTTGATGGATATTAAACGGTTTAGCCACGTGCAGCATATCTCCAGTGAAATTGTAGGCATCATGGCAGAAAATGAAGACATGTTCTCGGCGTTAGCTAGTAATTTTCCAGCAGGCACCCTAACGGGCGCTCCTAAAATTGAAGCTATGAAAATTATTGACGACTTAGAATTAGATGGCCGCGGTCCTTATGGTGGCGCAGTAGGCCACTTTGGTTTTAACGGAGATTGTACCTTTGCTATCCCTATTCGCACGGTATTTGCTAATGGCTCAAAAGCGTATGTGCAAACCTGTGGTGGTAATGTCTTTGATTCAAATCCAGAGGATGAATACCAGGAAATACAACGTAAGTTTGCCGGTACACTTAAAGTGTTAGAGCAGTTTATGGAGATTAAGGTATGAGCCAAACAAAAATAAAAGGGAAGTTCACCGTCTATTTGGTCGATAACTACGATTCCTTCACCTACAACCTTTACCAATATATCGGTGAAGTACTTTCAAGCGCCAAGTTAAATGGTGAGATAAGTGACTTTGAAGTTATTGTTGCCCGCAACGACCAAGTTACGGTAGCTGATATTGAGGCTGCTCATACGGATAGAATTATTATTTCACCAGGCCCAGGGTCTCCAGCAGATGAGCGCTACTTTGGTGTGTGTGCAAACGTGATTACAGAATTAGGACCGAAAATCCCACTGCTTGGTGTGTGTCTGGGTATGCAAGGCATTGTGCATTGTTTTGGTGGCAAAGTGGTGAAGGCACATTTGCCAATGCACGGTAAAATTAGCCCCATCAGTCACGATGGCAATGGTATTTTTGAAGACATTCCAGACCAACTAGAAGTCATGCGTTACCACTCATTAATGGCCCAAGCGGAATCTATACCAGACTGCCTGCAAGTCACCGCAGTTGTGGGTGAGTTTGGTTCAGAAAGTTATGAAATTATGGGTGTAAAGCATAAACTGTTTCCGATTCAAGGCATTCAATTTCACCCAGAATCTTTTGCTACAGAAGGCGGTAAAGAACTCATGAAGAATTTTCTACTCGGTGATTAATCATTCAAGGCCAGCTCAATTGTGGGTTTAAAGCTGACCTATTATTTCAGTCCTATGACGCAAAAGACTTAACCTAATTAAACAAGATAGGTCGATGCTGATGTGGTGCCGCCTCGTCCGGTCCAGTTGGTATGGAAGAACTCCCCCCTTGCTTGATCAATTCTCTCATAGGTGTGCGCACCAAAATAATCACGCTGGGCCTGCAGTAAGTTGGCAGGCAAGCGTGCTGTGCGGTAACCATCGTAATAGGCCAGCGCCGAAGCCATGGCGGGCATGGGAATGCCGAGCTTAACCGATTGCATAATTACCCGCCGCCAAGCCGCCTGTGCTGTCTCGATGGCCTCCTTGAAGAAGCCATCGAGCATTAGGTTAACCAGTTCGGGATTATGATCAAAGGCTACCTTAATATCATCAAGAAAGACCGATCGAATGATACAGCCACCACGCCACATTTGAGCGATCTGGCCATAATTTAGATGCCATCCATGTTCAAGGGCTGACATTCGCAATAGCTGGTAACCTTGAGCATAGGAGACAATTTTTGAGGCATACAGTGCCTGCTGTAAATCTTCAATAAATGCCGTTGCGTCACCCTCAAAAACCATCGATGGCCCACTGAGTTGTTTGGCAGCTTCTACTCGTTCGTCTTTTAATGCCGATAAGCAACGGGCAAAGACCGCTTCGCCAATGAGGGTCACAGGTTGACCAAAATCTAGCGCAGTGACCGCAGTCCACTTCCCCGTTCCCTTTTGTCCAGCAGCGTCAAGAATGTGATCGATGACAGCCTCACCATGACTAGTTTTGTAGCCTAAAATATCTGCAGTAATTTCAATTAAGTAGGAGTCAAGAACCCCATTATTCCACTGTTTAAACACATCGTGCATGGCCTCATTAGACAGTCCAAGCCCATCTCTGAGCATCTGGTAGGTTTCGCAGATCATCTGCATATCGCCATATTCAATGCCATTGTGAACCATTTTCACAAAATGCCCCGCGCCATCATCGCCTACCCATTCACAGCAGGTTTCCCCATTACCTGTGGTTGCAGCAATAGTTTGGAAAATGGGTTTAATAGCAGGCCATGCTGCTATCGAGCCTCCAGGCATAATTGAAGGCCCCAACAATGCACCTTCTTCGCCACCAGACACACCCGCACCAATATAGTAAAGGCCCTTACTTTCAACATAGCTGCAGCGCCGAATGGTATCGGGATAATGGCTGTTACCACCATCAATAATAATATCGCCTTTATCAAGAAAGGGCACTAGCGACTCGATGACATTGTCTACCGCCTCACCAGCCTTGATCAACATCATAATTTTACGGGGCCGTTCTAGACTGTCACAGAGTTTCTCAATGCTCTGGCAGCCGATAATATTTTTATCAGCACCCCGCCCTGAGATAAAGCGGTTTACTTTTTCCATGGTCCGATTAAATACAGCAACAGTAAACCCTTTACTCGTCATATTTAACACTAAGTTTTCACCCATAACGGCAAGGCCAATTAGCCCAATATGTGCCTTCATATTAATATCCTGTGTATTGCTCAGCGTTGATAAATGACCATCTTACCATGAGCCACTTAGGTGCTATTGATTTTTTGCACTATAAAACTCACACCTTTGTGCGCCATTGCTGAAGCCAATAAAGGCCTTCGTCTATGTTAGTTCTGGGCGTATATTCAGCACCAAAAGTGCCATCATCACCTAATTGCTGTACCTGACTAATTAGACTTCGATAATCAATTTCTCCACCGATGGGTTCCCCGCGGTCAGGTAGAATATTGAATCTGCATGGTGAGCGTATGGTAACGCGCAATTTTGAACCAGGTGGACGTTCTTGGTCGCAATTAAAAGACATTAACAATGCCTTAAACCTAGCCCAAGAAAATCGACTTAATCTACTTTTAGCGCAATGTGTAGAAACCGCATATCACAGTTTGGTTAATGATTATAAGGGTGGAGAGCTTGATCATTCTGTGTATTATTTATGGTTAGAACACACCCTAGAGCCAGACCAAGGGTAAGCCAATCGTTAACTAATTTGGCCAATAGCAGGGTCCATAAAATTGGCCATGCCACCTCATGCTTATTCAAACTTTTGTTAATTTCCCAGTACACCATGATGTGTGGCGTTGAGGCTTGCTAGATGATAAATGATGACCTTAGTAGCAAGCTAATTGTTCAGTGTAACCCAAGCTATTATGCCAGCTTGGTCTAGCCCGCCAAGATCAGCATCCACCATAGCTTGCCATTGACTCAGGCTGGTGTTGTTAAGGGGCAATTGTAGTTGGCTTTGTGCCGCTAGGTCTTGGGCCTGTTGTAAGTCTTTAAGCTGAGTGGCGGCGCGAGCACCTGGGGTAAAGTCTTTGTCGATCATGCGCTGGCCATGAATTTGTAAGATTTTGCTATCAGCAAAGCCACCCCCTAAGGCAGCTCTGACCTTAGCTGGATCAGCGCCATTTTTTTGTGCTAAGAAAAGCGCCTCTGCAACGATATTAAGGGTTGCACCTACAATCATTTGATTGGCTGTTTTAGCCAATTGGCCACAACCGACATCTCCCACATGGGTGGTTTTTTTTGCCATAACATCGAATAAAGGTTGAGCCCGTTGGAGCTGACTGAACTGTCCTCCAGCCATGATGGATAGGGTGCCTTGCTGCGCACCTATTTGGCCACCAGATACTGGAGCGTCCATATAATGAGCGCCCTTTGCTTGGGTTTTATGAGCTAGCTTTTGGGTAAGGTCAAAACGGCTGGTGCCCATATCAATGATCAAACAGCCGGTGGCCATAGGTTCTAATAGCCCTTGTTCACCTGCCAATACGTCTTCTAGAGAAATAGAATCGGTCACGCACACAATAATAATACCGCTTTTTACCTTTCTCGCTAACTCTGCTGGGGTGTGTGCGTAGGTGGCACCAAGTGCTATTAATGGTTCTGCTTTGGTGGCTGTACGGCTATGAATACACAGGTCATAACCAGCATTAAGTAGTTGTGTAGCCATGGCTTGGCCCATTAAACCAAGACCAATGAAACCTACGGGTGGGGTTGTGTTCATGATGAGCTGCCCAGATATGTGAACTGAAGTTAGCCCTATTATCCCTGTGCCAAAGCTGTGTGCCAACCTGTCTATGCTATTTAATGAGTTACCATTTTTGCAGCGCCATCAAGCGGCGGTAGATCACTGATTTGTGGGCGTAGAGTGCCTCTTTGCTTGTGGGGTCAATATTGATGGGGCGGCCCGTGTAATCCACTAGTGTGGCGTACTGCAGGTGCTTGTTAATACCAGCACGCATTATTGGCTAGTGGGTAATCGTGGTTTGGCACGTGATATTAATTGGCAATAGGATTTTCAGCAATCGTTTAAATAGGCGTCGGACTATGCATTAGCAATGGGCAAGCCCTTGGTACATATGATGGCTGAATTGGGGGTCCATGGAGTGAGCTTTGAACCCGCCGAAGGGCGGTATGTGAACAACCTAGGTTGGGCGGTAACCGAAGCCAATAAGCTAGGCCTCTAATTTGATGTTTTTATTACCAAAAGCATTAGGGCAGCGCTCTAAAACAGTTTAAAAACTATTGCCTTACTTCTTTCATGTGCAGGTTGTAGGAGTGCCATGAACCTGATAATGGAGAGCTAGATGAGACTTCGGTATTGATTACCCTGAAGGCGTTTGCATATCAAGGCTATGTTGGATGTGAGTAGTGGCCCAAAGCCAGCACCCGCGCGGGCCTTGGTTGGATGTCATGCTAAAGCCTTAAACGTCTTTTACACTTTCCATCACTACGAAGGTACTGGTTTGCACCACATGGGGTAGGCTAGATATTTTTTCTCCCAACACGGCGCGATAACTCGCCATGTCTTTAGTCCTCACTTTTAACAAGTAATCAAAGCTAGCGGCGGTCATATGGCATTGCTCTATTTCGGCAATGGTGCACACAGCAGCATTAAAAGCTGCCAACGCTTTACTGTTAGTGGAAGCTAAGGTTACCTGCACAAACGCTACATGATCTAGCCCTAGCTTGGTTTTGTTAACTAAGGCTACATAGCCTGTTATAAAGCCTTGTTTTTGCAGGCGTTTGAGGCGAATTTGACAAGGCGTGCTAGATAACCCTACCTGTTCGGATAGGGCAGTAATAGTCATACGGCCATCTTTCTGCAGTGCTGCAATGATGGCTAGGTCGTGGCGATCTAGCTTATTCATGAGTTTCCCATTTTACCCTAGTGATGCTAAAGGTTGGTTTTTATTTAGTGAATATACCTATTGATAATATATATTGTAAATTATTTACCTATTTATATAAATAAATATAGTTGTTTATTGTCCTGTATGGTGAGTATGTAGTAAATTTATACTTCAATATGAGCCTAGAATGCCACGCTAAATACATCACTCTTTGGATTAACCATGGCTAATAACACTGCCGCACTGCCCAATAAAGAGCAGCTTCAAAATATTCGTTTAGGTATGCGTAGTGCCTATTTAGCGGATGAACAGGTGTGTATAGAATCCTTACTAACGGGGTTAGATTTAGCAGCAGAAACACGTGAAGTGATGTCTGCGCAGGCTGCTGAATTGGTGCGTCAGGTGCGTAATCACTCTAGCCCTACAATGATGGAAAAGTTCCTTGGCGAATATGGCTTAAGTACAAAAGAGGGTGTGGCACTGATGTGTATGGCTGAAGCCCTGCTGCGAGTGCCAGACAAAGCCACCATAGATGCATTGATTGAAGATAAGGTGCAAGCAGGGGATTGGTCGAGTCACCTTGGGCACTCCAACTCATCCCTCATTAACTCCTCTACATGGGCGTTGTTAGTAACCGGTAAACTTTTGGCACCAGTAGATGCAGACAAGCTAGGCTCTACCATGCGCAGCCTTGTTAAGCGTGTAGGTGAGCCTTTGGTCCGTAAGGCAGTGGCACAAGCAATGAAAGAATTGGGTTCTCAGTTTGTGTTAGGCCGCACCATGAAAGAAGCAACGCACCGCGCCAAAAAACTGACCACTCAAGGCTATACTCACTCCTATGACATGCTGGGTGAAGCGGCTCGCACCGCAGAGGATGCTGCTCGCTACTTTGATGCTTACAGTAAAGCCATTGCAGACCTTGCACCTCATTGTAACGATGATGATATTCGCAACAACCCTGGTATATCGGTAAAGCTATCGGCCCTGCACCCGCGTTATGAATGGGGTCAGCGTGATCGCGTATTAACAGAGCTAGTACCAAAGGTATTGGCACTAGCGTTGCAGGCAAAAGTTGCCAATATGGGCTTCAATATAGATGCTGAGGAAGCCGACCGTTTAGATATTTCCCTTGATGTGATTGCTGCTGTGTTAGCAGCGCCAGAGCTAGCCGGCTGGAACGGCTTTGGCATTGTGGTGCAGGCCTTTAGTAAGCGCGCGCCCTGGGTGTTGGATTGGCTCTATGAGCTAGCCAAAGGCTTAGATCGCAAGATCATGGTGCGCTTGGTTAAGGGCGCATACTGGGATGCAGAAATAAAACGCGCGCAGGTGATGGGTTTAAAAGGGTTTCCTGTATTTACCCGTAAAGCCAATACGGATTTGTCTTATTTAGCTTGTGCAAAACAAATACTAACGATGAATGATCGTATTTATGCTCAGTTTGCCACCCATAATGCCCACTCTGTAGCGGCCATTTTACAGTTAGCAGATGCTAGCCAAGCATACGAATTTCAGCGTTTACACGGCATGGGCGAGTCCTTACACGCAAGTGTAATGGCCCAAGGTGGTGTGCGTTGTCGGGTTTATGCACCGGTAGGTGCACACCAAGATTTATTGGCCTACCTGGTTAGGCGATTGTTAGAAAACGGCGCTAATTCCTCCTTTGTTCACCAGCTCGTAAACCCAGAAATAGCCCCAGAAACCATTGCTCAAGACCCTGTAAATGCGGTTTTAGAGCGCTTAGATCAGGGTTTAAGCTGTGGTAGTCATGCCATAGTGCAGCCCAAAGACTTATTTGCTCAGGAAGGTGGCAGTTTTAGAAAAAACGCCAAGGGCTGGGATATTACTGATGCACCGACAGTTGAAGGCATGCAAGTAGAGCGAGCTCACTTAGCCCAAGAACGCTGGCAGGCTATGCCTATTGTGGCTAATGGCTCAGGTGTAGAAGGCGCGCTTGAATGGGTGATCAACCCGGCCACAGACGACGAGCAGGTGGGGCAAGTGTTTTTGACCTCTAAAGAACAGCTTGAAGCTGCAATGGTATCGGCGCCTCAGGGGCAGGCTCAGTGGTTGGCCATGCCAATTGCACAGCGAGTGGCCTGTTTTGAGAAGGTAGCAGACCTGTATGAAGCCAATGCAACAGAACTGTTTGCGATCTTAACTAGGGAAGCAGGAAAAAACTGGCTAGATGCCGTAGGTGAGCTACGTGAAGCGGTAGATTTTGCCCGTTTTTACGCCCAAGAAATGGCAGCGACGCCTTATAACCAGGGCCTTGGTGTAGTGAGCTGTATTTCGCCGTGGAACTTCCCCTTGGCTATTTTTAGTGGCCAAATATTTGCTGCCTTGGCAGCGGGTAACGCCGTACTAGCTAAACCTGCAAGCCAAACCAATTTAGTGGCTTATCGCGCGGTGCAGCTCATGCACGAAGCGGGTATTCCTGCAGCCGCAGTGCAGTTTTTACCGGGTGGTTCTAAGGAGGTAGGTGCGCCTATTACCAGTGATGCAAGGGTGAGTGGTGTTTGCTTTACGGGCTCCACTCCCACGGCGCAACACATCAACCGTGTGATGGCGACACACTTGGCTGCAGATGCCGTGATGATTGCTGAAACTGGCGGCATTAATGCCATGATCGTAGATTCTAGCGCGCTTCCAGAACAAGTAGTACGGGACGTATTGGCCTCGGCTTTCCAAAGTGCTGGCCAGCGTTGCTCCGCTTTGCGTATGCTGTATGTGCAAGAAGACATTGCCGACAAAGTGTTACACATGCTTTATGGGGCAATGGATGAACTTACCATAGGCAACCCGTGGCATTTAAATACCGATATAGGCCCGGTAATTGATGCAGCTGCCAAAACTAAAATTGAAAAGCACATTACCGAACATGCCACCAAAGGCAACTTACTTAAGCAGCTTAGCGCACCAAAAGCAGGTTTGTTTGTAGGCCCTGCAGTTATTAAGCTTAATGGTATTGAAGACCTTAGCGAAGAGATTTTTGGCCCCGTATTGCATGTGGCTACCTTTGCAGCAAAAGGCTTAGCCAAGTTAATAGATACCATTAATGCGCAAGGGTATGGCTTAACCTTTGGTGTGCACACCCGTGTAGATGCGCATGTAGAACAGTTGGTAAAAGGTGTGCACGCAGGCAATACCTACGTAAACCGTAACCAAATTGGTGCCGTAGTGGGTAGCCAGCCATTTGGCGGTGAAGGCTTGTCAGGTACTGGTCCTAAAGCTGGTGGCCCTCAGTATGTGCAACGTTTACGTAAACCACAACTAGTGCAGGCAGCCACCCCATCAGGCAGTATTGTAAGCCTAGGGCAGGTTCAGCACGCCATAGATTCTCTATCTGCCAAAGCACTTGATCAATGGCAAAATAGCAGTGATCGTTTGTCTCAATTAACTCATGTGTTTGGTGGCCAAGCGAGTCGCTTACAAGACTTGTGCCGCAATGTAATATTGTTGCCTGGCCCAACAGGAGAATTAAATCAGCTCAGTACTGTTGCCCGTGGCATAGTGCTGTGTCTTGGGCCAGGTCGACAGGCTGCTTTGCTACAAGCGCAGACCGCACTGGCGCAGGGCAACGGTGTGGTGTTAGTCGCTAATGACCTCAACTTACCCAGCAGTGATCTGCCCTTAGTGGTGATTAAAGGACAGCTTTCAGCTACAGACATCACACAGTTGTCGGGCTATCATGCGGTAGCTGCGAATAGTCATGGGCCTTATCAACAACAACTAAGGCTGGCCTTAGCTAATAAGCTGGGTCCTCTGCTGCCACTGATTAGCGAAACTGCAGACCCTCAGCGATATACGATGGAGCGCCATTTGTGTATTGATACCACTGCCGCAGGAGGAAATGCGAGCCTCATCGCGGCAGGGGAATAATAGTATTTGAATTGGCTAATTAGGGGTTATAACGCATGATATTAGGCGCATACGGATTATTGTTGAAAAACCATATGCGCTTCGTATTGTTTGGTTTAATCACCGCTTTTGCCTCTTCTTTCGGGCAGACCTATTTTATTGGCATATTTGGCCACGCCATTCAGCAAGATTTTGCTATGAGCCACACTCAATGGGGTGGCATCTATATGGCTGGTACTTTGTTGAGTGCCTTATTATTGCCGGTTACAGGCAAATTGATTGATCAGGTGCCATTGCAACGGTATACGTTTTTTGTGGTTTTGTTTTTGGCGTTTGCCTGTTGGTTTATTACCCAAGTACACAGCTTTGCTTGGCTTGTTGTTGGGATATTTTTATTACGTCAATCGGGGCAAGGCTTAATGAGCCATGTGGCGTATACCACTATGGGCCGTTATTTTGAACAACAGCGTGGTAAAGCCACCGCAATGGCAGCGATGGGTTTTGCGGCAGGTGAAGCCGCATTACCAATCATTGCAGTCACAGCTATTGCAGCTGTAGGCTGGCGCTGGAGCTATATGGGTGTTGCTCTAGTTGCGCTGCTTATCATACTGCCTGCCAGCATGTGGTTGTTGAGAGGTCATCATGGACGTCATCAGGACTATGAGCAAAAGCTCAAGGCGCAAGAAGAGGCCTCACTGGATCAGGCCACCTCAGTCGCTAAAGAAACATCAGCTACTCAATCTGTTGAGAACCTTATCAATGCCAAGTCTTGGCGGCGCCGAGATGTGCTCAAAGACTATCGCTTCTACTTAATTCTACCGGGTGTATCGGCCACATCTTTGGTGAGTACTGCGCTATTTTTTCATCACCTTAATCTAGCTGATGAGAAAGGCTGGTCTCATACCTTTATTACGGGCAACTACCTGCTTTATTCACTCATAGCCACAGTTATGGCTGTTATTTCGGGACAACTAATTGATCGTTTTAGTGCGCTTTCACTCATGCCATTTACACTGCTACCTTTGGTTGCTGCGCTACTAATGATAAATTTAGTGGATAGTTATTGGGTTATTTGGCCTTATATGGTGTTCCTAGGCATAGGCTCAGGCCTAGCGCAAACAGCACAAGCTGCCCTTTGGCCAGAATGTTATGGGGTACGTTACTTGGGGTCTATTAAGAGCTTATATTGGACCTTTGTGGTGTTCGCTTCAGCACTAGGCCCGGTATGGTTAGGGTACTTGGTGGATCTAGGGTATAGTTTTCAGCAATCCGTTTTAACCATGGCGGTTTATCTGGTGTTAGCCACTGGGTTAATGATGCTAGGCTTAAGAAAGTTTCGTTTAGCTTAGGGCTAAGCATAGTTAGGTTTGCTAGCTTTCAGCGAGTATAATATTCACCAGTTAAACCAGTTACGCGGTTTGTTATCTTATCTCTCAATGGGGCTTTCCTGTGTTGTTAATGCTCGATAACTACGATTCATTCACCTATAACCTAGTGCGCTATTTTCGAGAACTGGGCGCTGAGGTTGTGGTTTACCGAAATGACGAAATTAGTTTGACAGAAATTGAACACTTAGCGCCAAGCCATTTAGTGGTCTCTCCAGGGCCATGCACACCCAACGAAGCTGGCATTTCTATGGCGGCTATAGCCCACTTTGCTGGAAAAATTCCAGTGCTGGGTGTGTGTTTAGGCCACCAAAGTATTGGTCAAGTATTTGGTGGTAAGGTGGTTCGTGCAGAGAAAGTGATGCATGGAAAAACCTCTATGGTGAGCCATGAAAATGTGGGTGTTTTTGCAGGGTTAGCCCAGCCTGTAGAGGTAACTCGTTACCACTCTTTAGTGGTAGACGCTGATTCTTTACCTGAATGTTTAGAAGCCACAGCGTGGAGTTTAAATGCAGCAGGTGCCAAAGAGGTAATTATGGGTATTCGGCATAAAACCCTTGATGTAGAGGGTGTTCAGTTCCATCCAGAATCTGTCTTAACTCATCAAGGCCATGCGCTTTTGGCTAATTTCCTCAAACGTTAATCGGTAACACAAAAAACACCTAGTTATTTACTAAATGAAGGTTATAAAGCCTGATTTTAGGCAGTGTTATTTGCTAAAGTAGTGCATCTTGACCATTTGCTTAGTTGAATAAGGGTTCTCCATGAATATGCAGCAGGCGATCGCAGCCGTTACCGACCGACAAGACTTAAGCCAAGCCCAAATGCAGGCCGTAATGAACCTTATTATGACGGGCGAAGCTACTCAGGCACAAGTGGGTGGGTTTTTGGTGGGTTTGCGCATGAAAGGTGAAACTGTAGACGAAATCACCGGTGCAGTTATGGCCATGCGTGCTTTAGCCGCTGGTGTAGAGGTAAAAGGTGAGCATATCATCGACACCTGCGGCACTGGAGGTGACAGCTCTGGCATATTTAATGTGTCGACAGGCTGTGCCTTTATAGCATCGGCAGCGGGTGCTCAAGTAGCCAAACATGGCAACCGTTCAATTTCCTCAAAGAGTGGCAGCTCCGACCTTCTTGAAGCGGCAGGTGTCGATATTATGCTTAAACCTTTTCAGGTGGAGCTGTGTATTGCACAATTAGGAGTGGGCTTTATGTTTGCTCCGGCGCACCATAGCGCTATGAAACATGCCATTGGTCCTCGGCGTGAAATGGCTATTCGAACGTTATTTAATATTCTAGGACCACTGACTAACCCAGCGGGCGCACCTCATCAGGTTTTAGGTGTGTTTAGTCGTCAATGGCAACGGCCTATGGCGCAAGTGTTAAGGCGATTAGGTAGCAAACACGTTATGGTGGTGCATTCTGAAGACGGCTTAGATGAAATTAGTATTGCCGCTCCTACCTATGTGGTGGAACTCAACAACGGTGAAATTACTGAATACACTATTGATCCCACAGACTACAACTTATCCCATAAAAGCCTAGATGCCCTAGTGGTTGACGATGCGATAGGTAGCCTAAAGCTGATTAAACAAGCGTTTGCTGGCGAAGTTGGTGCACCGTTAGACATGTTGCTGCTTAATGCCGGAGCAGCCATATACAGTGCAGACTTAGCGATAGACTTGGCGGCAGGCATTGAGCAGGCTAGAGCCGCTATTAGCAGCGGTGCAGCCCAACAAAAGCTCGAAGACTTAATTCAATTGACACAAGGGTTCAATTCTTAATGAACACGCCAACAGTACTTAAACGCATTGTTTCCCGCAAGCTCGAAGAGATCGCTCAGCGCCAGCAACACACCTCCATCGATGACCTAAAACTTAAAGTTGAAGCCAATCGAAGTGGTCCAATGGCTCCACGTGGTTTTACTAAAGCTATGCAAAAAAAATTAGCACAAGGCTTACCAGCGGTGATTGCCGAAGCTAAGAAAGCCTCGCCCAGTAAAGGTGTGATCCGTGAAAACTTTAACCCGGCAGCCATAGCTGCTAGCTATGAAGCGGGTGGGGCTGCATGTATATCAGTATTAACAGACGCTGACTTCTTTCAGGGCCACGAAGACTATTTACAGCTAGCGCGTGCAGCGTGTAACCTACCTGTTATTCGTAAAGATTTTATTGTAGACCCTTATCAGGTTTACGAATCTAGAGCGATTGGTGCAGATTGTATTTTACTCATCGTAGCCTGTTTGGAAGATCAGCAAATGCAGCAGTTGGCTCAGTTGGCTGAACATCTAGGCATGGATGTATTGGTAGAATCCCATGACGCGCAAGAGTTGGCCCGGGCCCTAACCTTGAGTACACCTTTAGTGGGTATTAATAATCGAAATTTACATACCTTTGAACTGACTCTGCAGACAACCTTTGACTTATTTTCGATGGTGCCAGAAAATCGAATAGTGATTACGGAAAGTGGCATCCATACTCCTGCCGATGTAACTTTGATGAAAAACCAAAAGGTGAATTCGTTTTTGGTGGGAGAGTCCTTTATGCGTGCTAGTGATCCTGGTGCAAAATTAGCCGAATTGTTCGGTTAATTAATGTTTAATAAAATAAATATAAGAGAGCATTAATTATGAAAAACTCATTACAGCCCCTAAGCCAAGCTCAACCTCAGTCTGAGGTTAAAGCTGCAGCATTTCCCGTTACTAAGCCGGTTCTTCGTGTGGCAAAGGCCGCGCTGCTAACAACACTAGTTGCTCTGGTGTGGGTGCTAAGTAGTACTTATGCTTTAGCTAACGGTGATCAAATTATTGGCTCCTGGATTACTCCAGATGACAAGGCAGTGGTAGAGATTTATCAACAGAACGGTGAGTATTTTGGTAAATTTGTGTCTTTAAAAGAGCCTCTTTACCCTGTAGGGCATGAGAGTGGATTAGATGGTCAGGTAAAAACTGATCGTAAAAATCCGGATGCCACGCAACATGAGCAACTGATTATTGGGTTAGTCATGCTTAATGGCATGAGCTACGTTGGTGAAAAGAAAGGCAAGCACAAGTGGCAAGGTGGCACCATATATGATCCAAGTAATGGTAAAGCTTACAAGTGCACCATTAAGCTCAGTGCTGATGGCACCCTAGATTTGCGTGGCTATATCGGTATTTCTTTGTTTGGTCGTACCCAAGTATGGCGTCCGCAGCAGTAACAACTATAGATTAATACATACATTAGGTAGTAGCGCATTATGGAAGCAAACGTTAGTTGGGCTGGTGGTGTTAGTTTTAATGCCGAATCAGGCTCTGGTCATAAAGTGACTTTAGATGGCCCACCTACTTCAGGGGGTAAAAACCTAGGCGCTCGACCGATGGAGTTAATGCTGATGGGGTTAGGAGGTTGCACAGCGTTTGATGTGATGACCATTCTTAAAAAAACCCGTCAAGATGTAACAGATTGTGTGGCACAGCTCAGTGCAGAACGCGCTGATGCAGTGCCGTCGGTCTTTACAAAAATCCATGTGCACTTTGTGGTGACTGGCCGTAATTTAAAACCTAAGCATGTTGCCCGTGCTATTAAGTTATCATCTGAAGAGTACTGTTCTGCTTCTATCATGCTAGAAAAGGGTGGCGTTGCAATAACCCATGACTATGAAATTATAGAGCTGGGTTCCTAACGTGAGTTCAACAAACATTAACGCAAATCGCTTTTGGTCACCCAAAGTACATAATCTACTGCCCTACGTGCCTGGAGAACAACCTAAGCTAAGTAACTTAGTGAAGCTTAATACCAATGAAAACCCATTCCCACCTTCCTCGAAGGTGTTTGCAGCAATGCAAGGTCAGCTGTGCGACTCATTGCGTCTGTACCCAGACCCCAACGCCACTGAATTATGCCAAAGTCTGGCCAAGCGTGCAGGGTTGGCAGTGGACCAAGTGTTTGTAGGTAACGGGTCTGATGAGGTTTTAGCCCATACCTTTCAGGCATTATTACAACACAGCGAACCGTTATTGTTTCCAGACATTAGTTATAGTTTTTACCCCGTGTATTGTGGGTTGTATGGCATCGACAAGCGCGAAGTGCCCCTAGCCGAAGACCTCACTATTAACGTAAATGACTATCAGGGGCCTAATGGCGGAGTGATCCTTCCCAACCCAAATGCGCCCACTGGTGAGTTACTTAGCTTAGTGGCCATTGGTCAATTACTTACAGCCAATCCCAATAGGGTGGTAGTGATAGACGAAGCGTATATCGACTTTGGTGGCCAGTCAGCTACACAACTGGTGCCACAATTTGATAACTTGTTGGTG
The DNA here is from genome assembly GCF_047730085.1 of Candidatus Njordibacter sp. Uisw_056. NCBI lineage: Bacteria > Pseudomonadati > Pseudomonadota > Gammaproteobacteria > Pseudomonadales > Candidatus Njordibacteraceae > Candidatus Njordibacter > Candidatus Njordibacter sp. Uisw_056. The sequence goes on along the minus strand of NZ_CP159830.1, from coordinate 2,152,788 downwards.
GTTCAAACACTATCAAAATCGCGTTCTTTAGCCGGTTTAAGGGTAGGCTTTGCCTTTGGCCAAAGTCACCTAATAGACGCTCTAGAAAGAGTAAAGAATAGCTTTAATTCATACCCTTTAAGCAGCGAAGCTCAAGCCGGTGCTTTAGCAGCAATAGAAGATGAAGATTATTTCCAACAGACCTGCCAAGCCAATATTGAGCAGCGCGAGCAACTTGCAGGTCAGTTAAAGGCATTGGGCTTTAGCATGACTCAATCCCATGCTAACTTCTTATTCGTGACCCATCGATCTATGGAAGCAGCAGCTATTGCAGCGGCATTAAGGCAGCAAGGCATTATTGTGCGGCATCTTACTAATAGTCCACGCATCACTAACTACCTGCGTATTAGCGTAGGCAGCGCAAGTGATTGTGAAATGTTAGTGCAGGCTTTAACAGAGCTGCTTAGCAGTAGCTAACCGGTAAGCAAACATGCCTCTGCGTTAAGCACAAAACGCCCTGCCACCCATCAAATGCAGGTGAATATGGTACACCACTTGACCACCGTCAGGGTTACAGTTCATTTGCACGCGATAACCACCTTCTGCAACACCTGCCTCTTTGGCTAACTTAGCAGCCGTAAGCATCATGTGTCCAAGTAGGGCTTGATGCTCTGGGTTAGCATCGTTAAGTGTAGCGATGGGTTGTTTAGGAATGATTAAATAATGCACAGGTGCTTTTGGTGCGATGTCCTTAAAAGCTAAAACCTGCTCATCTTCATAAATAATATCAGCTGGAATCTCTCGGCTGATAATTTTATCAAAAATAGTACTCATAGTAGTGACCCAGTGTTAACAGGTTAATGAAGTTGTTCTCGAGCAATAGCCCTATAAGCGATATCACGGCGACAAAACTTGCCTTCCCAGCTGATTTTGTCGGCAAGTTCATAGGCGTTATGCTGAGCCTGGCCTACTGTATCGCCAAGCGAAACAGCACACAGTACCCGCCCTCCATTAGTAATCACCATTCCGTCTTCATTGAGAGCAGTCCCCGCATGGAATATCTTACTGGTATTGCCCGCTTCTTCGGGTAAGCTAATAACATCGCCTTTAGGGTAATTGTCTGGATACCCTTGCGCAGCTAAAACTACACCAACGGCTGGGCGGTCATCCCAGTAGGCTATAGTTTGATCTAGAACCCCCATTGTGCCTGCAATACAAAGCTCTACGATACTGTTCTTAAGTCGCATCATAATAGGTTGAGTTTCAGGGTCACCAAAACGGCAGTTAAATTCTAACACCTTAGGTGTGCCATCAGCTGCAACCATGATGCCTGCGTAGAGAAAACCTGTGTAAACATAACCGTCAGTAGCCATACCGTTAACAGTGGGCATAATGACTTCATCCATAATGCGTTTATGCATTGCTTCATCAACCAAAGGAGCAGGTGAGTAGGCCCCCATGCCGCCTGTGTTAGGGCCTTGGTCACCTTCGTCCCGTGCCTTGTGATCCTGACTAGAAGCTAGTGGCAGCACATTTTTTCCGTCTGCCATAACAATGAAGCTGGCTTCTTCGCCTATTAAAAACTCCTCAATAACAACACGGTTACCTGCCTCGCCAAAAGCATTACCTGCTAGCATGTCTTCCACTGCTGTACAGGCTTGTTCTACACTGTCTGCTAAAATCACACCTTTGCCTGCAGCTAAGCCGTCAGCTTTAACAACAATGGGAGCACCTTGAGCCTTAATGTATGCCACAGCGGGTGCAATCTCTGTAAAGGTTTCGTATGCTGCTGTTGGGATGTTATGACGTTTGAGGAAGTCTTTGGCATAGGCTTTAGAGCCCTCAAGCTGCGCAGCACCTTGAGTTGGGCCAAAGATATCCATGCCTGCAGCGCGAAATAGATCGACCACACCTGCAACTAGGGGGGCTTCAGGCCCAACAATGGTTAGATCTATATTATTGGTCTTGGCAAAGTGCAATAAACCCTCAATGTCCATCACATCGATAGCAACATTTTCGGTTTTGTTTTCTAAGGCGGTGCCCGCATTACCCGGCGCTACAAATATTTTGTGTACGCCTCGGTTTTTAGAGGCTTGCCATGCCAGTGCGTGTTCACGGCCACCACCACCAATAATTAATACATTCATGTTATTTCCTGTTGCTTAAGTGACTAGTTGTCTTGTCATTACTCAGTCCCGTGCGAACTATAGGATGCGCTGGGGCTATGGATTATATTAATGACGGAAGTGACGCATTCCAGTAAATATCATACTAATGTTATGTTCATTGGCTGCAGTAATAATTTCATCATCGCGCATTGAGCCACCCGGCTGAATAATAGCGCTAATGCCAGCTTCTGCAGCGGCATCGATCCCATCGCGGAAAGGAAAGAAAGCATCAGATGCCATGACCGAACCTTTAACTTCTAAGCCTTCATCACTTGCCTTAATGCCCGCGATTTTAGCGCTGTAAACCCGGCTCATTTGCCCAGCACCAACACCAATCGTCATGCCGCCTTTGCAATATACTATGGCATTTGATTTAACATATTTTGCGACCTTCCAAGCAAATTGTAGGTCATGCATTTCAGCTTCTGTTGGCATGCGTTGGCTGACAATTTTTAGGTCAGCCTCAAGCATTTGGCCTAAATCGCGGTCTTGAACTAATAAACCGCCAGTGACGCGTTTGTAGTCTAGCTCTGCGACTCGTAAATGCGGCAAGTCGCCACAGCTTAATACGCGAACATTAGGCTTTCTGGCTAGGGTTGCTGCGGCAGAAGCACTGATGCTTGGCGCAATAATCACTTCTACAAATTGTCGGTCTATAATGCGTTGAGCAGTGGCAGAGTCTAGTTCACGGTTAAATGCAATAATGCCACCAAACGCGGAGGTTGAATCAGTACTGTAAGCTTTTTCATAGGCTTCAGTAATATCTTTACCCATAGCTACACCGCATGGGTTTGCATGTTTAACAATAACGCAAGCAGGATCTTGAAAGGCCTTTACACACTCTATAGCCGCATCTGTATCAGCAATATTGTTAAACGAAAGTGCCTTGCCTTGCACTTGTTGGGCAGTGGATACACTAGCTTCGTTGGTCTCATTTTCTGTATAAAAGGCAGCACTTTGATGTGGGTTTTCACCATAGCGCATATCCTGAACCTTTTTAAATTGAGTGTTAAAGGTGCGTGGGAATTTAGAGCGTGTATCCAATTGTGCGCCTAGGTAATTAGCGATTGCACCATCGTACATAGCCGTGTGTTCAAATGCTTTACAGGCAAGGTCTGTGCGTGTGGTTTGGCTTAGGCCACCTTTATTTGTTAACTCTTTAAGGATGCCCGAGTAGTCAGAAGAGTTCACTACAATCGCGACATGTTTGTTATTCTTTGCGGCTGAGCGAACCATGGTAGGGCCGCCAATGTCTATATTTTCAATAGCCATATCTAAGGTGCAGTCATCACGTTCAATGGTAGCTTTAAACGGATAAAGATTCACTACCACAAGGTCAATTGCATCAATGCCATGCTCTTCCATGACCCCGTCGTCTTGCCCACGCCGGCCCAAAATGCCACCGTGAATTTTGGGGTGTAGTGTTTTTACACGGCCATCCATCATTTCTGGGAAACCAGTGTAATCAGAGACTTCAATAGCAGCGATACCTGAATCATTTAATAACTTAAAAGTGCCCCCGGTGGACAAAATTTCCACTCCAGAATGACTCAATTGTTGGGCAAATTCTACGATGCCTTTTTTATCTGAAACGCTGATGAGAGCCCGGCGAATGGCGTGTACATGTGACATGATTCTATCCTTTTAACTACGGAGGTTGGTGCTGTCTAAAGTAAATCGTACTGTTTTAATTTTTTACGTAAAGTGCCTCGGTTAAGGCCAAGAAGGGCAGCCGCCTTAGACTGGTTATCTTGAGTGTGTTGCATTACGCACTCAAACAATGGAGCCTCTACCTGATGCATAAATAAATCATATAACGCAGTGGTTTGTTGGCCATCAAGTTCGTTAAAGTACTGGGTTAAAGATTGTTCTACACTTTGGCGTAAGGACTTTGGCACTTGCCCTTTCTCGGCGTCATTATCATTGCTCAAAGCCGAATTGTTGCTAGGGCTCTGGGCTTCAGGCAACGTGTTTGTAGGGCTCTGGGCTTCAAGCAACGTGTTTGTGGGGTTATTGGTGTTATAGCTCATGGTGCTAAGCCGCCTGCTCTTCAGCGCTGTCAAAGTAGTGGTTTAAAAACTCAAGTTGCTGCAGTTGAGTCTGTAGTTGATTAAATAGTTTTCGCTGGGTAGGTTCTTGCTTCAGGTACCAGCCCACATGTTTGCGTGCAATGCGTGGCCCCATAACCTCTCCATACAAGCTATACAGACCATATAGATGTTGCTCTAATATTTGCCAAACTTTAGCGTTGCTCGGTTTTTCTAGGGGTGTGCCATGTTTAAGGTAGTGGTGCACCTGTTGGAAAAGCCAAGGGTTGCCTTGGGCGCCTCTACCTATCATAATCCCATCAGCACCAGTATAACAGAGCACATGGGCCGCATCTTCTGCAGTATTGATGTCGCCGTTAGCAATCACTGGGATATTTAAGGCCTGCTTTATAGCAGCGATCGTGTCGTACTCTACCTCACCTTTAAATCCACAGGCACGTGTTCTGCCATGCACTGCGAGGGCTTGGATGCCCGCATCTTGGGCAATATTTGCAATATCTAAACCGTTACGTTGGTCAGTACTCCATCCTGTGCGTATCTTTAAAGTTACCGGCACGTCTACGGCAGAAACCACTGCTGTTAGTATGTCTTTAACTAAGTTAGGGTCTCGCAGTAATGCTGAACCTGCAGCTTTTTTGAGTACTTTTTTTGCAGGGCAACCCATATTAATATCGATAATTTGGGCCCCAAGCGCAACATTGGCTTGGGCCGCATGGGCCATTTGAGCTGGCTCACTGCCGGCAATTTGCACACTAATAGGCAAACTGTCATCAGCATGGGGTAAGCGGCGTTGAGATTTTTGTGTATGCCACAAGGAGGTGTCAGAAGTGAGCATTTCGGCAACAGCTAGCCCCGCACCTAGGTGACGACATAGGTGCCGAAATGGACGGTCAGTGATCCCAGCCATGGGCGCCAAAATCAAGCCATTTTCAAGCTGGTGAGGACCAATAGCAAAACCGTGAATAACACTAGAGTAATTCATTACAAGTTTAAAAAATGCCTAAAATTTGTCACAAGAGAGTGTTAAAAATTAATGACCCTATTGTACGAGTTGTACGTTTTTTGTTCAACTCATCTGGTGATGAAATTGGCTATATGTGTTAAAACAAACGCTGAGGGTGCGTATTTAAGGTGATATTTAACCCCCTTTCTGAGTACAGAAAATGTACTATATTTGATACCTAGAAGAATGTATGATGAAATTTGCTTGCGAACACATTGAGCTTAATAGACCGTCTATGGTGATGCACGCAGTGCACTTAAATAATTATAATAAAAGGAAACTCATAATGTCGATGTACGATAAAATAGAACAGTCAATGGCTGATAAAAATGTAGCGGCTTACATGGACCTTCTGCATGAAGATTTTACTGTTGTTTTTCATAAAACCGGCAACAGCTTCTCCAAAAGCCAATGGGGCGAAATGATTACGGGCATGTTTGGTAATGACAAGTTTATTCAAGATTCTACCCGTTGTGTTTATGAGAATGATGACATTTTAGTAGCGCATATGTTTATGTCTTACCCAGATGACACAAAAGAAGCCGTTATGGGCATTTCTATGCTTCAAGGTGGAAAGATTATTCGTATGGAAACTGGCGCTACATCGTTGAGTTAACAACTTAACTGCGTTCTGCATACCTAGGCAGCCATGTGTTAGCCAGGCATACATGTGTGGTTAACTGTTTGAGTGAGAAAATAACGTTCCCTTGTTGTGTGTCCCTTCGAGCAAAAATTCTTCTGCGGAGGTTAGGTCGTAGCCATTACAAAGAAACATGTCGCGGCCCTGATCTAGCATAAATTGGGTAGCTTTAAGCTTGGTTACTATGCCTCCAGTAGCAAATTCATGGGTAGACGAATCTGGCTTCTGAAGTTCAGAGGGCGGAATTTTTGTGACTAATTTGAACAATACTGCGTCATCGTGCTCGTTGGGGTTTTTGTCATAGTAGCCGTCAATGTCGCTCAGAATAACTAGAATTTCCGAGCCGCTGTGGTGGGCGACATGAGCCGATAATTGATCGTTGTCACCAAATACTTGCTCAGAAATAGTAGTGATATCATTTTCGTTAACGATGGGCATTATTTCGTGTTCAATTTGTGAATCTATAATTTGACGAAAAATTTCGATATGCGCTAATGAATCAAAATCTTCTTCTGTCATTAGCACCTGACTAGTGACGACATCATAAATATCGAACAGCGCTTTATAGTTGCTCATTAAAATTGGCTGACCTACAGCGGCCAGTACTTTTTTACTAATATGCTTTTTTCGATCTAATTTGAGTGCGGTATAGCCTGATGAGACGGCACCTGAAGAGACCAAAATGACGTCATAAAACTGCTTCAACTTGACGATAAATGAGACTAAATTAAGCATACGCTGCTTGGCGACGGCATTGTTTTCAGTTAAAACACCGCTGCCTACTTTCAAAGTAATACGCTTCATTTGGCCTTCGTCACTGTTGTATTTAATAAGATATTTTTTACTCCTGTGTAATTAATGGGTACTAATTATTGTAACACAAGCGACATAATTGTAACACAGGCGACATTAAAACCTTATTGCCACAGGGCAATACAAACTATCCCTAATAAGCATACACCAAGCCATTGACGTACCACTTGAGGGTTACGCTGAAGCATGAGGTGATGAAATTTAAGCCCAAGAAGGTGGCCACAGGTGGTTGGTATAAGTAGGGCCAGGGACCACTGCCATTGAAGATCTACCCCTGCAATAGCAAAGGCCGACATCTTGATTAGGACCAGAATGAACCAGAGTACAAACAAGGTATCACGGTAGGCTGATATAGCCATTTTTCTTACCGCTACAGCAACAATCAGGGGAGCGCCAATCAATGAGGCACCACTAAAATAGCCACCTAGGATATAGAGTAAACGGTCTACCCAAGGGGACTGGCTGCTAATTTCCCATTTCACTATCCAAGTAATCGCGTAAAAACCAGTAATAGAATAAATAAAAATCACCATCCATTGGGTTGGCATACTCAATAAGCCGATAACACCAATGAGTTTGGGGATGATCATCCACGTTAGCGATTCTTTCAAAAACTCACGGTCTACTTGCTGAAAGCGCAGCCCCGTAGTAATGCCAGAAAATATGAGTAGGTGAGTAGCAACGATAGGTAAAAAGAACAAAGGTTGGTCTTTTACTAATAACATGAGTGGCAAACCCAGTGCAGCCCCACCAAATCCCAAGCCTGCGCGCACGAAACCAGACCAAGCAAAAATGCCACTAATGAGGATTAACTCAGTGTTACTAAATTCCATGATGAGTTAGCGTTTCGTGCCGTCAATACGAACCCAATCCTCTTTAGAGACGACAGAATGCATATCAAACCAAGGTTCATAAGCGTCTATAACGGCACTGGCCTGATGCTCAAGAATACCAGATAGGGCAATTAAACCACCAGTCTTGGTGAGCTCAGCTAAGCGTGATGCCATATCGATCAATGGCCCTGCTAAGATGTTTGCAAGCATGACATCTACGGCCTCACTAGGCGTATTTTCTGGTAGAAATACGGGAATTTTTTCAGCAGCAATGCCGTTGCGCTGAGCATTATCTATGGTGGCAGTTAATGCTTGGGTATCGTTATCTACGCCCACCACATATTCAGCACCCATGAGTATGGCGCCAATGGCTAAAATGCCTGAGCCACAGCCATAATCAATTACCGTTTTTGTTTGCCAGTTTTGTTCTGCAATCCATTGCAAACATAACGCTGTAGTGGGGTGGCTGCCAGTGCCAAAAGCCAGCCCTGGGTCTAGCATTAGATTAGCTGCGCTTGGGTCTGGTACGGGTTTCCAGCTGGGGCAAACCCACAGGTGTTCACCAAATTGAATGGGTTCAAAGCGATCCATCCACTGCCTTTCCCAATCTTTGTCTTCTAAAATTTCGAGTTTGTGGCTTGGAAACGTGATATGTGGGAAAGCCTCTTGCCACCCGCTACTCAGGTGCTCAAGTAAAACATCACCGTTTGTATCGGCCTCAAATAAGCCCATCACCCGCGTATCTTGCCATAGAGGTGTAGTGCCTTTAATAGGCTCAAATACAGGCTCGTCTGCACCATCTAGCATGCTTACAGCCCCTGCACCGCATAGCAATAGCATGTCCTCTAAAAACTCAGAGTGTTCAGGTGTGGAAGATAAGGTAATTTGAACCCAAGGCATTGTTTGATCTCTGTAAGCTATTACGCCTAATATTTCGGCGTTAAAAAAGGGCTCAAGCTCGTCATTTACTTACTTACTGTAAACTCCTCGCTATTGCCCTCTTTTGCCCTGATCTATTGACGCTCGTGACACTTGCAAGGGTCAACAAACAGCCTTGATAAGATCGAAGACGAGGGGGGTAAGTAGTCGGTTTAAAGCCCTAGTTTCTTCTCTAGGTAGTGTATATTAACGCCACCTTCGGCAAACAGAGCATCCCTTACAATTTCTTTTTGTAGTGGGATGTTGGTCTTAATGCCATCAATGATCATTTCGTCTAAAGCCACTTCCATACGTTTTAGTGCTTCTTTGCGAGTGGGCGCGTGGGTGATTATCTTAGCAATCATTGAGTCATAAAATGGAGGTACGGTATAGCCACTATATAGGTGTGAATCTACGCGAACGCCCAAACCACCTGGCGCATGAAACTGGGTTACTTTACCTGGGCTTGGCATAAATGTTTTAGCATCTTCTGCGTTTATGCGGCACTCAAAGGCATGGCCGTTTATAGTGATATCTTCTTGCTTCACAGACAGTGGGTAACCACTGGCAACAAGCAGTTGTTCTTTGATGATGTCTATACCAGTGATCATCTCGGACACCGGATGCTCTACCTGAACACGAGTGTTCATTTCAATAAAATAGAAACCACCGTCTTCATACAAAAATTCAAACGTACCTGCACCACGGTAACCGATTTCAAGGCAGGCATCAGTGCAGCTTTTAAGCACTTGCGTGCGGGCCGCTGCATCCATATGCGGGGCAGGTGCTTCTTCTACCACTTTTTGATGGCGACGCTGCATAGAACAGTCCCGATCATAAAGGTGAATAACACCACCTTGGCCATCAGCCAAAATTTGTACCTCTACGTGGCGAGGGTTCTGTAAGAACTTTTCCATGTAAACTGTATCGTTACCGAAGGCACCTTTGGACTCCGCCTTGGTCACTAAAATGGACGTAATCAGGGTTTCTTCATTGTGCACAACGCGCATTCCACGACCACCACCCCCAGCGGAGGCTTTAATAATAACGGGATAGCCGATGCCTCTTGCAATGCGTTTAGTCCGCTCTTCGTCATCGTCTAGAGGGCCATCAGACCCTGGCACTGTAGGCACGCCGGATTGCTGCATCGCTTTAATTGCTGCAACTTTATCACCCATTATACGAATGGTTGCTGCTGTGGGACCTATAAAGGTAAAGCCACTGCTCTCTACCATTTCTGCAAAGTCAGCATTTTCTGCTAAGAACCCATATCCTGGGTGAATGCCTGTGGCATGGGTAACTTCCGCAGCAGATAAAATGCGGGGGATATTTAAATAGCTTTCAGTAGACGAATTTGGCCCAATGCATACTGCTTCGTCAGCTAAGCGCACATGCATAAGGTCTTTGTCTGCCTTGGAGTGCACAGCCACAGTCTTGATGCCTAGTTCTTTACAGGCACGCAAAATGCGCAGGGCAATTTCTCCACGGTTAGCGATAACAACTTTTTCTAACATAGGAAACTCCGGTATTAGGCAATGGTGACCAGAGGTTGATCAAATTCAACCGCTTCGCCATCTTCCACTAATATAGCTGTAATGGTGCCAGACTTGTCAGCTTCAATTTGATTCATCATTTTCATGGCTTCAATAATGCAAATGACATCACCTTCTTTCACGGTTTGCCCTACTTCAGAAAATGCCGGAGCACCTGGCGATGGGCAACGGTAAAAAGTACCCACCATAGGAGAAGCTACAGCGTGACCGCTAACTGCAGGTGTACTTGGAACAGCAGCAGGTGCAGCAACGGCAGCGACAGCTGCTACTGGAGCAGCTTGCATTACAGGTGCAGCTGCGGCCATCATCATCGCTGATGAAGCGCGGCTAATGCGCACAGACTCTTCACCTTCTTTAATTTCAATTTCGTTAATGTCAGACTCTTCTAGCAACTCGATGAGCTTTTTAACTTTACGAATATCCATGGGATCTCTCTATAATTTTTACAATGAGGATTAACTGCTCAAACGGCCAATGGCGGCGTCCATAGCAAAATGGTAACCGTCAACGCCTAGGCCGCAAATAACGCCCTCGGCAATGTCGGACAAATAGGAATGATGACGGAAGGTTTCGCGCTTGTGCACGTTACTCAAATGAACTTCAATAAAAGGGATGTTCACTCCAAGAAAGGCATCTCGCAGTGCCACACTAGTATGTGTAAACGCTGCTGGGTTAATAACAATAAATTGAACACCTTGATCAGGCGCTTGATGAACTGCTTCTATGAGTTCGTGCTCAGCGTTACTTTGTTTACAGTCTAACGTCACACCCGCTTGCTGACACTGAGATTGGCATTGAGACTCTATCTGCGCCAGGGTCAAGGTGCCATAAATTCCAGGCTCTCTCTTGCCAAGAAGGTTGAGGTTGGGGCCATTAAGTAGCAGGATCTGGGCCATTAAATACTTTCCGTTGCTGCAGCAAGTTGATGAAGATGATGGAAGATAATAGCAGGTTGGCAGGAATTTGCCGAAGTTTTTGTAATTTATTTAGTCCTAGAGGAGTCTTCTCGCGTCTGTTACTCTTATAGACATAAATTATTTTGGATTCTGTTTTATGCCCCTGCCACTCGTTAACCCGTTAATAAGACTTCAAACTGCCATTTTGTGTGGTGTATTTTTAATGCTTACAGCGTGTGTTGCGCAGCAGCCAATTAGTTCTGAAGCAGAACCTGTTGTTAACGCCCCAGTAATTGACCTACCAATAATTCCAACGTCAAAAGTGGCTAACCCGTCCATAGTTGATCCGCTCCCACTAGAGCCAATTCAGGCAGAGCCAATTCAGGCAGAGCCAATTCAGGCAGAGCCAATTCAGGCAGAACTAATTAACGCAGAACCAATTAAGGCAGAACCAATTAAGGCAGAGCCAATTAAGGCAGAGCCAATTAAGGCAGAACCAATCCAAAAAGGCTTCACTCAAGTAAAACCTAAAGTGAAGATGGCTTCTGTCACTGCAACATCGCCGCCGGTATCGGATCTAACGACGCCTGTTCCTAAAAAAGCGATCCTATTAGCCAAGAAAAAAACATCATTAATTAAGAAGCCTGTATCTGTCATTAAAACGGTCGCTTCTGTTGCTAAAAAAATAATACCGGTGTCTTTGGTATCTACTCAAAACCCCACTGACAGCGTTGCTTTTTGGTTAGGCGAAGCCGGCTGGGCTTTTGAAAAAGACCAATTAACCACGCCAAAGGCTAAAAGTGCCTATTATTATTTGTCTAAAGTGTTAGCAAAAGAACCTCAGAACCCCCTGGCCTTAGCTGCCTTGGAAAAAATTGTTCAACGCTATTATGTATTGTTAAAAGCGAGCCTTAATAAAGGTAAAATTGAACAAGCACGGGTCTTTTGGTCTCGCGCAAAAAAAATAATCCCAAAGCATAATGAGCTGGCCAAAATGAGGGCGCTCATTGAAAATCGCAATGTTAAGCAGCAAATGATTGTGGTATCTGAGCCAGTAACCGAACTGCCAGCCATACGTACTCAAAAGCTCCTTTTGCCTGCTCATCTTATTAAGCAACAGGATAAGCAGCTAGCTCAGTGGTTAGTTGTGCTGGCCAAAAAAACCCACGGTTTGCGAGCCACTCTGCTGATTGTGGCGCCTAGTGACACGCAAGCGCGTTGGGTATATCAGGCTATGAATAGTGCAGATCCAGAGCAACGCATCAGAGCTAATATTAAACACAGTAGGCCGGCACGCCTAGAAATTAGCTACCTTGCCCGCAAAGATGAGCTTGAAGTATATGGTAATTAGCACCTTAAAAGTGATGCTCTACTGGCTATGTTAAGTGGCATATGAAAGACTATACCCCGCTATATGCAGGGTAAAACACCCAGCAAAACACAAGGGAATTAGTAATGCTTAACATCAAGCAGGGATTACGCAATCTAAAAGAAGATTATGTGGATGGCAGTCACTGGGTACTCAAGGCTGTTGGCACTGTTTTATTAGCTTATGCATTAATGGCATCAGTGTTAGGCTTCTATTGGAATAGCGAGCCAGATGTTTCGCAACCACCTAGTGCCCAAACAGTCATTGGTGAAGCGACAACAAAGGCTTTATTGCACCTTGCCAATACCCTATTAGATAAGCCTGGCGGTTACCTTTCAAATGATGTTTCCTTGCCAGGCGTTTGGATGGATAACATCCCTAATTGGGAATATGGAGTGCTGATTCAAGTGCGTGATTTATCTCGTGCTATGCGAAAAGATTTTAGTCGTTCTCAATCTCAATCCACAGAAGATATGGATTTGGCTGTTGCAGAGCCACAATTTAATTTTGATAGTGAAAGCTGGATGTTGCCGTCAAGTGAAGGAGAGTATCGCACGGGTGTTAATGCGCTCACGCGTTATTTGGACAGGCTATCTGATGGCCAGCAAAGTAAGGCACAGTTTTATGCCCGGGCAGATAATTTGACGCGCTGGTTAGGCGATGTAGAAACCCGATTGGGTAGTTTGTCGCAGCGCCTTAGTGCTAGCGTTGGTCAAAAACGTTTAAATACAGATCTGGCAGGAGATGCTGAAGCAACGCAGTCCACTAGTACTGCAAGTGAGTTAGAAATTAAAACGCCTTGGTCAGAAATAGATGATGTATTTTATGAAGCACGTGGTGCCAGTTGGGCATTGATTCAGTTGTTACGCGCTATTGAAGTAGACTTCAAGTCAGTGTTAGAAAAGAAAAATGCCCTGGTGAGTTTGCGGCAGATTATTCGGGAATTAGAGTCGACTCAAGAAACTTTATGGAGCCCTATGGTGATGAATGGCTCAGGATTCGGCCTAGTGGCGAACCACTCGTTAGTTATGGCGTCGTATATAGCTCGGGCCAATGCAGGTATTATAGACTTAAGAGGGTTGTTAACTCAGGGTTAAGTTAACAGTTTGCCCCATTGATATTTCAATGGGGCAAACTCGCACTGGTTAGCTTTTGTATGCGGCTGCAGCCACTTGGATTTTAGCCTTGGCAGACTCTACACCTTCCCAACTTTCAACCTTAACCCACTTGCCTTTTTCTAGGTTCTTATAGTTTTCAAAGAATTCTTTGATCTGGTTGCGTAGCATTTCTGGCAAGTCGGTAATGTCTTGTACGTCGTTGTATGCTTGAGTTAGCTTCTCATGAGGGACAGCCAATAGCTTGGCGTCTTCACCAGCTTCATCTGTCATGTTTAAAACACCTACGGGGCGGCAACGGATAACACTACCCGGCACTACAGGATAAGGCGTTACAACTAAGACGTCTAAGGCGTCGCCATCGTCTGCCAGTGTGTTGTTTATATAGCCATAGTTGGCTGGATAAAACATCGGTGAAGCCATAAAGCGGTCAACAAATAAAGCGTCAGCATCTTTGTCAATTTCGTACTTAACAGGGCTGCTGTTGGCTGGAATTTCAATGACAACATAAATGTCGTGAGGTAAATCTTTACCCGCTGGGATGTTTTGGTAGCTCATGATCTAGTCTGATCCTAATAATGGTTAATAGATAGTATGTTAACTAATGCACAGCCTAATGTGGCCATTAGGTTTGGTGATAGCGATTAACTCGCTCAACCTCTTCCTTAGAGCCTAAAATCACTGGCACACGCTGGTGAATATGGTTAGGTTCTACGTCCATAATGGGTTTTTGAGTATCACTAGAGGCGCCGCCTGCTTGCTCAATAAGGAAACTCATGGGGTTGCCTTCATACATTAAGCGTAGCTTACCCGCTTTACTTGGGTCTCGGCTGTCATAGGGGTACATAAATATACCACCACGGGTCAAAATGCGGTGAACTTCAGCCACCATGGAAGCAATCCAGCGCATGTTAAAACGTTTGCCTAGAGGGCCTTTTTCGCCAAGCAATAAATCATTGACGTAGTTTTGCATGGGGGCTTGCCAAAAACGTTGGTTAGACATGTTAATAGCAAATTCTTCTGTGGTTTCAGGTACTTGGATTTGGTCTTCAGTTTGGTAAAAAACACCATCTGAGCCCAAGTTATACATAGCCACACCGTTACCTGTAGTAATTGCAAGAATTACTGAAGGGCCGTAAAGAACATAACCTGCAGCTATCTGTTTGCGGCCTGCCTGCAAAAACGTATCAGTAGTCACTTGGGTGCAGTTTTCTGGCAACGCTAACACGGAAAAAATGGTACCCACCGTAACGTTAACATCTATGTTGGAGCTGCCATCTAATGGGTCAAAAGTGACCAGGTACTGGCCTTCTGCATTGCCTGCAATCGCCTGTTCTTCTTCTTCAGAAGCGATGCCAGCAACGTTGCGGTTAGCCAGTAGGGCCTGCTTGAGTAAGTCGTTAGAAATGACATCTAGTTTTTTCTGTATTTCACCTTGCACGTTTTCTTGCTCAGCAGATCCATATAGACCGCTTAAAGCACCGCCACGAAGGCGCTCGGCAATGTTTTTACAGGTGATGGTTATAGAGTCAACTACGGAGACAAGTTGGGGGTCAACTTGGGATTGCTCAAAGGCTTGATTGAGGCTCAGCATGAGATTTTTAGGGACGTCCATTATAGCGCATAAAAGTTGGGCGCAATTATATGATACTTACTACAAAAAGTCTTGCGGCTTAAGTCTAATGTGACCCGCTTTTGCGCTATGGCAAAGTTATGTGAGTTTGTGTCAGTAGTGGGTGGTAGCTTATGAGCCTTTAGCTGGTACAATAACGATGAAACTCACCTTATACACACGATTATGAATCAAACAGCTGGTAAAACGCCATCTCCAACAGAAAGACCCTACAAGGTGACCTTGGCTATTACTGGTGCTTCAGGCGTGCAGTACGGTTTGCGCTTGTTGCAGTGCCTCTTGGCAGCAAAGTGCGAGGTGTCGCTGATGGTTTCTTCAGCAGCGCAGGTGGTATTGGCAACAGAAACAGACCTTAAAGTGCCTTCGGCCACATCGGCAATGCAAGCCTTTTTTAGTGAATTGTATGGTGCAGAAACGGGGCAGTTACGGGTGTTTGCCAAGCAGCAATGGATGGCTCCAGTAGCATCGGGCTCTGGTGGTGGTGACGCAATGGTGGTGTGCCCATGCAGCACGGGCAGCTTATCAGCAATTGCTTGTGGCTCAAGTAATAATTTAATTGAGCGTGCTGCTGATGTGCATTTAAAAGAACGTCGTAAATTAATTTTAGTGCCTCGAGAGGCGCCTTATTCAGAGATTCATCTTGAGCATATGCTCAAATTAACCCGAATGAGTGCGGTGGTTATTCCTGCCAGCCCTGGGTTTTATAATAGGCCGCAAACTGTGGCAGATATGGTGGATTTTGTGGTGGCGCGAATTATGTCTCAACTGGGTTTGCCGCAGACCTTAGTGCCGGCATGGGGAGAATAGAAAAATTCCAGTAATAGCTCTGGTTTTTCCTCTATTTAGGTTCAATTTGGGCTATAATGTTCGCGCAAGTATTGTTACATTTTTTTAAGAGATTTTTATCATGTCAGTCGCTGATTACATGCAGCAATTAGGGTCCCAAGCTAAAGCCGCTTCCACGGTTTTGGCCACAGCACCTACCTTGGTAAAAAATAATGCTCTTATCGCTATGGCGAACGCCTTAGATGCCTCTAGATCTGGCTTAATTGCAGCAAATGAAAAAGATTTACTAGCCGGCCGAAATAATGGTTTAGATAACGCTATGTTAGACCGCCTGAGGGTTTCAGACGAGGGCATTGACGCCATGATGGTAGGTTTGCGTCAGGTTGCAGCGCTTGCAGACCCGGTGGGAGAAATCTCAGAAATGAGCTTCCGTCCGTCTGGTATTCAACTCGGTAAAATGCGTGTGCCTTTAGGCGTGGTGGGGATTATTTATGAATCGCGCCCTAACGTAACGGTCGATGCAGCTAGTTTATGTATTAAATCTGGTAATGCTGCCATTTTAAGGGGGGGGTCAGAGGCCACTCATTCCAACCAAGCCATCGCCCAGTGCGTGAAGCAAGGCCTGCTTGCGGCAGGTTTGCCCGCAGCAGCGGTGCAAGTGATTGAAACGACAGACCGCGCTGCCGTAGGCGAGTTGATTACTCTGACGGAATTTGTTGACGTCATCGTGCCTCGTGGTGGCAAGGGCCTGATTAAACGAGTGAGTGCAGAAGCTCGTATTCCTGTGATTAAACATTTAGATGGTAACTGTCATGTGTATATTGATGAACATGCAGATGCCACTAAGGCCATTAATATTGTCATTAATGCCAAAACTAGGCGCTATGGTGTCTGCAATGCTTTGGAGTCGTTATTAATTGCCGAGTCCCGCGCAGATGAGTTACTCCCTGCGCTGGCTCAAGGTTTACAGGAATTTGATATTGAGTTGCGCCTGTGCCCAAAAGCTATGAGGCTGGTTGGCAGCTACCAAGGTACCACTGTTGCTGCTACAGAAGATGATTGGTACACCGAATACTTAGCACCTGTGTTGTCTATTAAAGTTGTCACAGACATGGAAGCAGCTATCAAACACATTAATGCCTATGGCTCTCATCATACAGATGCTATTGTCAGTGAAAATTACACCAAAGCTCGCGATTTTATGGCGCGTGTCGACTCAAGCTCGGTGATGATTAACGCATCTACCGCTTTTGCAGACGGTTTTGAATACGGCCTTGGTGCAGAAATTGGCATTTCTACAGACAAGATACACGCCCGGGGACCGGTTGGCTTAGAAGGCTTAACATCACAAAAGTATGTGGTTTTTGGTGATGGCCATACCCGAACTTAATTCAAGCCCTGCAGCCTTAGTTAAGGTGCTGTGGGGTGGCACATTTGACCCGATACACCAAGGCCATGTGGCGTCGGCTATTGAACTGAGTCATTACTTGGGTGTGCAACCCGTGCAGCTGCTGCCCAATAGCCAACCTGCCCATAGAACAAGCCCAGAAGCAACGACGCATCAAAGGGTGAAGATGTTATCTCTGGCTATCGAGGCCCATGACGAATTAGCCATGGACACCCGTGAGGTCACACGCCAAGGACCAAGCTATAGTGTGCTAACTATGGCAGAAGTAAGGCAAGAAATAGGCCCTGTTAAACCGTTAATATGGTGCATGGGAATGGATGCGTTTGCAGGGTTAAAGCAATGGTACCAATGGCAAGAATTACTAAATTACGGGCACGTGTTAGTGCTTACTCGGCCTGCAAGTCTTTGGCCACAAGATCCTGAGTTGCTTACTTGGTATGCAACTCACAAAGTGGATGAGGCTAAGCTCTTGCTGGCTTCACCATCTGGTCAGGTAGCCCACCTGAAATTAGGGCAACATCCCGTATCTGCAACACAGATACGGCAGCAACTGCGCCTAGGTCATAAACCAAGCGCAACAGAATTAGCGCCTGCAGTGTCACAATACATTGCAAGCCAAAGCCTATATGGCATTAATTAGATTTTTGGAACACGAATTATGGCTATGCCCATTGAAGACTTATTAAAACTAATCACCAGCGCCTTAACCGATATGAAGGGCAAAGATATTGTGCAGTTAGATGTACGTGGCTTATCAAACGTAACTGACTACATGGTGATTGCTACTGGCACATCCAACCGGCATGTAAAATCGCTAGCAGATGAAGTGTCATTCCAAGCCAAACAAAAAGGTGTTATACCCTTAGGCATTGAAGGTGAAATGAGTGGCGATTGGGTATTATCAGACCTTGGTGACGTTGTTGTTCACGTGATGCAAGTGGAAGCCCGTGAATTTTATGACCTTGAGCGTTTGTGGAACCCAGCGCTGAAGGAAAATTTATCGAGTGCCGTAGAGCCTCGCGTATAGATGAAAATTAAGTTGCTAGCAGTAGGCACGAAAATGCCTACTTGGGTCATTCAAGGTTATGACGAATACGCTCGTCGGATGCCAAGTGACATGCAACTTCAGCTACACGAATTGAGCTTAGGTTTTCGTGGCAAAGGGGCAGATTTAAAGCGCGCTATTGCTAAAGAAGGAGAGCAAATGCTGGCTTCTATCCCAGCCCAAGATCACGTGATTGCTTTAGATGTGCTGGGTACTCCCTGGAGTACTGAGCAATTGGCTAAACAATGTGGCGATTGGCGTATGGGCGGTCGCAACGTCACTTTGCTAGTGGGTGGGCCAGATGGGTTATGCCAAACCTGTGTGGCAAAAGCAGATCAACGTTGGTCGTTATCGCCACTTACGTTGCCTCACCCTTTAGTACGAGTGTTACTCGCTGAGCAAATTTACCGTGCTTGGAGTTTGCTCAATAATCACCCCTACCACAAGTAACTGACCTTATTATGCCTTGGTCAAAAATGGATACTCAGCGCCAAGAAGTCAGTCAGTTTAGGGCGCGTCTTTGGTGGGCTCTTCTAGTAATTGTCATTGTCTTTGTGGGACTTGTCTCGCGTTTAGTTTATTTGCAAGTTTGGCAATATGAGCGCTATGCCACAGAGTCAGATGACAATCGCCAACAATTACAAGCTATCGCTCCTACCCGGGGATTAATCTATGACACTAACGGCGCTTTGTTAGCAGGCAATCGTGCCAGCCATAGTTTAACCTTAGTGCCTGAACAGCTCATAGGAGGCAGGCGAGGTATTGATAATGTTTTAGCTGAACTGGCTCAAGTTGTCTCCATCGATCAAAACGACGTAAAGCGCTTTAACCGTCGTTTAAATCAACCCCGCAGGCCCCACAGTCCCGTGGCATTGCGCTTTCAGTTGAACCCAACAGAAATTGCCCAAATCACTGTTAATCAACACCGTCTTCCTGGTGTAAGAATTGTGCCTGAGCTAGTGCGTTTTTACCCGTTGGATAAAGGCTTTGTCCATGCCCTAGGTTATGTGGGCCGTATTAACGACCGTGAGCTTGCCAAACTAGACAGTGCTAACTACAGCGCTACTCATCATGTGGGCAAATTGGGTGTAGAACGTTTTTATGAAACTGAGTTACACGGTAATGTGGGGTACCAAACTGTAGAAACTAACGCCAGAGGTCGAGTACTGCAGGTGTTAGACCGCTTTGAGCCGGTGCCAGGAAAAAATATCACCCTATTTTTAGATGCGCAATTACAGCAGGCCGCAGCCAAGTTGTTAGAGGGCAAACGAGGCGCAATCGTGGCGATTGATCCTAAAACAGGGGGTGTGCTAGCAATGGCCAGCGCGCCAAGCTATGGCGCCAATCAATTTGTTACGGGTATTAGCAATGCTAACTATCAAGCCTTAAGAGGTTCTGACGATTTGCCCCTGTTCAACCGTGCACTTCGGGGCCGTTATCCCCCAGCCTCAACGGTAAAACCAGTGATGGCCATTGCCGGCATGGATTCAGGTATTATATCTCGCAAATACTCCTTATGGGACCCTGGGTATTATCAACTCACCGAAGGTGGGCGGCTTTATCGTGATTGGAAAGAAGGTGGGCATGGTCAAGTTGACATGCACAAGTCTATCGTTGAATCTGTAGACACCTATTATTATGCCATTGCTCATATAATGGGCAATGACCCGATGACCAAGTATCTTGCTCAATTTGGCTTAGGACAGGTGACAATTGCTGATCAACCCGAAGCGACCAAAGCTGTTCTGCCCACTCAGCAATGGAAGCGCATAAATCGAAGCGCCTCGTGGTTCCCTGGAGATTCGTTAAACCTAGGCATTGGCCAAGGCTTTTTATCGGCTACGCCAACTCAGCTAGCAACCATGGCTATGGTCCTTGCCAACAAAGGCAAATGGCATCAAATTAGAATGATTAAAGCTATTAACGATCAACCTGTGGAAAAGGTCAGCGATATAGGTCGCAATGACCCTAAGCAACCTAGCGATGTTGCCCTAGAGCGCAGTAGTGATTGGAATAAGATTCACAATGCAATGATTGATGTTATGCATGGTAAAAAAGGTACGGGCCGACGTAGTGGCGCTGAAAGTAGTTATAAAATGGCAGGAAAAACAGGAACTGCACAAGTGTTAGGCATTAAACAAGATAGCACTTATGATGCTGCAACTATTGCTGAACGGTTCCGAGATCACGGACTATACATTGGTTGGGCGCCGGCCAAAGACCCAGTTATTGCAATAGCAGTGATTATTGAAAACGGCGGTGGTGGTAGTTCCGCTGCCGCACCGTTAGCCCGTAAGCTCTTTGATTTGAGCATTTTGGGTGCTCAGTCTAAGACTAAAGCTAAAGAGGGGGCTGAAAACGATGGCTGATTTCCAGCGCTGGGCCCCTGATGCACAAAAACATTTAAAGCAAGGCCCAGGGCTATGGGTCAAGCTTAGGCTAGATCCTTTCTTACTGGTGTTGTTATTTGCCATCATGTCGTTTGGGTTGTTGGTATTGTATTCTGGGTCTGGCTCCAGTGAAGCTGCGGTGCAAAAACAGCTAATACGATATGGTTTAGCACTCTTGGGAATGGTCATTATTACCCAAATTAATCTGCGCAATGTGCAGCGATGGATCCCCTTATTTTACATTATTGGATTATTGTTATTACTTGCTGTGCTGCTATTTGGAGTGGGTGCAAAAGGGGCTCAGAGATGGTTAGAGATCCCAGGATTGCCACGCTTTCAACCGTCTGAAGTAATGAAGCTAGTAGTCCCCTTAACACTATCTTGGTATTTGTCTAGCCGCCCCAGACCTCCCCATCTCATTCATGTTTTAGTGGCAGTGGTGCTAGTGACGCTGCCTGTATTATTAATTGCCAGGCAACCTGACCTAGGAACTGCTTTACTCATTGGTAGCTCTGGCGCGTTTGTTGTTTTTTTTGCAGGGTTGCTGTGGCGCTACCTTTTTGCTGCAATTGCCATTGGTGCTGCTGGGCTACCCTTGTTGTGGACTGGTATGCGCGAATACCAAAAACAACGGGTGATTACTTTCTTAGACCCCGAAAGCGACCCTTTGGGTGCAGGCTGGAATATTATTCAGTCTAAAATTGCTATTGGCTCTGGTGGTATTGATGGCAAGGGTTGGCTTCAAGGTACACAGTCTCACTTAGACTTTTTACCAGAAACTCATACGGACTTTATCGTTGCCGTTCTGGCAGAAGAATTTGGCTTAATGGGCGTGTGTTTACTACTAACCCTCTATTTCTTGGTATTGATTAGAGGATTAATGATTGCGGGTTCAGCCACACATCCATTTGATCGAATGTTAGCAGCAAGTTTAACCTTAACTTTTTTTGTTTATGTAGCGGTCAATATAGGTATGGTCACTGGTTTGCTGCCAGTAGTGGGCGTGCCCTTACCTTTGGTAAGCTACGGCGGTACAGCTGCGGTGACCTTAATGGCTAGTTTAGGCATATTAATGTCTATTCATGCCCGCAGGCCCCAACGCACTTAACTTAGATTAGGGTCGTTGGGTAAGGTGACAGGTTATTGGGTGTATTTAATGGGTAGGCGCTGCGTTACTCTGGTCATTAATTCATAGCCTATAGTGGCTGCATGGCTAGCCACTTCATTGATATTTAAGCCTTTCCCCCATAAGCACACGGGGTCACCTATTTTAACGTCATTCAGGTCTGTCACATCAACGCAGATCATATCCATTGACACACGACCCGCAATGCCTGCTCGGTGCCCATTGACCATAACAGGTGTACCAGATTCGGCGTTACGTGGGTAACCATCACCATAGCCAATAGCAACAGTGGCAATAGTTGAAGGGCGGTCAGCACGCCATTTTTGAGCGTAGCCCACAGTTTCGCCGGCATCAATATGTCGTAAAGAGGTTACCGCCGAGCACATTTGCATCACTGGCTTTAGGCCCTCACTTGATGGATGGTGTGCATCCAGTGGTGAATTACCATAAAGCATAAAACCAGCCCGGTTCCAATCTCCGTGGGCTTCTGGCCAAGCCATGATAGCGGGAGAGTTCGCTAAACTTACAGGCTGATTAAAGGGCGCAGTGGCTTCCATGAATACCTTTAGCTGAACTGAGGTAAAACTATTGTTAGTTTCGTCAGCGCTGGCAAAGTGAGTAGCAAAGACAATGTTATTAGACACATTTGGGCTGTTAAGCAACTGCTGGTAATAGCCTCCTAGTTTTTGTGGGCTTAAGCCTAAACGGTGCATGCCTGTGTCTACCTTAATCCACACTGTCAGTGGCTTAGATAGATGGGCATTCAAAATAGCATGCACTTGTGTAGGATCCTCTACCATAACCCAAAAACCCTGCTCGGCAGCAACAGTCACTTCGTCAGGGGTAAAGGTGCCTTCTAGTAGAACGATAGGTTTGCTGATGCCGGCCTTGCGAAGCTCTATAGCTTCTTCTATGCAAGCCACGCCAAATGCGGGTGCATACGGTTCTAAAGCATTAGCACAAGCCACTGCTCCATGGCCGTATGCATTCGCTTTAACCACAGCCATAGTCTGTGCTTTGGGTGCCAGCTGACAGGCCCATTGATAATTATGAATCAATGCGCCAAGATCAACGACCATATGACTGGGACGGGCCATAGAAAGATCTCTAGTAGTTAAACTTGCCGGCGCTATAAAGCTTAGCTGCTTTTTCCCAAATAGGGCCTGGCATGCCATCGCCTATGATCTGGTCATCGATCTGCGTAACAGGAGCAATTTCTTTACTGGAACTAGAAATCCAAATTTCGTCAGCATCAAATACTTCTTGTTTAGTCACAGTGCGTTCTTCTACGGCAATGCTGCCATCTTCACGCAATACGCCCAAGGCAATAAGACGAGTAATACCTGGTAATATTTGGTTATCTAAAATAGGCGTAATTACCGTGCCATTTTTTACAATATAAGCATTACAGGCACCACACTCAGTGAGCTCGTCCTTGCCATTAAATAACAACACTTCACCACTTCCCTGGCTATAACCCTTTTGATAGTGCATTACATTGCCAAGCAATGAAATAGACTTTATGTTGCACCGTTGCCAGCGTTGATCTTGCATAGTGGTGACTTTGTAGGCATTCACTTTATCCCTTTCTGGAATAGGTGCAGGAGGAATGTCTGTGGGCATGGCGAATACTGTTGGTGCTACACCTGCTGGGTATGGGTGATGGCGCTTGCTATCTGCCCCACGCGTAACGTGTAAGTATAAACCCACCTGGGTATTTGGGTTGCGCTGAATAAGCTCTTGGCATAGTTCGCGCCACTCATCATGGCTCCAGTTGAGTTCAATTTCCAGTGCAGCTAAGCCTTCGATCATGCGGTCAATGTGAGGTCCAAAACCGACCATTTTTCCGGCATAAGAAGGAATGACTTCATAGATGCCATCACCAAACAAAAAACCTCGATCTAGAGGGGAAATGTTGGCTTCTTCAATTGGCATATAAGTGCCATTAAGGTAAACAATGCTCATAACTTATTCTCTAATGATTTGACTTACCAATTGACTGGCGCTGTCGGCTAATAATTGTGGTAACAAACGGTCTTCGTCTTGACGCCAGCCACAACAAAACTTTAATTTTGGTGGTTCTGGGTCAACATCAAATGCGATAAGCCGCTCGGCCCTTAACGCATCTTCTACAATAGGTTGTGGTAGTAATGCTATACCAGCGCCTTGCTCGGCCATGGCTAGTAAGCCAGACACTGAGTTACTAGTATGGAATTTAGGTTTTTCTGCTACCTGGCTAAATAGTTCCTGTAAGTGTTTACCAGGCCCTGTGGCTGCGGGAAAGCTTAAAATAGGACATTTGCTAAGGGCGTCAATATCCATGCTGCGGTTACCCTTAGCATAATGAGGGCTACCAACCCAGGTCTGTGGCAGAGCACTTAATGGCTGCGTGTTCACAGAGATCGCTTGTCCGGTGTAGACCATCAGCGCTAGGTCTAATTGATGCTCTTCCAGTTGCTTGTAAAGTGCCAATGAAAGGTCAATGGTGAGTTCAAATTGAATCAACGGATGATGCTCACGCCATACTTTTAATAAATCTCTTAGCCATAAATGCGCTACGGTATCAGCTATGCCAATGCGAAACACCCCTTGTTGAGGGGCATCATCTTGCAGCTGGGCTTTCATTTCATTACTAATAGCCACTAAATGTTCTGCAAAAGGTAGCAGTTGTCTGCCACGAGCAGTGAGTTTAGTGCCACTTTGGTCGCGTTTAAACAGCTTAACACCCAAGTCTTCTTCTAGGGTGGCTATACGAGCAGAAATAGCAGGCTGAGACGCATGTAACTGAGCTGCGGCACCATGAAAGCTGCCTAAAGTGGCTACTTTTATAAAGCTATTGAGATTACGAAGACGCACAGTGTGCTCCCACAGTTAGTTTGCTTAACAACATTAATCGCTAAAGCCGGTTATTTGGCGTAACTGATCAATGACAGATTGGCCTTCGCTCATTGGCATGCCATCCTCTGTAAGTTGGTTGATGCGCGTTACACCATCTACGCTGCCAAGGTCTGACAAGTACTGCACAATGGCTAGGGGGTCAATTTTAGCTAATAAATCCTGTCCATGCCATAGGCCAAGAAAAGCGATCATACCATAGGCTCCCCAGTTAGAAACGTCGGCTATGATTAGCTCATCAGCATTAGTGACTGCAGGCACAATATCAAGCTGTTCAAGCACATGAATAACCTTCCCCATGCCTATTTCATTACCGCCGTCGCCCACAGCAATAGTGGGGCACTTGGCCCAGTTCATGAAGCCATCAAAACACGCTGTTCGCTCACTAATATTTTCCCCACGCATGTTGTAATAGCCACCATCTTTAGCCTGGCCTGGGCGTTCGATGGAAACAACGGTTTGGGGATTAAAGTGCGCAAGGGCAGCTATGGTATCAGCGTCCACATCAGCGTATCCGCCCACACGTATTTCATGGGTGCGGTAACGCTCTGAAAGAGCACCCACCAAAGGTTGTCCACACACAATAATGGGCACTGCACCTAACCATTCCAGCGTGTCATAAAGAGCAATAGCGCCCACAGGCCCATCGGTCTCAAACGTGCCTACTACAGGAAAGCCAGTACCAATGAGTACGGTGGCACCAGGCTTATATTTAATGCAATTCTGTAAGATCTGGGCAGCTCTTAGGCAATAGCCCGCCGTTAACACCGGTTGCACCTGGGCCATACCCCTGGGGTTGCGGGCCACCAAGGCGTCTTCAATCTGCTGGCTAGTGTGTTGGTCGTTTGGCATGATTAATCCTTCAGGTACAGCAGTGGTGTGGCATTAAATTTAAGTTGCGCTAAGGTATTTATTGTATGGGCTTGGAATAAATCTACGGCTTCAAAGTGCACTGTGTCACCTGGCCTTAGTTGGGCAAGCTGGGCTGTATCACGGGAAATAATGGCGCCTATTTTAGGATAGCCACCAATGGTTTGTCGGTCATTAAGCAAGACAATGGGCTGGCCGTCTGCAGGCACTTGCACTGCGCCTAAACAAATGCCCTCAGAGAGCATTTTCTCAGAGGGGCAAGGTACAGCAGGTCCTTCAAGTCGCATACCCATACGGTCACTGCGATCTGTAACGGTATATTGGCTGTTAAAAAAGCGCGCTCGCGTCGTAGAGTCAAATAAGTGATGTTGATACCCCGGTAGTAGGTGCAATACGGCATTACTTTCCTGTTTATTGCTGCCCTGTTGGCCATACAGTGGCCAGTCTGATTCAGGCAAGGCTTGGCGGGCTAACTCTGCGGTCTTGGCACAGGGAAGGATATCATTAGCTGCAAGCTTAGCGCCATTTAGGCCGCCTACTTTCTCTCGCATTACTGTGGCACTGCTACCAAAACTTGGGTTGATGTTAAACCCACCTGCTATGCCAATGTAGCTGCGACACCCATGGCTAGAATAACCAAGTTTAATCTCGTCTCCACTGACCACTTTGTGGCTGGTCCATAAGGCTTTATTAACGCCATTCACACTGATGTCTAAGCCAGCTCCAGTAACGCAAAAGTAACTGTCTGTTTGCACTAAGAGCTGCAGCCCACCAAAACTCAATTCAATAGCACATGCGTTGGACTCATTGTGAAGTATGCGATTGGCCCATAAAAATGCTTCACTGTCTAATGGTCCGCCAGTGGTCAAACCAATGTCATGCTGACCAAAACGACCAAGGTCTTGTATCAGGCTAAGCAAGCCAGGCTGGAGAACTTTAAAGCTCATGTAGCAGGCCTCCCATCAACAGATACTGGGGCTCGTCTATAGCAAAAAATTGTACTCGATCACCAACTGTTACTGGCATATGGGGCTGTTTTTCAGGGTTGAACATAGGCGTAGGGCACAGGCCAATAAGATTCCATCCGCCAGGTGAGCTTGCAGGATAAACAGCTGTTTGACGGTCCGCTATTGCCACTGCTCCAGCAGGCACTTTAAGCCTGGGTGTGGATAGTCTTGGCGCAGCTAAGCGCTCGTCTACTTCACCTAAATAAGCGAAACCTGGGGCAAAACCAATGGCATAGACACGGTATTCTGTGGCGCTATGAATGTCGATAACTTGTGCTATTGAAAGCCCTGCATTTTCGGCTAATAATGCCAGCTCTGGGCCATATTTAGTACTATAAAAAACAGGTATTTTAACCAGTTGGCCCCTATTTTCGCTGTGCTTTTCTGGCGTATTTAATATAGACCGTAGGGCGTTTTTTGCCCATAAATGGTCACATAAGTGGGTGTCATAAATGACCAGTACAGAAGCGTAAGACGCCACTAAGTCTATTAAACGAACACTAAAACGTTGCTTAATCTGCTCACAAGTTGCAGCGATAACTGCACTGACTTCAGGGCTAATCTGTAAGCTATCAGGATCACCAAAATAGACAATGTAGCTATTTTCGCTGGCTATTTCTATGTGTGTTTGGCTAGTGTTCATGATGTTAGGTTATGTCTGGTCGGCAGATGCTTGGTTCATCAATTGGCGGATGGATGTAATGGCTGCAATACCAGCATCATTATCTCCGTGTACACAAAGGCTGTCCACCTTAAGCCTTAAGATTGACCCACTGGCGCTAGTAATTGTGCCTTCTTGGGCTAACTGTTTTACTTGCTTGAGCATGGCATCATGACCCAGCACAGCGCCAGCCTTAGCACGAGCCATTAAGCTGCCGTCATCCTCATAACAACGGTCTGCAAATGCCTCAAAGTACAATTCTAAAGATAAGTCTTGTGCTTGTTTTAGATGTTCTTGCGCCTGGGTATTGGCTTGTAACATTAACTTTAATGGTGGTTGGGTTACGCCACTTGCAGGCACTCGGCTTGGGTAACTGCTCACTGCGTGCATAACTGCCTGGCGCACCGTTGCCTTGCTCATCATGTCGTTGTAGAGGGCGCCGTGGGGCTTTACATAGCTGAGGGTTAACCCTTGGCATGCAGCCATGCCTTCCATGGCAGCAATTTGATAGTGCATAAATGCAATTATTTCTTGCTCTGAGCAGTTCATGGAACGACGGCCAAAACCCACTAGATCTGGGTAGGCGGGATGAGCCCCCACCATAACCTTGTGCTGCTTTGCTAATGCTAACGTGTGTTGCATTACCAACGGATCACCCGCATGAAAACCACAGGCAATATTGGCTTGATCTATGTGTGGCATAGCCTTTGCGTCTTGGCCTAAAGTCCAAGAACCGTAACTTTCACCTAAATCGCAATTAAGTAACATGTTTTTCCCCTTACCTAAAATATGGCTAATTGGCTGTTAGGTAAATCTGTTACCAGCATACAACCTGGCGCATGGGTGATACAGAACGGCGGTTTAGCATTTTCAACGGCCACCTGAGGGGTGACACCACAGGCCCAAAACACAGGTACTTCGCCTTCATTAAGAGATACCTTGTCACCAAAATCAGGTTGGTTGAGGTTGCTAATACCAATTTCACTGGGGTTGCCAAAATGTACTGGGGCGCCATGGACAGATGGGAATCGGCTACATATTTGAATGGCTCTTATTGCATCTGCAGGTTTGTACGGGCGCATGCTTACGACCATATTGCCCGCAAATGGACCGGCTTCCTTACACGCAATATTAGTGCGATACATAGGCACATTCACCCCTTCTGAAAGATTACGTACATCAAGGCCATCAGCGATCAGAGCTTCCTCAAAAGAGAACGAGCAGCCTAGTACAAAAGCGACCAGGTCGTCACGCCAATGATCAATAATATTGCTCACTTGATGTTCAGCTTTGCCATGATTAAATAGTTTATACTGCGGTATGTCAGTACGCAGGTCGATGTCTTGGCCCAGGCTTTTTAGGCGAAAGTCGCCAGGGTTTTCTGACATGCCAATAATAGGGCATGGCTTGGGGTTTAGGTGGCAAAATTTTAAGAAATCGTTGGCATAATCTTCAGGTAAGATACACAGGTTGCCCTGTACGTAACCAGAGCATAATCCAGAGGTATTATCAGTCATAGATCCGCTACGGATTTGTTGCCTAAGTTGCAGTGGTGTTAGGGTCATAGAGCGTCCGGCAATTAATGATGGTTATATCTGTATTTGCATGTATTTTGCAGTCCAAAAGCGGTAGTGTCTAATTAAATCTATTTGGCGTATTGATAGATATATTTTATCAACTGATCGGCTTATTGATATTCTGCGTGTTAATTGATAGATTTTAGTTTAAAAGAGCGTAACTAGCTTAAGTTGTGTCAACATTAGCAAAGCCAAATGTCCAAGGAGAAGGGTGTGAGAAAGATCGTATTAAGTTGGCTTATAGTTGGGCTGTTTAGCGCTCATGGGTATGCTGGCTTCGACCAGCGAGATGACGTAGCAAAGTGGCTGGATGAGGCAGGTGATGTGGGTTTTACTAGAACTGAGGTGTTACAGTATTTGTCCCAAACTAAAGCCAAACCCAGTATTGTGCCAATACTGCGGAACGCACCAGAAAGCAAATTATTATGGCGTGGTTATCAACAGCGACTGGTGACTCCGTCGCGCATTAACTTAGGCCGAAAGTTTCTCAAACAGCATGCAACTCAATTGAATTTAGTCGCTCAAGAAACTGGCGTTGATGCCGCTATTATTGCTGCCATTGCAGGTATTGAAAGTAATTATGGTAACAACATGGGTAAGCATCTGGCCTTGCGGGTGCTTGCAACGTTATCGTTTGACTACCCCCGTAGAAGTCAGTTTTATCAGCGTCAATTAGCTGAGTTTTTTCGTCTCAGCCATAGTCAGGGCCTAGATCCTATGCTGGTTAAAGGGTCTGCTGCAGGTGCTGTGGGCATGGGACAATTTATCCCTACAAGTTATCGTGATTTTGCCCTAGACGGTGATGGTGATGGCCGCATTGATTTATTCCACAGTGAGGCTGATAATTTTGCCAGTATTGCCAATTACTTAGCACGTCATGGTTGGCAGGCTAATGAACCATGGCTGGTAGAAGTAGACACAAAAATAGACCCAGTTTGGGTGAGTAAAAAAGCTAAACGGCAAGGTATAACCCTAGAGCAATGGCAGCTCAGGGGTATTCGAGTGCCAGAGTTGGCAGACAAAATGAAGGAATTCAACTTGTATGCTTTTTCCACCGAAAATGAGGCTGAGCATCGTTTAGGGGGTGCTAACTTTTACGCCATAACACGTTATAATCATTCACTTTGGTATAGTCGTGCGGTGGTAGAAATTGCCCAAGGTATCGCCAAACCCTAAACTAGGTTGTATAACATGCAGTATAGATTCCAAATTATTTTAACGACCCTCTTGGCCCTGGCTGTGAGTGCTTGCTCTACTTCCAGCCAACAACCCAGCGGCAATGCTAGTGCCCAGCCCAATAGCAATACAAGCGTGGGCAATTCGCAAGTGGCAATAGTAGCGGCTGCTAAGGCTAAAACCGAAGCACGTTATGCCATTAAACAAGACTTGGGCCCCAAGCAGCACCTAGACATGAGTAAGGCCCCAGATGCCATTCCAAAAGTAGAGCCCCACAGCCGAGGTGGCAATAAGAGTCAATACCAAGTGTGGGGTAAATCCTACTCGGTAATGGCGTCTAGCGTTGGCTATCAAGAGCGCGGTTTAGCGTCTTGGTATGGGCAAAAGTTTCATGGTCATTTAACCTCTAACGGGGAAACCTATGACATGTATGCAATGAGTGCAGCTCATAAGTCTTTGCCTCTGCCTACCTTCGCTCGAATTACTAACCTGGCTAATAATAAGATGGTCATTGTTAGAGTGAATGATCGGGGCCCGTTTCATGGTGATCGCGTGATTGATTTGTCTTATGCTGCCGCCAGTAAATTAGATTACCGCAAAACGGGTGTTGCAGAAGTGTTAGTTGAGGCCATTGATGCGAGTCAGTGGAGCCCTGCACTAGAACAAAGCATTCGTAAGCAGCGTAATAGTAATAGTTTTTCTGCGTCACAAAGCAAAGCTATTGTGCCTGTTAAATCCGCGGCTAAAACTGCTGCAGTTAGTGTTAAGCCAGTGGCTCAGGTGCGGTCTTCATCCCAGAATGAAATTCGCCAACAATACAAACGTGTGTCTGGCTATTACGTGCAGGTAGCGGCAGTGTCGAACATTGGTAGCGCTTTATTGTTGCGAAACGCTCTAGTACAGGAGCTTAAGCGAGCTAATGTTTTTGTAGAGCAGGCTAGTGATCGGCCAGATTTATTTCGCATCCTTATTGGGCCTATCACAGATGCTGGCAGTGCCACTTTATTGATGCAGCAATTGGCAACCTTAGGGCGTGGCCAAGGGCTTATGATAAAGCCTTAATTTGCTGCCTCAAGCGTGTCTCTCATGGTACACTTTGAGCCGTTGAAAATTGCCAATGAAAATGATTAGGTCATTGGACCAATAAACTAAGGTGTTTGAGTATGGTAAATATTGTGGCTTCGGCTAAGTTATTATTTTGCGGCGTGAAGCAGGCAATAAAACATAGCGTTAAAACTGTGGTGCTGGTTGCAGCCGCATCCATGCTGCTACCTATTGGCCTGGCTACTTCTGCCCACGCTGCTCAAGCCCTTGTGCCTCAACCTCCCCAGCTGGCAGCTAAGTCCTATATATTAATCGATGCGATCACTGGTGAGGTGATTGTTGAAATGAACGCCGACGACGTGCTGGCCCCAGCGAGCTTAACCAAGTTAATGACCGCTTACATGTTGGACTATGAGGTAGCTTTGGGCAACGTTTCGTTAGATGACCAGGTGCGTATTAGTGAAAAGGCATGGCGAACAAAGGGTTCGCGGATGTTTATCCAAGAGGGCACCTTTGTTAAATTAGAAGACTTAATGCGTGGCATTATCATTCAATCTGGTAACGACGCCAGTGTAGCAGTTGCAGAACATTTGGCAGGCAGCGAAGACGCTTTTGCAGATTTAATGAACCAGCATGCTGTGCGCCTAGGCATGACTCAAACACACTTTCGCAACTCTACAGGCTTGCCAGCAGAAGGCCATAAAACTACAGCACGGGATCTAGCCACCCTGGCTCGGGCAATTATTCGTGAATACCCTGAGCAATATAAGGTGTATTCGGAAAAAGAGTTTACCTTTAATAAAATTAGGCAGCCAAATCGTAATAAGTTGTTGTGGCGTGACAGTACAGTAGATGGACTAAAAACAGGCTATACGTCTGAGGCTGGATACTGTTTGGTGGCATCAGCTAAAAAGGATGGCCAGCGTTTAATTTCTGTTGTTCTAGGTGCCGCCAGCACTGAGGCTCGGGCACAAGAATCACAAAAACTCATCACCTACGGCATGCGCTTTTTTGAAACACATGTGCTTTACGACGCCCAAGAAATTTTAAACGAAGCTCGGGTTTGGGGCGGTGCACAAGACTACATGGAGTTAATGCTTGAAAGTGAAGTTGCTGTCACTATTCCACGTGGCCAAGCCAAATACATTAAAGCGACCATGGACATTAATAACGGCATTGAAGCCCCATTATCTGCCGGTGATATTTTAGGTAAGCTTGTCATTACCCTAGACACAGACATTATTTTAGAGCGAGATTTAGTTGCCAGTAACGATATACTTGAAGGTGGTTTTTTCAAAGGCATTACCGATAGTGCAAAACGACTTATTAGTGGCGAATGATGAAAGTTAAGCCTGAAGCCCCAAAAATTGAGTTTCCCTGCGCTAACTATAGTTTAAAAATTGTGGGCCTTAAAACGGCAAATTATCATAAGTGGGTGGTTGAATGTATGCAGCGTTTGGCCCCCGAACTAGACCCCAAAAAAGTGCAGGTAGTAGATAGCCGAAATGGCACGTTTCAGTCTATACGTCTGGCGGTAACCGCTCAGAGTGAAGATCATTTAAAAGAAATACATCAAACTCTAATGGACAGCGGCAAGGTTAAACTTGTCCTCTAGCTTAGCCGCTAAAAAAGGGGTGTTAATAAGGCTGCTATCACCCCAAGCCTATGAACTCAGTTGGCAAGGTATGCAAGACTTTACCAATCAGCGGGATGAGGCGACTTTAGATGAGATATGGGTATTACAACACCTGCCTGTATTTACCCAAGGCCAGGCAGGTAAGGCCGAACATATGTTAGACCGAGGCACCATACCTCTAGTACAATCGGATCGTGGGGGTCAGGTAACTTACCATGGGCCCGGGCAGATGATGATCTATCTAATGTTAGATTTAAAACGCTTAAGTATAGGTGTTCGAATGCTAGTTTCGCATATGGAGCAAGCACTAGTTGGCTGCTTGAAGTCTTATGGCATTGCGGCTAATGCAGACACTAAAGCCCCTGGCGTATACGTGCATGGTAGTAAAATAGCCTCATTGGGGCTGCGTGTTCGCAAAGGGTGTAGTTTTCATGGCCTAGCTCTTAATGTAGACATGGATCTTAGCCCCTTTAAGCGTATCAATCCCTGCGGCTACCCTGGTTTAGACATGGTGCAGATGATCGATTTTAATCAGGCGGTTGATTTTGATCAAGTAGCCCGTAGCATGTGCCAACATTTAGTAAAGCAATTGCAGTACCTACACGTTAAGACAACTCAACAACCTTGGGTTGGACACCATTGAATATAACACAAGAGCAATAAGTTACTATGGCGACATCATACAAAGCAGAAGCAGGCGTTAAACTTCGTGGCGCCGATAAGGTATCGCGTATCCCAATTAAAGTTATTCCGACTGAAAAAATGCCTCGTAAGCCAGACTGGTTGCGGATTAAAGTTGTGAGTTCGCCTGAAATTAACCGTATTAAATCTAAACTTAGAGAGCATAAGCTGGCTTCTGTATGTGAAGAAGCTAACTGCCCTAACTTAGGCGAGTGCTTTAGTAACGGCACTGCAACCTTTATGATTATGGGTGAAATCTGCACGCGTCGATGCCCATTTTGTGATGTAGCCCACGGGCGCCCCAATGCATTGGCCGTCGATGAGCCTCGAGAATTAGCCACTGCTGTGGCTGATATGGCGCTTAAGTACGTTGTGGTCACCTCTGTAGATCGTGACGATTTAAGAGATGGTGGTGCACAGCATTTTGCAGATTGTATTAGCGCCATTAATGAGCGTACGCCAACAACTCAGGTTGAAGTACTTGTGCCAGACTTTCGGGGGCGTATGGACATTGCATTAGATATCCTAGCCCAAACACCTCCCCATGTGTTTAACCATAACTTGGAATCCATTCCCCGCCTATACAAAAAGATCCGCCCAGGTTCAGACTACCAATGGTCTTTGGATTTGCTGCAAAAATACAAACAGCGGTGTCCTGACGTGTTAACTAAATCAGGCCTAATGTTGGGTTTGGGTGAAACCAACGAAGAAGTATTGCAAGTGTTGCAAGATTTACGAGACCACGATGTAGATATGCTCACCCTTGGACAATACTTACAACCGAGTTTAAGCCACTTGCCTGTAGATCGGTTTGTGCCGCCTGCAGAGTTTGATGAGTTGGGTGTAGCAGCCAGAGCAATGGGCTTTAAGCACGTAGCCAGTGGGCCACTAGTGAGGTCCTCTTATCATGCAGATTTACAAGCAAAAGGCGAAGTGATAAGTTAATTGCTAATGAAAAAGTGCACTTTATATTGCCTAACGCGACACATAAAAAATACAATAAAATAAACCAACATAAGGTAAGGGCTAGTTATGGCGATCATTCATTGGCTAGGCGCTGGGCTTTCTAGCGCGCCAGGTATTAAACGACTCATCGGTAATGGTGCAGAGTTATGGTTGTGGAACCGTACTTTAAGTAAAGCTGAAGCCGTTATCCATAATTTAGAAGGCCAATGTCAGGCACGAACACTAGACTGGCAACAACTAGCTAGTCATGTAAGCAAGGGTGACATTTTGGTATCCATGTTGCCTGGGTCATTTCATCTTCAGGTGGCCCAGTTAGCCCTAGATAGCCAAGCTCATTTTGTGTCCAGCAGCTATTTATCACCTGCCATGGAGGCCTTGAACCAACAAGCCAAATCGAAAGGCCTATGTTTGGTAAACGAGGTAGGCTTAGACCCGGGTATCGATCATCTCTTGGCTTATGCATTATTAAACCATTACCGTGGGTCTGCGGCATATAAAAAAACTAATCATATAGAGTTTAGGTCATTTTGTGGCGGCTTGCCTGCTGAAGAGAATGATTTTAAGTACAAGTTTTCTTGGTCGCCACTGGGTGTGCTCACTGCCCTTAGGTCTACTGCAAAATGGCTTGAAGGCGGTGAAGTTAAAACCAATAGTAAGCCTTGGCTTGCCGTGCGTGACTATACGATGCCGCTGTCTGAAGAGCACAGTTCAACCTTTGAAGCCATTCCTAACCGTGACTCACTACCCTTCATGGCCCAATACCAATTTGACCCTCAGTGGCCTGTTGATACATTTATCCGTGGTTCTTTGCGGCTACCAGGCTGGTCAGATGCATGGCAGGACATTTTTAGTTTAGTGGAATCTGCCGATGGTGCGGATGCAAACGCCAAGCTTGCTGCCAAGTCTGATGAGCTTTGGCAGCGATACGCTTATAAAGACGGTGAGCAAGACCGCGTGGTATTGTATGTAGAGCTGTTGGCCAAAGATGCAGATACTAACCAATGTATTTGGCACCAAAGCTACTCAATGGATGCCTTTGGTAAGGACCAAGGTAGCGCCATGGCGCGCTTGGTATCGACCACGGTGAGTTTAGCTGTTGATGCTGTTTTAGAAGAGCGTATTAGTGCAGGTGTTAGTGCCGCACCCAACGAAATTAGCTTAGTGTCTGATTGGTTGAGTTATCTAAATGATCACCATGAGCCCATTAAACACCTGAATCATCTGGTTTAACTGTGCAACAACCTAAAAGCGCTATTGTTGTTGGGGCTGGGATGGTAGGCCTATGCTGTGCTTATGCCCTACACATTAGAGGGGTTAGCGTCACTATTGTAGACCGAGACCCTGTGGGAGATAAAACCTCTTATGGTAACGCTGGCGCTCTAGCTATCAGTGAATGTGTGCCGCACAGTTTGCCAGGGCAAATTTGGTCTATACCCAAGTGGCTGTTAGACCCAATGGGCCCCTTGTCTATAAGGCCAGCCCACATTCCTCAATTTATACCCTGGTTACTAGCGTATCTTGGGCATAGCCGTAAAAAAAACGTCTCGCACATTGCCAAAGCACTGCAGGCCATCAATGGTAGAGTAAGTGCAGACTATGACCCTATGCTTAAAGCCATAGGCTATGCAGATAAAGTGCGAGATAAAGGCTGTATTAGAGTCTACGATGATTACAAAAGTTTTAAATTAAGTGCGCAAGAGTGGGACATCCGTAAGCAATATGGGCAACACTTTGAGCTTTTGGGTGAGGCTGAATTAAGGCGTATGGAGCCTGCTATAGGGCAGACAAAGTCCTTCGGTGTATTGCAGCCCCAATGGCGCATTATTGACGACCCGAAGGCCCTAGTGGGAAGTTTGCGAGAATGGTTAGTGAGCCAAGGTGTGGCCTTGGTAACGGCTAATGTAGACGCTTTAGTAACTCAAGACAAGCGGGTAGTGGGTGTTAAAACGCCAGTGGGTGAGCATGTTTCAGACATCACCTTAGTAGCCGCAGGTGCTTGGTCTAAACAGCTAGCCAAACAAGTGGGAGAGACGTGTTTGCTAGAATCTGAACGAGGCTATAACACCACCTTGCCTTACCCTAATATAGCCTTAAGCCATGAGCTTTTATTTGCCGAACAAATGTTTGCTGTGTCGCCTTTATCTGTTGGTGTGCGCGTTGGCGGTGCGTCAGAATTTGCGGGCTTAACAGCTGCGCCCAACTTTAAGCGCAGTGAAAATTTATTGGCTCTAGCCAAGCGCTACCTACCCGAGTTAAATACCAAAAACGGCCAGCAATGGATGGGACATCGGCCATCTACGCCAGATTCATTGCCTGTGCTAGGCCGGTCAGTAAAATGGCAGGGATTGTCTTATGCCTTTGGCCATGCCCATTTAGGTATGACTCAGGCCGCGTCTAGTGGGCAAATGGTAGCTGAAGATTTGTTGGAACCCGACAAAGGTACAGACTTAACAGCCTATAGTATTGGGCGCTTTAGCTAATGACTAGCGAATAGGTTTGCCGGCAAGTTGCATTATTAAGCCACTTAGCAAGTCCCATGCATTAGCTTTGCTCACACCCTTTACACACTGATCTATGGCTTCGCATTGCTGTAGCATATCTTGGGCACTGTGGCTGTTATGATTTTGCGCCGCAGTACGCAGGTAGCCTTTACGCTTTTCCCATACGCGTTCTTGCTTCAGTCCAGCTTCAACCCCTTGAGGGTGGTTAATAACATTAATGAGCAGCCTAATTTCTCGGCTTAATACCCATAGAATTTCCATAGCCTTGGACCCTTCTTCCTTTAAACCATAGAGCATGGTGAGGCTGTGGCTCGCTTGGCCGGTAAGGGCGGTATCTACAAGCTGGTAATTACTGTATCTGGCAAGGCCGCCAACGTCGGCATTAATATGTTCTGCAGTAATTTCGAAGTTCGCACCATTAAGGGTGAATTTCTCTAATTCCTGAGCCGTAGCGAGTAAGTTACCTTCAGTTCTTTGGGTCAGCAATTGGCAAGCGTCTGGGGTTATTTTTAGGCCTAGTTTTTGGACCCTATTGTTAATCCAGCCAGCCATGTGATGTGCTTCTAGTGGAAAAATGGCCATACAAACCCCAGCGGTTTCTAGTGCCTTAAACCATTTAGCACTTTGGCCTTTGGAGTCAATTTTGCCACTGCTAATTAACACCAGATTGTCTGGGTTAGGTTGGCTAACCAGCAAGCTTAAGGTGGCAGAGCCTTCTTTGCCAGGTTTGCCATTGGGCATTCTGATTTCAATTATTTTGCGGCTAGAAAAAAGTGACATGGCTTGATCTGACGCAGTAATTTGCTGCCAATCAAAGCGTCCTTCTGCATGGAATAAATCACGTTCCAAAAAACCTTCTTGGCGCGCTTTGGTTCGAATAGCATCACATATTTCCTGCTGCAACAAAGGTTCATCACCATGCACCATATAACAGCCAGCCAAGCCCCTGGTTAAGTGGTTTTGGAGTTGGTCTGGTTTAATGCGCATTATTCAAAGCTAAGCTGGCGAGTAATGCCAGAGGCAAGTTGCTTATACAGCAACGCCCAGCTGTCAGCTTCAATGCGTTCGTTAATAGTGGCGTTACCTCCGCTCAAGTCAACATCAGTGCTTACAGACATAGGCAGTGAACCAGTTGCAGTCAGTGTTTGTTCAGTGTCTGGCTGCACGCCAGCTGCAATCACCAAATACTCACTGCTTAGGGTGTAGCGCCAGATTAAAGCATCCCCATTAGCGTCTAAAATGAGCTCAGTGCTATTTTTTAGAGTACGCGTTAGCTGCAGGGTGGGTGCTTTGGTATCAGTGCCCACCACAGACTCTACCAGAGTTAACACAACGCCACGTTCAGACAGGTTGTTGGCAACCATAGACCCTAGTATAGGATCGTCTACATAAAGGTTGAGCTGAGCTGGAAAAGACCGTTGGCTTTGGCCTTGCAAATGAAAGCCACAGCTGGCCATAACCAGGCTAAGGCATACAGCGATGCTAAACCTGCCCAAGACACCCAACGTAGAGGTTGTGTTAATCATTGGTTGTGTTCCTATTTATACTCACTTGAGCAACCCTGCTAGGTGTTAACTAACAACGATATTAACCAGTTTATTGGGTACCACTATTACTTTGCGTACCGCCATGTTGGTGATAAAACTTTGCACCTTTGCGTCTGCTAGGGCAAGTTGTTGAATCGTATCACGATCCATATTAGCATCAATACTTATCTTGCTGCGCAGCTTACCGTTAACCTGAATCATCATATCAATGTTCGATTTCACCAAAGCGCTTTCATCCACTTCTGGCCAAGGTGTTTGCAAAATGGTGTCATTGCCAGAAAATGCTTGCCATAACGTATGGCATAAGTGAGGGGTAAAAGGCGACATTAGTAGCACCGCAGTGCTCAAACCTTCTGCTCGCACAGCTCGGCCTTGGTCGCTAAGGTCATCAAACTTAGCAATGGTATTGCTTAGTTCCATAATTGCTGCAATTGCAGTGTTAAAGGTAGTACGACGCTCAATGTCATCGCTAACCTTGCGGATAGTTTCATGAGTCTTTCGGCGGATGTCTTGTTGCTTTTGGTTAAGTTGATTTGCCTCTAAGGCAGGCGCTTCAGGCGCTGACAAGTGTCGGTATACCTGTTTCCAAAAACGTTTAATGAATCGTTGAGAGCCTTCAAGGCCAGCATCAGACCACTCCAGAGACTGTTCTGGAGGTGCAGCAAACATGGTGAACAAGCGCACGGCGTCTGCACCATATTGATCAATCATGGTTTGTGGGTCAATGCCGTTATTTTTAGACTTAGACATCTTGCCCATACCGTCATACAACACAGCCGAGCCATCAGATTTTTTCAATGCACCAGTAATACGGCCTTTGTCATCGATAACGGGGTCCACATCTAGTGGAGAAATCCAATCTTGGCCACCTTTTTCGTCTTGCTGGTAATAAGTGTGAGCTAATACCATGCCTTGGCAAAGCAGTTTTTTAAAGGGTTCGTCAGAAGACACAAGACCCATGTCACGCATTAGCTTGTGGAAAAAGCGTGAATATAAAAGGTGCAATATGGCGTGTTCAATACCGCCCACATAATGATCAACTGGGGCCCAATAGTCTGCAGAATTAGGTGCCAACATATTGTCGTTATGGTTAGCGCTAGTAAAGCGTGCGTAATACCAAGAAGACTCCATGAAGGTGTCAAAAGTATCCGTTTCACGCTTTGCTGCCGCGCCGCACTTAGGGCAGCTGGTATTAATAAACGATGCCATTTTCTTAAGTGGAGAGCCACTGCC
This sequence comes from Candidatus Njordibacter sp. Uisw_056, assembly GCF_047730085.1. Taxonomy (NCBI): domain Bacteria; kingdom Pseudomonadati; phylum Pseudomonadota; class Gammaproteobacteria; order Pseudomonadales; family Candidatus Njordibacteraceae; genus Candidatus Njordibacter; species Candidatus Njordibacter sp. Uisw_056. Next base: position 2,113,271 of record NZ_CP159830.1, on the reverse strand, counting down.
GTCAAATTCTACATTCGTAGGCAATACCACAGGCAGTTGATCTTCTGGCACCGCTACTGGGCCACAAGTATCACAATTGATTATGGGGATAGGAGTTCCCCAATAACGTTGGCGGGATACGCCCCAGTCGCGCAAGCGATAGTTAGTGGTAATTTTACCCTTACCATGGTGTTCAAGTTCTGCTGAAATGGCGTCGAAGGCCATTTGAAAATCCATGTCATCAAACGTGCCAGAGTTAACCAAAAGGCCTTTAGCTGTGAACGCTGCTTTTGAGATATCGACTACAACGCTGTCGTCTGCAGAACGAACCACTTGACGGATGGCAAGGCCATACTTCGTGGCAAATTCCCAGTCCCGCTGGTCATGCCCTGGCACAGCCATTACCGCACCAGAGCCATAGTCCATCAGCACAAAGTTGGCAGCCCATACGGGTACAGATTTTCCTGTAATGGGGTGTATTGCAATAAAGCCGGTGTCTAAGCCTAGCTTTTCCATGGTGGCCATGTCGGCTTCAGCCACTTTCATATTCTTGCAGCTATCTATGAATGTGGCCATCGCTGCATTGGTTGTTGCAGCTTTTAAAGCAAGAGGATGTTGTGGAGCCACCGCTAAATAGGTGACACCCATTAACGTGTCTGGACGAGTAGTAAATACGTCTAACGGCCCGTGACTCGGCACATCAAAGCTAAGTTCTACGCCTTGAGAGCGACCAATCCAATTGCGCTGCATAGTACGCACTTGCTCGGGCCATCCGTCCAGCTGATCTAAATCATCTAATAGCTGATCAGCGTAATCAGTGATTTTAAGGAACCACTGAGGGATTTCTTTGCGCTCAACTAATGCGCCAGAACGCCATCCACGGCCATCAATTACTTGTTCATTCGCTAATACAGTTTGGTCTACTGGGTCCCAGTTAACCACGGCATTTTTTTTATAAACTAAACCCTTATCTAATAGTTTGGTAAAAAACCACTGTTCCCATCGGTAGTAGGACGGTTCGCAGGTCGCTAGTTCACGGCTCCAATCGTAACCAAACCCCATGCGCTTGAGTTGGTCGCGCATATAGGCAATGTTCTCATGGGTCCACTTAGCAGGAGGCACATTATTTTTCATGGCCGCATTCTCAGCAGGTAACCCAAAGGCATCCCAGCCCATAGGCTGCAATACGTTTTTACCTTTCATTCGCTGAAAGCGAGAAATCACGTCACCAATGGTGTAGTTACGCACATGGCCCATGTGCAAGCGGCCACTAGGGTATGGGAACATCGAAAGGCAATAATACTTTTCTTGGTCAGGATTATCTTGCACCTGAAAGCTATCGTTAGCTTCCCAAAAGGCTTGAATTTCTGGTTCTATGTCGTGCGCGTTATATTGTTCGTTCATGGGTGCCGTAACTAGTGGTAAAGCCGATATGGCTGGAAATTAAATCGACCCATATAATAACACTAGAGCATAGGCAACAGGTAGCTTGATTGATAAAATAGGCGGGCTTAATCGCTGAGTGATTATTACTTGGCGATCTGAGTGTTTATAAAAATCTTTATTGATCAAGTAATAACAGTTGAATTCCGCCTGTACTGTCGTTATGATACCGCTCCCTGATAAGGCACTCGCCGAACCAAGGTATAGCGCGCCCGTAGCTCAGCTGGATAGAGTACTCGGCTACGAACCGAGCGGTCAGAGGTTCGAATCCTCTCGGGCGCGCCATTTTCTCTTCTAAAATAGCGATTTAATGCAACAATCAGTGCAAAACTTAATATTTTGCTTGGTCTTCGCATGGGAAGTGATGCATCAGCTACAGCGTATCTATTAACCGCTGGGCGCGTCATTTTTAACTAGGCTTTACCACTCAAACACAGTGAGAATTAAAACTTAATAAATGCGATACATAGGCTTATCCTATAGTTGGTCTTTTTATGACGTCAATTCAATCTCTGTTAAATCTTCTTTTAAACCCTCTTTTTATCGAATGCCCAAGACCTGCTCTAACGTAAGATCAAGCGTCTTATCAATACGACGTTTTTTATGGCTTATTTAACCCAGAAAGGCATCCAAAATCCCTAGGATCAAACGGTATCAGATGTATAATGATTTTTCTCCTCATTTTGCCACAAGAGTTGGCAATATCTGGGTATTACCCCGGCCTATCTTTGGCCTACACCTTGGGGAAAACTAGGGTTTTAATATTATTTTTTTGGGGGTGCTATGCTGTCACATAGTGATTTAATCTTGGCTAGAGGGCGCAGGCTCGCTTATGAGCGTATCGTAGGGAAGGGCCCAGACATTGTTTTTCTAAGTGGCTTTAAGTCAGATATGCAGGGCACAAAGGCTTTGCATTTAGCCCAGTGGGCCGCGCGCAACGGGCGCAGTTTTCTGCGCTTTGATTATTCGGGACATGGGCAATCATCGGGGAAGTTTTGTGATGGGTGCATTGGAGATTGGTTAACGGACGCTGAAGCTGTGATTGCTGAACTGACTGATGGGCCTGTGATCCTTGTAGGCTCTTCTATGGGAGGCTGGATTTCTCTGTTACTCTCAAAGCGCCTTGGTGCGCGGTTGGTAGGATTAGTCACTATAGCCGCTGCCCCTGATTTTACTGAAGACGCCATTTGGGCCGCTTTTAATGCAAATCAGCGATCCGAATTGAAACGTAACAAACAGGTCGCTCTGCCGTCCGATTATGATGGCCCCTATATTATCACGCAGCGACTAATCGAAGATGGTCGTCAGAATCTGGTGCTGCGTGCACCGCTGGAATTGCCCTGTCCGGTGCGCTTTCTTCAAGGTACCGCAGACGTGGATGTTGATATGTCTGTGGCACTGCGTTTACTGGCCCATGCATCTGGGCCAGATATCCAGCTAACCTTGGTTGATGGCGCAAACCACCGGTTTTCAGATGACCGTTGCTTGGGGTTGATAGAAAACGCCTTAATCGATGTTTTGCCCCTGAGCCTGGCCTGATATGAAAAGATGGCCCTTTGCGTCGCTATGTTTTGTCACACTTAAAGTGCTTTGAGGTTTGAACATGAAGAAGAGTATTTGCATTAAGAATAGGCAAACAATTACTTTGTTGCACCAATAACATTGATGATCGCTTGTTGCATGGCTGCACTATTGTTGTAGTCCAATGGGATCCCAAACAGTTTATTGTCTTTACTAATCACTAGGCTGGGAAAGCCTTGGCTTGAGAGTTGGCGGGCTAATTGAAGTTGTTCCTGCAGCAGCAACTCGATAGCAGGGCTGGTTATATCCTGTTTGAACTTTTCTGCATTTAGGCCGATGCTGTGAGCAACCTCAGCCAAAACATCGATGTTGGAGGGGTTTTTGGCGTTTAGATAGTAGGCCTGCTGTATACCTAGAATCATTGCTTGTTCTAATGTGGGGTCTTGCATTTTGGCTGCTAACACCGCCCGGCACGACGGGTAAGTGGAGCGCCTTGGCATGCTATTGCTGGCAGGGTTCCAAAAATCATAATTGAATTTGGTACCGGGTATGTGTTGCTCGATGCGTTGCCATGTGGCTTTTAAGGCGTGTTGCATGCCGGTGGCCATGGGCTGGTTTGAATCTGCCGCCAAGCCACCCACAACATAAATAATGGTTACGGTACTGCCAAGCTGGGCTTGGAGTTGCTGCCATACGGGCTTGAAACCCCAACACCAGCTGCACATGGGGTCGTGGATGTAGAACAGCGTTGCATTAGATGGCTTCACTAAATTACCTTAAGTTTTGACACAGTACTGCAAATATAACTGCCTAATTGCGCCATGACAATATTGTTTTAATAGTCCTGTAACTTGCACATAGGGTTTGGGGTTCATAAAAATAATTGTTGGTTTCATAAAAATAACTGCAACGCCTATGCCACATTAAGCCTAAATTGCAGTTGTTTACTGGGGTGTACCAAAGTAGACTTGATGCGGCACATAAGTATCTATGTGCGGCAGAGGCGTTTTCTGCAGGGCTGAAGCCTTGTGATTATTGATTTGTTTTGTTATTTTTCATTACCGCTTAAAGATAAATCCTCACTAATTATAATAACGGAGTTAGAAATGAACAAGTTTGTTAAAGGTATTGCTGTTGCTGGTCTAGCAACTGCCATGTCCCAAGGCGCGATAGCCGCCTGTGGCGACGTAACTATTGCAGAAATGAACTGGGCATCTGCCGAGTTTATGGCTAACGTAGACAAAATCATCCTAGAAGAAGGTTATGGCTGCAGCGTGGAATTGGTTCCAGGTGCAACGCTGACTACTTTTGCTTCGATGAACACCAAAGGAGTCCCTGACATTGCTCCTGAATTATGGACCCAATCGGTCGATGTTCCGCTGAAAGCTGCCATTGCAGCTGGCAGCTTACACTCAATGAATCCTATGCCAATTCTAGGCGCTGGTGAAGGTTGGGTTGTACCTAGCTATACGCTAAAGAATCACCCAGAACTTAAAACTGTGTTGGATGTCATCGAGCGTCCTGATCTTTTCCCATACAATGAAGATCCATCTAAAGGCGCGTTCGTGGGTTGTCCTGCAGGTTGGGGTTGTCAGCAAATTAATAATAACTTATTCACAGCGTTCGATATGGAAGCTAAAGGGTGGGTATTAGTTGATCCAGGTTCTGCTGCAGGTCTTGATGGTGCCATGGCTAAGGCTGCACAACGTGGTGACGACTACTTTGGTTACTACTGGTCTCCAACAGCGATGATGGGCAAGTGGGATATGGTTACGCTTGATTTTGGTGTGCCATTTCAAGGAATGGAAGACTGGCTTGGCTGTACTACCCAAGCTGAGTGTGCTGATCCACAGCCAACTTCTTGGAGTGTCTCTGAAATCAACACCATTGTTACTGATTCATTTATGAAGAACAATGACCCCAAAGCTGCTGCTTACCTTGTGGCACGGGAATACCCTGCAGCCGCCATGGGCGCAATGCTAGTGTATATGGCTGATGAGCAAGCTGGCGGTGAAGATGCAGCGATTGAATTTCTTATGAACCATGAAGACGTTTGGACTCAATGGGTTGGCGTACAAGCCGCTAACCTAATCAAAAAATCTTTAAACTAACCTAAGGGTTATTCAAAAAGCCTGCTAACCTCGTTAGCAGGCTTTTTTTTAATGTTTTAACTGAGCAGGATTAATTGTGGAATTATTTGATGACTTTCCCTCAATGGGGAGAACAGACTTAAGAGATCTAAAAAAAGGTATCGATCTTGCCTTTAATGATTTTTCTCGAGATAACGGCGAGGCGATTGAGGGTTTCTTTGATCCGCTAATGCATTTTATGGTGTGGTTTGAAAAACTACTAATGGCCGCACCTTGGCCGATTATGATTTTAATATTTGCTCTCTTAGCTTGGCTTGGCGCACGCAGTATTGGCATCGTCATTGGCACCATAGTATCGTTTTTGGCGATAGGTTATTTTGGCATGTGGGAAGATACCATGGCCACAGTGGCGATTATTTCTGTGGCGACTTTTTTGTGTATTGGCCTTGGCATACCACTGGGTATACTGATGTCACGCTCTAATCGTTTGCAGGCAGGGGTTACTCCTGTGCTGGATATCATGCAAACTATTCCAAGTTTTGTGTACTTGGTACCAGTGGTGATGCTACTGGGCATTGGCAAGGTGCCTGGCCTTATTGCTGTGTGCATTTACGCACTGCCTCCTATCGTGCGGTTAACTAACTTGGGCATTCGGTTAGTAGATAAAGAAGTGCTTGAAGCGGCTGAAGCCTTTGGCTCTAGTTATCGACAGAAGTTATTTGATGTGCAGATACCTCTAGCGTTACCCAATATTTTTGCGGGTGTAAACCAAACCATAATGATGGCATTGGCCATGGTGGTTATCGCTTCTATGATTGGTGTTAAAGGTTTGGGTGTGCCCGTATTGCGTGCTCTTTCCAATCAGTACTTGGCATTAGGCTTGATGAACGGCTTAGCTATTGTAGCTTTGGCGGTAATATTTGACCGAGTTTCTCAACAGTACGGTAAACGGTTGCAAAAGCACCGTGAAGGAGGCCATGGTGTCTGATATTAAAGTTTCTATTAAGAATCTATATAAGATTTTTGGCTCTAACGGTAAAGATATGGTGCAAAAGGTTGAAGAGGGTGCCACCAAGGCATCACTTCAAGCTGAGTATAAACATGTTTTAGGCTTAAATAATGTCAATATAGACATTCCTGCCCGCCGCATCCAGGTGATTATGGGTTTGTCTGGCTCTGGTAAATCTACCTTAATTCGCCATTTAAACCGTTTAATTGAGCCTACCTCTGGTGAGATCATGGTTGACGGTGAAGACGTTTTGGCAATGTCTGACGTTGAGTTGCGTAACTTCCGTCGCAACAAAATGTCCATGGTATTCCAAAAGTTTGCTTTGTTGCCTCACCGTACAGTGATCGACAACGTGGGTTATGGCCTGAAGATTAAAGGTACCGATAAAGCAGAAATGAACGAACGTTCGCAAAAGTGGATTGATCGAGTAGGTTTGTCGGGTTTCGAAAACAACTACCCAGCACAATTGTCTGGTGGTATGCAGCAGCGGGTAGGTTTGGCTCGCGCCTTGGCTACAGATGCTGAGATCTTGCTCATGGATGAAGCCTTCTCGGCTTTGGATCCATTGATTCGTAATGACATGCAAGATATTTTGTTAGATTTACAGGAAGAACTGCACAAAACCATTATATTTATTACCCACGATTTGGATGAAGCCCTCAATATTGGTGACAATATTGTTATCCTGCGTGACGGCGCTGTCATCCAACAAGGTTCACCACAAGAAATTGTGTTAGATCCTGCAGATGATTACGTGCGTGACTTTATTAAAGACATCAACCGTGCTCGCGTATTAGACGTGAGCTCGGTAATGAAGACAGGTTCTAATGACTCTGGTCTGGAATTGGCTTCTGATGTTATTTTAGAGCTAGCCATGCCAGCAATGATTAAAGCTGACGTTACAAGTGCTAATGTAATGCGTGATGGTGAAGTAATTGGCGTGGTAACCCTTGCTGACATGATCGGCGGTATTGCTCGTCCAGAAAGCCATGAGGGAGAGCAAGTAACCTACCGTTAAGGTTTATCTTGTTTTAACAAAAGGGTAGCTTCGGCTACCCTTTTACGTTTTGCATCAAAGTTAACCTAGCTGGTCAATTTGCGTTTGGTTGTAGCCTAGTAAATCGCGGTACACCACTTCGTTAGCAGAGCCCATGGGAAGGCCTGGGAAACGCAGTTTAGACTTCTTATTAGTGGTTGAGTTGTCTCCCATACGAAAAGGTACGTCAGGCATTTTAAGTTCTACCCCAGACGCTGGGTCTATCACCCTAATAATACTGCCACGAGCCTCAAAGTGGGGGTCTTCATCAATTTCCTTCATTGACAAAATAGGGCCGGCTGTAATGCCTTCTTGGCGAAACAGCGCCAGAGCTTCCGGGTTGGTTTTGCCCAACATCCAAGCCTTAATAATTTGATTAAGCGCAATGCGGCTGTCGGCCTGAATGCGGTCATTATTAGTTTTAAAACGCGGATCACGAATAAGCTGGGGCTGCCCCATGACTTCGGCTAAACGTTCCCATGTTTTTTGGTTGGAGCATGACATGGCTACCCATAAACCGTCGCTGGTTTGGTAATTGTTTCGAGGGGCTGCGGCCCTCAGTTCGTTGCCAATTGGCTTTGGCACTTCGCCGGTGAGCTGGTAACCAATAAATTCACCGCCTAAGTAACCAAACAAGGGCTCGTATAAAGAAATGTCCACAACCTGGCCACCACTTTCCCCGCGCTTACTTTGATGCAATGCTAGGCTCACGGCATAGGCTAAGTGAATACCGGTAGTGAGGTCTGCCAGGGCAATAGGTGGGCTAGTAGGGCCAGTTTCTTCATAACCATTAAGGTATGAAAAACCGCTGTAAGCTTCGGCTAGGGTGCCAAAACCCGGTTGGTGAGCGTGGGGCCCTGTCATGCCATAACCAGAGACTTTGCCAATAACAAGGCCAGGGTTAAGCTCTAGTAATGCCTCATGGCTTAAGCCGAGGCGATCCATAACGCCTAAACGCATATTTTCTACTAGTACGTCACTCGATTGAATAAGCTCCAAAAACGCTTGTTTGCCTGCCTCAGACTTAAGGTTTAAAGTGATGGGTAGTTTATTCCTGCCAATATAAGCGTGATAAGGCTCAATACCAGTTGCTGCATGAGTTCCCCAGCCTCGCAAGGCATCTGGTATATTGGGGTTTTCTACTTTAATAATTTCTGCCCCAGCGTCACCTAACAAGGCTGCGCAATAGGGTGCAGCGATCACACTGGACAAATCGATCACACGCTTACCTTCTAACGGCAAGCCTTTAAAGCAGGATTCTTGGCGTTGTTGGGTGATGTATTCGTTTAGGTTAGGCTGTGTTTGTGCGCTCATAGTGGGGGTCCATTTTAGTTATGAGCCCAATTTGCATCATCACATGCCGCCAGTCAATGCTATAAACACAATGATTGATGTTTAACTAAAAACGCTTTTTTTGTTTCCTATAAGCTATCAAAGGAAACATAAGAAAGGGTATTAAAAACTATACATATCATGTAGTTATATTTTTTTTAAAGACATTGGTTTAGCCTAATAGAGCTTAGTTTCTAATGCGATATTTATGCCATAAAAGTACAAAAAACCACAAAAAAGTGGCCAATAGGAAATATTAAGACTAAAGCACTTAAAAAATATCCCATAGGCTTTCAAAGCTGTTGGTGAAGCTATTTTTTGCTTTTGGCCACTGGCATGGTTGCAAAATCTTTAACGTCTGAGTTAATGGGTGTAGAAGGTAGTCGGCTACTGGCCCAAACATTACATTGGGGTTGAAACCATTTAGCATCGTCCATGGTGCCTACTTTAATATGTATACGATCAGGTCTGTTGCTATTGGTGCCAAACAGTTGGCTGCCACAATTAGCACAAAAATGTTTGGTCATTTTAGTGCCAGAATTGGCGTTGTGGCTAAATGTTTGAGTTTCGCCTTGCCAATTCAAGCTTTCAATGGGAACAAAAGCCAAGGCAGCAAATGCAGAACCCCCATTTTTGCGACAATCTTGGCAATGGCAATGGGCTTGGAACAGCAGAGCAGCTTCTGCTTGGTAACTTATTTGGCCACATAAGCAACTGCCGGTGATTGTTTGTGTATCGGGCATAGAGGTTGCCTCCTTTTCATTGGTATAATATCGGCAGATTCCGTTATTTAAGTGTTTTAAAGCTGTGACATGAAATTTATTGTTAAACTCTTCCCTGAAATTACGATTAAAAGCCGTCCTGTAAGAAAGCGTTTTATTCAGCGGCTACAGTCTAACTTAAGGGTTATCCTGCAACGTATTGAGCCAAATATCAAGGTATATGGTTTATGGGACCGCGTGGACATTAACTGTCCACCGCAGGCAGATGCAGTATATGAAGAAATAGTAACAGCCTTAGGTGATACCCCAGGCATCGCAAATAGTATTGAAGTACAAGAATACCCCTTAAAAGACTTTGAACAGGTGCTTGGCATTGTAAAAAGTGTTTGGGGCCAGCGCCTAATAGGTAAGAGTTTTGTTGTGCGGGTTAAACGCTCTGGAGAACATGATTTTACCTCTGGAGAAATGGAGCGGTACCTTGGTGCGGGTCTGTTGCAGTATACGCAAGCCCTTAGAGTAGATCTTCATACGCCAGAGGTGACCATTAATTTAGAAGTAAAAGGTGATGCAGTATTTATTATAGAGCGCCTTATTAGCGGCATTGGTGGCTACCCTCAAGGGAGCCAAGAAGCCGTAGTATCACTTATTTCGGGTGGGTTTGACTCTATTGTCTCTAGTTACCTCACTATGAAGCGTGGGGCAAAAACTCATTTTGTGTTTTTTAACCTAGGTGGGCTAGCCCATGAAGCCGGTGTAAAACAGATTTCCTACTACCTATGGAAAAAATTTGGGTCTGCTTCGCGGGTTAAGTTTATATCGGTACCGTTTGAAGAAGTAGTCGGTGAAATATTACAAAATGTTGACCATTCTCACATGGGTTTAGTGTTAAAACGTATGATGCTGCGGGCAGCAGATCGAGTGTCGGGTAAACTAAAAGCGGAAGCCATGATTACGGGTGAAAGCATGGCTCAGGTTTCAAGCCAAACACTAACCAACCTAGGGGTTATTGATAAAGTCACAGATCGCTTAGTGTTGCGGCCATTAATTACGTACGACAAGCAAGACATTATTAACATAGCCACTAAAATTGGTGCGTATGAGTTTGCTGCGTCGATGCCAGAATATTGCGCTGTCATCTCTAATCGACCCACGGTAAGAGCAAAGCTGAAACGGGTAGAAGAAGAAGAACAAAACTTTAATTTTAATGTGCTTGAAGAGGCCTTAGAAAATTCTCGTGTCACTAGTATAGACACCGTGTTAGAAGATATTAAACAATTAGGGCAGCTTTTGCCCAAACAGCGATTACTGGCTAACGATGTAGTTGTGGATGTGCGCCCTAGTTTGGAGCAGCAAAAAAAACCCTTGAATCTTCCAGGTATAGACATTATCACCGTGCCTTTTTTTATAATTAACAAACAGTTTGGTACTTTTGATCAAGGTCGAAACTATTTACTGTATTGTGAAAAAGGTGTGATGAGCCAGCTACATGCGCTTCACATTCAAGATCAAGGGTATAAAAATGTGGGCGTTTACCGACCCCAAGGGTAGTGTGTTGCTTAAATTGAGCAAAATAAGTCGCGTTGTTGAATTTTTTTGACGTTTTTAGGAGCGATACTAAAATCATTGGTTTTTATACTGGGTATTCTTGCGACTTTGGTCACACTTGGGTAAATTGTGTCATTGAAATGATTCGTAGCCTCACCATGGCTGCAAAAATAAGCCGCCACAAGCGGCAAAAATAACCGGAGCTGCTATCGTGCCAACATCCGAACTAATGCTCGAAGGCCTCACCTTAATGGTGTTTGGCATGGGCTTTGTGTTTACTTTTCTTACCTTATTGGTGTTTTCCACCAAAATGATGTCCGCTACTGTGTTGCGCTTTTTACCTGTTGAAGAAGTGCTACTACAGCCACCTTTGACCATGGCTTCACCTTCGCAACAAATTGCCAATGATCCCCAACTGATGGCGGTGTTAAGCGCAGCGGTTCACCGTTATCGTCAAGATCATTAATAACAGTAGCATCCCCAATTTTCCATCTTCGATTATTAGCACAGGCGTAAACACATGACCGCTGTTAAACAACCTTTAGGTATTACTGATGTCGTCCTACGTGACGGCCATCAGTCTCTATTTGCCACGCGCATGCGTTTGGCTGATATGCTCCCCATTGCTGACAAGCTAGACCAAATAGGCTATTGGTCTGTTGAAACATGGGGGGGAGCCACGTTCGACTCATGTATTCGTTATTTGGGCGAAGACCCTTGGGAGCGTATTCGTGCCCTTAAGGCCGCTATGCCTAGAACGCCGCAACAGATGTTATTTCGTGCGCAAAATATACTTGGCTATCGCCACTATGCTGATGACGTAGTCCGTAAATTTGTAGAACGTGCTGCAATTAATGGGGTTGATGTGTTCCGGGTGTTTGACGCCATGAACGATGCTCGCAACTTAGCCACTGCTATTACTGCGGTAAAACATACCGGTAAGCATGCCCAGGGCACCATTTCCTATACTTTAAGCCCCTTACATAATATTGATTATTGGGTTGATTTGGCCAAAAAGATTGAAGACCAAGGTGCAGATTCCATCTGTATTAAAGACATGGCTGGTTTATTGAACCCCTATACTGCCTTTGAGCTAGTGACCCGCCTTAAAGCCGAAACCAACATGCCTGTGCACATGCAATGCCATGCCACTACTGGCTTGTCTACCGCGGCTATCCTGAAGGCTGCAGAAGCAGGTATTGATAACGTTGACACCTCTATTTCTTCCATGTCGATGACTTATGGCCACTCACCTACAGAATCTGTAGTGTCTATTTTTGAAGGCAGTGACCGTGATACTGGGCTAGACATTAACGCCCTAGAAGAAGTCGCGGCATACTTTCGCGAAGTGCGTAAAAAATATGCCAAATGGGAGGGTTCCCTTAGGGGGGTAGACTCCCGCATTCTAGTGGCTCAAGTGCCAGGTGGAATGCTCACCAATATGGAAAGCCAGCTTAAAGAACAAGGTGCCGCAGATAAGCTTGATGAAGTGTTAGCAGAAATCCCACGGGTACGTGAAGACTTAGGCTTTATTCCTTTAGTCACGCCAACCTCACAGATTGTAGGCACTCAGGCTGTGCTTAATGTACTTACGGGTGAACGATACAAAACGATTACTAAAGAAACTGCAGGTGTATTAAAAGGTGAATATGGCGCTGCCATGGCGCCTTTTAATGAAGCACTGCAAACCCGCGTGCTTGACGGTGCGCAAGCCATTACATGCCGCCCTGCAGACCTCATCGAAGACGAATTAGACAAGCTCACTAAAGAATTACGTGGCCTTGCCAAAGAAAAGAATATTAAACTGGCTTCAGGAGACCGGGAAATAGATGACGTATTAACCTACGCCTTATTCCCTCAAGTGGGGCTTAAATTCTTACAAAACCGTGATAACCCCGAGGCCTTTGAACCAGTGCCTACGTTAGAGTCTGCTGTTGCGTCCACAGCGCCTAAAGTCGCTGTTGGGGGCTCCACTATTTATACTATTGGTGTCAATGGCCAAAGCTATGTAGTGGAAGTAGAAGAAGGGGGAGATATTTCAGCTGTTGGTGTGGCTAAAGTTGCTATTGCCGCCGCCCCAGCTTCTGCCGCTGCGCCAGTGACAGGTGGCGAGCCCATCACTGCACCTTTAGCGGGTAATATTTGGAAGGTTCATGCGGTACCCGGGCAAGCAGTGCAAGAAGGCGATGTGTTATTTATCTTAGAAGCTATGAAAATGGAAACTGAAATTCGCACCAGCAAGGCAGGTGTGGTTGGTTCTGTAACGGCTAAAGAAGGCGACTCTGTATCTGTTGGTGATACCTTGTTAACCTTAGTTTAGGCGGAATATTCATGGATAAGTTATTACAAATCTGGCACAGCTCCGGTGTATACCAAGTGCAGCCAGGGCAAGTGGTAATGATGGCGGTGGGGCTATTGCTCCTGTATCTAGCCATTAAGCGCAATTTTGAACCCTTACTACTGATACCGATTGGTTTTGGTGGCATATTAGCCAATATCCCTGGGGCTGGCTTAGCCGAGTCTGGTGGCATTCTTTATATGTTCTATACAGTGGGTATAGAAACGGGTGCCTTCCCACTAATCATCTTTATGGGTGTGGGTGCCATGACCGATTTTGGTCCTTTACTGGCTAACCCTAAAACTCTCTTTTTGGGTGCGGCAGCGCAGTTTGGTATCTTTGTAACCCTTATTGGTGCCGTAGGTTTAACCACTTTAGGGGTAATGGACTTTACCCTTGCCGATGCGGCTGCAATAGGTATTATTGGTGGTGCAGACGGCCCCACATCGATCTACGTAGCCAGTAAATTGGCGCCAGATTTACTGGGCGCTATCGCAGTAGCATCTTATTCCTATATGGCCTTGGTGCCGTTAATTCAGCCGCCTATTATGCGTGCGTTAACGACGGAAAAAGAACGCCAGATAAAAATGGTGCAGCTACGCCCTGTAGGTAAAGTAGAGAAAATTGTATTCCCATTACTATTGTTGCTTTTGGTAGCCTTTATGCTGCCAGACGCGGCACCGTTATTGGGTATGTTTTGTTTTGGTAACCTCATGCGCGAGTCTGGTGTAGTGGATCGACTGTCAGATACCACTCAAAATGCCTTAATTAACGTAGTGACTATTTTCTTAGGCTTAGCAGTGGGCTCTAAACTGTCCGCTGATAAATTCTTAGACTTAACCACTTTAGGCATTCTTTGCCTTGGCATGGTGGCGTTTGCAATTGGCACAGCCTCTGGCGTGTTGATGGCAAAATTGATGAACAAATTGACTAGTGGTGGCATTAATCCCCTGATTGGCTCAGCGGGTGTCTCGGCAGTGCCAATGGCAGCTCGTGTGTCTAACAAGGTGGGTTTAGAAGCCAATAACCAAAACTTTTTGTTAATGCATGCCATGGGCCCCAACGTGGCAGGTGTTATTGGCTCGGCTGTTGCGGCCGGTATTATGATTAACTACGTTGGCGGTGGTTAACGCCTATGGCGCGCAAGGCAAGCGACAGAGGTCAAAATGGCAGAAAGCCCTGTGCTTTTTGTCAGACGATGCGCTGGGTTTTGGTTTTTACCGTTATCGTGGTGATGCTCCTAGCTTACGGCAATAAGCTTTGGTGGTTAGCTGGGATACAGTTCAGCACTTTATTTGGTTATCTAGTTTTGCTGTGCTTTTTTTTAGTATTAGGTTACCGAGTGTGGGATGAATATGGCAGGCCCAAAAAATCTTTGTTAGAGCAAGAAGAAAAACGTATAAAACGCGAGCGGCAAGAGAAACTGTTTGATGAGATAGATGCTTTAGAAGCTCAGAGTGCTCAAGCAGAGGATACTCAGGTGAGGCACACAGAGCCAACACAAGTAGAGGCGAAGCCGAAGCAACAACCTGAGCAAGGCAACAGTAATGAAATCTCTGAGCCCGATGAGAATCAGCAGCCTAAAAAATCAACATTAAATGTGGTATCTGAACAATTAGATTTGTTAGGCTTTTCAACAGAACAGAAATAATTTTCGAATGAACACAAACAAAAAACCACCTAATTGTATGCAATGTAAGCACTTTTATATCACTTGGGAAGCCAACTTTCCAAGAGGTTGTCGCTTGTTTGCTATTAAATCTCGTCAGTTGCCGATGATAGAAGTGATGCGTATCGATGGCCATGCCTGCAGGGGCTATGAGCCAAAAGCCATCAAAAAAGCCTAAAATGCCTTTTGCAAAATGCCATAAGCAGTGGGCGCTAGTCCCTTACCGCCAAAAACTGTAACCCGTCCGTGTTTAATTTTTTGTTAACACACTGCCCACCCCAAAACGTTTGGCCTGTATAGCAACGATACTAAGGAAGGCTAAAAATTAACTGCGCAATTATTATTAAAAAAATATTAATTTCAAATTCTTATGTTTTTTTTTACCTCCAAAATCTATCCACTAATTTAGAGGTAACTTAAATGGCATTACGCACTATATTGATAACAGCGATATTAATACTAAATATTTATTATATTTGGTCGATAAGAATGCGTAGGAATGAATTTTTAATATTCACTAACTAGAGAAGGTATCAATGGATTTTGCAACAATCATTGGATTTATAGCGTCTTTTACCATTGTTGCGATTGGTATTCTTATCGGTGGGCCCGCAAGTTTGTTTATTAATACTGCGTCCATTTTTATTGTAGTTGCAGGGTCTTTGGCAGTTGTATTAACACGCTCATCTTTGGCAGACTTTATCGGCGCAGGCGCTCTAGCGGGTAAGGCGTTTACAAATAAGGTGGACAAGCCAGAAGAACTTATTGAAAAGGTAGTTGAGATCGCAACTATTGCCCGTAAAGACGGCATGATTGCTCTGGAAACTCTGGAAATTGACAATGAATTTTTAGCTAAAGGCGTAGGGATGTTAGTGGATGGCGAAACTGGTTCTGGTATTAAAGTAGGACTTGGCATAGATGCTGGAATGATAATTCGCAGAGGTAAATCTGGTGCTGCTTTATTTGAAGCGTGGGCAGATTTTGCCCCCGCTATGGGTATGATTGGCACGCTGGTAGGTTTGGTACAGATGTTGGCCAACATGTCTGATCCAAAATCGATTGGGCCAGCCATGGCTGTAGCTTTGCTAACGACGCTTTATGGTGCGGTTATTGCCAATATGATTGCTATGCCCATTATGCAAAAATTGCAACAACGTCTGGAGGCAGAAACGCTTAACAATGACTTGGTTGTTTCGGCGCTCATGTTTATCTCCCAAGGGGGTAACCCTCGGCTTTTGGAAGCGATGTTGCTAGGTTATTTGTCGCCCAAAGCTCGCGCAAAATTAAAGGCTGCTGTTAGTTAGATTGTAGCCTAAGGAGAAGAGCTTATGGTTGGAGACGACCCACAAGAGCAAGAGCAAGAGCAAGAAGAATGCCCGGTGTGTAAAAAAGGTGCCCCCATGTGGATGTCAACCTTTGCAGACATGGCGACTTTGTTAATGGCGTTTTTTGTTTTAATTTTATCCTTTTCAGAAATTAAGTCACTCAAGTATAAACAAATAGCGGGCTCTATGAAAAATGCCTTTGGTGTGCAAAAAGAAGCGGAAGCGCCCCAGCCCCCAAAAGGTACTAGCTTATTATCTCAAACATTTAGCCCCACCGTGGCGCAGATAACTATACTGGATCAAGTAAAGCAAGAGACCACCAATAATAAGCAAAAAGATTTAATCTTAAGAACTGAGATAAAAAAGCATGACTTTGATATTGATGCCGAAAAACAAAAGGCAGAAATTATCTTAGCCGAAGAGATTGCCAATGGCCAGGTTGAGATAATTGTTCAAGATGACTTGCTTGTCGTTCAGCTGCAAGGCCCTGGCAGCGTAGGTGAAGCGGAAAGCGACAACGAACTAGGCTTTGTGACTGAAGCAACAGTAGAACTTTATGCAAAAATTTCTGATGCCCAAAAAGCTACTGAAGCACCCATTAAAGTACAAGAAAAGCAGTCTAAGCAGGATCAGCAAGATGAAACAGTGTATCAACAGCAACAACAACAGGCGCAGCAAGAAGTGGCCAAACTGCAAATGATACTTTCAGAAGAGCTCACCCAAGGCTTAGTAGAAGTAGAACGAGAAGGGACTAAAATTATTGTTCGACTCAGGCAAAAAGGTACTTTTCCAAATGATAGTGCGCAGATTAACCCTACTGCCTTGCCTGTACTTAGGGCTCTAAGGGATGCCATTAATAGAAATAGAGGGCAGGTTATTATTACTGGACATACGGACGACCGCTTACCATCTTTAGGTAGTGTATATCCAAGTAATTGGGATTTATCGGCAGTTCGGGCAGCAGCTATAGCCGATTCGCTAATTAGCTTGATGAACATTCCTAAGGAGCGTATCTCTGTTTCAGGCAAGGCAGCTACTGCCCCTTTAAACAATAATGCATCTTCGAAAGATCGCGCGCGTAACCGCAGAGTTGAAGTGGTATTAGATATAGCTGGGGTTAAGCAGTAGCTAGGCTAAGGCAGCCTCTGCAATAGTGCCTACATTGAGTTGCTTCCAGATAAATAACAGGTTGTTGTTTAGTCGGTGATAATGGCTCAGTGTTGCTTCATTTCATAGGCGCAGCTTAACCAATAATTCATCAATCGATAATGCAATAGGAGGGAAGATGATCAACAGTGTGCTCGGACCTTTATTGCCATCCAATGGCTTGGCCAGGCCAGCCGTTAACCTTGGTAAAGGCACTGTAATGCCATTAACCACTTTAACAAAAGGCCAGCTAATGGAGGGGGTTGTAGTACAACTACAACCGCGATTATTAGTTGAAACGCCTGCTAATATTTTTAGTGCTGCTGCAAACGCTGGAGCCCATAAACTTGGGGAACGATTATTGTTTAAAGTGGTGGACCCAGACTCACGCCCACCACGCCTAGAATTGTTACGACCTGGACAGTTGGCAAGGTCCTCAGTATTAGAGCAAAACGTTTTTTTACGCAGCCTATTATATCGCCCAGATAGCCTTGCACCGCTACAAAAATGGTTGTCTGGACATTTATCTGTAGGGTTATCAAACCTAGGTTCCAAAACCAAAATGCCCACTGCATTATCAGCCTTACTGAACGAGTTCTGGCAATTACCAAGTAACCCAAAAGCCCTGGATATAAAAAAAACACTGTTGATGAGTGGCTTATTTAGCGAGAGTAGGGGCCATGAGAAAACACGAGCTAGGTCTATAGTGGGGCCGGCAAAACCTAATAATGACCTTAAATCCTTATTACAATTAGTTGCCTTAGAAGAAGACTTTGATCATGAGACTAAGCCTTTGTTAGAGGCGTTGCATTCTAGTCAAATAAAAGCCCTAAACGCACTTGTTAACAACCAGGTGTATTATCAATGGTTAATGCCCTGGTTTGACCAACAATACTTGATGATCACCTTGCAGCAAAATGAACAGCAGCTTAGTCAAAAAAAGTGGTCTATTAGCCTTGCTCATCAGGGCCCAGAGTTAGGTAATTTACAAATAAACCTGTTGCTAACTCAAGTAGTGGACACTAATGAGGCAACCGCCAGCTTGCACTTTGCTAGTAATACCGTGTGGTTAGCCCCACTGGTAAATAGCTCTAAACAGCAATTAAATAGGGCACTGCAGTCTCATGGCATACACCTGCAACATGTAAGTGTGGGGCCACTGGAAGACAATGATGCCAAAAATAGGCATAACCCAGCCCATGCTATTTTGGATGTTCATGTATGAAAAAGCCACTGCAGGCCATTGCAATAGAATATGGGAGCAACCCAGTACCGCTAGTTATAGCCAAAGGTGAAGGTGATTTAGCTCAAAAGGTTATTGACGCTGCCATTGCCGCAGGAGTGCCTATTAAAAAAGATGAGGAGTTAGTAGCGCTTTTAGGCTTGCTTGATATCAACGAAAAAATACCGCAGTCACTCTATACCTTGGTAGCAGAGGTATTGGTTTACACCTATAGGCTCAAAGGTATGAAGCCTGGTGATGAAAAAGTAGTTTGAATAAGGGGTTTATTGGTGCAGGTCTAAGATGAGGGTAACCTCACCCTCTGTGAGCCCACACAGGTGTTGGATTTTTTCGCCGGGTATACCGTCCTTGGCCATCCTTATAGCCTGTTCATAATTATTTTGGTTTGGCACCTCTTTAGATAATGCTCCATTTGAACTAGCTTGGTCTTTGATACGGTCTAACTTTTGGTTATTAGTATCAATTAAACCGTAGATATCTTGTAATACTTGGTCTGTAGATCGCTGGTGCTTAGCTGCTAAAACTTGGTGTTTCTCTATTTGTTTGTAGTCTTCTCGCTGCTCTAAAAGCTGGTAACCCAAGTCTGACAGGCGCTGGAGCAATAGCTGGCTTGATTGGCGCTCTAACAAAAGGGAAACTAAGCTTGTTACTAAGGCTATTAGGCTAATCACCACCAGCAGTATCAATAAGGTTAGCTGAGGGTTATTCGCTAAGGTGTTAAAAATGGCCATAAAAACAATCTGCTATGTAAGTGTAGTTAGGATGGGTCGAGTAAATTCTTTCATTTAGGCCTTATAGAGGCTACGGCCAATATTAGATTTAAAGGCATTGCCTAAATTGTTGTATAAGTTTGTACTGGTTGCTGGGCTATTAAGTTCTAACGTGTCTAGGGCCTTATTAATTGACTCTAGCTTAATGCGCATAAAGAAATCACTGGTGCGGTGGATCTTGTCACAGGCAGCTAATAAATCTAACAGCTGCCGCCACATCGTCTGCTGTGCCATAGTTAGGTGTTGGCTAAAGTTTTGATCTTCTCTGTCGATACCTGAATCCGTACAAAACTTATTACGCAAGGCATCAAATAGCTGAATGGTTTGCACGTCATGTTGTTTGCGTGCCTGAAGTTCCTGGAAAGCCTTCAAGTCGCTAGTTTTCAGGTATTCATACTCTTGGTTAAGGGTGCTCTGCAATTGCTGCGCATCAGTAATGGCCTGCTCTAAGTGGCCATTAAATTCTTCTTCTCGTGGTTGCAGCAATGGTGGGTTATCCTTGAATTAGTTTTTCTAAGCTAGTCATTTTTTCAGCAACACGTGCTGTATTAATAGGGAACTCACCAATTTCTAAGGCCTGCTTAATGCTATTAACCTTCGTTTGGTTGACATCACTGATGCCTTTACTTGCTTGGGTCATGTGCAGCAGCGTTTGTGCCTCTGGTGTAAGCTTAACTTGGTCCGCACCTTGATTCGGCCCTGTTTTGGTTTGTTGTACTAAGGGCTGGCTTTGCGCTGCTTGTGATTGTTGTTGACCACCCTGAGTTTTATTAGCCGGCTGAGCGACAGCACCGTTGGCTTTGCCAGCTGTTAACCCTCGATACTGATTATTAATGTCGTTCATGTTCCACCTTTAACCTCATTAAACCTACTTTCCCATCTATACAGTAGCTATCGGCAGGCTGAGTAAAAACTTAAGTTAAAAATAGCATTTAATTTAAATAAAATCTTAATAATCAAAAAAAAACCTTTTAACCTGCCTAATTAATGAGTTCTAACTGGCCTTTAGCAATCACCAAGCCCCACTTTACTAAGCCGCTGGGCATTACTTTAACGTTAACCTTATCACCCAAATTACCATTTGACAAAGCCTGTGCTTGGCTAGAAATTTGGTAGTCTTTTAAATTAATTTGCAAGCGTACCTGGCTACCTTTAGTCACTAGGTACGCTTGGCGTAACATATCTTTTGTTAGGGGTGTATCACTGGCGATGTAGCGTTTGGTAACCCATCCAACTAGCGCTTCTGTGCGCATAAACTCTGTTTGTCTTAGTTTGTGGTCTGGCACCCATGCCATGGTGAGATCTTGGGCGATCAGCTCTCGACCCATAGCGAGCGCTTGGCGACTAATGACCACACGCTGCTGACCCTGAACATCATTTTTATCCAGCAATTTACCCGCTTTTATATACCTTTTTGCCAACTGGCCAAGTAGTTGGTTTTTGTTGGTAATAACATTGGGGCTGCTGGTGTGGATAGACTCTTTGCTGGCAGTTAGATGGTTTGTGGCAATTACCTGGCCTTGAGGAATGTCTTTGGCTGCACGCCACAGCAGATGTAAGTGACTAAAATCTTTAGGGCTAAGCCAGTGCCCTGAGTTTAACTGGCGTTTAACTTGTTTGCCAATAGGGTTAGTGTCGCTGCTGATTAAGGTGTTGCTGATGTCAGTGCTATTGCCGGTATAGGCCACTAAGGCGACTTGTTTTGCACTAATAGTACCTTGTTCTGCAATATCGCTTACTAGGCGCCAGGCTTTGGTGCTGATTTTCACCTTAATGGATAGGTATAACGACCAATTGGGTTTGTTACTGTTATAGGTTTCATCACAAACCACTTTCACCGTTTTTTGATTGTTAAAGGGCAGTGTTACCTGCAATGAAGTTTTGCACAGGGCGTAGCGACTGCGTTCGTCTAGCTTAGCGGCGCTGGCATGACCACCTAACTGTTGTTGGGAAAATGCATTAACCGCTTGATAAATGTCTTCATGGGCCTGCCACTGTGCGGCATGAGAAGCCGTTGTAGCTAGCCCCAAAAAAACCACTGTTGCCAACCATTTACCGGGTATTAACGCAGCGGCAAAGCCTTGCCACTTGTTGTTATTGGATCCTAAATACGTCATAAAATAATTTCTAACATTATGAAAAATAACAGTTTATTTGTATTGGCATAATCGTTGCTTTAGTCACTGTGTAGTTGGCATATTTAGGCCTCTAAACAGTTAACAAACGTAGCGAAAAATTATGAGTCTTTTACAAAACCCACTAGGCATTCATGCCACCGCCTTAAAGCTGCGCGAACAGCGCACCTCGGTATTGGCATCTAATATTGCCAATGCAGACACGCCCAATTACAAGGCGCGTGATATTGACTTTAGCAGCGTAATGGCGGCCACAAAAGGCAATGCCATGGGCACAAGCCATAGCCGGCATATCGGTGTGAGCCACTATCAAGCCCTGCAGGGCGACGGCATGATTAAGTACCGAATGGCAAATAGCGCCTCTATAGATGGCAACACAGTGGAAGTTAACACAGAAAACAATCTGTTTACAGAGAACTCCCTTCGCTATCAGGCCACATCTACTTTTTTAAATAGTCGAATTAAAGGCATCATGAGCGCTTTGCGTGGCGAATAAGCCAAGCCTAGCTCACTCACTTAGCCTAAACCAATAGAGAACAGCACAATGTCAATGCTAACCGCCTTAAAAATCTCCAGTTCTGCTATGAATGCACAAATGATGCGTCTGAATACCACTGCCAGTAACTTGGCTAACATAGATGTTGTGGGTTCCACCTCTGAGGAAGCGTATAAAGCTAAAAAACCCATTTTTAAAACAGTGATTGAAAATTATACCCAGGATAACTTTGGAGCCAGCGTAAGTGTGAACGGCATCTTCGTAAGCGATAGAGAAAATACAAGTCGCTACGACCCACAAAACCCATTGGCGAGTAGAGATGGCTATGTGTTTATGTCTAACGTTAATTCTATAGAAGAAATGGTAGACATGACCAACGCCTCACGTTCTTACCAAACCAACGTAGAAGTGATGAACGCAACAAAGAAAATGATGATGAGCACGTTGCAGCTTGGCAAGTAATATTTTGGTTTACCTGAGCATGCCTAACGACGTAGGCAAAAAAAACACTATAAGGAGATTATGATGACTACATCAGTAACGCAAGCCATACCCGGCACTCTTAGATCATTCGAGTCTACCCAAAATAGTGAAGAAAATCGAACTTCGGTGCTAGGGCAAGACGACTTTCTAAAGCTATTAACGGCCCAACTACAGTACCAAGACCCAATGAAGCCAATGGAAAATGGTGAATTTATGGGGCAGATGGCACAGTTTTCTACCGTTAGTGGCATTACCGAAATGGGAGAATCTATAGACGGCCTAGTGAGCATATATCAGGGCCAACAAATGAGTAACTCGGCTGCCATGATTGGTAAACAAGCATTAGTGAATGGCAACTTGGCACAACTAAAGGGTGGTCAACTGGGTGGTGCAATAGACCTAGCGACAGCAGCCAACGACGTCCGTATCGAAATTACCTCAGATAGCGGTGAAGTGATGGCGAGTTTAGGGCTGGGGTCACAATTAGCAGGCACCAAAGAATTTACCTGGGACGGTGTGACACGAGATGGTACCCAAGCCCCAGAAGGGCGCTATCACCTCAGAGCTACGGCTTTAGTGGATGGTGAAACCAAAGTGCCCCCCATGCAAGTTTACGGCACAGTCAGTAGTATTCAGCTTAAGAATGGAGAGGTTACTCTCAATGTATCGGGTCAAGGTAATGTCAGTTTTAATAATGTGAAGCGCATTAGTCAATAGCGTATCAGTGCCACTTAAATAAATGTAATTTAACCTCATCAATAGGGAATTGGTCTATGTCTTTTTATACCTCACTCACCGGCCTAAACTCGGCGCAAGCAGATTTAGGGGTCACATCAAACAATATAGCCAACGTAGGCACTGTGGGCTTTAAAAAATCTCGTGCTGATTTTGGTGACTTGTTTAGTAGTACGTCGGGTGCCATTGGTCAGGGCGCCCATTTAAAAAACGTAAATCAGCAGTTTAGCCAGGGCAGCATTGAAATGTCGGGTAACGCATTAGACTTAGCCATCTCTGGAGAAGGTTTTTTTGCTGTACGACCAGACCTAAGCGCAACCGAAACGGTGTACACCCGAGCAGGTGCCTTTAGCATTAATAACGACAACTATGTCGTTGATTCCTCTGGTCAGTATCTTCAGGCATTCCCTGTGAGTGAAGATGGGTCTGTAATTGCCACCGGCCTAACGTCTGCTAAGTCGTTACAATTAACATCAGCTGGGGGGTTGCCAAAAGTTACTTCTAAAATTGAATTAGGTTTAAATTTGCCTTCTGATGCGGCTATTAAACCCACCGCTTCATTTTCGCCTAGTGATAGTAATACCTTTAACTCGTCAACCCAGATGACCGCTTACGACTCTTTAGGAAATCCGCATGTTGCCACAGTGTATTTTCTTAAAACGTCCAACCCAACACCCGCAGTACCCACAAATACCTGGGACACTAAGCTTTATATCGATGGGACTGTGATAGCCCCCACTAATGCAGCCGATAGCGTGTTGACGTTTGATCAAGACGGCAAGCTGACTGCACCCATAGCGGCGATCACCTACGACCCTGCAACATTGATTACCGGTGCGATTCCACTAAGCTTAAGCATAGACTACGGTAGCTTATCTAGTCAGTATTCTGCGCCTTTCTCAGTCATGTCTTTGTCTCAGGATGGCCACCCGCGTGGTGAGCTATCGGGTATGGACGTTGACTCAAGTGGTGTTGTGCGTGCCAACTACACCAATGGCACACAACTGGCCTTGGGTAAATTAATGTTGGCTAACTTTGATAACCCTAATGGGTTGAAACAGATCGGCAATGCCAGCTTTGAAGCCACCAATGCCTCTGGCCTTGTAGATTTAGGTGAAGCAGGGTTTGGTGGCTTCGGTGACATTCGAGGGGGTGCCTTGGAGGGATCTAACGTTGATCTTACAGAACAACTAGTGAAGTTAATTAGTGCCCAGCGCAACTTCCAAGCCAACGCTAAGGCCCTTGATACCTCAGGTACCTTAATGCAAACCATTATGGGAATAATGAACTAAGCCACGCTATACAGGTTACACCACTTACTTAAAGCCCGATCACTGTATAGTAAGTTGGCATCGATATTGCATTAGCTAGTTAAGGAAGGAGAAATTGATGAAACTTTGCCGTATTTTTGCCATATTAACTACTATTGTTGTGGCTCACATTGCCACTCTTGCCCATGCTGATCGAGTGAAAGATCTGGCTGAAGTGGCTGGGGTACGCGATAACCAGCTAATTGGTTATGGCTTAGTTGTGGGTTTAAATGGCACTGGTGACGGGAAAATGTCATTTACCAGTCAAAGTATGACATCCATGCTGGCCCGCTTTGGAGTTAACCTAAGTGATACCCTTTCTAATTATGATGGGTCTACTTCGCGTAATGCTTTAGAGCTAAAAAACGTCGCAGCGGTAATGATTACCGCAAATCTGCCTGCTTTTGCTAAACCTGGTCAGCGTATTGATGTCACCATATCAACCATTGGTGCCTCTACTAGTTTACGTGGTGGCAGTTTAATTATGTCCCGCCTTTTGGGTGTGGATGGCGACGTATATGCTTTGGCGCAAGGTGCATTAGCCGTAAGCGGCGCTAGTGCAAGTGCTGGTGGAGCATCTGCAACTGTCAATGTTCCAACAGTGGGGCGCATACCTTCTGGTGCCACCGTAGAGAAAATGGTTGAAACGCCTTTCTCAACCAGTGAATTCATCGTGCTTAACCTAAAAAACTCTGATTTTACTACCAACCGTCGATTAGCTAACGCTATTAATGACACCTTTGGCCCCGGCACTGCCACTGCCTTAGATGCTGTCTCTACGCGGATTTTAGCGCCAGCAGAAGTTAACCAACGGGTCACTTTTCTATCCATGATAGAAAACTTAGAAGTAGAGCCAGCGGCGCCGCCAGCGCGAGTTGTGGTCAATTCCCGCACGGGCACAGTTGTTATTAGCCGTAATGTAAAAGTAGATGCGGCCGCCGTCACCCATGGGGGGATCACTGTAACGGTAAAAACGTCTAACAAAGTGGTCCAGCCCGGTGCTTTCTCGCAAACGGGTGAAACCACAAACGAGGTGAATACAGAGGTGCTTATTGAAGAACAAGCTAACAACATGTTTTTGTTTACCCCTGGCATAGAGCTACAAGACATAGTAGACGCTGTGAACGCTGTAGGCGCTACGCCAAGCGCTTTAGTGTCTATCTTACAGGCGCTTAAACAAAGTGGCAGCCTGCGTGCTGATTTAATAGTTATTTAGCCACATAAACCAGAAACGAGATAACGCCATGACCGTAAACACCAGACAACATGCTAATAACTATAACGATTTTACCGGTTTAGCAAACTTGCGAACGCAGGCGCAAAAAGATCAAAAAGCGGCACTGAATGAAACAGCACAGCAATTTGAAGCCTTGTTTATACAAATGATGCTGGCTGAAATGCGAAAATCTATTCCTAAGGAGGGCATGTTTGATTCTCAGGCGGTGCAAACCTATCAAGACATGTCAGACAAGCAGGTGGCCTTAGATATGGCCAAGCGTGGTGATTTTGGCATAGCCAATGTGATTAAGCAGCAGTTTGAACGCCAAGGTATGGCAATGCCAGCAGAGCAAGTACTAAAACTCAGAAGTGCAAGCCCATCCTTTAACGTGCAATCGTTAATATCGGGTATGCCTCTTGCTGTGGCTGAGGGAGCAGGGCTAACTTTACCAGTTGCGCGGCAACGGGCCTTGACTATCGACAGGCAAGATTCTGCCGCCATGGTGCTAGAGCGTAAATAGATCGTAAGCAAACATGCATCAGCAACACAATAACACTAGAAAGCGGAGTTAAATAATGGCCGATTTATTATCAACAGGTATCTCTGGAGTACGCACTTATCAGCGTGCTTTAGCGACTGTGGGTAATAACATTGCCAATGTAGATACCGATGGCTACAGCCGCCAACGGTTAGACATAGCAGATAAAACCTCGGTAAACGAAGGGGGTTTAAATATAGGTAATGGTGTAACTGCAGTGCGTGTGCAACGCAGCTACGATAGCTTTGTTGCAGAAAACCTAAGAAGCAGCCAGTCACAACTGTCAAAACATCAAACGACGTTAGACTATACTACTCAGTTAGAAAACCTACTGGCCGACCAACAGCTCAGCTTGTCTAGTTCTGTGGATGGGTTCTTCGCCGCGGTGCAAGAGGTGAGCGTTTCACCTTCCTCTGGGTCTGCGCGCCAAAACATGCTTAACCTTGCACAAACTACGGCATCCCAGTTCAATACTGTAGGCGCACAATTAGTCCGTATAGAACAGACTTCTTATAACGATATCCAAGCTAAAGTGAGCCAGTTAAATCAATTTGCTAGCCAACTTGCCAACATTAATTCTTCATTAAACAAAGCCTCCAACATTAATAAACAGCCCAACCAGCTGCTAGACCTTAGAGACACGTTAATTCAAGACATGTCTAAGTTAATGCGAGTTGTTGCAGTAGAGCGGGCCAACGGTTCGGTAGATGTTCATATGGGTGACGTGCCGTCTGGCCAATACCTTGTTCAGGGCAATAAAAGTAACAGGGTCACCATTGCCCGTAGCGCCACTAACCCTGAAGAGGCGGTGTTAATGGCTACTGTGGGTAATAGTTCACAGGCATTAAACCAACCGGTGGGTGGCAGTATTGCTGGTATTGCAGAATTTAGAGGCCATGCGCTAACGTCCCTAAGAAATGAGTTAGATGCCTTGGTTCAAGTATTTGTGGGTGAAGTTAATGCGGCCCACACTTTAGGTATTGATGCACAAGGCCAGTTTGGTGGTGATTTATTTTCCTTAGCTAATATTTATGCCGTGACCCCGGGCACTAATACAGGCACCGCGGCAGTGACTTTAAGCGCCGTGCCTAATGCAACGATAGATAAACTCGCCATGAACCTAAGCTATTCCAGTAGCACTGGTCTCTATACCTTAGCGGACGCCGCAGATGCTGCACAATTTGTCACGGGCACCTCAGAGCTCACTTTAGCGGGTGTTAAAGTCACCCTTTCTGGCGTGCCCCAAGACGGGGACTCGTTTAGTTTAACGTCTAATAAGCGGCCCATTGATGCCCTACAAGCGTTAGTAACAAACCACACTCATATTGCTTCGGGAGCCCCTGTATCTGTATCGCGCACCAGCGTTAATACCAGTGCCACCCGCATGGTGCTTGAGGGTTATAGCAAGCCTGTAGCAACCGCAGCCAATACTGCTATTGGTGCCCCAGACAGACGCGAAGCGTTGCGCCAAAACATTGATATTGAATTTGCTGCAGATGCGACTGCATATATTTTAAAGGATGTTGCCACAAGCAGTACCATTGCCAGCGGAACCTATACCCCAGGAAGCACCATAGAACACAATGGTTGGAAAGTGTCTTTTAATGGCACAATAGAGGCTAACGATTCGTTTACTGTGCGGGGTAATAATACCTATCAAGCCGGTGATAACCGCAACTTGCTTAGCCTCATCAGCCTTCAAGGCAATAAAGACATTTTTAATGGTGGTGGCGATTTCACACAAGTGTATACAGACACCATCAGTCACTTAGGCAGCAGTTTAGTGCAGTCGGCCGTTGGCCGCGATGCGCAACAAATAATTGTAGACCAAGCACAAGCAAAACGAGATGAAACCTCTGCCGTAAGTTTGGATGAAGAAGCCGCTAACCTACTTAGGTTCCAGCAAGCCTACCAGGCTTCTGCCCAGATCATTAGCACAGCTAACAAGCTGTTTGACACGATATTGGACATTCGATAGTGCCGTATTTTAAGGACACACCATGCGCGTAACGCAAACCGGCTTTTATAACCAAGCCACCAAACAAATGGCAGAGCAGCAATCCAAGGTGTTTGAGACCCAAGCACAGCTGTCTTCGGGCAAAAAGCGGCTACGCCCATCAGATGATCCAGCCTTGGCGGCGTCGCTTAACAACCTAAAATCACAAATCAGTGTTAACCAGCGTTACCTTACTAACTTGGGCCGCATAGGCGACACCCTAAAAATGCAAGAAGCCTCTGTGAGTGGCGCTGTAGGCATCGTCTCAAGTATTAAAGAACTCAGCATTCAAGGGGCCAACGGCACTTACAGTGCTGCAGACCGGAAGAATATCGCCATAGAAATTAAAGGGCTTATTAGCTCACTAGTAGACCTAGGCAATATGCGCGACACGGATGGCGCCTTTTTGTTTTCTGGCTACAACCAAGACCAAGCACCGTTTGCACAATCTGCATTGGGTGTGGTTAGCTACACAGGTACGCCAGACTACCAACAGGTGATGGTGGATGAAGGCCGCAGTATGCAAATAGGTCTGCCAGGTTCAGATGTGTTTGGTAGTGTGCAACATTTAGACCCAGTCTCTGGTGTTAGCAGCAGTGTAGAATTGTTTGCTACCTTAGAGGCTATGCACCAAGCGCTTATGAATAACGACACCAGCGCCATTAAAGATAATTTAGATAAAGTGTCGAGTGTGCATGAGCATGTTGTGATTCAGCAATCGGCCATTGGCTCGCGTATGAACCGGGTTGAAACCCTAACCAACGCCACCGAAGACAGAGACTACACCTACAAAACACTGCAATCTAGTATGGAAGATTTAGATTATGTAGAGGCTGCATCACGACTAAAGAATCAGTCACTGGCGTTACAGGCAGGGCAGCAAACCTTTGCTCAATTGAGTAGCCTTAGCTTGTTTAATTACATCAAATAGGGTGTTTAAAAGCCTCCAGTTAAAGCCTAGCTGAAAACCTAAACCTAGCTTAAGTGCTACCCCAACACCTGTTGAAGTGACGTAAAATCAATCCAAACATGCACAGCCATATTCAAACAGATGTTTAACGCCTACAATGACAACCGCCAACATAAAATAGAATGCCAACAAAAAACAACCCATGAGCCAATTCTTTCAAATTCATACAGAATCTCCCCAACCTCGCCTAATTAAGCAAGCCGCCGAAATTATTCAACAAGGCGGCGTAGTGGTGTACCCCACAGATTGCGCCTACGCCATTGCGTGTCATATAGGCGATAAAAAAGCAGTAGACCGCATTAAACAACTGCGCCAATTAGATGAAAAACACCACCTTACCTTAGTGTGTGAAGACCTAAGCCAAATTGCCACCTATGCCAAAGTAGATAATGAAGCGTATAGAATATTAAAATCTCACACCCCTGGGGCCTACACCTTTATTTTAAAAGCCAGCAAAGAAGTCCCTAAAAAGCTCTTACATCCGAAAAAGAAAACCATTGGTCTGCGGGTGCCCAACAATGTCATCGCTTTAGCTATTCTCAAAGAACTTGGTGAGCCAATGCTCAGCAGTTCATTGATTCTGCCTAATGAAACGTTTCCGCTAACAGACCCCTACGATATCCGTCAAACCCTCGAGCACAGCCTAGACCTAGTCATAGACGGTGGCTACTGCGGTATGGAAGTGACCTCACTGGTGAGCTTAGTGGACGGTGAGGTGGAAGTGCTGCGCCAGGGCATGGGCGATACTAGTGCCTTTATTTAGTATTTTTTTTCCGATTTTACGGTTAATTTAAATCTTAGTTTATTTTCACAATCTTTCGCCAACTGCCAATTTAAGGGGTTTGAGTAGCGTCAGCGACATAGAATAGGTATAAAAATAGGTATAAATGGGTATTAATACCCACAGACTCAATTATTCATTTCATTCATAATTGCCCCTTAAAATCAAAACTAGGAAAAATTCCTAGATAATTCAACGTATACTGATCCCAAACCAAGTATAGATACTAGTGTTAATTGATATGTTAGTGACTACGGAACTTTGGCAAGCCAACCTAATTGCGCTGGTCAGCGCTTTTTTAGCGATAAAAGTGCTGCGCCCAATTGCGATATACTTCAATCTTGTTGATATTCCTACCGGCAGAAAACAGCACGTTGGTAATATTCCTCTCATTGGTGGCCTGTCGGTCTATGTCGGCATTCTTGTTGCCATTCTTGCGGCTTACCCTATCCATGATAAGCTTTTTTACCTTTTAGTTTCAGCATCTCTTATCCTGGTGGCAGGCCTAGTTGATGATTTAAAGCAGCTGGGCGTTTGGGTGCGAATCCTAATACAGGCCATTGCATGCTTAATCATGATAAAAGGCACTGGTATTTATGTAGAGTCTCTAGGTGATCTATTGGGTATGGGGGAAATCCATTTAGGCCAGTGGGGCATTCCCTTTACTGTGTTTGGTGTTATTGGTTTAGTCAACGCAACTAACATGAGTGATGGCATTGATGGCCTTGCAGGGTCCCTGGTGCTGGTCGCTATACTCGGTGTGTTTGTGTTTGAGAGTGTGAGTGGCAACTACCGCTTATTTGATTTTTTATTGCTGATGGCAGTGGCCCTTGTGCCCTATTTGCTTACCAACCTGGCTATTATCAGCAAGCGTAAAATATTTCTTGGTGATGCCGGCAGTATGTTTCTTGGCTTTATTTTGGCATGGGTGCTCATTGAGCTCAGTCAAGGAGGCCCCTCTGGTTTAGATAAAGCCATGGAGCCCATTAGTGTGCTTTGGTGTGTGGCATTGCCGGTGATTGATACCTTTATAGTTATTATTAAGCGCCTAAAAGCCGGGCGATCGCCCTTCCATCCAGACCGATCCCACTTCCATCACATGCTACAAGACCTAGGCTTGGGCCCGCGCAAAACCCTGTTGGTTATGCTTATTATTTCATTGCTGTTGGTAGCCCTTGGTGGTTTGATGCAGCTCATTTGGCCTGCTGCTAGCGCCAGTGTGTTTGTACTAGTCACTTTAGGCTACATTTATTGGGTAAAGCGCCGCGGGTGGAGCGTTACTGCCAAAAACTTAAAACAGGCTGATGCCCCATGAGCGCATCTAACTGGCTGTTACTACAAGTAAAGCCAAGGCAGGAAATGCGCGCTCTAGAAAACTTAGAGCGCCAAAAGGCCCAGTGCTATTGCCCACTTATACAAGTAGAAAAGCTCAGCCGTGGTAAACGCATCCAGGTGGAAGAGCCTTTGTTTTCAGGGTATTTGTTTATCAACGCCCAGCCAGAATTAAACGGCTTAAGTTATACCAGTATTCGCTCAAGCCGAGGCGTGAGTAAAATCGTAGGCTTTGGGGCAGCGCCTATTACCATACCAGAATCATTGATACAGCAGCTTAAGCAGCGTGAAAGCGATGGTTTAGCCTGTAAGGCAGAAAACGTGCCCCAAGCAGGTGACAAGATCAACATTATAGAAGGCCCCTTTAAAGGCTTGCAAGCAGTTTATAGCCACACCGATGGCCAGCAAAGAGCCATCGTGCTGATTAATTTATTACACCAGCAAGCGCCTACATCACTGGCCAATACCCAAATACAAAAAATCGCTTAATCTGCTTTGGAAGTCATTCCACGGCACATTGTGTTAATGTTTTACTAGTGTTCAACAGTTGAACACCTATTTGCAAATGCCATAAGTGACCGGGTAGGGCGGTAGCGTCTCTGCCACTTATGCCTTATTAGGTGCAGTTTTTTACGCGTTACTCACCACCAAGCAGGATCATGCCCACAGAAATTCATTTAAAAATACTCAAACACATCGAGTCTAACCCGCACATATCCCAGCGGCAACTGGCTCAAGAATTGGGTGTGAGCGTTGGAAAAATCAATTACTGTGTGCAGGCATTAATGACTAAGGGCTTGGTCAAGGCAGGTAATTTTAAACGTAGCGCCCATAAAATGAGCTACCTCTACCTATTAACGCCCAAAGGCATAGAAGAAAAAACCAGATTAACGGCGAGCTTTCTAAAGCGAAAAATTGCCGAGCATGAGAAAATCACCCAAGAAATAAAGCAGCTTAAGCGCGACGTGCAATAAATTGAAGATGCCTGAGCTCTACTTTAAAATAGACCAGTGTATGCAGGTAGCCAAGGGTAAAGAATGATACAGAAAATCAAAAAAGCAGTGATCCCGGTAGCAGGCCTTGGCACGCGAATGTTGCCTGCCACTAAAGCGATCCCCAAAGAATTATTACCGGTCTATGACCGGCCTATCATCGAGCACGTGGTGAAAGAGGCGATTGCAGCAGGCATTACAGAAATCATTCTAGTCACCCGCAGTGGTAAAGAGGCCATTGAAAACCATTTTGATGCCCACTATGAGCTAGAGCACCGGTTAGAAAAAAAGGGCAAAGAGACTATTTTAGGCACCGTTAAAAACATCATCCCTGCAGGGGTAAAGGTGACCTCCATTCGCCAAAGCGATGCCCTAGGCCTAGGCCATGCCGTGCTTTGTGCAAAGCACTTGTTAAATGATGAGCCCTTTGCAGTGCTGCTGCCCGATGTTTTGGTGCTTGATCAAGCGTCGCGAGAAAAGAACCACAGCTTTTCATCCATGGTAGACGCCTGGAATGACACTGGCATAGGCCAAATCATGGTGGAGCGCGTTGATTCAGAGGCCATTGAAAATTACGGCGTAGCAGACTTGGGCACACAGCTAAGTGAACCTTTTAAAAGTGTGCCAATAAAAGGCTTGGTAGAGAAACCTTCCCCGAAGGATGCACCGTCCAATTTAGCGGTGCTGGGCCGATACATTCTTCCATCTGCAGTGTTAGGCCTGCTTGAAACCACCGTTGCCGGTGTCGGCGGCGAAATACAGCTCACAGACGCACTGGATGAGCTGCTTAAACTTGATGGACTAAACGCCTTTGAGACCGACGCAGGCATCTTTGACTGTGGTCATAAACGAGGGTTTTTAAGTGCGAACTTAGCGGTGGGCATGCGTGACCCCCTGACCAAGTTGTCTATCAAAGCGCTGATTGAAAAGAACGGTTGGTAGTGTCTGATAATGGTTATTATCGTTTGTTTGATAGACATCTCAGTCGCCATAAGCGGTTATAATAAATGCTAGCCCTAACGCCCTAACGTAAACTATTTAAAAAATTTTGGAAGCTCCATGAAAAAGTACGACATATTTGGTATCGGTGCAGCCTTGGTGGATACGGAAATCGTAGTCACAGACGACTTTCTTGCTGAACATGGCGTTGGCAAGGGGTTGATGACGCTGGTAGATGAAGAGAGGCAAGATTACCTGATCAAGGCCCTGCGCGAACAAACGACTCACGTTAAAAAAGCCTGTGGTGGCTCTGCGTGTAATAGCATCGTGGCTGCAAGCAGCTTTGGTGCAGATGCTTTTTATGCCGGCAAAGTGGCGTCAGATGAAGACGGTGGTTTTTTTGTTAAAGATCTAAACGCAGCAGGCGTCACCTTTCATCGTATTAAGCCCAAACAAGGCATCACGGGTAAGTGCTTGGTGATGGTTACACCAGACGCCGAACGCACTATGAACACCTTTCTTGGTGCCAGCTTAGACCTCACCCACGACGAAGTTGAAAAGCAAGAGCTTGCGGCCTCCCAATGGCTGTACATGGAAGGTTACCTAGTGACCGATGACGCGCGCACCCACGTGGCGCAAGAGGCCATGGAATTTGCTAGGAAAAATGGCGTAAAAACTTCCATTAGCTTATCAGACCCATTTGTCGTTCAGGTGTTTGCTCAAAACATCGCCAAAGTGATTGGCCCTGGTGTGGATCTATTATTTTGCAATCAAGACGAAGCCCTGAGTTACACCCATAGTAACACCTTAGAAGACGCCATAGAGGGCCTTAAGAGCATCGCCAAAACATTCGTCATCACCCAGGGCGAAAATGGGGCAACGGCCTTTGATGGAGCTCAAGTTGCTAGCGTTCCAGGAGTGACCACCGAAGCAGTGGATACCAATGGTGCTGGCGATATGTTTGCCGGTGCATTTTTATATGCCATTACCAGTGGCCAAGACTACGAATGGGCCTTAGGTTTTGCTAACGCCGCTGCGGCGCGTGTGGTAAGCCAATTTGGCCCAAGAGTTACCAGCATCGAATACGACAGAATAAAAGCCCAGTTCAATATCTAACCCCCTCACGTCATTGCGAGCGCAGCGCGGAAATCCAAAGCCCCGTCATTGCGAGCAAAGCGCGGCAATCCAAAAAGGTAACAGCATGTCAAACTACTCACTATTCACCTCAGAGTCAGTCTCTGAAGGCCACCCAGACAAACTAGCCGACCAAATCTCAGACGCAGTTGTTGATGCCATGTTAAAAGATGATCCAGAGTCGCGCATAGCCGTAGAAACTATGGTAAAAACCGGCATGGCCATCGTGGCAGGCGAAGTAAGAACGTCTACCTATGTAGATCTAGAAGAAATAATCCGTAAAGTGATCTTAGACATCGGTTACAACAGTTCCGATGTGGGTTTTGATGGTGCCTCTTGTGCCATTATTAACGCCATAGGCAAACAGTCTAGCGACATCGCCATGGGCGTAGATGAAACAGAGGGTAAAGACTTAGGCGCAGGCGACCAAGGCTTAATGTTTGGTTATGCCAGTAACGAAACAGATGTGTTGATGCCCGCACCCATTTACTACTCCCATCGCCTAGTAGAGCGCCAAGCTCAATTAAGAAAAAACGGAACATTGCCTTGGCTTCGCCCAGACGCTAAAAGCCAGCTCACCTTACGTTACGAAAATGACATGCCTGTGGGCGTAGATGCAGTGGTATTGTCAACCCAACATGACCCATCGGTTAGTTTGAGTGAGTTACGCGAAGCCGTGTTAGAAGAAATTATTAAGCCGGTACTGCCCGCTAAGTGGATTGATAGTAATACTAAGTTCCACATCAACCCAACAGGCAACTTCGTTATTGGTGGCCCAGTAGGTGATTGCGGCCTAACTGGCCGAAAAATCATCGTAGATACTTATGGTGGTATGGCCCGTCACGGCGGTGGTGCTTTCTCGGGCAAAGACCCCTCCAAGGTAGACCGCAGTGCGGCCTATGCAGGCCGTTACGTGGCTAAAAATATAGTGGCTGCAGGCCTAGCCGACCGCTGTGAAATACAAATATCTTATGCCATAGGCGTAAGTGAACCCACCTCTATTTCGATCAATACCTTTGGCACAGGAAAGCTGCCAGAACATGAAATCACCAACTTGGTGAGAGAGCACTTTAACCTGACCCCAGCAGGTCTAATTAAAATGCTAGACCTAAAGCGCCCAATTTATCAACAAACAGCCGCCTACGGCCACTTTGGCCGCGAACTCTCAGACTTCACTTGGGAAAAAACTGACAAAGCCAACCTGCTCCGCAAAGCCCTATAACCGAGACCACACCCATGACCGACTTCACCGATTATAAAGTTGCCGATATCTCTTTAGCCGCATTTGGCCGTATGGAAATCGACATCGCCGAAACTGAAATGCCGGCCCTTATGGCGCTGCGCACTAAATACGCCGCACAAAAGCCCTTATCCAATGCTAAGGTCATGGGCTGTATTCACATGACTATTCAAACAGCCGTGCTGATTGAAACTTTGGTTGATTTAGGGGCGCAAGTACGCTGGTCCTCTTGCAACATTTTCTCCACTCAAGACCACGCCGCAGCAGCTATTGCTGCCGCTGGCATTCCTGTATTTGCTTGGAAAGGTGAAACAGAACAAGAAGCCCAGTGGTGTATCGAACAAACCATCGTGCAAAATGGCAAAGACTGGGGCGCTAACATGGTCCTAGACGATGGTGGCGATCTAACCACCATGCTGCATGATCAGTTCCCTGAAATATTGGCCAACTGTCACGGTATCTCTGAAGAAACCACTACTGGCGTTCACCGCTTACAAGAAATGCTAGAAGCCGGCACTCTTAAAGTACCCGCTATTAACGTCAATGATGCAGTGACTAAATCTAAAAACGACAACAAGTACGGCTGTCGTCACTCTTTAAATGATGCCATCAAACGCGCTACAGACCATTTACTAGCAGGTAAAAAAGCCCTAGTGGTTGGTTATGGCGACGTGGGTAAGGGCTCTGCAGCTTCTTTACGTCAAGAAGGTATGATCGTTAAGATCACCGAAATAGACCCTATTTGTGCTATGCAAGCCTGCATGGACGGCTTTGAAGTGGTGTCACCTTACCTAGACGGTGTGAACACTGGCGACATCAACTGTATCAATACGCTATTAATGGGCACCACTGACATCATCGTCACTACCACTGGCAACACCAACGTGTGTGACGAGAACATGCTAAAGACCATTAAAAATGGCGCTGTGGTATGTAACATTGGTCACTTTGACAACGAGATCGACACTGCATTTATGCGCAAGACTTGGAAGTTTGAAGAAGTAAAGCCTCAGGTACACAAGGTATACCGTGCTGCAGACCAGAACAAAAGCGACTTTGTGCTGCTACTGTCTGAAGGCCGCTTAGTGAACCTGGGTAACGCAACAGGCCACCCTTCACGCATCATGGATGGCTCTTTCGCCAACCAAGTGCTAGCCCAAATGCACCTATGGGAAGCTAAGTTCGCAGACCTAAGCGAAGCTGAGAAGCAAGCCAGTTTGTGGCTAAGAATCTTGCCTAAAAAGCTAGACGAAGAAGTGGCCGCAGACATGGTGGCAGGTTTTGGTGGCGTAATGACCAAA
Source organism: Candidatus Njordibacter sp. Uisw_056 (assembly GCF_047730085.1). NCBI lineage: Bacteria > Pseudomonadati > Pseudomonadota > Gammaproteobacteria > Pseudomonadales > Candidatus Njordibacteraceae > Candidatus Njordibacter > Candidatus Njordibacter sp. Uisw_056. The sequence goes on along the minus strand of NZ_CP159830.1, from coordinate 2,076,502 downwards.
CTCACTACCACTCAAGCAGACTACATCAACGTGCCATTTGATGGCCCGTTTAAGTCAGAAAGCTATAAGTATTAGGTTTTTTTGATGAGCTGCGTAGCGAAGTAAAATTTCGATAAAGGCTATTATTGAAAGCTAGGAAAATAACCCAATGTTAGATGCGCGAACCTTCAAGACCGTTCTAGAAAATACACCTTTAGTCTCTATCGACCTGTGCTTGATCTGTAATAGTCAAATCCTCCTCGGTAAGCGAAGTAATGAGCCGTTAAAAGGAAGGTGGTTTACCCCGGGCGGACGAATCCATAAAAATGAAACCTGGCAGGACGCATTGCTTAGGATTGCTGAAGTGGAATTAGGCTTAAGTGGCATCGCGGTAGAGGATTTTTCTTTAATGGGTATTTGGGATCATTTTTATAGCAATAGTGTCCTTGATCAAAACACATCAACTCATTATGTGAACCTGCCCCACTATGCAGAGTTTAAATCTGAGCTTCGAATGATTTTAGATGATCAGCACGGTGAATTTAACTGGTTTGACCTGACAGTGGTATATAACGATGAAAATTTTCACCCTTATATGCGCAACTATGCGGGTTGGTTAGTAAATAGAATGGGGCAATATAAATGATTAAAGCTGTCGTTATAGCGGGTGGTTCAGGTACACGCCTGTGGCCATTATCTAGAGCCGCACACCCCAAGCAATTTTTAGCCCTTCATGGTGAGGACACCATGTTGCAGGCTACGTTTAAGCGCCTTGATGGTTTGGATCTCCAGTCCTCAGTCACAATATGTAATGAGGAGCACCGCTTCTTTGTGGCAGAACAGCTTCGTCAGATTGATCGCCTTGGGTCCATTATTTTAGAGCCAGTGGGCCGTAATACTGCGCCGGCAATTGCACTTGCGGCACTTTCATCGACAGAGGGTGAGGATCCTTTACTACTAGTTCTGGCGGCTGATCATGTAATTCAAGATGAAGTTGCCTTCACCAAGGCGGTAATGAGTGCAATCCCCTTAGCAGAAGCTGGAAAGCTCGTCACCTTTGGCATCGTAGCCCATGAGCCAAATACAGGTTATGGTTATATAAAGAAGGGTGAATCTAAGGATCCTGGTTTTGTTGTCGATGCGTTTGTCGAAAAACCCTCCGTTGAAGTCGCAAAAGAGTACCTTGAGTCAGGGAATTACTTCTGGAACAGTGGTATGTTCCTATTTAAGGCTAGCCGTTACCTAGAAGAGCTTAAAAAACATCGCCCAGATATTTATGAGGCTTGTCAGTTATCAATGGAAGGCACCTCTAAAGATAATGTTTTTTTGAGAGTCAATGAACTGGCCTTCGATTTATGCCCGAGTGACTCTATTGACTATGCTGTTATGGAAAAAACAGATGACGCGGTTGTTGTTCCCATGGATGCGGGTTGGAGCGACATAGGGTCGTGGTCATCCTTGTGGGATATTAGTGAAAAAGACGCCAATGGCAACGCTACGTACGGCGATGTGATGCTTTATGAAGCACATAATTCCTATATAAGAACTGATGAAAAGTTAGTTGCCGCAATTGGTGTGGATGACCTAGTGATTGTGTCAACAAAAGATGTGTTGATTGTGGCTCACAAAGATAATGTTCAGGATGTAAAAGTCGTCGCTCAACAGTTAAAGGCCGAATCAAGACCTGAATGGGAGCATCATCGAGAAGTTTATCGACCTTGGGGTAAATACGACTTGATTGATAGTGGTGAGCGATATCAAGCTAAACGGATTACGGTCAAACCGGGCGCCAAGCTAAGTGTGCAGATGCATCATCACCGTGCCGAGCATTGGGTGGTTGTATCTGGTAAGGCAAAGGTTACGAATGGCGGAAAAACTTTTATCCTATCTGAAAATGAATCTACTTATATACCAATTGGTGCAATTCACTCCCTAGAAAATCCAGGTAAGACGCTTCTTGAGTTGATTGAGGTGCAGTCAGGAGGCTACCTTGGTGAGGATGATATTGTCCGATTTGAAGATAACTATGGGCGGGCCGGTGTTCCTAGTAGGTGATAGCGAGAGGGTGCTCATAGGTTGCTTGAACACGCTGTGTGAATGGGCGGCTAGAGGGATTCTGTAAAGCTAAATCATGACGAAACCAATGCTCTTGATGGCAGTAATTAGCGATCGACAAGAGCCCTTATAAGATACTAGAAATAAAAAAGAAAGGGCAGTTGGGACTTCCGAAGTCTATAAAAATAAACTTAATCAACATTTATGCTAACAATATAAGAGATTAATCATCTTGGCTACAAAGACAAAAATTACAGTGGTTGGATCGGGATACGTAGGAATGTCGCTTTCGGTGCTTTTGGCTCAGTATAATGATGTAATGGTGCTTGATATTGATACAGCAAGAGTCGACAAGATTAATAATAAACAATCCACCGTTGCTGATGCCGAGATCGAGTTATTTTTAGCCAAAAAGGCGCTATCGTTGAGGGCGACTCTGGACAAGCAGGTCGCTTATGATGGTGCTAGCTTTATTGTTGTTGCAACACCTACTAACTATGACGCAGGGACAAACCGATTTGATACTAGCTCAGTGGACACTGTGGTTGAAGATGCACTTAAGCTAAATATTGAAGGGCTTGTGGTCATTAGATCGACTGTTCCAGTTGGCCACACGAAATCGCTGCAAGAAAAGTTTGAGACGGATCGTATCATCTTCTCACCTGAATTTTTAAGAGAAGGCCAAGCGCTTAAGGATAACCTTTTTCCTTCACGAATAATTGTTGGAAGTCACTGTAAAGCAGGTATTAAATTTTCAGAATTACTTAGGCAGGGTGCTGAAAAGATAGATGTCGATACGCTCTTTATCAGATCTACCGAGGCAGAGGCGGTCAAGCTATTCGCCAATACCTATCTGGCTATGAGAGTTTCGTTCTTTAATGAGTTAGATTCATTCGCTCTAGCTCATGAGCTAGACACCAAAAGCATCATTAATGGTGTGTGTCTTGATGAGCGAATAGGCGATGGTTACAATAATCCCTCCTTTGGTTATGGCGGATATTGTCTTCCTAAAGATACCAAACAGCTACTAGCGAATTATGTTCAGGTACCCCAGACATTGATTGAGGCTATTGTATCATCCAACACCACTCGCAAAGATTTTATTGCCAGTGAAATTATAAAGATGAACCCAAAGGTTGTCGGTTTCTACAGGCTAGTTATGAAGGAGGGTAGTGACAATTTTAGATCATCGGCGATTCAGGGTGTCATGAAGAGAATCAAAGGAATGGGAATTAACGTTGTGGTGTATGAGCCAGCGCTTAATTCGGATGCGATTTTTGGATGCCAGGTTGTCAATAATATAGATGATTTCAAACATCAATCAGATGTTATTGTTGCGAATAGGGTGAACCAAGAAATTGAGGATGTAATAGTTAAAGTTTTCTCTCGTGATATCTTCGGTATTGACTAGATATAATTACTAAATTTGGGTCTTTGGGGCGAATAATTCTTTATGTCTATGAAAAATCAAAATAAAATTTTTGTTGCAGGCTCTGGAGGCATGGTGGGTTCGTCATTAATCCGTGGGCTTGAAAAGCTTGGTTCTAATAACATTTTAAGTAAAACGCGGAGTGAACTTGATTTAACTAATCAATCCGCGGTAAAAGATTTTTTTGAAAGAGAGCAGCCTGACCAAGTATATCTAGCCGCTGCTAAAGTTGGCGGGATTCACGCAAATAATACTTACCCAGCAGACTTTATTTATCAAAACCTTATGATTGAAGCGAATATCATTCATGAGTCATGGAGGGCCGGGGTAAAACGGTTGCTTTTTCTTGGTTCAAGTTGCATTTATCCCAAGTATGCTAAGCAGCCGATTACCGAAGATTCACTACTAAGTGGACCATTAGAACTGACGAATGAAGCTTATTCGATAGCAAAAATAGCGGGCATAAAATTATGTGAAAGCTATAATCGTCAGTATGATGCGGTGGATTTTCGCTGTGTTATGCCGACCAACCTATACGGGCCTGGAGATAATTATCACCCAGCGAATAGCCATGTTATTCCGGGTCTAATTCGGCGATTTCATGAGGCGAAAGAATCAAATTCCCCGTCGGTTGAGGTTTGGGGTAGTGGTACTCCAAGGAGAGAATTCCTCTATGTGGATGATATGGCTTCTGCCTCGATCCATGTAATGGGTCTTGAAAGAGAGCAATATCGACAGGCTGTCAACGAAAGGGGAAGTCTTCTTAATGTTGGCTATGGGAGTGATTTCAGTATATCTGACGTTGCAAAAAATATTGCCCTAATTGTAGGATACCAAGGTGAGATTAGTTTCAATAGTGAAAAGCCCGATGGGCCGCCTCAGAAACTATTAGACTGTACTAAATTAACAAAATCTGGCTGGAAACCATCTACAAATTTTGATGCGGGGCTAAAATTGGCCTACGCCGACTTTCTCCAGAATTTACTTAACCTACGTTCATAACATATTTAGGAAACTTTCAATGGCGGACACAAAAAAGGTAGCGCTAATAACTGGAATTACTGGGCAGGATGGCTCGTATCTTGCTGAACTGTTGTTGGAAAAAAATTATGAGGTCCACGGTATTAAAAGAAGAGCAAGCTCTTTTAATACTCAAAGAATTGATCATATCTATCAGGATCAGCATATAGAGGACAGTGACTTAATTCTGCACTATGGTGATATGAGTGACTCTAGTAATTTGATCCGTATTATTCAAGAAACGCAACCAGATGAAATATATCACTTAGCCGCGCAGAGTCATGTAGCGGTAAGTTTTGAGAGTCCGGAATATACTGCTGATGTTGATGCGTTAGGAACATTGCGAATCCTTGAGGCTATTCGTATTTTAAATTTAGAGAAAAAGACACGCTTTTATCAGGCCTCTACCTCTGAACTTTATGGGCTAGTTCAAGAGACTCCACAGACTGAAAAAACACCATTCTATCCGCGTAGTCCTTATGCTGTAGCAAAAATGTACGCATATTGGATTACAGTTAATTATCGAGAGGCATATGGGATGTATGCTTGCAATGGTATTTTATTCAATCATGAAAGCCCACGACGGGGTGAGACTTTCGTTACTCGAAAGATCACTAGAGGATTGGCTAATATCTCGCAGGGCACAGAGAAGTGCCTATTTATGGGTAATCTTCAGGCATTAAGGGATTGGGGGCATGCCAAGGATTATGTTCGTATGCAATGGTTGATGTTGCAACAAAATCAGCCAGACGACTTTGTCATCGCGACCGGACTTCAGTTTAGCGTGAAGTACTTTATACAAATGGCAGCTGAATGCATCGGGTTAGTATTAGATTTTCAAGGTGAAGGTTTAGATGAAATAGCAGTTGTCTCGTCCATAATTGGCGATGATTGCCCGGGTATAGCAGAGGGAGATGTTATTGTCAGAGTTGACCCAAGGTACTTTCGCCCTACCGAGGTTGAGTCATTACTTGGGGACCCTTCAAAGGCAGAGGCTGTGCTAGGTTGGAAGCCTGAAATTACGGTCAAAGAGATGTGTAAAGAAATGATGATAAGCGACATGGATGAGGCGCGGAAGCATAATATATTAAAGAGTAACGGCTACACTATAAGTGTGGCATCCGAATAAAAAATAGGTATTTCAAAATACCTGACAAAGAGCTTAGTTTAAATTAACCTCGCACTAAGGCCAATTATTAATTGAAAAAAATACTTATAACCGGCGCGTATGGCTTTATTGGCCGTAATTTATCTTTGGCTAATAAAGAGGGTAACTCCATAGCCGGTATAGGTAGAGGTGATTGGGGTCTTGAAAGGCCGGATGATTGGGGTATGTCAGAGTGGCTGCCAGGGGATATAAATTCTGATAACCTTAATGTGCTTGAAAGTCGCTGGGGAGTTCCGGATGTTGTATATCATTGCGCGGGCAGCAGCTCAGTTGCAGCTAGTTTATCAAATCCGCAACAAGCACTCCTAGATACTGTGGTTTCTACATCAGCGCTGTTAGAGTGGGTTGCAAGAACTAATGCTGACGCTTCCATTGTGGTTATTTCAAGTGCCGCAGTGTATGGGTCGGATTATGAGAGGCCTATTTCTCAGGATGACTCAGAAAGCCCAATTTCAATTTATGGCACTCACAAGTTGATGACTGAAGTTTTATGCCGTAGTTATGCTCAACAATTTGATTTAAAAGTTATCATGCCAAGAATATTTTCAGTTTATGGAGCTGGTTTAAGAAAACAATTATTTTGGGATCTTTGCGAAAGAGCCAAAGGAAAAGGAGAGATTGTCCTAGGCGGTAGTGGAAATGAAATGAGAGATTGGATTGATGTAAGAGATCTCGTGAAGATTTTAGCTGAGCTCCCATTTTACGCTACCACCGATGCGCCGGTTGTTAATGTTGCTTCCGGTCATCCAAATTCTGTAAAAGAGGTTGCTGAGCTAATTTGTCAGAGCCTCCAGTTATTAAATGGTCAGAAAGTTAGTGTAACTTTTGATGGTGATGTTCGCCCGGGAAATCCGATAAGTTTAATAGCAAAACCAATCGAGCTAGATAAAATTAGCGGTAAGGGGAAAATTCTAATTGCGGAGGGGATTGCTGACTATGTGGGCTGGTATATCCAAGAAACTAGGTCTAAATTTTGACTAGAGTTGCTTTTATAGTTTTAGGAACAGACCGTTGGATTGGAGGCAAGCACTACGTTGCCAATTTACTTTCGGTTACTAAGACGTATCAAGGGGATAAGATTGACCCTGTATTATTCTGTTCCAATAAAATTTCAAAAGAAGAACTAGATTATTATAAAACAATAAAAGAGTTGGAGATTGTTCAATCAAGTAGTCTTAATAGTTTAATATCGAAATTCGGACTGATTATGGCCATTTTATTAGGGCGCGATTACTTAATTAGCAGATTATTCAAAAAGTATAACATCGACTCTATATTCACAAATACTAAATATTTGGGATGGAGATTTCCGATTCCTTTGGTTGTATGGATACCCGATTTACAACATCGATTTCTAACCAAATTATTTACTACATTTGGATTTTTTAAAAGAGAAATTGGCTTCCGTATGCAAATATTTGCAGCGACCAAAGTCATGCTTAGCAGTCAAGATGCTAAAATGCATTGTGAGAAATTTTATCGGCGCTCAATAGGGAAGACCGTGAGCATCCCTTTTGCTGTTAGTCCTCCAGAGCCGAAAACAATTATGTGTGCTAGGGAAAGCCTGATGCACTATTCACTACCTGATAGCTACTTTTTTATTCCTAATCAATTTTGGCGCCATAAAAATCACCTTTTAGTTTTGGATGCTCTCGTAGAATTGAGAGGTAAGGGAGTGAAGGTAAATATGGTTTTTACTGGGGAATGTCACGACCATAGAAGTTTGGAATATTACAATGAGTTTTGTCATGTTTTGGTGTCGTACGGCCTTCAAAGTCAAGTTTATATCCTCGGGAAAGTCCCATATGATGATGTATTGTCACTAATGATTAGTAGCGAAGCTCTAATAAATCCCTCCTTATTTGAGGGTTGGAGTACAACCGTTGAAGAAGCGAAAGCATATGGCGTACGAATAGTTCTATCTAATCTTGATGTGCATTATGAGCAGCTTGGGGGCGAGGGGACTTATTTCGATAAAACGGCTCCAAGTTCTTTGGCAAACGCACTGAATATGATTTTGAATACCGAATTAAATGGTGTCGAAGAGCATCAAGCGAAATCATTTGTTAATAATGATAAGAAAGTCAGAGAGTTCTCTCGGCGATTCGCCTGCACAATACAGTCATCTGTTGGTGAAAGTAATTCTAATCAAAATTTCTAATTGGAATAGAAATTCACGCCCATGCGCTCTACCAAAGGATAAAAAACTATGATTAAAAAACTCTACTTAATCTTAAATGAACAGCAAAGATTAGCAGCGCTAGGTTTAGGATTTCTACTCCTTATAGGTGTTTTTTTGGAAATGCTTGGTCTAGGTATGTTACTGCCGGTTTTAAGTTTGTTAGCCTCTCCAGATTACGTTTTTCCTGTAAAAAGCATACCCATAATAAGAGAAATGACATTCTCAGCAGATTTCAATTTCACTGTTTTTTTAATGGTAAGTCTTGGAAGCTTATTTCTGATAAAGACTATTTTTTTGACGTTGTTAGCATGGCGGCATTCCAAGTTCTCTGCTGAGCTCGAAGCTGAAATTTCAAGTCGTATGCTCTTAGGTTATTTAAAAGAGTCACACTTATTTCATACGCAAAAAAACAGGGCTGAACTGCTAAGAAATTTAAAGATTGAAGTTGGGCAATTCTTGGAGTTTGTCTGTCGTGCAATTGATTTGATTATTGAAATTGGGATTGTAATGGGATTAATCGGTGCATTATTATTTATTGATTCCAGTTCAACAGTGTTAATAACGGCGCTGTTTGCTGCGCCATGCTCGCTTATGTATTTTATGCTAAAAGATAGACTGCAAAATTGGGGTGAAATTCGACAGATAAGTGAGGAAAAGATCCAGCGTTATGCTCTAGAGGGTTTATCGTTGGTTAAGGAAATAAAGTTGAGTAGCACGGAGCTTTATTTCCAAAAGTCTTTTTCTGAGAGCTGTTATGGCAGAGCAGATGTAATAAAGAAACAGCGTACGTTACTTCAGCTGCCGAGGCTATGGTTGGAATTGATTGCTGTAATGGCGTTAATAAGTTTTATCTTGATAATGTATTCTAACGGTAACTCTTTAACTTCAATCATACCGACACTAGGGACTTTTGGCTTTGCGGCCTTTAGGTTATTGCCATCAGTTAACCGAATAATGACTAGTGTCAATTTCATGAGATATTCGCATCCCGTTGTTGACCTTGTTTATAGTGAACTGAAAAGTTTAAGTGTGCTCTCAGAAGAACCCGCTTTAAAAACTTTAGTAAAATTTCGGTTCTCTAACAGTATCGAGTTTAAAAATATAAATTTTATGTATCCTGGATCCGAAGATAAGCAGCTTAAAGAGGTGTCTTTCTCCATAGAAAAAGGTGATTCTGTTGGCTTCATAGGTTCGACTGGTTCTGGAAAGACTACTGCAATAAATATTCTTTTAGGACTTATAGAGCCTAATTGTGGCGAGGTACTTGTTGATGGGAGAAATATCCACAACCATCGGAAAGAGTGGCAGCAAAAAATTGGTTATGTCCCTCAACAAATTACCTTGATTGATGGATCCATCGTCAATAATATCGCATTTGGCATTCCAGATGAGTTAATAGAGCAAGAGCAAATTAAAACTGTGGTGGAAGCCGCACAATTAACGGAGTTTATTGCTGCTCTCCCTGAAGGATTGTCAACGATAATTGGCGAAAACGGGGTTCGACTCTCAGGGGGCCAACGCCAGAGAATTGGGTTAGCAAGAGCCTTGTATAACAATCCTGAGGTATTAGTTTTTGATGAGGCCACCAGTGCATTAGACTCAGAAACGGAAAGGGAAGTAATGGCATCGATTTCGCGATTGGCGCGCGAAAAAACTATAATTATGGTGGCACATAGGCTATCAACATTAGATAACTGTGATCATGTATTTCAGTTCAGTAATGGTCAGTTGATCAATAAAAATATACCTCAAGCTAAGGAGCTATAGCTATCAAAATTCTTGTTTTTTCTCCCCATGCTCAAATATGGAAACATGCATTTCCGGAATCGCTTTTCGTGGAAGCGTTACAACAAAAAGGACATGAAATTTGTTATGTGGGCTGTGGTTCTGCTTTGGTATCTAACTGTGTACCTATGATTTCCAGTCATTTGGCATATGACAGCCCTGATTCAAAGAAAAATAAATTATGTACACTCTGTAAAAAGAACTCATTGGTAATTAAAGAGAAATTTGGATTTGAGGGCTTTGATTTAAATTCTTTTCTAGATAAAAAAATGATCAGTGGCATAAATACCCAGCTGGCAAACATAACACAAAAAAACTTTAAATCTTGTGTTATTAATGAAGTTAAAGTAGGCCGAATAGCGCTTTATGAATTGGTGTTAAGGCATAAGTTGATGGACGTTGATGAACTAGCTGATGAGATTTGGAACGAATACCTGTCAACTTTTGAATCAGTGCTTAAAACCTTTTATGTTATGGAGAAGGTAATCGCTGAGGAAAAACCAGACCGCCTCCTAGTGTATAACGGACTTTATTCCGTCAATTCGGCGTGTCGCGAGCTAGCCAATAAATCAAATATTCTAGTTTATTGGCTCCATGCGGGATTAAACCAAAAAAATAGACTAAAAAATTTAATGGTCGGGCAAGACCACACGTTTGCATACTACCGATCGATTATTAGTAAATGGAAGGAAGATCTTTTTGAGATACCTTGTTCAAAGAAGGATCTGACAACCGTGACCGACAATTTTATTGATATCATTAATGGGGGGTCTTGGTTAAGTTATTCTAAGTCGCCATCTAAGGGTGCTTTTAATTTACGAGAGACATTTAATATTCCCTTAAATCTATCTGTTGTCACGGTGGTGTTGTCGAGTTTGGACGAGAAAATAGCAGCAGAGTCAATAGGTGCTTATGTTGAGGGGCCCCGACCCTTATTCTCTTCTCAAATTGAATGGTTGAAAGTGCTCCTTAAGTTTATGGCTAGCAGGGATGACTTGTTTATGATTATAAGACCGCATCCAAGAGAATTAGGGGCAGCCAGGGAAGTAACTAAAGTAACCTCCAAACATTCTACCGAATTAAATAAGATATTACTGAATATACCCAAAAATGTAAGAGTCAATTGGCCATCTCACAGTATTTCTATTTACGATCTTATGGAAGAAACGAATTTATTCTTAAACGCCTTTTCTACCTCCGCAAGGGAAATGACAATGCTAGGCTTGCCGGTGCTCACCTATCAAAATGAGGATGTTTTAGAGCCAGTCAGTATTACTTACGCCGGTTCTTCTATATTGGAATATTTAGAGCAAATAGATGTGAACCTGAAGCAACCCTTTGATGCAGAGCGAATACGGCGAGGTTTTAGGTGGAGAGTCTCTGAGTTAATATACAGCCATATAGATATGTCTGAGAGCGTTTTTATGTCGGACGATTATTTGTCTGTAAGTGAAAAAGCTAAAAAGGCTCTCTCTCGGTCTGGGGACCTTATCTTTAAAGGTTGGTCTCAGACTCGAGATTGTAATAAAAGAGCGACTAGTCTCACTGATATAGAAAAGATCAATCGTTTAATAGTGAGCGGGTCTAGTTCAGTCCTTGATCTAATTGATACAAGCGAACTTAAGAAAGTGTCCCCTGAAGATGATTTGCCGATTATTCGTGAAGAGATTAAGAGGCTTATGGGGCATATTTATTCTCCTAGTACGAGTATAAGAAAAGGCACACTGAGAAGTTATCTAACGGATTTTGTAAATGGTAGCTAGCATTGATTTAGGGTTAAAGTCCCATCACAATAGTAAAGGTGATGCTTTGGTAAGTTTTGCTCCGATACTTGTTTTTATTTATAACCGACCTCTTCATTTAGAAAAGACATTGAGTAGTCTTATTGCATGCGATAGTTTCGAAAATCATCAGGTTATTGTTATGGGGGATGGCCCAAAGGATCCTGCAGACATGGGCCAAGTCTTGCAAGCAAGAGAGGTCGCCAAAAGAATACTAGGGGTAAACGCAGTATATGAGTTTGCAACTGCCAACAAGGGCCTTGCGACGTCAATTATTAGTGGAGTGACTAAGATTATAAAAATGTATGGAAAAGTCATCGTTATTGAGGATGACCTCCTGTTGCATAAGCAATTTTTACGCTACATGAATGATGCTCTGAATTTTTATGAAAACAATGAGCGGGTATTTTCAGTTTCTGGGTACGCATACAAAGAAATCGACAAACAGTCCGATGATAGCCCATTGTTTTTACCTTGCATCTCAACGTGGGGTTGGGGGACTTGGGAAAATACTTGGGAGCATTTCGATCCTTCTAGCAAAGGGATTGAGCAGCTGGCTAGTAATTCAGACACAAGGGCTAGATTTAACGTAAACAATGTATACCCATTTGCCGACATGCTGGAGGCAGAAAAAGCCGGTGAGGTTGAATCGTGGGGGGTACGTTGGTACTGGACGTTATTTTGTTTAGATAAAGTATGCTGTTTTCCGCGAAATTCGCTCGTTATTAACGGTGGTTATGATGAGACGGGTACCAATGGTAGAGGGTGGGCAAATAATTTCAGGAAAAAGAAACATTTTTCAGACAGTATCTCGCTAACCATTTTTTCTCAAACGAACGTTACGGTTGATGACTCCTATTATGAGAGCGTATCAAAAGCATTGTTTAAATTGAATGGAAGTTATTTGGGTCACTTAAAAGATAAACTTCGAAATATAGCTCGCAGATTGGCTCGCTTACTATGAAAGTAATAGTGGATCTATTAAGCTCTCGAGCTTTTTTCTTACTTTATTTTCTGCTAACCATAGCTTTTGCTGTTAGTGTTGAGGGTATTAGATCAAATTTATTTTTTGAGCTCTTGCAACTCACGATTATTATTAGTGCAGTCATACTTATTTCGAAAAACCCACGGTTTAATTTAGCAAATTCATTTTATGGGTTCACTTTAATATTTTTTGGGTTATACCCTCTGGTAGAATTTAAGATGGGCGTGATCTACTGGAATGGCCAAGATATTGATACGGTGTATTATATTGCAACGTCCATAATGGTTTTACTGAGTTTGTTTATGTTCCAGCTTGGCTACATGTCAAAACTCAAGATGCCTTATAGGCCAGCAAGAAAAAAGACAAATGTTAAAGTTCAATCCTCGGCGTTATCCCGAAATACGTTTATGATATGCCTGTTAGTTTTAGTGGTGCCATGTGCCTATTTATTACAACGTTTTAACTACAATATACTAGCGCTGCAATTCAGAGGGATGTCAGAACTTATAGAAACAGTATTTATAATGGAGTTTTTTTTCTGGAAACCACTCATTTTCAACATCATATTTTTAACTTTATTGATTATGGTCAAGACTAAATCCGTTAGCTTTCTGAAGGTCATCTTTCTCTTTGCTTTTATGCTGTTTTTTGTCGGACCGCTAAGCATGCCTCGGTTTCTTGTATTTTCCCTGTATGTTCCACTATTCTTCGTGTTGTTAGGCTGGCATCGTAAAAAAGATTGTAGATTTATAGGGGCGGTTTTCTTTGGAATGGTCTTCGCTTTTCCTTTGATGGACCTGTTTCGATGGTTCGGTGTGGATGATAATGTAAGCTTTGCAACTATGATAAATCTAGAATACTACTTTGCGGGACACTTTGACGCGTTTCAAAATTTCGCTCGCATAATTATATTAGACGTCCATACGTATGGGGAGCAAATTTTAGGTGCATTTTTATTTTTTATTCCTCGCTCTTTTTGGGTAACAAAACCAGTTGGGACCGGATTTTTACTAGCCGAGCAAGCGGGCTTAAGTTTCAATAACATTTCATTACCGTTGGTGGCTGAATTGTATTTGGATTACTCGATTCCTGGAATTATTATTGGATTTTTATTGCTCGGCACTTTATATCGATATATTGATAATAGAGCTTTGCGCTTAGAGGATAGTCTATCGCTATTCGATCTTGCCAAGCTCATAGCGTATGCTGAATTTGTTTGCCTTCAGTACTATCTTTTAAGGGGAAATCTTTTAGCATGTGTAGCGTTTTCCACAGCTATTTTGACATCGGTATTTGTTGCTTATAGTCTTATTTGGTTTTTTAAGTCAGGGTTTAGGTTCAGATATGGAATTAGGTGAAAAATACAAACATCTTTATGGGGATTACTACAAAGACGGTGGTGGAAGTGCTCTAAGCTTTAAGAGGAAAATAACCTCGGATGCTACGGCAGCTCACTTCGTATCTTTTTTTAGTAATCCAAAATTTAGTACTTTGGTAGATATTGGTGCAGGGGATGGGAGCACGATAGTCAGTCTCTCAAAATTAAATACCGCAGATGAATATTCTGCCATGGAAGTATCTCAGTCTGGAGTAGATGAAATACGATCCAAAAATATCGAAAAGTTAAATAAAATAGAGCTTTTTGACGGTTATAATATTCAGGCTGAAGATGATATTTATGACGTCGGTGTCGCCGCGCATGTGTTAGAGCATGTGGAGCATGAGAGGCTTTTCCTTAAAGAGTTTTCCAGAGTATCCCAGTTATGCTACATAGAAGTGCCGTTAGAGCATACATGGAATGTATCCAAAGCTATAAAAGGGGGAGATAAAGCTGGCCATATTAATTTTTATAACCCGGATACGATATTGGCACTGATAAAAAGCTCGGAGCTGCAGGTGATTAAATACCAAGTTTTTCAACATTCATATATTTATGAAACATTAGTTAGCGGCCGATGGAGGGGACCTATAAAATATATCATTAAAAAATTAGCGCTGATGATTTCACCAAAATTCGCCACAACCTTTTTTGTCTATACGGTAGGGGTTTTATTTTGTACTCAAGGTAACGCAGAGCAACTGAAAGGTAAGATTTGATATGTTAAGAAAAATAGTAGATAAAATCAGGTCTTCCGGTGATGTTGAGAAAGTCTTGCTTGGAAAAATTCTAGCAAAAAATATTTTTGCTAGTGATCAGCAGCCTCTTTCGGACCATGAATTCAAAGTTTTCTCTCAATGGGGTGAGGATGGAATAATTCAATTTTTGTTAAAGAAGTTGGAGTTACCCCAAAAAACATTTATAGAATTTGGCGTTGAAACATATAGAGAATCAAATACTAGATTTTTGTTAATGCATGACAATTGGGCAGGCCTGGTGATTGATGGAGCTAAATCGAATATAGATGCTATTGTAAGTCAGTCCATTTATTGGCGTTATTCTTTAAATGCTATTCAAAGCTTTATTACTGCTGAGAATATTGATGAGACCATCACTAACAACAATATGAGCGGTGAGATAGGGATACTTAGTGTCGATATTGATGGTAATGATTATTGGGTATTGAAGGCAATCAAAAATGTTAATCCAGTTATATTGATTACCGAATATAATTCAGTTTTCGGTAGTGAGAGAGCAATAAGCATTCCTTATTCTTCCGACTTTGTAAGAGGCCAAAAAGGTCTTAGTAACTTATATTACGGGGCTTCGCTGCAGGCTTTGACTGCCCTAGCTGAAGAAAAGGGATATAGCCTAGTTGGTTGCAATTCAAGTGGGAATAATGCATTTTTTGTACGAAAAGATAAGCTCGGAGAACTAGTTCCATTGGATGTGAAGGATGCGTTCGTTGATGCGAAATTTAGAGAGGCTAAAGATACAAACGGTAAGCTTCTCTTTTTGGAGGGCAGGGAGCGTCATGAGGAAATTAAAGGGTTACCTGTGGTCAACGTTATAACTGATGAAGTTGAGTTTTTATAGTTAATTTTTATGGCTATGGTGGAGAGACTGAAATATTAAAAAAGAGGATTTTGTATTCTAGATATAAACCTGTTAAAACGACGGATGGCTGACAATCTATGATCTGCTATCAGGTAACGATTGGTTGAAATCTTCAAAGCAGAGTTATGGTTTTTCGCGTTAAAAGTAACTTTCAGAGCAATATTTTTTCAAGTTCCGTTTTAGAGTTAGGGATTGGAGAGGCTATTCTTCTAATAGCGCTTAGTAAGAATGTCCCGGATTATAAAGGTGGTCCAGAAAAAACGAAAAAGTACAAACGATTGGTTAAATGCTATTAGATATAAAACTCACCCGTCACAGCTGCAAGTTGGTACTGTTAAATAAATTTAGTCTAAGCTGCTTCACTGGGGAATAATTTTATGGGTAACATAAATAATCTGAAAAGTAATATTAGTCATGCGGTTATCAAGTGGATGTCATATGTCTTGTACCACTCTCGGTTTCTTCATTACATGTTATATAAGATTGATAAGCATGGGGTCACCCCAGAAAAATTCCATCAGGTGTTGGTTCGGATTTATACCAGTACCAATGGTGTAATCTACGACAAATTATTTACAGATTTGGAAAAAGTAACGACCGAGGAAGCTTTAGCTTTGCGAGATAGGGTTATAGCAAGTTTTGAGGTTTTGAGAGTGAAAGGCCATATAGTAGGTCAAGATTTAACCAGAGAAATTTTAGACTCTCTTCTAGTTGAGTATCAACAAACCGGATATACAGTACTTCCCTTCAAACTCGAGAAGCGGTCGTGTGATCAAATAGTTGATGATGTGAGTAAAAAGCCAGGTGTTTACCGAGATTGCTTTGATGGTGAAAGAATTAAAAGTGTAGAATGCCTAGACATAGAGAGTCCGCAGGGCGTTATAGCTCAGGTCGATATTTTAGACCATAGTACTGATGTAACCGATGATGTTTTGGAAAGCGAGTTTTTTGAGATCTTAGCAGAATTCTTGATGCAGTCTCGTAGAGCTCTTCTGACTATAGCTACAGTTTGGTGGTCATTCCCTACCAAGAATCCGTCGTCTGAAGGAGCTCAAAAGTATCATTTTGATTTAGATGGTCTTAAGTGGAGTAAAGTATTTATTTATCTCACTGATGTCACCGTGGACAGCGGGCCTCACTCTGCTATTTTAGGCTCACATATGCCTCGCAAGAAAAGCTCGCATTTACTTAGCCGTGGCTATGTGAGGGTTGAAGATTCTGAAGCGACGAATGATGGAAATGAGAAAACTTTCGTTGATAGCAAAGGCACTATTATCCTAGGCGACACGAAGTGTTGGCATAAAGGGAGTATGGTGAAAAATAATAATCGAGCGATTTTTCAATTAGAGTATAGCTGTCATCCAATATCATCACGGTTTTAATGGTAGTTCTTTCTCTGGTGTCTAATGGCTGATGTTCAGTAACAAAACTAATAGGTATATTATGAAGAAGTGCATCAAGTGTGGTCTCCCTGAGACTTTTGAGACTATCGAATTTAATCCCGACGGTGTCTGTAACGTCTGTGTGCAACATACTTTTAAATCGGAAAATATTGATTGGGCTGCAAGAAAAATCACTTTTGATAATTTGATTGAGCAATATAGAGGTAAGTACGAGTACGATTGTATTATTCCTTTTTCGGGAGGTAAAGATTCCACATTTACGCTGTATTATTTAATGAAAGAGTACAACTTAAAACCTTTAGTAGTTCAATTTAATCACGGTTTCATGCGTCCGCAGCTGCTTAAAAATAACGAGAAGACGTTCAAAACGCTCGGCGTTGACGTTATTAGTTTCACGCCGAATTGGAAGGTCGTCCAGCGTGTAATGCTAGAAGCATTAATCCGAAAAGGAGATTTTTGTTGGCACTGTCATACTGGGATATTTTCGTATCCAATGCATATCGCTATTAAATACAATACGCCTCTCGTGCTATGGGGTGAGCCCTCAACAGAATATACAGCGTATTATGATTATCGCGATGATGAAATCGAGGTTGTTGACGAAGCTAGATTCAATCGAATTACTAATCTCGGTATTACAGCTGAAGATATGCGTGGAATGATAGAAGATGATTTAAACCATTACGATGCTAGAGACTTCACTCCTTATACATACCCTTCAACAAGAGATCTTAAAAAACTACGTTATCAGTCATTATGCCTTGGCTCTTTTATTCCATGGGATACTAAGATGCAGTCACAGTTGATCATGGATGAACTCGGCTGGGAAGGAGACGAAGTCGAAGGGATGCCACCGAAAATTTACGACTATGAAAAAATAGAATGTTCCATGCAGGGGGTTAGGGATTATATTAAATTTCTAAAGCGAGGATACTCGCGGGTAACTCAAATGACAGTTTTAGATATCAGAAACGGAAGAATGTCTAAAGACGAAGCTGATAAGTTAATTCAACGATATGAAGGAAAAAAGCCACAGTCACTTAAATTATTTTTAGAATATGTGGGAATTACTGAAGAAAAATTTAATCAGCTTGTAGCAAAAACTGTCGTCGCGCCTTTTGAACCAGATTTTTCAAAGGACGAATGGAATCCAAAACCGCATGATTATGATCAATGGTATTCAGCTAAATCATGAAGGTTGGTATCCTAGATATAGGTATCGGAAATATTGGGTCCGTGACTAATGCAATTTATAGCCAAGGATGGGACTCAATGCCCGTAAAAGCCCCAGACCACTTCAGTTCAATAACGCATCTCATCATCCCTGGTGTAGGCTCTTTTACTTACGCTATGAATAAATTAAGGGCTTTGAATTTGGATGCCGCCATAAGAAATTTTGCAGCCCAAGGACGTCCTATTCTAGGTATTTGTTTGGGTATGCAGCTTCTTGCTGATATGGGTTCTGAGGGTGGAGCTACATTGGGCCTGGGGCTAGTTAACGGTTCCGTTAATCCTATAAAAAAAACTTCAGGTTTGAGATTGCCTCATATTGGTTGGAATGATTCCTTACGGGTTAATGATCATCCATTGCTTGAAGGGGTTAAGAGCCACGTAGATTTTTATTTTGTTCATAGTTACTGCTTCAACGCCACCTACAGAGAAAACATCATATTGGAAACAGAATATGGTGAACATTTTCCTTCAATGATAGTGAAAGAGAATGTCGTCGGTATGCAATTTCATCCAGAAAAAAGTCAAAGGAATGGATTGCGCTTACTAGATAATTTTTGCCTTTGGGGTGGGCAATGTTAAAGCGGAGAATCATACCTATACAGCTATTAAGTGGTGACCGGTTCGTTAAGACGACGCGATTTAGTTCTCCCCGAGACGTTGGCGACCCTGTGAAGAGTTCAAGAGTTTATAGCGACAATGATGCTGATGAATTATTGATACTCCAAATTGATCGCGGTGATGGCGCTTTAGAAAATCTTCATTCCAAAGTTCTGCAGATAGCGAATGAGTGCTTCGCGCCTTTAACTGCTGGAGGTGCTATCACTAAGCCCTCAGATGCTCTTAGACTATTTTCAGCCGGAGCCGATAAAGTAGTGCTTAACTCGATCTGTTATACAGACCTTGAAATCATTTCGGACATTGCTAACTTCGCTGGAAGTCAGGCTGTGGTAGTTGCCGTTGATGTAAAGTTTGAGAGAGGCCGCTATGTTTTGTACTCAGGTGGTGGGAGAGTTGCCGAGCCTATATCTCTAGAAAAACATATCGGTAATATAATAGATTCAGGTGCAGGGGAAATATTAGTCCAATCTATTGATCATGATGGTGTAATGGATGGGTATGATCTTAACCTATTGGATTCAGTATGCAAGGCATGCTCATTACCTGTGATTATTGCCGGTGGGGCAGGAAATTTTATTCATTTAAAAGAAGCTTTTCAACGAGGCGCAGATGCAGTTGCGTGTGGCAGCATCTTTAACTTTGGTGATAATAGTCCCCTTAGAGCGAAGGCATTCCTAAAAAATTATGGAGTCCCATTAAAAAAGATATAAGGCTAGTCCTCGATGCATCCTACAACAAGTATCAGTGAATTAAATTACATTGAGTAAGGTGAAATATGAAAAATAAATATCAATCTAAAAAATCGAGTGGCGGCTGGATAATGGCTGACCCTTTGCCAAGTGACGATGAGTTAAAGCAGTTTTATGAGGAAAAGTATTATCAATTAGATGATGATGTGGCTACAAAAACATATCAAGACTCCTACTCTAAACGGGAATTACAGCATAAAACCTTTGAAGCAGAGTTATGTTTTTTCGCAGTAAAAAACAACTTCCAGGGTGATATTCTTGATATATCCGTTCTAGAAATTGGGGTTGGAGAGGGTTTTCTTTTAAAAGAACTCAGTAAAAATGTAAAAGATTATAAGGGTGTCGATTTTAGCAAGTATTCGATAGCTCAATTTTTCCCGGAACTGCTAAGCCACTTTGAACAAGCGGATGTTTATGAATATCTTCGCGAGTTAGACAAAAAATATGACGTAATAATTCTTAGAAATACAATAGAGCATGTGCGCGAGCCAATGGAGTTGATGAAAGCATTAAAAGAAAGTATCAATCCAAATGGCCTTGTCGCCTTTTCGTTTCCAAATGACTATAGCGTGATTCAAGAACTTTCCAAGAAGATGGGGTACACAAAAAAAGAAGAATTTTGGTTTTGCCCTCCAGAACACCTTTCCTATTTTAATACAGAGACAGGAAAAAAATTCGCGGAGAAATGTGGTCTTAATATAGTTGATATGTTTTCTATATTCCCTATTGATGTATTTCTATTAACACCAGCTAGTAATTACATTGAACGGCCGGAGGTCGGTAAATTCGCGCACAAGGCACGCATGGAATTGGAGCTTACCCTTTGGCAAAAAGAGAAGACTAGTACTTTAGATTTATTCCGACAATTTGCGAACAATGGTATAGGGAGAGAAATAACTATAATTGCGCAGTTTAATGAAAATACTTAAAAAAATATAAATAAACGGTTTAAATAAGTAGCGAGTAGTTTTCTGGGCATCGAGCTCATGTTGTAGTTATCAATCCATCTTTTGGATTTGATTGGGATGACCAAGCAATGCAAACAAAGGATTAGGTCGATTTAACTTATAAATAATCTACCTTGAATGACTCTTCGAAAAAGCAAAATCCGCACTAAAAAATCACGACGATATGGTGTCGGACGGTAAATCGATGGAAGACGAATTGATACCCTTAGGCATCGGTAATAGCCTCCCAAATAAGATTAGAAGGGTGGTGAATTAATGTTTCATACCAAAAAATCTGTCATTTATAGTTAATTTGAGGTTAATGTTATGGTAGTAGATATTGAGCTTGAGCGCTTTATGTTGACATCTCTGAAAGAGCACCATGTTACTGATGAATACCTAGCATGGTTTGAGGACGGTGAGACCAAAAAGTATATTGACTATGCGTTAGAGCAACGTTCTAAAAATGATTTAAAGGCATTCGTTCGCTCAAAAGATGCTAGAAGTGATGTCTTGTTTTTAGCTATTTTTGATAAAATAAACATGAAACATATTGGTAATATAAAGTATGAACCAATTGACTCTCAAGCCGGGACGGCAACGATGGGTATTTTGATAGGCGCTAATGATTGGCGAGGGAAGGGAGTGGGCCCGGATGTCATCAAAGGTAGTGCGTTATGGATGAAGAAAAATATGGGGATTAATAAATTTTATTTGGGTGTTGATGTTGGTAATTTAGCAGCTGTAAGAGCCTATAATAAAATCGGATTTAAAAAAATAAAAAAAGAACTAGCTGAGCCTCACAACACAGCGATGATGATGGAAATGTCGATTTAGACAGGGTTTTATAGAGACGGAAGTTCTATCCGTCCTATGAATAAATAATAATTTAGAGTCATTTTTTGAGTGTTAATTATGTTAAATGGTAAGACAGTTTTAATAACCGGCGGTACGGGTTCTTTTGGCAAAAAGTTTATTGAGACGATATTGCATAAGTATAAGTCAGTCAAAAAAATAATTATTTATTCACGTGACGAACTGAAACAATCGGATCTTAAGGAAAAGTACCCCGAAAGTGTTTATTCGCAGTTACGGTTTTTTATCGGAGATGTAAGAGATAAGGACAGACTGAGAAGGGCATGCGAAGGGGTTGACGTTATCATCCATGCAGCAGCGATTAAACAAGTAGATACCGCCGAATATAACCCTACCGAATGTATTCGCACAAACATTGATGGAGCGGAAAATGTTATCCATGCTGCATTGGATTGCGGGGTCAGCGATGTGGTAGCGCTGTCAACCGATAAAGCATGCGCACCCATTAATCTTTACGGTGCGACAAAACTAGCGTCGGATAAGTTATTTACGGCTGCTAACAATATTAGAGGGTCAAAAGAGATCAAGTTTAGTGTTGTCCGTTATGGAAATGTTATGGGCTCTAGAGGTTCGGTAATTCCTTTCTTTATGAGGAAAAGGAATGAAGGTGAAATTCCGATCACTCATAAAGACATGACTCGGTTTAATATTTCTTTGCAAGCTGGAGTTGATATGGTGATGTATGCAATTAAACACCATTTGGGAGGTGAAATATTTGTACCTAAAATTCCGTCCTATCGCATACAGGATATAGCAAAAGCGATAGCTCCAGATTGTGAGACGCGGATCGTTGGGATAAGGCCAGGCGAGAAGCTGCATGAGGAAATGATTACCGATACTGATTCATTGAATACTATAGACCTGGGAAAGTACTTTGCTATCCTACCATCGGTATCATTCACTTATAGTGAAGAGGAATACATGTCACACCATAAATCGGAAAAGGTACCGTTTGGCTTTAAATACAATTCTGGGACAAATACTGAATGGGAAACAGTAGATTCTCTGCGACAGCTAATATTAGAGCACGTTGATTCTGACTTTAAGGTGTGAAGGTTAAAATGATTCCATATGGCAAACAAGACATTTCTCAACAGGATATTGAGGCAGTTATTGAGGTGCTGCAGTCAGACTTTTTGACTCAAGGACCTAATGTGCCGGCATTCGAGAATGCTTTAACTTCAAACGTAGGCGCTAAGCACGCTCTTGCGATGAATAGTGCAACATCAGCGCTTCATGCAGCTTGCCTGGCGTTGGGGTTAGGGAAGGGTGACAGGTTGTGGACGACGCCAGTCACGTTTGTGGCATCCGCTAATGCTGGGTTATATTGTGGTGCTAAGATCGATTTTGTTGATATCGATCCTGAAACATACAATATGTGCCCCAAGCAACTAGAGAAAAAGCTGATAGAGGCACAATTAAAGGGAACTTTACCGAAAGTTTTAGTGCCTGTTCATCTTTGCGGCCAGTCGTGTGACATGAGAGCTATTCAGCATCTTTGCATGGAATATGACGTAAAGATTATTGAAGATGCGTCCCATGCCATTGGAGGCAGCTACTTAGGCGGGCCAATCGGTAATTGCGCATACTCTGATATTACTGTGTTCAGTTTTCATCCCGTGAAAATTGTTACCACGGGGGAAGGTGGCGCAGCACTTACAAACGACGATCAGCTAGCAGAAAAAATGGCACTGTACCGAGGCCATGGGATTACGCGAGATCAAAATATGATGACTGAGCCATCACATGGCTCATGGTATTACCAACAGATTGAGTTAGGTTACAACTATCGTATGACTGATATTCAGGCAGCACTTGGTATATCTCAAATGCATAGACTTAGCGAGTTTGTGTCAAAGCGGCACCAAATTGCTCTGCGGTATAATGTTCTTCTGGAAGGTTTGCCAGTCGAAGTTCCTTTTCAATTGGACGATACTTATTCCGGATTACATCTCTATGTGATTCGATTAAAGTTAGATGATATTCAGAGGTCTCATAAACATATTTTTGAGGGTCTGAGAGAAAAAGGCATTGGAGTGAATGTGCATTATATACCAGTGCATTTGCAGCCTCATTATAGTGCTATGGGTTTTCAACTTGGCGATTTTCCTGAATCTGAAAAATACTATTCCGAGGCGATTAGTTTACCAATGTATCCGAACCTATCTGAAGACGACCAGGATAGGGTTATTGAGGTGCTGACGTCTCTGTTGGTGTCAAAATGAAATTAGCTTTAGGTACAGCTCAATTTGGAATGAGATACGGGATTTCTAATGTTAACGGGAAGGTAAGCCAGGAAGGGGGCAAAGCGATTCTAAAGTATGCTGCTTCTGCCGGCGTTGACACTATTGACACAGCAATGGCTTACGGTGACAGTGAGCAGGTTTTAGGAAATATAGGCGTTGAAGGTTTTAATTTGGTAACAAAACTGCCCGAAATTCCAGAGTGTATAACCGATATAGAAGGCTGGGTGATCAAGTCTGTTGAAGACTCAGTTTCTCGCCTTGGAGTAGAGAGTCTTTACGGACTATTGCTCCATAGACCTAGCCAATTATCTGAGTCAAAAGGGATTAAAATCCTTTCAGCTATAAGGTTGCTAAAGAAGTTCGGCATAGTTAAAAAATTGGGTGTGTCTGTGTCCACACCAAATGAGTTTGATGCATTGTTTGATATATATGACTTTGATGTTGTTCAGTGCCCATTTAATTTGGTGGATCGCCGGCTAATCAGCTCTGGTTGGTTGAGAAAGCTAAGTACTGCTGGAGTAGAAATACATACGCGCTCTAGTTTCTTGCAGGGGCTGTTGCTTATGCCGAGAAATGCTATTCCTAGTAAGTTTAAAGCCTGGAACATATTATGGGATGATTGGGATACATGGCTGCGTAACAATAAAATATCGCCGATTAGTGCTTGTCTTTCTTATGTGCTTTCTTTTTCTGAAATCGATAAGGTGGTTGTTGGAGTTGATACGCAGTCTCAGCTTTTAGAAATTATTGGAGCTGCTAGTGGCACCTCAATAAATTCGTTCCCAGATATTAGTAGTGATGTCACGGACCTCATTAACCCTGCTAATTGGAATATTTCGTGAAAATTGTAGCTATAGTTCAGGCGCGGATGGGATCCAGCCGATTTCCAGGTAAAGTGTTAAAGCTCATAAATGGCATTCCTGTTATCGAGCTATTGCTGTTGCGACTTTCAAAATCAAAGTTAGTTGATCAAATAGTCGTAGCCACTTCTGATGCTGTTGCTGACATTCGTTTGTCAGACCATGTAAAAAATCTTGGATTTAGTTGTTCGCAGGGTAGTGAAAATGACGTCCTTGAACGTTTTTATGATGCTGCAAAACAACATGATGCTGATGTTATAGTTAGGATTACAGGGGACTGCCCCTTTGTGGATGCTAATTTAGTGGATCAAGTCATTGAGGGGTACCTAAGCTCAGAGGTCGATTATTTTAGTAATGTGATGCCCCCTACTTATCCTGATGGGCTAGATGTTGAGGTGTTCAGTTTCAGCGTTTTAGAGCGATCACATCTGGAGAGTCAGGAGTCTCATGAGCGCGAGCATGTAACCCCTTATGCGCGGGGTTCTGGTTTTTTCCAAACAGGCAATATGATATCGAGTGAAGACTTTTCTCATATACGATTAACGTTGGATGAACGCGATGACTTCACATTAATAGATAAAATCTTTAACTACTTTTCGCCGGACATACATTTCACATGGTCCGAAATACTTAATTTAAGACTGCGCATGCCTGATATTTTTGAGATTAACAAACACATTAATAGAAATGAGGGGGCTTCCATGGGAGCTGGCCAAAAGTTGTACAAGCGAGCCAAGAATGTAATTCCTGGCGGTAATATGCTGTTATCTAAAAGACCGGAGATGTTTTT
Organism: Candidatus Njordibacter sp. Uisw_056; assembly: GCF_047730085.1. Classification (NCBI taxonomy): domain Bacteria; kingdom Pseudomonadati; phylum Pseudomonadota; class Gammaproteobacteria; order Pseudomonadales; family Candidatus Njordibacteraceae; genus Candidatus Njordibacter; species Candidatus Njordibacter sp. Uisw_056. The sequence continues at coordinate 2,051,401 of NZ_CP159830.1, read as the reverse complement.
ACCGGATCAATGGCCTGCATATTTCAGTAAGGCGAAAGGATGCATGGTTTGGGATTTGGATGGGAACGAATTAATCGACATGAGTATCATGGGCATAGGAACCAATATTTTAGGCTATGGTCACCCAGAGGTCGATGAAGCAGTTCAAGCAACAGTAACTTCAGGGAATATGTCCACACTAAATTGTCCTGAGGAAGTATATCTGGCTGAAAAACTAGTTGAACTGCATTCGTGGGCTGACATGGCCCGCTTTTCAAGATCTGGTGGTGAAGCTAATGCTATTGCGATAAGAATTGCTCGCGCTTTCTCGGGTCGGGATAAAGTTGCGATTTGTGGCTACCATGGTTGGCATGATTGGTATTTGTCGGCAAATTTAGGAGATGATAAAGGATTAGATGGACACCTATTACCTGGCCTCAATCCGTTGGGCGTTCCTAGAAACCTTCAAGGTACTGTGTTTCCATTTTCTTATAATAACTTTGAGGAGTTAGAGTCGCTAGTCAATTTGCATGATATAGGTGTGATTAAAATGGAGGTTGAGCGCAATGCTGGGCCTGAGGATAACTTTTTACAAAAGGTAAGAAGACTTGCGACAGAGCGGTCGATTGTATTGATTTTTGATGAGTGCACTTCAGGTTTCAGGGAAACATTTGGGGGAATTCATAAAAAATACGACGTAGAGCCAGATATGGCGATGTTTGGTAAGGCGCTTGGAAATGGCTATGCAATCACAGCGGTAATCGGTCGTCGTGAAATAATGAATGCAGCCCAAAATACGTTTATTAGTAGTACGTTTTGGACAGAGCGAATAGGGCCAACCGCAGCACTCAAAACGTTAGAAATAATGGAGCGTGAAAAATCTTGGGAAAAGATAACTCAGACAGGAAGTTCAATTCGTCAGGGCTGGCAAATCCTAGCCGATAAGTACGCCTTACCGGTCAAACATTGGGGCTTACCCGCGCTCACAGGATTCACTTTTGAAAGTCCTCGGGCGCTCGAATATAAGTCATTAATTAGTCAAGAAATGCTACGTAAAGGGTATTTGGCTGCTAACTCTGTTTATGTTTGTACTGAGCATACAAAAAGTGTCGTTGATGGTTATTTTGATTCGCTTGATCCCATATTTGGGTTAATACGGGATTGTGAGGATGGGCGTGATGTGTCTGATCTTTTGAGTGGGCCAGTATGTCACGGTGGATTTGCAAGGCTAAATTAATAAATGAAAGCGGTCTTTCGGGTAGATTCTTCTAATTTTATTGGGTTTGGGCATTTGATACGATGCCTAACTCTGGCCAAGGAGCTTCGTGAGCGTGGCGTGGAATGTAGCTTTGTCTGTCGTGATCATCCAGGAAATATAGCGGCTAAAGTTATTGATAGTGGTTTTAGTGTATTTTTACTAGAGCGCGCTAATGAGGCATCAGCATTAAAAGGAAGTGATCTAGAATACGACAAGTGGTTGGGTTGTTCATGGCAAATAGATTCTGATGAAACTAACGAAATTCTGAGGGTTATTCAGCCAGATTGGCTAATTGTGGATCACTATTCTATTGATGTGAAGTGGGAAGAAGCCCTAACCAAGAACTATAAGAAATTGATGGTCATCGATGATTTGGCAAATCGTGATCATTCTTGTGATTTAGTTCTTGATCAGAATCTATTTCTAGATATGAAACGCAGATATGATGGACGTGTTAATTCGCAGTGTTTGCAGTTGTTGGGCCCTAAATATGCTCTGTTACAACCCGAGTATAGGCAACTCCGAGAGAAAGCTAAAGTCCGAAACTCATCAATCAAAAATCTCATAATTTCTTTTGGAGGCTCCGATCAGAGTAATTTAACCGAGTTAGCCTTTTTAGCAGCACATAGTTTTGGACGTGAATTCTCATCGATCAATGTTGTTATGCCGTCTGCTAGCCCGTTTTATAATCAAGTGAAAAAGTTAATAAAACCCATAAAGAAAGCGACGTTATATAGTGACCTGCCGTCTCTGGCTCCATTAATGTTAGAAGCAGACATAGGTATTGGTGCTGGCGGAGCAACTAATTGGGAGAGATTTTGTCTTGGGTTGCCTTCATTAGTGATTACCCTGGCTAAAAATCAAAAACTAGTAAATAACGATTTAAGTAAGCTTCGACTGATCGAGCTGATAGGTGATGTGGAAACAATTAAAATTGAGCACGTGCGAGCTGCCATTAGGGCAGTTTTGTCTCGCAGAGACTTAGCAGGCTGGTCTAAGCGCTGTATGCGAGAGTGTTCTGGCGATGGGGCTATTCTGGTTGCTGGTGCTATACTTGGAATAACAAAAAAATAGAGTAAAGCTACTGTGATATTTAGATTACAGTCACGCATACAGGTTTATGATCTCACGAAAAGGCTATCTAACAACCTTATGGGCTTAAAATAAGCCTTAGCAAAACGATAGGTTCTCGTCTCCATTCGGTTATGGCTTAAACTATAGGATTTTATTAAATATGATAAAAAGGGTTTTAGTCACTGGAGCGACAGGCTTTATAGGTTCTAATTTACTAGAACACCTTGGAGGCCAAGATATAGAGGTATATCGAGGTGTAAGGCAGTTAGACACTAATTCGGATGAGTTTGAGGTGTTGTGTGATTTGACAGATTTATCATCAATTAGTGCTATCTCAGAAAATTATAGCTTCGATATCATTGTGCACCTTGCCTCAGCAATTGGGTGGAGTGGTCAGTCTTATGAAGATATGTTCGTGAGCAATGTTTTAGCTACCGGTGCTTTAGGCCATATTGCTTCTCAAATGGGGTCAAGTTTTATATTTGCTTCCGCGGCTTTAGTCCACGGGAAAAGCAGTGGTTCGATTAATGACTTAAGCCAAATCAATCTAGACACGGAATATGCTCGCACTAAATATGAAGCTGAATTACTACTGAGATCAATATTGCCAGAAGCTTGTATTTTAAGAATTGGTGGTGTGTTTGGTTATCAAGGGCCGAGTCATCTTGGTATCAATAGGTCTATTGCGGAAGCGATTGCCGGAGAGGCCCCTGTGCTATATGGTGACGGCGAAAACTTGCGTAATTACATTTATGTGGATGACCTCGCTCAGACGATTTCAGATATTATAGCAAAAGGAATTTCTGGAACTCATTTAGTAGCAGGCCAAGAGGTTCAGAGTGTTAGAAGTATGTTGCAGGAAATATGTGAGGGACTGCTGAATGGAAGAGATTTTGTTCGAGAGAATGATTCCGCCCATTTTCAGGACCAGGTTATAACTCCGTCACCAGAACTGCTAAATGGGCGTAGTTTTAGAAGCGCGCTAGCGTCTATTCAGGGAAAAGCTAACAAATGAACATAGGCATCCTCGGTGATATTCATGGTAATAAAGACGCACTAAACGCTGTTTTGAATGCTGCCGAGGCGTATAATGTTGATCGGCTTTTAATTACAGGTGATCTCGTTGGATATTATCCTTTCGCTAAAGATGTTCTGGCTTTATTGGCAGCGTGGGATATAGATATAGTGAGAGGTAATCATGAGGATATGCTTCAAAAATCTCTTACAGATAAGGCTTACCTAGAGAAAATTTCGGCAAAGTATGGAAGTGGCCTATCGGATTCGATAAATAAATTATCGGCCCAGGAAACAGACTATTTGATTAATTTACCACATCCTCTGTTATTGAATATTGAAAAAAAAGACATAATGTTGGCACACGGTTCGCCGATCTGTGTAAACGATTACTTATACCCCGATAGCGATTTCACCTCCTGTGATTGGGTGACTGAAATGGATTGTGATATTTTTATATGCGGGCATACCCATTATCCAATGAAAAAAGTAATCGGCGACAAAATAGTACTGAATCCTGGCTCGGTCGGTCAGCCCAGAAATAAAGGAAGTGCCGCACATTGGGTGCTATATGACACCTGTAGTCAGAATTTCGAATTTAAAACTGAAGATTATGATACGGACGACATCATAGAGTGGGCGAAAGTTACGAATCCTAATTTACCTTATCTGCATAGAGTATTTACACGACAATGACTTATTATTTAATTACGGGTATCGGCGGTGATATAGCCCAAGGAGTTTGTCGAATTATACGAGCATACGATCAGAGTTCTATTCTTATCGGCACTGATTTTTCAAAAAGGCACGCAGGCTCGTTATTTGTCGATCATTTCAAGGTGATTCCATCTGCCGGTGAGGTAGATAGCTATCTAGATCATCTCCAGTCCCTAATAGCTGAATTTGATATTAACTATTTAATCCCAACATCTGAAACTGAAATAGAGGCAATAAGCAATCATATTGACCTGTTTAAAGATATTCATGTTATATATCCGGGTGCTAAAGTGGTAGAGAAGTGCTTGGATAAATACATTACTAACAAATTTTTGTCATCTCTTGGTTTGCCGGTGCCTTGGACGAGAACCGCTCAAGAGAATATCCCATTTGAGTATCCTTGTATTTTTAAGGGTCGAAAGGGAGCCGGATCTAAAGTTTTGTTTACGGTTGAAAGCGAAGATGAAGCTTTATTTTTGGTGAAGAGATATCCAGACGGTATTTTTCAGGAATTGTTACTACCACATGATAATGAAATCACCTGCGGTGTTTTCCGGTCAAAAAACAACAAAACTGCCGTACTACAATTCCAGCGGGTGTTGAATGAAGGGACCACATCTTGGGCAAAAACTGTTTATTATCAAGATATAGAAGACATGTGTAAGTTCGTAGCAGAGAACTTAGAGTTGGAGGGAAGTATGAATATACAGCTCCGCTTGACTGATGATGGTCCAAGAATATTTGAAATAAACCCACGATTCTCATCTACAGTATACATGCGTCATTTATTAGGTTTTGATGATGTTGTTTGGTCTATTGGAGATGCAAAAGGAATAGGCTTTGATTTCTCCAACATTTCGCCGGGTATTGAATGTGTCAGGACTCAAAAGTCAGAATTACTGCCTCCAGCACCGATTTTGTAATTCGTGATGAAAAATATTGTTATAGCCTCACCTCATTCTCTTCATGATCAGCTTGAAATAGAGTTAGGTGTGACTTTTACCGTTACGCGCATAAAATCACGTGAAGCGCTTACCGCGGAGTATTTAAAGGCGCTAAATCCGAGTTACGTTTTTTTTCCGCATTGGTCTTGGATTATTCCGGATGAGATACTCACTGATTTCCAATGCGTAATTTTCCATATGACAGACTTGCCCTATGGTAGGGGTGGTAGTCCTTTACAGAACCTCATCGTTAGAGGAAAAAAAGCAACTGTCATTTCTGCGATAAAATGCGTCAAGGAATTAGATGCAGGCCCTATCTATCTCAAGATGCCATTGACTCTTGATGGAACGGCGAAAGAGATTTTAGATCGCGCGTCGACTGTTATTCAACAAATGATTTTTAAAATTGTTGAAGGTTGTGGAGAGTTAAAAGATCAATTAGGTGATGTTGTAAGTTTTAAGCGTAGAGTATCAGATGATGGCGATTTGTCGCATCTTGAGACAACAAATCAGATATATGATTACATACGGATGTTAGACGCAGACAACTATCCATGCGCATTCATTGAGATCGACAACTTCCGCTTGGAATTTACTTCAGCGAAACATGTCGGTGAGACTGTCGAGGCTGTGGTCAAATTTCATAGGAGAGACAAATGAGTAAGGTTCTAGCGGTTATTGCGGCACATGCTGATGATGAAGTGCTGGGTTGCGGGGGGGCGATTGCAAAGTTTGTTAAAGCGGGATGTCAGGTTCATGTCTTATTGCTTGCAGATGGAGAAACTTCTCGCAGCGATTTAGATCCAAAAGATTATGATAAGGCTCAGAAAGTGCGTAATAAAGCCGCCATGCGTGCTAACGAAATCCTGGGCACAACATCTCTAACAATGCTTAATTTTCCTGACAACCGGATGGATGGGGTAGATCTACTCGATGTGGTTAAAGCGGTCGAAACCTTTATTGCAGAGCATCGCCCTAATGTCGTGATTACACACTTTTCAAATGATGTAAATATAGATCACCAGATTACTCACCAAGCCGTTGTTGTTGCTTGTAGACCTCAGCCTAACCACTGTGTTGAGGAATTGCTGTTTATGGAGATCGTCTCATCAACTGAGTGGATCCCAGTGACAGGGCAGGTACTTTTTTCGCCGAACTATTGGGTTGATATAACTGAATCTATTGATATTAAAATGGCAGCATTGAATGCTTATAAAGACGAACTTAGGGAGTTTCCTCATCCACGCTCTGTTAAAGGAGTTAAAGCTTTGTCGATATGGAGGGGCTGTGCTGTGGGAGTCGCGTCGGCTGAGTCATTTATTGTGGGACGAATTATAGTTAAATAGAGTACAAAAAATTTCAAAATTAGGGATGTACGAATGATTAAAATCGGAAAACATAGTGTGGGTATTGGTGCGCCTCCATTTATAATTGCAGAAATGTCAGGCAACCACAACCAATCGTTAGAGCGTGCGCTTGAGATAGTAGATGCTGTAGCTGAAACTGGCGCGCATGCCCTAAAGTTACAAACTTACACGGCTGATACGATGACAATTGATGTGGCTCATGGTGAGTTTATTAACGACCAAGAGTTGTGGGCGGGTCGATCGCTGTACAATTTATATCAAGAGGCCTACACGCCATGGGAATGGCATGAGAAAATTTTTGCACGTGCTCGAAAATTGGGATTGATCCCCTTTAGTACACCATTCGACAATTCGTCTGTAGACTTTTTAGAAAGCCTTGACGTAGACTGCTATAAAATAGCGTCTTTTGAGAACACGGACGTCAACCTTATAAGAAAAGTAGCGGAGATCGGTAAGCCAATGATCGTTTCGACTGGAATGATGGATTTGTCTGAAATGGATGAGATGGTAAGAACTGCTAGAGAAGCGGGCTGCAAAGATTTAATACTTTTAAAGTGTACAAGTACATATCCGTCTACACCTAGGGGTACCAATATTGCAACGATACCGCATATGAGAGAGATGTTTGGATGTGAGGTCGGATTATCAGATCATAGTATGGGTGTTGGTGTCTCTGTAGCAAGTGTCGCTATGGGAGCCACAGTAATTGAAAAGCATTTCACATTGGACCGAAGTGATGGTGGAGTTGATAGTGCATTTTCTATGGAGCCCCGAGAGATGGCGTCGCTTGTAATTGAGTCTGAAAGAGCATGGGAATCATTGGGACAAGTTTCATATGGCCCAGGCGAAAAAGAGAAGCAATCAAGGCAGTATAGACGCTCTCTCTATATCGTAGAGGATATTCAAGCTGGACAAGAACTAACGTCCAAAAACGTAAGAGCTATAAGACCTGGATTAGGGTTACCCACTAAATACTTGGAAATATGTTTAGGTAAACGGGCGAGTAAAGATCTAAAAAGAGGCACTCCGCTTGACTGGGGTCACATTTAAGTCAGATAAGACTGGATTATAAACTATGTTTTAAAGGATGGCTTAAGTGCATATCTGTTTATGCGGGACATTGATATTATCTTAGGCATACTCTAAAGGATCGCTAAGCTGATATTCTTCTTTGATATTAGGTATGTTTTGGTACGTCATGAGAATTTGGAAGGCTGGTTTAGTGGAATTGGTTGGGAAGACCGTTCGTAAAAGATTAGGCAAGCATGGCGTGCTGTTAACTTTACAGCGAGAGCAATCCGGCGGCGTAGATACGCTCTAAATTTTAGAGAAAATACAAGCTGGAGAAGAGCTAACATCTAAAAATGTAAGTGCTAAAAGACTTGGATTAGAGTTTCCTACTAAATGTGTAAAAATTATTTCAACGCCTAGAATTAATAAAAGCTGAGAATAGAGTGGCCATAGTTTATGTCATCAGCTGAAATAACCACTTTAAGAACGGAAAGTACGGGTCAATTGATTTTAGATTTCGCTTTTATCATTGAGCAGATTGATAAACTGCTTTTATGTGATTCGACTTCTGTTTATTTTTAGTCATTTCTAAGGATTCCAAGTGAAAGTTTCGGTCATTACAGTTTGCTTCAATAGCCAAAAATATATCAATGACTGTATAGATAGTGTCAACGTTCAATCATATAAGAATATTGAGCATATATTTATTGACGGTAATTCTGCTGACAATACTACTAGCATCATTAAAGCCCGCTCAAAAAGAAATACAGTTTTTATTTCTGAAGCGGACAAAGGAATCTATGATGCAATGAATAAAGGTCTCCGTATAGCTTCAGGTGAGGTTATTGGCTTTTTGAATTCGGATGATCTATTTGATAATGAATTTGTTATTGAAAAGCTTGTAAATGCATTTAAATTATCCAATTCTGATGTGTTGTGGGGAAATCTGAACTATGTTTATCCGTCTGACATACGAAAGGTTTTAAGAGTATGGATATCTTGGCCATTATGTCCCAATGATCTTAAAAAAGGTTTTATACCACCTCATCCGTCATTTTACATAACACGAAATGCCCTAGTATTACTTAAATGTTTTGATAATAGATATTCGCTCGCTTCAGATTTTGATTTCATGAAAAGAGCTATACTATGCGAAAGTCTAAGGTCAGATCATTTAAATTCCGTTATCGTTAGGATGAGAGCTGGTGGCGCTACTAGCAGTAGTATTTCAAACATTATTAAACAAAACGCAGAAATTACACATTCATTGAAAAGGTCGTTTAGTGAATTTTCTTACTTATCCTACACTTACCAAAAAATTGTTAATAAATTTAGTGAATTGATAAAAGCGCTTTGGTTTAGGCGCTTTGGGAGTCATTAAATGAGCCGAAAATCCACAATATTTGTTACTGGTGCTAGCGGGTTTGTTGGGTCGGCACTTCTTGCGACCATGGACAGAGTCGCTGCGGGGGTACATGTAAAGGTGGGGCTTAGAGATATCAGCGGGTCCGATTTGAACTATGATACAGTCAAACTTGATCTAGCAAAAAAAATCCGTATCGACCTAAAAAATATTGATGTGTTAGTGCATCTAGCTGGAGTGGCACATAACCGCAGTGCGCCCACGGCGTCTTATGATATGATAAATCATAAAGCCACGTTACTTCTTGCCAAGACAGCGTCTGATCAAGGCGTCAAGCGCTTTATCTTTCTTAGTTCCATAGGTGTAAATGGTAAAGTGAGTAGCATAACCGATCCATTTACTAGGCATTCGATTCCTGCACCACACAATGATTATGCGCAGTCAAAGTATGATGCTGAGTTGGGGTTGATTGAGCTTGCAAAGTCATCTCCGATGGAGATCGTAATAATTAGACCTCCATTAATCTACGGAAGTAATGCTCCTGGAAATTTCAGTAAATTGGTTAAACTTGTTAGATTTTGCATACCTTTCCCGTTATCCGCTTTAGATAATAAAAGAAGCTTCATTGGCATCACTAACCTGTGTAACTTTATTTGCAAAGTAATTGATCTAAAGTTAGTTGGTTTGGAAAAAAGTGAAATTTTTCTTGTGTCAGACGCAGAAGTTATCTCAACGGCACAGTTAATTAGCGCAATTGGTTTATCTCGGCATAAACGAGTATTTAGTATTCCATTTTCACGGAATCTACTTGTTTCTATTTTGCTGTTCTTTAGGTTAAATAACCTGAAGGAAAGTTTGCTCGATGATTTGGTGATTGATAGCAGTTACGCTAGACGAAAAATTAATTGGGATCCTGATATATCTGTGTTGAAAGAATTAAATAATGGTAGATAGAAAACTTTTTTGCGTTTAAGCTTCCAAAATTTTAACTAACCCCACTTTACCAATATGCTGCTCCCGGATTGACTATGAATTATTTATCTTTAATTGGAAGAAAAACATTATTATTTGACGAAGATATGCGTACTCATGATGATTCTTTGACTGATATTGTTTCTATCTCTAGGTTCTTAGTCATAGGTGGCGCTGGGACTATAGGTCAGGCGGTAACTAAAGAGATTTTTAAGCGTGGTCCTAAATCGCTTCATGTTGTCGATATCAGCGAAAACAATATGGTTGAGTTAGTGAGAGATATTCGGAGCACCGAAGGCTATGGTGCAGGCGATTTCAAGACGTTCGCGATTGATTGTGGTGGCATTGAGTGTGAAACTCTTATGCAGAACGAAGGACCCTATGATTACGTTTTTAATTTGTCAGCCCTAAAACATGTTAGAAGTGAAAAAGATCCATATACTCTTATGCGTATGGTTATGGTCAATGTATTTAATACAGTTAAGACTTTGCGATTAGCGAGAGAAATGGGCGCTAAAAAGTATTTTTGCGTTTCAACGGATAAAGCGGCTAATCCTGTCAATATGATGGGTGCAAGCAAGCGCATTATGGAAATGTTTCTAATGCGGGAGAGTTTGACTCAAAATATTTCAATGGCACGCTTTGCAAATGTGGCATTCTCGGACGGCTCGTTACTCCATGGTTTTAATCAGCGATTTGCAAAGCGCCAGCCTTTTTCCGCACCAAATGATGTGCGTCGTTATTTTGTAACGCCTCAAGAATCGGGAGAGTTGTGTTTGCTGTCTGGTTTACTTGGACAAAATAGAGACATTTTCTTTCCTAAATTAAGTGAAAAATTACATCTTATTACTTTCTCTGAGATTGCGGTCCGCTTTTTGAGAGAGCATGGGTATGAACCTTATGAATGCGAGTCAGAGGATGAGGCTCGCGACAGGACAGAGGAGTTAATCGCCAATAAGCAATGGCCATGTTACTTCTTTAAAAGCGATACTACAGGTGAAAAAGACTTTGAAGAGTTTTTTACCGATAACGAAGATTTAGATATGGAATTTTTTGAGACAGTTGGGATTATTAAAAATCAGCCTGATTTTGAGGAGTCTAAGTTAGACGAGTTTATGGACGGAATTGAAGCTCTAAGGGAAAAAGGTACTTGGGCCAAAGATGATATTGTTAAACTGTATTTTGGCCTCTTACCTGAGTTTGCTCATAAAGAGACCGGTAAATACCTAGATCAGAGGATGTAAGAATGGATCGTTTTTTTGATATTCTATTTTCCGGGATAGCGTTATTGCTACTTTCTCCTCTGTTGGTGCCTATAGTCATAACGCTAAGACTCACTGGCGAGGGTGAGGTATTCTTTTTACAGGAACGCATCGGTAAGAGCGGTGAGAAATTCAAGTTATTTAAGTTCGCGACTATGCTAAAGAATAGCCCTAACATTGGCACTGGCACGGTTACCATGAGAGGTGACCCTAGAGTGCTCCCAGCAGGAAAATTTTTGCGTAAAACCAAAATAAATGAGTTGCCGCAGCTATTGAATATCTTTTTTGGTGATATGAGTGTTATTGGCCCAAGGCCGCTTACTACTCAAACGTTTGGAGCTTATTTGGTGAGTACTCAGCGTCTTATAACGCAAGTTCGGCCAGGCCTCTCTGGGGTAGGTTCTATTATATTTCGTGGTGAGGAAGAGATAATGCACGGTGCAACAGCCTCCGTTGACTTCTATGCGAATGTTATAGCTCCGTATAAGGGAGCGCTTGAGGAGTGGTTTGTCTCGAATAAGAGCCTGTATATTTATTTTGTGGCGATTTTTGTTACTGCTTGGACGGTTCTGATTCCAAGCACAAAAATAGCGTGGAGGGTTTTTAAGGATTTGCCAGAGCCGCCGACCGAGTTGAAACAAGCACTGAATTTTACTGACTAACTGCTGTGGTGCTCTTGTTGCCCCACTCATACGATCCAATTTCTAAGATATGACATGGCAGTCGAATCTGTCTGCCAACCCCCTTTGAGCATTATCCTTTCAAGCGGCTCACCATCTTCTAATAGATCAAGTGCTGCCCCCACTCTAAATGAATGGCCGCTGAGCGGTTGTTCATCGGAATCAATCTTTAGGTCCTTTTGCAGTGCTTTTAATATGGTGCTTATACTTGCAGGGTTTAGATTCTTACCGATATACCCATGCCTACTGATCGATCTTAGAATATAGCCTTCATCGCTAACGATACGCTTCCATTTTTCTAATAAGCCGAAGAGTTCTTGGCTGATGGGAAGAACCTTTCCAGCCCCAAATTGATCCGTTTTTGAGAAATTCAGCCTTATAGCAGGTTTGCCACTCGGTGCTTGGCAGATGTCCTCAAACTTAAAGGCACAGAGTTCTGACCGGCGTCGCATCGTTTCGTAGCCGAGTCTGAGAAGGGCTTCATTTCTTAAACCTCTGGCGCTGTTATCGCAGTTGCTAAGTAGCTGGTTGAGTAGTGGCCTGCTGCTGTGCACGCCCAATTTTTCGGTGCATACGTTTTATGGCCAATATAACCTCTGGTTGGTTGGTGGGGTCGTAGTGTTTGGAGAGTTTTAGTATCGTACCCAAGCTATTTATTCTGCGGCGGATGGTTGCGCTTTTTCTTATGGTGGCAAGGTAGTCAACATACTGCGCCATGGTATCGGCAGTTGCCGGTATTGAGTGCATTTTATTGTGTGAGCACCAGGTCTGGTATTGAATAAAGTCCGATCTATAGGCTCTGATGGTATTTTTGGCAAAGGCGCCATCAAATTTGGCTAAGATATTGTCTATCATGTTATTATTACCATCTCTAAACTCAAGGAATGATTCTAATAGAATCACAAAGTATAGTCAATGGTATCTTCTAGTCAAATAAAAGCTGCACGCGCCATGTTGGGTTGGAGTGCAATCGAGCTTGCTGGCCGCAGTGGCGTGGGTAGTGCTTCAATTAAGCGCTATGAGGTCCAGGCTGGAGTGCCTGTTGCTAATACTAGAAATTTAATGGCGATACGAAATGCCCTGGAAGAGGCTGGTATTCAATTTACTGGCGATCCTCTAGTCAACCCAGGTGTGGTGCTGCACCTTAACCCTTTGGTATAAGGGCTTCTCTTCGTCTTCGGTCTTCTATCACCACGCGTAGTTCGCCCAGAGCTTTTGAAAACTGCCGGTCTATGGTGGTCATGTAGCGGGTTATTTTATCTATGTTGGTGGATCGTGAAGTGCTCACTTGTTCGGCCAGCTTAAATAGCTTTTCTGCTTTGGGGTATAGGTCGATTGTGACGAGCTGCTTTAGTACCTCTTCGCTGAGCGTGTTTAAGAAATCACTATGGGACAGCTTGCTACCCATGGAACTGCCCAGATATAAATCTTCTGATTTAAAGCTCCGATTGCACTGCCCTAAGAAGGCTGCCTAACTCGTACCGACCGTCGAGTAGTTCAGCTTTGCTGCATCTATACTTGACGGTGAGGAGTTCAAAAGTGACGAACAGCATCGGATAATCTACTAAATCGTCTGGGATGGCGCTATGTTCGCCGCGCTCCAAAAGGCGAAACAATTCCTCGCTTAATGCTTGAAGAAGCGTGATTTTTTCTTTTAATTGTTCATCGTTATGGAATTCTCCTCGAAGACTGGAGAAGGCGTAATGCTGGGCCTGTTCCTGGGTAAGGTTAAAGGTGGTGCGTACTGATAAGTCGTCGAGTTCGGTGAGGCCGGCTATCTCTATTTCGGCGCTCTCTTCCTTGATGGCACGCTGCCAGCGGACATACTGGATGGCGACTCGTTCGATTAGCATGCGTTCTGTTACGGTCTGTGGACCGTATTCGCTGGTGAGTTCGTCATACATCTGTTGGTAGGTTTTTTGGTCTGTTGACGAGGTGATGCTCTGGCTGGTTAGTCCATGGGTGAGGGCGTTCTTAGGGGTGTTGATTTTGGAGGCGGTGGGCTTCTTGGGCATGGGGCTATTGATCCAATCAGTCTGTGTGTGCATGCAGTGTAACATACCACTTTCTGCGACCAAGGAGCATTTAGGAGCCTAGAAAATACCTGCTATTAGATGGTGCTGTGTAACCCCATTGTTGATAGTATCATTATTACGTTTTATTCGTTATTTATCAAATGATAGCTGTTTTTGCGAAACGAAATGTGTAATTTATTGATTTTAAGCCTTATTTAAAGGTGCGATAAATGGGTTTATCAGCTTTTGGTGGAGGATAACTCAGGTGAACTTGACTTAACGTACAGTTTAGCGTACGTTTTGTTTAAGAGGATTTAATTATGATGTCACTGAATGTTACTGAGGCTAGAGCCAACCTGTATAAACTGATCGATGCTACGACAGCCAGCCATGAGCCGGTGGTTATAACGGGCAAGCGCGGTAATGCGGTTCTTTTAGCTGAAGATGATTGGAATGCGATCAACGAAACCCTGCATCTTTTATCGGTGCCAGGGATGCGCGAATCAATTGTAGAGGGTATGCAGGAGAGTATTGACAGCGCTTCAACTGAATTAAATTGGTAATGTGGACGCTGTATTACACCAAGCAGGCCCAAAAGGATGCACGAAAACTAGCATCGTCCGGATTAAAAACTAAAGCGCAGCAATTGCTAACTATTCTTCAGTCTGATCCATGGCAAACTCCGCCGCCTTTCGAAAAGCTGGTGGGTGACTTGAGCGGTGCTTATTTAAGAAGAATTAATATTCAGCATCGGCTTGTCTATCAGGTTTTAGAGGCGGAAAAGGCTGTCAAGATATTGCGGCTGTGGACTCATTACGAGTAGTCCTTTATTTGAGTGGCTAGCATAATTATAATACTGAAGTAACGAGACATAAGTTTATCGTGTATTTAAACGGCCGCAGCGATCGGCTGAATACGTGCTACCTCTTCTCCTATGGCTTGCTCAGCCACCTCTAGCTCATAATGGTGTTGTAGGTTCATCCAGCTTTGCGCGTCAGTGTTAAAATATTGCGCCAACCTTAGCGCTGTTTCTGCAGTAATTCCCCGGCGTGCCCGTACAATTTCATTGATACGTGCTGGCGTAACACCGATGTGTTTAGCAAGTCGATTGCTAGATAAACCGAAAGGTTCCATAAACTCATGCTTTAAAATTTCGCCCGGATGTATAGGATTTAGTCGTGTCATATTAATTTCCTAGTGGTAGTCCACAATTTCAACGTCATAAGCATGACCATTTTTAAATCCAAAACAAAGCCGCCATTGTCCGTTAATCCGAATGCTGTACTGGCCCTTCCTATCGCTTTTCAGCGCCTCCAGCCGATTTCCGGGTGGCGTACGAAGCATATCTAAGGTCTCAGCGGCCTTTAGTTGCATCAATTTGCGTTGAGCAATGCGCTCAAACGCCATAAAGCGTCTGACACGGTAGTTGTTAGCCAGTTTTTCTGTATCACGACAACTAAAGCTTTTAATCATCATTGTAGAGTATATCGATAAGCGATATATTGCAAGTAGAAACCGTTACCAATGTCTGACTAAGAAAGCATACATGGTGACAAAGCGGTTAGATCGAGTCCATTTGATGGTTATGCTAGCGTCTATAGGTCGGTTAGTCAGTGGGTTACTTGTCTATTAATGGATAAAAAACACAGCAGTTGATTGTGCGTGGTAGAAATCATTAGTTGCGTAAAATAAGGACATGCGCTGACAGAGTTTAATACAGATGATCGAGTCACTGATAAGTGCTTGTATCAATTGCTATAGGCGGAGCGTTTATAGTGGATAAAATATACATTTTAATGTATATTTAAAGACCTATTGCTTAAGCAGAGATTTTCTATGGCGACTCTATTGACCCGAAATATTGCATCTATGACCGAGATGCGAGAGCCTCACAAGGTTCTAGAAAAATCAGGCGGGGAGCCTGTGGCAGTCTTAAAAAACTCAGCCCTCGTCGGTTATTTTGTACCCGCTGAGGCGATCTCCAACGAGCAACACCGCACGGCATCGATTGAAGAAATAAGACACAGTCTTAAATCCCGTAAGGCCATCACCCAGCCGGTGCTGGATTACCTGAAAGACAAATGAGCTTTTTGCTCCTATCGGTTGATCACATTATTGCGATTCATGATGAGGTGTTAGAGCTCAATGAGCATCAAGGCATGGCTGGTGAAAAGTCACTTGAAGGTGCGTTGTCAAGAGTAGACAACCGGCTCAACTATGGCCTCATAGATGACATTTATTCGCTGGCAGCGTCCTACGCAGCGGCTATTTCTCAGGCTCATTGCTTTAATGACGGAAATAAACGAACGGCATTTCAGGTGATGGATCTTATTCTAGATTTAAATGGTATTAACGTGACTTGGGATGTAGAGGCGGTGGGACAAAAAATAGTGTTACTGTCGCAATCCAAGCTTGATGAGGCTGATCTTGCTCAATGGCTTCGGCGAGTGAATGTGTAAATATTGGGTCATAATTGGATGCAATCTAACATCCCTGAACCCATTGATGTTTACGGTCTTAGGCTCAATTAATCATCGGTTGACTGAGGTGGCGGTTTGGCTAACAACACACGAGCATCAATTGCCGAGGGTTTGGCCGATGAGTCCCGCCAGTTCAATGCGAGTTAAATTGGATACGTTCATTACAATGGCTTACCAGAACGCCGCGGGCGCCTTCGGTTGAGGAGTAATTCTCGCTGTAAGTCTTGTGGCAAAAATGACAGGGCTTTTTTACCTAAGGCTTTAACTTCGTTTACGAAGGCAAATTGAGGGTTAAATTGGTACACTTTTGTGCGGCCAACACGCTCAAACACAAGCATGCCGTCACGCTCCATTCGTTCAAGTTGGTTTTTTACCGGGGTGACATCGGTATCAAATGTTTGAGCGATTTCACGGGCATACCCTGATTGACGGGCAGCCATGAACAGCAACACTTTTTCAGCACTGGCATTGCCGACGATGGCTTGTAACATGACTGAGTTCCTTAATAGACTAAATTATAGTTAATATAGACCAAATTATAGTTTATGACAAATGATATTATTTTCATAATAAGCTGATCATTCTCGGGCGTCCGGTCCCTGATAAAATCTCAGTTTAAGTGAAAATTGGCAGTTCGAACAGAACTAGGCAGAGGTGCGGTAAGTCACGAAAATCTGCATTTTGAGAGTTTATTTATGACGCTAAAATACACTCCAGCCGACCCAAAAAAGCCGTTTGAAGACTTAAATGCAGCACCAAGGTTGTTTTCATTTAGATGAAGTTAGGCACCTTTTAGAGGATACCGCACTCACTGACGTGCAGGGTTTAACCACTATTCCTTCCCCTGTAACATCTCTTAAAACACGATAACTACCCTTATCAGGCATTATGATCCGGGCTTTCTGCCAGTCTATTGTCTAGAGTTAAACCACTGGTAGTGGTGTTGGATAGCAGTGCAATAGCAACCATGGCAATAAAAAATGTGTTAAAGGTGCCATGTGTAAACGTGATGTTAGTTAACCCAAACGTTCCAAACCCTACTATAAGCATTAGCCCCACAGCATCAATTGGACTGTTGTGCAACTGTTTGTAGAAGTGTCTTAGCAAATAAAACATCAACGCCAGATAGCTTGCTATACCGATCAAACCTTTGTGTATACCATCTTCAAATATTTGATTGTGGGCGTTGAGTATCATAGATAAATCCCTCAATAGGCCTCTAGTCTTTAAGTTGGCAAAAGCTTCAGCCCTATGTCCCACTCCCACCCCGTACATTGGGTTCTCTTTTAGCACAAGCAGTGCACCTTTGTACGTTTCCAAACGATACCCCACAGACGTTTGATAACTCTCCCCTGCAAAGTATTTTTGAAATTCTTTCACTGCTAAATTCACCCTAGGCTCTATTTTACCCCAGCCCACAAATGAAGTGCCTGCCAGCACTATGCTTAGGGCAGTTAGTGGAATGATGAGTCGCTTTTTATTATCTAAATGAATGTAGATATAATACATAAGCGCCATAGCGAGTGGTGGGATGGCTAGCCAACTACCCCGAGCCAATGAGTTAAAAGATGCTAGTAGGCCTAAAATAAACGCTAGGATAGGCAGTATTCGAAGGATTTTATGACTCTTAAAGTGGCTCCAGCTTATTAATGAAGCAAAGGCTAGAAATACTGAAATACCACCAAATAAAATAGGGTTTACAGCGCCACGAGAACCATAATAAATTGTGTGCAAGCCGCTAAGTATGGCGCCACCTATAATACATAACCACACCCAGGTTAGCTTAGGTGGATGTTTTAGCATTACCATAATAATAGCGGTGAAAAGAGCAAAGTGAAGGCTTGTGCCAATGTTGCTTAAGCTATTTTTAGCAGGTGGGAATATGAAGTAGCTGGCTGCGCCTATAGCAAAGTAAATGACAAATAATGCCATGGTGATTTTGATAGGTTTGGGTATAGCCTGAGTGTATTTATGGATATTAGATAATATGAGAATTATTGATATTAAGGCGGCCAAAGCTGCAGCAACTTCTGCAGTTGGGTTAAGTGCACCAATACTAAAGGGGACATATAGTATTAAAGCGGTGACTAGTGTGCCTAATACAGAATCAATTTTGCTACGCCACTGATGTAAATCAAGAGCGTTTTGAGGATGGTGTAAATCGTTCAATGTAATGTTCTTTGAGTAGGCCTTTTCGCTATGAATTATAACACTTCTTTAGCTTTTTTAGTGGATAATTTTATCACCTTGAACAGTTGATCTTTGGTATGCACTCATTGTTGGGTAGTAATGGCATGAAGTAAATAAAGGCTGGCTGCCAGCGGCAGCTGTGCCTGCTGGCGCTAAGGTGGCGGGGCCTCCTTGCCCCGCACTTTGCGCCTACGTCCATGTTGGCAAACACTGCTTTTTGGACGGGACGTCCATGCCCCGTAGTTTATGACCGCATCCATGCGGAATAATACGAAACGGTGTTGTCATTGGAAGATGAAGAAGACTAGGCTAATGCCTAAAAGCAGACGTTGTCTTGGCTTCCTTGTCTTTCAATTGCAACCCGTTTGCAGTGGTATAACTCACTAGGAGTGAAGCCTGATGAGTTATTTAAAGTGTAGTATGAATTTAGGGGTTTGCAAAAATAAGACATTTCACAGCCTCTTTGGGCTTGCAAAGATGGGGGGGTAACAGCGCTAGAAAAATGCAATAAGGAGGTGTAGGTGTTTAAGTGTTAGCAAGAAACGAGGCGGCAGGGCCGCCTCGAGTAGTTTAGTACTTATAGCTCTCTGGCTTAAACGGGCCATCAAAGGGTACGTTAATGTAGCCCGCTTGAGTCGTGGTTAGCTTGGTCATTACACCACCAAACCCTGCCACCATGTCTGCTGCTACTTCTTCGTCTAGCTTTTTTGGCAATATTCTTAGCCATAAGTTGGCTTTCTTGTCGGCCTCGCTTAAGTCCGCAAACTTGGCGTCCCATAGGTGCATTTGCGCTAACACTTGGTTGGCGAAAGAACCATCCATGATACGTGATGGGTGACCTGTGGCATTACCTAGGTTAACTAAGCGGCCTTCAGCTAAAAGCAAAACAAAATCAGCTTTGTTGTGATCAGCGGCACGGTAAACTTTGTGTACTTGAGGCTTCACTTCTTCAAACTTCCAGTGCTCACGCATAAAAGCGGTATCGATTTCGTTGTCGAAGTGACCAATGTTACAGACTACAGCACCGTTTTTAATGGTCTTAAGCATGTTGGCATCACACACGTTGGTGTTGCCAGTGGTAGTCACAATGATGTCTGTGGTGCCCATTAAAGTGGTATTAATGCAGCTGATGTCGCCAGTGTTCACACCATCTAAATAAGGCGACACCACTTCAAAGCCATCCATACATGCCTGCATGGCACAAATGGGATCAATTTCGGTAATTTTAACGATCATACCTTCTTGACGTAAAGATGCTGCTGAACCTTTGCCTACGTCGCCATAACCCACTACAAGGGCTTTTTTACCTGCTAACAGATGGTCTGTAGCACGTTTGATGGAATCATTTAAAGAGTGGCGACAGCCATATTTGTTGTCGTTTTTACTCTTGGTGACTGCGTCGTTAACGTTGATAGCGGGCACTTTAAGGGTGCCGGCTTCTAACATTTCTTGTAAACGGTGAACGCCAGTGGTGGTTTCTTCAGAAATACCATGGCAGTTGGCCAAGATTTCTGGGAATTGGTGGTGCAGCATGGTGGTTAAATCACCCCCGTCGTCTAGGATCATATTAGCGCCCCAGTCTTTGCCGTCTTGCACAATGGTTTGCTCAATACACCATTCGGCCTCTTCTTCCGTTTCGCCTTTCCAGGCAAATACAGGGATTCCTGCAGCAGCAATAGCCGCTGCTGCGTGGTCTTGAGTAGAGAAGATATTGCAAGAAGACCAGCGCACTTCAGCACCCAAATCCACTAATGTTTCAATCAGCACAGCGGTTTGAATGGTCATGTGGATACAGCCCATGACCTTAGCATTGGCTAGTGGTTTTTGTGCGGCGTATTTAGTGCGTAATGCCATTAGGGCAGGCATTTCGGTTTCTGCGATGTCAATTTCCATACGGCCAAATGGGGCTAAAGAGATATCGGCAACCTTGTAATCGGTGAAGTCAGTCATTGGTAAAGCGTCCATAGGTTAAGAATCAGGCCATATTATACGCTAGTAAACATCTCCTGCCGATCGCAAAGCAGGGTTATTTTTCTTTTTAGCGTCTTCTTTACTTTCATTTACGCCACTCCCGCTAATGTACTGCGCAGCTAGGGTATCAGTGGCTGTAGCAAAGCTGGTCACGTCGGTGCCAACAGCCACAAAGGTGGCGCCCAGGGTAAGGTAGTGCTGTACAAGTTCTGGCACAGCCATGAGGATGCCTGCCGCTTTACCTGCCGCTACTATTTGGTTAATGGCAGCACATATAGCCTCTTGTACAGGTTCAGCTGCTGGCTGGCCCAAATAGCCCATGTCGGCGGCTAGATCTGCTGGGCCAATAAACACGCCATCAATGCCATCTACGCTAAGTATGTCTGCAAGGTTATCTAACCCTCTTTGGGCTTCAATTTGCACGATCAGGCACACTTGGTTATTGGCTGTTTGTAGGTAATCGGGAATGCGGTTATGGTGAGACGCGCGTGCTAAAGCAGCGCCTACGCCGCGAATGCCTTTTGGGGGGTAGTTCATCGCTTGTACCAGCTGTTTTGCTTGCTCAGCAGTGTCTACCATGGGCACCAATATAGTTTGGCAGCCTATGTCTAATAGTTGTTTAATCATCCAGGTTTCGCCTACGGGTGGGCGAATAATAATATTAGCGGCAGACCCCTGTAAGGCGTGCATTTGGCTTACCAAGGAGGTGATGTCGTTGGGGCCGTGTTCGGCATCTATAACCAGCCAGTCAAACCCTGCACCACCCGCAATTTGCGCAGCGTTAGGGCTGCCCATTGCAAGCCAAAAGCCAATTTGTTGCTGGCCTAAAAGAAGCTTTTGCTTAAACGTATTAATGGGTGCAGGCATAGGTATTCCTTCTAAAGCCAGTTAAATAGATGACACATTAAAAGCGGCAGCTTACTTCGCCAAAGTCGCCAAAGTCGGCTTCAATTAAAGTGCCTTTTTGGGTTTCCACGGGCCTAATAAAGGAGCCAGATAGAACGATTTCACCCGCCTTTATGCTATCACCATATTGATATAAGCGCTTGGCTAACCAGGCAATGCCTAAGGCAGGTTGATTCAGTACGCCAGCGCCTAACCCTGTTTCTTCCACTTGGCCGTTGGCACTTATAATGGCACCAATCCAACGCATGTCTATTTGGCTTGGGTCTGTGTGCTGGGTGCCTAACACTACTCCTGCATTGGCTGCATTGTCAGAAATAGTGTCAAACACATTGCGTGCTAAGCCCGTTTTGGGGCATATTCTGTGAATGCGCGTGTCCAAAATTTCTAAAGATGGCACAAGGTAATCTGTGGCCTCTATCACTTGTGCTACGCTTATTTCCTCACCACAAAGGTCATGCTTCATCACAAAGGCGATTTCTGCCTCTACCCTAGGCTGAATAAATCGCTGCTGAGGGATATCACAGCCACTTTTAAACAACATGTCATCAAACAAGATACCAGAATCTGGAATAGCGATGTTTAAAGCGGCTTGCATGGCCTTGGATGTAAGGCCAATTTTATGGCCCACAATACGTCGTCCGCGGTTTAGCTTGTGTGCTACCCAGCCAGCTTGAATGGCATAGGCGTCGTCCATAGTCATGTTAGGGTAGGCCAGAGAGATTAACCCCGTTTGTTGGCGGGCTTGCTCTGCAGCGTCTAGGCGCTGGGCAGTTTCTGAGATCTGTTGTGGGCTAAGTGGCATAATTTAAACCTCGTCCACCACGCTGTTGCGCAGGCAACCAATGCCTTCGGCTTCCACTTCTATGATGTCACCAGGCTTTAAATACACAGGTGGATCTAGGCGTGCACCAGAGCCTGTGGGGGTGCCAGTGACAATAATGTCACCAGGGGCCAAGGTGGTGAAGGTAGAGATGTAGTTAATAATGTAACGAAAATCGAACATCATGCGGCTGGTTCGATCTTCTTGGCGTAATTCACCGTTAACCTTAGTGGTTAAGCGAATGTCTGCAATTTGGCTTTCATCTTTGTAAGCCACCATCCATGGGCCAATAGCACCACTAGAATCAAAGTTTTTACCTTGGGTCACGTTAAACTTAGCGTGGCGTACCCAGTCTCTTAAAGTTCCTTCGTTGCATAGGCTAATGCCAGCAATATGGTCTAATGCCTGGTCTTTAGGGATGTGGCGGCCACCTTTACCAATGACAATGACAACCTCACCTTCGTAATCTAATTGGCTAGACGCCTCTGGGCGCACCAGTGGGGTGTTATGGCCAGTAAATGAACGGGCAAAACGAATGAACATGGACGGAAAAGGGGGGGCTTCTTGGCCATCTTTGTATTCTTCGTTACGGGCGGGGTAATTAACGCCAATACAAATAATCTTTTCAGCGTTATTGATGGGAATTTGGTAGTTGAATTCACCCAGTTTGAAGTCATCACTTTGGCCCTTGGCAGCACCTTCTAACACGTGTAATTGACCGGCCTCAATGACGTCTTTTAGCGTAGGGTATTGTTTGCCAAAGGTGTTGCTTAGGCTTATAAAACCGGTGTCTGTAACGATGCCATAGTGGCTTTTTTGGTGTGCCGTAACAGTGGCAAATTTTGGGTAAGTGTTCATGCTAATTCCTGTGTATTTTACGCCTAATTATTTGGCCAACTGAGGGGGTTGGTGCCCGGCCATAGCAAAACAAATATTCTTGGTTTCCATATAAAATTCAAATGACCAGTCGCCGCCATCACGGCCAATGCCTGAGGCTTTAACACCACCAAAAGGTGCGGGTAAGTGACGTGAGTTTTCAGAATTAACCCAAATCATGCCCGCTTGCAGTTGGTCAGCAATGGCCCAGCAGCGTTCTACATTCTGGCTCCACAGGTAACCTGCTAAGCCGTACTCAATGTCGTTGGCTATGGCTACAGCCTCGGCATCGTCTTTAAAAGGAATGGCTGTGAGCACAGGGCCAAAGATCTCTTCTTGAGAGATACGCATGCAGTTATTGGCCTGGGTAAAGAGTGTGGGTTGCACATAACAGCCGGCTAACCCCGCCACTTTCTTGCCTCCGGCGGCAATGGTAGCGCCTTCAGCTTTGGCTGCTGCGAAGTAGGATAATACTTTGGCTTCGTGTTCTGGGTGGATAAGTGGGCCAATCACGGTGCTTGGATCCAGTGGGTGACCCACTTTAATACGCTTGGCGCGGTCTGCCACCATGGCACAAAAAGTGTCGTAGATGCTGTCTTCTACCAATAGGCGAGAAGACGAGGTGCAGCGTTCGCCATTAAGTGAGTAAATCATAAAGGCAGCGGCATCAGCGGCCTTGTCTAAATCGGCATCTGCAAAAACCAATACGGGGTTTTTACCACCTAATTCAAAGTGAGCACGCTTGAGGGTGTCTGCACCTTGTTTTTGGATTAACGAACCAGTGCGGCTTTCACCTACAAAGGCGATGGCTTTAATCAATGGGTGCTCGGTGAGGGCTTTACCTGCCCCTTCTCCCATGCCGTTCACCAGGTTCCATACCCCAACAGGTAAGCCCGCATCTTCAGCAATTTGCACTAATAAATTAGCTGTTAAGGGTGAAAATTCAGCGGGTTTATGCACAATAGTGCACCCTGCAGCCAAGGCTGGGGCAATTTTCCAAGTGGATAACATAAATGGCGTATTCCACGGGGTAATTACACCCACAGGGCCTATGGGGTAACGCTTAGTGACGTTGACTTGGCCTTGGGCATACAGCGATTGGCCATCTTGGGCTTGTACGGCTTTGTCGGCAAAGAAACGAAAGTTTTCTGCGCCTCTGAGGGCGGCTTTAGTCATAAATTTAATGGCCTGACCGGTATCGATACATTCTAATAGCGCAATTTCATGAGCGCGAGCTTCTATACCATCTGCTACCTTGTGAAGAACCTTTTGTCTTTGTTTACCGCCCATGGCGGCCCATGGCGTAAACGCGTGATGTGCGGCTTGTGCAGCAAGGTGTATGTCGGCTGCTTTGCCATGGGCTACTTTAGCAAGGGGGGTTAGATCTATGGGCGATAAGCTCTCAAACCAAGTGTGATCTAATGCCGCTTGTTGTTGGCCGTTGATGTGGTTTAACACGCCATTACTAAACTGGCGTAAGTAGCCAGCTGCATCGCTTTGGTTTTGTTCGAAACTGCTCATTCTGTGTTTCCTTTATCTAAGCTAGAGGCCTTGGCAAGGTGACGAATACGGGGATGCATGGCGTTACTTTTCCAACTGAGTGGGGTGTTAATTTCTCGCACTTCGATGGAAAGGGCAAAGTAAGGTTGACTTAATTGTGCTGCTAAAAATTTGTTCATGGTGGCATTAATGGCTTCGCCAAGGCGTTCTTTTTCCGCCTGGCTGCGGCCTAAGCCAATGCGAATGGAGGTGTCGATAAAGCTGTTTTGCGGCAGTAAATCGGCTATAGCGTAGTGATCACATTTTACCGCGCGCACGCGCACCGCACCCAGTTCAAATAAGCCAGTGGCGATGCCAGTGGTATGGATGGCGCGGCATAAGGCATCAAAATCAACCTGAGGCTCGAGGTTGGCGGAATATTCCATGGTAACGTGTGGCATGGTCTTATCTCTTTGTTGTGCCGGCTGTTGGCTACAGCAAACTAATTAATATGTTAACTAAATTATTAATATGATGCAAATTATGATTCCTCTTAAAAATGCATACTGCTGGCGCTTTCAGAGATGGGATTTAGAGGTTTAACCCAGAGGTAGGTGGTTAACTTGTTTAGTAATGTGTTCTAAGCCCGTATAATGCCTAGTAATCTCCACCTTAACCCTTTCTTTAACCGTTACCTTAACCCTTAGAGATTCACTATGCAGCCCACCAAAACAGACCGTGCTTTGCCCTTGGCTCTATTAAGAGCACGGGAAACTGTGATGTCTCCTATTCGGCGAGTGCTTAAAAACCATGATGTGACTGACCAGCAGTGGCGGGTATTGCGAGTGTTACACGAAAATGGCGTAATGGATGCTAAGGAACTGGCGAAAAGCGCTTGTGTACTGGCCCCTAGCCTCACCCGAATTATTAAGCACTTAGAGCAAAAAAACATGCTTACACGGTGTGCTGATGGCAAAGATGGTCGCCGAGTATTATTGGCTATTTTGCCTTCAGGTGCGGCGTTAATCGAGTCGGTTACACCAGAAGTGCAGGTGATTTATCAGGGCCTCAACGATAAGTATGGTGCTCAAAAGATGAGTGATTTATTAGATCTTCTGCATGATGTGGTAGAGCTTAGGTAGTAAGGCAGGCTTGGGTGCTCCTCTAACTTAGGCCCTTGGCAACGTTTTGCGAGACAATGTGTGCGCCTGTCCATGCGTTTTGAAAGTTAAATCCACCAGTGATGGCGTCGATATCCAACACTTCCCCTGCAAAGTAAATCCCCGGTACACATTTGCTCTCGAAGGTTTTAAAGTTGATCTCTTTAAGGGATACGCCTCCTGCAGTCACAAATTCCTCTTTAAATGTGCTTTTACCTTGCACATTAAACACCGCCTGTGTGAGTTGTTTGGCAAGTGTCTCTAATTGCAGTTTATTGATATCGGCCCATCGGGCATCTTCGGTAATGTTGGATGCTAAAACGAGTTTATGCCACAGCCGTTTAGGTAAATTAAATTGGGTAGACTTAAATGCTATTTTTTTAGCAAGCGCTTGTTTTGAGTTTTTTAATACGTCTAAGCAGTCGGTAAATGATTGCCGTATAAAGTTAACTTCTATTTTAAATCTGTACTCGCGTTTTGCTATTTCTATGGCACCAAACGCGGATAGCTTTAAAATAGCAGGGGCGCTCATGCCCCAGTGAGTAATAAGTAAAGGCCCTTCACTGGTTAGGTTTGTGCCCAGTATTTTAACGTTTACGTTTTCTGCGACAACGCCAGGTATGTCCCTTATGCGCTCATCACTTATTTTAAATGTAAATAAAGAGGGCACTGCTTTAGACACAGTGTGCCCTAAGCCTTCTAAAAGACCCCACATTTTGGCGCTGCTACCGGTAGCGATGACTACTTTTTTTGCTAAAAAATGGCCTTTAGTTGTGTCTAGTTGAAAGAGGCTGTCTGCATGTTTAAGGGATTTCAACGAGTGGCTGTAGAGCACGTCTACATGATATTTATTGGCTTCATTTAAAAAGCAATCCACTATGGTTTGTGACGAGTTTGACGCAGGAAATATACGTCCATCCTCTTCGATTTTTAGCTCTACGCCGCGTTCTTCAAACCAAGCAATGGTATCGCCTGTCATAAATTGGTGAAAAGGGCCTAATAATTCTTTTTCACCACGAGGGTAATTGTGCACCAATTCTGAAGGAACAAACTCTGCGTGTGTGACATTGCATCGGCCTCCCCCAGACACTTTAACTTTAGTTAAGCCTTTTTGTCCGCGTTCTAAAATAGCGACCTTTAAGTGGGGTGCTTGTTTTGCGATATTAATGGCAGCAAAAAAGCCAGAGGCTCCTCCACCCACAACAATAATGTCTTTTTCAATCATAGTTAAAATTACACTGGGGTTAATACGTCAATAACACGTTGGAGGGATTATAGGCTCCTGTATAGGCACCATCAAGAGGCTAGGTGATCTGGGTTTTTGGGGTGCACGCTAGATGTTTAATCTGGCTCAAACACCACATTCACTTGTCCGGTGCCAGAACTAGGGAAGTATTCACCAATGATCTCACCTCTGCCTTGGTACTGGTCCCAGCCTAATGCACCATAAAGCATAGCCGTATCGTGCATGCCGCCTTCGCCGTTACACTTTTGAGCGTACTCAGGCAGTATTTTTAGGAAGGTGGCGTGGTCACCCCGGGTCCATAAACCCAAAACATGCAGATCCATTTGGCGGTTGAATTCACTGGATATGGTAAAGGTGCCGTTATTAGCGGCGTAGTCTTCGTTGGCCCATATTTTGTGAGACAAAGAGCCAGAGGCTAATAATAATACCTTGCTATCACTTTCTTCTACGGCTTCTTTAATGGCTTGGCCCATTAACCGTGACGATTCAATGCTGTGCACGCTGCACCAAGCTGCCACAGACACCACCTTCAAGGATGAGTCTTCATTCATATAGCGCATGGGCACTAGGGTGCCATATTCTAAGGTTAATGACTCAAGCTGATGGGAAAGGGCATGCACCCCTTTGGATTGGGCTTTTTCGGCGATAAGGTCACCTAACTCTGGGTTGCCGTCATACTTGTATTCTAAGTTTTGAATAAAATGGGGAAACTCATGGCTAGTGTAGTTGCCTTTAAAGCTGGCTGCGCAGTTGACGTGATAACCAGCGTTTACTAGCCAATGGGTGTCTAACACAATAACAGTATCGGCTCCCAGCGCTTTAGCTCGGGCTACAATTTCTCTATGGCCATCGATGGCTTGCTTACGTTTGCCAAATATAGGCCCCGGTTGCTCTGACATGAGCATGGTAGGTACGTGAGTAATTTTGGCGGCTAAGACGATGTTTCCCATGGTTTTCTCCTTTGGTAGGTACGATGTTAAAGCAAGCGAGGGTCGGGCTCTAGGCCCACTAAGTGGCGGCCATAGATCTGTTTACACACATCATAATCAGTATAGGCGTGGGCAGCAGTCATGTGTGAATCCCTAAATAATCGCTGAGCTTCATTGGTTAAAAACCATGCATTAGCGCCACTAGATTCAAACAAACGATCTACTGCAGCAACACACATTTTAACCGCATACGCCTGGTTGGTTCGCCATTGAGCCAGTTGGTCGGCATTAGGTAGTGCGTGTTGAACCCCCATTTGTGCTAGGTCATGCCAGTCTTTTTCTAGCAGGGCGCGGGCGGCATTAATTTGGTGTTTTGATTCTGCTAAGCGCATGTAGGCGGGTACGTCTTTGCCAACTTCTGCGCCCGTATAAGCGCGTACACGGGTTTTAGAGCGCTCGGTAAACCAACGAATCATTTGTTCGGCAATGCCCAAACTTACGGCAGAGAAACCACTGGCAAAATAAGGTCGATAGGCGGCAAAAAAGATGCTGCTGTCTGGGTACATACCATACCCTCTGGACTGGCCAGTCATTAGGGCTTTGGCAGACTCGATGCGATGTTCGGGAACAAATACATTGTGCACTTTAAGGGTTTTGGTGCCAGAGCCTTTCATGGCCATGGCATGCCAGTTATCAATAATTTCGTAGTCTGCCCGCGGCACTAGGGCAAAGTGTTGGTGTGGGGCAGGGTCTGCGGTGGCACCGGCACGAATAAATCCCATAATTGCCCACTGAGCATGGTCGCAACCGCTGCTCCAACTCATGTCGCCACTAAACATCACACCACCCTCTACTTCTGTGGTCTTACCAAAAGGCGCAATACTCGAACTTATCGTGGCTTCTGGGTCTTGCCCCCACACGTCTTCCTGGGCCTGTTTTGAAAACAGGCCCAGCTGATGACTATGGGTGCACAGTAAACTGGCCGCCCAGGCTGTGCTGGCGCATGCACCAGCTAGCGTTGCTACGGCTTCAGCAAACTCTGGCAAAGACAGTTCTAACCCCCCCCACGCTTTAGGTTGAAAAGCGCGCAAAAATTTAATCTGTTTTAATAAAGCAATATTCTCTGGTGGCGTCATGCGCAGGGATTCTGCTTTATCGGCATTAGCAGCAATAGTGGGCAAAATATCTTGTAAGGCGCTGATCAGCTGGCTAGAAGATGTCATGGTTGATGGCCTGAATGATTGTTTTAATAACTTAGTTAACATATTAACTATTAATGAGTAAGCAGTGCAACTGTTTTATGGTGCCGCAAGATTAAACAAATGATTCACAAAAAATAAAGCCTATGTAAAAAAGTATCACATTAGCGCTTAGTATAGTTTACATGTGAAGTTAATCGCGTGTATGCTGAAACCAAATGAGTGATCGCAATCACTGTTTTATTGTTTTACTGATAAATATAAAAATCGGAGGATTACATGAAAAAATTAATCGTTGCCACCATGGCCACGGGTATTATGCTTGGCGCAGCCACAGTAGCCACGGCTGCTGAAACCCTATTGTTATCATCGTGGTTGCCACCTAAACACCCTGTGGTTGCAAGTATTATTAAACCTTGGATTGCGGCTGTAGAAGCTGAAAGTGGTGGTGAACTTAAAATTCGGATTTTACCTAAGCCTCTTGGTGCACCGCCAGCTCATTATGACCTTGCCAAAGATGGCGTTGCCGACATTACTTATGGTGTGCATGGCTACCAGCCAGGACGCTTTAAACTGACTGCAGCTACTGAGCTACCTTTCTTAGGTGACAGTGCAGAGGATGTGTCTGTTGCTTATTGGCGCGTTTATAAGAAGCACCTTGAATCTGTTAACGAGCATGAAGGCACTGTACTTTTGGGGTTAATGTCCCATGGGCCTGGTGTAATCCACAACAATGTGCGTGCAATTAATAGTGTTGCCGACATGAAAGGCTTAAAGTTCCGTGTGGGTGGTGGTGTTGCAGGTAATGCAGCCAAGGCCTTGGGTGTGACAGCAATGTTAGCCTCTGCAACTAAAAACTATGAAATGCTGTCTAGTGGGGTTGCTGACGGCACCTTTTTACCCACTGAATCTATTAAGTCATTTAAGCTAACCAAACTCTTGTCACATGCCACAACCGTGCCAGGTGGTTTATATAATACGAGCTTCTTCTTAACCATGAACCCTACTAAATTTGACAGCCTAAGTGCTGAAAATCAAGCGGCTCTAATGCGTACTTCGGGTGAAAGCTTTGCGCGTATTGCTGGTAAAGGCTGGGATAAGCATGATGCTCTAGGTCAAGCTGCTATGGATGCTGCAGGTATTGAAACTATAAACGCAAGTGATGCGTTTGTTGCTGAAATTCAAGCAGCAACAAACCACTTGGAAGCCGACTGGATTGCTACCGCCAATGGTTTAGGTGTTGATGGTGCAGCAGTAATGGCTGATTTACGTGCAGAAATTGCTAAGGTGGCGGCTGAGTAATGTCACTTAGTGAGTTAAGTGGCCGGACATTAAAGTCTGGTCCCTTTATGCAGTTTGTGCTGCAGCGTATATTGGGTGGCCTAGCGGCCACCTTTTTGTTGGTTTTAATGCTAATCACCTTAGTGGACGTGGTGGGCCGTTATGGCTTTAATTCTCCAGTAAATGGTAGCTTCGAAATCACTGAACTGCTGTTAGCTGCGATCATATTTTCGGCCTTGCCTTTAGTTGTCGCCAAAGATCAGAATATTACTGTCGATCTCATTGATGCTTTTGTGCCGCGTTTTTTTGCTTGGTTAAGGGATGTGGCTATTGCGTTAATCACCACCATTGTTTTAGCTGGCATTAGCTATAAAGTATGGAACAAAGCCCTTGAGTCGGTGCACTATGGTGACCGAACCGCCATGCTATATTTACCTACCGCGCCCGTGTACTTTTATATTAGTATTGCCTTAGGGATGAGCAGTGTGCTTGCTCTATTACTCACTTGGCAATATGCCCGCGCAGGCGTGTTACCTCCCTCTAGAAAAGCATAGTTAACATGTATGAATCTTTAATTGCCTTTGCTGCCATGCTCACCCTGGTCATTTTGGTGCGTATGCCTATTGCCTTTGCTATGGGCCTTGTCGGGTTTGTGGGCTTTGGTTTAATGACTAGTTTTTCTGGTTCCTTGGCCATGGCCACTATAATCACCTATGACACTGGCCTTAATTATGGCCTTTCGGTAGTGCCTTTATTTATTTTAATGGGAAATTTTGTAAGTAGAGCAGGGTTGTCTGATGAGTTATATAACGCGGCTAATGCTTTTTTAGGCCATCGTCGGGGTGGCTTAGCGATGGCTACAATAGTGGCTTGTGGTGGTTTTAGTGCGGTGTGTGGTTCTAGTTTAGCGACTGCTGCCACTATGTCTAAGGTCGCTATGCCACCGATGAAAAAATACGGTTACGACGAAGGTTTAGCGGCAGGCTGTATTGCTGCTGGAGGCACTTTAGGTATTTTAATACCGCCCAGTGTTATCCTTATTATCTTTGGCATTATGACCGAAACCGATATTGGTTTACTATTTATTGCGGGTATTTTGCCAGGCCTATTAGGGGTGTTGTTTTACTTGGTGGCTGTGCTGGTAACAGTAACCTTAAAACCAGAAAAAGGCCCCAAAGGGGAGCGCTTTTCATGGCCTAAACGCTTGCAAGCGCTTTGGGGTGTGTCGGGCGTATTAGGCTTGTTTACCTTGGTGATTGGTGGCATCTATGGGGGCATTTTTACGCCTACAGAAGCGGCTGGCATTGGTGCTTCTGGTGCTTTTCTCATTGCCTTAATTCGGCGCCGTTTAAGCCTACAATCGTTAATGGACACCCTCGTTGAGAGCGCTCGCACTACGACTATGATTTTTGTGATTTTAATTGGTGCAGAAATCTTCTCAAACTACGTTAATATTGCTGGCCTGCCAGAGCTATTATCAGAGTGGGTAGTGTCTTTTGACTTATCAGCTATCGCCGTCATTATGCTTATTATGCTGGTCTATGTAATTCTAGGCACAGTGCTAGAAAGCTTATCTATGATTATGCTAACCGTGCCGGTATTTTATCCTTTGGTATTGGGGCTTGATTTAGGCGATTACTCCGAAGCCTTAATGGACCCAGATATGGCCTTAGTTTGGTTTGGTATTATTGTTGTGGTGATTACTGAAATTAGCCTCATTACGCCGCCTGTGGGGCTTAATGTATTTGTACTGAAAAGCATGCTTGATGACGTTAAGCTAAGTACCATATTCCGTGGTGTAACGCCGTTTTGGATTGTTGATATTGTGCGTTTAATGACCCTTATATTGCTTCCTGGGTTGGTGCTTTGGCTGCCTAATTTAATGGCAAACTAGCACAGTGAGAAGGTCGAAAGTGTCTATGGGCCAACGCGAATTCATCTTTATTATTGCCTTACTTATGGCCATGGTGGCCCTCACAACAGATGCTATGCTGCCAGCATTAGGCCGTATGGCGTTAGATTTTGGTGTCAATGGCAACGCTATTCAATTAGTGGTGACCAGTGTCTTTGTAGGCCATGCTTTGGGCCAGTTGGTCTATGGCCCAGTGTCTGATACCTATGGCCGCAAGCGCAGTATATTTGTGGGTTTAGGAATTTTTTGTTTGGGCAGCCTTATTAGTGTTTGGGCTGAGTCTTTGGAAATGATGTTAGTTGGGCGCTTTTTACAGGGTTTTGGTGCTTCAGGGCCACGGGTAATGGTGGTGGCTTTAGTGAGAGACTGCTTTAGTGGTGCAGCCATGGCGCGGACTATGTCCTTTGCCATGACGTTATTTATGGCGGTGCCTATTATGGCGCCTTTAGTGGGGCAAGGTATCTTGCTGGTTGGTCCGTGGCAGTGGATTTTTGGCTTCTATGTGGTGTTTGCTGCAGTAATGTTTGCATGGGTCTATGTGCGCTTAGATGAAACACTAAAGCCTGAAAACCGCTTGTCCTTGCACCCTAAAAAACTCTGGCACACCATGGTGCAAGTGTTGGTGAATCCCATTGCTACGGGGTACTCCTTTGTGGCTGGCTTAGTGCTAGGTGCCTTTATGGGCTACCTGAGTTCAAGCTTGCAAATATTCCAACAAGTATATGGTGTGGGGGAAGCCTTCCCACTTTATTTTGGCGTTTTGGCGCTGCCTACCATAATGGCATCGCTGCTCAATGCAAAGTTGGTTATGCGTTTTGGAATGTATGCTCTGGTGCAAGTGACTAATGTGATCACTGGGATTGCGTGTGTGGCTTTCTATCTCTACGCCCAAAGCCTAGCGACAGGCCCAAGTTTAGGCGAATTTATGGCCTTGTGTAGTATTATTTTCTTTGGCGTTGGGTTCCGCTTCGGCAATCTTAATGCCCTAGCCATGGAACCCCTAGGTAAGCTTGCGGGCATGGGCGCTTCAGTTGTTGGCTCTTGTTCTACCTTGGTGTCGGTGCCCATTGGTATGTGGGTGGGGATGTCTTTTGATGGAACGGTGTTGCCTTTGGTGCTTGGTTTTGCAGTGACTTCTTGGGCAGCTTTTGTAGCCATGCTCTACCTTAACAAGCCGCCTAAACTCCTTGCTAAAGGTTGATGTAGAACCCTTAACGCTGGATTTTTTGCCACGGCAGAGTATGCTAGAAGAAGGTGAATACATAGGAGTTCAAAGATGGTTATTTATCCAGACATAGAAATCCAAAAGGGCCGTTGTGTTAATTTACGCCGTGGCCACATGCAAGATCCCATTGTTTATGACATTACTCCCCTACAGGCAGCACAGCAGCATGTTGCAAATGGTGCCCAAGTGCTGCATGTGGTGGATTTAGATAACGTAATGCGAGGCGGTCATGACAACCACAAAGCGGTGTTAGACATTATTCAAGCCGTCGATGTGCCGGTACAAGTGGGCGGTGGAATCCGCACCATAGAGGGTGCTCGCTGGTGGTTTGATCATGGCGCCTCACGCGTAGTCATAGGCACTGCAGCCATAGAAGATCGACATTTTTTACACGAATTATGTAACCAGTACCCAGGTCAAGTGGTTGTGTCTATTGACGCTCGCCAAAATAAAGTAATGTGCCATGGTTGGACCGAGGAAACCATCTACACACCTTTGGAAATTGCTCTGGATCTGCAAGAGCGTGGAGTAGCCGCTATTATTTATACCGATATAGACCTTGACGATGATCACCCCGAAGCCACCTTTGCTATTACGACTAAAATGGTAGATGAACTGCATATTCCAGTGATCTCAAGTGGTGCGGTGAAAACCTTAGATGATATTTCTACTTTGCGTATGTTGCCTAACATCGCAGGGGTTGTTGTAGGCCGTGCGCTTATGAATGGGGCAGTATCCCTTGTAGATGCGTTAGCCGTGTGCCAGCAGCCAGACAGCCATGCGGAGTTCTTATAAAACCTCACTGTGTGGTCGTTGGTGGCGCAAACATAGACCTCTTGGGCGCACCCCAAAAGCAATTAAAGCAGCACACGTCTAACCCTGGTAAAGTGTCATCTAGCCCTGGCGGTGTGGGCCGAAATATAGCTGAAAACCTTATTCGTCTGGGCCAGTCTTGCCAGTTAATGGCGCCTTTAGGGGATGATGCCAACGGTACGTTTCTTAGGCGTCATTGTCAGCAATTGGGCATTAACACTGACGGTATGGCAACCCTAGCAGGCGAATCCACCTCAACCTACTTATCAATTGTTGATGAAACGGGTGACATGCAGGTTGCTATTGCTGACATGACGTTGATTGATCAGTTTGGTGCAACCCAACTACAGGCGTTTTTGCCACAATTAACCGCTGCGTCAATGGTGGTGCTAGATGCCAACTTGGCGCCAGACTGTTTGGCGTTTTTGGTTAAAAATCTGCCACAACAACATTTTTTTGTAGATACGGTGTCTGTTACTAAAGCCACTCGCATAACCCCATTTTTATCACACATACATAGCCTTAAGCCTAATTTAATAGAAGCCCAAGCCATCTCTGGTGTGCACCTTGGTGAAAACCCTAACAGCCGGCAGCTACTAGACTTAGCCCATTGGTTTATGCACCAAGGCGTAAAGCATTTATACTTAAGCCTAGGTTCAAGGGGCTTACTTTATAGTGATGCCTCTCAAAGCTTTATTATGGCGCCTAGCGCGCCTGTAAAAGCAACTCATATAGTCAATAGTAATGGTGCTGGAGATGCTATGATGGCCGCCATAGGCAGTGCGTGGTTGCAAGGCAGTGATGCCCAGCATGCTGCAGCGAGTGCGCTGGCATGTGCTCAAATTGCTATGGCCAGCGAAACCACTATTAGCCCTCACCTAACACCTGAATTACTACTTCGCATGTTAAAGGAAACCCCGTGCAGCATAACCCCACTCAGTTAAACACTTACCTTGATATACACCCGCGTATTCAACAGGCATTGGCTAACAATAAGCCTGTTGTGGCTTTAGAATCTACCATCATTTCTCATGGAATGCCTTACCCACAGAATGTAGAAACAGCCATGTTAGTAGAGCAGGCAGTGCGAGATAACGGTGCAGAACCCGCGACTATTGCCATTATTAATGGCCGCTTAACCGTAGGCTTAACTGAACAACAAATTACCCACCTTGGCAAAAGTGGGTTTGAGGTTATTAAAACCAGCCGCCGAGACATGCCTTTTATCGCGGCTCAAAAGCAAGACGGTGCTACAACCGTAGCTTCCACCATGATTATTGCGGCGATGGCAGGGATTAAGGTATTTGCAACGGGAGGCATAGGGGGTGTTCATCGTCATGCAGAAACAACCATGGACATTTCTGCAGACTTACAAGAACTGGCCAGCACGTCGGTCGCTGTGGTGTGTGCCGGTGTAAAGTCTATTTTAGATATAGGCCTTACATTAGAATACCTAGAGACCCATGGTGTTCCTGTAGTGGGTTATAAAACCAAGGTAATGCCTGCATTTTATACTCAAAGCAGTGGCTTTGAGGTGGACTATTGTTTAGATTCTGCAGCCAGCATAGCGCAAGTACTGTCGGCAAAATGGCACATGGGCTTGGCTGGTGGTGTGGTAGTGGCTAATCCCATTCCAGATGCTTATGCCATGGACCCAGTGATCATAGAGCAGGTCATCGGTGAAGCCATTGTGGAAATGCAGGAGCAGGGTATCCACGGTAAACAAAGCACACCGTTTTTATTATCTAAAATTGCACAAGTGACTCAAGGCGAAAGCTTGGCGGCCAATATCCAACTGGTATTAAACAATGCCCGTCTTGGGGCTAATATCGCCACAGAACTGGCCAAACTTTAGCCATTATGTTTTTAACAGTATTGTTTAATTGCGTTACATTAGGCCGCTTCTCTTTAATCATTTAAATGCTATTGTTTATGATACGATCGGGTGTATAGTCGATGGAAGCAAAGCACAGCAGGTTTGTCTTGCTGGGTGATGGCTTAGGTAACACATTAAAATAAAAAACATGAGGAAAATGTCAAAATGAAACTATTAAAACCTGTATTAGGTACGGTACTGCTAGCTGGCTTGTTGTCAGTAAACACTGCATATGCTGGTGGAGTTTTGGACAAAATTATGTCCACTAAAACGATCAAAATAGCCACTGATGCCAACTGGCCGCCACAGTCGTTTATTAATGACCAAAACGAAATGGATGGTTTTGACGTGGATGTTGCACGTGAAATTGCTAAACGTATGGGTGCTGAAGTTGAATTTATTACGCCTAACTGGGACGTAATCACCGCTGGTAACTGGTATGGCCGTTGGGACATGCATGTGGGTTCAATGACACCTACTAAACAACGTGCAGAAATATTGTCTTTCCCTGCGGTTTACTATTACACACCAGCTGCTGTAGCAGTGCATGCAAGCTCTGGCATAGCCCAGCTCTCTGGCCTAAACGGTAAGAAAGTAGGCACTGGCACAGGCACTACTTTTGAACTTTACCTGCAGCATGACCTCATTATTGATGCTGAAGGCGCGCCTGCATTTGATTTCCAAATTGATAATGCCGAAATTAGATCATATGAAACCTCAGTCATCGCGCTAGACGACCTTCGTTTAGGTGATGGTGTTCGGCTTGATGGTGTTGTTAGTAGCTTGCCCACTATTTTAGAAGCGATTGAGAACGGCTACCCGCTTAAAGTGGTTGGGTCTCCCATTTTCTACGAGCCACTGGCTGTAACAGTTGACTTGGGTGATAGTGAACTTAACGAAAAAGTTGCCAGTATTGTTGCATCAATGCGAGCAGATGGCGTTTTAAGCACCATCTCTAAGAAATGGTATGGCGTAGACTACGCAACAGTTAAATAACTAGAAAACCGACCTGTTCGGATGCTCTGTAAACCCGGGTATTACTCGTAATGCCCGGTTACATTTGAGACAACCTGAATAGTCATTAGCACTATTAAAAGGTAGGAACGAATTTTGATTCAGGACACAGTTACTGAAGACCTGCTCCTTAGACAACCGAAATTTATAGCCTATCTTTTCGCTACTGTTCTAGTTTGTTTTCTTATCTTCGACCCATCACAGTCCATCATTGGGCATCTACTTGAACCGGCCCTTGGTGAGCCTGACAAAAGTGGCTTATATGGCCGTTTTGTAACGTCTTTTATGTTGGCAGTGTTAATGGTTTTAAACCTACTGGCAATCAGTCTCATACCTAACTTTCGCCTTCAAGTTATCTCCGTTTGGATAGAGCTACTCATTCTATTTTTGTCCTTCTTTTACAGCTTTGACCTGAGTTTTGAGTTTATTCGAAGTAAAATTTGGTTCATGGTGACTCAAGGAATTTTCACCACCTTATATGTGTCTGCTATCTCCATAGTAATCGCCTCGTTTATCGCTATCATAGGGGCGGTTGCCAAAATGTCATCGAATGGCTTTGCATATGCTATTGCCAGTTTTTACACGTCATTTTTTCGGGGCTTGCCACTCTTAATGCAGGTCTATCTTATATACTTAGGCTTTCCTCAAATTGGCTACGTCATCGATGCAGTGCCTGCGGGCATTATTGCCTTGTCTCTTTGTTATGGTGCCTATATGACTGAAATATTCCGTGCCGGCATTATGAGCATTGATGCGGGTCAATGGGAAGGGTCACGTGCACTGGGTTTCAAATTTAGCCTGATTATGCGCAAGATCATTTTGCCTCAATCTATTCCATTAATTATCCCACCCACTGGAAACCAATTTATTGCGATGCTTAAAGATAGCTCACTCGTGTCTGTTATTGGGGTATGGGAGCTCATGTTTCTCGCCAGAACATTGGGCAACAAAACCTTTAATCACATGGAGATGCTCATTACCGCAGCCATGCTGTATTGGATGATGACCATGGTATTAGAACTTATACAGTCTCGTATCGAACGTAAATACCAAAAACGGCAGTCGAGATAAGTCATGTCTAAAACAAATCAGAAGGTAAAACAGCCAATTATTTCCATCAAGGAAATGAATAAATACTATGGTGATTTCCACGCACTCACTAATATTGACCTGGAGGTTAATATTGGCGAACGTATCGTTATTTGTGGCCCTTCTGGGTCTGGTAAATCGACACTCATCAGATGTTTAAACCGCCTAGAGGCACACCAATCTGGCTCGGTGAATGTCAATGGTGTTGAGTTACATCAACACATGAAAGACATTGACAAAGTTCGATCTGAAGTGGGTATGGTATTTCAACACTTCAATCTGTTTCCTCATATGACGGTTCTAGAAAACTGCACAGCAGGGCCAATGTGGGTTAATAAAGTACCTCCAGTAGAAGCCCACGAAATAGCCATGAGGTATTTAGAACGGGTTAATATTCCTGAGCAAGCAGACAAATACCCAGCGCAGTTGTCAGGAGGGCAGCAGCAGCGCGTAGCGATTGCGCGCAGCTTGTGCATGAACCCCAAGGTGATGCTATTTGATGAACCTACTTCAGCACTAGACCCTGAAATGGTAGCTGAGGTGCTAGACACCATGATGGACCTTGCTCAAAGCGGCATGACCATGATTGTGGTTACCCATGAAATGGGGTTTGCCAAGCAAGTGGCAGACCGAGTGATCTTTATGGATGAAGGTAAAATTGTTGAGGCGAATGAGCCCATAGCATTCTTTGAGAACCCACAATCACAGCGCACTAAAAAGTTTCTTAGTCAGGTGTTGGTGCACTAATTTGAGTGATGCTTTGCGGTTTATTTTTAACTTCTAGAGCACAGTGAGAATTTCTTCTAATGGCTTTTTTATCTTTGCTACACCCGGCACAGTGGCGTCCGCAGAGGCGTGGCCTACAGCTAATATCATCACTGCTTTTTCATGGCTTGGGCGGCCAAGGAGCTTGTTGAGAAAGCGCATGGGGTTGGGCGTATGTGTGAGGCTGTACAAGCCAGCATGGTGCAACGCAGAAATAAGAAAGCCTGTGGCTATGCCTACACTGTCGGGCACGTAGTAGTTTTTAAAACGGGTGCCATCGTCAAACACACCATAGCGTTGTGCAAAGATAACAATTAACCATGGGGCGATATCTAAATGGGGTTTGTCAGCATTAGTGCCAATGGGTTCTAACGCTTTAATCCATTCATCACCACCACCGCCTGCGTAAAACTTTTCTTCCTCGGCTTCGGCTGCTAGACGCATTGCGTGCTTTATTTCTGGGTTGCGAATAGCCACAAAATGCCATGGCTGGTGGTTGGCCCCACTGGGTGCAGAGCCTGCCGTGCGAATACAATTTTGAATCACGTCTTCTGGCACTTCTCGGTCAATAAAATCACGCACGGTATGGCGCGTTTTCATGGTTTGGTAATAAGCCAAAGCAGCCTTCTGCATGCTTTCATCGGTTATTTCTGCCCTAGCCGCAAGCTTTACTGCTTCATAGGAAAGTTGTTCTCGTGCAAACATAGCAGGTTCCTAGTTAATACTGTGAGTATGATGATGCTATAGTAACACCTAGCTCCATTAATTCATTGGCTAAAAATGACCCTTGCCGCTAAAGCTAGGTAGTTCTACCCATGACGATGGTGCACTAGTCCCGTAAGCTAATACTATAACTTGGAACCCTTTTTCGCAGTGCCCGCAGGAGTTAGGCCCTTAGTTGAAAACACGCTTAGGACTAACTGAACTCAATAATGCAGCGCCTCTTCCTGAGGGTAACCTTGATTGATATACGTATTTTAATACT
This sequence comes from Candidatus Njordibacter sp. Uisw_056, assembly GCF_047730085.1. Taxonomy (NCBI): domain Bacteria; kingdom Pseudomonadati; phylum Pseudomonadota; class Gammaproteobacteria; order Pseudomonadales; family Candidatus Njordibacteraceae; genus Candidatus Njordibacter; species Candidatus Njordibacter sp. Uisw_056. The sequence continues at coordinate 2,011,529 of NZ_CP159830.1, read as the reverse complement.
GTATCACGATTTGAGTTTCATAGAGCTAGCAATAGAGATTGACGCATGACTAAATCACGGCTGTTTCTGGTAGACGATCAAGAGCTTATTTTAGAAGCTATTTCTGATTTGATTGAATCACGTGGGGCTGAGCAAGGCATTCATGTGGTGGGTACTGCCCAAAACCACGAAAAAGCCATTGCTGCCCTCGATAACCTTCAACCAGATTTAGTGCTGCTAGACATGTACATGCCTGATATTAATGGTAATGAAACGGCCTATATACTGAAACAAAAGTGGCCAGAAATAAAGATTCTTATGCTTAGCAATCTTGAAAGTGGCGCCGATATTGTAAAAGCAAAGTCTGCAGGTGCTGATGGTTACGCGTTTAAAAGTGGTTCCCACCAGGCGCTTATAGAAGCCATTATGGCGGTGTTAAAAGGCGATCAAATATTTGTGGTTCCTAGTCATCTGTCTGGAGTAATGATGGAGCATGAAATTTCCAATATGGGGCTGACTCAAAGGCAGCGACAAGTGCTAAAGCTTTTAGCTTATGGTGAATCTACTAAAGGCATTGCCAGCGTATTGAAAATAAGTGCACGTACTGCAGAAAAACATCGTGCCGAAGTGATGTCTAAGCTGAGAGCGCCTAGTCCAGTTCAACTAGTTGAATATGCTCAACAACTTGGGTTACCCAGCTAATCATAGACTATGGTTGCTGTGCAGCTTGGTGATACATGTTTAGTTGGCCTGTCGCCGTTGCTAGTAATAACAATAGGGCAGAGGGTTCCTGTTTATTTTCATCCAACAAGCTTTCCATCTTTTGTAGTGTGGCATACATAGAGGTTGCTCCAAACACACCGCAACTACCCAGCATTTGATGAATTTCTTGGCTTAAGGACTCAAAGTCTCCAAGCTCTATGTGACTGTAACATTGCTTAAGAGATATATTGCTGTGCTCCAAAAATTTGTCAACCACAGACCTCATGTTGGTTACTTCGACCGCATCTATCTCTTGGCTATCAAAATCTAATTCAAAGAAATCACACAGTATGCTGAGTAGTTCTATTTGAGTGTAAGGCTTATATAAACAATGGTCTGCGCCAGCGTGGAGAGCTTGCCGTAACACATCTTTCCCTGTATCGGCGGTATGCATTACAATGGGGCAATGTTCAACCTTGTTATTAGTTTCAAAATTTCTTATGTTTTGGATTGCTTCAATGCCATTAACTGTGCCCATGTGCAAGTCCATTAATACAACATCAATACCCCCTTGTTTAAATTGATCTAAGGCTTGTTGGCTATTTTTAGCAGCAATTAACCTAATTCCTGAAGATGCCAAAAATGCGTTCACTACTTGCTGATTGATCTCAGAATCGTCGACTACTAAAATACACTTATCGGATAGATCTACGGTCTTTATAGCGTGAGCTTTACTAGCGTCATCTTTATCGCGCCAGATAACGGGCTTGAGTCTTAGACAAAGGTTAAATTGGGCACCTTCTCCTAGCTCAGACTTAACCTCTAGGGTGCCACCCATAATAAGGCTTAGCTTTTTAGAAATGGCAAGCCCCAGACCCGTGCCGGATTGCCTGAAGTTTGTATTCCTTGAAACTTGATTGTAAGCATGAAAAATATGCTCAATTTGATCGTCTGAAATGCCGCAACCGGTGTCACTAACTCTAAAAATGAGGTCTTCTTCTGACGGGCCTTTTACTATGATGAGTTTAACCTGCCCTGAATCGGTAAACTTGATCGCGTTACCCAGAAGATTAATGAGAACTTGCCGAAGTTTTATATAATCTCCTTGGCGGCCCAAAGACAGGCCATCGGCCGCCTGAAGGTTGAGTAATATACCCTTATCCTCGGCCATATTAAGAAAAATGTCTTCTAACTCATCGATGAGGTCTAGTAGATTGAAGTTGGTGACTTGAACTTCTAATTCTGCATGATGATTTAGTTTAGAGTGGTCTAGCACGTTGTTAATGAGGCTTGAGAGTTGATGGCTGGCTGTTTTCAGTGTTTTCAAATACCGAGTAGATATTATTTTTTCTTGCTGCTCACTGATAATCTCTATCATGCCAAGAATACCATTAAGTGGCGTGCGCATCTCGTGGTTGACGTTGGCAAAAAAATCACTGCGGGCTTCGTTAGCTTGCTCAGCTGCTTGCTTTGCTTGGTTAAGTTCTTCTGTGCGCTGTGTCACCGTTTTTTCTAACTTATTTTTAGCGTCCTGAGTTTGGTTTAACAAGTCAGTATTAGCTGCGTTTAGGTTGACTACTCGTCTAAACAAAGCGACTGAAAAAATTATCATTTCTGCCAAGGATCCAATAATATTTCCATGCTCAGTCACTACGTTTACAGGAACGACCCCGGAGTTCACTAGCTGGCTGAGAATAATACCACTTAAAAATAGGGCAACACCGATAGCCAAAAGGTTTGCGCTAGAGTTGCCCACTAGATTGGCATAAATTAAGATGACCAAAAAAAATGTTGATACAGGTATAAAGGCAACTATGGTGTAAGAGAAGTAATTGCCATCAACTAACGTTAAAATGGCAGTAACCAATGCTAACCACCGACAGGCTCTTAATATAAAGTTTATCCAAGGCATGCGACGCTCAGTTTGAAGCACCTCTGCTATAAATAAAGAAATGAAAATGATCATGCTGTGATAGGTTAAAAACAATATGTTTCTATCCTGCATATGCCAATCGAAATACAGGTCAAAAGAGTTGATCACAAAGGTCGCTGAAATAAAACTTAGAACATAGGCAGTGTAGTAGATGTAAATACGGTCTTTAAAAGACCAGTACATCAATGTATTGATTAAGGAAATTATAAGTGCAGCACCAAGAAATATTTTTATTATTGTCAAATGTAACGAATTTAAAGTGGCGCTTTTTTGTGCTTCACCTAAATTGATGTCTATCATCAGTAGTTTTATTTTACTATGAACTTCAAGGTAAAAAGTTTGGCTTTCCTGAGTATCTAGGGCGAGGTTAAATATGGGTGGCAGGTTGTCAACCTGCCGTTTTTTTAATGCAATATCTGTCCCATTAAGGAGGGTGACCCACTGGCCTTCTTGCATATAATGAAGGTTCACTTTGTTTGGGTATGCTTGGCGCATATATAAGCTAGGGGTCAGTGGGTGATCAGTGGTGTTAGTGAGGGTGACAGCAAACCAATGACTGGCATCTGTTAAAGGAATATTGAAATTTCCTATGACCAGGTCACCATCAGCTAATGAAGCTTTAGCTTCGGTGGGGGTTGATTTTTTGCTGATGTCCATCCAATGTAAGCTAGTTATGCTAGATACGTTTGTATCACCAGTCAAGTTAAAGTTGGGTATAGAACTGGCACTGGAAGCCGCACTAATCAATAGTAATAAAATTAAGCTGAGCTGCTGCCAAAGTGGTGTGTTTATGTTGAAAAAAGCCATGTTGTTATGGTTTTAACCAAGTATCCAATAGGGTTAAATTATCCCCATCAATATGCCTCTGGTCAAGTTTAGATAAAAGGAGCGTTGCGTTGCTCAAGGTTTCGGGTCAATTTATTACAATGCTAAGTAATTTTTATCTGCTATAATTTTTGGACATTATTGCTAGTGCTGGTTAATGTCTGCATTTTTTTGTAAATAAGGGATTAAATAAGTGGATAAGGAGTCGTTTGTGGGAGTACCCAGAATACCCATAGCATCGCGTAAACACCTGCTAAATATTGGCCTGTGCCTGGTTTTAATCTGGGGTATGTATGATGCCATAAAAGGGCCAGATCTAGTCTCTGACCTGCGGGATTTTACAGGTCGATATGGGGCTTATTTATTGCTCATCAGCCTACTTTTTACGCCTTTAAGTCAGCGCTTTAATTGGGTTAAGCGTCATCTGTCGATGCGACGGAATATTGGTGTCTGGGGCTTTATCTATGCCACGATGCATTTGCTCATTTGGATTACTCTTGAATTCTACTATGATTGGCAGCTAATGCTAGATGAAATTGCTGGTAACTTATTTATTTTATTAGGTATTTTAGCCTTTATTTTGCTTACTCCTTTAGCCATTACATCTAACCATCGCGCCGTTAAATACTTTGGTTATCGTAAATGGCAATTACTCCATACGCTCACTTATGTGGCTGTTGCTGCGGTCATCGTTCATCACTTTATGGCACAAAAAACGGCCATGTTCGAGCCACTATTTATGGGCTTAGTCCTCATTTTACTGCTTTTTTGGAGATACCGTCATGCCCGTTAAGTCGTCTGAAATAACACCAGAAAAAGTATTTAAAAGGCGACGCACTCTAATTGCTGCGGGTCTGGGGGTATTAGCTGTGCCACTGCTAGACAAAGGCTATGGCCTGCTTCAACAAAAGCCGGATGAGGTCAATGAGCTGTTTCCTCCTGTGTCTACTCAGCCAGGAACACAGAGCCAACCATTAAAACCTACGCCATATGAAACAGTTACAGGTTATAACAACTACTACGAATTTGGCTATAACAAAGATGACCCTGCAAAAGCAGCTAAAACTCTGATGACCTCACCTTGGAGTGTGGAGATTGGCGGTGAGGGTGCAAATAAACCCGGTTTTTATGACATCGAAGAGATTAAAGGTGAGCATGCCATAGAGAACCACGTGTATCGTTTTCGTTGTGTAGAGGCGTGGTCTATGGTGATTCCGTGGAACGGTATTAAATTGGCAGACATCATTGACGCTGCTCAACCTAATAGTAAAGCTAAGTTTGTGCGTTTCACAACGCTCAATGATGCGCAACAAATGCCTAATGCTGATTGGGCTGGTGGGCCTTATGTTGAAGGCCTAACTATAGAGGAGGCTATGAATCCGTTAACATTATTAGCTACGGGTATTTATGATCAGCCCTTAGAGCAACAAAATGGCGCACCGATCCGTTTGGTGGTACCTTGGAAATACGGTTTTAAATACGCTAAATCGATTGTTAAAATTGAATTAGTGGAGCAAATGCCTCAGAACACGTGGTGGTTACAAAATAAGCGTGAGTATGGCTTTTATGCCAACGTTAATCCACGGTTTGATCATCCACGGTGGACTCAAGCCACCGAGCGGGTTATTGGTGAATTAGGCCGTAAACCCACGCTGTTATATAACGGCTACGCAGACGAAGTAGGCCATATGTACCCAGATTTAGACAACCGTTTGTACTTTTACTAAGGCAGTTATCAAGACCCAAAAAAACGCCACAGTTGTTCACCCCAGAGTAGATAAACTAAACCGCCCACTGATAAAAATGGCCCAAAGGGCATCTGAGGGTCGGTTGGTGGTGTTCTGATGCGCAGTGCTAATCCTACAATGATGCCCGCCACGGCAGAAACCAAAACGATAACTGGCAAGGCTTGCCATCCAAGCCAAGCGCCCAGCGCTGCAAGTAACTTAAAATCTCCATAGCCCATGCCATGCTTACCAGTAGCCAAACGGAAGCCCCAATAAACTAGCCACAAAGACACATAACCCGCTACGGCACCCCAAAATGCACCCTGTAGGTCGGTGACTAAACCAAATGAATTAACGGCTAAGCCTAGCCACAATAAAGGCAGGGTAAGCTGGTCTGGTAATAACTTATGGTCCAAGTCGATAAAGCTTAAGGCCACCAGCATATACATCAATAGTAACGTCATTACAGTGGCTATGCTTGGTCCTAACAGCCAAGCAATCATCAGGCCTAAGCTGGCGGTTAATAGCTCAATTAGTGGGTATCGCTGGCTAATGCTAGTGTTACAAAAAGCACATTTACCACGTAAAAATAAATATGAAATGATAGGAATGTTGTGCCAGGCTTTTAATGGGGTTTGGCACTGTGGACAATGAGACGCTGGCCATGCAATAGACGCCAGTGCCGGGCTTGACAACTGTTGATTACTTGCAGGTAGTTCCAGTAATACACGACACTCTTGCTGCCATTCTTGTTGCATTGCTATAGGCAGCCTATGGATGACGAGGTTTAAAAAGCTGCCAACTAATAGGCTAAGCAAGGCTGTGCTAACTAACCAAAATTGAGGGTATTGTTGTAACACATCAATTAATGGGTAATTAGTCATTTTTAATGATCCTTTAAATGCAGGTTAAAAAAGCTCACAATTTTATCTTCTAAATCTGTTGCTAATTCGTTAGCGGGTATAGTACCTGCAAGCCCTGCTATTTGCATCAGGGGTGAAAAAAGCGGGGTATCTGAAAAATCGAAATGTTTTGTACCCGGCATAAGAATAGAGCTGTGTTGTGGGCTGTTATTAAGTAGTTTTTCAAGTTTTTGGTAATTTACCGGGTTAGGCCAAGATGCTTGGCCAATGTAAAGTAATGCGGTACTAATACCTTGATCAATTATTTTTTCAGGCACAGGTACCAGCCATCCATCTAAAATGATGGTAGCGTCTATGCGGGGGTCTTGGCTGGCAACAATGATGCTAGTTGCCCCCCCGTATGAGTGGCCAAATAGGCCAATGTGATCTAGATTTGCTGCACCCCAAATTGGGTCATTAGCGATGCTTTTTTCAGTTACTGTATCAATGATAAAGGTGATATCAGCCACGCGGGTATTTAACTGAGGGGTACGCAAAGCCCAGAATTGTTCCGTAGTAAGTTCGCCTTCATATCCCGACCGAAAGTTAGCGCTAGTGCCGTCGTTAAAAAGGGTAAGACTGGCATCATAAGTATGGTCTGCTGAAACGACGATGTAGCCCCTACTAGCTAGGGCTTCAAACTGTGCTGTGTTCTGAAAGCGCATACCCCGAAGGCCGTGTGAGAACACCACTAAAGGGGTATATTTAACCTGTGGGTGCAACGGGGCGTTGGGTATAGAGTGGGTGTTTAGATCTTTGAGGTGATTAAATAAAAATTGTGGTAGACCTAACACTTTACTAAGGGCAGGTAACCATTGATCGGGTTTAGCAAGGTAGGCCTGTGGGGCGGCGTTTGATGCTTCTGTTGGATACCAGGTTTGCACCACCATACGGCGCTTATCCCCTTGTATTTTGGTAAACCACTCATCTCTACTTTGGTCTGTCCATTCGAAAATTTGGGTGCCTACTGAGTATTCACCTGTGGGTTTGGGAAGGTCGTTTAGAGGGATTAAAATAGGCATAATATACCTATGACCCAAGGTAAACGTAATGCTAACAATAACAATGAAGCTTAGGCTATATAAACTAATTCTTTTCAACATTAAGTGGCCACCAGATGATGATAAAAAGCCACATAATAACAGAAATTACATTATCTTAAGTTGGCCTTGGGTTAGGGTAATATGCGGGTTAAATGGGTATTCGTTAGGCTACTGTTCAGGGGCTCTTTTTAAGCACTGCCTCAAGCCCCTTTTGTCAGTTTAGGCACTTATTTTCAAAAGGGTGTTTGGGGTTCAATTTGAGGCAGTATCAGCGCTTCATTTACCTCCAGCAATAGGGGAGATGTGATATTAGCCTTTTGTTTTAGCAATTTAGTGAGTGCTGTAAATGAGCTTAGTTTTGCAAAGCCAATGTTATACGCTTTTGCGAGAGCATCTAATTTCGGTGGTTTAGGGCTCACACCAATAGGCGTGATCCCCTCAGCCAACATGGAAGATTCTATTTCACCGTACCCTAGATTGTTCCACACAATGAATATGATCGGTAATTCAAGCGCTTTGGCAGTGGCTAATTCAGCTAAACAAAACTGTAACCCCCCATCTCCCGTTAAGGCAACGACAGGGTGATGGTTATATTGCAGGCGACGACCTAAGGCGGCGCCTATGGCCGCAGGTACCGCATAGCCTAGAGTGCCAAATCCTGTAGCAGAATTGAACCAAGTTTTTGGTGCAGGGGCTTCAAAATAACAATTACCACCATAAACTGGCTGGGTTGAATCGCCCACAATAATTGTTTCAGGTAGGGCGCTGGTAATGGTGCTTAAAAAGGTATGGTGTTGTTTATAAGCCCTAGATAGCTCTGTAAAAGCGCCTTGTCTGGTGGTGCGTGCACGGGCTTCACCCAAGCTAGCAGAGAGTCCTTTGTGATCTAATAAGGGCGTTAGGTATGTTAATGCTTGCAGCAGGTTACAGTGGATCCCAAGTTGCCTCGGCATATTGACTGCGCTTGGGTTAATGTCGATGCGAATAAGGTTTTTTAAAGCTGGGAATTTGCCGTTCACATCCATATCGTAATCGGTTTGCCCCATTTGTGTCCCTAGGGCGATAACGCAATCAGCGTGTGCTAACAAGCTACGTGTTGCATTTAAACTGGGGCTAGCAGGCACAGATAAGGGGTGGCCGGCCATAAGTCCACGGCCATTAATGGTGGTGACTACTGGTGCGTTAAGCGTATTAGCAAGCTTCTGAAGTTGTTGGTTTACATTTACTGCACCACCCCCTGCAAGAATAACGATTTGGCTATGTTGGTTAATAATAGACGCTGCATCGTGTATTTGCCCTAAAACTTTGGCGCTGTGTTGGTTATCAGCAGGGTTAGGTCGCTTCGCTACTTTGGCCACCTCTTCAGTGGCTAGCTGCCCAATAACGTCTAGAGGAATTTGCAGGTGCACAGGGCCAAGTGGAGTGCCATTAGTGTCACTTAGGGCGGCAAAAACTTGGGCAATCGTGTGTGTCACATGGTCATGAGTATTGAGCTGAAAGCTAGCGACTGTAAGAGGTTTAATTACGCTTGCCTGCTCTGGCATGGCGTGCAGGCAACCCTGTGATTCTGTGCCAGCACAATTTACTGTAGAGATCACAAGCATAGGAATGCTATCCCCAAGCGCTTGGCCCATGGCCGTAGCAATGTTAGTGAGCCCCGGGCCTGTAATTACAAAACATACGCCTGGCTTTGCTGTAATACGAGCGTAGCCATCCGCCATAAACCCTGCGCCTTGCTCATGGCGGGGTGTAATGTGTTTAATTTTAGAGGCAGCTAAGCCGCGGTATAACTCTAGGGTATGCACACCGGGTATACCAAATACGGTATCTACACCATAAGCTTCCAATAGCGCTATGAGCTGCTGACCTTTGGTTAGTGGGGCTATATTACTCATTAAAGGGCCTGCTGGCATTGGGCAATGAAACTGCGAATACGCTTACACGCTTCCAATAATAAGGTGTCCTCCACAGTAAACGAAATGCGTATCCAACCGCATGACGCTTTGCCAAAAGCACCAGCATCAAGAACTGCCACGCCAGTGGTGTTATAAAGAGCGGTGGCAAATTCTAGGCCATTCATACTCAAGGCTCTCACATCCATCATAATAAACATGCCGGCACTAGGCTTAAGAACAGGGGTGGCTTTAATGTTACTGAGTGCGCCTAAGACTATGTCTCTGCGCTGTTTAAAGGTTGCCCTAATGAGTTCGCTGTGGACTTGTGATTGCTGCAGTGCAACGTAGGCAGCCGCTTGGGTGAACCCAGGTAAACCGTATAACATACATAAGCCTAAGTTAGAAAAATGCTCTATTAATGACACTGGCCCAATAGCCCAGCCTACGCGCCAACCGGTCATGGCATAGGTTTTTGATAGGCTGTTTAAAGTCACTGTGCGCTCAAACATGCCCGGTCGCTGGGCGATACTGATGTGCTCACCTTCAAATATGAGCTGACCATAGACTTCATCCGCCATAACCCAAAGATCATGTTTTATGGCAAGGTCACAGATGGTGTCAATTTCATTGTCAGACATCATCACCCCTGTAGGGTTGTTGGGGTTGGTGATGAGTATCGCTTTGGTTTTAGCGGTAATAGCCGCTTGTGCAGCATTGGCATCAAAGCGAAAACCATTATCAGCAGACATGGGCACGGCAACTAAAGTTGCGCCAGATGCGCACAAGGTGGCTTCGTAGGTGACATACATTGGGTCTAGGGCCAGTACTTCATCACCTGGGTCTAATAAACATAAACTGGCAGCAAATAATGCATTTTGAGCACCAGCAAACAGCATAACATTGCCTGCGCTTAGCTGCTGGCCTTGGTCTGTCATTTGAGCTGATTGAAACTGTTCGGCAATGACCTGCCTAACCTCAGGGCGCCCATTGACTGATTGGTAATGGGTGTCACCCCCTTGAAGGGCTTCGATAGCCGCCTGGGTGATAATTCTAGGGGTAGCGAAGTCAGGATCTCCTACACTTAATACGATGACATCTTCGCCTGCTGCCGCAGCATGCGTGGCTATTTCATGAAGGTCCCATGCGGCGGCACCTTCGCCATTAATGCGGCTGGTTAGTTTAGAGAATTGCATGATTACCTTTATAATTAATGGCGTTATTGAACGACCGTACAATACTATTGATCACTTGCTCAATAGTCAAATAAAGCCGACAATTAAGGCTCACTATTTTTCCCAGTTTTGGAGCTGTTTTGAAGAAAAAATCAGACCGTTTACCGCCTAACGAAAGACGAAGTCAGTTAATTGAAGCCACACTCATATGCTTAATGAGAGAGGGGGCTAGCGGTTTATCGTCACGTAAAATTTGTGCGCAAGCACAGGTTTCTGTGGGTTTACTAAATTATCACTTTTCTAGTCAAGAAGAGTTAGTGGCTATAGCTTATGAAGAAATATCTAGGCGCTACCATGAAGCCTTAAAAGCTCACATTGATGCCGATACAAAGAACCAAAACATGCCAATAAAAACCCTCGTATCCTGTGCTTTTGAAGCAGACATTATGTCTCCTGATCAGTTACGAGCATGGGTAGTGTTTTGGTCTAAAACCATTGATTCTAAATTAATGCGGGCCACCCATGGCCGTATTAACCAGCGGCTACAAAACTACCTTATACAAGTGCTCGCCAAGTCGTTGCCCAACAGTAACGTTGACCTTCAAGTATTAGCAATCGAGTACAGCGCCTTAACCGATGGGCTTTGGTTAGATTGGAGCCTAAACGGCGAACATCAAAGTTCCCAACTATGGCAAACTATTTTGAACCAGTGGTTACACCGTACCTTAATGTTAGCTTAGGCTGGCAGGCTTTACTTCAGTGTGGCATGTTTGTAGCATCACACAATTGAACGATCGTACAGCAGGTGATTAATTTCGCCATTAGTACTATTAGCTAACTGATAAATAACGTCTATACATTTACTAAAAGGAAATTTCCATGTCCAACTTTGGTTGTCAGTCTATGTCCCTGCCTCTTCAGCGAGTGTTGATGCGTGCGCCCCAAGAGAGTTTGTTGCAGGCTGACCCTAAACAATGGCACTACGGTGCCACATTTAATGGGGCGAAAGCATTAGAACAATATGAGGTTTTTCGTAAACTTGTGGTGGCCTGTGGTACAGAAATTATTCACATTCAAGACCATAATGATGGCTTATCCGATGCAATGTTTACCCATGATCCGTCACTCATGAGTGACCACGGTGCAATCATACTCAATATGGGTAAAGCCTTGCGCAAGGCAGAGCCTGCCATGCATGAACTGGCTTATGTCAACGCAGGAATTCCTATTTTAGGCCGTGTGGAAGGCAAGGGAAGTGTTGAAGGAGGTGATTGCATTTGGTTAGACCAAACCACGTTGGTTGTGGGGCGAGGGTTTCGTTCTAACCAAACAGGTATAGATCAGCTTAATGCCATGTTGAACCCTCACGGGGTTAAAGTCTTAGGATTTGATTTACCAGTTTGGCAGGGTTCAGAGGCATGTTTACACCTGATGTCGGTCATTTCGCCATTGGCACCAAAACTAGCTTTAATTCACGCACCATTAGTCCCTACTGCCCTTTATCAGTTGATGCAGTCTATGGGTATTGAGCTGGTTGAAGCGCCTCATGATGAATTTATAGCCAGCAGCGGCCTCAACCTTAACGTGCTACCTACGTCACCCTCAAAGTGTATTATGATTGAAGGTTTTCCACACACCAAAGCAGTCATGGAGGCCGCAGGTTGTGAGGTGCTCACCTTTAGTGGTGATGCGTTATGTATTGCTTGTGAAGGCGGCCCAACGTGTTTAACACGGCCTATATATCGAGCCTAACCTTGACTAATTAAATACCCCTAACGGCCTATAAAAAGCTGATGTAAGGGCGGCATTACTTGAGTCATTTCAACCCCTAGCTCTTTGGCTGCATGGGTAGGCCAATACGGATCGTGGAGCATGGCTCTAGCCAATAGAACAATGTCTGCTTGGCCATCAGCAATGATGCCTTCGGCTTGCTGAGCCTGGGTGATTTCGCCTACGGCCATGCTCATTAAGCCCGAACCTTGGCGCACGTCTGCGGCCATACCCACTTGTTGAGCAATACCGCCATTGATCGAGCCTCGAGATGCTGGTGTGGCTCCGCCTGAGCTGCAGTCAATTATATCGACACCTAACACTTTGAGCCATCTGGCCACTTGTACGTTGTCTTCAACAGTGAGTCCGCCGTCTACCCAGTCGGTCATAGAGAGCCGCATGGCGAAAGGTAATCCTTGGGGCCAAGCTGCACGAACTTTCTCCGTCGTCTCAAGTAGCATACGGGCACGGTTTTTAAGGCTACCACCGTAACTGTCTGTTCGGGTATTGACCAGTGGTGACAAAAAACTATGCAGCAAATAACCATGTGCACAGTGAACCTCTAGCAGTTCATAGCCCGCCTCTAAAGCCCTTTTTGCTGCAGCAACAAAAGCGTTTTGCACCGTGTCAATATCCTCTTGCTGCATCTGTTTGGGGGCCTTCCATAGACGGGTGCCATCATCATCAAAGGCCTGGTCTGTTGGTCCATAGGTATTCCAGCCACCGTCTGCATCTGTCAGCTGTTGTCCACCTAACCAAGGGAGTGCGCTACTGCCTTTGCGGCCAGAATGTGCAAGCTGAACACCGGGCACTGCGCCTTGGCTTTTAATAAAAGCAGTAATGGGTTTTAAAGCGTTAACCTGAGTCTCGTTCCAGAGGCCCATGCAGCCTGGGGTAATGCGACCCTCAGGCAATACAGCGGTAGCTTCCACCATTACAAGCCCGGCACCACCGACGGCTTTAGAGCCAAGTTGTGCCATGTGCCACGCTTGAGCAACACCGTTAACGGCTTGATATTGACACATGGGAGCTACGCCAATGCGATTACGCAAGGTGATGTCTTTGATCGTGAGAGGGCTAAATAAGTGTGACATGGTTAAGCGTCCGATGCAGTCAAAATAATAATGCGACAGACAATGACATGCTCTGTCGCACGGGTCAATAGAGTTTACGGGGTGTGATAAAAAAGTTTAATTTACATTTGCTTCTACATAGATTTTGGTCTTATCATTGAGTTTTTGAGGCTAGGAATATGAACATAGGTCGCCACCAAACTAACGAGCGCACCAGTAAAGTTGTTGTACACAATAATGTAGCCTATCTGTGTGGTCAGGTTGCTGCGGACGCTGAGGCAGATATTATCGAACAGACCCAGACTATGTTGGCCAAAGTAGATGAGTTGTTAATGAGCGTAGGCTCAGATTCTACACGCATGTTAACAGCCACTATCTATTTAAAATCAATGGATGATTTTGCTGCCATGAACCTAGTATGGAACGCTTGGGTGCCTTCAGGCCATGCACCAGCAAGAGCCTGCGTGCAGGCGGCGATGGCAAGGCCTGCCTTGTTGGTTGAAATTTCTGTTACTGCGGCGTGTTAGCTGCTAGTTCAAAGCCCAAGAATCTACATAATGGCGCACTGTTAATAAGTGGCTACTTATTATTACTGTAACAAAGGCGAATTTAAATGCAGGATGTGTGTGTTTTTTGTGGTGCTAGCCCGGGTGAAAACCCTATTTTTATGCAATCTGCCAAAGCGTTAGGAGAGGCTATTAGTCATGCCTCTATGGGCTTAGTTTATGGCGGCGCCAAAGTGGGCCTCATGGGGCAGGTAGCTAACGCAGTGCTAGCAGGAGGGCAGAAGGTAGTGGGTGTAATCCCTCAGTCGTTTGCGCATAAAGTGTCGCACGAGGGTTTGACACAATTACATGTAGTGGATTCAATGCACACCCGAAAAGCTATGATGTTTGAATTAGCAGGGGCCTGTATTGCTTTACCAGGGGGTTTTGGTACCTTAGAAGAGTTGACAGAAGTACTCACCTGGGCACAATTAGGCTTTCACCAAAAGCCCATTGGTTTACTGAATATTAATGGCTATTATGATGCGTTATTAAGCTTTTTTGACCAAGCAGTTTTGGCTGGTTTTCTTAAGCCCAAGCACTTAGAGTTACTCATTGTGCATCACGACCCCACACAATTATTGCAGCTATTAAAAGACTACAAGCCACAAACAGTTGTTAAGTGGGCCAATTAATCAGATTTGTTAGCGAGTGACCTTATGATCGATACTAAAAAGTTTTACATTAACGGTGCATGGGTAACGCCCCAGTCAGATACCGAAATGGACGTAATAGACCCTTCCACGGAGCAGGTGTGCGCGGTTATTTCAATTGGGGATCAAGCCGATACAAATGCTGCTGTAGCTGCGGCTAAAGCAGCTTTTAACAGCTGGAGCCAAACTCCAAAGTCACACCGTTTAGTGTTATTGAAGCGGTTTTTAGAAATATACCAATCCCGTAGTGACGAAATGGGCCATGCGATTAGCCAAGAGATGGGAGCGCCCATTGATATGGCCCTTACCTCTCAAGCTGAATCAGGTTCAGAGCATACAGAGGGTTTAATTAGAGAACTAGAAAATTTTGAGTTTGAACGTGCGTTAAATGATCAAGAACCCAATGATAGAATTATTTATGAAGCTATCGGTGTGTGTGCATTAATCACTCCCTGGAACTGGCCCATGAATCAAGTAAGCCTAAAGGCCATTGCGGCTATGGCTGCTGGGTGTACGATGGTACTGAAGCCGTCTGAAATTGCACCATTATCTAGCTTAATCTTTACTGATATGGTTCACCAAGCAGGTATCCCCGCAGGTGTATTCAACATGGTCAATGGCGATGGTGTAGGTGTTGGGTCTCAATTAACCGGTCACCCTGATGTTGATATGGTGTCTTTTACTGGCTCGACTAGAGCGGGTGCCCTTATCTCTAAAAATGCTGCAGATTCGGTAAAACGAGTGGCTCTAGAATTGGGAGGCAAAGGGGCCAACATTGTGTTTGCTGATGCCGACGAGAAAGCCATTTCACGAGGCATCAATCACTGCTTTAACAACACGGGGCAGTCTTGCAATGCACCAACAAGAATGTTGGTAGAGCGAAGCTTTTACCAACAGGCTTTGGCTTTAGCCGAAACGGCAGCTGCCAAGGTGCAGGTGGGCAGGGCCGCCGAACATGGGCGTCACATAGGCCCAGTTGTATCAGAGTTGCAGTACAACAAAATTCAAGCACTCATTAAAGTAGGCATTGATGAAGGTGCTCGGGTTGTTGTTGGGGGCCTTGGTAAGCCAGAGGGGTTAGAGACCGGTTATTTTGTTAAACCCACTATTTTTGCTGATGTAAATAATGACATGCAAATTGCTCGGGAAGAAGTATTTGGCCCAGTGCTATGTATGATTCCCTTTGATACAGAAGAGGAGGCCATTACCATTGCCAACGACACAGTTTATGGCTTAACCAATTATGTTCAAACTCAGGATAGTGCTAAAGCTAATCGCATTGCTCGCCAGTTACGCTCTGGCATGGTAGAAATGAACGGTACCTCTAGGGCCTCTGGCTCTCCATTTGGGGGCTATAAGCAATCAGGTAATGGTCGTGAAGGGGGTGTTTGGGGTTTAGAAGACTTTTTAGAAGTGAAGTCTATTAGCGGTTGGAGTAATGATTAAGTAAACTACTAGCTAAGTTGGCTCTTGCCATCTAGGCCAATTAGGCCAGCCATGTCTATTGAATTTGACATGGCTGGCCTGACTATCTAATGTTTAGGGTCTCACGTCATTTATAGTGACTAGCCCATTACTTTACCTTTTTAGATCACACATATGCTCATTACTCTCGCCGATTACCGCCGTATCTACTCAACAATTCACTCTCTATTAGTTGCTGATTCTGTCAATAGCCATGACGCTAGCATGCTGTTTAGCGTATATGGTGCGCAAATTCTAAAACGCCATTATGGCATTGCAGCGCAACCTGTTGTTGGTTCTGCGGCCTATCATCTGGGTTTACAGGCTAAAATATTGGCCTTTGGAGAATACCAATCTGGGCACTTAAAAAGTAACGATAGGCAACACCACTGGTGGGTTGAAGCTGATGGGTGGATCATTGATTTTATGGCGCCTTTGTTTCCTTTACTGGTTAAGCGCTCAGGAAAAGAGGCTCACATTGAGCCTTGGATGATGCAAAAGCCGATGCTTAAAGCAAAAAAATCCTTATCATCAGTACAAAATAAAGGCGACTTCTTGCTAGTGAAGAATGATCCTTTGGCAAGTCAGAAAATGTCGCAAATGGTGACAGAAAAAGCTCATATACAAAGGGGTAAGTTAGCCCTAGACTGGTTTGTTAAGACCCCTAAAAAAATGTCATCACCATTGACTGTTAAGTTTGAAGGAACCATAGATGCTAGTAAAAAGAAACTCATCCCCTATAAAAGCTTCCTAGTGAGTGGCTCTTGGTAGCTGGGTAGAGGCACGCCTTTGGTTTCCTACGCAGCCCGTCTAGATAAATTTATTAGCCAAGAGCTTGGTTATAAAAAACGCCAAGTCCAGCTGTTGCTGGCTCGTGGATTGGTGACTTTAGACGATGTTATTTGTTACCAGGGTGACCAGCTTATTGGTCAGTTTTCAAAACTAGAAGTTGAGGGTAGGCTATTAAGGCACCACACGCCTATATACCTGATGCTGCATAAACCAGCAGGGATTGTCAGCGCCACGGTTGACGATAAACACACCACGGTGCTGGACCTTCTGCCATCAAAGTACTGTGGCTTGCACATTGCCGGGCGCTTAGATCTGCAAAGTACGGGTTTATTGCTGTTAACCAACGATGGTCAATGGTCTCGCAAAATTACTCACCCAGGCACCAAACTCCCTAAGCACTATACGGTCACCTTAGGTAACCCCATTACTCAAGAGCAAGTTGATGGTTTTGCTGAGGGTATTTATTTTGCTTTTGAGGATTTGACCACGGCCCCTGCGCAATTGAGTATAACTGCTGCTAAAAGCGCTCAAGTAATATTAAACCAAGGGCGCTACCACCAAATTAAACGGATGTTTGGCCACTATAGTAACCCAGTGCTAAGTATTCACCGCACCCAAGTGGGACATATTAAATTACCCATCGATTTGGCTCCTGGTGATTACCGGGTGGTTTCAGACCCCTTGCACTTTTGAGCGTAATTTTTTAGTGTGCCCCTTTTGAGTTTTACTATCCAAACGCCTGGTTTTAGAGCCTTTGGTGGGTTTGGTGGCTATTCTACGTTTTTCTTGCACCATAGCCGCTTTGATCACCTCGGATAACTGGTCTAAGGCGGTTTGACGATTTGAATCTTGGCTACGACTAGCTTGAGATTTGATGATAATTTTGCCCGAGGCGCTGATACGATGGTCTGATGTGTGGAGTAGTTTTTGTTTTACGTAGGCTGGCAAAGAGGTCGAGGCACGGATGTCAAAAAACAAATGTACTGCGGTAGAGGTTTTGTTGACGTGTTGACCACCGGCACCTTGTGAGCGAATAAACTGCTGCTCAATTTCGTGGGCGGGAATGAAAATACGGTTAGATATTTTTAACATCTGCTCTCCTGGCTATGGTTTCAGCAAGTGTTTTTGTTGAAACTCAGGGCTTACCTTTGTGAGCCAGTAACTCATGGCGCTAGTGAAGATAAAAGCAAACACTAGCCGAAACCATAATACACCAGACAGGTGGGCACCTAGTAAAACAACTAGTAAGGTATCTTCAATAAGGCTATGACAAAAGCCAAGAAGTATTAAAGAAGTAAACACGTCCTTTTTAGACACATGGCCGGCACGGGCCTCTTTAATTAATAACCCACCACCAAAAGACAGCCCTAGGGTAATGCCCACTAAGGTTATTGTTGTGGCTTCTTTACCAATACCCATCAGTTTAAGCATTGGACGCAACATCCATTGGATAATCTTTTCTACCCCAATAACCCGCAGAATTTTTAAAAAAGCGAGCAGCACGATGATGATGATCTGAATCATGGCCAAGGCTTTTAATTGGCTGAAGAACCAATGACCCAATCCATCGGCAATCGGTTCTGGTTGCCATGCCATTTGCGCAGGTTCTTGTAGCCATTGAGTTTGGTCATAAAACACATGTAATAACCAAGCAAAAGCAAAGGCGCCAAAAAGGCGTGTAATAATGGCCACTCGCATCCTCATGCCGGCCAATTGAGCAATACGAACCTCAATGGGCAGGCCATGAGCCATGAGCAGTAGGCCACTTAATACAGTCATTTGTGCCACGGTTAAATTGCTATCAGCAGCGTATGAGTATAGTACAATTATGCCGCCGTAAATATTGGTAGCAATGGTCGTTGCCCACACTAAGCCCATTTCTTGGGGCAAGCCCACAAGTGCCATAAGAGGCCCAAGCCACTGTCCTAAAAGTGCTATACCACCTACTTCTTCCAACACCTTAACAATTAAAATGATGGGCACCATAAGCTTAAAAAGAGGCCATGAAACGGCAATAATTTCATTAAACAGTTGTTTAAAAAATTGGCGCACTTGAAACATGAAACTTACCTTAATTTAGACTGATGATGGGTGCAGAGTGATGTAACACATGTGACTAAACCAGTAGGCGATGGTAACTGATTTGTGCATCTATGTCTTAGATTAGACACATCCATTGACACCGAATACAACCCCGTGCACTATGCGCAGCCAGCTCAAATTCACCGGATAAACTTAATGAGTAGCGCACTGCTCTTAGCCTTAATACCCACTTTCTTTTTTGTATCTGTGACACCAGGAATGTGCATGACGTTGTCTTTAACTCTGGGCATGACTGTTGGCATTCGCCGCACTATGTGGATGATGTTAGGTGAGCTTTTTGGGGTAGGGCTAGTCGCTGTGTTAGTCGTTATAGGTGCTGCAGCACTTATTGTTCAATACCCTCAGTTATTTGTTATGCTTAAACTAGCAGGTGGGGGCTATTTGCTTTATTTGGGCGTGCAGCTTTGGCGTTCGCGAGGCAAAATGGCCATCGACCTTGATGGAGCACCCAAAAACACTGGACGTTTGCAATTAGCCAGTCAAGGGCTTATTACCGCCATTGCCAACCCTAAGGGGTGGGCATTCTTTATCGCCCTATTACCACCCTTCATAGATCCTGCACTGCCCTTGCCAAACCAACTGGTTATGCTTTTAAGTGTTATCTTAACCCTAGAAGCCATGTCTCTTATGTTATACGCCTTGGGCGGGAAGAGCCTTAGTAAGGTGTTACAAAAAAGTGGTAATGTGCGTTTAATGAATCGTATTGCAGGCACCTTAATGGTAGGTGTGGCAGGTTGGTTAGCGCTGGGCTAATAGATTAAGTTAGCAATAAAAGGAGAAGGTATTAATGAAATTACAAAAGTGGCGTTGGTTGGCGCTATTAACGAGTTTTGTCATTATTTTTGCCAGTGCTAGTTATATAATTTCCTATCAAACCTTTATTCAAACCGAAAAACAAGGCGCCCAAGATCGAGCCAACCATTACCAGATTTTATTAGCTGGCATGCTTGATCAGCACAAACCCCTGCTCAGTGTGCTGACAGAAGACCCTGCAGTGATTAGTACCTTGTTTAAACCTCTTCCTAATTCACAGGCAGAACCGCAGGCTCAGCAGCAACTTAAGTTAAGCCAGCTCAACGCACGTTTGCATCGCTATGCCACACTTTCTGGTTTAGAGGCGATCTATCTAATGGATCAACAAGGGCTTACAAAAGCCACTTCTAATTACCAACAAGACCCTAGTTTGTCATTTATGAATAAAAACTATGGTTTTAGACCTTACTTCAAATCTGCTATTAACGGCGATAAAGGTGCTTATTTTGCTGTGGGCGCTACCACTGGATTACCCGGTTATTTTATCTCTAGCCCAGTAATAAATGAAAAGGGTCATGTGATTGGTGTACTTGCGGCTAAAATTGATGCGGCAACGCTGTCTGTTTTTTGGCAATCTACAGAAGATTTAGGCTTTATCAGTAATGATACAGGGGTGATTATTTTGGCTAGCGAAAGAGCTTGGCTTTATCAGACCATCACCCCCTTAAACCCCCTTCAAATTAATAGGATTCGTTCCCAAAAGCAGTTTGCTGGTGGGCTTTTATCGGCCCTCTCTTGGTACCCGATGGATGATCTATTTGTGTCGGTAGAAAATAAAGATTACCTTTACACACCCTTTAAAATCGGCACTTCAGGCTGGATGCTTCATTCGTTATCAGACCCCGCTGTAGCCAAAAAAAATGCTGCCTTTGTGGCGCTTGTGGTCAGTGCGTTGTTATTGTTACTAGTTAGCTGGGGGCTCACAATACGGTCTAGAACAATTAAGCAATCTCTAATGAAAAGTGAGCTAAATCGGGCAAAATTAGTACAAATGAACGACAACCTAGAGACTGAAATAGGTGAGCGACATCATGCTGAAAAGCGGCTTTCTTTAGCCCAACAGAAACTCGTTCAAGCCAACCGTATGGCGGCTTTAGGCCAGCTCTCGGCGGCAGTGATTCATGAGTTAGGGCAGCCTTTAGCGGCCTTTAAAAATTATATTACTGCAGCAGAAATTGATCCTGATGGAGAAGATATGGGCCAACTGTTGGCTAATTTACACTCAGTGGCATTGCGTATGCAAAGCACCACTTCTCAATTACGCTTTTTTTCCCGACCTGACGAAACTAAATTTATTCTAGTGGACCTTCAGCAAGTTATTGCCAGCGCCATAAAACTTACGCGCGCCCAATGTGATACCGCCCAAGTAAATTTGCAATGGGCCCCTAATAGCGGCGTTCAAGCCTGCGTTATGGGCCAGAGTTTGCGCTTGGAGCAGGTCATTGTTAATCTATTGATTAATGCCTTTGCCGCTGTTAATGACAGCGGGCAGGTTATTATTAGCTTAGAGCATGACCAGCAAAATTGGTTGTTAAGAGTCATCGACAATGGGGCTGGTTTTGGGGCTCAAGACCCAGAGGAGTTGTTTGAAGCCTTTTACACGACTAGGGCCAGTACCGATGGTATGGGTTTAGGGCTGGCTATTAGTGCAGCCATTGTCAATGAGCACCATGGCCAAATATGGGCCCAAAATAGTTCTCAAAATACCATACACAAAGGTGCTGAATTTGTGGTCACCATACCCCAGGCGGTTTAAACCTAAATGAAAAACATGCATTCTAATTACAAAGTCTTAATTATAGATGATGACGCAGAAGTTCGGCGCTCTTTAGTGCATTTATTTGAGCGAGCCAAGTGGCAGGTTAGCGAGTTGTCCAACGCCCTTAACGGTGTTAAAAAAATTATCAGTATCAATCCAGATATTGTCATTTCAGACGTAAAAATGCCTAATGTCAGTGGTTTACAGCTATTCGAAGAAACCCTTGCCAGTGAATCCTGTCCACCATTTATCTTTGTCTCAGCCCATGCTGATGTGGCTATGGCAGTGAAGGCTATGCAGCAGGGTGCCTATAGTTTTTTGGAAAAGCCCTTTGACCCAAAGCGTCTGTTGATGGCAGCCCAAAATGCAGCCAAACAATGTCGCTTACAGCGTCAAAATCATCAATTGCATGCGCAAATAGCGGCGCTTTCTGGCTTAGATCAATTGTTGGTAGGTAATAGTCCTGCGCTCGTTAAAGTGAGGGGTGAATTGCACCAATATGCCCAAATATTAGCTCCTGTAATGCTGCATGGAGAGACGGGTTCGGGAAAAGAATTGGCGGCACGTGCGTTACACAACTTATCACAACACTCATCTCAACCCTTCGTCACGGTAGATTGTTCAGTGATGGCGATGGATCACTTTGGTGCCATGATGTTTGGTTCGTCTACCCAAGAAACCTGTTACCTGCAGGCGGCTGAGGGTGGTACATTGTTTTTAGATGAGCCCAGCGCCCTGTCTAATAAGCAGCAAGCTGCGCTATTAAGGGTGGTCGATACGGGTCAGTATCACCCGTCCGACTCTATTGCTGTTAAACACGCTAACGTACGCATAGTTTCAGCCACCAACGGCAGTGTAGAGCAACAAATTGTTAGTGGTCAATTGCGTGAAGATTTGGCCTTTAGGCTTAATAATTTCGCCATTACTATGCCTAGTTTGCGTGATTTTAGTGATGACATTTACATGCTGTTTAACTATTTTAGTGAACACTATTTTCGCCTTTATGGCACCCCCATAGTGCCCCTTGATACCGAAGACATTAGCAGTATTATGGCGCATACATGGCCTGGTAATGTGAGAGAGCTAAAGCATCTGGCAGAACGCCGTGTAGTGCGCAGCCAGCAAGGTGATAGTTCTGTCTCGTTAGCCATGAGACAAGTTGAAGGCAACCACAATAATGCTAATAAATCTATGTTGAGGCCGGCGGTAGCGGCCTTTGAGCGAGCGCTTATTGCCCAGTCCCTGATTGACCATGAAGGTAAAATGGAAGTGGTTGCAGAAAGCCTTGGTATTGGTCGGCGCACTTTGAATGAAAAGATGGTTAAGCTAGACTTGGACAAATCTAGCTTTTTATAACTCGGCGGAATTCCGCAGGCAAGTTCTATTATAATTAGCAATTTTCTTCCTAGCCAAAAGTTCTACCCACCCAGTAAACTGACGCCACAAAAATAATCAAACTTAATTAAAGAGAACTAATATGTTTAATAAAGCAATTAAGACGGGTATCTGCGCAGCGGTGGCGTTAGCTGTTTCTGGCGAAGTATTAGCTGAGCAATGGGATGTGTCTTTGTGGGGCAAGCGACGCGCATTCACTGAGCATGTAGAAAAATTAGCAGAACTTGTTAGTGCAAAAACTAATGGTGATTTCACCCTTAATATTTCCTATGGTGGCTTGTCAAAGAACAAAGAAAACTTAGATGGCATTGCGATTGGTGCCTTCCAAATGGCGCAGTTTTGCGCAGGTTACCACCGTGATAAAAACCCATCCATCACTGTACTTGAGCTACCTTTTTTGGGTGTTAACTCACTTGAACAAGAAAGAGCGATTTCCCAAGCTGTGTATCAACATCCGGCCGTACAAAAAGACTTGGCCCGCTGGAATGCAACCTTGTTGATGCCTTCGCCGTTACCTCAGTACAATATTGTGGGTGTGGGTGAGGCACCTCAAACATTGAATGACTATGCTGGCCTTAGTGTGCGCGCTACTGGCGGTATAGGTAAGGCTATGGCGGCAGTGGGCGCAGTGCCTACCTCTATGTCGGCATCTGAAGTACGTCAGGCATTGGATAGTGGTGTAGTTAAGGCGGTAGCTTTTGCGCCTCATGCGCACATGTCATTTGGCACTGTTGAGGCCGGCAAATGGTGGACGACTAACTTGAACCCTGGTACTGTAAATTGCCCTGTAGTGGTTAATTCAGACGCACTAGCAGACTTGTCCGACGCTCATCGCGCCGCTTTGTTAGGTTCCGTTGATGAATCCTTAGATCACTATATTGCAACCTATAATGGTAAAACTATGAATGCCTGGGGCCCAACCCTAGAAGCAAAAGGTATTCAGTCAATCTCCTATACTAATGCAGAACTTGATGCCTTTAAGGCTAAAGTTGCAGGCCCTGCAGCGGCTTCTTGGATCGCTGATAATACGGCCAAAGGGCTTCCAGCCCAAGAGTTGTATGACCTTGTTACGGGTTTAATTGCTAAGTAGGCCCATCTCACTAATAGCCTACGTCTGCCCCTAGGGGTAGGCATGGCTTGGAGGTTGTATGGCAGGTGTAGGTCAAGTACTTGAAGATGGCTCAGTTCTGAGCCGCATAGACCAACAGTTACATAAGTTAGAATCAACATTAGCCCTTGTTAGTGGCTTAGCTATATTTAGCCTCATGCTTTTAGCTGTGGTGTCAGTGGCAGGCCGGCATTTTTTTAATATGCCACTACCAGGGTATGTGGATTGGATCGAACAAGCCATGCCCCTTATTGCATTTATGGGTATCGCCTACACCCAACGCAATGGTGGCCATATTCGCATGGACATGTTGGTGGCTCAGCTTAATGGCAGAGCTTTATGGTTGTTTGAATGGCTTACCAGTTTGTGTGTTCTAGCGTTAATATGTTTGCTTATTTGGGGTTCTTGGTCACATTTTTCTCGTAGTTTTGACTTTGCTTCGCCTTGGTGGAGCCGAGACAGTTCCATGGATATCTCCCTACCACTTTGGCCTGCTAAGCTAATGGTGCCACTGGCGTTTTCAGTGTTGGCATTGCGTATGGTGATTCAATTGTGGGGGTTTGGCGTTGCTTTTGTAACCAACGCAACTGTGCCTGTGGCGGTGCCATTGGTGCTAGATGCAGCTACGCAGGCAGCCGCAGAATCGCAATATATTTTGGCTGATGAAGAGGTTCAGCGTCCATGACTAGTATTGAAATTGGTATTGTTGTATCCCTGTGTATGCTGGTTATGGTTGTCATTGGTATGCGAGTTGCCTTCGCTGCCGCATTAGCTGGCTTAGTAGGCTTAGTGTGGATTTTTTGGGCCAAAAAAGGCTTTGATCCAAGTGCTTTTTGGTGGGCTTTAGGTGTGGCTACGAAAACGGCAGGTCAAGTTCCTCACTCAAAAATATCGGCCCAAGCCTTATCTTTAATTCCTACTTTTATACTTATTGGTTATCTTGCCTACCATGCAGGTCTAACCAAAGCGTTGTTTGAAGCTGCAAAGCGCTGGGTGGGCTGGTTGCCAGGTGGCATGGCCGTGGCTACTATTTTTTCTACTGCAGGTTTTGCTGCTGTGTCAGGTGCTTCGGTGGCAACGTCTGCCGTGTTTGCACGGATCGCAATACCTGAAATGCTTAAGGTTGGCTACGATAAACGCTTTGCTGCAGGTGTGGTTGCTGCGGGAGGCACTTTGGCCTCTTTAATTCCGCCTTCAGCCATTCTTGTGGTTTATGCCATTATTGTTGAGCAAGATGTGGGTAAGTTGCTCCTGGCTGGCTTTGTGCCTGGGGCGTTTTCAGCCCTCATTTATGCGGGCTTAATTGTGGGTATAGCGGTGCTTAAGCCTGGCTTTGGCCCATCGGTTTCAGGTTATACCTGGGGTGAGCGCTTTAGATCCTTGCCTCCAGCCCTGCCTATTGTGGCGGTAGTGGCTATCATTATTTTATTTGTTTACAACCCCTTTGGTGACGCCATTGGCACACCCACTGAGGGTGGTGCACTGGGTGCTTTTGTAGTGTTCTGTATTGCCTTAATTAATGGCATGCGCTGGCCTGCCTTAAAGGAAGCGTTGCTGGAATCGGCTAAGCTTGCGGTGATGATTTTCACCATCATTTGGGGGGTACTTATTTTTGTCAGATTTTTGGGCTTCGCAGGTTTGCCCACGGCTTTTTCTGAGTGGATTGTTTCCCTTGACCAAAGCCCTATGTTGACCCTGGTATTTATCCTTTTAGCTTATGCTGTATTGGGTATGTTTATGGATGCCATTGGTATGTTATTACTGACCTTGCCGGTAGTTTATCCGGCCGTGATGGCACTTAATGGTGGCGAGTCTGTCAGTGCGGCTGACAGTGTGTTCGGTATGTCAGGGCCCATGTGTGCAATCTGGTTTGGTATTCTGGTGGTTAAAATGGCTGAGTTTTGTTTAATTACTCCACCCATAGGCCTTAACTGCTTCGTTGTTGCCGGGGTACGTGATGACTTGTCGGTGCAAGATGTATTTAAAGGTGTGACACCATTCTTTATTGCAGATGCCTTTACCATTGCCCTGCTAGTGTCTTTTCCTGCCATTGTATTATGGCTGCCGCGCATGGCTGGCGGCTAGCCTTAGGTGCTCAGGTGGGGCTAACATGCAGCTGTACCCTGGTTTATTGCTAGCGTGTTAGGTCTAGCTATAAGCAAGGGGATGTTACTCGTGGTGACGCAATCTATAGATTAAGCCACAGCCTAAAAACATGATGCCGCAGGAAATGATAATACTTAATTGGTAGCTGCCAGACCATTGAGATAAAACACCAGCGGCTGCTGGAGCCGCCATCTGAGCCACGCCATAGGATAACGTCATCTTACCCATCATTTTTGCAGGGCGAGTAGGGAAGTATCGTCCCGCCATGGTAAGGACAAGGCTTACAATGCCAATAAAGGTGCCGCCAAATAAGCCAGCACCTATAAAGGTCCAGATTAAACCTGGGCTTAAAATGGGGATAAGCATACCGGTGAACTGTAGAACAAAAGCTAACAGTAAGGCGTTTAAATTGCCAAGCTTACGGGCTACTAGGTCCCAAATAATGCACGCTGGAGCAGCCGCTAGGCCAATGATCATAAAGGTTACTGAGCCATATTCATGGTCTCCAGTAATTTGATTTACATGGGCAACGATGAACGTGGTAATAACAGCGTAACCCACGCCTGCACAAAAATAGGCCAACATAAACGTCTGCAGAAACTGCTGTGATGGTGGCCTGTCAACCATTTTTTCACCACCCACGTTATAGCCACTCGTATTGGGTTTAGGCAACCAAAACCACGCAGGGATCGCTAATAAACAGCCTAATGCGGTGAACCAAAACCAATGTTGCTGCCAACTGATCTGACCTGCAACTAGGTAAACAAAAAGAGCTGTGAAAAAGATTCCAGAACCCATGCCAATAAAGTGAATGCCTAACTCTGAACGTAATTGATGACGCAGCAACCAATGCATTACCAAGCCTGATCCTAGCAATAATCCAGCTGCACTACTTAAGCCTGAAAAAAACCTTAAT
This sequence comes from Candidatus Njordibacter sp. Uisw_056, assembly GCF_047730085.1. NCBI lineage: Bacteria > Pseudomonadati > Pseudomonadota > Gammaproteobacteria > Pseudomonadales > Candidatus Njordibacteraceae > Candidatus Njordibacter > Candidatus Njordibacter sp. Uisw_056. Next base: position 1,984,854 of record NZ_CP159830.1, on the reverse strand, counting down.
AATCCCCATAACCAAAAGTTTTGAGTTAGCCCTAAGCCTACAGTGGTGGCCAAAGCAACCAATAAGCCTAGCCGGTAAAGGCGATCTTTTTTGGCCAAATCACTAATGTTTGCTGCAATCAACGCACCACAAAAATAGCCAGCATAATTAAAAGCTGCTAACCAGCCACCTTGAGCAACGCCAAGGCCTGCGTGTTGTTGCATCAGGGGAAGCATCGGGGTGTAGGCAAACCGAGCGATGCCAATCATTAAAATAAGGCTAGCAATGCCAGCACTCAACACTTTAACACGTTGAACATTGTGCAGCAGCGGGGCAGAAGCAGTATTGGGCATGAGTGGCCTGTGTGCGCGTAAAAGGCGATGGCCCCTATTATGGCGAGGCCTTGCATACAATACAATCTAGACATTAAGCTAACAGGACTTTTGCATCGTCTTCGGCTAAACTTTCGCTGCGTGGTTTTACGCGCAACCTTACCCGTGAAATGGAGATATATTATGGAAGATACAACACAAAACAGACCATATAGAGCAAACTGTAATAGCGTCTTAAACGGCATGGGGTTTAATTTATTCGTGGGCAGCATGCCAAAAAATGTGGGGTTCTCAAAGCATGCCGTCTAGCGCTGGGTTAACTAAGTCCCGCGGGCAGGTTGTATTTTCAGGATTTTTCTTCGCATATTTTTGTTGTTTTGGTTTAGTGTTGCCATTTCTGCCGTATTGGATGGTAAGCCGAGGTTTAGATGCCCAAGAGGCGGCACTAATTCTTAGCTCTGCATTTGTGAGTAAAGTGTTTTTTGGATTGGGTGTGGGTATCTTGGCAGACGTCACTGGCCATAAAAAACGCTGGATATTACTCTTGTCAGTACTGGCTTTTTTTGGGTTTAGTTTGTTCGTACAGTTTGAAACCTTTTGGCCCATGCTCACCGTTTGGTTTGTGGTAGGCGCTTTGCAAACTACCCAAGTGCCCATGGTAGACGGGTTAGCAATAGCTGCTGCTCGGCTTGGGAAGCTTAATTACAGTAGTGCGCGCTTATGGGGCTCTGTTGCTTTTATTGCGTCCTCTACCTTAAGTGGGCTTTACATTGCAGCATACAGTATTGATGCTTACCCAAAATTACTTTTGGTGCTGGCGGCTATTGTTATTGTTTTTGCTCTATCTTTGCCAGATATCCGCCCACAATTTAAAGCAAGCCGTAAACTAGCGTTTTTGGAGTTGTTTAAACTACCTGGGTTTATAGCTATAGTTGCTGTTGGCTCTTTATTACAGGCTAGCCATGGAGCCTTGTATACCATTGGAACCTTGCACTGGCTTGAGGCGGGTATAAGTGAATCAATCATCGGTCTCCTTTGGGCACAAAGTGTAGCTGCAGAAGTAGTGCTGTTTGCCATTGGTATATGGCTGTTAAGTAAAGTGGGTGTTAAAGGCTTGCTGTGGATGGCAGTCATTGCAGGCGTTGTGCGTTGGCTTACATTGGGATGGTCGAGCAATGTAAGCGTACTTTTTACTGTGCAAATACTGCACGCCTTTACCTTTGCTGCAACTCACTTAGCGATCACTCAATACATTACCCAAAAAGTACCAGACCAATTAACAGCCTCTGCCCAAACCTTTTATGATGCTCTTGCTCTGGGTGCATTAATGGGTATGAGTATGACGTTAGTGGGGGGGTTGTATGAACATATTAATGCGCAAGTCTTTTGGGCTATGGCATGTTTATCCCTTTGTGCAGGCGTTGTGCTAAAGCGCTATGCAAAATTAATTTAACCCCACAGAGTAATTATTATGACTTTAGACCCGCTTTATGAAACGTTAACTTTTGTCCATTTAAGTACTATTGGGCCTGCGTTTCTAATTGCTAGTTACATGATGGTGACGAAAAAAGGCTCGGGGCAGCACAAATATTTAGGTCGTATTTACATGGTATTAATGCTATTTACTGCCGTGGTTACTTTATTTATGTCGGCTCAAGTTGGCCCTAAGCTGTTTGATCACTTTGGGCCTATTCACCTGCTTAGTGTGTTGGTGCTTTATTCGGTACCATCAGCCTACTTTGCCATCAAGTGTGGCAATATAAAAAAGCACAAGCGCACCATGATAGCGCTATATGTTGGCGGCATGTTAGTTGCGGGGGGGGTTTACCTTAGTGCGTGGGCGCTTTCTTGGCGACCTAGTCTTCGGTTAAGTTAGGCCGCCGCATAAAACCTATGTAAATGAAGATAACAGTTCATCAATTTGGCCCACCTGGGGGTAGTGCCCAAATTGAAATGCATCACTTTTATAGCCGCCACCCTGTAAGTGGCTAATCGGATACACGATCTGGTTTATGAATGATAAGAATAATGTTAAATTTTAAGATGATTGCTTCTATCTTTTTTAAGGTATTCAGTTATGTCCTCTAATGATCCCTTGTTACAGCCCTTCAAGCTAAAGCACTTGACCCTTAAAAATCGTATTATGATGACCTCTCATGAGCCAGCTTACCCAGAAAACGGCATGCCTAAAGAACGTTACCTTGCGTATCACTTAGAACGTGCTAAAGCGGGAGTTGCACTCACTATGACAGCGGGGTCAGCCACTGTTTCTAGGGATAGCCCGCCAGTATTCAACAATATATTGGCGTATAAGGATGAAGTTGTGCCTTTTTTAAGAGACATGGCAGACGCCTGCCATGAGCACGGTTGTGCAGTAATGTTGCAATTAACCCACCTGGGTCGGCGTACAGGTTGGAATAAAGGTGATTGGCTGCCTGCTGTGTCTCCGTCACACCACCGCGAAGCAGCTCACCGTGCTTTCCCTAAAAAATTAGAAGGTTGGGACATTGACCGTATTATTAGTGATTATGCTGATGCCGCTGAGCGCATGTATGCTGCAGGCTTAGATGGTATCGAACTGCAAGCATATGGGCACTTAATGGATCAGTTTTGGTCGCCCTTAACCAATACTCTAGAAGCACCTTACGGTGGCTCATTAAACAACCGAATCCGGTTCACCTTAGAAGTGCTGCAAGCCATTCGTGACCGGGTAGGAGAAAAGTTTATTGTCGGCGTTCGTTACACAGCAGATGAGGCTTATGCCGGGGGAATTAATCCAAGTGAAGGTATTGAGATTTCTAAAATTCTACGAGATACCGGTCATGTAGACTTTCTCAATGTCATTCGTGGGCGCATTAATACTGATGCGGCCCTCACAGATGTCATTCCGATTATGGGTATGAAAAACTCTCATCACCTAGACTTTGCGGGTGCCGTGCGTGAGGCAACGGGCTTCCCCGTGTTTCATGGCGCTAAAATACCTGATGTTGCCACAGCACGCCACGCCATTGCCGACGGTAAGCTAGATATGGTGGGCATGACTCGAGCGCATATGGCAGACCCTCACTTGGTACGCAAAATCATGCAAGGTAAAGAGGTGGACATACGTCCTTGTGTGGGCGCTAATTATTGCTTAGATCGTATTTACCAAGCAGGTGATGCCTTGTGCATTCACAATGCAGCTACAGGGCGAGAGCTCACCATGCCCCATGATATCGCCAAGGCTGATGTGCGTAAAAAAGTGGTCATCATTGGCGCAGGGCCAGGTGGTTTAGAGGCGGCTCGGGTTGCGGCTGAAAGAGGTCACCAAGTGGTCGTATTAGAGGCAGCAGCTGAGCCTGGTGGGCAGATACGCCTTACCGCACAAACGCCAAGGCGTGCAGAAATGATGGAGATTATTAATTGGCGTATGGCGCAATGCCAGGCCAAAAAAGTTGAGTTTCACTTCAACACTTGGGCCCAGGCGAGTGATGTTAAGGCACTTAATCCAGATGTGGTTATTGTTGCTACCGGCGGTATGCCTGATACTGATGTGCTGGCTTCGGGTAACGAACTTGCAGTGTCCAGCTGGGACATTCTTTCTGGCGATGCTAAGTTTGGTAAAAATGTACTTATTTTCGATGACGCTGGTGATCACCCAGCATTGCAGGCTGCAGAGCTGCTAGCTAACAGCGGTGCTAAGGTAGAAATTATGACACCTGATCGAAGCTTCTCACCTGATGTTATGGCAATGAACTTAGTACCCTATATGCGCAGTTTACAAGATAAAGATGTGACCTTTACTGTGACCTATCGAGTAGCGAGTGCGCGGCGCATTGTCGATCAAATTGAACTAACCTTAAGTAGTGATTATGGCAGCATTAACAAAACTCGATTGGTGGACCAGCTTGTAATTAATCATGGCACTTTGCCTTTGGATGGTCTCTATTTTGACTTAAAGCACGGTGCGTCTAACCAAGGGGAGCTAGATCATAGGGCTTTCATTAAGGGATTGCCTCAAACTCAGGTTCGTAACCCCGGGGGGAGTTATCAGCTATTCCGTATTGGTGATGCCGTTGCTGCACGTAATACCCATGCTGCTATCTATGATGGCTTGCGCCTCGCTAAAGACATTTAACGTGAGTTTATAAGGGTTTAATTCGCCTTATAAATTAAGCCACTATAGACCAAAAGCTAATGCCCTTAGCATAATTTCAGCGTATGGTTATTGGCCTGTTATGACAAAAATTTACCAGAGTAAGCTAAACATGCAAGCGCTACTAATCAACAAGGACGCAGCAGGATACACCGCTCAATTGGGCCAGATTAAAGAGGCACAATTACCTCAAGGGGATGTGTTAATTAAGGTGGACTACTCCACCCTGAATTATAAAGATAGCCTAGCTATTACTGGTGCATCCCCCGTAGTGCGCAGCTTTCCAATGGTACCTGGAATAGACCTTGCAGGCACGGTGGAGAAGAGTGATCACGCAGATTTTAAAGCTGGAGATAAGGTTGTACTGAATGGCTTTGGAGTAGGTGAGGGGCATTGGGGTGGGCTAGCTCAAATGGCTCGGGTAAAAGGGGATTGGCTAGTGCCACTGCCCAGCGCCTTTACGTCCAAACAAGCCATGGCTATTGGCACGGCGGGCTACACGGCAATGCTGTGTGTTATGGCTTTAGAGCAGCATGGTGTGACGCCAGACAAAGGTGAGGTATTAGTGACGGGTGCTGCAGGTGGTGTGGGTAGCGTTGCAATTAGCTTACTGGCTAAACTGGGGTACACTGTAGTGGCCTCTAGTGGCCGAGTTGAAGAAACAGATTATTTAATGAGTTTAGGCGCCAGCAAAGTGATGGACCGCAATGAACTTAGTGAAAAAGGTAGGCCTTTAGCTAAAGAGCGCTGGGCTGGCGCGATAGATGTTGCAGGCAGCCACACCTTGGCTAATATTTGTGCATCGATGAAGTATGGAGGCACTGTTGCTGCGTGTGGTTTGGCCCAAGGGTATGACCTGCCAGCCACAGTAATGCCTTTTATTTTACGCGGTGTTATCTTAGCTGGTGTAGACAGTGTCTACCGCCCTAAGGCTGACCGTGTTGCTGCTTGGGCCCGCCTAGCAAAAGATTTAAACCCCACACACCTAGACGCCATGATGACGGAGATTACCCTATCTCAAGCCTTAGATACTGCCCAAGGCCAAATTGATGGCCGCACTCGGGGCCGATTTGTGGTTAATGTAAACGCCTAACATTTATGTTTAAGCCGTGGCTATTGAGACACGTTAGCTTTGCAGGGCGTGTTTTTTTAATCAGCAGGTCTTAGATTTAAAGGGGCGGCTTTAAAGCTCGGGTTGGGTGGCAAGTTCATCTAGTAGATGAAAAATATCAGCTCGTCCAATTGGGGGGTTGAAATATTAGACGGTCGTCTATATAGTAGCGATATGAGTAATGTAACCCCCATAAAGCAGTCACGCGGGCGCCCGAGCAAAAGTGCCAAGCAGACTGATGAAAATCGCCAGCGGTTAACCGCGGTTGGTGTCGCCTTGCTAACCAAAAAAGGCTTTGGAGCAACAGGGCTAGATGAAGTCACTGCAAAAGCGGGCTTACCTAAGGGCTCATTTTATGCTTACTTTGACAGTAAAGAAGCATTTGGGCTGGTTCTAATTGATGCCTATGCCGATTTTTTCAATAAAATGTTGGACTTCGCTTTCCTTAACGAATCGCATACCCCACTTGAGCGACTAAATAACTTTATTATGTCAGCACGCAATAATATGGCCAAATATGATTTTAATCGTGGCTGTTTAGTGGGTAACTTAGGCATTGAAATATATGCCTTGCCAGGAGTTTTTCGGCAACGGTTAGTGGATGTTTTTTGTGAATGGCAGAGTAAAACTGAAACCTGTTTGTTAGCAGCTCAGGCCTTAGGTGAAATACCGGCAGACATTAATTGTGCAGCCAAAGCTGAACTATTCTGGATTGGCTGGGAAGGCGCTATTCTGCGGGCTAAGCTGGAGCGGCGTGCTGCTCCCATTGATATTTTTAAAACAGACTTTTTAGAAAACTTAACACGATGAGTTAGTTTTTTTTAATTAGTTATTAGTCGAATGGCTAATAATTATGAAAAATTTAATATTTTTATTTATTATCTTGTTGACTAATAAGCATAATATTTTTATTATTTTTTTATTATTTTTTTATTATTTATTAGTCATATGGCTAATAATTATTTAGTTTTACGGTTTAAGGAACAGTAATATGACAGGTGCAAATAAGGCTTCAGATCAGAAAGCCGTTACAGTGATTGGTAACTATATAGCAGGTAAGCACTGTAAAGCTTCAGGTCTAGCCGGGCATGAGGTGTTTAACCCAGCTACTGGAAAGGTCTGTGCACATGTAACCTATTCAACCGTTGATGATGTGAATCAGGCAGTGGCTAAGGCCCGTGAGGCTTTTTTAACTTGGTCAGAAGTTCCTCCCATTATCCGTGCCCGAAAAATGAACCGCTTGCTAAACTTAATGCAAGATCACAAGGAAGACCTCGCATCAGCTATTACCACAGAACATGGCAAAGTGTTTTCTGATGCGATGGGTGAAGTTGAACGGGGCATCGATATTGTTGAGTTTGCGTGTGGCATTCCTCAGCTGTTAAAAGGCGACTTTTCGGACCAAGTGTCTACCAATATGGACAACTGGACCATGCGCCAGCCCCTTGGTGTGGTCGCTGGAGTGACGCCGTTTAACTTTCCCGTCATGGTTCCTGCTTGGATGTTTCCGGTAGCCATTGCGTGTGGTAACACTTTTATTCTTAAGCCATCACCCACTGATCCTACTCCGTCGTTGTTGATGGCCGATCTTATACAAGCTGCTGGTTTTCCTGATGGTGTGTTCAATGTTTTGCAGGGTGATAAGTTGGCTGTAGAAGCACTACTTGATCACCCAGACGTTGAGGCGCTTTCATTTGTTGGATCTACTCCCATAGCTAATGCGGTATACCAGCGCGGTGCTGCCAATGGTAAGCGCATACAAGCACTGGGTGGCGCAAAGAACCATATGGTAGTCATGCCAGATGCGGATATATCAAAGGCAGTTGATGGTCTTATGGGCGCCGCTTTTGGGTCTGCAGGAGAGCGATGCATGGCTATTTCAGTTGCGGTACTTGTGGCTGACGCCGCTGATAAAGTGATGCCTTTGTTGACTCAGCGTGCGCAAAAGCTCTGCATTGGCTCAGGAATGGCGCCAGAAAGTGAAATGGGGCCAATTATTAGTGATGCGGCCCGTCAGCGCATAAGTGGTTACATTGATACAGGCGTTGAAGAAGGTGCTCAATTGCTAGTCGATGGCCGTAATCATTCTGTGCCTGGGTTTGAAGGAGGGTTCTTTTTAGGAGCCACCCTATTTGACCACGTTAAATCGACTATGAAAATTTACCAAGAAGAGATATTTGGCCCAGTATTGTGCTGTGTTCGAGTTGATACAGTAGAACAGGCCATCGCGCTTATTAATTCCCATCGTTTTGGCAACGGTGTTTCCTGCTATACCCGCAGTGGTGGTGTAGCCCGATTATTTAATCGCACCATACAGGTTGGAATGGTAGGTATTAATGTACCTATTCCTGTGCCTATGGCTTGGCAGGGATTTGGTGGTTGGAAGAAAAGCTTATTTGGTGACATGCATGCCTATGGAGAAGAGGGAGTACGTTTTTACACCCGCCAAAAGTCAATAATGCAACGTTGGCCTGAAGATATGGCAGATGGTGCAGAATTTGCTATGCCAGTGGCCAAATAATGAATCAAAAATTTGATTACATTATTGTTGGAGCTGGCACTGCCGGTGCGCTCTTAGCTAATCGCCTAAGCGCTGACAGCTCCAAGCGTGTGCTTTTGTTAGAGGCTGGAGGTAAGGATAATTACCACTGGATTCATATTCCTGTGGGATACCTTTACTGCATAGGCAATCCGCGAACTGATTGGTTGTTTAAAACTGAACCAGAATCAGGTTTAAATGGTCGCTCCTTGCTATACCCGCGCGGGAAAACGCTAGGTGGGTGTTCCTCTATTAATGGCATGATCTACATGCGTGGTCAGGCCAGAGATTATGATCAGTGGGCAGAACTAACTGGGGACTCTGATTGGTCTTGGGCGGCCAGTTTAGAGGACTTTAAGGCCCATGAGGACCACTATCGCCTGGATGATAGTGCCAACAGCCTTGACCCAAAAATACAAGAACGTGCTCGTTTGCATGGTTCTGGTGGCGAATGGAGAGTGGAAAAGCAGCGGTTGCGTTGGGAAATACTAGAAGCCTATGCCAAAGCGGCAACTCAGACAGGGATTCCTGAAACTGATGACTTTAACGGTGGCGATAATACTGGAGCTGGCTATTTTGACGTTAATCAGCGCTCAGGCTGGCGTTGGAATACCTCAAAGGCGTTCCTTAGGCCGGTTAAAAAGCGTTCCAATTTAGAAATATGGACTCACGCTCACGTTACTAAGTTAAATCTTTCTAAGGATGCAGATGGTCAAAAAAGATGCACTTCTGTAGAAATCAGGGTGAAGGGTCAAAACCTTACTGTGGAGGCTGGATTGGAGGTGCTACTGAGCGCTGGTGCTATTGGCAGCCCTCATATTTTGCAGTTGTCTGGAATTGGGTGCCCCGAGCACCTAGCCAGTGTAGGTGTTGAAGTTGAGCACGAACTAAAAGGTGTTGGGCGTAATCTGCAGGATCACTTGCAGATTCGCACTGTATACGGAGTTGAAGGTGTAAAAACCCTCAATAAAATGGCTTCTACTTTACTGGGCAAAGCAGCTTTTGCCATTGAGTATGCCCTCAAGCGCACTGGCCCTATGAGTATGGCGCCTTCTCAATTGGGAATATTTACCAAGAGTGACCCTGCCCTCAAACATGCAAATTTAGAATTTCATGTACAGCCTCTAAGCTTAGAAGCCTTTGGTCAGCCACTGCATGATTTTCCAGCCATTACTGCCAGTGTTTGTAATCTTAACCCTACCAGCCGAGGCACGGTATTACTCAAATCGGCTGATCCTTTTCAAGCGCCCGCTATTTCACCTAACTACTTAGCCACAGAAGAAGACCGTAAAGTGGCCGCCGACAGTATGCGAGTGGTACGTGGCATTGCCCAACAGCAGGCTTTAGCACAGTACAACCCGAAAGAAATAAAGCCTGGAGCCCAGTTCCAAACCGACGAAGAGTTAGCGCAGGTAGCTGGTGATATTGCGTCCACCATCTTTCACCCAGTGGGAACCACTAAAATGGGCCAGAAAAATGACCCACTAGCAGTAGTTGATAGCCACTTAAGGGTTTATGGCATTCGAGGCCTCAGGGTCGTGGATGCTGGGGTCATGCCGACCATTACTAGTGGTAACACAAACAGCCCAACTTTGATGATTGCCGAAAAGGCTGCCCGTTGGATTTTGCAGGATAATTAACTTAAAAGTAGCACAGCTATGGATGATATACCTTTGAAAAAAGGCCCCCTCAGTGGGGTTACAGTACTCGATTTTTCGCGAGTTTTAGCCGGCCCATACTGCACCATGGTATTAGCCGACCTAGGTGCCCGTGTTATTAAGGTTGAAAAAATCGGTACAGGTGACGATACGCGAGCCTTTGGCCCCTTTATTGAAAAAGAATCAGCTTACTTTAATTGTTTTAACCGACATAAAGAAAGCATTGTTTTAGATATCAAATCGCCGCGTGATCGAGAGTTGTTGGAGCGCCTGTTTGATACAGCTGATGTGCTGGTAGAGAATTTTCGGCCTGGCGTAATGGATCGTCTGGGTTATGGAGCTGAGCGTTTGGCCAAGACCCACCCCCATCTAATATATACCTCTATTTCTGGTTTTGGTCATTCGGGCCCCTATAAGGAATTCCCAGGCTACGACATGGTTGTTCAGGCGATGGGTGGCATTATGAGCCTTACGGGTTGGCCTGATGGCGAGCCAGCTCGTGTAGGTACTAGCTTTGGTGATTTGGGTGCAGCTCTATTCGCAGCAGTGGGTATTGTTTCAGCCCTTTATAGTCGTACCAAAGATGCACAGGGCACTCGTGTGGATATTGGTATGCTTGATTGCCAAGCAGCATTAATGGAAACGGCCCTTGCACGTTATGACGTTGAGGGTATTGTGCCCAATCGTACAGGCGATTCTCACCCTTCCTTAGCTCCCTTTGAAAGCTTTCGTACAAAAGATGAAAAGATTGTTATTGCCGCAGGTAATGACACCTTATTTATGCTGATGGCGGATGCCCTGGAAATTCCAGGTCTGGCCCTTGATCCACGTTTCATGACTAACGACTTAAGGTGTAAAAATCGGCCTGAAATGGTCATCGAGATTGAAAAAGCATTAAAGCAAAAGCCTGTGACTCACTGGATTGATGCACTTAATGATGTGGGGGTGCCCTGTGCCCCAATTAATACCATCGACAAGTTGTTTGACCACCCACAATTATTGTCTAGAGACATGATAGTGCAAGTGGAGGGGCCCTCAAAAGTGCCATTAAGAACAGCGGGTAATCCGATTAAGATGCATGGCCACGAGGACATTGATGTTAATACCCCTCTCTATGCACCGGGCTTGGGTGAACATCGTGAACGTATTCTGGCTGAGCTCTTGGGAAACCACGGCGCCTATGAATTGCCTGCTGATAAGCAAGCGTCCACGCCCAAAGACACAGCAAAAACCAAAAAAACTTTAAGCAAATAACGGAAATGACCCAGATGACTGCAACTAAAGATAAAAACATGACCCAGCCTAGTGACACGGATAAACCAGAGATGATCTTGGTTGAGCGGCGCGAGCAGGTGGGGTTAATCACCCTTAATCGGCCCAAACAGTTAAATGCGCTCAACCGGCAACTAGCTAATGAAACCCTTGCAGCACTGCGTGATTTTGATGCTGATCCTCAGATTGGCGCTATCGTCATTACTGGAAGTTCAAGGGCCTTTGCCGCTGGGGCAGATATTGAAGAAATGGCGTCACAGAGCTTCACCGAATTCTATATGGATGACTTTTTGTCACCTTGGGATCAAGTTAGCAGTATAAGCAAGCCTATTATTGCAGCAGTTGGGGGCTTCGCCCTCGGTGGTGGCTGTGAGTTGGCCCTGCTATGCGATTTTATCATTGCTTCAGAAGACGCACAGTTTGGCCAACCAGAAATTAAGCTGGGCATTTTGCCGGGTATTGGTGGTTCTCAGCGGCTTACCCGTTCTTTGGGTAAAGCTTTAGCCATGGATCTAGTGCTAACGGGTCGAAATATTGGTGCCCAAGAAGCTAAAGAGGCTGGACTAGTAGCGCGAGTAGTGCCAGCAGCAGATCTGCTGCAGATAACATTAGAAGCCGCTCATACAATAGCTGGCTATAACGCTCCAGCTGTAAAAATGGCTAAGCGAGCAGTCAATATGGCCCTTGAAGCTCCTTTAGCTGAGGGGTTACGCACTGAGCGGCTTTATTTTCAAGCTGCATTTGCAACCGATGGCCAAAAAGAAGGCATGAATGCGTTTTTGCATAAGCGTGCCCCCGTATTTCGTAACCGATAAATCGACTAACTGAAGGATAACTAATGGAGGATGACCGATAGAGGATAGCTGTACCGAATAATTTTTTTACTTAACTAACCAAATAACAAAAAATTAGAGAGAAACTATGAAGAAATTTACAAAAAAAATAATAGTCAGTGCAGTATCAGCTTTACTGCTTACCTCGGGAGCAGCTGTTGCTGAAACCGAAATTAATATTGCAGGTTGGGGTGCTAAATCAGGCCCATTAAGATCATTCGGTATTAACTCAGAGGCAGTAATGTCAGCTGCGGTTGCCCGAGTCAATGAAATGGGTGGTGTTAAGCTGGCTGATGGTTCTATGGCTAAGCTTACCTATAATTATAGTGATAGTGCCTGTAACGCAGAGCAGGCTATTGCCGTAGCTCGTAAAGAGGCCGCTGAAGGCAAATCTCTTATTGGTATTGGCCCCACTTGTTCTGGTGCTGCTGCTGCAATGTTTGGTGTGTTCCAAAAGCAGGTTGACGATACTGGCGACACCGGCTTGCAATATCCTATTCTAACGGACACAGCCGTACGTAATGGCTTGGCTAAGATTTCCCAATGGACCTTCCGTAATACCCCTAACGAGCCAGAAATGTATGATCGTCTATGGGCTTGGATTGCTGAAAATAATCCTGACTTAAAAACTATCTACGGTGGTACAGAGACAGATCAGGGACACTCTAATGGAACCTATTCTAAGGTTATTGTGCAGGCGGCTACCCGTCACGGCTTTACCTGGGCTACAGGTGACATTGAAGGTTTAACAGGTGACATTGCTTCTGGCTATAAGGAAGTGTTGAACAGCTCTTCTAACTGGCTTCAAGCCGATGCTAGTTTTTCGGTCCAAGCACGTGCGTTTAGACGTTCAAATGCTGATGTTTTGATTATTTCATCTCACCCTTTCACCACTTGCGGCATGCTTAAAGAATTATCTCGCCAGAAAGTTAAGCCGAAGATGATTGTTGGTTTAACTTCATCGTCATCTGCAGAAGTCATGAAAGGTTGTGCTGCTGAAGCTGAAGGCATGATTATTCCTACTAGTTTTGCGCCAATTACAGAAGCAGCTGCTGAAGTTGCGGCACTTGCTACTGCTAATGGTGGTGATGCTGATTTGCACTCTGCTGCAGTATGGGAAAACGTAATGATCATCAAGCAGGTTATCGAAAATGTAGGCATCACTGGTGACCCAGATATGATTGAGCAAGAGCGCCGTATGATTCGTGACGGGCTTGCTGCTCTAACTGAAACTGACGGTTTGCTAGGTAAAATTACCCGAGTACAAGACGAAGGTGAGGCGCTTAAGCCCTACGTATTTGTTCAGGCTCAAAGTGGTTCATGGAATGTAATCCACGACCCTAGGTAAGTTGGGCACACGCCCTTTAAGCCCGCCAGTCCTATTCTGGCGGGTTCTTACCCACATTAATAATTTATAGCCCACTTAATAGCCGTTGCTTATTAAGTGTAGCTGTTGCAAGAATGTACAAAGTGAAATCTTATGAATTTTGACCATATAGACATAATCCAGTCACTGATTGACGGAGTCCTGTTTGGCTCCATTTATGCCTTGATTGGGTTAGGCTTTACACTGATTTTTGGAGCAATGCATAAACTCAATCTAGCCTACGCAGCATCCAGTATTGCTGGGGCGTATTCGGGTTTGATGTCATTGACCATATTTGGCCTACCCCCACTAATGGCTTTTATTATTGGCCCCATTATGTCGGGCGTTATCGGCTTGATCCTTTATTTTGTCTGCTTCCGATTTATGCCAAGAGGTAACCATCTAGCACCTCTAATGGCTTCTATTGGAGCCCTATTTTTTATTGACGAACTGATTATTCACGAAACTTCTGGTTCGCCTATGTCGTTTCCTGCCATCTTACCAGACGCTTATTTCTTTTTAGGTGAGTTTGGTATCCGTGGAGATTTACTTTTGGTCATGGGGTTTAGTTTTATTCTCATGGCTATTGTTATGCTTTTGCTCTACCGAACTAAGCTTGGATTAGGCACACGTGCCACCTCACAGCAACCTGTAGCTGCCTTACTATGTGGTATTCCAATCCATAGAACCAACAGTGCAACCTTTATTCTGGCGGGTGTCTTGGGAGGCTTTGCAGGTTGTCTTTTAGCAGCCTCTGTAGGCGTATTGTCACCCCTGTTGACCCTGCCTCTCACAGTAAAGGGCCTGATTGTTACTGTAATTGGTGGCCTTGGCAGTATTCGTGGTGCCATTGTTGCTGGCTTTGCAGTAGGTGCAGCCGAAAGTATCTTCCTATTAGTTCGTGGTGTAAACGAACGTGATATCTACGTATTCCTTCTGCTTTTCTTATTCCTTGTGCTGCGCCCCAATGGGCTTTTCGGCACCACCATCAACCGGGATTGATACCATGACATATTTATTGGGTATTTTGCAGACTATCGGGGTGCATACGCTGCTTGGTCTGTCAGCTTATTTATTATTGCTTACTGGCCAGTTAAGTCTAGCCCAGGTTGGTTTCTTTGCCATTGGTGCCTATGTCTCAGGTATTTTGACTGTTATTTTCAGTTGGAATATTTTTGCTGCTCTAGCTCTTGGTTCGCTCATGGCGGGTTTCTTTGCTTTTTTGGTCGGTTTTCCAGCATTAAGGGTAAAAGGATTGATGTTAGTGGTAGCAACGATCTCTTTTTCTGAGATTGTGCGCTTGTTCTTCTTTAACCTTAGCTGGCGAGTCAATGTGAATGGCGTTGAAGTGGGCCCTGATAGTACTCAGGGTTTTAGAGAGATTCGTTACTTTGCTGCCAATGGTTGGGAACAAATACATATTGTTGGCCTCATTTGGTTTGTGGTGATGGTGGTAATGCTGGCTCTTTGGTGGCTGGATCAAGTCAGAGCTGGCGCTGTGTTGCGGGCTGTTGGTACAGACGAGCTGGCAGCTCAAAGCTCAGGTATTAATCTGACCATGGTAAAAGTTGCTGCGATGACCGGCGGTGGTGTTATTGCAGGCATTGGCGGTGGGCTATTTGCTCATTCGACCACTTATGTTGACCATCATACTTTTGTAATTTTATTGGCAACTTTTGCTGTTTCTTATCCTATTATAGGGGGCTTACGTAGCGTTATAGGAACTCTTTTGGCGGTTATCTTTATCCAAGGATTTATTATTGAAGGATTAAGGTTTATGGGTGATTACCGCAACCTTATTTTTGGGTTACTGATTATTTTGGTAATGAACATGCGGCCACAAGGCCTGCTTGATGGGCACCTAGTGGCAGACATAAGAAAACTGTTGTCAAAACTGACAAAGGGAGGCAAAGCAGATGCTTGAAGTACGCAACTTAGTTAAGCATTTTGGTGGCGTACGTGCCGTAGATGGGCTTGATTTCAAAATTCAACAAGGTGAGGTGTTTGGCCTTATTGGCCCCAATGGTTCTGGTAAAAGTACCACTGTTAATTTAGTGTGTGGTGTATTTGCGCCTACTGATGGGGAAATTTTATTGGATGGTATTGATCTTGGTGCTATTGCTCCCCACAACCGTGTTGATGCGGGAGTGGCCCGCACCTTTCAGAATATCAGATTGTTCAGTGAGTTGACGGTCTGGCAAAATTTATGGGTGGCCTGGCGAGATCAGCCTGGCCAAGAACAAGGCTGGGTATCTAACTGGTTTGGACGCTCACCAGCACGCCGCCAGGAAATACAAAAATTATTAGAGTTTTCTGGTTTAGGTGATAAAGCGGACCATTTAGCGGGTAATCTTGCCTTTGGAGAGCAACGACGCTTGGAACTTGCTCGGGCGATGGCATCCAAACCTAAGCTAATTCTTTTAGACGAACCGGCAGCAGGCATGAACTCTGCTGAGATCAAAGATCTGTGTCAGCGAGTGCTGGCTATGAAGGAAATGGGTATGACTGTATTGCTGGTAGAGCATGTAATGGAATTGGTAATGAATGTAACTGACCGCATTACAGTGTTGAACTTTGGCAAGCCTATAGCGCAGGGTACTCCTATCGAAATTCAGAATAACAAGCTAGTACAAGAGGCTTATTTTGGATCGGCAGAAAACGCCCATGGAGGAGTGAGCTGATGTTAAGTGTAAATAATTTGGTGACCTCCTATGGCCTCATTAAAGCGTTAAAGGGAGTTTCGTTGGAAGCTAAAAAAGGTGCAGTGACGTGTATCCTTGGTCCCAATGGAGCAGGTAAGACGACTCTTATGTTTACCTTGGCTGGAATTTTGGCTCCAGATACTGGCACAGTTAGTTTGCTGGACCAAAATTTAACAGGCCTTGGAGCACCAAAAATACTGCGTAAAGGGTTGGCATTAGTGCCAGAAAACCGCTTGGTATTTCCAGATTTGTCAGTGTATGAAAACCTTCTTGCTGGCGCTTTTACCCAAAGTCGAGCTATGGCAGCTCAAGTTAGCGACGACATTGACAAGATGTATGACCGCTTCCCTATTCTAAAAGCGCGTCATGATCAGCCAGCGGGCAACCTTTCTGGAGGTGAACAGCAGATGCTGGCTCTGGCACGTGCATTAATGTCACGGCCAAGTATATTGTTAATGGATGAACCTTCAGTGGGTTTGTCACCACTTATTGTTGATGAGATTTTTGCCATAATTAAGCAGCTCAATGAGGATGGTATGTCTATCCTTTTGGTGGAACAAAATGCTACTAAAGCCCTGCAGGTGGCAGATTATTTCTACCTACTGGATCAGGGTAAAGTGACTTTCAGTGGCACCCCTGACCAGCTAAAGGATGATGACATTATCAAGCGGGCGTACCTTGGTGGTGGCTAAAATTTAGGGTAGGTTCAGATGGATATGCTACAAACAAGTATCGATGGCCTGATGATAGGGTCTACCTATGCGCTTCTAGGGCTAAGCTTTGCTCTAGTGTTTGGTATTATGCGTCGAATCAACCTTGCCTTCGGTGCCTGTTTACTATTTGGCGCTTCCCTAGCCATTTACCTAGAACCTATACTTGGTTGGGGTGCCTGGGGTCTGTTTTTCGTGACTATAGTGGGAGTAGCCTTAGCCTCTGCCTATGTGGAACGCCTGTGCTTTGCGCCGCATAGCAAACGCCATGGTGCTGTAACAGCAATGATTGCCAGTTTTGCGGTGTGGATGCAACTGGACGAAATTTCATCCCAACTGTTACCCCAAAGAACACACGCGTTTCAGGGTATTGAGGTGCCAAATTTATGGTGGGGAGAGGTCTTTGTGCGTGGTGATCAACTTCTGCACTTTGTTATCGCTTTAGTTAGCATACTAGTGTTGTATCTGTTGCTATATAAAACTCGTCTTGGACTGTTGATTAGGGCCACCGCAGACAGTCCTGAAACAGCCCATTTATTAGGTGCTCGCGTACCTTGGTTGGGTTTTATAATATTTTTGTTAGCAGGTATTTTAGGCGGTTTGGCGGCCTTTATGATTTTATCTGCAGATGGTTATGTGACTCCTCTGTTCGGTTTATGGAGCACTTTTAAAGGCCTTATAGCCATGATTATTGGCGGTGTAGGCTCGTTAACAGGCGCTGTCATTGGCGGACTCATATTAGGCCTTGTTGAAACCCATGCTGGCGCTGTGCTGGGTGCTGAATTTCGTGACATGGTGACTTTTGGGTTGGTTTTTTTAGTATTGATCATCAGGCCAGGAGGCCTAATGGGTGTTAAAATTTATCGCACTGATAGCTTGGCTCAGGAGCGAGTTTAAGCTATGGATATGTACCTTGCCTCTGTATTGACTAATATGACACTCATTGCATTTTTGGCTCTTTCTGCTTATTTAGTCTTAGTGGTTGGTGAGGTCTCGTTTGGGCAACAGGCTTTTTTTGGTATTGGTGCTTATATTACAGCATCTGCAACGGCTTTGGCTGGCGCTCATGTTTTTTGGGGGCTATTGGCTGGCGCTATAGGTGGAGCGTCCTGTGCTCTGGTGTTAGGGCTACTTACTATACGCTTGTCAGGTATCTATTTTGCTATTAGCACGCTTTGCTTTGCCGAACTTTTACGATTTTTTTTGTTGCATCTGCGTTTCACCCAGAGTGTTGATGGACGTATTATAGGTCCTGATGGCCCTGAAGGATTTTCTAACATTCGCTGGATTTTTGAGAATAATTATCAGGTGACAGACTTTTTATTACTGGCAGTAACCTGTCTAATAATACTGTTAATAGTACTCTTTAGTCTAGAACGCAGTCCTATCATGTTAGGTGCGCGAATGGTGGGTAACGACCCTATTTTAGCTCAGTCTCAAGGCCTCAACCCGACCCGTTACCGACTTAGTTTTATTACCTTATCTGGCGCTGTGGCTGGTTTTGGTGGTGGCCTATTTGCCCTTTTTAATACCCATATTGAGCCAGCTATGTTTGGCGTTATGCTAGGCATACATGGCCTAGCTTATGCTGTTATTGGTGGCCTTGGTTCAGCGATTGGTCCTCTATTAGGCGTTTTTTTAGATATTGGATTGTTGGAAAGTATTCGTTCCTTAGCAGCTTATCGAATGATTATTTTTGGTGGCCTGGTGGCATTGTTGCTGGTGTTTCGACCTGAAGGTATTATTAGCCCGAGGCTGGTTTCCCACTTGAAAAGCCGCTGGAGAAATCGCCATGTATAGCCTCCATGGCATAGGTAAGTCTTTTGGTGGGATTGATGTACTAACAGATATATCCCTGACCTTAAAACCTGGGCAGCGCCTTGGCATTACAGGCGCTAATGGGGTGGGTAAGTCGACCCTCATTAATGTTGCTACAGGTTTTTTGAAGCCTGATTCAGGTCATATTCAACTCAACAACAAAACATTAACCCATCAACCTGCCTGGGCCTTTGCTCAAGCGGGAATTCAAAGAACTTTTCAAAGCACTCGCTTTTTAATAACAGCCAACTTGGGAGAACAATTATTGTTAGCAGCCCGAGCCCCTGAATCAAAAAAAAGATTGGCCAAGCTAATAGAATTGAGTGGTTTACAGGCAAGCTTACACTTGTTCCCAGACGAAATCCCTCTGCCTATGCTGCGTAAAGCTGAAGTTATTAGAGGCCTAGCGGCTAGCCCAGAAGTGCTGTTTTTAGATGAGCCATCAGCTGGCTTGACCGCCATTGAGTTAGATCAATTTGGTGTTTTCTTGCAGCAAAATCTGGGTCAAAAAACAGCTTTAGTAGTGGTAGAGCATCGGTTTGATTTTATGCTCATGATCACTGATTCGGTAGTTGAAATGCAGCTTAACCGGGGGTTAGTTGAGAAGGGAACTGATGTTAAAACTTGACCAAATAACGGTGCGATACGGTGCGCTTACGGCCCTAAATGCGGTGAGCTTAGTTATAACTGAAGGCACAATTAGTGTGATTGATGGGCACCATGGTGCGGGTAAATCTAGTCTTCTTAAAGCGATTATTGGCGCGGTGCCTTCAAAGGGCAATGTCTGGCTTGACCAGTGCCTTATAAACCAACGCAGCCCAGCCTACTTACTGCAAGCGGGAGTAGTGCTTGTGCCAGAGGGCCGGCAGCTATTTGGGCGGCTATCAACGCGGGAAAATCTTCAGTTTGGTCTTTATGTTGCGGGTGGCAGTGGGAGTATTGAAGCTGCACTAGAGTATTTCCCACAGCTTTTGCCACTGCTAGATAAGCCAGCCTATGTCTTGAGTGGTGGTCAGGCACAAATGCTGGCTATGGCTAGAGCAATGCTCGCTAATCCTCGTTATTTATTAGCTGATGAGCCATTAATGGGTCTGTCGGAGGGCCCCAGGGAGCAGGTGTGGCAAATACTTATTGATCTGCGGAACAGGGGAGTAGGAGTTTTGGTTACTGGTGAACATATCGAGACTAGGGGCACAGTTATTCAACAGCATAAAATAATTAATAATGGCAGTTTTGAGTTAGGAGAATAATAATGAAAAATAATACAGGTAAAAGACTTTCATCTGGGATTACAATTTTCACCTTAGTACCGCCTTTTTTGTTGGCGTTAACGCTTATAATGACCGCTAATAATGTACACGCTAATATAGCCAACACGCACACCAGCTGTATGCCCCATGACCAGCCATTAAGTTATACCTGCAAGGTGAACCTATCATTCCAAAGCAAACCTGTCAGTAATGCTGAAATGAGTGTCAGTGCAGAAATGCCGTCTATGCCTATGGCTCACAACATGAGGCAAATTATAGCGATGCCTGTAGCGGATTTAGTGGGCCAGTATGAGTTTTTTTTAGTATTAGAAATGGTAGGTGATTGGCGGCTAATTTATAACATTTCCAGCCCATTTATTGATCGGCTGCATGAACCTCTGATTATTGGTATCAGCGAGAAGCCTAAAGAGCATAAATCATCGCATGGTCATACCATGGCAGACCACTCAAGCGTTGATACCGCAGACCATAACTAAACTATGCGTAGGTCATTTAGCTAATTAGGTGAAGTAAGCTTTATTTCGCCTCGCATGTTACTTGTATGACTCAACCTTTTTTGCGCAGAGATAGAAGAAAATGATTAGGATATGGCATCTCTAGTGCCTATTTGTGGCAATGTTGTGGGCGTAACCAACAATGGTAGACGTTACCAACAATGGTAGACGTTACCACTATTAATAATAGGTAATAACTGTAGACCAAAGGCTAATGCTCTTGGCATAATTTCAGCGTATGGTTATTGGCCTGTTATGACAAAAATTTACCAGAGTAAGCTAAACATGCAAGCGCTACTAATCAACAAGGACGCAGCAGGATACACCGCTCAATTGGGCCAGATTAAAGAGGCACAATTACCTCAAGGGGATGTGTTAATTAAGGTGGACTACTCCACCCTGAATTATAAAGATAGCCTAGCTATTACTGGTGCATCCCCCGTAGTGCGCAGCTTTCCAATGGTACCTGGAATAGACCTTGCAGGCACGGTGGAGAAGAGTGATCACGCAGATTTTAAAGCTGGAGATAAGGTTGTACTGAATGGCTTTGGAGTAGGTGAGGGGCATTGGGGTGGGCTAGCTCAAATGGCTCGGGTAAAAGGGGATTGGCTAGTGCCACTGCCCAGCGCCTTTACGTCCAAACAAGCCATGGCTATTGGCACGGCGGGCTACACGGCAATGCTGTGTGTTATGGCTTTAGAGCAGCATGGTGTGACGCCAGACAAAGGTGAGGTATTAGTGACGGGTGCTGCAGGTGGTGTGGGTAGCGTTGCAATTAGCTTACTGGCTAAACTGGGGTACACTGTAGTGGCCTCTAGTGGCCGAGTTGAAGAAACAGATTATTTAATGAGTTTAGGCGCCAGCAAAGTGATGGACCGCAATGAACTTAGTGAAAAAGGTAGGCCTTTAGCTAAAGAGCGCTGGGCTGGCGCGATAGATGTTGCAGGCAGCCACACCTTGGCTAATATTTGTGCATCGATGAAGTATGGAGGCACTGTTGCTGCGTGTGGTTTGGCCCAAGGGTATGACCTACCAGCCACAGTAATGCCTTTTATTTTACGCGGTGTTATCTTAGCTGGTGTAGACAGTGTCTACCGCCCTAAGGCTGACCGTGTTGCTGCTTGGGCCCGCCTAGCAAAAGATTTAAACCCCACACAGCTAGACGCCATGATGACGGAGATTACCCTATCTCAAGCCTTAGATACTGCCCAAGGCCAAATTGATGGCCGCACTCGGGGCCGTTTTGTGGTTAATGTAAACGCCTAACTGAGGTATAAAACATGAATACGATTAGCCGCTATCCGGTGCCTAAGCTTGAAGATCTGCCTGCAGACATTAAAAGCCAGGTATTAGAAGTTCAAGAAAAAGCAGGTTTTGTACCCAACGTTTTTTTGGCCATGGCTCACCGGCCAGACGAGCTGAGGGCATTCATGGCTTACCATGATGCATTAATGCTTAAAGAAAGTGGCTTAAGCCAAGCTGAACGAGAAATGATTATTGTTACCACATCTAATGATAATGGTTGTTTGTATTGTGTCGTAGCCCATGGGGCGATATTACGGATACGGGCCAAAGATGCCTTAATCGCAGATCAGGTTGCAGTAAATTATCTAAAAGCTGACATTTCTGCGCGGCAAAAAGCCATGCTCACTTTTGCACTAAAAATATCTAATAATGCTCAAGCAACCAGTGAGGAAGACTTTGTTATATTAAAAAGTTTTGGTTTCAGTGATGAAGATATGTGGGATATCGCCGCAATTACAGCCTTTTTTGGGCTCAGTAACCGTATGGTGAGCTTCGCCTCTATACAGCCTAATAAAGATTTCTATGGCATGGCTCGGGACATTTAATTTCAGCCCCAGTAACGCTAGCAACAGCATGGTTTTTTTGGCTAATTCGATGCAGTGTCATTTCTGTAAATAATTTACAAATATTTAGTTATAATGCTATAAATTGGCATTAATTTTAGATGTAATCTAGTATTACTACACAAAATTAAATGGCGTTATTGCTTTTTGTTTCAATCTGAACGCGTTATCCTAACGCGCCTGTTAAAGCGTCACGCTGACACTAAGTGATGACGTTAGTGCCACTACCCCTTAACTCACCACTGCCAAGGAAAAATTCATGCCTGAGTCTCTCAAGGATAGCGCAATGCGCTACCATACTCACCCAACACCCGGTAAATTGTGTATTCAACCCACAAAACCGCTGGCTAATAAACGTGACCTTGCGCGCGCTTATTCTCCTGGTGTGGCATATGCTTGTGAAGCGATAGTAGAAAATGAAGATATGGCGGCAGCAGTCACCGCCCGTGGCAACCTAGTCGGTGTAATTACTAATGGCACAGCAGTACTGGGGTTAGGTAATATTGGCCCATTGGCATCTAAACCTGTCATGGAAGGCAAAGCAGTGCTATTTAAAAAATTTGCGAATATCGACGTGTTTGACATTGAAATTCAAGAAAATGAAGTTGATAAGCTAGTGGATATTATTGCTTCGTTAGAACCTACTTTTGGTGCCATTAACTTAGAAGATATTAAAGCGCCAGAATGCTTTCTAGTAGAGAAACAACTGCGTGAACGGATGAATATCCCAGTTTTCCATGATGATCAGCACGGCACTGCAATTGTGGCTGCAGCTGCAGTTTATAATGGCTTGAGAGTAGTAGGAAAAAATATAGAAGACATTAAAGTAGTGGGCTCAGGTTCTGGTGCGGCCAGCATTGCCTGTTTAGACTTGCTTGTGAGTATGGGCTTGCCGTTAGACCAAGTTACCTTAATAGATCGCTCAGGAGTGATCTATAAAGGCCGAGGGCATGGAATGAACCCTTGGAAAGAAAACTATGCAAGAGAGACCGAAGACCGTACCTTAGCTGATGCTATGGTTGATGCAGACCTATTTTTGGGCTTATCTGCCCCTGGTGTGTTAACCCAAGATATGGTGAAAAGTATGGCGCCAAAGCCACTTATTTTGGCGATGGCTAACCCTACACCAGAAATTATGCCTGAACTGGCTATGGCAGTTCGCCCCGACGCCATAGTTGCCACTGGACGTTCTGACTTCCCCAACCAAGTAAATAATGTGTTGTGCTTTCCATTTATCTTCCGTGGTGCATTAGACTGTGGTGCCACGACAATTAACGAAGCTATGAAGCACGCCTGTGTTAGAGCAATCGCAGACCTAGCATGTAAAGAAGTGACAGATGTTGTAGCTGCAGCCTACCCGGGTGAAAACTTTAAGTTTGGCCCTGAATACCTCATCCCTAAGCCCTTTGACCCACGATTAATTGAAGAAGTGCCGCTAGCTGTCGTTAAAGCAGCAATGGAAAGTGGTGTAGCCACTCGCCC
Source organism: Candidatus Njordibacter sp. Uisw_056 (assembly GCF_047730085.1). Taxonomy (NCBI): domain Bacteria; kingdom Pseudomonadati; phylum Pseudomonadota; class Gammaproteobacteria; order Pseudomonadales; family Candidatus Njordibacteraceae; genus Candidatus Njordibacter; species Candidatus Njordibacter sp. Uisw_056. The sequence continues at coordinate 1,961,284 of NZ_CP159830.1, read as the reverse complement.
TATTGAAGACCTAGACGCCTACCGCATTAAGTTACAAGGTTATGTAAACCAGGCAGGCTTGTTTATGCAGCCAATGATCGAAAAAGCAAAGCAAGGCCCGCAGCGCCGAATTGTTTATGCGGAAGGCGAAAATGATGATGTACTTATGTCCATGCAAGCTATGGTGGATGAAGCCGTAGCAAAACCTATTCTTATTGGCCGCCAGAGTGTGATGGAAGCGTCTATTGATCGTTTGAGCTTGCGTTTTAAGTTAGGTGAAGACGTAGAAGTGTTCGACCCTAAAGATTGTGACCTGCATAACCGCTATTGGCAGCATTACCACAAAAAAGTTGCACGCAAAGGGATCTCTGTAGAAACTGCCAAACAAGAAATGCGTAATAATTGTACGGCTTTAGCTTCGGTTATGGTGGATTTAGATGAAGCCCATGGCATGATCTGTGGCAAAGTAGGGCGCTTTGATACCCACTTCAAAACTCTTTTGCAAGTGCTTGGTCCGAAAACGCCAGATACACACGTATCTAGCGTATGTGCATTATTATTGCCTAGTGGCCCATTGTTCTTAGCCGATGCGTTTTTAACTGTAGATCCAACTGCAGAAGAGATTGTGGCTTCCACTGAAGCGAGTATGAACTTTGTGCGCCAGTTTGGTATTAAACCTAAAGTGGCGCTGTTATCCCACTCTAATTTTGGTACTTCCAGCGACCCACAAGCTAACAAAATGCGTCAGGCCTCTGCCACACTTCGCGAGCGTTACCCTAATGAGGAAATCGAAGGTGAAATGCACTCATTCACAGCCCTTAATGAAGAGCTACGTCAGACTATTTTTCCCAATTCAAAGCTTACGGGGCAGCCAAATTTACTCATCATGCCTAACCTAGATACAGCCAACATTACCTTAGGACTTATTCGTTCTTTAACTGATGCCTTACTTATTGGGCCCTTTGTTCACGGTTTATCTAAGCCTGCTCACATTGTTATTCCGTCGGTTACAGGCCGTGGTATGTTTAACATGAGTGCGATTACAGCGGCTGATGTTGAACTGCACTGTGAAACTAATGAGTGCAGTATTTAGTGATTAATTATTTTTCAATAAGACCACCAAAAATACATTTATGGTCTATTGTTAATGAGTGTAAAACATATTCCTAAGTGACTTTGCCCAGTTTATCTGGGCTTTTTTTTAGTATTTTTGCCACCATGAATTCCTAACTATAGGTTCATGGAGTAGCTGCATTAATTCGCCTATTCGGGGAATGACAAACGCTTGGTTTTGCTGTTGTGCGAGTAATTTTGTTTGTTCTGCAGGTTCGTCCCAAGGGTGTAGCGATAAGGTAAAAGCGCCCCAGTGCACGGGCATTAAAATGCGGGCCCGTAAATCTTTTGCAGCTTGTAGGCTTTGTTTAGGCACCATGTGAATGGCCCGCCAGCGGGAATTATATTGCCCAGTATCTAACAAAGCGATATCAATAGGGCCAAAACGTTGGCCAATTTCTTTAAAGTGAGGGCCATAGCCGCTGTCCCCGCTAAAAAATATCCGTTGCATCGGTGCCTCAATCATCCACCCACCCCATAGCGTAGAGTTGCTATTTCCCAGCCGCCTGCCAGAAAAGTGGCGAGCAGGGGTAAACGTCAGCTTGATATCATTTAAATCGTTAGCCTGCCACCAGTCCATTTCGCTAATGCGCTCTGGGGCAATGCCCCAGTGTAATAGGTGCTGCCCTACGCCAAGGGGCACGTAGTAATGTTTAACCTTGGCATCTAGCTTCATAATGCTGGGGTAGTCTAAATGGTCGTAATGATCATGAGAAATTATGACCGCGTCAATGGGGGGCAGCTGTGCTGGTTCGATAGGCAGGTTTTTACTGTAACGTTTGCTACCAAGAGTTGGGTGGGGTGCAGCTGTGTCACTAAATATTGGATCAAATAATAAGGTTTGGTTGGCGGTTTGCAGTAGAAACGAGGAATGACCAAACCACAAAAGTTGGGTTTTATTAGTGATATTGTTTACGTGTGACACGTCCACCTTGATAACATCAAGGTTGCGCTCTGGAGCCAGCTCTTGAAGAGTCATATAATCCCATAATGAACTCATCATAAGACCAAAAGATTGATCTAAGTTAGTCTCAACCGTATTCACAAATTGACTTTGTAAAAAGTTTTTTGAGTGGCTGTAGGCCTGTTTCTGTGACCCAGTCATTGGAGCGCCAAATACATCAGCTGTAGAATACCAGTAATACCCCCCACCTCCAGCAGCTAGGGCTAAAATGAATGTTATAGCAACTAAACTGAGGACTATAGTTTTAATCATTTAAATCGAATCTCTGGTTTTCCTGCAGTGTGGAATGATGTGATGGTTATTCTCTAGATTGACATCATAACTGCAAAGGCTTTTGCCTCACACTGTTTATATGCTTACTTTTTATTTAACCTCAGTAGTGTGTTTTTACGGATTTCTGTAAGGTTAACCTTGCGGTACTTTATAGGGTATGAGATGTTACCCAGCTGCCTACAATGATGAGCTCTAGTGATGTCTAAAATACAATTTAATAAAGCCTTTACCCAGCAAGAACCCATTCCTGAAACAGCAAAGAAAAGGGTCATGGAATTACTAGATTCAGGTCGATTACACCGCTACAACACAGTGGGTGAAGAACTATCAGATGCGGCTTTGTTAGAGCAGGACTTTGCTCAGTACCAAGGCCGAAAATACTGTTTAGCGTGCACCTCTGGTGGTTACGGTTTACATATTGCGCTGCGGGCTATGGGTTTGCAATCAGGGGACCAAGTACTCACCAATGCTTATACATTAGCACCCGTTCCAGGTGCTATTCATGCCGCTGGGGGTAAACCAGTATTGGTAGAAATTGATGAACACTATCACCTAGATTTAGTGGACCTAGAGGCTAAGGCAAAAAGCAGCAATGCTAAAATTTTGTTGTTATCACTCATGCGTGGACATATTCCTGATATGGACCGGCTTATGGCTTTGTGTAATGACTTAGGCCTGCAAGTACTAGAAGATTGTGCTCATACTATGGGCGGTTCATGGGGTGATAAAAAGTCTGGTAATTTTGGTCAAGTTGCAGCGTTTAGCCTACAAACCTACAAACACCTGAATACTGGTGAGGGTGGTCTAGTGGTGACAGATGATGCAGAAATTGCGGCGCGCCTGATTATGCATTCGGGGTCTTACATGCTTTATGAGCGTCACGGTGCAGCACCATCACCTGAGGTGTTTGAAAATATACGGTTAATCAGCGCCAATATGTCTGGTCGCATGGACAACATACGTGCGGCTATAGGTTTAGCCCAATTGCCAGGGTTGGATAAAAACTGTCAACGCTGGAATAGCCGTTATGCTATTTTGCATAGCACCATTGCAGCGATTGAGGGGCTAAATATACCGGTGAGAGATGCCAGAGAGTCTTTTGTGGGGAGCTCACTTCAGTTTCGCCCAATAGGCCTTGACGTTGGGCAAATACCTGGCTTTATTGCTGCCTGCGCAGCTCAGGGCGTAGAGCTTAAATGGTTTGGCGATGATAAGCCTAAGGCATTCACTAGCCGTTATGACAGCTGGCATTACATTGATCCCATGCCTCATTTACCGAATACCCTTAGGGCTTTGGAAAAAACCCTAGACCTTCGAGTACCACTAACATTTAATGACGCAGATTGTCATGTAATTGGCGCTGTCATTGCCCAAGTAACAGCTGAGTTCATGGTGAGATAAACAACCTATTCCATGAACTCAGGTTGAAGTCTACGCTTTTGGGCGCAGGCCTTTAGGGTCATAGAAGCCGTATAAGCTGGCTTCAGCAGAGTAGCGCTTAAGAGCAATTTCGATTTCAAACTTTGCTTTTGACAGGCGAATCGGAGACAAGTCTGGAGCGTTTACATAGCCCATACCAATAGCACTGCCTAGGGCATGGCCATACATGCCTGAGGATAGATAACCAACAATTTCATCATTCATGACGATGGGCTCGTTATGGAATAACATTGCTTCAGTATCATCAAGCTTAAACTGCACCAATCTGCGGGTAGATTTTTTAGCTTGAAGCTGTTCTTTAAAGCCATTAATACCTATAAAGTCACCCGCTTCTGGCTTGGCGGCCCACGCAAGGCCAGCATCAAATAGGGTGTCTTCTGGGCCTACATCATGGCCCCAATGCACAAAACCTTTTTCCATACGGGCACTATTAACGGCATGCATGCCAACATTGCGTATGCCAAATGCATTACCCGCTTCAAATAACGCACGGTATACAGTGGCTGTGTGCTGAGCAGGAATAAACAACTCCCACCCCAGTTCGCCAACGTAGCTTAAGCGCTGTACCCACATGCGCACCCCAGCCACTTCCATGACTTTACCCGAAGCAAATGGGAAAGCTTCATTACTCAAATCTGTGTCTGTAACTTTAGACAACACCTCACGTGCGTGAGGGCCTTGAAGAGCCATCGCGCCAAAATTCATACTAATGTCTTGCAACAATACATCGTCAATTAGGCGATGGTTCAGGTGCCACCAATCCCTTGAGTGGGAGCTAATGCCGGTAATCACCCAATACGTTGTTTCACCAGTGCGTGCAACAGTTAGATCGGCTTCGATGCCGCCGCGAGCATTAAGAAAGTGGGTGTACACCACTTTACCTACGGGAATATCGATATTGCCTGCACAAATGTACTGTAAGTTTTTGCCGGCTGCAGGGCCTGTGACTTCAAACTTACCAAATGATGACATATCGTAAATGCCAACACTTTCACGCATTGCCATATGCTCTTGTTTGGTGTTGTTAAACCAATTTGGTTTTTGGTAGCTGTATTGGTACTTCGCTTCTTGGCCTGGGTTGGCAAACCAATTGGCGCGCTCATAGCCACACACTTCACCAAAGCAGGCGCCTGCTGATGTAAGTTCTTGGTGCAATGGTGAATGAATTTGGTCACGTGCTGTTTCGTATTGGTAAAAAGGCCAATGCATTGCATAACTATGACCTAAGGCCTCAGGGATACGTTCAGATACATATTCGTCATGTTGTTGGGCAGGGTGATGGCGACGTAAATCACACTCGCTTACGTCACCCGACGGAAAGCCATCAATCATCCAGTCGGCCATGATTTTACCCACGCCGCCACCCGCACCAATGCCTTTGGAGTTCATGCCGGCGGCTATAAAGAGTTTGTCTATTTGAGGAGTAGGGCCAAGCAAGTGAAGATTGTCGTTAGTGAAGCTTTCTGGGCCATTAAACCACGTACGAATGCCTGTTTCTTGCAACTGCGGAAAGGTTTCCATGCCATTTAAAAGATAGGGTTCTACGTGATCTTGGTCTAAGGGAAACTGTCCAAAACAGAAGTCATCAGCTATTTTGTTCATAGGGAGTCCAATAGCGTTGTCTTCAAACCAGCCGACTAACATTTTTCCAGCGTCTTCTTTAAAATATAGACCACGATCAAAGTCACGCAATACGGGACGCTGTGTCAGTCCTTCCATCTCTTCTGTAACGATGTAGGAATGTTCACAGGCATATAAAGGTAGCTGCACACCGACTGTTTTAGCAAGGTCTCGAGTCCACATGCCACCACATAAAATCACCTGATCAACTTCCATGGTGCCTTTGTCAGTGCGAATTCCGGTAATAACGTTGTCTTTGGTGAGCAGTTCCTCCATTACCGTATTTTCAAAAATCTCCACGCCATTCATCTTGGCGCCCTTGGCTAATGCCATGGTGGTGTCGATGGGGTTGGTTTGGCCATCACCCGGTGTGTAAAGCGCACCTATAACCCCTTCGGTATTAATACCAGGGTAAAGCTCTGCTAAGCGGGTATTGTCGATCATTTCTGATTCCACACCAAACACTTTACAAATAGACGAGGTGCGTTTAATTTCTTCTAAACGCGCTTCTGTTCGCGCTAAGGAGATACTACCAATACGTTTGTAACCAGTGGCTTGGCCAGTCTCTTCTTCCAAACTGGCATACAGCTCATGGCTGTACTTGGCTAGGTTAGTAAGGGTAGGTGTGGCCCATGCAAGGCTTATTAGGCCTGCAGCGTGCCATGTGGTGCCACTAGTAAGCTGTTTACGTTCTATTAGCACTACGTCCTTAATACCTCGCTTGGCTAGGTGGTAGGCAACGGAGGTGCCGATAATGCCCCCACCAATGATGGCAATGCGTGCTTTTTCTGGCAATACTTTGGTGTCGCTCATAACATTCTCGTTAGCCGTGGATTAGCAATAGCCCACGGTGTTGTTTTTATTGGTATTAGTGGCTAGCTGCGCAATAAACTATTATTTGGATTATACGCTGCGTCAAGTTCTACATGGCAATGTCGTGTGCCAACAGAGGTCTCTACAGTCAGGGCCTGGCCCGCATTACAATGTTCAGGCTTGAGGTAAGCAAAGGCTAAGCTTTTTTCTACTCGATAGCCATAGGCGCCCCCGGTGATAATACCCGTATGGTCACCATTAGCAAACACTGCTTCGTTACCAAAACATTCTGCAGCTACCTGGTCATCAAATATCAGGTAAGCCAGTTGCAAAGACAAACCATTAGCTTGACGCTGAAGCATATTAGTACGGCCAATAAACTCCCGGCTTAAATCTAAGAAACGCTCCATACCTGCCTCTAAACCTGAAATTTCCTCAGTAAATTCGGTGCCATAAGCGCGATACATTTTTTCCATACGCATGCTGTTAAAAGCGCGCGTGCCAAAGTCTCGTAAACCCAAAGGCTGACCAAACTCCATTAGTGACTCATAGATTGAAATAAGTTGCCAAACAGGCATGTGCAGTTCCCAACCCAACTCCCCAGCGTAAGATACCCGCATAGCAAAAACAGGTGCAGAATCTAACTGAATAGTTTGGCAAGCTAGCCATGGGAAGGCGCTGGTTGATAAGTCATCTTCACAGATGTGTTGCAAAATTTCACGAGCTTTAGGGCCAGTGAGTAACAGACCACCCCAGTTTTCGGTGAAGTCTTCAAGGGTGATATCGTAATCACCTGCATGTTGCTGCATCCACTGCATGTCTTTAATTTGTGAACCAATAGCACCCATCAATACAAAGTGGTCATGGCTAATACGGCTAACGGTTTGCTCAGCCATGATGCCACCGTTAGCCGCGTGGAATAGGGTAAGACTAATACGGCCATCTTTGGCAGGCAGCTTGTTGCATGACAGGTGATCTAAAAAGGCATGAGCGTCGGGGCCTATAACACGAAATTTAGCTGTACCGCTGATGTCGGTTATACCACAGGTGTTTTGCACTGCTGCACATTCCTCTGCCACTACAGCGTGTGCTTCGCTGTGAGTCCAAGTTTCGCTTTCGTTGCGCACAGCATCGGTTTTAAACCACGCAGGCTTTTCAAAGCCTGCAGTAACAAAGTGTACTGCATCCTTTTGTGCCATTACTGTATGCAATGCGCTGGTGCGAATAGGGCGCCCATGGGGACGGTTTTCTGTAGGCGAAGCGCTGGAGTACATCCGCTCGTATGATTCAATAGCGCGGGTAATGCAATAATTCTTATCAGCCCAATCACCAAAACGGCGGCTATCTAATGAGGCCATGTTGAGTTCTGTCTGACCATGAACCATCCACTGTGCCATGTATTTACCAATGCCACCTTGAGCAATACCAATGGAGGCGCCAGTCATGTTCCAAAAGTTAGTTAAGCCAGCCACAGGGCCAACTAAAAAGTTGTCATCTGGGGTGTGGGTAATAGGGCCATTTATAATGGTTTTAACACCAACTTCTTGGAAAATAGGCACCAGTTCCATACACCGTTCAAGCCAAGGCATTAGGCGTACTAAGTCGCCGGCAAATAATTCGCGATCAAAGTCCCAATCCATACCATTAATAGCCCAAGGCTTTGAACCACGGGTTTCGTATGGGCCTACCAATAAACCATTACCCTCTTGACGAATATAAGCGGCTGCAGTGGAATCTCTAGTAACGGGCAGCTCTTTTACTAAGGCTGCAATTTCTGGGTGGTCTTCGGTGATCAGGTATTGGTGTTCTAGGTTAATAATAGGCACATGTACGCCCACCATACGGCCTACTTCAGGGGCGAAACACCCCCCTGCATTAACCACATGTTCAGCAACGATATTGCCTTGTTCAGTAATCACCTCGTAACCACCTTGGGGTACTATATTGATGTCTGTGACGCGGTTAAAACGGCTAATTTTAGCACCATTTTCTCTGGCTAATTGGGACAAGGGCATAACCACAGCTGTTGGGTCCACATGGCCATCATTAGGCGTATATAAAATACAGCGTGCGCCGTCAAAATTCATCACAGGGTTAATGGCTTTGGCTTCTTCTTTAGATACCCAGCGCATTTCACACCCAATATTGTGAGCACGGCTCATGACGTTACGGAACCACTGCTCTTCTACTTCGTTATAACCTACGCGAAGGCTGCCGCACTTATGGAATGATGAAGGCAGTCCGGTTTTGGCTGGTAGAATTTTGTCATACAGCTCGATGGTATAATCGTGAATTTTAGATAAAGTATGGTTTCCATTAAAGTTAGGGCAAAGGCCAGCGGCGTGCCAAGTTGAACCACTAGTAAGCTCACCCTTTTCAATCATTACTACATCGGTCCAGCCTTCTTCTGTGAGGTGGTACATAAGGTTAACACCAAGGGAACCGCCACCGATAATAACTACGCGGGCATGGGATGGTAGGGACATAATGTATTTCTCTTACAGCCAGTGTTAACGGCCAATTTGTTCACGGGTAAGGCGGATGTCAAATTCCGCGCGTATAGCTAAGTCAGCCTCGTCGCTGATGTGAGTTGGAAAATAGCTGGCTAATAGTTCTTTCTTTTTAGCGATCGCCTTTTCTAATAACACCGGTTTGCCTTGTTCAGCCCATACATTAGGGCTGGTACGGTCTCCTAGCTCGGGATAAATATACTCACTTTGCATGACTGATAGGGTTTGATCTGAGCCTAGGTAATGGCCCTTGCCTCCCATGCAGACTTCATTGATTACGTCAAAACTTAGGCTGTCTTCGTCCACTTTAATTCCTTTAGTCATGCGCATGCAAGCACCTAATACGTCATTGTCCATGAGTAAGCTTTCTGGGCAAGCGCCCATAAGGCTGCCGTACATTCCTGCAGATTCGTAGACAACGTTGGCACCGGCCATAGCTGCTGCCACGGCAGTATAGGCTCTTTCAGCCCCAGCTTGAAAATCTGGGAATTTTGCATCGGTCATGCCACACGCTGTGCCTGTAGGTAAATCAAAATAGTTACCCATCTGTGCACATGCTGCAGATAATATACCTTGTTCTGGAGAACCACCGCTCATAGCGCCAGTGCGTAAATCAGAGACAAAGGGCCAGGTGCCTATAATAGCTGGGGCACCTGGCTTAATGGCATTAACGTAAACCAAACCGCCTAAACATTCAGCCCAAGCCTGAGACACTGCGCCTGCTAACAAAGCGGGAGAGGTCGCTCCAGCTTGTCCGGCAGAAAGTAATAGAATGGGCATGCCACCTTCTACCCCCACACGCAGGCATTCTAAGGACTCTTCTGCAAAGGTCATTGGGGGCACCACAAAGCAGTTAGACATGCTCACAAAAGGTCGTGCTCGCCAGGCTTCTTCGCTGCCAGCAAAGTGATGTAACATTTGAAGTCCCGCACTAACATGGTCTGCTTCAGTAAAACTGGTGCCTATATGCTTACTATTACCCATGATAGAGCAGTAAAGTGTATTTAAATCCATGGTTTTTGGATCGTCTATGTCTCTTAAAACACACATGCGCTGAAACATGTGAATATGCTCACAGGTATCAGCAATGCGCGCCATATCATATAAATCTTCCGTCGCAGAATTGCGGTAGGTGTTATTTTCTGGGTCTGACACATGCACCGCAGCGCCAGCCGTAGAAAAATGTACCCGCTGCCCGCTTAGCGTTATATCATGCTTAGGCTCTACACCATGGAGTGTTAGATTTCGCTGACAAATACTTAAGGTATGCTCTACTAAAGCACGTGGAATGCGTAACCGGCCATCCTCTCCCATAATTGCCCCAGCTTCTACCATGATCTCTGTACAGTGGGGTGTGGAACGACTAAAACCTATTTCAGATAAGATGCGATAAGCATTCTCTGCAACAGCAGACATAGCACTTTTAGACAAAGGCATAAATGTGCCACCAGTTTCCCCTGGATGGACTGGCTTTGCTTCTTCAGTTAAGGGAGCCAAACGCTCTGCTAAACGGGCCTGACGGCCACCGGATCGACGTGACATAGGAGCTTTCCAAGTTATTTTTATTAGTTGAAATCAGCCTCATTTTTAGCTTAAATACGGTTGCGTTCAATTGATTAATTCTATGGCTATAGATTAGAATAACTAATCTATAATAAGGCTTATAAAAGAGGTTAACGCATGGCGAGAAAACTGCCCCCTCTCAATAGTTTGCGTGCTTTTGAAGCAGCCGCAAGACACCTGAGTTTTACTCGGGCAGCCGATGAGCTATTTGTCACCCAAGCGGCTATTAGTCACCAAGTGAAAGGCTTAGAGGACTACTTAGGGCATAGTCTGTTTAAGCGCTTACCAAGGAACTTATCATTGACGTCTCAAGGTGAGGCTTTAATGCCTGTGCTAGCTGATGCTTTTGACGACATGGCTAACGCTGTTGTAAGTCTGAAACAAGAAAAGGGGGGCTCTGTACTTAACGTGCGCTTAGCACCTTCCTTTGCAGCTAAGTGGCTATCGCCAAGGTTAAAAGAGTTTTGGCAACTTTACCCAGAAATTGATTTGTGTTTGTTTCATGCCCACAATGCCGTCGATTTTGAACGCGAAGACATTGACCTTGCGGTTACTTATGGTCGAGGTGACTGGAAGGGGGTTGAGAGCACCCCCATCATACGCTTAGATTTTTTTCCTGTAGCAAGCCCCACATGGCTTGCTAATAAACCACCGTTATTTAAACCTGAGCAGTTACTTGAAGTCACCTTGCTGCATGATGCTGGCCCATATGCCTGGAATGAATGGCTAAGGCAAGCCGGTGTAAAAGGCATCTCTAACAGGCGTGGCACCACCATAGATGACACTAATGTACTTATACAGGCGGCGATAGATGGCCAGGGTGTGGCGTTAGGTTCTACGCCATTTGTGGAAGACCATTTAGCGTCAGGTCGATTGGTGAAGGTGTTTGATCAGGTTCTAATTACTGATTATGCGTACTATGTGGTTTGCCCTAAAACACACCTGCAACGTCCAGATGTAAGGGCGTTCAAAAATTGGTTATTAGCCCAGGTTTAATCTGGCAGCCGGTGCTCAGGCACCACCATAGCATCGCTAGCAGCCCATACTGACTGATCAAAATTAACCACTGATCCTGTCATTAACCCAGATTCGTCGCTGGCTAAAAAGGCTAAAGCTCTAGCCACTTCGTTCGGATCGACTAACCGGCCAAAAGGCATGCCAGCACCTACTTTTTCTTGCCAACCATCTTCTGCGCCATGATATTTGCGCTGAATAACGTCTTCTTCATCACTTGCCATCCAGCCAATATTTAAACAGTTAACTCTTATACGGTCACGCATTAGCGCGTGGGCTGCGTTGCGAGTGAGGGTGTTGAGCCCACCTTTGGATGTGCAGTAAGCGGTGAGCATAGGCATACCTGCATAGGCGGCAATGGAGCCGATGCTCACAATGGCCCCGTCGGTACCATTACTGCGCATTAATTTAGCCGCTTCTTGCATAAGAAAAAAGGGAGCTCGTACATTAATGTTCATAATGCGGTCGTATAACTCAGGTGTGGTGTCTAATAGTGTGCCACGCTCAGACAGTCCTGCTACGTTGATGAGAATGTCTAATTGTCCGAAACACTCTTGTGCGGCAGCAATAATGCGTTTGGGTGAGTCTACATCGGCTAAATCTGCGCTAATAAAGTGAACTTTGCAGGAAGGGTATTGCTGTTGAATTTTTTCAGCGACCAAAAGGCCTTTGTCTGTTTGCCGGCCACACAATATAAGGCCTTTGGCGCCCCGTTCTGCAAATAGGTGGGCAGTGGCTGCGCCTAAGCCCTGACTGCCACCTGTGATGACGGCTACTTTGTTGTTTAGGCCAGTTAATTGTGCCATGAACTTATCTCGTGTGGGCTGAATTGGACTAGTTGATCAGCTTAGCTATTGGCCAAGAAGATCAATCATATTATCGGCTTCTTGGCTCACTTCAGGAATAATGGTCTTCATTATAGTAAGCCGGTCAAATAAATTAGGGTCAGTTGCAAGGGTGTGGCGTAACGACTTGCCAAAACGCTGTCGCAAGCAAGTACCGATGTTAAATTTGCACACATTTCCTTTGGCCAGCTTTTGTATATCGTGGGTTTTTACACCACTGGTACCGTGGATGACTAAGGGCACATCTAAAGCCGCTTGTAGTTCCTCAAAACGGGTAAAATCAATATCCACAAAGGTGTTTTCTAAGCGATGTACATTACCCACAGATACGGCTAATACATCAGGCTTGGCCTGTTGTAACATCATCATGGCTTCATTAATGTCTGTTAGTTCAGATTTAATATGATCCCTGCCACTGGCATAGGGAACAGAGCCAACTTCCGCCTCTACTGATACACCCACATTTTTAGCATGGGCCACCACTTGCCGCACTCCCTCAATATTTTGCTCAATGGGTAGCTGTGAACCGTCATACATCACCGAAGTGAAACCTGCATCTATTGCTCTAAGTACCGTAGGAATATCATAATTATGGTCTAAGTGAAGACACACTGGCACTTTTGCACTTAGTGCAAGAGGCTTGAGCATGCCTATAATATGATCTAAGGGCATAAACAGCGTCATATCTAAGTTAACGGCTAAAATGACACTGGCATTACGAGCTTCTGCCGCGGATACTACAGCTAAGGCATCTTCGTAGCCAAATACATTAAAGCAAGGCACAGCATATCCATGTTTCATAGCAGGCTGCATAAGGTCTGATAAATTAACTAACATAGTGGCCTACTTAAACTTATTGATCATGTCTTTCATACCGGGGATCGTATCCAGCTGGTAGACATGTTCAGGGTGAAAATTTTGATGCAGTGGCCGTTGTGACAAGCCTCCCAAAATAGTGAAGTAATACATCTCGTAACCTGGGCCTGCTACACAGGGGTGATAACCTTTTTCTATCTGAATAGTAGAGCTATTACGAATATGATAAACATCGCCCATATCTTCGCCTTCTTGCGTAATAAACTGGGCGCCAAAGCCATGCTCTGGATTAAAACGGAAGTTATACACTTCGTCATGACGCGACTCTGTAGGCAATGTATCAGTATCGTGTTTGTGGGGCGGGAACCCAGACCAGCCACCAGCGCCTACGGTAAATAATTCGCTTACTAATAAACGCCCTACCTTACCAGCCTGAGCTTTACCCAATATATGTTTGATCTTGCGGTGTGTCTTGGTGTCATCAGAACCGTATTGAACTGGGTCAATTTGCGCTTCGCGCACTACAAAAGGCTCATACACTTCATCGTGCTTTGCACCTGAGACGAAAATTTCAGCAGCGTCACTGACGCAAGTAAAGGTCACTTCAGTGCCAACAGGAATATAGACTCCCTCTGGCTCACCTTGCCAAATGTGCATACGTTTACCTACAGCATCAAAGTGGTGCCCTGCAACGCTCACGTCAATGCTTCCAGTAGCAGGGACTAAACACGTCTCATAACCTTCAACCATAGAAGTAAAGGATTCACCTTTAGTGAGCTTAACAATGTTGAAATAACATAAAGGTGTTTTTTCATCGTCTCGGTCTACAATGGCTTTGTTCTGATTGTCATGTGGTGGGATATGCATGTAAAACTCCTTATTATCGTGACACTAACGCCAGGTGGCAGAGGGTGTCATGACACTTGATTCTTGTAATATATTAATTTCTTTTGTATTGGGCATAGCGCTAGCACAGCCACGTTGAGACACTACAATAGCTGCGGCAGCACTGCCTCTGGTAATGGCAGATTGCCAATCTTTATGCTGATGATAGTGGTCTACTACATTTCCTAAAAAAGCATCCCCAGCCCCATAGGGCTTTAATGGGGTGACGGGGTAAACGCCGGTATCAAGACGTTTGCCTTGGCTAAATAAACTGGCACCATGGCCACCGCGTTTAAGTAAAATAGTTTGGTGTATCACAAGACTATTGGCACGCTCAATGTAGGCCTCTAGTTCATCCGTGAGCACTGCAAATTCTTCTTCATTGCCAATTACTACAGTGGCATGCTGCGCGGCAAGGCTATAAATACTCCGGGTGGTTTGCAAGTCTGGCCAATTCCACGGACGATAATCTAAGTCTAACCACACACGACTTGAGTGAGTTTGAGCATGTTGCATAAGCTCTAAAGTGGTGGTGCGTGATGGTTCAGAAATCAGCGCAGTGCCGGTAACCACCAAGTTGCTACTGTCAGCTACAGCCGCCTTCATTGCATCGGTGAGGCATAGTTGTAGATCGGCAGCATCATTACGATAGATCACGACATCACAATCTGTCGGCCTTACTTCGGCAATCGCCAAACTAGTGCGGCTGTTGCCGTGGCAAGTTTGTAACAACGCATCACTAACATTACATTCTTGCAGTCTTTGGCGTACAAAATGGCCAATACTATCGTCAGACAAGGCTGATAATAGTGCTACCTTGGTGCCAACTTTGCCCATGGCTGCAGCAATATTGCCACCAGAACCTCCCATATCAGCAGTAAATCCATTGGCATCTCGCGTTTTACCACCATCAGTTTGAGGGTAAAGATCAAGGCCTGCTCTACCTAACACTAGAGCATGCCAGGTTTTTTCAGAAGCTATGGTGGGCGTGTCAGTCATGCTATTCCACGTCCGTCCAATGGCCACTCATGGCTGAACGATCAATGGCATCCATTACTTTTTCTATTTTTAACCCATCAGCAAAACACGGCCAAGTTTGTCCACCGTCTTCAATGGTGGTGAGCAATTGATTTAACTCACACGCTTTAACATCAATGTAGCCCAGTGTGTGGCCAGCATTGGGTAAAAAAGCATCATAAGGCTTATGATAAGGGCCTGATAAAATAGTACGGAAACCTTGCTGTCGAGGATCGTCAGAACGGGTATACAGTTGCAGCTCGTTAAGACGTTCTTGATCGAAACGAATCATGCCCTGAGAACCATGCACTTCCCAGCTTAAACCACACTTACGACCCCAAGCCACCCGACTTACGCGTAAGGTACCTTTAATGCCGCTGTCAAAACGAGCAATGGCCATACATACATCGTCATTGTCCACAGTTTTGCGGGTATTCGTTTTAGGATCGTGGCGATCTGCATAAACTATGTCATATTCACCCACAACACTATTGATATCGCTGCCAGTCATAAAGTGGGCTACGCTCACTAAGTGACACATGACATCAGCATTGGCGCCAGTGCCTGATAGCTCGCGGTTCATACGCCAGCTGTAAGGGCGATCTGGATCAGCTTCGTTGTCTACATCGTAAACACCAAAAAAACCAGTGACATCACCAATCACACCTTCGTTAATCATATCTCTAGCAGCATGTACTAAAGGATTTTGGGTATAGTTATAACCAACAATGGTTTTCTGCTCGCTTGCTGCAGCAGCATCTACCATGGCTTGAGAATCAGCCAAGTTAGTAGACATGGGTTTTTCACACCACACATGTTTGCCTGCAGCCAGGGCTGCAATAGCGATTTCTTTGTGCACAGAATTAGGTACACAAATAGAAATCAAATCTACATTGGGGTCATTCACCACGTCCATGTAGTTGGTCGTGCAGCGGGCAAAGCCCATTTCTGCTCGCTTATCTTCAGCCACTTGAGGGTCTTGATCACATACCATTTCTAACCTTGGGCGCAGATTGCCACCAAATGCAGTGGCTGCAGATGCATATGCGATAGAGTGGGCTTTGCCCATAAACGCGGTGCCAATAACACCGATACCTATTTCTTTCATGTGTTTTTTCTCAAACTTTTCAAACCGATAAATCGTTAGAATAAAATTAACGGTTAGCGTTTTTGTTATTACTATATTGGTCAGCTGCAACAGCTGCGACGATGATAATGCCTTTAACGATATTGGTGTAAAACGAACCAATACCTAAAAATGTAAAACCAGAGGTGATTACACCCAAAATACACACACCAATAATGGTGCCAGTAATACGGCCTTTACCACCCATTAACGAAGTACCACCAATGACTACGGCGGCAATGGCGTCAAGCTCGTAGAGCATGCCAGCACCAGATTGAGCTGTGAGTGTGCGTGAAGTTTCTACTACTGCTGCCAAGCCATATAGGCCACCAGCTAAGGTATAGACCAACAGCTTATGGGCTCTAATGTTGATGCCAGCCACTCGCGCTGCTTGCTCGTTCGAACCAATAGCGTAGGTGTAGCGACCATAACGGGTGTAGCGCAACAATAAATGAAACGCCATTGCTGTGGTTAAAAATATGATTACCGGAACAATGCCACTGCCCAAAATAGCGTAGTCGTCGATAAAGAAACTGACCTGGGAGCCACTGGTGTACCAGCGAGCTAAGCCTCTGGCAGCTACAAGCATGCCTAAGGTTGCAATAAACGGTGGGATACCAGCATAGCCAATCAAACCACCGTTGATACCACCCAAAACAAACCCTACTAAAATGCCAGCAATAATGGGCAAAAGGACAGGCATGTCGGTCAGAGCGGGGTAAACGGCACGAGTATACTCAGAGGTTTGTGCAAAGCTTGCAGCCACAATGCCTGTGAAGGCCAGGGCCGATCCACTGGATAGATCAATACCTGCCATGATGATAATTTGAGTCACGCCTATGGCAATAATGCCAATAATAGACATTTGCAAAATAATAATGGTAAGACGTTGAGTGTTAAAGATAAAGCTTTGCTCAGCAATGAACCAGCCCAGCACTTCAAAAATAAACACTGTGCCAAGCAAAACCATAAGAATGCTGACGTCTTTTGGCAGCCAGTCTTTCCAACTTTTTACAGTTTTGTAACCGCCTGTAGATGAAGATGATGTCATAGTAATGTCCTGGTTATGCGCGTAAGCGTCGTTGGGCTTGGCGGCGCTGATCAAGCATTACTGCACCTACAATAATCATGCCTTTTACAATTTCTTGGTAATAGAAGTCGATACGCAAGAACGTGAAGCCAGAGGTAATAACACCTAAAATGCAAACTCCAATAACAGTTCCAGTAATACGCCCGCGGCCACCAAACAAAGAGGTGCCACCGATCACCACGGCAGAGATCGCATCTAACTCATACATGGTTCCCATACCCGACTGGGCAATGGTGGCACGTGAACACATGACCACGCCCGCTAATCCAGATAAAGACCCAGCAATGGTATACACCATAATTTTGTGGCGTCGCACATTAATGCCTGCCACTCGTGCAGCTCTTTCGTTAGAGCCAATCGCGTAAGTGTGTTTACCATAAACAGTATGCTTTAAGAGAAGGTGGAATATTACCGCCACTATGAAAAATATTAATACCGGCCAAGCCCCAGAACCAATGGCAGTGAAAGAGTCTGACAAAGAATAGATCGGCTGGCCTTCGGTGTAGATAACCGCCACAGCACGCGCAGTAACCAGCATGCCCAAGGTGGCAATGAATGATGGAATGCCTGTGTAGGCAGTAATGGCGCCGTTAATCCAGCCACATGCAGCGCCAACGCTTAAGCCAACCACAATAGGGATGATAATAGGTAAGCCTAAAAACTGTGGAAATATAGGTGCGAAGGCATCTGCTGATTGCGCGAAACTAGCAGCAACCATTGCTGATAGGGCTAATACAGCACCACCTGAAAGGTCTATACCTGAAGTAATAATGACTTGGGTAACACCCACGGCGATAATGCCAAAAATACACACTTGTAAAATAATGATTTCTAAACGTTGTACATTGCCCAAAAAGCTTTTGCCTACAACGAACCAGCCAAGTATTTCAAATAACACGGCGATGCCAACGAACACAGCAAATATGCTGGCCTCAGCAGGGAGGTTTGCTCTTTTAAACATGGTAACCCCCTAAATGTAACTGGCTTTTTCGTGAACACCGTCTTGCATGCCTGTAATCATAGACACAATTTCATTGCCGTCAGTTTCAGCAGCGATCACTTCACCAACGATACGTCCGCGACGAAAAACCCATATTTTGTCTACTAAGTTAAATACTTGGCGTAAGTTATGACTAATAAGAATAAGGGGAACACCTTGCTCTTTTAAACCACGAATAATATTTTCCACTTGAGTGGTTTCCTGCACCCCAAGAGCGGCAGTGGGTTCGTCCATAATGATAAGCTTTGATGCAAAACTAGCTGAGCGGCTAATAGCCACACATTGTCTTTGGCCACCGGACATATCGCCCACGTGGTTACTTAAATTTGGTATTTTTATAGCGGTTCTTTCTAATACTTCTTTGGCTTTTTGCATCATCTTCTTTTCATCAAGGATGCTAAAAGGCCCAAATTTGAAAAGTAATTCTTCACGACCTAAAAATAGGTTTGAAGGCACATCTAAATCATTGCATAGGGCTAAGTCTTGAAATACAGACTCAATGCCTGCTTCGCGCGCTTCTAAAGGCGAGTTAAATTCTACTCGTTGGCCTTCAAAAAAAATGTCACCTGAAGAGGGTTGTTCTACGCCAGTTATTTGGCGCACAAAGGTAGACTTGCCGGCGCCGTTGTCTCCTACAATAGCAACGTGTTCACCTTTTTTCAGAGTGAAGTTGGCTTCTTCTAATGCGTGAACGCCGCCATAGCGTTTGGTGAGATTTTCTGTGCGTAGGATAATGTCGTCTTGGTTGTTCATAGAGTTCTCTAAAGACACTGAAAGCTAAAAATGAGGTGTAACTAAAAACCTCCGGAATAAATCCAGAGGTTTTTTCACATACTAAGGCGTTAAGACTTAGTTAGCGCCCATGTAGTCTGCCATGTTATCAGGAGTTACCAATTCAAAAGGAATGGTAATTGCGTTGGGCAGAGACTCACCGTTGATCGCAGCGATTGCAGCGTCAATACCGCCAGTTGCTTGGCCTGCAGCGTTCTGGAATACCGTTACATCTAGTTCGCCTGCTGCCATAGACGCGAGTGCATCAGCAGTTGCGTCTACGCTACCAATAAGCACGTCATCCATGCTGATACCAGCATTTTTGAACGCTTGAACTGCGCCTAGACCCATTTCGTCGTTGTTAGCAAAAACGATATCGATTTCCATACCCGAGCTTAACCAGTTAGAAACAATGTCGTTGCCTTTCGAACGCTGCCAGCTACCTACTTCAACAGCTTCTAAAGTGATGCCATTACACATAGATAGTGCCAACACTTCTTCGAAGTCTTTTGAGCGTGTGATCGCAGCTTCGTTAGACAAGATGCCTTGTAACATTACCGCATTACCTGCACCGCCAGCTAGGTTACATAATTCAAAGGCTGCCAAAGTGCCAGACCAAGTCTCGTTAGAACCCACAAAAGTACTAGTGCCGCCTAAGCTAGCAGAATCTGCTGGCATACGGTTAACGTATACAATTGGAATGCCTGCTGCATTAGCCATTTTAGTCATTTGAGGTGTTGCAGCAGCACTTACTGCAGTAACTACTAGAGCATCAACGCCAGAAGCGATGAAGTTTTGCACTTGGCTTAACTGAGTGCCTACGTCTTCACGAGCATCTTCAATCTGGAAAGTATGACCTCTTTCTTCTGTGTGAGCTTTGGCCGCTTCACGCATTAAGGTTAGAAAATTATCATCGAAGTTAGAACTTAAATATCCAATGGTTGCAGCATTTGCGCCGGTAGCCATAACCACAGATAGAGCTGTGGCTGCAAACAAATTGATTTTTTTCATTATTTTTCCTCCTAAAAATTCAGCTAGCTGATTTTTAGTGTTTGTTATGCGGAGTATTCCGCGGTTTGTCACTATTACTACTTCAATAACCCAAAGCTTGGCGTTGGGTTAAATGCGTTCACAACAAATACATAGATAGATTGTAGAAAGGCAACCTAAGCGAACGTATTTGGTACGAACCAATTTGTACCATTTTCAAAAATAAATTTCAACATTTTTATTTTTGAAATAAATATTCCAAATGTAAAATGTTTTGCGTATACTCAAGCAAGATTTAACATATTGGGTTGGTCATGATTACTAAGGGCGCAACAGGGAGGTCTTTCAAGCTAACTTAGGCTAAAGGGTAAGCGTTTAGCCTGACAGTATTTCATTTTAGTTTAGATTTTTCTGAACTATTAGCGCCCATAATTATTTATGCATTATGCTCGTCGAGTCGAATATAAGATATGACAAAAGTGATTCAAGTGAAGCCGCCACGTGTATTTAGTGATTTGAAACCTTGGTTGCAAAATCATTATCAAGACCTACCTAAAAGGCTACAGAGTGTTGCCGTGTTTGCTATGCATAATCCAGACGTTATTGCACTTAATACTATTGCTTCCATTAGTGAGCAGGTAGGCGTTACACCATCCACTATGGTGAGATTTGCTAAATCTATCGGTTATCTAGGTTTTTCTGACATGCAAATGGTGTTTCAGGAAAGCATGCGACATGTGCCTCAACCTTATTCTGAAAGACTAAACTCTATGCAGCGCTCGGCAGACACAGAGCAAACTGTTTTGTCCCATTTCACGCAGGCCGCTTCAGAATCTATTGCTCGTTTGGAGCATAATGTAGATGCAAGTGCATTATTAAAGGCCAGCGAGCAGCTAGCGCAGGCAAGAGTGGTATACATTGCAGGCCAGGGTAGGGCAGAGCCTGTAGTGGCTTACTTACACTACACCTTGGTAAAGCTTGGGGTTCAGTCAGTGGTTTTGTCTGGTATGCCCCACAGTATGGCAGATAAGGCTCGCATGCTAAAAGAAGACGATGTGTTGTTAGCGATAAGCTTTAGTCCCTACACTGCAAATACTAGAGAATTGGTAGATATTTGTTTGGCTAATAATACCAATGTGGTGGCTTTAACTGACTCAACATTAAGCCCAATTGCCAGAGGTGATGATTTCCACTTGGAAGTGTTGGAAGAGGAAGTGAGTGGTTTTCGGGGGTTGTCGGCAACTATGTGCTTAGCACTTTGCTTGGCTGTAGAGACAGGAAGAGTGCGCGCCGAGTTAGATAAAGCAGTTAAATAATTATTTTTTTTACTCGCTATTTGGAATATATATATCCTTTAGGTTTACATATGAAACATAAGAGTTTGGATTTGGTGTGCTTTGGACGCTCCAGCGTTGATCTTTATGGTCAGCAGGTAGGTGGGCGTTTAGAGGATATGGGCGGTTTTGCCAAGTATGTTGGCGGCAGCCCAGCCAATACGGCTATAGGTACTGCTCGTTTGGGGCTTAAGTCTGGCATGATCACCCGCGTAGGTGATGAGCACATGGGACGCTTTATTCGAGAAACTATGCGGGCCGAGGGCGTTGACGTGCAAGGGGTGAAGACTGATCCAGAACGTTTATCGGCCTTGGTTGTTTTAGGTATTCAAGACGAAGAACAGTTTCCGCTTATTTTTTATCGGGAAAACTGTGCCGACATGGCCTTATGCGAAGATGATATCGATGAAGATTTGATCGCTTCAAGCCGGGCTTTACTCTTATCGGGCACGCACTTAAGTACACCTAAAGTTGCGGCAGCCAGCCGAAAAGCCATCGATTTGGCAAAAAAACATGGCACAAAGGTGGTGTTAGATATTGATTATAGACCCAATTTGTGGGGCTTGGCAGGCCATGGTGATGGAGAAAGCCGATTTATAGCCAATGACACTGTCAGCCAACATGTGCAGGCATTCCTGCCTGACATGGACCTTATAGTAGGTACTGAAGAAGAGTTTCATATTGCTTCTGGTTGTGAGGATAGCCTTGACGCCTTGGCTGTTGTGCGGGCTATGTCTATGGCTACCTTAGTGTGTAAGCGAGGGGCACTAGGGTGCCGCGTTTTTGAGGGTGACATCAATGGTTGGCAATCGGGCTCTGAAGGGCCCGGTTTTAAAGTAGAAGTATTTAATGTGCTGGGAGCTGGTGATGCGTTTATGTCAGGTTTGCTTCGGGGTTGGTTAGGGGGTGAAGATTGGCCTACCAGCTGTGCCTATGCTAACGCGTGTGGTGCCTTTGCAGTATCGCGGCATGGCTGTGCGCCGGCTGTGCCTTCATGGCAGGAATTAGAATATTTTCTAGCCCATGGAAGTGAGCATAAAGCGTTGCGCTTTGACCCTGTGCTTAATCATATCCATCGCACAACTAATCGACATAAACAACACAATCGTTTAGTCGCATTCGCTATAGATCACCGTTATCAGTTTAACCAATGGGCCAGATCTGCCGGTAAAACGCCTGCTGATATTGCCAAATTTAAACAGCTTGCAGTTCAAGCAGCGCAGCAGGAAGCTGGGCAAGACGTTGGTTTTGGCATGTTAGTAGATGACCGAACAGGCCGAGCTGCATTGCATCAAATAACCAGCACCAATGCATGGGTTGGCAGGCCAATAGAAGCCTCTGGGGAATTTCCGTTGCAACTAGAGGCCGAAGGCGAAATAGTGCAGCATTTGTCTGATTGGCCGCTTAACCAAACGGTTAAAGTATTGTGTCCCTACCGATTAGATGATGATGCAGCCACTCGCCAACACCACGAGCAGTTAATACTTAATCTAGACCGTGCGTGCCGCTTTACGGGGCATCAGTGGCTGTTGGAAATTATTACAGCCAGAGATAACAACAGCCCTGCCTTTGATCAAGTTTCGCCTATTATGCAGCACTTTTATGACTTGGGTGTTAAACCTGATTGGTGGAAGCTAGAGCCAGCATTAAATAACGCTTATTGGCAGTTAGTGGGTGAGGTGATCGATAAAAATGACATTTATTGCCAGGGTGTCATTGTTTTGGGTTTAAATGGCACGATTGAAAGCATTAGTGAAGCATTTTATGTGGCGGCTAAACAGCCTTGGGTGAAAGGGTTTGCCATTGGTCGCACACTATTTTCCGAAGCCGCTCAGGGCTGGTTAAAAGGTCACCTCGACGATGCTCAAGCTGTAGCGTTAATGGCTAAAAAATATCAATTAATCATTGCCGCTTGGGATAATGCCCAAGTGCAAAAGTAAAAAACAAGAGTAACCTGCTATGTCAACAACCATGCAAACTATTCGATTAACCACTGCCCAAGCCTTGACTCGCTTCTTGATCAATCAACATGTCGAGCTAGATGACGGCGAGGAAGTGCCTTTTTTTGCAGGCGTATGGGCTATATTTGGCCATGGCAACGTGGCGGGTATCGGTGAAGCACTGTATCAAGTGCGAGACCAGTTACCCACGTATCGAGGCCACAACGAACAGTCGATGGCTTTGGCGGCCATCGCCTTTGCTAAGGCCCGTCAGCGTCAGCAAGTAATGGTAGCCACCACCTCTATTGGTCCAGGAGCGACTAACTTAGTCACTGCAGCTGGAGTAGCCTACGTTAACCGCTTACCTGTGTTGTTGGTGCCTGGCGATGTATTTGCCTCAGGTCAGCCAGACCCAGTATTACAGCAATCTGAGAATTTTGCTGATGGTAGTAGCACTGTGAACGATGCACTTCGTCCTGTAAGTCGTTATTTCCACCGTATCACTCGACCAGAGCAGTTAATTCAAGCTTTGCCTAGGGCCATGGTAGCGCTCACGGATGCGGCTTTATGTGGCCCTGCCACCATAAGTATTTGCCAGGATGTACAATCTTTAGCCTTTGATTACCCAAAACACATGTTTGAAAAACGTGTATGGCGCCTGCGTCGTCAAGGCCCAGATCAGCATGAATTAAATCAAGCCGTAAGCACTTTATTAGCGGCTAAGCAGCCCGTTATTGTGGCCGGTGGTGGAGTTCGTTACTCATTGGCAGAAAACGAATTGCAAGCCTTTGCTAAGCGCCATCAGATTCCAGTCATTGAAACCCAAGCAGGCAAGTCTTCAATGCTTGCAAGTGACCCCTTAAATGCTGGGGCTGTGGGCGTGACTGGCGTCGATAGTGCCAATGATTTGGCGGCTAACGCAGATGTAGTACTCGCTGTGGGTACGCGATTACAAGACTTTATTTCAGGCTCTAACACCTTGTTCAAAGGGCAAGTCATTCAACTTAATGTGCAACCTATAGACGTGGTGAAATACCGCGCCCAAAGCTTATTGAGCGACGCTAGGTTGGGTCTAAAAGCACTGTCATCGCAACTGGGTAATTACATGTCTCCAGAGGCTTGGCAGCATAGAAACCAAGCAGGAATTGCTGCATGGGCACTGCTGTGTGAAGGCATTTTACCGGCTGCAGATGACCAGGCAATCCCATCAGATGCCCAAGTTGTTGCTGCTGTAAATGTAACAGTCAATGACAATGCAGTAGTGGTTGCCGCGGCGGGCAGTTTACCTTCGGAGTTGCACAAACATTGGCGTGCAGAGCAGGTGGGTGGTTATCATTTAGAGTATGGCTACTCTTGTATGGGCTATGAAATTTGTGGTGGCGTAGGGGCTAAGCTTGCCTGTCCAGATCGCGAAGTGGTGGTGATGGTAGGCGATGGCTCTTACATGATGATGAACTCAGACATCGCAACGGCCGTTAGTATGGGCTTAAAGTTAACCATTGTGGTGTTAGACAATAGGGGGTTTAGTTGCATTAATCGTCTGCAAATGGCCACCGGTGGAGCTAACTTCAATAACTTATTACAAGACACTTACAATAAGGGATTAGCACAAATTGACTTTGCTGGCCACGCTCGGGCAATGGGGGCTCATGCTGACCACGTAGCTAATGTAGGTGAGCTTAAGCAAGCCGTGCAAGCCGCCCGTCAGCGAGAGGGTGTGAGTGTGGTGGTTATTGATACAGACCCATTACATTGCTCACCGGGAGGAGCCTTCTGGGAGGTCGAGGTGCCATCAGTGTCAGACCGTGAAGAAGTTGTTGCTAAACATCAAGAATGGACAGCCAAACGAATTGCAGAGCGAGGCTACTAAACCATGTCTAAATTATTAGTTAAACCGGCTGCTGCAAGCCAAGTACATCAGGTCACACCTCAGTCTGCTGGCTGGACCTATGTGGGTTTTGCGGTGCATGATTTAAATGTTGGAGAAACTTTGGAGTGCCAGCAGGCTGGGAGAGAGCTGTGTATTGTTATTTTAACAGGCACAGCCAACGTCTGTGCGGGCTCCCAAAGTTGGGATAACGTAGGCGGCCGAAACAGTGTGTTTGTTGACCAGCCTCCCGGCGCCGTATACGTGCCTGCAGGAGAAGCGATTAGTATTACTGCTTTAGATGCTGTGGAAGTGGCCGTGTGCAGTGCACCTGGACAAGGCAATAGTGGGGCAGCGAGGCTAATTGATGCAATGACTATGTCTCAAGAAGTGAGGGGCGAGGGCACTAATACGCGGTATGTGCGTAATATTTTGCCAGAGACTGAGGCCGCTGATGGTTTATTAGTGGTTGAGGTGATTACCCCTTCTGGTCATTGGTCGTCTTACCCACCACACAAACATGATAGAGACGCTAGCCCAGAAGAAACCTTGTTAGAAGAAACCTATTACCATCGTTTAGATCCTGCGTCTGGTTATGCCCACCAGCGCGTGTATACCGATGACCGTAGTTTAGATGAAACCCTTTCTGCAGAGGACCGTGACGTGGTTTTAGTGCCCAGGGGTTATCACCCAGTGGGAGTACCTCATGGTTACACAGGCTATTATTTGAACGTCATGGCGGGACCTACTAGGGAATGGCACTTTTATAATGATCCAGCCCATGAATGGATGCTGAAAAAGACCTGATAGGGTTTTAGATCAACGTCCTTGTTATAGAACAATTGAGATGCACACATGAAACTTAAATTTGGTATGTCCCCTATTTCTTGGTCTAACGATGACCTTCCAGAACTGGGTGGCGAAACGTCATTAGAGACCTGTTTACGTGAAACGCGTTTAGCTGGGTTTACAGGCACTGAAACGGGTGGCAAGTTTCCGAAGGACAAAGTTAATCTAGCTAAGGTGTTAAAAGAACACGATTTGAAACTCGTATCAGGCTGGTTTTCAGGCCAGTTGTTAAACATCAGTGTAGAGCAAGAAATTGCTAATATTAGGCCCCAGTTAGAGTTGTTTCGAGACTTGGGCGCCGCGGTTTTGGTGTATGGTGAAACTTGGAATACGGTGCAAAATGTACGTAACGCTCCCCTGTGTGACAAACCCATATTACCCGCAGCAGATTTTGCTGCTTACGGTGAACGCCTCACCAAAGTGGCTGAATATTGTGCCAGTGAAGGTGTACCTTTGTCTTTTCATCATCATATGGGCACTGGCGTTGAAACTGAGCAAGAGCTGGATTTAGTGATGCAAAATACCGGGGATGCAGTAGGCTTATTAGTTGATACTGGGCATTTGGTGTTTGCTGGTGGCGACCTCATGGGCGTGGTAGATCGTTACGGTCATCGCATTAACCATGTGCATACTAAAGATATTCGCGAGCGTGTCATGGCCACAGTTGATCGCAGTAAAGATTCGTTTCTTGACTGTGTATTACGCGGCGTATTCACCGTGCCAGGTGATGGCATGATTGACTATGGACGCTTTATGCAAGCCTTAGCTGATAAGAACTATGAGGGCTGGGTCATTGTTGAGGCAGAACAAGACCCTGCTAAAGCCAACCCATTTGAGTACGCAGTAATGGGCTATAGCGCATTGCAAAAAGCAGCCCTAGCGGCTGGCTATTCCATTATTGATTAAGCAGGCATTCACATGATTAAACTAGCGTTATTCGGTGCTGGGCGCATCGGTAAAATTCATGGTCACAATGTGGTCCTTAACCCACAAGCAGAGCTGGTGGCTTTGCATGACCCCTATCAACCTAATGCTGACAGCTTAAGTGCAGCCTTGGGTTGTGCACAAATGACCCCTGAGCAAATTTTTTCAGACCCATCTATTACGGGTATTTTGGTGTGTTCAGCCACCGATACCCATGCAGATTTAATCGAACAGGCCGTCCTTGCTGGCAAGCATGTATTTTGTGAAAAGCCTATCGATTTATCATTAGCACGGGTACAACAGGTGGTGGCCAAGGTTAACGCCAGCCCTATTACTTCTATGCTGGCTTTTAATCGCCGTTTTGACGCCAACTTTGCGTTGCTGCAGCAACGTATTGCCGCAGGTGACATTGGTGACGTTGAATTAGTAAGTATCATTTCTAAAGATCCATCACCCCCGCCCGTTGATTATATTAGGGTCTCCGGTGGATTATTTAGAGATATGACCATTCATGACTTTGACATGGCCCGCGTTCTCTTAGGGGAAGAAATAGTGCAAGTGACTGCTCAAGCATCCTGTTTAGTGGATCCAGCCATTGGTTTAGCAGGTGATGTGGATACTGCCTTAGTCACCTTGCGCACCGCTTCTGGTAAATTAGCTCAAATTTCTAATAGCCGCCGCGCAAGTTTTGGTTATGACCAGCGCTTTGAAGTGCATGGAAGCCTAGGTATGTTAACGGCCGCTAACGTCAATGAACATACCCTTACCAGTTATACCCAAGCGGGTGTGACTAGTGCCAGACCCTTGCACTTTTTTCTAGAACGTTACGCGGCCGCCTACCAATCAGAGTTGGCCAGTTTTATCGCCGCCCTTAACGGGGCTGATGTCGCCTTGCCGAGTATGGATGATGGCTTACAAGCCTTACGTTTAGCAGAAGCCGCGCTTTTGTCTGTTGCGCAATACCGCACTGTGGCAGTGAGTGAAATTAGCTGAACTGAAACACGGCCTATAAGGAATAAAACTAATGCATAACATGAAGGCCTTTGAGGCCAGTTTAACCCCTCATTTAACGCTTGAAGATTATCCATTTGCCGTTGATTTTTCGGCTCATATTCCCATTTATGACGGCGATCAATTGCGCGCACTTGATGCTCAGAGTATAGCTCAGGTGCAAGCTGAATGGGCCCACTGCTGGCAACATGGGGCTGGGGTGTTGGTGGTGCGCAAGCTGTATGATCAAGTGGCTGTGGTAGATGCAGTGACCGAGGTATTTTATCAACTGTTGCATGAGCAAAACCAGAAGCCTCAAAGCAGTGGTGATCACTTTGCAGCTAAAGGAGTCAACGGTCGCCTTTGGAATTGTTTGGAAAAGTTGGCCGTAACCCATCCACAAGCGTTTATCGATTACTACAAAAACCCCTTGTTGGCGCAGCTGTGTGAAGCTTGGCTGGGGCCAGACTATCAGTTAACGTCGCAGGTTAATTTGGTCTATCCAGGAGGCGCAGCGCAGCAGCCACACCGTGATTATCATTTGGGCTTCACCAACGACAAAGAGGTTGCACGCTATCCCTTGCATGTGCAAATTATGTCAGCCATGCTCACGTTACAAGGCGCTGTGGCTCATTCTGATATGCCTGTAGAATCAGGGCCTACCCTATTATTGCCCTATTCTCAGCGCTATGAGTATGGCTATGCCCTGTACCGTGACCCTGAGTTTGTAGACTACTTTGCTCAACATGCAGTGCAGTCACCCTTGCAGAAAGGTGATGGCCTGTTTTTTAACCCCGCACTCATGCACGCCGCTGGTGAGAATGTATCGACCGATGTGCAACGCATGGCTAACTTGTTTCAAATTTCATCAGCTTTTGGCAAAGCCATGGAGTCCGTAGACCAGCAGCGAATGCAGCTGGCTTGTTATGACCAACTCAAGGCGAGCCACTTAAGTGCTGAGGAGCTATCAGCAGCAGCAACCGCCTTGAGTGATAGTTATCCTTTTTCGAGTAATATGGACCGTGACCCACCAGCGGCAAGTTTAAGGCCGGTTAGTGGTCGTGATTTACTCATCCAGGCTTTGTCAGAGCAATGGTCACTTGAACACTTCTCCAATGCCCTGCAGGCGTTAAATTGGCGTAAAGCTTCACATTAGGTTGTGGTGCGAAAACTGCAAAGGGCACGCGAAAAAATAATACATGGGCAGGATCCAGCATTTTGGGCCACGCTCCTGCAAGCACCTCAAGGTGTTGTTTAGTTAGATTAGTCCCTTACATACCCTAACGGCAGTGCGGTGCTATCAAGCACTTTACGCATTACAAAAGCTGATTTGACCCCACTGACGCCTTTAATTTTAGTGATTTTGCCTAACAGAATGTCATGGTAGCGATCCATGTCGGGGACGACGACTTTGAGTTGGTAATCGGCTTCGTGACCGGTAATCAAATAACACTCCATGACTTCTGGCAACTGGGCCACGGCCTGTTCAAATTCGGCAAAGCGTTCAGGGATGTGTTTGTCCATGCTGATGTGCAGTAGGGCAGTGAGATTGAGGTTAACTGCACGATCATTAACGCGCACCACACGATCACGAATAACACCCTCTTCTTCCAATTGTTTAACGCGGCGAGAGCAAGGTGCAGCCGTAAGGCCGACTCGTTCGGCTAACTCTTGATTGGATAGGCTGCCGTTGTCTTGTAGGTGACGTAATATATTCAGGTCGTAGCGGTCTAAGCTAGTCATGGTATTCCTTAAATATGAGCTTTAACGCAAATTAATTGCGCTATTTGTTATTTATAATATTAATTATTGCGAAATACGTCAAGTTTTAGCTAAATTAGATGTGATATTGCGTGCGCTTATCGATAGACTAGGTGAAATGCGCTAATTTTGAGAGTCTCTATGTTTGACCATACCTTTAACCACCTTAAATACCAGCCGTTTCAGGCGACGCCATTACCCGATCGCAAATGGCCCGGTAAATCCCTCACTAAAGCACCAATGTGGTGCAGTGTGGATTTGCGTGATGGTAATCAGGCCTTGGTAAACCCTATGAACAGTGATCAAAAGCTGCGCATGTTTGAGTTGTTGGTAAAATTGGGTTTTAAGCAAATAGAGGTGGGTTTTCCATCGGCATCGACGACAGATTTTGATTTTGTGCGCATGCTGATTGAGCAAAACAAGGTGCCAGAGGATGTCACGCTGCAGGTACTGACACCAGCCCGAGAAGAATTAATTAAAAAGACCTACGAAGCCTTAGAGGGTGTAAAGCGGGCCATTGTGCATGTGTATAATTCCACCTCTAAAGTGCAGCGCGAACAAGTGTTCGGGTTGCCAGAAGAGGGTATTAAAGCCATTGCCGTGCAAGGTGCTAAATGGGTACTGCAGTACGCAGACCATTACCCTCAGACTCAGTGGGGCTTTGAGTATTCACCAGAAAGCTTTACCGGTACTGAAATGGATTACGCGGTAGAAGTGTGTGACGCAGTGATTGAGCAATGGTTGCCAAGCATTGATCGCGAACTCATTATTAATTTGCCGTCCACCGTCGAGCTTTCCACGCCCAATTTATTCGCCGATCAGGTGGAGTATTTTTGCCGCCATTTAAAGCACCGTCAACAGGTTACCATCAGTCTTCATACCCACAATGACCGAGGGTGTGCAGTGGCTGCTGCTGAATTAGGCATTTTGGCAGGTGCAGATCGGGTTGAAGGTACTTTAATGGGCAATGGTGAACGCACAGGCAATATGGACGTGATTACCATGGCCATGAATTTGTACTCTCAAGGCATTGATCCTACCTTAGACATAAGCAATGTATTGGAAATTATTGAGGTGGTTGAGAGTTGTACTGAAATCGCTGTATCTCCCCGCCACCCATGGGCTGGCGAGTTAGTTTACACCGCATTTTCTGGCAGTCATCAAGATGCTATTCGTAAGTCTGTGGCCTTTCATAAGCAACACAAGAAATCTCACTGGGATGTGGCCTACTTGCCTATAGACCCGCGGGACATTGGCCGTGAGTATGAGGCCGTGGTGCGTATCAATAGTCAAAGTGGTAAGGGCGGGGTGGCCTTGGTGCTAGAGCGAGACTATGGCATTGAATTACCAAAGTGGATGCATCCAGTGCTAAGTAAGATCGTGCAGCAAGCCACTGAAGCTTCTGGGGTAGAAGTATCGCCACAGCAAATTAAACAACTTTATGACACTTACTTTGTTGCTGTCGACCCCACGTGGCAGTTGCGAGACTACCGATTAAACGCAGTTACTAGTGACGATAGCATCATTATTGAGGGTTGTTTTAATCTCAGCCAAGGTGCACTTGAAGGCTCTGGAGCAGGAGCACTTGAAGCCTTGAGTGATGTGCTCAGTAAGCAATACAACTGCGCCATTGAAGTTACACAATTTGATCAGCATGCCATGACTAAAGGCACTGATGCGCAGGCCCTCGCATGTATTGAGATGCATGTTAGTGGGGTTGTGTGCCATGCTGTAGCACAAGCAGAAGACACCACAGCAGCTGCACTGCAGGCGATGCTGACAGCCTTTAGTCGTCATCAGATAGAAAGTGTAATAAACGTTGCTTAAATTACTATTGGCTCCACCTGGCCCTTGCCTTGAAACGGGCAGGCTGGATGGAGTAAATGGGTTTTGAAAAAATAACAGTCAGCCAATTTAATCAACAGGAAGCTTGCTGGGCACCTTGTAAGGGCGCCCCAAAGGTAACTTATGCGCTGTCTTTCCTTCAAGCGCAGTTAAAAAGCTAAGCAAATCGTCAACTTCATCATCCTCTAATGTCAAAGGCTTGATATCAATGTGTGACTCTATCCGTGCCATTTCTCGCTTGTCATCATGAACTAGATAATCTATTTGGCTTACCCACGGAACATCAGGTAAATTAGCATGCTTGGGTTCCCATTGTTGCAATGACTTTAAAGGTGAGAGATGGTGCCTTATAATGCTTTCAAGAGTCGGATAGGCGCCGTTATGCCCATAAGGCGCGGTAAGAGTGACGTTCCTAACGCTTGGAGTTCTAAATCGATAAGCATCTTCTAATAAGTCAGTTTCTCCCATTCGGCCAACATCGCGAGTGAAAGGATCAAACCGCCTAGTGCGTCCTGGCCCAAATGGGGGCAGGGCTAACGCATGAAAAGCATGGTCGGTAAATAACTGACCAGAATGACAGGATGCGCAGTTGGCCTTATTATAAAATAGATCTAATCCGCGTTTTTGTGCAGATGTTAACGCATTGGTATTGCCAGAAATGAACTCATCAAATGGCGCATCATAGCTGCGCCATTCAATATTAATAAAAGCAGACAAAGCCTCTGCAATTTCAACCATAGTGACATCAGCAGCGTCTTCAATATGATCAAACGCGTTAATAAACATATCACCATATTCAGGTATATTACGCACACGTTTAGAGATAATTGGCCACACGTGGTCAATTCGGTCATGGGTTGCACCCGCAATTTGATTTTCTTTTGGGTTTCCTGCCATTTCAAATTGTGATGTAACGGGAAACATAGCTTGCGCTGCAAGTAGGTTTGTCAATCCGTTGGGTAGCCATTCTTCTGCTGGAGAATTATAACCATTTTCATAAAGATCTGATTTTGAAAGTCGGCCATCATGGAACATGAATTTAAATTCTTTGGCGCCTAAATTCCATAGTGCTTGGGCATTTCTGGGAATACGTTTTTTTATCTTATCAGCGCCAATGCCTGGCGTTCTTTTTGGGCCAACTCCACTGCCTCCCTCGCCAATGCCCAGGGATAAGCCATCGCTGCCACCCAAACTATGATGGTGGCATGTGCCGCATGATATGTTTTGGTTGCCTGATAAAATCTTGTCGTAAAATAATAACTGTCCAAGTTTGGCTTGCCTTTGATCAAAAGTGATGAAATCATCTAAGGTTAAGGGTTTGGGTAAATCAAAAGCGTAAGACTGAGAAATTCCAAATATTAAGTGTATTATTATAAAAAGAGAAAGCGTGTGCGTAAATTTTTGTTGCTTGGGTTGATGGTGTTTTCGATATCGTGTTTGGCAGAGATTGAACATGCACGAGATCTTATGGAAAAGGGAAGCTTTAAAGAGGCTATGACTGAACTTTGGCCAGCTGCGCGCTCTGGTAATGCCGATGCAGAAGAGTTGATCGGGGTAATGTACGCTATGGGTTTGGGCGTTCCCCAAGATGATGAAAGAGCGTTTGAATGGTATTTGCGCTCGTCGATGAAGGGGCATCCAGGGGCTCAAAGTGGTGTTGGATGGTATTATGAAGTAGGCAGGGGTGTTGAAAAGCCCGACCTTGTCAGAGCCTATATGTGGTATGTTCTTTCTGCCATTGGTGGCGATCCAGATGCGGCTATAAGCCAAGAAGAGGTGGTGAAAAAAATGACCCCAGCACAAATTGAAAAAGCTCATATATTGATTGATGATTATAGGGTTTGGCTTTATCCATTTAGATAAACTAAAAATGGTACGTATAAATATACAAAACATAACATAACTATAAAAACAGACATACACAAAAAGAGGGCCGTTCACATATGTTGAACGGCCCAGACTTAGTTTTTAATTTAAGTCTTTTTCATTACCTGCAGCAATGTTTGCTTCTGCTTGAGAAACCGCGCTTGTTAAAGCGTCAAAGATTGCTGGTCCGCCGTTAACATTGGTTTGGAACCATTCATAGACTGGAGCAGCAGCTGCTTTAAATGCAGATTTTTCAGCAGGGGTTGGCACATATAAATCGCCACCTTCAGCAACAAAATCTTCATAAGCTTTAATAGACTTACGCTTTGGTGAAGCGAATGTAGCCTGTTGAAGAGCGGCAAAACCATCCACAACAACTTGGCGAAGCTCCATAGGCATAGACAAGAACTTGTCATTGTTCATCCACCAAAGGGCGCCCATATATGCATGGCCATCAAGGGTTACATATTTTAGGCCAGCATCAGGGAATTTCATGCCCATAATGTCGGTGATGCCATTCTTAGAACCTTCAACCACACCCGTTTGGAATGATGTGAATAGCTCAGGCCAAGGGATAGGAGTTGGAGATGCACCCAGGGCTTTCACAAGCTCTTGAGGTAAATCGGCAACAACAGTACGGATCTTAAGACCTGCCATATCGTCTGGACTCTGAACTCTACGCTTGGTGTTTGCAAAGTTGCGCCATCCCCCAGTGTTACCAATGGTCATTAGACGAATGGTATCACCAGAGTCTGCAAGGGCCATATCACGCATGGTACGTGTGAAGTCTCCAGATAAAACATGTTCTGCAACTCGGTCATTTGCCATAAGGTAAGGTAAATCTAGCACCTGTACATATGGGAATGCACCCGCAGCACCGCCAGATGTTGAAATATACACATCAATTGAACCATCGGCTATGCCTTGCAGACACTCAGCGCCTTTTGAGCAAAGTTGTGTGCCTATAAACAATTCAACAGCAATTTCACCGTTTGAAGCTGCTTCTACAAAGTTTTTGAAAACCACAAGACCATCATAATCTTCGTCATTCTCGTTAGAGTTGGCGGTTGCTCGGATAGTATAGTCTGCAGCATTTGCAGTGGCTATACTTCCTGCCATTAAACCAACCGTGAGCGCTGTCGCTCCCAAAGTTTTAATAAAATTATTCATCTAAACTCCTCAGTAAATTGGGCTTATGCCCCTTTTTATTATTGACGAATGTTTTAATTTCGTCAGTTTCAAAATTTTCCTCTTCAAAAGGAGCCCTGTTAAGGCTTGCCAGAACAACTAATATGTTCTTGAAGAATAAGGAAAATGCGTAAACTCCTTAATTTGGTTGTAAAAAGAAGCCAGCTATTGGCCCCACCAAATCGACATCTTTAACAAACCCTAACCACGATGGAATACCTAATGAAATGATAGGAAAATAGGTTATGAGGAAGATAACAAAAATTTCGACTGCTAAAAAAGGCAATATTGCCTTTGATATTGTTTCTACTTTTACGCCTGAAACAGACGAAGCTACAAACAGCACTAAGCCCATGGGAGGGGTGGCAAGTCCAACGGTTAAATTAACCGACATGATCATGGCGAAATGAACGGGATGAATGCCTAAATCAATAAATATGGGTGCCAAAATAGGCCCTAATATTATAATTGCAGGCCCTGCATCTAAAAACATACCCACAATAAACAACAAAAGGTTGATTAACAGTAACAGTAGAAGAGGGTTGTTAGTTAAAGCCAATATGTAGACGGCTAAATCTTCTGCGATATGAGAAAGACTCACCACAGTTTTGAACGCCATGGCTGCGCCAACCAACAATAAAACCACGGATGAGGTGATGGCAGACTTCACCAAAATGGGCCCAAGATCTTTTAAATTTATAGAACGTAAAATAATTAAGCCTAGCAGTGCTGTGTAGGCAACAGCAAGAGCAGAGGCTTCTGTAGGAGTGGCGACACCACCTAAAATACCACCCAAAATGATAACTGGGGTTAGCAAAGGCAGTACAGCGCGCTTTGCCACTATCCTAAAGTCATTAGATACCAAGCGTCTTTGAATTTGAAATAGAGTTTCTGTCACTATTAATGCACCAGCAAAATGTAGTGATAGGGTTGTGGAATAGCTCCCTATGTCAAGATTGACAACTTTGACTACCAATGGGTATAACATGAATGCGAGCATCAATCGAGCAATCACACGGGCGGCAAGGTTTTCAGCAGTAGAGATACTTACCCCTTCAATAACAAAACGTTTTGCTGGAGGGAATTCATATTTGTTAGCCATTAGCCTTGTGACGATCATCAAACCCATACCCACCAAAATGCCTGGGATGATACCTCCGGCAAATAAAGCCGCCACTGAAACTTCCATTACATAAGCATAAATGATCATAATGCCTGAGGGAGGGATTATGGGCCCAATAACTGACGATGCGGCGGTAATCGCGGCTGCAAACTTTCGGGTGTAGCCTTGTTTTTCCATTGCCGGAATGAGCATAGAGCCCAGTGCAGAAGTATCAGCAACCGCTGACCCTGACATCCCTGCAAACAGCATTGAAGATAGAATGTTTACTTGTGCAAGCCCACCTCTTACCGAACCAATAAGGGTCTGAGAAAAGGCCACTAAACGTTCTGTTATGCCCGCTTTGTTCATTAACTCGCCAGCGAGCATGAAAAAAGGAATAGCCAGCAACACACCATTATCGATGCCGTTAAAAATATTGCGATACATCAACGCAATATCTCGCTCTTGCCCGTTGAAATAGAGCATGAAACCAGGGGCGGCAAGCATCGCGAAATATACCGGAACTCCAATCATCAAAAATATAAGGAATAGGGGTAAGAACCAAGCTAACATTAGGAATTTGCCGCCATTTCAGTAGGAATTTTGGGAATAGGAAAGCGTTCATTGCCCCATATAATTCTGGCTAATTGGCGAAGAATCAATTCTAGAGAAACCATTAAAATAAGCATGAGCAAAACACTCATGGCTAAATATATATAAGCGGTTCTAAACTGTATTTTTGTACCTAAAAGCTGGTTTATCCCTGTGTCTTGTAACAACCTGTTTAAGCCTGACGAGTCAAATAATAAGGGTGCAGAAAAATGAGACCATGCATGCTGTAGCATGATGACAGAGACAAAAGAACACAGTAATAAGATCGCCAGTACCAAGTAATTTTTAAGGTGGGCGGGTATGAGGTCATGCAACATATCAATAGAGACAAAGCCTGTATAACGATACGCAGAAGGTGCAACCAGTGCCATCATCCAAATCATCAAGCCTCTTGCGGCTTCTTCTGGCCACGGAAGGGCGTTATTAAGCACATACCTGAAAAATATTTGCGCCAAAATCACCAGCACCATCAACCCAAGCGCAACCAATCCTATGGTGCGGCCAAATAAAAGTGCACGAGTATTAATCGTGTCTAGTCCCTCTAGAGTCACTTCTACAATGGCACTGATCGCTTTCATAATACTGTGTACTTAAAAGTGTCTTTGTGGTGGGCAAGGCTATTATGAAAACTTACCAAAATGGCCTCCAACAAACATCAAAGGCTTGCCCTCGTTATGCGTAAACTTTTCTACTTTGCCAATGATTATAGTGTGGTCTCCGCCGTCATATGTGGTGTGAATACTGCATTCAAACCTGGCTATGGCCCTAGGTAAAACGGGTAGGTGATGTTTGCCAAGATGCCATTCGCATGTTTCAAAGGGTGTTGGGTTTTTGGCAAAGTTTAGTGCGAGATCGGTCTGATCTTCTGCTAAAATATGCACTGCAAAAAAGCCAGCATTACAAAACCCATCTCTTTTTTCAGACTTGTTTGCTACAGACCATAAAACTAAAGCAGGATCTAATGAAACTGATGCAAATGAATTTACAGTCATGCCAATGGGGCAATGGTTGTCATGAGCTGTAACAATAGTGACGCCAGTTCCAAATTGCCCTAAAGCACGCCTGAAATCTTTTTGATTATCAACACTGGGCACGGTCATAGTATCTTTAATAGTCGTTAGGTCTTTGGGCATAAGAACAGGCTTTAAGTTGGATTGAGAGGTTGTGTGCATAATATTAAGCTACTTCATGTCCAAGCGAGGCGGTATAAATTTCAAACCATGCTTGACGATCAAGATTCACTTTTAGCGCGCTGGATAATGATTTAATACGGCTAAGGTTGTTGGTGCCCATCACCGGTAAAATGTTGCATGGATGCTTTAATAGCCATGCAATGGCTACTGCATCTGCAGTGGTGTTTTGTTCATTGGCAATGCGAGATAAGCAGGTAAGAATGGCCTTACTTTTTTCGTCGTTATCACTAAACAATGACCCTCCACCAAGAGGGGACCAAGCCATAGGTTTAATTTTACGTTCTTGCAGAAAGGCAAGATCGCCATTAGTTAAAGCGCTAGTTTCCAACACACTAAGCTCAATTTGGTTAGTGACCAGTTTGTTGCTCATAGCCGATTGCAGCAGGGTCCAATCATGAGGTTTAAAGTTGGAAACACCAACAGATCCCACTTTGCCCGATGTCACCAGTTCATCTAATGCGTGTCCAGTTTCTTCATGGTCCATTAAAGGGTCGGGACGGTGAACTAACAAGCAGTCAATATGCTCTATGTGCATTTCGGTTAAAGAACATTCAACTGAATAATTGATATGTGCAGCAGAGGTATCATAATATTTCACGCGGGCACTTTCATAGCGACCCGCTGGCGCTACGATGTCGCACTTTGTAATTATCTCCACCTTATCTCGTAAGTGTGAAGCAGCAGAAAAACACTTCCCAAGTATAGCTTCAGCAGCATAGCCACCATAAATGTCTGCTTGATCCAGTGATGTTATCCCTTGTTCTAAACACGCTTCTATCTTGGCTTGCACAGCGGCAGTGGAGGTGTCTTGATCATCCCCCAAACGCCACATGCCATATATAATTTGACTTAATTCTAAATCCTTTGAGAGTGCTATGCGTTGCATTAACGTCTTTCTCCTATGCCTAGCGGTGTATGTGGTGTAGATGATGGAACCCGGCCTTGCAGCTGGGGTAATGAACATGTTTCAAGGTGTGGAAGAACTTTTTCACCAAATATTTCACATTCTTGAAGGTGCGGATAACCTGAGAATATAAAAGCTCGAATACCCATTTTTTTGTACTTTTCAATCTGGGTTAAAATCTGATCTGCAGAGCCAACCAATGCAGCACCGCAGCCCGAACGCGCACGACCAACGCCTGTCCACAAATGGGGCTCTATATAACCTTCCAAATCAGCTAGCTCACGATTTTTTGTTTGGTGCGAAACTCCTAAAGAAGTGGCATCTAAGGCCCTTTCACGAATGAGTTTACCCTGCTCGTCATCTAGCTTGGAAACTAACTCTCTTGCGTACTCTTTTGCTTCGGTTTCGGTATCACGAACGATCATATGCACGCGAAGCCCATAATCCAGTACACGGCCATATTTTTGCGCACACTCATTAACGGCTTTCATACGATCTGCCAGTGCGTCTTGCTTTTCTGGCCACATCAGATAGACATCACAATGCTCCCCGCATAAATCTAATGCAGACGGTGAGTAACCACCAAAATATAGCAGTGGACCACCGTTTTGCTGGTAAGGCTTTGCAGGCCCTGTAGGCACATTCTCAAAGTTATAAATTTGACCTTGAATGTTAATTTCATCCTGAGTCCAGGCTTGTTTTAAAATTTCAACAACCTCGCGAGAGCGTTGATAACGATAGGCACTGTCTTCTTTTTGGCCTGGGAAATCTGAAGAAATAATATTAACGGTTAAGCGCCCTTTCATCATGTGGTCAAGTGTGGCAATGGTGCGCGCAAGCATAATAGGGTGCATTTCACCGCACCTTACAGCGGCTAGCATGTTAATACTTTCAGTTAGAGGGGCATTACCTGCCACAAATGTAAGCGTGTCTTGCCCCACTTGATAAGAAGAAGGGCATAAAATATTTCGATAACCAAGCTTGTCTGCCGTTTGGATAATGTTTGACGTGTTTTCCCATGAAGAGCGCAACTCGCCTTCAGGTACTCCCAGATGCTGGTAGTCATCCGAACACAAAGGCGCAAACCATGCGATTTCTGCGCCATTAGTGTCTTGTGATCTTATTGGGACGATAGACAAGTTAGATTTCTTCCATTGATTAATTAAGCTATTTCAATTACTGTAACAATTGTGTATCAATATATCAATAGTGTATCAATTAACAAGAAAATTACACATTATATGAAAACCGCATTATCAAAAAATCGTTTACCACTCCATGTCGAAATCAGCGAAATGTTGGCGCGTGAAATTCAAGCCGGCATATTGGCCGACGGATCACGTTTGGCATCTGAACGTTTGATGGCAGATGAGCTTGGGGTGGCCGTTGGCACCTTGCGTAAGGCACTGTTGGAGCTGACACAAAAAGGGCTTTTGGAGCGTGTGCAAGGCTCTGGTAATTATGTTCGCAAACCTAAACAGTCTCAAAATATTGACACCATATACAGCTTTTTCCGATTGGAGTTACTCAAAGGAGGAGGGCTGCCAACGGCTCAAGTTTTATCCGTTGAAAGGTTGAACAAAGCTGAATATTTCCCAGCATTAGGTCCTCAATTTGGAACTGCTGCCGACGGCTTCAGAATAAGAAGATTAAGACGCTTAAACTCGATTAATAGTGCGATTGAGGAGATATGGATCGATGCACCTAAAAATAGAAACGTGAGTGTGGAAGATTTGTCCGACTCGTTATATTTGTTTTATCGTGAAAATCTTAAATTTTGGATCACCGGTGTAGAAGATCAAGTGAGCGTCAATAAGATTCCAGACTGGACGCCTATTACATTTGCCCAAAAAACAAGCGCTAGCAGCTTAAATAATGAGCATAAAATATGGGGATATATAGAGCGTAAAAGCTATGATCAAACCAATATGCTTGCTGAATATTCACTCACATGGTTTAACCCAGAAGTTGCGCGTTATGTCGCGCGTATCAAATAATTAAAGTGCTCAATAATAGGGGTTTTTTGTGACAGTTTTAAACTATGGCATGATCGGATGCGGCATGATGGGCCAAGAACACATCAAGAATATTAAACTCCTTGAGTACACCCGTATCGCAGCAATTTTTGAACCCGATCAGGACATGAGAGCCGCCGCCAAACAACTGGCACCAGAAGCTAAATTTGAGCCCTCCATAGACGCATTGCTAGGGCGAAAAGATCTAGACTGTTTAGTGATTGTGAGCCCAAACTTTTTGCATGCCCGGCAATTAAAGCTGATCGCCTCACTTAACCCACTGCCTATATTGGTAGAAAAACCTTTAATAACTAACCCAGATGATGCCACGCTTATAAAAGAGCTCACCGAAAACTACCCTAAGCCCATTTGGGTGGCCATGGAATATCGCTACATGCCCCCTGTTGCCAAGCTGATCAGCGAAGCTAATGCTTTATCAGGCGGTGTAAAGCTGCTGACCATTAAGGAACATCGGTTTCCGTTTTTAGAAAAGGTGAATGACTGGAACAGGTTCAACGAAAATTCTGGGGGTACATTTGTTGAAAAATGTTGTCATTTTTTTGATCTAATGCGCCTCATAATGAAATCTGAGCCTTTAAGGATTATGGCATCTGCTGGACAAACTAATAATCATTTAAAAGAAAAGTATAATGGGCGTACCCCTGATATTTGGGACAATGGTTATGTCATCGTTGA
The DNA here is from genome assembly GCF_047730085.1 of Candidatus Njordibacter sp. Uisw_056. Lineage (NCBI taxonomy): Bacteria > Pseudomonadati > Pseudomonadota > Gammaproteobacteria > Pseudomonadales > Candidatus Njordibacteraceae > Candidatus Njordibacter > Candidatus Njordibacter sp. Uisw_056. The sequence goes on along the minus strand of NZ_CP159830.1, from coordinate 1,920,369 downwards.
CTTTGAATCGGGCTCACGAGCTATGCTAGAGCTTTGTATGTTTGCAGAAGGGTCAACCTATCAAGAAGAAATTTCAGCAGTTGGAACTGAGTGCAAGGTGGAGTGTTTTGTGCCAGGCCCAAGTCGCTTTTGGCCAACACATCTCGGCCCAGCCCCAACCCCCAGGGTAATTGTTAGCCCAAGAGAACCCAAAGGCCCAAAAATTCTTGATATACCAGTAGACACTCAACTTCTGCAAGCTGGCGATCATAACGGCTCTACTTACTACCAGCACCAAAAGTTCCAGCAAGTGGTGCTGGGAAACCAACAGCCTGAAGTGACGCTAAAAGATGGTTTAATAGCTGTACAAATGGGAATGGCCGCCCAAGAAGCGGCTTCACAATCTCGAATAATTGATTTTTCCATCAACAAATAGGCAAAACACCAGTTAATAACGCCTAGCCACTTAATCCCTTTCTGGAGTAATAAATAACCGACCCACCTGTAGATAGCTTTAATACAATGCTAGGTAGGTAAAGGGTTTAATTATTTTTTAGACTTTTTGGCTTTCTTGGCTTTGGCTTTGTCAGCTTTAGCTTTATCTGATTTAGACACTTTTGGTTTTTTCGCTTTCACCTTTTTCAATACCGCAGGTTCTTCTTTCTTGGGTGAGAACCCTGGGAATATTTCACGGCTAATGCTGTTGCCAATGTAACGTTCAATACGGCCTAAGTTTGGCCAATCCATTGCGTCTACAATAGACCACACACTACCATCTGCGCCATCACGACCCGTTCGGCCTGCACGGTGAACATAACTGTCTGCTTTTTCTGGCATGTGTACGTTAATAACGTGGGTTAGGCCGGGTAGGTCAACACCACGAGCCATAACGTCGGTAGCGACCATTACTTTGGTACGGCCACGACGCATGTCTTTAATTTGCTGGTTGCGATCACTTTGGCGCAGATCGCCGTGTAATCCTGTGCACTGAATGCCTAGGGTACGGATCACTTTAAGCCAAGTGTCTACTTGCTTTTTACTGTTCACAAAAACAATGGCTTGCTTCACTTCATGCAGGCGCAATAAGGCTTTAAGCAGGTGTTCTTTATGTTGTTCATTGTCTGCTTGGTAAACAGATTGAGTGATTTTTTTAGCCACGTGACGTGGTGCTTCTACAGCCACTTGCACGGCGTTATCTGAAAGCAGATCGTGAGCAAAAGCTTGCACCTTATCGCCTTCTAAAGTGGCAGAGAACATAGATGTTTGACGTTCAAGAGGCAGCATATCTGAAATTTGATGGATGGCCTGAATAAAGCCCAAATCTAACATGCGGTCTGCTTCGTCGATCACAAATACAGTCACTAGGGATAAATCGAGCGCCATGTGCTCTTCGATTTCTAACAAACGGCCAGGGGTAGCCACAAGCACGTCGATGGTTTCGGCCACCATGGCTTTTTGCATACCAAAGGGTACGCCGCCAACAATGAGGCAGCTCGTTAAATGATTATGGGCAACTAGTTGCTCAATTTGATCATAGGTTTGGCGAGCTAGTTCGCGGGTAGGGCTAAGAATAAGTACTTTTGGAGTGCCCACTTCTTGCCTTGGTATGTCTAAAATATGTTGTAATGCTGGCAACACAAAAGCTAGGGTTTTACCTGTGCCAGTAGGCGCCGAGGCCAACACATTGGAGCCTTCCAAAAGGGGTGGAATAGCTTGTTGTTGAATGGCTGTGGGCTGGGTAAACTCATGTTCTGCAAGGGCGAGAAGTAGTTCTTGATCCAGCAGTAAATCGGCAAAAGACACGGTGGCATAACTCAATAAATATTTGAGGCGTTAGGATACCGTATTTTGCCGACAATAGATTCAGCAATATGTGCGCATCACGCCGTAAATGCGACCCTTTCAGCAACATGTTCTAACATGGCCACTAGGTAGGTATCACACAGGTACTATAGTGTCCTCATGATGTCGTTTTCAGATATGCGGCAATCTCCAACACTGGGATACTGGCTCGGTTAAAGATGGTATCCTATGGCGCGTTAACAGTGTATTTTTTGAAGTAAATTCACCCATAGAACCTTGAACTTAAGTCAAACACAGAGAACAACATGTCTGCTGATTCTAACCAAGACAATGTGGTGCGATTGCACCCAGGCGCTGGGCGCAATAAATCTCGTATCCACCTTCGTGGGCGCCAAGTTCACCTAGATACGTTAGCCCAATTACGTGAGTTGATCGGTGATCAACCTATTAAGCGGGACATGCTGATTGAATACCTACACCTAATCCAAGATAGTTACGCTTATCTGTCTGCAGCACACCTTGCCGCGTTAGCCCACGAGATGAATATCCCCATGGCTGAAGTGTATGAGTGTGCTTCTTTTTATGCGCATTTCGATATTGTTAAAGAAGGTGAGTCACCCCCTGCTGCAGTAACTGTGCGCGTATGTGATAGCTTGAGCTGTCAGTTGGCGGGTGGGCAGCAGTTAAAGTCTGCTCTGGAGGCCGGTACAGACCCTACTCAAGTGCGTATTCTTAGCGCTCCATGTATGGGCCGTTGTGATACTGCACCGGTTGCAGAAGTGGGTCACCACCATGTAGACCGCGCCGATGCTGCTAAAGTTTTAGCCACCATAAAGGCAGAACATTTTCACCCAGACATTCCAGACTACATTGCCTACGATGCCTATGTATTAGATGGCGGTTACGCTTTGCTGAACAAATGCCTAGCTGGAGATTACAGCTGGGAAGATATTCAAAAAGTGCTGGCCGATGCCAACCTTAAAGGTTTAGGTGGTGCAGGTTTTCCAACGCATATGAAGTGGAAGTTTGTACGCCAAGAGCCTAAGCCACGTTACCTTGCCATTAACGGTGACGAAGGTGAACCGGGTACTTTTAAAGACCGCCTGTATTTAGAAACTGATCCTCATCGTTTTATTGAAGGTGCATTGATCAGTGCTTGGGCTGTAGAGGCTGAAGCCGCCTATATTTACCTACGGGATGAATACCCAGCTGCACTGGTAATTTTGAAGACAGAAATTGCTAAAGTTGAAGCTGCAGGCCTAGCTCCAGCAGGTGGAATTCATTTACGTCGTGCTGCGGGTGCTTACATTTGTGGTGAAGAATCGGCCATGATTGAATCTTTAGAAGGTAAGCCTGGCCTACCTCGCCATCGTCCACCTTTTGTGGCTCAGGTCGGATTGTTTAATCGTCCTACCTTAGTTAACAACATTGAAACTGTTTACTGGATCCGTACTTTAATGGACAAGGGCGCTGACTGGTTCTCTAGCCAAGGCCGCAATGGTTCACAAGGTTTGCGCAGCTTCTCTGTTTCTGGTCGTGTTAACAACCCTGGTGTTAAGTTAGCACCAGCGGGTATTACCATGCAGGAATTAATGGATGAGTACTGTGGCGGCATGGCTGATGGTCACACCTTCAAAGGTTACCTTCCAGGCGGTGCGTCAGGCGGTATATTGCCAGCAGGCATGGCCGACATTCCACTCGATTTTGGTACCCTTCAGGCATACGGTTGTTTCATTGGTTCTGCCGCGGTAATGGTATTGTCAGACCATGACAACATGCGTGATGTCGTGGTGAACTTATTGAAGTTTTTTGAAGACGAAAGCTGCGGCCAGTGTACGCCTTGCCGTGTAGGTACAGAAAAAATGGTGAAGTTGCTGCAGCGCCCTGATTGGGATCAAGTGTTAATGGCCGAATTAGGTCAGGCTATGTGTGACGCTTCAATCTGCGGCTTAGGCCAAGCGGCTGCTAACCCAGTCACCACTGTATTTAAATATTTTGACGCTAATTTGATCGCTACCGATCTGGCTGCCAGTGCAACACCCGTAGCAAGTGCGGGAGACATAACATGAGCCAAGATATTATCAACTTCACCCTCGATGGTGAGACAGTAACAGCGAAAGCAGGTGAGAGCATTTGGCAAGTTGCCAAGCGTATGGGTGACACTATACCTCACCTATGCTACAAACCAGAGCCTGGGTATCGCGCAGACGGCAACTGCCGCGTATGTATGGTAGAGATTGAAGGTGAGCGTGTATTAGCGCCTTCTTGCTTGCGTCTACCTACCCAAGGAATGGTCGTTTCCAGTGTCACCTCAGACCGTGCCCAAGTTTCGCGTAAAATGGTATTGGAGCTATTAGCCACCGACCAACCGGAACGTGAAGAGTCACCAGACAAGAGCTCACATTTTTGGGCTATGGCCGATTTATTAGCCGTGGATGCTACTGAGGCTCGCTTTGATGAAACTATAAAGCCTTGTGCAGACAACAGCAGTAAGGCGATGCGTGTAAACCTACAATCTTGCATTAATTGCAACTTGTGTGTTGTTGCTTGCCGCGAAGTTCAAGTAAATGACGTGATTGGTATGGCTAACCGTGGTTCAGATTCTAAGGTCGTATTCGACTTTGACGACCCTATGGGCGACTCTACCTGCGTTAACTGTGGTGAATGTGTTCAGGCATGCCCTACGGGCGCCTTGATGCCGTCTTCTGTAACTAGCGAGGAAGGTAAAGGCGATAGTGCAGACTTTGATCGCAAAGTAGACAGCGTATGTCAATATTGTGGTGTAGGTTGCCAGTTAACCTATCATGTTAAAGATGAGCGAATTGTTTATGTTGATGGCCGAGACGGCCCAGCTAACCAAAGTCGCTTGTGTGTGAAGGGCCGTTTTGGTTCTGACTACATTCACCACGGTGATCGTTTAACTAAACCACTGATTCGTATTGAAGGCGCACGTAAAGGCATTCATAACGACTTTGATCCTGCTAAACCGTTAACGCACTTTCGCGAAGCTAGCTGGGAAGAAGCTCTGGACTTTGCCGCTAATGGCTTCGTCAAAATTCGTGATACTCAAGGCAAAAAAGCCCTTGCGGGTTTTGGCAGTGCCAAAGGATCTAACGAAGAAGCTTACTTGTTCCAAAAGTTAGTGCGTACTGGTTTTGGTAGTAACAACGTAGATCACTGTACTCGTTTATGCCATGCTTCTTCAGTAATGGCATTGTTGGAAGGTTTGGGGTCTGGTGCAGTATCTGCATCATTCATGCAGGCGAAGCATGCAGACGTGGTTGTGATTACAGGATCTAATCCCTCCAGTAACCACCCTGTTGCAGCAACTTTTTTTAAGCAAGCTGCAAAAAATGGCACTAAGATTATTGTTTTAGACCCACGTGGCTTGGCAATGAAGAAATACGCCAGCCACATGATTCAGTTTAAGCCAGGCAGTGACGTAAGCTTCTGGAACGCCATCATGAACGTCATTGTTACTGAAGAGTTGTACAACCAAAAGTACATCGATGCTATGACCACTGGTTTTGATGCAGTGAAAGATCACGTTAAGCGCTATACCCCCGAAGCGATGTCACCGATTTGTGGTGTAGACGCAGACCTTATTCGCGAAATTGCACGTTTATATGCTACTGCTAACAACGCCATGATTTTTTGGGGAATGGGTGTATCACAACACGTTCACGGCACCGACAACTGTCGGGCCATGATCTCTGTGGCGTTGATGACGGGTCAAATTGGTCGTGAAGGTTCTGGCTTGCACCCACTGCGTGGTCAGAACAACGTTCAAGGTGCATCGGATGCAGGCCTTATCCCAATGATGTATCCAGACTACAAACGTGTTGATGCTGGTAATGTTAAAGCCATGTTTGAAGACCTATGGGGCACTGAACTTTCTGATGAGCCAGGTCTTACTGTGGTGGAAACTATGAACGCTGTTCATGATGGTTTGGTAACAGGTATGTACGTGGAAGGTGAAAACCCAGCCATGTCTGATCCAGACTTACACCACGCTCGTGCAGCCTTGGCTATGCTTGAACATTTAGTTGTACAAGACCTGTATGTCACAGAAACGGCGATGTATGCTGATGTGGTTCTGCCTGCTTCCGCATGGCCAGAGAAAGATGGCACAGCGTCTAATACTAACCGTACTGTGCAGATGGGCCGCCAAGCTGTGAAGCCACCTGGCGATGCACGCCAAGATTGGTGGATCATTCAAGAACTGGCTAATCGCATGGGTCTGAACTGGACTTACACCCATCCAAAGGATGTGTTTGCAGAAATGAAGCAAGCCATGCCAAGTTTGAACAATTTGACCTGGGAGCGTTTAGAAAACGAACACTCAGTAACATACCCTTGTCCTGCTGAGGATCACCCTGGAAATGATATTGTGTTTATTGATAGCTTTCCTATTGAAGGTGGTCGCGGTAAATTTGTTGCTGCAGATATTGTAGAGCCTGATGAGCGCCCAGATGATGAGTACCCAATCATTCTTACTACTGGGCGTCAGTTAGAACATTGGCATACGGGTTCCATGACCCGTCGTGCATCTGTTTTAGATGCTCTTGAGCCAGAAGCAGTAGCCACTTTAAGCCGTGAAGAGCTAATTAAAATTGGTGCTAAGGCGGGTGATATGATCCGGGTTTCTACGCGCCGTGGCAGCATTAATATAATGGCTCGTGAAGACGCAGATGTTCCAGCAGGGGTGATCTTCATTCCATTTTGCTTCGTAGAAGCTTCTGCCAACATGCTTACCAACGCCGCCCTTGATCCAGTGGGTAAGATCCCTGAATTTAAGTTCTGCGCTTCGCGTATTGAGCGCGTTGGTTAAGGTGTTTTAAGCCTGTTCGATCGCTTAGGTCTTATGAGGTTAAACAATGCCAAAAAGGTCAGCTTATGCTGGCCTTTTTTTTGCATTCATGCACAATACACCCTTAGTTATTTAACTTAGTCTTCAATATGCCAATTTGGGTTGACGCCGACGCCTGCCCAGGCGTCATTAAAGAGATCTTATTCCGTGCTGCAGAGCGCACACAAATTGTCACAACATTGGTGGCCAATCAGTACATTGCTACACCGCCCTCTAAGGTCATTAGCATGGTGCAAGTAGGCTCTGGTTTTGATGTTGCTGATAATGAAATTGTTAAGCGAGTAGTGGCTGGAGATCTGGTGATTACATCTGATATTCCATTAGCTGCAGAAGTGGTAGACAAGGGTGCGCAAGCGCTTAGTCATCGCGGTGAGTCTTACACCAAAGAAACCATACGCCAGCGTCTTAATATGCGTGATTTTATGGAAACGCTGCGTAATAGTGGTGTTCAAACAGGTGGTCCTGGGGCTATGAATCATGCTGACAGGCAAACCTTTGCTAATAAACTAGATCAGTGGATTGCTAAGCAGCAAAGACATGAGCAGCAAGTTAAAACTCAAGGCTGGGAGGCAAATCTATGAAAATTGCAGATCTTTCAGGCTACCTCATTTATCCCAATCCAGATGAGGCCAGCCTCACTAGTCATGTCACTGGTCGTGACCACACCGGTACACAGGTTGAAGTAGATGTTGTCACTGAGCGAGGCCTTACGGTTTACCTTAACAAGCAAGAAATTGTAACCTTGATGACTTTGGGTGATCACCCAGAATATTTGGCTCTAGGATTTCTGCTCAACCAAAACATGTTGCGCGCTGATGATGTGGTTACAAGTATTGATTATGATGAAGACCTAGAGGTGGCGATCGTTCGCACTCAGCGAGAAACCAACTACGAAGACAAGCTGAAGAAGAAGGTGCGCACATCTGGCTGTGCCCAAGGTACTGTATTTGGCGATATTATGGAAAAGTTCGATACCATAAAACTTGCTCAAGAAACGCGCCTCCATACTAGTTGGTTATATCAATTATCTCGCCTAATCAACACCACTCCCAGCATCTACCAAAAGGCGGGAGCCATCCACGGTTGTGTCTTATGTCACCAAGCCCAGCCACTGGTGTATATGGAGGACGTTGGCCGTCACAATGCTATTGATAAAATAGCAGGCTACATGTTTAAACATGATATTAGTCCTGAAGATAAATGTTTTTACACCACAGGTCGCCTTACGTCTGAAATGGTGATTAAAACAGTACAGATGCGGATTCCTATATTGATATCTCGTTCAGGTTTTACTGCTTGGGGAGTGGATTTAGCCCGTAAGGCCGGCCTAACCCTTATAGGCAGGGCCAAAGGCCGAAAGTTTGTTGCCTTGGCGGGTTATGAACGATTAATTTATGATGTAGATGTTGGTCAAATAAATGATGAACCGCCACACAAGGGACAAGGTGCAGATGACAAGCGAAAAGGGCGCACAAATGCAGATTAAATCTAGCCAAATTGTTGGTGTTATTCTGGCAGGTGGGCTGGCTCGGCGCATGGGTGGTGGTGATAAGTCTATGCTCAAGTTAGGTGGACGACGAATTTTAGACTATGTGATTCAATCGGCTCATAGCCAGTTAGCAACGGTGATCATTAATGCCAATGGTGATCCAAAGCGCTTTGCAGAATTTAATGTGCCTATACAAGCTGATATAGTGCCTGATTTTGCGGGTCCTTTAGCAGGCGTGGTGTCTGCTATGGCTTGGGTGGCGCAAAACCAACCGCAAACCACACACATTATAACGTTAGCAGCGGATACCCCATTTTTTCCTGCTAATTACGTTACACGAATGCTAGAGGTAATGCAGTTAAAAGGCCAGCGCTTGGCTTGTGCCAGCTATCAAGGCCGGACCCAACCAGTATTTGGATTGTGGCCTGTAGACCTTTTCGACGACCTTTTTAAAGCCTTGGTAGAGGACGATATGCGCAAGGTCGACCGCTTTACTGCCCCTTATGGCGTTGCAGATGTGGCGTTTGATGAGTTAATTCACAATCCATTTTTTAACGTCAATACACCAGAAGACATTGTCATAGGCCAGCAAATACTTCAGAAAATGGGTGGCCAAAAGCGCTACAACAAGTGAGCCTCATTTATATGCTTGGACAAGAATACGCGGATGACTGATGTGTTGGTAACCTCGCTACACTGAAGCTTATAGTTCAATCCGCAGCATCTGGCGAGAATGCATCTGTTTGCTGGAATATGCTCACTTAGCTAATTAATTTGGCTGTAGCCGCCCTCATGTGCGTGAGGCCGGGCAAGTGTCACAAGAAGTTTGCCACGTGATTGTGAATAGTGATTGAGCTGCTTATCCGCAGTCATTAATCAATAGTTAAGCATCGCCAATACCAAAGCTAGCAAAGGGTATAAAGTCTACCAAACTACCTGCAGGTAGGCTGCTCGTGGCTTCATCGATTTCCACTAGGCCATCTGCACGAGTCATAGAGGTAAGGATTCCCGAGCCGTGTGAAGCGCTGCGTTTAAGTAATATCTCACCATTACTTTGTACGGCTTGATAAACTCGCAGCCACTCCCTGCGGCCAGCCTTTTTTTTGACATCAAAACCTAATTTTTGAAAATACGATTTAGGCCGTTTCCAGCCACCACCGCCGATGGCTCTGATGAGCGGTTGGCCAAACATGAGTGTACACACATTAGCAGCTACAGGGTTGCCAGGTAAGCCTAAGAAAAAGGCACTGGCTATCCGACCAAAAGCCAGGGGGCGACCAGGTTTAATGGCCACGCGCCAACCGTGAACCTCACCAATGTCCTCTAATACAGACGCCACATGGTCATGGGTACCAGTGGAGGCGCCTCCGGAGGTAATAATGAGTTGGTGGTGTTCACTGGCTGCACTTAAGGCATTGCGAACGGTGTCATAGTCATCGGCCAAAATTCCAAGATCAGTCACTTCACAATGCAGGCTTTTGAGTAACGCTTTAAGTAAGTGGCGATTTACATCATAAATACCATCCTCTGGTAGCTCTTCGCCTAGTTCAAAGACTTCGTTGCCCGTAGAAAAGAGCGCTACTTTAACGGTGTTGTAAACCTTAAGTTGGGCGTGGCCAGTTGCTGCAGCGAGGCCAATATCTTGGGGACGTATTTGCTGGCCTTGAGGAATAATAACGTCGCCAGCCTTAACGTCTTCACCTTGAGCGCGCCAGTTAGCGCCTTGCTTACAGTCACTTGGTAAGGTTACTGAATGCTTGGTAATGGAGACATTTTCTTGCATGACCACAGTGTTGGCCCCTAAGGGCATTCGTGCACCTGTTAATACTCTAATACAGTGGCCACTTTCTAGTGAGATCTTTGCACTGCCACCAGCGTTGGCCTCTGCTGTCATTAACGGTAAGGTTAAACCTTTTGCGGCGGCTAGATCTTGATAATAAAAAGCGTAACCGTCTACGGCAGCGTTATTGAACCTTGGGCTGTCGTATGAGGTGATGACATCTTGTGCTAAACGTCGGTTGATGCACTCATCAATGGCCAAAGTTTCATATGAAACTTGAGTTGAAACAGCCTGTTGCATCCGCTGCCAAACCAGTGAGGCAGGCAATAGTTGTTGATCAGGGCTATAGCAATCGTTACTGGCTATTGTTGGCTCATCCACTTTAGCCACAAGCCCTGTTTGGTGTAAGACAAATTCGGCCACTTGTTGAATGTTGTTAATGTCCAGTTGTGGCAGGGTGATGTCTAGGTTTTTTTTATCCGTTGCTATGGCTACGATATTAGGCATTTTATCAGCCAAAAACCCACGTTTGTTGAGGTTGCGTACTACCTCCAGCTTTGGGTGATCGGCATTCTTATACCCTTCCACAATCACTATGTCGCAGGGTTCAAACACGTCTAATAACTGGGCCAGTTTAGGCACCTCTTGGTCACGGTATTCGTGCATTAACGCCCAACGCTTTTCCGTGGCTAAAAGAGTTTCCACAGCCCCCGCTGCGCGATGGCGATAACTGTCGCGCCCAGGCTCATCAATGTCCACATCATGGTGGGCATGCTTAACAGAGGACACTTTATAACCCATTAATGTAAGCTGACTAATAAGTCGCTCTACCAGGGTGGTTTTGCCGTTATTTTTCCATCCGACAATGCCGAAAAATTGCATGCTTTGTTTACCTAATTTACGACTCAATTCAACCTAATTGTACTGCATTTTCAGCCTTGTGTGCCTTGGCTTAGGTTATATCTGCTGCATTAGTTTTTAGCAGTGGATTTAGGCCTTATCTGTAGGCTTCTTTTTGGGTCGCAATTGAATAAGAACTGAGGGCCAGCATTCAGCACAATATCCCAGCGAATATAATCCTTGTACAGCATTGCATCGAACACTAGTGGACAAACCAATGAAAAAGTATTCAGGCTTTAGCCTTTTTAAACATTCCCTTAGTCATCACGAAAACTGGCAGGCTGCATGGCGCAGTCCACAGCCTAAAAAACAATATGATGTGATCATTGTTGGCGGTGGTGGCCATGGTTTGGCAACAGCCTATTACCTAGCAAAGGTGCACGGTATTACCAATGTTGCTGTGTTAGAGAAAGGCTATTTAGGGGGCGGTAATACTGCGCGTAATACCACTATTGTACGCTCTAACTATTTATGGGACGAAGCGTCTAAGCTTTATGACCACTCGTTAGACCTATGGAAAGACTTAAGCCAAGACCTAAACTACAACGTGATGTTTAGCCAGCGTGGCGTTTTGAACTTAGGCCACAATCTGCAAGATATGCGCGACATCGAAAGACGCGTTAACGCCAACCGTTTAAATGGTATTGATGGCGTGGTATTAAATACTGCAGAAGTAAAAGAAATTGTGCCCGTTATCAACGATTCTCAAGACATTCGTTACCCAGTATTAGGCGCGTCTTGGCAGGCTACTGGCGGTGTTGCGCGGCATGACGCTGTGGCTTGGGGTTTTGCACGTGGTGCTGACAGCTTTGGTGTTGACCTGATTCAACAATGTGAAGTGACTGACATTATTACTGAAGATGGCGCTGTGGTGGGTGTACAAACAACACAAGGCTTTATTGGTTCAAAAAAAGTAGCGTGTGTTACAGCGGGTAATTCAGGCGTGATGGCCGCTATGGTTGGCTTGCGTTTACCCATTGAATCACGTCCGTTACAAGCATTGGTTTCCGAGCCAGTGAAGCCTATTATTGATACCGTAGTCATGTCTAACGCAGTGCACGCTTACGTGAGCCAATCCGACAAAGGCGACCTGGTGATTGGTGCAGGCACAGATTCCTACAACGGTTATGGCCAGCGCGGTAGTTTCCACATTGTAGAGCATACCTTGTCAGCTATTTGTGAGCTCTTCCCTATGTTTAGTCGTGTTCGGATGAACCGAGCGTGGGGTGGTGTGGTGGATACGTGTCCAGATGCGTGTCCTATTATTTCTAAAACTAATATCAACGGGTTGTACTTCAACTGCGGTTGGGGCACCGGTGGCTTTAAAGCTACGCCTGGTTCTGGCCATGTATTTGCCCACACTTTAGCTCATGATGAGGCGCATCCCTTTGCTGCACCCTTTAGCTTGGATCGTTTCAATACGGGTCATTTAATCGACGAGCATGGCGCTGCCGGCGTTGCTCACTAATTCTTGGTAATAAGGAAACTTACACATGCACCATATTTACTGCCCTTATTGTGAAGAAGCTCGTGAAGAGGAAGAATATTCCTACACTGGTGAAGCACATATCGAACGTCCAAAAGATCCAGCGGCCATCACTGATGAAGCTTGGGGAGACTATCTATTCTTCCGTTCTAACCCCCGTGGTATTCATCACGAAATGTGGTACCACGCAGCTGGTTGCCGTCGTTATTTTAACGTAACTCGCAATACTCAAAGCTATGAAATACATGAGACTTATAAAATGGGCAAGCTGCCAACGGTTACTGCAAAAACCATAGCCGCAGATACCCTAGCAGCCCAGCAAGGAGATGCCTCATGAGCCAAGTTAATCGCTTAGCAGCAGGTGGCCGTATTGACAGGTCTAAGCCAATGAGCTTTTCCTTCAACGGCAAAACCTTCCAAGGTTTTCATGGAGACACCTTAGCCTCAGCGCTATTGGCAAACGGTGTGGGCATTGTTGGCCGTAGTTTTAAATACAGCCGTGCACGTGGCATTTTAGGACACGGTGCAGAAGAGCCTAATGCACTGATGCAGCTGCACCAGGGTAATGCAGCTGTGCCTAACCCTCGGGCCACTCAAGTTGAGTTGTTTGATGGCTTAGTGTCGGGTAGCACCAATGGTTGGCCTAGCGTCGAGTTTGATCTAATGGAATGGGTTGGCAAAATTGGTGGCAAGCTTATGCCCCCCGGTTTTTACTATAAAACCTTTATGGCACCACAAAAAATGTGGATGACTTATGAAAAGTTTATCCGTAAAGCTGCAGGCTTTGGTAAGTTGTCTCTTGAGCCAGATCCAGATACCTACGATAAACTTAACGTTCATTGCGACGTAATGGTGGTGGGTGCAGGCCCTGCAGGCTTAGCGGCAGCATTAGAAGCAGGCCGCAGTGGCAAGCGTGTGATCATTGTGGATGAGCAAAACGAATTTGGTGGTACTCTTTTAGCCAGTAACCAAACGGTTGATGGTGTGGATGCAGCGGCTTGGGCGGAACAGGCCACAAATGAGCTAGTAGGGATGGCCAACGTTACAGTAATGCCACGCACCACAGCTTTTGGTTACTATGACCACAATTTTGTATGTGCCTTAGAACGCCGGACAGATCATATTAGCCCCGTTTCTGTTTCAGGCTCGCGCCAGCGCTTGCATCGTATTCGTGCTCATCAAGTGATTTTAGCGACAGGTGCTATTGAGCGCCCATTAGTGTTTGGCAACAATGATCTACCCGGCATCATGTTAGCTAATTCTGTGTCTACTTATATTAATCGTTATGCGGTAGTGCCTGGTCATCGTTGCATTGTGATGACTACCAACGATACAGGCTATCAAACAGCTCTAGATATCCAAGCTGCAGGCCGCACGGTTGTGGCTGTGGTGGATTCTAGACACGCACCAGATGGTCGCTTAGTTCAAGCCGCCAAAGCTGCTGGCATTGAAGTAATGACAGGGCATGGAGTGATAGAAGCTCAAGGTAGCCAGCGTGTTACTGGCGCTATTGTTGCGCCATTAGATGAGACTGGAGACAAGCTTACTGGCACAGGTAAGACCCTAAGCTGCGATCTAATTGCAGTGGCTGGTGGTTGGAGCCCAGTGGTTCACTTAAGTTGTCACACGGGTAGCCGGCCAGTGTGGCAAGACGATGTTGCTGGGTTTGTACCTGGTCCGACTATTCAAAATCAACATCTAGCAGGTGCCATTACTGGAGAGTACCGCTTATCAGAAGCTTTAAATGCAGGAATTAAAGCGGGTGCTGCGGCTGCTGGCACAGAGTCTGCCCAAGTATTTAACTGTGGAGACGAGTCAGAAGGTGCGGCACAAGCACTTTATTTAGTGCCACATACTAAGCCCAGTAGCCGTGCACCAAAGCAGTTTGTTGACTTCCAAAACGACGTTACTGCTGCAGGCATTGAGCTTGCTGCCCGTGAAGGTTTCCAATCTATTGAGCATGTAAAGCGTTATACGGCCATGGGTTTTGGTACTGATCAGGGTAAAACAGGTAATGTTAACGGTATGGCTATTGTGGCAAAAACGTTAAATAAATCTATAGCTGAAACCGGCACCACCATATTCCGTCCTGCCTATACACCAGTTACTTTTGGTGCTCTTGGTGGGCGTGATATTGGTGTGCTGTTAGACCCAGCGCGCCATACAGCGATGCATCCATGGCACTTGGCCAATGGCGCAGCGTTTGAAAACGTTGGCCAGTGGAAGCGCCCTTGGTACTTCCCTCAAGCTGGGGAAACTATGCAGCAAACACTTAACCGGGAATGTTTGGCAGTGCGAAACAGTGTTGGCATATTAGACGCGTCCACATTAGGCAAGATCGACATCCAAGGTAAAGATGCCCGTGAATTTCTAAATCGTGTATACACTAATGCATGGTCTAAGTTAGCACCAGGTAAGTGTCGTTATGGCTTAATGCTTAAAGAAGACGGCATGATTTTTGACGATGGTGTGACTGCATGTCTGAACGATCAACACTTCTTAATGACCACTACATCTGGCGGTGCAGCCGCGGTATTGGGCTGGCTAGAATTGTGGCACCAAACAGAATGGCCAGAGCTAGAAGTTTACTTTACGTCGGTAACAGACCAATGGGCCACATGCTCGTTTGCTGGTCCTAACTCTCGTAAAGTGCTGGAAAAGCTATGCACAGATGTAGATCTTTGTGCTGAGGCAATGAAGTTTATGGATTACCGCGAAGGTACTGTGGCTGGTATACAGTCACGCATCTTCCGTATTTCCTTTACTGGAGAGTTGTCCTTTGAGGTCAATGTGCCTGCTGATCAAGGCCATTATATGTGGAAGAAGCTCATGGAAGCGGGTGAAGAGTTTGGCATCACGCCATATGGCACCGAATCTATGCATGTATTGCGTGCAGAGAAAGGCTTTATCATTGCAGGCCAAGACACTGATGGCTCTATGACGCCTTATGATTGCTTAATGGGCTGGGCTGTAGGCAAAACTAAAGAATTTAGCTTCTTGGGTGAACGCTCTTTCAGTCGTCCAGACACCGCACGTGCAGATCGCAAGCAACTAGTAGGTTTAAAGCCTAAAGACCCCACAGTTGTGATCCCAGAAGGTTCACAAATTGTAATGGATCCGAATCAACCTATTCCTATGGATATGATGGGCCACGTTACGTCTAGTTACTGGAGTGAATGTTTAGGCCATGGTATCGCCATGGGCACGGTTAAAGGTGGATCAGAACGCATGGGCGAAACAGTATATTGTCCACAAGCAGATGGCCGAGTTTTAGCCGCTGAGATCTGTAGCCCCGTGTTCTATGATCCAAAAGGAGATCATCACAATGACTAGTTTATCAACCAATGTTTCAGTAGGGGATATGATGGAATCACCATTGCACCACCACGCAGACCACACTAATGCAACTGCTGGCGGTATAGTGATGGCAGAGGACAAGTTTCGCGGTCACCTAAACCTGCGTGGGAATCCTGAGGACAACGCATTTACTTCTGCGGTCGAGTCTGTTTTGGGCGTTGCATTGCCCTTAAAAGCTAACACTAGTGCGCGTAACGGCGATAGTGTGGTTTATTGGCTGTGCCCTAACGAATGGCTATTAATTGTTGCCAGTGGCACACAAGGACAAGTTGAAGTAGACCTGCGCCTAGCAATGGGTGATCAGCACATTGCAATCACTGATGTAAGCAGTGGGCAAACCTTGGTTAATTTATCTGGCTCTGGTTTAGCGCAATTGTTACAAAAATCTACTGTGTACGATTGCCACGCATCAAACTTTCCAGCAGGTAAGGTTGTACAAACTACGTTTGCCAAAACTGGCACTACCATGTGCAAGCTAGAAAATGGCTCTATGGATCTTGTAATCCGTCGTAGTTTTTCTGATTACTTTTTTCTTTGGCTACAAGATGCCAGTGAAGAGTATGGCTTACGAGTAGCCTAGGGTTTAATTACATGCCAAGGCCAGCTTATGCTGGCCTTTTTTTGTTTTTTGTTTTTTGTTCTGCCACATTATGCAAACATAAAATTCTCACAAAAAGTATGTGAAGGTAAAAAGGTCTTGGCACAATATAATCTAAAATAGCGAGGCCATTGAGATATTATAACTAATGAATATAGAGTTACGTTACTATCTAACCGTGTGGGTTTTAGAAGTGTATAGCCCCCTTAAAATTGTACCCAACTAAAGTGCCCCTTAAGTTGGGTATTATACGAAAGAGGTATCTATGAAAATAGTTGTATCAGAATTATGTTTGCAAGACAGGCCAGAGTGGGAAGCGCTTTATTACGCGTATGCTGAATTCTATAAAGTACCTATGGATCAAGACATACTTGATACGGTTTGGTTATGGATTTTTGACCAAGATAATGCATTTTATGCACTTGTAGCCAAGGATGATACAGGTTGCTGTTTGGGTTTAATGCACTACAGGGCAATGCCATCGCCACTTAGAGGAAAATTAGTTGGCTTTCTAGATGACCTTTTTATAAAACCTGAATACCGTGGCAAAGGTGTTGTGGATGCATTGTACCAAGCACTCAATAGTGATGCTGCTGATAAAGGCTGGCCATTTATTCGTTGGATCACAGCAGAAAACAATTACAGAGGACGTAGTGTTTACGATAAGTTATCAGATAAAACTCAATGGGTGACTTACCAAATGCCAGTAGAGTAACGGTGCAACACGATTAAATGCATTGGCAAGTAGGTTGCCTAGATCCAGCACACTGGCCAATGCCAGTGGTTGTGAGCAAGGGGCAATTCACTGTGCTGCTAGAGAGACAGGTAGGCTATAAGTAGGTAAAATAACGTCCTAGTGCTAGCCTTAACGATAGCCAAGTAACTTCATGTATTGGAAACCTTAGATGATTCGCATCAGTAACCTACAATTACCACTTGATCATAATGCTCTGGCGTTGAACCAAGCCATCTTGACGCGTTTGTCCATCCAAGCTGATGATATGTTGGACTATGTAGTTCACCGCCGAGGTTATGATGCCCGTAAAAAAAGCAACATCATGCTTATTTACACCCTCGATGTGAACACCAATCAAGACGACAGGTTGCTTGTTAGCTTTGCTGGCGACCAGCTAATTAAAGCCAGCCCAGACATGAGCTATAAATTTGTGGCCCATGCCCTTGCTGACCCTCAAACGCCTACTCAACTTAATCCACAAAAACGGCCCCTAGTAATTGGTTTTGGCCCTTGTGGTTTGCTGGCAGGCCTAGTGTTAGCCCAAATGGGATATAAACCTATCATTTTGGAGCGCGGTGCGGCAGTGCGCCAACGCACCAAAGATACCTTTGGATTTTGGCGTAAAAAGGTTCTTAACACAGAATCTAATGTGCAATTTGGTGAAGGGGGTGCAGGCACATTTTCTGACGGTAAGTTATACACCCAGGTAAAAGACCCGAATCACTATAGTCGCAAAGTATTAGCTGAATTTGTAGCTGCTGGTGCGCCAGAAGAAATATTATTTGTTAGCAAACCTCATATTGGTACCTTTAGACTGGTGTCTATGGTGGAAAAAATGCGTGCTCAAATTGTTGCGCTAGGTGGAGAAGTTCGGTTTGATGTGCGGGTAGATGATGTGCATATTGAAGATGGTCAAATTAATGGGGTAACTTTAGCTTCTGGCGAAGTGATTCACTCTAATCATGTGGCATTAGCCATAGGCCATAGCGCAAGAGACACCTTCAAGATGTTATTTGACAAGAATGTGTACATAGAAGCCAAACCCTTTTCTATAGGCTTTCGTATTGAGCACCCTCAATCAGCTATAGATGAGGCTCGCTTTGGTAAGAACGCCGGTAATGAGATTTTAGGTGCTGCAGACTACAAGCTAGTGCATCACTGTGATAATGGCCGCTCAGTCTATAGCTTTTGCATGTGCCCAGGTGGCACAGTGGTAGCTGCAGCTTCTGAGCCTCATCAAGTAGTGACCAATGGTATGAGTCAGTATTCACGTGCAGAACGCAATGCCAATAGTGCTATTGTGGTGGGTATCGATCCTTCTGATTACCCAGGTGATGCTTTAGCGGGTATCGAACTACAGCGTAAACTAGAGCGCAAAGCATACCAACTTGGTGGTGAAAACTATGATGCTCCAGCTCAACGAGTGGGAGATTTCCTTAAAGGTAGGTCATCGCAAAAGTTAGGCAATGTTGAGCCTTCATACAAACCTGGTATAAAACTGACAGATTTAGCGGATGCGTTACCTGATTTTTGTATTGCGGCTATTCGTGAAGCTATTCCGGTGTTTAATCGTAAAGTAAAAGGCTTTGCTTTGGAAGATGCCTTGCTTACAGGGGTTGAAACACGCACCTCAGCGCCTATTTGTATTAAGCGTGGTAAAGACATGCAGAGCATTAATACCCTGGGCTTATACCCTGCAGGAGAGGGCGCAGGGTATGCAGGAGGCATTATGTCTGCAGCTATTGATGGTATTAAGATAGCTGAAGCTATGGCCTTGAGTATGAATCAGCCCTAATTTGAAGAGGCTCTATAGGTGGCCCATGAATGGTTAATGAGTGACTCATGGGTGCCGTGCGACATATCGATCTAAATTAGCGTTAAGGTGCAGGCTCAAATTTTTAACTTGGGTTATGTCTCCTTAGTAACCTATAAATAACGTAAGAGTAAACAATGCTAGCAACCTATTCATTCGCCATCTGGGGCCTTTGGCTCATATTACTCACTGTGCTTATTCAATATCAGGTAGCTTCAATTGCTCATCGCAAGCAAAAGCATTATGTGCCTGGCATAGTTGATGATAAATTGAGTCATGAATCATTTGTATTTCGCAGCAACCGCACATTTTTAAACTCTAATGAAAATTTATCGATGATGTTTGGCCCAGCGCTACTGGGCATGCTGGTAGGTATGGATGCCTATTGGCTGGGTATATTAGTATGGATTTATGCTATTGCTCGAATTCTGCACATGGCATTGTATTATGTGATGACTACAGAAAAGAACCCTAGCCCTCGCAGTTACTTTTACTTAGTAGGCTCGGCGGCCAACTTGGTATTATTCGTTATGCTCGGCCTACACTTAGCTGCTTAAGTAATAGTGTGATGGTGATCAAGCAGTATGGCTCTCAAAATTTTTGGTAAATACCTTGTTGGTTGAGGTAATGCCCTTTAATCATTAACAGTATTGCTGAGTGCCATAGCTGGGACAAGGCCCGCTTTTGTATGTTTATAGGCTGGTCTTTTCCTGCCCCAGTGCATTAGGTATTACAAAAAGACGCGTTCATAGGTCCACAGAATACCGATCAGTGATATTAAAATTGAGGTTGGGATAACCACCCATTGGCGATAACGCTGTGGGTTTTTGAGTAACCAAAAGACTAACAAAAAGGCAGTCGCAATCACTGCTAATTGTCCCGCTTCAACACCAAGGTTAAAAAATATTAAGGCTGTTAAAAAGTCTGACTCAGGCAGTCCAAGACCTGATAAGACCCCAGCAAAGCCCATGCCATGCAATAAGCCAAACAAAAAGACAATCACCACACGCCTCGTTTTAAGCTCTTTAACAAATATGTTCTCAACACCAACAGCGACAATAGACAAGGCAATAAGTGGCTCAATGACACTGGGTGAAAGGCTGATAGCGCCATAAATAGTTAAGCCTAAGGTGATGCTGTGAGCCAGTGTAAATGCCGTGATTTGCAACAATAAAGGGCGAAGTCGCACACTGAGTAAAAATAGCCCCAACACAAATAGGATATGATCTGTACCCTTTGGTACGATGTGCTCAAAACCTAAAATGGTATATTCAACAGCCACTTGAGAAAACGGTTTGGCGACATAAGCTGTGTTTAATTCAAATTTAGGGCTCGTTGCACCTTTAGTTAACCAATGGGAGGTTTTCTCCAGTGGCGTTTTATCATAGAAAAAGTGTGCGATATTGTTGCCAAAATGTTGTGGGTACTGCCAAGTAACATACTGATTAACGGACTGATCCGTTTGCTGTTTAGCAGGGGGGATTAATGCCAATAAATAAAGGTCAGATAAGCGTGAGTTATTCAAATTTCCGATTTCAGGAATGCCAAGTTTAACGAATGATAAATCACTTTTAATCGAATCGAACGCCAAATTAAACTGAGATATAGTAGCCTCAGCAACCAATTCAAATTCACTACTTAGCTGCTTTGAAGACAGCGCTCTTAACTGGTTGTAACGCTCTGCTTGGGGCGAATCATCAGTATCGTCATGGTTTGAGCCAATGCCTGCAATAAGACTTTCTAAGTTTGTTTGAATGTGTACCTTTACCAAACCATTTTGGGTAAACTCTAAGTTCACTATAGCTGGGCGCAATTGATGCGCTTCAGCACTTTGCATCAACGGCAATAGGCTTAACATTAATAACACTGATCGAAAAAAAACCATGAAACTATTAGGCTTTTTATTTTTTAGCATTGTTCTGTCCATTAGCACGACCATTCGTGCGCACGAGTTTTGGTTAGAGGCTATACCATTCTATCAAAAAATTGGTAGCACAACAGAAATTACGCTTAATGTTGGCCAACAAATGGATGGCCAATTACTGCCTAACATTCCTGCTTGGTATCGCCACTTTGACGTGATTACAGGAGAAGGATTAAAGCCTGTTGGCGGCGAGTTAGGGCGTGATCCGGCGGGGTACATAAACATTCAAACACCTGGCATTTATGCTATCGGTTATGAAAGTACAAAAAAAACAGTTGACTTAGAACCAGAAAAATTTGCTAGTTACTTGAAAAAAGAAGGCTTAGAAAAAATTATAAACCGCCGTAATGAACTGAATGAGAGTAATAAAAACGGATTAGAAATTTATTATCGTAACGTTAAGGCATTAGTCAAAGTAGGTGATAAAACTGACGTTAATTTTTATAACTATGATTTTAATTACCCACTTAATATAAATCCGTTACAAAATCCTTATGAACTCGCTGAGGCCGATGAGTTAGACGTTCAACTGACCTTTAAACAAAAGCCTGCTGCAAATTTATTGCTCCATGCGAAAATAAAAAATAAACCTAATTTTCAGTTCAGCATTCGCACTGATGCCCAAGGTTATGCCACTGTCCCTCTCAGCCAAAAGGGTGTTTGGTTACTTCACACAGTTGAAATGATACGGTCTGAGCAACAAGGCATCGATTGGGAAAGTTATTGGGGAAGCTTAACGTTTGAAATCCGATAATATAAAGGAAAAACGTGAGTGGCTTTTAAAGAATAATGGCTGGGCTTTACTTTTTAAACTAGTGATAATAAAAAACAGTTTCTAACGACGTATAACGCCAGTGCAGCCTATTGAACTCTGAGCTTCTGGCTGGGGTTGTCTTTAATGAGAAATGCCAGAACCCCCGCAATGGTGGCTAAGGCGATTGAACTTATCCAAATAAGGTCGTAAGTGGCGTCCCTATCAAAAAAGTAGCCCCCTAATGAAGCTGCTATTGCTGCACCAATGGAGTGTCCGGCTGATAGTAAACCCATGGTTAAGCCCATCACTTTAAGGCCAATATGACTTGCCACCAAGCTTGCAGTTACTGGTACTGTCGAGTAATCCACCACACCAAAAATAACTGCAAACAATAACAGTGTTTCGTAGCTAGTACCTACATTAAGCAGTATCCAAAAAGTAAAACCACGAATAATATAAATACAGCCAAGCAATAGAGGCCGGTTCATTTTATCAGTTAACCAGCCAATACTGATCATACCAACTAGGTTAACCGCAGACAGGAGGCCATAAGCAGCAGCACTGGGTATGGGTTCAAAACCACAGAAAGAGGCAAACGGCATCAAATGAGTTTCAATGACGCCAGTGGTTGTGTAACCACATATGAGATAACTCCAAAATAGCAGATGAAAAACTGGAGTAGAGAATAATTTTTTAAGAGAAAATTTTAAATCTGTAACATCATTTATTGTTGATGCTTTACTGACTTGCTTGTCAGGTTTATCACTGGGTACCCACCAAACAAGAGGAATCAGGCAAGCGATACCTACTGCAATTCCTGCAAAACCCCATCGCCAACTAAATGATGCGAAAATCAATGCGATCAGAGGCACAATTAAAAACTGGCCAGCTGAAGAACCAGACGTGGCGATACCCGATGCAAACCCAACGTTTTCAGGGTAGACTCTGGCCACTGCAGAAGCAACCATATGGGTTGCTACAATACCAAATCCAACGCCACCAATAATGCCAAAACCAATTAACAATACCCACGCACTTTGGGCCATACTGATAACAATGCAGGATATGAAGACCGCGATAAGCCCAAGTAATAAAGTAAACCGAAGGCCTTTACGATCCAAAATAAACCCTGAAATGGGTGATGCAACTGCCATGATTAATAAGGCAACAGCAGCAACATTAGAAACATATCCCCGGCTCCAATCCAGGTCGTTTTCCCAAATGGGCATAGCCAGGCCTAAAGCAGCGCGGGCTGAAAAGACCAAGGCCAAAGCTAGAAAACCCAGTGCTACAACAATAATGGCCCTATGCAACGACTTATTTTCACTCGTATCATTCATGTTGCTATATTCTTACTTGAAACAATGGAATAAAGGCAATAATTCTAGGCTTTAGACCCTCGGCTAACCGTCCTTAGTTAAACACGATCCTATAATACCCGTCAAAGAGTCTCAAAGTGGATT
Organism: Candidatus Njordibacter sp. Uisw_056; assembly: GCF_047730085.1. Classification (NCBI taxonomy): domain Bacteria; kingdom Pseudomonadati; phylum Pseudomonadota; class Gammaproteobacteria; order Pseudomonadales; family Candidatus Njordibacteraceae; genus Candidatus Njordibacter; species Candidatus Njordibacter sp. Uisw_056. The sequence continues at coordinate 1,897,417 of NZ_CP159830.1, read as the reverse complement.
AACGCTCAGCCTATATCATGGTTCTATTGTTGTGGCCTGACGGTAGAAATTAACAATCCATTGAAACAGCAGCTTGGCATTAGGCTTGCCAACACTGTTGGCTATGCCTTGTGCGCGAATGGCAGGGCGATTATCAAAACTCTCTGCACCAAGCAGGCCCTTAACCATTTGGCTATTAAATTCTGGGTGGCCTTGAATGCTCAACATATGGTCGTTGTATTGTATGATGTGGTTTGGACAAAAAGCATTGCCGGCAAGCACTTTAGAACCTTCTGGCACTCTTACTACTTGACCTTGATGGAATACCATTACATCAATGGTTTCGGCCATAGGGCGCATGCAGTCTGCCTTAGCCACTAGTGTATTGCGAGAGATGCCTATTCCCCAGCCCTTTTTGCTGCGCTCTACCGAGCCCCCTAGAACTTGTGCCATAAGCTGATGGCCAAAACAAATGCCCACTGTAGGTTTTTTAGCAGCATGAAGTTGTTCAATAAAATGACTAAGTTGGTGAATCCACTCTATGTCGTCATAAACGCTTGAAGGGCTGCCATTAATTAACCAAACATCGCACTGATCCACCGAGTTGGGTAGCTCGCCCTTATAGGCGTTAAAGTTAGTTAAAACAACGCCACTATCTACCGCTAAAAATTCTTTTTGAAAAATAGCTGAGTAGTTTAAGCCACCCGTTTGTTTCAGTATGGGTGCAAACGTATGGCAGAGCAAAAGGCCAATATGTAGCGGTTGGCTCATGTTGGTTTATCCTAAAAAAAGGGCAGAAAAAGCCCGTAGTAGCTGAGGAGGCCCTACAGCGTTTTCAGTAACCCGTCATTACTATTCTAGGGCAGCAGTGAGGTTGCTTGAAAAACAGTACTCTATAAGGTTAAGTATTCCTAAAATAGTAGCACAATTATTAGAAACTCCTCAAAATAACGCGCTGCTGCACTATAGTTACCAGCTTCATCAAAAAGTTCGACTAATTTGCTTCATTAAAGTGGCGTGATTTCGCAAAAGATGTGGCCCTTAAACAGGGCCACCAAGTATCGCCAGAACATCTCAGAAATAACAGGCTGAGACAGGTGCATCACCAGAGATTGGCTGGTTAGCCTGGGGTTATCCCACGCAACCGTTCTGAGCGCCGGCGCAGCATTTCAAGCGTCATCAGTAACGCAACTGAAATACACACAAGGATCGTCGCCACTGCCAGAATAGTTGGGCTGATCTGTTCACGCAGGCCTATAAACATTTGCCACGGAAGTGTCTTCTGACTAGCAGAGCCAATAAACATTACAACGACAACTTCGTCAAAGGACGTAATAAATGCAAAGAGGCCGCCAGAAACAACCCCCGGAAAGATCAGTGGCATTTGGACGCGGAAAAAAGTTGTTATTGGGTTTGCACCCATATTGGCAGCTGCACGGGTCAGCGAAGTGTCAAAACCTACCAGTGTTGCCGTTACAGTAATAATAACAAACGGGATTCCCAAAACGGCATGTGCCAACACAACTTTGACGTAGCCAACAAAATTCTTATCCAGGCCTAAGGTGTTCTCCATGAAATTACCCATAGTAGAGTAAAAGAAAAACATGCCAGTCGCCGAGATAATCAGCGGCACTATCATAGGCGAGATTAAGATTGCCATAATTGCTCGCTTCGCTGGCACATGGCTTTGACTGAGCCCAATGGCTGCGAGCGTACCTAAAGAGACAGAAATAATCGTCGCAATGGGTGCAATGATCAATGAGTTCCAGAATGAACGTTGCCACTCATCGTTACTGAAAAAATCTTTATAGTGCTTGAGAGAATAGCCTGCAGGGTCAAACCGCAACATTTCAGGGGTAAACGTAAAGAAATTTTGCGCATTGAAAGACAAGGGCATGACAACGAGAATGGGTGTGATCAAGAATATAAAGATCAGGCCACAGATCACCCTAAAGCTATAGTGCCACAGGACCTGATTAGAAGTCAGGTAAGCGTGTAATTTGATGCGGTAACCACCCTCATAGATCCAATAGAAAAACCACCCAAAAAACCACCCAATAAGTGCACCACAAAAGCTACCAAATAGCCCTAATAACAAAAAACCTAAGGCAGCCAAAAAGACGGGTAAAAGTAAACGCACAACCTTTGGTCTGAGATATTCGGTTGCAGAAATTCCATAAGCGAGGATTACCGCTACTAACGAACCAAATATAATCCCAATCAGAGCAGAACCGAATGCGGGCCCTATAAATAAACCAATAAAGGCTCCCATCAGCCCCATTACTGGCAACACGAAAGATAACGGCCGGCGTGACACTTGAAATAATGTATTCATGACCTTAGCCCCCCAACTTTACGTTATCTATGCCAACAACTTTATCATAAGCCCAATAGAGAATTAACACTATTGCAAGTAAAATTGTTCCAAGTGCTGCAGCCAATCCCCAGTTCATTGATTGAAAGATATGGTAGGCGATTCGATTAGAAATAAAGACTCCTTTGTTACCACCAACGATCTCTGGCGTGATGTAATAGCCTATAGAGAGTATGAAAACTAAAATAGATCCAGCCCCAATGCCGGGCACCGATTGTGGAAAATAAACTCGCCAAAACGCAGTCCAATTGGTTGCTCCAAGAGATTTTGCCGCTTGCAGGTAGGTTGGCTGAATGGTCTGCATTACTGAATACATTGGCAAAATCATAAACGGCAGTAAAATATGCGTCATAGCAACGATCGTACCAAATTGATTATTGATCATTATCAAACGACCGGTCTCTTCGACCATTCCAAGTGCAACTAAAATGTCATTGATAACCCCTTGCTGCTGTAGCATAACCTTCCACGCCGACGTTCTTACCAGTAAAGAGGTCCAGAATGGCAAAAGGACGAGGATCATCAACAAGTTGGATTGACGCCTGGGTAGGTTTGCAAGCAACCACGCCACAGGATACCCCAACGTAATACAGGCTAGTGTTATCAACAGAGACATAATTAGCGTACGTTGGAACAGCTTAATTAAAATTTGCCTATTTTCAGGTTGAAATTCTGGGCCGTCCTGTGTCTTACGCATATCGACGGCATTAAGAAAATAACCAGCGGTATATCGGGAACTGTGGGTTTTAAGAGTTTGCCATATTTCGACCTCACCCCAGCCTTTGTGCGCTGCTATTAGTTTTTCTTTGAACGGCGCGTCAGTCTCAAGATCCCATTTCTTCGCCTGTCGTGCAGTTTTCTTGAAGAGTGAAGCACTCCCAGATTTTTCATAATTTAATCGCAGGCCAACCCTAGTGTGACTTTTGGTTATTGCTGCGCGTTGAATATCACCAGCAAAAGCTGCATAGATGGATTCATCTGGTAATTCGCCGGACTTGCCATCCCAAGTCGCTAGGGCGACCACAGTATCTGGCAATATTTCGGCTACAATGTGGTTTTCAACCGAGCGGAAGAGCATAGATCCTATCGGGAAAAGAAACGTAATTAGAACAAAGATAAGAAGTGGAGATATCAGGAGCAGTGCACGGATTTTTTGCCGTCTTAATGCGGTGGCCAAACTGCGCTTTAGGGGTTGTCCATCTACGGTCAGCATAGCGCCTTCTTCGTTAGTATAACTCATTTCGTTCCCATAGCCAGCTAAGCGTCTCAAAGAGACCAGCTTATTTTAAAAAAAAGGGCCAACCAAGGCCCTTTTGAATTTTCAATTATGTTGTTTAAAAAAAAGGGCCACTCAAGGCCCTTTAACAGTTTAAAGTGTCTTACTTCGCAAGCCAAGCTTGGAATTTAGACTCAACATCGTCCTTGTAATCTGCCCAGAAAGCATAGTTCATTAGGAACGTATTATTCGAGTTAGCAGGGTCAGTAGGCATATGTGGTGCCATGGCGATGCCTAATTCCGCATGCTTATCAACCAAAGGAGCTGATGACGCGCGGGTTGGACCATAACTAATCCACTTAGATTGGTCAGCAAGACGCTGCGTATCCGTAGCAAATTTCACATAGTCCAAAGCTCGTGCTTGACGCTCAGGGCTTAGACCAGTTGGAATAATCCAGCCGTCAAGGTCATAAATCTGACCGTCCCAAAGCATTGAAACAGGTTGCTTTTGCTCTTCGATCAAGGCAAACAAACGACCATTGAACGTTGAGCCCATAACGACTTCGCCATCGGCGAGCAATTGTGGCGTATCAGCACCTGCAGACCACCAGATCACGTCGTCTTTGATAGTATCCAATTTCGCAAGAGCTTGGTCTTGACCCTCTGCTGTTTCAAGCATTGGATAGATATCTGCTTTGGCAACGCCATCACACAAAAGAGCCCATTCCATGTTGGAAAGCGCGCCTTTCTTCAATGAGCGCTTGCCAGGATAAGTTTCTGTATCAAAGATCGCACAGATGCTTGTTGGAGGCGTGCTGCCAACCATGTCGTTGCGGTAACCCACAGTATACGAGTATACAATCTGAGGAATAAAGCACGGTGATACGATGAAAGAACCAAAGTCTTCTGATGCAGGAGTTCCGTCTGGCGCAGCAGCCAACATCGTATCATGATCAATTTCCATTGCAAGACCTTCGTCGCAAAGCTGCATCGCTGGACCAGCTTCAACGTCGACAACATCCCAAGTTAAATTACCTGCTTCTTTCATAGCACGCAATTTTGCTACAGCTGTACCGGCACTCTCATCATTGATGATAGTGACACCAGTCATCGCCGTATATGGCTCATGGTAAGCTTTAAGTTGTGATTTAGAATAAGCGCCGCCCCATGACACAATAGTCATTTCTTCGTGCGCACCTGCAGATGCTAATCCTGTGGATAGCGATAGTGCTACCGTCACAAGAACAGTTTTTGTAAATTTCATTACATTCTCCCAAGTAGCCCGTTTTTTTAAGGATAGGATCCGCGTTACGGGCAGAACAAAAGATCCATTTGTAAACTGTGTCCCCATGGGGGCGCCTTTAACTATTGAAGCCTCAAGCGTCTAGAGCTCGGCAATCTGAAGGCAACCAACCGATTTCAACGTGGGCGCCAGGTTCTAGCTGAACCTGATTTGGCGCGTTGCGGGTTTTTACGATAAAATTGTCATTACCAGCGACTCGCAAGCGAGTACGGAACATGTCGCCCATATAGATGAATTCGAGCACTTCCGCGGTAAGTGTATGCGCACCAGGCTCCATACGGTCTTTACTAAACTCTACCCGTTCAGGCCGGATCGACACCCGTGTCCGCTCGCCAGCTTTGGTGACATTGACAGGGTTGCAATTGATCATTTTTCCATCATCTAATTGCACCAACGCCATGCCGTTAGAAATTTCTTTTACCAAGCCGTCTAAGGTGTTGTTCTCACCAATGAACTGTGCCACAAAACTATTTTGGGGTGATTCATATAATTCCGCAGGTGGAGCCAATTGTTGAATTCGCCCATCATTAAATACCGCAACTCGGTCTGACATAGTCAGCGCCTCAGTCTGGTCATGGGTCACGTAAACCACCGTAATCCCAAGATTTTCGGCGATCCGCTTAATTTCAAACTGCATGTGTTCGCGCAACTGCTTGTCCAGTGCACCTAATGGCTCGTCCATCAACACAAGCTCGGCCTCAAATACTAGGGCACGTGCAAGTGCGACACGTTGTTGTTGACCACCAGACAACTGGGCTGGCCGGCGGCCTCCAAAATCACCCATTTGCACCATTTCTAGTGCCCGTTTTACTTTGGCCTCGCGCTCCGACTTACCAATCTTGCGCACCTCAAGTGGAAACGCAAGATTTTCAGCCACCGTCATGTGAGGGAACAACGCATAATTCTGAAACACCATGCCGATTCCGCGTTTATGCGGTGGGATATTATTGATCGAAGTTCCGTCCAGCATAATGTCGCCGTGGGTCGCAGTCTCAAAACCTGCCAGCATCATCAAGCAGGTCGTTTTCCCGGACCCTGAGGGGCCTAACATAGTTAAAAATTCGCCTCTTGGCATCGACAGGTTAAGGTCTTTCACTACCAGCGATAACCCATCATAACTTTTCTGTACGCGATCAAATGTCACGAAAGCATCGTTTTCACTCGTCTTGCTTTTCAAAAATCTAACACCTTATTTTTATTTCGCCGTTGAATTTAACCGCCACGATTGCCTACAAAACATGATGCTTTATTTCTAACCCAAAAGCAAACGACCAAAGGTAGTTGCATTAAGGTGTCAGAAACAACCCATGTAAGTAAAACACGCCTGTTAAATTGGCATATTTGTTTAATTAATTCTTCGTTAACATGCATAGCTTTTCAGCAGTATTTGTTAACAATTTTGGTTAGTTATTTATAACTTAAGAAGCGATTTATTATTGCTTTTGGAGTAGTCTATGCTTCCTTTTAGAACAGTTAAATATTAAGTTATTTACATTAACTTAACTAAACAGTTAACTTTCTCTCATGCGCATATATTTTTTTATAAACCTGTCGTTAGTGGGTAGTATGTAATTTGGTGTGTCTAAACCAAATTCTTTAGCTCACTTTAACTAGCCGATTTTCTTAATAGCTAGTGAGTTACACAGCACGGCATTGCTCGAGGTATCTCAACGCCACCAAACTATAAGTGAAATAGGTATCTTGATCGGACTAATTAAATTGCTTTAAAAGCCTTTTTAGACCTTTTTGCAGCGAAGCAAAGGTTAGTTAACCTTACTTCATCGTTGATAGTCACTTTAATAGGTTGCTAGGCTGTGAGTATCACCATCCACTGTGAGACTTTGCCCAGAAATTTTTGCGCCTAAATCACAGAAGCTAAATACAATCATATTGGCGATATCATCGGCGTCTACAAAGGTTGTCATGGAAGTATTCTTCACATTATCTTCACGTACCTTTTCTAAACTCTCACCGGTCGCTTGGGCAATGCTACTGATGACACGGTCCATGCGCTCCCCGTTTACTGAGCCGGGGCAAATGCAATTAACCCGGATGTTAAATGGGCCTAGCTCCATAGCCATGGTTTTGCTTAACCCCACAATAGCCCACTTAGCACTGGCATAGGGGCTGCGCAAAGGGTAGCCAAATAGTCCCGCGGTGGACGATAAATTCATAATTGCACCGCCATGTTGCTTAATTAGCGGTATAGCGTGCTTTGAGACATAAAAGGTAGCATGTAGATTAACATCGAAGGTCGCTTTCCATTGTTCAATGTCGAGGGTTTCAATAGGGCCTGCAGGTCCTGAAACACCGGCATTATTAACCAAAAAATCTAGTTTTCCTGAAAAGTTTTGTTGTAATTGCACAAACATTTCAGCAACCTCATCTGGCTTGGTAACGTTGGTTACGCTAGTTAATAAGAGAGGGTAGTCTTGCTTAAAGCTAGCCAGTGCTTGGTCATCAATATCACACACGTGCACTTGAGCACCTGCTTTCATCATTGCAATGGCAGTGGCTTTGCCGATACCTGTAGCACCAGCAGTAATCAACACCTTCTTATCTTTAATACCTTGCATACAAGTCTCTCCAATGTGGCTAATGGGTGTGATAGTGAACGAGTTTAAAACTGTGAGCTTGTATATATCCGAAGTATATCTGTCTGTTTTTGATAAGAAATGAGCAAGTATGTGCCGATACACTGCCCCATCACTTGTCCAATAACGAGCCTTTCTATGAATAAGCTAGCTTTCTACATTAATGGCCACTGGTGCAAACCGCTAACGAGTAAACAACTGTTGCCGGTCATCAACCCTGCTACAGAGGCAGTGTTTGCCGAGGTTTATCTTGCTAAAACTGACGATGTAGAGGCTGCAGTAAATGCTGCAGCCAATGCCTTTGACGCTTGGAGCCAGACCCCGTTGCCGCAGCGAATACTTAAGGTAGAGGCATTTTTGGCTGCCTACCAAAAGCACTATGGGGATATGGCTAGGGCCATTACTGAAGAAATGGGCGCTCCAGCGTCTATGTCTTTCGACATACAAACTGAAACTGGTGTAGGCCATACAGAAGCTCATTTACAAGCTGCTAAAACTGCTTTAATCGATGAGCCTATTGGCGAGCATGGTCAGTTGCTCAAAGAGCCAATTGGTGTTTGTGTGCTTATTACACCTTGGAACTGGCCCATTAACCAAATTGTCTGCAAAGTCATTCCAGCCTTGTTAGCAGGTTGCACTATGGTGCTTAAACCAAGTGAATTAACACCGATGTCGGCACAACTATTTACCCAGTGCGTCCATGAAGCTGGTATCCCTAATGGCGTGTTTAATATGATCCATGGCACTGGTGCTGACATAGGTAACTATATGACCAGTCACCCATTAGTCAACATGGTGTCGTTTACTGGATCTACCAGAGCGGGTGTCGAAATTGCGAAGTCTGCAGCCACAACAGTGAAGCGCATGAGCCAAGAACTGGGTGGTAAGTCTGCCAATATTATCTTTGCTGACGCCAACCTAAGTACTCAAGTAGAGCTAGGTGTGGAAGCGTGCATGCTTAACAGTGGTCAAAGTTGTGATGCGCCAACACGCATGTTGGTAGAGGCCAGCGTATATGGCCAAGTGGCAGAGCTTGCAGTAGACGCATTCGCATCCATCACTCTAGGTGATCCACAGCAACACGGTGATCATTTGGGCCCAGTAATATCCCAACCCCACTGGCATAAAGTGCAACACTTAATTCAAACTGGTGTAGATGAGGGTGCTACTTTGCTATCTGGTGGCGTAGGCAAACCCCAGGGTTTTGAGCAAGGTTATTACGTAAAACCCACGCTTTTTGGCGATGTGAATAACGCTATGGCTATCGCCCAAGAAGAAGTTTTTGGCCCCGTACTCGTATTGATTCCTTTTAAGGATGAGGCAGAAGCAATCAGAATTGCTAACGATAGTCCTTACGGTTTAGGAGCGTATGTGTCTACCCAAGACATGGGTAAAGCCCGACGTGTGGCCAGGCAATTGAGAGCTGGCACAGTACACATTAATATGGCTGATTTGGAATATTGCATGCCTTTTGGTGGTTATAAACAATCTGGCAATGGGCGTGAATATGCGAGTTTTGGATTACACGAATTTCAGGAAATAAAGGCTATTGCTGGCTACCGTTAAATAGTCACTCTTAAACATGTAGGTTAAAAAAATGAAAATAGGTTTTGTAGGTCTAGGTAATGTAGGTAGCAAGTTAGCGGGCAGCTTATTGCGTAATGGCTATGAGGTAATGGTTAGAGATTTGAATGCTGATTTTGTCGCTGATTTTGTTGCTCGTGGAGCCAGCTCTGCTACCTCGCCAAAACAGCTTGCCCAGCAAAGTGACATTATTATCACCTGTTTGCCTTCACCAGCGGCCTGTTCGGCGGTGATGGAAGGAAGTAGCGCTGAAGAAGGTGTTATCGCAGGTTTGTCTGAAGGTAAAATATGGCTGGAAATGTCTACCACAGACGAGAGCGAAATACGCCGTATTGGTGCACTGGTAAAAGCTGCAGGGGCAGAGCCGGTAGACTGCCCAGTATCGGGTGGTTGTCATCGGGCAGACACGGGTAATATTTCCATTTTTGCAGGCTGTACCCGGCCAGCATTTGAGCGCGCCTTGCCGGTACTTACTACCTTAGGCCGCCGAGTACTGCACACGGGTGGGTTAGGGACGGCATCAAAGTTAAAAGTAGTCACTAACTACTTAGCTACGGCGCATTTGGTCGCATTAAGTGAAGCGCTAACAGCCTGCAAGGTGATGGACTTAGACATGAACGTGAGCTATGAGGCTATCAAGGCTTCTTCTGGCACCTCTTTTGTACATGAAACAGAATCACAGGTGATTCTTAATGGTTCACGAGAAATTAACTTTACTGTGGACCTGGTGCTTAAAGATGTTGGCCTGTTTAACACGCTCACCGAAAGAGCAGGCATGAAGTTAGACTTGGCGCCGTTATTAGTTGATATTTTTAGCCAAGCACAAGATGAGTTTGGACCGCGAGAAAAGTCTCCCAACATTATTCGACGTTACGAAGAACCCATGGGCGTTAAAGTGGTAGGCCATGGTTTTCCAGCCGATATCATGGATGATGAACCAGAAGAAGCTGGCCATGAGCTAATGGTGTCAGGCCGACAAGACGACTAGCCCAGTCTAGCAGCACTGAACTCAAGGTTTACGCAAGGCACGGTTAGTTTTAGCTGTTGCCAAAGCCTGAGTGGGATCATCTGGCCAAGGGTGTCTTGGATAACGCCCCTTCATTTCTTTTTTAACTTCGGTATAACCGGTAGCCCAAAAATTAGCTAAGTCTTGAGTCACTTGTAACACCTGCCCACGAGGTGACAGTAGGTGCACTTGCAATGCAGTGCCGTAGCCCACGCTGGGTGGCTCCTGCATGCCAAACAACTCTTGTAATTTAACAGCCAAGACCGGTGGGTTCTGGCTGTAATCAATCGTGTGTGCATTTCCTGACGGCACGGTGAAACGAGCAGGCGCAAGCTGTTCTAGCTGATTGGGTAAAGGCCAAGGCAAAAGATTAGACAAAATTTGTTTTAAATTTAAGCGCTTAAGGTCTTGAACATGAGTGGCTGTGTCTAAAAATGGTCCAAGCCAATCTGATAAGGTTTCAGTTAACCTTTGAGGTGATACGTTAGGCCAAGGGTTAAGTGTTCCTTTGCTACTGGGGTAGCTTTGGTGCAATAACTGTACCTTAGCTTGTAAGTTAAGGGTGTCTTTATCCCAGTTCAATGGCGATAATTTTAACTGTGCTATATAGCGACAAGTTGCATCAATCCTAACCTGAGGGTCTATTTTAGTGATGCGCTGAGTATTAATTTGTAGTTGCCCTACTTGGGTATGCTGTTCGGCAATAAGACGGTCATATTGCTCATGCCAGAAGATGTTGGTTTGTTCTTGTGTGAGGTGCTTTAAAGGCCCTGAAAATAAATGATATGGTAACGCTACAGCCAAACAAAGGCGTTGAGCATTATCACCTGTTTTATGTTCAAAACCGATGGTACTGGCAACCGCTAGCCATGGTGAACCACCATTTGACTGCTGGCATGTCACCCGTTTGCCATTGGCTAGTTTGTATTGTTTTGTGTCTGATGTTTGCTGAGCAATGCGTTCTGGCCAAGCATGAGCAACCAAAATAGCGGCTACTTCGCTTTGGTTGTAGGTGTGAGCAATTGGTGGTGCGAAGTCCTGTGGCATTTGGCTAAATAATCGTGTGGCTTGCTTAGTGACTCGCTGTCGTATGCCCATAAGATTTGGTTGAATAGGCTTATTACTGTTTAGCCAATTAACACGAAGCATTAAGTCATAATCATTTCCTGAGCGTGTTGCTAAAGGGTCTTTTTCACTGAGCAGTGCCACCAATTGGCAGCCCAATAGCAGTGCGTTATAGCGTTGTGCAGTGATTAATAAGTGGCCTAGGCGCGGGGATAAAGGTAACTGGCTCATCCTTTGTCCGTGGGGCGTGATCACTAGGCCCTGGGCTGAAGACATTAGCCCCCCAAGCTCTGTCAGAAGCTGCTCAGCCTTTTGCCATGGGCCTTGTGGAGGTGGGTCCATCCACCTCATTTCATCGGGATCAGCACATCCGAAGGCATATAACTGTAAGCATAAATTAGTTAAATCAGTTTGTTTTATTTCTACGGACGCGTGAGGGGCTAAGCCTTGTTGCTCTGTGTCACTCCACAAGCGATAGCAGGTGCCTGCACTTAATCGACCAGCACGGCCGGCACGCTGTGTGGCTTGAGCACGGGACACCTTTACGGTCCTTAGACGGCTTAGGCCTGTGCGTGTGTCATAGGCCATTTGGCGCGATAGGCCCAGATCAATTACACACTCTATACCTTCGATTGTGAGACTGGTTTCGGCAATATTAGTAGCTAAAACAATCTTTCGTTTGCCCTTAGCTGCTGGGCTAATGGCCAGTTGCTGCTGTTCCATAGGGAGCTCCCCATAGAGAGCAAAGAGCTCGATTTGAGATGTACACAGGCTAGCCAGTTGGTCTTGAGCTCGATGTATTTCCCCACGGCCAGGTAAAAAAATTAGCAAACTGCCTTGGTGGTTGGCCAACGCCTGGGCTACCGTGTCATAGAGCGCGTTATAGATTTGACCTTGGCTTGGAGCAGGGCACACCTGGTGTGTGGTAACTGGGAATTGGCGTCCTTGGCTAACTACGATAGGTGCGTTATCAAGTAATTGGCTTACGCTTTTAGCGTCCATAGTGGCAGACATGATGATAAGCTTGAGAGGGTCTTCATTTCGCAGTAATTCACGGCCCTGAAGACACATGGCTAAACTTAAATCACCATCTAAGCTGCGTTCGTGAAACTCATCAAAGATAACAGCACCTATGCCCTCAAGGCTTGGGTCTTGTTGCAGCATGCGCAATAAAACCCCGTGGGTGATCACCTCAATACGGGTATGTGAACTTATCTTGGTGTCCAACCGCATACGATAACCTACGGTTTGACCGCAGGGTTGTTGCAGGCTTTTGGATAAAAAATGTGCGGTGGCAAGGGTGGCAATGCGGCGGGGTTCAATGAGCAGTATCTTTTGCCGGCCCAACCAAGGGGCTTGGAGTATTACCAAAGGTACGCGGGTGGTTTTGCCAGCGCCTGGCGGCGCAATAAGCACCACTTGATGGTGTTTTTCTAGTTTCTGGCACAGGGTGGGAAGCACCTCATCAATGGGTAGTGAGGTAGGTGCTAGGGCCATAGTTAAAAGGCTTTAAACGTGAGTGTGGTGAGAGACCTAGAAATGCCATCTATCGTTAACAGTCGATCATTAATGTACCTACCTACATCCTCTTCTGAAGGGATGTAAAGCTTCATTAGTAAGTCATAATCGCCACTGGTTGAATAAAGTTCAGAGGCAATTTCACGCTCATAAATTGCATCAGCTACCGCATAGGTCTTACCTGGGTTGCAACGAATTTGAACAAAGACACAGGTCATAATATTTCCTAAGTAAACCAAAGTGGAGTTCAGCACCATTGCCCATGTCTAAGCCCAGTGCTGCCGGCACATTAGCGCGTCTAACCGAATGGCTAGCAGCGACCTTTGGCCCGTTGCCACAAGTTGCTCTGCTAATGAGCTGATCTGGTTCCTTACTTTAAAGAAAGAAACCTGCTGGCGCAACTTATTCCCTAGCTTATTAAGTGTGTGTTTAGTGATGAATAAGTTTGCTTTACTGCAACAGATGTTACCATTAATGTTATTGTCTTTGGGCTTTGGTTTACTCTTGACTGGCACTTTAATTACGATATGCTGCCATGACAAAAATCTTAATTTAGATCAAGTAAAAATTTGAGGCACATTTATGACACTACTTGCTCCAATCGTTGCAGAAGCTGAAACCTATAAAGCGATTCGGCGTGATATTCATGCTCACCCTGAACTAAGCTATTCAGAACACCGCACTGCAAAAATTGTTGTAGACCAGCTGACTGCGATGGGCATAGAAGTACATCAAAGCATTGGTGTCACTGGAGTTGTGGGGGTGATCAAAGGCCTAAAGTCTGGTGCAGGTATTGCACTAAGAGCAGACATGGACGCCTTACCATTACAAGAGCGTAATCAATTTGAGCATCGGAGCCAATATGCTGGAAAAATGCATGCTTGTGGCCATGATGGGCACACAGCCACACTGCTTTGTGCGGCCGGTTACCTAGCAAAAAATCGTGATTTTTCTGGTACAGTTTATTTAATTTTTCAACCAGCAGAGGAAGGAGGAGCGGGCGCTAAAGCCATGATAGACGATGGCTTATTTGAGCGTTTTTCAATTGATGAAATCTACGGTTATCACAATTGGCCTGGTTACCCGCAAGGCTCTGTGGGCATAGTAGCAGGCGCCATGATGGCTTCAGCCAGTGAATTTAAAATTAAAGTAGTAGGTAAGGGCGCTCATGCAGCTATGCCTCAACTGGGCGTAGACCCTTTGTTGGTGGCCTGCCAGCTTGTGCAAGGGTTGCAATCCATAGTCACGCGCAACATCAACCCGTTAGATTCTATCGTTTTATCTGTTACTAAAATCCACTGTGGCGATGCTACTAATATTATTGCTGACGATTGTGTGATCGAAGGCACCGTGCGCTGTTTCTCTGAGGAGGTCTTGCAAGCTGTTGAAAAACGCATGGCAAAAATCTCTCAAGACCTTTGTTTAGCCTTTGATTGTGAAGGCCAGCTTGATTTTAGAAGAGCTTACCCTGCTACTATAAACCATGCACCTCAAGTGCACTATATGCGAGAAGTTGCGGAAAATTTATTAGGCCAAGACAAGGTAGTGGACTTTACTCCAACCATGGGTTCTGAGGACTTTAGTTTCTTTTTACAAGAAAAACCAGGGTGCTACTTCGCTTTAGGTAATGGTGATGGAGATCACCGTGATCTTTTGCATGGTATGGGACCGTGTACCTTACATAACCCAAGCTATGATTTTAACGATGCCTTAATTCCTATTGGTGCAAGCTTATGGGTAAGGTTAGTTGAGGCTCGTTTAGGCAAGGGTGGCATTGTTTGTGAATAAAGTAATGGTATAAATTTTACACTTAGTGTAATATTTTTCACTATGAATTCTAAACACTCAAAGCAACAAGTTGATGCGCAGCAGTTAGACCTTGCTACAAGGGCTGCCTGGCTGTCCTTTATTGGCGGCTATACCCAAGGTGAAGTGGCCAAGCGCTTAGCCGTATCTCCTGTTAAAGCTCACCGACTTATTCAGCTTGCTCAACAACAGGGTATGGTAAAAATATTCATAGAAGGTGAGCCTGCTCGCTGCGTTGCGTTAGAAGAGCAATTGGCGAGCAAATTTAACCTGAGCTCATGTCTAATTGCTCCTTCAGACCATATGAATGCAGACGATAAAGAGGCCGATTTTAATGAGGTTGGTGCTGGTGCTGCACGCTTTTTCTATAATCTTCTCAACCAGTTGCCACACTCTTCTTGTGTGGGCATCGGCAAAGGTCGGTCGCTTTCAGCGTTAGCGGAGAGACTTCCTAAAATAAATCGTTCAGACCTTACGTTTGCGTCTGTTTCTGGTAGCTTTACGCGTAAATTTTCAGCCAACCGCTTAGACGTAGTGCAGCAGTTTGTTGAGCGTACGGGAGGGGAAGGTTATTTTATGCCGGTACCCTATTTGGCTCGTGATGACCAAGAGCATGAAATGTTGATGGCTCAAGCCAGTGTGCAATTTAGCTTAAATTTAGCGCGCAACGCTAATTTATACGCGGTAGGTATTGGTGGACTAAAAACCAATCACTACCTACATAGCGTGGGTTTAGTCACAGATAACGACCTAGAAGAACTTCGTTCAGCTGGAGCTGTATGTGACCTAATAGGTAGTTTTTACGACATATTGGGTAACCTTGTTGATCACCCTTTAAACGGTCATGGTTTGGGTATTAACGCGGCAGAAATGGCGGGCAAGCGTGTTGTTGCTGTAGCGGGTGGCTTAGGTAAGGAATTGGCTTTACTTGGCGCATTGCGCTCTGGTTTGGTTACAGATCTTGTCATGGGTGAAGCCACTGCTGAAAAATTAGTTTCCTTAATGGAGTTTAAATAGATGTCAACACAAGTGCCAACACAGGTTTCTGGAGAAGTGGCTGAGCACGTTGCGGCAGCAGCTATTAGTTTGGTTAAGTCTGTTGACCATTTAGCTGATACTGATGGTGTTAGCCACACGCGAGACCATGATAGTTTAGTACGCAACGAAGGTACGGTTTTAGATTTGCAGCAGCTAGATAAAATCCGGGTCAATAAAAGTGCTGTTGAACGACGTTGTGCAAGCTATGGCGCTCGCCGCAGTATTAAAAAGCAACAACAGGCTGCATGGCTGCTTAAGGCCATTAGCTTAATAGACCTTACCACTTTGTCTGGCGATGATACCCAAGACCGAGTAAAACGCTTGTGTAGTAAGGCTAAAAAGCCTGTAGGCACAGACTTACAGCGACGTTTGGGTATTGAATCACTTAATTTATCTACGGCGGCAGTTTGTGTGTATCACGAAATGCTTAGTGCGGCATGCTCAAGCCTCGCAGGCACGGGTATTCACTTGGCTGTTGTGTCTACTGGTTTTCCAGCTGGCCTGTCTCCATTGCCATTACGTATTGCTGAAATAGAATACTCTGTGGCTGCTGGAGCGGATGAAATTGATATTGTCATTAGCCGAAGGCATGTGTTGGAAGGTAATTGGCAAGCGTTATATGATGAGGTTAAAGCCTTTCGCAAAGCCTGTGGTCCAGCGCATTTAAAAACTATTTTAGCCACTGGCGAATTAGGCCACTTAGGCAATATTGCTAAAGCTTCAATGGTTTGTATGATGGCTGGGGCAGATTTTATTAAGACTTCTACGGGTAAAGAAACAGAAAATGCAACGCTACCAGTTAGTTTAGTAATGGTGCGAATGATCCGTGATTATTACAAGCTTACGGGCTGTTATATTGGCTTTAAGCCTGCTGGTGGGGTGAGTGATAGCAAAACTGCCCTACTTTATATGACCATGATGCAAGAAGAATTGGGCCGGCGTTGGTTAGAGCCTGATCTGTTTCGTTTTGGTGCCTCAAGTTTGCTTGGAGATATAGAGCGCCAGCTAGATCATTACGAAAGTGGTTACTACTCAGCAGCTTATCGACACGCTTTGGCGTAAATAAGGCACAGGACGTTTACTATGACAACTATGACAAAGATGACATTGACTGAAGAATTTGAGCAACTTAATTATAGCCAAGCCTTAGAAAGTGATAGCCAAGCACAGGCGTGGCTGCAGCAAAACGAGCGCCGTTTTGGTCACTACATTAATGGTGCTTTTGTCAGTGAGCTAGGTGCCACGCTAGTAGATGTGTGTAATCCCTCCACCTCAGAAGTGTTAGCGCAAATCGAAGTAGCTACGAGTGAGCAAATAAACACAGCAGTGAGTAGCGCTCGTGAGGCACAAGCAGGTTGGTGGGCCTTGGGCGGCTTGGGTCGGGCAAAAATACTTTATGCCTTAGCGCGTAATTTACAAAAGTATGCTCGTTTAGCCGCTGTGCTAGAAACCTTAGACAACGGAAAGCCTATTCGGGAAAGTCGAGATGCAGATATTCCCCTTGCCATACGTCATTTTTATCATCATGCGGGCTGGGCAAAATTACAAGCTCAGGAATTCCCCAACCATAGGCCAGTGGGTGTAGCCGCTCAAATTATCCCTTGGAATTTTCCTTTACTGATGTTGTCATGGAAAGTGGCTCCTGCCATTGCCATGGGCAATACCATTGTGATTAAACCCGCAGAGCAAACGCCTTTAACAGCGATGCTGTTTGCCCAAATTTGCCATGAATCTGGCGTGCCACAAGGTGTGGTGAATATTATTAATGGTGCTGGCGCCACTGGCGCAACTCTTGCTGCCCATAACGGTGTGAACAAGGTTGCCTTTACTGGGTCTACTGCTGTTGGCCGAGCTATTCGCCTTGCGACGGCAGGCCAAGGTAAGAAACTAACTTTGGAACTGGGTGGAAAATCAGCCTTTGTCGTATTTGAAGATGCCGATTTAGATGCTGCTGTTGAAGGCCTTGTAGACTCTATTTGGTTTAACCAAGGAGAAGTCTGCTGTGCTGGATCAAGATTGCTGGTCCAAGCGCCAGTAGCTAAACAGTTGCATGCTAAATTGAAGCAGCGCATGCAGCAGCTGCGCCAAGGGTCTCCTCTGGACAAGTCTATAGATGTAGGCAGTTTAGTGAGCCGGCAGCAATTTAACCGAGTAAGTCAGTTAGTTAGTGAAGGGTTGCAAGAAGGTGGTGAGCTTTTTCAAGCTCACGCTCAGGACTCATCAACAAATTATTATCCACCCACCCTAGTGACGGACGTGGATTCAAGTCATCCCTTAGTGCAAGAGGAAATATTTGGTCCTGTGCTAGTGTCCATGACCTTCCGCACGCAAGCAGAGGCTGTGGTTTTGGCTAACAATAGCCGGTATGGCCTAGCCGCCAGTGTTTGGAGTGAAAATATAAACCGGGCTATGGATGTAGCGCCTAAACTTAAAGCGGGCGTGGTTTGGATCAACAACCATAATCAATTTGATGCAGCGTGTGGTTTCGGAGGTGTTAAGGAATCTGGCTTTGGGCGCGAGGGTGGCAAAGAAGGTTTATATGAATACCTAACCCCTGCTGGCCTAACAACCATGGTTACACCTGATGTGCCAGCCTTGGCTAAACCTTCACCTACACAACCTGTAGTTAGTAAATTATCGATTGATCGAACGCTAAAGTTTTATCTGGCTGGTAAGCAGGTAAGGCCAGATTCTGGCCATAGCCAAGCCTGCTATAACAATGATGGCAGTGGTGCTGTTATGGTCGGTGTTGGTGGCCGCAAGGATATTCGTAATGCAGTATCGGGCGCCTTAAAAGCATCTTCATGGGCGCAACAAACAGCACATGGACGTGCGCAGGTCATCTACTTTTTGGCAGAAAATCTCTCACAACGAGAAAGTGAGTGGCTTGAACGATTGCAAAAAGTGTGTGGCTATAACCAAATGCAAGCTCAAGCAGAGTTCGACGGGGCACTCTCTTGTCTGTTTACCTATGCCGCATGGACAGACAAGTATGACGGTGCAGTGCATAATGCACCCTACCGTGGTGTCACTTTGGCTTTGCCTGAACCTGTAGGAGTGATAGGATTAATTACACCGAAAAATCAACCGCTTATATCTACCATTGCGCTTATGGCTCCAGCGATTGCCATGGGGAATTGTGTGGTTTTAGTAGCCAGTGAACGCTACCCAAGTATTGCACTAGAGCTTGTGCAAGTGCTAGAAACCTCTGATATTCCCGCGGGTGTTGTAAACATACTAGCGGGTCCAAAAGCAGACCTTGCTAATCATCTGGCAGGCCACGCAGAAGTGGACGCTATGTGGTGTTGGGCAGACGCCAGTATCAACAAATGTGCTGAGCAGGCGAGTGTTGCAGATTTAAAACGCATGTGGACTCATTTAGAGACGGATCGGGATTGGCTTGATCCACTTCAAAGTGAAGGTTTGGAGTTTTTACGCCAAGCCACACAAGTGAAAAATATTTGGACGCCATACGGCGACTAATTAAAAAGAAGAAACGGCTTTAGCCGATTAAAGTAAACCTAGGAGAATGTAATGAAGTTAAATAAAATCACTATGGCGATCGCGGCTGGTGCAGTTGCATTAACTGCAACTGTTGCTCAAGCTGCTGTTAACCCAGCTGTTGTATATGACAAAGCCGGTAAGTTCGATAAGTCATTCAACGAAGCTGTTTATAACGGCGTTAAGCGTTTCACTGCCGACACAGGTATCAGTGTTCGCGAAGTAGAACCCACAAACGAAGCGCAAGTAGAACAAGGCCTTAAAAAGCTTGCTAAGCGTGGCAATAGCCCGATTGTTGCTGTAGGTTTCGCTCAAGCTAACGCCGTAAGTGCAGCAGCTCAAGCCTACCCAGACACTAAGTTCACTTTAATCGACATGGTTGTTCCAGAAGCCAACGTTCAGAACGTTGTATTTAAAGAGCATGAAGGTTCGTTCTTGGTAGGTGCTTTGGCAGCTATGAAGTCTGAAACTGGCACCATTGGTTTTGTTGGTGGTATGGATATTCCTTTAATTAGTCGCTTTGGCTGTGGTTACGAGCAGGGTGCTAAGCACATCAATGCAAACATTAAAGTAATCCACAACATGACAGGTTCTACTCCAGCTGCATTTGGTAACCCTTCTAAGGGTGGCGAGTTAACGCGTAGCCAGATCGAAGCGGGCGCTGACGTAATATTTGCTGCTGCTGGTGGCACTGGTTTCGGTGTTTACCAAGCTGCTGCTGATGCTGGCAAGTGGGCTATCGGTGTAGACTCTAACCAAAACCATCTCCAGCCAGGCACCATGCTAACGTCTATGGTTAAGCGTGTTGGTGAAGCTGCATACAAGAGCTATGAAACTGCAAATAATGGCACTTGGACAGCTGGCGTAAGCGTTATGGGTCTTGCTGAAGGTGGCGTTGATTGGGCTCTTGATGAGCACAACCGTGCGTTAGTTACGGCAACCATGGAATCTGATGTAAATGCAATTAAGGCATCTATCATTGCTGGCGATATTTCAGTACATGACTATATGTCAGACAACACCTGTAACTATTAATCAATAGGTACAGTATGCAGTGGGCGTTTGATAATAAAACGCCCACTGCAATTTTTGTCTGTACACCGATAACCAAAGACCAATGACTATGACTGATAACTTCGCTATTGAATTAACTGATATTGATAAGCGCTTTGGTGCTGTGCATGCAAATAACAAAGTATGTTTGCAAGTTAAACGGGGCAATATTCATGGCATTGTTGGCGAAAACGGTGCGGGTAAATCCACCCTGATGAGCATCCTGTATGGCTTCTATCAAGCCGATGCGGGGCAAATTGATGTATTAGGCCAGGCCTATACATTTACAGATTCCCACCAAGCCATTGCCGCAGGCATTGGTATGGTGCACCAGCATTTTATGCTGGTAGAAAACTTCACAGTTTTAGAAAACGTGATTTTAGGTAGTGAGGGCGGTGCACTTTTGGCCCACGGTTTGGCAGCTGCACGCAAAGAACTTACTCGCCTAGGTGATGAATATGGTCTAAAAGTGGACCTAGACGCCACTATAGATACCCTGTCTGTAGGCTTACAGCAACGAGTGGAGATACTCAAAGCCCTCTATAAAGGCGCCAAAATATTGATTTTGGATGAGCCTACTGGTGTGCTAACGCCGCAAGAAACAGACGAGCTGTTTCGTATTTTTGGTGCCCTAAAGCAACAGGGCGTCACCATCATGTTAATTACTCATAAATTGCGTGAAATTATGTCTATTACAGACCAGGTGTCTGTGATGCGCGCAGGCCAAATGGTAGCCCACAGAGACACACAAGCAACTAGCCGAGAGGAATTAGCTGAGCTAATGGTGGGCCGAAAAGTGTTGTTGCAAGTCAATAAAAAACCTGGCAACGGACGTGCTCCACTGCTAAAGGTTAAGCGCCTAAGCGTGTCTGATAACCAAGGTATTGAGCGGTTAAAGGATGTTAGCTTTGAGCTGCGTGCAGGTGAAGTGCTAGGTGTGGCTGGCGTGTCGGGTAATGGCCAAACAGAGTTGTTAGAAGCCTTATCTGGCATCGTGCCGATGACCAGTGGAACTATTGAAGTGTTAGGTTTTAAAATGGATGCAAAACACCCATTAACCCCTGACAGGTTAAGAGAGCTTGGCTTAGCTCATGTACCAGAAGACCGCCACCGCATGGGGTTAATTACCGACTTTAGTGCCAGCGAATCCGCTTTGTTAGGTTATCACACAGACCCTAAAATTAATTCCGGCATCTGGCTTAGCAACCGCAAGGTTGAGGCGAATTGCCAGGCACTTATGCAATCTTTTGATGTGCGTCCTGCTGACCCACATTTAAAATCTGCTAATTTTTCTGGTGGCAACCAGCAAAAGCTTATTTTGGCGAGAGAAATGGAACGTAACCCAGAAGTATTACTTATAGGCCAGCCCACTCGTGGCGTCGATATTGGGGCCATAGAGTTTATTCATCAGCGTATTATAGACATGCGTGATGCTGGTAAAGCGGTGCTGTTAGTATCGGTAGAGTTAGATGAAATAATGTCGGTGAGTGATCGTATTATTGTCTTATGTGACGGTGAAATAAGTGGCCGTATTGATGCTGCTGATGCTGACGAGCGGACCCTCGGTATGATGATGGCCAATGCGTTAGACCCAATAGACCCTCTGCAAACTATGGATGACCAACATGCGTCTTCTGGGCAGGCCTCTAGTCAGGAAACTCAAGCATGAAACGCGATACCCGAATTACGTGGATAAACCGCCTATTATTACCGCTATTAAACATACTTACGGCTTTTGCTGTAACTGCAATTGTGTTTTGGCTGATTGATGTAAATCCTATTGAAGCGGCTAAAGTGCTTTTGTATGGTGCCTTTGGTTATGAAGAAGGAATTGGGTATACCATTTATTACACTACCAACTTTATCTTTACTGGCTTAGCTGTAGCAGTAGCCTTCCATGCTGGCTTATTTAATATCGGTGGCGAAGGTCAAGCTTACGTTGGTGGCTTGGGTGCTGGACTAGCCATACTATTTTTGGACCCCACTTTAGGGGCTTGGGTATTTATCCCTGCTAGCATTATTGGTGCGCTGTTATTTGGTGGTCTATGGGCTTTGATTCCTGCGTATTTGCAGGCTTATCGCGGCAGCCATATAGTGATAACAACCATTATGTTTAACTTTTTGGCAGCGTCACTGATGGTGTACGTAATGGTGCACGTACTGCGGGAAACTGGGCAAATGACACCCCAAAGTGAACTTTTCCCCACCAATGCCTGGATGCCGTTTGTGCATGATGTTGCTGCAGGTTTTGGCTACAGTATTGAAGCATCACCACTTAACTTGTCAGTCCTTTTGGCTTTAGTTTGTGCGGTTCTGGTGTGGTTTTTCTTATGGCAAACACGCTGGGGCTATGCGATCCGTGCGACTGGTAAAAATGGCACTGCAGCCGTTTATGGAGGCATTAAACCCAAACGAATTATTATTGTAGTGATGTGCATATCGGGTGCGTTAGCAGGCTTAGTCAGCGTTAATGAACTAGTAGGGTATCAGCATCGCTTGATTATGGACTTTCATCTAGGTTATGGGTTTGGTGGTATTGCTGTGGCGTTGATGGGCCGTAACCATCCTTTAGGAATTATTGTGGCAGCCTTACTGTTTGGTACCTTATATCAAGGTGGTGCCGAGCTAGCTTTTGAAATGAGCGGTATCTCACGTGACATTGTAGTGGTAATGCAAGGCTTAGTGATCTTGTTCTGCGGTGCTTTAGAGTATATGTATAGGCCTTGGCTGATCCGAAACTTAGCGCCAGTTAAACAGCAAGAAGCGCCAACAGGAGTGACCGCATGAGCGATGTATTCTTAACAGTGCTGTTAACCCTAGACGCTACAATAAGGGTGTCCAGCCCTCTTATTTTGGCTGCGATGGCAGGGTTATTTGCGGAACGTTCTGGTGTTGTTGACATTGGTTTAGAAGGTAAGATGCTAGCCTCTGCCTTTGCTGCTGCTAGTGTTGCAGCAGTAGTGGGCTCCCCATGGGCTGGCTTAGGCGTAGCCATTATTGTCTCTTGCGGTTTGGCAATGCTGCATGGCTTCGCTACCATTACCCACCGTGGTGATCAAATTGTAAGTGGCATGGCGATTAATATTTTGGTAGGTGGATTAACGATTATTTTGGGTTTGGCATGGTTCCACCAAGGTGGATTAACACCGGCCTTAAATAATGAATCACGGTTCCTATCTATTACGTTGCCCTATGCTGAGCAACTGGCGTACATTCCAGTACTAGGCCCTATCTACAAAGAACTCATCAGTGGTCATAATATATTGGTATACGCAGCCTTTGCAGTGGTACCTATGGTCTGGTGGGTGGTATTTCGTACTCGGTTTGGCTTGCGTCTTCGAGCTGTGGGTGAAAACCCCACAGCTGTAGATACTGCGGGGCTATCAGTGATCAAATTACGTTATAAAGCATTACTTATTGGTGGTGTCTTATGTGGGGTTGCAGGTGCTTATATAGCCACTGCTCATAATGCCCAGTTCACTCGCGATATGACAGCAGGGCAGGGTTATATTGCGTTAGCTGCACTTATTTTTGGTAAATGGCGTCCACTTACTGTGATGTTGGCATGCTTGTTGTTTGGCTTCTTAGATGCACTGGCTGTGCGCCTTCAAGGTGTAGTTATTCCGGGTATTGGTGAAATTCCAGTGCAATTTATTGAAGCTACACCCTATTTGCTTACTGTGATTTTACTAGCTGGCTTTATTGGCCGAGCGATACCCCCTAAAGCCTCAGGTATGGCTTATGTCAAGGAACGATAACCATGTCTTCTCTACCTACTGAAACTGATTATATCAATGGTGCAAAACAGGCCATGGCTAAGGCTTATGCGCCATACTCTAATTATCCAGTTGGCGCTTTAGTGGTAACCCAAAACGGTGAAACTTTTGCCGGCTGTAATATTGAAAACGCCAGCTACCCAGAAGGTAACTGTGCAGAGACCGCTGCTATTGCAGCTATGGTGATTGCAGGGCATCAACGGATACAAAAAATATATATTATGAGCCAAGATGACCAAGGTGCCACGCCCTGCGGTGGCTGCCGTCAGCGTATTCGAGAATTTTCTGATAATAATACGCCTGTTATCTTGTGTTCTCCTGCGGGGGTGCAGCAACGCTTAGCCCTTGGAGAATTGCTGCCCCATGCCTTTGGGCCGGAGTTCTTATTATGAGTCAGGTAGATGTCTGTATCGCTGTTATTAATCGTCTTGCCAGCAGTTTTGTGCCACAAGTGGGTATGGTGCTTGGTTCTGGTTTGGGGCCTTTTGCAGACCAAGTTAATGCCGTAGCTAGTATTAGTTTTGATGAGTTACCTGGGTTTCCTCAAGCTGGTGTGGGTGGCCATGCAGGTCGTTTAGTACTAGGCCATGTGGGAAATACCCGTGTAGCTGTGCTGCAGGGCCGAGCCCATTATTATGAACATGGCCACGCGGATGCAATGGCCGTTGCTATTCAAACGTTTAAAGCGATGGGTTGTGAAGCCCTTGTTCTTACTAATGCGGCAGGCAGTATGGTTACTGATGCTGGGCCTGGAAGTGTAATGTTACTCACCGATCACATTAATATGACGGGCGTATCGCCGTTATTTGGTGCCCAAGGTAACCAACGTTTTGTAGACATGACGCAGGCCTATCACCATGGGTTGAACGATGCTATGCGAAGTGCTGCTAAGGCTAATAATGTGACCTTACACGAAGGAGTTTACGCGTGGATGTGTGGCCCTCACTTTGAAACCCCAGCAGAAATTCGGGCACTTAAAGTACTTGGGGCTCAAGCCGTAGGTATGTCTACTGTGCCAGAGGTTATTTTAGCCAGACATCAAGGTTTACCCGTATGTGCTTTATCTATTGTTACTAATTACGCCTCTGGTATGAGCCCAACACCATTGAGCCATGAACAAACCATGGAATATGCCAAAATGGCAACTGAAGATGTAGAACGGTTATTAAATGCCTTCTTGCAGAACTATGAGGTGCCAGTGTGACATCCATTTATTTGCCACAAGAGCTAATTCGCAAAAAGCGCGATGGCCTTGCACTTACAGATGCCGAAATTACCTTCATGGTTAAAGGCATCACCAACGGACAGTTGAGTGATGCTCAGCTAGGCGCATTTGCTATGGTGGTCTTCCAGCAAGGCATGACTATGGCAGAGCGCATCACCCTAACTCAACAGATGATGCACTCTGGGAAAGTATTAAGCTGGCAGCATATAGGCCTTAATGGCCCTGTTGTCGATAAGCATTCTACTGGCGGCGTAGGCGATAAAGTTAGCCTGATGCTTGGGCCTATTGTGGCAGCGTGTGGAGCATACGTACCCATGATTTCTGGCCGTGGCTTGGGCCACACGGGGGGTACGCTAGATAAATTTGACAGTATTCCAGGTTACAACGCTTACCCCAACGAAGACGTGTTCCAGTCTTTAGTAAAGCGTGTTGGCTGCGCCATTATTGGCCAAACTGCTGAGCTAGCGCCAGCGGACCAGCGCCTTTATGCCACCCGTGACGTTACTGCAACTGTGGAATCTATTGATTTAATTACAGCGTCTATCTTGTCTAAAAAGCTTGCTGCAGGCTTAGATGCACTAGTGATGGACGTGAAAACTGGTAACGGTGCGTTTGCAGCAGAAATGACGATGGCACAAGAATTAAGTCGCAGCATTTCGCAAGTAGCGACAGGTGCAGGTGTACCAACACGTTGCCTAATAACTGACATGAATCAGGTATTAGGCCGTAATGTTGGTAATGCTGTGGAAATAGCCGAATGTATTGATTTTTTGCTTAATCCAGCTCAGGCAGATCCACGCTTACTCGATATTACTCTTGAACTGGCTGCCCACATGCTAGACATCAGTGGTGCAGCAGAAAGCTTAGATATTGCAAGAACTAAAGCCACTGCAGCGCTCAATGAAGGCTATGCAGCACAGGTCTTTGCAGACATGGTAGTAGGCCTTGGTGGGCCTTCAGACTTACTCGAAAAACCAGCACTTTATCTACCCCAAGCACCTATTATTAAACCTATTTTTGCGTTGCAATCTGGTTATGTGTCGGCTATGGATGTTCGTGGCATAGGCTTGTCATTGGTTAACCTCAAGGCAGGACGTAGTAAAGCCGACGATCCAATTGATTATGCAGTAGGCCTAAGCAAAATGGTTCAAATGGGTGATTATATTGAGCAGGGCCAAGCCCTCGCTGTAGCTCATGTTCGAAATGTGGACCAATTATCCCTAGTTAAACAACAGCTGCCTCATTTAATCCAATTAAATGCTCACGCATCTGCTATTGACCCCTTAGTGAAAGAGCTTTATCAAGCTTAGCCATTAAACATGTGGCCCTGCTTAAGGTGAGGTTACTCAACTATAAAGACAGAATTATGAACAGAGCCATCATTATAATATTAGATTCATTGGGCCTCGGTGCGAGTGCTGATGCTGGCAAATATGGTGACCAAAATGCTGATACCTTTGGTCATATTGTAGAGGCGTGTGAGGCTGGATTGGCCAATAACGAGCAACGTAACGGCTCTCTCAAAATACCAAACTTATTGCGCTGGGGATTAGGTGCAGCATCTGTAGGCAGCCGTAAACATAGCTTACCTCTTAAAACTCACTTTAATGTTGAAGGCGCCTATGGCC
The DNA here is from genome assembly GCF_047730085.1 of Candidatus Njordibacter sp. Uisw_056. Taxonomy (NCBI): domain Bacteria; kingdom Pseudomonadati; phylum Pseudomonadota; class Gammaproteobacteria; order Pseudomonadales; family Candidatus Njordibacteraceae; genus Candidatus Njordibacter; species Candidatus Njordibacter sp. Uisw_056. The sequence goes on along the minus strand of NZ_CP159830.1, from coordinate 1,870,751 downwards.
ATGCTGTAGAAGTGAGTAGTGGTAAAGATACGCCCAGTGGCCATTGGGAAATTTGTGGCTTGCCAGTACCATTTGAATGGGGCACCTTCCCTGAACAAGACAATTGTTTTCCAGCTCAACTGATGCAAGACTTGCTGGCCCAAGGCAACATTGCTGGCACCTTAGCGAACAAGCATAGTTCGGGCACAGAGGTGTTAGTCGAATACGGTGAAGAACACATGCGAACGGGCTTCCCCATTTGTTACACTTCTGCTGATTCGGTATTTCAAATTGCAGCCCACGAAAACACATTTGGCCTTGAGAAGCTTTACGCTTTGTGTGAGGTTGCCAAAAAGTTAGTCGACCCACTCAATGTAACCCGGGTTATTGCGCGGCCTTTTACTGGAACCTGCGGTGCTGATTTTGAACGCACTGCCAACCGCAGAGATTTAACCACACCGCCTACAGGCCCCACACTTTTGGATCATATCCAAGATCAACAGGGTACCGTAGTCTCTGTAGGCAAAGTGGGTGACATATTTGCTCACAAAGGTGTCACCTACACAGTGAAAGCAGCAAGTAACAATGGACTAGTAGACCAATTGCTAGATCAAATGGATAAGGTTAAAGAAGGCTTGTTATTTGTCAATCTTGTTGATTTTGATAGCAAGTATGGCCATCGCCGTGACGTTGCAGGCTACGCGAATGCTCTAGAAGAGTTTGATGCCAGACTACCAGAAATAGAAGCTAGGTTAGAACAGCAAGATCTAGTGTTGCTCAGTGCAGACCACGGGTGCGACCCCACGTGGCCTGGTTCCCACCATACTCGTGAGCATGTGCCTGTCGTTTTCTACGGCAACCATTGTGGCGCTCCTGTGCAATCTGTCAACTTAGGAGAAAGAGCAAGTTTTGCTGATATGGGACAAACTGTAGCGCAGCATTTAGGTTTGGTGCCCTTAAACTACGGCACTGCCTGCGAGTTAAATTAAATTTTTATTACTAAAGTGAACGAGTATTTCATGTCCGAACTATTACATAAGCAAATTCAACAACTGCCTAAGGTAGAACTTCATAGCCACCTAGAGGGTTGCATTCAGCCAGAGCTTGTCCGCGCCATTGCAGAACGTAATGGCATTAGCCTTAAAAACGGTTTGTTTACCACGGATGACATGTTTGCATGGAGTAACTTTGTTGAGTTTTTGCAAGCTTATGATGAAGCCAGCTTTTGCCTACGCAAAGCCCAAGACTATCGCGATATTATGTATACCTATATGGCGCAGTGTGCGGCAGAAGGCACCATTTATGCGGAAACATTTATTTCTCCAGACCATGCTGCTGCTGTAGGTATGAGTTATGACGACATGCTATCCGGCTGTGTTGAGGGCATTAACGATGCCGAGCGAGACTTTGGTATTGTGGGTCGTTTAATCGTCTCTTGCATACGCCACTTAGGCCCAGAGCAAGCCGTTGTGGTAGCGCATCAGCTTGCAGATAATCCTCATCCATATATTGTGGGTTTTGGTATGGGAGGCAATGAATCTATGTTTACTCAAGCCGACTTTGCTCCAGCTTTTAATATTGCTTTTGCAGCTGGCTTTGCCTGTACTACCCATGCAGGTGAAGTACTAGGCCCTGAAAGCGTGTGGGACGCTATTGATAACTTGCCAGTGACACGCATTGGCCATGGTGTGCGCAGTGCTGAAGATCCAACGCTTATGTTAGAACTGGCTGAACGTGGCATTGCCCTAGAAGTATGCCCTGGCAGCAATATTGCTTTGTCTGTTTACCCAGACCTCGCCAGCCACCCTCTCAATAAAATACTGCAAGCAGGCATTAGCACAAGCCTTAACTCAGATGATCCCCCTTTCTTTGCCACTACTGTGGGTGCTGAATATCAATCTGGTGCACAGGACTTTGGTTTAGACCTAGAGCAGCTGCGCAACATTTCTCGCATGGCTATGAAAGCGTCGTTTGCGGATGTAAACACTAAGACACGGCTGTTGGCAGTTATTGGTTAACAATTGCAGACGCTTAACATTAATGGGAGAACATTATGTCTAATTCACCAATACGTCCTTTTCATCTTGCTGTTCCGGTAAGAAATATTGCTGAATCAAGGGTTTTTTATGGGCAATTTCTGGGTTTGAGCGAGGGTCGCTCTAGCGAAGAATGGATTGACTGGAACCTTTATGGCCACCAGTTAGTGACGCATCTTAATCCAAACCTGGGGCCAGAAGGTAAAGTCTCTGTTCATGTTAATGGGGTTGACGGCAAAGGGGTTCCAGTACCGCATTTTGGTGTAGTGCTTACACTAGAGGACTGGCAGCAATTGGCACAAAGGTTAACGGGCAAAGTGACGTTTATTATTGAGCCTCACACTCGTTTTAAGGGCGAAGCAGGAGAGCAGTCTACCTTATTCTTTAGCGACCCTAGTGGCAATGCACTAGAATTTAAAGCCTTTGCAGACTTGGGCCAGTTGTTCGCTAAGTAATAGGCCCTTTGGGGTAGTAAGATTACTAAATTCTGTGGTCGATAACTCGCTTTGCCTTGCCTTCGGAGCGGGGTAACTGTTGGGGAGCTTCAATGACGATAGTTGCAGAGATGCCGATAAAAGTTTTTATTTTATGGCTCAGTAAGTTAATTAATTGTTCGTTAGTTTGTGTCGACTGTCCTGACTCAGACTCAACTCTAACTGTTACCGTGTCCATGTTTCCTTGTTTGTCTACTTCGATTAAATAATGTGGCGCAAGTCCTTCAATAGCACACACCTGTTCTTCAATCTGACTTGGAAATACGTTAACACCACGAATGATCAACATGTCATCACTGCGGCCTGTTATTTTATCCATGCGGCGCATTGTTCTGGCTGAGCCGGGCAATAAACGAGTAAGGTCTCGGGTGCGATAACGGATCATTGGCATGGCTTCTTTTGACAAGCTGGTAAATACAAGTTCGCCTTCTTCGCCCTCTGGTAACACTTCACCTGTTATGGGGTCAACAATTTCTGGGTAAAAATGATCTTCCCATATGGTAGGCCCATCTTTTGTTTCAATGCATTCTTGGGCCACACCTGGCCCCATTATTTCTGATAAGCCATAAATGTCTACTGCATCTATCGCCATGCGATTCTGAATATCTTCGCGCATAGCGTTGGTCCAAGGCTCTGCACCAAAAATGCCGGTACGTAATGCCAACTTTTTAGGATCAATGCCCTGGCGATAGATTTCATCAGAGATATTTAACATATAAGACGGTGTTACCATAATGATGTCGGGGTCAAAATCTTTGATCAATTGAACTTGTTTTTCAGTTTGACCGCCACTCACCGGAATAACAGTGCAGCCCAATCGTTCAGCGCCATAATGCGCGCCTAGGCCGCCAGTGAATAATCCATACCCATAAGATATATGTACCTTATCCTTTGGCCTGCCGCCTGCAGCATAAATTGATCGCGCTACCAAGTGGGCCCAGATATCGATGTCTTTTTGGGTGTAGCCAACGACGGTGGGTTTGCCAGTGGTACCACTTGAAGCATGAACTCGGACAATTTGCTCCATGGGTGTGCAGTACATGCCGAAAGGATAGTTGTCGCGTAAGTCAGATTTAGTGGTAAAAGGAAATTTACTAATGTCCTCAAGGGTGATGAAATCATCTGGATGTACACCCTCGTCATCAAACTTTCTTTTGTATACAGGGGAATTGTTGTAAGCATGTTCAAGTGTTTGCTTTAGGCCTTGCAGTTGTAGATGACGTAGTTCATCCAAGCTTGCTGTTTCAATGGCATCAAAGCCTATGTTTTCACCTGACATACCCCACCCCAAAAAATAGTTTAACTCAATCGACCACTTAAAATGATATAATACACTTTATTGATCTTTATCAATAAAGTGTATCACAATGGTATTTAGATGTACCTTAATGTGTTGCAATTGACCTGTATAAAGGCCAGTTTTAAATGGTGTTTCTTTCTCATTTAGGCGGCAAGTGGTGATTTAATATTAACGATACATAAATTTGACTTAATCTAATTTAGATGTATCATTAAGGTAGATAAGTCCTTTTTTAAGTACGGTATCCAGCCCTGCTTTTTGGCGAGAGTTAAACAATGAAATCAAAGAGTTATGCTTGTGGTTCATGGGTTGAAGGTGACCCTAGGGGCGCCGAAGTACGTGATGCTGTCAATGGAAAACTCATCTGTAACGTAAGTAGTGTAGGCTTAGACTTTCAAAAGATGGTGGAACATGGGCGGTTCATTGGTCATGCTTCGTTAGCAGCAATGACGATTCATGAGCGCGCCAATGCAGTAAAAAATGTAGCCAAACACTTACTCACCAAAAAAGATTACTTTTACAAAATTTCATCGCAAACGGGTGCTACAAAAACAGATAGCTGGATTGATATAGACGGTGGCTTAGCTACTATGTTTAGCTACTCTGGTATTGCAAGAAGAGAGTTTGCTAATGAAACGTTTATTGTAGAAGGGCCCCCAGAGCCTCTTTCGGTTAACGGCACTTTTGCGGCTAGACACATCCTAACCTCAAAAAAAGGGGTGTCAGTTCACATTAATGCGTTTAATTTTCCGTGCTGGGGCATGCTTGAGAAAATTGCCCCAAGTTTAATAGCGGGTGTTCCTGTTATTGTGAAGCCGGCAACGGTTTCAGCGTATTTAACGCAGGCAGTGGTAGAAGAGATTGTGGCGTCTAAGCTATTGCCCGAAGGCGCTATTCAATTAATTTGTGGTGGTGTAGGTGATTTGCTAGATCATCTTAATGAACAAGACGTGGTGACTTTTACTGGCTCGGCCACCACCGGTAAAAAATTACGCTGCCACCCTAATATTATTGACAACAGCATTCCCTTTAACATGGAAGCAGATTCGCTTAACTGTTCTATTTTGGGTGAAAGCGTTTGTGTAGATGATCCAGAGTTTGGCTTATTTATAAAAGAAATTACTACCGAAATGACAGCTAAAGCGGGCCAAAAATGTACGGCTATTCGCCGTGCCATAGTGCCTGCGACTAAAGTTAATGCAGTTATTGAGGCATTAAAAGAACGCCTAAGCACGGTTGTGATGGGAGACCCTACCGCTGAAGGTGTGGCTATGGGCCCCTTGGTAGGGCGCGCTCAACGTGACGATATTCGAGACACTGTCACTGCCTTGGGTCGGCACTGTGAGGTTATCTATGGTGGTAATAATGCCCCCATGGACCTGGTAGGAGACGGTATAGAGCAACATGCGTTTTATCCACCAACACTCTTGTACTGTGGCACACCATTAACTACTGATGCACCCCATAGTATTGAAGCATTTGGGCCTGTAAGTACCATCATGCCTTATGATTCTATTGACCAAGCGATAGCCATTGCATGCATGGGAAGGGGTAGCCTAGTGGGGTCTGTTGTGACTTACGATGACCATGAAGCAAGCCAGATTATTATGGGTGCAGCTGCCTTTCATGGCCGCATGTTGGTGCTTAATCGTGATTGTGCTAAAGAATCTACTGGCCATGGTTCGCCATTGCCTACGTTGGTGCACGGTGGTCCTGGTCGAGCTGGTGGTGGTGAAGAACTGGGTGGCTCTCGCGCGATTAAACACTACATGCAGCGCACGGCAATTCAAGGTTCACCAACAAGCTTAATGGCGATTACACGTGAATATATGCCGGGGGCTAAAACATCTAGCACTGATCGCCATCCGTTTCGTAAGTACTTTGAAGAACTTTTAGTGGGGGAAAGTTTAACCACTCATCGTCGTACAGTGACTGAGGCTGATATTGTTAATTTTGGCTGCCTGTCAGGCGACCACTTTTATGCTCATTTTGACGAAATAGCGGCTAAAGATTCGTTATTTGGCCAGCGTGTTGCTCATGGTTACTTTATCATTTCAGCGGCAGCTGGAATGTTTGTTGATCCAGCCCCTGGCCCCGTTTTAGCTAATTATGGATTAGAAAATCTGCGGTTTGTTGAACCTGTGCATATTGGCGATACCATACAAGTTAAAATAACAGTCAAGAAAAAGATTAAAAAAGACAAACGCCCTGAAGACAAAAGCCCAACAGGTGTTGTGTTATGGGATGTACAGGTGAGCAATCAACATCAGGTTATCGTAGCATTGTATGACATTTTGACATTAGTTGAACGCAAGCACCTTTAATCGCTATTTAGGGCGATGATTACTGGCATTAAACCGAGGTCGGTTGAGCTGAATTTCAGCTAATGGTTGCACCTGTTTTAAGCTGGCATGGCAGCGCTTTGTAAGGTTTTGGTACTCAAGTGTGCCATTACTTTTCCAATCGACTTCTTGATCGCTAAGCTGGCGCTTTACAGAGGCTGGGCTGCCCGCAAGTAAGCTTCTTGGTGGGCATTTAAAGCCAGATTTAACAAACGCAGTGGCAGCAACAAGGGACTCGTCACCAATGCTTACGTCGTCCATAATAACGGCGTTCATGCCCACTAGGGCATTACGCCCAATGTGGCAACCATGCAAGATTGCACCGTGGCCAATGTGCCCGTCTTGTTCGATGACGCAGTCCTTATTGGGGAAGCTATGCACCACGCAGGTGTCCTGAACATTGCAGCCTTGGTTAAGGGTTATTCTACCAAAATCGCCCCGTAAAACAGCATTGGGGCCAATGTAGCAGTTTTGGCCAATTATAACGTCACCTATTATAACTGCTGTTGGGTGCACATAGGCGCTAGGGTGAACAACAGGAATAAGGTCTTCTATTGCATAAATTGGCATGGTGGATTCCGATTAAATAGAGATATATGTTCAGTGGTGCTTTATGGTTACTTATATAAACAATAGTGTCTACACATAAACAACATTAACGCGGAGAAGCGAGTGGAATTTGAAACAATAATTTATCAGATTAAAACGGGTGTTGGTGTACTTACGTTAAACCGGCCAGCTACATTAAATAGCTTTAACGGCTTCATGCATGAAGAGGTTAAAACTGCGCTTAAAGACGCTAAAACCAATGACGCCGTTAGATGTTTAGTGATAACAGGTGAAGGTAGGGGGTTTTGTGCTGGCCAAGACCTTAGTGACCGAGCAGCTAAAGTAACAGATGATGGGCCCGATTTAGGTGACTCTATAGAACGGTATTATAACCCACTAATTCGCAATATTATGACTATGGAAAAGCCTGTAATTTGTGCCGTAAATGGCGTGGCTGCTGGCGCTGGTGCCAGTATTGCACTCGCTTGCGATATAGTGATTGCGGCCCGTAGTGCCAAATTTGTGCAAGCGTTTAGTAAAATAGGTTTGGTGCCAGACTCTGGAGGCACTTTTAATTTACCCCGTGCCTTAGGGTTACCAAGGGCAAAAGGGCTGGCGCTGTTGGGCGATAAGTTATCGGCTGAACAAGCGGAAAAGTGGGGCATGATTTGGCAATGTGTTGATGATGACGTTCTAATGGAAGAAGCACTGGCACTTGCGGAGCGGCTAGCTTCTCTGCCACCCCTTGGCTTGGCAATGACTAAAAAATTACTTAATAATTCGTTTTCAACGCCATTGCATCAGCAGTTAGAAGTAGAAAAAGAAGCCATGCGTTGGCTGGGAAAAACAGACGATTACCAAGAAGGTGTTAGTGCATTTACAGAAAAACGCCAAGCGAAATTTACTGGGAAATAATATGAGTGAACACATGCAGATACAGCAGGTAGCCGAGGATTGTGCAGAGCATATGTTTGCCCAAGATGCCGCCTCTAAAGCCTTAGGGATTGCTATTGGTGTTGTAAAACCTGGTTGTGCAACAGCCACCATGACCGTCACAGCTGCCATGTTAAATGGGTTTAAAACTTGTCATGGGGGTATGATTTTTAGTTTGGCAGACTCTGCTTTTGCATTTGCTTGTAACTCTCAAAACCATGCTGCAGTAGCAGCAGGCTGCGCCATTGATTTTTTACGGCCGGCACTGATAGACGATCAGCTTAGTGCTATAGCAACCCAAACATATCAAGGTAAACGCAGCGGTATTTATCATGTAGAAGTCACCAATCAAAACGCCCAGCTAGTGGCCTTATTTAAAGGTAATTCTGCCCGAGTTAATGGCAGTGTATTACCTGAATTAATGACACCTAAAGCGTAGCTGCTGGATATAACACGCCCCCTTATTGTGGGCACTGAGGAACCACTAATGAAAGATGCCTTTATCTGTGATGCTATAAGAACACCGTTTGGTCGATATGGAGGCAGCCTTGCTAGTGTTCGCACAGACGACCTAGGTGCTGTGCCTATTAAAGCACTCATGGATCGCAATGCCAGTGTTGATTGGACGTGCGTGGATGATGTTTTTTACGGATGTGCTAATCAAGCAGGAGAGGACAACCGTAACGTTGCTCGCATGAGTGGTTTATTAGCAGGGTTGCCCATTGATGTGCCAGGAATGACCCTAAATCGGCTGTGTGGTTCTGGTATTGATGCGGTAGGTACAGGTGCTAGAGCCATACGCAGTGGTGAAGCAAACCTAATTATTGCTGGGGGCGTTGAGTCTATGTCGCGGGCACCATTTGTGGTAGCAAAAGCTAATACGGCATTTAGCCGGCAGGCTGAAATGTTTGATACAACCATAGGCTGGCGTTTTATCAACCCACTAATGAAACAGCAATATGGTGTTGATTCTATGCCAGAAACTGCCGAAAACGTGGCTGTGCAATTTGGTATAGACCGTACGTCCCAAGATGCATTTGCATTTTCAAGTCAAACCCGCGCAGCAAAAGCACAAGCGGATGGTATTTTTGCAGAAGAAATTGTGCCAGTGCGGATACCTCAACGGAAAAAACAAGACAGTGTCTTCTCGCAAGATGAGCATTTGCGGCTAAGTAGCCTAGAAACCTTAAGTCAATTAGCTACGCCATTTCGTGAAGGTGGTAGCGTAACTGCAGGTAATGCGTCGGGTGTTAATGATGGTTCTTGCGCCTTGCTATTGGCCTCAAGCGAGGGTGCTAAACGCCATGGATTAACTCCACAAGCTCGTATTTTGGGCATGGCAACGGCAGGTTTGGAACCTAATATTATGGGTTATGGCCCAGTGGCAGCTACGCTCAAAGTGCTAAAAAATACGGGTCTAAGCCTGAACCAAATGGATGTGATTGAATTGAATGAGGCCTTTGCTGCCCAAGGCTTGGCTGTAATGCGGGCCTTGGGCATTAACGATGACGCAGGCCATGTTAACCCGAATGGAGGGGCCATTGCGTTAGGCCATCCCCTTGGTGCTAGTGGTGCTCGGTTAGTGACAACGGCCATGTATCAGCTACACCGAACTAACAGTCAATATGCGTTATGCACTATGTGCATTGGCGTAGGGCAAGGCATTGCACTGATTATTGAACGCGTCTAGGTCTAGATATACCTAATAATGATTACCATTTGTGCGTCTATCAAATGCAGCATAACCCACTAACCCTGGCTAAACATGGTGAATAAGATGATTACAAACACGGCACAAGAAACAGAATTAGAACTACTATTTCAGGCCAAAATTGACACTGAACAAAAAATTGAGCCTAAAGATTGGATGCCAGATGCCTATCGTCAAAATTTAATTCGTCAAATGTCACAGCATGCGCATTCAGAAGTCATTGGTATGCAGCCAGAAGGTAATTGGATTACACGTGCGCCTTCTTTACGTCGCAAAGCTGTGCTGCTTTCTAAGGTACAAGACGAAGCTGGCCATGGGTTATACCTATACAGCGCTACCGAAACCTTGGGTATTTCTCGGGCTGAAATGATTACTGCTTTACAAACTGGGACTGCTAAATATGCCTCTATTTTTAACTACCCCACCCAAACATGGGGTGACATGGGGGCGATTGGTTGGTTAGTCGACGGTGCTGCCATATGTAACCAGGTTTCACTGCAGCGCACTTCTTATGGCCCCTACGCCAGAAGCATGATTCGTATCTGTAAGGAAGAAAGCTTCCATCAGCGTCAAGGGTATCAAATTATGATAGAGCTGGCCCATGGTACCCCTGCTCAAAAAGAGATGGCTCAAGATTCCCTTAATCGGTTTTATTGGCCATCCCTTATGATGTTTGGTCCCCATGATTCAGAATCGGCACATTTAGCTCGGTCGATGAAATGGAAAATAAAACGTGAAACTAACGATGACTTGCGCCAAAAGTTTATTAACCAAACTGTTTCGCAGATTAACTACTTGGGTTTAGATCACCCAGACAAAGCCTTGCAGTGGAATGAAGAGCGAGGGCATTACGACAGCAGTGAGTTAAATTGGGATGAGTTTTATAGTGTTATTAATGGCAATGGTCATTGTAATCGCCAACGCATACAGCATCATGTGAAAGCCCATGAAGAAGGGGCCTGGGTGCGCGAAGCCACCGCTGCTTACAACCTGAAGAAACAACTAAAGCTGGCAAGAGATGCGGCTTAATCTTTAAGATTATTAAGGACCATGAGACATTATGACTATAGAAAAGCTTGAATTATTTGAAGTGTTCGTTCGCCCAAAGCGTGGGCTAGATCACAAACATGTGGGTAGCCTGCACGCTGAAGGTAGGGAACAGGCGCTAGAATATGCTCGTGATGTATATACCCGCCGCACCGAAGGTATCAGTATATGGGTGGTGAAATCACAAGACATTAGTGCATCACAAGAAGATGACAATGAATGTTTCTTTGATCCATCAGATGATAAACCTTACCGACATGCGACCTATTATCCACTGCCTAAAGAAATTAGTACTATGTGAGCGGGAGCCTCTTTATGACGCAATCTACTCAACATAAAGTGGATAGTAAGCAAGACTTGATCAACTACGTTGTGCGCTTGGGAGATGACTCCATTGTGCTAGGGCATCGTATTTCAGAATGGGTCAGTGAAGGTCCCTTTTTAGAAGAGGATATCGCCTTAGGTAATGTGGCGCTAGATTATATTGGCCGTGCGCGAATGTTCTATGGCTATGCTGCCACTTTAAGTGGAGATGGAAAAACTGAAGATGACTTTGCTTTTTTACGTAATGAGCGTGAATTTGAAAATTATTTGATTAATGAGTTACCCCGTGGTGATTTTGCGTACACGATTACACGCCAGCTGATGGTTGATCTATACAATAAATATTATTTGCAGGCACTCACCCAGTCTGCAGACCCAACGCTTGTGGCTATTGCACAAAAAGCAGTGAAAGAAACAACCTACCATTGCAGGCGCAGTAAATCTTGGGCTCTTAGGTTAGGCGATGGTACCGACGAAAGTAAGCAAAGAATGCAGTTAGCTATTGATAATATTTGGGGTTATAGCCACGAATTGTTTGAATCAGATACACTCGAACAGCGTTTAATTAATACTGGCGTTGCGGTAGATTGTGCAGCTTTAAAACAGCTTTGGCTAGCTGATATTGAAGCTATTTTTGAAGAAGCTGGGCTTGCTATTCCAGAGCAAACTTGGGCTGTGCGAGGTGGCCGAAAAGGCTACCATAGTGAGCACTTAGGCCATCTTTTAACACAAATGCAGTTTGTTTATCGCTCATTTCCTGGAGCTAAGTGGTAGTCTTATGACCGCTCTAATTCGCTCGTTAATCCCTATGAAGTCGAGCCTTCAATATGACCGTGAAAAATTTCGACGTAACTCGCAAGTGCCACATTTGTGGGCTTTGCTAGATTCAGTGAAAGACCCAGAAATTCCTGTGTTGTCTTTATGGGACATTGGCATATTAAAAGATATTAGCCAGTGCGAGCAAAGTGTTACCGTTACGATTACACCCACTTATTCAGGCTGCCCAGCCATGGATGTTATCCGTGAAGATATTACTGCTGCGTTACTGAATTATGGTGTTGCTCAAGTAGAAGTTGAGCTTGAACTAACCCCAGCTTGGACAACTGACTGGATGACTAGCAAGGGCCGTGATGAGCTGCGTGGTTATGGCATAGCACCGCCAAACGATGTGGTAAACCCTTCACATGGGTCACAGGTGCACACTGTTGAGTTAAGTGAAACAACTCAGGTGAAATGCCCCCACTGCGGTGGCCTTGACACACGCATGATCAGCGAATTTGGCTCTACGGCGTGTAAAGCACTATTTCAATGCAATGATTGCAGTGAGCCATTTGATTTATTCAAACATATTTAGGTAAGATTTGTGTCAGAGACTAATTTTTATTCGTTAATTATAGACGATGTTAAACCAGAAACAGACACTGCAGTTCGGGTGAGTTTTAGTGTGCCTAGAGCGTTGCGCGACACCTTTGCTTTTAAACCAGGCCAATTTTTAACATTACAAACCCACATTAACAGCGAACAAGTTCGGCGATCTTACTCTATTTGTAGTGGCGTTGATGATGGGCATCTGCGCGTGGGCATAAAGCGGGTTAGGGGTGGGCTTTTTTCAAACTATGCTAACGACCAATTTAAAGTGGGCGACACCATTGAAGTGATGCCACCACAAGGTAATTTTAGTCCGCAGTTAAACCCTACACATCAAAAAAACTATATGTGTTTGGCAGTAGGCAGCGGCATTACCCCTATTTTATCAATTATCACCTCGGTGTTAAGCCGCGAACCTAATAGCAAAGTAACGCTTGTTTATGGCAACAAACGCACCAACACTGTGATGTTTAAAGAAGAGCTTAGTTTTATAAAGAGCCGCTACCTAAGTCGTTTTAAGTGGGTCAATATTATGAGCCAAGAAGACCAAGGCTCTGATGTATTAAAAGGTAAAATTGACAACAAAAAAGGCTATTTACTACAAAAGTATAAAATGATTGATATCCTCAACGCCAATGAAGCGTTTATTTGTGGCCCTGAATCAATGATTTCCGAAGTGTCTCATGGCTTTAGGCTTGAAGGCCTTGCTAGCGAACAGATTCACTATGAGCTGTTTGCAAATTCATCAGCAGATTCTGACGTAATGTTAGAAAAATCAAGATTACGTATTCAACAATACGGTGAAGATAAAACGAGTAAAGTGACTGTTATTTCTGACGGACGGTCGATTTATTTTGACTTGGCTACAGTGGGTTCAAATATTTTAGATGCGGGTATGGACAATGGTGTTGAACTGCCGTACTCCTGCAAAGCTGGCGTGTGTTCTACGTGTAAAGCCAAGCTAATTAAGGGTGCAGTTGACATGGACATTAGCCATGGGCTTGAACCACATGAAGTAAAATCTGGCTATATATTAACCTGTCAGGCACACCCCGTGTCGGACGAAGTGATTGTGAGCTTTGACGATAGATAGGCATAAAGTGATGGATAAGAATAAACGTACTCAACAGATTCAACAACACATCAAAGACAACAGCATTAGCTGCACGTCCATGGTGGTTACTGTATTTGGTGATCTCGTGTCACAACATGGTAGTTGGGTCTCGTTAGCCAGCCTCATTCAGGTGCTAGAACCGTTTGGGTTTAATGAGCGTCAAATTAGAACGTCTGTGTATCGTTTAGTGCAAAATGATTGGCTTCAAGTTAATAAAGTGGGTCGCTGCAGTTACTATTGTTTTACCGACTCAGCAACAGGCCATTACGAAAAAGCAGCGCGGCGTATTTATGCTGCACATCAACCAGAATGGGATAATAACTGGACCTTAGTGTTACCCGTATCTGTGCCCGATGTGAAACTTGAAGAGTTTAGAAAAAGCCTAATATGGCAGGGGTTCAATACCTTAACAAGTGGACTCTATGCCCATCCTTCCTCAGAACGCTCATCACTAGATGAGTTAATTCATGAGTTAGGTATTGTCAACGATCTTGTGGTCTTCACTGCGTCTACATCAGACTTGAACTCACAGGGTGTACTTAAAGATTTGATAAAAAATAGATGGAAATTGTCTGAGTTAGAAACTTACTATCATGATTTCCTCCGTTTTTACCGGCCTATCTGTCAAAAGATATTTTTAACCTTGCCGGAACCAGATGAGTGTTTATTGTTACGACAGGCAATAATCCATGATTATCGGCGTATTTTATTGCGAGACCCAGACTTCCCTGCTGCAATGTTACCGCCAGGTTGGGTGGGCCATGAAGCCCAAGATCTAGTGAAGCGGGCTTATAACGTATTAGCAGAGCCTTCAATTTATTATATTAGTCAAAAAATGCAAAACGCTCAGGGGTCAATGCCAGAACCAGATAGGCGTTTCTTCACGCGATTTGGCGGTCTAAAACCACATCATAACAATTAGTTGGCTCTATAATTACGCTAGATTCAACTCTATAATCCCTCCATATTGAATAGCTAGGATTAACTACAGTGACGCCTCCTCAAGATCATAAAAAAGAGCCAGTACAATTATTAAACCATGGTTCAATTGCTGTTATATTTATTGATAATCCCCCTGTGAACGCTTTGTCTCATGCGGTGAGGCAGGGCATAGTGAGTTGTCTCAAGGCCGCTGAAACAGATAATAACGTAGACGCTATTGTGGTTAGCTGCAGTGGGCGTACATTTATCGCAGGGGCAGATATATCTGAATTCGGTCAGCCAGCGCTAGAGCCCCATTTACCAGACGTGCTAGCGCAATTAGATGAGTGCAGTAAACCCATTATAGCGGCATTATTTGGCACCGTATTGGGGGGAGGCTTCGAAGTGGCGCTGTCTTGTCATTATCGAGTAGCACTCACTAATACTAACCTGGGTTTGCCTGAAGTGACTTTAGGCCTTATTCCCGGCGCAGGTGGCACACAGTTATTGCCGCGCTTGGCCGGAGTAGAAATAGCTTTGCAGATGATTACTTCAGGTAAAGCAGAAACTGCTAAAAAACTCTTTGAACACGGTGTTATTGATCTGTTAGTTGAGCAGGGCCCAATTAACCCTGGCGAAACTTTGTTACAGCAAGCTATTGTGTTTGCGCAAAATATAGCAAAAAAAGGTGAAAAAATTCGGCGTGTTTCTGAAATAAGTATTCACAACAATGAACACCATAGTGAGCTATTTGACCAGTGGCGTAAAAAATTAGCTAAAAAGGCACGAGGCCAAAATGCGCCACAGTGTTGTATCAATTCAATTGAAAACGCAGTGCTGTTACCTTTTAATGAGGGTAAAAAGCGTGAGCGTGAGTTTTTTATAACGTGCCGAGATTCATCTCAGTCTGTGGCCATGCGGCATGCCTTTTTTGCTGAGCGACGAGCAGCTAAACTACCTGCAGCCTATGATAAAACCCAAAATGTTACCCTATTGCCAATTAAACAGGTTGCCATAGTTGGTGCTGGAACTATGGGTGGTGGCATTGCAATGTGTTTTGCCAATGCAGGTTTAAGCGTTATATTGCTAGAAATGAGTGAAGATAATCTAACCCGTGGGCTATTGGCTATTCGCAAGCGTTTTGAACAAGCCTTGAACCGAGGCTTAATAGACCATGTGCAACTTGAACAGCGCATGAGCTTAATTGTAGGTACATGTAATTATGAAGATTTGTCTGAAGTAGATTTGGTTGTTGAGGCTGCCTTTGAAACCATGGCCGTTAAACGACAGATATTTGCCACCTTAGATCAAGTGTGCAAGCTTGAGGCTATTTTAGCTAGCAACACATCTTATTTAGATATTAACGAAATAGCCCAATCAACCGCTCGCTCCCATAAAGTTTTGGGTATGCACTTTTTTGCCCCAGCTAATATTATGAAACTATTAGAAGTGGTATGTGCTGACGATACAGACGAGCAGACCCTTAAGACAGTAATGGCGCTGGGTAAAAAGCTAGGAAAAATTTCAGTTGCTGTGGGCGTATGTTATGGCTTTGTAGGTAACAGAATGTACTCGTGTTATGGGCGCGAAGCCAATATGTTGTTGCTAGAGGGAGCGAGCCCAGATCACATTGATACCGCAATGAAGAATTGGGGTATGGCCATGGGGCCTTTAGCAGTGACCGACATGTCTGGTATCGACATTGCCTATAAGGCGCGCCAAGAAAACCCCGCACTGAAACAAGATCCCCTTTATTTTCGTGCAGCAGACCTTATGGTTGAGGCAGGTCGTTTAGGACAAAAAACAGGAGCGGGCTTTTATCGCTATGATAGTGATGCTAGGACACCTCAGGTTGATGAACGTGTATTGGCTGTTTTTTCTAACGAAGCAAAAATACTGGGTGTTGTTCAGCGGGGCGATATAACCGAAAAAGAAATACAAAATCGGTTAGTGTTTGCCTTAATTAATGAAGGTGCTCGTATTTTAGCAGAAGGCATTGCCACTAAAGCCAGCGATATTGACGCAATTTGGTTAAATGGCTATGGTTTCCCTCGGCATCTAGGAGGTCCTATGTGCTACGCCGATGAAATAGGTATAGACACTGTAGTTGAAGGTATTAAGCTGTATCAGCAGCAAGGGAATGGCCTTTACTGGCATACTGCCCAATTGCTTGAACAGCTAATTGTTAGTGGTGAGAAGTTGTCACAACAATAATGTGGCTTTAAAGAGCCTGTATGCAAATGCAGGCCTAAATAACAGGCATAAAAAAACCACAATTAAGTGGCTTGATTAGAATGGCTCCTCGACCAGGACTCGAACCTGGGACCAATAGATTAACAGTCTACTGCTCTACCAACTGAGCTATCGAGGAATCATAAGGTTTCGCGTTGAGGTTGGCTCCTCGACCAGGACTCGAACCTGGGACCAATAGATTAACAGTCTACTGCTCTACCAACTGAGCTATCGAGGAATTGCTCAATGCGAGGCGCGAATATTAATGATCTATTGGCCTTGAGTCAAGTGTAAAAAACCATTTTATTTGAATAGCTTAAACCTTTTTACACGGTTATTGCTGTAGGCTACATTTTTACTAGCTGCAACGCCTGTCTAATTATAAAACAGCTTATGTAAATAAAAACTAGCGTGTAGGTGGCTTCTGCATAGCTTCTTGTTAGGCGTATTAAAAAGTTGCAAAATGCACCGAAAAGTTATTCCCAAATCATTTTCAACGCCAGTAAAATAGCTTCCGTGTTATGATGCGTAAACAGTTTAACTGAAGGAAATAACCGTGGATGCTACGGCCAATAAATTACTTGAATTAGTGTTAAAACCATTAAATATTACCCACCATCAACTCGTTAACGATAGTCATAAACACAGTGGCTTGGCAACTGATAGCCATTACAATTTGGTGTTGGTGTCTGACGATTTTGCTGGTATTGGAGCGGTAAAACGTCATCAGCAGGTATTCGCTCTGGTTGGTGAGTTAATGAAGAACCCAATTCATGCATTAGCGCTCCATTGCTATACGGTGCAGCAGTGGCAGGCAAAGCAAGAAAAAATGCCAGAAACGGCCCCTTGTATGGGTGGTAGTTAACCCCTTTAATAATGTAAAAACTAAAAAAAGCCCCACAGACTCAGTCTTTGGGGCTTTTTTTAGTATCGGGTGTGCAGGGGGGAGTTAAAAGTCCCCTGTGCCTGCAAGTTGCTCCCTACGTGTGGCCATAAAGTCTTTTAGGCCGTCGTCAATACCTTGATCTAAAGGTGGTGCTTCGTATTCATTTAGCATTTTCTTCCACAGGGCATTGGCCCTAACCTGGATATCTTTGCTACCGTCCTCTTCCCACTGCTCAAAACTATTGTTGTCGGCAAGGTTCGACATGTAAAAGGCTTCTTTGAAGTTGGCTTGGGTATGGGCACAGCCTAAAAAGTGATTGCCTGGGCCTACTTCGCGCAGTGCGTCTAAGGCTTGGCCATTTTCTGAAAGGTCTATACCCTTGCAGAAAGTATGAGCCATGCCCAGTTGATCTAAGTCCATAACAAACTTTTCATAACCCATAGACAACCCAGCTTCAAGCCAACCGGCTGAGTGTAATGCAAAGTTAACACCAGCCAAAATGGTAGGCATTAGGGTGTTGGCACTTTCGGATGCTGCTTGAGCATCTGCGACTTTAGAGCCAGGCAATGAACCACCACTGCGGAATGGCACACCCAAACGACGGGCAAGTTGCGCCGCCCCATAGAGCACTAAAGCAGGTTCTGGCGTACCAAAGGTAGGTGCACCAGATTGCATGGAAATAGAGCTTGCAAAGGTACCAAAGATACAGGGTGTGCCAGGGCGGTATAGCTGAATAAAAGTAATACCAGCCAATACTTCTGCAAGTATTTGAGCCAATGTGCCGGCAATGGTCACTGGTGACATAGCACCCGCCAAGATGAACGGTGTCACTACACAGGCTTGGTTGTTTTCAGCATAAACCTTAGCCGCACCTAACATGGTGTCGTCAAAAGTCATTGGCGAGTTAGCATTGATTAAGCTGGTGGTTACCGTGTTGTTCTTAACAAAGTCTTCACCAAATACAATCTTCGCCATGTCCACAGTGTCTTGGGCACGAGAAGGTGCAGTAACAGAGCCCATGAACGCCTTATCGCTGTATTTGATGTGGCTATAAATCATATCTAAGTGACGAGTCGTTACAGGCACGTCTACTGGCTCACATATGGTGCCACCAGAGTGGTGCATGTAAGGCGACATGTAGGCTAGCTTAACGAAGTTCTGGAAATCTTGAATGGTGGCATAACGACGGCCATTATCTAAGTCGCGCACAAATGGAGAGCCATAACCTGGAGCAAAAACGGTGTTTTTGCCACCGACTTCAAGGTTGCGGTCACTGTTACGTGCGTGCTGAGTATAGCTAGATGGAGCCGAAGCTTGAATAATTTGGCGGCACATTCCGCGGGGGAAACGCACACGTTCGCCATCTACACTTGCGCCAGCTGCCTTAAGTATTGCCAATGCTTCTGGTTCATCACGAAAATCAATACCAATTTCTTCTAAAATGGTATCAGCATTGCGTTCTATGAGTTCTAGACCTGCTTCATCTAACACTTCAAATGGATTCATTTGACGGGTGATATAGGCAGGTACTTTTATAGTTTCGCTAGCTCGTAATGCTTGGCGTGCACTACGACCACCACCGCTTTTGCGGCGTCCGGGGGCTTCACTCATGGAAATACTCCTCAATAAAATGGGGCGGAATTGATATGGGCCAAATTTTGCAGTTCTTGACCTTTCCATGCTGACTACATGGCGACTGCTTGTTGTGTTTAAGCGCCACTTTTAACCAAGGTAGGCAGCTGAAAAAATTGTTAAGCGTCATCATGAATTAAATTCATTATAATTTGAAAAAAACTCAACTTGATTAATGCTTCAAAGCGCCCCTAAGGCTAGCTAAGCCACACACAGGTAGGTAGCATAGCCTCATTATTTGTATGTAATGAGAATTAGTAATGAGCGCCAACACACTTCAAGACTTATTGACAAAGCACGGTGTTTTACTTGCAGATGGCGCCACTGGAACCAATTTATTTGCTATGGGCTTAGAAACAGGCGATGCACCAGAATTATGGAATGTAGATTACCCAGAGCGCATTGCTGCTAACTATCAAAGTTTTGTAGATGCAGGTTCAGACATTATTTTAACCAATACGTTTGGTGGCACGCATTATCGCTTGAAACTTCACAACGCCGCCCACCGAGTGCACGAACTAAACGTTGCCGGTGTTAAAATAGGCCGCAAAGTAGCAGACAATGCAGGCCGCCCAGTTATTATCGCGGGCTCTATAGGGCCAACGGGTGAAATACCAGAACCTATGGGTAGCTTAAGCCATAGTGATGCGGTGACTGCATTTTCAGAACAAGCGCATGCCCTTAAAGAAGGTGGTGCAGACATATTGTGGATAGAGACTATGTCATCAACACAAGAGTCTGAGGCAGCCATTGAAGGCGCTAACCAAACAGGATTGCCGGTTATTTGTACTTACAGTTTTGACACTAATGGCCGATCTATGATGGGAGTTACTCCTGCAGACATGGTGCAATCTTGTGCCCATAAAAATCATACTTCGTATGCCTGCGGTTCTAACTGCGGTGTAGGGGCGTCTGAGTTGGTGATGGCTATCTGCAATATGCGCAAAGCACCAGGCGGCGATAAAGCTATTTTAGTTGCTAAAGCCAACTGTGGTATTCCAGAATACGTCAACGGTGCGATTCGTTATAACGGTACGCCGGAAATTATGGCCCACTATGCCACCATGGCTATGGACGCTGGCGCAGATATTATTGGCGGTTGCTGCGGTACTTCTCCAGAGCATGTTGCGGCAATGCGCCAAGCTCTAGATAGCCATACCAAGGGTGAAATGCCAACTGTAGAGCAAATTGAGTTGGTATTAGGTGAGGTTTCTAAAGGTGGCAAAGCACAGTTTTCTGGTGACCTAAGTGTGGCAGGTGGGGCGGCTGAAGGGGCTACCATAAACCGCCGATCACGCCGTCGCTAGCCTATAGGTTAATTAGTAAAGCCGCTATTTTCTTTTTAAAGCAATCCCTTTTCCAGCGCTGTCTGGCCAAAGTAAATGTGCCTGATCAGCTGTAATTTTGCTTAAGCTTTGCATCATCAAGTCACTAAAATTAGTCACTTTTTTTGCTAGTAAGTTGTAGCTTAAAAACAACATTTCTACTGTGGCTAACAGCTCATTATGTTCATTAAACATACGGTGAAAAATACGAATACGCTTATTGTCTGTCTCTAGTACTTGCGTAGTAATAGTCACTATTTCGCCTAAGCCTATTTCTTTTATATAACTTAAGTGACTCTCAACTGTGAAAAGAGTTTCGCCCGTCGTTTTAATGTGGTCCAAGGATAAACCCAAGTGCTCTTGCAACCCGTCTGAGGCCTTGGTGAAGATGACAAGGTAATAGGCATCATTAAGGTGGCCGTTGTAATCAATCCACTCTTTTAACACGGGTGTCTGAAAGGTTTGTAGTGCGCTGTGCATGTTTTTTTCCATCATGGGTAAAAGTAGGAAGGGCCTCTAGGCTCATCAAAAACCATAGATTAGACGTTGCAAGGCTCTTAAAGAATGATTAATATCACATTATTATTGCACATTTACGACATCTTCCTCTATGTTTACAGCTAAAGTGATCACTAAAACTATCAATATGGCTTTTTACCTAGTGCCAGAATTTTCCATGATTGGATTTTCAGCCTTAGTAGATCCGCTGCGGCAGGCTAATAATGTGTCTGGTGAATTACTTTATCGGTGGCAGGTCGTCAGTGAAAGTGGTGAAGCAGTTGCTGCCAGTAATGGCATGAGTTTAATTGCCGATTGCGCTATAGGCCAGGAAGCAAAGCCTGACATGCTTATTATTTGTGCGGGATTTAACCCAGAAAAAGACCAGTCTAAAAAGTTACAAACGTGGTTACAGCAGCATAGCCGCCGCGGTGTGTGGCTAGGCAGCCAAGATACGGGCAGCTATCTGTTGGCTAAAAGTGGTTTGTTGAATGATCACCGTGCCACTATCCACTGGGAAAATTTAATGGCCTTCAAAGAGGTGTTTAGGCAAGTGGAAGTGGTGGAAGAACTGTATGAAATTGATGGCCGGCGTTTTACCTGTTCTGGGGGTTTAGCAGGCTTGGATATGATGTTGTATTTAATTCAATGCCAGCGGGGGCACGAGCTGTCTTTATCAGTCTCTGACGAACTCATTTATAGCCATATGAGAGAGGGAAAAGCACCGCAACGCATGAGCAGCGCACTAAGGTTGGGCACCAATAATCGTAAATTATTAACAGTGATAGGGGCTATGGAAGATCACCTAGAAGACCCACTAAGTGTGCCTACCCTGGCGGCCATGGTTAACGTGTCAGAACGTGAGTTAGAGCGATTATTTAGTCGTCATTTGCAACAATCACCAGGCCGTTATTACCGGGCTAAACGGTTACAAAGAGCCCGGGCATTGCTGCAACAAACTGACAGGCAAGTAGTAGATGTTGCTATGGCCAGTGGGTTTGGCTCTGCAGCACACTTTTCACGTGCCTACAGGCAGTTTTTTAATGTAGCCCCAAGCCAGGATAGGCAGCAACAGCTGCGTCGTGCCTAGGCTAGGGTTATCGGCCTTGCCAATGAGGCGTCCGTTTTTCGGCAAAGGCGTTAGGTCCTTCGCTGGCATCTTCTGAGTGCAACATGGTTTGATACACTGGCACTGATTCACGCATGTGGCCATAAGCCTGCTCTAGCTCCATGCTTTGTGTTGCACGTGTAATCGCTTTAATAGACGCTAGTGATAAAGGTGCAGATTGGGCAATCTCTTGGGCCCAAGCTAAGGCTTGTTCAATAAGCACGTCTCCTTCACAATGGCGGTTAATAAGGCCAAAATGAGTGGCTTCTTCCACGGCCATGCGGCGGCCAGACATTAACATGTCCATGGCGATCGCCTGGGGCAGGCGGCGGGGTAACCTAAGCACGCCACCACTGTCTGGAATGATACCCAAAGTCGCTTCTGGCAAAAAGAATTGAGCATGATTAGCGGCAATAATTAAGTCGGCAGCCAATGCTAGCTCAAAACCACCACCGGCTGCATAACCGTTAACTGCAGCAATAACAGGTTTGTCTAGGTTCCATAACTCTGTAAGCCCTGCAAACCCGCCACGGCCAAAATCGGCATCTACTGCTTCGCCCTCTGCGGCGGCTTTTAAATCCCAACCGGCACTAAAAAAGCGTTCACCACTTCCTGTGATAACAGCCACACGCAGGCTGGGATCGTTTGCAAAATCAATAAAAGCTTCACCCATTGCATGTGATGTAGGGGCATCTATAGCATTGGCTTTTGGGCGGTTTAGGGTGATGAGTAACACGGCGCCATGGCGCTCGCAAAGGACTGAATGGGTCATGGTTTTTGTTGGCCTAGTTGGATAAGGGCATCAACTGCTACAGCACCATCTTTAAGGGCGAGTAGGGGGTTAATGTCGAGTTCGAATACGGGCATCTTTTGACTATAGTCTAGCACTGCCATTACTGCATCGACTATTGCGTCCAAATCGGCAGCTGCTTGGCCTCGGTAACCCATCAATATGGGCGCACACTTAAGGTTAGATAACACCCGCTTCACGGCGTATTTATGAGTAGGCAGTAGCACGCTTTGGGCATCTTGTAATACGTCTACCAAAATGCCACCAGCGCCCAAAACAAGATATTGGCCAAAGAGAGGGTCTGTATTAATACCAATAATTAGCTCCACCACAGCGTTTTGTACCATTTGTTCTGCTAACAGGGTATCGCTTAGTACAAATAAGGCGTCGGCGGCTTCTTCTAATTGAACTCGGTTTTTAAGGTTAAGCTTTACTGCGCCTAATTCAGTTTTGTGGGCTAGATTTGCCCCAACTGCTTTTAACGTAATAGGATACCCAAGGCTCTCAGCCGCATTAACCACTTGCTCTAAATTAGATGCTGTTTTACCTTTGGGTATAGGCAAACCGTGTTGGTTTAATGCGTGTTTGCTCTGTATCTCGGACAATGGCGGTATATTGCTAGGGCTCAGTGCACTAATATGTCGAATGTGAAGCGCTTCTGGTATGGCTGCATTAAAGGCTTGGCCAATGGTATAGGCATGATTTAAAGCAGTGAGGCATTGATCCATACCAATCATGGGTGCCATTCCCTTATCGAGACACGCCGCAATGGCGTGTGGTGGCATACATTCAGCCATGGAAGCCAAGACAATGGCTTTATGCTTGCCAGCTACAGCTGCGTCTGCCAAAGCTAAGAGCGCCGTATCCCATTCTAGTGGCTCTGCAGTGGCGTTGTTAGGCCAATCGAGTATTAATAGGGTAGCGCTAAAGTTGGCTGCCATATGGGCCGCAAAAGTAGCAGCCATTTGCTCACGCTTATTCCAAATATAGGTTTGATAATCTAATGGGTTGCTGACCTGTTCACCATTATTAAAAGTGCTTAACGTCGCGTTCTTTTGAGCTAATGAAACTTCACCAAATACAATGTCACGGCCATCAATAAGGTCTGCCATCATGCCGGCTTCACCGCCAGAGCAGCTCATAGAAGCAATATTTTTATGCGCTAGTGGGCCGAGGATAGAAAGTAGTTTTAAGGTCTCTAAAAATTCGGGCACAGTATTCACACGGGCAATGCCTAGGCGACTAAATAAAGCGTCAAAAAGGCTGTCTGCACCTGTTAAAGAGCTAGTATGGGTTAGGGCTATTGTTGCAGCCGCTGCGGTGCGCCCTGTTTTAATGGCAACGATGGGTATTTTGTGCTGTAAAGCCCGGCGTGCAGCGGCATCAAAAGATGCCAAATCGGTGATGCCTTCAATATGTAAACCAATGGCAGTTACCCTTGGGTCATCCAGCATAGAGTCTATTACCGTGGCAATATCTACTTGCGCCTGGTTACCCATGGTAAACATATAAGCAATGGGCAAACCAATTTTTTGCATGGTCATGTTAAGGCCAATGTTACCGCTTTGGGTAATAATACCTACACCCTTGTCTACTGGCTGACACCCATGTTGATCTGGCCACAACACGGCTTTATCTAAGGCATTAATTACGCCATAACAGTTAGGGCCAATAATGGGCATGTCGCCTGCAGCTTTTAACAGCCGTTGTTGGCGCTCAACCCCAACATCTTTTAAGGTTTCACCGAGTTCACTAAACCCAGAGGCGTAGAGTAGGGCACCACCAGCACCCATCTGGTTCAGTAGGGCAACTGTTTCTATGGCACTTTCCGCGTTCACTGCGACGTACGCAGCATCAGGCGCATAGGGTAAGTCGTGAACTGATTTTATGCACTTAATGCCCATTAGCTCACTGCGCGTTGGGTGTACCGACCAAATCGGCCCGGTAAACCCCATGGTAAGGCTTTCGCGAATTGCAAAATCTGCTCCACGGCTACCAAATACGGCGATAGACTTTGGCGCCAATAAGCGCCGTAATCGTTGTTTATTTATCATGTTGGCACCGGCGCTTAGTTATGCTTCTAGGGGCCGAAGCATGGCACGAGAAATAATATGCCGTTGAATTTCGCTAGTGCCGTCCCAAATCCGCTCTACACGGTGGTCGCGCCAGATCCGCTCTAGGGGTAATTCATCCATTAGGCCCATGCCACCCAAAATTTGTATAGCCTCATCAGACACCATGGCTAGCATTTCTGTGGCTTTTAGTTTGGCCATAGCGGCATCAGAATCCGTCATTTCACCAGTGCAGTCTCTCCAAGCAGCGTACATGGTGAGCAATTCTGCCGCTTTAAGTTCGGTAGCCATATCCGCTAGCTTAAAAGACACGCCCTGAAACTTACCAATGGTTTGACCAAATTGCTTGCGGTTAGCGGCCCATTCTGTGGCAATTTCTAAGGCTCTTTCAGCGCGCCCTAAGCACATAGCGGCAACAGAAAGACGGGTTGCACCTAGCCACTGATTAGCCACGTCAAACCCATGATCTTCTTCACCTAATACTTGAGACTTATGCACACGGCAGTTATCAAAATTAAGGATGCAGTTGTGATAACCACGATGGGATACACTGGTGTAACCTGGCTCTACAGTGAAGCCTGGGGTCCCTATATCCACTAGAAAGCTGGTGATTTTCTTTTTAGGCCCCCTCGGTGTTTGCTCTACGCCGCTTGCTGCGAACAAAATAACAAAATCAGCCACATCGGCATGGCTAATAAAGTGTTTGGTGCCATTAATAATAAAGTCATCGCCATCACGTTCAGCACGGCACTGCATCGAGCGAACGTCTGAACCTGCGTTGGGCTCAGTTAGGGCTAAACAATCTACCTTTTCTCCACGGATACTGGCATGAAGGTAATTTTCAATCTGGTCGCCTTTGCAGGCAAGTAAAATGTTGCTTGGGCGGCCAACAATGTACTGCAAACCAAAATTGGCACGGCCCAACTCACGCTCCATTAAGCAAAGGGTTAAACTGTCTAATCCAGCCCCACCATGTTCTTCTGGCATATTTGCGGCATACAAACCTAAGTCTAGGGCCTTTTGTTTAATTTGCGCATACAACTCTGGGCGAATCTCATTAGTCTTTTCTACCTCTGCTTCATGAGGATAGAGCTCTTGCTCGACAAAGGTCTTTAGGGTGTCGATGATCATCTGTTGTTCGTTGGTAAGGCTAAAATCCATGATCTGGTCTTCTCTAAGGCGGATGATTTATGAGTGAGTTTGGCTTTTTTATTTTTCTTTGGCTATACTTTTTTAGTGGGTGGAACAGCCATTACCCGACCCTTCTGTTTGGGTGCAGGTAACTGCCGATGGGCTTGCCAAATTTGTTCTAACACGGCTAATACGTGAGGCTTAATGGGTGCAGCAGAGGCCGTATTCATGTCAACATGTAGCAACATTTGCTCTGTAGTTGCCAGTAAGTTCCCGGTGTTTCCATGATACATATGGTGGAAAAAGTGCAGGCGTTTAGTGTCAAAACCTAAGACCTGAGTAGTAAAACGCAGGGGTTCTCCCTTTGATACTTCTTGGTAGTAGTTAATGTGTGTCTCTACTGTGTAAAAAGAAGAGCCTGATGCGCGGTAAGCTTCGTTAATACCAATGTAGCGAAATAACGCATCAGAAGCCTCTCCCATGGCATATAAGTAAAAAGACTCACTCATATGGCCATTATAATCAATCCATTCTTCACGAACCGCGTCGTTAAACAGGGCAAGAGGGCAGTCTATGGCTTCACCCGAAGCATACGTTCGGTAGTGTTTAGTAAGGTAAATGTCGTTATCCATGAACTGCTCTTATGTGGCTGCTAACTGAGGTTGTTTTAAATGTCGTTGCTAACTCCTACTATGCCTTAGAGTTTTTAGTTCAACTTGATTAAATACGAATAAATATTGGTCAATAGCGATTAAAGATTGCTCAATTTAATGTAAAAAAGGCCACTAAGGCTAGCGCTCAGAGCGACCCTCTGTAAGCACTAAAAAGGGTAACAAAATGGAGCCAAATAGGTGCTAAGTTTCGTTTCGGAAAGCTGTTTGACTTGTGTTTCTTATAGGCGTCATAACGGGTGACTTTAGGGCTAATGTTAGGTCGCTTTTAAGTATGTAGTTAATTTACAAAAGCGTACTATTTCCCACCAAGATTCTCGTCATCCACTTTGCGCTTTTGCAAAATGGGTAAAATAACCACAAATTGATGCCCAATTGGCTCAATTTAAATTCCAAGGTAAAATCATGTCTAAGACTTACTTGTCCGACATCGACATTGCTCGCGCTGCCGAGAAACGTCCGATTGCTGAAGTTGCTGCTAAGTTGAACATCGATATTGATGATCTAGAAATGTATGGCAAAATCAAGGCTAAAATAAGCCCTGAGTTCATCAAGAGCGTTAAAAACCGCAAAGATGGCAAGCTGATACTAGTCACGGCTATTAACCCAACTCCAGCTGGTGAAGGCAAGACGACTACCACTATCGGTTTGGGCGATGCCTTGAATCAAATTGGTAAGCAAACGTCTGTATGTCTTCGTGAGCCTTCTCTTGGCCCTTGCTTTGGCGTTAAGGGCGGTGCAGCGGGCGGTGGTTACGCTCAAGTTGTTCCAATGGAAGATATTAACTTGCACTTCACTGGCGATTTCCATGCCATTGGTCTAGCGCATAACTTGCTTTCTGCAGCTATTGATAACCATCTTCAGCAAGGTAATGAACTGAACATAGACCCACGGCGCATCGAATGGAAGCGCGTAATGGACATGAACGATCGTGCTCTACGCAACGTTACCATTGGCCTTGGTGGCCCTGCTCATGGTATTCCTCGCGAAAGTGGTTTTGATATCACCGTAGCTTCAGAAGTAATGGCTATTTTTTGCTTGGCTAACACTCTAGCTGAACTTAAAGAGAAGCTCGGTGACGCGGTTGTTGGTTACACTCATGACCAGAAGCCTGTTACTGCACGTGACCTAAAAGTCCATGGTGCAATGACTGTGTTGTTGAAAGACGCCTTCAGCCCTAACCTTGTGCAAACACTAGAGCACACTCCTGCATTTGTGCACGGTGGCCCATTTGCTAACATTGCTCACGGTTGTAACTCTGTGGTTGCTACACGTTTGTCTATGAAGCTAAGCGAATACACCGTAACAGAAGCTGGTTTTGGTGCTGACTTGGGTGCTGAGAAGTTTCTAGACATTAAATGTCGTAAAGCAGGTATCACTCCAAGCGCTGTTGTTATTGTTGCTACTATTCGTGCACTTAAGCTCCACGGTGGTGTGCCCCTTAAAGACGTTAACAACGAAAACCTAGAAGCGGTTGCTAAAGGTGTTGAAAACCTTAAAAAGCACATTGAAAACATTCACCAGTTTGGTCTTCCTGTAGTGGTTGCTGTTAATAAGTTTGTTACTGACACCGACGAAGAAGTAAAAACTGTTCAAGCTAAATGTGATTACCTAGGTGTTCAAGTGATTGAAGCGAACCACTGGGCAGATGGCGGCAAAGGTGCTATAGAACTAGCAGAGGCTGTTGTTGATTTGGTAGAAAACCATGAGAACGACTTCCACTACTTGTATGAAGACGACATGCCACTTTGGGACAAGGTTAAAACTGTCGCTCAAAAGATATATGGCGCTGACAACATTCAAGGTGACCAGAAGCTTCGTGACCGTTTTACAGCACTAGAAAAAGCGGGTTATGGCAACTTGCCTATCTGCATGGCTAAAACGCAGTATTCTTTCTCTACAGACCCTGCCTTAAAGGGGCGTCCCACTGGGTTTGACATCCCACTTCGTGAAGTGCGTTTATCTGCCGGTGCTGGTTTTATTGTGGTTCTTGCTGGTGACGTAATGACCATGCCTGGGCTTCCTAAAAAACCCGCTGCTGAAGTAATCGACATCAATGAAAATGGCGATATTATTGGCTTGTTCTAAGCTAACAGGTCATTAAAAAAGCCCCACTAGGTTTCACCTAATGGGGCTTTTTTGTGTGCACTACTCATTGAATCAAACCGGTTTTGGTGGCGCAGTGGAATGCCTAAGCCGCAACTCTACCTCAAGTTGCTGCTGGGCTTGGGGAGTAGCTCCGGCTAAGCGGTCTATTAGGTATTGTGCTGCACGCTGACCCATGAGTTTAAAGGGAATATGCATAGTGGTGAGGCTTGGGGTTAGGTTGGCACTAATGGCCAAGTCATCAAACCCTGTAATAGATACGCTGCCTGGTACTTCAATGTTACTGGCTTGGCACTCTAATAAAGCCCCTGTTGCGAGTACGTCATTGCTGCATAAGATAGCGGTAGGTGGGGTGCTTAAGGTGAGGAGTTGGCGACAAGCAGCACGGCCTGCTTCAATGCTGTAGTTACACTCAATAACAGCGCCTTGCGCTAATGTAATGCCCTGTGCAAATAGGGCGTGCTCCATGCCTTTTAAACGGTCAGAGGCGCGGTCGTTGCCTGTAGAAATACCACTAATAATGGCGAACTGTTGGTGGCCAAGAGTGGTTAGGTGCAATGGTATGAGCTTGGCAGCTTCATAGTTATTAAACCCCACGCATGGATGAGGGCAATCACTGCTATAGGCCCATGTAAGTACATAAGGAATTTTTCTTTGCTCTAGTAGGGCATAAATTAATGGATCGTGGTCTAGCCCTACCAACATTACAGCATCAACACCACGTTCTATAAGCGTTCGTACTTGGGTTAGTTCGTGTTGCGAATCATAACCAGAGGTGGTGAGCATTAAGCTAAGGCTAGCCTGGTTTAATTCACTCTCAAAAGCTTCGATGCCATCAGCAAAAATAGCATTTGCTAAGGTGGGGATTACTGCGCCAATGCAGCGAGAGCGTTTACTTGCTAAAGCTCTGGCGGCAGCGTCAGCAACATATTGAAGTTCGACAATTGCCTCTTGCACACGCAGCCTTACGCCTGTGCGCACAGATTTGGGTTGGTTAATAACGCGCGATACTGTGGCGGTAGAAACGCCAGCAGCTTTCGCAACATCGCCTTGTGTGGCTGGCTTGCTTGGGGAATTCACATTAATTGCGCTTGCTTTAACATCATGCTGTATTATACACAGATAAAAATGTAAGCGCATACAAAAATACGCTATTGGTGCTTGTTTGTCTCATTTTAATGGTCTACTATAGCGTCAATAAATAAATGTAAGCGCATACAAAAACATATTAAGGATTGAAATCATGGCCGTTAGTTACTTGAAAAAAGCTACCAAATCTTCTGCAACTGGCGAAGATGACACTCGTGCTACAGTGGCAAGAATGCTGTCAGAAATTGAAGTAGGTGGCGAACAAGTCTGTACAGAATACGCAGCAAAGCTAGATGGCTATCATGGCAATATACTGGTTACCAGTGACGACATAGACCAGGCTACATCGCGTTTGTCGCAGCAAGTAAAAGATGACATTCGTTTTGCCCATGAGCGGGTTGATAAATTTGCTCAAAAACAGCGACAGGCACTCATTGATTTTGAAGTAGAGCTATCACCAGGGCTATGGGCAGGCCAGCGCCAAATACCAGTGCAAACTGCGGGATGTTATATCCCTGGTGGGCGCTACTCACATGTGGCTTCTGCAATCATGTCTGTGGCCACGGCTAAGGCAGCAGGCGTAAAGCATGTAGTAGCGTGCTCGCCACCAAAACCCGGTACAGGGGTTAACGATGCTATTTTATATACTGCTAATTATTGTGGCGCAGATACCATTCTAGCTTTAGGTGGAGTGCAGGGCATCGCAGCCATGGCCTTTGGCTTATTCAGTGGCAAAGCTGCCGATGTATTAGCAGGCCCGGGTAATCGTTTTGTGGCCGAAGCAAAACGCATGTTATTTGGCCGTGTGGGTATTGATATGTTTGCAGGCCCCACAGAAATTGCTGTTATTGCAGACCACACAGCAGACCCAAGAATTGTTGCTAGTGACCTTGTAGGGCAGGCGGAGCATGGCCCAGACTCACCAGTTTGGCTGATTAGCTTAGATGAAGATGTTGCCCGTAAAACCATGGAAATAGTGCCAGGTTTGATTGAATCCATGCCAGAACCATCGCGTTCGGCAGCTCGTTCTGCATGGGCAGACTATTCTGAAGTGATTGTGTGTAGTACCCGTGAAGAGGCTGCAGAGGTGAGTGACCGATATGCCGCAGAGCATTTAGAAATACACTGTGAGAACTTAGATTGGTGGGTAGATAACCTTAATAACTATGGTTCATTATTTGTCGGTGAAGAAACGACGGTGACCTATGGCGATAAGTGCTCTGGTACTAACCATATTTTGCCTACTAAGGGCGCAGCGCGCTACACCGGTGGCTTATCGGTTGGGAAGTTTATTAAAACAGTAACGACCCAGCGCATGACCCAAGAAGCTAACCGCGAAGTCGGTGCAGCGGCTGCGCGTATTTCGCGTTTAGAGGGCATGGAAGGGCATGCTCGTAGTGGTGACGATAGGTTGAGCAAGTACTTCCCCACAGAAACATTTAACTTAGGCCATTAAGCCACTTTAGCCACTAAAGCCTCAGCGCTCTAGCAACAGCATCAAAGGTAACGTTTATGACCATGAAAGCACTCGTTTATACCGGCACCCAGGAAGTAGAGTACCGAGATGAAAATATGCCAGTTCCAGGGCCAAATCAAGCATTGATAGAAGTGGCCGCTACAGCTATTTGTGGCTCTGACATGCACGCTTACCATGGCTTAGATGAGCGCCGTGTGCCACCGCTTATTTTGGGCCATGAAGTGGCGGGTAAGCTCGTGTCTGGCGCTGCTCACCTAGTAGGCAAGCAAGTAGTAATCAATCCGTTGATTACCTGTGGCCAGTGCAACCCTTGCCTAGCTGGGCGGGCTAACTTGTGCAGTGATAGAGAGATAATAGGCATGCGCTTAGAGGGTGCTTATGCGCAATATTTAGTGATTGATGAGACTAATTTGCTTATTCCTCCAGCTGTACTAGAACCATGGGTAGCATGCCTTACAGAACCTACAGCTACGGCGTTGCACGCTGTAGCTTTGGTTGAGCGTATAAATTACCGGCCCATGTCAGAACAAACCTGCTTAGTTATTGGTGGTGGCGCCATTGGTTTACTAACCGCCTTAATGTTGGCAGCAAAAGGGTGTTGTAATATTGACTTGGCAGAAACTAATGCCCTGCGCAGAAGCACCATAGAACAACAATCTGTGGCACGGGTGTTTGACCCAAGTACGCAATCTGTGCCTAATGAAAAAGGCTATGACGTCGTTTTTGATTGTGTTGGCGCGGGAGTCACTCGAGCCATGGCTAGTGCCCATGTTGCAGCCGGTGGCATTGTGTCTCATGTGGGTTTGCAAAACAGCCATGAAGGGCTAGATATTCGTCGTATCACCTTACAAGAAATCACCTTGTTGGGGAATTATTGTTATACCCAAGCCGATATGAAAGCGGCTTTAGACATGCTGGCAAGCAATCGCTTGGGTGATCTGAAATGGGTGCAAGTAAGGCCGCTAAGTGAAGGGGCCCAAGCCTTTTCAGACCTACATTACGGCCGAGCTGCTGCTGCTAAAATTGTGTTACAGCCAGATCATCATCTGTAGCGCAAGCTAACGGGCTGCGCCTATCCTTTTGGCCTTGGGGAAGCTGTAATTAAACTGAAAAAATAAGTTGGCTTAGCTGATCTGCGGCAGACCTTAAGTCGCCATGGTTATTTTTAAGGGCATTGATGTCTAAACGCACAGTAGGCCCATGCATGGCAACAGCCCCATGGTAGCGGCCCTTTGGATCTAACACAGGCACTGCTATGGCTATCATGCCATCATAAAATTCTTCATTGTCTAGGGCAAACCCCTGCTTTTGCACTAACGCAAGCTCCTGCATGAGGGGCTCAATGCTATTAACAGTGTTAATGGTGAGGTTTTTAAGGTGCAAGCTTTCCACCATGGTGCGGCGGTTTTTAGGCGTTAGGCTGGCCAGATAGGTTTTACCACTAGCGGTGCAATAAAACGGCACGTGGGTACCTACAGGAAGGTGAATTTGAAACGCCCAGTTAGTTTGTACTCTATCCCTATAAATCATGCCCGGCTGCTCAGGGATAACAAAGTTTACGGTTTCTTTTACCTTACTACTCAGTTTTTCAAGAATTTGGTGCCTTGCACTTGCATGCCAGTCACTGGCTAAAAGCCCGTTGGCCAAAGTTCGCAGAGATGCACTTGGCAGAAGCCGTTTACCATTGGCGTCGTAGTGTAAAAACCCTTCTTCCACCATAGATTTGCACAACCGATGCACGGTTTGTTTGGGCCAATTTAAATGTTGGTTTATTTCTGATGGTGTTAGAGCACTTTGTTGCCTAGCCATCACATCAAGGATGTAAAACAGGCGCATGTTAGTGGCTATTCTATCGGAATCAGACATCTGGTAACTCTCCTTAGTTACTTGCCACCTTAAATAAAAGCTTGAGTTAGATCAAGTAATGTGTTTTTCTGTATCCAGTATGCAGTAAATGAGTATAAAAGTCTCATTTATTGATATAAATATAAATATAAATGCGAATTTAGGGATAGTCGATGCAAAAGCAGTATGACTACATTGTTATTGGTGCAGGTTCAGCGGGATGCGCTGTAGCCAATCGGTTGTCGCAAGATGGCCGTCACACCGTAGCTTTGCTAGAAGCTGGAAGCCGCGACCTAAACCCTTGGATTCATGTGCCTGTGGGCTATTTCAAAACCATGGGCAACCCGTCTACCGATTGGTGCTACAAATCTAAGCCTTGTTCTGGGCTAAATGGGCGCTCTATTCCTTGGCCTAGAGGCAAAGTGCTGGGCGGTAGTAGCTCTATTAATGGGCTGTTGTATGTTCGTGGCCAAGCGCAAGACTTTGATGACTGGGCTAACTTAGGTAACGATGGGTGGCAATGGGATCAAGTGTTGCCCTATTTCATGCGTTCTGAAGACTGGCAGGGAGCAGCCAGTGGTATGAGGGGGCAGGGTGGGCCATTAACGGTATCAGAGACCCGTTTAAGCCGACCTGTAGTTGATGCTTGGTTAGAAGCGGCGCAAAATTTTGGCTACCCTGCCAACAAAGACTACAACGGTAAAGATCAGGAAGGTGTGAGCTTGTTCCAGCTCACTGCTAAAAAAGGCCGGCGCTGCAGTGCAGCTGTTGCTTATCTTAACCCTGCCCGCAGTCGCGCTAACCTCACCATACTCACCGGTTCTTGCGTGGAAAAACTATTATTTGAGGGGAGCCGTGCAACTGGTGTGCAATTAGCCAGTGGCCAGCTGAAAGCTACTAAAGAAGTTATTTTGAGCGCTGGTGCTATAGGCTCGCCACAATTACTGATGGTGTCTGGCATTGGACCTGAAGAGCAGCTAACCCCACACAACATAAACATGGTGAAAGAATTACCTGGTGTGGGCCAAAATTTACAAGACCATTTGCAAGCCAGACCCGTATTTAAATGTGCCGCTAGCACTATTAATACTGAGATAAGTAGCTGGTTTAAACAAGGTTTAATTGGCCTAGAATACCTATTAAAACGCACGGGGCCCATGACTATGGCCGCCAGCTTGGGTACCGGTTTTGTTAAAACACATTTAAGCCCTGGCCGGCCTGATATTCAATTCCATATTCAGCCCTTTAGTGCAGATTCACCCGCTGAAGGCCCGCATAAGTTTGATGCTTTTACCGCTTCAGTATTGCAAATGCGCCCTGAAAGTACAGGGCACTTAAGTTTAGTGTCTGACCGGTTTTCAGATCACCCTGATATTCATCCCAATTATTTGGCCACTGAACTGGACCAAAAAACGATTGTTGAAGGTATAAAAATTGCTCGGCTTATTGCCCAGCACGCGCCATTAAAATCCCTAGTCACCCAAGAACATAGCCCAGGTATTAATATTGGAGAACAAGCAGATGCGGAGATCCTTAATTGGGCAAGAGAGACAGCCACAACCATTTACCACCCCACGGGCACCTGTAAAATGGGGAATGATGATATGGCGGTAGTAGATGCTCAACTTAAAGTGCATGGCATAGAAGGTTTGCGTGTCGCTGACGCGTCTATCATGCCCATTATTACGTCGGGCAATACCAACGCCCCAGCTATTATGATTGGTGAAAAAGCAGCCGCTATGATTCTTCAGGAGATGGTAAATGTTTAATTGGGTAGATATTGGTCAGATTATATTTGCTGATCTGATTTTGTCTGGAGACAACGCCTTAGTAATAGGTATGGCTGCTGCTGGTTTGGCTGCTAATCAACGTAAAAAAGTTATTTTTATTGGCATGGCGTTAGCCGCCTTGTTCCGTATTTTGTTTGCCGTGGGTGCCAGCACCATTATTAGTGTGCCAGGTATCTTATTGTTAGGTGGCCTCTTGCTTGCGTGGGTGTGCTGGCGTTTTTATGGCGAAATTAAAGACTTTGCAGCGCCGCAGCCAGAAGAGACTGTGGTGTCTAGTGAAGATCAGCCAAAGGTAAGCATGCGCAGTGCTTTGGTTACCATTGCCATAGCTGACATTTCTATGTCTTTAGACAATGTTTTGGCAGTAGCTGCCATTGCTCGGGATAATACTCAGTTATTAGTGATGGGTTTAGTATTAGCTATTGTATTAATGGCGTTTTTTGCCACACTAATCATGCGTGTAATGCTAAAGTTTCCAGCTATTGCCTATGTGGGATTGGTGTTTTTAGTCTATTTAACTGGAAAAATGCTGTACGACGGATGGCTAGACCTACTGACCTATTTATAGCTTAGCACTAAGCTTAATTTGAATAAATTTACTGTTGCCAACCCAATAACTTGGGCATGTGTGAAGCCTTCCATGCACCTAGGCAACAGCTGACTGAAGGTATAACAATAATAACGGAGGACATTTTATGTCCGTTTTAAATAAAATGAAGTTGGCTGCTGTTGCTGGGGCGCTGATTATCAGCACCACTGCAGTTTATGCTAAAGACGTGACCATTCGTGTTCAGTCAGTGCTTGGCACTAAATCCGATGAAGTGCACATGTTAAATGAATTTGCTAATGATGTGCGTGAATTGACTGACGGTTCTGTCAATATTGAAATATTGCCAGGTGGTTCGGTTGTTGGTAACACTGACATCATCGATGCGATTGATGCTGGTTTGCTAGACGGTGGTTTTGCGTGGACTCATTATTGGGGTGGTAAGCATCCGGCCGCTAACCTATTTGGTGCTCCTATTGCAGGTGCAGGTGTAGGCCTTGATAACATTGCGTTCCTTTCTTGGTTCCAATACGGCGGTGGTAAAGAGCTTTATGATCGTCTTTGGGACGAAATGGGCGTTAATATTAAAGGCTTTATGTTACAGCCTGTAGGCCCAGAAGCGTTGGGTTGGTTCCCTGAACCTATTAACTCTATGGATGACTTCCGTAAACTGCGTTTCCGTGCTCCCCCAGGCATGGTAGGCCAAGCTTATAAAGACATTGGCGTAGCCTCTGTTGCTATGGGCGGTGGTGATATTCTACCTGCGCTTGAAAAAGGCACAATTGACGCTGCCGAATGGTGCTGTCCAAAGCCTGATAGTGTGTTTGGTTTCCAAAAAGTATTGAAGCACTACTACCTACAAGGTCTTCACCAGGTGGTTGTAAATGCTGACATGTACTTAAATGGCGATGTTTATGACTCTCTATCTGCTATGCAAAAGAAAGCGATAGAAGTAGCTGCCAATGCATCTTTGTCAAAATCTATCTCTTACCGCATCTATGAGAACGGTAAGGCTTTGAAAGACTTGACTGAGAACCACGGTGTGCAATTGCATGATACGCCAGCAGATTATTTCCCTGCGTATATGAATGCGGCAAACGCGCTGCTTCAAAAGTCTTCTGACGAGAATGAGTTTTTTGCAGAAGTTTGGCAGTCACAAAAAGATTTCGCTGCAATCGCAGTACCTTTCTGGGCTGGTGCACAGGCATCTAATGCTAGTTTAGGTAAAGCCTTTGCTGATAGCATCAAGTAATAATATGTATTAACTTGATATCGACCTAGTACACAGTGCTAGGTCGATTTTTAGTACCGCAATCATTAAGGTTGTAAATAGTTAAGGTGGTAAGAGGTTTATCATAGTCTTCTGGCTCTTTTTATACAGGAATCTATGATAGATTTTTTTCAAATTGTAACGATCAGTTACACTGATTTAAGCCAGTTGTTTGACGATAACGCATTAATAATAATTATAGACAATAATAAGAGGAAGCCAAAATGGCGACACAAGTAACAGACATCGGTGAGCTTGAAATTACTGATGAATTAATCGCAGAGCGTCGCGCCGAGAAACCTGGAGAAACCCCAGAGGATATGACGCCTTGGCAACGTCCCATTACTGCTTTTATAGATGTGCTAAATTTATGGATGGGGCGCATCATTTGTCTGGCCATTCTCCCTTTGGTGGCCGTAATGGTTACCGAAGTATTTTCCCGAGGCATGTTTGCGTTACTGGTTTCTTATGACTTAGATGACCTTGCCCGTGCTATAAATTTGGGGCCTACCACATGGGCGTATGACGTGAGTCGAATGCTTGGCGGGGTAATATTTATGGCGGCATCAGGCTATGCCTTGATGCGAGGTGTGCATATTCGCGCTGATTTTATCTACCGTACTTGGCATACGACAACCCAAGCCACTGTTGATGCGGTGTTGTACCTAATGTTTTATTTCCCCGCTATGCTGCTGTTCTTTTGGAGCGCACTAGGCTTTGCGGGTGACTCTTTAGGCTTTAATGGTTGGGGTGAAGAGTGGGGCATTTGGGAAGATGCGAGTGCAGACTCTACCTGGGCACCTTACTTATGGCCTTCGCGTATTTTTATGCCTATTGGTGCAGGCCTTCTGTTCTTGCAGGGCTTCCCTGAGCTATTTCGCGCTTTTCACCAAATGGGAAAAGTAAGAGAAGCAAAATTCTTAAAATTCTTCCCGTTTTACCTAATAGGCCTAGGGTGTGTTTTTACATCAGTGTTCTATCCAGACGTGCTGCCACTGGGTGATTGGCTAGGAAGTCTGCTAGGTGATGTTAGCATTTCAAAACCTATGGTTGGTATGCTGATGTTAGCAGCCATGTTGTTTTCGATCTTCATCGGTTTCCCTATTTCGTTTACGTTGATTTTTCTTGGGTTTGTGTTTGCTTCAATAGGCGGCAGCAGTAAATTAGCGTTCTTCTTGCTTACCCTGCAAGTGAACTCTACGATGATGAATGACCAGCTTGTAGCGGTGCCCTTGTTTATTTTCATGGGTATTATGATGGAACAAGCAGGGCTTATGGAACGCCTGTTTAACGCCGTGCAAATGATGATGTCTCGCACGCGGGGTGCGTTGTTTGTTGCAGTGTTGTTTGTGTCAATGATTTTCGCAGCGGCTACGGGCATTGTTGGCGCGTCGGTTACTATATTGGGCATTATGGCAGCCAAAACCATGAATCGCTCTAATTATGATGTGCGTTTATCGGCGGGTGCTATTACTGCAGGTGGAACTTTAGGCATATTAATACCGCCTTCCATTATGTTAATTGTGATGGGGCCTGTATTAGAAGTGCCTGTAACAGACTTATTTCGGGCGGCAGTGTTGCCTGGCGTGTTATTGGCTAGTTTGTACATGATTTACACTATTGGCCGTTGCATGATTAACCCTGATCTTGGGCCTATTTTGCCTGAAGACGAGCAGCCAGAAACATCACCTTATTATGGGCTAGAAGTTATATTAGTGATGTCTGGCTTGGGCATGTTTGTATTCCTATGCATTGCAGCAACCAAGGGTGGCTTGTCATTCTTCCCACTTGCAGGACTTGTCATTCCATTGCTATGGATTGGTTTAATGTTCTGGTTGTTTAAATGGGCTCGCGAAGTAAGGCCCAAAGGTTTCTATTTTTCTGACCTGTGGTATGAGTTCTTTATGGGCTTGGTGCCACCCACGGTGCTTATTGCGTTCTCCTTAGGCTCCATTGTGGCTGGGCTTGCAACGCCAGCAGAGGCCGCTGCGTGTGGTGCTTTTGGTTCGTTAGTTCTATCTATCGCCTATAAAAAGTTTTCTATTGCCAGCGGCTATGATGCATTGGTTAAAACTTTAGAAATTACGGTTCTGATTATGTTTCTGGTGGCGGCATCAAACTTTTTTGGTGCAGTATTCTCCAACCTAGGCACACCTCAAATGCTTACGGAATTGCTCCTGTCCTTTGACCTGTCGTCTTGGGCAATGCTGTTTTTTATATTAGCGTTAATTTTTGTGCTGGGTTGGCCGTTAGAGTGGGTGCCTATTGTATTGATTATTGTGCCTATTCTTTTGCCAGTGGTAGAAACCTTAGACTTTGGTTTAAGTCAGGCAGACTTGTTAATCTGGTTTGCCATATTGGTGGCAGTAAACCTTCAAACCGCCTGGTTAAGCCCGCCTGTTGCGTTGTCTGCGTACTTCTTAAAAGGGGTAGTGCCAGAATGGGATTTAAAGGATATTTACCTAGGCATGATGCAGTTTATGGTTATTCAGTTAATCGGTTTAGCCTTGATCATATTCTTCCCACAAATTGCCTTGTGGTTGCCTAACTACTGGTAGTCACTGTAACACTAAGAATTAACTGAGCGCCAAGACATTGGCGCACATAAAAAGCCACCCCCCCCATGGTTAACGTTTTAAGGGGTGTGGCTCATAGGCTTGTTATGAGCATTTAACATGGCTTAAACCAAACCTTTGGTTGCCTCACCATTAAGACAACCCGTACCTTAAAAATTAGTTCTAGTGGTTTTTGCGTCGAGTCCGCTCAACATAGTTTATATGTAGGCGGGCGAGGCGTTTTTTTTACTAACTTAACTGGGCTAATCGAAATAACATATTTGGTTCTAAGGTATTAGCCAATAGTTTAGTATCCTTTACTCATGATGTAAGAATGGTTAACTCCTTCTAATCATTTAACTCACTTTCAAACCAATTTAGGTGTAATTAATTATGAAAATGACTACAGAAGAAGCGTTTGTAAAAACCTTACAAATGCATGGCATTGAACACGCATTTGGTATTATTGGCTCTGCCATGATGCCCGTTTCTGACATTTTTGAAAAAGCTGGCATTAGCTTCTGGGATTGTGCCCATGAAGGCTCTGGCGGCATGATGGCAGATGGCTATACCCGCGCTACTGGCAAAATGAGCATGATGATTGCTCAAAATGGCCCCGGCATAACCAACTTTGTTACGCCTGTTAAAACAGCTTACTGGAACCACACCCCATTGTTGTTAGTAACGCCTCAAGCGGCTAACAAAACCATTGGCCAAGGTGGTTTCCAAGAAGTAGAGCAAATGGCTTTATTTCAAGACATGGTTTGTTATCAAGAAGAAGTGCGTGACCCATCACGCATTGCAGAAGTGCTGGATCGGGTTATTGCTAATGCACATCGTTTTTCAGCGCCTGCGCAAATCAATATTCCACGTGACATGTTCACTCAAGTTGTGGATATTGACTTGCCAACCATGATTGATTTTGAACTGCCTTCTGGTGGTGAAATGGCTATCGCTGAAGCCGCTAAGCTGTTGTCTTCTGCTAAGTCTCCAGTGATCCTAAACGGTGCTGGCGTGGTATTGGCTGCGGGCGGCATTGCGGCCTCTATGGCTTTAGCAGAACGCTTAGACGCGCCAGTATGTTGTGGTTATCAGCATAACGATGCGTTCCCGGGTTCACACCCATTATTTGCTGGCCCACTAGGCTACAACGGTTCTAAAGCTGGCATGCAATTAATTAAAGATGCAGACGTAGTATTGGCTTTAGGCACACGTTTAAACCCATTTTCTACCTTGCCAGGCTACGGCATAGATTACTGGCCTAAAAATGCCAAAATCATTCAAGTAGACCTTAAGCCAGAGCGCATTGGTTTAACCAAGCCCGTTTCTGTAGGCATTGTCGGTGACGCAGCTAAAGTAGCCAACGGCATTTTAGCTCAACTTTCTGCGACTGCTGGCGATGCAGACCGTGCTGAGCGTAAAGCTCACACTGCTGCCACCAAAGCGGCTTGGGATGTTGAACTAGCAGCAATGACTAACGAAGAAGACGACCCAGGTACCACTTGGAACGAACGTGCCCGCGCTGCGAAGCCTGAATGGCTAAGCCCACGCATGGTGTGGCGTGCAATTGCTTCGGTTATGCCAAAAGATGCCATTATCTCCTCTGACATTGGTAATAACTGTGCCATTGGTAATGCTTACCCAACGTTTGAAGAAGGCCGTAAGTATTTAGCACCTGGATTATTTGGCCCATGTGGTTACGGATTGCCCGCAGTAGTAGGCGCTAAAATTGGTTGCCCAGATACCCCTGTCATTGGTTTCTCTGGCGACGGTGCCTTTGGTATTGCTGTTACAGAATTAACCGCCATTGGCCGTGATGAGTGGCCAGCAGTAACGATGATTGTGTTCCGTAACTACCAGTGGGGTGCAGAGAAGCGTAACTCTACCTTATGGTTTGATGACAACTTCGTAGGCACAGAGCTAGACGAAAACGTTAACTATGCTGCCATAGCTGATGCCTGTGGCCTAAAAGGCGTACAAGCACGCACTATGGATGAAGTGAGCTCTTCACTTAGCCAAGCGTTAGTAGACCAAGCAGCGGGCAAAACCACGCTCATTGAAATTCTAATTAACCAAGAGCTAGGCGACCCGTTCCGCCGTGACGCTATGAAGAACCCAGTAGAAGTAGCTGGCATTAGCCTGGGCGACATGCGTCCTCAAAAAGGCGCATAATCGTTTAGATTGCTGTCTAAAGCCTCAGAGCAACAGTTTTTACTGTTATTTTGGGGCTTTTTTTTAACTTTTTTCTGCCCCCTATTTACCTTCTATAAACACTTGTATGTTTTTGCTTTATGCGCTTTGCCTAGTAAAGTGGAGCAACACTTTACGCCTCATTAATACACACAATGCCAGTTTCAGGTATAATACAGCGGAATTTTACAACCACTGTTAGACCAAAACCATGACTGCTATTCGTACCCGCATTGCACCCTCTCCAACCGGTGACCCACACCTAGGCACAGCCTACATTGCCTTATTTAATCTGGCATTTGCACGTCAGCACGGCGGCGAGTTTATTTTACGTATTGAAGACACAGATCAAGAGCGCAGCACCCCAGAATCTGAGAAAGCCATTTTAGATTCATTACGGTGGTTGGGTATTGAGTGGAGTGAAGGCCCAGACGTGGGAGGGCCTCATGGCCCTTATCGCCAAAGTGAGCGAGGCAGTATTTATAAAGACTACGCTGATCAACTAGTAAATAATGGGCATGCGTTCTATTGCTTTGCCACCAGTGAAGAGCTTAATGACCTTCGTCGTCACCAAACAGAAAACAAATTGCCTATTGGCTACGACGGCCGTGGTTTAGCGCTGTCTCCAACACAAGTACAGCAGCACCTAGATGATGGCATTCCTCACGTGGTTCGCATGAAAATTCCACGTGAAGGCATGTGCGTATTCCAAGACATGTTGCGTGGCAGCATCGAAATTGAATGGGCTCAAGTAGACATGCAAGTGCTGCTAAAAGCAGATGGCATGCCCACTTATCATTTAGCCAACGTAGTGGATGACCACCTCATGGGGATTACCCATGTGCTGCGTGGCGAAGAGTGGATTAACTCAGCCCCTAAGCATCAATTACTTTACCAGTACTTTGGTTGGGACATGCCAGAACTGTGCCACTTGCCGCTATTACGTAACCCAGATAAAAGCAAACTGTCTAAGCGCAAAAACCCCACCAGTATTATGTATTACCAGCGCATGGGTTACTTGCCCGAAGCGTTG
Organism: Candidatus Njordibacter sp. Uisw_056; assembly: GCF_047730085.1. NCBI lineage: Bacteria > Pseudomonadati > Pseudomonadota > Gammaproteobacteria > Pseudomonadales > Candidatus Njordibacteraceae > Candidatus Njordibacter > Candidatus Njordibacter sp. Uisw_056. Next base: position 1,828,386 of record NZ_CP159830.1, on the reverse strand, counting down.
TTAAACTATCTGGGCCGCATGGGTTGGTCTATGCCCGATGAACGAGAAAAGTTTAGCTTAGCAGAAATGGTTGCAAACTTTGACGTAAACCGTGTGTCTTTAGGTGGCCCTATATTCGACCAAGACAAGCTTTCTTGGCTTAATGGGCTATGGATAAGAGAAAACCTAAACGACGCAGAATTCATACAGCGCATGCAAACCTGGGCCATTAACAATAATTTCTTAGCCCCAATCGTACCCCTCATTAAGCCCCGTGTAGACAAGTTTAGTGATGTGTTGCCATTGGCTGGGTTTTTCCTTAGCGGCATGCTTGACCTTACACAAGACGAACTAGCCAATAAAAAGCTAGAACCAGAGCAAGTGCGCAAAGCATTGCAGTTTACCTTGTGGCGCTTAGAGGCTTTGCGCCATTGGCAAAAAGATGACATTTTTGCTATCTGTAAAGGTATGGCAGAAACCCTAGAGATTAAGCCAAAAGATTTGTTTGCCACCTTGTTTGTTGTGATTACAGGCACAGCAAATTCCGTGTCTGTATTTGATGCGATGCAAATACTTGGCCCAGACATGAGCAGGGCGCGTATTCGCCATGCAGTAGACCTATTAGGCGGGGTTTCTAAGAAAGAAGCCAAGCGCTGGGATAAAGAATACCAAGCACTCTAAAGTGTATAGGGCAAGTGAGCGGAAGTGATTGATTAAAAACAGTCTTTTTCTGCTAAAACTAATAAAAAGAGGCTTGCAATACAGCCTCATATGCCTATAATACGCCTCCACCAAGCCGTAAAGCAGCATTAATAGCGTCTTGATGATCCTCGTGTGGGGCCTTAGCTCAGTTGGTAGAGCGCAACACTGGCAGTGTTGAGGTCAACGGTTCGACCCCGTTAGGCTCCACCAAATTCACATCTCAGTACGTCCGAGATGATCCTAGAACCAGCGTAATTGCTGGTTTTTTTGTCTCTACTGTGTCTAAATAGATCCTATAAGATACCCCCACATCCAGCTAAAGGTAGGGGTATATTTGGGGGTAGTTGCAGAAGAACCACTAAAAAACCCTTAATTATACCCCCACCGAACATAACGGTGAATATTATGGCTCTTACAGATACGGTGATCAGGCAAGCAAAAGCTAAAGAAAAAGACTATAAGCTAAGTGACGCTAAAGGTCTTTATGTGCTGGTAACCAAGACAGGTTCCAAACACTGGCGTATGAAGTATCGTATCGGCCAAAAAGAAAAGCTTCTTTCCATTGGAACGTACCCAAACATTTCTCTCAAAAGTGCACGTAAGGCCTGTGAACAAGCAAGAGATGAGCTCGATCGGGGTATTGATCCCTCTCAAGCTAAAAAGGCTAGGAAAGCCTCACAAATAAATGCTTATGCAAACGATCTCGAAACAATTGCTAGGGAATGGCACAAGCAACAGGCTGTTCACTGGAGTGATAGCTATAGTCAAAAAGTTTTGAGTTCGTTGCAAAGGGATTTATTCCCCTTTATGGGCACACTTCCAATCTCTCAAATTTCATCACAAACCCTGTTGCAAACACTTCGCCGTGTTGAGGCTCGTGGGGCCTCAGAAAGTGCTCACAGGCTTAAGCAGCTTGTTGGACAGGTCTTTTGTTACGCTGTCGCAACGGGCCGTGCAGAGCGCGACATTACCCCAGAGTTAAAAGGGGCATTAGGAACTCCTATTAAAAAACACTTTCCTGCTATCACAGAACCAGCAAAGGTTGGCAGGTTGCTTAGTATGATCCATAATTATCAGGGCACTGTTACTGTATGCGCAGCTTTGAAGTTAGCGCCGTTAGTCTTTGTGCGGCCTGCAGAGCTTAGGCACGCTGAGTGGCAAGAAATAGATTTTGAGGCCGAGCAGTGGTGTATACCAGGTTCTAAAATGAAAATGGCACAAGATCATATTGTGCCCCTTAGTCGTCAGGCACTTGTTATTCTAGCAGAGCAAAAAATGGTTACTGGTCATTATAGTAATTATGTTTTTCCATCACTGAGAGGCCCATCTCGGCCTATGAGTGACAACGCTATCCTTGTAGCTTTTCGGGCTATGGGTATAACCAAAGAAGAGATGACAGGGCATGGTTTTAGGGCAATGGCTAGAACCTTATTAGATGAAGTTTTAGATGAGCGTGTGGAACTAATCGAACATCAATTAGCGCACGCCGTTAAGGATACTTTGGGTAGAGCATATAACCGCACTAAACACCTTCCGCAGCGAAAAGTGATGATGCAGCGGTGGGCTGATTATCTTGATTCTTTGCATTAGAGTGTTGATCACCGAGTAGTCAGTAATGGCTGAGTGTGCTGGAAAAATGTTGATAAAATGCCTCCTTTGAGGCCTTCAACTTACCTTAAAAAACGTATTAAACTAACGAGAAAAATTGTTACTCAGAACTTAATTTTGTAATAGAGTAAATTGCTTCTTCGATGTGATGATCGTCTAAAGATCCCAAGGCAGCGCCATGTGTGTACTCGATGTACACAAGGTCTTCTTCCCAGCTTTTGATTGCTAAATCGTAATTTTTTTCTTGTCTTTTTGCGTTTGTGGCAAACATGACAAGGCTATCAACCATCTTTTTTAGTCGCTGTTCAGAAGCCATTGCACCCCATTCAGCTTTATATGTTAGATCAGCAATGTCAGATAAGTCATCATTTAAAAATATGTAATCTAAGATTTCTCTTCGCTTGCCGACCTTGATATCGCTGCTCATGCCCACAGAATAGCCACTTGCCCTTAGTAGGCCTAGGTCTCGCCAGTCAAAGCCATTAGAGCCTATAGCTTGTTGGCGTCTGGTTTTAATATAATCAAAAACCCTAGGCTTATGTTTGTCATGATCCTTATCTGTAGGAGATTTTGCCCAATTTTTGAGTTCTTCAAACATCTTATTGAGAATTTCTATTTTTGAGTCGGGTGCAACTTTTTTGCGATGCTGTAACTCATAAACGATACAGCCTAACTCCTCTGCGTCTTCAGTATCTTGGCCTCGCTGTAGAAGCTCAATTGCTGTATCTGTAGAGTAGGGTCGGTTGGATGCTCTTGTTAAATCCATATTCAAACTCCTTGTAATGAAAATGACTACTTTTAGTACTTTACCTTAAATTTTTATTTATTGCAGAGAGCCAATCCTTATGCAGTCTGCTTTAAGTTAATCTAATGATCCATGAGGGTTGCTAAAGTTTGGTGCAACACACCTGCTAAGCTCGCCCATAATGCCGCTAATACAGCCTTAAAGGGCCTCTAAATAGAAATTCTATAAATTCATTAGGAGGAGTTTAAAAGGTGCTAATTTATGCCTACTTACTAGCTAATATATCTGATGCCGAACAGAGTTTACTGTTTGACGATAACCACATATTGAGACTGACTTTGATGCGCTTAAACAATTAAATAAAATTCTTTTTGAAAAAGGACGATAGACTTCCTTGTACTTTATAACCTTTGCTTGAAACTATCAACGTATAAGGCAAACCAACTATGAGTACTAAAATTCTACGTCTTCCTGAAATTATAGCCCTAACAGGTCTCTCCAGGTCAACAGTATACAATCGTGTAGCAACTGGAAACTTCCCCACTTCAATATCGCTAGGGGGTCGCTCTGTAGGCTGGGTGGCGTCGGAAGTGGATGCTTGGTTACATAATCAAATTAAGGCTAGTCGCTCCGATACAAACCAAGGGACAGGTGACGCTCTATGAAAACTTATTCTTCTCAACATCTAAATCATAATTGGCCACTAGGCGTTATAAGTAAATGCCGTTTACCGATGACTGGAGCTGCAATAAGCTCCAGTCATAAAGGTGATAAAAATGGACATTAATATTTTTTTAGGTCACCTTAATAAAGTAAGAAAAAGCAAGTCAGGTTGGATGGCATGCTGTCCTAATCATGATGATAATTCCCCTAGCTTATCAATAAAGCAAGGAGTCGATTGTATTCTTATACATTGTTTTGCAGGGTGTGATTCTGGTGAGGTGATGGGCAGCATCGGATTATCATTGGCCGACTTGTATCAAAAGCAAAATGGCGCCAAAACGGGTGTAATGCAATGGGATAAAACGATTTTAAAGTCAGTTGTATTTCATGAAAGCATCTACATAGCTATGTGTGAAAACCTCGCAGGGTCAAGTCGAGAGTTGACCCCAATGGAAATGTCTAGGCTTACTCTAGCTAAACGGCGCCTTCCCAAAGCAATGGAGGTGCTTAATGACTGCTGATATAGACCAACATTTTCAACAATTAGATAAGGTGCCTTCTGTTTCTTGGGACTCTATTTCATGTTCTGACCTAGGCCTTAAAGTTGGGTCCGTTGGGTGGGACGTGCAACAATCTTTTATTATAAAGAGTCTTGTTCCAGCGGGATCGCTTATGAGCATTTATGGGCCAAGTGGAAGTTATAAAAGCTTTCAAGCATTATCATGGGGATGCCATATAGCCACAGGTATTGATTGGGATGGAAGAAAGGTAGAGCGGGGGTCTGTTCTTTATGTGGCCGCCGAAGGAGGGCCGCAGGTTGCGAAACGTATTAAAGCGTGGGAAAAAGAAAATGGCGTTGAGGCTCATGGCTTGGTCAGGCTGGATCGACCGGTTCTACCTTCTGAGTGTGAAGAGCAACAGTTTATTATTGCTTGTTGTGGGGCTATTGAAGAAGAATCTGGTATGCCAGTTAAGTTGATTGTATTTGATACATTGGCGCGATGTTTTGGCGGGAATGATGAAAATTCAGCGAGAGATATGGGTTCCTTTATTAATGGTTGTGACGTTATAAAGCAGGCCGTAGGAGCTTCAGTTTTGATCATCCATCACACAGGTAAAACTGAAGGTAATGGAGCCCGTGGTTCCAGTGCATTAAGGGCGGCTTTGGATTGCGAATTCTTTGTTACAAAGGAAGATCCCCATAAAATAGGTTTTTCTTTGACCTGCATGAAAATGAAGGACTCTGAACCACCAAAGAACGCGGGCTACGAGCTCAAAAAAATAGACCTGCGTGTTGATGAGGATGGTGATACGGTCACCTCGTTAGTAGTCATACCGAATGGTTGTGATGTGTTGTCGCGGGTTCGGGTGGAAGGCAGGAAATTGTCGCAAGGGCAAGCAGTATTATGGGGCCTCATTAGAGCACGATTACAATCAGAGCTACCTTGTACAAGGTCACTAGTTAGAGATGACTATAAAGCCGCAGAAGGTACCTCAGCCGCGCACTTCTCTAGAACGTTGAAGCAATTATGTGAAAAAGAGCTCATAGACCTGAGTGGTGATGAAATCACCATGGGTTCAAAAAGTGGTGAGCTGGCTGGATAGTAATAGTGGTGAGTGGTGAACTGCACCATTTTCACCACTACTTTCTCTATAGAGTAAAACTGGTTAAAAACAGTGTTTTTATTATATAAATTTAATATTATCAATGACTTACAGTGTTACTACTTGCTGTTAATCTGGTTTGGGGTGGTGAATGAGGGAAGTGGTTAGTCAGTGGTGAAGCTAGGTCAAGAAAATGTAACCCATTTCTTAATGCTAGCCTGAGTATAAACTTAAGTATACGGGACCAATAATATCTTTGATCTTTGTAGTTCCCTTATGGCTCGCAGAGCAAGTGGTATTTTCTGATACATTCCTAATGTGCTCGGAAAGCTCCATGATAGGGGGGGTGCACCCCCTTTCGCCGTTTAGTTTTCAGACGTTTTTGACTCCCTAGGAGCAATTGAACAGCGAGCTATTTTGAAAACAAGGTGTCTCGGATCTGTGATAAAACAAAGGTTTTGTGCATATTAATAGGCATTCAGTCAGGGATAAGTTTGCCTAAGGAGTAATTGATCAAAATGGCACGAATAGGTATAAACGATCAGCCAAATGATGGAGAAAGTCTTTTTAACTTGGCTCAAAAGATTATCCAAAGCTCTAAGTCTCGTGAAGAAAACGATATGTTCAAGGAATTGGTGATAAGGGCCGCAGAGTTAGATTATCCTGAAGCCCAGTTTCAACTGTCCAGCCTTTACGCAAAAGGGATTCGGAGGGAAGGAGACACTCACCTAGCTTTGGAATGGTGCACTAAAGCAGCAAATAATGGCCTTGTTGCTGCACAACGTGATTTAGGAATAAAAGCTTATGAAGGGTTTGCGGGGGAATGTAACTTTGAAGAAGCAATTAAATGGTTCTCTGTGGCGGATGAACTGGGTGACATGGAGTCTAAGTGCTGGTTAGGAATCATGCATATCGAAGGCAAGGGTTTTCCTAAAAACCACTCATTGGGGCATAGCCTAATTTTATGAGCAGCTAAAAACGGTTGTAAAAAAGCCCATCTAGAATTGGCGTACATGTACGAATTTGGAACAGACGTCATTATAATTGCTACAGATAAAGCAGAAGACAGTTTTTTCCATGCGCTGGATCTTTTTGGACTTAGGCCAGATGAAAGGACTACTAAAAAGGTTGTGGAGCCAGCCGATGAGAAATTTTCTCCTCAAGGAGAAAAACGTTTTTCAGAACAATGGAATGATATTAGTCCTCGTTTTAAATATGAAAGAACTGTTCAAAAATTTTGGTTACCGGCAGCTCAGCGAGGTTATTCTGAGGTACAATTTCAGTTGGCTACACAGTATGACAGACTCCATTTGTGGGAACCCAATACCCCGGTACTTGCTATACCTTGGTACGAAAGAGCATCCGAACAGGGTCATGTTCAGGCGCAAATAGATCTGGCTACTTTGTTGAAGCGTATTGAATTGGATAGGGAATGATATGCAAGATTTTAAACTAGGCCATAATATGGCCAACAGGTGGGTCAAAATTCAGTGCAAATGCTAGTTCATAATTGGATGCAATTTAACAATAGCATGTACTTACCCTATTCCAATATCGGATACAACATCAGAAATAAAGGTTTAACCTCTTTTTGGTGTGCCAGAAATAGCGCAAATCTGGAGTTTAGCCTTTGTCAGAGGGGTGTGTTTTTAAACACTTATTGTAGGGTCTTGGCAATTATTGAATGGATATTGTGTAAAAATTCAGAATCTGAATTTAGTAATAACCAGCGTTGAAAAAGCAATGTGGAGAGGACAAAAAGCATAACTAAAATGTCATGTAGGCATGGGATTAGTGTTTTTTAATGGCAAAACAATGATACGCTGTGCCAAGACACTCAGATATTAAAGGAATATTTTCTGTGGAACAAACCCCCAATAACCTCGCGGCCTTCTGCTGGTCCATAGCAGACCTTTTACGTGGTGATTTTAAGCAAAGCCAGTATGGCCGTATTATACTTCCGTTTACCCTCCTGCGACGCCTAGAGGGCGTTCTTGAAGACAGTAAAACTGCTGTTCTAGCGGAATACGACAAAGTCCAAAATATGGGCTTACCAGAAGAGGCCCAAGAAAAACTATTACTGCGCGCCACAGGTGGCCTTAACTTTTTCAACACCTCAAAAATGGACCTTTCCAAATTGGGTGAGGCAGGCATTAAAGATAACCTCGACAGTTATATTCAAGGGTTTTCCTATGATGCCCGTCAGATCTTTGAGTACTTCAACTTTGGCGAATTTATCGGCCAGCTTAACGATGCAGACCTGCTTTATAAAGTAGTGCAAAAAGTACGCGCCACGGATTTAAGCCCCAAGGCTATCTCTAACCATGACATGGGTTTAACCTTTGAAGAGCTAATACGCCGCTTTGCTGAAGGCTCCAATGAAACTGCCGGCGAGCACTTTACCCCTCGTGATATTGTGCGCCTCACCACCTCCTTGGTGTTTATGGAAGACGATGACGCGCTCAGTAAGCCAGGCATTATTCGCACTATCTACGACCCCACCGCAGGCACAGGGGGCTTTTTATCCTCGGGTATGGAGTATGTGCATGAGCTAAACCCACAAGCGGTAATGCGTGCCTTTGGTCAAGAGCTTAACCCAGAAAGTTACTCCATCTGTAAGGCCGACATGCTGATTAAAGGCCAAGATGTTACCAATATCAAGCTGGGCAACACCTTATCCAATGATCAACTGTATGCCGATAAATTTGATTACATGTTGTCTAATCCGCCTTTTGGTGTGGATTGGAAGAAGATTGAATCTTCAATCAAGGATGAAAATACTCTAAAGGGTTTTGATGGTCGTTTTGGCCCAGGCTTACCTCGTGTGTCTGATGGCTCCTTGTTATTTTTAATGCATTTGATCAGCAAGCTAAGAGACACCAGCGAAGGCGGTGGCCGTATAGGTATCATCCTTAATGGTTCGCCATTGTTTACCGGTGGTGCAGGCTCTGGTGAGAGCGAAATTCGCCGTTATATTTTTGAAGCAGACCTTTTAGAAACCATCGTCGCGCTGCCCACCGATATGTTTTACAACACCGGCATTGCCACTTATGTGTGGGTACTGTCGAATAAAAAGTCCAACGAGCGTAAAGGTAAGGTCCAGCTGATTAACGGCGTTAACCTCTGCGGTAAGATGCGCAAATCTCTGGGCTCTAAACGCAATGAAATGGGCGCGGATGATATTGCCACTATTACTCGCAGTTTTGGTGCCTTTGAGGTTGAGGATGCGCGTGAGCTTAATAAACCAGCAGAGCAAAAAAGTAACCGTGGCAGGCAGTCGGCTAACCCAAAAACTGAGGCGCCAAAAACCTTCGCCAGCAAAATATTTGCCTCCCATGAGTTTGGCTACCGCCGTATCACCATTGAACGGCCATTACGCCAGAGCTATCAATTTAGTGATGAGCGTTTGGCCGAGTTACGGTTTGCCAACAAGCCGTTAAACGCACCTATGAAGTGGATATACGAAACCTATGGTGAGCATTGGCGTGATGCTGAAGGTTGCGAAAACTATGGTCAGCTTGCAGAGAAAAGCGTTGAAATTCGCGCTTACATCAAAAGCCAGTTTAGTGAGTTAAAAGAGAAGCAGATTAAAGACCTGCTCGACAGCAAAGTTTGGCTAGCTCAAAAGCAAACCTTACTTAATGCCCGGCAGCTGCAAGCCACAATAGGCACCCAGCAGTGCGATGATATGAACGGCTATGAGGTCACGCTCAAAGCCGCCTGCAAAACCCAAAGTTTAAGCTTAGAGACTAAAGAGAAAAAACAAATCACAGACGCAGTAAGCTGGAAAAACCCAGCAGCAGAAAAAGTGGTTAAAAAGATTCACCCATCAGCCAAAGCCAGCCCCATGTACGGCCTGTTTGAAGTGGGTGGTGAGACGGTAGAGTACAAAGCCGATGGTGATCTGCGTGACAATGAAAACGTTGCCCTTGATCCCTCCAAGCCTGTGAATGATCTGAACGAAGCTTACTTTATAAAAGAAGTACAACCCCATGTGCCAGATGCGTGGATAGATGCCAATAAGAAAGACGACCAAGACCAACAAGTGGGCGTTGTGGGATATGAGATACCCTTTAACCGCCATTTTTATCAGTATCAACCACCTAGGGATCTGGTGGAGATTGATAAAGATTTGGATCGGGTTAGTGCTGATATTATGAACCTCCTGCAAGAGGTGCATTCGTGATGGAAGTGCTAGGTATAAACTTCAGCTTTAGAAATTATTTAAGAATTGTGTTGACTATGGGCATCCGAAAAGTACATAATTTGCGTAATATGCCCACCAAGCCTATGTTGTTTTCGGACGATACGCTCAAATTGTGTGGGCTTTTTTTTGCCTCATATATATCCCAACCGTACACTATTCGCAATATTTCCCCAAGTGCCTTACCTTTAATTATGTTATTCGGTAGGTATCCCGTATGACTACATTTAATAAGCCCGCAGTAACGGTAGATGAGCATCTTGCCTTGTTGCAGGGACGTGGGCTTTGTGTCAATGACACGCACCAAGCTAGACACGTCCTAGAGACGGTGAGTTTTTTTAGGCTAAGCATTTACATGCGACCTTTTCAGGTTGTAGGCAAAGAAAACCATTCGTTTAAATCGGGCACTGATTTTAACCAAATACTCGATCTATATGCATTTGACCGTGAGTTACGTCTGCTCGTTATGGATGCGATAGAGACAGTCGAGGTGGCGCTGCGAGCCTCGTTAAATAATCATATGAGTTGTACCTATCAAATTGATAGCGAGCCACACAGTGGGTCGCATTGGTATTTACATCGAAATCGATTTAAGGAAAAGTACAACTATGCAAAGTTGATAAGAGATATTGAAACTAAGCAACAATATGAGGGTCGTCATCTAGACAAAGAAAAGCGAAAAATTAACGCGAGCAGAGCCCCAAGCCAAACAAAACAGCAGCGCATAGGCCATAGATCAAAAGATAACTATCCGCGTTTTTATCAGCACAACTACCAAACACCTGCACTTATGCCTGGCTGGGCAATGACAGAAGAGTTATCTCTGGGTAATTTGTCACATATGTACAAGGGATTGCTGAAAGATGCGGACCGCAAAGCGATTGCACGGCGTTTTAATGTCCCCCACGAAGTGTTGGGAAGCTGGCTGCATACGTTAACGTTTGTTCGCAATTGCTGCGCCCACCATAGCCGCTTATGGAACAGAGAGCTGCCTGTACAGCCCAAAATACTCCAAGGTGAAGATTGGCAGTTTCGCAAACTCATGCCAGACAGCCAAATACGACCAAGTCGACGGATATATGTTGTGTTAATACTATTGGCTCACCTAATTCGCCAGATAAGCCCACATAGTCAATGGCCTCTAAACGTTAAATCCCTCGTTCGTATGTACCCAAATGTGCACTTGGCACCGATGGGTTTTACGTGTGATTGGCAATCACATATTTTTTGGAGCGGTGCAGATGCATAAAAACTGTAGTTTGATAATGAGCGGTGAAACTGCTATGCGCTGGAAGTATGTGGCGTACCTTGAGTATAAAGACTCTGGGGTTGCGTGGTTAGGCGCCGTGCCGGAGCATTGGGTAGTTAGCAAGGTAAAATATTTATCACCTTTTCAAGTAGGATGGACTCCACCTACAAAAGTAGATGCAAATTTTATTGGTGATAATTTATGGGCTAATATTTCCGATTTAAAAGGTAAATACATAGAGCGTACAGCCAAGAATATCTCCAATGAGGCTGTAAAGGCAGCTTCTATGGAACTTTCACCAAAAGGATCATTGCTATACAGCTTTAAGTTGTCCGTAGGTGCAGTTTCATTTGCTAGCCAAGATATGTACACCAACGAAGCGATTGCATCTTTTTTGGAAGGCGGTTCGTTGCCGCTTTCATATATGTATTATGCCTTACCTAAATATGTTATTGAAAATGCTTCTACCAATATTTATGGAGCGCGAATACTTAACCAGGAATTAATTAATAGTGCGTTTTTTTTGGCGCCTTCGTATAAAGAAGCCCAAAAAATAGCCAACTTCCTCGACCACGAAACCGCCAAAATCGACACCCTGATCGAAAAACAACAACAGCTGATCAAGCTGCTAAAAGAAAAACGCCAAGCCGTGATCAGCCATGCCGTCACCAAAGGCCTCAACCCCAATGCCCCCATGCGCGACTCAGGTGTTGAGTGGTTAGATGAAGTGCCGGCGCATTGGAATATACTCCGATTAAGTTTCGCATTGAAGCTTCAAAGTGGAGATACAATTACTTCAGATAGCATTAAGAAGAGAGGGGATTATCTTGTCTACGGTGGAAATGGTGTAAGGGGTTATACCTCACGTTATAACTGCGATGGTGAATACGTGATTATTGGCAGGCAGGGAGCACTATGTGGAAACATTAACATGGGGTCTGGTCAATTCTTTGCATCCGAACATGCAATAGTGGTTTACCCCCGAAAGCTGTTCAATAATATTTACTTAGGCGAGATGCTTAGACATATGGATTTAGGGCAGTATTCAGTATCTGCAGCTCAGCCTGGTGTGTCAGTAGAGCGTTTGGACTTATTAAAAGTTATTATGCCTCCAGAAGATGAGCAGATTGAAATATCTAAAGTCATTACCAAAGAAAATTCAGCTTTTGAGGCTTTGGCGAAAGAATGCAGTAGCTTGATTTCATTGCTACATGAACGCCGCACAGCCCTAATCTCCGCAGCCGTCACCGGCAAGATCGACGTCAGAAACTGGGTCGCTCCAGAGCCATCAAATACTAACAACAAGGAAGACGCCGCATGAGCACAATGTCAGGAGACGGCAAAGCCAATGAGTTTACTTTTCAAAATGACATGATCAGCCAGCTCGTTGCTAACGGCTGGTTGCTGGGTAAACCAGAAAAGTACAACCGTGAATTAGCGCTGTATTCTGAGGATGTGCTGGGCTTTGTTAAAGACACTCAAGACGAACAATGGCAAAAGTTTTGTGCCTTATACCCTAACAACACTGAAGCTAAGTTTTTAGAGCACGTTGGTGCACAACTGAACAAAGCCGATCCCAATGCCGCCAATAAAGAAATGCGTTCCTTTGGCACCTTGGGCGTGCTCCGTAATGAGCTGCGTATACGTGGCACACGCTTTAAGCTATGCCAGTTTAAGCCTGAGCATGACCTCAACACAGACTCTTTAGCCCGTTATCAAAAAAATCGCTTACGGGTAGTGCAAGAGCTGGTGTATTCGCCCTGGGCTACCGATGAGTATGAGGCAGAAACGGGCACGCGAGCCAAAAAATGGCGCATTGACTTAGTGCTGTTTGTGAACGGCTTACCTGTGGTAACGCTAGAGCTAAAGAGCGAGTTTAAGCAAGCCGTGCACAACGCCATTAAACAATACAAAACCACACGCTTTGCTATAGATCCTGCCACCAAAAAGCCTGAGCCGCTGCTCACCTTTAAACGTGGGGCCTTGGTTCATTTTGCAGTGAGCCAATATGAAGTGTATATGGCTACCCGTTTAGAGGGCGATAGCACGTATTTTTTGCCTTTTAACAAGGGCACGAGCGAGGGTGCTGCCGGTAACGATGTGCCAGAAGACATTAACCAATACGCCACAGACTATTTATGGAACGAGGTGTTACTGCCAGACAACCTACTTAATGTGCTGGCGCGCTTTGTACACTTACAAATAGAAGAAAAAGAAGATTGGGAAGGCCGCAAGTACAAAAAAGAAACTTTAATCTTCCCCCGTTATCATCAGTGGGATGTAGTGAGTAAGTTGGTAGATGCTGCTCGCACTGAAGGCCCAGGGCATAAGTATTTGATACAGCACAGCGCAGGTTCTGGTAAATCCAATTCTATTGCGTGGGCTGCACATCAGTTATCGTCCATCCATACGACTGAAGGCCATAAACTGTTTGATTCGGTGATTGTAGTGACCGATAGAACAGTGTTGGATGACCAGTTACAAGAGACCATTTCGCAGTTTACTGCAGTGGAAGGCATGGTTGGGCGCATTAACCGCAATGAGGGCGATGGCTCTAAATCAGAAAAGTTGGCCGCCGCATTAGAAGAATCACAACCCATTATCATCGTTACCATTCAAACCTTCCCTTATGTGTTAAAAGCCATCGAGAACAGCGTTAACCTTAAAGAGCGTAATTATGTAGTCATTGCCGACGAGGCCCACAGTTCGCAAACGGGCAGCACTGCGCGGCAGTTAAAAGAAGTGTTGATGATAGATGGTGCTGGCCAAGATGAAGAACTCACTACCGAGGATATTCTTGATGCGGCGGTGGCGTCGCGCCGGGCGTCTAGCAACTTGAGTTATTTGGCCTTTACTGCAACACCCAAAACTAAAACGCTAGAGCTTTTTGGTAGGTTGCCTAATCCTGCTGAGCAACCGTCTAAATCAAACAGGCCAGAAGCCTACCACGTTTACAGCATGCGCCAAGCCATTGAAGAAGGCTTTATTCTGGACGTTTTAAAGAACTATACCAACTACAAAGTGGCTTATAACCTCGCCATGAAGATCCAAGGTACCGACCAAGAGGTAGAAAGTAAAAAGGCCAAGGTAAAGCTCAATCAATGGGTACGGCTGCACGACTATAATATCAGCCAAAAGGTGCAGGTGATTGTTGAGCACTTTAAAGACAATGTCATGGCCCTGTTGAATGGCCAGGTTAAGGCTATGGTCGTCACCAGTTCTCGCAAAGAGGCGGTACGTTATAAGCACGCCTTTGATAAATATATAGCAGAACAAGGTTATGGGCGAATACATGCAATGGTGGCATTCTCTGGCGAAGTTGAGTTTACGGATAAAGACCCAAGTTCAGCCGCGCTACTAGGCGAAAAATTCACTGAAGCCAATATGAACCCAGCTCTCAAGGGCCGCGACATGCGTAAAGCCTTTGACAGCGACGATTATCAAGTAATGATCGTGGCCAATAAGTTTCAAACGGGTTTTGATCAACCCAAGCTATGCGCCATGTATGTGGATAAAAAACTAGGCGGGGTGGAATGTGTGCAAACCCTGTCACGCTTAAACCGAACCTTCCCTGGCAAAGCAGAGACTGGGACGTTTATAGTCGATTTCTTCAACGAGCCTGAAGAGATTTTGGAATCATTTCAACCTTACTATCAAACGGCTGAGCTAGCCGATGTGACTAACCCTGACTTAATTTTTGATCTTTTTGATAAGCTACGTGCAGCCGGCATATTCCAGTGGCGCGAAGTTGAACAGTTTTGTGACGCCTTCTTTGTTAAGAGCAAAAGCAATGCAGCTATAGCCAACATCTGTAAGCCAGCGGTAGAGCGCTGGCAACAGCGTTACAAGCATGCCATAGAGGCCTACAAGCAAGCACGAGATATTGTGGCAAGAAGCAAGCAAAGCGGCGACCCAGTATTGATGGGCAATGCCGAAGCTAGCTTCAAGGAATGTAAGCAGGCCAAGGATGAGCTGGATATATTTAAAAAAGACCTAGGCAGCTTCGTTCGCTTCTATGAATTTATGTCCCAAATCGTAGATTATGATGATAAAGACCTAGAAAGGCTGAGTTTGTTTGCCCGTAATCTGAGCCCTATGCTGCGCGAAAGCAAACTTGATGAGGATGATATAGACCTAAATAGCATTGAGCTTAGCCATTACCGCTTGTCGGTTATACGCCAGCAAGACTTAAAGCTAAAAGAAGATTCTGCAGACTACCAGCTAGAACCAGGCGATGGCGTAGGCGGCGCAAAACCTAAAGACAAGCAAGAAGAGTTTTTGTCGCAGGTGGTAGAGCGCCTGAATGAGTTATTCATCACCGATGAACTGACTGAAGCCGACCTCGTTAGTTACGTTCACACCATTAGCGACAAAGTTCGCGAAAACGGTTTGGTGATGAAGCAAATTGCCAACAATACGGCAGAGCAGGCGTTGTTAGGTGATTTTAACAAGGCCGTAGACGAGGCCATCATGGATAGTGGTGAAGCACACAACAACCAGATGATGCAGCTACTGTCTAACCCCAACAAAGCGAAGACGTTTGCTAGGCTGGTGTTTGATTTGTTGAAGGTGGATGATTAGAAGTTAAAAAAACATCATGATTTTGAAGCAACACAATTAGGTGTATCAAGAGAAAACCAAAGGAACGAGTACATTAATATGGATATTAAAAAGCTAGCTATTAAATTTGAACTTATGCCTGCGAGAGGTATAGGGGACCTAAAAAAACATACCCTGATCATTCTGTATTCAACCATTTTATCCATATTTAGTTTTACCGCTATGGCAAATAAAGATCCTAACTCTGAGGATGTTTACAAGTCGCCTGCGTATGTTGCCGCCGTGGCTGTGTATGAATCGAAGGACTTTGCTCAAGCTATTAAACTGCTGACCCCCTTTGCAGAACAAGGTACAAAAGGTGCTCAGTTTGCACTGACTCAGATCTATGGAGAATCAGAAGGTTCAGCATTCGTTAACGCAGAGAAGGCCTTTAAATGGCATAAAATTGGAGCGTTAAACGGTGTAGTGTGGTCACAACACTGGATGGGGCACTACTATAATTTACTGGATAAGGAAGAGTCTTACAGATGGTATTTGATGGCGGCAAACCAAGGATATGCCAGTTCTCAAATTATGGTTGGTGTGGCTCAGTATCTTGGTGAGCTTAAGCAAAAGTTTGAGCCTGAAGATTACTTGCATTGGTTTACGCTAGCTGCGGAATCTGGGGACATAGTTGCAATAGCACTGGTCGGCGACATCTACTATTTCGGGGACTTGGGTGAGCCAGATTACGATGAGGCTCTAAAATGGTACCTTAAAATTGCTTCAGAGGATGATGCAGACCCTGAAGTTATCTTTAAAGTGGGTGAGTTTCATCGCTATGGGTATGCTGATAAAGTTAATTTTCTCTTTGCAAGAATCTGGTATGAAAGAGCGGCTACAAAGGGTCATCAGGGGGCCCAACTGGCATTAGCGCAATTATATTTTGAAGGTGCAGAGGGTGTAGTTGACTACACAAGGGCTTTTGAGTGGTGTCAGAAAGCATCTAAAGAAGGAAATCCAGACGCTCAGGTAATGCTGGGGATGATGTACGAACTTGGCCACGGAGTAGATCTGGATTTTAATAAAGCGTTAAGCTTATATCAGATTGCTGCGAGTGAAACCGACAGTGCCATATCTGATATTGAGCGCATTACAAAGTTACTTCAGCCTGGATACGATAGTACTTTTCAGTATGCGTCAGACAAATGGGACGCTAATGATAAAAAAGCGGCTTTTAACTTATTTAAGCATGCAGCGTCTAAAGGACACTCCCAGTCCAAAGTTTGGGTTGGGTATTTTTACGAAAATGGTATCGAGGTCGATAAAGATTTGTTGCTAGCCAAAGATTATTATGGACAAGCGGCTAAAAAAGGCAATTATGAGGCGATGTACAGGATTGGATTAATTCATGAAACCAATGCGGTTAATATGTTAACACCTCCTAAAATTTCGCTCACTAAGAAACGGCAATTGGCAGATGCCATTTTTTCAATGAAGAGTTCTGGACAAACCTTTACAAATGAAGAAATATTCAATTACATGAACTATGGTAACCCTACTGGCCCAATAATAGATCGCCAAGGGTCTACCACAGAATACAGAACATCAATTACCTGGTTTATGAAGGCAGCCCAAGGCAACTACCCACAAAGCTATAAAAAATTGGGTAAGTTTTATGAACAAGGGCTAGGAGTTAAGCAAAGTTACTACAAGTCCTACCTTAACTACTTGTTAGCGGCGCACTACGGTGATGAAGAGTCCGTATTCTTGGCAGAATTGGTTGGCGATTATTTGGGTGAAAAAGAACAGAGTAAAGCCCTTGAGATGAGTAAGGCACGAATAGGTCAGTAATACTGGCTTGTGGTCTAAAAAAGACTTCGCTACGATTACCAAACAACTGACTTTTTCAAAAAAATCTAATTAATAAAAGTAGACTAGAAAATATAGGCTCGATGGGCATTTATGTGAAAACCTCTGCAATAAGGAGGACATGTGGGACGAGTAATAATATCTTTGCTAGTAGTCTTTTTTCTAACGGACATCACACAAAAGGAACTGGGCAATGTATAAAAAAATTGTAACGGCAGTGTTGATTTTTTCGATGAGTGGGCTGGTGAATGCTAAAGACAATGATTTAGCAGCACAAATTGACGAGCTAATAGCAGAAATCGAATTTTCAATAGAGATAGATAAAAAGAAACAAGACGATGTAATAAAGCTAAAAAAACAAAAGCTTATTGATCTTAAGAATATCAATATTATTAGTATAACGCCTATTTTTAGACAGCGACGAAGCGGACTATGTTCTTACGACGAAGAATTCGGCGTGCATGACGGCTGGTGCTGGAACTTAGAAGCTGTCAAGAAACGTATTATATGTTTAGCGGGATAATAAACATGGAGACCTCATGCAGCCCAAAACTATAGTTGGTAGGTTTGTACAATCGCTAGCAGCGTCTTACGACGCTGGGCCTTCCATCGTAATAAAGGTCTCCAACGAATCGGTATTGGACCTACCACATGCCGATAAAGTGTCCGAGGGCTTTAATTGGGAAGAAGATATTGAAACCTTGGGTGGCTATAGCTTTGTAGTGGCTGATCTACCGCTAGGAATGCCGCGTAAAAGGATCACCATTGGTAGTTCATCCATTAATGTCCGTCGTAACTGGGTGGAACTTTGGAAGGCACTAGTCTTGCTTTCCCAGTCTGGGGTGTGTCTTGCGATTGTTGAGCCTCATGCGTTTGGCAGTTCAGAGGGACTGAAGTTCCAGCAAGCGCTATCGGAAGAAGGGTTCTACTTAAACGGAGTCTTCAATGTTCCCCAAAAACTCATGGTGATAATGTCCAGCCGTCCAGTCATTGTTGTGTTTAGTCGAGAAGCGCGGGCCGGGCTTTTTGTAGCCGAATTGGAAGATGAGCCTCAAGCTTCAGTGGTCGCCCAAGCCTTCGTTCGTGGCGTGGTGAGCGATTCTCTGCACGAGGGTATGTTGCATGATAAAGGGACATTCGATGGCTTTGAAAGCTTAAAATCACGGCTTCAAATTGAACGCCTCGAGACCCAATATAAGGACTATAAAAGTCATTTTCTAGGTGAACTTGCAGTTGAATTGAATACAGTTCGTCCTGGACTTTTGTTGGAGCATAAAGAGAACTCAATTTATGTTCCCATGCTTGGTTCCTCCGTTGTAACCGACGATCTGGCGGCTGTGACGTTAAAGCATCACAATATTATTCAGGTTGTATTGCGCAATGAGGCCAACAATCAGTACGTTTCAGCTTTCTTTCGCTCTGATCTAGGCATGTTAATATTGCGATCGTTGACCCGCGGGGACTTCATACCTCGAATTAGTAAGACTGACCTTTCCAAAGCGCAGGTTAGTATCCCAAGCCCGGCAGAGCAGACAGAAATTGTCCGCTCGCATGGACAACTTCAATCCTTGACATCGGCAATTGGAAACCTTCAAAAAGAGCTTGCATTAAATCCCAGAAGTGCGTCTATAATCCGAAGCCAAGTCGAAAGTATGTTGGAAAAAATTGGTGAGTTGACTGAAGCTGACAGAATCATGAGTATGGCTCGGGAGGGAGAGTCAGCAACTGTTGAATTTAAAGAAAGCTTTAGTTTAGATGTACGGAAAGGAACGAAGGAAAAATATATTGAACTATCTTCACTAAAAACCATTGTTGGATTTCTAAATACCAATGGTGGCGTTTTGTTGGTGGGTGTATCAGATGTTGGCGGCATTTGCGGTGTTGATGATGAAGTAAATCAATTTCATAAAAGTAATGATGCGTTATTACTTCATTTCAAAAATCAACTAAAGCAACGTATTGGCGAACAATATTATCCATTTATCAGCCAGCAATTGGTCAACCTGGGAGATATACATGTGTTGATGATTGATTGTAGTCCATCGCCCACTGCATGTTATCTCGACGGGAAAGACTTTTATGTCCGCACGAACCCCGCTACAGACAAGCTTGAGGGGCCAAAACTCGTTGAGTATGTACAGAATCACTTTAATAAGTGAACCGGCATTGAATAAGTTGTGGGACGCGAGGAATCTAGGCGCTAGAGGTCCCAGTTTTAAAGTCAGTAAAGCGTTAAACTTTAACTAATTTATTGGACGAATATTGCGATTGTCTAGACATCGCAGCTCGGTTGGAAAGTGATTAATAGAGCAGGTTAACTACTCAAGGAACAGAATTTGAAAATGGACGCAAAACTGTCAGACTGCAGGAAGTATAGGTATGCACTCTGGCGCACATGGGACGATTCTAAACCATATGTGATGATAGTTGGATTAAACCCATCAACTGCTGATGAAACTAAGGACGACCCAACACTCACTCGATGTATCAAATTTGCAAAATATTGGGGCTATGGTGGTCTCTGTATGGCAAACCTATTCGCATTCCGTGCTACTAAGCCAAGTGACATGATGGCATCAAGTGATCCGGTCGGTTTAGAAAATGATAGCTGGCTTTCCAAGCTTTCAAAGGATGCTGGCATTGTTGTTGCTGCATGGGGCAATGATGGAAGTCATCTCGGCAGATCAATTGCTATAAAGGCAATGCTGCCAAATCTGCACTATATTAAAATGAATAAATCGGGTGAGCCAGCGCACCCTTTATATCTGAGAAGCAGCTTGGTTCCTACACCAATGATATTTAACAAGTAAGTAACCCAGAATGTGTAGAAATGGCGAGTATGCTTATAAACCTTATGTCGGCGTTTGTTATTAAAGATTTTAGCCGTAAGTAAGTATTAAAAAAGCAACTATCTGCCTTCAATAAATATTTTAAAAAATGGAGAATTTTTTATGATGGTTTGGTTTCTTGAAGGAAAAATAGAAGGTCCAAAAGATAGTACCCTAGCTGATCTTTGGGCTATGGCAGATAAGGAAATCGAGCAGGATCACGACACATTACAGTGGATCTTTCCTTTACGCACGCCTAGTGAGCACAGTCTCTTGGCACCTGTTCTAGAACCTGGTGAAATTGATGATATTCGGGCTTCGGTGCGAGCAAAGAAGAACTTAGTTAAATCAGCACATTGGTTCTTAGGCTTCTTACAGCGCAACCGCTATTGGACAAAGCCAAAAGACCACAATCAAAAGCGCATTGGGCGGGCCATTGAATGTCTGAAACTGCTCGTAAGTGATGAAGAGGCTGATAATTTTCGTAATAGTGTTTTAGAGATTTTGGGTGATGATGTTGCTAATATTCCAGGTGTTGTAGCTTTTTGGAAGAAGATATAAGACAAGGTAAGTGCCAGTATAAAGCTAAATAGATTCTTTTATAAACCTTAAACAAGGGTAGATGAATATGAATAAAATGTTATCAATTACTGAAGTACGCAATTCTATTTATCTAGATTTTAATTTATTGTGGAAATTATTTTTGGGGGTATATTTGGGGGTATTTATATATATTAAAAATATTTTATATATAAAAAACATAGGCTTATCTTGCCTATTCAATAGAGTTAGGCTCCACCAATAAATCGTTATAAATTAGCCGGTTACAAGCTTAATAGTTTGACCGACTTTTTTGTGTCTGTAACTTAAGTCCTTATTAAGTCTGATTATTTGGGCTGATCAAACTACTTAGTGCCTAGTGCCTAGGTATTATGCTAAAAATCGAATAGTTCCCTTATCGTCGATTGCGCCTGGTTGTTCGTGGCAGTAGCTACCTCGTTAATGCTTTCGATAGTGTAACCTGCATTTGCAAAAAGCCAACCCAGACCCTAGCGATCTCGTATATTTGCCAAGTGATTTTTTAGTATTAGTAGTGGTCTACAAAAACGTATCGCTAAGCTAATGACAAAGAATATGAAGGTGGAAGTATCTATTGAAGTTTTTTTGAACAATGTAACTAGCGTAGATGACAATACTTCTAAGAGTGAGCTATATGCAAGCTACCGATTAGCTTGGTTTATCATCAACATAGGCTCAAGTGATGGGTATAAAAAAAGGGCAACGGACTAGATTACAATTAATGAGGATGGGTTGGTCTTTGATAAAGTTGATCGGTTGGCGTTCCCCATCCCAGACCTACATAAAAAATTAAAATTCATAATGAGTGGTGATGGCAATTTTATCTTTAAAGGGCCGTTGGGTTTGTTTGATTTAGTGTGTAGATCTGCCCAGACAACGATCTTTGGTAACATTCATCAAAAAGTGGGCCTTGGCATATGAAAAGATGGTGACCCGATTTTAGTAAAGCTGACTAAGAAGTAATACCGTAGTAGTCAAGTAAGCTGATCACTGGACAATTTCTACGTATCAGGTCATACATCGTTTTGATGCATTTAAACGGCAGTATACAGCGGCTCTTCGATGGGCTTTTGGGGTGCCAGTACAATAATAACCCCAGCAAAAATAATCAGAAAAATTCCGATAACACTCAAGTAATTGGGGACAATGCCCCAGAATAGCCAACTGAACAGCCCAACCGAAATTAGATACGCATATTCGAAAATTGCGGCATAGCTTGTTTGGGCTAATTGGTATGCGCGGGTCATTAAAGATAACGCAGTTGTCGCTAAAACGGCGATGATAAGCATCCAAAGCCAAAATGAGCCGTCAACACTTTGCCAACCCTTAAAAAGAAACGGAGCCTGTTCTACCAAATCAGGTGCAATAGGGAAAACGGTTAGCACTGTGGTCATTAAAAACCCACATAACCCTATACTTACTATAAAACTCATAAGAATGGCTAACGGGCTTTCTTCACGCAGGTAACGATAAGTGATTATTGAACCCAGTGCATAGCATGCACCTGCCATAATGGGCATTATCTGATAAAAAGTGAATCCATTGGCACCTGGCTGCAACACCAATAAAACACCACAGCTTCCCAAAATCACAGCAACTATCCTGCGCCAACCAATGCGCTCTTTAAAAAAAATGGATGAAAATATTAAAACAAAAATAGGTGAAGTGAAAAGGCCTGCGCCTGCTTCTGCGATGGGCATCATGGGCATGACACCAAAATAAAGAAGCATTGATGTCACCATAAAAAATGTTCTTATAAGTATGGGTTTCCAGTATTTTGGGATAACGGAAAGCCCAAACACTCTGCCAAGCCCGAAGACCATAAACATGGCGATGAGTGAGCGGCTAAAGTGAAATTGCCCCACGCTTACCTGGTCAGAAACAAGCATAGTTAAATTATCAGAAAAACCAAAAATAGAGATGCCAGTAATAAGCAGCAGTGCTCCGCGGGTCGCAGGGGTAAATTTTTCTAACAACACAAGTCACCTTTTTTAAAAAATACTGAACACACTATTAAAACGATCATTCAGAACTAGCACACATGCCGCAAAACGTAGACCTAGACTGCGTATTTCTTTTAAACCTTAATGAAGCCAAAGCGCCGTAGAAATTGTTCAAAACAGCTGGGCAAGAATAGCACCAATTGGTAAACTGACAATACCCCAGTGTGAAGCCAATTTAAGTCAGAGGCCAAGAAAAACCCATTAATCATCACTAAAAGGATGAATTTCCAACCAGTGGTATTAGATAATGCCCTCAAACTAAGTTGGCTTAGTAGCAGAAACTTACGCAGGGTATTCAGAAATGTAACACGTAAACCAAATACCATGGCCTGAGGGTCAATTGTGGAAGATGCTACTACTAATGATATATGACTTATAGCCGACCTAACCTGAGGTTTTGTTAAAAAAGTAGTTGGGTTAGAGTGCGGTTTAGGAAGGTTGGATGAATAGGGTATTAAGTACTTAGGAGTAAGCAATGTTACGAGACTTTTTTTTACTGCTTAGCCTTGTGGTGGCTTCTCAGGTGGGTGCTTCAAACAACATTACTCAGTTACAAGACAATGGCATCCAATTTTGGGCACCTAAAGTGTTTTCAGGTGAATCAACCTATACCATAGGCCACCATAAAGGGCGCCTGGCACTGCAAGCGCTAAGTGATCAGTCGGCCTCTGGGTTAGTGTTAAAACAGAAGGTCGACCTTAATAAAACACCTTACTTAAGCTGGAGTTGGTTAGTAGAAAATAAGTTGCTTGAATTAGACGAGCGCAGTAAAAATGGCGATGACTTTGCGGCTAGGATTTATTTGGTTATTGATGGTGGTTTACTGGTTTGGAAAACCAAATCATTAAACTATGTTTGGTCTAGTAATCAAAGTGCCGGCATGGTGTGGAACAACGCTTTTGCAGGCTCTAGTGTAAAAATGATGTCAGTTAGAGGCACCGAATCTAAAATTGGCCAGTGGTACCAAGAAAAACGTAATCTATACCAAGACTTAATTGACGTTTTTGGTGACAAAGGCAGTGAGCGTGCTAACTTAAAAGCGTATCAATACATTGATGTAATCGCCATTATGACTGACACAGACAATAGTAAAAAGTTGGCAGAATCTTATTATGGCGATATTGTGTTTAGTGGCACGTAGCCTTTGTGTAAATGCTTAAGTACTAAATATGGGTATGTAATGTAATGGTTAGATGGCTACCTAACCTGACTGGGCTGACGCTTTAAATTGAATCAACCTCTTGTCATAAAACTAATCCATACAGGCGGGTTTTGAAAAAAGCACTGGTGAAGTTGAGACGCTTATTCCGTAAGTATTATCGTGCTGGTCATATTCCATGTAAGTTTGTACAAATTTACTTCCAGGCTCATCATTAGTACTGTACTGAAGAATGCTGCTAATAAAGTTATTTTCTCCACAGCTGTTATTAGGTTTAGACCAATAGAGAGAATCACGATACCCCCCCTCTGTGCTAGAGGGTTTGGGGTTAAGCTTTGCAGAGTATACTATTTTAGGCCTACTGGCTCTTGTAGAAATAACATATAAAAATTCGTTTCCACCCCGTGCGCCTGGGGCAACTCCTTCAGTCCAAATAACATAGGCCTTTGGTGAAATCATATTGATGGCCGACCCCAAAATATGGTGCTCTAGGTTGGTTATTCGAGGGAATATTTCATCATGATAATAATCTCTAGCATCTTGTTCATAGGTTTCAAGCGTTTTTTTATCAATAGATATATCAGCCACGATCTGTTGCTTTACTTCTTTAGAGATAATTTGATCTATTCGTTCATCTGCAATAAGCGGTGATGATGCAAACATAAGGAAAGAGAAAAAGCGATTAACTCTTACGTCTGCAACAGCTAGTGTTGATAGCATCATAGGCAAAACGATAAACAGGAAGGTGACCCATCGAATCGATTTGAGTATTTTTGATATGAAATAGAGATGCTTGATTATTGATGTCCTTTTATGTGGCCAGTGCTATTTAGGTAGCAGATAATAAATACTCAAGTCTGCTCCAAAGTTGTTTCTAAAACTAAGGCGTTCTGAAAGAATTATCAGCGTACAATAAAGCCAAACCCATGCTTACTATAAGGCTAGGTTTAGCCAACTTGGTTATTATCAAAATAAAATTTTGCATTTAAGTGTTCTAACAAATATCAAATATACTCAGTTAGCAGCCACTGCCAACCGATGAGAATTTTAAATAACGTTATCTTTCGTCGTGCTAGGGGATAACGTTAATAAGGGCTACTTGATGATATTGTGTTCTGGGCCAAACGGAAAATGTGTAATATTTTCAGCACTGCTTTCACCGACTATTAATATGTCGTGTTCGCGATAACCCCCTGCGCCACTCATACCCTCTGGCAGTGTGATCATAGGCTCAATGGATACAACCATACCGGGTTCTATAACAGTATCGATATCTTCTCGTAATTCAAGCCCAGCTTCACGACCATAATAATGAGATAGCGAACCAAAAGAATGTCCATACCCAAACGTGCGATATTGGAGTAAATCGTGTGTTAAGAATATTTCGTTAAGCTCGGCGGCGATTTCACTGCAAACTGCCCCAGGTTTAATTAGTGTTAAACCTTTCTTGTGAACTTCACAATTTATTTCCCAGAGCTCTATTTCACGCTTTGTTGCTGAGTGGTAAAACATTGTGCGTTCTAGTGCCTGATAATACCCTGATATCATTGAAAAGCAGTTCACACTTAATATATCGCCTTTTCTTACTCTTCTGGTGGTGACAGGGTTGTGAGCACCATCTGTGTTAATGCCAGACTGAAACCAGGTCCAAGAATCCATTAGCTCTGTATGTGGATAGGTATTGGCAATTGCTCGAACCATAGCTTGTGTAGAGTGAAGTGCCACTTCATATTCTGGGGCGCCTTCAGAAATTGCCTCAACGCACGCGGCACCTCCAATATCAGATATTCGAGCACCTTGCCTAATTACCGCATGTTCTTCAGCCGATTTGATCATGCGTATCTTCATTGTGGCCACACCAATGTCTACAAACTCCGCATCTGGCATGAATTCTGATAGCTTCTGTCGTCGTTCCAAAGTTATATGATCATACTCAATGCCAACTCTAGCTTTTCCTGGCACCAATTTTTTCAGCGCTCGAAAATAATTATCTTTTTCCCAGTCAGTATAAACAATGTTGTCATCATAGCTTTGTCGCCAGGGTTGGCCTCCGTCAATATTTGCCGTTACAGTTGTATGCGCTTCATGAGTAACAACTAAAGCATAGGGACGGCCAAATGAACAATACACAAAATCAGCAAAATAATTAATATTGTGGATAGATGAAAAAACGGCAGCATCAAGATTGTCTGCTGATAAATGGGCTCGCAATTTGGCATTACGACTTGCCATTTCAGCAGGAGAAAAAGTGGGTTTATCTTTAATGCCATTTTCAAAATTGATGGCTTGTGGTCTTTCTATACGTCTCATATAACAACTCCTATATTCACATTGGTATTAAAGAATAATTTCAAAATAATTATTCTGTTTTGACATCAGGTAAGCAGAAAACATTTATAGGGTTCCAGTGGGCAAATATTTGGCAACCATAAGTCAATTCTAACGGTTCTATTTCACGTTGCTGCTTTTGTACTATTAGTTCATTTTTATTGGCATCTTCAAAATACAGGGTGACCACTGAACCAGTAAATTCTTCAGCAACAAATTGTAATTGGATTTCGTTTTCAGAGAATGTATGTTCTTGTGATAATTCAATCATATCTGCACTAATAACGAGCTCAACATCGTTTCCTTTTTGGTGTCTAGTATTTCTATCTTCCTGTTTAGACTCTATTGTCCCAAAGGCGGTGTTACAGATCATCGTGTTTCCTTTTATCTCTTTAATATTGCCACTGATTATATTATTTGTGCCGACAAACTCGGCCACAAAACGGCTGGCTGGGCTTCGATAAATTTCACGTGGTGACCCGATTTGCTCGATAACACCGGCGCTCATAATCACCACTCTATCAGCCATTGCAAAAGCTTCAGACTGGCTATGAGTAACATAGACAAAAGTAATGCCAAGTTCCTTTTGGAGCCGAGTCAATACACTCTGCATACGTACGACTAAATTGGCGTCAAGAGCACTTAAAGGTTCATCTAAAAGGAGCACTGGTGGTTCAGTCACCAATGCACGGGCTAGTGCCACCCTTTGGCGCTGGCCACCGGATAGTTGGTCTATTGAACGATTTGCAAACTGCTCAATTTCCATACGCTTAAGCCATTTTAAAGCTCTCTCAGTTCGCTCAGGTTTTTCTACCCCACGCATCTTAAGCCCAAACTCTACATTTTCAATAACATTTAAAAAAGGGAATAGGGCTAACGTTTGCCAGACCAAAGGCGTTTCTCTTTCATGGGCTTTTAGTTCATTCATACGCTCGCCATTCAGTCTTATCTCGCCACTTGAAGGTGTTTCGAGTCCAGCCAGCATTCGCAATGTTGTTGTTTTTCCACAACCACTGGACCCCATAATAGCGAGAAATTCACCAGCTTTAATTTCAAAATTAATGGGTTCTACCGCAACTGAGCCACCAAAGTTTTTTGTTACGTTCTCAAGGACTATCTGACCTTCATTCATGTGTAATCTCAATTTAATGGTTATTCGGTTTTTTAGTGAAAAGGAATAGTTGCGCAATGACAACGAGAGTCATTGTGGTTGCAAATACAAAAGACCCAATAGCGTTGATTTGGGGGTCAACATTCCCCTGTAATATTTCAAGAATAACAACAGGAACAGACTTATTTAAACCAGATACAAACCAGGCAATTGCAAACTCATCAAATGACACCGCCATGGTTAGGCATAGTGCAGAAATTATTGATGGCAAAGCAAATGGAATAATAACGTGTCTCATCGTAGCCCATTCGGAGGCGCCTAAATTCCACGCAGCTGATTCTAAGTCTTTGTCCATTTGCTGAAGACGAAGACGAATAATAGCCATAGCAAAAGGCGCACCCAATACTGTATGTGCGATAATTAGGGCCCATATTTGCCCAGAAATACCAAGCTTGGAGAACCAGGCCAGCATTGCTAAAGCGAGTATTATTAGTGGAATAGTTGGAGGTAACAATGCTAATGCTAAATATGCATTTTTGAATCTGAAGCTATAACGAAAATCTGTATAGGCGGTACAAAAACCAATAATGGTCGCCAATACAGAGGCTGATAACGCTACAATAATACTCGTTCTGATTGCATCCCAGGTTTCTGAATCATAATAAACTTTGTCATACCAATTCCAAGTAAAGTGCCCCAATGGCAGTGATGGGAATCGATCAGAATTGAATGAAAACACCACGCTGGTGATAATTGGCATAAATATAAATACGAAAATGATCAGTAAATAGATCTTTAATATCCATACAATTGATTTGTCATTTACCATCATCATTATCTCTTCTTGTATGCAATTTTAATTGCACTGAGTGCAACCAACATTAATGTCACCATCATTATGGTTGCAATTACTGCTGCCCGGGGCCACTGTTGTCCTGATTTTGTGGTATCAATAATTAATATGGGAAGTGTAGGCGGATTCGATCCGCCGAGATAATAGGGACTGACAAAGTCGCCAAAGCTTAGAATAAAGCAGAATAGGGCGCCAATAATAAGGCCTATGCGAGCAGATGGAATAATGACTGAAAAAATAGCACGGACCCTTCCTGCACCTAAGTTATGGGATGCCTCAATTAAATTTTTATCGATACTTGCCATTGATAGTGTTTGCAAAATAATCACTAGAGGCAGAGTTAGGGTCAGATAGCCAATCATTGTGCCAAACATTGTATTTAACATTTTAATGGGCCCAATACCCAAATATCCAATGATATTATTGATAACACCAGACTCTGCCAGCAGGACGTACCAAGAAAAAGTGCGCACCAAGTAACTAGTAAAAAATGGGATAATTAAAAAGAAAATAGCCCAGCGACGAGCTGTTTCAGATAGTTTGAATGCTAGGCAATATGATGCTGGAAAGGCTATGCAGGTTGCAGTTATAGTGGCTAAGAAAGCCAATCCAAATGACAGTCCATAGCTACTCCAAAAATAGCCCTTGGAAAAAATCTTAACCCAGTTAACGAATTCAAATGCTTCTTTCATTTGGTAATTCTTAACTAGAAAAAATGACATGGCAATCATAAAAACAAGTGGTGCGAGGAAAAACAACACCTGCCAGATGATAACAGGTAGGCGCCAAGTTAATGCGTACCCATCTATACGTCTAAGCCAATTTGAAAATATCATCCTGGTCCAGCCTGTAACATTTTTTATACCTCTACTTAATAAATGAAAATTGGACCAACACTTAGGATGTTGATCCAAAATATAGGGAGCTAGTCATCATTTAAATAATTAAGCAGTTGGAGAATGCAATCATTATTAATGATGACTAGCTGTCAATTAAGAGCTCTTGTATTCAGACCAAAAGTCATTCCAGTCTTCGAGACTTTGCTGAACTGGGATATCCCTGTAGTGAATACGACCGTCATTAATTAATTTTATTGGGTTGTTACTGGCACCTTCAATTTGCCCTGTGCGCTGTGCTTCAAACATGTTGTCTTTTCTTAACGCCGCTTGTCCGGCATTAGTCACACAAAAGGCTGGGTAAGCAGCCATCGATGCAGACTTGACCTGTCCTTTAGGTGAAAGTAAATAACGGATAAACTCATTTGCAATTGCAGCTTTTTTAGAGCCTTTGCCGATACAATATGACTCGGTCCATTGCAGCCCACCTTCTTCTGGCACTACTGAAGTAACGGGTGCACCATCCCTTTCAAGCGCGCCCGTAATCCAATCACCTATGCCACACATTGCTAACATCTCACCATTCTTTAGAGAGTTAAATGAGCCACCATAATCAAAGAAACCACCTGACTGTGACCGCAGACTCATCATTGTTTCCTGCACTTTTCCCCACTGAATAGAGTCTAAGTTGAATGGACTAGGAATGTTTCCATCATGGAGGCTAGCTGTTCCAAGATTGGGTAGATGCCAATCAAAGTGACCGACCTTACCTTTAAGGTTTTTATTCCAGAAACAGTTATAGCTCATCGCTTCTTTTTCTGAGATAGCGTTACGATTATATGAAACGCCAAGGAAGCCAAATCGGATCATTGCTGAGTAAAGGTTTCCATCACGCCAGTGACCTGGGAATTTTTTGAAATCATCATGAATAAAATCATCAAATGGATAGTCACTAGGATTAAGCTGTTGAATATGACCCGCTTTGTCTAGTTGCTGGACAAACTCCCCATCTGACAAGATTAAGTCATATGTTCCAGGTGGTGACTGGGCGATTAGGGCAAGCATGTTATCGCCACCAGCGTAGTACTTTGGCTTAAATTTGACATTATGCATGGCTTCAAACTCAGCAACGATGTCTGCTTCGCCATGGCCATACCACGCAAGCATATTGATCTCAGTAGGAGCGCCTAGTGCTTTTCCTGAGGTCAATATACTAGGCAAAGACAGTGCAGTGGCAATAACGCCAGTCTGTTTTATAAACTTTCTTCTTGACGCTTTATTAGATTTATTTTGGTCACTCATAATTCTACTTCCTTTCTCTGGTTTTTAGGGGGAACGTAAATAGGAATTGTTAAGCTGTTTTTTTTGGTAACAGACTTAAGATAATCAACTTCGAATACGTTCTTAACTGAAAGTGAAATACCTTCAACACAAACCTTCATTAATATTTCTCCTTTTTCTTTACTGGCATTTTTGGCAGACGATAAAGTACCAGAAGGAGGCGTTAACTCAGGATTTACAGGGAACATGTCATATGGAGGAAATTTAGCGGGAGGGTGGTCAACAATTTTGTTGATATCAACCAAATGGGGATAGAGGTGCAACATTAAAGATGTTTCTAAAACACCACCGTGTTCCAAATCCCAACCAGTAAAGCCATCGGGATAAAGGAGTTCTATTGTGGGATCTTCAACAAAATCCCAATAAGATAGAATCATCACATTCATATCAGTAATCCCATCCCAGCGTAATTCTCGAATAGCAAGATCGATGCCTTCAACAATAAACATCGAATTTTCATAATGACCATTCATCATCACAATCTTTCGGCTGCCATGTCGTGCTAGCTCCTTAATAATGTCTCTAACTGTATACATCAGCGTTTCACCATCTAAACTGGTGGTTCCTGACATATGATTGCCGCCACCAGACTGCTGTTGTGACTTGTATCCATAAGCAATGGGTGGGGCCACCATGGCATTATTAAGTCGTCTGGCTACTGCTTCAGAAATAGCTGTTGGGATAAGAACATCAGGGTTCATAGACATGTGAGGGCCATGTTGCTCAAGCGCGCCAATAGGTAAAAAGATTATTGCTTTACCTTTAGATACTGTTTTTTGATAAGTGACCCAATCAAGCTCTGCCATAGAAACCATATTTTTATCCTACTTTTGTTTTTCTAATAAATTATTCTAAATCATAGAAACGCTGTTAATAAAATGGTATTTTTGATTCATAGGCCACGGTTTTTCTGTGATCTAATGTTATTCAACTGTATTTTTGTTGTTAGTTATTGGAATGTATACGTTTATACGTAAGAGGGTTCCCATGAATAGTTCGCTTAATCTTCGTCATTTACGTTATTTTATTGCTGCTGCAGAAACTAAAAAAATTCAATTAGCAGCAGAAAAAGTCCATATGAGCCCGTCTGCAGTTGCCGACGCTATCAAAAGTCTGGAAGGCATACTTGGCACTACTCTTTTTGAGAGGCATAGGTCAGGGGTGTCTTTAACCTATGATGGGTACCGTTTTTTAGACAGTGCTCATAGAATTTTAAATATGGTGGATGATTCGATTTTCGTATTTCAGAATCAAAAGAAAAATATTGAAGGGCGATTTATTTTGGGAGCTTCCGTCTCTGTGGTGGGCTATTTTTTGCCTATTCCTTTGGGACAATTTGAAAAAATATACCCAAAGGTTCAGGTTAACATTGTAGAAAATTCTAGGGATGATTTGGAGAGGCAGTTACGCGCTGAAGAAATAGATATTGCGTTTATGATAACCTCAAATATTAAGGTTTCCGAAGGTCTTGAAGTGGCGATGCTTTTTCGGTCAGAGAGAACTCTTTGGTGCGCCGAAAGCCACCGATTTGCGAAAATGGACAAAGTACCGCTTGCTGAAATAGCAAAGGAATCTTATATTATGCTTAATAGTGACGAGGCAGAAGCAAATACAAACCAATTTTGGAAGAGGTTTGCATTGAAGCCCAACGTTAGAATAAAAACTCAATCGGTAGAGGCAGTTCGTGGGTTTATAGCGAGGGAACGAGGCGTCGCTATATTATCTAATTTACTTTACCGCCCTTGGTCTCTTGATGGCACAAGAATTTTGTCAAAACAGATTGAGGAACCTATACCTACTATGAACTTAGGTGTGGTCTGGAATAGCAATAAGCGTTTAAGCTTAATTCAGCAGCAGTTCATAGATTTTCTCAAGCAGGATTCCTGGCGTTGGTAACTATTATAGGTTGAGATGCTATGTTTTTGAGTAGGTAATCTCTGAAATTAGCGTTTTTTGCCCCTGCGTTTTAACGCGTTACCTATATAAATAAACCCTTTTCGGTTGTGCAATCTGGCTTTTTATATTTTATAATAGCAATAATATTATACGGTTAGGCTAAATTAATGAAGAAACCAGACAACGTAACAGATTTTGCAGCTACACTGCCGTACCCAACTAATGTGGGCGCGCCTGCGTTTACTGTTCCAGATGTACTAAAGCACAAAAAAGAGCGTGGCATTACAGCGACACATTACTTTGAAACAAAGTTTGACGAACTAAAGGAAGAATACTTTAAACTTGTGAAGCTGGCAGAGGACACACAGCTAGTTTACACCGCAACCTATAGCTTCCTGCCTATTGTGGGCAAAGTTTATAGTTTATATATTAATAATGAGAAGTTGTTCCTTAGTATTATTGAACCTCATAGATGGCCACAAATGACATTTAAAGGAAGCTTCAAGTTTACTTCCGATAATACCTGGGAAAAAGTGGAAGAATCATCCGACTAATAGGTGGGATTATCGCAGTAAACGATGGAGCACTAGCTAAACCTGCTTGGCCTCTATAAGTCGCCATTATTTATTGCTTGGTGATGGCATACATCACTCACTGCACCCTGCAATTGCAGGTTTTTTTTGGGTTTAAATGTAAGCAAAAAATAGCGTGGTTTAAGATAACAACGTTGTTCCAAAAATGATCACATTTGCAGGGTTCACTGTTAACGTCTAATCGAACTTGGCTTAAGTATCACCTTACTATGTGAGTACTCATTCGTTACAAGTCTAGTGTGCTCTAGCCTATAACTAAATCACACTAGTTACTTTGTTTTACATAAAACCAGTGTTTACGGCCAAGTACTATAAATGGCCACAACTTCAGGTGTTAAAACTGTATAAGCCATTCAAATTTTAGCGATAAAGGAACCAAATGGGATACATAGATACGTTAATTCAAAATTGTAATGCTGCAAAACTAGCTGTTCCACGCAGAGAGTTTGTCCTTAAAGATCTAGCTGAGTTAGATCATATAAGCCATGCGGTTTATATTATTGAGCAATTAGAAGGAGACATCACAGCAGCCTACCAAGATTTCTCGCAGTATAAAAAAAAGAAAGAGAGAAAGTGTGTCAAACTAAATTCTCCATCAAATACCATGTACGTCGGATCTTCCACGACTGGGGTTAAAAAACAGCTCCAGCAGCACGTTGGTGATGGCTATCATGGAACTCATGCTCTTCATCTAAAGCATTGGTTTAAAGGAAATTACCAAATCACTATAAAAGTCTATGACGAACCGAAGGACGTGATACAAATAATACAGGATGACATTTCTGATAGTTTGAAGCCTGCATTTGGTGAACAGGGTGGTAATAAGTAATAGCGCCTGGTTATTAAACAGATTTACTCCAATAGTGGGTAACAGAAATTAGGTCATTAGGACCAAAAGTAATGAAGAAAAAAACGTTTATCATTTTAATAATCACTCACCTATTGGCTGTGGCTTTCGGTTTTGCTGCTGGGATCTATGCGTTACCCATACTTATTGCGCCACCTGCGCCAAGTGTCATTGAAATTCAGGCAGCGTCTACTCAGCCTGTCTACTCAGCTGTATTTATAAGAGATCTTGAAGGCAGTGATACATTTCACTGGGGTGAGGGCAGGGTCACTATTAGCAAAGATGCTATTGCCTTTATGGGTAAGCTTGCGCCTGGCCCAGACTACAGGCTTTATTTGTCCCCAGAGTTTGTGGAAACAGAAGCAGAGTTTAATCGCTTAAAGCGAACTATGGTGCTTATTGGTGAGGTGAAAACCTTCGACAACTTTATAGTAGAGGTTAGCCCTAATATTGACCTGGCAGCATACAACACGGTTGTCGTTTGGTGTGAAACCTTTGGTGAGTTTATTACCGCGGCTAAGTATAAGGAGTAGTGAAAAATTACCCGATAAAGCCTACTGAATTATACGGCTGTGGTAGCCAGCACAAAGTTACCAACAAGACGTTTGTAACAAGATTTAGCCCCAATGACGTTGGCTTTTAATAACCATTTGGTAAGTTATGGAGCCAGCTGCGAGATTTTTGGCATGCTAGCTATAGTTAAATGCCCCTAACCTTTCACAAAAGCAAAAGACATACCTAGGTTGACTCACACAGATGCAAGGCTGTAATAATTTACCCCCACATACTTAGTAATGCTAGCTAAAAGCAATGCAATTAATTAGGAATACAATGAAGCCACTAGATGTGATTTTACGCAAACCTATTTCGCAAGATGGCCCATCAGTGCACCACCTCATTAACCAAATTCCCGAATTAGACAGCAACTCCATTTACAGCAATTTACTGCAATGCAGCCATTTTTCAGACACCTCGATTATTGCTGTGGATCAGGACGAAACTGTTGGGTTTATAAGTGGTTACGTTAAGCCAGGATCATCAGAAACCCTCTTTGTTTGGCAGGTTGCTGTTTGTGAGAGAGCTCGAGGCATGGGAATTGCGAGCCGAATGCTTAAACAGTTGGTAGAGCGGCAGGGCATTGTTTATATCACGCATGTAGAGGCTACAATTACTCAATGTAATACAGCTTCATGGGCGTTATTTAACAGGTTTTCGAAACAGTTTGCTGCCCCATTGTTAGCTCTGTGCTGTTTGATAGCAGCACCCACTTTAACAGTGAATATAACTCTGAATGGTTAGCCAGAATAGGCCCTTTGATTCGCTAAAACTTAACTCGCTATTAAGTCTAGATTGTTGGGTCATGTTATACCAGCATGAGGCCAAATCTAGAGGAAAAGTCAGTAGCTGCGAGGCAGTAAAGAGGCAAGCTAAGCAAAGCAAATAAAATCATTGCTGTATCAGTCTATCGTTAAGCGCTAGCGCGTACGTAAGCCGATTAATCGGTGACTTTATTCACTGTTTAGTAATTGCTGATGCTCTTCTTGCAGTCTCTTTATGTGCCTCACGTGTGCTTAATATTGGTTAACTCAATTACCCATTAAACACGTTTTAAATCTACTGGTGATATCTATTTTTTACCCAGGCATGATTGTAGGCCTTTGGCAATCTCGATCAATAAATTAGAGTAGAGGTTGGTGCCTGTAACTAAGCCTGAGCCTAGTGGGTCGATCACTCCAGATGTGTTAACACCTGTGTCCCCAAACACAGCGTTAACAATACCTGGGTTATATTGAGGTTCAGTAAACACACAGCTTACGCTTAGATCTTCTACAAGTTGCCTGATCTCTGCAATACGTCCCGGGCTTGGCTTGGATGCATCTGAAATAGAGATAGATCCTGCTGCCATAATGCCAAAGCGTTTTTCAAAATATTGGTAAGCATCATGAAAAACAATAAATTGTTTATCTTGAAGCTGCGCAATAGTGTTTTCAATACTAAGGGTAGCTGTATCAATTTTAGCTTTGCTAATGGCGGCATTTTCAAGATATTGGCTTGCATTTTCAGGATCTTTTTCTGCTAGAGCCGATGCAATTACATCAAGCCAGACCTTTCCATTAGCTGGGTCTAACCATGCATGGGGGTCAACTCCACTATGGTCATGATGATGCTCGTCTTCATGAGCTTCGTCTTCATGAGCTTCGTCTTCATGAGCTTCGTCTTCATGAGCTTCGTCTTCATGAGCTTCGTCTTCATGGGCTTCGTCTTCATGGGCTTCGTCTTCATGAGCTTCGTCTTCATGGGCTTCGTCTTCATGAGCCTCGTCTTCATGAGCCTCGTCTTCATGAGCCTCGTCTTCATGAGCTTCGTCTTCATGGCCGTCATCTTCATCTTCATGAGCGCCGAAAGTAGCACCTTCTCTAAACGCATAGGTTGTCGTACCCTGGGCCTCCAGCAACTCAATTTTCGTTGAAGTGGGAGAAAGGTTGTCTAAGGATCTTTCCAGCCAGGGTGTTAGGCCTTCACCTATCCAAAACACAAGGTCAGCTTCCTGCAGTGCTTCAGCTTCCGAGGGACTCAGTGAATAGTTATGTGGCGAGGCGCCAGACTGGATTAGCAAATCTGGCGTACCCACTCCCGCCATCACTTGTGACACAAGAGAGTGAACAGGGGTGATATCAGTCGCTACATTTGGGGCAGCATTTACGCCAAGTGACATCATGCCTAGAGACACGATGGCCGTTATTTTTTGGTATTTTTCCATGTTTTTGTAGACCTTTTAAGAGCTAGGGGTTTTCAGAACTAAAGCAATGTTATAACATAACACATGTTTTGAAAAGCAGATTATGTTGCGAACGCTAAAAATGTTGCCTTTAGCTTATGCAAAGCGACTAATTAAATTGAGCGTCATTAGGCCATGGATTTAAAAAGGACGAAAAGGTAAGGCTACGCATTTGTGCACCTACACTAAATGACTCAATTATTATTATTAAAAAGACAGTTTTTAAATATCCCCGTATGTTTAAAACTAATGCCGACGGGAGAACGCATGAGAGTACTTACCACTAACAACCTAGGTGTGAGCTTTGGAGGCAACACGGTATTAAAAGACATTAATATTCACATAGACAAAGGAGAGATATTATCTATCGTAGGCCCCAATGGCTCTGGAAAATCTACTCTTTTAAGAACGCTCATTGGCGCTGTGGTGCCGACTTTGGGCAGCGTGAAAATTGCTAGCAAACAAATTATTGGCTATGTGCCACAACGTCTTAATATTGATGAAACTATGCCAATGACAGTGCATAGGTTCTTGTCTTTACCTAAACGCCAGAAACAACAAGACATAGATGCTGCATTGCAGCATGCGGGATTATCTGATCTTGGGAGGCAGCAGTTAAGTACGTTATCTGGAGGGCAGTTTCAGCGTGTTCTGCTAGCTCGCGCACTTATAGAAAAACCTGATTTGCTGTTGTTGGATGAGGCTACACAAGGGCTTGATCATTCTGGATCGGCAGACTTTTACCGACAAATTGAGAGAGTCCGGCAAGAACTAAATTGCGCCATTATGCTAATAAGCCATGAACTCCATACTGTTATGCGTACATCAGATCGCGTTATTTGTCTTAACCGCAGTATTTGCTGCGAAGGTGCGCCAGACATTGTTAGTGTGGCGCCTGAATATAGGCTGTTGTTTGGCCTTGATGATGATCAAATGTTTGCTAACTACAGCCACCATGACCCTGCAACCTCACAACAAGAGAGCTTTGTTTAATGCTTGACGATTTTATTTTACGTGCCGCCCTAGCTGGCCTTGGTGTGGCAATTGCAGCTGCACCGCTTGGCTGCTTTATTGTTTGGCGACGTATGGCTTTTTTTGGTGATGCTACGGCACATGCGGCTATTTTGGGTGTTGCTTTGTCTCTCACCTTTTACATCCCAATATTTGTGGGTGTTCTGGTAGTGTCTCTGCTGATGGGTATAACTGTTGCTACTATGAGTGAGCGAGGTTATGCGATGGATACGCTTCTCGGTGTATTGTCGCACTCTTCACTTGCTTTTGGATTGGTTGCAGTGTCTTTCTTATCAGGTGTTCGCATAGACCTTATGGCCTATTTATTTGGTGATATTCTTGCTGTTGGCAAAATGGACCTTGGTGTTATTTGGGGTGGTGCTGCCCTAGTTCTCATGCTGATCGGTTGGCGTTGGTCGGCTCTACTTATGTCAACGGTTAACGCTGAACTTGCATGTGCAAGTGGCATTTCACCCAAGCGAGAGAAAATAATCCTCACTTTGTCATTAGCGATTGTTGTGGCTGTGGCTATTAAAGTAGTCGGTGTTCTACTCATTGCTGCAATGCTAATTATACCGGCAGCTGCGGCTCGACCTTTTAGTAGAACACCAGAAATAATGGCAATTATTGCAGCTATTATTGGATGTGGTGGCTCACTGGCTGGCTTAAAAGTATCTTTCGTTATGGATACGCCCACAGGTCCAACCATCGTTTGTATTGTGGCATTGCTTTTTGGTATCTCCGCTTTTGTTCAATACATTTTCCGATCAAAACCAGTTAATATTTAGCCGACGTTTATAGGTGTTTGAACCATAGTGATGTATATTTGGGATATTTTCCATGCTACCATTGGTTATGTTATAACATATCTAAAGGAATACCCGTGAAATCATCCAAACCCATAACTTTCGCTTTAACCAGCCTCATGCTCACATTGCCATCCTATCATGCTGTAGCTATCGGTTTAGATGCGCACGAACACGGCAGTGCAAGCTTAAATATTGCAATAGACAGCAACACTGTTGATATGAGATTTGAATCACCAGCAGTAAATATTGTTGGCTTTGAATACACAACTGAAGATGCTCAACAGCAGTTATTAATTAAACAAGCCAAAAAAAACTTGTCTAACTTTGATGCTATTTTTCAGCTAGCAGGAGCCGTATCTTGCCAAACAGTTCAAGCAACTGCGAACTGGGTTACAAAGCACGAAGAAGGTCATGAAGAACATGAAGAAGGTCATGAAGAACATGAAGAAGGTCATGAAGAACATGAAGAAGGTCATGAAGAAGGTCATGAAGAAGAACATGAAGAACATGAAGAACATGAAGAACATGAAGAACATGAAGAACATGAAGAAGCCCCTGCAGCGGAACATGCAGAATTTATTGCAGAGTATCAATTAGAATGTAAGCAGCTTAATAATTTAACTGGAATAAATGTTAATTTGTTTGAGTTTTTTCCAGCTATTTCTGACCTAGATGTTCAAGTTATTTATTCTGGTGGACAAATTAAACAAGAATTAAACGTTAACAACACGCTCATTAAATTAGCCAACTAATGGTTGAGGCTGTCTCTAAACCACCGTTAGTAGCGCTAAAAGAAGTAGACTTTGCTTGGCATGCCAAAGCAAACTTCACTATTAGTTCTGGTAGCCTCTGCGTAGAAGAACATGAGCACGTTTTTATTCGCGGGGCTTCTGGATCTGGAAAGTCGACACTTCTCAATATTATCGGTGGTATTGTCACACCCCAAAAAGGCCAGGTTGACATTGTAGGGCAGGATTTTTGCCAACTTAAAGAACTAGAGCGCGACAGGGTTAGAGCAGACCACATAGGTTTTATCTTTCAGCAGTTTAATTTGATTCCTTATTTATCAATATTAGAAAATGTGACGCTACCGTGCCGGTTCTCAAAACTAAGGCGTGAGAATGCAATCAAGCGCTCGGGCAGTGTCACTGAAGAGGCAGTTTACTTGCTGAGCCGCTTGTATTCTGAGGGTCAGTTTAGTTTTCACCGTTCTACAAGCGAGCTAAGTGTAGGGCAGCAACAGCGTGTTGCAGCAGCTCGTGCGCTTATTGGCCAGCCTCAACTAATTATTGCAGACGAACCGACTTCATCGCTGGACTATGATGCACGAGAAGCATTTATGGCACTTTTATTTGATGAAATAAAGCTCAGTGGTTCAACATTAATTTATGTTAGCCATGACCCCACGCATCAACATTTATTTGATCGAGTTGCCGATATGTCAGTGATCAATCCGCAAAACGAGCCAGATTTATGAACCTCAGGTTATTAGCGAAAAAGAGCCTGCAAAGTCGCCGCTCTACTGCTATTTTAACTATTTTTTCGATTGCAGTTAGTGTTCTGCTTTTGCTAGGCGTTGAGAAAATTCGGGTAAATGCGCAAAGTAGTTTCGCTAACACTATTTCCGGTACAGATTTAATTGTTGGGGCTCGCAGTGGGTCTATTCAACTATTGCTTTATTCTGTTTTTCGCATGGGTAACGCCACTAATAACATTTCATGGAAAAGTTACCAGGATATAGCGCAACAAAAGGGGATTAAATGGACCATTCCCATATCTCTGGGTGATTCACACCGCGGCTTTCGAGTTATGGGCACAAGCCGGGATTATTTTTCGGTATATCAATACGGTGAAAAGAGAACACTTAAGTTTTCTTCTGGTGTACAGTTTGAGGGTGTATTTGATGCAGTTATCGGAGCAGAAGTAGCCAACTCTCTAAACTATGCCATTGGTGACGAAGTAATTATTTCTCACGGCACGGGGAGCACAAGTTTTTCGCAACATAAAGATAAGCCATTTGTAATTAGTGGTATTTTAAAGCACACAGGAACCCCCGTAGATAGGACCGTTCATGTAAGCTTGGCTGGCATAGAGGCGATGCATGTCAACTGGCAGGGCGCTGTGAAAAAACGTAAGGTGAGCAAAGCCCTTACAGAATCTAACTTACAGCCAGAATCTATTACCGCTTTTTTAGTAGGCTTGGATAGTAAAATAGTCTCATTCAAAATGCAGCGCTATATCAACGAATACTCCTCTGAACCGCTACTAGCTATTTTCCCTGGAATTGCACTTCTCGAGCTTTGGAGTTTAATGTCGGTGGCAGAGAAAGCGCTACTAATCATCTCTTTATTTGTTGTTCTAGCTTCACTCACAGGAATGCTTGCTGTCTCATTAGCAGGGCTTAATGAGCGTAGACGCGAAGTAGCCATTTTACGTTCGGTAGGGGCCAGTCACTGGCACATTATGGGCTTATTAGTAACAGAAACCGTATTTTTGACGCTCGCTGGTATTCTCTTGGGGTTAATGTTGTTATATTCCAGTATTTGGCTAGCTCAGCCCATAATAGAAAAAAACTACGGCTTGTTTATTCCTATAACTGCCCCAAATATTAGAGAGCTGGGTATGGTTTCTATGTTACTTGCAACCAGCTTCATTGTTGGCTTAGTGCCGGCGTACCGTGCTTACAAAAACTCTTTAGCAGATGGCATGTCTATCCGCTCCTAACGCAGAGGAATATGATGAAAAATATGAATGACGCCTATCGTCCTTTGTTATTGATCTTGCTGTTCTCCTTTTTTAGCGCCAGTAGTGCTTTTGCAGCTGATGCCAATGAAATTGATTGGGAAAGTTTAATTCCCCAAGACTGGAACCCAAACCAAGTATTTGAAGACATGACTGATGAGCAATACTACGCGCTGTCAGACAGTGAGTTATTGGTCCTTGAACAAACGGTGCAAGCCATGTTTGATGCAGCCCCGGTAGTAGACGCTTTTGAGGGTAAGCGGGTAAAAATACCTGGCTTTGTGCTGCCGCTTGAATTTAGTAGCACGCTGCTTAAGGAGTTTCTACTGGTACCTTACTTTGGGGCATGCACTCATACGCCACCGCCGCCAGCTAACCAAATCATTTTCGCAAAGCTGGAAACAGGCACTAAGCTTGAGAGTATTTACTTGCCTGTCTGGATTACAGGCACGCTTAATATAAGCCGTTTGCAAAGTGAACTTACCGAATCTGGTGTTGCTAATGGTTTAGCAGTGCAATCGGGTTACTCTATAGATGTTGAGTCAATTGAGCCCTACATAGAGCAATGGTAACCTACCTGTTCGCCCAGTTAACTGCGGCGAGTATAAATTTCGTGAAACGTTTATTTAACACAACTGCTTTGGTAAAAGATGGTTGTCCCATGAAAAATCATTGGCGGAATGATCACCAGTTTCTATAGCGGACAGTGTTTTTGTTATCGCTGCATAGTGATAAATTTGCCCTGTACCTGTGCTGATGATAAACCCACCCAGCCCATTACTGGCGCTGAGCCCGCACGCATCAGTAATGGCTAGGCTTTGGTGATAAATAGGCTCCACGCCTTGAACTAAACGCCAAACTACAACACGATGGCCTCTAGGTGAGCTAGCACTAAGCCACTCACCGCTAATGTCGAAGGCTACGCTACCTAGGTAATTATTTAGACCTATGGTTGTTTTTGGGTCACAAGACAGATAATTTATATGCCCACCACTGATGAGTAATAAAAGAGTCTTTCGCACATGTGCTGGGCCCTGATACTGACAGGCTACGGCCACTTGGTTACGCCAATTAACAGCAATATGCCTCAAACTTAGTTGTGACTCATCAATGCTATATTGTTGGGTTAGGGTGCCATCACTAAGGCGCAAGTAGCTTATATTAGGTGCCATAGTGGCTAGGTTAAGTTTCTCACGCCCGTGTTTAGGTTGCGTTAAAATACCACCGTTGGCAACCCATAAATGTGTGCCATCATGGCTAAGTTGAATTTCATGGGGACCTATGCCTTGGCTCAACCATTGGTGAAGACGCATGCCACTGTGTGCATCCCACACACCAATACAACCCTGCGCTAATTGAACATTATTCTCGGCACTGTACAGTAATTCACCATTACTACTGAAACAACAATGCCCAGACAGGCGGCTGATAAGGGTTACACCTAACCATTGAGGCTTAGCCAGTGGGTTTTGCAACAATAGCATCCACACGCCAGGCCGGCGGCTACACACCACCAGTTGGCCCCGAGTACTTTGTTGCAGCCCATGGCCACGGCTGGGCAGTTTAATTTGGCGCTGTACTTGGCCTTGTGCATCAAAAATTATGAGCCAATAAAAACCACCTTGTTTAGCAGTGCCTGCCCAATAACCACTATTATTGAGTTTAGCTGCTGATGCACACGAGTTTAAGGCAAACAGCATACCAATACCCACTTGGCGCATAAAGTACCGGCGACTGGTAGGTAATGTTAGATCTACTGTAGACATCAGTCTCCGTCGTAGGCGTTAAAGCCAAGGTGCACATTAAGGCGGGGATATAGTTCCCTAAGCTTGGCTTGCAGCTGGATAAATTGTTCTTGCAGTGCGTTTACTGCTAGCCAATGTTGTGGCTCACTAAGGTGAGTTACTAGGGGTCTAGGCAATTGATCAAGTTTTTGCTGAATAAGGCTTAGGTGATTACTGATTTGGTGCCAATGAGGTGTTTCCCCAGCCCTAATAAGTGCTGGCTTCAGGGTGATGTTAAGGCTATCTGTTAAGCCCCTAGCATTAGCTTTGAGCATTATTAAACTATTACTGCTACGCCAGCTTTCAAGGCGTTTTGGCTTAGCCTTAGTGACCTTGCTGGCAAGGGGCTTAGCTAACTTTTTGGTAATAATTTTAGTAAGCAAGACATCAATATTGCTAAATATAAAACTAACTTGATCTGCAGGCTTTTTAAATCTGCTGTTACTAACACTAGGCCCAACTAGCTGTGCACGCCATTTAGCGCTCCAATCTTCATTAATGGCGGCTGTTATACGAACCAAATTATTAGTTATAGTTACAATATAGTAACAACCAAATTTTTCTTGGTCTTGAATAACTGTTTGTCGGTAATAGGGTTCAAATAATAATCGCTCTAGCG
The DNA here is from genome assembly GCF_047730085.1 of Candidatus Njordibacter sp. Uisw_056. Lineage (NCBI taxonomy): Bacteria > Pseudomonadati > Pseudomonadota > Gammaproteobacteria > Pseudomonadales > Candidatus Njordibacteraceae > Candidatus Njordibacter > Candidatus Njordibacter sp. Uisw_056. The sequence goes on along the minus strand of NZ_CP159830.1, from coordinate 1,785,102 downwards.
CAGGATACCCTGCTAGTGCAACACTTGCGTGTTCAAGCCCTAGTTCTTGTAACACTTGTAAATTAGATTCATCTATTAATTTGGCTAATTGTTTATTTACTAGGTTATTACGGTCAGGCCAAAAGTAGAGTTGAAAATTTCTTAGTTCGTCCTGCATAGGCCCACCATCTATGGCTTGGCTGTATGCCATTGCCTCTAGAGCTTTACTGAAGTGTGGTTGCATTTTGTCAAGCTGATGCAAAGATTTTGCGTCACAAAGCCCCCCAGCGTGTGTTTGGAGGTGCAGATTGGCTTGGTGCAAGTTTTTATAACTTGGCAACACATACTGGTCAACCCATGCCTTCACTTCGTTGTTACTGACCAGTAGGTTAGCGTGGCTTGGAATGATAATAAACCACGTTAAGGCAGCAAAAATAATTGGTATTAGGTGTGAAGAAGTACATTTTTTAACCATTAGAGAGACTCTAAGAATGCAACTAATAAACGCCTTTCTTCAGGTGTCATATTAACTACTTTTTGCTGAGCTTTATGAGCCTCTCCACCGTGCCAAATGATGGCTTCAAGAAGGCCCCTAGCTCTGCCGTCATGGAGGAAAAAGTTATGTTTATTGACGGTTTGGGTGAGGCCAATACCCCATAGTGGTGGCGTGCGCCACTCAAATCCTGTAGCCATAAATTCTGGCCTGTGATCTGCTAAACCTCTGCCCATATTGTGTAGTAAAAGGTCTGTATAAGGCCATATTCGTTGTCCAGCTTGCTCTATGTCAGCATTTTCTGAAGTGGTATAGCTTGGTTGATGGCAATCCACACAACCACTTTGATAAAATAAAGCCTTTCCCGCCAACACTTTTGGATTATTCACTTTCTGACGTTTTTGTAAGGCTAAATTACGCGTATAAAAATTGACTAGCTTCATACCCTCATTAGAAATTTCCACGTTATCGTGCTGTAGTGTGCCGCCATGGGGAGCTTCAATACAGGTGACTTGAGCTTGGCTGCAGTCTCCTGTTACGCTTGTAAAAAGGGGGCTAGCAATTCCTAAGTCGCCACTGAATGCATCAGCATTTTGCTGTGGCAGGTTAGGTTGGCCTGCTTTCCATCCAAACCGGCCAAGGCTGCTGCGTTGCTTTACAAAGTCCCACACTTCATTAGCTTTGCCTGAAATTCCGTCATTATTGGTGTCTTCGGGGTCTGCAAGGCTGAGGGTGTCACTGGCTGCGATAGCTTCTAGCAATCCCAAGCCAATCATGGGTGGCGCCACTCTTACAGACATCATCGTTTGTGGGTGAAGTGGGCCATAATTTGGGTTAGCTATCGTGTAGGTTGGATGGCGCAGACTAACTTCTTCTCCACCCTTTAAGTGAATAATTTTTTCCTCATAAGTAATATTAATTTTACCTTCACTCAGGTTTCCTGTAACGGCTAAATCTTGCAGCTGACTTCCGTAGGTGGGTTCACTAATGACCCCCACACGGCCGCTGGCAAGGGCGTCACGCTGGCGTTTAGTCTGAGGAGGTATGCTTAACCGCATGAGCATAGAAATGGCATTGTCTTGGGGGAAATTAGCCTTAGGTGGGTGACCTCTACCATCTTTTATGTGGCAACGTTGACAGGATGGGGCGTTGAATAAAGGCCCAAGTCCATCACTTGCCAAAGTAGATGATGGTGATGCAACCCAAATCTTTTTAAATAGGGCATTACCTAAACTAAAGTTCATCTTACGCGAGAATTCTAAGTTAGCTGAACTATGAGAGAAACTATGGGTGTTGCGTTTTTTATTAACAGTAGCGCTCCCGCCAGGGAAGGACTCTCCCGGCTCAGCTTGGCTAAAGTCTTGTGTTGCTGGATGCACTAAAGCAAAAGCTTGGGGGTATATCAAGGTGCACATAAAACCCAAAAGGGTTAATAGTAAGGCTGATTTTTTCATCTTAAAAAAACCGAACAGCGATCTAGTAGCTGTCCGGTTGGTCCTTTGGTTTTGACTAAAAGGCTAAGTTTAAAAGTTATTGCACTGCACTTGGGTTGTCTAAGCTGTCAGAACCCTCAAAAGCCAGTTGGTCTATTGATAAAACAGGAAGTAACTCTTCAATGACTAAGGTTTGTGCTGTTAATGCATCGACTACATTTTGCACAACTTGGTTACCAGCACGGTTTCCACTACCAATCATTTGATCATAACTTTCTGTACTCTCAGCACGGTCTACCATTGCTTGCATTTGGCCCATCGTATGGGTCAGAGCACTTTTCATACGCGCATCTAACTGGGGTGAAGCCGTCGCTATTAAACTTGACAAGCTTGTTCCAGAGACAACACTGCCATCAATGCGTGTATATTGCCCTAAGTAAACGTTTTGAATAGACTTCGCGTCATAGTAATGTGAGTTATGAGTATTATCTGAGAAGCAATCGTGCTCTTCTTCGGGATCATTTAGCATGAGCCCCAGTTTAATGCGTTCCCCAGCGAGCTCGCCATAAGATAAGCTACCCATGCCAATAACCATGGCACTAATAGCTTCAGCGTTAGCTGCGCTTGTCAAATCTGTTCTAGCTTCACCGTCTACTTGCCAGGCTTTAATAATGTCTTTCAGGTCTGACTGTAGCAGTGTACTCGCTGCTAAAAGGTAATCTCCACGGCGATCACAATTTGCATTTGAACAATCGTTGACGTCATAGTCAGTTGCTGGGCGAGCCCCTGCTCCTGGGTTTGTGCCATTAAGATCTTGGCCCCACAACAAAAACTCAATGGCATGGTAACCACTAGCAACGTTAGACTCTACCTCATCAGCTTCATGCAGGGTGTTGGCAATAAGGTCTGGGGTAATATTTGTGACATCAACCATGCTACCATTAATGTTGATTTCTTCACTATTGATCACATTAGCAAGGTAAAGGTCGTTGTCATCTGAGGCTGTGCCGTAGCTTACGTCCACATAATCAATTAAGCCTTCATCCAGTGGCCAAGCGTTTACTTTACCTTCCCATGCATCTACCACTGGGTTACCAAAGCGATAGGCTTCAGATTGTTGATAGGGAACACGTGAGGCAAGCCAAGCCAGCTTTGCAGCGTTAAGGTTGGTTTCTGTAGGTGTGGCTATAAGGGTTTCAATAGACGTGTGTAAAACTTCAGCTTCAGTTAATGAATCTTCAAAAGTTGCCAGGGCAATGTTAGCGTAGGTATCTATTACGTCAGTTTCGCTGATGTTTTTTTCGTTGCTATTAACGCTCGCATTATTGCAGCCCGCAAGGCTCGCAGCTAAAAATGCAGCGCCAAAAGTGGTGAGTAAAGAGTAAGACATTAGAACCATTTCCTTAGTGATATTTCATATGAGTGCAAATAGTAATACAAATGATAATGATTATCAATACTGTTGAAGAAGATATCGATTGGTGTTACCTTTATGTCGTTATTGGCATTTTGAGAAGTGACAATAGCTTTTTACTATTAAGATATTGTTAAGGATGATCGACTGATGAAATTACGCTTTATATGTGCAACCCATAAACAAGAATTAAGAGCAAATACAGAAAAAGCCCTTAAATTTTGCCAGATTGGCTTTGACACAGGGCAATTTTATAATGACCATTTGCAGTGGCAAGAAGCTATTCCTCATTTGGGTTGCGCATTTGAAGCGGCAGAAATATTGCTTTCCCATAGCAACATAGACAACCAGGTGTCCTGTGACTGGCTAGCAGCATCAGCTCAATTACTCGCAATAAATTTTAATAACCTCCAGCACGTAAGCCAAGCCGAAGATGTTATTTGGATGGCTATCAACCGGTTAGAAGAGCAGCTAGTTCAGCATCCGAGCCAAGCGTTATGGATGGATCAATACCTAGTGGTGCTGTACGACGATCTAAAAACCTATATTACGATGGCTGCCAAAGTTAACGGCCCAGTGCCTAAAACACGTGAGTCAGTTGCTGTGATGCATTAATGTGCGGGGTGACACCCATGAAAATGGCTAAGAAGATGCCTATTGTGTTTAGATAGCGCTGATTTTTTACTGAAGCATTTTATTTTTTAGATAGAGCCGCCTTCAACCATATAATTATTAGCTGAGCACATGCTGGCGTCATCTGAAGCTAGAAAAATAACCATTCTAGCCACGTAAACAGGCTCGATTAAATCTGGCAGACATTGCCGTTGTCGCTGTTTTTCTAGGGTTTCAGGAGTAGCCCATAACTGTTTTTGCCGGTCAGTCATAATCCAACCTGGAACCACAGTATTGACTCGAATACGATGTTCACCTAAATCTCGTGCCATGGTTCTGGTAAGGCCATGGACGGCAGCTTTAGAGGTTGCATAAGCAGGAAAGCCCCCCCCTGTCTCATGCCAACTGTTAGACCCCATGTTAATAATGGAACCTCCGCCAGCTGCGATCATGCCTGGCGCAACAGATTGGATTGCAAAAAACTGATGCCGAAGGTTAGTTTGTAAGCGCTCATCCCAATAGGCCGGAGTGACCTCTTGCCAACTATGGCGGTCATCATTGGCTGCATTGTTAACCAAAATAGTAGCTGGCCCAATTCGTAGTGCTAGTTTTGCCAGCGCATTCTGTAAGCTTTTGATATCTTTAATATCACACAGTTCATAGATAATAGCCTCTGATGTGTTTGCCAATGCGTGGCTATTGGCCTCATCTAAATCAACAAACCCCACTTTGGCACCTTGAGCTGCAAAGCTGCGCACTAGTTCGGCCCCTATACCTGAGGCACCACCGGTGATAAAGACTGTTTTACCCTTAAGGCTTGGGTAGGTGGCAAAGGTTGATTGAGTCACTATAACTTACCTCTATGGGCTAGGCTTTGTGTGCGTTTGCATAGGTTGTTTATCGAAGTTGATTAATACTAAAGCTATAAGGTACCCATAGATACTGATTTAAAACTAATTACAAAGATCAAGAGAAAATATAGATGGATAGTTATCCGTCTATATACCATTACATGTAGCTAACTTTTGGGCTGAAGTTCAGCTACAAAGCTGCTATATCATTGTTCAATAATGGTTCTAAAGGTTAAATTTATTCTTGGAGAATGTACCTTTTTAGTGGGTGGTAATCGATGCACCCAGTGGGTTTGAGTTGTTCCCTTCATTACAAGCAAGCTTCCATGTTGTAAAACTGAACCATGGGTTTGTTGGGTTTTTTTATGTTTAAAGACAAATTGGCGTTCTGCACCCAAACTTATAGAGGCAATTGCACCGTGTGGCTTTAGCTGTTGTTCACTATCGCTATGCCAAGACATGCCTTCATCGCCCGTATGGTATAGGTTGAGCAAGCAAGAGTTGAATTTTTCTCCGCTAATAGATTCTACTCTATGCTTTAAATCAAGCAGCTCGAGGGTCCATGGCAATGCAGGCCGGGTTATTTTTGAATAGGTATAGTTGAATGATTGGCTCGCGTACCAAGCCACCTTGCGTTTAGTCATTACCTTTTTATCAAGGATAATAGCCTCATCATTTTTCCATTCAATAGTGCTGAGCAAACAACTAAAAAAATAATCTGCATCATTGGCGCTCAGCACAACACCGTGATAATTGGCCTCTCCATCCTGGGGCAGTATATTAATAGGGGGGTCTAATAATTGCGAAAACAGGTCCATATTAAAAGGCTCTATGTGCAGATTATTTTTAAACTAATACCAGCCAATAAAAATCTAACGTGAGTTAAATGGTGTCTAGTTCTTGATTTATGTCCACAATTATACCACTAGGCTTGCGATAAATTCACAAAACATAGCGTGCCTTTGGCTACCAATGTATTTCATTAGTTGATTAGTGCCCGCTATTGCATTAAGGCTGCCCTAACTAATAAGCTATCGTGTGCCCAACAGATGGGTTAACATCTTATTGAATCACTACTATGTCATGGTTTGGAGTGCGTTGGAATTATACATAATGGCACTGTGGGGAAATTAGCTTTTAAATAGTTTCCAAGGATAAAAGGAGATGGTTTTGCAAATGTGGTGTGGCGTGCCCAGCTTAATGTCTTAGGCTACAAAGATTTCAAACGACAACCTTATCGAAAACTAATGGTGGAATGCCATGGTGATTGATGATTGATGATGACTCATCCAATAAAAGATTTAAAGACTTGATAGGGAAGGGCTCCGGTACTAAAAATTTTGGCTTACAGGCATGCTTGCTTATTAAAATTCTGGCAGTACATTATATTTTTAGCACCTAGAACCTGCGCCTTACTAACTGTTAATTTCGGTTTTTAATGTTTTTCCTGGTTTAAAGTGAATGCGATTGGCAGATGCAATTTCAATGCTAGTACCCGTCTTTGGGTTACGACCGGAGCGAGCCGATCTCGACTTGACAGAGAAGGTGCCAAAGCCAATTAAGGAAACAGGTTCACCGTTGATGAGCGACGTATTAATGGCTCTTGTGATTGCATTCAGTATACGCTTTGCAGCAGCCTTTGGAACATCAGTCTCCACCGCAATAGCCTGAATTAGTTCACTTTTATTCACTATAAATCCCCTGTTTTTTAAACTACTTAATAACTTACCCAGCAAATATTGATATGTAATGCTGTGCTAAGCCAATCTTTCAAATGGATGCTTTTGTTGGGTAAAAACCGAGTTGTATTATGTTTAGCAGATAACGCGTCGCTTTTTACAAAGTAAAAAGGTACGCATGCTTTAGTCCCCAAAAGCTCTCAAGGGATCCCTAAACTTTTGAGAGGGCGCGTTTAGGGATCGCTTGAAAACTTTTTTAATCATTTTTATAGTGAGGGCTAACAGAATTAGCGGGTTAATAATCCAGATATCGTAATGTGTTTTTACATTACGGTGGCTTTAGATTTATTAACAACCTCCCTATAACCGAATAATACATCAATACGAATGAGAATACAAATGATTCTCAATTAGTATTTAATATTAATAGTGCGAATAGTTCAAAGATTAGGTCACATGCAAAGATGTGGGTTAAGTAGTCGGTAAACTTTGGTAATGTGCCAGTGGCAGTTGACCACTAGATCTAAGTTAGTTTGTTGGCTGCCTGCGCAGCCAGGACGGGGTATGTTTTGGAGCTTCAGTCGATTAGACACAGCTCCGGCTATCCACTTAAGCCTTAGTCAGTATTATAATATGACATGACCTAAGGCAGAATTAACTATTCAAGGCAGCACTATTTGCCAAAACCTATGGGATCAAAATGCTAGATCCTGTGGTAATCCGGCTTGCCAAATCGATATGGGCTTGAGCTGCATCAGCCATAGGGTAGCGATTACCTATATTAACTTTAATTTTTCCAGAACTAACCATGTCAAATAGGTTTTTAGCCATTTTTTGGCACATTTCAAAGTCTGCAACGTAGGTTGCCACTGTGGGCCTTGTTAACTTTAAAGAGCCCTTTGCAGCAAGCATGCCTACATCAAATGGTGGCACTTTTCCTGACGCGTTACCAAAGGTAATCATCATGCCGAATGGTTTAAGTGAGTTTAAAGATCCCTCAAAAGTAGATGCACCCACCGAATCCATTACCACATCTACACCTTTACCATGGGTTAACTCGAGTACTTTCTTGGTAAAATCTGCTGTCGAGTAATTGATGCAATGTGATGCACCATTAGCCAATGCTAGCGCACATTTTTCGTCCGAACCAGCGGTGCCGATAAGGATAAGTCCTTTAGCTGCAGCCCATTGGCAGGCTATCAGGCCAACGCCCCCCGCAGCGGCATGAAACAATACTGTATCGCCTTCTTTAAGGGGTGTTGTTTGCTCAAACAGATACTGCGTCGTCATGCCTTTAAGCATTATTGCCGCGGCTTGTTCAAAGGAAATGTTGTCAGGTAAGGGGCAGACTTGCGCTGCATTTAAAGTTCGATAGCTGGCATAAGATTCTTGTGAAGGGGCTGCATAAGCAACCCGTTCGCCTAGTTTTAAGTGCTGAACCCCATCACCTAGAGCAGTAACAACGCCTGCTGCATCAAACCCTAAACCAGCTGGAAATTCTGTGGGGTAAACGCCACTTCGCTTATAAATATCGATGTAATTTACGCCAATGGCTTCTTGCTTAATGCTTACCTGACCAGCCTTAGGTGCTGTAATGGTTTGTTCAGACAGCGTCATGACCTCTGGGCCGCCTGCTTTACTAAATGTAACGATTTGAGCTTGTGTCATTGCGGTGCCTTTATTTATAAATAACAACAGATTTTAAATTCTGTGTTGAATTAATGAACCTAGAAAATAACTAAAGTTATTGTGTTACGAACAATTCTAACCGATGAGTAACGGCCACAAACTGAACGCAGATCTTGCATTATTATAATCTGAGTTTGTGGGGAAGTCTGCATCATTTTATTGCGTTTTCCTTAACTTAATGGCAGGTATTGGGGTAATCCATAAATTGTACAATTTATAGGCTTATCATCACAAATAAAGGGGGCCGATTTGAATTAAACCCTGTAAGCTATAGCCCAGTTTTGATTCGCTCATCAATGATGGAGGGTCATCTGCAACTTCTGTTGATCACAGCATGCTTAAAAGCCATAAAAATGGCATAGCTTATGCTTGCACAGTGACGCGTATAACAATTTACCAATTATGGTGGTGCTAGCTAATGAAAGTTATTCGATGGGTCTTGGGACAAATTATTTTGATTCTAGATTTTCTCACCTCACCAAAAGCTGTTGTTAGAGAGGCCGAAGAACAAAGAGCCATTGATGATGTTACTGCTTCCATGTCGATGTATCAGTTTAAAACCTGTCCTTTTTGTGTCAAAGTTCGGCGTGAATTAAAGCGCCACGCACTGCATATTGAGCTGCGTGATGCCAAAAATGATGCTGAACTTAAAGCGGAATTGGTGCGCGAGGGTGGACGGCACAAAGTACCTTGCCTGAGAATTGAAAAGCCAGATAATTCTGTGCAATGGCTGTACGAGTCTAATGATATTATTGCGTACCTTAAGAACCAGTTTAACTTGGCTTAAGCGTGTGCAATCACTCGCCATTACAGCTACTTCGATAAGTGGAATAATGGTTTTTAAATGTTTGTTCTAAAACAAAGGTATTTATTAAATTCTTTTTTTAAGTCAATACTTACGCGGGCGTGCACTTTACCTTGGCGCCCCATAAAAGAGCTTTTTTCTGCAACTGGAAACACCCCTTCATGCCAAACATTGGGGTGAATATACAAGCCTTTGGTACCATTAAAATAAAATGCCTTAAAGTCTTCAGGTTTAATATCATCACCAGGCAGCGCCAGGGGTGATATAAATACACCCGGTTGTGTTGGAAAAAATAATTGCCCTCCATCTGGGTGGTAGTTAACATGCCAAAGGTACATTTTTTTTGCGGGCACATAATTATTATTTACCACAAGTTTATCTGGGTGCGACGAGTAAGCTAACACATACTTGCCATCTTCCTCATATTCGCAGTTGTTATGTTGTACCGCGTTATTCTCACCATGCAGCGTTGAGCCATCCCACCAGGTATTAAAAGATCCCTCTGTAGCACCGCCTTCATTGCCTGTGCCTTGATCAATTTCGCGCCAACCTTGTTTAGGCCAAGTCACTATTTCAATGTCACTATTTTCATAGCAATCGACTAAATAACCGTACCCCTCTAAGGACTCATTTGTTGCTTCAATAAGAGGAATTTCTAACGTTTGAACACGGGACATAAGCTTTATTTTAACCTCTTGTTCCAGTCGTGTACTCGTTTATCAACTGCTTAATAAAACAGAGGTTAAAGTGTGCTATTTTGCATTTCAATCATATGGGCCAGACTTACTTGACCATTAGAGCCCCTGCACTGCAATATACATCACACCATAAACAAAAGGTGATTGATACAGTCTCATTCATTTAGCGGCAGAGCTTGGGGCGATGACATTATTACAGAATGCATTAATTGCCAGCGGACACAAATAAGGCTGCTTAAACTCTTTCATAAGATAAATATCATTTTTGGGGAGTGATGAGCTAAATGTTGCTTTGACCAACATTTAGCTCATCCACTGGCCACCATCAACATTGTAAGTTTGAGCTACAATATAATCTGCGTCAGGGGTTGCTAAAAATACAGCCATTCCTGTAAGGTCTTCAGCAATACCCATGCGACCGTAGGGCACGCCATCACCCACTTGTGTTTTCTTCTCTCCTAGCTGTAAACCTTCATAGTTTGCAAAGAAAGCGTCTACATCGTCCCAATGTTCTCCATCTACGACGCCAGGGGAAATGGCGTTAACATTAATACCATGTTTTATCAGGTCTAAGCCTGCCGACTGTGTGAGGCTAATAATAGCTGCTTTAGTCGCACAATATACTGCCACTAGGGCTTCACCGCGGCGACCCGCTTGACTTGCCATGTTGATAATTTTGCCACCTTGACCACGTTCGATCATGTGCTTAGCTGCAGCTTGCATCATGAACATAGTGCCTGCCAAGTTAACAGAAAATACCCTCTCATAATCAATTCGGGTTATGTCCACAAAGGGTGATGCTGTAAATAATGCAGCATTATTAATTAATATATCAATTCTGCCCATCTGTGAAACTGAATCGCTAATACAGCGATTAATACTTATTTGATCAGTCACATCTAGGGACAGTGCAATACAATCTTCACCCAATACCGATGCGGTATTGGTGGCACTGTCAAAATCAATATCTGCAATAATAACTTTTGCACCTTCAGCCAGGTAGCGCTGAGCAAATGCTTTACCAATACCCCTGGCTGCGCCTGTAATAAGTGCCACTCTGCCTTCCAATCGTTTTCTAGGCATTTAACCTCCTTGAATCAAACACAGATGATACGCAGCATGGTTAGACCACAGGGAAGCGGGCCAACATCAAGCTGATAGCCTGTGTGAGTTGCTGTTTAAATTGTGGAAACTGGGTTGGTAACTGGCCCCATAAATCTTGGCTTTCAATAAAATGGGTGACGTTTAACCCATCTACAAGAGGCTCTAAAAGAGCCCACTTTGGCTCCACGTAATCAAATTCAATTTCCCCAGCTTTGACTTTACACATAAATACATACCAGCTGGCAATACCTTGTAACCCGTATACTGGGGTATAGCCTTTAGCGTAGCATGTGGCTATTGTAGGCAATATAAAAATAGGAAATTTAATACCACCATCAGCACAAATTCGGGCCACAGCGTCTGCGATATTACTATTGCAAAAACGGGTTTTAGTGAGAGCGTAGTAGTCTAATAAGTTTATTGGAGACTCTCCAATAGCTGGGATCACTTCGGTGGTCTCATAGGCTGAGAATAGGGTGTTTAGTTCTTCATCAGCTAAGCCTTGGTCGTAAGTTTTATAGCCTTTTAGTGCGGCAAAATAGGCCAATATGGTGTGACCTCCATTAAGAATGCGAATTTTGGCATCTTCATAGGGTGAAACTTCAGTGACTAGCTCTACACCTACACGTTCAAAATCTGGTCTTGGTCCAGCAAAGTTATCCTCAATCACCCATTGGGTAAAAGACTCAGACATCACTATGAGAGGGTCATGTAAATCAAATTTCTGCTTAATATCAGCAATATGAATAGCATCAGTTCTTGGTGTAATACGGTCTACCATGCAGCAAGGAAAAGTGACTTTTATGGCCACCCATTTAAGGAGTTCGGTATCGTTGCAGGCCCTAAGAAATTGCTCAAAACCTGATTTTAGATAAAGGCCATTGTTACGCAGGTTATCACAACATAATAATGTAATGGGCATATTGCAACCTAAGCGACGCACATTTAAAGATGCGCGTAAGTAGGCGTATATGCAGCTGCCAAAACCTTGTAAGGCTTCAATAATTATTGGTGAATGTGTATCTAATTGGCCATTCTCTAGGAGGTAATAGCCACTTTCAGTGACTGTCATGGTGATTAAATGAACGTTTTTATTGTCCACTGCCTGTGCCGCAGTTTCAGCGTTTGTTGACCAATCTAGGGTTGACAATATAGAGCCAATTTCTTCATAGGTGGCACGATTTTCTGGAGATAGTGTTTTTAATGTGTATAGATGTTTTTGGTCAGCTAATTGCAGGTTTATATTGGCATCCTGTGACCTTAGGTTGATGCCCATAATGCCCCATTTTTGTTGATCTTTATTACCCAATAACGTGTTCATGTAGACCGCTTGGTGGGCACGGTGAAAAGCGCCAACACCAACGTGAATAATTCCTACTTCACAGTCGGTCTTACTGTAATTAAGGGGTACGATTAGGCTAGTATTTAAAGCGTTCATAGTGAGTATCTTTGTAGTTCTCTAGTGTCTTTGTTAGGTATCGCAGGCTAAGGCATCGCTATTGTTGGTTTTACGATCGATTGATCTTTGCCCAAATTGGTTTGGATAATACGTCGGTACTCGCCAGGTGTTTTGCCTTTAAGCTTAACGAAGTGACGGTTAAAGTTGGTGATGTTGTTGAATCCAACGTCAAAACAAATGGCTGAAATCTGGTCATTAGTCTCAGCCAATTGAATGCATGCTCTACCTATACGCACTCGGTTAACAAATTCAACAAATTTATTCCCAGTAGATTTGGCAAAGTGCCGCGAAAAGGCGCTCTCGCTCATGTTAAGCATGGCTGACATTTTCCCAAGAGATAAATTTTCTTGATAGTGATCTGCAATATATTGCACCACTTCATTAATTTTATTTGCTGCAGAGGTGGTTAATGGAGAGATGATTTTTGCAGTAGACAATGTACGTTTGTGTGGCCAAGACTTCAACTCTGCTAACAACTGCATAAACGCCAAAAACCGATCCATGCCTGATGTATCACGTATTTTGCCAAATAGGTCCATGGCTAGAGACAGGTCAAAGTCAACAAATTCAACTCCCGAATGAGATAACTCGAACATGGACATCAGTTCTTGAATTTCGTTAAACCCTTGAAGCATGTGATCCATTGATTTATGGGAAAATACGACCACCATATCACGCAGTGCCACGGGGCCCGGCTCGTCTTTATTAGTGACCCAATTGTGAGGCACATGGGGCCCTACAAGAATTAGTTGGCCCGGTTTATACCGGCCAATGTGATCGCCTATAAATACCTTGCCGTGCGTACTCACTATTAAGTGCAGCTCGTAGGGTGCGTGGGCATGCCAGCGGATTAAATCGGAAGGCCAGCCGTGTTCCAAGTAATAAATACCATCATCTACATTTTCAATGATTTCAACCTGATTAAACGTATCTGTTTTCATACTCAATTCTTCCGAAAATACGACAAAAAACTACATCAGCTTATAATGCCTTAATTAGATCGCCAGTAATCGCTGGGCTAAGGCGGTTACCTTGGTCATCAAAACTGTGCACTTGTTCTAAATCTAAACCAAATTCTATGGTTTCGCCCAGCTCAACTGGTGCTAGACTTGAAGCACGAATAGCAACTTGGTACTGGTCGCAGTAGTTTAGGTAAACTAACGTTTCTGCACCTAGGCGCTCGATTAAAGTCACAGTGCCAAACATGCCTTTCTTATCAAGCATGATTGATTCTGGTCGCGCACCAATCCATGCCGCAGCTTCAAGATTTCGGTCTACCTTAGGGTTGTTGTTTAAATAGTTGGTTACTAAGTCGTCCATGGGGAAGAAGTTCATTTTAGGTGTGCCAATAAACTCAGCTACAAAGCGGCTTTCTGGGTTGTAATACACCTCCATGGGCGTACCCACTTGTTCCACTTGGCCTGCATTAAGAATGACTACTTTATCCGCTAGGGTCATAGCCTCAACTTGATCGTGGGTGACATAAATCATAGTGGCTTTAAGGCGCTGGTGCAGTGCAGCTAGCTCTTGGCGCATTTGCACACGCAGCGCCGCGTCTAGGTTAGACAGTGGCTCATCAAACAAAAATACCGATGGATGCCGCACTATGGCTCGGCCAATTGCTACACGCTGTCGTTGCCCACCAGACAATGCCTTGGGCTTGCGATCAAGCAGTTTCTCAAGTTGTAAGATGGCAGCTGTGTCAGCCACTTTTTTGGCGATTTCTTCTTTGCTTGCGCCTGCTAGGCGCAGCGAAAAAGACATATTTTCCGCCACATTCATGTGCGGGTAAAGTGCGTAGGATTGGAACACCATAGCTAAATCCCGCTGAGCAGCTGGCACCTCGGTGATGTCGCGATCACCTAAAGATATATTACCGCCGCTAACGTCTTCCAAACCTGCAATTAAACGCAGTAGGGTAGATTTACCACAGCCTGAAGGGCCCACAAATACGACAAATTCACCTTCCTCTATGTTTAAGTTTATGCCACGAATAGCGTGGAAATCGTCAAAATGTTTGTGTAATGCAGAGATATTTAAAGTAGACATTATAATTCCTTATTTCACCGCACCAAAAGTTAGACCCTGTACCAATTGCTTTTGGCAGAACCAGCCAAACACGATAATTGGTGCACAAGCCATTGTAGATGCAGCTGAAACTTTGGCCCAAAATAGGCCTTCTGGGCTAGAGTAAGAGGCGATGAGTGCTGCTAATGTTCCCGCGTCTGAGGCAGTAAGCTGAATGGACCAAAAGGCTTCATTCCAACATAAAATTAATGACAATAAGCCAGCAGAAGCAATTCCACCCCAAGACAGTGGCATTACTATATGACGAAGTTCGTCGCGGGTGGTTGCACCGTCCATTCGGGCGGCTTCAAGAATTTCTTTAGGAATTTCCTTGAAGTAAGTGAACAGCATCCACATGATAATAGGTAGGTTCATTAGTGCAAAAATCAGGATTAAAGGATAAATGCTATCTAACAAGCCTCCCATTTGAGTAATCATATAAATTGGAATTAAAACACCTACAGCGGGTAACATTTTGGTGGAAAGCATCCATAACAAAATATCTTTAGTGTATTTTCCAGGGAAAAAAGCCATTGCATAAGCACTTGGCACTGCAATAATAAGCGCAAGCAATGTGCCACCCACAGACGTATATAAAGAATTGAAAGCATACTTAAGATAATCACTACGTTCTTGGATAAGAATGTAGTTATCAAATGTTGTTTCCCAAAATAGCAATGGTGGCTGAGAGATTGCTTGTAGCTCAGTTTTAAAGCTAGTCATTATCATCCACAAAATAGGGAAAAACAGTATTAAAGCAACCAACCAAGCAAATAAACCAGTGGCCCAATGTTTAACAGTTTTACGTTGAGAGATATTTAACATCATAGGTTATTCCGTTAGATTTTTGCCAACGGCTCTGATTAAGAAAAAAGCCACTATATTGGCTAAAATAATAGCAAATACGCCACCGGCTGAAGCAACACCCACATCAAAAGCAAGGAAGGCTTGTCGATAAATTAGCCATGCCAAGTTGGTGCTGGCAAAACCTGGTCCGCCACCTGTGGTCACAAAAATTTCCGCAAATAAGGAGAGGTGAAAAATGGTCTGAATCATCACTACAATAGCGATTGGCCTTGCAAGGTGAGGCAGGGTAAGAAAACGAAAAATAGACCAAAATCCAGCCCCATCAAGCTGGGCTGCTTCTTTTTGTTCTGTATCTTGCGACTGCAGTGATGTCATAAATATAAGTAGGGCAAAAGGTGTCCACTGCCAGCTCACCATTAGGATGATTGACGCCAGCGGCAAGTCTTCTAAGAAGTTAATGGGCACAACATTGAAAAAATCAGCGATGACAGAAAAGATCCCATAGTTAGGATCCATCATCATGTTTTTCCAGATTAACGCATTAACTGTTGGCATAATAAAAAATGGAGAAATTAACAGCACACGGACGACGCCACGTCCAAAAAATGGCTGATTAACTAACAAAGCAAGAGCGAGGCCCAGCACAACGGTAATGGTCAGTACAGAGCCAACTAGAACTAAGGTATTGAATAAGGCAGGGAAAAAGGCAGAGTCAGTAGAAAAGTAGCTGTAGTTTTCTAAACCGATAAATAACTTTGGCCCAGGATAAAGTAAATTGTACTCAACAAACGAGTAGTACACGGTCATACTTAGGGGCACAATCATCCAAACAAGTAGCAAAATGATCGATGGTGCTTTTAAAAGGTTAACCACGTTTAACCATTTGTGCTGAACTTGAGTTGATATGTTTGATTGGGAATTCATAATATTGATTATAATTTCGGTGTGTTAGAAGAAAGAAAACAGGGCCTTAGGTAAATGCACTTAAGGCCCTGTTTTGTACTACGGGTAATAACTTAGGACCAATTACTTGTAGTACTTAGCCTTACGCATAGCGCGATCAGCGGCTTTTTGTGATTCAGCAAGTGCTTCTTCAACAGTGATATCACCAGCTAGAGCAGCAGATAATTGTTGGCCAACTGCGCCAGCAATATCAGCAAACTCAGGAATTGCCTGAAACTGAACACCTTTGAATGGGCTAGGAGCTTGAGTAGAGTTGCTTGGATCAGCAGACAAGATAGCCTTTAGCTCAGCGTCAGCAAATACTGCAGCGTCAGTAAAGTTCTTGTTAGCATAAGTAGAGCTACGAGTTCCAGTAGGTACAGATGCCCAACCGTTAGTCGCTGCAACTAGTTCGATGTATTCCTTAGATGTAGCCCACTGAACAAATGCTTGAGCTTCTGCAGACTGCTGAGTTCCGGCAGGTACTGCTAATGCCCATGCCCAGAGCCAGTTAGCGCCACGGTGAGTAACGGCAACAGGAGATTGTGCGAAAGCCATATGCTCTGCAACTGATGACTGTGATGGGTCAGATACGAAAGAAGCTGCGATAGTAGCGTCAATCCACATGCCACACTTGCCAGCGTTGGTTAGTGCTAGAATTTCGTTGAAGCTGTTACCAGAAGATCCCGGAGGGCCATAGTTAGTTAGCAAATCAACGTAGAAGTTAACGGCGTGGTTCCATGCAGGAGAATCCAACTGAGGCTTCTTATCCATGTCAAACCACTGTGCACCAAACGAGTTAGCCAAAGTAGTGATGAATGCCATGTTGTCGCCCCAACCTGGCTTGCCACGAAGACAAATGCCGTAAACACCATTGTCTTTGTCAGTCATTGCCGCAGCAGCGTCTTCAATATGCCCCCAAGTTGGGTTGTCAGGCATTGTCATGCCAGCAGCATCCATCAAGTCCTTACGGTACATGATCATTGAACTTTCACCGTAGAATGGTGCAGCGTAAAGGTTGCCACCGTGAGATAGGCCACCGCGCATTGCTGGTAAAATATCATCTACATCGTAGCTAGCATCAAAATCTAATGCTTCTAACCAACCTTTAGCGCCCCACATAGGCGCTTCATACATACCAATAGTCATAACATCGAACTGGCCACCCTTAGTTGCAATGTCAGTTGTTACACGAGAACGCAATGTGCCTTCATCAAGAGTAACCCAATTTACATTAATGCCAGGGTTAGCCTTTTCAAAATGTCCGGTTAGCTTTTGCATTTCAATCATATGGCCATTATTTACAGTGGCAATCGTTAAATCAGCTGCCTGGGCTGTGGAAACACAGCTCATTGTGACTGCTACAGCAATCGCTGACATCTTCAAAATTTTCATAGTATTTCTCCAGAGATAAATCTCGGTTTTTTTATTTATGGTTCTACTGGTTTAAACAGCGCAGTAATTTTTTTGCTACGCTTAATGAAACAATAACTTCTCAAAGGGTTTGTAAAACAGTACAAATTTTTCAAATACTGGTACTTTTTTGATGTTTTTACGTAATTAATACAAGATAGCTGCAAATTAGTATAAATTCAACACTAACTAAGCAATATAGTATTGTCTTAAAATGAAGTCTTATAGGGCTTGTGTGAACATAAGTGTAGCCCTAAAATTTACTTCTTCACGAGAATTTTTTGGACTATTGTGTTGTTATGTGGGATGTTAAAAAAAAGGATTAATTTTGATTATTTGTTGTGGTGAAGCCCTTATTGACATGGTGCCAGTGTCATCAGAATCTGGCCAATTAAGTTATGTTCCGCTTGTGGGTGGTGCCATTTTTAACACGGCCATTGGCCTTGGGCGCCTGGGTGTTCGAGTAGGCATGTTGTCTGGGATTTCAAATGATCTCTTTGGTCATCAGCTTAACCAAGCGTTGGTTGATAGTAAGGTGGATACATCTTACTTAATGCGCTCCAATGCACCCACTACGTTAGCTTTCGTAACCCTTAACCAAGGTCATGCTAGTTATACGTTTTATGATGAAAATAGTGCAGGTCGCTCTGTAGAGCGTGCTGATCTGCCCAACTTATCTAACCTTAAAAATGACGGCAAAGCCCTAAGTGCCCTGTACTTTGGGGGCATCAGCTTAATTAATGAGCCCGCTGCTGATGCGTATTGTGATTTAGCGCAGAAGTATGCGGCAGATATGGTGGTTGTATTAGACCCTAATATACGCACAAACTTTATCAGCAATGAACACGCTTATCGCCAACGCTTGCAGAGCTTTGTTGATGTAGCAGATATTATTAAAGTGTCTGATGAAGATTTAGATTGGTTGGTAGGAAGCACTCATAATGAATCCAAACAAGTGGCGTTGTTACGTGGCACTGGTAAAGCCATTGTTGTGGTCACTAAGGGCGCCGATGGTGCTACAGCTTATTTATCTACAGGTGAGCCTGTACATCAAGATGTTCCCCAAGTGAGCGTAATAGACACCGTGGGGGCAGGAGATACTTTCAACGCAGGCATGCTGGCAAAGCTAGCTAACCTAGGCCTCATGTCTAAGACAGCAGTGGCAAACATTAGCCCTACACAATTAACGCAATGCCTAGCCTATGCAGCCCAGATTGCTGGTATTAATGTGTCTCGACAGGGCGCTAACCCACCATGGTTAAATGAGCTTTAGCGGCTGTATCGAGCATCTTTAGTGCAGGGTTTTAGAGTTAGTAACTTTCGTCTATATCTCGTTGCACCCGTCGGGTATGTCCGCGTAGGTCAGAAACCAGAGCAGATAGTTCATTAATCAGCAAGTCTGCTTTGTCCAGCTTTTGCTCTAACATTAATGTCTCACTTAGGTCCGGTGCAGACACCTCAGGTGGTGCATCAGCACCGGCAATTAGCCACAAAACAGGTACATTTAAAATGCCTGCTAGTTCTATCAATTTGTTGGCTCTGGGGCTTGAGTGGCTAGTCTCCCAGTTTGCAAGGGTGCTTTTTTTGACGCCCATTCGCAGGGCCAATTGTGCCTGTGTAAAACCACAAGTTTGGCGTGCGTTGATGATTCTGGTACTTAGGATAAGGTCGGGGGTATTCGGTTCGCTGGTTGGCATGAATTCTCAGAGGGGTTATGAATGAGATATTACCATACCCGTTTGGGCCTTCGAAATCCACGGTGTTGTGTAAAATGACTAGGTTGCTCCGAGCGTTTGGCCATTTAAAAGTATAGATTCAAGTGGACCTGTATAGCCGCTCTGGACGGCCAACACTGCCGTAATGTATCTGCACACTAATGTCTTGCAGCCCTACTAAG
Source organism: Candidatus Njordibacter sp. Uisw_056 (assembly GCF_047730085.1). Taxonomy (NCBI): domain Bacteria; kingdom Pseudomonadati; phylum Pseudomonadota; class Gammaproteobacteria; order Pseudomonadales; family Candidatus Njordibacteraceae; genus Candidatus Njordibacter; species Candidatus Njordibacter sp. Uisw_056. Next base: position 1,765,760 of record NZ_CP159830.1, on the reverse strand, counting down.
TATTCTAAATATCGCCTAGCGGTGGTTCGACTTGCACCAATATTGTTACCTATTTGCTCAGCGCTCACGGCCTCAGTTTGTTTAGATATGACGTCCAAAACGTTGTTTAGGGTAAGCTCGTCAATGCCTTTAGGCAGGCGGGTACTTGCTTGGTTTGAAGTCTGTGCTGGGCGAGGCATAAGGTCATCCAAGTCTGTCTGAGCCACAGCTGCAACAGTCTTAAGCCGTTCATTATGCTGTAAGTAGTTGGCCAAGCTAGTTTGTAACCGCTCAAATACTAATGGCTTCAAAATATAATCAAATACGCCACCATGAAGTGCTGCTTTAAGAACGTCTACTTCTTTAGCTGCAGTAATAAGAATGACGTCTGTGGCACAATCTTTGGCTCGTAAATGACGCAGAAACTGCATGCCATTTCCACTGGGAAAGTACACATCCAGTAGTAGTAAGTCAGGCTTAAAAATATCCACTAAGGCTTCTGCATCGGCAATGCTGTGAGCAATACCTACCAGTTCAAAACCTTCTATTCGTTGTAAGTAAGTCTGTTGAATGAGGGCGTTCTGTGGGTTATCTTCGGCGATGACAACGCGTATTGAGTTTTGCTGTGTCATAAGCTTGGTGCCTGTTTGGGTAGGCTAATAGTAACGCAGTTTCCACCCAAAGCAACATGTTCCATTGCGACGTAGCCACCAAGGCGAGCTGCAAGTTTCTGCACCAAATGAAGCCCAATACCATGATCTTTTCCATTTTTGGTGCTGTAGCCCTTTGTAAAAATTAAGCTTTGTAGTGCAGAGTCAATACCTGGGCCTTGGTCTTCAATTTCAAAAATGAGGTCGGTACCATAGTCTGTCATAGATAAAGAGACCTGCTTGCCGCGGGCTTTTTCCATTAAGCAGGCTTCCATAGCGTTATCAATAATATTACCTACCATACTCACCAATTGGTCTCTGGGTATATGAGGGGGAAGGTCACTCATATGGCTTTCAGGGTCTATATAGAGTTCTAAACCTAGTTCTTTAGCTCGATTAAACTTACCTAATAAACAACCTGCTAGAATCGCGTCAGGCACTGTATCCATGAGTAGTTTGATCAGTACTTGGTGGGCTTGGTTTTCTTGGCCGATCAAGGATAACGCTTTATCTGATGCGCCAATTTGTATTAATCCGGCAATGGTATGAAGTTTGTTGGTGTATTCATGCGCCTGGCTTCGCAGGCTATCAGCATACTGCTGCATATGCTTAAGCTGCTGACTGACTAACTCCAATTCATCCTTAGGCCGAAAGCTGGCTACTAAACCAATTACCTGTGTTTGGTGCAGCAGGGGTAGTCGGTTTACGATAAACGGTTTGTGGTTAAACCATACCTCTTGGTCAAATTCGGCAGCACTGCTTATTTGTTTATTTAGCATGGGGCTGTTTGGCATGATGGTACTAATATTTTGGCCCAGCCATTGTTGTTTAGTACTGAGGTCAAGAAAATGCAATGCGGCTTTATTTATGGTGGTCACTTCGCCCTGCGCATTAGTCGTAATAATCCCTTCACGAACAGACTCTAAAGTGGCATTACGCTCTTGGTATAGTTGCCCAATTTGCTCTGGTTCAAGGCCAAAAATAGCTTTTTTAAAATGATTTGCAAACCATAGAGCGGTTAAAAGGCTAAAACCAAAGCCCGCAAGAATCACCCATAGTAGTGTAGCGCGGTAGCTATTGATCACAGTATCTATGCTGTCTAGCAGATAACCTACAGACACCAGACCAATGATGTCTTCGCCATTATCATCAAATATGGGAGCACGCGCTCGCATTGACCAACCCAAACTGCCTTCTGCCTTGGATATAACTGCTCGGCCTTGGCTTAATGTAGGGCTAATATTATCGTTGTCGTCATCCATCATAGACGCACCTAATTTTGCTGTATTAGGGTGGGCCAAGCGCAGGCCTTGCAGGTTGCCAATAACAACAAATCGGGCATTAGTTTGCTTTGCTAAAGTAAGGCTTAGCGGTTGTAGGTAAACTGAATCATTATTTTTTACTGCAGCGGCTACTTCTGGCATTGCAGCTATTGTTTTAGCTACATGCAAAGTTTTAAGGCCTATTTCATCACTTAGTGATTGGCTGAGGTATTGCATGGTAAACCAGCCAAGCATGCTGGTTTGCAATAACGCCATGAGGCCCAAAATGAGCATCATACGGCTTTTTAACTTAAGGCGCCGAAAGGGCAGTTTAAGAGATTTTATTGTTATGTTCATGGCTACATATTACTCAATCTGGACCGTTATTACTCGTGAACATTATGACCAAAATAAATTTTAAGCCCTTTAAAGTGTTTACTACCATAATCTGTTAAGCCATTAAAACCCTGATTATTATGGTGCTGCAATAACAAAAAATAACTAAGGAATAACTATGTTAAAACAATTTAAAACTAAAAAGCGGATGTTGCTAACTGCAGCTTTGATGAGTGGCCTGCTTGGTGCTGGTGCAGCTCACGCTGAAATAGATTCAATTCACTTCCTTATACCAGGCGGTGCTGGGGGTGGCTGGGATGGTACCGCTCGTGGAACAGGTGAAGCGTTAACTAATGCTGGATTAATAGAAACGGCTTCCTTTGAGAACATGTCTGGTGGCGGTGGTGGTAAAGCGATTGCTCATTTAATCGAAATTTCTGACCAAGCCCATGGCACTTTAATGGTCAACTCAACACCTATCGTTATCCGCTCTTTATCCAAAGTATTTCCACAGTCGTTCCGTGACTTAACGCCTATTGCTGCAACAATTGGCGACTTTGGTGCCTTTGTGGTTAAAGCGGACTCTAAATATCAAAACTTTAGTGATGTGGTGGCCGATTATAAAATGGACCCTCGCTCAGTCATTATTGCTGGCGGTTCTGCACGTGGTAGCATGGACCACTTAGTTGCTGCTATGGCCTTTAAGGCTGCAGGAGCCAACCCAAACAAGGTGAAGTATTTGGCTTTTGATGGCGGTGGCAAGGCAATGGCTAGCCTATTGTCTGGAGAAGCAGGTTTACTTTCTACTGGCTTTAGTGAAGCGTTGGCTCTAGCGACAGCGGGTGAAGTGCGTATTTTGGTGATGACGGGTGATCAACGTTCCGATGCAGCTCCAAGTGTACAAACTCTAAAAGAGCAAGGTTATGATGCTGCCTTTGTTAACTGGCGTGGATTCTTTGGTGCGCCAAGTTTGTCTGATGCAGACGCTGACGAATACGCCCAAACGCTTGCACAAATGTACGATACAGCAGAATGGGAAAAGGTACGCGCTCGTAACGGTTGGACTGAAATCTTCAAGCCTCGTGCTGAGTTTGTTACTTTCCTAGAGCAACAAGAAGAAGTAATAGGCAACCTAATGCGTGAGCTAGGCTTCCTATAAGTTATCCATACTATTTATAGTCGATAACCATGTACTTGAGCGGGCGCTTGCGGGCGTTGGCTCAAGCTTTTTTCTTTAACAAGGGTTTAACCTATGAGCCTTACTAAAGACCGCTTTGGTGGATTATTATTTTTATTACTATCCATTACTTATGGCTATTATGCCGCTGACATTCCTCTACTTCCAGGGGACAAATTTGAACCTTTTCACGCCCAAACTATGCCGTACTGGTTGTCTGGATTGGGTGTTATTTTTTCTATTCTTTTGATCGTTTTAAAACCAGCACCAACGTTGGAAAGCGAATCAATATCTAACTCAAATCTTGTGCTAATGTTGGGCTTAATGGCCTTCACATTTGCATTTTCTGTAGCGTTACCGTGGCTGGGTTTTCCCATTACTACAAGTGTTTTTCTAGCCTCCAGCTATTGGTTGTTGGGTGAGCGTAGGCCTAAAATGCTGGTGTTTGCTTCGGTGCCGTTTGCTTTGGTATTTTGGCTGTTATTAACCCAAGTGTTGGATGTGTATATTGCACCAGCACGGCTTATTTTCTGGTAGGAGTTGGGCATGTTTGAAGGTGTGTTTACTGGTTTATCAACGGCGCTAATGCCTTTTAACCTTATGATGGTTGTTGTTGGCTGTTTTGCTGGCACTTTTATAGGCATGCTGCCGGGCCTTGGGCCTATATCTGCCGTTGCTTTGATGATACCAATTACTTATACCTTAGACCCATCATCAGGCATTATTTTAATGGCAGGGGTTTATTATGGTGCTGTATTTGGTGGATCAACTTCTTCCATCCTAATCAATGCACCAGGCTGTGCTAGTACTCTAGTCACTACCTTTGATGGCTATCCGCTGGCGCAAAAAAACCAAGCTGGCAAGGCGTTAGCTCTGGCTGCGTACTCCTCTTTTTGCGGGGGTACCGTAGGTGCTATTATTTTAATATTTGCCGCGCCAGCACTGGCTAGTGTGTCACTTAGCTTTCAGTCCTCTGATTATTTTGCTTTAATGTTGCTAGGCCTTACCTCAGTTGCTGCTTTTTCTGGTAAAGGTCAGGTGATTAAAGCGATGATGATGACCGTATTTGGCTTAATGATTGCTACTGTGGGTAATGACGTTATTACCGGTGCCCCACGATACACCTTTGGTAAAATGGACCTAGTAGATGGCATAAGCTTTTTGTTGTTGGCCATGGCAACATTTGCACTAGCCGAAGTCATGATGACTATTATGCGCGGGAAAATGTTTTTAACAAGCCAAACTATGCAGCCGGTCGCCCTCAGCAGCATGAAGCTTTCGCTGGATGAAGTAAAAGAAGTGGCGCCCACGGTTGCTCGGTCCTCTGTGTTTGGGTTTATTGTAGGTGTTTTGCCAGGTGCAGGTGCCACTATTGCCTCATTCTTAGCCTATGGTTTAGAGCGCAACTTAGCACCTGAACGGTTACGCAAAATGTTTGGTAAAGGAGCTTTAAGAGGTTTAGCAGCTCCAGAAGCTGCAAATAACGCAGCGTCTACAGGTTCTTTTGTGCCCTTGCTTACCCTTGGAATTCCTGGTTCTGGCACCACAGCCATCATGTTGGGGGCACTAATTGCTTATGGCATTCAGCCTGGCCCACGTTTGTATGTGGATCACCCAGATGTATTCTGGTCGGTGATTATTTCTATGTATTTTGGCAACTTGGTGTTGTTGGTTCTAAACTTACCATTAATTCCTTATATTTCTCGGCTGTTAGCCATTCCTCCACAAATATTAAACCCATTGATTATTTTCTTCTCAATTATTGGCGTTTACCTAGTAAGTTTTAATACCTTTGATATTCAAATGATGGTGTTTATCACGCTTCTAGCAGTGGGTTTAAAAATGCTTGATTTCCCAATGGCGCCAATGTTGCTTGGCTTTATTTTGGGTGGTATGTTGGAAAAGAACTTGAGTAGAGCCTTGGTGGTTAGCGACGGTAGTTTTGACTTTCTTTGGAATCGCCCGCTGACTTTCTCTATTATGAGCGTTACTTTGATTATTTTGTTATTGCCTTGGATATTGAACTTGGGCAAGCGGCTTGGAACCAAGCTGTTAAGTGCTGCAGATTAATTGCTATGAGGTCTGGTTTGTCTTAAAGGTGATTGTGTACGCCAAAAAATAACCTTTTAGGAATTGGTATGAGCATTACAGCTAATGAATTTCCCCAAGCGAAAAGGCGTCTGCGCCTTGGTTTTGTTGGCGGTGGGCAGGGGGCTTTAATTGGAGAGGTGCATGCAAATGGTGCGAGGCTTTCTAATCGCTGGGATATTGTCGCAGGAGCCCTATCATCTAACCCTCAGCGCGCCAAAGCGTCTGGTAAGGTATGGATGTTAGCAGATGATCGCAGTTATTGTGATTACCGTGAAATGGCAAAAGCAGAGTCTGCTCGCAAAGATGGGATCGAGGCGGTTAGTATTGTTACCCCTAATCATTTACACGCGCCTATAGCCAAAGCGTTTATGGACGTTGGCATTGATGTTATTTCTGACAAGCCACTTACCACCACACTTGATGAGGCCCTTAGTTTAGCTAAAATGCAGCGTGAGACCGGTTTGGTTTTTGGCGTGACTTATGCCTATACGGCCCATGTAATGGTTAGGCAGGCCAGAGAAATGGTACGCCGGGGAGACCTTGGAGCGTTGCGTCAAATCCATGTAGAATATTTTCAGGATTGGGCTATGGATGTATCTGATCAAGGTGATAAAGCGCCTTGGCGGCTTGATATTGCTAAAAATGGACCCTCCTTTACAGTGGGGGATATCGGCACTCATGCAGAGCATTTAGCTCGATTTGTATCGGGCTTGCAGATAGAGGCGTTACGCGCAGATTTTCATGTGACTGGCCAACCTAAAGCGTTGGAAGACACCGCGTTCATGCAGCTGCGCTTCGAAGGAGGTGTGCCGGGTACGTTAATGGTTAGTCAGACTATGGCTGGCAGTCAATGTGGTTTACGGCTGCGAATATGTGGTTCTAAAGCCACTCTAGAATGGAATCAGGAACAACCAGAAACCTTAAGCTTGCGCGCTATAGGAGCACCTGAGCAAATTATTTCTCGTGGTCATGGTTCAGGCATGAGCCCAGCAACAGAGCGATTATTACGCATGCCCCGCGGCCATCCTGAAGCATTAACAGATGCATGGGCAAACCTTTATCTAGAGTTTGCTGTAGCAATTCAGGCCCGCAGAGGTGGGGTTAATTTACCTGAGGGCTTGTTAGCCTACCCAACCATTGCAGACGGCGTGGATGGTGTTCGTTTTGTTGAGGCTTCAATTAAGTCTAATGAAACGGATTCCTGGGTGCCTTGTAAAGTGAATACTGCTAATTAATACATCACCATGATTTCATTACGACGCATAAAGGGTAACGACCAAGGGGCGTTATAGCGCGCCATTTCAGGCTCGCTGAGGGGTTTGATGCCCTTATCTTTTAACCATGTCATTAGCTCGGTGATTTTTTTGTCAACTTTAATGGCGCCAGTAAACCCCGAAAAACTCAGCACCGCATAATTACGCGCAGGAATTTCTCTTAGCATGACTGCCTTGTTATTAGGTGTAGGCAGGGTGTCTAAGGTATATTTGCTAGGCATTACAAAGTGCACAAGCCATTGGCCGTCTTTTTGTTGCATACTCACTGGTGCGGTCATATTTATTTTTTCAGACTGTAGCTGCATGCTTACAGGTGCGGTCATGCTAATTTTATTATTCACGCTAGAACTGGACGTATTGTCACCAAAAATATAACCGCCAATAAGTTTAAAACCGGCGTTAGCGGCACCGTCTAGAGTTCCAGAAACCAGTGTTTCTGCTACGATCATGGGTTCATAGGCCCTTAACTCAAATTCCTCAAACGCTTCAATAACAGTGTACTTAGGTTCTTCAATAGCCATAGAATACTCAGTAAACACTAGAATGGAGAGTCCCAAAAAAAAACGCTTTAACATATATTTAACCCTTGTCATATGCGCTGAATTCTTCGGCACACATGTGTGAACTAGTCTGATGATTATACACAGATATATTCCTAGGGTTAATAAGGCCTTTCGAGAAATTATGGAATAGGGGGATATCTGCATTTAGCTTGAGCCTATTATGGCCATACAGTGTTGCTGTAAATTAAGCCGCAGTGTACAATACTGCGCGCGCAAAATTCGTTAGTGTCATTCTAGGCGTCAGTTCCTGGCACATCGCGTCCATTTAACTTCCCTGTTGAAGCTGACCTTCAGGCTAAACGAGCGTTGGATCGCAAGCGCTTTAAACTTGCACAACGTCTGGTATATAAACATGAGCGAAAGCTTTGCAGATCTATTTGAAGAATCCCTAATTGCTGTTGAGATGCGTCCTGGTGCTGTTGTTATGGGCACCGTATTAGACATCGACGGCGACTGGGTAACAGTACACGCAGGCCTTAAGTCTGAAGCGATCATTCCTATCGAAGAATTCTATAACGATTCTCGTGAAATAGAAGTGAAAATTGGCGATCAAATTAAGGTGTCTTTAGAAAGTGTTGAAGACGGCACTGGCGAGACTAAACTTTCACGCGAAAAGGCTAAAGCTGCCGAAGCGTGGGAAGTATTGCAAACTGCCTTTGACGAAGAAGCGACTATTACTGGCGTTATCAACGGCAAGGTTAAGGGTGGCTTTACTGTTGCCATCAACAATATTCAGGGTTTCTTACCTGGTTCCTTGGTAGACGTTCGCCCTGTTCGTGACGTTGACCACTTGGAAGGCCAGGAACTTGAATTCAAGCTGATCAAGCTGGATCAAAAGCGCAACAACGTGGTTGTTTCACGACGCGCAGTAATGCAAGAAGCTAACAGCGCCCAGCGTGACGAATTGTTGGCTAGCATTGAAGAAGGCATGGACGTTAAGGGTTATGTTAAGAACCTAACCAACTACGGTGCTTTTGTAGACTTAGGTGGCGTTGACGGCCTACTGCATATTACTGACATGGCTTGGAAGCGTATTGCACACCCAAGTGACATGTTAAACCCGGGTGATGAAATTACTGTTCGCGTTATCAAGTTTGATAAGGACAGCGGTCGTTTATCTTTGGGCCTTAAACAGTTGCAAGAGGATCCATGGGCGTCTATTAAGGCACGTTACCCTAATGGTCATCGCGTACAAGCTACTGTAACTAACTTAACTGACTACGGTTGCTTCGCTTCTATAGAAGATGGGGTTGAAGGTTTGGTACACGTTTCTGAAATGTCTTGGACTAACAAGAACATTCACCCATCTAAAGTTGTTAACGTTGGCGACGCTATGGAAGTGATGATCTTGGATGTAGACCAAGAACGTCGTCGCATCTCTTTAGGCATTAAGCAATGTGTGGGCAACCCATGGGCTGAGTTCGCTGAGAAGTATGCAGCGGGTGACAAGGTTGTTGGTAACATCAAAACCATCACTGATTTCGGTATCTTTGTTGGCTTAGAAGGCGACCTTGATGGCCTTGTGCACATGTCGGACATTTCTTGGGAAGTAGAAGGCGAAGCGGCCCTTCGTGACTACAAGAAGGGCGACGAAGTAAGTGCAGTGATCTTATCTGTAGATTCTGAGAAAGAGCGTATCTCTCTTGGTATTAAGCAGCAAGAAAACGACCCATTCAGTGAGTACGTTGCAGCTAATGATCGTGGTACGATCGTAAATGGTACCGTTAAGTCTGTTGAAGCTAAAGAAGCTGTTATTGAGCTTGCTGAAGGCATTGACGCTACACTTAAGGCTTCTGAAATCAGCATTGATCGTATTGAAGACGCACGTAACGAACTTAAAGTTGGTGACAGTGTTGAAGCTAAGATTGTGGCTGTTGACCGTCGTAACCGATCTATAAACTTGTCCATTAAGGCCAAGGATGTAGCAGACGAGAAGCAAGCGATGCGTGACGTTCGCGAAGTGGATGTGCCTACTGATGGCCCTACCACTATTGGCGACTTGATCAAAGCACAGATGGGCAAGCAATAAGCGTTTAACCCCTGTGCTTAAAAAAGGGAGTGCTTCGGCACTCCCTTTTACGTTATTTACAAGATGTATAAGGTGTCGCGGCGGTATAACTACCAAGCAGCGGTGTTTTTTAGCATTTGAAGAATTTTTATGAATAACTCCCCTATACAAAACTTTTGGCAACTGGTGAGCGATAATGCAGATCATCTGCGTAGCTTAGTGGATGAAGAGTCTATTTTGGCACAAGAGTTACTCGAAGAAGTGCAAGATCAGTTATCAGACATAGACCTGCACCTTACAGTTTTTTGTGCCCGTGATGCAGATGGCACGGGGATCGAACTTGTGTTTGGTTGTGATGGATACAGCCAAAGCATTGATACTGTTTTATTTTTGGTTGCTGCTGCACCGCAGCTAAGCCACATTAAGGTGCTGGCTTTTAATCCAAGGGTAGAGCATATTCCAGAAGCCATAGAAATTGGCGATGCAGTGCTAGAATTAGACGAGCTGTTCTTTGGGTTACGAAATATCGGTGAAGAGCTGCATTTAGATTTATACCTAGAAGACCTGCCAATACTTGAAGATGCCCCTCAAACTGATGCGGCGCTGATGTTTTTAGATGCAATCGTTGGCGAATATGACCTCATGACCCGCATTCATAGCGTTAATTGGTTAGATTTACCAGAAGACCCTGTAGATCATGGACTCAAGCCTCTGGTTGAGTTACGCCAACAATTTGATTTGCTAAGACCAAAACGGCCTGCGTTGGGTGAAGCCCTGCATTAATTTTGTTACCATTGCACTTTACCTTACTCACATGGAAAGACGTACATGGAACCTATCTACATTTTTACCCTAACAGGTGCCTTTGCTATGGGTGCTGCACTTAGTGCACGCCAAGTGAGCCATGACGTTTTAACTGAAAATAAGCAGGTTACAGAGGCCTCTGGTCGCACTCAGGCCGTTGCTAAAGTGCCAGGCATTTATCTAACAGCTGGAAATGTATCGGCCATCGCGCTCATTGCCAGTTTAGTTTATGGCGGGCAGAACCTCGCCTGGTGGATTCCTATAGGCTTTTTAGTAGTAAGTTTCCCGGCTATATATTATATCTTTTTGTGTCGATTGTTTAAGCCTAAACGTGCCAGTTTAGTTTACACCTGTCTTGCTTTGGTGGGACTTATACCCATGGTGCAGGGATGGGTGGCCTAAACAGATGCTAGATTACATGCTTTGGGTATTTGCTGGTGTAATGACGCTAGCTACTATTTATTTTGCGCGCCGTGGTGCTGTTGGTTATGGTGCAACTGATGAGATAAATGTGGCTGCGGCAGAAAAATCACTTGCCCAGCAACTTGCTATGGCGCAGCTTGAAGTTAAGCATGAGCAGGCTCAAGAACAGTCGATAGTTCTCCAAAACCAATTGCAAGATGCTCAGCGGCAACAGATAGAGTTGCAGGCACAGGTGAGCCAAGCTGCAGCTGTAAATGCTAGTTTACACACTAAACTTGAATCACAGCAAGACGCCCATCAAAGCCAATTGCAACAGCAGCAGCATACGCAAGAAGCATTTGATACTTATCTTAAGCAATTTGCTGAGTCTTCCTTAAAGCAACAAGCTAATCAACTGTCTAGTCAAAATCAGGATCAATTAGGCCATTTGCTTAATCCACTAAAACAACAGTTAGGTGATTTTCGCAAAAAAGTTGATGACGTTTATGACAAAGATGCGCGAGATCGCGCCGGCCTAACACAACAAATCAATAGCCTGTTAGAGCTTAATAATAAGCTCAGTAGCGATGCAATTAACCTGACTAAAGCCCTTAAAGGTGACAATAAAGCTCAAGGTAATTGGGGTGAAATGGTATTGGAACAGGTGCTGGAGCAATCAGGCCTGCGCAAAGGACATGAATACCACAGCCAAGTTAATTTAACTCAAACCGATGGTAAGCGTTTGCAGCCGGATGTGGTTGTACATATGCCAGAAAACAAAGATGTAGTGGTAGATTCTAAAGTGACTCTGGTGGCCTATGAACGTTATCAAAGTGCAGAAGATGACGCTGAACGAAGTGTGGCGCTGGCTGAACATCTGGCTTCAGTAAAGGCGCATATCAAAGGCCTTAGTAGTAAATCTTATGAAAGTGCCGAAGGTGTGTCTAGTTTAGACTACGTGCTGTTGTTTATTCCCATAGAATCGGCCTATATGCTCGCTCTTCAGGCTGATGCTGATTTATTTGTTAGTGCCATGAAAAATAATATTATGCTCGTTAGCCCGGCAACTTTGTTAATGGTATTGCGCACTATTCATAACATTTGGCGCTATGAGCATCAAAGCCAGAATGCTAAAGAAATTTCTCGCCAAGCAGAAGAAATGCACAAAAAACTAGTTGATTTTGTCACCTCGATGGATAGTGTGGGTAGCCATCTTGTGCGCGCTCAAGATGCCTATGATACGGCTCACAAGCGGCTGTCTTCGGGCCGAGGGAACCTTATTAATCGGGCTCAAAAAATTGTTAATTTAGGTGGTATTCAGCCTAAAAAGGCCTTGCCAGATGCGATGATTGAGCATGCAAGTGAAGAGGATTCTGCTGATGAGCCTTGATGTGGGCGCGCGCCTTAAAGCAGTGCGTAAAAAAGGTGGCCTATCACAGCGAGAATTAGCTAAGCGGGCAGGGGTGACCAACAGTACTATTTCCCTTATTGAACAAAATCGAGTTAGCCCATCAGTGAGCTCTTTAAAAAAAGTGTTAGATGGCGTGCCAATGTCTTTACAAGCGTTTTTTGTTGAAGAAATGCCCGCACAACAACAAGTATTTTACAAAAGTAATGAGTTGCCAGACATGGGCTCAGGTAAAGTTGCAATGCGGTTAGTGGGTTATAACTATGACCCCAGAAATTTGTCGTTGTTGCATGAAACATACCCACCGGGTGCAGATACCGGTGTGGATATGTTGCTGCATGAAGGTGAAGAGGCGGGTATTGTCATTAGTGGTTGTTTGGAGGTCACGGTGTCTGAACAGGTGGAAATATTACACGCAGGTGATGGCTATTATTTTTCTAGTTCACAGCCCCACCGTTTCCGAAACTTAGGCGACCAGCCCTGTGTCTTGGTTAGTGCAAATAATCCAGCCAGTGTGTAGCTGATCTATGCCTAAACCTAAGCGTTATATGCAACTGTTGGGTACGTCTGGATGCCATTTATGCGACCAAGCCGAAGCGCTGTTAGGTCAATGTTTAGACTTATCACAAGTGGAAGTAGAGATGGTTGATATTGCAGATACTGATGAGCTGGTCGCACTTTATGGGGAAAAGATTCCTGTATTGCGCTGCATCGATAGCCAAAAAGTATTGTGTTGGCCGTTTGATGAGCGCACTGTCAGTTGCTTTTAATCAAAGCCAAAAAAGTCGTTCACTGTAGCCTCCGTTTGTTGTGCAAGGTCGGCTATGTTTTGACCACGAAAATGCGCTACACGTTGTAAAATATGGGCCAGGTAGGCCGGTTCATTGCGGCTAGATTTTGGTTTTGGCCGAATGTCTCGAGGTAAGAGATAGGGGGCGTCTGTTTCTAACATGAGCCTGTTGCTTGGAATCAATTTAATAGAGCTTTGTAGGTGCTCTCCGCGACGTTCGTCACAAATCCACCCAGTGATGCCAATATGTATATCAAGCTCTAGTAGGTGTTTAAGAAAAGTCTCAGTGCCGGTAAAGCAGTGAACCACTGCTTTACTAAAACCAGACCTATAGTCATTAATAAGCTCTAAAAATTCACCAGCTGCATCACGTTCATGTAAAAATAGCGGCAGTTGCAGCCTTACAGCCGCTTGTAAATGCTTTTCAAAGCTATCAAGCTGTTGGGTTGGCGTAGAAAAGTTCCGATTAAAATCTAACCCTGTTTCGCCAATAGCAACTACCTTGGGGTGCTGCCAAAGCTCTGTAAGCTGTTGCCAGGACTTAGGCGTGTTTTCACTGGCACTATGGGGATGGAAACCTGCGGTTGCAAAGCGCTGGCAGGGCAACGAATCGTCTAGGCTAAGTTCAAGCGCATGTTGGCTAGTGGACAACGAAGTGCCGGTAATAATATGGCGGTGCACCCCTGCATCCAATCCACGCTGCAGGGTATCAGCAAGGTCTTTGTTAAATCGGTCATTGGTTAAATTAACACCAATATCGGTGATGCTAGGGTATTTCAACGTATTCAGCTTCCAATAATTATGGCATGGTGGCAAATTAGATTGCCACGGCAAAATTGACGACATTGGGTCTTGCAGAGGCTTTTATTCACTTTCGACCTTGTCGTATTATTTATTAGTGTTTTTTTTAAAATAGCTGAAAATTGTTCAGTTACATCACTAAAATTCATTATCAACTTATTATTTAGCTAGTTGCAACTTTAATAAGCATGCTTTTGCATGGTTTTATCACCTTTAAGTATCTGACAGCCTAGAAGAAACGTTATAATTATGTATGTTTAGTTAATACTCACCCACACTGAGTGTGTGTTGAATCTTGCCCTACCTTTTAGGTCCTTTAATGAATTTATTACGTTTACAACAAGTCCATCTTGCTTACGGCGATGTGGCCATACTTGACGATGTCAATTTACAGATTGATGCGGGTGATCGAGTGTGTCTTATCGGCCGTAATGGGGCAGGCAAATCTAGCCTCATAAAATTGTTAGTTGGCGAGCAATTAGCAGATAGTGGCAATGTTTGGCGCAGTCCTGCGTGTAAAATTGGGTACCTGCAGCAAGACCTGCCAGATCGTGAAGATTTGTGTGTCAGCGAGTTAGTCGCTATGGGTATGGGTGAGGTTTACGACATACGCAATCGATATGACGAAATTGCGATGGGTGAATTAGACGACAAGTCGATGAAGCAATTGGAAATTGTAAGCCATCGAATTGATGAGTTAGATGGCTGGCAAATGGAAACTAAGGTTGAGCGTATCTTGACCCGCCTTAACTTAGACGGTACCCAAGTGCTTAGTCAGTTATCAGGTGGTTGGAGAAGGCGTGTAGCACTGGCCAGAGCTTTGGTTTCTGAGCCTACGTTATTGTTATTAGATGAGCCTACTAACCACTTGGACATATTGGCCATTGAATGGCTAGAAAAACAGTTGTTAGACTTTAGCGGCGCCATTATCTTTATCACTCACGACCGCAGCTTTTTGCAGGTATTGGCTAACAAAATTGTAGAGCTAGACCGTGGGCACTTAAATTACTTCCCAGGTAACTATGAGCGGTTTTTAGCCTACCGTGAGCAGCAGTTAATGGAGGAAGATCGCCATAATGCGCTGTTTGATAAAAAGTTAGCCCAAGAGGAAGTTTGGATTCGCCAAGGTATTAAAGCCCGCCGTACCCGCAATGAGGGCCGTGTGCGAGCGCTTGAATCACTGCGTAAAGAACGTGGTGACAGAAGAGAACGTCAAGGAAACGTGAAGTTACAACATGCCCAAGCTGCTAAATCTGGCCAATTAGTGTGTGAGCTAGAAAACGTCAGCCATGGTTATGGCGAGCAAACCTTGATTAAGAATTTTGATTTAAACTTGCTTAAGCTAGATCGCATTGGCCTTGTGGGTGCTAACGGTGTGGGTAAATCCACCTTGTTAAAACTAATTCTGGGTCAATTAGAGCCCAACTCTGGCAAAGTTAAGCGCGGCACCAAGTTAGAAGTGGCCTATTTTGATCAATTGCGTGATCAATTAGACCTTACCAAGACGGTAATGGATAACCTTGCTGAAGGTCGAGAGAGTATTACTGTGGGTGGCAGAGAGCGCCACATAATGAGCTATTTAGGCGACTTTTTGTTTTCTCCTAAACGGGTTCGTAGCCCCGTAAGTAGCCTTTCTGGTGGTGAACGTAACCGTTTGTTGTTGGCTCGCTTGTTTAGTAAGCCGTCAAACATGCTAGTACTGGATGAGCCCACTAACGACCTGGATATTGAAACTCTCGAATTGTTGGAAGAAATGTTGGCCAACTATCCAGGTACTGTGCTTCTAGTGAGCCACGATCGGGCTTTCTTAGACCGAGTGGTGACCTCGTGTTTAGTGTTTGATGGGCAAGGCCATATTACTGATTCTGTGGGTGGATATAGTGATTGGGTTAGGCGTGGTGGAAAGCTTCAGGTTCCTACTGTGCAGGGTCACAGTAAGCCAACGGGAATGGCACCAACGCCACTTAAGGCTAAAGATAAAGCTAAAGCTGGTGGTAAGTTAAGCTATAAAATTCAGCGCGAGCTAGATTTGCTGCCAGGCCAAGTTGAAACGCTAGAAGCAGAGCTAGAAGCGTTGCAAAACGAAATTGGCCATACAGACTTTTATAATAAGGGCCAAGACCATGTAAGTGCTCGCCTTGCACACCTTGAAACTCAGACCGTTGAATTAGAGAAGACGATGGATCGGTGGCTAGAAGTAGAGGCGATGCAGGATGGCTAAACCCTGACTGCTAAAACATCACACGTTGCCCCGTGTAAGATGCCATTAGACGTTGAACCCAGCAATAGAGCTAGGCCATGGCGTCCATGGCTTCCCACTACAATGAGGCCAGTGCTGAGTTCAATAGCCACCCGGTGAACTTCGGTTTCAATATGGCCAGACACGATTAATTGTGCAACATCGCCTAATTCTTGTTGTTTTACAAAATTACTCATGCGCTCTTCGGCATCATCATGCAGCTGTGTTTGTATTACGGATAAATCCATGGGTATGTCCCCACCATAGGCGTAACTTAAGGGTTCTGTCACATGAATTAAGGTAAGCTTTGCGCCACTTTGTAAACTTAGTTGATGGGCCTTTTGAACCACCTTATTTGCCTCTTCGTTAAGGTCTATGGCAACTAAAATGTTTTGGTAAATGTTCATGTTACGTCCTCCTCCGTTTTTAATTAAGTGTAACACAGTCATTTTTGGTTTATGGTTTTAGCAAAAATGGTGTCATTGGCTTTGAGTTTTATTAAAAATCAGCATTTTTTTTGTTATTGAAATAGTGGAGTAGCTGTGGAAATTAAGTTAGTTATTGTTATTTTGGTATGCCTCTCCCTAGTGGGATCTGTGGCGTGGGTTCTGCCTACGTCTGTGCAGCGAGCTCAAGCAAAGATCCGCCAACTAGCTATGGCCAAAGGCTTAAAAATTAGGGTGGGTAAGCATCAAGGGCCAAGAGAGCAGGGAGAAATCACCCCCCGAAGCCACTTAGCTACCAGCTATGGCTTACCTCGGCCCAGAAGCCGCAACAGGGTTGTTGGCATTGCCGCCATCAAACAAGCAACATGGGAAATATTTAAAGCGGATGGGCTTAATACCAAAGGTTTGCCAAACGGATGGTGCTGGAATTGTGGTGAAGGCGCCTTAAAGGCAGAACAATTAAGTCATTTGGCCCGACTCATTGAACAGTTACCTAACGACGCATACGCCATTGGCGTCACACCCATAATGGCTCAGATTTACTGGAACGAAAAAGCCACTCCAGCGCAACTAGATGATCTAGAAAACGTATTAAAGGAATTGGTCTCTCAAAGTTTTTAGGACCTAGCTGTTGTTTTGTGGTTCTAGAGTCATGGTTGACTTTGCCTCAGTCTGGTTTAAAGTGCTACCACTGTTTCAAACAAGTGTATGAAATTTTATATTGCTGTTTCATAGGCCCGTTAAATTCACCCAAGGAGTCCATGCATGATCTATGCAGGCAACGCCATTCAGGTCGAAATGCACGACCATCAATTAGCTAAGCTCACTTTTGATCTTAAGCACCAGTCGATTAATAAACTCAATGTGGCAACATTAATTGAACTGCAACAAGCCATTGCTGCCATCAGCAGTAACAGCAGCATAAAAGGTTTAATGCTTGCCAGTGCCAAAGCAACTTTTATTGTCGGCGCAGACATTACTGAGTTTCTGAACTTTTTTGGTATCCAAGAACAGGCTTTAATCGACGCTAACATGCAGGTTAATAGTACCTTTAGTTGCCTTGAAGACCTGCCTATGCCCACAGTTTCGCTGATCAACGGTTTGGCATTAGGTGGTGGATTTGAACTGTGCTTGAGCACTGATTACCGTATTATGACTCCCACCGCCAAAGTAGGCCTGCCAGAAGTAAAACTAGGCATCTTTCCTGGTTGGGGAGGGACTGTTCGCTTACCAAGGTTAATCGGGCTAGATAATGCCATCGAGTGGATCTGTGGTGCCAACGAAAAGAAATCTGCTGAAGCGCTCAAAGATGGGGCAGTAGATGCCATTGTCGCAAATGATCAGCTATTAGAAGCGGGGGTGCATTTGCTTAACCAATGTATGGCTGGCGAGTTAGATTACCAAACCAAGCGGGCTGTTAAAATTGCTAAGCTGTCGTTACCTCCTATGGAGCAAATGATGGCTTTTGAGACCTCCAAAGCTTTTGTAGCAGGTAAAGCGGGCCCCCATTATCCAAGCCCTCTAACCGCCATTAAAACAATGCAAAAACACGCGGGCATGACCCGTGATAAAGCTTTAGCTATAGAAGCTAAAGGTTTTGCAAAAATGGCACAAACACCAGTAGCTGCAAACCTAGTAGGTATTTTTCTTGCTGACCAATACCTTAAGCGAACGGTTAAAGCCTTAGCGCCTAAAGCCGCTAAAGTTGGCCAAGCCGCTGTCATTGGTGCGGGCATTATGGGGGGAGGCATTGCCTATCAGTCGGCTTATAAAGGCATCCCAATTGTCATGAAAGACATTGCTGAACCAGCTATACAGCTTGGTTTGGATGAGGCCACAGGCATTTTAGAAAAACGTGTTAGTCGGGGGCGCATGAAGCCTGCTCAAATGGCTAAAGTACTCAATAACATTCGCCCAACATTAAGCTATGCAGACATTTCTAGCGTCGATTTAGTGGTAGAAGCTGTAGTAGAGAACCCAAAAATAAAGGGTATTGTATTAGCTGAATTAGAAGCCCAAGTAAAATACGATGCTGTGATTACATCTAACACCTCTACCATTTCTATAGACCTTTTAGCAAAAAGCCTAAAGGATGCTTCTCGTTTTTGTGGCATGCACTTTTTTAATCCAGTACACAAAATGCCATTGGTTGAAGTGATCCGGGGAAGTAAAACCAGTGACGAAACTATTGCTACAACGGTAGCTTATGCAGACGCTATGGGCAAAAAGCCTATTGTGGTCAATGATTGCCCTGGGTTCTTCGTTAACCGTGTATTGTTTCCTTACTTTGGTGGTTTTGGCATTTTGTTAGAGCAGGGCATCAATTTTAATCGTGTTGATAAGATAATGGAGCGCTTTGGCTGGCCTATGGGCCCAGCCTACCTGCTTGACGTAGTAGGTATAGATACAGCTCACCATGCGCAAGCAGTAATGGCTGAAGGGTTTCCAGAACGGATGGCCGGCCAAGGTGAAGCTGCGGTTGATTTAATGTTTAAAGAGCAGCGGTTTGGTCAAAAAAATAAGCTTGGTTTTTATGTCTATGAAAAAGATAAAAAAGGCCGTTTACAAAAGCAGATCGATAACGCCCTAGTTGAAAAGCTTGCGGGTCTATGTGAAAACCCAATAGAACTTAGTGACGAACAAATTATTGATCACTTAATGATTCCTTTATGTTTAGAAGTGGCGCGCTGTTTAGAAGAAAAGATTGTCGCTAGTCCCGCAGAAGCAGACTTGGCGTTAGTCTATGGCATTGGTTTCCCGCCCTTCCTTGGAGGTGCACTAAAGTACATAGATACTATCGGTTTACAAAACTTCTGTGACAAGGCTGATGCCTTAGCAGCAGTGAGTCCACTGTATTCAGTACCCACACAAATGCGTGAGATGGCAGCCCAGGGCGAAACATTTTACGGCAAGCTGCAACCTGCTCATTAAATTCGGAGAAAAAAATGCAATTACAAGCCAATGATATTGTTGTCGTAGACGGTGCTCGTTCTGCTATGGGCCGCTGTAAAGGCGGTGTATTTAGAAATGTACGTGCAGAGAACTTATCTGCTGCTGTGATCGATGGCCTTTTTGCCCGCAACCCAGATCTTAACCCTGCTCACGTGGAAGATGTGATTTGGGGTTGTGTAAACCAGACCTTAGAGCAAGGTTTTAACGTTGCCCGCAACGCTTCTTTATTAAGCGTTATTCCGCATACGGTAGCGGCGCAAACAGTTAACCGTTTGTGTGGCTCTTCTATGGCAGCTGTGCACACGGCAGCTCAAGCCATTGCCACAGACAATGGTGACTTCTTTGTTGTAGGTGGTGTAGAACATATGGGTCATGTGGCTATGGGCCACGGTGTTGACATTAATCCCGCGGGTAGCAAGCATGCAGCCAAAGCAGCCATGATGATGGGCCTAACGGCTGAGTTATTAGGAAAAATGCATGGTATTAGCCGTGAAATGCAAGATGAGTTTGCCGTACGTTCGCACCGTTTAGCCCATCAAGCTGCAGAAAACGGGGACTTTGATCATGAAATTATTGCCATTGAAGGCCATGACTCTTTAGGCCGGCTTATTAAAGTAGGCCGTGATGAAGTTATTCGTCCAGAAACTAATCTCGAGTCTTTGGCTAAGCTGCGCCCAGTATTTGACCCGAAGAATGGCACTGTAACGGCGGCTACATCGTCAGCACTTTCAGATGGTGCTTCTGCCATGTTGTTAATGTCTGGTGCCAAAGCTATGGCACTGGGCCTTAAGCCGTTAGCGCGGATTAAATCGATGGCAGTGGCAGGGTGTGACCCCTCAATCATGGGCTATGGCCCAGTACCTGCTACTAAGAAAGCCTTAAAGCGTTCCGGTTTAACCATTGCAGATATTGGTGTAGTGGAACTTAATGAAGCTTTTGCTGCTCAGTCATTACCGGTGTTGAAAGACCTAAAACTGATTGACCAACTTGATGAAAAAGTAAACTTGCATGGCGGCGCCATTGCCTTAGGACACCCTTTGGGGTGCTCTGGTACGAGAATTTCTGTAAGTTGCTTAACACGTATGAAAAAACACGATGTACAGTTTGGTTTGGCCACTATGTGCATTGGCATGGGTCAAGGCATTGCCACAGTATTTGAACGCCTGTAAGTATTGCTTCTACAAACTTCAATAAATTCAAAAGGCTGGTTATCCAGCCTTTTGTAATTTTGTTAGATGATATTGCTTGCTTTTTGTATCAAAAAATGGAATTTTAAAGAATAGGTCCTTCAACTAAGGCTTGACCTTCTCAGATATGTGCCTAAACTTAGGCGCCTTAAAGGTACCGTGACAGATGCGGTGAATACGTAATCATTGGAATTAAATTTCATGGGTAAGTCCCTCGTTATAGTCGAATCACCAGCCAAGGCTAAAACCATCAATAAATACCTGGGTTCAGAATTTATTGTAAAGTCCAGTGTTGGCCATATACGTGACTTGCCAACTAAGTCTCCTCCTGGAAGTGCAGACCCTAAAGCACGCGCAGCCGAGGCTGCAAAAGTACGTAACATGGACCCTGACGATAAGGTCATCTACAAACAAGCCAGATCTCGCCAGCAACTTGTCAGACGCATGGGTATCGACCCTGGGAATGATTGGCGCGCTGACTATCAAATACTGCCTGGTAAAGAAAAAGTAGTAGAAGAGTTACGCCGTCTTGCCAAAGACGCAGACACCATTTACCTCGCAACAGATTTGGATAGAGAAGGAGAAGCCATTGCGTGGCACCTTCGTGAAGCCATTGGAGGTGATCAAAGCCGTTATCAGCGTGTCGTATTTAACGAAATTACTGAAACGGCGATCCAAGCTGCGTTTGCCAATCCGGGCGAACTAGATATGGATCACGTTAATGCGCAACAAGCACGGCGCTTTTTAGACCGTGTTGTGGGCTTTATGGTGTCGCCACTATTGTGGGCGAAAATTGCTCGTGGCCTATCTGCAGGGCGAGTTCAGTCTGTTGCTGTAAAGTTAGTTGTTGAGCGAGAGCGGATTATTCGTGCTTTTGTGCCAGATGAATACTGGGAACTTAAAGCTGATGTCACCAATGTTGAGAACAAGCCACTACTTCTGCAGGTTCATAAGCAAAATGGTAACGAGTATAAACCTGTTAACCAACAACAAAGCGAAGCTGCCGTTGCGGTGCTAGAAAAACAACAGTTTGTTGTTCAACAGCGTCAAGATAAGCCCACCTCAAGCAAACCCTCTGCACCTTACATTACCTCCACGCTGCAACAGGCTGCGAGTACGCGCTTAGGATTTGGGGTGAAGAAAACCATGATGTTAGCCCAGCGGCTTTATGAAGCGGGTTACATTACCTACATGCGTACTGACTCAACGAACTTAAGTAAAGATGCTGTAAGTAATTGCCGTGATTACATTGAAAAGAGCTTTGGCAAAGAGTATCTGCCTGCTAATCCAATTGGTTATTCTAGTAAGGATGGTGCGCAAGAGGCTCACGAGGCCATACGGCCTTCTCAGGTGGCGTTGAAGTCTACTCAACTAAGCAACATGGAGCGTGACTCGGAGCGCCTCTACGAGCTTATTTGGCGCCAATTTGTGGCATGCCAGATGCTGCCTGCTCAATTTACCAGTACTACTATTGTTGTGGAAGCGGGTGACTTTAGCCTCCGCACTCGTGGGCGTATTATGCGTTTTGATGGCTACTCTAGAGTTCAGCCTAGCGCTAGCAAAAAAGATGAAGATTTAATCTTACCTGACGTAAATCAGGGCGATGTGCTGTCTTTGAAACAGCTAACGCCAAGCCAACATTTTACCAAGTCTGCTCCACGCTTTTCAGAAGCTAGCCTTGTTAAAGAGCTTGAAAAACAGGGTATTGGCCGGCCTTCAACTTATGCCAGTATCATCTCTACGATTCAAGACCGTGGTTATGTGATGGTTCAAAACCGTCGTTTCTATGCAGAAAAAATGGGTGATATAGTCACAGACAGGTTGGAAGAGAATTTCTCAGACTTAATGGATTACTCATTTACCGCCAATATGGAACAGCGCTTAGATAGTGTTGCCAAGGGCGAAACTGAGTGGAAACGCCTGCTTAATGCGTTTTATAAAGCCTTTACTCGAAAGTTGAGTATTGCTGAAGCAGAAGATGGCATGCGGGCCAACTCACCAACGCTGACTGACATAGAATGCCCAAGTTGCAGTAAAGCAATGAATATTCGTACGGCGTCTACGGGTGTCTTTTTGGGTTGCTCTGGCTATGCGTTGCCACCCAAAGAACGCTGCAAAGAAACCATAAATTTAATACCTGGTGATGAAGTCGTCGCTGTAGATGCAGATGATGAAGCAGAATCTCGCTTACTGATCAAAAAACGCCGCTGCAAAATTTGTGATACGGCGATGGATGGCTACTTAATTGATGCAAAGCGTAAATTACATGTGTGTGGCAATAATCCAGACTGTAGTGGTTTTGAAGTAGAGGCTGGCGAGTATCGGATTAAAGGGTACGATGGCCCACTTATTCAATGTGATAAATGTGAAGCTGATATGCACCTAAAAACGGGGCGTTTTGGTAAATATTTTGACTGCTCCAATAGTGACTGTAAAAACACGCGTAAACTATTACGCAGTGGTGAAGCTGCGCCACCAAAAATGGATCCAATTCCCATGCCAGAATTAGCATGTGAAAAAGTGGATGACCATTATATTTTGCGAGATGGTGCTGCAGGTTTGTTCTTGGCAGCCAGCAAATTTCCTAAAAACCGTGAAACTCGTGCACCTTTGGTGGCTGAAATTTTGCCTCACAAAGAAGTGCTAGACCCTAAGTACGCCTTTTTACTTAAAGCGCCGGTAAAGGATCATGAAGGTAACCCTTCCATCGTTCGATATAGCCGTAAAACTAAGGAACAGTACGTTATGTCCGAAGTTGAAAAAAAAGCTTCAGGATGGCGTGCTATGTATGTGAGTGGTAAGTGGGTAGAAGATGTGCCGGTGAAAAAGTCTGCTAAAAAAGTAGTTAAAAAGCCGGCTAAAAAAGTAGTTAAAAAAACAGCTAGCGCGAAAAAATAGTATGGCTGTTCAAGACCAATGGCTAAGCGCAAGTCAACACCGGCTGGCGTTTAGCAAACGTTTATGGCAGGATTTGTTGTCTAACTATGGCGACCCAGAGCACCCTCATTATTGGCGGCAGCGGCCCCAGCGTATGGCCTATCAATACGCCATCATTGATCACCTTTTAAATGCTGCAAAATTGCTTACTCAAGCCAGTTTAAAGCAGTTAGCCAATACTCGGTTTGATGATATTACGTTACTCACCTGGGTGGAAATTGAAGCCTTGCTTGTTAAACAAGACTATCTATCCCCAGAAGCTCAGCAAATACTTTTGCTGCTGCAAGAGGGGGATTGGAAGCGATGGATTGAGCTGCAAGAAATAACCGACTTTTCTGTTTTAGCCAAACCACAGACTGAGTCTGAACAATTTATTGTAAGCTATTCAGAAGGTGATTTAACTGACCCAGACCATTGGCCAGTAGCCGGTTGGATCAAACATTTGCAAGCGTTACAAACGTCTATGAGAGATTCTCTGGAGGAGTGGTAACTCAGTACTACTCCACAGAATCATAAGTAGAGGCTAGATGTCTGATTTGAGCTGGTCCAGTACAGCCATGGTGTCTGCATCTTGCTCTTTAATGTTGATAGCCACTCGGTATTGGAAAAAGTTGACAAAGTCGGCTACCTCATCACAAGCAATTAAACAATCATCTCCAACCAGAACCGGCCAGCGAACCACTTGCTCAAGATTAACCATTTGGGCTTGAATGCAGCCATCACTAAACAAACGCCAACTAAATACTTCGGACATTGAAAAGCTGTTAAAGTTATCAGCGGTAAATACGGCGTGGCTACCACATGTATCGGGAAGCTCTTGCACCACAAACACGGTATCGTCTACTTCAAAATCAAAATAATCTGCCGCTGTAATAAGTTCAATGCATTTATGTTCTGGCACCTGAGGCATGTTTTGATCAAGGCCAGGGTCATAATACCCCTGAAAAAAACCTTTTTTAGGGCAGTTTAGGTCTGCACAAATGATTAGCTCGTCAAACCACGGAATCATCCCAGCAAAGGAGCCATCATCCAATAAAGCCCAGAACAAAATTTTAACAGAAAATAATTCTTGGCCAGTTTTAGGGTGGCCATGTTCATTAGAATAGAGCACTTCAAAGCCATCTAGCTCTGGTGCTAATCGCACCACCTGAGGGCGGTGATGGGTTTGGTGCTCTTGGCCACTAAAAAGGTCTATAACCTTGGCGGCGGGTATGGCAGTGGACATGACAGCATCCTCTAAGAAAACTGGATTTAACGATATAATAGTACGATAATGTTTAGCTTAGGTGTTTAGAGTATAGGCAAGGATAGGCGCTTTCTGCAAGTGGAAGACTCAAGTTTATGTAAAAAGCTCAAATCTATAGCCCTTGAGTGAATCAATAGGTACAATGTCCAACGTAATGAAAAGGCTAGGCTTTAATAGTTTAAGATAACAATGACTGATTCTAAGTTAACAAATACAGACACTCTAGAGCTAACTCAGCAACTTTCAGAGCGTATTAAAAATCAACAAAAAATTCTGGTGCAGTCGCAACAGCAGGTTAATGTTCTAAGGCAAGAGCATAGTCAGCTAAAGCAGCAAGTTGAGCATAACCGCAGCCAGATACTTACAGATAATCAAAATCAAGACATTATGACCAGTACTAGCGAATTACCCATCACAGAAATATCTCCTGCCGCAGTGCAAACTGCACCTGCAGAAACAATAAGTTCGATAGTACCCGAGCCAGTTGTGCCAGAGATAAGTGCAGCAGACCGTAAAAAAGCTAAAAGCCGTGCGGCAAATCGTGCAGCGGTTGAGCTGATATGTGAAACCTACCCACAAACCTTCTGCTTTGCTAAACCTAGGCCACTTAAGGTTGGTATTCAAGAAGATTTGGTGGCTGACGGAAAACTGAGTCAAACTAAGATCAAGCGTGGGCTTGCGAGTTATGTGCGAGCTTTTGGATATCTAAAGTCGCAAACGGATGCAGCGCCCCGTATTAATTTGCTTGGTGAAGCTGAAGGTGCAGTGACGGCTGATGAAGCGATTCACGCATTAACTAAGTTGCCGGCGCCACGCAAGCCTAATAAGCCAAGACCCAGCGCTAGAAAGCGCCCTGATCAGGTGCACTCTAAGCCTAAAAAGAGCGCTCAGCCAAAAGACCATAAGCCTGAAGCAAAGATAGAAAAAGCCCCAAGCCCCTTTGATGGTTTAAATGAGGGGCAACGCATGGCGAGCAAATTAGACCTATTGCTTAGTAAAAATAAGAAATAAGTGAGTTGCTTTTACCAAGCCTAAAAAAACCGAGCAATGCTCGGTTTTTTTATATCCTAGACAAACTGATTAGGTGTTATCAGAAATAAATGCTAACAAATCAGATTTAGCCAAAGCGCCTACTTTAGTGCCTGCAACTTCACCGTTGTTAAACAACATTAAAGTTGGAATGCCACGCACACCATAGCGAGCAGCAATTTCGCTATTTTCGTCAACGTTGATCTTGCATACCTTAACGCTGCCTTCAAATTCAGCAGCAACGTCTTCTAGGATAGGCGCTATCATTTTGCATGGGCCACACCAAGGTGCCCAAAAGTCTAGTAATACAGGCACATCTGCATTGGCGACGTCGAGGTCAAAGGTGGCGTCTGTTACCGCGTGAGTTAGTTCGCTCATGGTGTTCTCTTAATTAGGTTGTTTAAGGCTATGATACGTGGTTTTGAAGTAAAACTCAGTAGCATTGAGCCAAGAAAAAGTTACTTTTTAGGTCTGTAAGATGTATATAGTGGCGCTGGCTAATAAATCAACCTAGCTGGGGTGTGGAAAAGGCTTACTTAAAACTCGCCATAAGCGCAGGCTTAACAGCAGTGCTGCCACACTGAGGCCAAAAATGATGCCAATCCAAAATCCTGAGGCACCCATTGCAGGGTAGATGATGTCTGTCATGCCTAATATGTAGCCTAGGGGCAGGCCAGTTAACCAATAAGAAATGAAAATAAGTAATAATGGTTTAGCAGTATCTTTAAAGCCACGTAAAGCACCATTGGCAGCGATCTGTAACGCATCTGAAAACTGGAACAACGCAGCAAAAATAAATAGGCTTGCAGCAATTTCTACCACAATAGGTTCAGTAGTGTAAATGTTTGCTAAGGTGACTGGAAGCAGGAGCATAAGCAAGCAGGTTAAGCTTGATAGACCTAATGCCAGGCCAAAACCAACCAGCACAGAACGTTTCACTTGCTCTGGCAAGTTGCCACCAATGCCGTGGCCTACGCGGATGGTGAGTGCCATGCCAATGCTCAATGGGATCATAAAGCACATGCTGGTAAAGTTGAGAACTAATTGGTGAGCAGCAACAATATCGGCACCCAGCGGTGCTAGCAGTAAAGCGACTATGGCGAACATTGTGGCTTCTATAAAAATAGAAAAACCGATGGGTAAACCCACTTTTAAAATCTTAATTTGAATGCTCAGTTGTGGCCAATTAAACTGGCTAAACATAGCGCACTGGTGGTAAGCAGGCTTAATATAAACATAAATAGCCATGCCAATAACGCTGGCCCACATACTTATGGCAGTTGCCCAACCGCAGCCTTCGCCACCCATTTCTGGGATACCAAAATACCCATAAATAAAGATATAGTTCATGGGGATATTGATCACTAAGCCTAACAAACTAAAATACATCATAGGTTTAGTGATACCTAAACCTTCACTGAAGCTACGCAGGCTCTGCATAATGGCCACAGCCGGCAAACTTAATGCAGCTGCATGCAAATAACGTAAACCGATGCCTTTTATTGGATCCTTAATGTCTAACCAATCAAATAATGGGTCTAAGGCGTATAACAACCCCACAGCTAAGCAGCTTAAGATGGCAGCTAGCCATAAAGATTGCTGCACAAAAGGGCCGATTAGAGTGAGCTTTTTTGCACCGAAGTATTGAGCAACAGTGGGTGTTGTTGCCATGATAGTCCCCATCATCAATATTAATACGGGGAATAACAAGCTAGATCCAACAGCCACAGCAGCTAAGTCTGCTGAGCTATAACGACCTGCCATAATAGTATCAACGAAGCTGGCGCTCATATGTAACGCTTCAGCAATGAGTATGGGAGTACCTAAGCGCAAGAATTGACGTAATTCCTGGCCCATGGCTGCTGCGCTGTAGGTATGGCCCGTTATTTGATGCATTAGAAAAACCAAAGTGTTGGTGGGAAAAAAGATGGGCTATAATAGCCGCTTTGTGCATATTCGGCCATAATTAACTAATGCCTAAACACACTAAATGCCAGTGCCAGCAAATCATTAAGCTGTTTGATGGGTTGTTCGTCAAGTCACTTAACACACGCCTAGTCTGTGCCTTGTGTGATGGGCGCCATGGTAAACTAGATGAGCCCATTTATGAACCAGCTAACGCTCAGTGTGCAGTTCACCAAATAGTATTTGCCCACGGTTACTTTGCCAGCGCTTTGCATGAAATATCACATTGGTGTGTGGCTGGTAAGGCCAGAAGATTACTTGAAGATTTTGGTTATTGGTACCGACCAGACGGACGCAGTCATCAGCAGCAAGCAGAATTTGAAAAAGTAGAGGTTAAACCACAGGCCCTAGAGTGGCTGTTTAGTTTGGCAACTCAGCGACTGTTTGTTGCCAGCGCCGATAACCTAAACGGTGCAGACTGCGATGACTTAGCCTTTAGGTTAGCTGTTTCAGCTCAGGCGCGGGCCTATTTTGCCCATGGGTTGCCACCCGAGGCAAGGCTACTGTTTTTGCAATTACAGCAAACCTATGGTGGCTTCGTCACTCTTGATAAGCTCTACTGGCCAGAAGAAAAACCTACAAATGTTGCTTAAGTAAAGCTACCAATTCGTCTACTGAGGTGCCGTGAGCAACAGTGCTTATAAGCTGACCTTCAGTGCCTATAAGGTATACCCGAGAGGTGTGGTCTACAGTATAGGCTAGTGCAGAGTTTTCTAGTGGGATATGGCTATAGTATGCCCCATACTTTTTTACTATCTCATCAATGGCTTCAATGCTTCCAGTAATACCCAACATTCTAGGGTGAAAGTAGGCACTGTACATGGCCAGATTATCTAGTGTGTCACGGCCTGGATCTACGCTAACAAATAAGGGTTGAATTTGCGCTTCTAGATTGGGTGTTAATTGGCGCATGCTTGCTGCCATGGTGGAGAGCGCAGTAGGGCATACATCTGGACATGAGGTAAAGCCAAAATACATCAACACCACCTGACCACGGTAGTCTTCAAGGCTCACTTCTCCATCCTTAGAACTTAATGTGAAGTCGCCGCCCAAATTAGCATACCCTGCGTTAGCCGTGCTTTGATCAGCCCATGGTGCATATTTAGCTAATAACAGCCCGCCTGAAAATAGCAGCACAAGTGTTAATGCATAAAGTAATTTAGTTGATTGAAACATGATGTCGACTCCAGACTGGTGTAGCTAGTGTTGATAATTGTTAAAAAATGGGCTTTAGGTATAAGTCGTTATTTATGTTGCACGGGTTTAAACCTTTAGGTACCTATAGTCACTAGCAACATAGGTGCCTAACATACGGATGTCTTTAGCAAAATAAGCCAATTCGTCCATGGCTAAAATCATATTGGCGTCGTGTGGATGGGCTTCAGCATCAATGTGAAACTGAGTTGCTACCATTCGCCCGTCTGGGGTATAGCTTTCTAATTTAATTAGGTTAACGTTATTGGTGGCCAAGCCACCCATGGCCTTGTATAGAGCAGAGGGGATGTTGCGTACGGTAAACAAAAATGAAGTGATGTATTTTTGACCGATGACTTGAGTAGGGATTTTATGTTCACGCGATAAGATTAAGAAACGCGTGGTATTGCCCTGAACGTCTTGAAAATTCTCTTGTAGAATAGCTAAATCATACAGCTGTGCGGCTAAGCTAGAGGCGATAGCACCATGACTCAGATCACCTTTTTGGCTCACTTCAAGGGCAGCCCCAGCGGTATCTAGCGTTGCTGTAGGTCGAATGTTAAGCTTTGTAAGGCGTTTATCACATTGAGCCAACGCTTGGGGGTGTGAGCCCACAGTTTTTATCTGCGCTACTGAGCTGTTTTTCAAACCTAATAAACAATGGTTAACCGGTTCATAATGTTCACCAATAACATACAGCGACGTGTGAGGTAGTTGGCGGTAAATTTCTTCTACCCGGCCTGCGGTAGAGTTTTCTACAGGAATCATAGCAATGTGAGCTTCGCCTCGCTCTACCATCGCCATAGCAGCGCTGAAGCTCATGCAAGCACGAGCTTCAAAGTTGGGGAACATCCGTTGGCAAGACAGGTGGGAATAAGCACCTTGATGGCCCTGATAAGCAATAATAGGTGTTACGTGGTTTTGCGTCATTGATTGTGTAATGAAGTGTAAGATAATCCTTAATATACACACATTGTAACAAATCTAATCAATAAATTGTTATCATTAATGGGTGATACATCCTGATTTTTTCGTAACCCTATGACTCCTGCTCGTTTGGCAAAATATAAAGCCACCCTGGCTTGCCGTCAGCTTGATTTAACCATCATTACTGACCAAGTTAATAAAGCTCAAAATATTTCAGCGCTTATTCGTACCTGCGATGCGGTGGGCATACACCGTGCGCATGTGGTCACACCTGCAGGCGGATTTGGTAATCACAAGGGCACAGCCCTTGGTAGCCAAAAGTGGGTAAATATAATGGCTCATGATAATATGAATAGCGCGCTATATACTGCTAAAAAACAGGGTATGCAGTTAGTGTCAGCCCATTTAAGTGATCTGGCTGTCGATTATCGTGAGTTAGACTACACCCTGCCCACAGCACTTATCCTGGGTGCAGAAATGCATGGTGTCAGCCCTTCAGCATTAGCCGCATCAGACCATCAAGTGGTGATTCCTATGTTAGGTATGGTGCACTCGTTTAACGTGTCTGTTGCGGCTGCCATCATATTACTTGAAGCTCAGCGTCAAAGGGAGTTACAGGGCAGTTATAGTCGTCCTCAACTGTTGGGTGCAGACTACGAAAAAACGTTATTTCGTTGGAGTTACCCCAAGTTAGCTGATTTTTGTGATTGCCATGGCTTAGCTTACCCCGCCATGGAAACTGATGGTGATATTGTCAATGTAAACCAATGGCATGCCAGTGCCAAACAAAGTGCTGGCATACATCAAGATTCTACCAACACCTATACCCCCAAAAGCCTAGGAGTAATTTAATGGCCCTGATTAACTTAGTAGCAGATGACACTATATTACTACTTGATGAACTTTTTGGTGACCTAGCACAAATTACTCGGGTTAATGGCCGGTCAATTACCCCGGAACAAGTTGCTAACGCCGATGCGCTAGTACTGCGTTCAACTGCCAAAGTGACTCCAGCCTTGTTGAAGGGCAGCAAGGTGCAATTTGTGGGTACCTGTACTATTGGCACAGATCATCTAGCCACAGACTATATGGATGCTAACAACATTGTGTGGCGTAATGCCCCTGGTTGTAATGCCGCTGGGGTAGTCGACTATGTGATCGCCTGTCTCAACCATGCTTGGCAAACTCTCGGTATTGATCCTCGCTTACGAACTATTGGCATTGTGGGTGCTGGCAATGTCGGTGGACAATTAGCTCTTAGGCTGCAAAAAGCTGGATTTAACCTGCTGCAATGTGACCCACCAAAAGCAGATGCAGGGCATCCTGACTATGTTGAATTAGATGAGTTGTTATCGCGCTGCCAAATTGTGTGTTTGCACACACCGTTGACTAAAACAGGGGCGCATGCCACTGAAAACTTGTTGCATGAAAAACGTATTAAAAGCTTAGCCAAAGGGACCGTGCTAATCAGTGCGGGGCGAGGTGAGGTAGTCGATCAGCAAGCGCTTTTAGAACGCCAAAAAAACGACCATGATTTACATTTGTTTATGGATGTATGGCATCAAGAACCTAATATAGACAAGAGTCTATTTGACTATTGTCATTGTGTGACGCCACACATTGCCGGGCATTCTTTAGAAGGAAAAATGCGAGGTACTTATATGATATATAAGGACTTTTGTGAACACTTCGGGTTGGATTCTAGTCATCAGCTAGATCGCTTAATACCTCAGCCGGATCTATCATCACTACAAGTCAGCCCCAATAAAACAGCTAAGGAAGTCTTAGCTCAAGCTTGTGGTAGTGTTTATCCATTGATGGAAGATAATGCCCGTATGCATGAAGGTAATGATTTTGATTGGTTGCGCAAAAACTACCCCATAAGGCGAGAATTTTCTAGCCTTCAATTGCAAGGCATGACTAACACCGACACTACCACCATGATGATTGGCTTGGGTTTTGATATTTTACATGAGACACCGTAAATGACGTTTAACATCGGTTTAGTGGTTAACCCCCTAGCAGGCTTAGGTGGAAGTGTGGCATTAAAAGGTAGCGACAATGTGGCACCAGAAGCATTAGCCCTTGGTGCTGTGCCGAAGGCTAATGTGCGCTGTATGCAGGCACTAACTGAGTTGGCTGGGCTTGATGTATGCATTTATGCATTTTCTGGTGACATGGGCGCAGATTGTGGCCTAGCTGTTGGTATAACCACTAAGGTGATTGGTGAGGCCAAAACCCAACCTTCACGCGCAACGGACACTATGCTAGCTGCGCAAGCCTTACTAAAGAAAGGGGTGGATTTGCTGGTGTTTGTAGGGGGAGATGGCACTGCAAGAGACCTTTTAAAAGCGATTGGAGACCAAGTGCCTGTTGTAGGTATACCTGCGGGTGTAAAGATTCATTCGGGCGTATATGGCATTACACCCTTGGCCGCAGGCCAAGTGATTGCTCAGTTAGTGAGGGGTGAGCTTGTGAGTTTGCGCAGCCAAGAAGTACGCGATATAGACGAGGAAGAGTTTCGTGCTGGACGAGTAAAGGCTCGCTATTATGGCGAGCTTCAAGTACCTGAGTCGCATCAATATATGCAAGCCACCAAAGATGGTGCTAAAGAAGGTTCCAAAGAAATCGAAGCTTTAGTGTTAGATGATATATCTGCCCATGTAGAGGAACTTATGGAGCCTGGTATTCGGTATATTATGGGTTCTGGTTCTACTGTAGCGGCAATCATGAACTACTTAGACCTAAAAAACACTTTGTTAGGTGTAGACGTTATCGAAGATGGCCAAGTGGTTGCCAGCGATGTTACAGCGCAACAGTTGCTAGCTTTATGCAGGCACCATTCAGCACAGCTTTTCATTACTTTAATTGGGGGCCAGGGGCACGTGTTAGGTCGGGGTAACCAGCAACTTAGTGCAGAGCTGATTAAACATTTGGGGTTGACTAATATTCACATTGTGGCAACCAAAACCAAACTCAAGGGTCTCAATGGTAGGCCACTGTTAGTCGACTCAGGCGACCCGACATTAGACCAAGAGTTGGCGGGCCTAGTGCCTGTGATTTGCGGCTTTCACGACGTGGTTTTGTATCCTCTAGGTAACCCTTAAACACACTGTTACTTGCGTAAGGTGCCCAAGAAAGTAGCAATGCGGCCTACCGCTTCGATTAATTGCTCTTCATAGGGCAAAAATACAATGCGAAAATGTTGACTGTCTGGCAAATTAAAGCCGCTGCCTTGAACCACTAGCACCTTTTGTTGCGAGAGCAAATCAAAGGCGAATTTCTCATCATTCTCTATGTGGTAGATTTCAGGGTCTAAGCGGGGAAATAAATATAAAGCTCCCTCAGGTTTATGGCAACTCACACCTGGCAGGGCGTCTAACATTCGCCAAGCCATATCGCGTTGACGGGTTAACCGGCCCCCTTCACAAGTCAGTTCTTTGATACTCTGGTAACCACCTAACGCGGTTTGAATAGCATACTGACTTGGTACGTTAGAACACAAACGCATACTGGCCAACATATCTAGGCCTTGAATATAGTCTTTGGCCCTATGCTTAGCCCCAGACAATACCACCCAACCAGAGCGGAACCCCGCAGCACGGTATGTTTTAGATAGGCCGTTAAAGCTCATGAACAAAACATCATCTGCTAAGCTTGCCATAGGCGTAAACGTAGCGTCTTCATAAAGAATTTTATCGTAAATTTCGTCAGCAAAGATAATGAGGCCATTTTTACGGGCCAATTCAGTAATCGCTTCAAGGGTTTCCTTGGAATACACTGCCCCTGTGGGATTATTTGGATTGATTACCACAATGCCACGGGTCCGGTCAGTAATTTTGGATGCCATGTCTTCAAGATCTGGCTGCCAGCCGTTATCTTCATCACAGCGGTAATGCACCGGTGTGCCACCAGACAGCGAGGTTGCTGCAGTCCAAAGGGGGTAGTCGGGCGCTGGAATAAGCATTTCATCGCCTTCATTTAACAGGCCCTGCATAGCCATAACGATAAGTTCACTAACGCCATTACCAATATAAATGTCCTCTATAGTGACATTTTTAACGTTTTTACGCTGGCATTCGTGCATCACTGCTTTACGGGCTGCAAACAGGCCTTTAGAATCACAGTAACCTTGCGCATTAGGCAGGTTATGAATCACATCTTGAACGATTTCTTCTGGCGCTTCAAAACCAAATGGAGCTGGGTTGCCAATGTTAAGTTTAATAATGCGACTGCCTTCATCTTCTAGGCGTTTGGCTTCTTCAAGCACTGGACCGCGAATGTCGTAGCATACGTTCATCAGTTTCTGCGACTTGCGTATCATATTCATAAACTTGATCTCGTCGAACTTATAGATTTAATGTGATAATAATAACTTATCATACGTGCTAAAAATCTTTTATAAAACTATAAAAGCGCCACTAAACAGTATCATTTAACCAATACTGACTATTTTTTAACCAAATGCAGGAGCATTGAGATGACTGAAAAAAACACTATCAAGGTAGGTGTCCCTAAATCTGAATCGCAATGGCGTGAGGAATTAAGCCCAGAAGCCTTTGCTGTGTGCCGCCAAAAAGGTACCGAAAGGCCTCATACAGGGCAATATGATCAGCATTTTGAAAGTGGCAAATATCATTGCCACTGCTGCGGTGCAGAGCTATTTTCTAGCCAATCTAAGTTTGACGCAGGTTGCGGGTGGCCCAGCTTTAGTGCGCCAGCAAATGCCCCAGCTGTGAAAGAAGAGGTAGACGTGACCCACGGAATGAGGCGAACAGAAGTAATGTGCGATGCGTGTGATGCCCACTTAGGTCATGTATTCCCAGATGGCCCCCCAGAAACTGGCCTTCGTTACTGCATTAATTCTGTTGCTTTAGATTTTAAACAGACTGACTAAGCCAGTACCTAATTCTGGGCCAAAAAGTTGGCAAGGCTAATGTCGCTAAAGCCACGCTCTAAGCTTGTGCTAAGGGCCTCACTGATGATTTCCTGATTTTTTTGGGCCTCGGGCAAGCTTGGGAATTTGTGGCTGCGTTGAGTTTGGTAATGCCCGGTGTGGCTGCTTCCACCTACTGTGGTGACTAGAGTGATCTTAGCGTCAATACTAACTGTATGAATTAAATTATTGCTTTGGGTGTCATAGCTTAATTGTTCGAGGATTAGCGTAAGCGTTGCCGGTGCTGAAGTGCTAGAACCGTCAAACCCTAGTTGGGTTGCTGCACCTTGAGCGGCAACAAGCAGGGCGCTTGTAATATCGTTCGATATAGTGATCACACTGGAGGCGTCATAAATGCCACCTCGGCTGCCTAAAACGCTGCTAGAGCGACGATCTTCTATAGTTATAGCAAGTGCGCGCCCTTGGCCATAGGCGGGGCCAGAAAGAGCTGCTTGTGGACTTAGCACAATAGACTGCGGGCTTACGGCACAGCCACCCATTAGCAAGCTCAAACTTAAACCTAAGGTAAAAAATAATGGTTTCATGGGCAAATCCTTAATGTCATTCTGTTTTGATGTGAATTATCTTACAAACTAGCCCTAAGACTATTACATCTGCACTTAGGTTCCAAGTGATGTAGCCCAGGTGTAGATTTTTTAATAAATCTGTATGGTTTTTGACCAGTATAAAGAAATATCACTTTTTTTCGCCTAAACGTTTGACACGGCTGAGGAAATCTTTAAAATGCGCATCTCCTTAAGGCAACACCGAACCGGGTTAGCTTAAAGGAAATGCGGAGCGGTAGTTCAGCTGGTTAGAATACCGGCCTGTCACGCCGGGGGTCGCGGGTTCGAATCCCGTCCGTTCCGCCACTTATTTTTCTTAAGCCACCCTTGAACTTGGCTTAAAATGAAAAATTAGTAGCACTTAATACGTTGGGTGATTAGCTCAGTTGGGAGAGCATCTGCTTTACACGCAGAGGGTCGGCGGTTCGAACCCGTCATCACCCACCAAGTGTACGTTGGAAGTAGTCATTTATGCGGAGCGGTAGTTCAGCTGGTTAGAATACCGGCCTGTCACGCCGGGGGTCGCGGGTTCGAATCCCGTCCGTTCCGCCATTTCATGCAACTACTGCACCTTATTAGCCGCTTTAATGCGGTTTTTTTGTGTCTTAAATAAACGCTTTTAAGTAAAGTCTACTCCCACCCATTAGCTCAAAAAACTCACATGACTCCCCAAGCTGCTAAGGTTTATATTGTGTGAGCAGACTTAGTGAGCTGCACTAGTTTAACCTCTGCTGCCATTGGTCATTTTATTTATTGTCTGTTCATGCCATATTTACTAACCAACGCCCTATCGCTTAAATAACAGATATACGCTTAAATACTGCTTTATGGCGCCTGATACCCTTTAAGTTAAGTTTGTCGCAGAGCTATTGAGATATATATTGAAAGAATTAAGCATAAACGTTGATCATTGGCACTTTTTAAAGTTAAAAAACGGGTCATAGGC
The DNA here is from genome assembly GCF_047730085.1 of Candidatus Njordibacter sp. Uisw_056. NCBI lineage: Bacteria > Pseudomonadati > Pseudomonadota > Gammaproteobacteria > Pseudomonadales > Candidatus Njordibacteraceae > Candidatus Njordibacter > Candidatus Njordibacter sp. Uisw_056. The sequence continues at coordinate 1,729,645 of NZ_CP159830.1, read as the reverse complement.
AATCATGCCAAAATGCTGGGTTTATAATCTAAGCTAGATTATGATTAGGCAAAATAAAGGCATTGGTGTATGAAACTTACAGAGGCACAAAAATGAAGTTTGGCTGGGTAAAATTATTGTTACCAACTTTTTGGACTACCGTGTTGTGCGCAGTAATTGCTCAAGTGGTGTTAGATACTGCACTAGCGCCAAGTTATGCGCCCTCGATTAAAGTCTCATTAAGTATTGGCTATAGTCTCCAACTAACATTTTTTATTTTTGATCGTTTTCTTTATCCAAGTTCTACTAGCTACTGGGTTGGCTTAAGCAAAGGTTGCATTGGTTTATTGTTAGGTATGTGTTTAGGAGGTCTAATAGTTTTTGAAAACCCGTTGTTTTTCTTTAACTACCCTGCTGGAAGCAAGGTATTGCTATTTAGCACGATTATTGCCGTCTTTTCTGGTACATTTACTATTGCAAAAGTGCGTTTGGCTTACCAAGGTAAGCAGATTTCTCAACTTGAGGCCAAGCAGCTTAGGCAAGAGACAATTGCCTTGGGAAACGAGATAGAGTTACTCCAGGCTCAAATTGAACCCCACTTTTTGTTTAACACTTTATCTAATATTGTCAGTTTAATTGAAATTAATCCAAAATTAGCAGAAAACAGCTTAGTTAATTTAACTCGCTTGTTAAGGGTAAAGCTTGATCGCAGCCGTGATAAGAACCATACCCTTGGAGACGAACTATGGTTGCTCAACGCCTATTTAGAGCTGCATAAAATGCGCTTAGGAGAACGCCTAACCTATCAATTCTTACCCATTGGCATTGAAGATGATATATCGTTTACCAGCCTAGAAATCCCTTCACTGTTAGTTCAGCCGCTGGTTGAGAATGCCATTCAGCATGGCATTGAACCGTCAGTTAAAGGTGGTGAAGTGAGCATAGGGTTAGCCTTTAGCGATCATGGACTTCTTATTAAGGTCACCGATACGGGCCTTGGTTTTAGAGCGCTCAGCAGTGCCAATCTAACCTATCACTCCGGTATTGGGCTTAGTAATGTTCGCCGCCGACTGCATGCTATTTATGCAGACAGAGCCGCTTTGAGCATTGTGGATAACGAACCGTCGGGGGCTATCGTGACCCTTACTATACCAATAGAGGCGTGCTAATGCAGACAGCAATGGTGGTTGATGATGAGCCCAATCTTGTTAATTATTTGGTCTCTAAACTTGGGACTTTATGGCCAGAGCTTGAGATTTCTGGCACGGCTAACAGTGGGCTACAAGCCATTGGGTTAGCGCAAAGCCTTAAGCCCGATATAGTATTTCTAGATATTCAAATGCCCGGGTTAAATGGACTTCAAGTGGCTGAAAAATTACCTATAGGTACCAAAATTGTTTTCGTTACAGCTTTTGACCAATATGCTGTTGAGGCGTTTAATGAGTCTGCAGTGGACTACCTTTTGAAACCTGTCAATGACGAAAGGCTTAGTAAGACTGTTCAAAGATTAAAACAGCAAGCCCCAGTGGTGCGTGATGAGCTAGTGGCGCTAGTTAAGACCCTTTTACCAGAAAAAACACCAATGTTAGAGTGGCTACGTGTAGGTATAGAGGACACTACTGAGTTAGTTCAACTTAAAGATGTTATCTATTTCAAAGCAGATCTAAAGTATATTGATGTGGTTACTATCAATAAAACCTATTTAATTCGGCAATCACTAGTGGAGCTAGAGCGGCAGCTTGACCCTAATCAGTTTTGGCGAATTAACCGAGGGTGTATTGTTCGAGTTGATCAGATAGCGCAGGCAAAACGAGATTTCCGTGGGCGTTACGCAATTAGTTTGTATGACCATAAACAAATATTAGTAGGCAGCCAGTCATATAGTTATTTATTTAAAAAGAGCTAAATGGTTATCCCTTATCTACATACTAAGGCGGGACACACACCTGATATGGGCATGCTTTAATGGTTTTAAGTTAACAACCTCTGTGGCAAATACAATAGGGTCGTCTATTAAAAAATCTAGTGTTAACATATTTAATGAACGCAAAAAGAACCCAACACCTTTTACCGCAACTGCTCACCTACTAGTGGTACACTCGAGCTGAAATTTTCGGCAGGTCCCATGGCTACCGCCCAGAACTATGTAAGGTTGGTTAGTATGACAACAGGGTACAAAACAATTTTAGTAACACCGTTAAGCCGCTTTGTAGGTGCCGAAATAAGTGGTATAAATATCGCAGAGGGCTTAAGCAAGCAACAATTTTTGGAAGTGAAACAGGCATTTGTAGCTCACGGTGTTATTTTTATGCGAAATCAAAATATCACACCCGATCAGCACATTGAGTTTGCAGAACGTTGGGGAGAAATAACGGTTAATCGTTTTTTCCAAGCAGTAGCAAGCCACCCTGTGATCGCAGAAGTGCGTAAAGAAGTGCACCAAAAATCAAATATTGGTTCATCTTGGCATACAGATCATAGCTACGATTATGCGCCTGCAATGGGGTCTATTTTATACGCCCGAGCAGTTCCTAAGGTGGGTGGAGATACATTGTTTTCAAGCATGTATGCAGCCTATGACCATTTGTCTGATGGCATGAAAAACACCTTAAATCGGATGCGTGCTGAACACTCTAGCCGCCATGCTTTTGGTGCCACAGCCTATGTGGGCTTGGATGATGTGGAAGGTCGGTTAGGTAATGTCACAAAGGCCACACAAGATGCGGTGCACCCTGTAGTAATAAAGCACCCACTCTCTGGAAAACTGGCACTTTATGTAAATGGCGACTTCACAGTGAAGTTTGAAGGTTGGAGTAAGCAAGAATCGCAGCCGCTTTTGGATTACTTATATTTACATGCATACAAAAACGAATTTACCTGTCGGTTTAAATGGACTCAAGGTTCGATGGCAATATGGGATAATCGTGCGACCCAGCACTGTGCACTAAATGATTATGATGGTGAATTTCGTTTGATGCACCGAATTACCATCAGCGGGGAATGTCTGGAGCCTAGTGTTATGTAACTAAAGGGCCGCTAAAGAACGTAAGAGCTCAACTTAGAGTCTTAAAAAACTTGAAACTGCAACTGAGTATAAAATCAGCACCGTTTGAATCTATTACGTTAACACTGACGTAAGATTAACTAACTAAGCTAAACTAGTTTAATAAGGCTGCACTATGAAACCTATTCCCCATTCTATGATCACTTCTGAACATAATTTCCGTAACCGGAGGCACTTTATTGCTAGCGGTATTGCTGCGGCCATAACCCTGCCATTGGCAGGTTCTTTACTAGCGAGTGCAGATGCATCTGAACCACTTAAACCGACACCCTTGGAAACGATTAACAGCTATAACAACTACTATGAATTTGGCTTCGAAAAAAGTGATCCTTCTGAAGCAGCTAAAACGCTAATAACTTCACCTTGGACTGTGGAAATCACAGGGGCAGGGGCCGATAAGAAGGGCGCTTACGATCTAGCTGATATCTACGGGGAGTATGCTATAGAGTCCCATGTGCACCGTTTTAGGTGCGTAGAAGCATGGTCTATGGTGATCCCTTGGAATGGTATACCACTGCATAAGCTGATAACCGCAGCGCAACCTAATAGTCGTGCAAAGTATGTGCGTTTTATTACTGCCAACGATAAAACTCAAATGCCTAATGCCGATTGGTCTGGAGGCCCCTACACTGAGGGCTTAACCATTGAGGAAGCGATGAATCCTTTGGCCTTACTTGCTACTGGTATTTATGATAAACCCTTAGAGCAGCAAACGGGTGCGCCCATTCGTCTAGTTTTACCTTGGAAATACGGCTTTAAGTCGGCTAAGTCTATTGTGCGTATTGAATTAGTGGAACAGATGCCTAAAACCACTTGGTGGCAGCAAAACCCAAGAGAATATGGTTTTTATGCTAACGTGAACCCAGATCATGATCATCCACGTTGGTCTCAAGGGTCTGAACGTGTGATTGGGGAGTATGGCCGACAGCGCACTCAGCTTTATAATGGTTACGCCAACGAAGTGGCACACCTTTATGGCGCTTTGTCAGACCGGCGGTATTTTTATTAAATGAGCCCTTCCTTAATCTGATCTAGCCAATAGTTGACTGTTTTGGGGTGGCCATAAAAGTAACCCTGGCCTTTGGTAATGCCAGAGTCTGCTAATATTATCGCTTGGGCTTGGGTTTCAATGCCCTCGGCAATGATCTCAAAGTTAAGTTCTTTAGCCATAGTAACCAACGCTTTTATAATGGCTAAGCTACGTGGGTTTTTCTCCATTTTTGCAATAAAACTACGATCTATTTTTATGATGTCGGCAGGAATGTCGCGTATACGGTCCATATTTGAATGTTCCATACCAAAATCATCTAAGGCAATACCAATGCCACTTTGTTGCAGTAATTTGATGTTGCTTAATGCCTTTTCCATGTTGCCTAGTGCAGTTTTTTCTGGCAACTCTAGTACCAAACGATTTAGATTCACTTGAGCAAGTTTAAACTGGGTGATTAAGTCGGCAACAAACTCAGTGGAATTAATAAAAGTGTTGTCTGTGTTAAACGATAAATAATAATCTGAGTTACTGTTAACTAAATCTCTAAGAATGGGTGCCAATTGAGCCAGAGCAGTGGCCTTAAATGTTGGGTAAGCTAAAGGTGACAGAGCAATATCTAAAAAGTAATCCGGTGTGAGTATAGAACCATCTGCCTGATGCCAGCGCATTAAAGCTTCAAAACCGACCGCTTTTTGGGTACTGTTGTCGCAGATAGGTTGAATATTTAGCTTAAACTCACCCTTGATTAAACCTTTTAAAATAGCCTCTAGCTTGGGGTATGCTTTATTTTTTTCCAATTGTGCAATAAACCAATGATTCGCCACGGTTGTCCTATTTTTACCTTTGGCTTTTGATTGATAGAGCGCCTTGTCAGCAAGGCTCATTGCGTCTTTAATTTGTGAGCCTATGGCCAGTTCGGCCACACCAATGCTTGCGCTTCGGCAGATGTCCACACCCGAAAAAGAAACGGTTGTTTGGCTTATACCTTGCCTCAAGCGTTCTGCAATGGTTTGTGCTTCAAGCAAACTCGTACTTTCTAACGCCATACAAAACTCCTCTCCACCAAGGCGGGCAGTAAAACCGAAGTGGTTTGTTGTTAGAGTCATGACTTGACCGTAGGCTTTAAGTAGTTTGTCTCCTGCATGGTGTCCGTAGATATCGTTAACGCCTTTAAAATCATCTAAATCGATCATCAACAGTGTGTATGGACATTTGCGAACACCATCCGCTAAGTAGTTTGAAAAGTAACGTCGCGATTTAAGCCCAGTCAGTTCGTCAATTTCTACTAAATTTTTATAGGTTTCTTTTTGGGCCTTTAGAGAGCTTGTGAGCCTTCGCAAGGCATCATTTTTTTGCTCTAATTCAATATAAGTTTGATTAATCTGTCGATTTTTTTCTGTTAGCTGTAACTGCAGTGCATCAACTTCTGGCGATGTCATTGTTAAACCCACTGCCCCTGATTTTGAAATTAAAACCCTATAGGGCTCCCCTTTTTTTGCTGCAGCAAAAAAACCGTCACGGATTAAGCCCATTGCCGCTGACACAAGAATGAGTAATGCATAATCGAACTGGTTAATTTGACCTTGTAGGCTTGCACCTTCATAAATTAAAAAAGGTAAGGCCAGTACCGAAATGATGCTGGGAAAAGCAATTCCTTGCAGGCCAGTGTACAATAATGAAACAGCCAGAATAGCAGCCAGTGGTGCTAAATTTGTTGGCCAAATATAAAGGCAGGCTAAATGCGCTGTAATGGCAGCCATCGCATAGTAGGACTTTTTTGGCCAAGTAAATTGACGACGATACCATTGCAGTATTAAAAACGTAAAGCTACCCACTACTGAAAATTCTAACAGGTGTAAATGCGCCATTAAAAATGCCAAGTCAAACGCTAATAGTAATTGTTGATGGCCAGATTCATACTCATGCTGTAGTAACGAGGTTGCAAAATATATCAAAAAAATTGGCAGTAACCCGGGTAGATAAGTAAATGCGTTACCAGTAAAATCAGAGGGCTTCCACATACTGCCAAAATACTTAGCAGAAAAAGCAATGCATAGGCCGGAAGCCAATTTAAAAGCTAATAAGGGCCAATTTATGTTGCTTCCAAAAATCCATAGTTGCCAAAAAATATGGCTTATAACTAGTGTGAAAATAACCTTCTTCCAGTACCGTATAGGCGCCAGATAAAGAATGCTGGTAAAGCAAACAACCTCCCAGGTTTGATCGTGTTGGTGAGTAAGCTCACCTATAAAAGAAGTATAGAAATTAACAACAGCGACTGCTAAAACCATCCCAAGATAAGAATATAGTTTAGTTTTTCTGGCGATTAAGGACTTATTTTGTTGCATTGTAATAGTGGCCTTTTATACCTTTAAAGGGGGAGTGATAACGTGTCTTGTTATACCCCTAACGATAGCCTATAAAATAAAATGTGCACTTGCCAGTGTAATTAAATGTGTCCACTGTCGATCTGCTCTAGCCAATAGGCTGCTGGTTTTGGGCGGCCATAGAAGTAACCTTGCGCTCTCGTAATGCCCGCCTGGGTAAGTATTATTGCCTGGGCTTGGGTTTCAATGCCCTCGGCAATAATCTCAAAGTTAAGTTCTTTAGCCATACTAACCAACGCCTTTATGATGGCTAGACTACGGCGGTTACCTTCCATATTTGTAATAAAACTGCGATCTATTTTTATAATGTCTGCAGGAATGTCGCGTATACGGTCCATATTTGAATGTTCCATACCAAAATCATCTAAGGCAATAACAACGCCATTTTTTTGTAATAAGTCAATATTGTTTAATGCCCGTTCCATGTTGACTAGGGCTGTTTTTTCTGGCAATTCAAGCACCAAACAATTTAAATTTACTTGGGCAAGCTTAAATTGGTTAATTAAGTCTGTAACAAACTCTGTGGAATTGATAAATGTATTGTCTGTGTTAAAGGATAAGTAATAGTCTTCATCACGGTTGATTAAATGCTTAAGTATGGTTACCAATTGAGCCAGGGAAATCGCTTTAAAAAGTGGGTAAGCTTCAGGTGATAGGGCAAGGTCTAAAAAATCGTTGGGGGAAAGTATGGAACCATCTGCCCGGTGCCAACGCATTAAACTTTCAAAACCCACTGCCTTTTGGGTGCTGTTGTTGCAAATAGGTTGAATATAAAGCTCAAATTCACCCGCTTTTAGGCCCTCGATCACAGCGTTTAAGTTAGGTTTAGTTTGGTCGATCCTGAGTTGTCGAATAAATAATTCATTGGCCAGGGTGGTTCTATTTTTGCCTTCAGATTTTGATTGATAAAGGGCTTTGTCAGCGAGCCCCATTGCCTCCTTAAGTGCAGAGTCTATGGCCAGTTCGGCTACCCCTATGCTTGCAGTACAGTAGATGTATGAAGCCGATTCATTAGCCTTGGTGTTGCGTATGTGATGCCTTATCTGGCTTGCAAATGTTTGCGCTTCATAAATGTCCTTATTTGCTAGGACAATACAAAATTCTTCTCCACCAATGCGGGCAGTGAAACTATCTTTGGGCACCAGGTTATTTAACACGCTAGCACACTGTTTAAGTAGTTCGTCTCCGGCACTGTGGCCATGATAGTCATTAATTCTTTTAAAGTTATCTAAATCAATTAATATTAGCAAATATGGTTGTTTTCGACTGCCATCGGCTAAATAATTGTAAAAATAATGGCGTGATTTTAACTGAGTAAGTTGGTCTATTTCTGCCAATTTTTTGTAGGATTGACTGACCCTTGACAGCGATGTGGTGAGCGTATTTAAGCGACTATTTTTTTGTTCTAAATCACTATAAGTTTTCTCTAGTTGAGCATATGCTTGGCTAATTTCTTGGTTTTTTTCTTTGAGCTGAGATCGTAATGTGTCAACTTCTAATAGTGCTATAGAAAAGCCAGTAAGGTTGCTTTTTGAAAGCATAACTCGATAAGATTCACCTTTCTTAGCTGCCTCAGCAACATTAAAAATTATGATGCCCAGTAAACCAGAAAAAAATATCAGAAACGCATAATTTAGTTCGTTAACATAATCTAGCAGCGTACCACTTCTGTAAGCAATGAAGGGCAGGGACAGTGACACAATTAAACTGGGGAAAGTGATGCCGCGTAGGCCCATATAATAAACTGAAGCAGTCATGATTAACAAAAGGGGTGCCAAATTACTTGGCCAAACGTAAAAGCAGGCTAGGTGTGTAAATATAATAATGGCGTATGGAAAGGGATTAAATGCCACAATAAATTTGTTGCGATACCAGTGGAGTATTAAAAATGTGAGATTTACGCCCACAGCAAATTCTAGTAGGTGTAAGTGATGAAGAAAAAAGTCTGTAGTGACAATGAAATTTCTGGAGTCCTTTTGATGTATTAACCATTGTCTAAATGCTAAAAATACGCCGTAGATAAAGTAACCAGGTACAATTATTGGCAAGTAGCTTATAATATCGCCAGTGAAATCTGACGGCTGCCAGCTATTGCTAAAATGCTTAGCGTAAAAAGCGAGATATGCACTGGCAACTAATTCCAAAAGTACCATGAACCAGTCTACTTCAGCCTTGTAGAGTATTAGCTGCCAATATGTATGACTTAGAATAATCGTAGAAACAACGCTTGGCCATTGCTTTAAGGGTGAAATCAAAAGCGCAGCTGCAAAACAGATAATCACCCATGTATGCTCTACAGGATTAGTTAGTAAGCTTGTATAATAAGAATATATATTAACAAAAGCCACGCCCAGGAGTAGCCCAAGGTAGGCACATACCCTAATGTTTCTAGCGATAAATGAAGGCTTTTGTTGTATCATGATTAGCGCTTTTTTATATCTTAATTGACCTTAAACTAAGCGCTAATAAGGTTAGTAATTGTGACTTCAGGGTTAACGTCTGCTTCGTAATTTACGCCATCAACGCCAAAGCCAAAAAGGCGTAAAAACTCCTCTTTATAGCCTGCCATATCACTGACCTCAAATAAGTTTTCATCAGTAATTTTAGCCCAAAGAGCTTCCACTTTGGCTTGCACATGGGGTTCTAATTCTTTGTAATCAGCCCTTAAACGGCCTTCTTTATCTTGCTGGGGTTGAGTGCCATACAAGCTTTCACGAAAGAGTAGGTCAATTTGTTCAATACAGCCTTCATGAGTGCCTTCAGCCTTCATTACCTTAAACAATAACCCCAGATAAAGTGGCATTACTGGTATGGCTGCACTCGCCTGAGTTACCACTGCTTTAAGCACAGAAACACGAGCATCACCATCAATGGCATTCATCTGCTTACGAATGCCAACCACCTTAAGGTCTAAGTCTTTTTTAGCTTGGCCAATCGTGCCATCCCAGTAGATGTCGCGGGTTATTTTTTCGCCTACGTAGGTGAAAGCGGTTGTCTTACACCCAACAGCCAGAACGCCAGCGTCGCTTAATGCGCTAATCCACATTTGCCAATCTTCGCCGCCCATTACCGCAACAGTGTTATCAATTTCTTCTTGGTTAGCTGCACCAATGACAAACTCTTTAATAATGCCCTTATCTGTATCTACACCTTGCTGAATCACGTCTTTACCAATGGGCTTTAACGTAGACATATGCACTGCACCGGTTTTAGGGTGCTGGCGGCGAGGAGACGCAAGACTATAAACCACCAGGTCAACTTGGCCTAAGTCTGCTTTTATGGTGTCTATGGTCGTTTGCTTGAGGGCATCAGAAAAAGCATCGCCATTAATACTTTTTGCATATAAGCCTTTGGCGTCTGCAGCTTTATGAAAAGCTGCAGAGTTGTACCAGCCGGCAGTGGCTGGTTTCTTCTCTGTGCCTTCTTTTTCAAAGAACAAACCTAGGGTATCTGCATTGCTAGCAAAAGCCGCAGTAATACGTGATGCAAGCCCATAACCAGTAGAGGCCCCAATCACAAGTACCTTTTTTGGACCGCTATCTAAAACGCCCCGTTGGGTGACATAGTCGATCTGGCTTTGTACATTGGCTTCGCAGCCAGCAGGGTGGGACGTAATGCACATAAAGCCACGAACGCGAGGTTTGATAACCATGAAAGATTCCTATGTAGTGGAGGCAAAATTTGCCAATGTATTAAAACAGCTGAGCATTATAGCCTGCCATGAGAGAATTATCTGCCATTGCCAGTTTCGAAAAATTAACTCAATTTAATCATTGACCTAAGATACCATTACCTTATAATGTGCGCACTGATTTAATAGCGGTAACACACCGAAGTTTATTGGTTTTGTGGGTGATTAGCTCAGTTGGGAGAGCATCTGCTTTACACGCAGAGGGTCGGCGGTTCGAACCCGTCATCACCCACCACTATTGTTAAAAAAAGACGGCCTACTTTGCAGGGCGTCTTTTTTTTGCTTAAAATTTAACAAACGTTACTTTATCTAAGTTTATTTTTGCCTTAATGGGTTTTTAAGCTTTGTTATGGCTTTAAGAGCTTAGGTTTAACCCTATCGCTCTAACCATGAAGATTCAGTGAATTATGATGTGATTGGCTAAATACGCTTGGCGAGCACCATTTGAACTGTTAAGTTGGCTTTGAACTCATGCGCCACAAGAGATATCTCACACCTTTATGATCTGCCTCTACCCTAATTACCTTGCTATGCGTTTGCTATTGGTGCTTTTGCTGTTGGTTTCGGTTACCAGTTATGCCGGCCGGCCTAGCCAATGCGACAAGCCCATGCACTCAGACCATATTATTTATGATTGTTATGGCGATTGGGCGGTACGCCATGTGTTTCAGCGTGGGGAGTTAAAGCATAAGTATTCTGATGCTACAACAGTGATGGATGTGGGCTGGTTTGGTTCAACTGAATTTCAAATTAACCGGCGCCAAGATGGCTCTATTTATTACATTATTCCAAGCCAAATTGACCGGGTAGAAATGACTATTGGTGGCCAAGTGTTTGTGGCTGAACAAGGGCCTAGTGCAGTGTTTTATGGCGCAATTACAGCCCCTATGTTAGTGGCCATCTCTCAAGCAGAGTCGTTAATAAATCTACTCATTTACAGTGAGGGCCAAACTATAGAGGCTTCTTTTTCTGCGACAGGATCAAATGCTGCATTGCGCTGGATTGGCGCCATAGATTAGTGACACGGAGTGGGTATGAGCAAAAATGGAACGCTTAAAAATGGCAGTATAGTCATTGTTGAAGATGATGATGATCAACGGTCTAACTATGAAAATTTGCTTACCCGCCGTTTATACACGGTACATGCTTTTGCTACCAAGGCTGAAGCACTGGATCACTTAAGCCGCCATAGGCCAGACCTACTTATTTTAGACATTATTTTAGGTAGTGATTATGATGGTGGCTTTGAACTTTATAGTGAGGCTGTGCGCTTCCATGAAGGGCTACCTGTATTGTTTTTAACAGATCGTGATGGTGAGTTTGATAAAGTATGGGGCCTAAAAATAGGGGCATGGGACTACCAGTCGAAGCCCATTAGTATGGAGTTTTTAGCTGCCAAGGTAGCAACGTTAATGATGCTGGCGCATAACCAATCAAGGCCATCTAATAATGCTCATACGGAATTGGTTCGGGGTGATTTAGTACTAAATACGCTGTCTCGACATGTAGCATGGGCGGGTGTACCCGTGCTGAACCTTACGGTGACAGAGTTCAACATGTTGCATGCTTTAGTATTGCACCCGGGTAATGTGATTACCTACGATCAGTTTGCTAAAGTCACTCACTCAACTGTGATTGAGAAGAATACCATTAGCGCTCATATTAAAAACCTAAAAAGAAAGATTAAAGTGTCAGCACCTCATTTTAATGGTATTGGTTCTGAGTATGGCCTTGGATACCGGTGGAAGGTGTAATTAGTGGCTGAATTACGCAGGCGTAAACGTAGTTTTAAATTCTCCATACAAGTGGTTAGCTTATTGGTGGTAATGGGTGCCGTGCCTTGGCTTGGCTATCAGTTTATCAGTGAAGCGAAGCAGTTTTTAGACTCAGGGCAATTGATCTCTCAAGAACAGTTTGGCCGATCTGTTGCAAATACTTTTTACAATAAAAAGAAAAGCCTTAGCTTGTCTCTAGCCGCAGGCGCACCGCTACCTAAAACCTACCTAGCCACCCCAATAACCGTTGACGGTTCTCAGCAGGATTGGCAAGATCAAAGTTATCGAAAGGCATCTTTTCCGCAGCGAAAATTTTATAATGGGTTTGGTTTTTCTGTGGCAATAGGTGAGCGTAACGGCAGCCTTTATGGGCTTATTGACGTAAGAGATATAGACCCTGATTTTGACACAGGCGTGATGAATGACTTTGACTCCAGAGACCACGTTAGGTTGGAATGGGTTAATCAGCGTGGCGATATTGAACGTGTTGTATTAGTGCCGCAACAAGGTGGGTTTGTGGCTATTTTTAGGGTAGGTGCCAATTGGCGCCGTGACACGATGGATCGCTTCCAAGCAGCGCCCATAAGTGCGGTGATGATGCCTACACTTGAAGGCTATGCGGTTGAGATTGAAATAGCCAAAGCTAGCCTAAGCCAGAAGCAGGAGCTGCGTTTCTCTGTGTACAATGGTACTACTAAAAGTGGTATTTCTTCTATGGGTTCCTCGAAAGGGTTTCACAGCCTAAATACCAGCTCATCGGCTGCTAATCGGTTACTTGAACAGTTAGCTAAATCGGTTAGTTATATAGCCTTATACGATGTAAATTTTCAGTTGCGAGCCCAGACACAGAATAAACCCCGCCAGTATGCACAATTGCTTCAAACCACAGTGTGGGATGACATTGTTGGCCTGTTAGATGAAGCAATGATAGTGCTGTTGCAACTGAGCATGGGCAATAATGGTGACGAATTGGAAACCCAAGAAGAGCTGTTACTTTTTGCTCAGCGTGGTGAATTAGCCCAGGCTCGATGGTCTTCCTTGGGAGGCGGTGGGTTTTTAGCCACAGCGGCGCCGGTGTTATCAGATGACGGCTCGGTAATAGGTATCGTGTTGGTTAAGCAATCCACTGATCAAATATTAAAATTACAACTTAAATCTTTGCAGAATATTGTGCTGTTTAGTGTCGCTGGCATTCTGCTTATTTTCTCTATTATTTTCTTTTTGTTTTGGCGCTTGGCTTATCGTGTGCGTAAATTGCGCATAGAAACAGCCAATATGGTCAATGATGAAGGGCGCTTAGTGGTAAGTAGAATTGTGGGCCAGGTAGACCGAGATGATTCTATAGGTGATTTAGCCCGCAGTTTTTCTGACGTGGTCTCTAAACTTCACGAACAACAATCTTTTATGTCCACCATGCCACGCACTTTAAGCCATGAGATTAAAAACCCGTTGAATGCCATCTCTACGTCGCTTGAGAATATATCTGATTACCCCCTTGATGAAGAAATTGAAGGCTACATTGATATTGCTAAACGTGGCCTACACAAAATAGAGTCCATCTTGTCTAAGCTGTCTTCCGCTGCCAATCTTGAGCAAGCATTAACCAATGACGAACTAGAACCCCTAGACGTTAATCACTTTCTTACCTTGTATTGTCAGCATCAACACCAGATGGCAGGGCAGGATGTGGTGATTGAATACGTGGGCACTAAAAAGGCGGCGGTAGTGATGGCGGTAGACTATCGTTTAGAGCAGGCATTGGATAAGTTACTTGATAATGCCAAGGATTTTCATCGCCAGGATACCCCTATTATTGTTCGCTTAACTGCAGATAAATTTGACTGGTTTATAGACGTTGAAAATCAAGGCGAACCAATTAACCTAGATGATGCAGATCAGCTATTCCAATCAATGGTAACCTCACGCACACAAGCCTCTGCGGGTGGCGTTGGACACTTTGGGCTTGGGCTTTATGTAGTGCAAACCATTGCTCAGTTCCATAAAGGCGCAGCGCAAGTAGCTAACCTGCCCGATGGCTTGGGTGTTCGTTTTTCCATAAGGCTGCCAGCAAGCCTTATCTAATCGCTGTTCCTTAATTCTACTTTGATCTTCATCATTTCTTCAGACTTATTCCTTACATCTTCAGGAAGTCTTCCATAGTTCCTCATTGTTAAGTTGTTTAATGGTTGTCATACCAATACTAACAACAAGGAGCAAGACCATGGACCTTAATTTACTTCAGCCCAATATTTCGCAACAAATAAGTTCTGTGGAACACCTGCAAGTAGAATTACTGATGTTATACGGAGATAGCTGTGACATTGGTGAGGGCAAACATTACACCAGTTTAACGCGGCGAGGCCTTAAACGACTGATGAAAGATATGCGTCATGTGCAACAGCACCTTCAATCTCTGCGTAGCACCTACCTTATCGATGCAGATGGAGCAACTGTGCTTACGGTTGGCCATAAGTATGACCATGTAGCGGCTAACAGGGGGATTTCTCGTGCAAGCTATTGATACATTTGAAAGCCGCTGTGTTGATTACCAAGAGGACCGAGTCACCTCAGCAACAACTGCCCTAAAGGCGTATCTGTTAAGCCACAAGGTGGTTTACTCAGAGGTTAACTACATGGTGCCAGAACAACCTCCCACTGTTGAGATGCTATCCATTGTTGTTAAAGATGTGTGCCAAGGTGAATCGTCCTATACCTTTGTATTTGAACAAATGGCAGCGCGTTATTTGGCTTTAGTGGGCGATGAGGGTATATCGCCCCGAGTCATTTTTTACTATGTAAGCAACGTTATTATATCGCTGCTGGTTTTGAGTCGTCAGAACAGCCAATTATCTGCTGAAATTCTTATCAAAATCATACAACGTTTTAATTTTAGGGATGCGGTTTTGCGAGCAGGCATAGAGGTCATTGCAGAGGAAGTGTTACGCCGATGCTTTTTAGCCATAAACCAACCCACAAGCTGCCTTGAAAAAAAATCCTCAAACATAAAAAGGGCATCCAATTGAGCATCTATCCTAAGAGAACTTTTAACATGAACACCCGATCGAAATGTGCCATAGCAATTACCCTGATTATTATATCAGTGCCAGCTATGGCCAGCAGTAACAGTGAAGTATGGACTACAACTAATGGGTCTGTTGTGGTCGATGGAAAGGGTAACCCCATTAGAACGATTCACTACAAACACGGGGTGTTGGCTGCCCTTACTCAAGTGATCAACTCTGAAAAAGTAGCTAAGAAAAAAGTGAATCAAGAGGCTAAAATAGCCTTAGTTAAAGTGGGTCAGCAAGCCGATGCAATAGTGTTTGAAACTGAACCAGAGCCCATAATAGCGCCTAAAAACGTAATATTACCGAAACCAATCCTTATAAAAATTGTGCCCCCGGTCCTTAAAAGCAAGGTAAAAAAAGAGACCAAAAAAGAGATAAAACAAGCTGTGGTGGCGCAAACGCCTATTATAAAACAGCCTAAAACTACTATCACTCAAGCGGCAGAGCTAAAGCCAGTAACGCAAAAAGTAGAAGCAATGGTAACCCCGCAAGTTGAATACAGGTTCAATAATTATCAAGCAACGGTATTATTTGATACCGCCAGTGCAATATTGTCAGACCATGCCACGGGTAGCTTAAAACAACTAGTTATGGCGACTGGTTTGGCGCAGAGTGTTATATCAGTGCAGGTGATTGGCCATGCAGATACTCGTGGTGGTGAAGCCTATAACATGACCTTGTCTGAACAGCGTATGCGCAGTGTGGCTAGCTACTTAAACGGTTTAAAGCTTAAGGTAACATCAATGTTTGCCAAAGGAGAAACATCTCCTGTAGTCAATAATCAGGGTGAAGACCTCACTAAGAGTCGTCGTGTTCATGTCGCCATTAAAACCCGTCACTTAAAAAATTAACAGCCGCTTTAAAGTGGCACGGCGGAGGTGTCGCTTTAAAGGCTAAGGATCAAAGGATGTGTTGCCCAAGTGATAGTAGTTTGTATGATAATGAATATAAAACCAGTTAAACTGGCACTAAATTACAGTAAAAAAACCGGTTAATTATCAAGCCGTGGAAGGTTAGCTTTAGACTAACGTTCTATTCAAAATTAGACTTAAAAGTGGGTCTAAATCGCATATAAGTCGAATATATCCTGTTTTTTGTCGCTTTATGCTCAAAACCGACACAAGGTGTCGATTTATCCTTCTACCCCTTAGGCCAATTATTTTATTTTTTCAACACTAGATAAAGGTCCCATTTTGTGTGGAGATGCTTTAAAATTTCGCAAACCAGCCACCTTTGGCTACAACAATAATAGCGGAGGCACACATGGGCCAATATAATGCCCTAAACATCGCTTGGAACGCTCTACGAGGCCATAAAAATTGGCAGCGAGCTTGGCGCGACCCAGAGCCAAAATCCAATTACGACGTCATTATTATTGGAGGTGGTGGCCACGGTCTTGCTACAGCATATTATTTGGCAAAAAATCACGGTATTACTAACGTTGCTATCCTTGAGAAGGGCTGGATAGGTGGTGGTAACGTGGGTCGCAACACCACTATTGTTCGTTCTAACTACTTGTTAGATGGCAACTCACCATTTTACGAGCATGGCATGAACTTGTGGCGTGATATGGCACAAGACTTAAACTATAACGTGATGTTCTCGCCGCGTGGTGTTATGAACATTGCTCATACCAAGTCACAATACGATACGTTTGCTCGCCGAGCTAACACCATGCGTTTAAACGGTATTCAAGCTGAATTGCTCAGCCGCGACGAAGTACTAGAACGCGAACCTATTATTGATGGCAGTGCAGATACTCGCTTCCCTGTATGGGGTGGTATTTTGCAGCCAGACGCGGGCAATGCTCGCCATGATGCTGTGGCTTGGGGCTATGCTCGTGCCGCGGATCAGTTGGGTGTAGATATTATTCAAAACTGTGAAGTGATTGATTTTATTAAGCAGGGTGAGCGTATTATTGGTGTTAAAACCAACCGTGGTGACATTCATGCAGACAAAGTAGGCATGGCCGTTGCCGGCAGTTCTAGCCGTTTAGCGCAAAAGTTAGGTATTCGCTTGCCGATCGAGAGCCATGTACTCCAGGCCTTTGTTACCGAGCCATATAAGCCCTTAATTAATGGTGTTGTCACCTTTGGTGCCGGCCACTTTTATGTGTCTCAATCGGACAAAGGTGGTGTTGTCTTCGGTGGCGACATTGATGGCTATAACACTTACGCTCAGCGCGGTAATTTGCCTGTGTTTGAAGACGTAATTGCTGGTGGTTTAACCATGATGCCGTGCCTGTCTCGCCTTAAGTTACTGCGTAACTGGGGTGGGGTTATGGATATGTCTATGGATGGATCGCCTATTATCGACGTTGGCCCAATTGATGGTTTATACCTCAATACGGGGTGGTGTTACGGTGGCTTTAAGGCTACACCTGCTTCGGGTTATTGTTTTGCGCATACTATTGCCAATGACGAAGCCCACGAACTTAACAAAGCTTATACCCTCGATCGTTTTGCCAAAGGCTACACGATTGACGAAAAGGGTATGGGTCCATATCCGAAGGCGCACTAATTATGATGAGAATTAATTGCCCCTACTGTGGCGAACGGGAACATAGTGAATTTACTTACGGTGAAGACGCCACTCGCACTGCCCCAGACAACGACGCTCCTATGGAGGAGTGGAATAAGTTTGTTTACGAGCGTGATAATCCCGCTGGTGAGCACATTGAATATTGGCATCATGCGTTTGGTTGCAGAGCGTGGTTAAAAGTTCAGCGCAACACGTTTACGCATGACATTTCTTGGGTGGGTTTGCCCCATGAACATCCGGAGGCTGAATCATGAGCGGATTTAGACATGGCGAAGGCCGTTTAGGCGATGCCACACTTAACTTTACCTTTGATGGTAAACCCATGCTTGCACGTGCTGGTGATACAGTGGCTTCGGCCTTGTTGGCCAATGGTGTTGAAGTAGTTGGGCGGAGTTTTAAATATCACCGCCCGCGCGGTGTGACTTCAAGTGGCCCAGAAGAAACGGGCGCATTAGTTACCATTGGCGCAGGCGGTAAAGCCGACCCTAATGCTAGGGCAACAATGGAGCCTATTACTAAGGGTTTGGAAGTGTTTTCTCAAAATTGCTTCCCATCACCAAAGTTTGACTTGATGTCTGTGAACGGGCTAGCTGGTGCGATTTTGCCAGGCTCATTATTTTCGGCAGGTTTCTATTACAAAACCTTTATGTGGCCAGCTGCCCTTTGGTATAAGTTTTACGAGCCTTCTATACGTGCTGCTGCAGGTATGGGCGTACCGCCTAAAGTTGCTGATCCAGATATCTATGATCGGGTTCAATCTTTCTGTGACGTTGCCGTAGTAGGCGGTGGCTCTGCTGGCTTGTCTGCTGCTTTAAGTGCAGCTCAAAGTGGTTTGCGTGTAGTGCTGTTTGATGAGCATAACGACCTTGGCGGTCAGTTACTTAACGAAGCTAACAGCGAAGCCAATACTGATTTAGAACAATGGCGTGCTGACACTGTTGCGGCTCTAAAAGCGGCTTCTAACGTTAAAGTTTTAACGCGAACGGTATGTTGGGGCAGGTTTGATGGCAATATGCTTGCTGCCCATGAAAGCGTAGATGGCAAAGTACGCCAAAACTACCACAAGGTTCAAGCCAAGAAAATTATCATTGCGGCGGGTGCCATTGAGCGCCCATTAGTATTTGGTAACAACGACAAGCCTAATGTCATGCTTGCTTCTGGCGCACGTCGTATGCTTAATCACTATGGTACGGCCACGGGTAAGATGTTGGCAGTATTTACCAATAATGATAGCGCTTACCAAACTGCGTTCGATTATGCCGACGCTGGTATTAAAGTTTCTGCGGTAGTTGATAGCCGTCAGTACCCAGGCCAAGCCTTGGTAGATGGTTGTCAATCACGCGGCATTACCTTATTTACCCAAAGTGTAGTGACCAAAGCCAAGGGCTGGCAAGCAGTGCGTAGCATTGAGATTGCAGACCTTGCGGCTAACGGCCAAAGTGTAAGTAATCGTCGTCGTGTTTCCTGTGATGTGCTTGCACATTCTGGCGGTTGGACTCCGCAAGTGCAAATGGCGGCACACGGTGGTAAGCCGCCACTTTATGATAAGAAAATTGCTGCCTTTGTGGTTGGCGACCAAGCGCCAGATACCTACTCTGTAGGTGCTGCTGAAGGCGAAAATGGGTTGCTAGCGGGTGTTGCTCAGGCGCTACATGCGGCTAAAGCGGCTTGTGCCGAACTTGGCGAAGAAGCTGGCCCAATAACCCAACCACCACAAGACCGTGATGGTGCTACAAATATCGTGCCACTTTGGAGCGTGCCGGCTAAAGGTAAGCAACTGGTTGATATTCAACACGACGTAACGGCCGCAGACGTGGTTCAGTCTCACCAAGAAGGTTTTATTTCTGTAGAGCACCTTAAGCGTTACACCACACTTGGCATGGCTAACGATCAAGGTCGTACGTCTAACGTTAACGCGTTGGCCATTATGGCCCAGTGTCGCGGTATCAGTATTGCCGAAGCCGGTACTACACGTTTTCGTGCACCTCTTGCGCCAGTATCCATGGGTGGCTTTGGTGGTCGCGAAATTGGCAAACACTTTAAGCCTGTGCGTCGCACGCCAATGCAAGAGTGGCATGAAAAAGCGGGTGCTGTATTTGTTCAAGCCGGCATGTATATGCGTCCACAGTATTACCCACAAGCGGGTGAGACTATTGATGATGCATACGAACGTGAAACTGAACACGTACGCAAGAAAGTGGGTATTTGTGATGTAACGTCCCTAGGTAAAATTGAAATTGTGGGTCCAGATGCTGCTGAGTTCCTTGACCGTGTTTATATCAATATGTTCAGCACCCTTAAAGTAGGTAAGGCTCGTTATGGTGTAATGCTAAGAGAAGACGGTATCGTTTATGATGATGGTACCACCTCTCGTTTTGCTGAAGACCGGTTCTTTATGACAACCACTACAGCCAAAGCTGGCCCAGTTATGGCTTATTTAGAGCGGTGTTTAGAAATTGATTGGCCAGAATTGAAAGTCCGTGTGAGTTCTGTGAGTGAACGTTGGGGTGCCATGGCTGTTGCTGGTCCTGATGCCCGTGCTACTTTAACGGCGGCTTTCCCATCCGTAGACTTTAGTAACGAAACGTTCCCATTTATGGGTGTGGTTCATGCTGAACATAACGGCGCCAAGATGGTCATCTTGCGAATTAGTTTTTCTGGTGAAATGGCCTACGAAGTGTATGCAGAATCAGAGCACGCTACGGATATATGGCAAGCCATTATTGATGCTGGTCAGGTTCACGATATTGTGCCTTACGGCCTTGAAACTTTAGGTGCTTTGCGTATCGAGAAAGGTCACGTTACTGGCGCAGAGCTTGATGGTCGTGTGACCTTAGGTGATGTACACATGGATGGTATGGCTTCTAAGAAAAAGTGGTTTGTAGGTAAAAACTTGAAAGACCGGGAAGGCCTAGTACATCCAGACCGCCCGCAATTGGTAGGTTTAAAGTCGGTTGATCCACGCACACCTATCTCTACAGGTTCTATTTTGGTAACAGATGCCAACGCCACTGCCGGTGCAGATAAGCAAGGCTGGGTAAGTTCCATGACGTATAGCCCAGAACTTGGCAACTTTATCGCACTTGGCTTTTTACGAGGTGGTAAAGACCGTATTGGTGAGCGTATTTATGCCGCTTACCCGGTAAAAGGAAGAACTGTTGAAGTAGAAGTGGTGAGTAACCACTTTGTTGATCCAACTAACGAAAGGGTGAAAGGCTAATGGCTAATGCACTAAACGGGCATTTTGAAATGCCACAAACTTTCGCTGCAGTTAGCATCGATGTTACTGCTACCAACATGTGGCAACTTGAAGGCTGCGAAAACGTAGACAGTAAAGTTGCTGCCATGACCGGTATGGCTATTCCAGCGCAGGGTCAAGTGACTGTGCAAGGTGATGAACGTTTGGTATGGGCGGGGCGCGATCGCTACCTGTTAACTACACATCGTTCAGATCTAGCTGATAACAATGGTGTTTATGCAACGGATCAAACCTATGGCAAAACTCAGCTATTAATTACTGGTGAAGACGCCCGAGCCCTATTGGCTCGTGGCCTGCCATTAGACATTGATGAAGGGCAGTTTGCTATTGGTGAAGTTCAACACAGCCACATTAACCATATTGGGGTGAGTGTTATTCGTAATGCTGACGTGAGTGGCCAGCCACAGTTTGAAGTGTGGGTAATGCGTGGTTTCGCCAAATCTCTTACAGACTTCTTGGTACATTCTGCAGAAACCTTACGTTAATAGATAGGTTCTGCTCAAAGCCAGCAAAGCTCTTTTATTGCTGGCTTTAAATCTAGCGGCCTTGGTGCTTGTGCTAAGTCCCAATGTCTAAATAAAATTTAGGAGGCCTCATGGCTGGCTTATTACCCAATATAGATCCAGATGGATTATTAGAGTACTCGGTGGTTTATACTGACCGTGCACTTAACCACATGTCACAGTCTTTTCAAGGCGACATGCGTTATATTTCTAGTACACTAAAAAGTGTCTACACTGCAGACCAAGTGGCCATAGTGCCAGGTTCTGGTACCTTTGGCATGGAAGCGGTAGCCCGTCAGTTTGCTACGGGTAAAAAGACCTTAGTTATTCGCAACGGTTTTTTTAGTTATCGTTGGACTCAAATTTTGGACATGGGCAGTATCTCTTCAAGTTCTACAGTGCTTAAAGCACGCCAAGCAAAAACAGGAGACCAAGAAGCCTTTGCTCCTGCACCTATTGAAGAAGTATTGGCAACGATTGCCAGCGAAAAGCCAGCCGTTGTTTTTGCGCCTCATGTTGAAACCTCGGCAGGCATTATTTTGCCAAACGATTACATTAAAGCGGTAACCGACGCTGTGCATGCTGTGGGTGGTATCTTTGTATTAGACTGCATTGCGTCTGGTTGTTTGTGGGTAGACATGAAAACTATGGGTGTAGATGTGTTAGTTAGTGCGCCTCAGAAAGGCTGGAGTGGATCGCCGTGTTGTGGTCTAGTGATGATGGGCGAGCGGGGCGTTGCAGCTCTTGAAGCGTCTACCAGCACTAGCTTTGCCTGTGACCTTAAAAAGTGGCGCGACATCATGGCAGCTTATGAAAATGGAGGCCATGCCTACCATGCTACCATGCCTACAGACTCTATTGCGTCTTTTGCCGATGTGATGCGTGAAACTGAACAGTATGGTTTTGCTAAGGTGAAGTCTGAGCAGCAAGAACTTGGGGATGCAGTACGTTCCTTGTTGGCCTCGAAGGGCATTAAGAGTGTGGCTGCTGAGGGTTTTGGCGCTCCTGGAGTAGTAGTAAGCTACACGGAAGACACTGCTATTCAAAACGGTAGCAAATTTGCTGCTTTAGGTATTCAGATTGCTGCGGGTGTACCCTTGATGTGTGATGAACCTGAGGGCTTCCGTACGTTTCGTTTAGGCCTATTTGGCCTAGACAAGTTGCACAACGTAGAGCGCTCTGTGGCTACCTTAGATGAAGCTCTAAGCCAGGTTCTTTAATTACTGATTTTTGTTAATGCAGTGAACTAAACCTAAAAAGCCCGCTTAGCGGGCTTTTTAATGGCTGTATAACTAGTTGGTATTAAAGTATACCTAGGTCTAAACCTGCTGCCATATATTGACCTATGTCAAAGCACTGATGAGTAAATTTGCCTTGCCATGGCCCTTGGCATACCAGCACAGGCTGGGCTAAATTCCAATGTAACCCAGTGCAAATAGACTCTACTGCTCGTTGTGTTCCTGTGCCGTCTATGCCAGCACGAATAATCAAAGCGTAAGGGAGCCCTTGTTTTAGCTCCAGTACTGGATAGTACACGCGATCAAACCAATCTTTAGTGGCTCCTGCCATATAACCAAGATTTTCTGTAGTAAGAATGACCACGGCGTCAGCGTCTAGTAGCTGCTTGGCTTGGCAATCCAAGGGTGCCACAATTAATACTTCAACGTTTTCAGTGTCTGCGGCTCGGCTGCCAGCCATGCAGGCTTCAAGCATTTGTTGGGTATTGGCAGAGGGCTGGTGGGCAACGATGAGTAATTTTTTATGCATTGCCCTAGTCTAACAGACCTCGATATACACTGAATATAGCTATCTGTTAGACTTGTTGGCACTATTTAACTATTACGCAATTATCTGGATTTTCTATCATGACACAATTCATCATCACTTATTTAGGTGGTAATCAACCTGCAACGCCAGACGAGGGTCGAGCCCATTTTGCTAAATATATGCAGTGGATTAATGGTCTAGGTGAAGCTGCTGTTAGTGCAATGAATCCTTTAAAAGACAGCCATCATGTATCTCCAGACGGCAGCGTCTCTAAGGATGCTGGTACTAAAATGTCGGGTTTCACTATCATCGAAGCTGAGTCTATTGAAGCTGCTGTAGTTATCACCAAGGCTTGTCCATTTTTAGATATCGGTGGCAGCTTAGAAGTGTCTGAACTGGTACAAATGCCATCTTAGCATTGGTATTTAATGATCCATAAGCAACACAGGCAGCAAGTATAAACAGCCAGTATTAACCTGGCTGTAGCCACTTAGAGCTAGTTAGACGGACTGCTCTCCAGTGTGTGCAAACCACACTCACGTCCTGCCTCAGCCTTGGTAGGGTCAAAATAACGCGTCTCGTCTGGTAATCCGTGCTTTGCTAAGTAAGCCTGCATATCTCCCAAACTCCAATCTAATAATGGTGACACTTTAATTGTGCCGTTAGGACCATCAGCTATAGTGTCCATTTTCTGGCGTAATGGACTTTGTTCACGGCGCACAGCCGTGAGCCACACTTCGGGTGCAAGTTGTGCCATAGCCCGTTTAAAGGGTTCTAGCTTAAATTGTTGAGTAAACTCAATGTGGGCTGGGTCATCAATGGTAGGAATGCCACCCATAACGGCGTCACGCCTTGCGGCACTCACTACTGGGGTATAAACCACTAGATTTAAATCCAGCTGCTTACTCACCTGCTGCGCAAATGCATAGGTTTGTGGCATGTTATAGCCAGAATCTATCCACAACACTTTAGTGTTTGGTGCAGCTTGGCTAATCATGTGTAACAACACCGCTTCTTGAGGGCCAAAATTAGTAGTTACTAGGGTTTTTGCACCGAGTCCTAAAACCCAGTGAATGACTTCTTCCGCACTGCTTGATGCAAGCTGCTGATTAGCCTTTGGTAGGCTCAGGGCAGCTAAACTCTTACCCATGATATTATCATTAGCTGCAATGGTAGAAGCTGTGTTAAGTTTTGCAACCATGCCAGCAGCTGCTGTAGCGTGAGTAATCTTATCAATTAAAATAAACGACCCTAAGCCTTTACTGTGTTTAAACTCAGCAGCTGGAATAGGTGCATCTAAGTGCAACTCTACTAAACCAATTTCATTTAACATCAAGCTGTCAGCAGAACTGCGTCTTAGGGTGTTAACGTTGACCTGATAGTGTATTTTTTTAACCCGCGCATTAATGCGTTTACTACCAAGTTTCAACTCATAATCACGGCTTAGGCTGAGTTTTTGTTGGTCCATCCACACTAGGTTAGCGCTAAACTGCTGCGTATTAGCGGTATGTGCTGCGCTTCTGGCATGTACTAGAATGTCACCACGAGAAATATCAATTTCATCGGTTAAGGTAACGGTAATAGCCATTGGAGCGAAGGCGTGTGTTAAATCCCCATCGGCAGTAACAATTTTGTCTATAGTGCTGATTTGGCCTGACGGTAACACACGCACTTCATCTCCTGGTTTTACGTTACCTGCAGCAATGGTGCCACAGTAACCTCTAAAGTTGGCGTTAGGCCGGTTAACGTACTGCACAGGCAGCTGCCAGTCACCTAGGGTGAGGTCTGTTTGTGTATTTAAATCTTCCAATAAATGCAATAACGAAGGCCCTTGATACCATGGCATCTTTGCGCTCTCATCGACTACATTGTCTCCTGTTATGGCAGACACTGGTATAAAGTGAATGTTTGGCAAATCTAAGTTTTCAGCAAAGGCTTTGTAGTCTTGCTGAATCTGTTGGAATACATTTTGCTTATAATCCATTAGATCCATTTTGTTAACAGCCACAACTACATGTTTAATGCCCAATAAAGACACGATAAAACTGTGACGACGAGTTTGCGTTAGTAAACCTTTGCGAGCGTCCACAAGAATAATAGCCAAGTCACAGTTTGATGCGCCAGTAGCCATGTTGCGGGTGTATTGTTCATGCCCAGGGGTATCCGCAATAATAAACTTGCGTTTGCTAGTAGAGAAATATCGGTAAGCTACATCAATGGTTATGCCTTGTTCACGCTCAGCTTGCAGGCCATCAACCAGCAGGGCTAAGTCTAAGTCACCACTGTCTTGATTACCTTGACCAGATGCAGAAGCCTGTTTAACAGCGGCAAGTTGATCTTCATAAACTAATTTACTGTCGTGCAACAAACGCCCTATGAGGGTGGATTTTCCATCGTCTACACTGCCACAGGTGAGTAGGCGCAAAAGGCTTTTGTGTTCATGTTGTTGTAGGTAGCTGTGGATGTCTTGTTCAATAAGTTGGCTTTGGTGGCTCATTAGAAGTAACCCTCTGCTTTTTTAAGTTCCATGGATCCAGCTTGGTCGGCATCAATAAGGCGACCTTGGCGTTCTGAAGTTTTGGCTAGTAACATTTCTTGAATAATTTCTGGCAAGGTGTTCGCTGTAGATTCGATGGCACCAGTCAGTGGGTAGCAACCCAAGGTTCTAAAGCGCACAGACTTTTGCTCTACTGTTTCATTGGCGGCAATGGGCATGCGATCATCATCCACCATAATATTAATGCCATCACGGGCTACAACGGGTCGTGTGGCGGCAAAATACAAAGGCACAATGTCAATTTTTTCCATGTAGATGTATTGCCAAATGTCTAATTCAGTCCAGTTAGAGATTGGGAAAACTCGGATGCTTTCGCCTTTGTTAATTCTGGTATTAAACAAATTCCATAACTCGGGACGTTGGTTTTTGGGGTCCCAGCGGTGCTCTTGAGAACGGAATGAAAATATACGTTCTTTAGCGCGGGAGCCCTCTTCGTCGCGGCGGGCACCACCAAAAGCTGCGTCAAATCCGTAGTGATCTAGGGCTTGTTTTAAACCTTGGGTTTTCATTATGTCAGTATGAATCTTGGAACCATGGGTAAAGGGGCTGATATCCATAGCCAGACCATCTGGGTTAATGTGGGTAATGAGTTCCATGCCAGATTCTGCAACTGCTTTGGAGCGAAATTTAATCATATCTTTAAATTTCCACGTGGTGTCTACGTGCAATAATTTAAATGGTGGAGCAGCAGGGTAAAAAGCCTTTTTAGCTAGGTGTAGCATTACTGAAGAGTCTTTTCCTATTGAGTAAAGCATGATTGGATTGTTGAACTCGGCCACAACTTCACGCATGATGTGGATACTTTCCGCTTCTAGTTGTTTTAAGTGGCTGAGGCGAGTCTCAGAAATGTTGCTCATGGGTGTACGCTCCGGTTAAATTAAATTGGCCCCATTTGTTTTTAACAACTGGATCCATTGATTGCGTGAAGTATGCCATTACTTTTTTAAAATAAAAAGTAATTAAAAACTTATTAGTTATTCCTTTTGGTTATATAAGGATTAATGTTATACCTTTGAGAAGAACCTATGTTAGATAAAAAAGCTGTAAAAATTTCTCTGGTTGATTACCAAGACCCTCAACAAATGGCCTTGCTAATAGAGCAGCTGGGTGCCTATGCCATGGATGATATGGGTGGTGGTGAGGATTTAACAGAAGAGGTTAAGCGGCGCTTATTAACGGATTTACCTCAACAACAACAAAATTTTAGTTTTTTAGCTTGGGTAGGGGATGAGTGTGCAGGTATGACGAATTGCCTTTGGGGTTATTCCACCTTTGCGGCTATGCCATTGGTTAATATCCATGACCTGGGTGTGCAGAAAAAATTTAGGGGTATGGGTATTAGCACGGCTTTATTACAAGCAGTAGAGAATTATGCCCAAACCAGACATGCCTGCAAAGTGACGCTGGAAGTGCTTGGTAACAATGACATTGCTAAGGCGTCGTATAACAAGTTTGGGTTTAAAGTATATGAGCTTCGTGAGGGAGCAGGTAAAGCAGAGTTTTGGCAAAAATACCTGTAGTATGCCCGTCATGATAAAGCTCTGAACACAATTTAGTGGCTTTATACGGTGAGACCTTAAGGTCTCACTATGCAACAAAGTGATGAGATCCATTACTTTATTTAAACCTCATTTTATCTGGAAATGAACTGTGAAATTATCTGCTTTTGGTCAAAAATTTAGTGGCGATTCTGGTATTACTGTGTTGATGGACGACATTACTAATGCCCTCTCAAGTGGCCGTGACATGATTATGATGGGAGGCGGAAATCCTGCTAATATCCCAGAAATAGAAGCGATCATGCAGCAACGCCTTAAAAATCTGGCTAATGATCCGCTTTCTGTTAGGCAGCTTCTCGGTAGTTATGACCCTGCACAAGGTAACATGGAGCTCATTGACGCTTTAGCTCAGCTATTTAGTAAAAAGCTTGGTTGGCCCGTTACGCGCCATAATATAGCCCTTACTAATGGCAGCCAGTCTGCATTTTTTATGTTGTTCAACATGCTGGCAGGTGAGTTTGATAATGGCAGCACGAAACAAATTCAGCTACCTATGGCGCCAGAGTATATTGGTTATGCTGATGCGGGTATCGGTAGCGACTTATTTACTGCAGCTCACCCTATTATTGAGGAGTTAGAGCAACGCCAGTTTAAGTATCGGGTGAAATTTGACGACTTAGATGTAGGGCCAAGTACAGGTGCTATTTGTGTGTCTAGGCCTACTAACCCCACGGGTAATGTCATTACCGATGGCGAAGTTGAGCAGCTAGATGCATTGGCAAAAGCCAATAAGGTGCCATTAATCATTGATGGCGCTTATGGTATTCCGTTTCCTGGGTTAATTTACACCCCAGCTACCCCCTTTTGGAATGACAACACCATTGTGTGTTTAAGCTTATCTAAATTCGGCTTACCCGGTGCCCGCACTGGGATTGTGGTGGCTAATGAAGAAACCATTCACACCATTGCAGGTATTAATGCCATTATTAATCTAGCCAGTGGTAGCTTTGGTGCAGCACTGACCACAGGCTTAATTGCTTCAGGAGAAATCATTGATCTAAGCCAAAAGGTAGTGCGCCCTACGTATGAAGCACAATTGACGTTTGCACAAAACACCTTACATAAAGTAATGGACCCTGCAATTCCATACGCTATGCACAAACCAGAAGGGGCCATGTTCCTTTGGCTGTGGTTTAAAGGCATGCCTATTACTAGTCAAGAGTTGTACGAGCGGTTAAAAGCGCAAGGCGTGATCGTAGTTTCTGGGCATAATTTCTTTGTGGGTATTACCGATGATTGGCAACATCAACACGAATGTATTCGTATCAACTATGCTGCGCAAAGCCCCGAGCGTATTGCTAAGGGTTTGCAGATTATTGCACAAGAGGTCCTTAAGGCTTATTTGGGTTAACACCTCTAACAGGAGGGGCTGCCAGATAATTGGATTAATTAGGCTCTTAGCTCTATTCAATACCTTAAAAAAGCAGTATTGTGGCGGCCTAAAGATCAGCGCTTATGGTGGAGATACACGCCATGTTGCAAGAAATAAAAGCCAGCTGGGCCCTGTTATTGGGCATCGGCTTTATTATGGTAGGCAATGGATTACAGGGTACACTCCTTGGCGTCCGTGCTAGCTTAGAAGGGTTTAACGTATTTACCACTGGTGTGGTGATGTCGTTTTATTTTTCGGGTATGTTGGTTGGCAGTATTATTGCGCCTAAATTGGTATCCAGAGTAGGGCACATAAGAGTGTTTGCTGCCTTAGCTTCAACGGCCTCTATTGCTATCCTTTTACACAGTATCTATGTTAATCCATACACATGGAGTTTAATGCGTTTTGTCACGGGCATCTGTTTTTCGGGATTGTTTGTGGTGGCGGAAAGCTGGTTAAACGACAGGGCCAGTAACGAAAATCGTGGTGCTATTTTGTCTGTGTACATGGTTGTCATTACCTTGGGCATGGGCAGTGGCCAGTTTTTACTTAATGTGGCAGACCCAGCCAGCACAGAACTATTTATTCTTATCTCTGTCATTATCTCGTTTGCACTAGTGCCTATACTTCTTACAGCTCGTCCTGCTCCTGCCTTCGATCAGGGTGTTAGCATGTCTATTTTTGCCTTGTATAAAGTCTCTCCTTTAGCAGTTATTAGTAATGCTTTAACGGGTGCAGCTCATGGTACAGCATTCGGTTTGGGGGCCGTGTACGGGTTACAAAAAGGCTTTGATAATAGCTTAGTGGCGTTATTTATGGCGTCTTTTTTGTGGGGTGGTTTCTTATTGCAGTGGCCAATTGGATGGTTGTCTGACAGGTATGGTCGTCGTGGTGTAATGCTAATTAACGCCATGGTGGCAGTCATATTATGTTTGTTGGCCTCTGCATGGGACACCACAAGTGATAGCTATATTGTGCTCATCGTTATTGTGGGTGGTTCGGTCATGCCCATGTATTCCTTATGTATTGCCTATGCCAGTGATCGGTTATCTCCAGAACAAATTGTCTCTGCCAGCGGTGCTATGGTAATGGCTTCTGGTATTGGTTTGAGTATTGGCCCTATTATGGTGGCTTTTGCTATGTCGAGCCTTGGCCCAGATGTTTATTTTGTGGGTATAGCTATTGCTTTTGTAGCCATTGCTTTAGCAGTGCTAAACAGCATGCGCTATCGCGAGGTTACTCCAGAAGACGTGGAAGATCAGTCGCCAATGTTAGCTGCTGGTGTCATCGGTACGCCTATTGCAGCCTTTGCAGCCCCAGATGCGCAAGACTATGCTGAAGCCCTTGAGGAAGATGGGCTAGAGCAGCTGGATGATAGTGACGAATGGACCCAGGCACCTATGGCTGGGCCAGAAACCGCTATCCCAGACACAGATGAAGCATCAGAAGAAGACCACTATTAACTCAGCACATGATCTGTGTTGATGACCAGACAACTAATGGTGTTAATCTAAACCAATAAAGCCACCGGTTTGATGCTGCCAGAGTTTGGCGTAAATACCACCAAGGGCAAGCAACTCTTTATGGCTACCTTGCTCAATTATATTACCCTCATCAATGATTACCAAGCGATCCATGGCGGCGATGGTCGATAAACGATGGGCAATGGCAATTACAGTTTTGCCTTCCATAAGGCGGTTTAAACTTGCCTGTATGGCAGCTTCCACTTCTGAATCTAATGCCGAAGTGGCCTCGTCTAATACCAAAATAGGTGCGTTTTTAAGTAGCACACGAGCAATAGCGATACGCTGACGTTGTCCGCCTGAAAGTTTAACACCCCGTTCTCCCACCTGAGCCATATAACCACGGTTACCTTTTAAATCCTCTAAGTCATCAATAAACACATTGGCTTCTGCTTGTTTGCAGGCTTGTAACAATTCAGCGTCAGTAGCGTCTGGCTTGCCATACACTATATTTTCACGCACTGAGCGATGCAGTAGGGAAGTATCTTGGCTCACCATGCCAATGGCGGCTCGCAAGCTGTCTTGGGTGACTTGGCTAATGTCTTGCCCATCAATCACAATTTTTCCACTTTCTAAATCATGAAAACGCAGCAATAAATTAACTAGGGTAGATTTGCCTGCCCCAGAACGCCCGACAATGCCCACTTTTTCTCCCGCTTTAATCTGTAGGCTTAGACCATCGATGACCCCATGGCTTTTACCATAGTGGAAGCAAATAGCATCAAAGTTGATGTGGCCATGGGTCACTTTTAATGCAGTGTCAGCATTATTGAGCACCGTTTGAGGCTGGGAAATAGTGTGCATAGCATCCATTACAGTGCCTAAACTCTCGTAAAAGTCATGCACTTCCCACATTAGCCAATCAGAAAATCCTTGTAAGCGAATGGCGAGGGCTAAACTGACTGCGATCATGCCTAAGCTAGCACTATGGTTAAGCCATAAATAAATATCCACCGCCGCCGTCGCAAAAATAAGCAGGCTATTTAAACTAGTAACAATGACATCCATCCAGGTACTGAGACCCATCATTTGAAACACATTGAGCAAAAAAGAATTCATAGACGATTTAGCGTAATCCGTTTCTTGTTGCGTATGGGCAAACAGTTTTACGGTGCTAATGTTGGTGTAACTATCAACGACTCGGCCAGTCATAATTGCTCGTTTGTTGGCTTGCTCTTCGGCAATGCGACCTAAGCGTGGCAGAAAGTAAATCATGGTGCCGATAAAAAGCACCAACCATATGGCAATAGGTGCGGCCATACGCAGGTCGGTATTTGATAACAGCACCAGCATAGAAATGATGCCCACCACCACGTAGGCAAAAGTGTCGCAAAGCTTACCCACGACTTGCCTAACGGCCACTGACCCTTGCATGACTTTGGCGGCAATACGGCCTGCAAAATCATCTTGGTAAAAATCTAAGCTTTGTTGTAATAAGTAACGGTGAGCCAACCAACGCACACGCATGGTTAAGTTGGGTAACAGGGTTTGCAAACGAATGAGGTTGTTAAGCAGACCAATAACGGGCACCACAAGCACTATTAATATGCCCATTAGCCATAATGTGCTCGCTTGATCATCTAAAAATGTGGCTCTGTCTTGCACACTTAGCCAATCAACCAACTGACCCATAAACCCAAATATAATAACTTCGGTTGCAGCAAAGGCACCCGCAGTGAGGGCCAGTAAAAACATATAACGTTTCATGCCATCGCAATAGTGCAAACAAAAACGCCACACCCCTTTGGGGGGTTGTTGAGGTTGCTCTGGGGGGTAGGGATCAACTAAATTTTCAAAAAACTTTAACATAATAGCAGGCATCTGATGCTAACAAGAGTGTATTCTAGCCTATAAACGGGGGCTAGTTTGTGTTTATGGGCTAGTTCGTGTTTATGGGGAGGTGACCCATAAACTTATGCTATTAGGTGGTCTGTTTTAGCGGCCATTATGAAATCGTTATGATGCAAGCCATTAATCGTATGCGTCCACCAAGTAACGGTGACTGAGCCCCATTCAGTCAAAATCGCTGGGTGGTGGTCTTCTAATTCGGCTATGGCACCCAGTTGATTAGTGAACTCTAACGCCGATTTAAAGTTTTTGAACTTATATTGGCGCTGCAGTTGGGTAACTCCGTTCACAAGAATAGGCCTCCAGTAAGGAATTTCCTGCATTAAAATCACTTGTTCTGCCTCGGCGACTGTCGCAGCCCCCATGTGACAAGGCGCACATTTTAATTGGCTAATGTTCATACCATCACTCACTATGTGTTAAAAGTACCTAAGGCTAACATGGCTTAGTTAGCTCTTGCCACGCCTGATGTTGACTAAGATAAATGGTGCCAGTTAATTGGCCAGCGAAGTTGATCCTTTGTAAGCGATCCAGTACGGGTCCTTTAACTTCTGACAAGTGCATTTTAATGCCTTGATCGTGCAATCTCTGGTTAAATTCCAATAGGCTTTCAACGGCACTGGAATCAATATGATTAATGCCCGACGCCATTAGAATCAAATGCTCAATGCAGGGGTTTCGAGCTAATAATTCATTGAGCTGATTGTCTAAATAACGCACGTTACCAAAAAATAAACTTTCATCAATACGCAAAGCAATGACCTGTTCAAACTGCTCAACCTTGTGGCGATCTATATTGCGGAAGTGTTGACCCCCAGCTACAGGGCCAACAACAGCAGTATGAGGGCGGCTTGTGCGCCATAACATTAGGGAAATAGTGGTGACTACACCAGCCATAACACCTGCTTCTACGCCCACAAAAAGCACCATGCCAATGGTAATCATCATTGCCACAAAGTCGTGTTTACTGTACTTCCAAGTAAATTTTATTTCGTTGGGCTCGATTAATGTGAGTACAGCCACCACTATAGTTGCGCCAAGCACCGCCTTAGGCAGTAGCGATAAGTAAGGGGTAAGGTAAAGGCTAGCTAGCGCAATACCAACAGCAGTAAATACACCGGCCATAGGAGTGCGTGCACCAGCATCATAGTTAACTACAGAGCGTGAAAATCCGCCAGTTACGGCAAAGCCGCCAGAGGCTGCAGAGGCCACGTTTGCAGCCCCTAAGCCTAATAGCTCATGGTTTGGATCAATTTGCTGTCGCCGTTTGTTAGCCAAGGTTTGAGCCACAGAAATTGATTCAACATAACCAATTAAGCTAATCATAATGGCAGAAGGCATCAAAGTAGACACTAACAACCCACTTAATTCAGGCCATGCCAGTGTTGGCAGGCCAGATGGAATATCGCCTACAACTTTTAAGCCATGTTGATTTAAATCCAAATTTGAGACCAATAAAATCGATATAATTACGGCACTTACAGGCGCCAGTTTGCTCAGAGCTGATGCTAAATTTTTACTCATAAAGCGACATAAAACGTGGGTTAGGGGAGCACGAGCCCACCATAAAAATAGGATACTTATCACGCCCACACCAACTGTAAGCAGGTGCGTGTGTCTACCATATTGCAAAAGCCCTTGGGCTAACTCAGGCAAGTTATGGCCACCTAAAGGAATGCCCAAGATATGTTTTAATTGGCCCAGAGCAATAAGAATTCCAGCGGCAGTAATAAAACCTGTGACTACAGGGCGGCCTAACAAATTAGCAATAAACCCTAACTTAAATAAGCCCATAATTAACATTAGCATGCCTGACAAAAGGGCTAAGGTCATGGACAATGTTAAGACGTTTAAACCGCTATTGATATGTGCTAAACCCACAGCATTAGCCGATAGAAGAGAAATAATAGCGACTGGGCCAACAGCTAATGTGCGACTTGAACCAAACAGTGCATAGGCTAAAAGTGGCAGTATGCTTGCATACAAACCAGTCGCCGGAGGCAACCCAGCTAACATGGCGTAAGCCAAACTCTGGGGAATGAGCATTATGGTTACAATGATTGCGGCCATTGCGTCGGCCTGCAAAGCACTCTTATTGTAGGTTTTAAGCCATACCAATGCGGGCAGTTTTTTCAGTGGGTTCCAGAGTGCTATTGTCACGTTTTTTAGGTGCCCATTTGGTTAACAGGAATTTTAATATAGGCAATACCGTTGTCTTCAGTAGGTGGCATATGGCCTGCACGCATATTAACTTGCACCGAGGGTAACAGTAAGCGTGGTGCGCTTAACTTTGCATCTCGCGCTTTACGCATGTCGATAAATTCTTCCTTAGTTTTACCCACCAGGTGAATATTACTGGCTTTTGATTCAGCTACTGTGGTTTCCCAACGGTACTCCCGGCCACCTGGGGCATAGTCATGACACATAAATAAACGGGTTTCATCTGGCAAACTTAAGATCTGTTCCATAGATTCATACAAAGTGGTGGCATCGCCGCCTGGGAAATCACATCGTGCTGTTCCATAATCAGGCATGAACAAGGTATCGCCTACAAAGCAGGCATCGCCTATTACAAAGCTCATACAAGCAGGTGTGTGGCCTGGCGTATGCAGAGCAGTCATGGTCAAGTTACCAATCTTTAATTCTTCGTTAGGCGTCAATAAGTGGTCAAACTGGCTACCGTTGCGCGCAAAACTATTTTCTACGTCAAATAAGTCACCAAACATATCTTGAATATGTGTGATTTGATCGCTAATTGCTATTGTTCCGCCGAGTTGCTTTTGAATATAGGGTGCAGCAGACAAGTGATCTGCGTGCACATGGGTTTCTATTAACCAAGCTATGGTAAGGCCTTGCTGCTTAATACTTGAAATCACTTTGTCTGCCGAGTCTGTGCGTGTGCGACCCATATTGGCATCGTAGTCTAATACAGTGTCAATAACTGCGCACTTTTTCGTATCTGGGTCTGCGATGATATAGGTTATGGTGAATGTGGCTTCATCAAAAAAGGCAGTAATCATAGGTTTAGACTGAGTCATGGTATCTCCAAGTGCGCTATTTGGTTTACTTGACGTTATTTTACGACTATTTTCCTGAATAATCAAATAAGGTTATAACCTTATTCTTTTAATTCATAAGCACTCATGAAGATTAACTGCTCAGGGCGATAAATTTTGTTCACGTGGAAATTATAAGTTAAATTAAGGGTTCAATTTAACTTATAATTTATTTTTTTAAGCTAATACTTTTCTATTTTTTATGTGGTTTTTTCTATAAAAAGGCCTTACCTTTGCTCGGTTAAAGCCTATAATAAAGCCTTACATTTTACTGCCAATTTGGAACCCAGATATGTCCACAGATGCTTTTAATGCACGTGAATTCCGCGACGCCTTGTCATCATTTGCTACAGGCGTCACTGTAGTCACCTGCCTAGACTCAAATGGAGAGCCTGTTGGCGCTACTGCCAGTAGCTTTAATTCTGTGTCTATGGATCCTCCATTAATTTTGTGGAGTATTACCAAGACTGCCTACAGTGCTGATGCGTTTATTAATGCTAAACACTTTATCGTTAATGTGTTGAATGCAGAGCAGATAGATATTTCCAACAAATTTGCCCGCAGTGGCATCGACAAGTTTGCAGGTGTTGTTGTAGAGCCTGGTATGGGTGGCGTACCCATATTGCCAGGTAGTATAACGTGCTTTGAATGTGAAGCTTGGGCTACCTATGATGGTGGAGACCACGAAATAATTGTTGGGCAAGTGAAAGGCTTGCGCAGTGCAGTAGGTTCTGGATTAGTGTTTTACCGGGGAGCTTATGCGACTGCCGAAGCCATTCCTACCTTGGCCTCAGTAGAAAGCAATGATGTGAGCCACTTTATTGACAACTACTTGTTGTATTTCATGTCACGAGCCACTCATCAAATGGGTGAAGAGTTTCATCAGCTAGTGGTGGATGACGGCCTTACAACTAAAGAATGGCGAGTATTGGCGTGTTTATATAATGAAAACAGCATGAGCTTAGCTGACCTTTCTAAACGCACTATGGTAGATCAAGCCACTTTGTTGGAGCTGTCTATAGATTTGCAAAAACAAAACATGGCTCGGGTTCAACACCTAGACGCAGGTACTAAAATCACTGGAACAGGAGCGGGTCAGGAGCGAGTAGAGCACTTGATTAAAGAGTGTCAAACTGCAGAAAGTAATGCTTTGGAAGGGCTAGACAGTGGTGCAGCAGAAACTTTAAAGGCCATGTTAAAGCGCATTATAAAAAACACTGATTAAATAAAGATCAGTTTGGTTCGCTTGGGTTAAAAGCAGAGTTGGTGGGTAAAAGATCACCATAATTTGGCTTGCGCTTTTGACCTTTGCTCGTTATTGCTTCCAGCAGATCTACTTCGGGTTGAAACATACCTGCCTGCCAAGTTGCTTGATAATTTAAAGCATTAGAAATATCGTGGTCACGCCCATAATTTATGATTTCTTTGCAACCGTGAATAGCTACTGGTGAATGGTTGGCGATCGTTTCAGCTATATCCATCACCGCGCTTAGCATGGTCTCTGCGTCTCCCATAACTTGATTAACTAAGCCACTTGCCAAGGCCTCTTGGCTCATCATTCGACGCCCTGTGTAGGCTAACTCTTTGGCTAAACCTGGTGCGATAAGCCTAGGCAAGCGTTGTAAAGTGCCCAAGTCTGCTGCCATTCCTAAACGAATTTCTTCTATGCTGATAAAGGCATCTTCACTCATATAACGGCAGTCACATGCACACACTAAGTCTAAGGCACCACCAATAGCGCCACCTTGGATGGCTGCCAACACAGGAATACGCATATTCTCTACACTGCTAATAATGGCTTGCAGCTGCAATACTAGTTGGCGCATGTGTTCGTTACCACGGGCGGCGTCTTTAGGGCGTTTAAGAGCACCACTTGTAAATACGGCTAAATCCATGCCTGCACAAAAATGTTTTCCTTCGCCACTAATAACTAATACCCGTGCTTGAGCACCTTCATTGATCGCTTTAATGGCGCAGGGGAATTCTTGCCAAAATGCTAGCGTCATGGAATTGTATGTTTGTGGCCGATTAAACCGTAAATGGGCCACATGGTTGCTAAAGGTTAGGTCAAAACTAGTGTATTCCATAATCTGTGCCTTATAGTTTAATCGCCAGTAACGTACCTTGGCGAATTGCACGTTTGGCATCTAATTCAGAGGCTTTATCAGCACCGCCAATGAGATGATATTCGCGCTCTAAGCCATTACATAAGCTTTGGTTGGGGTCTTGTCCTGCACATACAATAATATGGTCAACGTCTAAAACTTGTGCCTGTCCGGCAACAGTTAAGTGCAGGCCTTGGTCATCAATAGCCTGGTACTCACAACCGGCTAGCATGTTCACTTGTTTTTGCTGTAAACCTGTGCGATGTATCCAACCTGTGGTTTTTCCTAAACCAGCGCCCACTTTGGTATGTTTACGTTGTAATAAATAAATCTCTCGCGGCGAAGGTTCTATATTTTGTGATATGCCTGCTACACCACCACGGGCTTGCATCGTCATATCAATGCCCCATTGAGACATAAACTGCTTAATGTCTTTACTGGGTTCACACTGACCATGGGTTAAAAAT
This sequence comes from Candidatus Njordibacter sp. Uisw_056, assembly GCF_047730085.1. NCBI lineage: Bacteria > Pseudomonadati > Pseudomonadota > Gammaproteobacteria > Pseudomonadales > Candidatus Njordibacteraceae > Candidatus Njordibacter > Candidatus Njordibacter sp. Uisw_056. The sequence continues at coordinate 1,692,133 of NZ_CP159830.1, read as the reverse complement.
TCCGCCACATCAAAGCCTATGCCTCCAGCACCAATAATGGCCACTTTTAGACCCACCTTTGCGCCCTTAATGACGTCTAAGTAGTTGAGCACTTTAGCATGGTCATAGCCCGGAAGGTCTAGGTCTCGTGGGCTAATACCTGTCGCCACAACAAGTTCGTCTGTCTGCAGGTCATTTAACTGCGCAGTAGTTAACATGGTGTTTAGCTTCACATCTACGTTAAGCTCTTTTAGTCTTACCCCAAAATAGCGCAGGGTTTCAGAAAACTCTTCTTTGCCAGGGATCTTTTTAGCAATATTGAATTGGCCACCAATTTCATCGTTAGCATCATATAAAGTGACATTATGACCACGTTCCGCTGCAGTGACGGCACAGGCTAAACCGGCAGGGCCTGCACCAACAATGGCAACAGTCTTTTTAGCCTGAGTTGGCTTAATTATAATGCGAGTTTCTTCACACGCTCGTGGGTTAACTAAACAGCTACTCAGTTTGCCATTAAAAATATGATCTAGGCAGGCTTGGTTGCAGCCAATACAGGTGTTAATTCGCTCTGCTTGTCCTGCGGCAGCTTTATTGACAAATTCTGGGTCAGCCAAAAAGGGACGTGCCATAGAAATGAGATCGGCATCGCCATTGGCCAAAACACGTTCGGCCACTTCGGGTGTGTTAATCCGGTTAGAGGTGATAACAGGAACAGTGAGGTGTTTACGCACTCGATGAGTGACCCAAGTAAACGCGGCCCGTGGAACTTTAGTCGCAATGGTGGGGATACGGGCTTCATGCCAACCAATACCGGTATTAATCATGCTTGCACCGGCTTGCTCAATCGCTTGGCCTAACTGAACCACCTCGTCCAAATTACTGCCTTCTGGAACTAGATCTAGCATGGAAAGCCGGTAAATAATGATAAACTTTTCACCCACGGCAGCGCGCACACGTTTTACAACTTCAATGGCAAGGCGAGTGCGGTTATCATAACTGCCTCCCCATTCATCATCGCGTTGATTCGTCCGTGTAACGATAAACTGATTTAAAAAATAGCCCTCACTGCCCATGATTTCTACACCATCATAACCCGCACTTTGAGCTAAACGAGCACTGTTGGCGAAGTCTTCTATTTGTTGCTCAATGTCTTCACTAGCCACTTCTGCTGGGGTAAAGGGGTTAATAGGTGCTTTAATAGCCGATGGGGCGATGGCATTTGGGGTATAGGCATAGCGACCAGTATGCAGAATTTGCATACAAATTTTGCTACCAGCTTTGTGCACGGCTTTGGTTATCAGCTGGTGGTTAGCCACTTTATCTGCGTTATCTAGCGCTGCAGCACCCACAAATGTTAGGCCTTGTTGGTTTGGCGATATTCCACCTGTCACAATAAGGCCCACACCACCGCGGGCACGTTCCGCAAAATACTCTGCTAGGCGCTCAAAACCGTCTTTGGCTTCTTCTAGGCCAGTGTGCATAGAACCCATGATGACGCGGTTTTTTAATCTAGTAAAACCCAAGTCTAACGGGGCTAATAAATGAGGATAGGATGCAGCAGGTGCAGAAGCAGTCATAATTAAAACGCTTGTTTGGTCAAGAGGCTGTCAGGTTAGGGCCTGCAGCCCAGCGGGTCAAGTTATGAGTGGTTCATGACTAAAAGGTCAATCATTCTCTTGTTCTTTATAAGGCAATGCTGTTTTTGCCCATTTCATGTATTCTTCTATTTGTTTAGCTTCTGTTTCACAGTACTGTTTAATCGCATCATTAAAACCAGGTTCTGCTAAATAGTGGTAAGAATGGGTATGCTGAGGTACAAATCCACGGGCAAGTTTATGCTCACCCTGGGCGCCTGCATCAAAATGGGGAATACCTTTTGCAATGCAATAATCAATGCCTTGGTAATAACAGGTTTCAAAGTGGAGAAAATCTATTTCTTCAAAACAACCCCAATAACGCCCATAAAGTGTTTGATCGTCAACAAAAAAAAGTGCATAGGCGAGGGGGGATTGTTGATTTGATGCGGTCACCAGAAATAGGTTTTCTGGCATTTGAGTGAGTAACTGACAAAAGAATTCATAGGTTAAATAACCTTGTTGGCTGCGTTTCAAGTAAGTGCTCTGATAGCAGGCATAAAACTCTTTCAAGGCTTGTAGACTAATATCACTACCTTGTTGCCAGGTAAATGTAATGCCTTGTTCAGCAATCATTCTGCGTTCTTTATTGATGGACTTTCGCTTGCGTGAGGTAAGCCTGGCAGTAAAGTCTGCAAATTCATTATAGTGCTCATTGTACCAATGATATTGGCAGCCAGAGCGTTGATGCCATGATTGCTCTTTAGCAGGTTGCCAATCGGGTTTTTGAGCAAACAACCAATGCCAGCTGCTTAACTTTAACTGAGCGCACAAGTGGGGTAATTGCTGGCTCAAAAAGGTAAGAACCTTGGTCAAATCTGCACCTTCAGCTAGCAATATTCGTGGGCCAGCACAGGGCGTAAAAGGAACTGCACTAATAAGCTTAGGGTAATATTCTAAACCATAGCGATGATAAGCATTTGCCCATTCAAAGTCGAATACATACTCTCCCCGAGAATGAGTTTTAACATAGCTAGGTATAAGTGCAAGGGGCAGGCCGTGTTCTGTAATTTCAAGGTGTAAAGGCTGCCAACCGCTTTCGTCACCTACGCTGCCGCTTTGCTCTAAGGCAGCATGAAACGCATAGTGGCTAAAAGGATCCGCCGCACGAGAAAGGTATTGCTGCCAATGACTTTGGCCTAATTTAAGGGTGCTGGGGTGAATATGAAGTTGCATGAAATGTGGCACAAGGGTAGCTAAAGCGTGAAAATGGATAATGCTAGAGTGAGCATACAATAACACTATGAATTACTACAGTGGTAAGGTGACGTTAACGATGATTTTCTCACTTATTAAAGGGCCCTGTGGAAATTTAATGCATAAACTGATAACGTCAGCATCGGCCTAATATAACGTTACCTATGTCATGCCTTAGTTAATAGGCTATTTGACCCAGTAGCTTCACCGGTTCTAAACTAACAGTAATGAATGGCTCTAGTTAGATCCAGATGAATTTAGACAATTTTACAATACGAGATTACTATGCAATTCAATGGTATATATGTCCCCATCATTACTCCTTTTAATGACGATTTTTCAATTAATGAAGCAGGTTTTGCTGCAATTATAGAGGGCGTCATCTCCTCGGGGATGCAGGGCATTATTGTAGGTGGTACCACAGGTGAATATTATGCTTTGGACAAAGCTGAACGAGTACGCACCTTCACTCTCGCGAAAGAGGCCATAGGTGGCCGCGTGCCATTAATTGCTGGTGTGGGGGCGTTACGCACAGAAGATGCGGTTTACTTTGCTCAACAGGCAAATAAAGTAGGTGTAGATTGCCTGTTATTGGGCACTCCTTATTACGCCATCCCTACATCCGAGGAATTGGTAAGCCATTGTTTAGCAGTAGAGCGAGCCACTGATTTACCTATTATGTTGTATAACTTTCCTGACCGCACAGGTGCGCCGCTAGACGAGGTGTGTATAGAGCAGTTAAGCGTGCGGCCTAATTTTTGTGCGATTAAAGAAAGTAGTGGCGACATTAACCGGTTGCATTTATTGGCGAGTCGTTTTCCCCATATTCAACTCAGCTGCGGTACGGACGATCAGGCGTTAGAATTTTTTGCTTGGGGAGCTCAGAGTTGGGTTGCCGGTGCTGCTAACTTTTTACCCAAAGAACACTATGCGCTCTACCACGCTTGTGCAGTGGAACATGATTTTGTTAAAGGCCGAAAGATAATGGAGGCGTTGTTACCACTAATGCAAACCCTTGAGCAAGGTGGGAAATTTGTTCAGGGCATCAAATATGGTTGTCAGCTAGAGGGCATGACTGCAGGCCCCGTGCGGAAACCTTTGCAAGACATGAATAATGAACTCAAAAGAGAGTTTGAAGTCACTGTGCGCACTGTTAAAAGTACCATTGCACAAATTTGTAACTATTCTACTGACGCATAAAATCATGGGAATGCAAACAGGGTACCTTGCATAAACAGCACCTAATTCAATGATGAATTATTTCATCTGCCACTACCTGAGAGTCAACATTTAGGTCAAGTTGACATGTCTGGTCTGAGGCAAAATTAGCTTCAGCTGTTGGACCTCAGCGCGAGTGGGGCATAAAGTGCAAGCTGTGCTATACGATGCTTTAAGGCTACTTAAGCATGGCTAAGCTTTGCTGACGCTCACTGTTTGAGGTAAAAGAATTAATTTATAGAGCAAAAAGGCCTACTCGCAATACGAATAGGCCTTGGTCAAAGGTCGATAATGCATGTTAATTATCGGCTAGTGAACTCTGGGTAGGCTTCCATGCCACACTCAATAATGTCTACACCTTTGTCTTCTTCTTCATCTGTAACTCGAATGCCCATTAGTTTTTTGATGACAAACCACACCACAAAGCTGACGCCGAATACCCAAACAAAAATGGTAGCTGCACCGATGATTTGTCCCATAAAGGTGGCACCTGAGTTGGTTACAGGTACTAGCATAAGACCCAGCAAACCAGCACTACCATGCACCGAAATTGCACCGACAGGGTCGTCTAATTTGAGTTTATCCAAGGCCAGAATACTAAATACTACGAGTACGCCACCTAGGGCACCAAAAAGACTGGCTTCTAGTGCAGTGGGGGTAGAAGGTTCGGCGGTAATGGTTACTAATCCAGCTAAAGCACCGTTAAGCATCATGGTAAGATCGGCTTTGCCAAACTTAATGCGGGCGAGTACCAGTGCAGCGATCGCACCACCAGCGGCGGCAGCGTTGGTGTTAAGAAATACCATAGCAACCGAGTGAGCTGAGTTAATATCACCGAGCTTAAGAACGGAACCACCATTAAAGCCAAACCATCCCATCCATAGGATAAAGGTTCCTAACGTAGCCATGGGTAGGTTAGCCCCGGGGATAGCTTTAATTTGTCCGTTGGCGCCATACTTGCCTTTTCGTGCACCAAGCAGAAGCACGCCAGATAAAGCAGCAGCAGCGCCTGCCATGTGCACAATGCCTGAGCCTGCAAAGTCTGAAAAACCGAGTTCGCCAAGGTTATACCAGCCAAATACGTCTTCACCATTCCAAGTCCATGCGCCTTCCATGGGGTAGATGAACCCAGTCATTACTACGGTAAAGGCTAAAAATGACCATAGTTTCATCCGCTCTGCTACAGCGCCAGACACAATGGACATGGCTGTTGCGACAAATACAACTTGAAAGAAGAAGTCTGATGCAGCAGAGTAGACTGAGCCACCACCAAATCCTTCTGCGGCCGAGTCGGCTAATACTTGATCGGTATCAATGGTCTCAATACCACTTAAAAGCCAACCACCGCCATACATAATTTGATAACCCACTACTAGGTACATGACACAAGCAATGGAAAATAGAGCAAAGTTTTTGGTCAGGATTTCTGTTGTGTTTTTGCTGCGCACCAGCCCAGCTTCTAACATAGCGAAACCGGCAGCCATCCACATGACTAAAGCGCCACAAATTAAAAAGTAAAAAGTATCCAGGGCAAACTGGAGTTCATATAAGTTATTTTCCATGGGGATCTCGGTAAGTTGTTGTGATTACTCAACTCACTATTGCGATTATCGTGCCAAGCTAATAAATCCCATAAAAAACAGTAAGATACGTATTTATTTAAGCTATTTAATAAAACCGTACGCACCATTTATGGTGCATTTAAAATAGGTTTAAAGTGTGTTTGCACTAATATGGAGCGAACACAATGAGTGTCAGTATAGTTGACGCTGTTATTGAGAAATGCAGTCACAATTGGCCTATTAAGCTTTGTTTGATACACTGATAAATCTGTATTTTTGGATTACGCACATTGACCTACTTAGTTGCCGCCATTGACCTTGGTTCTAACAGCTTTCATGTCACTTTAGTGGACACGTGTGAGTCTCCCTATCGTGTTGTTAGTAGGGCTGGTGAAAAAGTTCAGTTGGCTGCAGGTCTTAACGACGAGGGTTTCCTTAGCCAAGAGGCCATGGATAGGGGGTTAGATTGTTTACAGCGTTTGGCCCCTAAATTATCAGAGGTTGCGATCAATAATCGTCATGTGGTTGCTACTAATACATTAAGAGTGGCAAAAAATAGTGCTGAGTTTATCAATACAGCGCAGGCCATATTGGGTGTACCAATACGCATACTTACCGGAGAAGAAGAAGCGTCATTAATCTTTTCTGGTGTGGTGGGTGAATGGGTTGATACACACTCCCAGAAGCTTAATAAATTGGTAATTGACATTGGTGGTGGCAGTACAGAACTGATATTAGGTCAACATTATCCTCAACGTTTGCAGAGCTTCCCTATGGGTTGTGTTGCTTTTAGTTGCCAATTTTTTGGGCAACGAAAAATTAAACAGCGCTACATACAAAATGCAGTTGAAGCAGCCCAAAACATTATTGAGCAATCGTCTTTAAGTGACCTTTGGGATGGTTGGGAAGTGTGTATTGGTTCCTCGGGGACATTAAAAGCATTAGCCGCGCTGAGTGCTTTGGAAGAGGACAATATGCCTTATTTAGATTTGGCTTCAATGGCTAAAATTGAACAGCAGCTATTAGCCTTTGACCATCTGGATGATATTTATATAGAGGGTTTGCGAGCAGACAGAGGCGAAGTGCTGCCAGCAGGTTATGCCATACTTAAAGGCATTATGCTGAGCTTAAAATTAGATCGGATTTATTTTTCTTCTGGGGCTTTGCGCGAGGGAGTACTGTTACGAGCGCTGCAGCCTGACACTTAATAGCTGGGTAATTTATACAACAACTTTGCGTGGCTAAATAGACAAAAAAGCCAATAATTTTATTGGCTTTAATAAATAAGGAATGAGGGGGGGAGTAATAACGTTCCCTCATTCCTTGCATTGGCAGCTGGTTATTAAACCGCTAGGTACTCTTCACGGAGTGCTTTGTTATCAAGCACTTCCTGAGCTGTGCCAGTGAACACAATTTCGCCTGTATCGATGATAATGGCATGGTCAGCCAATTTGAGAGCTGCCACAGCATTTTGTTCAACGATAATAGTGGTAATGCCCATAGATTTAACTTCTTTGAGCATGCGTTCAATTTCTTGCACGATGACAGGTGCTAAACCTTCATAAGGCTCATCCAACAGCAGTAGTTTTACATCTCGCGCCAAAGCACGAGCAAGCGCTAGCATCTGCTGTTCACCACCAGACAGTGAGGACGCTTCCTGCTTACGCCTTTCCTCTAGTTTGGGGAAATACCCGTAAATCTTTTCCAGAGGCCAGCCCAGTGGTTGGGCAATCTGGGCTAAGATTAAGTTTTCTTCTACCGTAACACCTGGAATGATGCGTCGATCTTCACACACTAGCTGCACACCTACACGTGCTGCTTCAAAGGCTTTCATGGTGTGCAAAGGTTGGCCGTTTAGCCAAATTTCACCACTGCTAACAGCCGGTTGTGCGGCCCTTGCTATAGCTCTAAGGGTAGAGGTTTTGCCTGCACCGTTGCGGCCAAGTAAGGCCACAATGTCACCTTCAGGTATATCAAAAGATACGCCCTGCACTACGTAGCTTTCGCCATAAAAAGCGTTAAGCTCCCTGCAAGAGAAGAAGGACTGAGGCGCGTCTGGTTTACTTTGGTTCATAGTATGCTTCCTTATAACCTTATTAAACTTGAGCTTCGCCAAGATAGGCTTCAATAACTTTGGGGTGGCCTTTAATTTCGTCTGGAGAGCCTTCAGCAATAATTTGGCCTTGAGCGAGCACAGAAATCTTTTCAGCCAATGAAAAGACCACGTTCATGTCATGCTCAACAATTACTTTAGTGATGCCATCTTGCATACTTTTCAGCAACTCAATAGTTTTCTCTGTTTCATGGCGAGCCATTCCAGCGGTGGGTTCATCGAGTAATAATAGGCGCGGCTTATTCGCCAAACAAATTGCCATCTCCAAACGACGCTTATCGCCTCGTGATAGGCTTCCTGCCATGGAGTGCATGTGATTTTCTAACCCTAGTTCACAGATTTGTTGTTCTGCAAACTCAATAAGAGGGCGTTGTTTGCTTCGGCCCTCAAACATATTTAGGTTAAAGGACCCATCTCTAGCAGCAAACACTGGAATAGTTACGTTTTGTAACACGGTCATTTCTGGAAAAATTGCTGGTGTTTGGAATACTTTAGCAATGCCCAGTTGGTTAATGTCGTAAGAGTTAACATTAAGCAAGGGTTTGCCATCAAACATTACTGAACCGTCATCAGGCTTAAGCATGCCGGTTAACACATTTAGTAAGGTTGACTTGCCTGCACCATTGGGCCCAATAAGAGCGTGTGTAGTGCCTTTTTCGATTTTTAAATTAACGTTTTGTAAGGCTTTTAAACCACCAAAACTTAAGGATACTTGATGTATATCTAATATAGCCATGATTCAGTTCCTTATTCGCCATCAACAGTGGTGAAATAACGTTTTTTGAGGCGGGCGATGCCTTCCATAAAACCACCTGGCATAAAGATGACAACAGCCATAAAGATTGCACCTAAAACAAGTAACCACTGTTCTCCCAAGTTTACCGACAACACGTTCTCAAAATACAGCATGAACCCTGCACCTAACATTGGCCCAACCAGAGTGCCTACGCCGCCGATAACAGACATGATGACGATTTCACCAGACTGATGCCAGCCAAGGAATTCGTGGCCTACAAAAGGTTCATAAACGACCATCAACGCACCTGCGATGGCGGCATAAACAGCACTTATTACGAAGGCTAATAACTTGTATTTACGGGCATTAATGCCGGTAAACTCCAACCGTGTTTGGTTGCACTTGATCGCTTTCATCATTAAGCCTACGGGTGAGCGCTCAATACGTTTGGCCAAGTAAAATAATAAAATAGCCATAAGTGTCACAAAGTAAAATACGGTGTCGCCCTGCATTTTTAAGTTAAACAACATGGGCGTAGGCATGCCGGTTAAACCGTTTTCGCCACCAGTCCATTTTTGCAACATAGACATGGCCATAGAGTCGAACATTTCTGCAAAGGCTAAGGTAAGAATAGAAAAGTAAATACCTGTTCTTTTTAACGTTAGTAAGCCAATAATTACTGCAACGACAGTGGCGGCTAATACAGCCACCAATATGGCTGGAATAATGTTGTCAGAGAAACTCTTTAACATAATGCCTGTAACGTAAGCAGAAATACCAAAAAAGGCTGCGTGTCCAAACGACAAATAACCAGTAAAGCCAAGCAAAATATCAAAACCTACAACAAAAATACAAAAGATCATGATCTTCGTATCTAAGCCTGAATAACCCCCCATCAGTGGGAACCAAAAAGGCATTGTTAAAGCGATCAAGGCGAAAATCAACACTGTTCTGTTGTGTTGCCAAAAGTTATTTTGAGTGGTCATTATTCAAATACTCCTTTGGCACCTAACAAACCACGTGGGCGGACCAATAAAATGATAACGGTGATTAGGTAAATAATAATGGTATTAATGTAGATATAAGGTGCGGTAAAACTTTGTGCCATACCAATTAATATACTGGCCAATACAGCACCACCTAAGGAGCCCATGCCGCCAATAACTACGATTAAGAACGAGGGCACAAGTAATTGCATGCCTACTTCTGGTGATACCTGAGTTACTGGGCCGCCGAATACACCAGCAATACCTGCAATCATGGCACCTAGGCCAAACACCACCATAAAGCGGCGGTTAATGTTAACCCCAAGGAATTGCAACATTTCTGCATCGCGCATTCCTGCACGAATTACTAAACCAAACCGTGTGAGGTGCAATAGAGCAAATACGGCTGATACAGTAACAATGGCTACCACAACTAATATCATGCGCCACTTTGGATACACTACAAATCCTTCTAAGAATGGCAGGTAATCATGCATGAAGATGATACCGTTACCCCAACTAGGGATAGAAAAGGGTATGTTGTTAGCACCGAACGCCCACTTCAGAAGCTCTTGTATAACGATGGCTAAGCCAAAAGTCACTAAAATCTGATCAGTGTGAGGGCGGTCGTAAAAACGTTGAATTAATCCACGCTCCAAGAGTACCCCGATAATAAATAGGATAGGGGGCACGAGGATGAGCGCCAGGCCAAAGCCTAGAGCATTGTTAATGCTCACAGCTAAATAAATAGCAATGAGGTATAAGGCTCCATGGGCAAAGTTAACTACGCCCAAAGTGCCAAAAATAAGAGTGAGGCCCAAAGCGATGAGCACGTATATAGAACCCAGCTGTAAGCCGGTTAAAATAGAAAGGGTAAAAGCGTTGAGCGTCATATCCATTGTGGAGATACTCCCTTTGGTTGCTGTAACAAAATCATGTTGTTTTTTTAGTATAGTCTAAATAAAATAAAAACGGGCCAGCGTAATACTGGCCCGTATTGGTCACTACATACAGTTTAGGCTGGTACGTATGGACCTAGTTCACCGCCAAAGATGGCTGGATCATAGTCAACAGTTTTAGCATCCACTTCATCAACGATCTGTAGATAGTCAAACTCGCTGGTGCGCGCAGCAGGTGACTTACCCTGCATAACCAAGATGTTTTTAATACACTGGTGATCAGAACCACGGTATAAAGTTTCACCGTTGCCAGCGCCAGTGAATTTAAAGTCTTCAAGGGCTTTAATGACTTCTGGTGGGTAGAAAGTTCCGGCCATTTCACAAGCGTTAGCATACAAAAGAGTCTGTACATAACAGGTGTGAGCCGCCTGTGAAGGTGGAAAGCCATATTCATCAGTAAAGGTTTTAACAAACACTTTAGAACCTTCATCTTGTAGAGCCCAGTTCCAACCTGAGGTGCCTAACACACCATCGATGTTGGCAGAACCGGCACCTTTAGCCATTAAACGGCTATATAAAGGCACTACGATTTCTAAGTTCTTACCGTTCTTTTGCATGTCACGCATGCCGAAGTTTACAGCGTTGGTTAATGAGTTAACCATGTTCGCGCCGTAGTGGTTCAAAATTAGTACGTCTGCATCAGAGTTCAATACCTGAGACAAGTACTGAGAGAAGTCAGTAGTCTTCAAAGGCGTCATGATGTTGCCTGCAGTTGACCAACCTTCTTTCTCGGTAAACTCTTGCATAGACTCTTGCTGGGTGTGGCCCCAAGAATAGTCGGCAGTTAAGTGGAAAGCACGACGGTCTTTGCCATATTCTTTGCTTAGTACAGGAGACAGTGCCTTACCTGTCATGTGGGCGTTGAAGAAGTGACGGAAGCCATAACGCTGCTTGTCCTTACCTGTAGTGTCGTTTGAGTGAGTCAAACCACACATAAAGATAATGCCTAATTCGTTACATAGGTACTGTTGAGCAATGGCGATACCCGAAGAAGAACCACCAGTAACCATAATTACTTTGTCACGCTCAATCATGCGGCGAGCAGAAGTACGAGAGGCATCAGCGTTGGTTTGTGTATCACCGGTAACGTAAGTCACCTTTTTGCCTAAAATGCCGTTGCCAGTCAATTTGCTTGGCTTAAGGGTGTCGAGCATGCCGCCACCATTGTTCAAGTGCTTTACAGCTAGCTTGTAGGCACGCAATTCATCAGCGCCTTCGTCTGCGTATGCACCTGTTTGGGGTACATTAAAACCAAGTACAACTTCGCTACCCTTAACTGGGTAGTTACCAAGTGCTTCTTCTGCCCATGCATTTTGAGTAAAGAACATAGGTGTAACGCCTGCTGCGGCTCCAGCTGACGTGGCTTTCAACACATCGCGGCGAGACCAGCCAGCTTTGTGATTTGTGTTTTCAGATTTTACATCTGTCATGGCAAAACTCCAATTTATTCTTGTTGAACCAAGATCAGCACTGCCAACAGTTAATGCAGATGTGCTTCTAGGTTGGAACCTAGTCTAGAGAATTGGTAGGTATTAGAAATTAGACCTTAGTGAATGAGACTAAAGTCGTTGCAACTAAAGTTGTAACATTAAGATCATTAATATGAGCAATAAGGGTAACGGCTAGCAAATATACAATCTAGATCAAACAGTCTGTATACTAACCAGGATATTTTTTCACTCTTTAGCCATAAATAAGAGACCTATCCCATGACTAGCGCCACCACGCCACAGAAACCTATTAACATTGCCGTGTTAACTGTCTCAGACACGCGTACTTTAGCAACCGATAAATCGGGTGCAACGCTTATTGAGCGTTTGCAAGGTGCTGGACACAGCTTAGCGCAGCACTCCATTGTTAAAGATGATGTGTATCAAATACGTGCAGCAGTAAGTATGTGGGTGGCTGATAGTAATGTTCATGCGGTGCTCGTCACAGGGGGAACTGGATTTACCGCTAGAGACACCACCCCTGATGCACTGTTACCCCTATTTGATCAAGTTATCGAAGGTTTTGGTGAGCTATTTAGAAGCCTTTCATATGCTGAAGTTGGCACTTCTACCATACAATCTCGTACTATTGCTGGAGTGGCTAACCGCACCGTGATTTTTAGTATTCCAGGGTCTACGGGTGCCTGCCGTACTGCATGGGATGGCATTATTGAGCAGCAGTTAGACAGCCGGCACAAGCCCTGTAATTTTGTGGAAATGGTGACCTTTCACTCCTCTGCCCAGCACACAGCGCAGTAGCTAGTATGGATAAAAAAACGAGCCTTACCAGCGTTTCTGCAGCGCGGCAACAAATCATGTCATCTGCAAGGTGTATGCTAACTGCGCAAAGCGTGCCTTTGTTTCATGCCCGCGGACGTGTGTTGAGTGAGCCAGTGGTTTCTTTGGTAAACGTGCCTCCTGCGGACAACAGTGCCATGGACGGCTATGCCATGCGAGTAGAGGACTTAAACTTAGACATTATTCCTGTGAGTCAGCGCATAGCCGCAGGGCAAGTGCCACATACCTTAAAAGCGCAAACCTGTGCCCGAGTGTTTACTGGTGCTGAAGTGCCAGAAAATACAGAGCTTGTTGTTATTCAGGAAGATATTGAGATTGTAGACGGCGGTGTACGAATACGATCAAGTGCTTTAGAACAAGGCCAAAAATGGGGTCAATTCATTCGCCCCTCAGGCCAAGATGTGGTGGAAGGGCAGCTAGTGTGTGAAGCTGGCGTTAAGTTAGAAGCCAGACATTTAGGTGTGTTGGCATCCATGGGGGTAGAGCATGTAAACGTCTATCGACCATTAAAAGTGGCTATTGCGTCTACTGGAAGTGAGCTGGTGAACCCCGGCCAAGCGTTAAAGCCAGGCCAGATTTATAATTCCAATCGGTTCTTGTTGGCAGGTTTAGTAGATCAGCTGGGCATGGAATTAGTCGACATGGGCATTATTACAGATGAGCAGTCAACGACAGAGACAGCTCTTGCTTTGGCAGCAGATTCCGCCGATATCATTATTACTAGTGGCGGTGTTTCTGAGGGTGAGGAAGACCATGTCAAAGCTGCAGTAACAACCTTGGGCCAATTGGATGTTTGGAAATTAGCCATTAAACCTGGTAAACCGCTGGCTTTTGGAAGCGTAAAACAAACACCGTTTTTTGGTTTGCCTGGCAATCCGGCTAGTGTTCTAGTGACTTTTATGGTGATGGCACGGCCTTTTTTATTAGCTCTTCAAGGCTGCACTAACACCAATGGCCACAGCCTTAGTGCACATTTAGTTAACCCACCTAAAAAGCCAAGTATAAGGCAAGAATACCTGCGTGTTCGTTTGGTTCCTAGCGCACAAGCAGGCCTAACCCTAGAAGCCATGACTAATCAAAATTCTGGGGTGCTTACTACGGCAATGAAGGGCGATGGATTAGCGGTAGTTAAAGCCAACACTTGTGGTGATGAAGCGCAGGATGTAGAGTTTTTGCCTTATGCTAGTTACGGTGTTTGATTAAACCCACTCGTCACCTCAATGATAAGTCTTTTTAACTAAGCAGCCTAGTCGTTAGTAGTAAAGCTAAGCAGTTCAACACCAAAAGTTAGAGTGGGTTGTGCCATCAGGTCTTTTGGTAATGACACCCACATTAGCTCAGTAAGGTTTGCTCCAAGGCCCTCTTCGGTGACTGATATGATTGCAATATCTTTACACAAATGGCTTGAGAATCAGGGGCTTTTTGCCTATAATGCCGTCCTCGCAATCGATCGATTGTGATCGTTATGGTAGCCCTATTGGTCCCCACGCAACGATAAACCGTAAACCTGGTCAGGCCTGGAAGGGAGCAGCCACAGCGGTGGATTCGTGTGCCGAGGTGTGGCTGATAGGGGTACCACCATTTCCTTGATTTATATAGATATTTAGCTGATTTTAGACGCTTATCAAAGCAAGGGGACCACATGGTGGAACACATGGCTAATCCTTCAGCTTACATTCAGTCCTCAAGACATCACGTTTATTACTTTCGCATTCGTGTACCTTTGCATCTTCAAGCTCAGCTTAAGCGGACTTACATCCGCCGTTCGTTGCAAACAAAATGCAGACGACAAGCAGGTATGAGGTGTGCTGAATTACTTCAGCAGGCTGATGAACTGTTTGACTGTGCAGATTCAAAAGTGGCAGATGTGGGCAAAATTCAGTGGGGCTATGAGAAGGTTGATAAAGCCTCAGGAGCAGCCTTGTCACTAAGTGCTGAAGAACCAAGCCGAGCTAAAAAAGCACCTTAAGCCATAGCGCAGTGGTTAGGCCATTAAGATTTTAAATTGTATCTTAGCGGAGCACTAAAAAATAATGTGTTTTAATTCTTACATACGGCTTGGTAAATAGATGCGTAATTAGCCGATGCGGTTGAGTAAAAAATGGCTTTTGTTTCGTTTCCTTGTTTCCACTGGACATCTGCGAGATAAAGAAAGGTTCCTATTGCTTTATAAATTTCCTGACAAGTTTCTTTTGGGTAATTGTTTGCATTTGTTGCTGCAAAAGCGGTGTTAGTTATTAACAGGCCAATCATTAAAAACCTCATGAATTTCATATTATCCTCCTTAAAAAAATTAAACTGATCACTCACTTAAAAAGTGTGAGCCCTAAAAAACACCTTTAAGCCTGAAGAATATGGTTTCAGGGAAAATTTTTCAACAGTTAAAACTAAATGTAGGCCAGCAAGTTTGAGTAGAGAAGTTAAAAGTTGTCGCTTAGACTCAGTCTTTAAATCAATGATCTACCTACCCTAGGCGAACCTATTATACATAACGACAATCCCTAGATACGCCTTTGTATGCTGTATACTTAGGCTATTATCTAACAGAGGAAGTTTCGATGCAGCTACAAAAATCATTAATCACTTTAGCCTTTTCAGTATTATTGACTAGTGGGGTAGCTGTTGCTTCTGCTACTGGTTTTGATATGGGGCTCAGGGCATTTGCCGCAGGTGACTTTAAAGCGGCTTTAGCGCAGTGGATTCCTTTGGCTGAGCAGGGCCATGTTATTGCGCAAAATAATGTAGGGGTAATGTACGCTAAAGGCAATGGCGTAATAGAGAATGATAACACTGCTGTGGTATGGCTTACTTTGGCTGCTGAGCAAGGCTTTGCCGAGGCTCAGTACGAACTCGGTGGCATGTACGCCAGAGGTGAAGGGGTCTCATCTGACACAAAGACTGCGCTAAAGTTGCTTACCTTGGCTGCTGAACAGGGGTTTGCTGAGGCTCAGGCGAGTGTGGGGCTTATGTACTATAGTGGCAACGGAGTGCTTTCAGACAATATTCGAGCTTATGCCTGGTTCGACTTGGCTGCACATAATGGGGACGAGATAGCCCAAGGCCTTAAAAAAAATATCATCAAGGAAATGAGTGCTGGTGACATCAGTAAAGCACAAGACATGTCCAGCCGTTGCTTGAAGAGTGGTTATACGCAGTGCTTTTAGAAGGTTAGGTTTTGATGATGTTTTTTGGTCCAAGGCTTAGCATTAAATTGTGCTTAACATCGTGTGATTTAAGAGATATTAAGATGGTTCAAAAGACTTTCATCGCCCGAGTATTTTTAAGCTACCCTAACATTATTTGTCATTAGTGTGGTGTCAGCTGTTAAGATTGTGCTTCCTAAATAAGCAATGAGTATTTATTATTTCTTTTATTAATAAATGCTTATTCTGATGTGACCTGAGAACCATTGGAAAATGACAACCATTAACCAAAATAACCATAAAATGGGGGCAATTTACCTAATTGGTCAAATTGTTATGTCATTGTTTTTAGTCAGTATCGTAAAGGTGCTTCAGCCAGAATTTTCTGTCTTTTTAATCTTGTTTTTTCGTTATTTATTTTGTCTTCCGCTATTAATTGCGTTGGCCATTTATACTAGGGGCTCTAAATTCCTTAGTATTACTAATACACGTGGGCTTGCATTAAGAACTATTTTTGGTGTTTTAGGGCTCACGATGTGGTTTTTATCTGTCATAAACCTTGATATTAGTTTAGCCACAGCCTTGTCGCAAACTATGCCAATTTTTATCACAGGCCTGTCAGTTATCATTGCTGGGGAAGTAGTGGGTTTAAAACGTCTAGTATCGGTTTTGGTGGGTTTTTTTGGGGTTTTGGTTCTTATATTTCCCCTAACACCAGCGCTTAATTTATGGGGTGTTTTATACGCGCTGCTTGGCGCCTTTTTTTCAGCGCTTATGTTTGTCTATTTGCGTGTGCTTGGAAGAACAGACCCGGCGGTTTCAACGGCTATTTGGTATAATGTTACCGGTGTTATTCTTGCTGGGTTATTAGCTTACATTCTAAATGACTTTGAACCTTTGGTCGGCCTTTCAACCCCCGATTCTCTTTATCTTTTGATAGTCTTAGGTGTTTTAGCAAGTTTTCAGCAGTTTTTTCTTGCTCAGAGCCATATGTATGCTCAGGCTTCTATGCTTGCGCCTTTACACTTTCTTTCTATTCCTCTTGGAATAGTCATAGGTATTGTGTTTTTTGACGAGGTGATTACCTTTAAATTCTTATTGGGTTCGGCAATAATTGTAGCCTCAACCTACTATATGTTGATGCGTGAGCAGGCTAACCAATAACCTGTTTTAACATGCATTTTGTTTAAATGAACATTTGGGTCGTTACTATGCAGGTATGGAAAGGTTACGCATGTTGATACCCTACACCAAAGCACAACTCACTGATCTGATGTTACACCCGGAAGCCTAGAGTGTTTTCGCCCTGCCTGTGCAGAAACTATTACTCCCCATGGTTAGCCACAACTGAGATCCCAATCCCCTCGCACTTTTAACAATCAGTGTTTTTTTAGTACCCTTTTATGGATTAGTCAGTCTGATAAAGGTTTATACGTGGCCATATGCCAACCACTTAATGTTAGGAGTAGCAGGTAATCTGTTGTTTTAGTTTTGGGTGGTTGGCAGCTGCGCTGGGTGTCAGTTGATTAGATTCGCAGGGGAGTTGGTAGCTTTAATTACCCGTGGCTCCTATAATAGGATTCTTCAGTTTATTTTTTTATTGAGCGAGTGCACGCTGCATGGCATATCAGGTTCTAGCCCGTAAATGGCGGCCCCAAAATTTCCACACCATGGTGGGTCAAGAACATGTCTTACGTGCCTTGGTTCATGCCTTAGACGAACAGCGCTTGCACCATGCTTATTTGTTTGCTGGTACCCGCGGTGTTGGCAAAACAACCATTGCTAGAATATTGGCGCGATGCCTTAATTGCGAAGAAGGTGTTAGCTCTAACCCCTGTGGCGTATGTTCTAGCTGTGTTGAAATTACTGAAGGCCGGTTTGTTGATTTAATCGAGGTAGACGCAGCATCACGTACCAAGGTAGAAGATACCCGGGAACTCCTCGATAACGTGCAGTACGCGCCTACAAGAGGTCGTTTTAAGGTTTACCTAATAGACGAAGTGCATATGCTCTCTACCAGCAGTTTTAATGCATTACTTAAAACTCTTGAAGAGCCCCCGCCTCACGTAAAATTTCTTTTAGCCACTACCGATCCGCAAAAACTACCCATTACTGTGCTTTCTAGGTGTTTGCAGTTTAACCTAAAAAATATGCCAGCCGAGCAGGTGGCAGGGCATTTACGCAACGTTCTTACTAGCGAAGCCATCCCCTTTGCAGAAGCCTCATTGTGGCAGCTTGGCCGCGCAGCTAAAGGCAGTATGCGTGATGCTTTGAGCCTTACAGACCAAGCTATCGCTTTTTGTGGTGGAGACTTAACCGAATCTTCTGTTAACCAAATGTTGGGCAGTATCGATCAGGGTAAAGTGGTTGCCATTGTTAGCCAATTACAGCAGGGTAACGCTTCTGAGCTACTGAAACTTATTGCAGAACTGTCTGAGCAGGGTCAGGACTTTACTGTGGCCCTAGAAGATTTACTTAGTTTGTTGCATCAAGTGGCCATTTGCCAAGTGTTGCCAGATGCGCCTGTTTCGGTGCAGTTTGACAAATCTAAGGTGCTAGATTTAGCCCAAAATATAAGCCCTGCAGATGTGCAGCTATTTTACCAAATGGGTATTATGGCTCGTAAAGACTTAGAAGCAGCGCCAGATTTGCAAGCTGGGTTCGAAATGGCTTTGCTGCGTATGCTTGCCTTTAGACCGCAGCAACATGCTGGTCAAATAAACACTATGGTAGCCCAGTCTAAGCCCCACGGGTTAGAATCGCCAGTCGTAATGCAGCCAGAACCAGCACTTGCCCCTGAATCTGACCCTGAACCCGAACCCGAACCTGATCAAGTGCCCAAAGAAGTGCAAAAGTCTAAGGATATAGCTGCCCCTACAGTTGACTCGCCGCCATGGGAAGACGAGCCTGAGTATCAACAACAGCCTGCATCAGAACTGCTGCCTGTGGAGCAACACGCCACGTTAATGCCAGTGCAAGAGGCACCAGTTGTGAAAGATGTATTAGCCGTGCAGGATACATCAGCGGTGCAAGACCCGCCTGTAATGTCAGCAGAGCTGATCCTAGACAAACCACAAACCGATTGGACCTTAGCCGATTTAAGCGAAAATAACTGGACGCAGGTGTTTAACGACCTTAATGTATCTGGCATGACCCACGGTATTGCAGCCAATATGGTATTTAATCAGCGACAAGGGACACACCTACAATTTACCTTGGATCAGGGTCAAAGCAGCATGTTAAACGCAGCTCACCAAGGCCGCATTCGCCAAGCCCTGGAAGACATGTTTGGTTGTGAGTTGAAGTTGACCATCGACATTGGCCAAACTGAAATTGAAACTCCATTTGCTAGCCGCCAAAGGCGGGAAATGCAACATCAAGAACACGCTATTTTGTCACTGCAAGAAGACCCTAATGTAGCCAGTTTAACCACGGCTTTTAATGGTCAGTTAGACATTAACAGTGTTTTACCTGTTAACCCGATTAAAAATTAGACTAATTATCGAGAAATAAATATGTTAAAAGGCGGCATGGGCAACATCATGAAACAAGCCCAAAAAATGCAGGAACAAATGCAACAGGCGCAGGCAGACTTAGCCAAAGCGGAGTTTATTGGTGTCGCTGGGGCAGGCTTGGTGCAAGTGGTAATGACAGGCCGACACGACGTAAAACGTGTAGAATTAGATGATTCTTTGTTGTCTGAAGACAAAGAAATGTTAGAAGACTTGTTGGCTGCTGCGGTTAACGATGCAGTGCGTAAAGTAGAGCAGGCAAGCCAGAGCAACATGTCTGATATGACCGCTGGTATGGGTATGCCTGCCGGTTTTAAAATGCCATTTTAATTAATTGAGCTCAAACTATAGGTTTAATGTTCATGTCTTTTAGTCCCCTCATTGATGATCTTATTGAGTCTCTGCGATGCTTGCCTGGTGTTGGCCGTAAGTCGGCCCAGCGCATGGCACTGCACATACTAGAACGTAACCGTGAAGGCGGGGCGGTACTCGCGCAAAGTTTGAACCTGGCGCTTGACCAAGTGGGCCGCTGTGAGCAGTGCAGAACCCACAGCGAAACGCCTGTATGCCGTATGTGCCGTCAGCCAGAGCGTGACCCTGCTACGCTATGTATTGTGGAAACACCTGCTGATGTGTTGGCCATAGAACAAGGGGCAGGTTTTAAGGGGTTATATTTTGTATTGATGGGTCATTTGTCGCCAATGGATGGCATAGGGCCTAATGAACTTGGACTGGACGCGTTAATTTCCCGTCTTAGTGATGACCATATCACTGAAGTAATTGTTGCCACTAATCCCACCATAGAGGGCGACGCTACAGCCCATTTTATTCACCAATTAATTCGTCAGCAGCTAGGCACCCAAGCTATTAATGTTACACGTATAGCTCATGGAGTCCCCATTGGTGGGGAACTAGAATATGTCGATGGCGGCACATTGGCTCACGCCTTTGCTGGCCGTAAGAGTTACACCTAACTATGTCCGCTAATTACCAATATATCGATACCAATGAAGGCCTTCAACTGGCTTGCCAAACCCTTATTCAGGCCCCTGCCATAGCAGTAGATACAGAGTTTGTGAGGGTTGATACTTTCTACCCTATCCCAGGCCTTGTGCAACTTGCTGCCGCTGGAGAAACCTTTCTAGTCGATCCTCTAACTATTGACGATTGGCAGCCACTGCAAACATTATTGACAGATCCAGACACCCTTAAGGTGATGCATGCCTGTAGTGAAGACCTAGAGTTATTTCAGCATTGGTTGGAATTGCGCCCTACACCCATGGCAGACACTCAAATAGCTGCTGCTTTTGTAGATATGGGTTTGTCCCCTGGCTATCAAAGCTTAGTTCTAGATTTGTTAGGCGAGACGGTAGATAAGGGTGAAACCCGTTCCGATTGGCTACAACGCCCATTGCGAGATTCCCAATGCCATTATGCGGCAATGGATGTGGCTCACCTGATGCAGTGTTATGACATTTTAGCGCAACGCTTAAAAGACAAAGGTGTTTGGCAATGGTTTTCGCAAGACATGCAGCGCTTGGCACAAGCTAAACAACCTATCGCCCCAGAGATGGCGTATACGCAAATGAAAAATGCATGGCGCTTGCAGGGTAAATCTGTAGGCCGTCTTCGTGCCCTAGCTGCCTGGCGAGAAGGCGTGGCACGCAGTGAGAACAGGCCTAAAAATTTTGTTGTCAAAGACACTAGTCTTATTGAAATGGCGCGCACGAACCCCGCTGATCTAAATGAAATTGGTCAGTGCCAAGATATGCGGCCCAGCAGTTTAAGGCGCTATGGAAAACAATGGCTATCTATTATGGCGGCATCATCAGAAGTGCTGCCAGGCGTTCAACAGCCTTTGTCTAAGAATGAAAATAGAGATTACAAGCGCTTGCATAAAGTGGTGACAGATCAAGCTGAAAATGCCGCCGTACAAGTACAATTAATGGGCCGTAAAAAAGAGTTATTAGAATTATTTGAAGGCTTACGCAAAAAACAACCATTTAGCTTACCTAATAATTGGAAAGGCTGGAGAGAAGAGTTTCTTGCTGAAGCTATTGCCAGCGAGTATAACTTGATCCAAGAGGCACTATGATTAACAAAAAACGTATTATTTGCTCCATTTATCGAAGCAAAAAGAAAGATGAAATGTACCTATACGTTGATAAAACTAAAGCATTAACCCAAGTGCCAGAGGCCTTATTGGCTATGTTTGGCATCCCTGAGCATCGTATGGATATGTTGCTCACAGCGGGTAGAAAATTAGCCAAAGCCAATGCCGAAGATATATTGTCGGACATTGATGAAAAGGGCTACTATCTACAAATGCCCCCAGTGCGTGAACCATACATGTTAGACCTGTATAAAGCGCCAGTTAACCCTACCTATTAATCACTATTGGTAAGCTAAACTTTATGAAAGATTCAACACAAAATGGGTTTTGGAAAACAACGACACCGAAAGAGATGACCAGCCAGCAATGGGAATCCCTTTGTGATGGCTGTGGACGCTGTTGTTTACAAAAATTAATTGATGATGATGTGCCATTGATGTACCACACCAGCATTGCGTGTCGATACTTAGATCTTAAGTCGTGCAAGTGCAGCGTGTATGAAACACGCCAAGATAAAGTGTCTGATTGCACCTTAGTGACGCCCGATGATGTGGCAGATTACAACTGGTTGCCAGAAACTTGTGGTTATAGGCGTGTATCTGCAGGAAAAGATTTGCCAGATTGGCATCCGCTTGTTACCGGTGACCCAAAGTCTACTGTAAAAGCGGGCATGACAGTACGCAAATGGGCCATCTCAGAAGCCAAAGTGCCGGAGACTCGTTGGGGCGAACACATCATTGAAATTCAACAACTTGGTGAGTAAAAACGCCCACTATGGCTTAGTGCAGTGTGGTTAGATTGTGTTAAGGTAAGTGAGTTAAGAAATAATAATTGGGTTTTGAATCAATGTTCAAGTTTCATGCTTTACGCGGTATAAGTACGATGCTTTTCATCATCGTTATGTCTGTCAGTCAGGCAGTAATGAGCCAGCCCCTATCCAATCAAATGGACATCCGTGTGTTGATTGACGTGTCTGGCAGTATGAAGCAGACAGACCCAAATAATTTACGTATTCCAGCCTTACAGGTGCTCACGCAGTTACTACCCATAGGCAGTAAGGCTGGCGTTTGGCAGTTTGCAAATACCCCTAAAGTTATTGTTCCTCACGGTGAGGTAAATACGCAATGGCAGCAGAAAGCGTCTATTGCAGCCCAGCAAATTTCCTCAATTGGCCAGTTCACTGATATTGGAGCTGCCCTTAAGTCAGCGTCATTTAATGCTCAAGATCAATCACAAGATCGCCAGTTACATATTATTTTATTAACTGATGGCATGGTTGATGTGAGTAAAGATGATGCTCAGAATCAACGTGCACGGTCGGCATTGTTAAAACCTATATTACAGCAATACATTAATGTAGGTGCCCGTGTTCACACCATAGGCTTATCTCATAAGGCCGACAAAGCTACCCTTAGTGCCATTGCCCAAGGTACAGATGGGCTGTTTGAGGTGGCTATTAATGCGGATCAATTATTAGATATATTTTTAAGGGCGTTGGACAACACAGTAGTCACTCAACAAGTACCTGTTAAGCGTTCAGAACAATCGTTCTTAGTGCAGCCAGGCATTGAATCCATGACCATTATGGTGGAAAAAAATGGTGACGAGAACATCAAGCTTAAAGATGGTAATCAACGTATTTTTGGCAAACAACAAACACTCATTAACCAGCAATGGCAATCCTCAGCGACACATGATGTGATTAGAATTCAAAAGCCTGTACCTGGTAAGTGGGTATTGATTAGTGATACAGCTACTTTGAAACGCATTAATGTAGTTGGTCAGCTACAAATTTTGCTGCAACAAAGTCATCAAAATATAAAGGTAGGACAGCGTAGCTATATTGACGTTCAACTGGCCGACGAAAAAGGTAAGCTATTATCTGCAGAACAACTTCAAGGTTTTAAACTTGAAGTGACTATGGATAATGACAAGCAACAAGTGTTTCAGCGCCAGCAAGTGTTTTTAGCTGATGTAAAAACCCGTATGCATTTACCAGTGCTGAATGAGCCTGGGCTTTATAACCTAACGATCTCTGTGGTGAATGGTCAGTTTATTCGTACTATAAATCGTAGCCTCAGAGTGCACCCCCTTATCGCTATATCTGCAGCAGATGGCACAGGTGATGCCCAGCAAAACACCATGACCATGCCAGTGGCAAAAGAAGTGGCTGTCATCGTGGGCCAGTCGGCTAATTTAATCAGCCAGTCTGAAGCTATGGTAGTAAGCAAAGAGACTGCTTCACCCGCATTGCAGGCGCTTATGGTAGAGCAGTTGGCCAGTGACTCAGCTGAAGTAGAAATATTAGCTGCAGTGGCTAAAGAGCTAAATACCACTGCAAGCCAAATGAGTGAACAGGCCACGAATGAGCAGACCGCGAATGAACAGGTGCCCACTGAAGAGTCAGTAACAACTGAATTAGCAGATTTAATAGCCGAGCCAGAGACGGCCACAAGTCAAATTGCTGACTTAGTTAAAAAGTTAAAAGACAAGATTATTAGTCAGGGTACGACCACCCAAAACGCAGCCAATGCAGTGGCAAAAGCAAGTGGTAATAACGCCCAAGCTAGTGAAGCAGAAGGAGGCCTGTCGGATCAGTTGCGCTGGCTTGTTGTGGGTGGGGCAGTTGTTGTGCTGTTACTTTTGTTGGTTATATTACGAAGAACTTCAAAACCCTCTGCAAACAACTCAAAAAAACATGATCAAACGTAATGGTTTGTAACATAATAGTTATTAACTTTTATCAGTAAATTAGGTTTGGAGCCCACCTTATGTGCGAACTTTTAGGCATGAGCGCCAATGTGCCTACGGATATCTGTTTTAGCTTTACTGGGCTTATGCAGCGGGGTGGTGCGAGCGGCCCTCATCGGGATGGTTGGGGTATTACATTTTATGTTGGCAAAGGCTGTCGTTCCTTTCATGACCCACAACCGAGTTCCAACTCTGAAGTCGCACGACTAGTTCAGCGTCATTCTATGAAGTCTCACATTGTTATTAGCCACATACGTCAAGCCAATGTGGGCAACACATGCTTAGAGAATACTCATCCTTTTCAAAGAGAGCTTTGGGGGCAGCACTGGACTTTTGCTCATAATGGGCAGCTAACTGATACATCTAGTTTGTGTTTAAGCCACTACTTACCTGTGGGAGATACCGATAGTGAGCATGTGTTCTGTTGGTTGTTAGGGGAGCTTCGTACAGCGTTTCCTAAGCCACCGTTAGATGCGTCTATAGTGCGCTATTTCTTGCAGCAACGTTGTCAGTTTTTAAAGACCCTAGGGGTGTTTAATATGCTGCTTTCAGATGGTGAGCACCTTTATTGTTTTTGCGCCACTAAGTTAAGTTGGATTACTCGCAAAGCACCATTTGGCCAAGCCTGCCTAAGCGATGCTGATGTCAATGTAGACTTCGGTCAAGAGACCACACCCAATGATGTTGTTTCTGTTGTGGCTACAGAGCCGTTAACAGACAACGAAACTTGGCATACCCTTCACCCCGGCGACATGCTGGTGCTCCACAAGGGTGTTGCCTTAAGTTAGTTTTTACTTTATTTTTTACGGGAGACTTAGTGAACGTTTAATTAAACTAAAAATGACTTGAAGGTTTTGCTGGTTTTCAAACGTATGTTTGATTAGCATAGGCATACATACATATAACAATAATTAAGAAGGCTCATTATGACTCAAATAGACGGTGTAGAATTAGGCCATTATCAATCTGTAGCTGATGTTTTTTTAGAAGCCTGTGATAAACATGCACAAAAGCCCGCCTATAGCTGCATGGGGCAAACTTTGTCATTTGAAGATGTTGAGCGTTTAACCGCTAACTTCGCCTCCTATTTGCAAAACCACACAGACCTTGAGGTTGGCGACCGTATAGCTATCCAACTGCCTAACGTGTTGCAGTTTCCTATTGCCATATTCGGTGCCATGCGCGCTGGCATGGTGGTGGTGAATACCAACCCACTTTACACTGCAAGAGAGATGGAGCACCAGTTTAATGACTCGGGTGCCAAGGCCTTACTCATTCTTGCCAACATGGCGCATCTTGCTGAACAAGTAGTGCCAAAAACCAGCATCAAACATGTCATAGTGACCGAATTGGCAGACATGCATCCGTTTGCAAAGCGTTTATTAATTAATACTGTGGTTAAGCGGGTTAAAAAAATGGTGCCGGCCTATTCGTTGCCGCAGGCCCTAAGTTTTCGCGGCGCCTTGGCACTTGGTGCTAAAAAAGCTCCAACAGCGGTTGCTTTAAGTCTAGACGATACGGCCGTATTACAATACACCGGGGGCACCACAGGGGTTTCTAAGGGCGCCCAGTTACTCCAAAAAAATCTTGTGTCTAACATGATGCAGGTGCGTGAACTGATTGTGAACATTTTGGACACTGACACAGAAGTAGTGATAGCGCCATTACCCCTGTACCACATCTATGCCTTTACGGTGAGTTTAGTTATGTCAGATATGGGCCATGAACTTGTACTGATTCCTAACCCCCGTGATATTCCAGGTTTTGTTAAAGAGCTAAGTAGACACAAGTTCACCTCCTTTATTGGTCTTAATACTTTATTTGTGGCTTTGTGTAATAACAAAGACTTTACTGAACTCGATTTTTCTCATCTAAAACATACTCTTTCTGGTGGCATGGCGCTAACAGAAGCCGCAGCAGCGACGTGGAAAAAAGTAACTGCCTGTGAAGTACAAGAAGCCTATGGGCTTACAGAAACCTCACCTGCAGTTTCATTTAATCCATACCATGACATTCGCTTAGGCACCATTGGTAAAGCCCTGCCGGGCACTCAAGTGAAAGTGATTAGCGCAGATGGCAGTGATTTAGGGTTTAATCAAGAAGGTGAGCTTTGTGTCAAAGGCCCTCAGGTTATGGCGGGGTATTGGCAGCTTCCCGAGGCCACTGCAGCGGTTTTGGGAGCCGATGGTTGGTTAAAAACAGGTGATGTTGCGATTTTGGCAGAAGACGGTTTTATTCGCTTAGTTGACCGGATAAAAGACATGATCAATGTGTCTGGTTTTAATGTGTACCCCAATGAAATTGATGACATTGCCAGCCAACATCCAGGCATTTTAGAATGTGCTGCGGTAGGTATTCCCAATGAGGTCAGTGGTGAAACAGTGAAGTTGTTTGTGGTTAAGTTGGACCCTAACCTAACAGAAGCTGATGTGTTGGCGCATTGTCGTGAAAACTTAACAGGCTATAAAGTACCCAAGGAAATTGAGTTTAAAAACGAATTACCCAAAACAAACGTGGGTAAGATTTTGCGTCGGGCGTTAAGAGACTAGTTTAATGAGTGGTTTGTGGTTTGCCTTAGTCTTCTAGTGGCTAGCCGCAGACCACAGGCCTATACCATGCTAAACTTCGCGCTTTAAAACCATCCTCTTGTTATATGTCTTCTGAATTTGCTAATTGCATGGTCAAAGACCACGCTGAACTCACATTATTAACTCATCGAATTTCTCAACGCCAAAAGCGCGGGCAGCCGTGCGAAAAATTATTACAACAGCGACAGAGTAAAGCGTTATCTAGCCAAGCCACCTACGAAAAACGTAAACAGGCCTTACCTAAGTTAGATTACCCACCGCAGCTTCCTGTCAGTGGTCAGCGTGAAAAACTAGTTCAACTTATCCGTAAACATCAAGTGGTTGTGTTAGCGGGTGAAACAGGTTCAGGCAAAACTACACAGCTGCCCAAGCTGTGCTTAGAGGCTGGGCGGGGTGTTGGCGGCATGATAGGCCACACTCAACCTCGGCGTTTAGCTGCCAGAACAGTAGGGCAGCGCATTGCTGATGAGTTAAAGGTACCCTTAGGCCAACAGGTGGGTTTTCAGGTACGCTTTACCGAACAAGTAAGTGACATTAGCCACATTAAGTTAATGACAGATGGCATTTTATTGGCAGAGACACGCCAAGATCCCGACCTGCTGCGCTACGATACTATTATTGTGGATGAAGCCCACGAGCGCAGCTTAAATATAGACTTTTTGCTGGGTTATTTAAAGCAGCTTTTAGCCCGTCGAAATGACCTAAAACTCATCATAACCTCCGCCACTATAGACCTAGAGCGCTTTAGCGCCCATTTTAATAATGCACCAGTAGTGGAAGTAAGTGGGCGAACCTTCCCAGTGGATGTATGGTACCGGCCTTTATTTTCGTCTAAATCAGACCCAGGCCAAGACAAAGACCAAGATGTACAAACAGGCATTCAGCACGCGTTAGAAGAAATAGATCAACATGAGCGTCAAACTAAGCAACACAATGGCGACGTGCTTATTTTCCTCCCAGGTGAGCGTGACATAAGAGACATTGCTTTTTTTTTGCGTAAACAAGAACAGAAGCATTGGCATATATTGCCGCTCTATGGCCGCTTAAGCTTTAGTGAGCAACAAAAGGTGTTCCAACCTTCAGGTAAGAGCACTGGGCGGCGTATTGTATTAGCCACCAACGTGGCAGAGACCTCGGTCACTGTGCCCGGCATTAGATACGTTATAGACCCAGGAACGGCGCGGATGAGCCGTTATAGTTATCGTTCTAAAGTGCAGCGGTTGCCCATAGAAGCGATTTCCCAAGCCAGCGCCAACCAACGCAAAGGCCGGTGTGGTCGTCTTTCGGCGGGCATTTGTATTCGCCTATACGATGAGGCAGATTTTATTGCTCGACCAGAGTTTACTGACGCAGAAATTTTACGGACTAACTTAGCGTCTGTCATTTTACAGATGCACGACTTAACCTTGGGCCCTGTTGAAGAGTTCCCATTCATCGACGCACCTGACAGCCGTTTCGTAAACGATGGTGTTAAATTGTTACAAGAGCTAGGTGGCCTCAATAATAGGGGCAAACTAACCCCCTTGGGTAAGCAGCTAGCACGCTTGCCGGTAGACCCCCGCATTGGGCGCATGGTGGTGGCGGCTAA
Source organism: Candidatus Njordibacter sp. Uisw_056 (assembly GCF_047730085.1). Taxonomy (NCBI): domain Bacteria; kingdom Pseudomonadati; phylum Pseudomonadota; class Gammaproteobacteria; order Pseudomonadales; family Candidatus Njordibacteraceae; genus Candidatus Njordibacter; species Candidatus Njordibacter sp. Uisw_056. Next base: position 1,663,763 of record NZ_CP159830.1, on the reverse strand, counting down.
TGAATGGCATGCGCTAAACGAAGTGTTACTGATTGCCAGTGCACTTACCATTCAAGACCCAAGGGAAAGGCCACAAGACAAGCAGCAAGCTGCAGATCAGCAACACCTGTTGTGGCGTGAAAAAGATTCAGACTTTTTAAGCTTGGTGAACCTCTGGCAAGACTACGAGCATCAACGCCAGCAACTCACACAAAATCAACTGCGTAACTGGTGCAGCAAACACTTTGTGTCCTACCTGCGTATGCGAGAATGGCGAGAGGTGCATCGGCAGTTGTTGTTAATGTGCCAGCAAATGGGTTTTAAAACCAATGTTGAACTTGCAAGCTACGAAGCCGTGCACAGAGCGCTGTTAACGGGTTTGTTGGGGCATATTGGTCATAAAGATGAAGACGGCCAATTTGCGGGCCCAAGACAGCGTAAATTTTTACTATTTCCAGGGTCGGCACTTGCCAAAAAACCACCCCCGTGGATTATGGCTGCGGAGCTGGTAGAAACGTCACGCTTATTTGCCCGTTGCGTTGCCAAGATAGAGCCTCAGTGGGTAGAGCAGGGTGCCGGTGCGTTACTAAAATATAATTACAGTGAGCCGTCTTGGCATAAGCGCCAAGGCCAAGTGATGGCGTTTGAACAAGTGAGCTTATATGGCTTAGTACTAGCCAGTAAGCGTAAAGTGGCTTATGGCAAAATAGACCCAGACGTGTGCCAGCAATTGCTGGTTATGGAAGGCTTAGTGCAGAATAATCTGCTCACTAAAGGCAAGTTCTTGGCCCATAACCAAGCCTTAGTTGAAAGCATTGAGGCCTTAGAAGCAAAATCTAGACGCCGCGATATATTGGTAGATGATCAAGTTCTATTTGATTTTTACCATAGTAAAATGGCAAACGTTAACGTGCCTATCGTGAGCACCGCCAGTTTTGAATCTTGGCGTAAGCATCAAGAAAAGGCACAACCAGAGTATTTGTTCTTAAGCCAAGACCACTTAATGCAGCACGGGGCCGAAGGGATTAACCACAGCAGCTTTCCAGATCATTTAGTGTGGCAGGCCATGAGTTGGCCTTTAAGCTATCACTTTGAGCCTAACCACGCGCAAGATGGCGTTACTATTCAAGTGCCTGCCAGCCAACTTAAGCGCCTACCGCTTAAGCGTTTGCAATGGCTAGTGCCTGGGTTATTAAAAGATAAGTTGGTGGCCTTATTAAAAGGCCTGCCAAAAGCGCAACGAAAAGCGTTTGTACCTGTGCCACAATACGCCCAAGCGCTGCTAGAGGCGTTGTCGCCAGACGAGATAGATTTATGTGATGCCATAGCAAAACATTTACAACGTATTAGTGGCCGTCCTTTTGATGCACAACTGCTGCAGCAGGTCAATGTAGAACCCCATTTGTTAATGAATCTACAAGTTATGGATGACTCTGGTAAGCCCATCGTGCAAGGTAGAGACCCTCTGCAATTATTAGCAGACTACGCCACGGGTAGTGCGGCTAGCCAAGCACCCAGTGCGTCACACCCCTTATTAAAGCAGGGGCTAACACAGTGGGAGTTTGATGAGCTGCCAAGCACTATAACTATAGAGCAGGGCGCCATGAAGCTGCCGGTATGGCCTGCCATTAAAGACCAAGGCAAAGCGGTAGATGTGGTGTTTGCAGACTCAGCTGAAGAAGCACAAGCCATCACTCACCATGGTTTAGTGCGGTTATACCGCATTGCAGTGAATGAACAAACTAAACACCTAGCAAGGTCACTTACAGGGTTTAAGCAAGCGCAGCTGTTATATGGCTCACTAGGCACCCCTCAAGAATTTAATGAGCAAGTGTTTGACCAAGCGATAGCGCTTGTGTTTTTACCAGATAATTTAGCCATAAATAGTAGGCCATCTAATAAAGCGGCGTTTAAAGCGTCATTAGAGCAGCGTGGCCACTATGCAGAGGCGGTAGAAAAGGTGTTAACGCTTAGCGTAGAGCTACTTAAACGCCACCATGCCATAAGAAAAGCCTTAAAGGGGCAGTTGAACCTAGCTTGGGCTAATGTGTATCAAGACATAGGCGGGCAGCTAGATCGGTTAATGAATAAAAGTTTTATAGCCCAGAGCCAATGGCAGCAATTAGAGCAGATGCCGCGCTACCTAAAAGCCATAGAGGCTCGGCTTGAACGTTTTAAAAGCCAGTTACCCAAAGAAAATGCCGCAGTACAAGAGCTGCGCGATTGGCAGCACAAGCTATCTAAAGCTAAAACGCAATGTTTACCCCACACGCCAGACTATAAAGCACTGCAAAGCTTTGCGTGGTCTATAGAGGAGTATAGGGTGTCTTTATTTGCCCAGCAGCTAGGGACGCAAAAACCCATTTCTACTAAACGCTTACAAAAACAATGGGAGGCAATCAATCATTAATGGCCTAGGCTTGTTTTAACCACGCTAAGACAAGTCTTGATGGTAAAGCTAAGTGCCTGTTTAGTCAGTAAATAAAACTTTTGTTTGGGCTTGTTACTTGATGTTTTTTAATGTTAAGATTGCTGCGCTTATTTAAATATTCTACTGCTGTGTATATTTTACAGGCAGTTAAAAAAGTATTACCATGTGGTGTCGTAGCAAAACGAATCATTAAGGTTTGTTTTGGTTTTGACAACACAAAGTAATTGTTTAACTAGCTAGTTAAATCTTATTAATCTTATTGAAGGGGAATTTCAATGAACAAAACTCTAATCGCTCTTGCGATCGCCGCTGCGCTTCCAGTAGCTGCCCAAGCTGACATGACCTTATCGGGTTCTGTTTCTACTAACTACACAGACCAAGGTGTTGTTGACACTGACGCTGCTTTGTCTTTGTCTGCTTCTGAAGTATTGGCTAACGGCATGACCGCTACTGCTACTTTTGACGTTCTTGATGGCGAAAGCCAAGGAACAGCTTCTTTGGCTGGTGACTTCGGTACGTTAACTGTTGGTGAAATCACTAACGACGCAGCGTTCCAGTCTGGCGACGTCGGTGGAGCTGTTGGCGCATCTGATGACTCTGATGACGGTGACACTACTATTACTGGTATTCACTTCTCTACTACTCAAGCTGGTCTTTCAATCTCTGCACAGGTTAACGGCGCTACTGGCCCAACTGCTGTTACAGCTGCAGAAGCTACAGCAGCCTCTCCTGCTGATGTAGAAACTCGTGGTAGTCAGTTTGGTGTTTCGTACGACTTTAATGGTATCACTGTTGGTTATGCATATGCTTCTGCTGCTGCTAACAAAGACCGTACAGCCACTTCACCGACTGTGACAGGAAATGGTACTGGTGTTGACCAAGCAATGACTGCATTTGGTGTTGCTTACACTATGGGTGACCTTTCTATTACAGCTGGTAAAGATTCAATTGATACTGACACAGACTTCAATGTTTCTTACACAACTTCTATGGACTCGTTGACTGTAACTGCTTCTATGGATAACGACAGCGAATACCAGATTGATCTTGGCTATGCACTAGCTGGTGGTCTTTCTTTGGCTGCTGAAATCGATTCTGATGCTACTGCAACAAGCATGGGTGTTTCTTACACTTCTGGTAACTTGACTGCCTCTGTAACTAAGACTGATGACAAGACTACAGACGCTTCTGTTGCTCTAGACTTTGGCAATGCAGACCTAGAATTGGCTCGCGACGGTGGAACTAACGACGGCGAAACTAGCGTAACTTACACGGTGGCATTCTAATTTTAATTAGAAGCTAACTGTATAGTTATAAAGGCTCCTTCGGGAGTCTTTTTTTTGCCTGTAAGAAATGTATTATTAGTAATGTTCTGATGGTCAATGAGTGATCTATACAGACAAAAAGATTTGCAGTGTGCAGAATATATTAAGCTGGGTTATGCGCAACTAAGTTGGAGCTATACGCTAAGAGAATGTGATACGCCTTGAGCCTGTGCTTGGGTATAAGACAATAGAGGTGAGAGCGCAGGCCATTGGCGAGCGCTTCTATGATTTACTTTAGGTTGGCAGGAAAGCTAGGGGTGGCGAGAGTGAGCGGTTAAAACTTATTTTTACCAAACGGTTTAGTGCCATCGCCCCATATACTTGCGGCGTTGGTCTGGGCTTGGCGCTCTTCAGCCGCTTCTTTTCTGCTTTTAGGGGTAGGCGGTTTAGCCTTTGGTTTGGGTGTTTGTTTGGCGGCACTTACTGCGTCGCGGTGCTCTTTGGCTTCGTGGCCTTTAATCACCATGCGCTCTAGGGCTTTGCCTTGGGCTTTTTCTACACTAAGCAATAATCCGCGTTCAGAAATATTTACCAAATTAATGGCTTTGCCTTTTGCCCCTGCACGGCCCGTGCGGCCTGTGCGGTGTAAATAGTCATCTAAGTTACGTGCCATATCAAAATTGATCACTAGCTCCACACCGTCTATATCTAGCCCTCTTGCAGCCACTTCTGTGGCCACTAGAGTGTTAAAGCTGTGTTGGCGGTACTGGCGGGTGATGTCGTTGCGTAAATCTTGTGGCAATTCGCCGTGCAGGGCAACTGCATTGACACTGTGGCTCTTTAAAAAGTTGGCTAGCTCTTCGCTGAGTTTGCGGCTATTACAGAATATGAGGTGTTTTTTTGCCGGTTCGTGGGCCAGAAGCCAAGCTAATACGCGTTTTTTATGTTCTATCTCGTCGCATACTACCACCATTTGTTTAATATTTTCTTGCACTTGCGTGGCGTCATTAAGGCGAATGTCTACAGGCTCTTTCAGCAATACTTGAGCCATTTCTTGTACTTTAGGGCTGTGTAAGGTGGCAGAATAAAACAGGGTTTGCCTTTTAGGGTTGCACGCACCTGCGATCATTTCTACGTCTTCACAAAAGCCAAGCTCTAACATGCGGTCGGCTTCATCAATCACCAAAAGCTCTAAGTGTTTAGTGTCTGTTTGGTTTTTGCGTTGGTGCTCCATAAACCGCCCAGGCGTGGCAACCACAATATCTGGGTTTTTACGCAAGAGGGCTTGCTGGTAGTGGTAGTCTTCGCCACCCAATATTAACGCTGCTTTTACCTTAGTGCCTTTAATTAGCTTGTTAGTTAGGCTTAGCACTTGGTGCGCTAGTTCCCGTGTGGGCACTAAGATTAAGCAGCGTGTGCTAAAACCCACTGCCTTGGTGTTGAGTATTTTGTTAAGGGCAGGGATAACATACGCCAGTGTTTTGCCACTGCCTGTGTCAGCGCTCATGAGTAAGTCTTTACCTGCTAGCGCAACTGGCAGCGCATGGCACTGGGCTTCAGTTGCATGTTCAAACCCTTGCTGGGCTATGTTGATTTGTAACCGAGGATTATAGGCTTGATCTGCAAAGCTGATGGATGGAACGGGGGCGGGTATGTGTGGGGTGGCTGTAGTCACGGATGCTCCTTAGTTAAGGCGGCATTTTAGCACCTCTTAGTTGTCATTACGAGGAGCGCGAAGACGGGGAGATTTCATCGTGTTATAATACGCCACCGCTTTAAGCGAGCGCTTTAATTGACTAAAAGGTCCGCCAATGTCCAACTCTAATACTGCTTCTGATATGTCGTCCTACTTGGCACCAGAAAAACGTATCTTTGAATACCCTAAGTATTGGGCGGAGTGTTTCGGGGCGGCCCCATTTTTACCCACCACCCGCGAAGAGATGGATCAGCTAGGTTGGGATTCGTGTGACGTTATTGTGGTCACTGGCGATGCCTATGTGGATCATCCAAGCTTTGGCATGGCTATTATTGGCCGTTTACTGGAGTCGCAAGGGTTTCGCGTGGGTATTATTGCCCAGCCAGATTGGAGCAGCGCCGAAGCTTTTAAGGCTTTGGGCAAGCCTAATTTATATTTTGGTGTAGCGGCAGGTAACATGGATTCCATGATTAACCGCTATACTGCAGACAGGCGCTTACGCCATGATGACGCCTATACACCTGGTAACGTGGGCGGCAAACGCCCAGATCGTGCCACCTTGCACTATACCCAGCGCTGTAAAGAAGCCTTCAAAGGTGTACCCGTTATTATTGGTGGTATTGAAGCCAGCTTAAGGCGTATAGCCCACTATGATTACTGGTCAGAAAAAGTGCGTCGTTCTATGTTAGTGGACTCTAAAGCCGACATGCTTATTTATGGCAACGCGGAGCGGCCTTTAGTGGAAGTGACTCATCGCATTGCCAATGGCGAAACCCTTGAGCAGATGCAAGACATCCGTGGTACGGCCATTATGGTAAAGCAGCCTTTGGCAGGCTGGCGTGGTAAAGATTCCACCACATTGGATGCGCCAGGGATGATTGATGCCATTATAAACCCCTATATAGACACCACAAAAATGAGCAACTGTGAGGCAAGTAATGGCACTAATCCAGAGCCTGTTGCTGCTAAAGATGCTGTTCAAACCTTGTCTATTAAGCCAATGGCGGCCTATGAGCCTGTTAAAGGCCAACCTTGGTTTAAAACCTACGCCAAGTTGCCAAGCTATGACGTGGTAAAGTCTGACCCTATTATGTATGCCCACGCAAGCCGGGTAATGCACCATGAAACGAACCCTGGCAGTGCCAGGGCACTGTATCAAGAGCATGGTAATAAGGCCTTGTGGGTTAACCCCCCAGCGATGCCTTTAGACACAGAAGAAATGGATTACGTCTTTGCTGCGCCCTTTGCTCGGGTACCTCACCCGATGTATGGCGATGAAAAAATCCCTGCCTATGACATGATCCGTTTTTCGGTCAACATCATGCGCGGCTGTTTTGGTGGCTGTAGTTTCTGCTCTATTACGGAGCATGAAGGCCGTATTATTCAAAACCGCTCTGAAGACTCTATTATTGCCGAAGTGGAAGACATGCGTGACAAGGTGCCAGGCTTCACTGGCGTGGTGTCAGACCTTGGTGGCCCTACGGCCAACATGTACCGTTTGCACTGTAAAGACCCAAAGGTAGAAGCCACGTGCCGTTTGCCTTCCTGTGTGTACCCCAAGATATGTGATTTTATGGGTACAGATCATAAGCCTCTTATTTCTTTATATCGCCGTGCTCGGGCACTGCCTGGCGTTAAAAAGGTATTGATCGCCTCTGGCTTGCGTTATGACTTGGCCATTCGAGACCCTGAATATGTTAAAGAGCTAGTTACTCATCACGTGGGTGGCTATTTAAAAATTGCCCCTGAGCACACCGAAGATGAGCCTCTAAAGCACATGCTTAAACCTAACATGAGCAGCTATAACAAGTTTAAGCGCATGTTCGAAAAGTATTCCAAAGAAGCAGGTAAAGAACAGTACCTTATTCCCTACTTTATTAGTGCACACCCTGGCACTCGTGACGAAGACATGGTGAATATGGCCATGTGGCTAAAAACGAACAAATTCCGTTTGGATCAGGTACAGAACTTCTATCCATCGCCTATGTGTAATGCCACTACGATGTATTACACAGAGGTTAATCCGTTAAAAAAGGTAACTCGAGAAAGTGAGCGAGTCAGTATCCCTAGGGGCATTCGTCAGCGCCGATTACACAAAGCCATATTGCGTTATCATGACCCTAAAAACTGGGCCCAAATACGTGAAGCTTTAATCGATATGGGTATGAAAAAGCTCATAGGCAAAGGCCCTCAGTGCTTAGTGCCTGCGGAAACGCATGGTGAGTTTAGTCGATCTGCACCTAGAGCGACTAAGGGTAAGCAAGGCTTAACCAAACATACGTCGCCAAGAGCCCAGAAAATGAGACGCTCAAGATAAGTGCGCTATCGTGTAAAAAATAAAGCCTAGTCAACCTCGCAGTAGCGTTACTTTAATGATGGCGCGCCATGTATCCTGTCAATGAACAGCAGGCAAAGAGGGCCAAAACCCAGGGTATTGGTGAGGAGAGGCTTGTATTGCGGATGCTTTTATTACTGTTGTGTTAGCTTAAGTGGCTACAAGGTCGCTGTTAATGAGGCGGCACAGGGTAGGAGATACCATGTTATTTTACCCTGCAGTAATCGTGGGGATGACCGCAGGGTAAACCTAAACTACATGTTTTACAAAATGAAGCCGTGGGTTCGGATTAACCGAACACCCGCTTAGCTTCTTTACGACGCCTGTGCAGCACAGGTTCGGTATAACCACTAGGCTGAGCTGTGCCTTCAAAAACGAGTTCACAGGCTGCCTGGAAACCAACGCTAGAGTCAAAATCTGGCGCCATGTTCCTGTAAGTAGGGTCCCCCGCGTTTTGCTCGTCAACTAAAGCTGCCATGCGCTTTAAGCTGTCCATTACCATGGGTTTAGTGACAAAACCATGCGCTAACCAGTTGGCTAAAGATTGTGAAGAAATTCTTAAGGTGGCACGATCTTCCATCAAGCCCACTTGATTAATATCGGCCACTTTAGAGCAGCCCACCCCACTTTCTACCCAGCGAATCACGTAGCCTAATAGCCCTTGGCAGTTATTGTCCAACTCGCGAGTTATGTCATCTTCGCTCAGGCTATGGTCACCCAAAAGAGGAATAGCAAGTAAGTCGTCTTGCTCTACTTTTATTGTTTGGGCTGCATTAGTTAATTCTTTTTGGCGATCTTGCACCAAAACCTGATGGTAATGTAATGCGTGTAGCACTGCTGCGGTAGGTGAGGGAACCCATGCGGTTGTCGCACCAGACAGAGGGTGTTCTAACTTGGTGGCCATCATTTCTGCCATGCAGTCTGGCTTAGCCCACATACCCTTACCAATTTGAGCACGGCCTTGCAGGCCACATGCTAACCCTGTTTCAACATTGTTACCTTCGTAGGCTGCAATCCACGCCTGTTGTTTCATGATGCCTTTAGGCAACATGACACCAGCCCTCATTGACGTGTGAATTTCATCACCTGTGCGGTCTAAAAATCCAGTGTTAATAAACGCTACTCGCTCACTAGCAGCCCCAATGCAGGCTTTTAAGTTTACGCTAGTGCGGCGTTCTTCATCCATGATGCCCACTTTAAGGGTATTCTTGGGTAACGCTAATAATTCTTCTATACGGCTAAATAGGTCACAGGTAAAGGCCACTTCTTCTGGCCCGTGCATTTTAGGTTTTACAATATAAATGCTACCAGCACGGCTATTACCTTTAGCCGAAACGCCACGTATGTCGTGTAAGGCACAAAGGCTAGTAATAAAGCCATCCATGATGCCTTCTGGTGTTTCTTCGCCTTGGCTGTTCAAGATGGCGTCATTAGTCATTAAATGGCCAACGTTACGAATGAACAACAAACTACGGCCATGCAAACTAAAGCGGTCACCTTTTGGGCCTACATAATGACGATCACCATTTAATGTGCGAGTAATGGTTTTACCCTTCTTTTGTAAATCTATAGCTAGGTCACCTTTCATAAGGCCTAACCAATTGCGATATACGATAACCTTGTCTTCTGCGTCTACCGCTGTTACTGAGTCTTCACAGTCCATAATCGTAGAGACGGCTGCTTCCATAACGATGTCTTTAACGCCAGCTAGGTCGTCAGCACCAATAATGTGTTCGCGGTCTATGTGGAGTTCAAGGTGAAGATTATTGTGCTTTAATAAAATGGTTTTAGGCGCTACAGCATCGCCTTGGTAGCCCATAAATTGGGTAGAATCTGCCAATTGGGCAAAGTGCCCATTGTCTAACAGACACGTTAACTGACCATCTTCGATGCCATACTGGGTCACCTGTCCATGGCTGGCCTGAAGCAGGGGCAGATGGTTATCGAGTAGTTCTTTGGCAAAAGAAATAACCAGAGCACCACGTTGACTATCGTAGCCTTTCGCTGCGGTTTCACTGGTCAATGCGTCAGTGCCATAAAGTGCGTCATATAGGCTGCCCCAGCGAGCATTGGCAGCGTTGAGGGCATAGCGTGCATTATTAATAGGCACTACAAGCTGAGGGCCAGCCACTGTGCTTATTTCAATATCTACGTTACTAGTCGTCACCTCAACCTGTTCAGGTGAAGGCAGCAAGTAGCCAATATCCTGCAGCATTGCTTTGTATTTAACCGGGTCTGGTGAAGGATTGTTAACATGCCATTCGTCTAACGCAGTTTGAAGCTCTTCACGGGTGTTTAACAAGGCTTGGTTGCGGGATTGGAACTCGTCAAGCAAGGTGGCCATAGCCTGCCAAACTTGGTCGCTACTGAGGTTTAGGCCTGGCAAAATTTCTTGTTCAACCATGGTGTATAGTTGAGTATCAATTGACAGGTTGGCGTTACCGATTCTGGCGTTTAAGTGCCCATTCATACTAAAGCTCCTATGGTGCTTGTTAATGATAAATATTTCTTAAAGTAAGAAAATTATTATATAGGAAACAAAAGGAATGTATAGGAAACAACACGAATGACTAGGTAGACTTTTGTCGTAAAGGAATATATTGGTTATTCGGTATGGGAATGGCTCGTTTATCTTGTTATAACCCTTAGCCTTTGGGCTTTTTTGTGAAGTAACTAGCACCATGACAAGGGTTTTTAAGCCTCGTCTATTTCTCGCGCAACTTCTGTAATCAGTCCGCGAATCCAGCGATGGGCGGGATTGTGCTGCAGTAGTGGGCTCCAAGCCATTGTTAGAGTCATTTCTGGGATGGGAAAGGGCGGATCTAACATGACTAGATCATTATTATTCATGGTTTCTAGTGTGGCTTTGCGTGGCAGGGTAACAATGAGGTCTTTTTGGTTAGCTAGTTGTACAGCGGCTTGGTAGTGGCGAGTGAAGACGCGAATATTGCGCGTCTTTCCAAGTTCAGATAAAGCGTCGTCTACCCAGCCACGACGTTGTACATCTTTAGGGTTCATACCCACCCCAGCACCCATGCCCGTCTTACTTACCCATATGTGATGGGCTTTTAGGTAGTTTTCTAAGGTGAAATCTTGAGCCATTGGATTATGTTTATTCATGAGGCAGATAAACTGATCGCGCCAGAGAATTTTTTGGTGAAACGATTGTGGCATAGAATCAAAGCGGTTAATCACTAGGTCAACTTTACCTTGTTCTACGTCGTAAAAGTCCACGTCTGAGGGTGTCATAATGTCGATGCTAACACCCGGCGCCTCTTGGCGTAAGCGCTCTACCAAAGGAGGTATCAGTGTTGGCTCTGAATAGTCGCTCGCCATAATGCGAAATACGCGCGTAGAGGTGAGCGCATCAAATGCAGCTTGTGGCTGCACTGCCTTGTCGATAGTGGCCAATACTTCGCGTATCGTTGATTGAAGCCCCAGAGCTCTTTCTGTTGGCGTCATGCCGTCACTGGTGCGGATAAGTAATGGGTCTTCAAACACTTCTCGCAAGCGCCTTAAACCATTACTCATAGCTGGTTGGCTTAAGCCGAGTTGGTTGGCAGCTTTAGTAACGTTACGCTCTTTTAACAGGGCGTCCAAATAAACCAATAAATTAAGGTCAACGCGATCAATGCTCATATTCAACTCCGTTAAGGTCAAGTCTGCCTAATCGTTAGACACTCAGGGGTTATTTGTTTTTATAATAGTAAAGTTTCACGCCATAGATATGAGAAATTATGTCATGAGAAGGTCAATCTGTCGAGGCTTTTGCGTTATCTGTGTATGCGTTCCACTTTGCTATTTGTTTGATGAATAATAGGCATAACGTTTGGTGGCTATTATAACCCTCTATACCGTTCTAAGATGCTTGTCTAAAGAGTAAATACGCCACCACTGTATTGCCTCGTTTTATAGTCTAATAATAACCTCACAAACCAAGGAAATGTCATGTCTCAATACCAAGACGATATTCAAGCTGTTGCTAATCTGAAGGCTGCCCAGGGCAGTGCTTGGGATGCCATTAACCCAGAATCTGCAGCGCGAATGAAAGCCCAAAACCGCTTTAAAACTGGGTTAGACATAGCCAAGTATACCGCTGGCATTATGCGCGCTGACATGGCTGTGTTTGATAATGACAAAACTAAGTACACTCAGTCCTTGGGCTGCTGGCACGGCTTTGTAGGTCAGCAGAAACTGATTTCTATCAAAAAGCACTTCGGTGGTAAAACTGACCGTCGTTACTTATACCTTTCTGGTTGGATGGTTGCAGCTCTGCGCTCTGATTTCGGTCCTCTTCCTGACCAGTCTATGCATGAAAAAACTTCTGTAGCTAGCTTGGTTGAAGAGCTTTACACTTTCCTACGCCAAGCTGACGCTCGCGAACTAGGCGGTCTATTCCGCGCACTCGATGCTGCACGTGAAGCGGGTAATTTTGCTGAAGAAGCTAAAATTCAACATCAGATCGATAATCACGTTACGCACGTTGTGCCAATCGTTGCTGATATCGATGCTGGTTTCGGTAACGCTGAAGCGACTTACCTAATGGCTAAGCAGATGATTGAAGCCGGTGCCTGTGCACTACAGATAGAAAATCAAGTTGCTGATGAAAAGCAGTGTGGTCACCAGGACGGTAAAGTAACTGTTCCTCACGTTGACTTCCACGCTAAGATACGTGCCCTGCGTTACGCTTTCCTTGAGCTAGGTGTTGACAATGGTTTGATCGTTGCACGGACTGACTCTGAAGGTGCGGGTCTTACCAAAGAAATTGCGGTTGTAAATGAGCCTGGCGATGCGGGAGATACCTACAACTCTTATCTAGATGTTGAAGAAATCGACGTAGCAGACATGGCTGAAGGAGATGTTGTCTTTAACCGTGGTGGCAAGCTAGTACGTCCTAAGCGCCTACCTTCTGGTCTATACCAGTTCCGTCAGGGTACTGGCCATGAGCGCTGTGTATTTGACTGTATCGGTGCGATTAACGCCGGTGCTGACCTTCTTTGGATTGAGACTGCTGTACCAACAGTACACGAAATCAAAGGCATGATGGACGATGTTCGCAAAGTACACCCAGATGCTAAGTTGGTTTACAACAACTCTCCCTCTTTTAACTGGACGCTAAACTTCCGTCAGCAGGCTTACGACGCAATGGTTGAAGCTGGTAACGATGTTTCTGCATACGAGCGTGCTAACCTAATGAGCGCCGAGTACGATGAAACTAAACTAGGTGCTGTAGCGGATGAACGTATTCGTACTTTCCAGGCTGATACTGCACGAGAAGCGAATGTATTCCACCACTTGATCACGCTACCGACGTACCACACTACTGCGTTGTCTGTAGACAACCTAGCGAAAGAGTACTTTGGTGAGCAAGCCATGCTGGGTTACGTTAAGAAGGTTCAGCGTGAAGAGATTCGTCAAGGTATCGCATGTGTTAAACATCAAAACATGTCTGGTTCAGACATGGGTGATGACCACAAAGAATACTTTGCTGGTGAAAACGCTCTTAAAGCTGGCGGCGCTAACAACACGTCGAATCAGTTCGGTTAAAGAGATTAAAAAGATATATAAAACAATATCTTATTAACATCAGAAAGATCACATGGTAGTTTTCTGATAGTCTTTTACCAATAAAAGGGAAGTTATACACTTCCCTTTTTTTATGGGAAATTTCTAACGCCTTTGGTAACACAGCAACAGCTTTATACGTTAGAATTAAAGTAGCATTCTACTGCAAGCTAATTAAGTGATTTTGAATATGACCACACCGACTTTCCTTCAAGATTCTAAATATTTATTGACCAAACAAGGGTTTGCTGCCAGTAACACATGGTATCACGGCACTTCATCAGCGCTAATCGACTCAATTAAAGAACATGGTTTGAAGCGTTCTGGTGACCAAGCCTTAAAAGCTGCTGCCAAAAAAACCATGGCAACCATTGGTAATTATTACACTGAATCTGTTGAGCCTGTGTTTTTAACACAAAGTAAAGAGCTGGCTTATTACTGGGCGCAGCAGGCCATTAGAAACCGCAGCGTAAGAATTGAAGGCACAGAACTACCCGCTGTAATCAAAGTGAATCTGCCAGAAGCCTTGAATAGTAAAGTTAAACCAGACGTTGGCGCAGCAAGCCTGTTATTAGTTAAAGAGGGCGAGCAATTCATGGCGTTTTTAGCAGGCATTTACGTACAAAATGACTTTGAAACTCCTAATATCAGTCTAATGAAAGCAGACCGTCTAGAGTATTTAAATAAATTAGGCATGGCTTATTACGATGCAGATATTGATGCCTCCCTCTTAGGTATCCTCTAAATTTTAAAACTACATAGGCGGCCCTTGTTCAACTATGAGGAACAAGGTACCCTTTTATTCATGTTAAGATATTTCTTGGGGATTGTTGGATGATGCAGGAACAAAAGCATGCCTTGGCCAAAGGGTTTGACGCTGTGATTGATGCCTGGTTAATCGAACGGCAAGCGTTATTAACTCAGTTTGTAGCTTTGCCGCAGATGAGTGTGTCTGATAACGTGGTGCAGATGTTGCACACCTTTTGTGAGGCTATGGTGGATTACAGTTCCCGTGGTCATTTTAACGTCTATGAACAACTGCTTCGGCATATATCCGAACACAATGCTCAGCGCCTTGATGTTGCCAATGTCCTTCTGCAAAAAATCCACGATACAACAGATAAAATTATTATTTTTGATGACGAATATGGTGCTGTTGAAAAACTTTCGATTCAAGATATTGGCCACTTTAATGGCCGTTTATCGCTACTGGGAGAGGTGCTTAGTGAGCGTTTTAATCATGAAGATGAACTCATGGGCTGGGTTCAAGAAACCTTACCTTAGTTTGCCACTAGTCTCATTTTTGAAGGGGGGTTTGTGACACAATTTAAACAAGTGGGTCTTATTGGAAGGTTGCATAGCCCTGCAGTCATAGAAACTCTGCATCGGGTAATAAAGTGCCTTAATCGTTGTCAATGCGCCGTCTGGGTAGATGAACGGATAGTTGACTCCCTTAATAAAGAACAGCTCACTAGCGCTACTTATGGCACTGGTGATCGTCATTTTTTAGGCCAACAGTGTGATCTGGTAATTGTAGTTGGCGGTGACGGAAGTATGCTGTCTGCAGCGCGTGTTATGGCCACTTATGGCGTAGCGGTGATTGGTATTAACCGGGGTAAATTAGGTTTTCTAACCGACATTGCACCTGATCAGGTGGAGGTTTCTCTTGAGGCTGTATTAGCGGGCAGCTTTGAAACCAGCAATCGCTTTATGCTGTCTGCTCATGTGTTGCGCAATGGTGAAGAAGTAGGCCGTGGTAGCGGTCTGAATGACATCGTACTACACCCTGGTAAATCGGCAAGAATGTTGGCGTATGATTTATCAATCGATGGCACTGCGGTTTATTTTGATCGTGCTGATGGCTTAATTATAGCCACTCCAACAGGGTCTACCGCCTATGCACTCTCAGCTGGTGGTCCCATTATGCACCCTGGGTTAGATGCCATTGCTCTTGTCCCCATGAACCCGCATAACCTCAGTAGCCGGCCTCTGGTGGTAGCTGCAAATGCAGAACTGGAAATTCTTATCGGTGAAGATAACAGTACACAAGCAATTATAAGTTGTGATGGGCAAGTGCATATAGTGTGTGAACCGGGTGATCGGGTGCATATACAACGCCATGAGGCGCAACTTAAAGTATTACATCCTTTAGGGCACCACTTTTATGACCGCTGCCGCAGCAAGTTAGGATGGCATGCCCGTGCTAGTGATGATGGCCAATGATTCTTTTGCAAAAATTTTCTGCTAATGCAGATCTCACTCTGGTAACCCAAACATTATGGCGACACAAAGTGCCTCATCGGGTGCGTTTTGTTACTGGTGAACAACAATTATGGTTGCAGGATTCGCAGCATTACAGCTTGGCTCAAGCGCTCATGCAACAGGTGGAGCAGGGTATTGCTGCAGACGAGAAGGCAGGCTCGGCTTCTGCAGGTCTGTTAAACTCATTTGTTATGGCTGACAAAGTACTATCTACCAATGGGGTTAAGGCGTGGTTTAAGTCAACCCCGATTACGCTTATGGTGCTTATAAGTACGCTATTGGTGGCGCTTTTTTCTCAATTGGGTAGTCAGTTAGAAGCAGTTGCTTGGTTTAGCTTCTTTCCTTTAGTGTTAGACACTCAAGCGTACCTTGTGACTGGGTTTGATCACCTGTGGCTGCAACCGTGGCGCTTGATTAGCCCAATGCTGCTGCATTTTGGTTGGTTACATTTGGTTTTTAATGTGCTGTGGTGGTTAGATTTAGGGCGGCGCATAGAGTGTCAATCACGGCTGCTCTTAGTGGCGTTGTTATTGTTCACCAGTGTTGCTGCTAATGTGGCGCAAGCATGGCAAGTGGCCAGTTTATTTGGTGGTTTGTCTGGTGTTATTTATGGTCTGCTAGGGTACATATGGGTGATGGATCGTTATAATCCTGTTCGGTATCATCTGCCTCAAAACATTTTGATCTTTATGTTGTTATGGCTACTTTTGGGAATAAGTGGTTTGTTCCCAGCGCTTGGCTTTGGCGATATGGCTAATATGGCTCATATAGGTGGTCTGGTAGCAGGAGTTGCATGGGGGTTTATGCATACCCTTTTATGGCGCATTCGTTCCAGCAATGCCTAAAAAAGAGTCGGTGAGTATCATCATTCATGCTATTATTTGGCTCCAAGTTTTAGCTAAGAGGTTTGGCGGATGGAATATAATCAACTTATTTCCCAACTAACACCCGAAATATACCTAAGTTTGAAGACTGCTATTGAAATTGGCAAGTGGCCAGACGGCAGGGTGCTGACTAAAGACCAAAAAGCCTCCTGTATGGAAGCTATTTTATGTTACCAGTCTATGAAACTCGATTCCCAGCAACACTCCGGGTACATGCCAGATCAGTGCGCTTCTAGCTCTGCGCCCAATAAAACTGACGAACAAGTCATTAAAATACATTAATTATGCATACACCTCACCTGCTTACTGGGCATCTTGCAAAGCTGACGACCCATATTGACTCTGTGCCGCAAGCTCAAGTGCAATACACCCTTACTTTGGGAGACCAAGAGCTAAACCTTAATGCGTTAATAGGCCAAACAATTCGGTTGGAACATTTAGGGCAAATTAATTGCAGCCACTGTGGCCGCAAAACTAAAAAAAGTTACAGCCAAGGATTTTGTTTTCCTTGTATGCAAAAATTACCCCAATGTGACCTATGTATTATGAGCCCAGAACGTTGCCACTTTGACGTAGGCACCTGCCGCGACGAGGCGTGGGGCCAAGCGTTTTGCATGCAGCCTCATATTGTATATTTGGCAAATTCTTCTGGCCTTAAGGTGGGTATTACTCGGGCTAACCAAATGCCTACTCGTTGGCTAGATCAGGGAGCGTGCCAAGCGATGCCTATTATGCAAGTGGCCACTCGAAAATTGTCTGGGCAGGTTGAGTCCGTGCTTAAGAATTACGTAGCTGATAAAACTAACTGGAGAAAACTGCTACAAAGTGATGCACAAACGATTAATATGGCCCAAGCAGCAGACCTATTATTGAATGAGTCAGAGGCAGATTTAGAGGTATTATTAGGTGGGCTAAGCCACCAAGATTACCAATGGTTAGACACAGCACCCATCAGTATGCGCTACCCAGTAATGCAGTACCCAGAAAAAATCAATTCCCATAACCTTGACAAAGAGCCTGTTTTAGAAGGTAAATTGATGGGAATTAAGGGCCAATATCTTATTTTTGACACTGCGGTGATTAATGTCCGCAAATATTCATCCTATTTGGTGCAATTCAGCTCATGACTAAAAACGCTCAAGTAATCTACCTAAAAGACTATCAGGTGCCATCCTTTATCATCGAAACGACAGACCTTGATATCCGTATAGGTGATGAATATACCTCGGTTGTTGCACGTTTAAAAGTGCGCCGTAACCCTGCCTCTAAGGAGGTTTCGTCAGAACTTGTATTACAGGGTAGTAAAGACATTAAGCTCCAAGAGGTGATGATGGATGGCCTCATTCTTGATGCCTCAAATTACGACCTAGAGGCTGCGGTCCTATCAATTCATCACTGCCCAGAGGTCTTTGAGCTAACCACAGAGTGTTTAATTCAACCACAATTGAATACCACTTTAGAGGGGCTTTATAAGTCGGGTGGTATGTACTGTACCCAGTGTGAAGCTGAGGGTTTTCGGAATATAACCTATTACCTAGACCGGCCTGATGCCTTGTCTGTGTTCACGACCCGTATCAGTGCGAATAAAGAAAGTTACCCCATATTACTAGCCAATGGTAACCCCATAGATCAAGGTGATTTAGAAAACGGTGAGCATTTTGCTGTTTGGCATGATCCGTTCCCAAAGCCAGCCTATTTATTTGCTATGGTTGCTGGCAATTTGGTGCGTCAAGACGAAGAATTTACTACCATGTCTGGCAGGAAGGTAGACTTACAAATATTTGTAGAAGCGCATAATAGCCATAAGTGTGATCATGCGTTAGCGTCTCTGAAACGCTCTATGTTGTGGGACGAGCAGGTGTATGGCCGTGAGTATGATCTAGACTTGTTTATGATCGTTGCAGTAGATGATTTCAACATGGGTGCCATGGAAAACAAAGGCCTCAATATTTTCAATTCAGATTGTGTATTAGCAGACCCAGCGACTAGCAGTGATGCCATGTTCGAACGGATAGAGGGCATTGTTGCCCATGAATATTTCCATAACTGGTCTGGTAATCGTGTGACCTGTCGCGATTGGTTTCAGCTGAGCTTAAAAGAAGGCTTTACGGTTTACCGTGATGCCCAGTATACCGCAGACACCTACTCGGCTGCGGTTAAGCGTATTGATGATGTCACCCTTTTACGCACCCACCAGTTTGCTGAAGACGCTGGGCCAATGGCTCACCCTATTAGGCCTGCCTCCTATATGGAGATTAATAACTTTTATTCTGTGACTGTATATGAAAAAGGTGCAGAAGTAGTGGGGATGATTCACACCTTGCTTGGGGACGAATTATTCCGTAAGGGCAGTGATCTGTATTTCGATCGACATGATGGCCAGGCAGTGACTACTGATGATTTTATAGCGGCCATGAGTGACGCCAGCAATATCGATCTGAGTCAATTTAAACGCTGGTATAGTCAGGCTGGTACGCCTACGTTAACGGTGACTGACACTTATGATCCGGTTAATAAAGAATATAGCCTCACCATAGGCCAGTCCACACCTGCAACAGCAGAGTGTGAAGAAAAGCTACCATTCCATTTGCCGTTTCGCATGGCCTTGTTAGATGCCAATGGTAAGGAGATGCCTTTAAAGTTAAGAGGGGCTGATCTTGTGCACGAAAAAAGTAGTGTGCTAAATATTACTCAGGCTCAGCAAACGTTCACTTTTGAAGCAGTTTTGCAGCACCCAACACCCTCATTACTGCGTGGCTTTTCTGCGCCAGTTAAATTGGATTATGCCTACACCCAAGAGCAATTATTATTTCTTGCAAGCCAAGACCAAGACGGTTTTTGCCGTTGGGAGGCTTGCCAGCGTTTGTTGATTGAAGCCATGGAACAGGCTATGTCACAAGCTGCTAATGTGCAGCTAGAGCATACTCTGGAGGCAATGTTACGCAGTAGTCTGGTGGATGAAGATTTGGATCCGGCTATGGTTGCCAAACTCGTGCAACTGCCTAGTGAAGCCTATTTGGCGGAAATGCAAAGTACGGTTGATGTGGATCTAATTCACACGGGTCGTGAAGCAATGCGCTGTGCTATTGCGCTGGCCTTAGAAAGTGAACTTTTGGCTTGTTATCAGCGCTGCCATGATACGGGCTTGTTTAGGCAAACGGCCAAGGCCATAGGTCAACGAGCCTTGAAGAATACCTGCTTGGCCTACCTCAATACATTAGGTAAACCCCAGTATCAAACCATGGCTCAAGATCAGTATGCGTTAAATGCTAATATGACAGATGTTGGAGCGGCTTTAACCATCTTGATTAGCCAAGAAGATGGGCGTTTAGCAACGCCACTGTTAGCTGAGTTTTATCAAAGCTGGCAGGGCGATGCTCAGGTGGTTGACCAATGGTTTGCCATGCAGTCTGGGGCCAACCTCGTGGGCCGCTTGCCTCATGTGCAAGCACTACTGCAGCATGAGGCGTTTGACATCCGTAACCCTAATAAGGTGCGCAGTGTGGTGGGCGGCTTTATTCGCAGTGCCATTAATTTTCATTCAGCCGATGGCAGTGGTTATGAATTTGTTGCCGATATGGTGTTACGTTTAGATCCCATCAACCCTATGATAGCGGCAAATCTAGCTAAACCGTTAGGCCGCTTTAAACGTCACACTGTTGGGCGTCAGCAATTAATGCAGGCACAGCTGCAGCGCCTTAGTAAAGCTGATCTTAGTAATGATGTGTATGAAATAGTCAGTAAGGCTTTGTCAGTAAGTTAACAAATCAACATCAGTCTCAAAACAAGGGTGCATTGCCTAGGCAAGCACCTAAAATGTTGTGCCACCCTGTATTGCAAACAGGGTAGGTATGGGTTTTTGAGAAGGTAGGAGAGCAGTAATGAAATATGTAGGTGAAAAAGATTATGAACATGGCATGGAGGCTAAGGTAGGTGTGCTTATTACCAACCTTGGAACACCTGATGCTCCCACTAAAAAAGCATTGCGGCCCTACCTTAAAGAGTTCTTAAGTGACCCCAGAGTA
Source organism: Candidatus Njordibacter sp. Uisw_056 (assembly GCF_047730085.1). Classification (NCBI taxonomy): domain Bacteria; kingdom Pseudomonadati; phylum Pseudomonadota; class Gammaproteobacteria; order Pseudomonadales; family Candidatus Njordibacteraceae; genus Candidatus Njordibacter; species Candidatus Njordibacter sp. Uisw_056. Next base: position 1,643,321 of record NZ_CP159830.1, on the reverse strand, counting down.
ATCGAAACACCCAAGCTGATTTGGCAAATTATTCTTAATGGAATTATCCTCAATACCCGCCCAGCAAAAAGTGCTAAAGCATATAAGACGGTTTGGACAGACAACGGTAGTCCACTTTATGACATTGCTAAGAGGCAACATGCGGCGCTGGCCAAATCATTACCTAATTTGGTAGTTCGGCTAGCGATGCGTTATGGCAATCCAAGCATCGAGAGTCAGCTCATTGCGATGCGAGACCAAGGCGTGCGTAAGATCTTAATTTTTCCGATGTATCCACAATACTGTGCGGCCACTACGGCAAGTACATTTGACAAGGTAGCGCAAGTGCTTACTAAGTGGCGCTGGATTCCTGAAGTACGGTTTATTAACGAATACTACCAGGATGACCTTTACATTAAAGCGCTGGCAAACAGTATTAAAGCATTTCGTGAGCAACACGGTGAACCTGAATTAACAGTGTTTAGCTATCATGGTATTCCAAAGGCGTACCTAGATAAAGGTGACCCGTATCACTGTTTTTGTCGTGCGACGACGCGCCTTGTTAAAGAACACTTAAACTTAAAAGATGAAGATGTCATGACGACCTTTCAAAGTCGCTTTGGCCCTGCTGAATGGTTGCAACCGTATACTGATTTAACACTTAAAGAGCTACCTGGCAAAGGGATTAAAAATGTCCATATTATCGCTCCAGCATTTAGTGCAGACTGTTTAGAAACGATTGAAGAAATTGATGAAGAAAATAGAGCCTATTTTATGGAAAGTGGTGGTGAAACCTATGGTTACATCCCATGCTTAAACGATAGTGAAGAACATATAAGCTTATTCACCAAGCTTATTAAACAGCATACGCAGGGGTGGGATGTCTAGCGTGTGCTAGCCTTTGGCAGCTAACACTCGCTCTACCGTGGCTACAATGGTTTGTGTTTGGTGATCAATTTCCATGTTCACCCAAGTGCCCACATTGGCTTTGCCAAAACCTGTGACACGCAATGTCTCTGGGATAAGGCAGACGCAGAATTCTGACTCGGTAACGGCGCCTATGGTGAGACTGCAGCCATTAAGGCCAATAAAGCCCTGGGGTAAGACGTGTTTTTTGTGAGCATCAGGTAAATTAAACCATAAGCTTGTATTGTCTTCTTGGTGATCGATTCGGCTGATAGCTAATGCCACAGAAACATGCCCAGAAATAATATGGCCACCTATTTCGTCGCCATATTTTAGTGAGCGCTCTACATTCACATAGTCGCCTTGATTTAGCCGGCCTAAGTTGGTTAGCTTTAAGGTTTGGCCAATAACGTCAAAACTAAAGTGGTTAAGGCTTTGAGCGGTTACTGTTAGGCAGGTGCCATTAATAGCAATGCTGGCACCAATGGCTACGTCAAGGCTAATAGCTTTGGGTAGGGTAATGACAAAGCTGCGTTGATTGTTGCCTTTAGTAATGGATTTAATTTGGCCTTGGCCTTGGACGATACCAGTGAACATGATTTACCTGATAGTTATTAGAGCGGTAGTGGAAAAACCTTTGGCTGCCTATATTAGCCGAGCAAGCTGCAGCTGTGAAGCAGAGTTTAAGCTGTGAGTCGTATCATTTTGGCACCTATGGAGGGTTTAGCGGATAATATTTTGCGTGATTGCCTTACCCGTATAGGGGGTATCGACTTGTGCGTCACAGAATTTATTCGAGTCACTACCCAGTTATTACCCCCCAAAGTGTTTCAGCGCTTGTGCCCAGAGCTTATTAACGGATGTAAAACCCCCGCAGGTATTCCGGTGCGTATTCAGTTATTGGGTAGTGATCCTGAGGCGCTAGCGGCCAACGCCGTGCGGGCCCTAGAGCTGGGTTCTCCTGGTGTCGATTTAAATTTTGGTTGTCCTGCAAAAACGGTGAACCGCAGCCAAGGTGGTGCGGTATTGTTACAGGAGCCTAAAAGAGTTGCTCACATTGTTGCTACGGTAAGGCGAGCGATTGGTGATGATGCCTGGTTAAGCGCTAAGATGCGCTTGGGGTTTACCACTAAAGACTTAGCCCTAGAGAATGCCAAGGAGATTGAAGGCGCAGGGGCTAATGAGTTAACTGTGCATGCCCGAACTAAAGTTGAGGGCTACCGTCCGCCTGCGCACTGGCAGTGGATAAAAAAAATTCACGCCGTAGTGACTATCCCGGTCATTGCTAATGGCGAAGTGTGGACTCCAGAGGACTACACATCATGTCAGCAAGTCAGTGGTAGTGATGACGTGATGATAGGGCGTGGATTGGTTTGGAAGCCAGACTTAGCCTTACAAATTAGGCACCAACAAGATAAGCAGCCAGCACAAGACTGGAATTGGTCAGCTTTAGTGCCCATTGTGCTTTACTTTATCGATTTGGTCGAAGGCCAGGTTCCGGTTAAATATCAAGACGCACGGGTTAAACAATGGCTTAAGCTGCTGGGGCGGGTTTATCCTCAAGCCGAAGCGTGTTTCGAGCAAGGCAAACGTCTAAAAACCCTCAATGAATTGCGCTCGCTGATCATTAATAGCCAAGATAACTGATGACTTTGTATGCATTTATCATGGCTATGAAAATGTATCCTTTGAAAGCATGCGGTATACTAGTGACCTTGTTGCTTTTGTTGTTAAATTTTTGAGGTGTGTCTTTGTATTCTATTGCACGTAGTGTGTTGTTTAAACTTTCAGCAGAAACTGCTCACGATTTAACCTTAGACGCCCTTGCCGCTGGGGCACGGTTAAGATTATTGCCAGCCTTAGCCCCAAACGTAGTGGACTTACCTGTCACGGTGATGGGTATTGAGTTTCCTAATCCAGTTGGCCTTGCTGCAGGCTTGGATAAAAATGCCTCTGCTGTTGACGGTTTGGCTGCGTTAGGTTTTGGTTTCTTGGAAGTAGGGACTACGACTCCAAAGCCGCAATCAGGCAGCCCAAAGCCGCGACTGTTCAGGTTGCCTCAAGCTCAAGCCCTTATTAATCGTATGGGCTTTAACAATAAGGGCGTTGATCACCTTATTGGAAACATTAAAAAAGCTAAATTCAAGGGTGTATTGGGCATTAACATCGGAAAGAACTTTGACACCCCTGTAACAGAAGCGACATCAGATTATATTATCTGCCTACAGAAGGTGTATGCCTATGCTAGCTATATTACCATTAATGTGTCGTCTCCCAATACGCCGGGCTTGCGTGATTTGCAATATGGAGAGTCGTTAAGCCAGCTGCTAGGAGCTCTTAAGCGAGAGCAGCTGGGGTTAGAGAAAACCCATGGCAGATATGTGCCTTTAGCAGTTAAAATTGCACCAGATATGGATGCTGAGCAACTACAAGGTTTGGCCCACTGTGTGTTAGAGCAAAAAATGGATGGGGTCATTGCCACCAATACCACTTTAAGCCGAGAAGGCGTAGCTGAGCTAGAATTTGGCGACCAAGCGGGTGGGCTCAGTGGCGCGCCAGTAAGGCACAAATCTACCCAAACGATTGCTGATTTGTACGCTATTTTGGGTGACCAAGTGCCCATTATTGGGGTAGGTGGTATTAGCAGTGGAGAAGACGTTCTGGAAAAACTGGCTGCAGGAGCTAAGTTAGTGCAGGTCTATACGGGTTTAATTTATCAAGGCCCGGGTTTGGTTAAACTATGCGTAGATGCTTGTCGAAACATGACCAAATCTTAAGTCCATCATCCAAAGAGAAATCTATGAATAAGCAAAAATCAACTCTGCTTAAGGTGTTAAGTTTTGTGCAAAGTGTGCTCGCAAGTTTAGTGGGTATACAGTCAAATAAAAAGCGTGAAGAGGACTTCAACGAAGGAGGATTGGAACGTATGATTTATGTTGGTTTAGGGACCTTGGTGTTATTTGTAATTATAGTTGTCACTGCAGTTAATAGCGTGCTACCAAGCTAACACTATAGTCAAATAGACAGTGTAAAAAGCAAAATAAGACTTGCGCAATACCCTGTTAATTGAGGATAATTGCACCGCCTCTTTTTTAGTACGATGAGGTCTTCATAACATCCACGATCTAAAAGATCACCCGGAGGGTAAGTATGTATTTTAGAACTTGGCAACGCCTGAGTTCTGTAGTCTTGGGTTTGGTATTTGCACCCGCTGCTATGGCAGATTGGGGGCTTAACATGCCCGTAGGCATCACAGAAGTAAGTCAATCTATTTTTGAACTGCACATGCTTATTTTTTGGATTTGCGTCTGGATAGGTGTAGTGGTTTTTGGTGTAATGTTTTACTCCATTTTTAAGCATCGTAAATCGAAAGGGGCAGTTGCGTCTAAGTTCCATGAAAGCCTAGGCCTAGAGTTGTTATGGACAGCAATTCCAACCGTCATTCTTATTGCTATGGCAGTGCCGGCTACATCGGTTTTGATTAAGATGTATGACACGACAAATTCGGATGTGGATATTAAGATCACAGGCCATCAATGGAAGTGGCAGTATGACTACCTTGGTGAGGATGTGGGGTTCTTTAGTAACCTAACCACCACTACAGACGAAATTTACAATCGCACCGAAAAAGGTGAAAACTACCTTGAAGAGGTTGATAACCACGTTGTAGTGCCAACGGGTAAAAAAATCCGCTTCCTGATTACCTCTAATGATGTGATTCACGCTTGGTGGCTCCCAGAAATTGCTGTTAAAAAAGACGCAATTCCAGGGTATATCAACGAATCTTGGGCATTAATCCCTGAAGGTGAGGAAGGCCTTTATCGTGGTAAATGTGCAGAACTGTGTGGCGTACAGCATGGCTTTATGCCGATTGTACTAGAAGCTGTGACTGCAGATGAATACCAAGCATGGTTGGATGACCAACGTGCTGGAAAAGTTGCAGAAGCCGCTGCTGCTCTGGGTGATTTTAGCTATGACGAACTCATGGTTGAGGGTGCCGAAGTGTACGCTCGCAGCTGCGCTGGGTGTCACGGTACTGAAGGCCAGGGAATGGGAAATATCTTCCCAGCGTTGGCGGGTAGCCCAATGGCTCTTAACGATATGGCGGGGCACATCGATATTGTAATTAATGGCAAGCCAGGCACCGCTATGCAGTCATTCACTGCGCAGCTAAGTGATGTTGAAATTGCTGCTGTGATCACCTTTGAGCGAAATGCTTGGGGTAACGATACGGGTGAAACAGTGACTCCCCAAATGATAATTGACGCGAAAAAATAGAAGGCTAAATTATGACAACTGCGACTGCTAGTCACGATGACCACGGCCATCATGGGCCTGCTAAAGGCATCATGCGCTGGGTATTAACAACTAATCACAAAGACATTGGTACCATGTACCTTTGGTTCTCATTCGCTATGCTTCTCACCGGTGGTGTGATGGCGCTTATTGTCCGAGCTGAATTATTTCAGCCAGGTATGCAGCTTATAAGGCCAGAGTTTTATAACCAAATGACCACCATGCACGGCCTAATTATGGTGTTTGGTGCTATTATGCCAGCCTTCGTTGGCTTGGCTAACTGGATGGTTCCATTGATGATTGGCGCGCCAGATATGGCCTTGCCCCGAATGAATAACTGGAGCTTTTGGATTCTACCGTTTGCCTTTGGAATGCTGTTGTTTACGCTATTTACCGAGGCCGGTGCGCCAAACTTTGGTTGGACTTTCTATGCGCCACTCTCGACCACCTACGCGCCAAGTAGTGTGACCTACTTTATTTTTGGTGTGCACATGATGGGTATTTCTTCAATCATGGGCGCCATTAACATTATTGTTACTATCTTAAACCTTCGGGCGCCAGGTATGACCTTGATGAAGATGCCATTATTTGTATGGACTTGGTTTATTACAGCCTACTTGTTAGTTGCAGTAATGCCAGTATTGGCAGGTGTTGTGACGATGATGTTAATGGACATCCACTATGGTACTGCGTTCTTTGATGCCGCAGGCGGTGGTGACCCAGTATTGTTCCAACACGTATTTTGGTTCTTTGGCCATCCAGAAGTATACATAATGATTTTGCCTGCCTTTGGTATTGTTTCGCAAATCATTCCTACCTTTGCGCGTAAGCCTTTGTTTGGTTATGCGTCAATGGTATATGCAACTTCTTCAATCGCGTTTTTGTCCTTCATTGTTTGGGCTCACCACATGTTTACAGTGGGCTTGCCGCTGCAAACGGAACTCTTCTTTATGTATGCCACTATGTTGATCGCCATTCCTACGGGTGTGAAGGTGTTCAACTGGGTGTCGACCATGTTTAGAGGTTCAATGACTTTTGAAACCCCAATGCTATTTGCCTTGGCTTTCGTAGTATTGTTCACCATTGGTGGTTTCTCTGGACTGATGTTGTCTATTGCACCTGCAGACTTCCAATATCATGACACCTACTTTGTAGTGGCTCACTTCCACTACGTATTAGTGCCAGGTGCTTTATTTGGTATTATTGCTGGCGTTTACTACTGGTTGCCTAAATGGACAGGACATTATTACAACGAGAACTTAGGTAAGTTCCACTTTTGGATGTCCTTTATTGGCGTTAACATCACCTTCTTCCCGATGCACTTTATTGGTTTAGCAGGAATGCCGCGTCGTATACCAGATTACGCCTTGCAGTTTGCAGACTTTAATGCAATTGCAACCGTAGGTGCATTCATCTTTGGTTTCTCTCAGCTAATCTTCTTGTTTTTATTGATCAAGACCATCCGTGGTGGAGAAAAAGCAACGGATCAAGTTTGGGAAGGTGCAGAAGGTCTGGAGTGGACTATCCCGTCTCCAGCGCCATATCATACTTTTGCAGAGCCACCGCACGTTAAGTAAGGTTAAAAAAGCCCTATGAACGCTAATTCATCAAAGCCAGATGACTTATCTGGCTCTAAGCCCAAAAATACGGCACTAAAATTAGTAATCGCAGCTGTAGCCATGTTTGGTTTTGGTTTTGCTTTAGTGCCTTTATATGACGTGTTTTGTGAGCTTACCGGTATTAATGGTAAGACTGCAGGACCCGTCGAACGAGTTGAACAATGGGTTGATACGAGCCGCACAATAACAGTGCAGTTTATAACCACCAATAATGCTGGCATGCCCTGGGAATTTGAAGCTTTGCAAGAAGAAATTGAAATGCACCCAGGGGCGTGGACCCAAGTGAATTTTTGGGCCCTAAACCCAACAGCGAACGACATGGTAGGACAGGCGGTACCTAGTGTATCGCCATCAGAGGCGGCTGAATATGTTCAAAAAACAGAATGTTTTTGTTTTGACCAGCAGACGTTAAAGGCTGGAGAGGGGCGAAAAATGCCACTTATTTTCTCTTTAGACCCAGAACTTCCGGCTCACGTTAAAAAAGTAACAATGTCGTACACGTTATTTGATGCAGGCGCCTTTGCTAAGTAGCAGTGGCGTATAACTATAATTCTGGCTTTAAGTTATGGCCGGATAATAAGCCTTCGACAATGGAGCAACACATGGCAACATCCAATTATTACGTACCAGACAGTAGCTATTTCCCAATTGTGGCAAGTATAGGCCTAATTGGAATGGCAGCTGGTGCTGGCGGTATGATGAACCACATGAGTGCAGGTGGAGAAGGCTATGCTTTCCCTCATCTCGTCTTTACAGCGGGTTCCTTATTACTCGCTTTTATTTTCTTTCAGTGGTTTGGTAAGGTTATTTCTGAGAGTAGAGCGGGTATGTACAGCCCTCAGATGGACAAGTCTTTCCGCTGGGGTATGAGTTGGTTTATATTTTCAGAAGTTATGTTCTTTGTAGCCTTTTTTGGTGTGCTGCTATACGTGCGCCAATGGGCTGGCCCTTGGTTGGATGGTCAAGGTGATAAGGGTTCAACGCATATGTTATGGCCAGACTTTGATTATGCGTGGCCTATGTTTAATAACCCCGCAGGCGCAGACTTTCCTGGCCCGCAGGCTGTCATTGATCCTTGGCATATTCCGCTGCTCAACACAGTCCTGTTGATGACTTCTAGCGTAACGCTTACGATTGCGCACCATGCGCTTAGGGCAATGCATCGGGGTAAGACCATTTTTTGGTTAGCGGTTACAGTAATCTTAGGTGGCATCTTCGTCTATTATCAGATTCTAGAGTATATTGAAGCTTACACTGAATTGGGTCTTACGTTAGATTCTGGCATATATGGGTCAACCTTCTTTATGCTGACAGGCTTTCACGGCCTTCACGTTACTATTGGTGCGTTCATACTATTTATTATGTGGATTCGTATCTGTAAAGGTCACTTTACTCCAGATCAGCATTTTGGGTTTGAAGCAGCCGCTTGGTATTGGCACTTTGTAGATATGGTATGGGTAGGCTTATTTTTATTCGTCTACATTCTATAAGCAGCAGGACAAAAACCATAAAGGCAGCTTAATGGCTGCCTTTTTTATGTCTCGTAGTCATTTTTAGAATTAATGAATACCAGCCCATGGCGACGAAGTCACAAGTTGACCGGTGGCAAACCCGTAGGTTACGAGCACAATTAAAAGTACAATTAGGGTCACTCGATACTTAAGTGATGTGAGTAACCGAGTCGATTTTGTACCGTCCTTCATTAAGAAAAAGAAACCACTGGCTAAGCTGGTTAGAGCCAAAAGTAACACGATGACAATGACGATTTTGATCATAAAAAGGGTCTCTTTAAATACGTTAATTAGGTTTAGCTATAGTAATGATAAAACGACTGCAACACTATTGGGCAATCTCTGTTTTCACGCTATTCTTTTTGCCGCTCACCATCAGTTTAGGTTTTTGGCAGTTAGATAGGGCAGACCAAAAAATACAACTGCAAAAGAACTTGGCGGCTTTAGAGCAACCATTAATACTTTTTGACGAACCGAGTTTAACCTTGGGTGCCCTAGATAACCTTCAAAGAGTGACACTGAATAGTACCTTTATCAAGCCATTTGTTTGGTTTAGGGATAATCAAGTTGTGGCTGGTAAAGTGGGTTATGACGCCATAGGCCTTATTAGGGTAGGTGCAGATTTATTGTTAGTTAACCGGGGTTGGTTTGCGTCAAATGGCCAAAGAAACCCATTACCTAATATTGCATGGGTGAGTGGCGAAGTGACTCTTACAGGGCGACTAGTTTCAGTGCAGGCTAATCCATATCAGTTGGGCATAGACACCTATACAGATGAATACCCACAGCTAGTGCAGGCGATAACGCCGTCTGTTTTGGCTAAACATTTATCCAATTCTGTAGAGGGCGTGCTTTTACCCTGGGTATTAGTGTTAGATACAACAGGTGATGCAACACTTACGCCTCATTGGCGGGCAAGCGCAATGGCCTCAGAAAAGCATCTAGCGTATGCGTGGCAGTGGTTTGGCCTGGCCTTGACGCTCAGCTTATTATACATTTATCGAGTATTTTATTCCCCCATTGACATCAAAAAGGTAGATCCATGACCACCAAAAAAACCAATCGTTGGACTTTGTATGCGGTATTTGCGGTAACCGCTGTGCCACTTATGTTTGCTATGTTAATGTACTTTAATTTATGGGGTGTGCCAGATGGGCGGACTAATTTTGGTCAGCTGTTGTTGCCACCAAACGAGCTACAACAGGCTCAATTAGTTGATGAAAATGAAGCACCTTGGTCTCAGGCAGAGGCTGATAAAAGGTGGTTGGTGATTTATCTGACGAAACAAGCTTGCGATTTGCCCTGTCAGGAAGCAACTCATTTATTACGACAAATCAATGTTGCCCTAGGGAAGGAAGCTCACCGTGTCACGCGTTTGTTGGTTAACCAGCAGGGTGGGTTTAACGAGCAGACCAAGACAGACTATCCAGCTTTAATACAGCTGAAAAGCCTTTCATTAGAGCCATTTGAACTAGGCCAGGGTATCTATGTTGTGGATCCTCTGGGAAATATTATGATGTATTACAGTAAAGACTTTGTTGGAAAAGAATTGTTAAAAGACCTTAAGAAGTTACTCAGAACCTCAAACATAGGGTAAAAGTCATGAATACTAATGTCGCCCCCAAGTGGAGCCTATTTTTAACTTACCTGGCACTGGCAACTGTGGCGTGTGTCATCATTTTAGGATCGTGGACCAGATTAGCTGACGCGGGCTTAGGGTGCCCAGATTGGCCTGGCTGTTACGGTAATTTGCTGGTGCCGGAAACTGCCCAAGAAATTGCGGCTGCTGAAGCCCTCTACCCAGACGCACCTGTAGAAGTAGATAAGGGTTGGTTGGAGATGATCCACCGTTACTTGGCATCATTCTTGGGCCTCGTTATTTTGGTGCTAGCGATAGCGTCTTGGTCGCAACGAAAACGTCTAAACTATCCTTTTGTGCTTACCCAAGGCTTACTGGCCATGGTAATGCTGCAAGGTGCGTTTGGTGCTTGGACAGTCACTTGGAAGTTATGGCCGCAAGTTGTGACATCACATTTATTGGGTGGTTTTGTGACTGCTAGCTTACTGACGCTGTTATTAGTAAAGTTACGTCGTATTGGGAGCCAGGTTAAACCACTATCACTTGTAAACATTACCCATAGTCGGTTGCAAGCCTGGGCATCTGTGGCGTTAGTCCTAGTTATTGTTCAAGTATTCTTAGGTGGGTGGATGAGTTCTAACTACGCAGCCTTAGCCTGCTCCACTTTGCCAGACTGTAATGGCTCATGGTGGCCTGAAATGAATTTCTCTGAGGGTTTTGATCTCACTCAGACTTTAGGTCCGAGTTATTTGGGAGGCTTAATGCATGCTGAAGCGCGACAAGCTATTCATGTATTGCATCGATATGGCGCAATTATTTTGGCTGTGTTTATAGTGTTGATGAGCTATCAGTTGATTAAGCAAGATGACAAGCGTCTCCGTCTGTTTGGTTTTGGTTTTCTAGCGGTATTTATTGTCCAATTTTGTTTGGGCCTAGCGAACATATACTACTTCCTTCCCCTTGCGGTAGCTGTTGGTCATAACTTCTTTGGGGCCTGTTTGTTTGTTCTCACTGTAAGTCTTTATTATTTAGTCTTTTCAAAAAGAGGGCGCCTCAATGAGTTCTGAAGCTACTGCAATCCCAATACGTATAAATTGGCGGGATTATTATGAAATGTGCAAACCCAATGTGGTTTTGCTTATGTTACTTACGTCATTAGTAGGTATGTTCATGGCGATACCTGGTATGGTGCCCTGGCCAATAATTATATGGGGTAATTTGGGCATCGCTATGGCTGCAGGTTCTGCAGCGGCAGTGAATCATGTAATTGACCGTCGTATTGACGGTCAAATGGGCCGCACAAGTAACCGCCCCGTGGCTAAAGGCAAAGTGAAGCCGCTGCACGCACTCATTTTTGCGGCTATATTGGCTGTTATTGGCCTTGGTATTCTGTATGTACTCGTCAACCCAATGACGGCCTGGCTAACCTTGGCCTCTTCAATTGGGTATGCCTTTGTTTATACCGGATACCTTAAACGTGCAACACCACAGAACATCGTTATTGGTGGTCTTGCGGGAGCAATGCCTCCGTTATTGGGTTGGGTTGCCGTCACGGGAACTTTAGATCCCAATGCGCTCCTGTTAGTGCTAATTATCTATGCGTGGACGCCACCTCATTTTTGGGCCTTAGCAATTCATAAGCGAGATGAATACGCCAAGGTTGAAATTCCCATGTTACCGGTGACCCATGGCTTAGAATTCACTGGCTTACAAATTCTGTTATATACCGTGTTGTTGATCATTTCTACTATGCTGCCCTACGTCGTAGGTATGAGCGGTTTTATCTACTTAGTGGGTGTAACCTTGTTGAATATACGTTTTCTATACTGGGCCTTACGTTTGTATCGAGGAGCCTACGAAAAGGCAGCTATGAAGACGTTTTGGTATTCCATTATTTACCTCATGTTATTGTTCGTATTGCTACTCGTAGACCATTATTTTCCAATTTAGTTTTTTGATTAAATCTGAGCTTCACTCAGCGGTAGGTTCTATAGGCGGTTTTCTGTCATCAAAGGGTAAGCAGTGTATTCTTGGCAGTGCGGTCATATTGTTTTGTCTTGTGTTGTAAGTGCTCCGGCAATGCTGAATTAATTATAGGCATAAGGCTCTTTTTTAGCCTTGGCATGGCGGCTACAGGAGCATGTGCACAGATTGGTTTGATCATTACTAGCCAGTTGTTATGTGCAACTTCGCTGTTGCTAGTTAACACTTAAGCCCCACCTCTTTATTATCTAGTACTATGGTATCTTTGTGTTTGGATTACTCACAGCGTTAGCCTATGCTCTATTTTGAACCGTAACCATTTCCCCCCTGCATTATCAATAGTGGTATACTGCGCGCCCTTTTGATTGCTGCAGTATTGACCTATGAATTACGCCTTTTTCGCCACCTGTCCCAAAGCTATGGAGCCTATACTGGCCGATGAACTGGGCCCGTTAGGGGCGGAAGATATTAAGCTAACCCAAGGTGGGGTTTATTTTAATGGCGGCTTAAAGGTAGGCTACAGTGCTTGTTTGTGGAGCCGTTTAGCTAACCGCGTGCTATTACTGCTGCACAGTGAGCCCGTTGACAGTGTTGATGAGTTATATGACGCCGTAAGCAAAGTTGAGTGGACTGAGCACTTTGACAGTGATCAAACTTTTCTGGTGGACTATGCTGGCCGTATGCGTGGCATTGATAATACCCACTTTGGTGCTCTAAAAGTAAAAGACGCCATTGTTGATCAATTTCGTAGTAAGGGTGAAATACGGCCCAATATTGCTAAGCAAGAGCCTGATGTTCGCATCAATGTTTTTATCACCAAAGGCCGTGTGCGCATTAGTTTAGACTTGTCTGGTGAAAGCCTGCATAAACGTGGCTATCGCCGTGAAGGTGGCATGGCTCCGCTAAAAGAAAACTTGGCTGCTGCACTTTTGATCCGCGCTGGTTGGCCAGCAATGGCAGCAGCTGGTAAGCCTTTAATGGACCCAATGTGCGGTTCTGGTACGTTTTTAATCGAAGCTGCAATGATGGCTTCAGATACTGCGCCAGGGTTACTGCGCTGGCGTTTTGGCTTACAAATGTGGAAGCAGCACAATGTCGCGCTTTGGCGAGAAATTTGGGACGCTGCCGAGTTGCGTAGAGAAGCTGGTGAAGCTTCTTCTACCAGCGAAATCCATGGTTATGATGGTCAGCCAAAAGCTGTATCTAAATGTCGTGAAAACCTAAAGCAAGCAGGAATGACAGATCGAATTCGTGTTAGTCACAGAGAATTAAAAGACCTAAAGCCACTGACGCACACAGCGGAACAACAAACAGGATTGGTGATAACTAACCCTCCCTATGGTGAACGGCTTAGTGAAGTAGCAGACATCCAATACCTCTACCAACATTTGGGTGAGCGTTTAAGCCAAGACTTTATTGGCTGGGAACTTGGGGTATTTACGGGCAATTCTGAATTAGGTAAAGCGGTAGGTTTACGTTCTTACAAACAGTATTCTTTTTACAATGGAGCCATTAAAAGTCAGTTGTTAATGTACGCTCTAGAAACCACAAATCGCTTTGCTGATCGCCGCCAAGCTAGTGGTGAAATACCACTGCAAGCCCTCAGCGAGGGTGCTCAAATGTTTGCTAACCGCGTGATAAAAAACCGCAAGCAGCTAAGCAAATGGGTGAAGCAGGAAGCGATTGAATGTTATCGTATATATGACGCTGACATGCCTGAGTATGCTGTAGCAGTGGATGTTTATGCTGATTGGCTGCACGTCCAAGAATACGCAGCGCCTAAGACTGTAGATGCAGAAAAAGCCCAGCGTCGCCTAGAAGAGGTGATGCTAGCATTACCACAAGCCCTGCAAATTCCAGAAGAGCGAATTGTACTAAAGCAGCGCCGCCAGCAAACGGGTAAAGACCAGTATCAAACCCACGATGAAAAAGGCGAATACATTCAGGTTAAAGAAGGTGGTTGTAAGTTGCTGGTGAACCTTAACGATTATTTGGACACTGGCTTGTTCTTAGATCACCGCCCTGTGCGTCAAAAAATTCAACAGCTGGCTCATGGTAAACGTTTCCTAAACTTATTTTGCTATACCGGCACAGCCACCATTCATGCAGTGCAGGGTGGGGCACACAAGTCGCTGAGTGTAGATATGTCGGCTACCTACTTGTCCTGGGGCAAAAAGAACCTTGCTTTGAATGGCTTTAGTGATCAAGTACATCGGTTTGAACAGCACGACTGTATGGAATTTATTAAGACTCATAAGGGAGAATATGACCTAATCTTCCTTGATCCACCTACCTTTTCTAACTCTAAAAAAATGATTGGTGTTCTAGACGTGCAGCGTGACCATGCCTGGATGATCCATAAAGTGATGGACTTGCTAACAGAAGATGGCTTATTAATTTTTTCTACTAATTATCGCCGTTTTGAGCTAGACGAAAAGGTGCTTCAGCATAACCATGTAGTCGATATTAGTGATGATACTTTGGATAAAGACTTTAGCCGTAACAAGAAGATTCATCGCTGTTGGGAAATTCGTAAATATAAGCCCGAAGTGGCTAGCACGTCAGGATTTTATGATGCAGAGTATGCATCATCTAAGCCTGCAGCAAAGCCAGTACATAAGCCTGAAATTAACCGGGCTTCTAAAACTGAAGTAAACCCGGCCACCAAGGATCAAGCAGAGTTTAACCCTTGGCTGAAACAAGACTAATCAGCTTTAGTCTTGGGATGTAGCGCCAATTTTATGGATACTAAGGTCGGCGCCATTAAATTCCTCTTCTTCGGTGAGTCGTAATCCAATAAATTTCTTCACGCTTCCATACACTATAAACCCACCGATTAAGGCAATGCTTAAGCCTAGAAGGGTGCCAAGTAGTTGTGACATAAAACTCACACCACCCAAGCCACCAAAAGCCTCTAAGCCAAAAATGCCAGCAGCTATGCCCCCCCATACACCGCATATCCCATGGAGTGGCCAAACACCTAACACATCATCAATTTTCCAGCGGTTTTGGGTCAAAACAAAGGCGTAGACAAAAAGTCCACCAGCAATAAGCCCCACAGCCAGAGCACCAATAGGGTGCATTAAGTCAGAACCTGCGCATACAGCAACCAAACCCGCTAAAGGGCCATTATGGACGAATCCTGGATCATTTTTACCGATCACTAATGCTGCAATGGTGCCACCAGCCATTGCCATTAGGGTATTGACCGCTACTAAGCCACTAATTCCATCTAAGGTTTGAGCAGACATGACGTTAAAACCAAACCAGCCAATGGTTAAAATCCACGAACCCAAGGCTAAGAATGGAATGCTAGAGGGTGCGAATGCGACTAGCTTTCCTTTGCGGTAACGCCCCTTGCGTGTACCCAGGAGCAATACCGCGGTAAGTGCCAGCCAGCCACCCACGCCATGAACTACCACCGACCCTGCGAAGTCATGGAAGCCTGCCCCAAAGTTTTGTTCTAGCCAAGCTTGGAAGCCATAATTACCGTTCCAGGCTATACCTTCGAATAAAGGGTAGATAATGCCCACGGTTAGGGCCGCAGCAATGAGTGGTGGCCAAAAGCGTGCTCGTTCGGCAATACCACCAGAAATAATGGCTGGAATAGCCGCAGCAAAAGTCATTAAAAAGAAAAATTTCACCAACTGGTAACCGTTATTGGCACTTAGTGCTTCTGCGCTAGCAAAGAAGTGTTGGTCGTAGGCGATCCAATAGCCTACAAAAAAATAAGCAAGACAAGAAAAGCCAAAGTCTGTCATAATTTTTACTAAGGCGTTCACTTGGTTCTTATGCCTAACCGTTCCCACCTCTAAAAAAGCAAAGCCCGCATGCATGGCAAGGACCATGATGGCTCCCATAAGGATAAATAGAGTATTGGAACTTTGCACTAAAGTGGCTATCGCGCTTGTTGTGGTTTCCACTACAACTCCTTAATTTTAGCTTTTGCACTATTTTGGTGCAAATAATTTATGAGCGGCTTTATAGCGGTGCAATATGTACTTGTGGTTTACATAATGGCCGAGATAACCGAGTTACTAGTAATTAAGCAAGGACCATGCCAGAGCGGTTCTTCAGGCAATAAAAAACCACCCAGAGGTGGTTTTTTAT
This sequence comes from Candidatus Njordibacter sp. Uisw_056, assembly GCF_047730085.1. NCBI lineage: Bacteria > Pseudomonadati > Pseudomonadota > Gammaproteobacteria > Pseudomonadales > Candidatus Njordibacteraceae > Candidatus Njordibacter > Candidatus Njordibacter sp. Uisw_056. The sequence continues at coordinate 1,627,338 of NZ_CP159830.1, read as the reverse complement.
TAGTTTGTTAAATAGGTATGTTTTATTTAACAGGGTAAGGGCGTTTAGTTTCACCAGTATATAATTGGCGGGGACGGCCAATACGGTAGGGACTGTTAAGCATCTCATGCCAATGAGAAATCCATCCTACTGTGCGTGCCAAGGCAAATATAACCGTAAACATGGACGTTGGAATGCCAATGGCTTTAAGAATAATGCCAGAGTAAAAATCCACATTGGGGTATAGCTTGCGCTCTATAAAGTAGTCATCTTCGAGGGCTATCTGCTCTAGTCGCTTGGCTATTTGTAATAGGGGATCATTATCTACACCAAGCAAGGTTAATACTTCGTCACATGTCTCACGCATTACTGTTGCGCGAGGGTCAAAATTCTTATACACCCGATGTCCAAAGCCCATAAGACGAAATGGATCGTTCTTGTCTTTAGCTTTTGCAACAAAAGCGTCGATATTAGACACGTCACCAATCTCTTCAAGCATGTTAAGCACAGCCTCATTGGCACCGCCGTGAGCAGGCCCCCATAAGGCAGCAATTCCAGAAGCGATACACGCAAAGGGGTTAGCACCGGAAGAGCCAGCCAAACGCACAGTAGACGTTGACGCATTTTGCTCGTGATCAGCATGCAGCATGAAAATTTTATCCATAGCTCGAGCTAGAATTGGGTTGACTTTAGTTTCTGCAGTAGGTTTTCCAAACATCATGTGTAAAAAGTTTTCGGCGTAATTAAGGTCATCACGCGGGAACACAAACGGCTGGCCAATAGAATACTTAAAACACATTGCTGCAAGAGTCGGCATTTTAGAGATTAAGCGGTGAATGGCTTTTTCTCGGTGCAAAGGATTATCGTTATCAAGTTGGTCGTGATAAAACGCAGAAAGTGCGCCTACTACACCGCACATGATCGCCATAGGGTGGGCATCTCGGCGAAAACCGTTAAAAAAGTGAGTCAGTTGCTCATGCACCATAGTGTTATTGGTAATGTGGCTTTCAAATTCATCCATTTGCTCAGCATTGGGTAGTTCGCCATGAATTAAAAGGTAGCATGTTTCTAAATAGGTTGAGTTGGCAGCTAAATCTTCAATGGCATAGCCTCGGTGTAATAAAATGCCATTATCGCCATCAATGTAGGTGATTTTAGACTCACATGAAGCGGTAGAAACGAAGCCTGGGTCGTACGTGAAAAGGCCTTTGCTGACTAATTGGCGCACATCAATAACGTCCGGACCGGTGCTGCCTGAATAGATGGGCAGTTCAATTGGATCCATACCTTCTATGTGAAGAGTGGCTTTTCTGTCGGACATTTCTTGGCTCCTGAAAAATTGTATTGGTAGAGATGGCTGGCAGAGAATAATGTAAAACCAGTACGCCATATAAAATAGCAGACATAAATCATCTACCTCCAAAAACTGGAGCCTATCTTACCTTAGACTTAACCGAGAAGGGCCATAGAAAAGATTTGGCATATAAATTGTAGGTATAACTACAAGTGATATGGAGGGGGGCTGTCATAACGCTAAGCGTATATGATGGTCCTTTCATAGCCGTTTGTAAAGCGCTAGTGTTAAGTCTAAGCCACGGACTGGTTGATTCTTAAACTATGTTTGCAGACGTAAAGTTTACAAACATACGACAAAAGTTGCGTTGTTTTCTGGTGATCAAATCACTATACTTAGCATCTACGTGACGTTTACAGCTATGAGAGCGTCTTATTAGCGTAGTGTTCCATGACCTAATCCAACTCATTTTTTTTAGCCAAGAGTAGTTTACCGTGAGCGATAAAAGACCCGTTAATCTCGACCTAGGCACATTCACACACCCTTTAATTTCTATGGTTTCCATTTGCCACCGAATTTCTGGCGTGATTTTGTTTGTGGGCCTGATATTTCTGTTTAACTTATTTGATACCTCATTAGAGGGAGCTTCAGGATTTACTTCTTCACAAACCTTACTGCAAGAAAACTTTTTTGCTCAGTTCATAACCTGGGGGCTCTTAACCGCCTTGGGTTTTCATTTTAGTGCAGGTATAAAGCACCTAGTGATGGATTTAGGCCATGGTGAAGAGCTGCAAGCGGCCAACAACGCAGCAAAGTTTGTTATTGGCTTAACCGTTATATTGGCTATATTGGCAGGAGTTTGGGTATGGTAACCACCGTTACAAGTTATGGCAGAAGTGGCCTCTCCGATTGGTTAGTGCAGCGCGTTAGCGCAGTGATACTGGCAGCTTATTCTATTTTTATGGTGGTTTACCTGCTGCTCAACCCAGAAATAGTTTTTGCCCAATGGCAGGCTTTATTTGACAACACTGGCATGCGTATCTTTAGTTTGATGGCGCTCTTGTCATTGGGTGCTCATTGTTGGATTGGTCTTTGGTCTATTTCTACCGACTACCTTAAGCATTTTGCTCTGCGCTTTGCATTCCAAATGGTAGTGGGTTTATTAATGTTCATTTACACCATTTGGGGTGTTCAGTTGCTTTGGGGCCTATAAGTCATGACAAACATCTTACGTAAAATGTCCTATGAAGCCATTGTTATTGGTGGTGGTGGTGCTGGAATGCGAGCCGCATTGCAGCTTACTGAGGCGGGTTTAAAGACCGCATGTATTACTAAAGTTTTCCCTACGCGCTCTCATACAGTGTCTGCCCAAGGTGGCATTACTTGTGCAATTGCAAGTAATGATCCCAACGATGATTGGCGCTGGCATATGTATGACACTGTCAAAGGCTCTGATTATATTGGTGACCAAGATGCCATCGAATATATGTGCAGTGTTGGACCGCAGGCCGTGTTTGAGTTAGACCACATGGGTCTGCCTTTTTCTCGAACTGAAGAAGGTCGCATATACCAGCGTCCTTTTGGGGGTCAGTCTAAGAATTTTGGTGAAGGTGGCCAAGCAGCGCGTACGTGTGCAGCTGCAGATCGCACCGGCCACGCACTATTACACGCCTTGTACCAGGGTAATTTAAAAGGCGGAACTACTTTTTTAAATGAATGGTTTGCTGTAGACATGGTGCAAAATGACGATGGTGTCATTGTTGGTGTAGTTGCCATTTGCATCGAGTCAGGTGAAACCGTTTACATTGAAGCCAAGGCAACTGTGCTTGCGACAGGGGGTGCTGGGCGTATATATCAATCCACTACTAACGCATTAATCAATACCGGTGATGGTGTGGCTATGGGATTGCGTATGGGTTTACCTGTGCAAGACATGGAAATGTGGCAGTTCCATCCTACGGGCATTGCAGGGGCTGGCACTTTAGTGACCGAAGGTTGCCGCGGTGAGGGTGGCTACCTTATCAATAAGGACGGCGAGCGCTTTATGGAGCGTTATGCGCCCAATGCCAAAGATTTAGCTGGCCGTGATGTGGTCGCTCGGTCTATGGTGCTAGAAATTTTAGAAGGTCGTGGTTGCGGCCCCAACGGTGACCATGTGCTTTTGAAGCTAGATCACCTAGGTGAAGATGTACTAGAAAGTAAATTGCCTGGTATATGTGAGTTATCGAGAACCTTTGCTCATGTAGATCCAATTTTTGAACCGGTGCCAGTAGTTCCTACGTGTCATTACATGATGGGGGGGCTGCCAACTAATATTGGTGGTCAGGTGCTCTACCCAGAATCAGAATCAGAAACTCGAATTATTGAAGGCCTATATGCCTGTGGTGAAGCCGCCTGTGTGTCAGTGCATGGTGCTAACCGTTTAGGTGGTAACTCCTTGCTAGATTTGGTTGTTTTTGGTCGAGCAGCAGGTATTCAAATTGAAAAATCAATGCGTGAAGGCTACCATGCTGAAGCGGCAAGCCAAGCTAACGTAGATGCCGCTATGGTGCGTTTGAACACCCTTAACCGTTCTGAATCCGGTGAGAGTATTGCTGAAGTTCGTGAAGAGCTTCAAAAGACTATGCAGTTATATTTTGGTGTATTCCGCGAAGGCGAAAGTATGCAAAAAGGCTTGGAGTTGCTGCGGGAATTACGCATTAAAGTAGCCAACCTGCATCTGCAAGATAAAACGGGTGCGTTTAATACTGACCGTATAGAGGCGTTAGAATTGCAAAACTTGTTTGAGGTGGCATTTGCGACGGCAATTTCTGCAGAACAGCGCAAAGAAAGTCGTGGAGCTCATGCACGAAATGACTTTACTGAACGTGACGATGAAAATTGGCTGAAGCATTCAGTTTATTATCCTACTGAAGAGCGTCTTGGGAAACGAGATGTGAACTTTTCACCCAAAACCATGGATGCATTTCCACCTAAAATCCGTACTTATTAAGGAATAGTGATATGTTAACAGTGAGTATTTATCGCTACCATCCAGAGCTTGATGCGAAGCCTTATATGCAGGACTTTCAGATTGATACTGGCGGTAAAGATCTAATGGTATTAGATGTTCTTAATTTGTTGAAAATTAAGGACCGCGGCCTTGCTTATCGCCGCTCTTGCCGAGAGGGAGTGTGTGGCTCTGACGGTATGAACATTAATGGTACCAATGGTTTAGCTTGCATTACGCCTCTTTCGAAAGTGGTGAAAAATAACAAGCTAACGTTGCGCCCATTACCGGCGTTACCAGTCATTCGTGACCTGGTGATTGATATGGATCAGTTTTATAAGCAATATAAAAAGGTTAAGCCGTTCCTGTTGAATGACACGCCGGCTCCAGGTATTGAACGCCTACAGTCGCCTGAAGAGCGTGCAAAACTAGACGGTTTATATGAATGTATTCTATGCGCATGTTGCTCAACAGCCTGCCCTTCATTTTGGTGGAACCCTGATCGATTTATAGGTCCAGCTGGTTTGCTACAAGCTTATCGGTTCTTGGCTGATAGCCGTGATACTGCTACAGAAGAGCGCTTAGCTGATTTAGACGATCCCTTTAGTGTGTTTCGTTGTCATGGCATTATGAACTGTGTCACTGTTTGTCCTAAAGGCCTAAACCCTACCAAGGCTATTGGGCATATCCGCAACATGTTGTTAACCAGAGCTACCTAATTTTCAGCAGTCAATAAGCTCAGGGCCATTGTTTAAAGGCCTTGAGTGCTAATATCTTTAGTAAAATTTAGCTTTGTAGCTTAACCATATGGCGCATTACAGGTTATACTAGGCGTGTTTGGTTAAGTTTGACCACAATTAGAAACCGGTGATACTGAATGCATGACAGCGTAATGGAGCAGCAGAGGCGAGAGTCTCATTTCTCTGGCGGCAATTTTGCGTACATTGAAGAAATGTATGAAACTTATTTACGTGACCCCAATGCAGTTCCAGAGCAATGGCGGCAAGAGTTTGATCAACTCCCTCGAGTGCCAGACACAATTAGTGGTGATATACCTCACTCTACAATAAAAGAACACTTTGTTCTTTTAGGTAAAAATCAAAGTAAGTCTCACCCAGTACAAACTTCTACCTTAAGTAGTGAACACGAACGCAAGCAAGTTAGAGTTGTGCGGCTAATTAATGCCTATCGCGTGCATGGCCACCAGGTGGCTAGCTTAGACCCCTTAGAGCTTAAACCAAAAGAAGTCATCCAAACCCTTGATTTACATTTCCATGAGCTTTCTGCAGCAGACTTAGACACTGTATTCCAAGTGGGCGCATCCTACTTGGGCAAAGACGAAATGCCTTTGTCAGAAATTATTGCTGGGCTTGAAGAAACATACTGTTCAACCGTGGGCTGTGAATATAGCCACATTGTAAATACTGATGAAAAGCTGTGGATTAGGCAGCGGGTGGAGTCAGTACGCAGTCATCCAAACCATACACCTGAGAAACGTCGTCATATCTTTGAGCGTTTAATGGCTGCCGAAGGCCTAGAGAAATACCTTGCGTCTCGTTTTTCTGGTGCCAAACGCTTTGGCCTTGAAGGTGGCGAAACGCTTATCCCAATGCTGGATAACATTATCCAGCGCTCAGGCAGTAATAAGGCTAAAGAAATTGTTATTGGTATGGCTCACCGTGGCCGCTTAAACGTGTTGATTAATATTTTTGGCAAAAATCCCGTTGATTTATTCGAAGAGTTTGAGGGTAAACGACCTTTAAACACCTCAGGTGATGTTAAGTATCACCAAGGCTTTTCAACCAATGTGAACACGCCTGGTGGAGAGGTGCACATGGCCTTAGCGTTTAACCCCTCCCATTTAGAAATTGCTAACCCAGTAGTAGAAGGTTCGGTACGAGCTCGTCAAGATCGCCGGAATGATACTGAAGGTGATACTGTATTACCTATTTGTTTACATGGTGACGCCGCTTTTGCAGGCCAAGGTGTTGTCATGGAAACGTTACAAATGTCCCAAACCCGTGCCTTTAAAACGGGAGGTACGGTGCATATTGTCATTAACAACCAAGTGGGATTTACCACAAGTAAGAAAGAAGATGCTCGCAGTACCCCTTACTGCACGGATGTAGCAAAATTTATCGACGCACCCATTTTCCATGTTAATGGTGATGACCCTGATGCGGTAGCGTTTGTGTCAGAATTGGCGTTAGATTACCGTAATGAATTTAAACGCGATGTGGTTATTGACCTCGTCTGCTATCGTCGCCGTGGTCACAATGAAGCAGATGAGCCATCAGGCACACAACCATTGATGTACAACGCGATCAAAGCCAAAAAAACAGTGGCTACTCTGTACGGTCAACAATTACTTAAAGAAGGTGTTCTTTCAGCCGCAGACATTATTGCTTGCCAAAATGATTATCGTAATGCGCTTGATAATGGTGAACATGTTGCCAATGCATTGGTTACAACCCCAGACACAAGCTCCTTTGTAGATTGGAAGCCATACCTAGACCATGAGTGGACAGCATTGGGTGACACACGAGTGTCTTCTGATATGTTAAAGGACCTGGGTCAGCGGCTAGATCAGGTGCCTCAAGGTTTTGTAGTGCAGCGTCAGGTGAAGAAGATTCTTGATGACCGCTTAAAAATGGCGTCGGGCGCGGCAGAAATTAACTGGGGTTTTGCTGAAGTTATGGCTTATGCCTCGCTGTTAGAAGAAGGGTACCCTATTCGTCTAACTGGGCAGGATGTTGGCCGCGGTACTTTCTCCCATCGTCATGCTGTACTGCATGACCAAAAGGGCAGTGGTGCTTATGTTCCTCTGCGTAATCTATCACCACATCAACCAGAATTTACTATTTTTGATTCCTTGTTATCTGAGGAAGCTGTTTTAGCGTTCGAGTATGGCTATGCATCTACTGCACCTGAGGGTCTGGTGGTATGGGAAGCGCAGTTCGGTGACTTTGCCAACGGTGCTCAAGTGGTTATTGACCAATTTATAACCAGTGGTGAGCATAAGTGGGGAAGGATGTGCGGTTTAACCATGTTGCTACCCCATGGTTATGAAGGCCAAGGTCCAGAACATTCTTCGGCTCGTTTAGAGCGTTTCTTACAGTTGTGTGCCGAGCATAATATTCAAGTATGTGTGCCTACTACACCTGCGCAAATATTTCACTTAATCCGCCGTCAGGTCATCAGGCCTATGCGTAAACCATTAGTGGTGATGTCGCCTAAAAGTTTGTTACGCCATAAAATGGCTATCTCTAACTTGGATGATCTGGCCAAGGGTGAGTTTCAAAATGTTATTGATGACGTAGATGGCCTTAATAAGGCAGCGGTGAAGCGTGTGGTGCTAACTAGTGGCAAGGTTTACTATGATTTGCTTGAACAGCGCCGTTTAGGCAAATTAGATCATGTAGCGATTGTTCGCGTTGAGCAGTTGTACCCATTTCCTGAACAGCATTTAGGCAATGTATTAGCCCAGTACCCTAATTTAGATCTCGTGGTTTGGTGTCAAGAAGAGCCCCTAAATCAGGGTGCTTGGTACTGTAGCCAGCATCACATGCGTAAAGTTATACAGATAGGCCGTCCTAAATTAGAATTGATCGTAGCTTCAAGGCCTGCCTCGGCAGCACCGGCATGTGGTTATATGTCTGTGCATCTTGAAGAACAGCGTTACTTAGTTGCCCAAGCACTGGGATTAGAATCATGAACGGGTTAATTGAGCAAACCCTACCAATCATTAGAGTAAAGAGATAAACCATGTCTATTGAAATTAAAGCCCCCTCTTTTCCTGAGTCTGTGGCAGACGGCACTATTGCTACCTGGCATAAGCAACCGGGGGAGGCCTGCAAGCGAGATGACTTGATCGTTGATATTGAGACCGATAAAGTAGTAATGGAAGTCGTTGCACCTGCTGATGGTAGCTTGTCCGAAATTATGTCTGCTGAAGGCAGCACAGTGATGAGTAATGAAGTGATTGCTAGGTTTACTGCAGGTGCGGGAGCAGAATTACCCGAAGCACAAGACGCACCCTCATCTAATGCAGATCAGCTTGATGTGAGTGGCCCTGCTGTACGCAAATTGCTCCATGAAAATAATTTGGACGCAACTAAGGTCACAGGTACGGGTAAAGGTGGGCGTTTGTTAAAAGAAGACGTGCTCAATTACTTGAAGAATCCAGAGACTGTAACCTCGGTTCCTGTTCCAGTTGCAACTCCAACACCCGCAGCACCAGCGCCTGTTGTTAACGAAACAGTGGCCCCGTCTTCTGGCCCTCAACACCGCACGTCTAGGCGCGTGCCAATGACTCGCTTGCGCTCAACTATTGCTAAGCGCTTGGTCTCTGCGCAAAACGAAGCAGCAATGTTAACCACCTACAACGAAGTTGATATGTCGCCTATTATGGCGCTGCGTAGTCAGTATAAAGCGCAGTTTGAGAAAGCTCACAACGGCACTCGTTTAGGGTTTATGTCGTTCTTTGTTAAGGCCTCAGCAGAAGCTCTCAAGCGTTATCCAGCAGTGAATGCTTCGTTAGACGGCAACGATATGGTATACCATGCGTACCAAGACGTTAGTGTTGCTGTGTCTACAGAACGAGGTTTGGTCGTACCTGTGTTGCGTGACGTAGAAGCGATGACCTTGGCTGATATTGAGAAGGGTATAGTGCAGTTGGCCACACAAGCCAAAGATGGCAAGCTTACTTTAGCAGAAATGCAGGGTGGAACCTTCACTATAACAAACGGTGGTATTTTTGGATCTTTGCTATCAACGCCAATTTTAAACCCGCCACAAACTGCCATTTTAGGCATGCACAAAATTCAGGACCGCCCGGTAGCAGAGAATGGCCAAGTGGTCATTCGCCCAATGATGTATTTAGCCTTGTCTTATGATCACAGAATGATTGATGGCAAGGAAGCAGTACAGTTCTTAGTTACCATTAAGGAATTGCTGCAAGATCCAGCGCGGATATTGCTTGAGATATAAGCCTGCGTATTAACCTAAGTCTGCGTTGTGATCCAACACGGGCTAAAAATCTGAGAAAATATTATGTCCCAAGAATTTGATTTGGTCGTTATTGGTGGCGGTCCTGGTGGCTATGTCGCCGCAATCCGTGCTGCGCAACTGGGGTTAAAGACAGCTTGTGTAGAAAAATGGACCAGTGATAAAGGTGCTCCAGTATTAGGCGGAACCTGCTTAAATGTAGGTTGTATTCCATCAAAGGCGTTACTGGACTCGACTCATAAATTCCATGATGCCAAACACGAATTTGAAGTTCATGGTATCAATACAGGTGAAGTAACCATGGACGTGGCTGCCATGTTGGCGCGTAAAAATGCCATTGTTAGCAACCTCACTATGGGTGTGGCTGGGTTATTTAAAGCTAATGGTGTGACCTTAATTCACGGCATGGGCCAGCTACAAAAAGACTGTATGGTAAAGGTGACTGCTGCTGATGGCAGCGTCAGTGAAGTTAAAGCGGGCAGTGTCATATTAGCTGCTGGTTCTGTAGCGGTAACTATTCCGCCAGCACCGTTAATTGACGATATTATTATAGATAACGTGGGCGCACTAAATATTCGTGAAGTACCAAAACGTTTAGGTATCATTGGTGCTGGCGTTATTGGCTTAGAGATGGGTACAGTATGGCAACGCTTGGGTAGTGATGTTGTTGTATTAGAAGCAATGGACACATTTTTAGGATCAGCTGATAAGGATTTATCCAAGGAAGCGGCTAAGTGTTTAAAGAAGCAAGGCATGAATATTCGCCTTGGTGCACTAGTTACTGGGACTGAAGTTGTCAATAACGAAGTTAAAGTCGCCGTTAAAAAGGCCGATGGCGACTCCGAGACACTAACATTCGACAAGTTGATTGTTGCTGTAGGTCGTAAACCGTACACTGAAGGCCTGTTGGCAGCAGATTCTGGCGTAGGGCTTGATGAACGAGGATATGTTCATGTTAACTCACGCTGTAAAACAGATGCTCCTGGGGTATATGCTATTGGTGACGTTGTTCGTGGCCCTATGTTAGCTCACAAGGCTTCTGAAGAAGGCATGATGGTTGCAGATATCATTGCAGGCAATAAAGCTTTGATTAATTATGACTGTATTCCTTGGGTGATTTATACCCATCCAGAAATGGCTTGGGTTGGTAAAACAGAGCAGGAACTAAAGTCTGAAGGTGTCGAAATTAAGGTGGGTAAGTTTCCATTTGCAGCTTCCGGCCGCGCCATGGCCGCAAACGACACTCAAGGTTTTGTGAAGTTGATTGCTGATGCGCAAACAGACCGTATTTTAGGTTGTCATATTCTTGGTGGTAACGCGTCTGAACTTATTGCTCAGGCCGTTATTGCGATGGAATTTGGCTCCAGTGCTGAGGATCTTGCGCTGACAGTGTTTGCTCACCCTTCATTGAGCGAAGCAGTTCACGAAGCTGCCCTAGCCGTAGATGGCCATGCTATTCACATGGCCAATAGGAAAAAGAGAAAATAAGTAGTTAGGTTAAATTTAAATTTAAGTAAACAGGCAACATAATGAATCTTCATGAATATCAAGGCAAACTGTTGTTTGCCCAGTACGGCTTGCCCGTATCTAGCGGTATCGCCGTAGATACAGCAGAAGAAGCCATGGCGGCACTGGATCAAGTTCCAGGCGATCGCTGGGTAATTAAAGCCCAAGTTCACGCGGGTGGCCGGGGTAAAGCGGGCGGCGTACAATTAATTTCGTCTAAAAAGGAAGCTGCAGATTTTGCTAACAAGTGGTTAGGTAACCGAATGGTTACCTATCAGACAGATGCTGATGGCCAGCCTGTTTCGAAGGTTTATATTGAGCCGTGCACAGATATTGCACAAGAACTTTATCTTGGCGCTGTGGTAGATCGCAGTAGTCAGCGTATTGTATTTATGGCGTCGACCGAGGGCGGCGTAGAAATTGAGCAGGTGGCTGAAGAGACTCCTGAAAAGATTTTGAAGGCAGAGATTGACCCGTTAACTGGAGCTCAACCCTACCAAGGGCGTGAGCTAGCGTTTAAGTTAGGCCTTAAGGGTAAGCAAGTTGGTCAGTTTACTAAAATATTTATTGGTTTGGCGCAGTTGTTCCAAGATAAAGACCTAGCCTTATTAGAAATTAACCCTTTGGTAGTGACTGAGCAAGGTGATTTACACTGTTTAGACGCTAAGGTTGTGATTGACAGCAACGCGGTTTACCGTCACAAAGACATTCAAGCGATGCATGATCCAAGTCAAGACGATGAGCGTGAAGCTCATGCCGCTTCTTGGGACTTAAATTATGTTGCTCTAGATGGCACTATAGGTTGTTTAGTTAATGGTGCAGGTTTAGCAATGGGAACCATGGACATTGTTGCTTTGCACGGTGGTTTCCCAGCTAACTTTTTGGACGTAGGGGGCGGTGCAACCAAAGAGCGCGTGACTGAGGCGTTTAAGATCATCTTGTCTGACGAGCGGGTTAAGGCGGTATTGGTGAACATTTTTGGTGGGATTGTACGTTGTGATCTGATTGCTGAGGGCATTATAGGTGCCGTGAAAGAAGTTGGTGTAAACGTGCCTGTAGTTGTTCGTTTGGAAGGTAATAATGCTGAATTAGGTAGTCAAAAGCTGGCAGAAAGTGGCCTTGATATTATTGCTGCTACGAGCCTAAGTGGTGCAGCTCAACAAGTGGTTGCTGCAGCTGGAGGTGAAGCATGAGTATCTTAATTAACAAAGACACTAAGGTTATTTGCCAAGGTTTTACCGGTAGTCAGGGTACTTTTCACTCTGAACAAGCCATTGAATACGGCACTCAAATGGTGGGCGGCGTAACTCCAGGAAAAGGAGGTACCACTCACCTGGGCCTGCCTGTATTTAACACTGTCAATGAAGCGGTTATAGCTACTGGTGCTGAGGCTTCTGTTATTTATGTGCCTGCGGCTTTTTGTAAGGACTCAATACTTGAAGCTGCTAATGCAGGTATCAAGTTTATTGTTGCCATCACTGAAGGTATTCCAACTTTAGATATGTTGGAATGTAAGGTAATTTGCGACCAACTCGCAGTACGTTTAGTAGGCCCCAATTGCCCTGGTGTAATTACTCCTGGTGAATGTAAAATCGGTATTATGCCTGGCCATATTCATTTGCCAGGCAAGGTTGGCATAGTGTCTCGTTCAGGTACCTTAACTTATGAAGCTGTTAAGCAAACCACAGACGCTGGTTATGGACAGTCTACATGTGTAGGTATTGGTGGCGACCCAATTCCAGGTACTAACTTTATTGACGTGCTTGAGTTATTTGAACAAGACCCAGCGACTGAAGCCATTGTTATGATTGGTGAAATTGGCGGTACTGCAGAAGAAGAAGCGGCGGCTTACATTAAAGCTAATGTGACTAAGCCTGTTGTGTCTTACATTGCTGGTGTTACTGCACCTGCTGGTAAGCGTATGGGCCATGCTGGCGCCATTATTTCTGGTGGCAAAGGTACGGCAGACGAAAAATTTGCTGCCTTAGAGGATGCAGGTGTTAAAACTGTTCGTTCTCTTGCTGATATCGGTAAAGCGCTAAAAGAAGTGACTGGCTGGAGCTAAGCTCTTGACCTAATGCCATAAAAAAGGCCACCTTAGGGTGGCCTTTTTGTATCTTTATGAAAAGAGTTAGGCACTTAGCCTTGTTTTTCTTTGAGTGCCAGCTCTTTAGCCACTTCTACCTTGGAATCTTCTAACATCGCTTCTATTTGAATACCCTCAATACGGGTCATGAGTGGTTTGAATTTCTCAATGCTATGGCCAACAAGGGGCGTATTTAGTCCTGACCAAGCAAGGTTATCATTAAGAAATCTAGCAGCATCTTGCGTCATAATGGGTAAAATAGGTTTTAAATAAATCATTAACATACGGAACATGTTAAGGCCCGTGGAGCAAATATCCTGAACCTGTTGTTCAGAACCTTCTTGTTTTGCCAACACCCATGGTGCTTTATCAGCAATGTATTGGTTGGCTTGATCTGCTAATGCCATTACAGATTTTATGGCTTTGCCAAATTCACGGTTTTCGTAATAGTCTGCTATGGCATATTGTTCATTAGAAAATGCATTAAGCAATTCGGCTTCACTTACAGCACTACTAAGTTGACCATTAAATTTCTTACTAATGAAGCCCGCACTGCGGCTGGCAATATTCACCACCTTACCCACTAAGTCTGAATTGACTCGTTGTACGAAATCTTCTAGGTTTAAGTCTATGTCATCAACTTTGTTATTGAGTTTGGCTGCAAAATAGTAACGCAAATATTCTGGGTTAAGGTGGCGTAAATAAGTACCGGCTTTAATAAAAGTGCCACGAGACTTAGACATTTTTTGGCCATTCACAGTTAAAAAACCATGTGCGTAAACAGCCGTAGGTGTGCGGAAGTCAGCAGCATGTAACATAGCAGGCCAAAAAAGACCGTGGAAGTTTATAATGTCTTTACCAATAAAATGGTACAGCTCAGTATTTGAGTTTTTATTCCAATAATGGTCAAAGTCCAGTTTTTCTGTGCGATCGCATAAGTTTTTGAAACTAGCCATATAGCCAATTGGTGCGTCTAACCATACATAAAAGAACTTATTTTTTTGACCTGGTATTTCAAAACCAAAATAGGGTGCATCTCTGCTGATGTCCCACTCCTGTAGGCCAGAATCTAGCCATTCAGCTAGTTTATTAGCGATTTCACTCTGTAAGCTACCACTTCGGGTCCATTGCTTCAGCAATTCCTCAAAGTCTGGAAGTTTAAAAAATAGGTGAGTGGAGTCTTTTTGAATAGGTGTTGCGCCAGAAATCGCTGATTTAGGATTAATTAAATCAGACGGAGAGTAGGTGGCTCCGCAAGACTCACAGTTATCGCCATACTGATCTTCTGTTTTACACTTTGGACAGGTGCCTTTAATAAATCGGTCAGCCAAAAATAATTGCTTTTCTGGGTCGAAAGCTTGCGTAATAGTTCGTGAAGCAATATGGCCCTTGGCCTCGCAGGCTCTATAAATGTATTCTGAGAATTCACGGTTTTCAGGGGAGTGAGTTGAATAAAAGTTGTCAAAAGAAACATTAAAATTACTAAAATCTTGCTCGTGTTCTGCTTGTACCTTGGCAATTAACTGTTCGGATGTAATACCCTCTTGTTCGGCACGCAACATAATCGCTGTGCCATGTGCATCGTCTGCACATACATAGTGGCAGCTATTGCCAGTGTGACGCTGGAATCTCACCCAGATATCAGTTTGAATGTACTCCAGCATATGGCCAAGATGAATAGAGCCGTTGGCATAAGGTAATGCGCTGGTTACAAGTATTTCGCGAGTAGTAGTCATGGGTTAGATTCAAGTGTCTTAAGGGCGCTAAATGGAGCGCAAACTAGTGGATTTGATGTTTCGGCCACCATTGTACAAAACATTGGACTGTACGCCTATAGTTTCTCCTCTAAGAGTGCAGGATTATATGTTTATGCCCGTTTGCCCTGCTATAATCCACACTAATAACAGATCCCAGTTTAAGGAGCAGGTTTGTGGCACTTGAGCCTATAGAACCGCAACAATACCAAGCCCTACTAGACGCTAAAAGTGAACAGATTAGGCGTCGCTTTGATGAGTTAGGCAGTTTTGCCTCAGGCCTTGTGTTAGACGTATTCTCATCTAAGCCAGAAAATTATCGCATGCGGGCAGAATTTCGTATGTGGCACGAGGGGGATGACTTATTTTATGCTATGTTTCCACCAGGTAATAAATATCAGCCCATTCGCATAGAGTCTTTTCCTCAAGCCAGTGAGCCAATAAATGACCTAATGATACCCCTACTGGCAGGCATTAAAGCGTCGCCTGTGTTGAGTAAAAAGTTATTCCAAATAGATTTTTTAAGCAGCCAACGTGGTGAAGTTCTTGTCAGTCTTTTGTACCATAAGCAACTAGGAGATGATTGGTTAGCTCTTGCTGACGCCCTGCGTATTGAACTGGGTATTAATATTATTGGTCGAGCGCGAAAACAAAAGCATGTGTTGGGTATTGGCTACATTATGGAAACTCTCGAAGTGCGAGGGCGAAAGTATCATTATCAGCAGGTAGAGAACGCATTTACTCAACCTAATGCGGGTGTTAATGAAAAAATGATCTCTTGGGCTTGTGAAAATGTCGAGCGTTTTGGCCCCATGGATAAACCAGATTTGTTGGAGTTGTACTGTGGTAATGGCAACTTCACTGTGCCTTTAGCCGCACAGTTTCGCAAAGTAATGGCCACCGAAATTGCTAAGTCTTCGGTTAACTCCGCCCATGTTAATCTGATTGAAAATGGCATTGATAATGTCACTATTGTGCGTCTGTCCAGCGAAGAAATGACTCAAGCCTTGGCGGGTGTGCGTGCCTTTAGGCGCTTAGCTGATGTAGATTTAAGCAGCTTTAATTTTGGCACTATTTTAGTCGATCCGCCCAGAGCAGGGTTAGACCAAGAAACGTTAGCATTAGTGCAGCAATTTGATCAGGTGGTTTACATTTCTTGCAACCCGGACACCTTGCTAGAAAACTTACAAGAACTCAAGCAAACTCACGTGCTAAAACGCTTGGCTTTATTTGACCAGTTTCCATATACCCATCATACCGAATGCGGTGTGGTGTTGCATAAACGTAATTCATAGGATATATCTAATGAGCGACACACGACCAGAAGGCCTTCAAAACATCAAACACATCGTTGCCATAGCTTCTGGCAAGGGCGGTGTAGGTAAATCGACAACCACAGTTAACGTGGCGTTAGCCATGGCTAAAGCGGGTTTTAAAGTTGGTGTTTTAGATGCTGACATTTATGGCCCCAGCCAAGGTTTAATGTTGGGAATTGCTGAAGGCAGCCACCCAGAAACGATGGAAGAGAAGTGGTTTGTGCCTATTCAAGCTCATGGCGTAAGTGTCATGTCTATGGCCTTTTTAGTAGATGCCAACTCGCCTATGGTTTGGCGTGGCCCAATGGCAGCAGGTGCATTGCAGCAGATGCTATTACAAACAAATTGGGGGGAGTTGGATTACTTGTTTGTTGACATGCCTCCTGGCACTGGTGATATACAATTAACCTTGTGTCAAAAGGCGCAAGTGTCTGGTGCAGTGATTGTGACCACTCCACAGGACCTAGCATTGCTAGATGCCCGCAAGGGTATAGAAATGTTTAATAAGGTAAAAGTACCCGTGTTAGGCATTGTGGAAAATATGAGCACTCATGTGTGTAGCCAATGCAATCATGAAGAGGCAATTTTTGGTGCTGGCGGCGGTGAAGCACTGGCCCAAGAGTATGGCACTGACTTGCTTGCCAGCTTACCATTGAGCATGGCTATTCGGGTGCTTGTTGATGGAGGAACACCCACGGTGGTCGCTGAGCCGCAATCAGCGGCGGCCCATACCTATGTAAAGTTGGCCCATTCACTAGTGTCAAAGCTTGATGTGACTAGCCAATCCATGCCTAGTATTAGTATAGATGAAGATTAAATCTCATGCGTTTAAGTGATAAAGACATTATCGCCGCTTTAAATAGTGGCAAAATTGGCATTGAACCACGGCCTGACGATAGCGTTATTACGGGAGTCAGTGTAGACCTGCGATTAGGCAATAGCTTTCGTGTGTTTAAGGACCATGCTCGTGCGTTTGTAGACGTAAGCGCTAGCCGCGAAGAGATAAACAGTACCCTTGAAGCCATTATGAGTGAAGAGATTGTTGTTGAGGAAGGTGAGAGCTTTTTTCTACACCCTGGTGAGTTGGCACTAGCCGTCACATTAGAGTCGATCACTATTCCTGATGACCATGTCGGCTGGTTAGATGGGCGCTCTTCGCTAGCACGATTAGGGCTTATGGTTCATGTTACAGCACATCGTATTGACCCCGGTTGGAGTGGTGCTATTGTGCTAGAGTGTTTTAACAGTGGCAAGCTGCCCTTGGCGTTAAAACCTAATATGACTATTGGTGCGATCAATTTTGAAACGCTCTCTAGCCCATCACTTAGGCCATACAATAAAAGGCCCGACGCTAAATACAAACATCAACAAAGCGCGCTAGCAAGCCGTATTGACCAAGACGCCTAGGTATGGCTAATAGACAATATGGTCTATTAGCGTCTTAAAAGTCAATCTACACTAACCGGCAGGTCACTGCACTGACTGCTACAATTAGTTAAACCATTGGTCCAATTGAGTAAGGTCATCACGGCTTAAAAGGCCGCTGGCTTTTTTGAGGCGCAATTGGTTTAGAACTAAATCAAGGCGTGCATTTGCCCAGTTTCTTTGTGCAGAAAATACTAGTTTTTCAGCATCTAGAATATCACTGAGGTCTCTCAAGCCCAATTCGTACTCCGTATTCTTTCCTGCTAAAGATGCTTGCACTGCTTTATCTAATTGCGCCAACGCTTGAATTTGTTGGCGACTCGTATCAAGGGCTTGATGCCAGCGCCTAACTTCTTGTTGTGTGGCCTTCAGCAGGGCTTGGCCTTGCTGTTCAACAGCATGCCAGCTTTCTTTGGCCTCTTTGGTTTGGGCTTGGTTAAGACCACCGTCATAAAAAGTGCCTGACACCCCGATAGAGAATGTTTGTGAATCACCCATAGCGCTGCTGTAATTCTTTGCCACAGTGACATTTGCAGTAGGGTACATACTTACATCCTTGACCTGGTAGTTATGGAATGCCTGTCGAGTGGCAGAACTATTGTTAGCAAGGTCAAGATTATTATCCTGTGCCAAAACAAACCAATTTTCTAGAGAGTTAGTAGTGATTAGGCTGTCGGCACTAAAGCCACTGCCTAGGGCAGGAAGCTGCTCTGGTAATGCTTGGTTGGTTAAATTCTCAAGATTAGCCCTAGCTAAGCTTAGGTTTTGCCTAACCTGTAGCAGGTTTACCTGTAATTGTTGAAAGTTGGCTTTTACGTCTTGCAGCTGAATAATACTAGTAATGCCTAGATCAACTTGTTGCTGAGTTTGTTTTAAACGCTGTTCTATAGCAGTCACCTCAGCCATGCTTGAAAAAAGTTGGTGCTGTTGTTTGATCACCGCTACATAACGTTCAATAACAGAAAAAATAAGATTTTGATGGGTTTTTTCGAAGCTAATGCGTGCCCCAGCAGCAATTTGCTCCGCCACTTTCATGCCATAGTATGCATCTAGCCTTAAGGGCAGGGCCACTTGCACACCATAACTGTGACTGTTGGAGCGTGCATCTAAAGCTAAATTTTGATTAAGCTTTCCCGTTATTTGTGGACTAAGTGCACTATTGGCTTGCGGGATGATCTGTAGTTTAGATTCAAGCGTGTGCTGGGCAGCGAGGTAGCTAGGGTCGTTAGCCTGTGCGAGTTGAAACAGATCTTGAAATTGGCTGGCGTGGCTACCTATGGCTGTGGTGGCGGTTAAGATAAAAGCAGCAATACGGTGTGAAGAAGCCAAGATAGATCCTTAATTAAATTATTTCTAGCCAAGGAGTGTAACTAAATCAGTGGCTGTGCGCTAATAGCTTTACTAAGCTTTGCACAATAAAGTGCGGAGGGACGTTCTGATTAACGTTCTAGCCAGTTTAGATGGGTCAAATTGAGTTGGTAACGTTTGCCGTCAGTTTCTTTTTGCACAATGCGGACAATGGTATAGTCCAGTTCTGGCGCAAACCAAATCCATGTTTCTCGGTCAGTATCCTCACCTCTATCACGCTTAATACGCACAGACTTAAACGTGCCCAAGGCTGTTTCAATGAGGTCTTCACCATCAGCAATAAAGCGATAGGTTTTAAGTAGTCCACCATCAGCTACCTCGTAGGCATAAATTTGTCCCTCAACTACTGGGGTGATTGCCAAGTCAAGCTGCAAGCGTAACTGCACACTTTGTTTATCTAACGTGTGTGGCACGATATCCATCAGCCAGGAAGACCCCTCTGCGGTGTTCTTAACTTTTTTGTTTGGCCAGTCGAATGCCACTTCTACGTTACGCTTGTTGTTAAAAACTTTTCGCTGGTAGCTGTAATGGATAGGTTGAAGTTGATCATCTAAAAGGCTGAATAATGAAGATTCAGTGAGGGAAGCAATCATTGCACTGGCTTCTGTAGTGAGGCGATAATTGCCATCACTGTTCTTAACTAGGCTGCGTTTTGCCTTGCCTGACAGGCTGATGCCCAAGTCCCACTGGCTGGTGTAAATGGCTTGAAAAGTGCGCAGCTCAGCTATGCTGTTGCTACTCCATAATAACACCAGGAATAGACCGGCTAGGCTAGTAGCATTAAACAAAGTTTGCTTCACATATGACATTGCACTTCCTTGAGATATGAATATCAAGCTCTCACTTTAACATTGGAACGGCATTCCCTGAGTAGGTAAGCTATGGCCATCCATTAATACGGTGTTGTTGTGAAGTTTTAGACGTCCCTCACAAAACCACTTTATAGCGATAGGGTAAATAATATGCTCTTGTACCAAAACCCGACTAGCTAATATGCTGGGTGAATCCATGTTTAGCACAGGAACCAATGCTTGTATGACAATAGGCCCACCATCAAGTTCACTCGAAACAAAATGCACGCTGGCTCCATGTTGCTCCACCTCTGCTTCTAGAGCGCGCTCATGGGTATTGGTGCCTTTAAACAGGGGTAACAACGAAGGGTGAATGTTAAGCATACGCCCTTCGTAACGATGGGTTAATTCGGGCGTAAAAATGCGCATAAAACCAGCCAAAACTATAAGGTCTGGCTGTTTATCATCTATGGCATGCATTAACTCACGATCAAATGCTTCACGACTGCCATAGTCAAGGTGGTTAATGACTTGAGTCGCAATACCTGCTCTATTCGCTCTGGCTAAGCCCATAGCTTCTTGTTTGTTGCTAATAACTAGTTCGATAGTAGCAGCAATAGTGCCATCAGCAATGGCGTTAATCAGTACTTGCAGATTACTGCCACTGCCAGATATGAGCACCACAAGGCGGGGTATCTGTTGTAAGGATGGTTCATGCATTTAAGTATCCAAGCGTTAAATTAACGCATAATAACAGCGTCTTCAGAGCCATTATTTTGTTTAATATGGCCAATAACCCACGGTTGTTCACCGGCGTTAGTTAAGCATGCTATGGTTTTGGCTTGGTCTTCTTCAGCCACTACAATCACCATGCCTACGCCACAGTTGAATGTGCGGTACATTTCAGTATCAGTTACATTACCATTAGTTTGTAACCACTTAAATACTGCAGGTTGCAGCCATGAATGAGTATCAATTACAGCTACACTGTCGCTTGGTAATACGCGAGGGATATTCTCTAGTAAACCGCCACCAGTAATATGGGATAAAGCCCTTACATCTACTTGCTTAAACAATTCTAGCAAAGCTTTTACGTAAATACGGGTCGGTTCCATTAGGGCTTCACCTAAACTGACACCACCAATGTCCTGTTGCAAATCGGCTTTGCTCACGTCAATAATTTTGCGAATTAAGGAATAACCATTAGAGTGTGGGCCCGAGGCTGGCAATCCGATCAGCACATCTCCTGAAGCAACTTTACTGCCATCTATGATTTTGCTCTTTTCTACGATGCCTACACAGAAACCAGCAAGATCATAATCTTCACCTTCGTACATGCCTGGCATTTCGGCTGTTTCACCACCCACTAAAGAGGCACCTGCAAGTTCGCAGCCTTCACCAATTCCGGTTACTACGCGTGTTGCAATGTCTACATCTAGCTTGCCAGTGGCGTAATAGTCTAAGAAAAATAATGGTTCTGCACCGGCAACAATTAAATCGTTAGCACACATAGCCACAAGGTCGATACCGATATGATCATGACGGTTAAGTTCTAAAGCTAATTTTAACTTCGTGCCGACGCCATCGGTGCCAGATACAAGTACCGGCTCGTCATACCCCTTGGGTAGCTCGAACAGTGCTCCAAAACCGCCTAGGCCAGCCATTACTTCTGGGCGACGGGTGCGCTTAGCGACACCTTTAATGCGTTCAATAAGAGCGTTACCTGCATCGATATCAACACCAGCATCTTTATAGCTTAGGGAATGGGTAGGGGCTTCAGTGCTCATAGCAGGGGGGTGACCTTAGTCGTTTAGTTAGAATGCCTTATTTTACCACGTCTCCCGATGTTTCATCACCTGCTTATAGTGGAAGTTTAGAGGTTTTTTGTACTTTTGTTGCTGGCAGCACTGACACATATTGATTATAGTTAGGGAGATTTACTTTAGACTGGCAAAATACCTAATCCAATAATAACCAAAGATACTGTATGACATTAATATTGCAAAAAATAGTGGCTAAGTCATTATGGAAAATAAGTTCTGGGTTGCTGCTACTGTTGTTGGCTTCCCCAGCATTTAGTGTCACTGTAGAAGGCCTCTATAGTGCCGAGGTTGCCGTGGAAGACCAATCCCAAGCACAGCTGATGAGGGCGAAAAAGGTGGGCCTTAGTCAAGTGTTGGTTAAAGTGACGGGACAAACAAAGAGCTTAAATAACCCGCGCATACGCACTGCGCTAGTAGACGCAGACGATTACTTGCAGCGCTTTTCCTTTACCACTCAATTAGCTGACGGTAAGCCGCAAGCGGTGATAGAGTTAGCCTTTGATGCGTTACAGGTTAATCGACTAATTGCTGACTCTGGGCTCCCCATTTGGGGAGCTGATCGTGCAGCAATCTTAGTTTGGTTGGTGGAAGATACCCAGGGCACTCGCCAGATTGTTAGTGATGATAGCCACCCTATGGTGGCACAAATCATGCAGCAAGCAGAACAACGAGGTATGCCGTTATTATGGCCGTTATTAGATTTAGAAGACCAAGTTGCTATCAATGCTGGGGCCCTATGGGGGCTGTTTAGAGATACGATTAAAAGCGCCTCCAGCCGTTATCAAGCTGACGCCGTATTAGTTGGTCGTATGTTCCAAGATAGTCAAAAGCTGTGGCGGGTGGAGTGGAATTTTTGGCTGGACGAAGTTGAACAGCAGTGGTCTTCTGAAGGCACGGACTTAGCCACTTTAATAGACCCTTTACAAGACCGTTTGTCATCCAGTTTAGTAGCAAAATTCGCCTTGGCCACTGCTATTAAAGCATCAATTGATGACGACACTAAAATTGCTATATTGCGAGTAGATCAGGTGACCCAGTTTGAGGACTATGTTGAATTACGTGCAATGTTGCAGGGCATTGCTGGTATTCAAGGGGTACAACTGCGCAGTGCCAGTGGCGCTACATTAGAGTTTAGAATATTTGCTCAATCTCATCTAGCTCAAGTTAAATCAGTTGTTGATCTTAAACGACGATTAAAACCTGTAGACAAGATGGATGCCAAGGAGGACGCTGATAGTAGTCCTTTATGGCACTATCAATGGAATTAATATAAGGAATGTATCTAATGACGCAGTCTCAGACAGGGTTGTTGTTTTTTGTAGGGGCTATTGTAGCAGCGTTGCTCTATTTACTTCAGCCTGTGCTTACGCCGTTTGTTGTAGGTATTGGCATCGCCTACTTGGCAGATCCCTTTGCTGATCGTTTAGAAGCCAGAGGATGTAGCAGAACAATTGCAACGATAATTGTATTTGTAGTGTTAATTTTGGTGTTGGCGGCCATAATATTGGTTGTTGTGCCTTTGATGATTAAGCAGATTCAGACCTTAGTACAAATGATACCCACTATTGAGGTCTGGTATAATGCCGCTTTGTTACCGTGGTTGCAGTCAAATTTAGGTGTAGATGTTAAAAGCATGAACTTAGACCTAGTTACTGAAGGACTCTCTGCTGAGTGGAAACAAACAGGCGGGGTAATTTCTCGCGTGGTTCAATATGCTACACAATCGAGTATGAGTTTAATTTCTACCCTAGGCTCTATGGCCATGGTTCCTGTGGTGGCATTTTATATGTTGAGGGATTTTGATCTTCTTACAGCGCGCATCAAGGCTTTGTTGCCCATTAGCGCTCAACCCCGTGTTAGTGCGCTGGCGTCAGAGAGTAATGATGTTTTGGGCGCATTTATGAGAGGCCAGCTGCTAGTCATGTTTAGTTTGGGCGTAATATATGCACTAGGGCTTAGTGCGGTGGGCTTAAATTACGCATTATTAATTGGTATATTGGCTGGCCTAGCCAGTATTGTGCCTTACTTAGGTTTTGTTGTTGGTATTGCAGTCGCCATGGTTATTGCCTTTTTTCAGTTTGACGGGTACGTGCCACTTACTCTCGTGGTTGCAGTGTTTGTTATAGGGCAAATGGTAGAGAGCTTTGTACTAACTCCACTTCTTGTAGGTGATCGTATTGGCTTGCATCCAGTGGCTGTCATATTTGCAATTTTAGCAGGTGGTCAATTATTTGGGTTTATGGGTATTTTGTTAGCTTTGCCAATCGCTGCTGTGATTATGGTATTGTTGCGCAATCTTCATGAGGGCTATATCAAAAGCTCATTGTATGGTCAGCGGGATAGTGAATGACGTCTAATGTTGTAACCAACACATTTGGGCAGCGTGGCTCTGAGCAACTTATGTTAGGTGTCACTTTAAATGCTCAGCAACAGTTGAGTAACTTTAGCTTTAGTGGTGCACCCGCATTGCCTCCAACGCTAGATCAGCTGATGCTCAATGAGCAGGCTGACAGTGTTTATGTATTTGGTGCTCAAGGTGTGGGTAAAAGCCATGTATTGCAAGGCTGCGTGCTTAAAGCTCAAGAAATGGGTCAGGAAGCGGTCTACATAAGCTGCAGTGAGTTAATGCAAATACCAGCGCGTCAAGCCAATGATTATCTAGTGGGCTTAGAGCATAATTTTTTAGTATGTGTTGACGATATAGATTGCTTGGTTGCTGATAGTCACTGGGCACAGGCCTGGTTTCATTTGTACAATAGGTTAATGCAGCAAGGTAATCACCTTGTGATGTCAGCTAAATCAAACCCTAGAACAATAAACTGCTCACTTAACGATTTGCGCTCGAGATTACAGTTAGCTAATGTTTTTCAATTAAATGCCTTGGATGAAGTGGCCAGTAGGCAATTATTAAAAGCTAAAGCTAAGCAAAAAGGTTTGCAATTAACGGACGAGCAAGTGGCCTATATTTTTTCACGAAGCCCACGGGGCCTGACGAATGTGTTGGCAGTTTTAGATTTATTAGACTCAGCCTCTTGGCTAGAGAAGAGACGGATCACTATTCCGTTTATCAAGCAGGTCATGGCGTGGTAGGACAAAGAAAGAGTTTACAAAAAAAAGGAAGAAGAACATGTTAGGGCGTTTAAAAATGGGTTTAACAGTGGGTTTGACACTAAGCTTAACAATGTTAAGTGCATGTTCGAGTGCACCTATTGCATCGTCTACTGACGTTAGCTCAGATCCTAGAGATCCGTATGAAAATTTTAACCGCAAGGTCTATGCATTGAACGATGTAGTAGACCAGAAAATTTTGCTGCCAGTAGTTAACGTTTACGAAGACGTCACACCCAGTGTAGTAACTAAAGGTGTGAGTAACTTTTTTTCAAACTTAAGTGAAATGAGTAACTTTTTAAACCACAGTTTGCAACTTAAGCCTAAAAAAGCTGCCAAGGATGTTGGCCGCTTAGTAATTAATAGCACCCTAGGTTTAGGAGGTGTTATCGACGTGGCCTCTAATCTAGGGATCTATCAAGAGCCAGAGGATTTTGGCCAAACCCTAGGCTACTGGGGTGTTAGCTCAGGCCCCTATATGGTTTTACCTCTCCTTGGCCCTAGTACATTAAGAGACACCAGTGCCATAGTGATTGATATAAGCGCCAGCCCCATTCGCCGTTATGACCCAGTTGCAAATAATTTCTATATATCTGTTTTGCAAGTGATAGACCTTAGGTACCAGCTGGGTAACTTTGACTCATTGATGAGCGGAGACCCTTATACTTTTATTCGTGAGGCCTACTTGCAGCGTAGAGAACACCTTATTAAAGATGGTGCTCCGCCTGATGATGACGATTTTGATGATTTTTAACACCTACGACTAAGGTTGTACTTGTCAGCAGGGCTTAAAGAGCATATTGTTGCGATATTAGGCCGACAACTATAGGCCTGGAGTAAGTTTTACTATGGAACCTGACGTCAGTCAGATCCTGATCGTTGCTAACGATCTCGACCTTAAACATAAAATCACCCAACATTATGCGTCACGTCGTTTTCATGTGACTGCAACTAACGACCCGCTCCACGCATTGGACTTTTTTACCAATGCAGTGGTGAGTTTGGTATTGTTTCAATATAGCCCGAAAGAACCTACGCTAACCGCCTTATTGCAAGATATGCTGGAAAAATGTGCTGAAGTTCCTTTAATTGTGCTCACCCAAATTGACTCGGCCCAAAGCGTTACTAATATGCTGCGTTTAGGTGCGACTGATGTATTTAATTTGCCTTTAGATACGTTTTTTGAGTTAGATCAAAGCGTTATGCGTCATGTAAAGCGGTCTGCGTTACTTTATGAAAATCTACAGTACCGCCAAGAGTTAGAAGTGGTTCATCGCCAAGTGAATAAAAACCTTGCCGAACTGCAACAAGACCAGATAGCTGGGCGTTTAATTCAACAACGGATGATGCCTCCAGAAGAATGCAGCATTAATGGCTTAAGTATGCATCGGTACATGAAGTCCTCACTCTATTTAAGTGGAGACTTTATTGACTATATTCGTTTGGATGACAATCGCGTTTTATTTTACCTGGCTGATGTTTCAGGTCATGGCGCATCATCAGCCTTCCTATCTGTTTTACTTAAAAATATTACTAATCGCCTTACTCGGGAACACCTTGAGTCTGATGCGAATGGCTTAATCTCACCTGCGACTGTTGTGGCCCAAATCAATAGTGAATTACTTGATTTTGATATTGATAAACACATGACCGTTTTTATGGGAATGTTGGACCGAAGCAACCATATGCTCACCTACTGTGTGGGTGGACACCTCCCTATGCCGCTACTATCGCAGAATAATGAAGTGAACTATTTGTCTGGTTTAGGCAGTGGCTTGCCTGTTGGATTATTTGACGATGCGCAGTACACAGACCTAACGCAGCAATTAGAGGCAGACTTCAACTTGTTACTAAGCTCGGATGGTATTTTTGAAATATTGCCATCGGATCAAATTGCAGATAAAGAAGAACAATTGCGCACTATTTTGCAACAATCGGGCAGTCGGTTACAAGGATTAGTAGAGGCTTTAAATATTAATAGCCTTGATGCTGTTCCAGATGACATTGCCTTACTGAGCATCTGTGGAGAAGCATATGTTTAAAGGCCGCATTATAGTTGCAGACCATGACGGCACTCATGTGGTTAAATTTTTGGGTGATGTGAGATTAACCTTATGCCCAGCATTAGATCAATACCTTGATAACATTTTTAATAGCAGCTACTTTAAAACCATTCTTATAGATTTAACAGAAACCCAAGGGATTGATTCTACTACCCTTGGTATGTTGGCTAAGATGTCGATCCGTATGAAGAAAAAAGTGGGGTTCGTACCCACTGTGGTATCCATCAATGACAATATAACCCGGGTGTTGATGAGTATGGGTTTTGATAAAGTGTTTGTTTTGGTTAAACACTTAGAGGAAGAAGCAGAACCCATGCAAGAATTAGCACAAGGTGAATTTTCAGACCTTACAGTGCAGCAAAAAGTGCTCGAAGCCCATCGAACCTTGATGGGCATGAACCAAAAAAACCACCAAGAATTTAAAAACTTGGTAGATGTACTAGAGCATCAGTGCCTTATTTAATTTAACCCAGTAATGCCTCTAACTTTTCTTGATCTCTGGTGAAATTGCGAATACCCTCAGCTAGCTTCTCTGTCGCCATAGCATCTTCATTATGCATCCAACGGAAGTCTGCTTGGTTAAGGCTCATCTTAGCCTGTGCTGTTAAAGCTTTTTTGCTGTCTAATTGTTGAACGAGCACGCCAGTGTCCTCAGCCAAATCCTGCATTAGGGCAGGGCTGATGGTTAATCGGTCACACCCAGCTAATTGTTCAATTTCTTGTGTGTTTCTAAAGCTAGCCCCCATCACTACAGTGTTGTAGCCATGTTGCTTGTAATAGTGGTAAATTTTACTTACCGAAATAACACCGGGGTCTTCTGCAGGAGCAAAACTGTCCACCTTCATTGCAGCTTTGTGCCAATCCATAATACGGCCTACAAACGGTGATATTAAGTAAACACCGGCTTCTGCGCAAGCAATAGCTTGGGCAAAACTAAATAATAACGTTAGGTTGCAGTTGATACCTTGCTCTTCAAGTTTTTTGCCTGCCTGAATGCCTTCCCATGTGGAGGCTATCTTAATTAATACGCGGTCTTTACTCACACCCTGCTGATGGTATAAATCAATAATTTTAAGGGCTCGGGTAACGGTTGCGTCTGTGTCGAAAGACAGACGAGAATCGACCTCTGTAGAAATACGACCAGGCACAGCACTAAGAATCTCTTTGCCAATGGCGACTGCTAGGTAATCACAGGTATTATCCATCTGCACACGGGCATTGCCACCTTGCGCTGTTGCCCATTGCTTGGCCTCAGTTAACAGGTGCGCATATTGGGGCATTTGTGCCGCTTTTAATACCAAAGAGGGATTAGTGGTTGCGTCTTGTGGCTGATATTGTTTAATGGCGTCTAAGTCACCAGTATCAGCAACTACAGTAGTCATAGATTTGAGTTGTTGCAGTTTGTTCATTGTTGATGTGTTATCTCTGTTATTGGTGTTGGCATTGTTTCAATTAAGCCTAACGCATCATACATCACTTGAATGCTAGCGTTTTGGCCATGAATATTATCACTAATATGGCGTCGTAGGGCGCGGGCACCCGGTATTCCTTGAAAAAGGCCCATAATATGTCCACTCATGTGGTGTAAAGAGGTGCCTTGTTCATGTCGTTGTTGCATATAAGCAAAGTACTTAAGGGCCGCTTCGTGACGCGCTGGCGCAGTCAGGCTGCTGTCATAGAACTGTTGGTCTACTTGGGTGAGTAGGGCGCTATTATGGTTGGCAGCACGGCCTAGCATAACACCATCTACATGAGTTAAATGCTGATGGCAATCAGCAATAGTGTCAATGCCACCATTGATGATAATTTCCAAATGAGGGAAGTCAGCTTTTAAACGATACACCTTGTCATATTGCAGTGGAGGAATCTCGCGATTTTGTTTAGGTGACAAACCCTTTAAGATTGCATTGCGAGCATGCACTATAAAGGTCTCACAACCACTGTGGCTCACTTGCGCTACAAAGCCTGCCAATAGATCATAATCATCTATGTCATCAATACCAATGCGGTGTTTAATAGTAACGGGAATAGCCACTGCTTCAATCATCGCCTGCATACAATCAGTGACACGTGTTGGATGTGCCATAAGGCATGCACCAATCATATTGTTTTGTACCTTGTCGCTCGGGCAGCCTACGTTAAGGTTAATTTCATCGTAGCCATAGTCTTCGCCAATGCGCGCGCATTGAGCTAATTCATCTATATTACTGCCGCCTAACTGCAAAGCTAGTGGGTGCTCTTGATCGGTATAACTCAACAGGTAGTCTTGATCGCCATTAAGGATGGCGCCTGTTGTAATCATTTCTGTGTACAACAGGGCATGGTTGCTCAATAATCGAGCTAAGTATCGAAAATGTCTATCTGTGACGTCGATCATAGGAGCCACGCTAAAGCGTCGATCTAAATCAGTTTTTTCATGTAATGGTATGGGTTTTGTGCTCATGTTTAATAGCCCCTGCAACGATCTACAAGACCACTTGGGTTTTTGTTATCGATGATAGCTTGCAGGGTATTGCCTATTTTCTTTACACAGGGTGGGTATTCAGATTGCGCAGAGCTGTGGGGTGTCATCATCACTTTAGGGTGCTGCCAAAGTTGATGTTCTTTAGGTAAAGGCTCTTGTTCAAACACATCAATCACAGCTCCACGCAAGTGATTTTCATCAAGTAACTCTAGCAAATCTTCCACTACCAAATGTTGTCCTCGGCCTGCATTTATTACAACAGAGCCCCTTGGCAATTGACTCATATTGTGGCGATTTAAAATGCCTTGGGTGTCAGGTGTGAGAGGCAGCAAACAGCACAGTGCATCGGTACGCTTAAGAAAACCCTCAAGTTCTTCAGCACCTGCATAACTTGAGACACCCTGCAGCTGCTTTTTATTTCGACTCCAACCTGCTACATCAAAACCATAACTTTGAAGGTGTTGTGCCAGTTGAGCGCCCAGTTGCCCCAAACCTAAGATGCCAACGCTAAAAGTAGATGCCGGTTTAAAGGGCAGAACTTGCCACTGCTTTTGTTGTTTCTGCTGCTGATAGCGGTCCATATCTCTATAGTAATGCAGTAAAAAATAGCTAAAATACTGGTTCATCTGTGCCGCCATACCGCCGTCTTCAATGCGGTATATTTCAACATGCTTAGGCACTGCAGGATTACTTAATAGTGCATCCACACCGGCACCCAAATTAAACAAAGTTGTTAAGTTGGGAAAGCGTTCAAAGAAGGCCTGTGTGGGTTTCCAAACAATGCCGTATTTAACGTGTTCTGGATTAGCAATGTGTTGCCAGTCTTGTACATTTAAATGGGGAAATTGACGACTAAATTCTAGCAACCAAGGTTCTGTAGATTCATATGAGGTATATAAAGCGCAGGTTGTCACTAGCTTACCATCCATTTAATTAATATAAAGCTTACAAGGCCTACTACAATGGTTGTTAGCAAGTGTTGTCGCCAAAACCCAACACCGGCTGCTACTAGCCCTGCCCAAAAATAAGGGTTTGCTAAACTTAGGTCTAAGTCACCTTCAGGCATCAGTATAAGGGGTGCAATAATTGCACTTAATACGACTGGCGGCACATAACCTAGGGCCTGCTTAAACCAAAGTGGAAAACGAATGCGCCCAGCCATGGCAAACATTACATAGCGCACAGAGAATGTAACAAGGGCCATACCTGCAATCATCATGGTTTCATTCATGGTTTGGTACTCCTTGCTTTAGTGCTGGTGTTGGTGGTTTTAACCCCTGAACTTGTAGTTGCTGGGTTGGCTGCTTTTGCAAGCTGTATTCGCAGTTGAACCTGCTGGCTAGCATAGCCGATACAAATACCAGATAGTGCAGCAACGACAAGGCCTAGTTGGTTAGGCAGCTCACGTAGAATAATAGCAAAGGTAGCTGCACTTATTACGGCTAGCCACATAGGTTTATTACGTAAATATGGAATGACAATTCCTAGAAAAGTTACTGACATTGCAAAATCTAAGCCCCAGTTAGTCATGTCTGGAAATAGTTCACCCAAACCAATACCCAGCCAAGTACATAGCTGCCAGTTACTATACATGGCCACAATAGAACCCAAAAAGAACCAATGGGCTCGGTTTGTATCTGTGTGGCCTAAATAGCGGCCATTAACCACAGCAAAGGATTCGTCTGTTAAACCAAAAGCTAACAGCGCTCGCCACCCGTGAGATAAGTGACTTACTTTATCGACCAAGGCTGTGGCATAGAGAAGATGCCTTAAGTTCACTACAAAGGTTGTGGCTATAATAATGATGGGGCCTACGCCAGTAGCTAGCAGCCCCAAAGCAATAAACTGCGAGGAACCCGCATAGACAAAAAGTGACATAGCCATGGCACCCCAGATAGACAAACCGCTAGATTCTGCCAAAGTACCAAAGATAATGCCAAAAGGAATAGCGCCCACAATCATGGGGATAGTGGCTTTTGCTCCCTGAATAAACTCGGCACTGTTAGAGGGTGATGTGGCACTGAGTTGATCGAGAGAATTTGACATAATGATGCTTGGTTGTTGTTACATTTTCTTAGTTGCACTTAAGGTAAATTTTTTAAGTCCACGCGCCCACACTAGGGGGCAGACCTAAAGTGGTTGTCTGTGTCCTTGTATTATAGCCTTAATAGGGTGTGGAGTAGAACAATTTTAAACCCAGTTACGCTTTTGTTTAGGATAGATAGGGCTATCCTTTTGGCGCAACATGGTCTGGCGCATGAGTGACCAATAGCCCTTGTAAAAATAACCTCCATTACGTTGTAAAATTAATTGGCGATGTGTTTGCCAATGCCCATTGACCATAAACCAAGGCAACTGAGGGAACTCATGGTGCACTTGGTGCAGGTTCACATTCATAAACAATAATCGAGTAAACCAAGAACCCTCTACTATTGCGCAGCGCCTGTGGTTATTAGGCCCAGGCCTATGCTCTGCATATGAGCGCATCAAGGTAAGGCTCAACCCAGGCCAAACGCACATAACAACATACTGCCACCAAATTACCCCCTGGTGGCTAAGCCAAAGTATTAAGCTAACCATTAATGCTAGGTGTAAAGCCCAGTTGCGCCAATGGTATAGGCCACCTTTAGATACTTCTTTTAGTTGTGTTACTAGGAAAAGCCCCACAACTAGCCACGGGCCAATCATCATGCGACCTAAAAAGGTGTAATTTAAATGCCATAATAAGCGTATTGGTGGGCTCATTGCGTGCCAACTCTCAGGCCAGTGGTAATAGCTTTCTGGGTCTAATCCAGGGTCGGTAAGTGTGTCAGCCCTATGGTGGAGTCGGTGATCATCACGGTACTTAAAATAGGGTATCCAAAGGCTTAAAGGCAACCAGCCCAGGGCGTCATTAAACCAGCCCCAAGGTGTAGGATGGCCGTGCAATAATTCGTGTTGCACACTGCCATGTAAACATAATATAACGGCCGCAAGAGGAGACACTAGCCACCATGAAAGTTCTGTAGCATTGCTCATAAGCACACCCCAACTGCCATACACACAAACTATTAAAGCCCATGTAGGCCAACCTTGGCGCTGCCAAGTAGAGCGACAGATTGGTGCAGTTGGAGTGTGTGGCATTACGCATTATTCTAAGGTTGATTATCCATGGAGGACAAGATAGCCTAGGTATTAATTTGCGACAATGAGTGTTTTTGCTTCACTTATACATTTTTGTTGTTTTAACAACACAAATGTTGATTTTGCAATCAATTGCCTAAAGTTAATAATAAGTTATGGACAGTAAAGAACGCATTTTTCGTGTAGATAGTTTTCGTCAACGGCTTATAGAGGTTATGTCTCGTACAGGCATTAAAAGCGCCGGCTTAGCCCAAGCAATAGGTGTGGATAGGTCAACCTTATCCCAGCTATTAGCTGAAGAAAACGATCGATTACCCCGAGTAGATACGCTTATGGCTATTGCTTCTAAACTACAAATTAGTGTTGATTGGCTCCTTGGACTAACTGGCGAGTCTCGCTCTGGTGCTGAAATTTTAAGTCAATCCTTGCAGTTAACTCCCAGTTCACCATTACCTTCTGGCGCTAGCTTGCGCCTTTGGCATAAAGAAGCAATGGGGACCAAAATTCGTTACGTGCCGGCTAATTTGCCAGATTTTGTTAAAACTGAAGCTGTGTTAGCGTGTGAATATGGTCTGTTTGAAAACATCAGTTTAGAACAGGTGATTGATACCACTAAGGAGCGTTATTACGAGGTTCAACAACCTGGGTGTGATATGGAAATATGTTTGTCTACGCAGAAAATGATGGGTTTTGCACGGGGTGAAGGTTTGTGGTGTACCCTAAGCCTTCAAGATCGCTGCCAGCAATTGGAATGGTTTGCTCAGTTGGTGGATGAGCTTTATCCTAAATTACGAGTTTATTTGTTTAATGAAAGCCGCAATTACGCTTCGCCCTATACTATATTTGGTGCTAAACGCAGTGCTGTGTATATGGGCCACATGTACTTTGTATTTAACACCAGTGAGCATGTGCAAACCTTAATAGGTCATTTTGATGGGTTAATTAGAGGCGCAGAGGTTCAGGCTCACGAGCTTAAACCTTGGATAAGGCACCTGCTAAATGAGGTTAGAGAGCGTTAGATGGCTTTAATTTGTGCGTACCCTATGTACCAAATGCCTGAATTAGAACGCTGTATTGATGCATGGTGGCAGGGCGTTTATAGGCACCTTATAAAGCAAGATTCAAACTTAAATTTAGTGATCACACTACCTAAGCGACTCACCCAGCCTAAGAACTATTATGCCCATTGGCGAGATGATCAGCTGCTTCTAAGCCAAACCTGCGGCTTCCCCTTAACCCATGATTTACTAGGACAGGTGCAATATGTTGCTACGCAAAGTTATCAAACACCTTTTAACCATGGGCCAACTTACACTAGTGTGGTTTTGGTGCGCAACACAGATACGGTCCTGCACATAAAGGACCTATTTCAAACTCGTATTGCAGTGAATAGTGACGACTCTCAATCTGGCTACCATGCGTTACGGGGCTTAATTGCCCCTTTGGCCCAAGGTGAAGCCTTTTTTTCAGAGGTCGTTAGATCATTGTCGCACAGAAAAAGTATGGCTTTAGTAGTGGAAGGGCGGGCAGATGCCTGTGCTGTGGATTGTGTCACCTATAGTCTGCTGCAAGCTCATGCGCCATTAGAAATTGCCAACCTACGCATTCTAGCCACTACGCCAAGTGCGCCGTGTTTGCCCTACATTACTAGTTTATCAACACCACCAGAAGTACTAGCCACACTGCAACTGGGTTTAATATCTGCAGCCTTAGACCCCACTTTACAAAGCGTAAGAAACCGATTATTGATGGGGCCAGTTTCAATTTTGACAGGCCCTAAGCCTTACCAAGAAATAGCACGCCAAGCCAGCAAAGCAGACGCCTTGGGTTATAAAGCGCTAATTTAAAGCGATACATAACATCACCTATAGCAGGGCACGACCTAACTTCTTTTTCTGCTGGCCATCTTGGGATATGGAAGCTAGGTTGAATGTTTGTATACAGTATTGCGTGACACACCAAGCTGACGAGCAGCGAGTGCAACATTGCCGTTACAGTCACGCATTACTTTCCGAATATTAATGCAATTAGATTCTTTAGAAAAGTTCCCTAAGCATTTGTCACAGGGGGTTAACTCTAACGCATGGATACCTAAAATGCGTGTGACACCTTCGGCCCTAATAACACCCTCATGATGTTGAGTTGATAGCGTTCGCAAACTCCAATCTAGGTCATAAAGATTTTTAATGGTAGCATTATTTCCAAGCTCATCCACAGCGTCTTTTGATAGAGAATGCTGAGATGAGATGCTTTTCAGCATGGCATAACTCAGATGATGTAGATCAGAACGGTTTTTAAGTTTGGGTAAAAAAAGTGAAAAACCTGAAAGGCGATCCATTAGGTTTTTATGCGCCCCATTAAAAATTGTATTGAAATCATCAGTTTCTGTGCTGCTTAAAATGGTCCACTTGAGTTCGGATGGCGAAAGGTTTCTTTGGTGAAGAAAACGGTTTAATAATGAGCTTAGGGTAGGTGCAGCATCAGTGGGTAGGAGGTCTATTCTATCAAAATAAAGTGTACCCCCTTTGCTTGGATCAATAGTGGCGTGCTGCACAGCACCATCATGAATCGGACTACCTATTTTGGCGGCGAGTCGACTTTCAATGGAATCTACGTTTGCGTTTGAACAGTCAAAAACAATAAAATTTTGTTCTTCGTTCACATGAGCATGAATTTCTTCAGCGATGGTGTTTTTCCCTGTTCCTGGCCCACCGATGATCATTATTGGCAAGCCGTTTTGAGCAGATTTTTGGCCCAACCGAAGATTTTGCCTCACGCCTTCATCTACAAAAACACGGCGTGCAATAACCTGTTCTGTGGGCTTTTTAAGATGGTAAACCGATTCTGTTGGCAAAAAGATTTTTGTCGTTGATGGTTTCGTTTGCGCCAGAAAAGTGGGTACCAGAACAGCGAAATATTCATTTTCAAACCAGTCTTTAATCTGGATAGTCTCATTATTTAAAATATGTTTGAGTATCGGTTCAAATCGACCCATAAAAATATCCGAGTAAAAGATATCACTTCCTGACAATAGAGCTTTAAATAATTCTCTTGTTCTGCTATTTGTTCCCATCACTTGGCCATCAGGACCTAACGCTATCATTCCAACATTTTTTGTTGTCAAGAATGCTCGGCGTGGGTGAAGTTTGATGATGATTTCGTTTACATGGGCGTGAAAAAAAATTTGGTCTTCTACGTTCTGTGCTGCAATATTGGCTAGGGCTGTGGTGTGGACTAAATGAGTTGTTACTTCTGAAGAAATATCGATCGCAGCAACCAATTTTCCAACACTATCAAATATGGGGGCCGCCATACACGAAAGGCCAGCATCGCTCTTAAAGAAGTGCTCTTGGCCTGAAACAAGGCACGATTTACCAGTGAATATAGCTGTACCAAAACCATTGGTCCCGCGTATATTCTCCGCCCAGATGGATCCAAGAGGCATGCAGCTCCTAAACTCTTCATCAATAATGACATCAAGAACCACACCGTCTGCATCTGCAGCGCCTATCAAAAAGTTTGGCCCAGCCATTTGGGTTGAAAGGAGTTCTAGTTCAGGCCTAATAAAACGCATCACAGAGTCTAGCTTTTCAGTGCGGTGGTGAAGGTCTGTATTTGAAACAACGTAGTTTTTTGGATTACTTAAAGGGTCTAAGCCAATATTTAAGGTGCGTTGCCAGCTATTTGCGATAACACTAGGTAGTGTGGATTGGTTAACAGTTCCAACTTCCTCTAAATCCGATCGGGACTTTAATAATGTTGGGCTCACACTTTTTCTCCAAAAACTTAAATATGCAAAAATTTTTTATAAACGCTCGGCTAATATATATCATTTAAACCAAATTTACATTTATATCTTTATTTTGTCCATTTTTTTAACACCTAAATATTCATTTTGTTATTTTTTTGAACATAATTCGGGTTGCGTTATCAATTAATGTTTAATTTTGATCATTTTAAAGATTAAACTGTATAACTCAACATGCTTACGATAATCGTAACCTAGAGGGTACAAAACAGCATAACTTGGTATTAAATGGTTTTTGCTAACGTGGGCTGTGAAACCTCAAATAGAAACGAATAGGCTATTACCTTCAGCGATACCAGACTTGGTTTAAAAAAAGGCAATGGTTGGTGCTTTTATGTGGTGATTTTAACGTGTTGCCTGAGCAATAATCTTTTTCAGCGTTTATTTTATGCCAGAAAACGTTGTGGAATTTACTTAAAATAGTTAGTAAACTTAAGCCAGCTTTTACCTCAAAGTAAAGAATCCCCTATGCTGGTCGATGACATTCATACTCTTGTTTCCCCCCAGTGGTTAAATAGCCACATTGATGATGCTAATTTAAAGCTCATAGATGCGTCTTGGTACCTACCTGACATGCAACGCAATGCACACAGCGAGTACAGTGCCTTGCACATTCCAGGAGCGCTATTTTTTGATATTGATACCCTCTGTGATAACACGTCTGATTTGCCCCATATGGCGCCATCCACAGAGGTGTTTACTCAGTGGCTGTGTGCTATGGGTATAAGTAATTCACACCAAGTGGTGGTGTATGACGGCATGGGATTATTTTCTGCAGCACGGGTATGGTGGCTTTTTAAGTTAATGGGCTTAGATAATGTGGCTGTGCTTGACGGTGGCCTACCAAAATGGATCTCTCAGGGGCGAAAACATACTAACGAAGCCACTCAGCCTGAGTTCTGCCAGTCGGTTAAGTGTGTTCAACGGCTAATAATGAGGGACATAACTCAAGTTTTGGCAGCTGTAAGGTCTAAGAAGTATGAAATTATAGACGCAAGAGCGCCGGGGCGATTTTTAGGAATAGAGCCAGAGCCCCGCAAAGGGTTGCGGGCTGGACATATACCCGGATCAAAAAATGTGTTTTTTAAAACACTTTTGCATGATGACAATACTATGAAAAGCCCAGATGATCTGCGTGTTGTTTTTGAAGCTGCGGGTGTTGATATGAGTATGCCAGTGATTACTAGTTGTGGATCAGGAATTACAGCGGCTATTGTAAACCTAGCACTGGCACATACAGGCAGCAATAATCATTTCTTATATGATGGCAGTTGGGCCGAATGGGGAATGAGCCAAACGTTGCCTATTGACATAGCGTAGTTGCCTATGGAGGCCTATGCAAAGGCCCAAATTAGCCTCGTTATAAGCGATTAGCCCCAAATATGTTTGTTTTTTCTAATGTGGGGTCCATTTTCTGTTGCAACCGCATTGGTGTTACTTGATGCCCTAGGTTTAACTGCTGATAATGCTCTTTGCTGGGGTGGCTGGCCTTTACGCACAAAATTTAAAATGGATACTGGTACTACTTTTCTCACAGTAAAGCCGTCAATTTCTTTGCGATTTATAATGTGATTTAAGCGGCTTTCAATGGCGCATAAGTTTTTAAAATCACCCCAGGCCACAAACGAGATGGCTTCCCCAGTTTCACCCGCACGGCCTGTACGGCCAATTCGGTGGATGTATTCTTCTGGCTTAAACGGCAAGTCATAGTTAACCACGCGGCTGAGATTGCCAATATCAATGCCTCGCGCAGCCACACCTGTGGCAACTAAATATTTTAATTTTCCAGACTTGAAATCAGCCAAAATCTTCTCACGCGATGCTTGGCTTTTATCACCATGAATAGCGTCAGCAACTATGCTACGCTTTGCTAGCTGGTCTACTAGTTTGGCAGCGCCATGTTTTTTCTCAATAAAAATGAGTGCTTGATCCCACTCTTGATGCTTAATCAAGTGGCTGAGTAAGGCAGATTTTTTGTCTTTATCTGTGGTAATCAGCCATTGATTTATGTTGGGTGCAGTAATGGTTTTTGGTGAGATAAACAGCTCAACAGCGGGTCTAGCCATTGCACCATCAGAAAAGTTATCAGCCAGATCAAGCACTTCTTCGCTTAAAGTGGCAGAAAACATTAAGTTTTGGCGTGCTTCTGGCAAACGTTCAATGATTTTATT
The DNA here is from genome assembly GCF_047730085.1 of Candidatus Njordibacter sp. Uisw_056. Lineage (NCBI taxonomy): Bacteria > Pseudomonadati > Pseudomonadota > Gammaproteobacteria > Pseudomonadales > Candidatus Njordibacteraceae > Candidatus Njordibacter > Candidatus Njordibacter sp. Uisw_056. The sequence goes on along the minus strand of NZ_CP159830.1, from coordinate 1,589,263 downwards.
GATCTCTGCTCCAAAACCCATATCTACCATTCTGTCTGCTTCATCTAATACCAATACTTCAAGTTCATCAAAGTATAGTGCGCGCTGGTGGGCTAAATCGAGCAGCCTACCAGGTGTGGCCACTAAAATATCTATGCCTTCTATTAACTGCTGCTTTTGTGGCTCAGTATCAATGCCACCATAGACTGCCATAGAGCTCAATTTTAGATGTTTACTATACTGGGCAACATTAGCTGCAACTTGCACAGCTAATTCCCTCGTAGGGGTAAGTATGACCGCGCGTATACGTTTACCGCGTAATAAACGGTCTTTATTAAACACCTGTAAAATCGGTAGAACAAACGCAGCTGTTTTGCCTGTGCCAGTTTGAGCGGTAGCAATGAGGTCTTTGCCAGAAATAATAATAGGAATTGCTTCGCTCTGAATAGGAGTTGGGGCTGTATAACCTAAGTCTTCAATCGCTTGTAAAATAGGCTTACACAGTCCAAGGTTTGAAAATGGCATAGAGCCTCGCATAGGTTGTGGTCAATAAACTAATGACTATTATAGCAGTAAGGGTTTAGGTTACGATGCCTTGATTATATTTAGTTTTGATTTAGTGCCTATTAAAAATATGGCTTTGCGACTTAACCCGACTAGGCCCACTTAAACAAAACTGTAACACTTGGGTTTACAGTTATTGCTAGATCTGGCGAGCCCCTTGTGTCGTCGTTGTTGTTATTAAAACGTTAAGGTTCGTATCCCAAAGTGACAAACACCGCGCTGTACCATAGGTTTTTATTGGCAGTAAGCGCATTAATTGCAATAAAAAAGTAGTTACAAGCGTTTATTCTGGTGTTTTCCTATCACTTCACTTATATTGTATACAATATTATGTACAATTTAAGCGAAACTTGAATGACTCAAACATACCCCCGAGACTTAGTCGGCTATAATGGTAAGCCACCTAAAGTAGAATGGCCCAATAAAGCTCGCATTGCTTTATCTTTTGTTCTTAATTATGAAGAAGGCAGTGAACGTTGTGTACTGCATGGTGATGATGAGTCTGAAGCGTTTTTATCTGAAATTATTGGTGTGCAGCCCTACCAAGGTGTGCGCCACCCAAGTATGGAATCTATATACGAATACGGCAGCCGTGCTGGTGTTTGGCGTATTTTAAATTTGTTTAAAAAGCACGAGGTGCCCTTGACCATTTTTGCCGTTGCTATGGCAGCTCAACGGCACCCGTACCTAGTGCAAGAAATGCACTCGCGTGGACACGAAATATGCAGCCATGGTTTACGTTGGATTGATTACCAATATATGGACCCTGAACTAGAGCGTAAGCACATGCTTGAGGCTATTGCTATATTGACCCAAGTAACGGGTGAGCGCCCTTTAGGTTGGTATACAGGGCGTAACAGCCCAAATACTCGTGATCTAGTAATAGAAGAGGGCGGCTTTGCTTATGATTCTGATGATTATAGTGACGATCTGCCGTTTTGGAGTCGTGGCACCAGCGGTGAAGGTAAACCGCATTTAGTTATTCCTTATACCTTAGACACCAATGATATGCGCTTTGCCACGCCACAAGGGTTTCACACTAGTGAACAGTTCTTCCAATATTTAAAAGATGCGTTTGATGTGCTTTATGAAGAAGGCATTACTGAACCCAAGATGCTATCGATTGGTATGCATTGCCGCTTGTTGGGCCGGCCTGCAAGGCTTAAGGGTATTCAACGCTTCTTAGAGTATGTGGCCCAGTTTGATGATGTTTGGTGTGCTCGACGCATCGATATTGCCCGTCATTGGCAGCAATATCACCCTGCACCTGATGTTTTTAACAAAATCAAAGAGTAATATTGATATGACGTTGTTAGCCACATGCACTCCTAGTCAAATGACTCGTGAGGCCTTTGTTGAACACTTTAAAGACCTTTATGAACACTCGCCATGGGTTGCAGAACGTGTGTTTGATTCAGGTTTGTCTGCCAATTTAGATGAGCCCCAAGCTCTGCTTGCTGCTTTTGGGAAAGTGATGTTAGCTGCAAACCAAAACATGCAACGGGCGCTTATTTGTGCACACCCAGATCTTGCTGGCAAAGCCGCCATTCATGGTGAGCTTACCGCAGCTTCTGCCTCTGAGCAGGCCGGTGCAGGTATCAGTCAATGCAGCCAGACAGAGTTTGCTCATTTTATGCAATTAAATGAAGCGTATAAAACCAAATTTAACTTTCCCTTTATTAAGGCAGTAAAGGGCAGTAATCGGCATCAAATTTTAGCAGCATTTGAAACGCGTATGCATCACAGTATAGATACTGAATTTGCCCAAGCACTCATTGAAATTAATAAAATTGCCAGTTTCAGAATGGCTGATATGTAATCTGCATTGAGCCATAGATTAATAGATTAACAGGATACACCATGACACACCCACAACGATCTAATAACCCTTATGTCCGGATGACCAACTTGGCTGATGCCCGGTTAGGGGCTGAAGCGATCCACTGCACAGATGATTTTTTTGCTGATATGAACCGTATGCTGCAAAACCACGAGCCAGTTTGGAAAGAAGGCGTTTATGACGACAACGGTAAGTGGATGGATGGCTGGGAATCTCGTCGTAAGCGCCAGCAGGGTCATGATCATTGCACAGTGCGGTTAGGTCTGCCTGGCCGCATTCGTGGCGTTAACATTGATACTAGCTTTTTTACTGGGAACTATGCGCCTAGCGTGTCTCTAGAAGCGTGTTACATGGCTAAAGGTGACCCGACAAATGAGACTAATTGGCAAGAAATTCAGCCTGCCTTAAACCTTAAAGGTGACAGTCACCATATTCAAACTATCGACTGTGATGAGGTGTTTAGTCATGTGCGTTTTCATATGTACCCAGACGGTGGTGTTGCTCGTTTACGGATTTATGGTGAAGTTGTTAAGGATTGGACAGCACAAACCTATGAGCTAGTAGACCTTGCAGCAATGGGTAATGGTGGGCGTGCGTTGCTATGCAGTAACGAACACTTTGGTACCATGGATAATATTTTAGCTCCAGGCCGAGGCATTAATATGGGTGATGGCTGGGAAACTGCACGCCGACGGATCCCAGGTTTCGACTGGGTAATTGTTGCCCTTGGTCATGCCGGCACTGTGAGCGAAATTGAGGTGGATACGGCTCACTTTAAAGGTAACTTTCCAGACTCCTGTTCTATCCAAGCTGCTTTTGTAGAAGGGGGCAGTGATGAGCAAATGGCAGCCCAAAGCTTATACTGGCCAGAACTATTACCCTCACAAAAACTGAGCATGCATCACGTCCACGGGTTCACTGAAAAAGTCGCCGCTTTAGGCCCGGTAACTCATGTACGATTAAATATTTTCCCAGATGGTGGTGTTTCTCGTCTGCGTATTAAGGGGCACATTGTTGCTGAAGGGGAAAGGTCCTAATGGTGACTTCAATACCGATCGAACCTTTAACGGCCCAGGCCTTTAAAGATTTTGGCGATGTGATAGAGGCTAATGAGGGCGATGGCTTTGGCATTAACCAAGGTTATACCTGGCGTCATCATAAGTTAGCTACGGTAGAGATGGATAACCCTGAAGATGATGCAATTATTAGTATTTTTAGTAGTAAGAGAAGGCCGTTGCCTATGGCAATTAATATGATGGAGCGTCATCCGTTAGGCAGTCAAGCATTTATGCCTTTAACCGACACTCCATTCTTAGTCGTGGTTGCTGAGGCAGGGCCAGAACCTAAATTGGCAGGCCTGCGCGCGTTTGTATCCAATGGAAAGCAGGGGGTTAACTACAGCTCTGGTGTATGGCATCACCCGTTATTAATTTTAGCACTAGAGCAAAATTTTTTGGTAGTAGACAGAACAGGCAAAGGCAATAATCTAAACGAAGTGTTCTTTGCAGAAGCGCAGTGTGGGCAGTTAAATGTTACCGACCTTATTAATAAGTTGGCGCGTTAAAATTAATAACAGTCATTAAATATAGAGAATAATTATGGAAGCTCATTTATTAGAATGGTTGCACCTAGCCATCCGCTGGGTGCATGTGATTGTAGGTATTGCTTGGATAGGAGCGTCTTTTTATTTTGTGTGGTTAGAAAATAATCTTGACCGGCAAGTTAAGAATCAAGAATTAGCTGGTGAGTTGTGGGCCATTCATGGCGGTGGTATTTATCACTTACAAAAATACAAGCTAGCCCCGGCGACCATGCCTAAGCATTTACACTGGTTTAAATGGGAAGCCTATAGCTCATGGATTTCTGGCGTACTACTTTTAAGTGTGGTGTATTACCTAAATGCAGCGACCTATTTAATGATGCCAGGCTCCTCTGTATCGCCAGAGATGGGGGTATTCATTGGTTTTGGTAGCCTGTTTGTGGGGTGGATTGTTTATGACCTTTTGTGTAAGAGCCCACTGCGTCATCAACCATTGGTGTTAGGGATAGCGTTGATGTTATTCCTAACGTTTGTGTCATGGGTTTTTAGCCAGTTTATGACCGGCCGTGCAGCTTATCTTCACGTTGGAGCAATAATAGGTACCATGATGGTGGGTAATGTATTCTTTGTTATTATGCCTGCTCAGAGAAACTTAGTAGGCGCCATAGAAGCACGTACCACGCCAGATCCAGCACTTCCTAAGAATGGATTGCTGCGCTCACGGCATAATAATTACCTCACTTTGCCAGTGATTTTTATCATGATTAGTAGCCATTTCCCCAGCACCTATGGGCATGAATGGAATTGGATCATTTTATTAGGCTTGTCTATTGTAAGTGTTGCTGTAAGGCATTACTTCAACACTCGTCATAACAGCCAACAGTTTTTGTGGGTATTACCTGCGGCAGTATTAGCTTTATTGGTGATGGCTTATGTAACGGTACCCAGCATTCCAAGTGCCAATGATAAAAGTGTGGTTGGTAATGCAGCGCAAAAAGTGTCTAACGTCACTGCAGACCAGGCTTTTGCAGTGGTAGCCACGCATTGTGCTGCTTGCCATGCTACTGCGCCTACTCACGCAGCGTTTGCAACAGCCCCTGCTGGGGTAATATTTGATTCTGTCAAAGACATTCAGCGACATAAAGACGGTATTTATTTACAATCTGTAGTGAGCAACATTATGCCCCTGGGCAACAGTACTGGCATGACCCAAGATGAGCGTGACTTATTAGGCCTGTGGATTACCCAAGGTGCCAAACTTAAATAAGGTCTGAACACTAACTAAGGATTGATTTCATGGGATTTTTAACCACACATGTATTGGACACAGCGCAGGGTGTGCCTGGTAGTAACATGTCTGTAAGCCTTTATCGGATTATCGATAACCAACGTCAGCTGCTAAGTCAGCAAATGACCAATAGCGATGGCCGCTGCGATAGCCCTTTGTTAAAGCATGACGATTTCACCGTGGGTATTTACGAACTTGAATTTGGTGTTGAAACCTACTTTACGCAGGCTAAAGTAGCTCAGCCAACCCCAGCTTTTTTAAGTGATGTTACCTTACGTTTTGGCATCGCCAATATAAGTGATCATTACCATGTGCCGCTACTGGTTTCACCATACAGTTATTCTACTTACCGAGGTAGTTAATAAAGTGTTAAAACCTTTGGTTAAAAAAGATGCTCCAATGGACGCCTATCGGCAGTTATTTGACGGCATCCTTTCTCAACGTCTTGCACCAGGCACTAAGCTTAATGAAGTGGAGTTAACGCTATTATTTAGCGTAAGCCGGACATTAATTAGGCAAGCGTTACAGCGTTTGCAGTTAGAACAAGTAGTAGAGATCCACAAAAACCGAGGTGCTTTTGTTGCTGCGCCAACACCAGAATTAGCCGAACAAATATTACTCGCTCGACACACTATTGAACTAGCTGTTGTAAAGTTAGCGTGTCAGCGCTGCACGGTGGCTGATGTGCAGCAATTGCAAAAGATGATAGACCTAGAACAAAGTGCCATAGACCAAGGTGATATGGCCACTGCATTGCGTCGCTCTGGCGAGTTTCATTTACAATTGGCCATTGTGGCTGGCAATCAGCCCTTTGTGCATGCTTTAAGAGGGTTGATATCCCAGACATCGTTAATTATCACTATGTACAGCCATGGCGGGGGTAACGCCTGTGCTAGAGATGAGCATAGCCAGTTATTAGAGGCTGTAAAACGGGGAGACGAGCAGCAAGGCCAGGAATTAATGGCTCATCATTTGGGCCATATCGCACAGGGCTGTGATTTCAATCATAGCCCTCAGGTGGCCAATGTGAAGGGCGCATTCGCACACCTTAACTCTTAAACTATGTTTATCTAGAGGCTTCTAGTTCAAGAACATGGCCATAGCGTGCCAATGTTTGTTCGTTAATGGTATACAGCGAATCCAACAGGTTCATATGCATGCTGCCTGGGCCTGAGGATTTATTGGCAGCCAATTCTGCTGCCACACCCATAGTGAGCAATGCTTGCACTGCCGCGTCAAATGCATCATGGTCTACGGCCATAAAACACGCCATAAATGCAGTTGTAGCACATCCCATGGCTGAGATACGGGTTTGCATTTGGTGGCCATTGGCAATCATAATAGTCTTCACGCCGTTAGTCACTAAATCAGTTTCACCAGTTTGAGCAACAACACACCCTTGTTGTAATGCCAGTTCTTGCGCTGCCATTGGGCTAGAGGTGCCTGCCAATGCCTTAATTTCCATCGCATTAGCCCTAATGACGTGGGGCCTAAACTGCAACAGTTCTATGGCATAGGCGCAACGTTTCTTTGAGGCGTGCACTGAAACAGGGTCTAAAACCCAAGGTTTTGAATAATCATTAGCGGCTTGAATAGCTGGGCGAATAGCAGCCCTGCGGTTGGCATCAAGTGTGCCTATGTTGACTACAAGGCTGTTAGTCACCGACACCAATTCGGTAATTTCTTCCACCCCTATAGTAAAACACGAGCCTGCGCCTACAGCTAAGATAACGTCTGAGGAAATGTCTTGTGCCACAGTGCTAGTAATACAGTGCACTCTTGAGCGTTTACGACCCAGTGCAGCAAGTGCTTCAGCAGCGCCTTTGGCATAATTAGTAGTGAGTTGGCTTTGGTGGGCACTCGTCGACAAGCTGTTGGGCATGGTCTTTCCTTGTTTGAAGTCAGATGTATCTAATTGACGAACAGGGTGTATTCTCGCACATGCGCTTGGGTCAGGAAACAGTAGGGTGAGTAAATTTTGTGGGATAAATCATGCTTTTTCATCAAACTCACGCTATGATCAATCTTTAACATTCATCTGTAAGGTTTTGTTTATGACAATTGCTGATTTAGGCCAAAGTTTAACGGTACTGTTTTTCGCTATGGTGGTGGTTCTTATTATTTTTAAAGGCATCCGTATGGTGCCTCAAGGATTCAATTGGACCGTTGAGCGGTTTGGTAAATACACGCGCACACTTAACCCAGGATTACATTTATTAGTACCGTTTATCGACACAGTGGGTCAAAAACTCAATATGATGGAGCAAGTATTAGATGTAGACCCACAGGAAATAATTTCCTCAGATAACGCCCAAGTGATGACCGATGCGGTGTGTTTTTATCAAGTGCAAGATGCAGCTAAAGCAGCTTACGAGGTAAATGACCTAGAGCGGGCAATGAAGGCTTTGGTGATGACTAATATTCGTGCTGTTCTAGGGTCTATGGAGCTGGATGAAATGTTGTCGAATCGTGAACGTATCAATAGTAGTTTGCTGGCAAAGGTTGATGATGTTACTGACCCTTGGGGTATAAAAGTAACTCGGATTGAAATTAAAGACATTGCTCCCCCACAAGACCTAGTTACTGCTATGGCTCGACAAATGAAAGCTGAACGCGAAAAGCGTGCGCAAATTTTAGAAGCGGAAGGTGAGAAAGAAGCAGCTATTAAAGTTGCCGAAGGCCAAAAACAGTCAGAGATACTTAAGGCTGAAGGTCAGTTGGAGGCGGCTAAGCGCGAGGCAGAAGCCCGCGAACGATTAGCAGAAGCAGAAGCTAAAGCAACCCAAATGGTGTCTGAAGCAATTCAAAACGGAGACTCCCGTGCGGTTAATTACTTTATTGCGCAAAAATACATTGATGCTTTAGGTAAGCTAGCTGCGTCTGAGAACAACAAAGTGATGATGATTCCACTTGAAGCAAGCAGCGTTATAGGCTCTATCTCTGGTATCAGTGAGCTTGTTAAAGATATGAGTGACAAAACCTCATGATAGCGTTTTTTGAAGCTATGCAGTTTTGGCACTGGATTATCTTGGCTATTGTGTTAATTGCGGGTGAAGCTCTAGGTGCTGCTGGGTTTTTACTGGGCGCAGTAATGGCAGCCTTAGAAGTGGCCTTAATTTCTTACATTTGGCCTGATTTGACATGGCAGCAACAACTTTCTTTGTTTGCTGTTTTAGCCTTGTTATGTTCTGTATGGTTTTGGTATCGCTTTAAGAGCTTTAGCCAAACAACAGACCTGCCTAAATTAAATAACCGTGCTGCCCAATTGATTGGTCGTGAGTTTGCCCTAACCCAAGAAATGACAGGTGGCCAAGGTAAGATGCAGGTTGGAGACACCTTATGGCGTGTGGAGTCAGAAACTAATTTGTCCATTGGCACGCAGGTTAAGGTAATTGGCAGCCGGGAAATGGTGTTGTTAATTGTTAAAGCTGGCTTATAAGGTCAATACTTTTGCTGTCTGAAGAGCTGGTCTGTGGACCAGCGACCAGCGCCATACATTACCACTACCAACATCATTAAGCCCCATAATTGATGATCAAAGTACCCAGTGTTCCATATGGTCGGGTAAGAGATCACAGCAACGATGTTGAAGCTGAACAAGGCTAATGCCATGGGCCGAGTGACTAACCCTATAGCCACAAACACAGGCAATATAATTTCGGCTGCAGTCCCTACGTAAGCAGCAACTATCCACGGGATTAGTGGCACTTTGTACTCGTATTCGAACAAGAAAAGAGTGGAGTCCCAATGGTTAAATTTCATCAAACCAGCATTAATAAAAATCCAAGCGACCCATAATCTTAAGGCTAATAAAAAGACATCTTGTAAGCTGTCGATATGAGTTTCCACGGCCTGATGGTAGGCATGAATAAGGCTTTTCATAGGTATTCCTTGGGTTTAAGTAAGTTTGCGTTGGTGATGCTTGAACTTGAGCTGTTAATTGAAAAGCCATCAATACATCCTAGGGCTATCCAATCTTTGATTTGTGCTATTAAAAGGTTTAGGTCTGTGTTTTCTAAATCACACAGTTGCGCTAAAGTCAGGCCGTTTTGCAAGCCAATCAGCCATGTCCAATGTCGTTGATCCAAAGGCATTAAGGCGGCTTCTCCAAGGTGGTTTTGTAACCCTAAAATATAGCTTTGTTGCTGGTATGTGACTGCCGTAATAGTAGTGCTTTTACTAAGCTTTTGAGCCCTGGAAAGGTCTTTGTGTAAGGCAATTAAATCTAGTTTAGAAGTCTGCAAATGGCAGGTATCAGATAGCCTAAACTGTATGTTCAGGAGATGTTCTTCGCTTATTTTTGCCAGGCTTTTAAAATCAAAGTCTGGCTTATAGTAAATATGGCTAATGTAATCTAAGTGCCACTCCAGTTCGGCCATTTGGCCTACAAACTGCATTTTTTCTAATGCCTTCAATTGTCTAAGAAAACTCACAAAAATACTGCCATAATCATTCAGGTGAGGTTGTTTAAGGGGGACGCTATGAACAAAGTCACGACTTATGTGGGCGAAGTAATCATAGCCTACTAATACTTGCGTAATAGGAAAAATTTGTTCCAACATGTCGCTAAGACTTATTAAAAAATTGTTACGATAAATATTGAACACTTGTGTTGGAGTAAAATGAGAGTCGACTAATAGATCAGACAACGGGTCTAATTCAGCTAAACTCGCTGGTTTTTTGGGTACAAGTTGATTTGCAAAGTAAGTTTGGAGTTGGGCTAAATTAAGGTCTTTAGTCATGGGCTATCCCCAAATAGTGTTGGGCTTTTTTTGCCTCAGCCATTAGTACATCTAAGCTTGGTATATCGGCGTCCCATTCAATGAGGCAAGGAATGTGTTTTAACGTGTCTTTGTAGGTAGTAACCATGCCCCATACTTCTTCGCACACTGGGTTATTATGGGTGTCAATGCGAATGGTGCCTTGGGGTAGCTGCTTCAAGGTGTGGCCTGCTAAATGAATTTCCGCAACTTGATGCCAATTGATGCTAGCCAAATAGTCATATGGGTCTGTGTTCATATTGCTACAGCTGACAAAAATATTGTTTAGATCAAGCAACAGCTTACATCCAGAGTGTTGGCTGAGTTGATTGAGTAGCTCCGGTTCGCTCATATCGGCCTGCTTAAATGCTAAATAAGAGGATGGGTTCTCAATAAGGATTTGACGGCCTAATAGATCTTGGGCTTGCCCTACCTGTGTTATCATATGATTTAGGGATTCATGTGTGTAGGGTAATGGAAGTAAATCGTTATAAAAGCGACCATTTAACGAACTCCAACTTAAATGTTCGGAAATTAGACTAGGCTCAATGTCATTAAACAGTGCTTTTAACGACTTAATGTGAGTTTGGCTTAGTGGGTCTGATGATCCCAAAGACAGGCCAATGCCATGACAGCTAATAGCATAATGATTACGAATATGGCGTAACTGATGACGGCGCTTACTTTTTTCTTGTAGGTAGTTTTCACTGTGTACTTCTAGCCAACCTGCGGCTGGAGTGCCTTGTAGAAAATGTTCGACATGGGGCTGTCTTAATCCAATGCCTGTTCCAGTTAGTAGGTGTTGCTGATAGGCCATTAATGGTGCCCCTTTGGACCGCATGGTTAAGCGAATGTATGGTATAAAAAGTGCGCAGCTTCCACCGATAAATTGCGTTATCGGTGGAAGCAGTTGCCTAGCTAGACGTGAGTGAACCGCCAGATAAGCGTTCACACAAACCTCCAGGAAGCACCGTAAATGCGTCGGTTTGGCCATCGGTAGCTGATGTGCCAACACATGACGAAGTTTTTGTGGCACAGTCGTTTTGTCCAGCTTTGGCAACACCATAACATTTCTCTTTTTCAGCAGCTGAAGCGGCTGTTGAATTAAGAGATAGGCCAAGAGCTAGAACACTAGACAGGGCAGTTGCAGTAGCGATTTTTTTAGAGATTTTCATAAGTCTTCCTTTTAAGTTGCAGTGGCTTAATTAAGCCAATATTGCTTAAGTTTATTTGGTATTTAAAGACACGTTCAAACTGTCTCATGATTACTTACGCTAAGAATCACCTTATAGATTCAACAAATAACAAATATATCTAAATTTAGTCGTTTTGAGGCATGGCTTTGCTACATTTGTAGGTGCTTTATGGTTATATAGAGCTTATTAAAGAGTAAAGATTCGCTGCCAAACAACGCAGTGTCGTATCAAACTAAGTGGTCTAAGCCATAGTCGTTATGATGCACGATTGAAAATACGTGAGTAATGCCATACCCAGTTGGCTGAACAGATTTAAAGTTTTAGTAGTTATAAGTCCCCTTACACTAGGGAATTCATTTTTTGGGAGTTAAGTAATGTTTAATAAGTCCGATCGTATCAGTGACTTTGACCCGGAACTTTGGGCCGGTATTCAAGAAGAAGAGCAACGTCAAGAAGATCACGTAGAACTGATTGCGTCAGAAAACTACACCAGCACTCGCGTAATGCAAGCTCAAGGCTCTGGCCTAACCAACAAGTATGCAGAAGGTTATCCTCATAAGCGTTACTATGGTGGTTGTCAGTTTGTAGATAAGGTTGAAATATTAGCTATAGAGCGTGCCAAGAAATTGTTTGGAGCAGATTATGTTAATGTGCAGCCTCATTCGGGTTCACAAGCCAACGCCGCAGTATACCAAGCTCTAATTACCCCAGGTGATACCATTTTGGGCATGAGTTTGGCTCATGGTGGGCATTTAACTCACGGCTCTCACGTGAACTTTTCTGGCAAAAACTACAACGCAATTCAATATGGCTTGAACGATGCGGGCACATTGGACTATGACGAGATTCAGCGACTAGCCACTGAGCATCAGCCGAAGATGATTGTTGCAGGCTTTTCCGCGTACTCCCAGGTAATGGATTGGAGTAAGTTCCGTGATATCGCTGACAGCGTTGGTGCATACCTTCTAGTTGATATGGCCCACGTGGCAGGATTGATTGCTACTGGGCATTACCCTAACCCAGTGCCCTTTGCTGATGTTTGTACTACAACGACACACAAAACCTTGCGTGGCCCGCGCGGTGGTTTAATTGTAGCTAAGGCTAATCCAGAGCTAGAGAAGAAGTTTAACTCGGCCGTGTTCCCTGGCCAGCAAGGCGGCCCTCTAATGCATGTTATTGCTGCTAAAGCGGTGGCTTTTAAAGAAGCGCTAGAGCCCTCATTCTCTGATTATCAAGGCCAGGTTTGTATTAATGCAAAGGTTATGGCGAAAGTATTTCAAGCGCGAGGTTATAAAATCGTCTCAGGTGGTACTGAGAATCACCTAATGCTGGTTGACCTAATTGCCAAGGGTATTACTGGCAAGGCTGCAGATGCTGCTTTAGGTAATGCCCACATTACGGTTAATAAAAACTCTGTACCTAACGACCCCCAATCTCCATTTGTGACATCGGGTATCCGTGTAGGCACACCGGCAATTACTTCCCGAGGTTTTGGCCCAGAAGAAGTCACTGACCTTACCGGTTGGATGTGTGATGTAATGGATAATATCGAAGACGAAGCGATTAATGCGCAAGTCCGTGCTAAGGTTTCTGCTCTTTGTGCACGTTTCCCAGTTTACAAATAATCCATTGTAAACCCGTAAAAAAGGCCTTTAAAAAGGCCTTTTTTATGTCTGGTGTTTACTGGGTTATTCAGTCTTTGAGTGCAAATGAAGTAATCCAAAATGCACTTGGTTATAATGTTCACAAGCATTTCAATTACACAGGTGAGTTATGGTAAAGTTTGAGCCTATTCTTGAGCGTGCGCTGTTCCGCAAGGGCGGAGAAAAAGGTCTGGAAGCAAGGGTTTATGAGCCGTTGCCCGAGGACTATTTTTTATCACAGCCAGATGACCGTTTTTTATCAATGATGACCAAGGTTGTTTTCCAAGCTGGCTTTGTTTGGCGAGTCATTGAGAATAAGTGGGAAGATTTTGAAACTGTTTTTTTCGGTTTTAACCCAGAAAAGATCATTCTGTTGAGTCCAGAACAGTTGGAAAAGTTTGGTACAGATAAACGGATTGTCCGAAGCATGCAAAAAATTATGAGTGTGCCACAAAATGCTAGCTACATTGTTGACACCTGTGCAGAACACGAGAGCTTTGCAGCCTTTTTGGCCCAATGGCCAAAAGATGACCTCATAGGACTTTTCCGCCATTTGAAATTGGGTGGTGGTCGTCTTGGAGGTATGAGTGGGCCTCGGATGTTAAGGCAGATGGGTTTGGATACGTTCATGCTCACCAATGATGTGGTGACATGTTTGCAAGGTGCAGGCTTAGATATTGCTAATGAACCGAGTAATAAAAGTGACTTAACCAAGGTGCAGCGTTGCTTTAACGACTGGCGAGAAAAGACGGGTTTTTCCTTTAACCGGTTAAGTCGTATTTGCGCCAGCTCAGTGGGCGAAAACTACGTGCCTCGGCAATGAGTTGTGCTTATTAAGTGCAAGGTAACAAAAAGGCCTCAATAGAGGCCTTTTTGTTACCTTGCTATTTTAATGCCTTAACCATTAGGTAGCTCGACGTTGTTATGGCGGCAAGCAGCAACCATTGTGTTATATAGTAAGCATGCGATAGTCATTGGGCCAACACCCCCTGGTACAGGAGTGATTGCACCAGCTACTTTTTCTGCGCTTTCAAAATGCACATCACCCACAAGCTTAGTCTTACCTTCAGCAGTTTGAATGCGGTTAATACCCACGTCAATAACTGTTGCTCCAGGCTTTATCCAATCGCCTTTCACAAGCTCTGGAACACCTACAGCTGCGACCACGATGTCTGCTTCGCGAACAACGGCTTCAATATTTTTAGTGCGAGAGTGGGCCATAGTTACGGTGCAGCTTTGCTGCAGTAACAGGTTAAACATAGGCTTACCAACGATGTTAGAGCGACCTACCACAACTGCGGTCATGCCCGTTAGGTCACCATGGTAATCTTGCAACATCATCAGACTGCCAAGAGGGGTGCAAGGAATCATTCCCTTGCCGCCAGTAGACAACATACCTACATTAATTGGGTGAAACCCATCTACGTCTTTAGCAGGATCAATTGCTTCAAGAATTTTAGCAGAGTCAATGTGCTTTGGCAGTGGCAGCTGCACCAAGATACCGTTAATGGCTGGGTTGCTGTTCATGTCATTGATGAGATTAAGCAAAAACTCTTCTGACGTGGTGTCTTCTAATTTGTGCTCTATCGAAGTGATGCCACATTCTTTGGCTTGCTTGCCTTTACTGCGCACGTAAACTTGGCTAGCTGGATCTTCACCTACTAGCACAACAGCTAGACCTGGAACGATATTATGGTCTGCTTTAATAGAAGCAATTTGACCTGTCATTTTTTCACGTAGTTTAGCAGCGAATTGCTTGCCGTCGATAAGGTGTGCCATGATTGGATAGCTCATGTTGGTGATAATAAACAGCCTAATTGAGGATTGCTCAATAATAGACTTACTAATTCGAAACGCATTTTATCTTAATTTCGATCGGCATGTTAGGTCATCTAACTATAAGTATGCACTACTGATGTGGAACGATCTGCAGTATCACTTGAATATAATTCAGGGTACATGGGTAATGCTCAAGTAAGGCAAGGGTTTGCTAGTGGTATCATAGATTTGTGTTGACTAGTCGACGGCAGCCCAATGGGTCGCGTTTCGATAATGCTCTGTCGTAGGCAAGTTAGCTCAAAATGGTCATCCTAGATAATCTAGCGCCCATATAATGCCATTCGTTGAAGCCTCGATGAAATGCCGTTTTTCCTGCAGGAGTTGAATCTATGTCTGAAGACCAGTTTGAAGAAGATCTTGACCTTAGTAGTCTTAGTGATGACGAGCTAACAGAGCAAATGCATGATGACCTCTATGACGGCATGGAAGACGAAATTGCAGAAGGTACAACCATATTGTTGGGCCGTGGTTGGATGCCAGACAGGGTGTTGAATGACGCTCTTGTAGGCGGCATGAACATAGTAGGTGTTGATTTTAGAGACGGTATTTTGTTTGTGCCAGAAGTTTTAATGGCTGCCAATGCGATGAAAGCAGGCATGAAAATACTTCGACCATTACTCGCTGAAACTGGTGCGCTGCCGGTAGGTAAAGCAGTTATTGGCACAGTTAAAGGTGATATCCATGATATTGGTAAGAACCTTGTGGCGATGATGTGGGAAGGTGCAGGTTTTGAAGTGATCGATCTTGGTATCAATTGTCCGGTAGACAAGTACCTAGCCGCGCTAGAAGAACACAAGCCCGACATTCTAGGTATGTCTGCGCTACTGACCACTACCATGCCGTACATGAAGGTTGTTATTGACACTATGAAAGAGCAGGGAATCCGGGATGACTTTATTGTTCTGGTTGGTGGTGCGCCACTTAACGAAGAATTTGGTGATGCTGTTGGCGCAGACGCGTATTGCCGTGATGCAGCGGTAGCCGTAGAGACAGCGAAGAAATTTATCGCTGCCAAGCGTGCGGCTTAGTTAAGGTAAAGGGGCAACCCATGCAACCTGCTAGCCTGCTGGTCATTACCTGTGGCGCCATTGCTCGAGAAGTTATGGCAGTCGCCAAGAGTAGTGGCTGGCAAAACTTGAAAGTGACGCAAATTCCAGCAGAATTGCATAATCAACCAGACAAAATTCCTGCCGCCGTTGAAGATCGTTTAGCAGCCTACGCCGCAGATTATGATCATGTATTTGCTGCGTTTGGTGATTGCGGCACTGGAGGCCAGTTAGATAAGGTGTTGGATAAGTATAATATACAGCGTTTATCTGGCTCTCACTGTTATGAGTTTTATAGTGGCAGTGACAATTTTGCTGCCATGTCTGAGCAGGAGTTAGGTACCTTTTACCTTACTGACTACCTGGCCAAAAATTTTGAACAGCTCATCATGGAAGGTATGGGTCTTAACAAGCATCCTAAACTTATTGAGCTGATGTTTGCTCACTATACAAAATTGGTTTACCTAGTTCAGGAACCGAACCGGCAACTCGATCATTTTGCTGAAGCGGCTGCAAAAAAACTGGGTTTAAAATACGAGAGAGTGGAAACAGGATACGGCCAAATGGCTGAAGAACTGCGTACTCATTACAGTAACTACACCGAACAGGTAATTAAATGGCCAAGCTAACCATCGTTATGTGGCGTGATATTCCAGCCCAAGTAATAGTTAAACAAGGTCGTACTAGTGCAAAGCGTCCACTAGAAGAGCGTTTCGAAAAAGCCGTAGATAAAGCTGCAATGCGCTCTGGGCTTTATGGAAGTGATGGTTACTTATCAGAATGGCGTCGTGATACCACAAGCTGTGGTGATGATTTAGAAGCTGTACTAGAAGCCACTGTTAGCCAGCTTGAAGCTGAGTACACCGATGAGCGTTTAGCAGTATTAGTGGCTGCTGGCGGCATCGCAGAGTAATTGGCTGGAAATCTAGCCTTATTTTTTTGGAGAAGTATCCATGGCGTTAAATGCAGTTGCAGAAAAACAAGCCATTATTAAATTGATGCAAAAAACTACGGTAGAAGTGACCCCAGGTGGTGCTGCTAAAGTAGCTGACTTCAGGCAACTATTGCGCCCAGGTTGTACCGTATACGTAACTTTTTTGCCAGGTTCAGACTTTGCAGATACAGTCTCCACTGTCCGCCGCCTCAAGGACGAAGGCTTTAACCCAGTGCCGCATTTTGCGGCTCGGTCTATTCCCTGTGCAAAATTTTTGGAAGAAAATCTTGCTTTACTACAAGGTGAAACAGGGGTCACTGAAGGCTTATTAATTGGTGGCGGTGTGAATACACCTGTAGGCGATTTTGCGTCATCAATAGAAGTACTACAAACGGGTTTGTTTGAAAAGTATGGCATTTTGAAAATGGGCCTTGCCGGTCATCCAGAAGGCAGTCCCGATATCAGCCCAGAGGCGTGTGCTCTGGCAATAAAAGAAAAGAACGATTTTGCTAAACAAACAGACATGAGCTTATATTTAGCCACACAGTTTGCGTTTGAAGCAGAGCCTATTTTTGCATGGGAACGTGATATTCGTGCAGCAGGCAATGAATTACCGATACACATTGGTGTGCCTGGCATTGCTACCATCAAAACGCTTATGCGTCATGCAGCTCACTGCGGAGTAGGTGCATCGGTGCGTTTCTTAACGCGTAATCCGATGAATATGGTGAAGCTGGGCCTTAAAGACTCATTTTTGGGTAAATACGTCAACGCTCCTTCCTCAGAGCCCAGTGAGTTGATGCGCAATATAGTGACCGGCATGCATAACGATCCAGAGTGCTTGATTGCCCAGTGTCACTTATACCCATTAGGTGGCTTAAAAAAATCTGCTGCATGGATGTACCAAGTGCAAGATGGCTATTTTGAACTGAACGGCAAAAGCTTCACAGTTAACTCTTAATTAAATTTTGGGCCAGGCGACTGGCTTTTATTATACCCTAAAGCAGGAATCTTACATGACTGATACTATTATCAGCTCCGCTACCAAAGAAGTTGTAATTGGTTTTGATCGTCCTTTCGCAGTCATTGGCGAACGTATCAACCCTACCGGCCGTAAGCTATTGGCTGAAGAGATGAAAAATGGCGATTTCAGCCGTGTAGAAGCTGATGCATTGGCACAGGTTGCCGCAGGTGCCATGATCTTAGACATTAATGCTGGTATTCCATTAGCTGATGAGCCCGCTATCTTGGCTAAAACAATTCAATTGGTTCAGTCTTTAGTTGATGTGCCTTTATGTATTGATTCCTCCATTATTGAGGCTCTAGAAGCAGGTCTTGCAGTTTATAAAGGCAAGGCCTTGTTGAACTCGGTAACAGGAGAAGATGAATCCTTGGACCGTGTGTTGCCCTTAGTTAAGAAATATGGCGCAGCAGTAGTAGCCATCTCTAACGATGAGACAGGTATTTCACAAGACATTAATGTGCGTTTTGAAGTGGCTAAGAAGATTGTTCAGCGAGCCGCTGATTATGGCATTCCAGCGTCAGACGTTGTGGTAGATCCTTTGGTTATGCCAGTGGGTGCCATCAACACTTCTGGACGTCAGGTAATGGAGCTTGTTCACCGCCTGCGTACCGAGCTTAAAGTGAATACGACATGTGGTGCCTCTAATTTTAGTTTTGGTCTGCCTAACCGCAATGGCGTAAACTGTGCGTTTATTGCTTGTGCTGTTGCCTCGGGTATGACTTCTGCTATTATCAATCCGATGCACCCTGAGGTGATGCTGGGTGTGCGTGGTGGCAACCTAATGATGGGCCACGATCCAGAATGTAAAGATTGGATTAAAGCCTATCGTGACCCAAATGCTGTGGGTGTTGGTTCTCGCGGTGGCCGCACGGGTGGTCGTCGTCGCAGTGTTTAGGTCAGCATTGGTGAGCGATGGATAAATAAATGGGCCTCATAGGCCCTTTTTTGTGTAAATTTAAAACATTAATTATGTAGGGCTAATTGTACCTAGCCTTACCATAAAATATTGAGATGGCCTTATGAGTCAAACTAATACCGATGATGCTTTAGTAGTATTTACTCCCTCCGGTAAACGTGGTCGTTTCCCTGTGGGTACGCCCTTGTTGCAAGCGGCTCGTTATCTTAATGTTGATATAGACTCTGTGTGCGGTGCAAGAGGCATTTGTGGTCGTTGCCAAATTTTTGTGAGTGAAGGTGAATTTGCCAAATTTGGTATTACCTCTACTGCAGATAGCTTAGAGCCTATTACTGCGCCAGAACTTAAATTTGCAGAACGCAGGGGACTAAAGCCAGGCCGACGCTTAAGTTGCCACACCAAGGTGCTTAACGACATTGTGGTGGATGTGCCAGCAGAAAGCCAAGTGCATCACCAGATGGTTCGAAAGGACGCTGAGCACCACGACATAGACATTAACCCTTTGGTGCGTCTTTACTACGTAGAAGTACAAGAACCAGACATGCACGACCCTTCAGGTGATTTAAGACGCCTGCTGAACGCCTTAGAAGCAGATTGGCAGTTGCTTAATCTTTCCTATGATGTGGCGCTGCTGGCCACCATACAACCTATTTTAAGAGCAGGAAATTGGGGTGTCACCGTAGCTGTGCGTCAAGGTGAGCAAATCGTTGCCCTTTGGCCTGGTTTAAAGGACAGAATCTTCGGTGTTGCTGTAGATGTAGGCTCCACCACTATTGCTGCTCATCTATGTAATTTGTCTAGTGGTGAAGTTGTTGCTAGTTCAGGTGTCATGAACCCACAGATTCGTTTTGGTGAGGACCTCATGAGCCGAGTGTCTTATGTGATGATGAATCCAGGTGGTGAAGTGGACATGACTAATGCTGTGCGCGAAGCGATTAATGGCTTAGTGACAGACCTAGTGAAACAAGTTGAATGTGAAGCTGCAGATTTATTAGAAATTACCTTTGTTGCTAACCCAATCATGCACCATTTGTTATTAGGGATTAATCCTATAGAGCTAGGGGGGGCGCCTTTTGCTTTGGCCACAGACATGGCAGTGAACATATTAGCCCGTGATATGGGTGTAAATCTGAATCCGCAAGCGCGTGCGTACTTGTTGCCGTGCATAGCTGGCCACGTAGGCGCAGATACTGCAGGCATGGTTTTAGCAGAAGAACCTTACAATCATGACGAAATGACCTTATTGGTAGATGTTGGCACCAACGCTGAGATTGTATTGGGCAATCGACATCGCCTAGTTGCGTGTTCCAGTCCCACAGGGCCAGCGTTTGAGGGTGCCCAAATTAGCTGTGGTCAGCGTGCTGCAGCAGGGGCCATTGAGCGTATTCGTATTGATTCGGTCACCTTGGAACCTCGCTTTCAAGTGATTAGTTGTGAACTATGGTCTGATGAAAAAGGCTTTGATACAGCCATTGAAAAGACGGGTATTACGGGTATATGTGGTTCGGGCATTATTGAAGTTGTGGCAGAGATGTACTTAGCAGGGGTGATCACCCAAGATGGCGTGATAGATGGTAGTTTAGCGGCTACCAATCCTAGGATTCAGCCAGATGGTCGAACCTTTTCATATGAAATTATGCCATCCACAGAAACTCGTGGTGCTGTGAAAATCATGCAAAATGACATCCGGGCTATCCAGTTAGCTAAAGCAGCGTTATACGCAGGGGTTAAGTTGTTGATGCAGTATCAGCAAGTAGATAAGGTAGATCGTATTCGTTTTGCTGGGGCTTTTGGCAGCCATATTGATGTGAAGTACGCCATGGTTTTAGGCTTGATTCCAGACTGTGCGTTAAATGAAGTGTCTTCTGCTGGCAATGCTGCTGGCACGGGTGCCCGTATCGCTTTGCTTAACGAAGCGTCACGCGCAGAAATTGAACAGGTAGTGCGCAGTATTGAAAAAATTGAAACGGCTGTAGAACCAGATTTCCAACAATTGTTTATCGATGCAATGGCGTTTCCTAACAAAGTAGACGCATTTCCAGAGTTAGAAAAAGTCGTCACTTTACCACCTCTTAAGGAAGCTAGTGCTGAATCAGAAAATGGCGACAAGAAACGTCGCCGACGCAGAGGGTAACAAGCATGCAAACGAATAATCGTGCACGTATGGGTGTGATGATAGGTATTGCCCTAAAGCTATTTAAGAGTGTTAAGGTGTTTAAGTTGGCGCTGGTGGCTATGGCGCTATCTGGCTGGACTATTATGCTCAGTTTTGAGTTTGCAGTGACACTATTAGCTATTTTAATGTTCCACGAATATGGTCATATTCGAGCCATGAAACGTTTTGGTATACCTACAAAGGGCATTTACATTATTCCTTTTGTTGGCGGTGTTGCTGTAGGTGACAGTCCAAAAACACACTGGCAGGAGCTCTATATTGCGATGATGGGGCCTGTTTTTGGCTTAGCTATGAGTGTGGCTTTTTTTATAGGGTTTGTGATTACAGACAATCATTTCGTAGGCCTAGTGGCCTCTGTCAGTGCATTGATCAACTTGGTGAACCTACTGCCAATTTACCCTTTAGATGGTGGTCGTGTTGTTAAAGCCTTGGTGTATTCTGGGCGAAGTCGCTTCATCTATGTAGGACTGGTGGTGATTTCTGGGGTATTAATTGGCTACAGTTTTACCCAAGGCTTCGCACTAATAGGCTTTTTTGGGATTATGGGTTTAGTTGATTTGTTGGCCGACTGGAATAATTTCGATCAAGACCCTAAGCCTAAGCTCAATACCTACGGTATAGTATTTAGCCTAATTTGGTACCTGCTGACTGCCGCATCACTTATTGGTATGATGGTTTGGATCGCCGCCTTAGAACTGCCTGGCAGTGAGCTTGCGATAGCTATACTCAATGCATGAGTTTTATTAGCTGGCTATTGATCAGGTAAGGTATCTTGGGTGTCTGCGTTGATGCTTTCCTCAGCCTTCTCCAAAATGCTCTCTAAAGCTAATTTTTCAGTGCTTGACTGGTTGCTTTTGTTAAGACTTTCTTCAGCTGCACGCACACTTTGACCCGGTGAGAAGCGGCGGCGCTCTTCTCGTGGTGGAATGCCAAAAAAGTCTCGGTAACACTTAGAAAAATGAGGTGCTGATACAAAACCACAAGCCAAAGAAACATCAATAATAGAGAGGTTAGTTTGTAATAAAAGCTGGCGAGCACGGTTAAGGCGTAATTCTAAATAATATCGTGACGGTACACACTTAAGGTGCTTTTGGAATAACCGCTCTAGCTGGCGACGAGAGACACCTACGTAATGTGCCAAATCATCTAAGCTGATCGTTTCTTCTAAATTAGCCTCCATCAGGGCCACCGCTTCAATTAACTTAGGTTGACTATTGCCTAAGTGCAAACGTAATGGGATGCGCTGAGTATCGTGGTGGTCTCGGATACGCTCCATAATAAACATTTCAGACACGGCTGCTGCTAATTCCGGACCATGGTGGTTGCTTACAAACTGCAGCATCATATCTAACGATGAATTTCCGCCAGAACAGGTAAATCGATCACGATCGATGGCAAATAAGTTAGATGACATGAGTACGTTCGGAAATTCTTCACGCATACTGGCAAGGTTTTCCCAATGAATAGTAGATTTATAGCCATCAAGTAATCCGGCGGCAGCTAATAAATAGCTGCCAGTACAAGTAGATCCGATATTAATTTTTGCATTGGCTACTTTGCGTAAAAAAGACAAGGTGCTTTTATCATAGGCACGATCTATATAAGTGCCACCACAGACGATGATGGCTTCTAAGCCATTTAAGTTTAAATCATTAACGTGAATGGTAGGGGTCACTTCGAAGCCGACACTTGCAGTAACGGGTGCGCCGTCCATCGACACGACTTCCCATTCATAAAGCGTTTCTTTGCTAATGTAGTTAGCACCGCGAAGGCTGGCAACAGCAGACGAGAAGGTGACCATAGAGTAATTAGGGATTTGCAAAAAAGCGTAGCGGATAGGTTTTTTTTCGGACATAGCTGCCTCTTTATTATTTTTTTTAAATAGCTTTATACAACTAATGTTGTATGGCTATTATCCCTCATATAATTTGCGCATTCTAAACTACGTTTGCCCTGTTGGGAATAAGATAATCACCTGTTAACGAATATTTTTTATAGAAAAATAATTAAACATTTTATGTTGTAATAAGTGGCTATGTTTGTGGTGTTTTCAGCAACTCTATAAATGCCTCAGCAGCATTCGATAAGCTTCGCTGTGGGTGCCATACAGTACCTAATTGCCTAACAATGGGTTTAGATAGTGTATCAATAACCTTAATCTGCGAATTGATCAATGTCTGAGGCAAAATACTCCATCCCATACCAATACTCACCATCATTCTAATGGTATCTAAATTGTTAGTTGACATGGCTACTTTAAGAGCAAGGTTTTGGGCTGCAAAATCTTGTTCTACGATCCTTCGTGTAAAGGTGTTGGTTTTGCTTAGCAATGCAGGAAAGCTACTTAAATGAGATAAATCTACACAATTTTGTTGGCTGAGTGGGTGCTCTGGCGCGGCGACAAACTGCATAGTATCTTGCCAAATAGACCGTTGCTGCAATTGAGCGTGAGGTTCTGGGTTGAGCGTAATAATGCCCAGTTGCCATCGGCCTTGTAAAACCCCTTCGTAAATCACCTCAGACTCAGCAAACTGAATATCAAGCTCCACTTGAGGGTAGAGTGCTATAAATTTTCCTAGGGGTGTGGGTAGACGATGCAGGCTAATGTGATGGCTAGTTGCAATTTTAAGTCGCCCACCTACACGACCCGACAGGTTAGTCAGTTCGTCTGCAGTATTTTCCATAGCTTCTAAAATAGCCTTAGCTTTAGGTAACAAATGTTGCCCAGCAATAGTTAAGGACACATTTCGTCCAATGCGATCAAATAAACGGGTTTTAAGTTGGTTTTCAAGCTTAACAATGCGTTTGCTCACAGCAGGTTGGGTGAGGAACAATTCATCTGCAGCCCGTGAAAACGAGCCCTGTTGAGCAACAGCCATAAAGGCTTTTAGTGCGAGACTATCCATTGGTAAAGAATACCTATTTGCCTGCGCCATTGGAATCGATAAATGAAATAACTAAAGGGAATAGTAAAATAAATTAATTGGAATTAGAGTTATTGATATAGCCTAGGTATAATTCTTATTACTTACATCCCTTTAGGATTAGAAATGGCTAGTAAAACTTTATATGACAAGCTTTGGGACGCCCACCTTGTTAAGCAACAAGACGATGGTAGTTGCCTAATTTACATTGATCGCCACCTGCTGCATGAAGTAACTTCACCACAAGCCTTTGAGGGGTTGCGCATTGCAGGCCGTAAACCGTGGCGTATAGATACTAATTTAGCTACGCCAGATCATAATGTGCCTACGACTTTTAATGAACGTGCCATTGGCGTGGATGGTATCGAAGACCCCGTGTCTAAGATTCAAGTAGTTACCTTAGGTGATAATTGTGATGAGTTTGGTATTACTGAATTTAAAATGCAAGATGAGCGCCAAGGTATAGTGCATGTAGTGGGCCCAGAACAAGGTGCTACGCTGCCAGGAATGACAGTGGTATGTGGTGATTCCCATACGGCCACACACGGTGCTATGGGAGCTTTAGCCCACGGTATTGGAACCTCAGAGGTAGAGCACGTATTAGCCACACAATGCCTTATTCAAAAAAAGTCGCAGAATATGTTAGTCCGAGTTGATGGAGATTTGGGTGAAGGCATTACTTCTAAAGATGTGGTATTGGCTATCATTGGTGTGATTGGCACTGCTGGTGGCACCGGTTATGCCATTGAATTTGGTGGTAAAGTATTTGAAGACATGACTATGGAAGGCCGAATGACCGTGTGTAACATGGCTATTGAGGCTGGGGCACGTGTAGGCATGGTAGCGGTAGATCAGACTACTATTGACTACGTAGAAGGCCGTCCTTTTTCTCCCAAAGGTGAAAAATGGGATTTAGCTGTTGTTGCCTGGCAAGATTTACATTCCGATGCCGACGCTGAATTCGATCATGTAGTCGTATTAGATGGAGCTACTATTGCACCTCAAGTTACTTGGGGTACATCGCCAGAGATGGTCCTTCCTGTATTTGCCAATGTACCTAATCCTGCCAAAGAAAAAGATGATATTAAAGCGTCAGGAATTACCCGTGCCCTCGAGTATATGGGCCTCGTAGCAGATCAGGCGATTACTGATATTCACTTAGATCGTGTGTTTATTGGTTCATGTACCAATAGCCGAATTGAAGATTTACGGGCTGCTGCTGCAGTAGTAGAAGGTCACCAAGTAGCCAAAACCTTAAAGCAAGCGTTGGTTGTGCCAGGTTCGGGGTTAGTTAAGGCTCAAGCAGAGGCTGAGGGATTGCATACTATCTTTACCGATGCTGGACTAGAGTGGCGCGAGCCAGGTTGCTCTATGTGCCTAGCAATGAATGCAGACAAGTTGGGAGCGGGTGAGCACTGTGCATCCACGTCTAACCGGAACTTCGAAGGCCGTCAAGGTTTTGGTGGGCGGACTCATTTAGTAAGTCCTGCAATGGCTGCTGCTGCTGCCATTGCAGGACATTTTGTAGATGTTCGCACCTTCAATTTATAATACACAAAGGAGCAGTATAAGATGCAAGCATTTACTCAGTTAACAGGCATCACAGCGCCTTTGGATAGAGCCAATGTCGACACTGACATGATCATCCCAAAGCAGTTTTTAAAATCAATTAAACGCTCTGGCTTTGGGCCTAATTTATTTGACGAATTACGTTATTTAGATGAAGGTCAACCAGATCAAGATTCATCTAAAAGGCCTATTAACCCTAACTTTGTGCTTAATTTACCACGCTATAAGGGAGCTAAGATACTCTTAGCAAGAGATAATTTTGGTTGTGGTTCTAGCCGGGAACATGCGCCCTGGGCGTTATTAGATTTTGGCATTTCTTGTATTATTGCGCCAAGCTTTGCTGATATTTTTTATAATAACTGTTTTAAGAATGGAGTTTTGCCAATTACGCTATTAAATGAGCAAATAGATCAGCTATTTTCAGACACACAAGCCAAGCCTGGATTTGAGTTGACAGTTGACCTTAAGGACGGGGTAATTTCTGGTTCTAGTGCAGGCGACATTGCTTTTTCTATTGACAGCTTTAGGCGCCATTGTTTGCTGAATGGTTTAGATGACATTGGTTTGACGTTAGAACAAACCAGCAGCATCCAACGCTATGAACAAAAACGTCGTCAACAGGCCCCTTGGTTGTTTGCCGATTAGGCAGTTAATACAATAAATACCTATTTGATTCGAGATGAAACACATGACACATAATGTATTAGTTTTGCCAGGTGATGGCATAGGCCCAGAAATTGTAGCCGAAGCAGAAAAAGTGCTGCTTGCCGCAGATGCTAAGTTTAATTTGGGCTTGGTAATCACTAGCGCTTTGGTAGGCGGCAGTGCTATTGATGCGACAGGAGGCCCATTACCTGAGGCAACGTTAAATGCAGCTAAAGCGGCAGACGCTATTTTGTTAGGTGCCGTTGGTGGCCCTAAGTGGGATGGTTTGGAGATGGCGATTCGACCTGAAAAAGGTTTGCTGGGCCTGCGTTCAAACTTAAATTTATTTGGTAACTTACGTCCTGCTATTTTATACCCACAATTGGCCGATGCCTCTAGCTTAAAACCAGAAATTGTATCGGGGTTAGATATTCTTATTGTGCGGGAGTTAACGGGTGGTATCTATTTTGGCCAACCACGTGGGATTCGTGTGTTAGATAATGGAGA
The DNA here is from genome assembly GCF_047730085.1 of Candidatus Njordibacter sp. Uisw_056. NCBI lineage: Bacteria > Pseudomonadati > Pseudomonadota > Gammaproteobacteria > Pseudomonadales > Candidatus Njordibacteraceae > Candidatus Njordibacter > Candidatus Njordibacter sp. Uisw_056. The sequence goes on along the minus strand of NZ_CP159830.1, from coordinate 1,562,873 downwards.
GCGACAGGGTTACAACACCTATGTCTATGCAGAATCAGAGATTCGTCGCATTGGTAAAGTGGCTTTTGAAGCTGCTCGCGCCCGGGGTGGTAAATTGTGTTCAGTAGACAAGGCCAATGTATTGGAAGTCACCGTACTATGGCGTGAAATTATGGATGAGATGGCCACAGACTACCCCGACGTAGAGTTGAGTCATATGTACGTTGATAATGCTGCCATGCAGCTAGTCCGCGCACCTAAGCAATTTGACGTCATGGTTACAGGCAATATGTTTGGCGATATATTGTCTGATGCGGCGGCTATGCTTACCGGGTCTATTGGTATGTTACCTTCAGCCTCGCTAGATGAGGTAGGCAAAGGGATGTATGAGCCATGCCACGGGTCAGCTCCAGACATTGCTGGCCAAGGGAAAGCTAATCCTTTGGCGACAATTTTATCAGCGGCGATGATGTTACGTTACACCTTACATCAAGGTTTGGCAGCAGATGCCATAGAAGCTGCTGTCAGTGAAGTGTTGGATCAGGGGCTTCGTACTGCAGATATTAGCTCTGATGGTAATCGAACAGTAGATACAAAAACCATGGGTGATGCGGTAGTTTATGCACTAGTTAACGGTTAATATAGTACGTGGTAAAGATAGATTAATTTTAGTAGTTTTAAGGAAAAGGTTTAGAACATGAAGCGTGTAGGACTCGTAGGTTGGCGTGGTATGGTTGGCTCAGTGTTGATGCAGCGGATGCAGCAAGAAAACGATCTGAAATTAATCGAACCAGTATTTTTCACCACGTCTCAAGCTGGACAAGCTGCGCCTGACTTTGGTGTGCAAACGCCAGTATTACAAGACGCTCATGACATAGACATCCTTAAAACAATGGATATCATTATTTCATGTCAAGGTGGTGACTACACTGATCGTGTTTTTGGACCTCTGCGTAAAGCGGGTTGGAAAGGTTACTGGATTGATGCAGCATCTAGCTTAAGAATGCAAGATGACAGCGTCATTGTATTAGATCCAGTTAACCGTAATGTTATTGATCAGGCCTTGGCTCTAGGTAAAACCGAATTTATTGGTGGCAATTGCACTGTAAGCTTAATGATGATGGCCTTGGGTGGGTTGTTTGCAGCTGATCAAATTGAGTGGATGTCTGCTATGACCTATCAATCAGCTTCTGGCGGGGGCGCTCGGCACATGCGAGAGTTGTTGAAGCAAATGGGTTACGTCAGCGCAGCTGTTTCTGATGAGTTAGCAGACCCTGCTTCGGCAATTTTAGAAATTGATCGCAAGGTGTCTCTAGCCATTAATGCTAGCAATAATGATGCTAGCCAATTTGGTGCACCTTTGGCTGGTAGTTTGATTCCTTGGATAGACTCTCAGTTAGATAACGGCCAAAGCCGTGAAGAGTGGAAGGCTCAAGCTGAGACTAACAAGATTCTAGGTCGTACTAAAGATATTATCCCGGTAGATGGTTTGTGTGTTCGTGTGGGTGCAATGCGCTGCCACAGCCAAGCATTAACTATTAAAATGAAGCAAAATGTGCCGCTAGATGAGATTGAAGATATGCTTGCCGCGGCCAATGATTGGGTTAAGGTGATCCCTAATGATCGTAACCTAACTATGGCCGAACTCACACCAGCTAAAATCACAGGCACTATGACAGTGCCTGTGGGCCGTTTACGTAAGCTCAACATGGGGCCTGAATACTTGTCAGCCTTTACTGTTGGTGACCAGCTCTTGTGGGGTGCAGCTGAGCCTTTGCGTCGCATGTTACGGATTTTGTTAGAAGCCTGAGTAGAAAAATCTGTGAAAAGGCGCTTAGGCGCCTTTTTTTGTGGCCCTAAGGCTGCGACAATAACAATTCACGTAGTTGGAGTAGCAGTGCATATGATATCCACAAAAATGAAACCGTTTTTATATCTTCTTGGCTTCACAAGTATTTTGTTAAGTGCAAACGCCCAGTCTATTGCTCTTGGGCAAATACACCTAGATTCAACTGTGTTGCAGCCTTTGAAATTACATATTGAATTAATTGAAGTAGAAGGTATTCTGCCGGGTTCTATGGTGGCTAGTATGGCAGGTAAGGCCCAATTTCGAGCAGCTGGTTTAACTTATCAAGATTGGTATTCTGAGTTAGAGGTCAATATTGTTAATGATGCAGGCAACTATCTAGTGCAGGTTACAGGGCAGCAGCCTGTGGAACAAAGCCAGTTAAGTTTTATCTTTGAAGTTGATCATTTAGGTGACAGGTTGTTAGCAGAGTACGCCATCAAGTTACCTAGTTTTGTAGCACCCCAGCAGGTGGCAGAGAAAGCCGAACAGGAGCAAGCTCCGTTAAAGCCAATTAACCTAACTGCTGCAGCATCAGAGGTTATAGTGCAGGCGATCGAGGCAGAAATAGTAGTGGAAGAAGCCCTAATTCAGTTGGTGGCCTCTGAAACAAGTGCTGTTAAAGAAGACCCCGTTCTTCAAGCGCCAGTCTGGGTAGTCGTTAAGCCAGGTCAAAATTTGTGGCGAATTGCAGTCAACAATAGCCCAAAAGGTATCAGCCCTTGGCAGACATTAATTAGCCTCTATAGGGGTAACCCAACTGCCTATAAAAATGGTGATATTCGCCAAGTAATGGCCAACAGTAAGCTGCTTTTGCCTACTTTAAATGAACTAAATTCGCTTACAGCTAAACAAGCCAAAGCTGCTTATGATGTTTTGGTTCCTGCGCCAGTAAAGCTGCAGCAGAAAAAACTGACAAAAAACCAGCCTAAGGCGCTTAAGCTAGAGGAAGAAAATGTACAAGGTGTTGAGCAACAAGTGCAAAACCAGCAGATCAAGCTTAATAGTTTGGCGAGTCAGTCACAAATTCTACAAGCCGAAGTGAAAGGCCTCCAAGTCAATCACAGTCTGGCATTATCACAACAAGAGTTGCTTGCCAAAACGAATGAAAATCTAGCTCAGGGCTTAGCTGTTCAGCAGCAGGATATTAAAAGCCTGAGCCAGCAGAAAGATCAAATTGAAGCCAGTATGTTAGCGCTAGATATAAAGTTTGAAACAAAACAAGCAGACCTTAATCAAACAGAACAGGATTTAGCGCAGGCTAAGCAGGCCTTGGCTAAAACGGAAACCACTATCGCTTCTGTCGTGCAAGCCAATGACGTAAATGAAAAAAGTGTACAGACATCGCAGTGGCGCAGTATTGTGCAAGTGTTAGGGTTTTTGTTGCTACCAGTATTGTTTATGGCTGGAATTATTTGGTGGATTATAAGTCGTGGTAGGAGGGGGGTTCCAGAGCGTAGAATCCACTCAAAAGTATTTGAAGAGCAGCCAACAGCACATCAGTCATTGGCTGATTATGCCACTAACCTAGATACGCAAACTGACAATATGGACCAAGGTGTAAAAATAGTGCGAGGTGGCATGCCAGAGCGTAGCTTTATTGAAGAATTGCTGCAGCAACAAGAGCGAGACGAAACCCAGGCAATGGACCAAGGCTTAAATGCTAAAATTCAGGATGATCAATTGCACTTGTCTGCTGACGTTGAGTCGATGTTGAGCGGCCAAAAGCTAATGCATAACCAAGCTGATGAGCCTGTGGATTACTTGTCTCATGATGAAGAGATGAATACCAAATTAGATCTTGCCTTAAGTTATCGTGATATGGGAGACCTGCAAAAAGCCCGAGCAATGTTGCGCCAAGTGCTCAACCAAGGTGATGCAGAACAGCAAGCTAAAGCCAGTGCTTTATTATCTAACATTAACGAGGTCTAAGGTTATATGGCCACAACATTTAAAGCAGACGCGTCTGAATTTTTGGCTGAAGACAAGCAGCGTATTGCTCTAGGTATTGCTTACAATGGGCGCTACTATCATGGTTGGCAGCGCCAGCCCAGTGGGCACATCAGTGTCCAAGAAAAGCTAGAAGATGCCCTTAGTATTGTGGCTAACGAACCGATAAAGGTGATGTGCGCAGGGCGCACAGATGCTGGGGTCCATGCTAGTGCTCAAGTTGTGCATTTTGATACTGTGGCGCAAAGGCCACTGCGCGCATGGACACATGGTGGCAATATGAATTTACCAGATGACGTTGCTATTCAATGGGCACAGCCGGTAGATGAAAAGTTCCATGCACGTTTCAGTGCTACCGCCCGTCGCTACCGTTATGTGATTTATAACCATGCCCTAAGGCCAGCGTTGATGGATAAGGAGGTGACTTGGAACTACCGCCCTCTGGATATTGTGAGCATGCAAAAGGCTGCTGCTCACCTAGTAGGCACCCACGACTTCAGTTCATTTCGAGCAGCTGCTTGCCAGGCCAATAGCCCCATACGTACCATGCACCATTTAAATGTTATAGCTGCAGGAGATTATATTGTGTTAGATGTACGTGCTAATGCATTCTTGCATCACATGATTCGCAACCTTGCAGGATTATTGATGAAAATTGGTGCGGGTGAAGCACCTCCAGAGTGGGCAATGGAGGTGCTAATTGCAAAGGATCGGCGGGTCAGTGCAGCAACGGCAAAACCTTATGGCTTGTACTTTGTAGATGCCGAGTATGATGATGCTTTTAATTTGCCGCAGACACCGCTAGGGCCACATTTTTTAGCGCCTTGGATAAATGTGTAAAAGAGTGACTTAATAAGCTTATATAGTGCGCCACAAGGCTGAATTATCTGCTACCATTGGCCTGTGAATTTTATACCTTTAGCGATCAATAGCAGCGATTCATTGTGACACAACCTCGCGTAAAAATATGTGGCCTTCGCCAAGCAAATGATGCAGTTTTTGCTGCACAAGCTGGGGCGGACGCTATTGGTTTAGTTTTTTACCCGCCAAGTCCTCGAGCTGTTGATATTGCCACTGCCGCAGAGATCGCTTGCGCCTTGCCCCCCTTTGTTTCTTGCGTAGGTTTGTTTGTAGATGCTACAGCTGCAGAAATAGACCACATCCTTTCTCAAGTACCACTTTCTCTCTTGCAGTTTCATGGTGAAGAATCAGCGCAGTTTTGCGATCAGTTCCAGCTGCCTTGGATTAAGGCTGTGAGAATGCGCCCAAACATTAACTTACATCAGCAAAGGCAATGTTATAGTCGTGCCCAAGGCTTATTGCTAGACGCCTATAAGGCGGGTGTACCTGGTGGCACAGGCGACCAGTTTGATTGGCATCGCATCCCTGAAGATATTACTGAAGATGTGGTGCTGGCAGGTGGCATTGATGTTCGAAACGTGCAACTGGCGATCGAGCAAGTTAATCCCTGGGCAATTGACGTAAGTGGCGGTGTTGAAAGCCACAAAGGCGTTAAAGATCATGCTAAGATTGCGGCATTTATGCGTCAAGCAAAACCCTATTTATCGTATTTACCTTCACAATTATCAAACCATATTGAAATAAAAGGAACATCTAGTGACTAAAGCATCAGTATTGCCAGACGCTAATGGCCATTTCGGGCCCTATGGCGGACGTTTTGTATCAGAAACTCTATTTGCAGCATTAGATGAACTTAGTGATACCTATGATCTTTTGTGGCAAGACCCTGCATTTCAGGCTGAATTTGATTTAGACATGGCTCACTATGTGGGTCGGCCGTCGCCGCTTTACCATGCTAAACGGTTAACAAAGACCTATGGCGGGGCGCAAATCTACCTGAAGCGGGAAGACCTGAATCATACAGGTGCTCACAAGATTAATAACACCATTGGCCAAGCTCTGCTAGCGAAACATATGGGCAAGCCCCGGATTATTGCAGAAACAGGTGCAGGCCAGCATGGTGTTGCCAGTGCCACTGTGGCTGCTCGTCTGGGTTTAGAGTGTGTGGTTTATATGGGCGTTGAAGATATTCGACGACAGGCACAAAATGTTTATCGTATGAAACTTTTAGGTGCGACTGTTGTTGGTGTGACTTCGGGTACCCAAACCCTAAAAGATGCCTTGAACGAGGCAATGCGCGACTGGGTAACTAATGTTGATAATACCTATTACATTATTGGTTCTGCTGCAGGCCCGCATCCTTACCCAAAAATAGTAAGGGACTTCCAAAGTATTATGGGTCGCGAAGCGCGTCGCCAGACCCTTGAACGAACAGGCAGGTTACCCGATGCTGTTATAGCATGCGTAGGTGGTGGTTCAAATGCGATTGGCATGTTCCATCCTTTCCTTGAGGACAAAGATGTCCGTCTAATCGGTGTAGAAGCAGGTGGTAGCGGTCTGGAGTCTGGTCGTCATGCTGCGCCACTTTCAGCGGGCACGCCCGGTATTTTGCATGGTAATCGTACTTATTTAATGAGTGACGAAAATGGGCAAATTTTGCCTACTCACTCAGTCTCTGCAGGTTTGGATTACCCAGGTGTTGGCCCAGAGCATTCGTACTTAAAAGACACTGGCCGTGCCGAATATGTCATAGCCACAGACACTGAAGCCTTGGATTCTTTTAGGGAGCTATGCTTGCTTGAAGGTATTATACCGGCCCTTGAGTCAAGTCATGCTGTTGCTTATGCGTGTAAATTGGCTTCTCAAATGCGTCCAGATCAAACAATTGTTGTTAACTTGTCTGGTCGTGGTGATAAAGATATGCAAACCGTCGCCGATATCGACGGCATTAAAGTTTAAGGAAAGAAATCATGAGTCGTATAGCAGCTTGCTTTGACGCCCTAAAGGCCCAAGGTCGTCAGGCCTTAATTCCCTACGTTACCGCTGGTGACCCTAACCCTCAAGTAACCGTGGGGTTAATGCACCAGATGGTGTCTGTGGGTGCGGACATTATAGAGCTAGGTATTCCATTTTCAGACCCGATGGCAGATGGCCCTGTAATTCAGCTTGCCTGTGAAAGGGCCTTGGCCCATAAAACTTCGCTGGCTATGATTTTATCCATGGTGGCAGAGTTTAGAGAGCAAAATGACACCACTCCAGTAGTGTTGATGGGTTATCTAAACACAGTAGAAAAGATGGGTTACGATGTCTTTGTAGCGACGGCCAAAAAGGTCAGTTTGGATGGTGTTTTGCTAGTAGACTTGCCGCCAGAGGAAAGTGAAGATTTTGGTAAAGACCTTCGCCAAGCAGGTTTAGATGCTATCTTTCTCATTACGCCAACCACGACAGAAGAACGTATCAAGAAAATTTGTGCTGCTGGTAGTGGTTATATGTATTATGTTTCTTTAAAGGGTGTCACAGGCGCTGCTGCAATAGACACAGACGCTGTAGCAGAAAAATTAGACTTGGTTAAGCAACACACCCAGTTACCTTTAGGTGTGGGGTTTGGTATTAGAGATGCAGATTCAGCTGCCCGTGTAGCCCAAATAGCCGACGGGGTTGTGGTAGGCAGTGTGCTGGTTAATGCGTTGGGAGACAACGCTAGTGATCCAGAAAAAGGCTGTGCGCAAGTCGTTCTAACCTTATCAGAAATGCGCCAAGCCATGGACACTGCTGTTTAATAAAATTAATACGCCGACACTGTGACTGCCGGTCGCGATGGGAGAAGTTATGAGTAGCTGGTTAGATAAAATTGTTCCTGCTGGTATTTTGACCAACCTAGGTAATAAAGACAGGCGCAGCAACATTCCTGAAGGCGTGTGGAAAAAATGCCCAAAATGTGCGGCAGCTTTATATAAGCCAGAATTGGAAAAGAATTTAGAAGTATGCACAAAATGTGAACATCACATGCGTGTTCCTGCTCGTGATCGCTTGACCATGTTCTTAGATGCCAACTCTGGTACTGAAATAGCGGCAGAAATAGAACCTGTTGATAAATTAAAATTTAAAGATGTAAAAAAATACAAAGATCGTTTATCCGCAGCTCAAAAAGCCACAGAAGAAAAAGATGCCCTAGTAGCTATGAAAGGCAAATTGGTAGGCTTAGATATAGTTGCTGTTGCCTTTGAGTTTAACTTCTTAGGTGGATCTATGGGTGCTGTGGTTGGCGAACGGTTTGTGCGAGCGGCAAATGTAAGTATGGAGCAGGGAATCCCTCTAGTGTGTTTCTCAGCATCTGGTGGCGCACGCATGCAGGAAGCCTTAACGTCTTTGTTCCAGATGGCTAAAACAAGTGCAGCCCTAGAAAAGCTAAAGCAGCAAGGCATTCCTTATATTTCTGTGCTTACTGACCCTGTGTATGGTGGGGTTTCAGCTAGTTTGGCTATGCTGGGAGATTTAAATATTGCTGAGCCTGGGGCCCGAATGGGTTTTGCTGGGCCGCGTGTAATTGAACAAACTGTCCGTGAAACGTTGCCTGACGGTTTTCAAAAAAGTGAGTTTTTACTCGATCATGGAGCCATTGACATGATTATTTCTCGTCACGATATGCGTGCCACAGTGGGACGTTTGTTAAGTGCCATGACTCAAAAGCCTGCGCTGGTTATAGAAGCTTAATTTTGATGTCACAAACCCCCGCCTTTCACCAAGCAAGCCAATGGCTTACTTGGCTAGAGCAGCAGCACCCAAGCCATGAAATTGACATGGGCCTCACTCGTATTCGACATGTGTCTAAACGATTACTGGGTGATGAACCGATCGCCAAGCAAGTGATCACGGTAGCTGGCACTAATGGCAAAGGATCGAGTGTTGCTTTTTTAACCTCCATTTTGGAACAGGCTGGTTTAACCTATGCAAGCCTTACATCACCCCATTTTGTGCGCTTTAACGAGCGTATTCAGTTTCAAGGTAAACCTGTAGATGATGCTTCTTTGTGTGCAAGCTTTGAACGCGTAAATAAGGCTCGTTTCGATGAAGTTGGTGTGGCTACTGTGCTGACTTATTTTGAATTTAATGCCTTGCTTGCTTTTGACCTGATGCAACGAGCAAACTTAGATGTTGCAGTGTTAGAGATAGGCTTAGGTGGTCGTTTAGATGCGGTGAACCTCATTGATGCTGATGTCGCCATTGTTACCAGTATTTCGGTGGATCATGTAGATTGGCTGGGTGATGATGTCAATGTGATTGGGCGTGAAAAAGCAGGTATTTATAGGGCTAACAAACCTGCCATTGTAGGAGCCTTAGACTGCCCGGCGTCTGTGGCTCAATATGCCCAAGAAATTAATGCTCAGTGTTTTCAGAACGGTGTTGACTTCAAAGTTGAAAATCACACTTGGAGTAATAGCTCTGGCTTAACCGTTAACTTGCCTGAAACCAAATTACCTGCTATGAATATGCCAGCAGTGGTGCAGGCCGTGAGCTGTTTAAGCTACGATATAAAGGTTGCTGATATCGTCTTGGGGTTAACTAAGGCGCGTTTAATAGGTCGCTTTCAAAGGTTGGAATGGCAAGGCAAGCAAGTTATTTTAGATGTTGCTCACAACCCACAAGCGGCGCAGAATTTAGCAACTACTTTAGGCAATGAAGCCTGCGATGGCAAAACTATCGCTGTATTGGCTATGTTAGGTGACAAAGACTATCAGCAAGTCATTGCAGCCTTAAGCCAGACCTTTGATCACTGGATGCTTGCAAGCAGCCAAGGCATAAGGGGCTTATCCAGTGCAGTGCTTGCTGAAGAAACAGCTAAATATGGTGTTGTTGCTGCCCAAGTTTCAGCGTGCGACACCCCAGTTAAAGCGTTTAGTCAGGCCATATCAATGGCGTCAGCAAAAGACAGGGTAATCGTCTTTGGTTCGTTTGTAACCGTTGGAGCAGTGCTGGCTTTTATTGAGTCCTAAGTAGCATTATCGTAAAGAGGAAAAAATTAGTGGAGGCAACAGTGAAGCATCGTATTGTAGGTAGTGTCATGCTGTTGAGCTTGGCTGCGATTATATTGCCATTTTGGCTAGATGGCGCAGGCCTAGAGCAATACCAATCTACCCACCAACAGCCTCCAATGCCTGAAGTTGAGGTGATTAATGTAATTGAGTCTCTTGACGTGGGCAATGCCTTGGAAACTGTTGATCCGAGCAGCTTACAGGTAATTGAGTTGAGCCCAATTATTGCTGTAGAAAAATCAACCACTAACACACAAAATACTAATATGGCCAAGCTTAAGCCAAGTGATAGTTTGCTGAACCCACAGGGGTTGCCCACTGGGTGGGTTGTGCAATTAGGTAACTTTGGCAAGCGGTCTAATGCAGCTCGGTTAAAGGACAAGGTTATTAAGGCTGGTTTTGCTGCTTATATGGTGCCCAATGGTGCGCTTTTTAAAGTGCTTGTGGGCCCAGAGTTAGATAGGCCCAAAGCTGAAGCTTTACAGGAAAAGTTAAAAGATAAGTTTAAAATGACCGGCATGGTCACTTTATATGAAGTAGAGAAGCTATAGCAGGCCGCTCTTCTTAAGCATGTTAACGGGTCGTTTAATCAAGGTTATGTATGGAAAGCCTCAACGTTTTTGACTGGATACTTGTTGCCATAATCGCTGTTTCTTGCGTTTTTGGTTTGCTACGTGGTTTCGTTAAAGAACTACTGTCCTTGGCGAGTTGGGTGGCAGCTTTTTTTGTTGCACGTTTATTTTCGTTCAAACTAAGTGGTTTTATGATCGACTGGATCGACCAGCCGCAGTTTCGTTTGATTGCCGCGTTTGCTATTTTGTTTGCTGCCACTCTAGTAGTTGGTGCACTTATCAATAATGTCTTTTCTCGTTTAGTTTCTGCTACAGGTCTAACGGGTACAGATCGTTTATTTGGTATGGTGTTTGGTATTGTGCGGGGTTGTTTGTTGGTGATTGTCATGGTGTCTCTGTTGTCACTAACACCAGTAAGCAACGACACATGGTGGCAGAGTTCTTTGATTATTCCTCACTTTATCTTGGTTGATGAGTGGTCCTATAAAATGTCGAGTAGTGCTTCTGGTCTATTAGACCTGTTGCCGCCAGCGCTCCTATAGCGTTGTAATGAGGGTTTAAGCATGTGTGGTATCGTTGGTATTGTTGCCAAGTCTTATGTTAATCAGGAAATCTATGATGCCCTGACTTTTTTGCAGCACCGTGGTCAGGATGCTGCTGGAATGGTGACCTGCCATGATGGCCGGTTCTTTTTACGCAAGGATAATGGCTTGGTACGAGACGTTTTTCGTACCCGGCATATGCGACGTTTGGTGGGTAATATGGGTATTGGCCATGTGCGTTATCCCACAGCTGGAAGCTCTAGCGCTGCTGAAGCGCAACCTTTTTATGTTAACTCGCCTTATGGCATTGCCTTAGCTCATAACGGCAATTTAACCAATGCTAAAGAGCTTTCTGAAAGCATATTTAAGGCTGATCTACGCCACGTTAATACTAATTCAGACTCTGAAGTGCTGCTTAACGTATTTGCCCATGAGCTTCAACGGATTGGCCAGTTAGTCCCTAGCGAAGAAGATATTTTCTATGCTGCGCGTCAGGTACATCGACGCTGTGTAGGAGGCTATGCGGTTATAGCCATGATTACCGGTATTGGCATTGTGGGCATGCGCGACCCGTTTGGAATTCGCCCATTATGCTATGGTAAGCGTGAATCTGAACTGGGTACAGAATATATGGTTGCCTCTGAAAGTGTTGCTCTAGACTCTGCCGGGTACACCATGGTGCGTGACCTAGAGCCTGGCGAGTGTATCTACATAACCGAGGGTGGGCTGGTATTTACTCGTCAGTGTGCAGAAAACCCAATGCTGTCTCCATGTTTATTCGAATACGTGTATTTGGCTAGGCCAGATTCTGTCATGGATGGTATTTCTGTTTACAAAGCGCGCTTAAAAATGGGTGAATACCTGGCGGATCAAATATTACGAGATTGGCCAGATCACGACATTGATGTAGTGATCCCCATTCCTGACACCAGCCGAACGTCTGCTGTTGAGCTTGCTAGTAAGCTTGGGGTGAAATTACGTGAAGGCTATATTAAAAATCGTTATATTGGCCGTACTTTTATTATGCCGGGGCAAACTCAGCGGCAAAAGTCTGTGCGTCAGAAGCTAAATCCAATTGAGCTTGAATTTCGCGGTAAAAATGTATTGTTAGTGGACGACTCTATTGTGCGGGGCACCACGTCAACCCTGATCATAGAAATGGCACGTGAAATGGGGGCCAAAAAAGTTTATTTTGCTTCTGCAGCGCCTGCTGTGCGTTTCCCCAATGTATATGGTATCGACATGCCATCTGTTGATGAACTAGTGGCCTATGGCCGCACTGATGCAGAAGTGGGTGATATTATTGGCGCAGACCGTATGATTTATCAGGACCTTAAAGATTTGATTCGTTCAACCCAAGGTGGTGGTAGTGATATAGCTAACTTTGACTGTTCTGTGTTTGACGGGAAATACGTAACGGGTGATGTGGATGAAGCTTATTTAGCTAACTTGGAAGCTGTGCGCAATGATAATACCATGCATCAAGTGAATGTGATTGATGATGACGTTTCTCTGGCGACTAATATGCAAAGTAAGTTGTAACATGAAAAAAACAAGCCTAAACCAAAGACAGCAACGCCAAAAAGAGCATTTAAAAAAGACTGCGTTAGGCACTCAAGCCATTAGATCAGGTTCTATGTCTGGTTTAGAGCAAGAACATAATGATGCCATTTATGTCACGTCTAGTTTTATCTATGGCAGTGCTGAGGAAGCGTCTGAATGTTTTAGTGGTAAAACTGAGGGTAATATCTATTCTCGTTTCACCAATCCAACAGTGCGCACTTTTGAACAGCGTATAGCCGCTATGGAAGGTGGAGCAAGAGCCGTTGCAGCAAGTTCAGGTATGGCTGCACTCACAAGTATCTTTTTAGGCCACCTTAAGCAAGGCGATCATATTGTTTCGTCATGCAGTATTTTTGGCTCTATTGTTGGTTTATTTGACAATGTTCTTGCTAAGCTAGGAATCAGCACTACTTATGTTAGCCCTGCAGACAGCCAAGCCTGGCAGGCCGCTATTCAGCCTAATACTAAAGCGTTATTTTTAGAGTCGCCTTCTAACCCTCTTGGAGAAGTGGGTGATATTGCTGCTTTAGCTTTGTTAGCTCACAGTTACAATGCGCTACTAGTGGTTGATAATTGCTTTTGCACTCCAGTATTGCAAAACCCATTAGCACTAGGTGCTGATATTGTAATGCACTCAGCAACTAAATACATAGATGGCCAAGGCCGCTGTGTTGGGGGTGTAGCCATAGGCAGTGAAGAGCATATGGAGCCTGTGTTTGGCTTTCTACGTACCGTGGGCACTACTATGAGCCCATTTAACGCATGGGTGTTTATTAATGGTTTAGAAACCTTATCTCTGCGTATGCAAGCCCATTGTTCCAGTGCCGTAAAGCTAGCACGTTGGCTAGAAGGGCAACCTCAAGTAGAGCGAGTATTTTACCCTGGCTTAGAAAGTCACCCCCAGCACGAGCTGGCAAAACAACAACAACGGTTGTTTGGTGCGGTGGTTTCTTTTGAAGTGAAAGGTGACAGGTCTTCTGCATGGCGCTGTATAGATGATACGAAACTGTTTTCAATTACTGGAAATTTTGGTGATGCAAAATCCACTATTACTCATCCTGCTAGCACCACTCATAGCAAGATGACAGAGGAATCCCGTGCATTAGCTGGTATAAAAGATAACTTAATTAGGGTGTCAGTGGGGTTAGAAGACTACCAAGACATTCAACAGGATTTGGCTCAGGCTCTAGCAAAACTCTAGTGCATTACTGTTAAAACGTGATGAAGAGACAAAAAAGCCCTTATTTTATAATAGAATAAGGGCTTTTTTCGCTGCAGCTTAATTAACGTTTAAGCAACTTCTATCGTTGGAATCACTTTGTCTGCAGCAGAAGTATAATCTGCTAGTTGGTCAAAGTTGAGGTAGCGATAGACTTCATCAGCCATGGTGTCTAGCTTATTTGCATACTTAAAGTACTCGCTAGGAGTAGGCAACTTACCATTGACCCCAGCAACAGCCGCAAGTTCTGCTGATGCCAAAAATACGTTTGCGCCAGTACCTAAACGGTTAGGGAAGTTACGAGTGGAAGTAGATACCACGGTAGAGTCGTCTGCAACTCGCGCTTGGTTACCCATACATAAGGAACACCCTGGCATCTCAATTCGCGCACCAGCCTTGCCAAATATGTTGTAATAGCCTTCTTCAGACAGCTGAGCGGCATCCATTTTAGTGGGCGGCGCAATCCACATACGTGTTGGAATGGCTCCACCAGCAGCTTCAAGCAACTTACCAGCTGCACGGAAATGGCCAATATTAGTCATGCAGGAACCGATAAACACTTCATCAATTTTTTGGCCGGCAACAGAGGATAACAAACGGGCATCGTCTGGATCGTTGGGCGCACATAATATAGGTTCTTTAATCTTTGCCAAGTCAATTTCAAGCACTTCAGCATATTCTGCATCACTATCTGCACGCATTAGCTGCGGATCAGCTAACCATGCTTCCATCGCCAAAATACGACGAGCAATAGTGCGTTTGTCACCATAACCTTCAGCGATCATCCACTTAAGCATCACTACATTGGAACGTAAGTATTCTGCGACAGGAGCTTCATTTAAAGTGATGCTGCAACCGGCGGCTGAACGTTCTGCCGAAGCGTCAGATAGTTCAAAGGCCTGCTCTACAGAGAGGTCTTCTAACCCTTCGATTTCTAAAACCCGGCCAGAGAAGGCGTTAACTTTTCCTGCTTTCTCTACGGTAAGTAGGCCTTGTTCAATGGCAAAGTAAGGAATGGCATGAACTAAGTCCCGCAGAGTAATGCCTGGGTTACGTTTACCTTTAAAGCGCACTAATATTGATTCAGGCATGTCCAAGGGCATAACACCTGTGGCAGCGGCAAAGGCAACTAAGCCGGAGCCAGCAGGGAAAGAAATACCCAAGGGGAAGCGAGTATGCGAGTCACCGCCGGTACCTACGGTGTCTGGCAGCAGCATACGGTTAAGCCAAGAGTGGATAACACCATCACCAGGGCGCAAAGACACACCGCCACGGTTCATGATGAAGTCAGGTAGTGTGTGATGGGTTTTTACATCAACTGGCTTAGGGTAGGCTGCTGTATGGCAAAATGACTGCATAGTTAAGTCTGCTGAAAAGCCTAGACAAGCAAGATCTTTCAATTCATCACGGGTCATCGGCCCGGTGGTGTCTTGGGAGCCTACGGTGGTCATTTTTGGTTCGCAATAAGTGCCTGGGCGAATTCCCAAAGTGCCACAGGCCTTACCCACCATTTTTTGGGCCAAGGTGTAGCCTTTGCTAGAGTCTACAGGGGGTTTAGGCACCTGGAAAACATCTGTCGCAGCCATTCCCAGTGCGGTGCGGGCTCGGTCTGTAAGTCCACGGCCAATGATTAGTGGAATGCGTCCACCAGCTCTAACTTCATCTAAAATAATATTAGTTTTGAGCTCAAAGTGGCTAAGCTCTTCACCTGTTTCATGGTTAGACACAACGCCTTTATATGGGTAGATATCAATCACATCACCCATGTGCATATTAGATACGTCCATTTCTATAGGCAGGGCACCCGCATCTTCCATTGTGTTGAAAAAAATAGGCGCGATTTTGGACCCAAAGCAAAAGCCACCAGCTCTTTTATTGGGCACTGCTGGAATGTCGTCACCGAAGAACCATAATACTGAGTTGGTTGCTGACTTACGCGAAGAACCCGTGCCCACAACATCACCTACATAAACCACGGGAAAGCCTTTAGCTTTGATGGTTTCAATTTGTTTTAGAGGCCCAGTAGTGCCATGATCGTCAGGCTTAATTCCATCGCGTTCCATTTTGAACATTGAATTGGCATGCAGTGGAATATCTGGGCGAGTAAAGGCATCTGGTGCCGGGGAAAGGTCATCAGTGTTAGTTTCTCCAGTCACTTTAAATACGGTTAAGGTGATCTTGTCTTCTAGCTGCTTGCGCGAAGTAAACCATTCGCCAGCCGCCCAAGACTGCATCACTTGCATGGCATAAGCGTTGCCATTTTTAGCTTTTTCATCGACGTCATGAAAGGCGTCAAACATTAATAAAGTATGAGACAGTGCTGTAACTGCAGTGGCTGCTAAATCGTCATTATCTAAGCAGGCAATCAGTGCTTCAATGTTGTAACCGCCCAACATGGTACCTAAAATTTCGGTTGCCTCAACCGGGCTCACTAGGCTAGACGTTACGTCACCTGTGGTAATGGCTGACAAAAAGCTCGCCTTTACGTAGGCGGCCTGGTCAACCCCAGCAGGCACACGATTGCGTAGCAAATCTATTAGTGTAGATTCTTCACCGGTAGGTGGGTTTTTTAGTAGTTCAACAAGCTCGGCTGTTTGTTCTGCACTAAGTGGCTCCGGGGGGATGCCTTGGATGGCTCGCTCGGCAATATGGGTACGGTAAGCTTCTAACATGGTCTAGCCTCTAATGGCCTTGAACCTTAAATGTCGATGGTTCAAAGCGATGATCAGTTTAACTGGTATATTTCCCCTAATGGTATCATAAATGCCTGCTTATCTCTAGTTATAGGGCAGGTGCATTAGTTTAGTTAATAAGTTTAACTTATTGATATTGTTACTAATAATTTCTATCTATACAGTGTATTTATTGGCCATTTTTTTAACATCGGTAATCCCTAGGTGGGTAGTCCTAGACGCTGTTAGTCTCTGTGGGTACAATGCGGCTCGTTTATACAATTAGTCTTAGGTTAAGTTTGTGCCACTATCGGAACTAAAGCAGTTTTTAGGGTGTAGTACCCCCAGAGCCTGGGTTGAAAAAGCGTTACAAGAACAAGATTTGTTGCTTATCGACCACGCTCATTGTGAGAAGAAAGCCGCATCAACGGCTATGCAGTTGATGTTTCGTCATCCAACTCGCGCCAATTTGCTGACTAAAATGTCGCGCCTGGCCAAAGAAGAACTGATCCACTTTGAACAAGTTTGCCGAATAATGCGGCAGCGTGGCATCGTTTATGATCACCTAGATGCTTGTCGCTATGTTGGTGGGCTGCGGCACCTAGTGCGTACACATGAGCCAGCTAAGTTAATGGATACCTTAATAGTGGGCGCGTTTGTTGAAGCTAGGTCATGTGAGCGGTTCGATGCGCTGATACCTCACTTGGACCAATCCTTGGCTAAGTTCTACTCCTCATTACTAAAATCTGAAGCGAGGCATTATCAAGATTACTTGTCTTTAGCCAAAGACGTGGCAATGGAGCCTGGCGCCCCAGGATTGCAGGATTATCATCAGCGGATTGCTTTGGTGCGGGACCTAGAAGTGCAACTTATTTGTGCCGAAGACTCAATGTTCCGCTTTCATAGCGGAATACCTACTAAAGCCAATTTAGTGAACATTAACCAGGATGTTAAATATGAACAATAAAGCCATACAGGCTAATTTACTAATGCTACTGGCTGCTGGTATATGGGGTTTTGCCTTTGTTGCCCAGCGTGTAGGTATGGAAACAATGGGGCCACATTGGTTCAACAGCTTACGGTTTTTTATAGGTGTAGTAGCTTTAGTTCCTGTGGTGCTGTGGATAGGTAGGAATAAGGCTAAAACTATTGATCAAGAGAATGAGCTTAAATCGTCTAACAAAACATTAATGTTGGGAGGTTTGGCGGCTGGTTTCCTTTTATTTGTAGGGGCTACGTTTCAACAAGTGGGATTACAATACACGACTGCAGGTAAGGCTGGCTTTATTACTGGCATGTATATCTTTTTTGTGCCTCTGATTGGACTTTTCTTCCGTATGAAAACTGGCTTAGGTACATGGGTTGGTGCTGTTGTTGCATTATGGGGATTGTATCTTTTGAGCATTAACGAAGACTTTACCCTTAGTAAAGGCGACACCTTACAGCTAATTTGTGCAGTGGCATTTGCCGGGCATGTATTAATGATTGGCTACCTTGCATCAAAAATGGATACAGTGAAGTTGTCTTTAATCCAATTTTTTGTCGCAGGTGTTTTAGCCATGGGCTTGGCTTTGTATAGTGAACAGCTTACTTGGGAAATGATTGCCTCAACAGCTGTACCACTTTTATTTGCTGGCGTGATGTCTACGGGTATAGCGTATACCCTGCAAACCATAGCACAGCAGCATGCCCACCCATCTCACGCAGCTATTATTTTGAGTTCAGAAGGCGTTTTCGCTGTCATAGGTGGTTTTTTACTGCTAAACGAAGTATTGCCACCCAAAGGTTTATTGGGATGTGGTTTAATCTTGGTGGGAATGCTGATGTCTCAGTTAATGCCACGTTTGCGGTTGCCGCAGCGACATAAACCCGTTTAACTGGAAACCTATTTTTATGCTTAGTCACCTAACGCCAGTATGTCCACCACAACTGCTTAAACAAGCCCAAGCATTGCCAGCCATGACGACAGCTGTCGTTAATGCTGGTTCTGAACTGGCCTTAGAAAGTGCCAAGTTGGCCTTTGAGGCGGGTATTATTGTACCCGTATTAGTGGGTGATGAAACTGCTATTCATGCTGCAGCAAAGGCTATTGATTGGTCTATAAGTAGCTTTAAGCTTATCGCCAGTAATGGCGAAGGCGATGCAGCCGAAAAAGCAGTGCAATGCATACATCAAGGTACTGCGCAGCTATTGATGAAAGGTAATGTACATACAGACGTGCTCATTCGGGCACTGTTGAATAAACAGCATGGGCTAAGAACAGGTGAGCGATTAAGCCACTTATTTCATATGTCGGTGCCAGGCAATAGTCGTGTTTTATGTATTACCGACGCCGTAGTTAATGTATTGCCTGATACCAAGACCCAGCTTAGTATTCTGCGCGGTGCAACAGACGTTATGCACGCTTTAGGTAATACAAAGCCAAAAATTGCCTTGCTGTCAGCAACAGAGGTGGTGACTCAAGCAATGCCTTCTAGCTCTAATGCTAAAGAACTCTTAGGGGCTATGTTGGATCAAGATCACCTTGCTGCTGAAGTGTTTGGGCCCTTAGCTTTTGATGGTGCTGTGTCGCCAGAAGCCGCTAGATTAAAAGGTATAGACAGCCCTGTTGCAGGTTATGCAGATGTGCTTTTAGTGCCCAATATCGAAACAGGCAACGCTATCTTTAAACAAATGGTGTATTTTAATGGTGCTACTGCAGCGGGCGTGTTGATGGGGGCGAGGGTGCCTGTAATGCTTACTTCTCGTGCAGACCCCCCGGCAGCTAGGCTTGCCTCTGCGGCTCTTGCGGTAATTTATGCCCATTATTTGAGTCAAAAATCATAAAGGCTTTAAACGCATGCCCCTAGAAGTATTTTTTGCAGTGTTGCTAGCGGCTGCGTTGCATGCTGGCTGGAATGCCTTAGTTAAAATAAATGCTGAACCCATTATTGCTATGGGATTAATTATGGTGTGCATCAGCATTGTGGCCTTAATCCTAATACCCTTTGTAGATTTTCCACCGGCTCAAATGTGGCCCTGGTTGATTGGCACTTTAGGGCTACACTTTGGTTATAAGGTGTTTTTGGTGAAAGCCTACACCCAAGGTGATTTTGGCCAAGTTTATCCTATTGCTAGAGGTAGCGGCCCAGTATGGGTTCTCCTAGCTAGCTTGGTGCTTTTTGGCGCAGAATTTACCCGAATTCAGATTATAGCAGTGTTACTAATTACCAGTGGAGTAGCCATTTTGGCTCGCTTTAAGCGAGGAAAACCATTAACTGCAGGCTTTTATTACGCTGTCGTAACTGGGTTGTGGATTGCTGGCTACACCATGGTAGACGGCTATACAGTGAGTCAAATAGGTCACCTCAATAGCTTTGTGGTGTGGATGTTCTTTTTAGACGGCATGATCGCTACTGTTTGGGCCTACCGCTATAACCCTCAGGTGTTTGTAGTGAGCTTAACTCAGCATTGGTTCGTTGCCATTGGCGGTGGCGCTATGTCTATGGCATCTTATTGGATCTGTTTGTGGGCCATGACTCAGGCCCCTGTAGCTATTGTTGCTGCCTTAAGGGAGACATCTGTACTATTCGGTGCATTATTAAGTACCTACATGTTTAAGGAAACACTGGGGCGTAGCAGGTGGATCTCAGCGGCAGTTATCTGTTCTGGCCTGGTGCTTATTAAGCTGGCTTAAGGTTGCCTAACTGGTCTGAGAAAGCACCATTTGATGCATAATTTGAGCAAGCTTTTCAATTCCAGGCTCTATTAGTTTAGGGTTAATAGACGAGTAACCCAAGCGGAAGTAATTTAATGGTGGGGTCTCACCTAAAAAGTGAATATCACCTGCTTCAATTAAAATTCCGTGTTCTGCAGCTTGTGCCTTTAGCGCCCTCGCATCAAGGTTTATTGGGCCTTTAACCCAGTAACAGGAACCGCCGAAAGTAGGTTGTTCGGCTAAGCCAGGCATGTGCCTTTGCAGGGCTTCTGCCATAATCTTGTGACGCTCTTGGTAGGCTTTTACCAAAGTTGCCGCTAATGAATCGTAATAACCTCGGGCAATAAATAACCCGATACTTCGTTGGTTGTTAGCGGGCGGGTGGCGAATCATTAAGCGTCGTAAAGACCGTGCTTCGGCAATTAATTCTTTGCTTGCAACGAGGTAACCAATCCGTAAGCCAGGGGCTAAAGTTTTAGAAAAACTGCCAATGTAAATAACACGTCCGTGTTTGTCTAAGCTTTTTAGAGCAGGTGAGGGCGCTTGATGAAAGTTTGCTTCACATTCATAGTCGTCTTCAATAATAAGAAAATCTTCCTGGCTAGCCATTTCTAAAAGCTTACGACGACGGTCTAAGGGCATAGTGACTGTGGTCGGATATTGATGACTTGGTGTGACATACACGCAGTCACATTCTGCAAGGCCCTCGTCTACAATAAGACCCTCCTCATCAATAGGTAGCGCTTTAAGCTTGGAAGGGTTAAGGCTAGCAATGTTGCGCATGTCCACATAACCTGGGTCTTCTAAGCCCATGGTGGTGTTTTTATCAAGCAACAGTTTGGCTAGCATGTATAAGCTGTGCTGGCAGCCTATGGTGATTAATATCTCTTCTGGTGCTGCCCAAACGCCGCGGCGGGGAAGGATGCGCGTATGAATTTGCTCAATAAGCATGGGGTCATCAGCCACAAAGTGGTCGGCAGCCCAACTACGTATAGCAGGGACACTGACATTGTCACGGCAACACTCACGCCAGTGGTTGGTAGGGAATAGGTCTGGATCAAATTGGCCGTATATAAATGGGTATTGATAGTTCTGCCAATCCGCAGGTTTAGTTATGTTATCTTGCTCGGTTGGATGCAGTTTAAAGCGGCCCTGCCAATCTGGCTTAGTACCCAGAGTATGACGTTCTTCTGACAGAGACTCTAGCTGTACATTATGGTTTAAGATCTCTGGGTTAACAAAATAGCCACTTCGCTCTCGTGCAATAAGGTAACCATCATCTAATAAGTGTTCATAAGCCAGTACCACGGTATTGCGTGCTACGTTCAGTTGTTTGGCCAATTTTCGGCTAGACGGTAAAGGTGAATCTAAGGGAATGTGGTGATCTAAAATAGCCTTGGCAATCTGCTGACGCAGTTGCTGTTGTAAGCTGGCATTTAATCCAGCATCCAAGATGAACAGGGGGTGGCTCATGTGGTGGCTCGTTAGACTTTAGTTGTCTAATTCTAAAGTGTGTATAGGTAAAAACCTAATGATTTTTGTTAAAAACTGATTTAGGTAAGGTTTGGTATCACCCGTTACTTTTAACTGGTTCTAGGACGTGGCTTAACTTTACCAGTAAGCTTGGCTTTAAATGGGCCAATGCCCTAATATAGTGCACAGCCCTAACTTGTAAGGGGCCTTTTATAGTTGGAGTCTTAACCATGAAATACGACGTAAATAGCTACGATACAAAAGATGCCCTAGCAGATGACCGAAATCACGTATGGCACCATATTACACAGCATAAATCTCTAGAAGAAAACGATCCGTTTATGATTGTTGAAGGCAAGGGAATGCGTGTAATTGACGCCAAGGGAAAAGAATACCTTGATGGTGTTTCTGGCGCTGTGTGGACTGTAAACGTAGGCTATGGTCGTGAATCGATTGCTAATGCAGTACGCGACCAATTGGTTAAGCTTAACTATTTCGCTAACAGCGCAGGTACCTTACCAGGCGCTTTATTTGCTAAGCACTTGATTGACAAGATGCCAGGCATGAGCCGGGTTTATTACTCTAACTCTGGTTCTGAAGCAAACGAAAAAGCCTATAAGATTGTGCGCCAAATTTCTGCCAAAAAATATGGTGGCAAAAAGCATAAGATCCTTTACCGCGACCGTGATTATCATGGCACTACCATTACAGCGTTAAGTTCCACGGGTCAGCATGAACGTAAAAACCAATATGGGCCTTTTACGCCAGGTTTTGTGGAGATTCCACATTGTTCTGCTTATCATGCCGACAATGGGGGTGATTCTGACTTTGGTATTCAAGCTGCACGGGCCATGGAAGAAGTGATTCTGCGGGAGGGTCCAGACACCGTAGGTGGCGTTATTCTAGAGCCTATTACCGCTGGTGGCGGTGTCATTGTTCCGCCACAGGGTTATTTCGAAGAAATTCGTCGCATCTGTGACAAACATAATGTGTTGTTAATTATGGATGAAGTGGTCTGTGGTTTGGGCCGCACTGGCACATGGTTTGGTTATCAGCACTTTAACGTACTCCCTGACATTGTCACTATGGCAAAAGGCGTAGCCAGTGGTTATGCAGCAATTTCCTGTACAGTAACAACTGAAGCGGTATTTGACACGTTTAAAACTGACTCCTCTGATCCCATGGATTACTTCCGTGATATTTCAACCTTTGGTGGCTGCACGGCTGGCCCAGCGGCTGCATTAGAAAATATGCGTATTATAGAAGACGAAAACCTTCTAGAAAATGTTGTGGTTATGGGTGATTATTTAAACAAGCGCTTACTTGAGCTGAAGGATAAGCACCCAATGATTGGTGATGTTCGTGGTAAAGGCTTATTTCAAGGTATTGAATTGGTCAAAGACCGTGATACCCGTGAACCTGTTCACGAGAGTATAGCGATCGCAGTTGCTGGTGACTGCATGGCAAATGGTGTCATTATTGGGCGTACTAATCGCAGCTTTACCAGCCATAACAACACCCTGTGTTTAAGCCCTGCACTAATAGCCACTCAGTCTGAATTAGATGAAATAGTAGGTGCTATCGATGCAGCAATCACACGCATTACGGCCTAGCTTTTAAATTCTGTTAAATTCTTAAAGAAGCCTAGGCATGCAATTTTTAGTTAGCATGTCTGGGCTTTTTTGTGGGCGCACGTTGGCTGTATATCAAACTGTGCAGTGTGATAACCTGTTAAAGCTCATCGCTTTTATTTGTAATAATACCTACTTTATATTAGAGTAAGTAGATATATAGAACACCACCATTCAATACATTAACTTCAGGAAAACCCAACGATGGATATTACCAAGGTAAGTGATACTTTTGCAGTAGCACCGCAAATCTTAGAAACAGACATGCCTAATATTAAAGCTCAAGGAATCACTACTATAATTAATAACCGCCCCGATGGTGAAGATGGTCACCCATCCAACACTTTGAAATTGCAGGCTGCGGCTGAAGAATTAGGCTTGAAGTATTACTTTATTCCCATTTTTGGTATGAACTTTCCCCAACACGCCGTCTCTCAGATGGCTGAAGCTGTGCAGCAGTCTTCAGGCAAAGTGTTGGCGTTTTGTCGCACGGGTAACCGGTCGATTAATATTTGGGCTAGAGCTAATCAGTCTGCTAGCACCGGTGTTGATGTGGCTGCGCTGGTAGCCAACACCGGTTTTAAATTGGTGTAGTCAATTTATGGTACGATATATGAATTACTTATAATTAAAAGTTATAAAAATAGTGTTTTATATTCCAATACATTTTGTTGCAGTGCTGCTAAGGTGAGTTTGTTGGAGCCAAAAGAGAAATCTAATTGGGTCCAGTCCGCAAACTATTTCTCTATAAGAGGTTGTTATGGCCACTGCACAAACTCAGCCAGGTTCAGATTTTTTATCTGCAACCTGTGAATCTACTCTAGCGGTTAACGCTTCTCGAGAAACACAAAAAGCTAAGTTGCTCCGGTTGGTGCGCACACCAGTGACACCAAATTGTATAGAAATTACTCCTGTATTTGTTGGTATTGCAGGTTAACGTTTGGCAGGTTTAATTCTCCTAAAAAGTCCCTTTAAAGGCTGCTGTATGCAGTCTTTTTTTTATTACACCTGTCGCTTGAGCGTGTTTAATAATGAGCTTTGCTCCACAACGCAGGGCTTATCAAACTAAAGCTCACGCTCTAGCCATATTTGTGTAAGTTTAACTATGCTAGTGAGGTAGGCTAGTTCTAGGTTGGTATAACGGTTTCAATTCAAAGGTTTATGTGGGCTTATAATTAAAAGGCTATACGTATTACTTTATAATCTATTACTATAGCTAACTTGGGTGCTATAGTAATTTTGTTAGGGCCAAAATATTGTTTATTTTGGTACCAAAAAAGTCAAACATTTCTCTAAAAGAGGTCGTTATGGCAACTGTATACACGCAGCCAAGTGCAGATCGCAAATCCATTACTGGTGGAACTGGTAAATCGCCTAGTGAAGAATCCAACACGAAGAAAGTGCGCTCCCGAATGGTTCGTAAACTAGTGAAACCCCGTAATGCAGAGATAATCCCAGTGTTTGTTGGTATTGCAGGTTAAACTGCTTGATTTTAGTTCTTCTATTACGTTTTTAAAGGCTGCCTTTGGTGGCCTTTTTTATGCCCTACGTTTGTTGTCATAGTCTAATTTTGAGTGATGTTTTATTGGGTGGCTCTATGGCTGAATAAAGGTTGGCTGTTGGAAAAAATTGTTACATCCTATATGCTTATTAAAATCGTCACTACACATATTGGTTCCTATGAAACAAAGCCAAGACCTGCCTCAGTTTGAAGATCACTCGAAACAAGAACATCGCTATACCACCTGCTATATGTGCGCTTGTCGGTGTGGAATTAAGGTTACCCTAGAAGATGAAAAAATACGCTTTGTACAGGGTAATCCAGACCACCCTGTGAACAAAGGAGTGCTTTGTGCCAAGGGTAACTCTGCTATTATGAAGCAGCTTTCACCAGCTAAATTATCTCAGCCTTTGTTGCGCAAACCGGGTACAGAACGTGGGGCAGGCGAGTTTGAGCCTATTTCATGGGAAGCTGCTTTAAATATGTTAACAGCGAGGTTAGCTAATATTCGAGCTACAGATCCTAAAAAATTAGCTTACTTTACGGGTAGAGACCAAATGCAGGCCCTGACAGGCCTTTGGGCTAGCCAGTTTGGCACCATTAACTGGGCAGCCCACGGTGGTTTTTGTTCAGTTAATATGGCTGCCGCTGGTTTGTATACCATGGGTCACTCTTTCTGGGAATTTGGTGACCCAGACTGGGAAAATACGAAATACTTTATGATGTGGGGAGTGGCAGAAGACCATGCCTCCAATCCGATCAAGCTAGGTTTGAAACGGATTAAAGAACGCGGTGCTAAATTTGTTGCTGTGAATCCTGTACGCACCGGCTACCAAGCTATTGCAGATGAGTGGATTGCGATCACCCCTGGCACAGATGGCATGTTTGCCTTATCGATGATGCAAGTGCTGTTAAGGGAAGGGTTAATAGACGATGAGTTTTTAATTCGCTACACCAACGGGCCACAGTTAGTTATTAATAACCCAGGTAAGCAGGGTGATGGACTATTACTACGTGATGAACAAGGTAACCCACAGGTGTGGGATCAGCATACTGATGGTGTGCAATCAGCCTTAAGTGCAGATGTAGCGCCTGCTTTGATGGGGGCGTATGAGGCCCCCTGCGGTACCCCAGTGAGGACTGCGTTTAGCATTCTAATGGAAAAGTACATGGCGCCAGAATATGCGCCAATAGCAGCCTCAAAGGTCTGTGGTATTGATGCTGAGAGTATTGAACGCATTGCTTTAGAAATGGCCCATGTTGCTTTTAAAGAAACGATCACTATCGATACAGAGTGGACCGATTGGGCAGGACGTAAACAAACGCAGTTTATTGGTAGGCCGGTGTCCATGCATGCCATGCGTGGTATCTCAGCCCATTCAAATGGATTCCAAACGTGCCGCGCAATCCATTTGTTACAGGTTGTCTTAGGAACGATAGACTGCCCAGGTGGTCACTTAGCTAAGCCTCCTTTCCCGAAGCACATAGTGCCACCCATTAAACCTGCTAAAGGAAATGCACCTAATACCCCTTTAGAATCAGCGCCTTTAGGGTTCCCTACTCAGCCAGAAGATTTAGTGATTGATGAAAATGGTAAGCCAAGGCGTATTGATAAAGCGTACTCTTGGGATGCGCCTATCGCCAACCACGGCCTAATGCACATGGTTATTAGCAATGCAGTTGCGGGTGACCCATACCGAATAGATACATTGATGTTGTTCATGGCCAATATGGCGTGGAATTCGAGTATGAATACAGCCCAGACAATGGATATGCTCAGGGCTAAGGACGATGATGGCGAATATAAAATCCCATTTATTGTGACCTGTGATGCTTTCCACTCAGAAACCGTAAACTTTTCTGATTTGGTATTGCCAGATACAACCTTTCTTGAGAGGTATGACACCATTTCTATGCTGGACCGACCCATATCAGAGGTAGATGCAGCATGTGATTCGATTCGTCAGCCCATTTTAGCCTTAGATCGTGACGTTCGAAGCTGGCAAGAAGTTATGGTAGATTTAGCTGGACGTCTAAAATTTCCAGCCTTTATTAATGATGAAGGCCAACCTAAATTTAAAGGTTATGAGGACTTTATAGTTAACTTTGAGCGAGCTCCAGGTATTGGCTTCTTAGCGGGTTGGCGTGGTAAAGATGGGGACAAATCGTTGCGTGGTGAACCCAATCCTAATCAGTGGAAAGCCTATATAGATAATCAGTGTTTCTTTAAGTTTGAGTTGAAGCCTAACCAAAGGTATATGCGTCATGCCAACCGAGATTATATGGAACTGGCTAAGGAAGCCGGTTGGGTAGGTAGTACAGATCAAATTGTCATTGAGATCTATTCAGAAACCTTACAAAAATTCCGTCTGGCTGGACAAGGCTTGTATGATGGCCCACAGCCGACTGAAGAGCACCATAAAGAACGCCTCAAAACATATTTTGATCCGCTACCATTCTACTACCCGCCTTTAGAACAAGCCCGTACAGATGCACAGGAATACCCATTTTATGCTGTAAACCAGCGGCCTATGTTTATGTATCATTCATGGGATTCTCAAAACTCTTGGTTACGCCAAATTATGTCCCAGAACTACCTTTATATGCATCGTAGCAAGGGTGAGGCACTAGGTATTAAAGACTTTGGTTGGGCATGGGTAGAATCACATAACGGACGCATTCGTGCACAAGTTAAGCTCATGGAAGGGGTTAACCCGGAAACAGTTTGGACATGGAACGCCATTGCAAAGCAACAAGGTACTTGGGGTTTAAGTGATGACGCGAACGAGTCTCAACAAGGCTTTTTAATGAATCATCTTATTAACGAGTTATTACCAGGAGAGGCTGAGGCGGGGGGGCATCGTATGACTAACTCTGATCCAGTGACGGGCCAAGCAGCTTGGTATGATTTAAGAGTTAAAATAACTCCAGTGGGTAAGGATGAAATTCCTTTGTCTGAGCAAAACTTGGCATGGCCCCGTTTCGATAAAGCCAAGGCGTTACCCAATTTCACTCCTGCAAGCAAGATGAGCAGTTATAGCAGCCATCCCAATATAAACATTAGCCGTGGCTGGCGTGATATTTTTAGCCGAGGTGAAAAATGAAACTAGGCTTAGTTGTTGATTTAGATACTTGTGTAGGCTGCCATGCCTGCGCAACAGCCTGTAAACAGTGGAATACCTCAGGTACTATTGGCCCTTTAAGTGACGAACGACCCCATGGTAAAGACCCAAGCGGTAGCTGGCTTAACCGAATCCATTCCTATGAAGTAGGAGACAGCCCACACAGCAAAACGGTCAATATTCCAATGTCTTGTATGCACTGTGAGACTGCAGACTGCGTTACAGTATGCCCTACTGGTGCGTCTTATAAGCGTGAAGAAGACGGCATAGTCCTCATCGATCAGGATAAGTGCATGGGTTGTAACCTCTGTTCTTGGGCCTGCCCTTATGGTGCACGTGAGTTAGATCCTGATTCGGGTACTATGAAAAAATGTACCTTGTGCGTGGACCGTATTTACGATGAGCAATTACCAGAGGCTGAACGTCAGCCAGCCTGTGTATTGACTTGCCCAACCTCTTCTCGAGTGTTTGGAGATTTCGATGACCCAGATTCGCAGGTTTCAAAGCTAACTAGAGAGCGTGCAGGCCAACAGTTGATGCCTGAGCTTGGTTACAACCCGGTTAATACTTATTTGCCGCCCAGAAACCCTAAGCAACAAGACAGTATTGCGGTGTCGCCTATGCAAGGCGTTAGGCAACTGGTCAATCGTATTATCAATCGTTAATCATTAAGCTACTTTTAGGTATTTATTATGCATCCGGCCTTTTCAGTTCTTATTTTTACCGTCACCTCTGGTGCTGGCTATGGTTTGCTAGCCTGGTTGGGAGCGGGACAGTTATTGGGCTATACCCAAGGCTTCATAGTCGCCCAGCAGCTGAGCCTCGGTATTGTTGCCATGGTGCTTATTAGTATTGGCTTAGCTTCGTCTACAATGCACTTGGCTAACCCTAAAAATGCCTGGCGTTCATTTAGCCGTTTTCGCACTTCATGGTTATCACGGGAAGCCGTATTTGCTATTTTGCTATACCCTGTGGCCGCTCTTTATGCGGCTGCAATATTTTTGCAATGGCCTAGTATTAACCTATTGGCTGGGTTGAGTATTATATTAGCGCTGGTCACCTTGTTTACTACCAGCATGATTTATGCAAGCTTAAAAACCATCCGTCAGTGGAACACACCTATGGTTCCTGCCTTATTTATGGCTTATGCCTTAATCAGTGGTGGTTCGTTATTTTTAGCTGTGAACAGCTTCTTTGGCGCTTTAAATTATCAATTATTAGCGGTTGTTATAGGGCTAGTGCTTATTACCTTAGCACTTAAATTGGTGTATTTTTTCTGGCAAGGTAAACCTCAAGGCGCCACTATTCAAACGGCAACAGGTTTTTCTCAAGCCAGTGTTCGGTTATTGGATGCAGGACATAGTGCACCAACCTTCTTAAACCGTGAATTTGGTTATCAAGTTGCTGCAGATTTACTTCTTCGCTTGCGCATAGTGATGACTTTAGTCACCTTTATAGTTCCATTAGGCCTTTTTTATTGGGTTTTTGATGGTGCCGGTAGGACAGAGCTTTTAGCTGTTGCATGGTTTACTATGATGGCTGGCTTGTTATTGGAACGGTGGTTATTTTTTGCTGAAGCTCGACACGTTGTGCGCCTTTATCAAGGAGAACAGCGCACTTAAATGGATAGTGTAAACCTAGACTGGTTTTACCTGCCATTATCACTTTTAGAACTCGCTTATGCCCTCGTCATCGTATTCATTGCAGGTGTTGTTAGGGGATTAGTGGGTTTTGGCTTTTCTGCTCTGTGTTTTTTTGCCTTAGCACCGGTTTTTAGCGCTCAGACTATTGTACCTTTGCTGTTTATCATGGAAGTGATCGCCAGTTTGCACTTGTTACCTAAGGTGTGGCGTCAAGTGCCATGGCGCTGGCTACTCATTCTATGTTTGGGAAGCGCACTTGGAACGCCTTTAGGAGTCATTGCACTGCAGCATTGGCAATCAGATTTAGTGCGTGGTTTGGCTGGATGTGGCGTATTATTAGCGTGTTTTGCGCTGTGGCGGCAATGGTATTTTAAAGCTGCTCAGTCAGCAGCTTGGATTGTTATAGCTGGTTTGGTTGCTGGATTTTTGAATGGCCTTGCAACTATTGGGGGTCTAGTAGCAGCGGTTTATATGATGTCTTCAAAAATGCATCCTGCAGTCATGCGTGCTGGGCTTATCTTATTTTTCTTACTAATTGATCTGTACGGTTTGTCTTGGTTTCAAGGGCACACGCTAATATCTTCTCATCTACCCAGCCTGCTGGTTGTTATGTTGCCTGTTATTCTCGTTGCGAACCAAGTGGGTGCTAGCCTATTCAATCGCATTGACGTGGTAGCCATGCGTAAACTTACCTTGGCCCTGTTATCAGCACTGGCAGCCATTGCCGTAATCAGCGCATTGGTTTAGTCCTCAGCTTTAAAGGCCAAACACAGGAATATGATAGCGGTATTAATTAACTGTCAATTCATACTGCCCAAACCCATTCCCAATGTTTAAGACGCCAAAGTAAAAATTTTTTGGTCTTTAAAAATTCAATAAAACAATAAGTTAAATGATACTTGCCCCAAGGAGTCATTGAAGAAATCTACTAGGCCATAAAGACAACATACTATACAAGCCTGCTGTAAACATGTTATCAATTAATTACATAATAATAACAAGAGTTAAATTAATGTTTAACACTAATCCTTTTGCCGAACTTTCGGTCATGATCGATCCCACCATTATGGAAACATACGTCATACTTATGGCACTCTTGGTCGCTGGTGGAACACTGTTTGATATCGTACACAAAAGAAGTGCCCAGTACTTCTTTAATAATTGGCAGAAATCTAAGGCTAATGCAAAACGCCAAGTCAGTGGCGGCGAGAAGGCATCGGTGGCGGTTAAAACAGCCATAGATGGTTTGACTTCTGCCGAATTAGGTGACTGTAGCACGCGACGACAGCTTGCTCATCTGTTAACAATGTATGGGTTTATTGCTTACACTGCCACGACAGCCATGATGGTGTTCGGCTATCAAGAGTCGGCAACACCGGTAATTGTGGCTAATCTCTGGTATCTTGGTGCCTTCATGGTGTGTTTAGGTGGTTACTGGTTCTGGTTTTTCATCAGAGTTGATGTTTCCTCTGAAGGGCATTCACCATTTCGACTTGTGCGAGCTGACCTGTTTGTGGTCTCACTCACCCTAAGCACTACATTCGCTCTGGTCTGGGCCTATACCCAAGCCAATGGTAATTCCACTTGGAGCGTGCTGACCCTGATCTTGTATATCTTCACAACGACAGTGCTGTTTGGATCAGTACCATGGTCTAAGTTTTCTCATATGTTCTTTAAACCAGCTGCGGCTTTAGAGAAAAAAATGTCTGAGGCCAGCGGATCACGAAATAATCTCCCTGAGCCTGTTGATCGCACCAATCCTGCTGTCCGCGATAGTCACTCCATGGAGTTACTCAAGGATGCCCCCTTATCTATGGGGCTGGGCATCAAGCGTGAAAAGCCCAGTCATTACTAAGGTGAGCCTTAAAATACCCTAATTAAAATCTTCCAAATATATATGTGAGAGGAAATATATCATGCCAACTTTTGTTTACATGACCCGGTGCGATGGATGCGGACATTGCGTAGATATCTGCCCATCGGACATCATGCACATTGATAAGACCAATCGCCGTGCCTACAATATTGAACCCACACACTGTTGGGAATGTTTCTCTTGTGTAAAAGCCTGTCCTCAAAACGCCATTGATGTGCGCGGTTATGCAGACTTTTCACCGCTGGGCCATAGCGTTCGAGTGGACCGAGATGAGGACAAAGGAACCATAGCGTGGAGCGTGAAGTATAGAGACGGCAGGGAGAAGAGTTTTCTTTCTCCAATCACCACCAAGCCCTGGGGCAGCTGCACACCTAATCTTAAAGAAGTTGTGGGGCCAACCCAGGAGCAGCGTGATGGCGAGTTATTATTTAATGAACCGAAATACATCCGCTTTGACGATGGAGGCCTTCACACATTAGCATCGAATGGCCTGACGCTAAAACAGGGAGTTTATTACTAATGGCCTACAAGACAATCGTAGAAGATAATATTGACGTTTTAGTCGCTGGTGCAGGTTTAGGTGGCACTGGTGCAGCTTTTGAAGCCAGGTACTGGGGCCAAGATAAGAAAATTATCATTGCTGAAAAGGCGAATATAGATCGCTCTGGCGCTGTTGCTCAAGGGCTCTATGCAATCAATTGTTACATGGGTACGCGCTTTGGTGAGAACAATCCAGAAGATCACGTGCAGTACGCACGGATAGACTTGATGGGAATGGTTCGTGAAGACCTCTTGTTTGACATGGCTCGGCATGTAGACTCTGCTGTTCACCAGTTTGAAGAGTGGGGCCTGCCTATTATGAAGGATCCGGTGAAAGATTCCTACTTGCGGGAAGGCCGTTGGCAGATAATGATCCACGGAGAATCGTATAAGCCTATTGTGGCTGAGGCTGCGAAAAAGAATGCAGACAAGGTTTATAACCGTGTTTGTATCACCCACTTGCTTATGGACGAAGTTAAGGAAAACCGGATTGCTGGAGCGGTAGGATTTAATGTGCGTACTGGAGACTTCCACGTCTTCAAATCCAAAACAGTTATTTGTGGTGCTGGCGGCGCCTCAAACATCTTTAAGCCACGTTCCACTGGCGAAGGTATGGGTCGTACTTGGTATGCGCCTTGGTCTTCTGGTTCTGCCTACGGTTTAATGATCGAAGCTGGCGCTAAAATGACTCAGATGGAAAACCGCATTGTATTGGCCCGATTCAAGGATGGTTTTGGCCCCGTGGGAGCCTACTTCTTACATCTAAAAACCTATACCCAAAATGGATTAGGCGAAGAATTCGAATCCAAGTGGTGGCCACAATTACAAGAAATGGTTGGCAAGGAATACCTTGATCCGGAACTGTCCCACAAGACCCACCGGCCTATTCCCACGTGTTTGCGCAACCATGCCATGATTTCTGAGGTAAACGCCGGTCGAGGTCCAATCCACATGGTCACCATGGAAGCCTTCCAAGATCCGCACCTTGAGGAAGTAGGCTGGGAAAATTTCTTGGGGATGACGATCAGTCAAGCTGTACTTTGGGCCGCTACAGATGTGGATCCCAAACATGAAAACCCCGAACTGACTACCTCAGAACCATACGTTATGGGTTCCCATGCAACGGGCAGTGGTGCTTGGTGCTCTGGCCCTGAGGATGTTTCTCCACCCGAATATTTTTGGGGTTACAACCGTATGATGACCATTGAAGGGTTGTTTGGTGCCGGTGACGCCGTCGGCGGAACGCCCCATGCGTTCTCGTCAGGATCATTCACTGAGGGACGCCTCTCAGCTAAGGCCGCCTGTCGCTATATTGATGATGGCAAGGGTGAGGGTATTGTGGTCTCGGACAAACGGATCAACGAGCTTAAAGAAAAAATCTATAAGCCAATGGAGCATTACAAAATTTATCGCAACGAAGTTGTTGCTGGTGATGTTAATCCTAATTATATCAATCCACGGCAGGGTCTGGACCGATTGCAGAAACTGATGGATGAGTACTGTGGTGGTGCAACCGTGAGTTACATGACCAACGAGAAATTGCTGAGCATTGGTCTTAAAAAGCTTAAGGTTATGGAAGAGGACCTTGAGAAGCTTGCAGCTTCAGACTTTCATGAGTTACTCCGGGCTTGGGAACTAATGCATCGTCATCGAACGGCAGAGTGTGTGACGCAGCATACAATGTTCCGTAAAGAAACCCGCTGGCCTGGCTACTACTATCGTGGTGATGCTATGAAGCTAGATGATGAAAATTGGCATGTGTTAACTGTTTCGCGGCGTGACCCTGACACCGGTGAGTACACCATGGAAAAGGCCCCTGTTTATCACCTTGTTAAGGATGGTGAGTAATATGTAATACAAATGGGGGATTAGTTTAACCCCTGTTTGATTGAACCAAAGGGTTAGTAAGTTGCTTGGTGGCCTTTTTTAGGCTTTTTGTGATTGATGATTGACTAGGATAACGAACTGCTAATGAGCATTATAGCATCGACAAACACTCGGAGCGTCACCGATAAAACAGATGACGAAATTCTTGCCATAGCTAACCCACTGTGGAGTCATCTTTTACATGCCTCCAACACTGGGCAATACGGCGAGTTTGTAAAGTATTTCTCTGAAAACTTAGTGCGTGGGTTGAACGAAATTGAGGTAGGCAAGCAATTTGCAAATAGCGAATTAACAAGAAATCTATCTGAGTCAATAGAGTTCATAGGTACCATCCGCCGCGGAGTGCATGTGACCGTGCTCTACAGGCAACGCAGTACTAAAAAAGAAGGGGAGTGGCTTGGCAGGCTTGTGCTGGGATACGAAGACGAAGAGATTAAGATTTTTGGAGCATCCATCTTTTAATTATTAGAAATGAATTTGATATGAATAACACAATTCAAAATACAAAGTATGTGGAACTGGCTTACAGGGTAATCGATCAAAAATCAGGAGAGGTTATTGTTGCTGTCGAATTTCCAATTGGCTACGTTCATGGAGTGAACGACATTCTTGCGCCTGCAGTTACAAAAGAACTGGAAGGTAAGTCTGCTGGTGACGTTATTGAAGTACCTATTGATTGTAACCAACTTTATGGCCCCCGAGACGAATCTCTAGTCTTCACAGACCGGTTAGAAAATGTTCCTAAAGAATATAGAGAAGTTGGCACTACTCTCCATTCTGAGAATGATAAGGGAGAAAAGCAGAGCTTTATTGTTACCAGAATTGATGATGAAACACTGACTGTCGATGGCAACAACCCGCTGTGTGGCAGGATAGTTAACTTCAACTTGGAGATTCTTGGTGTCCGTGATGCAGTTGAAGAAGAAATCGAAGCGGGTGGTTCAATTGAAAAAGGGCCAGACATACCTGACGCGCTAACGGTGCCAATTCATTAAAATGGTTGCCATTTATTATTATTTAAAAGCATTATCTACTTTAATCCTTAATTATTAAATTAAATGCATAAAGGTGAAAATCATGAGTGATCTGCCCAAAGAAAAACCACCCGTTCCAGATGGTAAGTCCAGATTTATGACTACCCGCAGAAAAGAACCAAGTAAGACAGGTTTCGTTGGATACGAGGCTGTCTGGGAACCGTTCCATAAAGTGGTGGAATACACTACGCCAAAAAAGCCATGATTAGCCACAGGTTTTGATGCAGGTCTTTGGGGGAGAATCATCTTCAGTACTAGAAAAATTATTTGCATAAGGAAGAAAAAATAATGACTAATTTAGTCCCACCTCATGGTGCTGGAGTGTTAAAGCCTCTGCTTATTTCACAAGACCTTAGATCTCAACAAATGTCTAGAGCTGAAAGTTTAGTAAAAATCCCCATGAGTAGTTGTGAGGTATGTGACCTATTGTTGTTGTCAATGGGCGCCTACACACCGCTTGATGGTTTTATGAAACAAGCTGACTGGCGCGGTGTCTGCGAAGATATGAGGCTAGCTGATGGCTTATTTTGGCCCATTCCAGTTACACTTTCAGTTAATAAAACGCTGGCTAATGAGATAGAAATTGGTCAGGAAGTGGCATTAATTGATGGTGAAACCCAACAAATTATGGGTCTATTAATGGTTCAGGATAAATACATTCCCGACCTTGCTCTACAATGTGATAAAGTTTTTGGCACCAAGGATAAAAGCCACCCAGGTGTTGCTAAAGTGATGGCTCAACCATCAGTCAACCTTGGTGGTTCCATAAAAGTTATTGAGGAAGGCTGGTTTCCACATGAATTTGGTGATCTTTACATTCGTCCTGAAGAGAGTCGAGATTTATTTAAGCAAATGGGTTGGTCAAAAGTAGCAGCATTTCAAACTCGAAACCCAATGCATCGCAGCCACGAATTTCTGGTGAAAATTGCTATTGATGTCACTGATGGTGTGTTTATTCACCAGGTGTTAGGCAAATTAAAACCTGGTGATATTCCAGCACCTGTGCGAGTTGAAGCCATTAAAGTCATGGTAGATAAATATTTTAAAGATAATATAGCTGTTCAGGCTGGGTATCCCATTGAAATGCGTTACGCGGGGCCTAGAGAAGCTCTTTTTCATGCACTGATACGACAAAACTTTGGGTGTTCGCATTTGATTATTGGAAGAGATCATGCTGGTGTTGATGATTTTTACGGGCCCTTTGATGCACACCATATTTTTGATACTTTGTGGGAGGGTGCCTTGGTCACTCAGCCATTAAAAATTGACATTACATTTTATTGTGAAGTTTGTGATGGCATGGCGACTGCTAAAACATGCCCTCATAATGAAAAATTTAGAATTAATGTGTCTGGCACACGGCAACGTCAAATGCTGTCGAACGGTGAAGAAATTTCTACTAAATTCGCTCGGCCAGAAGTTGTCACTGTATTGCGTAAATTCTATGATAGCCAAGTTTAATCAATACTCATATTACCCCAGTAAAAGGTAAAGTTAACGGGGTAAAACTGCTTTAAGAGCGAGTATGCAATGATAATAGCCCAAATTTCTGACAGCCACATAGATCCAAAATCTGATAAGCTCGAAGATCGACTTAACAACCTTTTGTGTGTGGTTGATAACATTAATAACCTAAACCCTAGCCCTGATCTAGTTATTCATACTGGCGATGTTGTACACAACGGTTCCCAAGAAAAATACAACTTGGCATTGACTATCCTAGAAGGTATTACCGTCCCAATGTATGTGTGTGCAGGCAACCGAGATGACCGAAGTCTAATTGTCAAAAACTTCCAGATGGGCTTGGTCATTAACCCCGATTTAGAGTTTCTGCAATATAGTATAAATAATTATCCAGTGCGTTTGATTGCATTAGATACGTTATCTACGAGCACTAACATGGGTGATTATTGCCAAGTACGCGCTAATCATCTTAGCTGGATGCTAGCCCAGGAGCCACAGAAACCGACTGCACTCTTCATGCACCACCCACCGTTTGAAGTCATTGACTCTAAATACCCATTTCAGTTTGAACATTGGAATACAGTGGACTACTTGTCCCATGTATTGGAGCAAAACAGCCAAGTAAAAAATCTTTTCTGTGGCCATACACACCGTAATTCACATGGTCAAATCCTTGGTATCCCAGCCAGTACGGTACCTAGTGTGGCTGTTGATCTGCGATTTGGTAGTATTCCTGATGGAGCAGAGTTAAAGCCCATTTATCACCTGCATCAATTTGACGGCCAGCACTTTCAAAGTGAAACAGTGGTGTGCTGAATAAAAATGATAAACAACGATCTAAATTTAGGTCCACTTTAACGCATGGTTCACCATCATTCAAACTCAAATTGTGGCCTTATTTTCAGTTACCTAAGTACATGCGTTTTAACTTGCCAAATACGTTATTTTTAATACCAATTTTTTAAAGCCACACTTCAGTTTATAGGTGCTTTAGCATAAGTTAGGTGGCCAGATTTTACCCATACCTTTGCCCCATGGTTACCCGCTATAGAGGTGATTTTTACTTGGCTTGGGCAGCGTAACCAAGAGCCTTGGCGCAGCAAATCGCCACTTTCAGCTATAGTGCCGCTGAGCACTAGTATTTCAACGCCCCCACTGGCATCTAAGGTTAAATTGGCACCGGCCTGAACCTCTATATACTTTACAGATTCGTACTTGTCTTGGTGAAGGATTGCAGTTTTTACAGCCCCCTTTGTTGTGGCGGGAGTATCAAGCATAGTTAGATGAAATTGCTTGCGATCCTGCATGTCAAATTGCCATAGCTTTACAAATATAGTGCAGCCTTGATCTGACCTTGGTGAGTGACTTGTGGTGGGCGGATTGCGCACGTAGGTGCCAGCGGGGTAGTCGCCATTTTCGTCTTGAAAGATACCCTCAAGAACAATAAATTCTTCTCCTCCCGTATGGCAATGCTCTGAAAAGTGGCTATTGGCTGCGTAGCGCACTATTGTTGTTGCCCGCGCTATCTCGCCTCCTATTCGATCCAACATCCGCCTTTCTACGCCAGGCATTGGAGACTCCAGCCAAGGTTGGTTATCCGAGTGAACGAGTACACGTAGATTAAAGTTCGCGTTTATTTGCATGCCATTTCCGTCACTATAAAACTGCAACTCCCTAACTGTTAATAGGGTTCAAGCAGCTATTGTACGACAAAAAAAAGGTAGTCCATTATGGCGTACCTTTTTATTTAACTTTGGTTCAAGCTAACACTTAGCCTTTGCCACGCCATGGAATAGTGCGGGTTATAACGGCGCGCATAATGAGATCAAACAGAAGGCCAAGTACGCCTAGGATTATAATCGTCACCCAGATTACTTCGTAATCTGATTGTTTGCGTGCAACGTTTTCTACAAAACCAATACCTGTAGTTCCTGCCAACATTTCCGCTGCCACCAAGGTACCCCAGCACACACCTATGGAGATACGAATCCCCGTAAGAATCTCTGGCAGAGAGTTTGGTAAGATAACGCGCCTGAGAATTTGGCGGTGACTAGCACCTAAAGAGTGCGCTGCATGTATTTTAGAAAGCTGTGTGCCCGTGGCACCTGTGCGAGCCGATATAACCATAATGGCAAAAGCCACCATAAACAGTAGGAAGATTTTACCATCATCCTGAATACCAAAAATAGTGAGGATTAATGGCGCCCATGCTAAAGGTGGAACAGGTCGGTATAGTTCAACCATAGGATCAAAAAAGCCTTTTGCAAAACGGCTTAAACCCATAAATAACCCAAGTGGAACGCCTAAAATAATGCCAAAAAATAAACCAATCACTACTCGAATAATGGAGTCCCACATGTGTCCCATAGGCACAGGAATAGAAAAGGACTCGTAATTGCCAGTAACAAAGTCTTGCACGTTAGATTTGAAGTTGCTTTTAATCTCACCATTTTGGGTGTGACGCGGATAATCACCAGGTACTAGTTCGGCAATCCAGTCTGGAAACAGGAAGGCGATCATGCCACCTACAG
The DNA here is from genome assembly GCF_047730085.1 of Candidatus Njordibacter sp. Uisw_056. NCBI lineage: Bacteria > Pseudomonadati > Pseudomonadota > Gammaproteobacteria > Pseudomonadales > Candidatus Njordibacteraceae > Candidatus Njordibacter > Candidatus Njordibacter sp. Uisw_056. Next base: position 1,524,237 of record NZ_CP159830.1, on the reverse strand, counting down.
GTTGCCAACGATACCAAAGTAGTGGAATGTCTTTAAATCCGATATCTGGATCAGCAATGCGCATTAAGGTGCCTAAGGTGTCTGAGGGTTTTGGTAACCAACGACCTGACCCTTGTTCACTGCAAGCGCTATTACCGGCCATAATTCGACCACCAGGCATCATCCAAGTATCAAACGCTTTTAGACTGCCTTGTTGTGCGATATGGGTTTTATCAAAAGCCACCAAGGAGGATTGTATGTCATCTAGACTGTTGGGTGGGTAGATTGCACCATCATCGATGCGCTTAAGCATCTTATTGAGTTGGCTATATAACCTGGTACGAGCTTCTTGTTCTTCGATAGATATATTGATGTCTGCCTTAAAACGGGCTTTAGCGTCCTTAATGCGTGAGTTTATGTCAGCCACTTGCGCTAATAAGTGAGGGCTAGTGTTACGAAGCTTAACAAAGTCTTTAGCGATAAGGCGTATTTCGGCAGCGATGGCCTCATAGCGATAGCCTAGCGGGGTAGTTGCCAACACAGGAATTTCCTTTCCTGTATCACCCCAACCGGGTTGGGCAGCTGCAGCAGCCTGCTGAGCCACTGTAGGTTGTCCAGGAAAGTCTGGATCATTGAAATTAGCTGTTAGGCTGTCAATACGTGCAGCGATGGATTTAAACTCTGTTGCCAAGCTAGCCTTCATATATACCGGGTTAGCTTGGTCTACTAAAGCGCTATGTAAACTAGTGAGTATGGCAGCAGCTTCGAGTTTTACAGAGTTCTGCAGGGCCAATGTCTGTAGGCTGTTATTAATACGTTCCAGTTGTGCGCTATCCCTTGCGATAAGGTCTGTGCCACGCAAGTTTTGTTTATCAAGTGGGAATTGAGAACGCATGGGTTTAATGGCGCTTTCTACCTTAGCAACTTGGCATAATTCGTTAGCCGCTTTTGGGTTATACGCTCGTGCGGCGTCCCAAGAAAAGTAAAACCAAATAAGCATCACAAAGGACATACCAGTAATGATCCAATACCAGCCGCCAAGCGCTTTAGCCGGATTACCAAATACTAAGTCAGTTCTTTCTGTCGCCATAACTCGGCGGCCTTTGACAATAGATAAAGCCAAAGAGATGATTAAACCAATAATAAGAAAAGCAACAATAGTGTTACGTTGTTCAAATAGGAATTCGCTCATTATAGTGACCCCCCACCCATGATTTCTTCTTCCATATCCCAAATCATGGACAGAATTTCTTCCCGGGTTTCACTGAAATGTTGAGTTTTTTTAATATCGCGAGGGTCTTGAGTTAAACCCATTTCTGCAAATGGTAAGTGGTATTCTTTGTGCAATCTACCAGGCCGAGGTGCCATTACAAATAAACGCTCACCTAACATCAACGCTTCTTCTACAGAATGGGTAATGATCATGATGGTCTTGCCGGTTTCTTTCCAGATTTTTAATACCAGTGACTGCATTTTTTCACGAGTAAGGGCATCTAGAGCGCCTAAAGGTTCATCCATAAGGATGAGGTCTGGATCGTTAATTAAACAACGAGCCAAGGCAATACGCTGTTGCATACCGCCAGAAAGCTGGTAAGTGGGTGTGTCGCCAAAGCCTGCTAGGCCTACAATTTCTAACCATTCATCTACTTTTTTTGCTGTTTCAGTTGGATCTGCGCCTTTCATACGTAATCCAAAGTCTACGTTTTGAGCCACAGTGAGCCATTCAAATAAGGCGCCTTGCTGAAATACCATACCTCGGTCTACTCCAGGACCCTCTATTTCCTTGCCATCAAGCTCCACTGAACCGCTGGTGGGTTTAAGAAAGCCTGCAACAATGTTAAGTAGGGTTGTTTTACCACAGCCTGATGGCCCTAAAACAGACAATAACTCGCCTTTTTTAAGTGTAAAACTCACATCCTTTAGAGCATGGACAACTAGCCCAGAAGGCGTAGTGAACTGCATATTTAGATTATCTGAAACTAGGTCACTCATAATGGGTAACTCTTATAGGTATAGTTTTTGGGAATAGGGATTAATTGCTGCGCTCACTTCAAATCAGCGCTTATGCCACTGTCGGTAGCAAAAAACGCGGCAGCCTAGAGGGTGCCGCGTGGTACTAAAACTATCTTAGTCTAGGAAAGACGTATCGATAGTTACATTGTAATCGGCAAGAGCTGGAGTGTCGCTGGTTGCAAACATGTTACCCATAAAGGCTACCATGCTACGAGCGATACCGTCAGGACCAAAGTAATCACGCTTTTGCTCAGCTACTGTTGGGAAAGTAAAGCCAGACATTTGAGAAGTCGTTGCTTCTTCAGTCATGCCCGCATCCTTAGCAATAACACCTAGCTTAGACTGGTCTGCAGCCCAAGCGGCGTTTGCTTCGTGAGTAACTTCAACAAATGTGCGAACTAAATCAGGGTGTTCTTGGGCAAAAGTCTCGGTTACAGAAATAATGTCGAAGCTACTAATGCCAGCTGCCGCTTTTTCTGCCGGAGTAAGCATAGGTGCGCCAACTTCTTTCATCTTAGCTAATGAGTTAGCACCATAAGCGCAGGCCATTACAACCGCCCCATCAGCCAAAGAAACTGCAGCGTCGGCTGGTTCTTGGTCAACGATTGTTAGTTGAGACACATCAACACCTAAGTTAGACATGGTCATACGAAAACCAAAGTCAGCCATCGTGTTTAGTGGCACTGCAACAGTTTGGCCTTCAAGTTCTGAAGCGTTGTCTTTTGTAATGCCAGAGTCACTGCGAACGATACAATCATCGGCAGCACCGTAAGCTACAGCGATAGCAATCATCTTGATCGGTGCATTTGCATTAACAGCATTGGCGAAAGGTGTAAGGCCTTGTGAGTAGGAGATATCGATATCTCCTGAAAGCATCGCTTCAGTCATGCCTACGCCTGAGCCAAAGTTAGTCCAGTTAACCGTTTCGCCCATAGCGTCGTCGTATGCTTTTTCTACCTTGGCAATTTGGTTTGGTGTTGCCCACTCTAAAAAGTACGCTACATTTACATCTGCAACTGCATTACCTGCTAAGGCAAGCGCAATCGCTGCAGTTGATGTTTTTAATAAAGTTTTCATAACCCTGTTCCTTTTGTTGTCCTTTTACCATGCGGTATTGGACCGATATTGTAGTTATTAGTACAGATTTTAGACCTGTCATAAAGGTTCGGTAAGCTGGACATGGCAGTGGACGCTCATGCTTTACCCAACTGGGGAACGATATTAGAGTGGATATAGACGTGTGAAATAGAACCAAACATTTATTTATCTGGAGCCAAAAAATAAAAAAACTCAATAAACCTTAGAAGAAAACTAAATTAAGCCTTAAATTGACTCTCTAATAAGATGCCAGGCTTGACCTTGTGGCCAGCTTAAATAATCAAAATGCCCCCCCCAGTCACCTAAAACAACTCGGTCTCCATTATTTAAATGATGCACCTGTGGGCGATGAGTATGGCCATGAATAAGCAACCTCACCTGGTGCTGATTCATAACATGGCTAACAGCATCAGCGTTAACGTCCATAATGTCATTGGGCTTCATCGCCGTTAAAGCCTGGCTTTGCTGTCGATAGTCATTGGCTTGTTGCATACGCAATGCAGGGGACATAGCTAAAAAGTCATTTTGCCAACTAAGGTCTCTCACAAGTGAACGGAAGTCCTGATAGCCTATATCGTCTGTGCATAGGGTGTCACCATGCATGAGCAAAACATGTTGGCCATCAAAGTTGACCACTGTAGGGTCATCTAAAATTTGCACCCCTGTAGCTAAGCTAAACTTTGGACCAATTAAAAAGTCCCGATTACCCGCCATGAAAAACACTTTAGTGCCTTTAAGGGTAAGCTGTTTTAAACAGGCAATGGTATCGGCATGAGTGACTAGGCCTACATCATCGCCTATCCAAGCTTCAAATAGGTCGCCCAATATATAAAGTTCGTCATCGGCATTAATTCGTTGCTGACAAAAATCAATTAGTGCACGACTAAGCTCCGGCCGAGCCGGGTGCAGGTGTAAGTCGGCAATGAGCAGGCGACGCAAGGCGTTAGCCCTCTATCATAGTAGCAGATTCAATAACGACTGGATCTGCTGGCACATCTTGGTGGCCAGACTTAGAAGTGGTAGGCACTTTTTTAATGGTGTTAACCACGTCCATACCTTCAACTACTTTGCCAAATACAGCATAGCCCCAGCCCTGTGAGTTTTTGCCTGAGTGGTTAAGAAAAGCGTTGTCACCAACGTTAATAAAGAATTGTGCAGATGCAGAATGTGGGTCCATAGTGCGAGCCATGGCCAATGTGCCTTCATCATTAGTTAAGCCGTTGTCGGCTTCGTTCTCAATGTTGGCGCGGGTTTCTTTTTGATCCATGCTCACGTCAAAACCGCCGCCTTGCACCATAAAGCCGTCTATAACACGGTGAAAAATGACACCATCGTAAAAGCCGTCACGGACGTATTGTTCAAAGTTAGCAGCTGTAATAGGTGCTTTTTCATAGTTAAGTTCAATGGTGATGTCACCAAAGTTGGTTTGCATTAATACATTTGACATGCGGCAGCCTTAGGAAGTAGTTGTTAATAAAGAAAGTGTATTATGAAGCTCACAGCCTATGGATGCAATCGCTGACCTCAGTTTGGCATTTAAATTCCCACGAATTTTGCTAGCAAGGCAGGCTGTAAAAGACATATAATTATTGGTTTTTCACTGCAAGCCTTAAGGAGATCCATTCGTGGCCGAAAAAACCGTCGTACAGGCGTCAAACTTTGTTCGTAATATCATCGCCAAAGATGTGAGAAAGGGCAAGAGTGATGGTCAAGTCGTGACTCGTTTTCCACCAGAACCTAATGGCTACTTGCATGTGGGTCACGCTACTTCGATGCATTTAAATTTCGGCATGGCACACGAGTTTGAGGGACGCTGTAACTTACGTTTCGATGACACTAACCCAGAAAAAGAAAGTGATGAATACATTCAGTCTATCAAACGAGATGTGGAGTGGTTAGGGTTTGATTGGGGCCAAGAAGAGTTTTATGCATCAAACTACTTTGAACAACTGCACACTTTTGCCCTTGAGCTAATCAACACAGGTTTGGCTTATGTCTGTGACTTAAGTCCAGACCAAGCGCGAGAATATCGGGGAAATCTTACTAAAGTCGGTAGGGATAGCCCTTATCGTGAGCGCAGTATTGAAGAAAATTTAGATCTTTTTGCCCGTATGCGAGCAGGTGAATTTGCTGATGGCGAGCGAGTATTGCGTGCCAAAATTGATAACCAATCACCTAATATGAATATGCGTGATCCAATTATCTACCGCATTAGGCATATTGATCATCATCAGACAGGCAATACATGGTGCATTTACCCCATGTACGATTTTACCCATGGGTTATCTGACGCGTTAGAACAAGTAACGCATTCCATCTGCACCCTAGAATTTGAAGATCATAGGCCTTTATACGATTGGTTCATTGACCATGTCACCTTGCCAAGCGGATCGCGTCGTCCGCGCCAGTATGAGTTTGCTCGTTTGGAGCTTAACTACACAATTACGAGTAAACGTAAGCTGAAACAACTAGTAGACAGCCATACTGTTACCGCATGGGATGACCCGCGCATGCCAACAATCTCAGGGATGCGCCGACGTGGTTATACACCAGAATCGTTACGTAATTTCTGTGCAGCAACGCCTGTTGCTCGCAGTAAGGGAGTTACAGATTTTGGGCGTTTAGAATCTAGTGTTAGAGATGATCTGGACTCAACAGTATCTCGGGCCATGTGTGTGCTTCAGCCATTAAAAGTAACTATTTCTAATTGGGTCCAAGACACCACAGAGACCTTGGTAGTGCCAAAGCACCCTAAGGACGATGCCATGGGCGAACGGCAACTAGTGATGTCTAAGCAGGTATATATCGATCAAGCAGATTTTGCTGAGCATCCAGAGGGTAAGTGGAAGCGATTGGCACCAGATCAGTCCGTGCGCCTGCGCGGTGGTTACATTATTACTTGCGAAGGCATTATAAAGGATGCTGATGGCAAAGTGACTGAGCTACTGTGCCGCTATGATGAACATACTTTAGGTAAAAAGCCAGAAGGCTACAAGGTAAATGGTGTAGTGCATTGGGTAAGTGCCAGCCATCATGAATTGGTTAACGTACGATTGTACGATCGCCTGTTTAGCCATGCGAATCCAGATGGTAATAAAGACATTGATTTTATGACCTATGTAAACCCAGACAACCTGCGGTTTATTGAAGGTGCTATGGCAGAGCCTTCTTTAGCGCTGGCCACTGATGGAGAGCGGTTTCAGTTTGAGCGTGAGGGTTACTTTTGTGTTGATAAAGACTCCACGACAGATCGCTTAGTATTTAATCGCACAGTCACTTTACGTGACTCTTGGGCCAAGAAGGGCTAACGGAAAAGTTAATTATGTTGCAGCTTCACAATACGTTGAGTAATAGTAAGGTCCCCTTTACGCCCATTGAGAAAGGTAAAATAAGCTTGTACGTTTGTGGTATGACGGTTTATGACTATTGCCATATTGGCCACGCTCGCGTAATGGTGTCTTTTGATGTGATTACTCGTTACTTAAGGCATGCGGGATACCAAGTTGAATACGTGCGAAACATTACTGATATTGATGACAAAATCATTAAGCGTGCAGCAGAAAATGGTGAGTCTTGTGAGCAGCTAACGAATCGGTTTATTGACGCGATGCATGAAGATGAGCGTGCCTTAAGTGTGTTGCCGCCTAACCAAGAACCCCGTGCAACAGGCCATATACCTGACATTATTGACATGGTAAACATACTTATTACTAAAAACTACGCCTATGCAGCAAGTAATGGTGACGTCTATTATCGCGTTGATAAATTTGAATCATATGGTGCGCTGACTAATCGTAAACTTGAAGACATGAGAGCAGGAGCTCGGGTTGATGTTAACGACGTTAAAGAAAATCCGTTTGATTTTGTGTTGTGGAAAGCCGCAAAAGTGGGCGAGGTGTCTTGGGCTTCGCCATGGGGAAATGGGCGCCCTGGTTGGCACATTGAATGTTCGGCGATGACTAAATGTTGTTTAGGTAACCACTTTGATATTCATGGCGGTGGCCCAGACTTACCTTTTCCACATCATGAAAACGAAATAGCTCAGTCTGAAGCAGCTAATGGTGAAACCTTTGTAAACTACTGGTTACATGCGGGTGCAGTTCGAGTTAATAAAGAAAAAATGTCAAAGTCGTTAGGCAACTTTTTCACCATACGTGAGGTATTAGCCAAATACCCTGCAGAAATCGTGCGCTATTTGCTTACAGCAAGCCATTACCGCAGCCAAATTGATTATGCCGAGGAGGCTTTGGTTGAAGCTCAACGGGCACTAGACCGGCTTTATACCGCAATGGATCAGCTTGAGCTAACCGATGTAGCTCTTGAAGGCCCCTATCTAGATCGTTTTAATGCGGCCATGGATGATGATTTTAATACCCGTGAAGCTATTGTTGTATTGTTCGAGATGGCACGTGAGATAAATCGCCTTAAGCGTGATGCAGACCCCATCGCAGCTGTGCTGGCCAGTCAGATGCGTGGCTTGGGTAATATTTTGGGTCTGTTAGCCCTAGAGCCACATGCCTACTTAAGAGGCCAGGCGGGTGAGGGCGACCTAGCTGATGCAGACATAGATGCTCTGGTTGCACAGCGTCATCAAGCAAAAATAGACCGGAATTTTGCGTTGTCAGATCAAATCCGTGACCAGTTAAAAGAAGCAGGTGTCGTATTGGAAGACAGTAAAGATGGTACTGGCTGGAAACGTGAACTCTCGAATTGAAGTTTATTTTAACAGTTTGGTTTTATTGATAAAAAACCATACAATAAGCTTGACGAAACAGAGCAGCGGCTTTAATATACGCACCTCTTCAACGGCATGAGCCAATTGGCAGTAGCGTTGTGGAGGAAATCGGGGTATAGCGCAGTCTGGTAGCGCGCCTGCTTTGGGAGCAGGATGTCGGGAGTTCGAATCTCTCTACCCCGACCATTATTTACCGCAGTAAAATGCGCCCTTAGCTCAGTTGGATAGAGCAACGGCTTTCTAAGCCGTGGGTCGAGGGTTCGAATCCTTCAGGGCGTACCAACGTCGCAAAGGTATAGCTGGTAAATAATATATTATGTAGTGCCGTAGTGGTGGGCGTAGCTCAGTTGGTAGAGCCCCGGATTGTGATTCCGGTGGTCGTGGGTTCGAACCCCATCGTCCACCCCATTACATACAATAAAGAAGTACGATGAACGCAGGCCTAGCCTGAGTTGATTAAGCGGACGTGGTGAAATTGGTAGACACGCTGGATTTAGGTTCCAGTGCCGCAAGGTGTGAGAGTTCGAGTCTCTCCGTCCGCACCATTCCTAGCCCTCAGGGCATCTTATCTTGTTGTTATACATACGTTTTCTTAAGTTAAGACAAGCGTGGTAGACGTTTTTTCAAAGCACACCTATACTAAATCTGATACATATTACTTGTCTAAGTCCACATCTCGTGATTTAAAGTCTCATTACATCCTTAATCGAATTATTATTTGTCTCAAGGCTAAGTCAGCCAAGAAAGCTGAATTACCGTCTAAATCCCAAACTTAATAAAACCCAATCAACTGTTAAGTAAATGGACACCAAAATACGCCTTAAAAGCCTTTATTTTAGCTTATTCCTTTAGTTTGGTCTAAACCTGTCGATAGTCATTGTACATCCGTCTTTGACACAGCCTCAATCGAACGTTCTTTAGTTCAAAAGTTGTATCGTTATCGTGTTAGTTTATTGACCTTAGGTGTAGTTAATGTGGGAATGGTAATTGGAACAAACGTTGCGTCCTTGACTGCTCAGCGGCATTTGAAAGCTTCACGTGGTGACATGGAAACGTCTATGGAACGCCTGGCGTCTGGTCAACGGATCAACTCAGCTGCAGATGATGCGGCTGGAATGGCCATTGCCAATAAGTTGGAAGTGAAGGTGATGAGCCTTAATCAAGGCATAAGAAATGCCAATGATGGTATTTCGATGATACAAGTGGCTGAAGGTGGCATGGAAGAAATTGGTAATATGCTTGCTCGTATGAAAGAGCTGGCCGTGCAGGCTGCTAACGAAACATACACCGCCGAAAGTTTAACCACAATGGATAACGAATATCAGGGTCTTGTGGTCGAAATTACGCGCATAGCGCAGACAACAGACTTCAATGGAACGGCCCTTCTTTCATCCGCTACCACCACTGGTATTCATGTTGGCGATTCTGCCGATGACTCAATCATATTGTCTTTTCAAGACATTCGCAGTGCTCAGCTTGGTTTTGAATTGATTAGCACAGAGCGTGAAGGAACGACGTCTTATCTCGGTAGCAACAGGTGGATCGTTTCCCTAGACGTAGCGGATACGGTTAAAGCAACTGAGGTTTTAAGAATAACAGTTGATGGAACAGAGATTATTCAAGCGTTCGTAACTGATGCCGAAACCACATTTGATGCCTTGTCCTCAAAGATGCAAAGTAATGCAAAAATAAATGATGCTTGGGATGATATAGGATCAGGTTTTTATAGGTTAAATATAGGGGCGGCTCCTGGGGTAGTAATGACCCTAGAGGTTGTGACCCCGGTCGTTACAAGTGCTACAAGCATAAAAGATAGCGACCTTGCACGTATTGCGATGAGCAGTATTGAGCTGGCGTTGGCTCAGGTGGACGCTTACCGTGCAGACCTTGGTTCACTCTCCAAAAAGCTTGATCATACAGTCTCTAACTTGATGAATCGGGTGGGAAGTCAGTCTACTGCTCTGTCTCGTATTAAAGATGCAGACTATGCGGTTGAATCAGCAAACCTTGCTAAAGCGCAAGTGCTTCAGCAAGCAGGCACTGCAATGCTAGCCCAAGCTAATGCCTCTGGCGAAAGTGTATTACAGCTTTTGAAGTAGCAAAAGGTAGGGTGAAGTTAAGCCATTTTCTATAAAACGGCCAAAAATGGCTAACGTATTGTGGACACCAATATGGAAACGGATTATTGACAATCCCTGGGTGTTGCACGCCACCTCTCTCAATAGGTGGCGTGAGTGGTAACTCAGCAAGCTTCAGTGTGGGAAAGAAGTTCTAAAGGCTATATCAAAGCCGCCTCATCTATGGATAACATACAATAATAGCTTTAGGTCTTGGGTTGGTATTAGACCTTAACATGGGCCAACTACAAAAGTTAATGGTTAAACATCCCTGTGTTTGAAGGGGTACAGGAGGAAAAAGGGAGGGCTTTGATTTGCTATTAAACCCCAATTATGGTGAAAATTTCACGGTAAACATAGCAATCAAAACCTAATCTAATAAAAAATATAGATAAAAGCCAACTTTAGAATGAACTGCACCACTTGAATAGATCAGAATTGAGGAGCCGTTATGAAAAAGTTATTACTTAGCAGTCTTTGTTTAATTGTTAGTTTAATGCCAAACCATCAAGTAATAGCTCTCACTTTCAAAACTGGAGAAGTATTAGGTCCTGATGGCAAAGTATACAAAGGGATGTCCGCCCAAAGTAAAGCAAATTTGGTAGCAAATAATAAGGCAGGGGAAATAGAATCGGGCATATATGGCAAAAGCTTTTATATAATGGTAAATGACATTGTAACTACAATCTTATTGGCTGATTTGATCAAAAAAAATCTGAAGAGCTCATGGAGTTAGTTGGGAAAGCTATCAAAGAAAATGAAACCCTCAAAGACTCACTGTCTCAATTACAATCAGATGAATTTGAAAAATCGTTTGATTCAGCTCTGGGTGAGGTAGGAAAAGAAGTTGACCTTAGCATTTTGCCTAGCATAGGGGGTGACCTTGATAAGGCTTGGGAGAACCTTTTGGGCTAGCAATAATGACTGTGTCCAGACTTTAAGACAAATCAGAGGCATATTCTGGAGATTATAAATTAGGGAATTAATATATACTAAATATATCTTAGTATACTTGTAGCTATTGGTATTCAAAGGCTCTATAAGCCTGAGGGATCTGCTTATAGACTATTAATCACTTACTGGACTTTTAAAGGGCCTGTGGGGTGCCTATACTAGAAGATAGCTTTAACACTTAAGGAGCATTGATTTTTCACTTTAGGGATTGACCTGAAAACGGTTGCTTTGCCTGAGGCTCGTCGTCAGTCTTTGAAAGTAAACCTACGGCTCTTTTTTAAACCAATTGCTATTAAGGTAAACCGCGGGCTACACGTTTAAAAAACAACTTAACCAAGCTATTACTGCGGCCAATAAAACGGGTCACGACAAAGATGATTTTAACCTTATTGCGGGAAATTTTGATCTGCGAACTGTGTTCAAAATCGGGCTGCTTATGGATGTTCTTTAAGGTTAATAAGGCCATACCAATGGCCCATAGGCAAAAGTTGCGGTAGCCCTGTTCAGCCTTTGGGGTCATTAGTGTATAGCTTAAGGCGTCCTGCAGGTGACCATGAGCAATAGCCACCAGTTCCCTCACTCCCCGGTGAAAATCAGGGTTGGTGCGTTGCTTTGATAAATCCTGTAATTCAATGTTGTATTTGCTAAATACATCTTGCGGTAACCAGCAAATTTCACGACCTTGGTCTTGCCAAATATCCTTGAGAATATTGGTCATTTGCAAACCTTGGCCAAAGGATACGGCCAAGGGCATAAGCTGGGCTTTGTTGTGTCTGAGTTTGCTCGAGTAATCGCAGTAGAGCAATGTCAGCATCTCACCAACAATACCGGCCACATGATAACAATAGTCGTTAAGCGCCGGAATATTAGGCAAACCTGAGTGGGGTTGATGGGCCTGATAGTGCATCATACCTTGCACCATAGTGGCTACGCATTGCTGAATAATGCGTTGCTGGGTTGGGCTAAAGCTACGAAATAAACGCAAAATACGCTGACTGTTGGCAATTAAGTCGAGCTCAGCGGGTGCGGTATCTTGGTGCAGCTGCGGCTGTAATTCTGCCACCCAAGCGGTAGTCGACTCTTTGCTCTCTAACAAGCCTGCGAGTTGGTGACTAAAATGTCCTTTTAGGGCTAAGGCAAGCTGTGGATCATCTTCAATAGTATCGGCCATACGACACCATAAATAGGCATTGCCCACCACCTGCACAAGATCCTTTGACAACTGGGGAATAGTTAACGCAAAGGTACGTGATACCCCTTGTAAAATATAGTCTTGATACTCACTGTCCGTATGGCCACTGGTATCTATCAGCCGAAATCGATTCATAGACTAAGTTTAACTGATAATGGTTAACAAGGGTGGGGCTGGCAACCTTAATCTTGAAAATTTCATGAAAATCGACCTTGAGGTCTATACAATGGCTATGTTAAATAAAAGAAACGCTACCCATACTTTTAATCAATTAGGCACATACTTTGAATGAATAGACACATCAGTCATACGTCGTAATAAACCTCATAGCTTAATGTCAAAATGCTTAACCACAGACTCTTTGATTTCCCAGGTACCTTTAAACCCTACGTCTACCACAAAGGCATCCCCTGGGCCTACGTCCATGGGTTGTCCACCATCGGGTGTAATGGTGATACGGCCTTCTATGAGATGAACGAATTCATATTCGGCATAAGTAGCATGATAGGTGCCTGGGGTGGCTGTCCAGATACCAGAAATCATACTGCCATCATTGGATGTATGGAGTATCCAAGTTTTCATTGTAGGACTACCCCGAACAACGGTCCATCCCTCTAAAGTGTCACTAATTACCTCAGTTAATTGTTGATTGTCGAGCTTAAACAAATGCTTCATTAAAAACGTCCTTTTTTCTGTGCCAATAGTACTATAAATACTACTTACATGAGATCGTCATTGATACAGGAAAATATCTGATTTGGCTGCTTCACAAAACACTTCATTGTCATGAGAGCCGCCTATAACCAAAATAGGTTTCTCATTTTCTTTAACTCATCAGACAAATCTTCTCTAGACCATAGGGTTATATAAGCTTTCATTTTATCTGGATTCATATAACTCAAAGGTTAAATAATGCAGTAGAAAAATGGAAAGAATGACCAATCAGCCTTCAGTCTTAAATACTCACATACGTTTTCTTACATTGAAATAAAGTAGTGGTTTATCAAACAGGGCTTAATGTGTGAATCACAGTCGATGTATAAAAGGCCTACAATTTAACGGCTGAGGCGATATTGTTTACTTAAGTTTTAATGTTGGTTAGGCTTACAAATGTTAGTTATTTCAATAACTGAAGCATTAATTTATTCAAGGAGAGCATTATGTCGATAGTTAGAATCACTACAATAACTTTGATTTCTCAAGAAGTAGCAGATGCTGCCGCCTTATCTTATGCTGCGAATGCAGTAAAGGATTTTCCATCAGCAGAACAACTTATTGGCATAAGAAGTGAGGGTAGCAAATTGATCGCAGTATCGATCTATGAGAGCCAAGCAGCGATGGACAAAGCGGATGCCGAAAGGGATAAGCGCATGGCTAACCCAGATATTGTCTCTATGGAAAGTGTTATTGGTGAAGTGACACTTAACCATATAAATTAACCGATTTTGATGACGACGCCAAGTTTAACTAGCGCAGATTATACTTAGCTCGCGAAGCCTTTGTGCTAAAGCAGACTAAACCTCTAAATTAAAGGAATTAAAATGTCTTCCATAGAAATTAAGAATTTTGCTACAGACTCAGATGTAAGTACGCCAAATAATGCCCGTGTTGAAACTGTTAATATTGCTGGGCAGCGTGTTATGAAACTTGTTGTTCAGCCTGGCTGGATATGGTCGAAGGACATCCAGCCTGTTGTTGGGACCCAAAGTTGTGAGGCTAAACATCTTGGTGTTATTGTTGAAGGAACCATTACCTGCCGTCATGATGATGGCACTGAGGCGACATACTCAGCCGGTGATGCTTATTCAATTGAGCCTGGCCATGACGCATGGGTAGTCGGTGCCCAACAAGCTGTTGCTTACGAATTCCATGGTGTTTGGGGTGACAAACATTAACTAAAAAATATGTCTAGAATAGCTAGGGGGTAAGCTTCTCCCTAGCCCCAATTAAATAGGCACAGTTTAACACTGGTTACTTAGGCCTCAGACAACACCTCTTGTTGCGTGGAAGTGCGCATAACGTCTAAGAATTATCTTTCGGGTTGGTTTGCCTTAACCTAAACTAACTTCTCTAGACACCCACAGGCTAAATATTTAAACTCACCAATTTACAATGAATCCGCGCTTATCAATCCAATAAATCTTTATATCAACGTGCCCCAATGTTAGTATTTAACTAATGGATACGTTGTGGATTTTTTTATGGAATTGTCATTAGGTGAACTGTTAAAGAAGGGTGTTGAAGCCCATAAGGCTGGGCAGCTTCAAGAAGCCCAGAGGCTATATACTACTATTATAAATGTACAGCCTAACCATGCTGATGCTAATCATAATATGGGTGTTTTGGCTGTTGGTGTGGGTAAAATACAAGCATCATTGCCTTTTTTTAAAGCAGCTACTGCAGCTAATCCTGCAATCGTTCAATTCTGGTTAAGCTACATTAACGCTTTGATAAAACTTGATCGCACAGCTGATGCACAAGCGGTGTCTGTTAAGGCCCAACAACAAGGATTCACTGGTGAAGCTTTAGATCAGCTAGAAAAAAGTCTCACAAAACAGGGTTTAAAGATCAACAAGAGTGTCGCAGTGCCTTTGGAGGCTGCCGCTATCCCCAAACCCAACATTCTAGATAATATGCAACTCGATCAGGCCTTCAGAGTCGCAAAGCGTGCATCTAAAGGGGGTAATCTAGAACAAGCAAAGACTATTTACCAAAATATTTTACATAAATTCCCACACAATAAACAGGCGCTTAAGGCTCTAAAGTTGTTAACTGGAGTTGTGTTGGTAGCGCAACAAGACCCTTCATCCGAAGAGCAACAATTGATTATCAGCCTTTACACACAGGGAAAATTCAAACAGGCCCTGACTAATGCTAGTAAAATGTTGGATCGTTTTCCAAATTCCTCTCTTCTTTATAATATTACAGGGGCATCAAATGCCGCCTTGGATCAATTTGATGCTGCTGTAAATAGCTATAAAAAGGCTCTAAAAATCACCGCTGATTCACCTGAGACACATTACAATATGGCTGCTGCTCTGAACGATGGAGGGAATGTGGCGGCCGCAATAGAGAGCTATAAGAAAGCGCTAAAGCTTAAACCTGATTATTCAGATGCCTATAAGAATCTGGGTAGTCTTTTCCAGGAAAATAATAGATACAAAGAAGCAAGAGATTGTTTTGACAAGTTAACAGATAGATACTCAGTGGCTAAGGCTTTAGAAAGTACATATTTTTTAGAACATTATGATGATTTTAATGACCGTATTGAATCTATAGCAAAAAAAAATCCTTCCAATATTCGTGTGGCAGCGATGAGCGCATTTGCGGCACATCAAATGGAGCAAACAGATGCTTATCCATTTTGCAAAAAACCCAATGAGCTAATTACATTTAGTAACATAAAAAACCATATCCCTAACCATAATGAATTCATTAATACTCTATTGGTTGAAATGAATGAAAAAAACACCGCTTGGGAACCTAAAAACCATGCCACAGTATCAGGGTTCCATACATCTGGGAATCTGTTTTCTAAACCTAATAAAACGCTTAAGATTTTGGAAAGTGCAATTGAAAAAGAGCTCGAATTGTTCTTAGAAAAATTTAAATCTCTTGATAATGGGCTCATTCAAAATTGGCCCAAACAAAATAATATAAAAGCTTGGTATGTCCGTATGTTAAAAAATGGCCATCAAACGTCTCATATACATTCAGCAGGCTGGGTGAGTGGTGTGTTTTATTTAAAAACTGTAGAGTCGCCTGAAGAGCATGAAGGTGCGATCGAATTTGGACTACATGGTTATGATTATCCGATTGAAAATGAGGACTATCCCCGGCAAATTTATCAACCATGTAATGGAGATATCGTATTGTTTCCATCATCACTTTTTCATCGAACTATTCCAGTTTTAAAAGACGTTGAACGATGTGTGATTGCTTTTGACTTTAAAAGACGTTGAACGATGTGTGATTGCTTTTGATTTTCTTAAGTGAGGCTGGTAAACCTAATGCTTGTAGTGCAATCAGTGCATTTTAAAAACGGCACAAACACCGCTATAAACACTTAATCTTGTCGATTAACTATACACTCTGGTATTTTTAGGCTTAATGTCCTCATTGGTGATAGGGAGTGCTAAAACTATTGCACCGTTGGATATAGTCTATGCCCTGGGTCAGCTGAAGCCATCAGCAAGTATAAGAAGCCAATATATCGACCCAATAGGGTGTCACAGTAATTAAGCGAGTCTGTCTGAGTTTTTAGGTGATTACCATAAAGCGGATACGTATCTACCTCGCTACTTCCACATCGATTCTCCTGTTAATATAATAGCGTTACCGATGATGCGCACACCACATAGCTCAGTAGCCTCAGTATTTAATGCCAAGCTTTTCATCAAACCTTCCTCATCAGCTAATACCTGCATGCCACTTTGTTCAAAAACTAAGGTAGCACGGCCGCCTATCAATGCTTCTGCCTGCGCTAGTGTTGGTCTGAGCATTGGCTTATGCGTCACTGGTTTCATAGTGCTTCTCTCACTTAGTAGTTGTTGGTCCACAAATAGCTATGGTTCCACCTAAACTAAACGGTCTTTAATTCGCCATGCTTTAAGCGGAGTTGTTTAACTCGAGTCTTTTCCTACAAAGCTGAAATTTTCAAATGCGCCAGCATCTAAGGCCTCTCGCATAAGTGCAGAGGTTGCTTTAGTCATCGGTAATACAGGGTTGCCGTGCACCCATACCAATCCTAATGTTTGGGAAACGGTTGGTGATTCAAGTAATTTTTGTTTTGTGTTTGGTAAATGGGCAAAGCGCTTGGGAACAATGGTGGCAAGATCTCCTGCCATGGTATGAAAAGCCAATTGAAAAATAGAATTTGATTCCAAGATTGGCTTACATTGTACACCTGCTGTTTCAAAAGCCTCATCCATCATTTGCCTTTCTCGCATTGATTTAGAAAGTAAGCAAAGTGGTAACTTGCAAGCGTCAGCCCATGAGATAGTTGGGCTATCATCCAACCAATCATTATCGGGAAGCAGTAAATATAATGGTTCTTCGTATAACTCCATGGTGACAAAAGGGTCTAGAGCAGGGTTATCTAGGTCTGTGACACCGATGTCTATTTCAAAGTTTGTTAAGCCCTGAACCAATCGATCGGTGCCTATAAACTGAATATCTAATTGGACAGACGGATAGCGTTGTTGAAAAAGCTGGCTAACAGTTGGAAATAAGGGAGAGCTAAATGGCGTAGCTCCTATACGCAAACGCCCGTTCAGATCACGCCTCATAATGCTAAGCTCCTCCACCATAGCTGACCTGTCAGCTAATAAGCGCTTGGCCCAAGTAACTACGCGCTTTCCTTCTTCGGTGAAGCCTTCAAATTTTTGCTTGCGAAGAATTAATGGGATACCTAACTCTTTTTCTAGGCTTTTAATGGCACTGGATAAGCTGGGCTGAGAAACATGGCATTTTTCGGCTGCTCGGCCAAAGTGCTGCTCTTGTTCTAGTGCAACGAGATATTGGAATTGTCTTAAAAACACGTATAACTCCTTGATTTTTAAATTTAAAGTCAATCAAATGTCATTGATAAAAAATAAGAAATAGCAAATAGTCACGATTTAGTCTATCACCCAGAGCCTGTAAGGTACTAATATCTTGTGCTATAGTTTTAATTCAAACAATAAATTCCATTACTATTATTAGCCTTACTGATACCTTTTATGTTCTTACCACCGCTGTTAACCTTTGTCGTGTTCTTTGTTGGCATCCTAATTGGTAGTGTTGGGGTTGGTGGTGTTTTATTAGTTCCTGCGCTTAAGTTTATGGGTGGCATTTCCCTACACTCAGCCATTCCCGCATGTATGCTTAGTTACATGATTACCGGATCAGTAGGTGCTTTGATATATGCCCGTCAAGGGACTATTAATTGGTTAATGGCAAAGAAAGTTTGCCTAGGTGCTCTCCCTGGTGCCTATATTGGGGCTTTTTTACTACCGTTCTTTCCGGCGGATATCCTTGAATTATTGATAGCTACTTTAATACTGGCTTCTGGAGTTAATGCATTAATTCGTAAATCTGTAGGCCCACAATCCACTCAGGAAACCGAAAAAAACACACCTTTGTTGGTTATTGGGTTAGTTGCAGGAATTGGTTCATCCTTGACTGGCACTGGAGGCCCACTATTATTAATTCCGATACTTATTTGGTTTAAAGTGCCGGTACTAGTAGCCATCGGTTTGTCTCAGGTCATTCAGATTCCTATCTCTGCATCAGCGACTTTAGGCAACCTTTTATATGGTGAAGTTGATATAAAGCTTGCTGTTGTACTTGCCCTAACCATGGTGGGAGGTACCTTAATGGGGGCAAAGTTAGTGCACTATATTCCTGTGGATAGTCTAAAAAAATTAGTCTCTTACCTGTTAATTGGTGTTGGAATAATGATGCTAGTCCGTTTTTAGGTTAGCAGCTTCAAAAACATTAGCCTATCATTTTGTGTTCTGAACTCCAGTAAGTCTCCCTTTTACAACGCCTACCTGTAGGCACAAGCTATCACTTGATAAAAACTATCTGTTTGACTCTTTTTACGTCCACTGCCTATGATTGTTGTTAGTTAAAAGCATATTAATAAAGTGCTTTATATAAAAATCAATTAATGAGCAGGAGAACGCTATGACAGACTTATCAGTACCGAGAAAGAAAATCACTATCAGAGGCCTGCAAAAGAAAATGCAGGAGGGCGAAGGTATTGTGCAAATGGCTATCTATGACTACCGTAGCGCCGTTATTGCTGACCGTCTTGGCATTGATATTTTATGTGTCTCTGATACCGGAGGTATGGTTTTATTTGGTCATGAGTCAACTGTAACTGTTAGTTTTGAAGAAGTAATGATGATGTCACAAGCGGTTGACCGTGGTAGTAAATATGGTTTGCGCATGGTTGATATGCCATATTGGAGCTTTCACGTGTCTCCAGAGCAAGCAGTAGAGAATGCCGGTAAATTTGTATCACGTGCCAACGCCGAAGTGATGAAGTGTGAAGGTAATCAACACCATGCTAAAAACATTGAAGCGATCGTTAAAGCAGGTATCCCAGTTCAGGGCCACATTGGCGTTACACCAATGCGTATGCCTCAGTTGGGTGGTTTTTTTGCACAAGGCAAAACTTCCGACCGTGCCAAAGAGTTAATAGATGATGCTCTGGCAATGGTAGACGCCGGTTGCTTTTCAATTATGTGCGAAGTAACCAGCCAAGAAGTTTGCGAATACTTAACTGAAATTTTAGATGTCCCTGTAATTAGCTTAGGTGCTGGTAATAGGGCGCATGGTGTTCATATTATAACATCGGACTTGTTCCATTTATATGAAGAGCACACGCCACGTCATTCGAAAATCTACACAGACCTCATTCCTATTATGGAAAATGTATTTACTCAGTACCGTGATGAAGTTAAATCACGGGTATATCCTGGTCCGGAGCACACTGTGTATATGAACGACGAGCAGGTAGCTAAATTTGCCAAAGAAATGAACTGGGAAACGAAGTTAGCTGAGCTAGATGCGGCTAAGTCGTAAATGTATTTAACTAAAGTACTTTAACTTATTGACGGGGTAATATTATGTCATCAAGAAACCATGACCAATGGAATGCTACTCCCGACTTGCAACAAGGCGAGTGGGTTGATAGTAAAATTTATTCAGACGAAGAAATTTTCGAAGACGAACTTAAGAAGATCTGGAGCAAGACTTGGATCCCAGTTTGTCACGAATCTGAGCTTAAAGAAGCGTATTCGTTTCGTACTATGACTGTCGCCCGTGAGCCAGTGATCGTGGTTCGTGGCAAAGATATGGTTGTACGTGCGTTTTTAAACGTATGCCCACATCGTGGCAATATGATCGAGCGCCGGCCTTCTGGCAATTATAAGCGTGGAACACCTTCTGGCACTCCTAAGACAATGACATGCATGTTTCATGCATGGAGTTTCGATATGAAAGGTAAGTGTGTAAATATCTCTCGTAAAGCCGAGGGTTACCAAGATCGTTTAAATGAATCTCAGGTTGGCTTACGTGAACTAAAATGCGAAGTATATTTTGGGGGTTTCGTTTGGGTTAGTTTGAACGATGATATTGGCATCACGGTTGAAGAGTTTGCTGCGGGTTCGCTGGACGTTTTGGCGCCTTCTTTAAACCAAGAGCCATTAGAAGTATTTCACTATCATAAAGCTATAATCCCTTGTAATTATAAGTTGTGGCATGACACCAATTGTGAGTTTTATCACGACTATCTGCATTACCACAATCGTATCACCGGGTTCAATGAAGCCTACTTTGCGCGCAAAAATAGTGGTTTTGACGGTGGTCATATCAACGTGGGTAGCTTTGAGGTGCAGTATGATAACTATGAAGGTTCCCACTCTCGTGAGGAATTATCCTTTCCACATCTGCCACCTAATCATTGGTACATGATTGATATGTTCCCTGGCGTTAACTTTAACTTACGAGGCTCAGCTTTGCGGTGTGACCTAATGACGCCACTAGGTCCTAACTCAGTCATGATTGAGTTTCGTGGGCTTGGTTTAGCGAGTGACTCTAAAAAAGATCGGCAAACCCGTATTGACCACCATAACTCCATTTGGGGTCCTTTTGGACGCAACTTGCACGAGGATTTATTAGCAGTGACGGGGCAAGGCTCATCAATGCACCCCATGGCAGAAAGTCGCAAAATTCTTCATGGCAGGCATGAAAACGAAACCATTCACGATGAAAATGGCATGCGTCATTATTATGAGGAATGGGGTAAATTATTAAACCGGTCACCCAGCAACCCAGACGAAAAGTTTAAGCCATACCCTGCATTTAAGGAGCAAGAGGCTCAGCGGGCTGCTGCAGCTGGGAAATAAACATCTCCCTATAACATGCTGGTAGGTTAGCGATTAGTCAGTCTGCCAGCTTTTAAACTAAAAATATGTTTTTGGAGGCTGCCATGGCTGAGAATAAGCACGATTTGAAAGAACAGGTAAGAGAGCTAATTTACAACACCTGTATCCATTTAGACGACCATCAATGGGAACATTGGCACGACAACTGTGCAGACAACTTTAATTACGCCATTAGAGCATTTAGCCCAGAGGTTCAGGCTGACATCAAATACCATGGTGGGGACAAAGAATACATGCAATCAATTACTAGCATGTTAAGTAAGCATAATAGCGACCAGTCTCCACTAAGGCGTCACTGCACGGTTTACCGGGTAGAAATAGCTGCAGATGGTAAATCAGCAGCTGCTATTAGCTCACTTGCTGTCTACCAAACCCAATTGGATGGTATCAACTCGCATGTTGATGCTGGGACTACGAGTGTATTTTTAGTGGGCAGATACAATGACAAATTCATTATTGATGGTGACAGTATTAAGTTCGAAGACCGTGAAGTTCGCTTAGATACGCGCCGTCTAGATAAAGGTACACACTGGCCAATTTAATTTTCACATTTAGCAGGAAGTATAATTATGAGCTGGAAAGCAGCTTGTCCCGTGAGTGACGTAAAGCAAGACACATTAAAAGAGTGCACCATAGATGGAATTGAAATTCTTTTAGCAAATGTTGGTGATGGCTTTAGAGCATACCCACCCGTATGCCCGCATATGGAACAATATTTAGAAGGCTCTGGCATATGCGCAAATAACGTAATGACCTGCGACCGGCATTTATGGCAGTGGGACATGAAGACTGGTGAGCCCTTGGGGCCTGCTGAAAAGCCTTTGCTTATTTACCAAACAAAAGAGGTAAATGGCCAGATTATGGTCTTCCTTGATGAAGAGCTCGAGTACGATTTTGACGATGATGATGACTAATGCTCATAAACCCCACCGTCTTTTTAAAGGTTAATTTGACGTAATTTTTGAGTCCCGTTTATATTGTGATGTGTTGACTGGAGTTAAGTTATGTTGATCGAGATTAAAAAGAAGTCTCAAACCTACCAATTTGAAGCCAATGCAGGGGAGAAATTGCTTTACGCTGGTCTTAGAGCTGGAATCCCTTTACCTTTTGAGTGTGCAACGGGAACCTGTGGTTCTTGCAAAGCGCGAGTAATTCAAGGTGAGGTTGATGAGGGTTGGTCAGAAGCACCAGGAAAAGAGCGTTTCAAAGTGGTTAAACGAGAAATACTGATGTGTCAGTGTAGTGCACAATCGGATTGCAACTTAACTGTGCCCACAAAAATAGTGGCATTCCGTGATGATGATATCAACCCTGATCATCACATCGGCGTGATAACGCAGTACGAAAAGTTGACTGAGGATGTCCTGCGTTTTAACGTTGAGATACCAGCCAGCATTTCATTTCATGCTGGTCAATTTTTCGTTTTACAAGCGCCAGAGGTAGATGGATTTCGAGCCTACTCAATGGTGAATTATTCCCCTGGTACAAACGAACTTGAATTCATTATTAAGCAAAACCCCCATGGTGGGTTGTCAAAATGGATATTCGATTCGGACCGTACCCAAGAAAAGTTAGAATTATTTGGCCCATTGGGTCACGCAACATTTCACCCAGACGAATCACATGATTTGTTTATGATAGCAGGCGGGTCTGGTATCGCTGGTTTGATGTCAATTCTAGAATATGGCCGACAAGTGAATTATTTTAAAAACCGCAAAGTGTCCCTATTTTTTGGTATTCGCACGCCTGCTGATTTCTTTTTTGCTGAAAGGCTAAGAGCAGTAAAGGCAAAATTTCCGGACACCGTTTCAATTAACATTGCATTCTCTAATGCGCCACCCACGGCTGAGCAACTTAGCGGTAATGATGGCCTTATTTATCTTCAGGGCATGGTCCATGAGCATGCGTTGCCAGCCGTTTTGGAAGGTGGTGGGAATGTAATGCACTATTTGGCTGGCCCAGCTCCAATGGTTGATGCGTTAATTAGGCCTCTCATCCTTAACTCTAAAATTCCTGTTCACAGGGTACGCTATGATAAATTTAGCTAATACTGGCTTAAAACTCTTTAGTATTTTTATTCTAATAAACTAGCTTTGTCATTCGTCAGTTAGTTAAAACTAGCATGTTGATTAAACTGACTCGCTTGCCACCACTATAATTATTTATTACTCGGCTAAAGCGTTGACCAAACATTACTCATTTATTGTGTAATCGTTCTTTAGTTTTTGCCACATCATGCCGCAGCATTCCCTCTTAAACACTATAACCATTCCTATATCTTAATCTTATATTTATTATTTATAGTAAATTAGTGTACTCTATTTATCCATTAGCGTAGTTATTATATTCAATACCGACGTATATGATAGGCTTTACCAATCGCTTAATTGAATTGAATGATTTTACAAATAACAATCAATGGTATAAACATTAAGGACAGTCTGGTGCAATGACGTTCTGTATCGGATTGATATTACTTTGCAAATAGAAAAAAAATAAATTAATTTGGAGTATGATCATGAAGCAACAGATTCGTAATATTCAACATAAACTGACGACAGCTGCGTTGGTAATGGGTTTAGCGGCAGCTAGCTCAGTATCTACTGTAAATGCTGCAGAAATAGACTTTGGTAATGTGGGTGACCCCATCGACCTAGTTGTAGGTTACCAGCCCTATTATACCGAGGCATGGTCTGGTGTTGTAATGAAGGGCATGAAATTCTATGAGAAGTATTTGCCAGAAGGGTCAACAGTAGAATTCCAAATAGGTTTGGCAGGTGGCGTTATCGTAAATGCAATGCTAGCAGGCAAACAACATATTGGCTACATGGGTGACATGCCTGCAATCGTTGCAACTACCAAAGAACGTGTTGCAGATGTTCGCATCGTGGCAACAGCCGGCTTAGCGCAAGACCAGTGCAATAATATGTTGGTTAGAACGACTGCTCCCCAATTTGCTAATTCAGACGAAGCGATCCAATGGATGGACGGTAAAACTGTAGCTGTTCCAAAAGGCGCCTGTACTGATCGATTTGCTTTAGCGGTATTTGAAAAGAAAAACATTAAGCCTAAGGAGTATTTAAATCAAAATATCGAAGTCATTACTAGTGGATTTCGTGCTGGAAAACTCGATGCAGCAGCCATATGGGAGCCTACAGCAGCTCGGCTAATTGAAGAAGGTTTAGCACGCAAGGTTGCAACCGGTGCATCAGTAGACGAGAACGACGGTGGGTTCATTGACATGCGAGGGGACCTTATTGACCAACGCCCTGATGTTGTTAAAGCATGGTTGAACGCTGAATTGGATGCTCAACTGTTCATGGCTGATCCAGCTAATACCATGGCTGTGGTTAAAATGGCTGGTGCACAAACTACGGGCTTTGATGATTATGTACTATGGAAGGCAATGGTTGGAAGTACTCCAAAAGCCCAAGGTGGTACAGATGTTCGTAACGAAATGGCATTCGCCATTACGCCAAAGGCCCTAACATTGATCACTACTGCAACGACGTTCTTGCACTCAATCAAGACAATAAAAGTTGATACGTTACGTGACAATGCGATAGAGACTAGCTTTACAGAAGAAATTCTCAAAGAGCGTGGCCTAACTGCACCTGTTGGTAGGATTATGGCGCAACCTGATTCAGCGTTCCCTGGCTAAAATCTGCGCGTAAGCCTTGTAGCTCGGTCCTTTAAAATAATAGGCCAAAGCTACAGCATATTAGCCCTCCCTATCGGTGGGGCTAATATGTGCACACAGGTCTTCGAAGTGACAGCTAAATTCCCTAACAAAAGTTAACGTAGTTCAATGGGAAGCAGCTAGCACCTCGAGTTGCAACCATCCTTGATAAAAAGTCTGTTGGGCTATTCAGGGATTAACCTATTCATTTAGAGATGGACACTATGAGTCAATCTAACACGACAATGAACTTGACAATGTATCGCATGTCATCATGGTTAAAGAGTCCAAAGCCGTATTTAATGTTTATTGGTTTTGGCTTTGTTCTTTCATTTTGGTATTTTTCAGTAGAAGTATGGAAACTTCCACGGTTTCAAGATATGCCAGCACTCACTGAGGTTTTTGAAGAGTGGTTTAGTAAGGATCCTTACTACGGTTTGTCTATTTATACCCCCGAATACTATAAGCATATTGGCATTAGCCTTCGGCGTATTGGTTATGCGTTTTTCTTAGCGACCGCCTTAGGCGTTCCTTTAGGGCTATTTTTAGGCTGGTCTCAAAAGTTAAGAGAATATATTTTTCCACTCTTTGAGCTGTTGCGTCCAATTCCAGTATTAGCCTGGGTTCCGTTAGCAATCATTATTTTTAGTGGCTCAGAAACTCCTGTTATTTTCCTAACATTTTTGGCCTCATTTTTCGCTACCACGCTCAATACAATGCTGGGCGTCGAGTCAATAGATGAGGAATACAGCAGGGCGGCCTATTGCCTTGGTGCAAGCCGGTGGCAAACTTTTATTCACGTTGTAGTGCCCGGTGCAATGCCCTTTATCTTTACTGGATTACAAATTTCTATTGGTGTGGCTTGGTTCTCGTTGGTGGCAGGAGAAATGGTGTCTGGCCAATATGGCTTGGGCTACATAATAAATACTGCTTATATAATGGTTCAATACTCACAAATTGTCATCGGCATGATTACATTGGGCATTATTGGCTACGTAACGAGTGCTTTAGTAAGAGTAGCTGGCGATTATATGATGCAATGGCGAGTGCGTGAACTTGCACTCGGTGGAGATTAATTAATGAGCACTGTAGATAAAACTAATTTAATGCCGACCAAGGGCGCTATTCGAATTGAAGATGTAGTTAAGATTTATGATCCTGAAGGGACTGCTGTGATGGCGGTAGACCACTGCTCTATAGATATCCCTGCCGGTGAAATTTGTATGATTGTTGGCCCATCAGGCTGTGGAAAGACCACTTTATTGAACACCATTGCTGGTTTTCATGGGTTAACTTCTGGGCATATTTATTTAGATGATGAGATTTTATGTGGCCCTGGTAAAGAAAAAGCGGAGCCAGGTTCAGATCGGATTGTGGTTTTTCAAAATGGTGCACTATTTCCGTGGAAAACTAATCTAGAAAATATCGCCTTTGGCCCAATGATGGAAGGCAAACTTAGCAAAGGAGAGATCTACCAAAAAGCCCGGAAAATGATGGTGGATGCCGGTTTGGAAGGAACCGAGGATGCTTATCCAGGGGAAGTGTCATCTGGCCTTAGGCGTAGGGTAGAAATTGTGCGTGCGTTAATGAATGAGCCAAAAGTCTTGCTGTTTGACGAGCCCTATCGAGCCCTTGATTCTTTGACCAAATCAGTTATGCATGAAGCATTGTTAGAAATTTATTATAAGAATAAGGTTACGATTTTTTTTATTACTCATGACTTGGAGGAAGCAATTTTTCTTGGGCACAGGTTGATCATTATGTCCTCACGCCCGTGCAAGCCAAAAAAGATTGTTGAAGTAGATATTCCCCATCCTAGAGATTACAGCGTACTCACAAGTCCCCGTTTTCGTGAAATCATGAATGAAGCTAAAAGCGTGGTTAACGAAGAGGCTCGAAAGGCCTTTGAAGCTGGTGAGAAGGAAGGTTGAAACAATGAATATTAATAAACTTAAAAGCAATTTTTCAATGCGTGCTGCCTTTCGAGGCTTAATTGCAATTATCATCTTTATTGCTATATGGGAATTTGGAGCGAGGTCTCTGGATTTAATTGGCTACCGCGTACCCTTTATAGGATTGATACCACCGCCTACCGCCGTATTAGACAGTTGGGCAGGCTTAGTTGTCGATCCAAGCTACTGGCAAAGCTGGTATATGAGCTTTATGCGTGTTTTTACTGGATTTCTTGTAGCCATGGTTGTGGGTATACCGCTGGGGTTGTACATGGCAGTTAATAGAACCTTTTATGGCATAGCTTTCCCATCATTTGAGATTTTACGGCCAATCCCACCACTTGCGTGGGTTCCTGCGTCAATCATCTTTTGGCCTACGCAGGAAATGTCTATTGCTTTTGTAACGTTTCTTGGTGCGTTCTATACTATTGTAATTAATGTTTTAGGCGGTGCTAAGTCGATTAACCGACAATACCTGCAGGCAGCACAGTCTATGGGTGCTAGCCAAGCTGATATTTTTAGACGCATTATACTGCCAGCAACCTTGCCCTCCATAGTTGTGGGTTCTGCTGTGGGAATGGGTATTACGTGGGAAGTGGTTGTGGCAGCAGAAATGATCTCCGGTGGCGGTAGTGGTGGTGCTGGTGGTGGCCTAGGTTTCTTTATTTGGAGTTCCTATGTTGGTGGATCTTATGAGCAAATTATTGTGGGCATGATCAGTATTGGTATCGCAGGTTATATTAGCAGTGAGCTTTTAAGGAAATTAGGGGGGCGGTTTACCCCTTGGTTAAAAACACGTTAATCAGTTTACAACTGTTAGCCTTAAACCTCATATCAAATTTTATTTGATCTTGAATTGAAATTTTGGAATTATTAATGTCGACAGAAACATCAACACCTAGAAAGAGTAACGAAATTGTTGCAACAAACGTAGGCAAAACGTTTGGAGCGGGCCCATTTGCCAAAGAAGTTATCAAAGACTGCTCCTTTACCATAGAAAGTGGCAAGCTAACGGTAATGATCGGACCGTCAGGTTGTGGTAAGAGTTCGCTAATTCAACTCATTGCGGGCTTTGACCAACCTACATCTGGGCAAATCACAATTGGTGGTGAGCCCATCATAGGGCCAGGAAAAGATCGCTTGGTCCTATTCCAAGAATCAGCGCTATTCCCTTGGATGACTACTTGGGACAACGTTATGTATGGTCCACGTGCGCGTGGCGAAGATGCGGATGCGTCCGAGGCTCAAGCTGAGTTTTTACTTAAAAAAGTTGGACTAGAGGCCTTTAGAGATAAGTATCCAGCTCAATTATCAGGTGGCATGCAACGTCGTGCTGAACTCGCGCGTGCAATGATTAACAAGCCTGAAGTAATGATCTTGGACGAGCCATTTCGTGGGCTAGACCATATGTCAAAAGAATTGATGTGGGAATATTATGCTAATCTGTATGAAGAAGATCGTAATACTAACTTCTTTGTCACAACCGATATAGATGAGGCTATTTTTCTTGCGGATCGTCTTTTGATCATGACTAACTTACCTACATCGACCCGATCAGTCATTGAAATTGATATCCCACGGCCAAGAAACATTGAAGCAATGGCAGATCTTAAACAAGCGAATGACATCAAAACTGAGGTCATGACCCTGTTACATGAGGAAGCAATGAAGTCCTTCTCTGGCGGCAGCGCTGCTGCAGCTGACTTCCTTGATGCCTATTCTAAACGAGCGGGTTGATCAGTGGATGTTCAACGCGCAGTGTGGGCTCTTCTAAATGCTTGAGGTACTGCTGCAACGCTCTACGGTTGTATCCTTAGCGGTTATTGGGGGTTTATTGTCCCTCTGTGTGACCGTGTTGGCATCTCGTGGGGCCTTGTCAGAAAACGCTATTAAGAATTTAAACAAGCTCGCCTATGGGTTTATGGGGCTGAGTATGCTGCTATTTATCGCTGCAGGATTAAGGAATTAATGAGTTGGTTGTGATGCCCCCATTACTAATCTAAGTCAGTCGGTCTCAATTAATCGCTAGCATAAAGTTTTTATAGATGGTTTGAGCGCTGTTTAAACACAGATCCATGCTCTTATCCGCATCCTGTTTAAGGCGAGGCAAAGCACCTTCACCAAGGGTCTCTTCTAGAGCTTGGGCATAAGCGGGTATAGCACCCCAGTTGTCGATAGTATCAGGCTCTATTTCAACATGATATTGCATGGACCAAGCATTAGATCCTACTCTCATTGCCTGAATGGCGCATACATCTGACTTAGCCAAAACAGTCGCACCTTCTGGTGCTTGTGCTACTCTGACCGAATGCCACTGCAGGCACTTTTGTGTATCTGGTGTACCAGTAAAGAGTGCGTCAGCTTTACCTTCATCTGTTAGTTCAACGTCTAATACACCAATCTCTGAAACTTTTTGAGGCCCACAAGTCCCACCGAGAGCGTCGGCAAGTAACTGATGCCCGAGGCATAGGCCTAGATATGGTTTTCTTAACACGCTAACCCATTGCCTAATCGCTGCTTTTTCGGCAACCAACCATGGGTTTTCCTCAATATCCCATACGTCCATCGGGCCACCCATAACCCAAAGTGCATCATACTTATCAAAGCTAGGGATTTTATCGCCACGGTGCAAATAAATTGCGTCCCAGTGGATACCGTCTTCAGCTAAAAACTGTCTTAAAGAACCTGGGTGTTCGCAATCAACGTGCTGAAAAACAAGTACACGCATAATCAAGTGCTCCGACAAAATTTATCTGCATCATAGTTAAATATAATAATATGAAGGCTATATACCAGTCTAAGTTGAAAATTAGTTTACCCCTAGTATACCTATAAGTGCTTAGCTTTTTAAATAGATTGGTGTCTATTAGTATGGCTGTTAATAGTTACCTATCCTCGTCCACCACGAGCTTTGCAAAGCTTGGCTTCAGGTCATGCCTTAATTTTTTCATCTGTCATCTTAAGAAAATATATACTTCGTTTAACTCTGATATTAAAAGATTCAAACTTGCCAGTGTTACTTTATGAATTGGGCTAGAAGCAGTTTAATTTGTTGTTTAAGTAACACTAAACTAAAGTCATGGTTGATGAGGTTAGGCCGCATAAATCATCGTTGATGGGCTTTCTTTATGGCGGCTTTAAATTTACTAAGGGCCCCTGAGCTGAAGCTTGATCTAGTGTTTTCTGCCATTGGTCAGCATGACTAAGGTGACTGACTCACCCTATGGTTAATACAGATAACATAGTCACTAGGCGTGTGGGTGGTCAATAATTTAGAGTTGAAGCCATTTTATAGTCTCAGTTAATGGTGGTAGATTATCACGGTTAATCGGCAAGCATATACCAACCTTGTAGCCAACGGCTTAAGGTAGTAAGTAGACAGGCAAAAGCAAAGCTGTAGGCTAAAATGTCAAATAAATCGGGCCAAAGGCAAAACGCCACAAATATGGCTATGGTTTCAGCCCCCTCAGTCACTCCACCTAAATAATATAAGCCTTTGTTAGGAAATGTTTGTGACTGTAATTTTCGTTTTTGTGCCATTAATGAAAATGCCAAAAACGATGAACCTGTGCCTATAAACGCCGTTAGTAAAACGGCAGCAGCTAGGGCATTGGCTGAGCTGTCAGCAAATGCAAAAGCTAAAGGAATAACAGCATAAAATGCAAAATCTAAGGCAATGTCTAAAAACGCGCCACGGTCTGTTGCTTGGGTTAAGCGAGCTACTGGACCATCTAATCCGTCCAACAAACGGTTACCCAAAATAAACACTAATGCCCATTCGTAATATTCATTGGCAATCAGAGGCAGGGCGATAAGGCCAACCAAAAATCCGGCGATGGTGATCTGATCAGCGCGAACACCCAAGCGCACTAATAGTTTAGCAATGGGGTGGAGTATTTTCTGCTGCAAGGGCAGTATGCGACCATCAATCATGATCTGCGCCAACTATGATAACGTTGCAACCAAAGCATTGTTTTAGGGTTTACCTGTGCACGCTTCCATTCACCTGCTACATATTTATTGGCTTCTGCCATTGTAGGATAAATGTGGATAGTGCCAAGCACTTTATTTAAGCCTAAGTTGTATTTCATGGCGAGGACAAATTCGGCAATCAGTTCAGCGCCCTGGGCACCGACAATAGTGACGCCTAGTATTTTGTCTTTGCCTGGCACTGTTAATACTTTTACGAAACCTGCAGCAGAACCATCAGCAATGGCTCGGTCCAAATCGTCAATACCGTAGCGAGTTACTTGGTAACTGATACCCTGCGCAGCTGCGTCTTGTTCATTTAGCCCAACCCTAGCCACTTCGGGGTCTACAAAAGTAGCCCAAGGAATGACACGATAATCTACTTTAAAGCGTTTGAACTGACCAAACAATGCATTAACGCAGGCATACCAAGCTTGATGGGCTGCCGCGTGAGTAAACTGATAAGGCCCTGCAACATCACCTGCCGCATAAATATTAGGCAATAGAGTTTCTAAATAATCGTTTGTTTGAACCACTTTATTAGTGGGGATTCCCAGTTCCTTTAAGCCGAATCCACTTAGTCTTGGAGCTCTGCCTACAGCCACTATTATTTCGTCAAATTCAATGCGCTGTATTCTTTCACCACACCCGACCTCAAGCCACTTCACATCGTGTGTAACTTCATTGCCTAAATTATCTTCACTTTTTAGCTCACTGACGCCGCACTTTATGGCTTTGTGACCTGTTAGCACATTGACACCGTCTTGCTGTAAGGCATGCTTTACGAACAAAGACACCTCTTCATCCTCTTTTACCATAAGCCGCTCTAGCATTTCTACTTGAGTAACCTGTGATCCCAGACGTGCGAAGGCTTGGGCGAGCTCACATCCGATAGGACCACCGCCAAGTATTACTAGGCGCTTAGGTGCTTGTTCGTTACAGCGTAGATGTTCCCATAATGTATCTGACGTTAAATAGTTTATTGATTCTAGCCCGGGCAGGGGTGGCACAAAAGGTGCTGCACCTGTAGCAATAATAATACTGCGGCTGGTTAATTGAGTGCTGCTGCCGTCAGCATGGGTGATACTTACGCACCAAGGGCTGATGAGTTTGGCGTGACCTTGCAATACTTCAACACCCAATGATTGATAACGTTCCACACTGTCATGAGGTGCAATGGCCGCTATTACTTGATGGATTCGCTGCATTACGCTGCTAAAACTGAATGAAGGGTTAACCCCTGTTAACCCAAAGTGATCTGCATGCTTAATTTGATGGGCCACCTTTGCACTTTTAATGAGAGCCTTAGATGGCACACAGCCGTAATTGAGGCAGTCACCACCCATTTTATGGGTTTCTACCAAGGTTACTTTTGCCTTCACTACAGCGGCAATATAAGCCGAAACTAAGCCCGCAGCGCCTGCGCCTATGATAATAATATTACGATCAAAGCTTTTAGGTTTATCCCATGTTGAATACGCTTTTCTTCGCTGGTAAACGCGTAATACCAAGCGCACTACCCAAGGCAGTAGCCCCAAAACAACAAATGATATGATTAAGGCTGGAGATGTTATACCACTTAAGCTTTTGAGCTGTGATAATTGAGTGCCCGCATTTACGTATACCACTGTTCCCAGTAACATGCCTATTTGACTCACCCAATAAAAACGCCAAGCTTTCATTGCGGTCAAACCTAGTAGCAGATTGACAGCAAAAAATGGCAAAGCTGGAATCAAACGCAGACTAAAGAGATAGAAGATACCATCTTTTGTTAACCCGGCATCGATTGTTTTGGCATGTTTCCCCAGTTTGGTGTTAACCCAGTCTCTCAAAAAATAACGCGACGATAAAAAAGCTAAAGTAGCTCCTATGCTAGAAGCAAATGAAACCATTAACACGCCCCACCATAAACCAAACAATGCCCCAGCTGCTAGAGTCATCCATACCGCGAGGGGTAAGGATGTTGCTGTGATAATGACATAACTAGTAAAAAATACGGCGACAAACATCGTTTCATTGTTTTGGCGCCATTGCGTCACATCTGCAACAACCATCTGCATGCGTGCTAGATCTATTGACTGGCCATTTAAAAATACCAACAGCGCACCGATTATCGTGACTAAAACTAATAATAGAATTTTTTTGGAAGTGTTTTTTGCAGAACTCATTACTTATTACTCATTAAGTTTTTAGTCATATTTAACGTTTAGTCGGATAGCGGTTAATTTTCTTACACTGATTTTTAAATTAAAAATTTGCATTATTGAAATGAAATAAGTACTAATCTTTTGGTGTGTGTTTTTCGTTAATAAAATTGTTTGAAAACCCCTGCAACTCCTGCAACTGCTTGTCAAAAGCTCGGCACGCAGAACACATGGTTGTGTGCAATTTTAAACGAATCTTTTCTGCTAGATTAAGTTTTCGGTCTTGAGCTACAGAAAGTAATTTCGTAATTGTTTTGCAGTTCAACATTAATCATGCTCCTTTATCAAACCAATTTTCCTGTAGGCAGTTACGCAGTTTCATACGAGCTCTATAGAGTAGTACATTTAGCCTATTTTCGCTGGTGTTAGTTTGTAGGCAAATTTCTTGCGTAGTTAAACCAACAAACTCACGCATCATATAGGCTTTGCTGTACTGGGCTGGCAATGCGTTTAGACAGGTTTCAAAAGTAAGCCAGAATTGATCCATAGCTAAACTGTCTGCAGGCTGCTGCCATGGCGTGGGTTGTTCTGATAGATGCCAGTGGCCTCTAGAATTAAATGGTTGATCCCATACCTCTATTACGTGGTCCTCATCATCGTTTATTTGCAACGAACTGCTTGATACCAGCCGACTTCTACTTCGAAGTAGGTCAACAATCTTGTGTTTCAATATGGCAAATACCCAAGTCTTTAAGGCAGCCTGGCGGGTAAATGTTTGCTGATTTTTAAGAGCGCCTACTAACGCATCTTGCACTGCGTCCTCTGCAAGATGTTGATCAGAAAGTTGTAATGTCGCAAACTTTATCATCTGCTGTCGCAACTCGTTCATAAATACTTGGTCTTGAGTCCAATCTGGGTGCTGAATTCTTTCGGTAATTACAGGGTGGAGGGGCATGTTTTTTTGGGCTACATTAACTGCTGGTGGGTCACTGTATGTTTCTAGCGCCAAGTATTCAATCAAAAAATTTTATGCTTAATACTATAAGGGGTTTTAATTAAGTAAAGTGAGGCGACACAAAAATTAAGTCACCATTATATTCGTATTGTTATGTACTTGGCGTAAAGCCATGCGGGTTTGCGTGCCCACTACTCCAGGCAAGCGGAGTATTTTTTTGTAATATAGCTCTTCATAGTCCTTGGCGTCGGTATAAACCACTTTTAACATGAAGTCATTATCGCCAGCCATTAAGTAACACTCCATTACCTGCTCAAGCTTGGCTACTGCAATTTCAAAGTCATCAAATACAGCCTCACTTTGTTTATCTAAGCTAATAAAAATAAAGGCTGTGCCTTGTACGTGAAACAACGCTCGATTTAACAAACCAACAAATCGATCAAATACGCCGCTGTCCAGTAAAAACTTAGTGCGCCGCAAGCATGCAGAGGGCGATAGGTTTATTTGCTCCGCCAGCTCTACATTACTTAATCGAGCATTATTTTGTAACGCATTAATGATTTTTTTATCAGTGTGATCAAGTTCTATATTTTCGCTAGCATTTAGTTCCATAAAAAACCTATTTTGTGTAATTAAATTGATTAAAATATCTATTTTTGGCTAAATATAACAAGATAATGCATCAAAAACAGCATTAAAATAGAATTATATTCTATCTCTATATTATTTAAATGTAACGAAGTTATTGTTAGATTAAAAGGGCTGTGTAATGTTAATTGGTGTACCTAAGGAAATTAAGAATCACGAGTACCGCGTAGGCATGACACCCGCTAGTGTGCGAGAGCTCGTTCATGCAGGCCATAGTGTTATTGTTGAAACCCTCGCTGGTAGCGGAATTGGCTCTACTGATAGCGACTTTGTTGCTGCCGGTGGCGAAATTGTTGGGACTGCTTCAGAAGTTTTTGCTCGTTCGCAGATGATTGTCAAAGTAAAGGAGCCGCAAGCATCTGAGATTGCTATGTTGCGGGTCAATCAGCTACTTTTTACCTATTTACATTTAGCTCCAGATGCCCAACAAACTGCTGGTTTAGTCGCTTCTGGTGCAACGTGCATTGCCTACGAAACGATTACTTCAGCCCTAGGTGGTTTGCCACTATTAGCACCAATGTCAGAAGTGGCTGGACGCATGTCAATTCAGGCGGGCGCTCATGTGCTGGAAAAAGCTCAAGGTGGCAGAGGCATGCTTTTGGGTGGTGTGCCTGGTGTAGCCCCAGCTAAAGTGGTTATTATTGGCGGCGGTGTAGTCGGTTCAAATGCAGCACAAATGGCCTTGGGCGCGCGAGCTCAAGTGACTGTTCTAGACCGATCTACCCAAGCCTTGGCTCGATTAGATAAAGAGTTTAATGGCGCAGTTAAAACAGTTTACTCCACCCAAGATAGCCTGGAAGAATATGTCTTAGATGCTGACCTTGTGATTGGTGGAGTATTGATCCCAGGTGCAGCGGCGCCTAAGCTGGTCACCCAAGCTATGGTAAAAGCCATGAAGCCAGGCTCAGTGTTGGTAGATGTGGCAATTGATCAGGGAGGTTGTTTTGCAACATCTAAGGCCACAACCCATGAAGATCCCACCTATGTTGTAGACGAGGTAGTCCACTATTGTGTGGCTAATATGCCTGGTGGCGTTGCTATGACGTCTACCTACGCCCTTAATAACGCTACCTTGCCGTATATTCTTAAGTTAGCAAACTTAGGTTGGAAGCAGGCCTTGGAGCAAGATGTGCACTTTTTAGCTGGTTTAAACGTACATGCTGGCCAAGTAACTAATGAACATGTTGCTAAAGCACTAGGTTATACATATTTATTGCCAGAAATAGCAGTGGCTAATGCTGATGCTTAAATTGTTGAGCTAACTGTATTTAGTTTGTTTATGGCTGTTATAGGGCCAAATTTAAAGCGTCTCTTGCAAAGAGGCGTTTTTTTTGGCAAAAACAAGCGTCCTTTTATGCTAATGGCTTGACTATTAGGCGTTAAATACGGAAACTTCGGTCTTTTAATTTAGCCTATTATTCAATATTTTTTGGTAATCACCTGTTTAGGTGGTCAATAGGCAAGACTATAGTAGAGCGTGCCTGAGCAAGGGCGCGTTCATTTGATAATTAATGAGGCATTTAAATGCAAGTTTCAGTTGAAGCGACTACAAGCATCGAACGACGTTTAACCGTGACAGTACCTGCTGAGCAAGTGGATAGCGCAGTAGATAAAAAGGTTAACGAAACCGCTAAAACCATCCGAATTGACGGTTTCCGTCCGGGTAAAGTACCTGCTAAAGTGGTAAAGAAGCGTTACGGTGCCAGCATCCGTCAAGACGTATTGGGTGATGTGATCCAGTCTAGCTACTTTGAAGCACTCCAGCAGGAAAATATTAAGCCTGCAGGCATGCCTAATATCGAGCCAAAAGAAGACGCTGGTAAAGGTGAGTTTTCCTACATCGCTGTGGTAGAAATCTATCCAGAAATAGCTTTGGTAGATGCTTCTGGAGTAAGTGTAGATCGTATGACATCCAGCATTGAAGATACTGACGTAGACACAATGGTCGAAATGTTATTAAGCCAGCAAACACAGTGGACTGAAGTTCTGCGTGCGGCTGCAGACACTGATCAGATCAATATTGATTTTGAAGGCTACTTAGACGGTGAAGCATTTGACGGTGGCGCAGCGCAAGGCCATGATCTTGTGCTTGGTTCTAACAGTATGATTCCAGGCTTTGAAGAAGGCATTCTGGGAATGGAAGCGGGTAAAGACAAAGACATTACGGTAACCTTTCCAGAAGATTACAACGCGGCTGAACTTGCCGGTAAAGAAGCCGTTTTCACTATTAAAGTAAATACGGTTAGCGAAGCAACCAAGCCTGAGCTAAACGAAGAGTTCTTTGCACGCTTTAATCCAAAGGAAGAAGGCGAAGCCGGTTTCCGCGCTGAAATCCGCTCTAACATGAGCCGCGAGATGAACCAAGCACTTAAATCTAAGCTTAAAAATGGCTTATTGAATGCTTACCTAGAATTAAACACATTTGATGTGCCTAAAGCATTAGTCACTGAAGAACTAGGCCGCTTGAAGCAACAGGCACTGCAACAGTTTGGTGGTGGTAATGAAAACCTAGATCCTAGTATTTTGCCTGACGAAATGTTCCAAGATCAGGCGGATAAGCGGGTTAAAATTGGCTTGCTAGCTGCTGAGATTATCCAGCAGAATGAGTTTAAGGCTGACGAAGACAAGGTTAAAGCCTTAGTAGAGGAAATGGCTCAGGGCTATCAAGATCCGCAGGAGTTTATTGATCACTACATGAACAACGCAGAACAACGTAGCCAGTTAGATGGTGTAGTTCTGGAAGATCAGGTTGTTGAGCATTTGCTAGCGGCTGCTAGCATTACTGAAGTTGCTGTAGACTATAAAACAGCCGTTGAGCCAGAAAGCAAAGACGTTACAGGTGATGAAGAAAAGCCAAGCGAAGAAGTTTAATCCTTCTATCGTTCTGTTCTGGGCTTGAACGGATCAGCGGTATGAGTTACTTTGATGTAATTCATGCCGTTTTTTTTGCATGTTAATTGATTAATTTAGACTTTTAATTTGTTTAGACCTTGGCATTTGTTAGATTTGGCACCATAGAGTCTAGTGTAACGTTTTTTATGTATTGGAGTTGTAACAACAATGAGTTTTTCTTTTCCTCCAGAAATGGGGCTAAGCCCCAAATTGAATCAAGAGTTAAGTGCGTTAGTGCCTATGGTCGTAGAGCAAACTTCCCGCGGTGAGCGTTCTTATGACATTTATTCACGCCTTCTTAAAGAACGCGTTA
The DNA here is from genome assembly GCF_047730085.1 of Candidatus Njordibacter sp. Uisw_056. NCBI lineage: Bacteria > Pseudomonadati > Pseudomonadota > Gammaproteobacteria > Pseudomonadales > Candidatus Njordibacteraceae > Candidatus Njordibacter > Candidatus Njordibacter sp. Uisw_056. The sequence goes on along the minus strand of NZ_CP159830.1, from coordinate 1,486,661 downwards.
TTTTCCTAGTAGGCCAAGTAGAAGATCACATGGCTAATTTAGTGGTTGCTCAGCTGTTATTTCTGGAAGCAGAAAATCCAGACAAAGACATCCACTTATACATTAACTCACCAGGTGGATCTGTGACTGCTGGCATGTCTATTTATGACACCATGCAGTTTATTAAACCTGATGTAAGTACAATGTGTATTGGGCAAGCGGCCAGTATGGGCGCCTTACTATTAACTGGTGGTGCAGAAGGTAAGCGTTATTGCTTACCTAACTCAAGAATGATGATTCATCAGCCTTTGGGTGGCTATCAAGGCCAAGCTACAGATATTGAAATTCATACAAAAGAAATTCTCAACATCCGGGACAAGTTAAACCGAATAATGGCGACGCACACTGGTCAGAAGCTTGAGACCATTGCGGCAGACACTGACCGTGATAACTTTATGGAAGGCGCCCAAGCAGTAGACTACGGTCTTATTGACACGGTATTAGACAAGCGTCCAGTATAAAACCAGGCAACCTGTGACTTTACTAAAAGCTAATTAGGCTTATAGTTCGTCGGCAATAGTGATAGAAAAGATTTAACATTAGCCTAGCAATTAAAGCAGGCTACCAATATTGGTAATTATATGAGCATAGACAAAGACGGATCTGGAGAAGGCGGCGGTAAGATACTGTACTGTTCCTTTTGTGGTAAAAGCCAAAACGATGTGCGCAAATTAATTGCTGGGCCGTCGGTCTTTATATGCGATGAATGCGTTGACCTGTGTAACGATATCATTCGCGAAGAAATTCTAGACCAAGACCAGCCAGAAGCTGAAGACCACTTACCGACTCCAAAAGAGATTTGTGCAGCTCTAGAGGAATATGTTATTGGACAGCCACGAGCAAAGATGGTTTTGTCGGTGGCGGTCTACAATCATTATAAGCGGTTAAACTATGTTGGCGGCAAAGATGACGTTGAGTTGGGTAAAAGTAACATTTTACTGATAGGGCCAACGGGCAGTGGTAAGACACTATTGGCAGAAACCCTAGCACGTTTATTGAATGTGCCGTTCACCATCGCAGACGCCACTACGCTAACTGAAGCGGGTTATGTTGGTGAAGATGTAGAGAATATTATTCAAAAGTTACTGCAGAAATGTGACTATGATGTTGAGAAAGCCCAACGTGGCATCGTTTACATTGATGAAATAGATAAGATCTCTCGCAAATCTGATAACCCTTCAATTACCCGTGATGTATCTGGCGAAGGTGTGCAACAGGCCCTATTAAAGCTTATTGAAGGGACAGTTGCTTCTGTGCCACCCCAGGGTGGCCGTAAACATCCACAGCAAGAGTTTTTGCAGGTTGATACTAGTAATATCCTGTTTGTGTGTGGTGGTGCTTTTGCCGGGCTAGACCAGGTAATTCGTGATCGTACAGAAAAGAGTAGTATTGGATTTTCTGCCACGGTTAAGAGTAAAGATGATAGTAAAGACGTCGGCAAGTTATTGCATTCAGTTGAAGCTGAGGATCTAGTAAAGTTTGGATTAATTCCAGAATTTGTTGGTCGTCTACCCATGATTGCTACCTTAGAAGAACTTGATCAAGAAACTTTAGTTCAAATATTGACTCAACCTAAGAATTCCTTAACAAAGCAGTATCATAAACTCTTTGAAATGGAAGACGTAGAAATTGAATTCCGTGATGAAGCACTAAAGGCAGTGGCGCAAAAAGCGATGGAGCGTAAGACTGGTGCGCGTGGTTTGAGGTCTATCCTCGAGTCTGTGCTCTTGCCGACAATGTATCAGCTTCCTGACCAAAGCAACGTGGTTAAGGTTGTTGTAAATGAGCAAAGTATTACTGGAGAATCTGAACCGTTAATGGTTTTGGACAGTAGCGAGCTCCAACAAGCTGCGTCAGACGAGTAACCTAAACTGATGTAAGCCGGAAAAGCCACCTAAGGGTGGTTTTTTTTGCGCTCATTTTAGTTAAACACTTGTATTTCTGCCCCTTGTCCGCATTTAATACAGCATACCGAAAATTCGCAAGCCACCGCGACATTAGCCTACAGGATCTTTTATGACTCAGACTCTTCCCCTTATCCCATTGCGCGATGTTGTGGTTTACCCACATATGGTGATTCCTCTTTTTGTAGGCCGCCAGAATTCCATAGACGCGTTAGAGCAGGCCATGGCTGCAGACAAGGCGATTGTTGTTGTTGCCCAGAAAAGCGCTGCTGTAGATGATCCTCAAATTACAGATTTGTTTGAGGTGGGAACTTCTGCGCGCATTTTACAGTTACTTAAACTTCCTGATGGCACTGTGAAAGTTTTGGTTGAAGGAGAGCAGCGTGTTGCCATTGAAGAGGTTGCTGAGACCGCAGGGTTTTTTACCGCGAAAGTGAGGACAATTGATGACGCAGAGCCGCCAGAAGGTGAACGAAAAGCCCTAGCACACACTCTTCTTTCTCAGTTTGAACAGTACGTGAAATTGAGCAAAAAAATATCTAATGACGTCATGTCTTCTATCACTAATATCGAAGATCCTAGTCGATTAGCGGACACCATTGCTTCACAGATGAATTTAAAACTTGAAGAGAAACAAGCTTTGTTAGAGATGGGGGACCTGACACAGCGACTTGAGCACTTAATGGGGCAGATGGAAGGTGAGATTGACTTAGTTAAAGTAGAAAAGCGTATTCGTGGCCGCGTCAAAAAGCAGATGGAAAAGAGCCAGCGAGAGTATTACCTGAATGAGCAAATTAAAGCGATTCACAAAGAGCTTGGTGACATTGATGATGCAGCACCTAACGATTTAGAAGAGCTGCAAAACAAGATTAATTTGGCGGGTATGCCAACTGAAGCTAAAGATAAAGCTCAGGCTGAGCTTAATAAACTTAAAATGATGCCGCCAATGTCTGCAGAAGCTACAGTAGTGCGTAGTTACATAGATTGGATGGTAACGATACCTTGGAAGAAGAAAAGCCGCCTCAAGCACGATCTAGCTAAAGCGTCACTGGTGCTAGAAGAAGATCACTACGGTTTGTCTGAAGTCAAAGAACGGATTTTAGAATATTTGGCCGTTCAGCAGCGCGTTAAAAAAGTGAAAGGATCTATACTCTGTCTAGTTGGTCCTCCAGGGGTGGGTAAAACATCTTTAGGTAAGTCTATTGCTAGGGCGACAGGTCGACAATACGTGCGTATGGCGTTAGGTGGTGTTAGGGATGAAGCAGAAATTCGGGGCCATCGTCGGACCTATATAGGCTCTTTGCCAGGCAAGTTAGTTCAGAAAATGTCTAAAGTAGGTGTTTCAAACCCACTATTCTTATTGGACGAGATCGACAAAATGGGAATGGATAGCCGCGGAGACCCAGCGTCTGCGTTATTGGAAGTGCTAGACCCAGAACAAAACAATACGTTTAACGATCACTACCTAGAAGTAGACTATGATTTATCCAGTGTAATGTTTGTTTGCACTGCAAACTCAATGAATATTCCAGGGCCATTGCTAGACCGAATGGAAGTGATCCGGATCCCAGGATACACAGAAGATGAAAAGTTAAGCATTGCCAAACGTTATTTGCTACCTAAGCAACTTGCAGCTAATGGATTATCTCCCACAGAGTTGGCGCTAAAAGATGACGCGATTGTTGATTTAGTGCGTTACTACACTCGTGAAGCAGGGGTGCGCAGCTTAGAGCGAGAGATTGCAAAGATTTGCCGTAAAGTGGTTAAAGCTCATTTGCTAGCAGGTTATAAAACAGCCATTGATAGCCCAGCACAGAAAGTAGACTCTAGTAATTTAGAGGCATATTCTGGTGTACGTAAGCACAGTTTTGGTCAAGCTGATGCGGATGATCGTGTGGGACACGTTAATGGCTTAGCTTGGACGTCAGTAGGTGGTGACATATTAACCATTGAGTCGGCTGTAGTGCCAGGTAAGGGACGCCTGGTGAAAACAGGGTCCCTTGGTGATGTTATGCAAGAGTCTATTCAGGCAGCCTTAACTGTAGTTCGTGGCCGGGCGTCTGGGTTAGGTATAAAAACAGACTTCCACGAAAAGTCTGATATTCATATTCATGTACCTGAGGGCGCTACACCTAAAGACGGACCAAGCGCCGGTGTTGGCATGTGTACAGCGTTAGTTTCAGTTCTCACAGGGATTCCTGTGAGAGCAGATGTGGCTATGACCGGAGAAATTACTTTGCGCGGGCAGGTGCTGCCTATTGGTGGATTAAAAGAAAAGTTATTGGCTGCCCACCGGGGTGGTATTAAAACAATTATTATCCCAGAAGAGAATGAAAGAGACTTAAAAGAGATCCCTGACAATATAAAAGCAGATTTATCAATAAAACCTGTAAAATGGATAGACGAAGTGCTTGATTTAGCTTTACAATTCGCACCCACTCCTCTTGTCCGAAATGAGGGTGAATTGGTGGTTGACAAAGCCAGTGATACGGGCAGTAGCGATGCTATTAGCACTCATTAGCGCTTAAGGCCAAATTAATTCAAAGCCTTACTTGACAAGCCTTTGGACAAGTTGGTATAAATTGTACTTCGGTTTTTAGAGCTGAACATAGTACGACATAACAAAAAAAGTCTGCTGGAGCAGATAAAATTTTTTACACACATAAGGGGATTAACGTGAATAAATCTGAACTGATTGAAGCCATCACAGCGGAAGCTGATCTTTCAAAAGCTGCCGCTGGCCGTGCGCTAGATGCAGTTATTGGTGCTGTAACAGGTGCTCTTAAAGATGGTGAATCTGTTTCTTTAGTGGGTTTTGGTACCTTCTCTGTAAAGGCTCGCGCAGCTCGAACAGGTCGTAACCCACAAACAGGAGCTGCAATCCAAATTGCTGCTGCTAATATTCCTAGCTTCAAAGCTGGTAAAGCGCTTAAAGACGCAGTCAACTAAGACTGAATCTTTTAATCTATGGGCTTTAAACTCTCTCCTTTTAGGAGTTAACCCGTAGTTTCGAAAAAACGCATTCCTTTGAATGCGTTTTTTGTTTGTAGAATCTTAATAGTCAGCCAGCAAGGCTGTAGAAGCCATACACAATGCTACAAAATATTCGTGACAATTCAAAAGGCATTATATCCAAAATTCTGGTAAGCCTCATTGCCTTTACCTTTGTAATTTGGGGAGCAGAATCATTATTTAGTCTCTCAGCTGACAATAGTGCGCCTGCAGAGGTCAACGGTGAAGAGATTAGCCTGCAAGAGTTGATGCAAACTGCAGAACTACAGCGTCGCCAAGTTCTATTGAGTAATCCAGATATAGATCCGGTAACACTGGACCAACAAGCCATTCAAGCAACGGCGTTGCAGCAACTTATTGCTCAACGAGTGATGCTTCAGTACACCCAAGGTAATGATTTGGCTTTATCTGATGCATCAGTTGATCAAATGATTGTTCAGTCAAACGATTTTCAAGTTGATGGCGTATTTAATCGTGAGCTATTCGAATCCTTGTTAAGGAACTTTGGTTTAACGCCCACAACTTATCGTCAACAGCTTAAGCGTGGCAATCTGATAGGCCAGGTTCAGCAGGCTGTTGCTAATACTGCGTTCACTTTGGAACCTAGCGCTAACCTAGTGGCGCGTTTAGATGGCCAAACTCGTAACATTGCTGTGATGACCCTACCGTTAGCGTCAGAAATGCTTAATGTTTCTGTTGAGGAGGGGGATATTAATGCCTATTATTCAGATAATAGTCAAAGGTTTATGACGCCAGAAAACCTAAGTGTTAATTTTGTTACGTTAAATAAGAGTCATTTTTATGACCAGATAGAAGTGACTGATGAGGACCTAGAGGCGGCTTACCTTGAGGCACAACAGGCGGCTTCTGAGCAGGCCGATATTGAAACGTCACACATGTTGTTTTTAGTCAATGACTCTCAGACTGAGGAGCAGGCATTAGAGCTAGCAAACGTTGCATACAATCAACTTGAGCTAGGTCAAGACTTTACCGACGCAGCGAAAGAGTATTCGCAGGATGATAGTACGTCCTCTGATGGCGGTTACATTGGTATGTTGGCCAGAGGTGAGTTTGGGAAAGCTTTTGATGAGGTATTGTTTGAGTTGCAACCTGGAAGTTATAGTTCTCCTGTAGTGACTGAGTTTGGTGTGCAAATTGTCTATGCTCATGCACAAGATGCAACAGACAAGCCAAGCTTTGAAGAACAGAAGCAAGCCCTAAAACTATCCCTAAAGCAGGCTGGGGCAGAGAATTTATTTGTTGCTGCTAGCGAAGAGATGGCGGATATTGCTTTCTCCTCACCTGATTTATTAGAAGTTGCTGAAGCCCTAGGTTTAAGTGTAAAAACTAGTTCATTATTTGGTCGTCAAGGCGGTGAAGGTATTGCGAGCTATGACCGAGTAGTTGCTGCTGCCTTTACTGATGATGTGCTATTGCAAGGTAACAACTCTAGCGTACTAGAGTTAGCTTCTGATAAGTTGGTAGTCATTCGGGTCAAGCAACATAACAAGCCATCGCAACAGCCGATTGAGGATGTGAAAGCAGATATTACTAAACAACTGGTTTCTCAAAAGTCTTCTAAAGCGCTAGACATTAAGGCAAAAGCTTATCTAGAAGAGCTAAATAATGGTGCTGACATGATGGTTATTGCCACCACCGAAAATATAACTGTGCAACAGTTCAATGAAGTGGCTCGTGGTTCAACCTTAGTCAATGGTTTGCTCGTTCAATCTGCATTCCGTTTGCCTCGGCCGGAGTCTGGTGTCAGCTATGGCATAGCCCCAAGCTTCACTGGCGATGTAAGTATCATTCAGTTGCAAAACGTGGCTGACGCAAACCCTGAAGAGCAAACTGCAGAGCAGCGTCTGTCATTGATAGCAACGTTAACTCGGATGCAGGGCCAAGGTGATATGAAATTACTCGAGAACTCACTTAATGATCAGGCAGTAATAGAAACCTTTTAAGCCTTTACGAGCTTAAATAAGACAACAAAAAAGGCAGCCTTGGCTGCCTTTTTTGTTGTCTTAGAAAAGTATTTACATATCTTTAACAGCATAAATACCATCAACATTACGGAAATAACCTTGGTAGTCCATACCAAAACCATAAACAAACCGATCTTCAACATCAAGCCCAATAAAATCTGGCACATAGTCTACTTTACGGTCATGGACTTTATTTAATAAGGCTGCTGCATAAACTTTTTTCGCACCAGCTTCTTTTAAGTATTCGCAAATAGCCGCAAGGGTATGGCCTTCATCATAGATGTCATCTACCACAAGCACCGTGCGACCGCTAATGTCTATGCTAGGGCGAGCCAGCCAAGAAAGATTAGTGCCTACCGTTTTCTTACCATACCGCGTGGCATGAAGGTAGTCTGTTTCTAGTGGGAATTGCAACTTTAGCAAAAGTTGCGCCATGGGAATCATGCCGCCATTAAGTACACACAGGACTATTGGCATTTCCTTTGACAAAGTAGCAGTAATTTCGGCTGCCATTGAATCAATGCTCGCCGCAATGGTTTCACCACTTACTAATAAATCGGCTTGTTCGTGAACCGACACGGCTTCAGCGTATGTGATTGTCATATTTATGCCTTGCAAAAGTGAGTTAGTATAACCCAAAAAAATGTTGCGTAGAATATTGATTTAGACTAAAAGATGGGCAGTCGAGATAGATAAGATAAGGTAGAATAGAGGATTAACCACTGTATATAGTTAACTTAAATTATGAATACAGACATCAATCACATTCTTGTCAACGGAGCTCGAATTGCTTTTAATAAAATGCGGCGCGCGCAGTCATTTAATGCACGATTGTATTACTATGCTGAGATAGGCGTCTATTTAGAAGTTTCTTTGTCTCATGGTGCAGGCATTACCCAAGAAAGTAATGAGCAAATTGATGAGATTTATAAACAAGCGACACACTTTCACATGAGTGAAAACAAACGCTCAAGGCTTGTTAGTTAATTTATTATGTCTCAGGATAACCATACACTTTTTGATATTGATGAATACCTCAAACAGTTACCGCTGCGCCCAGGCGTGTACCGCATGTTCGACGCTGTTGGTGAGGTAATTTATGTTGGTAAAGCGGTTAATCTAAAAAATAGAGTAACAAGCTACTTCAGGGGCAAAAGCCATAACACTAAGACGCAGGTAATGGTGTCTAAGGTAATGTCCATCGAAGTAACGTTAACCCACAGCGAAAGTGAAGCCTTGCTGTTAGAAAATACGCTTATAAAGCGCCTTAAGCCGCCCTATAATATTTCCCTTAGGGATGATAAATCCTATCCCTACCTCTATATTTCAGATCAGCATGACTTTCCTGCAATGCAATATGTACGGGGTGGAAAAAAACGCAAGGGGCGCTTTTTTGGACCTTACACGAGTGCTGGAGCGGTAAGGGAAAGCCTCAACTTAATGCAGCGTATTTTTCGTATACGCCAATGCGAAGACGCCTTTTTTGCTAACCGCCAACGCCCATGTTTACAGTTTCAAATTGGCCGATGCAGCGGACCTTGCACGGGAGAAATTACCCCAGAAGACTATGCAGCAGACCTTCGCCACGCTACGTTATACCTAGAAGGCAAAAACAAACAGTTACTTGATGAAGTCAGTGAGCAAATGAACGTGGCAGCGCAGCAACTTAAGTTTGAGTCCGCAGCCCAACTTAGAGACCAACTTGGATTCTTAAGGCAGGTTCAGGAGCAGCAACATGTGGTATCAAAACGGGGAAATCTAGATGTATTTGCGGCGGCAAGTTCTAATGCTGGATTATGTATTCATCAACTTATGGTCCGCTCAGGCCGGGTTATTGGTAGTAAAAACTTTTACCCAAAAATAGGATTAGAAGAAGAAAAATCTGCTGTTCTCACTGCCTTCTTGGGCCAGTACTATTTATCTGGCCAGTATCGTGACATACCTGATGAGGTGCTTGTGAGCGATGCACAAGACGCTCAGCAAGCTATAGCGTTAACCATTGCCGAGCGGGCTGAACATGGATTCAAGATTATTAGTAATGTAAGAGGGCCCAGGGCTCAGTGGCTAAGACTCGCTCAGACCAACGCAGATCAGGCACTGCTTAGTTACGTAGCTAATAAGCAAACACAAATCGCTCGCTTTGCTGCCCTTCAAGAAGCACTAGATTTGCCACAAATGCCAGAGCGCCTTGAATGTTTTGACATCAGTCACTCCAGCGGAGAGGCGACCGTCGCCTCGTGTGTTGTATTCGACCAGGGAGGCCCCAAAAAAGCTGATTACAGGACCTTTAATATTGAAGGAATTACTCCTGGTGATGACTACGCAGCAATGTCACAAGCCATTACACGACGCTATACTAGGTTAAAGGAGAATCATGGCGTAATGCCTGATTTGCTCATTGTTGATGGCGGTAAGGGGCAAATTACTCAAGCAATACAGGTGCTATCAGAGCTTCAGCTACAAGACCTTTATGTTTTAGGTGTAGCAAAAGGCGATACTCGAAAAGCTGGATTTGAGCGTTTATTTAATGGCTGGACAGGCGAGGAAATAGCCTTATCTGATGATTCTTCAGCGCTTCATCTATTGCAACACATAAGAGATGAAAGCCATAGGTTCGCCATAACTGGCCACCGAGCAAGAAGGAATAAGAAGCGTACCCAATCAAATATTCAACAGATAGATGGGGTAGGTCCAAAACGTCGCCAGGCTTTACTTACTCACTTTGGTGGTATGCAAGATTTAACCAAAGCTAGCGTTGATGAGTTGGCTAAAGTGAAGGGTATTAGCGCTGATATGGCAGATACCATTTATCGTTCTTTACGAGGCGAAGAAGGATAGGCTAGAATGAGGCCTCAAACGCCTCTACTATACCAAACGATTGATTATGTTAAATATTCCTAATTTGCTAACACTTTTTCGCTTGGTGTTAATCCCATTCATTTTGGTTGCCTATTATTGGCCTTCAGAAAATCGTTTCTTATGGGCATCTGGGCTATTCGCCCTAGCTGCTGCTACAGACTGGCTAGATGGATTTCTAGCCAGAAAACTCAATCAAACGACCCCGTTTGGTGCATTTTTAGACCCAGTTGCAGATAAAGTAACAGTAGCCGTTGCCTTGGTAGTGTTGGTTGAATCCTATTCGGAGCTGTGGTTAACTGTTCCTGCAATTATCATTATTAGTAGAGAAATAGTCATTTCTGCTTTACGCGAATGGATGGCAGAAACAGGTAAAAGTGCTCATGTGGCAGTGTCTTATATAGGTAAAGTGAAAACGACCATGCAAATGGGTTCTATCGTTTTCTTATTAGCAACACCTCCTGGTACACTTATTTCAACTCTTGGGTTAATCATGCTATACGCTGCAGCAGCCCTTACTTTGTGGTCTATGATGTTATATCTATCAGCGGCATGGTCTCAACTCAAAAAAGGAATGTAGCTAAAATGGCTAATAGGCATTCAATTTCAGTATTGTTAGTTGATGACCATGAAATTGTCCGCGTTGGCTTTAAGCGTTTAATCGAGACTACTAGAGATATTGACGTAATAGCAGAGGCAAAGAGCGGAGAAGATGCTTACAATTTAGCGCATGAGCTGAGGCCAGACATCATTATCATGGATATCAATATGCCTGGTATTGGCGGGTTAGAAGCAATTTCACGTCTACATAAGCGGGATCCTAAAATCAAAATTATTGCGCTTACGGTCCATGAAACTGAACCTTTCCCTACCCGCGTCCTAAAAGCTGGCGCTAAAGGTTATTTAAGCAAACGTTGTGTACCACAAGAGCTTATAAGCGCTATTCGGAGTGTTCATAGCGGGGGTACTTTCATCACTAGTCAGGTTATTCGCGAGATGAGTAAAACACCTGGCGCAGAAGAGAGTTCGATCAACCGCCTGACCGCAAGAGAGTTTCAAATTTTTTCAATGATAGCAGAAGGGCGCACGGCGGTCGAAATAGGTGAAGATATGAATTTAAGCCATAAAACCATCCATAGCCATCGTGCCAATGTAATGAAAAAACTTAAGCTAAAAACCACAGCTAATATCGTCCAGTTTGCAATTTTGCAAGGCATTATTACAGGTTAAACATACCTACACCGTACGTAGCTTATTACGCGCAGGTCTTCGGCTTATTGCAATGCCAAATAGAATAGCGACTAATGCGACCATGTCGTGCCAAACTACCAGCTCTCCTAACACTAAAGCTCCAGTAAAATAGGCGACTAGCGGAATCAAATAGTTAATATTGGACAGAAATGTAGGCCCAGCACGACGGATTAGCACAAAAAAAATAATAGCAGCAACTCCAGTAGGGAAAATACCAAGCCAAATTATAGTGAGGATGGCCGACACAGGCACCGAATGCCACTCTATATTGAACACTGAGGGCCATATCAACAAACTAATCAACGCAGCACAGATAGTTACACCGGTGCTGACTACGGCAGAACTGTATGTGGGTAGACGCCTAGCAATAATGGTATTTGTAGCATAAAGAATGGCAGCGGATAATACCAACAAGCAACCCACTAAGCTGTTTTGAGAGCCTAATATTGACGGGCCTAAAATTAACGTAATACCACTAATTCCAAAGACAAACCCCCACAGCTTATTACGATTTAGGTTCTCGCCTACGATAAAAAAATGGGCCAATATCAACGTCATTAATGGCATAATTGCCATTAATAAGCCTGCCATGCCTGATGTTACATAAACCTGGCCTTTGGCAATCAACCAAAATGGCAGGACGTTGCCAACCAGGCCTAGAATTGTAAAGTGCAGCCAAGATAAAGGTTCCCTAGGAAGCCGTTTGCCCCTTGCCAACATAAAGGCTGATAGTACAATGGCAGCTATAGACAGCCTCAACACCACCACCTGATCGGGAGAGAACGTTTGCAGGCTAACTTTTATGGTTAAAAAAGATGTTCCCCATAAAGCCACAAGGGTTAAAAGTAAGGCCCAGTTAATAAGCTGTTCTCTTTGGTGTGGCACTAGTCGTTGGTCTCTTTTATAGCAGAGGGCAGGTCTTTAACAGTTTTTAGTTGGTTAACGAGTTGCTTACGTGTTGTGTCGTCTATCATTATTTCTGCAACTTTCTCAGCAGTACTTTCATCAATACCTGCAGTTTCAACTAGGTCTGCGATGAAGTAAAGGACGTCAGTTCGATTATCCAAATCCTTTGCTAACTTAATATCCATGAACTCTCCAATAATTGTTTCTGTTCTATTAATGACCTGATGTACTGTGCGAATTGCCATGGTGTGTCCATAAATTGATCTACTGTATGTGCGTACAGTATAGGGCTGGTTGCATGGAATAACTAGCCAATTATGATGTTGATTGCCAAAACAAATAACCCATTTTAGTATAATTTAACATAATATACATTATGCGAAGTTAAATATAGATTATAAATGATGCGCTCGGTATACTAGTCACCTCACCATGTGTAGGTTTAAAAAATTATTTTGGTTAAAGCCATGTTAAACAATTCAGCCGATGATATGTCCTGCCCAGTTCCAAGGCGCCTAAAGCATGCGCGGGTTCAGCGTGAGCTCTCACAACGTAGTTTGGGTATTGCTGCTGGCATTGATGTTGCGTCTGCAAGCGCCAGAATGAATCAGTATGAACGTGGCAAACATGTGCCAGACTACGAAACGCTGTGCCAATTAGCATTAGTGTTGGATGTGCCAGTGCCGTATTTTTATGCTAATGACATGGAGGCTGAATTGCTGCTCGATATGGCGTCATTGTCTAATGACCAGCAATCTTTAGTGCGAGGCTTAGTAAAGCGCATTAACTTTAATCTATAAACAACCAGCCCAGTGTTGTTTGGGCTTTAGATTGAATATTAGCAGGCCTAAGAATCGCTAATAAAACGAAAGCAAAATGGCGTACCATAGAAAAGGCTTTCAAGAGCCATTAACACACCTTGTAGATGAGAATTAATTAACGCTGTAACGATGGATATATTGTCCGTCTGTAAGCGTGAACAACGCTTCTAGGCCGGAGTGCTTCACTGGGGCAACATTATCAGCGGCACAAAGGTTTTGCTGTGATACGTAGGACTCGTGTTCGCTGCCATCAGTTAACAGGTGATAAAAAGGTTGCTTCTTTTCAATGGGTGGCTGGCCCAAACTGGCCATAGCCTTGCACGCTTCTTGGAACCAGGGCTCATCGAGTGAGTACTCAAAATCAATATCAAACACAACCCCTCGAAAACCAAAATGCTTATGCTGCACTACTTGGCCAATGTTAAATTGCGCGTGAGAGACTTGCATTAAATTACCTACTCATTTCTAAATCGAGGAATGATTATACGCTTTTTAATCAGGCTCCACAAAGTGTCTTTGCGCTTATACAAAGTGTTTTAACGGGCAAAATTAGGGTCATATGTGCTGTTAAATACCCCGCTGCAAACTATTAAGTCGTTGTATGTGCTGATATTTACAAAATATTTCGTAAATACCCTAGCTTCTTGTGCTGGTTAGACTACAATAATCAGAATTGTTTAAATAAGGATGATACTAATGCAAGAACAAGTTCAGCTGTCCAGCCATTCTAAGGAATCTACCTTAGCCACAAATAAAGTTTTACGTAATACTTACGCCCTACTTTCCATGACACTTATTTTTAGTGCTGTTATGGCGACTATGGCTATTTCAAGCAATGCCGCACCGGTTAACTTCATCGTTCAATTGGTGGTGTTGTTTGGCACATTATATGCGCTTAACAAATTAAAAAACTCAGTATGGTCTATACCCCTAGTGTTCTTTTTTACGGGATTTCTAGGTTATAGTACTGGGCCCATTGTAAACTTTTACTTGGGAATGGCTAATGGTGGAGACATTGTGGCTACTGCCCTTTCGATGACAGGTATTACCTTCCTAGGTTTGTCTGCTTATGCGGTTTCGAGCCGTAAAGACTTCAGCTTCATGGGTGGCTTTTTGATGATTGGCCTAATCCTTGTGATTGTGGCGTCATTGGCGAATATTTTCTTTGCTATTCCAGCCTTGTCTTTGGCCATAAGTGCTGTGGGTGTATTGGTATTTTCTGGTTTTATTTTGTATGACACAAGCCGTATGGTGAACGGTGGTGAAACCAATTACGTGATGATGACAGTAAGTTTATACCTCAATATCTTAAACTTATTTCTTATGCTGCTGCACCTCACAGGCGCTCTTAGTGGCGATGATTAACTTTGGCTCAGGTGCGAAGTAATCAGGGAGCCCCGCCTTTTGGCGGGGTTTTCGTATATGCCTGATTTAAATATGGCCGCTTCCCCTTCTCTGGATCCAACATCGTTAACCTATGCCATTGTTGTCCGTTGTGGCCCGCACCAGCAAAGCCGAGCTTTGTCTGCGTTTCAGTTTACTAAAGAGGTATTGTTGCAAGGGCATAAAGTGCTAAGTGTGTTTTTTTACCAACAAGGCGTGCATACCGCTTCTGGCTTAAGGGTGGTTCCACAGGATGAACTGAATTTAACCGTTTTGTGGCAACAGTTGAGCCTGGACTACGACTTAGACCTTGGCGTGTGCATTGCTGCGGCGTTACAGGCTGGAATCACTAACCAACAAGAAGCCAACCGGTATGAACTTGGCAGTGATAGTTTGGCTTCGCAATTTTCCTTAGTAGGGCTTGGTCAGCTAGCAGCTGCTAGCGCCGAGTGTGACCGACTTGTTAGTTTTGGAGGGGATTGATGTCCTGTTTAATCACTCTAAGCCATGCACCGTATGGCTCTCAGGTAGCTAAGGAATCCTTAGATGTGGCATTAGTTTTGTCTGCTTTTGAACAACAGCCAGCAGTCTTATTTGTTGACGAGGGCGTTTTACAACTCCTTCCTGGAAGTCAAATACCCTCTCCCCACAAGCATATTGGGAAAATTCTAAGCGCATTAGAGATGTATGATATAAATGAGCTTTGGGTAGAACAAGAGTCATTGGATCAATTTGGCCTCGCGATTGACGATCTCAGCCAAACTGTCAACGTTGTTACTCGTATCCACCTAGGGCAACTCTGTGCTCAATATCATCAACATTTGGTGTTTTAGTGATGTCAATCCTTCACATAATCGCCAAACACCTTGATACTAATGCGCTGACCACATTAGTTGCACGAAGTAGCCCTAATGATGGCTATGTATTCATTGATGACGGTGTATATGTGCAGCTTAGTAAAGAATTACTGGCCTTTGGTGCCAGGCCTGTATTTGTTTTTGCAGCTCATGTGGAAGAACGTGGGCTTTCCATAGTTCACAGCCCTGCTGTAACATTGATCAATATGACAGACTTGGTTAATTTAACCACACGCTATACGTCTTCTATGAGTTGGTGATATGCAGTTAGAAACGGATAAAGACGGGTATTTAACCCATTTAAGTGACTGGAGCCCAAACACCGCAAAGTGGCTAGCGCACAGCGAAGGTATCACTTTAGAGGCTGAACACTGGGAGGTGATAAATGCATTACGAGCCTTTTACGCTGATACCGGAATTTCTCCTGCAATGCGTATACTCGTTAAAATTGTGAAGCAAAGAGTGAGCCTAGACAAAGGTAACAGTATCCATTTGTTAACCTTGTTTCCTGACAGCCCAGCAAAACTAGCCGCCAAAATCGCCGGCCTACCGAGACCGACAAACTGCCTTTAACGGCTTCCTTTACCTTACTAGAGTAGGCTGACTAGGTCGCTGGCATAAGTAGCGTTATTCCACCCATATACGGCACTAATGCTTCTGGCACTAGAATACTGCCATCTTGTTGTTGGTAGTTTTCTAAAATTGCCAGTAATGTCCGCCCTACAGCCAAGCCAGAACCGTTAAGCGTATGTAACAGTTCTGGTTTTCCAGTCTCTGGATTTCGCCACCTAGCCTGCATGCGGCGGGCTTGAAAGTCTCCCATATTAGAGCAAGATGAAATTTCACGGTACTTATTTTGCCCCGGCAACCATACTTCAAGGTCATATGTTTTTATGGCTGAGAAGCCTAAGTCACCACCGCACAAAATGACTTTTCTATAGGCTAAACCTAAGGTCTTTAAGATGTATTCTGCATGACCTGTAAGCTCTTCTAAAGCCGCTGTTGAGTCGGTTGGCTTAACCATTTGTACCATTTCAACTTTCTCAAATTGATGCTGACGCACGAGGCCTCGAGTATCCCGGCCATGACTACCTGCTTCACTGCGGAAACAGGGTGTATGGCAAGTGAAGCGCAAAGGCAATTGATTTGCATCTATAATCTCATCACGAACCAGGTTGGTCACTGGGACTTCTGCCGTCGGTATAAGGTACAAGTTTCGTTCCCCAGGCACCTTAAATAAGTCTTCTTCAAACTTGGGTAGTTGCCCCGTTCCACGTAATGATTCTGCATTCACCAAATAAGGCACATAAACTTCTTCATAACCATGCTCATGAATGTGGCTATTAAGCATGAATTGAATGAGCGCACGATGTAGGCGGGCAAGTGGCCCCTTAAGCACCATAAAACGAGCACCTGTAATCTTAATGGCTGCACCAAAATCTAACCCTCCTAGCCCCTCACCTAAATCAACGTGATCTTTTACAGCAAAATCAAAACTTGGTTTTTCGCCCCACACTAACACTTCCTGGTTATCATCCTCATCAGCGCCACTGGGAACACTGTCATGGGGAATGTTAGGTATTGCCATCAACATCGCATTTAGGTCATCTTGCACTATTTTTAATTGTGCTTTTTTACTATCAAGTTGGGCACCAAATGAACTTACTGCAGCCATAATTGCTGTGGTATCTTGGCCTTGAGCTTTAAGTTTACCAATTTCTTTAGACTTAGAGTTGCGTTCACTTTGTAAGTTTTCTGTATCAATCTGCAATTGTTTGCGGGCTTCTTCTAAATTATGAAGCCTCTCTAAATCAAGCGTGAAGCCTTTTTTTAGCAGTTTATCAGCCACGTCTTGTGGCGAATTACGAACCAATTTTTGGTCTAACATGAAGTATTCCTAGAGTAAAACGACACGAAGTATCAGGTAAAAATTATTTTTATAACCAGCGGCCAATGTACATACCAATAACGGCTGCTATTAATCCTACACAAACATTTGAAAAAACATTAACTAATGCCATAAACCATTCACCCTGTTCAATAAGCAAAATGCTATCTAATGAAAAGGTAGAGAAAGTGGTGAATGCACCAAGCAAACCTATGATTAACAACGGCCGCCAAATATCAGGGATTAGGCCTTTTTCAATGATAAGTACATAAAGTAGGCCTAAACAGAACGAACCAATGGAGTTGGCAAGAAATATAGCCAATGGAAAGCGGCCACTATAAATAGCTCCTAACCAATGCTGCAGGCCAAAGCGGCATAACGCACCAATAGCACCTCCACAGGCGATAGCAACTAATTGACCGACGATTGGATTCTCCCCTACTTTTATCTAACGCTATTATAGCTTACAAAAGGTGCTATTTATAACGCTGTTGATCACTATTTTGGTTCAGCTGCGCTAGTTTTTCTAACTTTTCACCAATTTTTACTTCAACACCACGATCACTCGGGTGATACAGAACACGGTGTGCAAGTGCTTCTGGCAGGTAGCTTTCTCCAGCCGCAAAAGCCATAGGTTCTGCGTGAGCATACCTATAGTCTGCCCCATGGCCCAAAGAATGCGCTAGGCTTGTCGGTGCGTTGCGCAAATGGTTGGGCACATCGTAACTAGGTTCTTCTCTTGCTAGTTTCATAGCGGCTTTAAACGCAGTGTCAACGGCGTTACTTTTTGCGGCACAGGCACAATAAACAGCTGCATGGGCAATGGCACGATTACCCTCAGCTGGCCCTACTCTTTCAAACACCTGCCAAGCATTCACCGCCACTTGCAATGCTCTTGGGTCGGCGTTACCGATGTCTTCTGACGCAATGGCAAGAAGGCGCCGAGCGATATAGAGAGGGTCACAACCAGCATCAATCATACGAGCTAGCCAATATAAGGAACCACTGGGGTCAGATCCGCGAACAGACTTATGAAAGGCGGAAATTTGATCATAAAAAATATCGCCACCTTTATCAAAACGTTTGGGGCTTGTTTGTAACACTTGTTCTAAAACACTGTTATCTATAACCAAACCACCATTTTGTGGCTCTGCTAGGTCTGTGGCTATTTCTAACAGATTAAGTAATCGGCGGGCATCACCATCTGCTGCTTGCAATAAAAGCTTGCGATGAGGATCTTTTATATCAATATTGAGCTTACCTAAACCTCTTTCTTTATCAATTAGGGCTTGCTGTAATAATGCCGCGAGCTCGTCTTCAGACAAAGACTTTAAAACATAAACCCTCGACCGAGACATTAACGCATTATTGAGTTCAAAGGCCGGATTCTCGGTGGTAGCACCCACAAAAATAAAAGTACCATCTTCAATATAAGGTAGGAACGCATCCTGTTGAGACTTGTTGAATCGGTGTACCTCATCAACGAACAATACGCTATCTCGCCCAGACTGAGCGCGAACCTGTTGGGCTTCTTGAACAGACGCGCGAATATCTTTAACACCAGACATTACAGCTGATAAAGTCATAAAGTGAGCATCACTTACTTTACTCATTAATTGCGCCAAGGTCGTTTTACCTACCCCTGGTGGGCCCCACAGAATCATACTGTGGAGTAATCCTTGAGTTAACGCTTTTCCCAAGTTTTTTCCCTCGCCTAAAAGGTGCGATTGGCCTACGTATTGGCTTAGCATTTGTGGCCGCATTCGGCTAGCTAATGGCTGATAACCTGAGGTTTCATGGGTAAATAAGTCGTTTATCAAAACTGGTCCATCTCTAACACATCAATATTTTCAGGAATTACAAAATTAAATAAATCATCTTTAATTAGAGGGTCAAACACCATATTACTAAATGTAAGGCTCGTTTTTTGGTGCATTGCGTCTTCTAATTGCATTTCGAGTAGTTGGTTGTTTTTGAAGTTGAGCCTCAGGGTTTGATAAAGGCTTTCAGGGTCCTTAGGCGTAAGTCGGTAGAACACTAAACCATTGTCCCCACGTTTCATTACAACATTAAACTCAGCCCCTATGTCTGTGCCATTGCCACTGAGTAACAATGCTGGGGTGCTCGTGGTGCGTTGGTCTAGGGTTTGAACCGTGACCTGCTCTAGGTCTTTATCATAGATCCACAGTCGCTTTCCATTGCTGACTAGCAGTTGTGCAAATGGATCTGCAGTCTGCCACCAAAACTGATTGGGGTGAGCTAATACCATATGGCCACGGGTTTCTTGTAAGCGGCTGCCACTAGCATCCAAAACATACTGCACAAAGTCTGCTTCAATGTTTGTCTGGCGGCCCAACTGCTGGCCTAGAGATTGAGCGGCGGTTTGCGCCAGGCTAGTGCTAGCTATGGTTATACTAAGCAGAAATATGGCTAAACGCATGATACATCCTTCTATTTAATTAATCGCGATGTGGAGGTGGAGCAAGGACTTCCCTACTACCATTATGGGCTGGAGCAGTAATCACTCCTGCAGCCTCCATGGCTTCAATCATTCGGGCTGCGCGGTTATAGCCAATTTTAAACTTCCGCTGAACAGAAGAAATCGAAGCCCTGCGAGTTTCGGTGATAAAGGCTACTGCCTCATCATATAAACGGTCCTTGTCTTCTTCAAAGGCACCTTCTGAAGACGCCAAGCCAAAACCAGCTTCCTGATCATAATTTCCTTCTACAATAGCTTCGATGAACAAAGGTGAACCCCGTTGCTTCCAAGCATCAACGACTCGATGAACTTCATCATCACTGACAAAAGCTCCATGGACGCGTTCTGGCATACTTTTACCTGGCGGTAGATAGAGCATATCCCCATGACCCAAAAGACTTTCTGCACCACCTTGGTCAAGTATGGTACGAGAATCAATTTTAGAGCTCACTTGAAAGGCAATGCGAGTGGGAACGTTGGCTTTAATTAGTCCTGTAATCACATCTACAGAAGGACGTTGAGTTGCCAGTATAAGATGGATGCCCGCAGCCCTAGCTTTTTGAGCAATCCGGGCAATGAGCTCCTCTACTTTTTTGCCTACCACCATTATCATGTCAGCAAACTCATCGACTACAACTACGATATAAGGCAGTGGATCCAAGTAGGGTCTATCATCCATATTTTCACCATTGGCTTCATCCGGCACCCAGATGGGGTCTAAAATAGGATCTCCTGCGGTAATCTTAGTATTAAACCCTGCAAGATTTCGAACGCCTTGGGAAGCCATCAAACGATAGCGTCTTTCCATTTCGGCAACACACCAGCGCAGGCCTCCAGCAGCTTCTTTCATGTCAGTAATTACAGGAGCTAGTAGATGCGGAATCCCATCATAAATCGACAGCTCTAACATTTTGGGGTCAACTAACAGCATACGAACTTGGTCTGGCGTTGATTTTAGTAATATGCTCATAATCATAGCGTTAACGCCTACAGACTTACCAGAACCTGTAGTGCCAGCGACTAATAAGTGCGGCATCTTTGCTAGGTCCACTACCACTGGTTTGCCCGCAATATCATTGCCTAAAGTGAGGGTAAGTGGGCTGGTTGAAGATAAGTAAGGCTTACTGCCAATAACCTCACTGATACGAACCATTTCTCTGTGTTGGTTTGGAATTTCTATGCCGATGACAGATTTCCCGGCAATGACCTCAACGACGCGCACGCTCATAACCGCCATTGAACGAGCTAAATCTTTTGATAAATTGCTTATTTTGCTTACTTTTGTGCCTGGTGCTGGGCGTATTTCAATGCGCGTAATAACAGGCCCTGGGTTAACCTCAACCACCTCTGCAATAACTCCAAAATCTAGCAGCTTGGCTTCCAAAAGTTGGCTTAAATGGGTTAGTTCTTCTGAGGTAATGGTTGGATTGAGGCTAACATTTGGTGGATCAAGTAAGCTTAATGGGGGTAAGTTCTTGTGTTTGGTCACTTTCCCGTGTTGCTCTGTTTGAGAGGTACCCGTATCCTGTTTATGAATTTCAGACAAAGGCACTATTTTAACTTCTTTAACGTTAGCAACAGGTGAAACGTGCGGTTTAATTGCACTCGGTAAAGGCGCTATAGGTGTGGCTCCATGCTTATTCACAGCATTAGCTTGCAGCCCAGTGCTTGTGGCAGAAGTGGCAGGCGTACTTGACTGTGTAGGGGTTTGGCTTGTAACAGAAGCTTTGCTTTTGGTGGGCACTGAGTCAAGCGCAGCAGCAACATCATCGACGCTAAAGTCGGCTGCATGGCTGGTTAAGTTCTGGTCATCAATTACCGGAATAATTGGTTTTTTGTGGACGGGTATAACAGTTTTAAGGGGGGGCTTCTTAGGCTTATTGGAGACACGTTTAAATGGCCAAAGATTTCTTATAAAGCGCCAAATTGCAGTTATTGGCATAGCTAATTTTGACCCTAAGGATAATTTAGGGGCTGGATTACCATAACTGCTAGGACTCGCGACTGCCTCACGGGGCGTTTTAAGCTCTTGGGTGTGGCGCTTTTGACCAAACAAACTTTGCCACAAGTGTTCGCACCAGTAAATGCTATGCCGACCTATAGTTTCTGTGATGGTGCCCCAGCGAAGTTGCCAAAAGTGACTAATCGCTAATATCAACGTGGTTAGGAGTAAAATATTGGTGCCCGTCATACCGAGGGCTTTATTAAGCGGTAATCCTAGAGTTAACCCCAATAAGCCCCCACTGCCTTGTGGGTAGGTTAAGTCGGTATTAGATATGTGAATAGAAGCATAAACACACGCGGCTATAACTAAAGCGCTAAGGGTGAGCATTTTAAACCAGACATTGTTGTCAGGATCATAATGTGTATAGCGAGACTGACCAATAAAACGTATGACCTCATACTGTATGAGTAACAGCGGTATAAGGTAAGCAATTAAACCTAAAGCCCAAAAAAATAAATCTGCCAATACTGCGCCAAAAGTACCTCCAGCATTATGAATGTTAGACACATCAAACGCTTGAGTAGAGGTTGGGTCACTTGCATCAAAAGTAATAAGTACAATCAACACATAAACACTAAAAGCCAATAGTGCCAAATGGAAACCGTGCCAGCTTAAACGCTGTATCCAGCTTGAAGCTTCTTTGTTGCTTACCTTTGACGATGTGCGTGGGTTTATTGTGGCCACTAACGATTTCCTTGTGCGTGTGTTTGATTGAGCAAACTTAGCCTATGATACGCAATCCTGATAGTTGAACCAAGCTTAATGATGTTCTAGTTGTCTGGCCTTTGAGTTAACAGGCCGTAGACTTGCATTTTATTGCCCTTATCGACAAATTAGTTGACTTGTCACGTGTGCAACAGACCCTTAGCATCATATACTTAGGGTCACTTTAGGCTGCAGCACCATGGAATGACAACAACCATGAATAAGGCAGAATCGTATAACCAAATACTAACTTTTTTGTTATCTCTCTAACTAAGATACTAATAAAAATGCACGCCTTTTAATCTTGTATTTAGGCTAGGGTATTTTACCGAGAGTTAACCTCTTGATGTATAATTAACCTATGCCTGTTTACCAACTAGACAACGATGATTATTGGTTTCCACCAGTCTCAGAAGCCCTTGACGACCCTCAAGGGTTGTTAGCTGTGGGTGGTGACTTATCTGTATCAAGGCTGTTACATGCCTACCAATGTGGTATTTTTCCTTGGTTTTCTGATCACGATCCTATCCTTTGGTGGGCCCCAAGTCCTAGGATGGTCATCAATCCACATCAAATTCATATCTCTAAAAGCATGGTTAAAGTTATCCGTAAGACACCATTTATAGTCACTTTTGATCATGCATTTGAGCGCGTAGTGAAAGCTTGCGGTTCTACCCCAAGAGCGGATCAAACCTCGGCAGAAAGCTGGATTACACAAGACATGCAAAATGCTTATACGCAATTGTATCGCCAAGGATACGCCCATAGCGTTGAAGTATGGCATGGCGGTGAGTTAGTAGGCGGTTTGTATGGTGTTGCCCTAGGACGGATGTTCTTCGGTGAGTCTATGTTTAGTCGAGCAGATAATGCATCTAAAATAGCGTTTATTCATCTGGCTCAACGGATAGCACAGTGGGGTTTTGTGCTTATAGATTGCCAGATGCATACGCCACACTTAGCTAGTCTTGGTGCCCAGGAAATCCCTATGGCAGAATTTGAAAACTACCTAGAACAAAATCTGTCGTATGGAGTAGATAGTTTATGGGATCTGGTGGTACAGTCTTAAGTTAGGTCCTTCATTAACCTGCATAAAGTGGTGGTTTTCCATTTCTTCATCAATTGATGTTAATACATTAGTGTTTTACCCAACACCTGAGCACAGCTGCAGTTATTTGGATAATCGCCAAGCGAGGTCAATTTTTTTAAGCCCAGACCAGACCTTGGACGAATCAATTTATATGCAACTCACTGATATGGGCTTTAGGCGCAGTGGTGAACATATATACCGGCCTTGGTGCGAAGGCTGCGGTGAATGTAAGTCTGTTCGTGTTCCTCTTGCAGGTTTTAAGGTTAGTAAAAGCCAAAAACGCGTGCTTAACCGCAATAAAGACCTGCACGTTAGTTTTGAACTGCCTTCTTCTTCGGAAGAAATCTACAGCTTGTATGTCAACTATATTAACCAGCGGCACAGTGATGGCGACATGTACCCGCCATCGTTAGAGCAATTTAAAGACTTCTTGTGTCATTCACCCCCGTCGAGTAATACATGGTTTGTATGTTTTAGATTAGAACAAAAATTATTAGCGGTGGCTGTGGTTGATATACTTCCTAAAGGCGTGTCAGCCATTTACACTTTCTTTGATCCTGCTTATGAAGTAAGAAGCTTAGGGCGGCTTGCTGTGCTTTGGCAGATTCACTGGGCTAAGTCTAAGGGGATGGAGTTTGTTTACCTTGGTTATTGGGTAAAAGACTGTCAAAAAATGGCTTACAAAGCTGAATATCAACCTTTGCAAGTGTTTGACGACTTAATCTGGCAGGAGTTAATAGTACCCTAGGCTTATATAGGTGTTTTACTCGCTTTTTGTACATCAGTACGGCATAATGTCGCGCAAAGTAAATATGATAAATTCTGTAACAACCCTTGAGGCTTTAATGGCTAAAGAAGACCAGATTGAAATGGAAGGTACCATTATTGATACCTTACCAAACACCATGTTTCGCGTAGAATTGGAAAATGGCCACGTGGTTATCGCACATATCTCCGGAAAGATGCGCAAACACTATATTCGAATTTTAACGGGTGACAAAGTTAAAGTAGAGCTTACGCCATACGATTTAACTAAAGGCCGTATCACCTACCGCGCCCGTTAATCTTGCTGGCTGTAGGATGCGTTTAACGCCTCATAACCTTGAGCTTCGGCCATAACTAAAAAAAGAGCGCATTCAGGGCTCTTTTTTTATTTCAGTCAGTTATTTTTTTGTTTTTTCCGGCTCAGGGTTTCGAATCGTAAACCTTTTGCAGAGAACTGCTTAAATCCCCACCAATAAGTGTGATCTACTTTTGGACTCTCATCTCCCCCTTTGGACCAAACCCCGTCATTGCCTACTGGTAAAAGGTTTAAATAAGGAGCCATGCTTTTGTCAGACTTAAGGTGTTTTGCCATCCATACAGAGGCAAAATGTTGCAGCACATTATTCATCTTAGACGTATTCCAGAGTGCATCTGCATAATGCTCATAAGGCGCAAAGCCAATATCTTTATCAAACGCACGCGCCTCGGTGGGTGCCGGGTATGGTGCGGCCGCATTGTGACCGGCATCATCAAACGTTAGTAGTGACCTGTCGGTATTTGAGGCTGCTTGCCAAATTGCTCTGGTTCCATTTTCGTAGCCAGATATATCATCACCAGACCCTGCAACAAACAACATTGGAATAGTAATTGTTTCTAGGCCTTGCTTATCCCAAAAACCATGGTTCATGCCCCATGGCGCAATAGCAATCACAGTCTTCACTCGATTATCTATCAGGTTTAGATGGCTCTTTGAACCGCTTTTATGAGCTTCAATAAGGCCAGAGGGGTTTACCCATGGTGAGTCCACAGATGACTGGGTAAGACCGCCACCAGCTGTAACTACTGCGCCGTAGGCGCCCATCGAATAACCAATTATTCCTGTTTGACTGGTATCAACTAGACCATATAAAAACTGATTTTTTAGGGTGTTAAATCGCTGCGCTTCATTAATGGCAAATAGTTGATCAAATCTTCGATTATAAAGTGTTGAAGCTAATCCAGCAGCATCAGCATAGGTTGAATCTGTGTGGTCCAGAGCAATCACTACATAACCCTTGGATGCTAGATTCTCAGCAAGGTGTGACATCAAAAACCGATTGCCTGGGTAGCCGTGACTAATAATAACTAGGGGGTAAGATTGGCCAGAAGCGATAGGACTTGCATCACGAATGGCCCTGCCCTTAAGGATTACTCTGGTCTTACCATCGCTTATAACAACGTTTAAACCCTTTTCTCCATGAGAGTTAGCCAGAGCTGGGTACCACACCTCTGTTACTAATGGACGATCATAGCGAGGACAATCATTAGTATTAGCTTTACTGCCATTAATATGACGGAGGTCAATTTGATGTTTGTGTATTAGAGTTAGAGTTTTGACCCCCACAGAATAGGTTCCATAGGCTGAAAAAAAAGGTGCATCAGGCCTTTGTGTATCAATTCTGTTTTCAGACATAACCTATGTAAATCCTTGATTATATGCAATGTTGCTACAAATAATGTGACCAACATTAGTAGGGACGTGTTTCCTTAACATGAGAGGACTAAAAGAATGTAATAGAGACCTGGAAGACAAGCTTGCTTAGGGCAGCTACAAAAGTAGTGTCCAAAGCAAGCATCTGCCCTTACGCAGGGTCTAGAAGTTTGACCGAGCGTTTACTGGGCTTACTGGTTAACTTAATCTTGTCATCCTTTAAGTCCACCAACAATTTGCCACCATCAGCCGCTAAATCTCCAAACAAAAGTATTTCTGCCATAGGCTTCTTCAGCTCTTGTTGAATAAGTCGCGCCATGGGTCGTGCACCCATATCCCTGTCATAACCTTTTTCGCCAAGCCATGCGCGGACAGCGTCACTGACTTGCAGGTGAACTTTTTTATCTTCAAGTTGAACTTGTAACTCAACTAAGAATTTGTCTACCACGTCAAGAATGACATCTTTGGATAGCGCATTGAATTGAATAATATCATCCAAGCGATTTCTGAACTCTGGGCTAAATAATCGTTTGATTGCGCCCATTCCATCAGAACTATGGTCTTGTTTTGTGAAGCCAATGGAGCTGCGACTCATTTGTTCTGCGCCCGCATTTGTTGTCATCACTAAAATAACGTTACGGAAGTCTGTTTTGCGGCCATTGTTATCTGTTAAAGTGCCGTTATCCATCACTTGAAGCAAAATATTAAACACTTCTGGGTGAGCCTTTTCAACCTCATCCAACAACAACACACAGTGAGGAGTTTGCGTTACTGCTTCAGTGAGTAAACCACCCTGATCAAAACCAACATAGCCTGGTGGAGCACCAATTAAGCGAGACACTGTGTGGCGTTCCATGTATTCCGACATGTCAAACCGAACAAGTTCAATGCCCATAACGCGGGCTAATTGTTGAGTCACTTCAGTTTTACCAACCCCTGTAGGGCCAGAAAACAAAAAACTACCTACAGGCTTATGAGCTGAATTAAGCCCTGCCCTTGAAAGTTTAATGGCGTTAGCCAAGGTATCAATGGCTTTATCTTGACCAAAGACTACTCTCTTTAGATTCTGTTCAAGGGAATGTAGTTGATCTCGATCTGTCGCAGAAATGCTTTTAGGTGGTATGCGGGCTATTTTGGCCACTACAGCCTCAATTTCAGGAACATCAATAAACGATTTACGATCTGAAGGGGCAAATAACTGCTGATATGCCCCTGCCTCATCAATCACATCAATCGCCTTATCAGGCATCTTCTTATCAGTAATGTAACGATCTGCAAGTTCTGCTGCGGCATCTATTGCAGCTGGCGTATACTCAAGTTGGTGGTGACTTTCATAGCGGGAAATTAAGCCACGCAAAATAGCTTGAGTATCAGCAATGTTTGGTTCATCCACATCTATTTTTTGGAATCGACGGGCTAAAGCGTGGTCTTTTTCAAATATACCACGAAATTCTGTAAACGTGGTTGAGCCAATGCAACGCAACTTACCTGAGCTTAGCACTGGCTTTAATAGGTTGGATGCATCCATAGAACCACCTGATGCTGCGCCTGCACCAATGATGGTATGTATTTCATCAATAAATAGGATTGCATTAGGCGTTTTTTCAATATCAGCTAAAAGGCCTTTTAACCGCTTTTCAAAATCACCACGGTACTTTGTGCCAGCTAACAATGAGCCCATATCTAGCGAATAGACGGTAGATGATGCAATCACTTGGGGCACATTACCTTGTTCAATTTGATAAGCCAGACCTTCAGCAATGGCAGTTTTACCAACGCCTGCATCGCCCACCAATAACGGGTTATTTTTTCGTCGCCGAGATAATACTTGAACTAAACGCTCTAACTCTTTGCCACGGCCTATTAATGGATCAATATTTCCATTCCTAGCTTCAGCGTTCAAATCAGTGGTGTATTTAACTAAGTGACTTGCTTCTTCACTTTCACCTTCCACCGCCTTTTCAGAACCTTCCATTTCTGTTCTGCTTACCCCATGGGATAAATAATTAACAATGTCTACTCTCTCAACGTCTAATGAATCGAGTAAGTAGACTGACTGGCTTTCAGTCTCACTAAATATAGCAACCAGAACATTAGCGCCAGACACCTCTCCTTTACCCGAAGATTGAACATGAAATACGGCCCGCTGCAACACCCTTTGAAAACCAAGGGTTGGCTGTACTTCATAATTGCCATGAGACTCATCTACCGAAGGCGTAGTTTCGTTAATGAACTTTTCTAAAGGTGTTCGCAAGTCATCAAGTGCCACTCCACACACTTGCAGTACTTCTGCACTGGATGGATTATTAAGCAGTGACAGTAGTAAATGTTCTACAGTCATAAACTCGTGCCGCTTCCAACTTGCATGTTTATAGGCTTCACTTAAGCTTCGTTCTAAATCGTTGTCTAACATTGTCTATTTCCTCTAAGAAGCAGATTCAACTTCGCATAGTAATGGATGTTTGTGTTGTCTTGAGTGCTGGTTTACTTGCATCGCT
The DNA here is from genome assembly GCF_047730085.1 of Candidatus Njordibacter sp. Uisw_056. Taxonomy (NCBI): domain Bacteria; kingdom Pseudomonadati; phylum Pseudomonadota; class Gammaproteobacteria; order Pseudomonadales; family Candidatus Njordibacteraceae; genus Candidatus Njordibacter; species Candidatus Njordibacter sp. Uisw_056. The sequence continues at coordinate 1,458,530 of NZ_CP159830.1, read as the reverse complement.
CTGGTCTCGGCAACATCTTTGGTATAAATGCCACATACACCTTTGCCTTGGGTATGAACTGCCAACATAATTTGTGTTGCTTGTTCTTCATCGTGATTAAAGAATCGCGCTAATATATCAATGACAAACTCCATGGGTGTGTAGTCATCGTTTAACAAGATCACCTTATATAACGAAGGTTGCGCTATCTTAGGGCGAGTTTGTTCTATAACCTGCAAGTCTTGATTTTCATCTGGCGTATTGGGGTCGTCCTGACTCATTAGTGCAGGTTTATAAGTTGGGTTATCAATGTCATCGTTAGGGTGAGCAGATAGAACAGGCATTAGAGCACTCTTGATTTAAATATTGTTTTCATCATAACGTTACTATTGGGCCTATGTCTGCATTTTTCCAGAGCAGAATTGTAAACGGCTGTAAATTTACTTAAACAGGCACAGATGTGGCGGCTAAATATGTATTAAAGTTGCTATTGCCATGACTCTAGAGCCAAAAAAACCAGCCTAAGCTGGTTTTTTTGATGCATCGATCTATGAGCTACATGTTGTTGATGATAGCGTCACCAAATTCTGAGCATGACAGCAAAGTAGCATCAGGCATTTGACGCTCAAAGTCATAAGTGACCGTTTTAGCGTTAATGGCACCTTCGGTACCAGCAACGATCAAATCTGCAGCCTCAAACCAGCCCATGTGGCGCAGCATCATTTCAGCAGATAAAATAATCGATCCTGGATTCACTTTGTCTTGACCAGCGTATTTTGGTGCTGTGCCATGGGTCGCTTCAAAGATAGCAATGTCGTCACTTAGGTTGGCACCAGGAGCAATTCCAATGCCTCCAACTTCTGCTGCGAGCGCATCAGATAAGTAGTCACCATTCAAGTTTAATGTGGCAATAACGTCATACTCTTCTGGCCGTAAAAGAATTTGTTGTAGCATTGCATCAGCAATAACATCTTTAATGACGATATTTTTACCAGTGTTTGGGTTAGTCATTTCACACCATGGTCCTGCACCTATGAGTGTTGCACCAAATTCTTGCTGGGCAATTTCATAACCCCATTCTTTAAAGGCGCCTTCAGTAAACTTCATAATGTTGCCCTTGTGAACCAAGGTCAACGAATCGCGATCATTATCAATAGTATATTGAATCGCTTTACGAACTAAACGTTTAGTTCCCTCTTCTGAAACAGGTTTAACACCAATACCACACATTTGATCAAAGCGAATTTTGCTAACGCCCATCTCTTCTTGTAAAAACTTGATCACCTTAATGGCTTCGGGGGAGCCAGCTTGCCACTCTATCCCTGCATAGATGTCTTCTGAATTTTCACGGAAGATAATCATGTCTACGTTTTCTGGCTTTAGCACAGGGCTGGGTACGCCTGTAAACCAGCGAACCGGACGCTGACATACATATAAGTCTAGTTCTTGGCGAAGAGCTACATTCAAAGAACGAATGCCACCGCCAACTGGTGTGGTCAAAGGCCCTTTAATGCCTACTTTATATTCTTTAAATGCGGCTAAGGTTTCTTCTGGCATCCAAGTATCTGCATCGTAGGTTACGGTAGCCTTTTCACCAGCGTATACTTCCATCCAATGAATCTTTTTAGTGCCGTTAAAGGCTTTCTCTACCGCAGCATCTACCACTTTAAGCATTACTGGTGAAACGTCAAAACCAATGCCATCACCTTCAATATAAGGGATAATAGGATCGTTTGGCACGTTGAGAGAAAGGTCGGTGTTAACAGTAATCTTAGAGCCTTGCTCTGGTACTTTAATGTGCTGATATGTCATGAAGTCTCCGAATGCTTAAAAAATAGTCTTACTGCGTAGATAAACAACCTTAAAAGTCGCTTTTGTAGTCTCACTCTATTATAGCTCGAATGCTTCTGTAGGCCCAAGGAATCATGTAGTTATTTTACAAAATTCTAACAATTCATAGAACCAATAAGGAAATCACTGCGTGTCTAATATTTTAGTTTTCAACAAGCCTTATCAAGTATTGAGTCAATTTAACGACGATCAGGGCCGTGAAACCTTAGCAGGTTACATTGATATGCCAAACTACTACGCCGCTGGACGGCTGGATTATGACTCAGAGGGCCTAATGGTGTTAACCGATGATGGGCAATTACAGCATCAAATAACCAACCCAAAACATAAGGTAGAAAAAACTTACTGGGCTCAAGTTGAGGGCTGTGTCGAGGAACATCAGTTAAAATGTTTGCGTGCAGGGCCAATGCTCAAGGATGGCCCTACTCAGCCAGCTAAAGTGAGGCTTTTGGGGTCTCAGACAGAAAAACTTTGGCCTCGTGTTCCACCGATTAGAGAGCGTGCATCCATTCCTACTCAGTGGTTAGAGATTCGCATTAGTGAAGGACGCAATAGACAAGTTAGGCGCATGACGGCGGCGGTAAATTTACCCACCTTACGTTTAGTTAGAATAGCGATTGGGAGCTGGAGGTTAAAAGGATTGGGGGTCGGTGAGTGGCGCTTGGAAGACACTAGGAAACCAAGTAGTCAATAGCCTACGCACAAAAGTTCACTTACGATGATCAAAATTAACAGGGGTTTACCAACGTTTACCAGCTTGTTGATCAGACGCTTTAACCTGAACCCAGCGTTTCCCCTGTTCGGTAAATTCAGCTTTCCAAAAAGGTGCATCTTGCTTTAGATAATCCATCACAAATTCACAGGCATTAAACGCATCAGCTCGATGGCGTGAAGTAACCCCCACAAATACAATTTGTTCATGACGCAATAACTTACCAACTCTGTGGACCACATGAACGCCTTCTAGAGACCAGCGTGAATGCGCTTCGCTTACTATATGGTCTAAACAAGATTCAGTCATGCCAGGGTAATGTTCAAGTTCCATTGCTTCTAACTTAGCATCGTCTAAATCCCTTACCAACCCAACAAATACTACTACTGCGCCTGTGCCAGCAGGGTTTATTTGACGCAATTGGTGGTAATGCTCGCTGATGTCGAAATCTGCTTCTTGCACACGTATGAGGTCATTCGTTTTCATGCAGTTAAAAATCCTTGGAATCTGTCTATAAGCCTAGGCGTGAGGGCTTGGTTCGGTTAAAATTAATGCTTATTATTTATTCTGTTTATCGCTTGAATTAAATCTATGAGTGAAACCACTTCTACACGCGTTATTGTCGGTATGTCCGGCGGTGTTGACTCGTCCGTTTCTGCTTTGCTTCTTATCCAGCAAGGGTACCACGTTGAAGGCCTGTTCATGAAGAACTGGGATGAAGATGATGGCACAGAATACTGCACAGCTAAACAGGACTTAGCAGATGCTCAAGGAGTTTGTGATAAATTAGGCATCCCCTTGCACGCGGCAAACTTTGCCTCAGAATATTGGGACAACGTATTTGAACACTTTTTAGCAGAATATAAAGCTGGCCGTACACCAAATCCAGATATTCTATGTAACCGTGAGATTAAGTTTAAGGCCTTTTTAGACTATGCTAAAACTCTTGGGGCAGATTATATAGCCACGGGGCATTACGTGCAGCGTCAAGGCGAAGGCCTTGAATGTCAGTTGATTAAGGGATTGGATCGCAATAAAGATCAGAGCTACTTTTTGCACGCTGTTGGTGCTCTGGAGGTAAGTCAAACGTTATTCCCCATCGGTGCCATGGAAAAACCAGCGGTGCGAAGCATTGCCGAAGCCCATGGTTTGGCTAATCATGCGAAAAAAGATAGCACCGGTATTTGCTTTATTGGAGAACGCAGATTTAAAGACTTCTTAAAACAGTACTTACCTGCTCAACCTGGCAAAATTGAAACTGTAGACGGTGACATGATTGGTGACCATCAAGGTTTGATGTATCACACCATCGGTCAGCGCCAAGGCCTAGGGATTGGGGGTTTAGCTAATTATAATGAATCTGCATGGTACGTGGTTGACAAAGATTTAAACCGTAACCGTCTAATCGTTACGCAAGGAAAAAATCACCCGCGGTTATTTAAACCCTCTCTCACCTGCCAACAATTGATGTGGGTAGACGGCAAAGGTCCAAATTTAAGCCAAGGCATGGGTGTTACATCGATGGCTAAAATACGCTATCGCCAAGCAGATCAAGCATGCACGTTAACGTGCTTATCTGATGGAACGTTAAGTGTGGCATTTGTAGAGCCACAAAGGGCCATCACACCGGGTCAATCTATTGTGTTTTATGAGGGAGATGTATGTCTTGGAGGAGCAGTCATTGATTAGTCGCTTAAACTCTAACCAAGAACGGGTAATGGCCTTAGCTGCTCTCGTTCAAGCTGCAGCATTAGTGCATCAAGTTGCAAGCACAGGGCAAGCCGACGAACTTGCGAGTCGTTGTTGCCTTGCGTCACTTTTTGTAACCTCTCCAGAAAGCACCGAAGACGTATTTGGTGGTGGCGAAGCAGTAAACAATTTACGTTTAGGTTTAGTAACTTTAAAGGCTATTATGGGTCAGGATCAAAGCCTAGGCGCCCGAGAAATTACCCGCTATGTGTTGGGATTAACTCACTTACAGGGCAAATTACGTAAGCGCCCGGAAATGCTCAATGACATTAGTAAACAGTTAAGCCACAGCCAAAGGCAAGTCGATCTGTATGAGCTAACGCACCCTAATGTGTTTGCAAGCGTTGCGGAAACTTATTCTTCTACTTTAAGTAATTTTCGATTTCGTATTCAGGTAACTGGCAACCCCACTTACTTGCAGCAACCCATGAATACCAATCGTGTGCGTAGCTATCTTCTTGCGGGTATTCGTGCAACAACCTTGTGGCGCCAGGTAGGTGGCCGTAAGTGGCAGTTAGTAGTATTCAAAAATTCCTTGCAACGCGAATTAGACGTATTGCTTAGTCAACTTAAACCAGCTTAGTTATTAACCCAACTCAGGACTCCGTTATGCATTTATCGTCAATTTCAGCCCTTTCTCCAGTAGATGGTCGATATGGCAGCAAGACCGCTGCACTTCGCCCCTACTTTAGTGAATTTGGTCTTATTTATAACCGAGTGTTAGTTGAAATCCGTTGGTTGCAGTGCCTTGCTGCGCACCCACAAATTGATGAGGTAGCGCCGTTAAGCGACGAGGCTAACGCCCTGCTTGAACGCTTGATTAATAATTTCGATGAAACCGCAGCCCAGCGTGTTAAAGACATTGAAAGCACCACTAATCACGATGTAAAAGCCGTAGAGTACTACATTAAAGAGCAGCTCAAAGATAACGCAGAACTACACGCTATTAATGAATATGTACACTTTGCTTGCACTTCGGAAGACATTAACAACTTGTCTCATGGTTTAATGCTTAAGCAAGGCTTAGAGCAAGTGATGGTGCCAGAAATGGCTGAGGTATTGGCGCAAATTAAGCATCTAGCCCACAGCCACCAAAACCAACCTATGCTGTCTCGCACCCACGGCCAAACTGCTTCTCCATCCACCATGGGTAAAGAAATGGCCAACGTTGCCGCTCGTTTAGAACGCCAACTGAAGCAGATTAAACAAATGGAATTCCTAGGCAAAATTAACGGTGCAGTAGGTAACTACAATGCCCATTATACCGCTTACCCACAAATTGATTGGCAAGCTAATGCTCAGGTGTTCGTAGAAAGCTTAGGGTTAACTTGGAATCCTTACACTACACAAATTGAACCACACGACTACATTGCCGAATTATTTGACGCCATCGCTCGTTTTAACACCATATTATTAGACTTTGACCGTGATATTTGGGGTTATATTTCTCTGGGCTTCTTTAAGCAAAAAACAATTGCAGGAGAAATTGGTTCATCTACTATGCCCCATAAAGTAAACCCCATTGACTTTGAAAACTCAGAAGGCAACTTGGGCATTGCTAATGCGCTACTACAACACTTAGCCAGCAAACTGCCCATTTCTCGCTGGCAACGGGACCTTACAGATTCCACTGTGTTACGTAATCTGGGGGTAGGCCTTGCTCACAGTTTGATTGCTTATCAGTCTACTTTGAAAGGTATTAGTAAATTACAGCTTAATGCCCAACGTCTGGATGCCGATCTTGATAATGCTTGGGAAGTGCTCGCTGAGCCGATTCAGACAGTAATGCGTCGCTATGCCATTGAAGAGCCTTACGAAAAACTAAAAGCCCTTACCCGTGGTAAAACCATTAATGCAACTATTATGGCAGACTTTATAGACACCCTAGATTTGCCACAATCGGTTAAAGACGAGCTTAAAACCCTAACGCCTGCTAACTATATTGGTAACGCCACAGCCCAAGCAGCGGCGATCTAATGACAATGGCGCCCTTGACCCATTTGGGTGAATTAACAGTAGGAGAGTTCCTTGCTGACTACTGGCAGCAAAAGCCAGTATGTATTCGTAAAGGTATTGCCTTTCAGGAAGCGCTCATTGCTGTAGACGAGTTAGCAGGATTAGCACTGGAGTCTGAGGTAGAGTCACGTTTAATTGAAAACAAAGGTGACCTAAAAGATTGGCAAGTAATTCATGGCCCATTAACCGAAGATGACTTTAGTAAAGAACGAGACTTTCCCTGGACTCTATTAGTTCAGGGCGTGGATTGTTTTGTGCCAGAAGTGCATGATTTCCTAGCTAAGTTTCGCTTTTTACCCAGCTGGCGTTTAGATGACCTCATGATCAGCTACGCCACTAGAGGCGCTGGCGTTGGCGCACATTACGATCGTTATGATGTATTTTTGATTCAAGGTGAGGGCCAACGTCAATGGCAAATTGGCCAACGCTGTAACGAAAATTCAGCCTTAATGGCCCATGATCATCTAAGTTTGTTAGCAGACTTTAAATTGAGTGAAGAGTTTATTCTTAACCCAGGCGATATGCTCTATATCCCGCCATTGTTGGCTCATAAAGGCGTAGCGGTGTCTGATGTTTGCGTTACTTACTCTGTAGGCTTTCGCTCTCCTTCGCATGGCGACGTGCTCACCACCTTTGCAGATGAACGCAGTATGGACACTAGTGCTGACCTACGCATAAAAGACCATGGATTTGCGGTTAACAGTGGTGAAATAAGTGCAGCAGATGTTGAGGGTTTGATGCAGTTAATGCGAGACCAAATTACTCCAGAAAATGTCGCTCAATGGTTTGGCAAACACAGCACAGAGGCTAAATACCCTGATTTAGACATGGCAGAAGAAGCTATGGACTTAGCAGAACTAGAAAGTATTATTAATGAAGCTTACGGCGTGCTAAGGGTGTCTGAAGGTGTGCGCTTAGCTTATACCTGGCAAGGTGACGGCGGTTTGACTCTATTTGTGCAAGGTGACGCTTTACCCTGTCCTCCAGATGCCACTGCTTTTGTTGAATCTATCGCTAATCAGTGGTTGATAGAAGTGGATGAACTAGCTCTTTTAGTTAAGAAGGACGCAGCAAAGGCTATGTTACTTATCCTGCATAACCAAGGGTACCTCTACTTCGCCGATGAGTAGCTTGTGTTGGTGCAGGTGATTACCCTATAAACCATCAAGTAATAAGGGGTGTGGTGCAACCAAAACGCCATTATTATCGGCATAAATGTAATGCCCGGGGACAAAGGTCACCCCACCAAAGTGAACGTCTTTATTAATGTCTCCCAAGCCACGTTTCTCAGTCTTCATAGGGTGTATGGCTAGCGCCTGCACCCCTAAGTCAATGGCAGCAATTGCATTTACGTCGCGTATACAGCCATATATTATGATGCCTTCCCAGCCATTTGTTGCAGCTTTCTTAGCTAACATATCGCCAAGCAAAGCACGTGCTAGTGAGCCACCTCCATCAACTACCAAAACCTTTCCTGTACCATTTTGGCCTGCAAGTTCACGAACTTTAGAGTTATCTTCAAAGCATTGTAGGGTGACTATTTCACCACTAAAGCGCTCTCTAGCCCCAAAACTCTTAAACATGGGTTCTACAACCTGTACTAGGTCTTCAAACTGGTCGCATAATTCGGGTAATAAATCGTGCATAAAAAGAAATCCTGAGGCTAATGTGAACAGTAAGTCTAACCAACTTGAGGCAAGTATTCATCCTTAAGATGGTAACTTTTATCAACGCCAGTGATCGGGCAATTAAAGGCTAAATATGTAGAAACAAGGCATAAATTGATGCTTGTATCATCTACCTCTGGGCCATACAGACGGTCTCCAATGATCGGGAAACCCGCACCACTCAAATGTTTACGTATTTGGTGCTTCCGGCCTGTTTCAATTTCTACCAAAACTAAGGATTTCTTAGTTACAGGGCAGTAAGTGAGCAGGTTAGCGTGACTTATGGCACTTTTTTCGTCAATAGGTTCGTCTAGTTTGATCTGATTAGGGAACAAACCTAGAACCAATGCGGTGTATTGCTTGTTAATGGAACGTTTGGCAAATAAGCCACTAAGAGCTGCTGCTGCAGTTTTTGTATGGGCAATTAACATCAAACCCTGTGCTGCCCGATCTAAACGATTAACGATGAACGCAGGCCTCTGAGGTTGATGGTTTTGTTGTACCCAGCGGTTAATAGTGCAATGATCCCCCCACTTTGAACCCTGACTCAACATGCCGTAAGGTTTATACCAAACACTGTAGTCGCCTTCATCGGCGATCAACACAGCGGCGTCTACTTGTAAGCCTAAAACGCCTGTATCGTAATACAGGTGTAGCTGTTGGCCTGCGTTAAGGATTTTATTTGCACGCCTAAGTCGCTTGTGGCCGGTGTCAGATTCACTTACCCAAACGGCGCCCTTTTTCATGGCCTGTTTTATTTGTTGTTTAGATAATCCGCTGCGCTGTTTAAGTAATTCAGCAGCAGGTGTTGATGAGTCGGTTACATCAACATGAAACTCAGGCATCAGGCACCCTAACCCAACCTTCCATCAAAACCCGTGCACTGCGGCTCATGGTTACCTTGGTTGCCTGCCATTTTCCATTTTCTTGATGAGCCTCAGCGCCTACGGTTAAGGTGCCTGATGGGTGGCCAAACGTAACTTGCGTCAACTTGTTTCCACCTGTGGCAATATTTACCAAGGTTTCAGGTATGGCGGCAGCCGTACCAATAGCCACCGCAGCGGTGCCCATCATGGCATGGTGTAACTGGCCCATAGACATGGCCCTCACCAACAAATCAACCTTCTCAGCACTGACCATGCTACCACTTGATGAGGTATAGCTTTTTGCGGGGGCTACAAAGGCTATTTTTGGTGTATGTTGACGAGTCTTTGCATCATCAATGTGCTTAAACAAACCCATGCGAACACCACCATAAGCGCGTATGGTCTCTAGCTTAGTTAATGCAGCTTGATCAGTATTAATGTCAGTTTGCAGTTCTGTGCCTATATATCCTAAATCTTGCGCCCTTAAGAAAATGGTTGGAATACCGGCATTAATCATGGTCACATCCAAAGTGCTTATGCCGCCCACAAAGGGCACTTTTAATTGATCTACCAAGTTGCCCGTAGGAAACATATCAGCGTCTGCGGCGGAGGGATTGATAAACTCTAGCTTAATCTCAGCGGCCGCAAAGGTTACACCATCTAATTGGAAGTCCCCCGTTTCTTGCACTTGTCCGTTAACCATAGGGATATGAGCAACGATAGTTTTGTTAATATTGGCTTGCCATATCCTAACGATAGCCATGCCATCGTTAGGAATGCGGCTAGGGTCTACCAAACCAGAACTAATCGCAAAAGCCCCTACTGCAGATGACAGGTTACCGCAGTTGCCGCTCCAGTCAACAAAAGCCTTATCAATAGACACTTGCCCAAACAGGTAGTCTACGTCATGATCTGGCTGGCTGCATGGGCTTAAAATGACCGTTTTGCTGGTGCTTGATGTTGCGCCACCCATGCCATCTATTTGTTTGCCGTATATATCTGGGCTACCAATCACTCGCATCAATAAGGCATCCCTTGCTGGTCCAGGCACTTGCGCTGCAGCAGGTAAATCCAAAAGGTTAAAAAATACGCCTTTGCTGGTACCACCACGCATATACGTGGCTGGGATTTTTATTTGCTGTTTAAAGCTCATATTAAGTCCTAAGTAGCACTTGTTGATTCAAGAAAATCTTGGGCGAAGCGTTGCAAGATACCACCAGCAGAATAAACTAAAGTTTCTTCTGCTGTGTCTAAGCGACAAGTAACGGTAATGCTATGAAAGCTACCATCCACACGATTAACCACCAAAGTTAGGTCACAACCAGGGCTAGGATCACCGATCACATCAAAGGTTTCTGTTCCATCTAGCTTGTGGCTTTTTCGGTTTTCTAACGCTCTAAATTGTAGAGGTAAAATACCCATACCCACAAGGTTGGTACGATGTATACGTTCAAACCCTTCGGCTACTATTACTTCTACACCGGCTAAGCGCACGCCTTTAGCTGCCCAATCTCTGGATGAACCTTGTCCGTAATCTGCACCAGCCACAATAATTAACGGCTGAGCACGGTCCATATAAGTTTCAATGGTTTCCCACATACGCAGCGTCTGGCCTTCGGGTTCTAGTCTGGCAAGTGATCCTTGCTGTATATTGCCCTCGTCATCTAGACACATTTCGTTAAGGAGCTTAGGGTTAGCAAAAGTGGCTCTTTGTGCGGTTAAATGGTCGCCTCTATGGGTAGCATACGAGTTGTAATCTTCCTCTGGCAGCCCCATTTTGGTCAAATACTCACCTGCCGCGCTGTTGGCAAGAATAGCGTTTGAAGGTGATAAGTGGTCAGTGGTTATATTGTCCCCTAGTATGGCTAAGGGGCGCATGCTTTTTAAGGTGCGTTCACCTGCCAAGGCGCCTTCCCAATAGGGAGGCCTACGTATATAGGTAGTATTAGGGCGCCAATCATATAAAGGGCTTGCCGCCTCGTCTATTTTACCTAGATCAAACATTGGAATATAAATCTGTTTAAACTGCTCCGGTTTAACACATTTAGCGACGATAGCGTCTATTTCGTCATCTTCAGGCCAAATATCTTTAAGCAGAATGTCATTACCTTTTTGGTCTTGTCCTAACACATCTTGTTCTATATCAAAACGCATGGAGCCCGCAATGGCGTAGGCAGCTACCAATGGCGGTGATGCTAAGAAGGCTTGTTTGGCATAGGGATGAATTCGGCCATCAAAGTTACGGTTGCCCGATAATACGGCTGTAGTATATAGATCACGATCAATTACCTCTCGCTGAATTTGTGGGTCTAAAGCACCACTCATGCCGTTGCAAGTGGTACAAGCATACCCGACAATACCAAAACCAAGTTGTTCCATTTCGGTTAACAACCCTGCTTCTTCTAAATAAAGTTTGGCTACTTTAGAGCCAGGAGCAAAGGAGGACTTAACCCAAGGCTTGCGCTTTAAGCCTAAGCGGTTAGCATTTCGGGCTAATAAACCCGCGGCGATCACATTGCGTGGGTTACTAGTATTGGTACAGCTAGTAATAGCGGCGATAATTACTGCGCCATCAGGCATTAACCCATCAACTTCTGAATTGTCATAGGCTTTGGCAATGCCTCGTTCAACCAAGGCCGAGGTCGGTAAACGCAGGTGTGGGCTTGATGGCCCAGCCATAGTGCGGCCAACGCTAGACAAGTCGAAGGTTAATACTCGTTCGTACTGGGCGTTAACCATGTCACCTGCCCATAAACCGTTGGTTTTGGCATAGGTTTCAACCAAAGCCACTTGCTCTGGTTCGCGTCCGGTTATATTAAGGTAATCAATAGTTTGCTGGTCAATATAAAATAGCGCCGCAGAGGCTCCGTATTCGGGAGTCATATTCGAAATGGTAGCTCGGTCACCAATGGTTAAACCATTAGCGCCTTCTCCAAAGAACTCCAGATATGACGACACTACTTTTTGGGCACGCAAAAATTCAGTGAGTGCCAAAACCATGTCTGTGGCGGTAATACCTGGCTGCCGTTTGCCGCTCAGCTCTACACCAATAATGTTTGGCAACCTCATCATAGAGGCACGGCCTAGCATCACGTTTTCTGCTTCTAACCCACCCACTCCAACAGCGATGACACCTAAGGCATCAATGTGCGGTGTATGGCTGTCAGTACCGATACAGGTGTCTGGGTATGCCAGTCCATCTCGGTTCTGAATCACAGGAGACATTTTTTCCAAATTGATCTGATGCATAATGCCGTTGCCAGCAGGGATCACATCAACGTTTTTAAACGCCGTTTTAGTCCATTCAATAAAATGGAAGCGGTCATCGTTGCGACGGTCTTCAATGGCACGGTTTTTTTCAAACGCGTCAGCGTCAAAACCGGCATGCTCTACAGCCAATGAGTGGTCAATAATCAGTTGCGTCGGGACTACTGGGTTCACTTTTGAAGGATCGCCGCCTTGCTCTGCAATAGCATCCCTTAATCCGGCTAAGTCTACCAAAGCAGTTTGGCCCAAAATGTCATGGCATACTACACGCGCTGGGTACCAAGGAAAGTCTAGGTCTTGTTTTCGCTCAATTAATTGCGTAAGAGAAGCTGTTAACGTAGAAGGGTCGCAGCGTCGTACCAACTGTTCCGCTAATATCTTGGAGGTATAAGGTAGTTTGGCGTAGGCACCCGCACTAATGTCATTAATAGCCGATTGAGTATCGAAATAATCTAACCCAGTATCAACCAGGGCTTTGCGGTAGTTGGTTTTCATCGTTATTAACCTCGGTTAGATATGTCTACCCACTGGGCAGTTTCAGGGCCTGTGTAGTCTGCACTTGGGCGAATAATCCGATTGTTAGTACGTTGCTCCATGACATGAGCTGCCCAGCCAGTAAGCCGCGACATGACAAAAATTGGCGTAAATAATTTGGTTGGAATACCCATAAAATTATAGGTAGATGCATGAAAGAAATCAGCATTACAGAACAACTTCTTTTCTCGCCACATAACTTCTTCACAACGCACAGACACTGGGTATAAATGTGTGTCACCAATAGAGTCTGCCAGCTTTTCTGACCAGCCTTTAATGATCACGTTACGTGGGTCTGACTCACGATAAATAGCATGGCCAAACCCCATGATTTTGTCTTTACGGGCCAGCATACCCATGATGGCAGATTCTGCTTCATCTGGTGTTGCCCAGTTTTCAATCATGTCCATTGCTGCTTCGTTTGCACCACCATGTAATGGGCCCCTTAAGCTACCAATTGCTCCGGTAACACATGAATGCATGTCTGAAAGTGTTGACGCACAGACCCTAGCAGTAAACGTGGACGCGTTAAATTCGTGCTCGGCATATAAAATGAGAGATACGTTCATCACCTTAGCGTGCAAGTCACTGGGCTTCTTGTCATGTAATAAATGTAAGAAGTAAGAACCAATAGAGTGATCATCAGTTTCAGTTTCAATACGCACGCCATCATGGCTAAACCGATACCAATAACAAATGATCGCAGGAAATAGACTTAGCAAACGGTCTGTAACCTCTTGTTCCATCGAAAAGTCGATTTCAGTTTCTAAATTACCTAGCATAGAGCAACCAGTGCGCATCACATCCATTGGGTGCGCATCAGCAGGGATTTGCTCCAGTACAGTTTTTAAGGCTTTAGGTAAGTGGCGCATACCCCGTAACTTTTTGGTATAAGCGTCAAGCTCTGCTTGATTTGGTAAATGACCTTTTAGCAGCATGTGGGCGACTTCTTCAAAGCTAGCCTTTTCAGCCAGTTCGCTAATGTCATAACCACGATAGGTTAAGCCCGTCCCAGTTAAGCCAACAGTACATAATGCGGTAGATCCAGCTGATTGACCCCTTAGGCCAGCTCCAGATATAGGTTTAGTACTCATTGTATTGTTCCTTTAAGGGTGTAGTTACAGGTTTTTACCAGCTGCGAATAATTTGTCTAACTTTTTTTCAAACGAGTGATAATCTAAAAAATCATATAGTTCCATACGGGTTTGCATCGTATCGATGACTGCCTTTTGATCACCGTCAACTAATAAGTGTTCATAGACATTAAGCGCCGCTTTGTTCATAGCTCTAAATGCACTAAGTGGGTAAAGCACCATATCTACACCAACATTGGCCAATTCTGTTTTGTTGTATAAAGGTGTGGCACCAAATTCGGTAATGTTAGCTAATAGAGGCACAGATATGGCCTTAGCAAAAGCTTCATAATCAGTCAGCTCATGCACAGCTTCAGCAAAAATACCATCTGCACCGGCTTCTATGCAGGCTTGAGAGCGCTCAATAGCAGCTTGTAAACCGTCCTTTTGGAAAGCGTCCGTTCTTGCCATGATAAAAAAATCATCATCAACACGGGCATCTACTGCAGCTTTAATGCGATCTGCCATTTCTTGAGTGGATACAATCTCCTTATTGGGGCGATGGCCACAGCGCTTTTGTGCCACTTGATCTTCAATATGCACTGCAGCAACACCTGCAGACTCCATGCCTTTAATAGCTCTGGCAATATTAAAAGCCCCACCCCAACCCGTATCAATATCCACTAAAAGAGGTAGTTCGCTAGCTGCGGTGATTCGCCTAGCGTCTGCCAATACATCGTTAAGGCTAGTCATGCCTAGATCAGGTAAACCATACGAGGCATTAGCTACCCCGCCGCCAGAAAGGTAAATAGACTGATGACCAACTTTTTCCGCCATCATCGCACTATAGGCATTAATTGTGCCGACAATTTGCAGTGGATCATTATTATTGATTGCTGCTCGGAATTTAGCACCTTGGCTCATTCTAACTGTTTTGCTCATGGGTTATTTCCATCCTGGGTAGTAGATTGTGTTTGCATGCGCTGCATGATGTTTTTTCGAGCATTATTAATGTGACGCTTCATAAGCCACTCGGCTAACTCTCCGTCGCCTTCTTCAATAGCGCTACAAATTTGGTCGTGTTCTTTTAAGGCTTGTTGAGGTCGGTTGCTAGACAAGCTAAATTGGTATCTGTACATACGAACAAGCTGATACAAATCCCCGGCAAGCATGTCAATAAGGCGTTTATTTTTACTGCCATGAACAATGCAATAATGAAAGTCAACATCACCTTCTTGTTGAAAATAAGATTGACCTTGAGTGTCTAGGATGTGCTTATGATGGCTATTAAGAAGTAATCTAAGGTTAGACTTCTCTTCTTTTGACATGGCCTGAGCCGCCAGCTTGGCGGCCAAGCCCTCTAGTGATTCTCGTATTTGATAAATTTCTAACAACTCTTGGTAAGATAGCTTTACAACCCTTGCACCGACATTAGGTATGCGGGTGATCAAACGCATAGATTCAAGCCTACTCATGGCTTCTCGCAGCGGGCCACGGCTTATCCCATGAATTCGGGCCAGTTCAGGCTCATTAAGCTTTTGACCTTGGGCAATGGTGCCAGTAATAATATCTTTTACGATACGCTCACACACTTGTTTGGCTAAGGTAGTTATTTCTTCCTGCATAATAGATTGTCTACACATTTAGAGTGAAGCCATTATATTCCACCTCTGCAAGGGCGTCAAATTAGACATTGATCTAATATTGTAGACAATATGGCATATAAATTGTTATTTAATTGTTGATAATGTTAAATTTATGTTGCTAATTAGAGTAAAGCCCTAGTGCCACTCCCTTTGGACAGTTAGAATAGAACTACTATTAGTCTTAAGATGCTTAATGTGTATATAGCCAACCTACCTTTTGTAGAAAACGCCTGTCATTATTTTGAAACCATAAGGCATCTGTCTATGCCATTGTTACTGGATTCTAGCCGCCCAGAGAGTCATTTTGGCCGCTACGACATCGCTATGGCTGAACCGTTAGCAGTAATTACCCACAAAGACGGCGTGACTAAAGTTGAGCAGAATAACACCACTAAAACAACGAACATAGACCCCTTTAGCTTAATTGGTCAATTACAAAGTGAGTTACTGGTAGATACCAGCAAGCTTTCACAGGCCCAAGGCATCCCGTTTACCGGAGGTGCTGCCGGACTATTTGGTTTCGATCTAGGACGCTCCATAGAGGTAATCCCTTCAACTGCTGCTGCAGACATAGCAATGGAGGACCTGTGCATCGGTATTTACCCTTGGGCAATTATTACCGACCATGAGCTTCGATCAAGCTACCTAGTGAGCCAGCTTAATGAATTAAGTACTGAAGCGTTAAAAGCAGACATCCTTCTAGCTAAACCTGCCCAAGCCAAAGAGTTTGCTCTAGAAAGTGATTTTGTTTCCAATATGACCCGTGAGCAATATGCCGAAAAATTCTACCGTGTCATTGATTATATCCATGCTGGAGACTGTTATCAGGTCTGTTTAGCACAACGTTTTGATGCGCCTTATAAGGGCAACCCGTGGGCAGCTTACAAGCAACTTCGCCAAGTCTCCCCTACGCCATTTAGTGCCTACATGGAAACACCCGAAGGTGCCCTATTGAGCTTATCACCGGAACGGTTTTTAAAGGTAGATAATTGCAAGGTAGAAACTAAACCAATTAAAGGCACCCGACCAAGAGGCAAAACAGACACGGAAGATCAGCAGTTAATCAAAGAATTGGCCGCAAGTCCAAAAGATCGTTCTGAAAATGTAATGATCGTTGACTTGCTGCGCAATGACATTAGCAAGCACTGTCTGCCATTTTCTGTAAAGGTGCCAAGTTTATTTGCCATTGAGACATACAGTAACGTACACCACCTTGTTACTACGGTTACTGGAGAGCTTGAATCTAGCGAACAGATTTTACCTTTGTTAAAAGGGGCCTTCCCAGGTGGCTCAATTACTGGAGCACCTAAGTTGAGGGCTATGGAAATTATTGAAGAATTAGAACCTCACCGCCGCAATGGTTTTACCGGTTCTATTGGTTACATCAGCAGTAACGGGCGCATGGATACTAATATTTGCATTCGTACTTTGGTGACTAACGCCAAGGGTGATGGTGGTGGACATATATATTGTTGGGCCGGCGGCGGCTTAATTGCAGATTCTGAGTGTGACTCTGAATACCAAGAGACCTTCGATAAGGTCGACAACCTACTCAATGGGTTACGCGCGCTTTAAATCATAAGTGGTTTGAGAAACTCACCTCATGGGTAGTGATTTGCGTTCAAACAAGGTATCAAGTTCTTGCTGTGTTCGGCATTCTTGAGCTTCATGTACCTTGCTTTTGGTGAGGTTTGGAGCAAAGGCTTCTATAAAATCGTACATATAACCCCGTAAAAAGGTGCCCTTTCTAAAGCCAATGTTGGTGGTGCTGTGAGCAAACAAATGGCTTGCATCCAAAGCTACTAGATCGCCATCAAGATCAGGTTCATAGGCCATAGACGCAATAATACCCACGCCAAGACCTAACCTAACGTATGCCTTAATGACATCCGAATCCACTGCTGTGAACACCACCTTGGGCTCCAAATGGGCGTTTTTAAAGGCGTCATCTAGTTTAGACCGTCCAGTGAAACCAAATACATAAGTAACAATAGGATGCCTTGCCAGTTCTTCTAAAGAAAGCTTTGCCACCTGGGCAAGAGGATGGTCTTTTGGCACCACAACACATCGGTTCCAGTGATAACAGGGCATCATCAGTAAATCACTAAACTGATCTATGGCTTCGGTCGCAATAGCAAAATCAACTTCACCATCTGAGGCTAAACTGGCAATTTGTTTAGGTGTGCCCTGCTGCATATGCAATGAAACGTCAGGGTACTGGCCAATAAAGTTATTAATGACCTTAGGTAAGGCATAACGTGCTTGAGTGTGTGTCGTGGCAATCGACAAAGAACCTTTAGTTTCATCAGTATATTCTTGAGCCTTACGTTTAATGCCATCGACCTTTAAAAGAACATCGTGGGCAGACTCTAAAATAGATTTTCCTGCAGGAGTAACATGGGTTAGGTGCTTGCCACTTCTAGCAAAAATTTCAACACCAAGCTCATCTTCTAATAAACGAATCTGTTTACTTATGCCTGGTTGTGAGGTAAATAAACTCTGCGCTGTAGCCGACACATTAAGGTTGTGCTTTTCTACTTCGCAGATATATTTTAGCTGTTGTAACTTCATAAGCGCGTTAAACCCTAAAGAATTATTGGCAAATAGTACCACATATAACAAAAAAGCATATGGGTAGAATTACAGTGCATTTACCTTTTGTAACAGATCAACTAAATCTTCAATGGCTGGAACACCCACCACAGTTTCTGAATTTAACTGGCCTTGGGAATCATAAAACACCAAGCCTGGAGGCCCGACCAAACGCAGTTCCTGCATCAGTTGCTGTGCAGCTGGGCTATTAACAGTAACATCTACTTTAACCACTTTAAAATCTAATAATGCACGCTTCACGCGTGCATCAGTAAATACAAAACTATCCAACTCCTTACAGGAGATGCACCAATCAGCATAGAAATCTAACATCACCGGTTGCTCATCCAGTTTTGCTTGACTCAACAAGGGGGCTACTGCAGCTGGCAGCACTTTAATAAAGTTCAGCTTAGACGCCTGGACTTGAACCATACTGTTACTTTCGGTAACAACCAGTTTACCTAGTGGTTGCAATAAGCTCCCAGTACCTGCGAACTGTCCTACAGCCAGAACGGCTCCATAAAGACCCAAAAACATGGCTAATGTATAGCTAATTACCGCAGCAGACACTGTCGCTAAAGGTGGTTGCCAGCGATGATTCAAAGCTAACACTAAGGCGATCATAATGGCTAATAGCGCAACCAGTATCAGGGTTACACCTGACCAAACACGATCGGTCATCCACAAGGCCATAAACAGCATTAAGAAACCAAAACCAACTTTTATTCGATGCATCCAAGGACCTGTTTTTGGAATCCACTTACTCGCAGATGTTCCCACCAAAAGTAATGGTAAGCCCATACCCAAACCCATAACAAATAGGGCCAAACCACCCGTGGCTGCATCCCCAGTCTGGGCAATAAACAATAGCGCTCCAGCCAATGGTGCTGCTACACAGGGCCCTACTACCAGTGCAGACAATATACCCATGGCTGCTACACCGGTATATTGCCCACCTGATTGATTATTACTCATTAAATTTATTTTGTTTTGAATAGCCTGAGGCATTTGCACATTAATCCAGCCAAACATAGCCACTGCAAACAGCACAAATAGTGCAGCGGTGGTTCCTATTACTGCAGGGTGCTGCAAAGCAACCTGCACATTAGCGCCACTTAGCCCAGCAAAAACCCCAGCCACACTATAAGTCGCTGCCATAGACAACACATAAATGAGGGATAATAAAAAGCTTTTCCATGGGCTAGGCTTGGGGCTAATGCCTACAATAATGCTCGACAAAATGGGCACCATAGGTAATACGCAAGGTGTAAAGGCTAAAGCTAGGCCCGCTAAAAAGAAAATGACCGCCAAGGTGGCAATCGATGTGTTTTCTAGATTTTGTATAAACCAGTTAGCATTAGTGCCACGAGTTTGTGACCAGTCTGTAGTTTCAATAGCTACTGGTTTGCTTTGCGCTGCAACAAGGTTGACGGCTCTGAGTAAAATGCTTGTCGTTTGTGGTGGGTAGCAAACACCCCCACTCCAGCAACCTTGGTAATGTATAGTGAGGTGGGTAGCAGCATTGTCTGAGCTAGGTAATTTACCTGTTGCATGGAGCTGATTGTAGTAGACCTGAGTATTGCCAAATATGGGGTCTTCCTTCTCCTCAGCTGAAGGCAACACTAGCTGCTCTAAAGATTGGTTGTTAGAGGTGGTAAAAAATAATTTGTCTTGATACAGATAGTAGTCATCCGCTATAGTCCAAATGACATCAATTCGATCATTATCTTGTTGAACTTCTACAGCAAACGCTTGCTGTGCTGGAAGCGGGTGCTTGACAGTATCAAACAAAGCGGCTTGGGCTTGCATTGACAAAAGCAGCCCTAAAAACATAGCAAAAGTTTGCCCAGCAAAGAATGAACGACTATTTATACCCAGTATTGCCATGATCCTTTTCTCTCAAACACGATTTAGGTGAGATTCATTTGTTTGTGGGCCTTTATGTGTGTTACAAAGGACGGCTTGATTATAGCGTTTAGACCTTGCCATAAGCCAATCTTTTACCGTTTTTACTATTAGTTATTTTATTGAGAGCAACTATGACAGACCGTCGCATCGAAGACCTGAACATTGCCAGCCAACAGGTTCTTACATCCCCTGAAGATCTGAAAAATCAACTACCCACTACCAGTATGATTGCTGATGGTGTAATGCAGGCTCGTCAAACTATAAAAAATATTTTAGATGGTAAAGACCACAGATTATTTGTCGTGATAGGCCCATGCTCTATCCACGATACAGAAGCCGCTTTAGATTATGGACGCCGCTTGGCAGTGTTAGCCAATGAGTTAAAAGACACGCTGTATATTGTTATGCGGGTTTATTTTGAAAAACCACGCACCACAGTCGGTTGGAAAGGGCTGATTAATGATCCACACCTAGACGGGACCTTTGATATTGAAACAGGTTTACACATTGGCCGTAAGCTCATGCTGGACTTATCTGCTATGGGTTTACCGTTAGCGACAGAGGCATTGGATCCTATTTCACCACAGTATCAATCAGACCTATGGAGCTGGGCAGCAATTGGTGCACGTACGACAGAATCCCAAACTCACCGTGAAATGTCGTCTGGCTTATCCTGCCCTATTGGTTTTAAAAATGGAACTGACGGCGGCTTAACAGTAGCTTTTAATGCGCTAGAATCTATGGCGTCGCCTCATTCTTTTTTGGGTATTAACCCACATGGACAAGTTTCCATAACTCGCACTAGTGGAAATCAGTACGGCCACGTTGTGCTTCGGGGCGGCGGTGGCAAGCCGAACTATGACTCTGTGAATGTAGCTCTATGTGAACAAGCACTTGCAAAAGATGGTTTGTCTGGCAATATTATGGTGGATTGCAGTCACGCCAACTCAAGTAAAGATCCGTCTATCCAGCCTTTGGTGATGGACAATATTGCGCAACAGATTAATGAAGGTAACGATTCTATTGTTGGCCTGATGATAGAAAGTAACATTAACTGGGGTAACCAATCTATTCCACAAAACCTGTCTGAATTGCAATATGGTGTGTCTGTCACCGACGCTTGTATTGATTGGGATACAACAGAAATGAGCATGCGTGAACTCGCCAGTAAACTTAGGCAGAGCTTGCCAAAACGATCTCGGGTCGCTTAAACCGTTTTTTAAAGCAAAAAAAACTAGCAAAGGGAGCTAGTTTTTTTTGCTTTAAAGAAAAGCGCTACATATAAGCATTTTCAGTGTTTGAGTGATCAGTGACATCGCGAACTGCACCAATGCCAGGAATCCTTTCCATTAAGGTTTTTTCGACGCCTTCCTTTAGAGTTAAGGAAACAGAGCTACAACCTTGACAACCACCACCAAACTTTAATACAGCCACGTTGCCTTCTTCTTCTGCCACTACACCAACCAAACTAACATCACCACCATGGGAGGCTAAACTAGGATTAATTTCTGTATATAGGTAATAATTAACTTGAGCATCTAGTGGGCTATCTGCAGTCACCTGAGGCATCTTAGCGTTCGGAGCCTTGATTGTGAGCTGGCCTCCCATACGGTCTGCACTGTAATCAATAAAAGCATCGTCCAGATAGTCTACACTGGCAGGATCAACATAAACCCGAAATTTCTCTAAGTCTGAAAATTCGTCGGTGATTTTTACTTCATCTGGGCGGCAGTATGCTAAACACGTTTCAGCGTTTGGGGTGCCAGGGTCAGTGACAAAAATACGCACTGAAATCCCTTCTACATCTTGCTTTGAAAGCAACTCTGCTAGATAGTCTTGGGCACTGGGGGTGATGTCTATGTAATCCACTGTATTTTCCTTTTTTACCAACCACATGAGCAACCCGCAGGCACTCAACTATTGGCTTATTATATACCCTAGTGTTTTACTTGGGTATTCATTTTAAAGACTCGGCAAAAAAGCATATAATAGCAGATCAATTGATTAGCATACCCTTTAGGCATCTTTGACCCAGCAACTCATGAGCAAATCTCAGAAACCTCATTTACATTACTCGTGTGAACCTACATTAGCCAATTTATGGCCTATTGCGGTGCCACTAAGTGGCGCTATGCTATCCCAGGCTGCAGTAAGCTTAGTTGACACCGCCCTTGTTGGGCACTTGGGTGGTTTGGCTCTAGCAAGTGTGAGTATTGGTAGTTATCTGGTGTTTATTTTGGTGGCTATCATTACCGGATTGGGCACTGGCTGGCATGGCCTAGTATCACAGTATTCCTCGTCTCGTGAGGGCTTGATCGGGCTGGGTTTAGTTTACGGCGTCTTTATCTCGATTGGCCTAGGCGCACTAGGTGCGTTGATGCTGGATGACGTGATCGATGTATTTGTATTGGATGATCGCATAAATAGCCTAGCCGCCTACTACGCTCAATCTCGACTTTGGGCTTTGCCCGCTATTGTTTTAAGCATAGCGGCTAGAATCTATTGGAGTGAACTTGGGACTCCCTGGCAATTTACCAAAATAATTTTACTCGCTCACTTAGCTAATGTGCCCATCAGTTATGGGCTTATATATGGCATTGGTGGGATGCCTGCCATGGGCGCAGTGGGTGCTGGCCTGGGCACCAGCATAGCGCTTTGGCTTGGTGTTTTATTACAACTATCTCTATTATTTAAGAACAGCTCAAGGTTTCAAGCGTTTACTTGCCAATTTAGCATAACAAATTGGGTATTATTATTGCGGTTCACTTGGCCCCCTATGCTACAACAACTAGCATTTGCATTACACTTAGCTTTATTTTTGTGGATACTAAGCCAACTTGGTGCTTCTGTAATGGCTGCTTCCTTTGCTGTGCTCAATATTGGCATGCTGCTTATTCTGCCTGCCATTGGTTTAGGTCAAGCTGCATTATCTCTAATGGGATCAGCAATGGCCAACAAAGATTTCTTTAGCACCTTGGCCTGGAGTAAATTAATCATAGCTACTGGGCTAGTTTCTGCCCTCTTACTGGCTGTGGTAGTCAGCATTATGGCCCCTTGGTTCGCACAACTACTATTAGTTAATAGGGAATTACAACAACTCACAGTAACCGCTTTACCATGGTATGCCATGGCCATGTTTTTTGAAACGTGCATCATAATCTTAAGCCGCTTCGTGTTGTTAATGGGCCGACGAAAAACTGGTTTTATACTCGTTACTGGTAGCCAATGGTTACTTTTCTTGCCACTTTTAGCTTGGTTAGCGCCAAGTTATGGTTTTATGGCCGTGTGGTGGTTGCATATTGTTTATCGAATACTTACGGTATCAACACTGTGGTGCATTTGGCGACGTTATATAAAGCGTTTATCTACGGACCAAACGTTTTCACTCAATAAGGAATAAGAATGCATACTGAGTCGGTCATATTTTCATTTTTCTTGATCTTTACAGGTGCTGCACTGCTAGCTACCTTATCGTTGTATTTTCGACAGCCACTGCTCCTGGCCTATATCGTTTTAGGCGCAATATTGGGGCCTTTTGGCTTGGCGTGGGTAGTTGATACAGAGCTTTTAGCCGATGTTTCCCACATTGGAATTATTTTTTTACTGTTCCTCATTGGCCTTGATATGCAACCTAGCCATTTATTCCGAATGTTGAGAAAAGGCTATATGGTGGCCTTCATAAGTTCTTTAGCTTTTGCTCTATTAGGATTTTTTGTTGGGTATGGTTTTGGCTTTAGTATGATAGATAGCCTTATTATCGGCGCCTCTACCATGTTTTCAAGTACTATTATTGGCATTAAACTACTGCCCACCACTGTCTTGCATCATAAACAAACAGGTGAACTTGTAGTGGGTTTGTTGTTATTGCAGGATCTATTAGCGATTATTCTTCTTACTCTTTTGACCACATTAGGACAGCAATTTAGTGAGGGATTAGAACTATCATTAAACGTTGATTTATTAATAAGCCTTGCGGCCTTGCCTTTGATAATGTTGGCTGCACTGGGTTTTGTGCGTTGGGTCTTGCTGCCTCTCATAAAACGATTTGACCGTTTCCATGAGTATATCTTTCTTTTGGCTTTAGGCTGGTGTTTAGGCTTAGCTGAACTGGCTCACAGTATCGGTTTGTCTGCCGAAATCGGTGCTTTTATTGCCGGAGTTAGTTTAGCTTCAAGCGTTATCAGCCAATATATTGCAATTAACTTAAAGCCTATTAGAGATTTCTTTTTGGTGTTATTTTTCTTTTCCATAGGAGCAAGCTTTAACTTTCCTCTCATGCACTCTATTTGGTTTCAATGTTTAGTGTTAGCCGTGTTAGTGGTGACTATAAAGCCTATTGTGTTTGGTTGGATTATCCGGCCAATTTGCAACTCTAAGGCAACATCATGGGAAGTGGGCTTTAGGTTGGGCCAAACGAGTGAATTTTCTATTTTAATTGCTACTTTGGCAGCTTCCAGCATGTTAATAAGTGAATCTGCCTCACTATTAATTCAAGCCACAGCCATTATTACTTTTGTGGCATCATCTTACCTTGTGGTATGGAATTTCAAGTCACCTATTGCAGTTAAAGATCATTTAAGACACGACTAAAAAAGCCCCAGCAGATAAACTATTGGAGCTTGATCAATGAGAGTATAAATAGTTTAGTCTGAGACTCCCTGCTTTTAGCTTGGTGTTCTCATGGTGACTAGCTCTTCAGCACTAGTGGGGTGGATACCAATAGTAGCGTCAAAATCGGCCTTGGTTGCTCCCGCTTTCATAGCCACAGCGAAACCTTGCAACATTTCACCAGCCCCCTCTCCTACTATGTGTAATCCAATAACGCGATCTGTAGAAATATCGACTATTAGTTTCATGAAACTTCGCTCATCACTGCCGCTTAAGGTATGTTTCATCGGCTTAAAGTCTGAACGATACACAGCTATTTCGCTATGCTTTGCCAACGCTTGATGCTCTGTTAAGCCAATAGTGCCAACGTTTGGTTGAGTAAATACAGCTGTTGGAATAAGCTCATAGTCCATCTTTTTGGCACCATCACCATACCAATGATTCACTAATACCATAGCTTCAGCTAAGGCCACAGGGGTCAGTTCAATACCCCCAGTGACATCACCTAGAGCATAGATATTATCTATATTAGTCTGAAATTTGTCGTTGACTGCAATAGTGCCTTTTAGAGTGGTTTCTATTCCTAGAGAGTCCAAGCCGATGCCTGCTACCCGAGGTTGGCGACCAATAGCCATAAGCACTTGGTCAACTTCGATCTGACTGCCATCTGCAAAGGTTACTAATAAGCTATGATCAGCTTGACGAACAACATTATTAACCTGGCTTTGATAATATATTTCGATGCCCTGCTTGCGCATTTCTTGATCAACAAACTGACGTACATCATCGTCAAAGCTTCGCATGATCAGGTCACCGCGGTAAGATACGTGCACTTGGCTACCTAAACCCTGAAAAATACAAGCAAACTCAAGAGCAATGTAACCTGCACCCACTACTAACAAGCGCTTTGGAAACTCTACAAGATCAAATATCTCATCAGAGCTAATGAGTAGGTCAGCGTAATCAACATCAGGAATATTGGGAGCACCTCCTGTTGCGATAACAATACGCTTCGTTGTGTAGTCTTTTCCTTCCACTGTGACAGTATTGCAGTCTTTGAGGCGGGCATACCCACGAATAATTTGTGCACCTGAGTTGTCCAGAAGCTTAGCGTAAATGCCATTAAGCCGACTAATTTCTATTTTTTTATTGGCCACCAGGGTAGGCCAGTGGAATTTAGCTGCACCTAAGTTCCAACCAAAACCCTTGGCGTTTTCGAAATCATGGCTGAAGTGGCTGGCATAAGTGTAGAGCTTTTTCGGGACACAACCGACATTAACACAAGTGCCCCCTAACGCCCGGTCATCAGCAATAGCCACTTTTGCTCCTTCACCAGCCGCCATCCTTGCAGCTCTTACACCACCAGAACCAGCACCAATCACAAATACATCAAAATCAAATTCCATCAGGACAAATCTCTTAATTTAGGTGAGTTACGCTAACTAAACCAACATAAACCAAAGTTGGACCGTTCTAACCGACCACTATTTCCATTACAATAGCGTCAAGTTTATCAGCCTTCCAAAGTGTTTGTTGGTTTACATCACCGTAATCGAGTTTAAAATATGTATTTAGTTTGCTTTAACATCAATAGCATTCGGGCCCGTATTCCGCAATTGGAAGCGATTGTGGCACAATATCAGCCAGCCGTTATTGGCTTACAAGAAACCAAGGTTCAAGATTCAGAGTTTCCTATTGAAGAGACGAAGAGACTTGGGTATGAAACAATTATTCACGGTCAAAAGGGCCATTATGGTGTGGCGTTAATGACTAACCTACCCATATTAAAAGTGATTAAAGGTTTACCAGGTGATGATGAAGGCTCTCAGCGCCGGCTAGTTGGTGCTGTTTTACAGTTACCAAACGGCGACACTATGACAGTATTTAATGGTTACTTTCCTCAAGGCGAAAACATTGAACACGTGAGTAAGTTTCCAGCTAAACGGGATTTCTATGCGGGCCTCACGTCGCTTTTAAATACAGAGTATAAAAGCTCTGGGCATCTAGTGGTAATGGGAGATATTAATGTGGCAGCACAAGACATTGATATTGGTATAGGAGAAGACAACCGGAAGCGTTGGCTTAAGTCAGGCAAAGCTAGCTTTCAACCAGAAGAACGCCAGTGGCTCAGTGATCTTCGTCAATGTGGACTCACTGACAGCTACCGTCAATTACACCCTAAGTTAGAAGCCTATTCCTGGTTTGATTATCGCAGTAGAGCGTTTGAACGTGAACCTAAGCGGGGCCTTCGCATTGACCAAATACTGCTAACTCAAGGGCTGGTAGATTGTTGTAAAAAGGCAGGAATAGATTACCATATACGGGGAATGGAAAAACCATCAGATCATTGCCCAATTTTTGCGCAATTAATATTAACGTAAAGCGTCATGTGAATTTTAATAAACTGATTTTTTACTTATAATAGTAAAACGATACACTAATACTAATTAAAATTAGTATACAATGACCGCAGTTATAAAGTTGACACAACAATGCTATTTAAAGGCGGAGAAAAATCGTCCATGCCTAACCCTAAGCAAGACGCCGCAGATGTGGCCGCAGAGATGAAAGCCAATGCCAAAATCGCATCTACTATGCTTAAGGCAATTGCCAATGAAAGCCGTTTGCTTATTTTATGCAATCTAGAAGGTAAAGAACTTTCTGTTACAGCACTAAATGAACAGTTAGACTTAAGTCAATCTGCCCTGTCACAGCATTTAGCCGTATTGCGCAAAGATGGCTTGGTAAAAACTCGAAGAGAGTCACAGACCATCTATTATTCGCTTTCAGACGTGCGCGCTTCAAAAGTTATAAAGACGTTACATGAGCTATACTGTTCTTGAGTTAAATTAAGCCAAGTCAAATATTTTACCTGGGTTCATAATATTTTTGGGGTCCAAAGCCTGTTTGATTAACCTCATAGTTTCAACAGCTTGGGCGCCGTGTTCCTCCAGCAGGTAAGCCTTCTTTCTTAAACCTATTCCGTGCTCCCCTGTGCAGGTTCCTTGCATTGCCAATGCCTGCTGAACAAGATAGTGGCTTAACTCATTAGCAGCCTCAACTTGTTCTTGGTTGTCTGGGTAGAAAGGAATAATAAGGTGGAAATTACCGTCACCCACATGACCCACTAATGGGCAGTTAAAGCCTAACTCTAAAGCCTTGGCTTCGGACAACTCAATACATTCAGCAAGCTTAGAAATAGGCACGCACACATCAGTACTAATAACGCTAGCGCCCGGGTTAAGTGCTAAACAAGCAAAATAAGCTTGGTGCCTTGCTTTCCATAATTCATTTCGCTGCTCTAAGGTTTCGGCACAACGGAAATCATCTCCATGGTATTCTTGGGCTACGGACTCAACCAAAGCAACCTGCTCATCAACACTGGATTTTGAGCCATGGAATTCCATAAATAAGGTTGGTTGTGCAGTAAACCCCTGCAACTTAGAGTATTCAATACAGGCACCCATCTGGCAGCTGTTAAGTAATTCTATGCGAGCCAGTGGCACAGCCAGCTGCATACATTCAATGACACATTGAGCAGCTTGATTGACGCTACTAAAACTGCAGACCGCTGCCCGAATCTGCTCTGGAACTGGGAAAATACGTAACCTTAATTCTGTAATAATACCTAATGTGCCTTCAGCACCAATATAAAGATGGGTTAAATCGTAACCTGCTGCGCTCTTTCTTGATCGGCCTCCAGTTTGTATCACATCACCATTAGGCGTCACCACCGTAAGCCCAAGAACCACCTCTTTCATAGTGCCGTAACGTACAGCATTTGTTCCAGAGGCTCTTGTGGAGGCCATACCACCTAAGCTGGCATTAGCACCGGGATCTAAGGGGAAAAATAGACCACTAGTCTTTAACGCATAGTTCAAGGCTTCACGGGTAACACCTGCCTGCAATTTTACATCAAAGTCTTCTGCATTGATTTCAAGCACCTTATCCATACCCGTTAAATCAAAGCTCACACCACCATTAACAGGGACTAACTGCCCTTCTAAGGATGTCCCTGTGCCAAACGCAATGATTGGGATGCTGTGCTCACTGCAAATGCATACCGCCTCAGCTACCGCTTGAGTAGAATTAAGCATCAGCACAGCGTCAGGCAAAAGTTCACTGACAAAGCTTTCACCACAACTATGTTGTTCACGAGCAGTGGCATTGTCACTGTATTGGTCTCCAAATACATTTTTTAACCGTGCCAGACCTTGTTGCTTTGAGTTCATTGACGAGCCTCCAACCATGTTTATTGCTTTTTCATCATCATAATAAGCACCACTATTAGCCAATAACCGAACTAACTATGGGAGTAATTTATTCATCACATCTCAAATTAATCTCATTTACAATTAGGGTAGCAAATATTAATATTTGTTAGCTTAGCAAAATTGATGTCGAGCGTGGATATTTTTAACAGTTAAAATTTTAATTATTGGCTCTAGCCCATAAAAAGAGCCCCCGGCTAGCATTCTAAACGGGGGCTCTTTAAGTTACTTAAGTTAATTAAGTAGTGAGTTCTAGTAACAACTTATTAAGTCGCGAAACGTAAGCTGCCGGGTCTTCCAACTGACCACCCTCAGCCAATTGGGCTTGGTCAAATAGTACGCGTGTTAGCTCACTAAAACGGTCTTCATCAGCTTCATCGTTTAGCTTGGCAACCAATGGGTGTTCAGGATTAAGCTCAAAGGTGGGTTTAGTAGATGGCATTGCTTGGCCAGCAGCTTCCATAATACGACGCATCTGCATACCCATATCATCTTCGCCAACCACCAAACAGGCCGGTGAGTCAGTCAATCGGTGGGTGATCCGCACATTCTCTACTTGGCCTTCCAGTAAGGTTTTTACCCGTTCAACTAGGCCTTCATATTGCTTGGCTTGTTCTTCGTGTTCTTGCTTTTCTGCCTCGTCTTCAACTTCGCCAAGATCTAGTGTACCTTTGGCAACGTCTTGCAACTGGGTTCCATCAAAGTCCATCATATGGGACATCAGCCACTCGTCTACACGCTCTGACAATAACAGAACTTCAATGCCCTTCTTGCGGAAGATTTCCAGATGAGGGCTATTCTTTGCAGTGTTGTGATTATCAGCAACCACATAATAAATTTTATCTTGGCCTTCTTGCATCCGGGCTTTGTACTCAGCCAAACTATGCACTTGCTCTGTTTTGTCATCAGTACTCGAAGAGAACCGCAATAGTTTAGCTATTTTCTCTTTATTATTGTGGTCTTCTGCAGGGCCTTCTTTCATAACCTGGCCAAACTCTTTCCAGAAAGTAGCGTACTGTTCAGGCTGCTTTTTAGACATCTTTTCAAGCACATCAAGCACACGTTTGGTAAGTGCTGCGCGCATTGAATCAATAACGGGGTCTTTTTGCAAAATTTCGCGAGACACATTAAGAGACAAATCGTTGCTGTCTACTACCCCTTTAATGAAACGTAGGTACATGGGTAAAAATTGCTCAGCTTCATCCATAATGAAGACACGTTGAACGTATAACTTTAAGCCACGGGTTGCTTCTCGCTGATACATATCCATTGGTGCTTTGGCTGGGATATAGAGCAAACTAGTATATTCAAGCTTCCCCTCTACTTTATTGTGGGCCCATGACAAAGGCTCCTGAAAGTCGTGTGATACGTGCTTATAAAACGCGTGATATTCCTCATTCTTCACTTCTGAGCGAGACTTGGTCCAAAGAGCTGTGGCTGAGTTAACTGTTTCTTCTTCTGGATCTTGCTTATCTGCATCTTCGCCATAATGTTCTTTCATCATGATGACAGGAATAGAAATATGGTCAGAGTACTTACGCACTAAACTGCGTAAACGGAAGCCTTCTGCAAACTCACTTTCATCTGCTTTGAGATGCAAGATAATTTCTGTACCGCGGCCTTCTTTTTCAACTTGAGAAATATCAAATTCACCCTCACCTTTTGAACGCCATAATACGCCTTCAGAGGTCTTTGAGCCGGCTTTCCGAGTAATTACTTCAACTTCGTCAGCAACAATAAAGGATGAGTAAAAACCAACACCAAATTGACCAATCAACTGTGAATCTTTTTGTTGATCACCTGTTAGGTTTTGTAAGAATTCAGAAGTGCCCGACTTGGCAATCGTACCTAGGTGGTCAATTACATCGGTGCGGTCCATGCCAATGCCATTGTCACTAATGCTTAGTGTATTGGCGTCTTTATCAAATTTGATACGGATAGCAAGGTCACTGTCATCGCCGTAAAGACTACCATCTGAAACTGCAGCAAAACGCATTTTGTCTGCCGCATCAGATGCATTAGAAATTAGTTCGCGAAGAAAAATCTCCTTATTGCTGTATAAGGAATGAATCATTAAATGTAAAAGCTGTTTAACTTCTGTTTGAAAACCTAAAGTCTCAGTTTGAGTATCAGTGCTCATAGGGCGTTATTTCTCCGGAAAACATGGGCTGCGCCATTAGCGCTAGTAAAGTGGTTACGGGGCAATGATGGGGGTGGCTTGCGTAATTTCAAGCTATACCACTTGCTTTATACCTCTTCACCTAATAAAAAGTGTGCTCTAGCTGTAGCGATGGGTTGAAGCTCATCCTTTTGCCAAGCTAGCACCGTAATGTTAGCAATTCGCTTACCTTGTCGAACAATGCTGCATCGAGCATAAGTGGGTTTAACACCCGCAGCCCGAATGTAGTCAATAGAAAAATTTATAATCTTAGGGATGGTTGGATGTTGGCTTGTTAACATCTGTCCCAGAGCCGCAGCCACTTCCATAAAACCAGCGATCACACCCCCATGCAGAGCAGGCGTAATTGGGTTGCCTATATTGTTAGGCTCAGTAGCTAGAGTGAATAACCAACCATCTTTATCCTGTGTAATAGTCACACCGATAAATTTAGCATAAGGAACAAAATCTAATAGGGCAGAGTAATCATCCTGTAGTTTGGATGATTCTATGAGCTGTTTAAGTTTCATAGTAATAGGTCCTCTGCACCCAGCTTTACAAAACCGCCCTTACCCCAAGCTTTTCCGCTGCGCACAAAAGTAGCCACACAATGAACAATTGGGTCATCAGGGTCATCTTGGTAGGCGTAACCCCTTGTAAAACAGATACTGCGAGTAATTTTGTAGCACTGCGCCCAGGCAAAAATTGAGCCTTTTGCATTTGCTCGACGCATGTGGTCCATTCTTAGATCTAATGTAGGACAAAACTCTTGTGCAGGCAGGGCTGCAGTGACAGCAAACCCACACACAGTATCCATCATGGTGGTCAAAATACCCCCATGCACATAACCTTGTGAGTCCATACCCAATATTTCTGGATTATACGGGAGTTCTATTGTCGCCTGTCCCTTTGAAGCCGTGATTACTTTCATTCCTAGCTTTTTACAATGAGGTAACACTTGTAAAAAGTTATTCCCTTGCACCAAGAGTTCTTTAGAATCCATAAAACTTGCCTAATTTAGGATAACTATATTAGATGATAGTCTACTAATGTTTTTCGATTCTTAGAGTCGTTAGAACCCCGGAGTTCTGCCAGTGAACTTGACTTAAACTCACGGTGATAGAGAATATATACCACCACACAGGTAGTCACCATAAACACTAATGGGTGTATTGACCACGTCAACACAGCCAGGCTGTAGTAGTAGGCTCGCAGGCCAAAGTTAAAATTATTACCGGCCATGGATAGCACTTTAGCAGAGCGATTAACATGGTCCATAAGGTCTTTATTATCAGAGATGTCGCCATGAGCTACTGGCGCACTGGAGATCATTACTGTAGCAAAGCCGTATTGCCTGAGGCTCCATGTAAACTTAAAAAAAGCATATACAAACAGCAATATCAAAAAGAATAACTTAAATTGCCACTCTAAAGGTGACTGAGGAGGTAAGAATGGAATACCTCGGCCAATGTGAACCACGTCATCAGTGTAGCCAACTAAGGTCACAAGGCCCGCTAAAATAAGCAAGCTGGAGGACGCAAATAAGGTCACATAACGTTCTAAATTAGCAACAGCTCCGATGTCTGCCATGCGCATCTCACGGTCAATCATGCGAATCATCCATCGTTGTCGGTATGCATGCAGTACTCCTGCTAAGGAATCCTTGCTTCGCGAAGCCTTAATGGCATAAGCCTGATAACCCCGCACCACGACAATAAACCAAACTAAAGCCAGTAAATTCCAGCTATGATCTGGGAATAATGCGGCAATGTAGCTGGTTATAGTCTCCATTAAACTAGGCCTCGTCTTGGTGTTGTTGGAATACAGATATTTGTTTCTTTTTGGTGGCTAAGCCTTTTTGTTTACGTGCTTGATAACTTGAAGGCGAAAAAGATTTAGCAACAATCTTTTTCTTCTTATGGGGGTTAAAGGTTACCCCAGCTACAGCAGGCATTTTCTTTTTGGCACGGGTCATAGTTGGTTTTGCCCAATAGCGGTTGTTGAGTCGTCTAATAAGCGTATTTTAACACGCTTCGAGCCCCATTTGTGTTTACCTCTTGTATTTGTTGCAACGTTAAAATCTGCTCGTCCATCAATAACCTTAAGGTGCAAGAATAGCAGTACGTATTGAAAACCCTTGAAGTAACAGTTTAAATAAAACCTTAAAACGTAATACATTCTGGCGTTTTAGATACTTTAAAATTCAACAATTGGTGATATTTATGTTTCATGGAGGGCCACGCTAAGGACTGAGCAACCGTCTTAGCTAAATCACCCTGATTTGGGCCTAGTGCCAGCTTTTGTATCAGGTTAACTGCTGCAATAGATTCTTTTTGACGATCTTCAGGGGTAGACTCATAGACATACTTTAAGCCAAAAATTTCAGCATACACCAGACGATTTGGCAATATGGGGATACAACCGAGCTGAACCGCTTCTAACACAGCGAGTCCTTGAAACTCATGCAGTGCAGTAGATAAGATCATATCTGCCCCCGCCAGCCAGTTTAGGTAGTGCTGGCGAGAGGCTGCATAGCCAAATTGAACCAGGTTAGTAGCGAACTCAGCTTTTATCTGATTAAACTCTATTGGTTGTTGGCGAAATGTTTGCCCCAGCACGCACAACTGAAAGTCTACACCTCTTTTTCGCAATTCTTGTAATATGGCTTGGAGTTGTTGCGGGCCTTTGTCGTATTCCCACCGTGCCGCCCAGACTAACCTTAAGGGTGCCCCATCTTCTGATTTGGGCCAAGGGGTTTGCTGAGAATCATTATTTTTAAGAGTCATATATCTAGCATCCAAAGATGCAAGAGGCACTGGTAACACGCAACTTTTCCTACCTAACAATTCAACCACGTTTAGCGGCATTTTTTCGGGCAGTTGGTTGAGCAAGTCCTCCACCCCAGCACTAAAGCTTTGCTGGTTGTATTGACTATTGAATACTAATCTATCCGCTGCTAAAGCTGCATAGAGGCTCACCATTTTAGGATCCAAGTGGTGCTTAGCATTAGCCTGACTTGGCGGGTAAACAAATTGATTTTCGTGGAAATAGAGAAGGGTTGGGATATTCGCTAAATTAGCTACAAACCCTTTTAGGGATGCTAAGTCGACCATCGATGTTGCAATCACTAAATCATATGGCTGCTCTAACGTAGACCGTTCTCCTAGAGCCCACTGCATGCTGTTACCACGAATACGCCAACTAAAATAACGCCCAGGCAGCACTAATTGGGTCCATTCATAGTTTGGAAACTGAGCTACTAAACCCTCACGCCAGTACTGATGGCTTTTTGCGTCGTAGGCTGAAAGTAATAATATGCGCACGACTTAGGCGAGGCTATCTAAAAAACGGGTCACCAGACGGCAAAATAACTCTGGTTTTTCAGCATGAAGCCAATGGCCGCACCCAGTCATTATTTTAAGCTCTGCATTGGGCAATAAAGTGTCAAACGCGATCTTATGGTCGGCTAAAATGTAATGGGAATCTGCACCCTTAAGTATTAATACTGGGCCACTGAAGCATGGCAGTTCTTTAGATGATTTAGGCGCTGCACTAATAGCCTGGTAGTTATCTTTAATGGCTTTAAGGTTATAGCGTAGTGCAAACTCCCCTGCATTATTTTTATACAAACTTTTTAATAAAAACTGACAGACCTGCACATCTGGTTCATAGTTTATAAGTAAGTCTAGCGCCTGTTTGCGGGACGCTAATGTGGCTAGATCAATGCTGTTAAGGCCTGCCAATATACTTTGGTGACGCGGTTGATACGCCACTGGGGCAATATCAGCTATCACTAAGCTATTAACGCGCTGCGGTTGATTTATGGCTAATTGCATCGCCACTTTACCCCCCATCGAATGACCTAAAAGGTCGACTCTTTTTAAACCTAACTCATCTAGCGTACCACACACATCTTCTGCCATGGTGGCATAGTTCATTAATGGGTGATGGCCAGACATTCCATGATTACGTAGGTCCATGGTGATCACCCAGCGATTTTGTGCCCACTCTAAAGCTTGGCTGCGCCAGTTATCCTGTGACCCAAATAACCCATGTAAAACGACTAATGGGTGACCGCCAGTCGTATTAAATTGAAACGTATTGAGCAGCATTAGCTCACTTCAACATCAACTTCTTCCACGGGAATTTCAAAGTCGTGAACTTGTTGCCATGATTGTTCTGGAGCCCTTTCCCATACAGTACCGGCATTACTATCTAACAGAGCTTCTAGGGTTAAATCAGCTTCGCACATAGGCTCCAACGGGAAAGGTTCTAGATTTGAGAACTCGTTTAGAAATTCTGGAGTTTCATATCCTGTGAACAAACGCCAGCCAGTATCATTACTGTGTTCTGGTATGGTTTTGTACATAAAACGCACGGGTAAAGCATGATCACCTAGGGCTAGCTTTGATACACGAGCCATATGACCATGGCGAGTTTGACGCTTTTTTTCTGTCATTATTTATGCCGTTATTCCAAGGTTTGCAGCATGGTACTGAAGGTGTTCATCAATAAAGCTGCTTATATAGTAGTAGCTATGGTCGTAACCCTCTCGCTCACGATAGTCGACTGGATGGTGCAAACGCTCACAGGTTGCGTTGAATAATTCTGGCATCAGCTGATCAGCATAAAATGGATCACTGGCACCCTGATCAATCAAAATAGCCTGCGGTATAATGCCTGCGTCATGGTTTTTTTGTACCAGGTGGCTAGCATCCCAATCTGCCCATGTGTCCTCATCGCTTCCCAAATATGCTGTAAGGCCCTTTCGGCCCCAAGGACACTGCGATGGAGACGTAATGGGAGCAAAAGCTGATACTGAAGCGTATTTACCTGGGTTTTTTAAAGCGCAGATCAATGCCCCATGACCTCCCATGGAGTGGCCACTAATAGCTGCCTGATCACTCACTGCATAGTGGGTTTGAATGATACTTGGCAGTTCTTCTGTAACATAACTGTACATGTTGTAAGCATCAGACCAAGGCGCCTGAGTAGCGTTGACGTAAAAACCTGCGCCAGTGCCAAGGTCGTAGGCTTCGTCTTCGCCCCCTATGGCAGCGTCACGAGGGCTAGTATCCGGCATAACGATAGCCATACCCAATTTTGTGGCCATACTAAATGCACCAGCCTTTTGGCTAAAGTTTTCATCGTTACAAGTGAGGCCCG
This sequence comes from Candidatus Njordibacter sp. Uisw_056, assembly GCF_047730085.1. NCBI lineage: Bacteria > Pseudomonadati > Pseudomonadota > Gammaproteobacteria > Pseudomonadales > Candidatus Njordibacteraceae > Candidatus Njordibacter > Candidatus Njordibacter sp. Uisw_056. The sequence continues at coordinate 1,422,467 of NZ_CP159830.1, read as the reverse complement.
ATAACCAATAGAGCACTGGCACCATTTTTGTTTCAGTGACCTGTTTTGCTTGTGGTGGCAAGAATATAGCAAAGGTCATGCTCCCGTTGCACACCGCAGACCAATGTTCTACCCGCAATAGGCGGCCACCACTGACTTTGACTTCTGAAATTTGTTTTAAAGACATGACAGATGGTTCCTAAAAAATGATAACAGAGCGAATGCTTTCACCGCTATGCATGAGGTCAAAAGCTTTGTTGATGTCTTCTAAACCCATGGTATGTGTCACCATTGGGTCTATTTTTATTTCACCAGCCATATAGCGCTCTACGTAACCTGGTAGCTGTGTGCGGCCTTTAACACCACCAAAAGCGGTTCCGCGCCAGACTCGGCCAGTGACTAACTGGAATGGTCGGGTACTGATTTCTTGACCCGCTCCAGCAACTCCTATTATTACTGACTCACCCCAACCCTTGTGACAGCATTCTAAAGCTGAACGCATAACGTCTACGTTACCAATACATTCAAACGAAAAGTCTACACCGCCATCGGTTAGGTCTACAATAACGTCCTGAATAGCATCTGAATAGTTCTTTGGGTTAATGCAATCTGTAGCACCCAACATTTTCGCCATTTCAAATTTATCTTCATTAATATCAATAACAATAATGCGGCTAGCACCAGCCATTACAGCACCCTGGACTACGCTCAAACCTATTCCACCCATACCAAACACGGCAACTGAATCGCCTGGCTGAACCTTAGCTGTATTAAGTACTGCGCCAATACCTGTGGTTATACCACAGCCTAGCAGACATACTTTCTCCAGTGGTGCAGCCTTGTTGATTTTCGCAAGGGCAATTTCGGGAACAACCGTGTACTCAGAAAAAGTAGAAGTGCCCATGTAATGGAACAGTGTTTTGCCGTTTAAAGAGAATCGGCTGCTGCCATCAGGCATTAAACCTTTACCTTGGGTACCTCGAATGGCTTGGCAAAGGTTAGTTTTACCTGACAAGCAAAATTTACACTGGCCACATTCTGGTGTGTATAAAGGAATAACGTGGTCACCTACAGCAAGACTAGTGACACCTGCACCGATTTCTTCTACTACACCACCACCTTCATGGCCCAGAACAGATGGAAAAATTCCTTCTGGGTCAGCTCCAGACAAGGTAAATGCGTCAGTGTGACATACACCTGTAGCAACCATTCGCACCAGCACCTCACCTGCTTTTGGTCCATCTACATCAATGTCTGAAATAGTTAATGGTTGGCCTTTAGCTAAGGCAATAGCAGCTCTTGATTTCATGATATAGTGTGTCCTTAAAGTCGATTAGGCCAATTAAAAATTATTAGTTTTATACCAACTGACAATTTCACTTGAGGTTCCCTGCATCACCACACGATCCTGCTTAAGGGAAAGTTGGTAGTCGTACATTGGGTCATAATAATGAATCAGTAAATAACTAATCCAATTTTTATGATGTGTTAAGTTATTATGCTTTGACTGTTGATTTAAAGCCTTTTCAAGCAGTTTAACAAGATGCGTATGAGCTTCACTACCCAAACGTTTACGAATACGATTGATACTCTGTAAAAGGCTATCACCAAAAGCTAAGAAAGCATCGTTGGGATCAGCTAGCTCTTGCTGCCATGCAGCGATAGCCCTTACTACATACTCACCAAAAATACGATCAACACGGGCATCAAAACAATCATTTAAAACCATTATAGGAGAGGATTTAAGTTTAGCTTGGAGGCTTAGTGGGAGTAAACGACACCCTACCAAACGACTTTCGTCTTCGTAAATAACTGGAGTATTAGAGGCCTTTTTGAGCCGCATTAAAGCAATGGCTAGACTATTTTCAAAGTTAATTTGACTAGGCTGCTCTTCAATGTATTTACCAAAACTAGACCCACGGTGCTTGGCGATACCTTCTAAATCAATCGTCCGATCAAACTGAGGCAGTATCTCTGTCTTACCTGTACCAGTGCGGCCACTAAGTACAAATGCCGGGACATCTTCTACCAATTTGTCTAAGCGCTCTATCAGGTGCGTACGAAGTGCTTTGTACCCACCTTCCACAAACGGAATTGCAATACCTGCTTCGGCTAGCCATTGCTGCGTCACTTTAGACCTAAGCCCACCCCGAAAACAATATAGCACTGCATTGGGGTGCTGGCTTGCAAACGCATGCCATTGTTCAACCCGTTGGTTTTTCGTCGTGCCACTGACTAACTGGTGACCTAAAGTGATCGCAGCTTCTTGGCCTTGTTCTTTATAACAGCTGCCTATTTGGTGGCGCTCATCATCACTCATTAAGGGCAAGTTGATTACATTAGGAAAAGCGCCTTTACTAAATTCTATAGGTGCTCGTACATCAAACATGGGCCGTTGACCCAATAGCAAGTCATCAAACTGGGCCGCTTGAATTGGCTTGGGCATGACCATTAATAGGGCTTTATTGGACATACTATAGCACCGAAATCCAGTGTTTTTGCGCATCTTTTGGTGCAAATAAGTCTCCGATCCAAACACAGTCTTGCGCTGCGGCACGGCAAAGGGCTTCAGCTGCAGTAACTTGATCTTTGGCTACAGCCACTAACAAGCCGCCACTGGTTTGTGGGTCGCAGAGGATATTTAACTGGTCTTTATTGAGTGCGCCTAGTTTATGGCCATAGCTGTCGAAGTTTCTACCGCTTCCCCCAGGCACACAGCCTTGGTCTAGGTAGTACTGAAGGTCAGTTAATAAGGGGATTTTGTCAAATTCTACTTCAGCCTGTAATTGGCTGCCCTCACATACTTCTGCCAAATGCCCCATAAGCCCAAAACCTGTTACGTCTGTCATAGCATGAACGCCAGTTAGACGTGCTAGTTTTGCTCCTATGTCATTAAGTTTAACCATATTGTCACGCGCCAGGTTAACATCCTGTGGGCGCAATATACCGCGTTTTTCAGCAGTGGTTAAAATACCTACTCCCAATGGTTTGGTCAGCATGAGTCGGTCTCCTGCTTGAGCTTGGTCATTTCGTTGAAGGTGCTCTAAGGCCACTCTTCCGGTTACAGCCAATCCAAATATGGGCTCTGGTGCATCAATACTGTGGCCACCAGCAAGACAAATATTAGCCTTAGCACATACATCTCTTGCGCCGTCGATTACCATAGCGGCCACTTCGGGTGCCAGTGTGTCTACTGGCCATCCTAAGATTGCAATCGCCATTAAAGGTTGGCCGCCCATAGCGTAGACATCACTTATAGCATTAGTGGCAGCTACCCGACCGAAATCAAACGGGTCATCTACAATAGGCATAAAAAAATCTGTGGTGCTGATAATACCTGTGCCATCACCCAAATCAAAAACAGCTGCATCGTCACGGCTTTCGTTACCTACGATTAAGTTCGGATGAGAGAATTTTGGCAACTGGGATTGCAGTATTTTGTCGAGGACTTTTGGTGAGATTTTACACCCACACCCAGCACCATGACTATATTGGGTAAGTTTAACTGTATTCATGAATAATCAGACAAATTGACAAAGATTGAAGTATACCGAGTTTATCCCGAATGTGCTGTGGATCATTGCTCAGATTCTGGTGGTAATAGCGACAATGCCAGGCGCCTAACGTCTTTTTGCAACCCTTTGTGGGTATTATTTTGTGCTGCGTGCATGACCAATTGTTTATCCTTGTCATTAAGTAGTTGCTGATAAAGTAAGTGCAATGGGCCGCTAAACCCAGCATGTCCTTTTGCCAACAGAATTAATAAGCGCCGCTGTTGCTCAACATTGAGCATTGCAGCCGTAGCATGTATAAATTTAGGATAGATACCTTGCCAAGTTTCAGCATCCACAGACGTAAACCACATGCCTTTGCCAAAATCTAAATAACCTTTAAAGTGACATTTTAACTGGTCTTTTAACGCTTTAGCCCCCTGGCTGATGGGCTGAATCACTTGCACACTATTGAGCCCAGTCGCTGTATCTGGACGCAAACCTAGCCATGCCGAGGTAAAGTTATTCGCAAGCCAAAAACGAAGGGTATTATTACTTGCTGAAAAGCTTGCTCCAATAAAATCAATCTGATGCGCTTCTCCACATGCATAAATGTGGTTTAAAAGTGCTGAACCCAATCCTTTTCCCTGCAACCTAGGCAAAACTACCAGCCTTTGAATGCGCCAACTACGCATTTCACAAGCGATGGAAAAACCAGCTTGTTGGGCCAAAATTTGAGCCAAAAGATGACCTTGAATGCGACGCCTACCAAGTGAAATTTGCTGCGCTAAAGTGCTGTCTAAGTTGCCTTCTTGAGCAACCCAAGCCATGCCAACAAGGCAGTCATTTACATAACATAAGTAAATTTTATGCTGAGGATGATCCAAAAGTAATCGTAAGTCTTGGGGTGTGGTCTGGTAATGCGCCAGCATAAGCAAAGCGTAGACTTGCTTTAATAACTCGTTGTCCTGTGCCAGCTTTTCTCCAGTCATTAACCTGTAGCTAACGTGTTGTAAATCCTCAGTAGCTAAATCTAGCATAGCATCGGGTATCCTCACGTCACATAAAAAGCTACTGCGAATAAATGTCTCTAAAGGATCATCAGCCTGCCAGCGCATTGGCTGCGTTAATGTCATTGCTTTGCTGGTTAGCCCTAGGGTACTAATAATATGGGGCAATTTTAATCTGTAGCCCTGACCACTGCCCTCATAACCGTCTTGAGTGGATGATAAAACGACCAATTTATAATGCTTAACTAGCTTTGTAAGTTGTGACAACGGTATCGCTGCGGCCTCATCAACAATGACCAGACCTGCTTTAGGCCGCTGTTCTAACAGTGCATCTAAAGCGTGAAAATTTACCTTTTGCAAACCTGCAGTTTGTGTCATCGAGCCAAGGGCGCGTTTACTGGGTGCTGTAACGACAACAGGGCCGTGGTTATCCTCCTTACCTATCGTTTTAATCAGCCAACCCAAACAGGCAGACTTACCCCTTCCCCTATGGCCTTCGATGGTATACACGATCTCTGACTGCTGGTTATAAGCCGTAACTAAAGTCGTTATTATACTTTGTTGTTCCCTTGTGGGTTCTAACAATGGCCATTGTTTAAGCAGCTTAGTGAAAGGTTGCCAATGGGTAGTTTTTACTTGATTGACTTCTTCGTGCAAGACATAGACTGCACTATGATGTTGCCATTGTCGCTGCCACCATTGAATGAAATTTGAATGGGCATGACGCTCTAACTGACCGTAGGCTTTTAGTTGGGAATCAAAGTTGCTCTGCCACTGAGATGTGGGAGGTGTTAACAAAATTAACACTCCTGTACCCTTAATAGTGCCACTCAGGGCACATAAAGCGCTCGCATTAAACCCTCGGTGAGCGTTATAAATCACATATTGATTAGACGTCCCCAAATATTGATTAGCTTGGTTTGCACTGATGTATTGGTGCTTAGGTGCCTGACTTTGTCTTTTTTGCGGCACGTCAACCCATAGGCACGGTTCACCTATCTCAGGCAGTTTCTTTGCCTGCGCTAGTCCATGATTTTCCACCATAGCCACGACCAGCATCAAGCGATGACCAGCGTGTTGAGATAACGATAATGGCTTGCGAAAATCAGCTAATTGGGTAATGGAACGCAAAGTTGTCCAATCCTTGGTGGCTATAAGTGGTAATTATTGTACACTCAGAAGCAACAATAAACGACGCTGAACAACAACATGCAAAGAATAGCAGCCACCTGCCCCCATGATTGCCCAAGCGTGTGCGCATTAGAAGTTGAGCGCATTGACAGCCATACCATTGGTGGCGTTTATGGTAGCAAAAGTCAAACCTACACAAATGGCGTAATTTGCGCCAAAGTGGCTCGGTATAAAGACCGCATCCACCACCCACACCGGCTAACACAGCCGTTGCGCCGCATTGGCGATAAAGGTGCTGGCATTGAGGCGTTCGAACCGATTAGCTGGGAAACAGCAATGGCATTGATAGTGGATAAATTCACTACCATTAGCAACCAATATGGCACCGAGGCAATTTGGCCTTATCACTACGCTGGCACTATGGGTTTGGTGCAAAGGGATTCCATTGACCGTCTTAGTCACACCTTAAGCTACTCTCGTCAGAAGTCTACCATTTGCACTACCCTAGCTGACGCTGGTTATATTGCAGGTACTGGCCTTAAGCGCGGCATCGATCCGCGGGAAATGCAGCATTCATCGCTTATTGTTGTTTGGGGTGGCAACCCAGTTCACACGCAAATTAATGTGATGGATCACATTAATAAGGCTCGCACTAATAGTAATGCTAAGTTAGTCGTTGTGGACCCTTATCGCACAGCTACAGCACAAAAAGCTGATCTACATTTAATGCTGAAGCCGGGAACCGATGGCGCTTTAGCGTGCGCAGTCATGCATTGTTTATTTAGAGATAACTATGCCGATTGGGATTATCTAAATCAATTTACTGATGACCCACAGGGGCTTGAGAGTCATCTGAAATACAAAACGTCTGCTTGGGCATCAGTAATCACTGGCTTAACCGAAGAAGAAATTGAAACCTTCGCACATTGGTATGGTACTCATGCTCAAAGTTTTATTCGATTAGGCTATGGCTTCAGCCGCAGCCGAAACGGTGCTTTTAATATGCACGCAGTGACCTGCTTACCAGCAATAACAGGGGCATGGAAGCACCTCGGTGGTGGCGCACTTTATAGCAATAGTGCCATGTACCCTGTGGACTTAAACCTAATAAAAGGGTTAGACAGCATTGATGAGACAACTCGTATTTTAGACCAGTCACGCATTGGAGCAGTGCTCACTAATAACCCAAGAGACCTGCAAGGAAAACCCCCAGTTAAAGCGCTGTTTATTCAAAACACCAACCCCATGGCTGTAGCACCTGAATCAAATTTAGTACGCCAGGGCTTTGAACGGAATGATCTATTCATTTGTGTGCATGAGCAGTTTATGACTGAAACAGCCGCCATGGCAGACCTAGTGCTTCCAGCAACCATGTTCTTAGAACATGATGACATTTATTTGGGTGGTGGTCATACTCACCTTCAGCTGAGTCGCAAAGTTATTGAACCACCTGGCCAATGTCGAAGTAATTTATGGGTCATCAATGAGCTTGGCCGACGTTTAGGTAGTCAGCATAAAGGGTTTCACATGTCTGCAGCAGAACTTATGAAAGACTGCGTTACTCAAGTTGGCTCAGTAGACTGGCCAACGTTATGGCAAAACAATTGGGTAGATTGTGCACTGCCCTTTGATGACGCCCACTTTTTAAATGGTTTTGCTCACACCGACGGCAAATTCCACTTTCATCATGGCTGGGATGAGCTGTTGTTGGGGAAAATTAATGTCTCCTCATTGCCTGATCATGTGGCTATTACTGACCCCACCACTGCCAAGCAGCCATGGCGCTTAGTCACCGCTCCTGCACGCCATTTTTTGAACACAAGCTTTACAGAAGCCCCATTCTCTTTAAGGTTAGAGAAACAACCAGATCTAATGGTGCACCCTAAGGATTGCTTAGCTTTGGGGGTGAAGAATGGAGATCTTGTTGAAATTGGCAATAGTCGAGGACAGCTGATCTTGCCTGTTAAAGAATATGATGGATTACAGCAAGGTATCCTGGTGTGCGAATCAATATGGCCAAACAAAGCCTTCGTTGGCAACGTAGGTATCAACGCACTCACCAGTGCAGACCCTGGCTTGCCTCATGGTGGTGCTGTATTCCACGATACCAGTGTTTGGCTGCGGCCGTTTATCCCCAACTAGCACTTAAAGCGTGTGCAGCAAGCGTCCAGCATTGGTCTGTGGCAGAGAAATATCAAGCTGGCGTAATACATGCCAAGCCATTACTTGGTTACTTGACATAAAGTAACACCCATAACGTTGCTCTAACTCGTCTAGCTTAGCTAAAGCCTTAAAATTTGTGCATGAAATAAACACAGCGTCAGGCATAGATTCAAGCCCATCTAACAGCTGATCGATGAGAATGGGCAGATGCTCAGGATTCATTGAGCCAATCTCTCGATCGAGTGTCAAATTTAAACTTCCCCAACCTTTAATCGTGTACCCTGCATCGGTTAGGGCCTGATAAAACGGCTGATTTACGCTGGCTAAATAAGGCGACAACACTACCAAATTTTGAGCTTTAATATGCACTAAAGCAGCTTTAATAGCGCTGAAGGGATTGCTAGTTACTTGGAGTGAATTACCTTGCTGAAGTAACTCATGCACCTTTTTTTCGCCAATCACTAAACTCCCAGAGGTACAGCCGTATGCTATGGCGTCTAAAGGCACATCTGGCAAAATTAGGCTGGCACATTGACCTATCTGTTGCGCCATAGTTAATAAAGCCTCTGGAGTAACTTCAGCTGCACAGGCTATACGAGCTACTAAAACTTCAATAGGCAACCCAGCAAATAAATCTCGCCATTCAATCTCGAGCACCATATCAGTGGCCAGTACGACTAACCCAATGCGCACAGGCATGTCCTTGGGTATTAAAAATCCCGGAGACAACGGTCTACATAAGTTTGAAAAAGAATTCATAGGGTAGTTCCTTAACAGCCTTAATGGGTAATAGAGTGCCGCCGAGCTTTAGACCATATGCGGTTACTGAACAAACTTAAGCTTGTAGCAGCAGCAATACCAAACTTCTCACCCATCGTTTTTTTAGCCACGTACTCAATTAACAATACGTCACTGTCTTTTACTGCTTGTTGTAACACTTCATCTGAGGTACCCACTGCATCTACAAGGCCAAGATCTATAGCTTGCTGGCCGTACCATACATCGCCATTAGCAACTTGCTCTAGATCAAGCTGCGGACGTTGTTGTTTAACCCAACTTTTAAACAAACCATGGGTTTGCTGCAAATCTTCAACAAATTTATCACGGCCTTTACGGGTATTCTCTCCCATAATAGTTAGACTACGTTTATGTTCGCCTGCAGTGAGCACCTCAACATCGATAGAGTGCTTTTTAAGCAGCCTATGAACGTTTGGTACCTCAGCTACAACGCCGATAGAACCGACCAAAGCAAAGGGTGCAGCGGTGATATGGTTTGCCATGCAAGCCATCATATAGCCTCCACTAGCAGCAATTTGGTCAACACAAATAGTAAGTGGAATGTTGGCAGTATTGATACGTCCCAACTGTGACGCCGCCAAACCGTAGGTATGGACCATGCCACCGCTTGAGTCGAGGCGCATAATGATTTCGTCGGTAACTTTAGCAACTGATATAATTGCGCTAATCTCATGACGCAGAAACTCTACTGCACTGGCTTTAACGTCGCCATCAAAGTCTAGTACAAACGTCCTTTTCTTGGTGGCAGGTAACGCTTCCTCACCCAAGCCTGAAGACCCTTCTGCTTTAATTTGCTTAGCCTGTTTCTTTGCATCAGCTTTATCCTGTTTAGTCTGAAGCTTATCGGCTTTTTCCTGACTCTTGCGCAACTGCTTGAACTGAAACTTATCCATCATTGCGTGATCTAGGGTGTCTGTCATGTCTTCAAACTCTTCATTGAGGTTTCTCACCTCAATATGCCCAGCCTTACTCAATTGTCGGCGGTTTTGTCCCGCCATGACTAAAAAGCCAATGACCACAACGGCAGCAACACAAAAAGTAACAACTTTTGCTAAAAATAACCCGTACTCATACAAAAAATCTAACACGTAACTCTCCAAATATGGTTCTTGTGTACACCAAAAATTCCTCTCTATTCTAGTCTAGTCTAGTGGGCCTTAAAACCATAATTAAACATGCATCAAATCTACAATTCAAACGATCGTTTGATTTAACTTAAAAAAACCCATAGAATCAAACTGATTAAACTTAAAAAAAGGATTAAACCAATGGCTGTAGCTCAAATTATGGAGCAAATGCAATCTGCATTTGTCGCTGACGAAGCTGAAGACTTAGAAGCAACATTTCAGTTTTGCATTTCTGACGATGACGATTTCTTTGTCACCATCGATAACGCCACATGTGCTAGCAGTTTAGGCAATCACGATGATCCAGAAATCACGATGTCTATGGACTCTGAGACACTTACAGAGATTGTATCTGGGGAGCTGGATGGCATGGCCGCCTTCATGGGGGGGCGTCTTCAAGCTGAAGGCGATGTGATGTTAGGCACGCGACTAAGTCAATTATTTAAAATGGGTTAATACCCTACATATGCCAATTAAATAGCCACTTATATGCTTGCTTACTCAAATCTGCAGCGGCCTATTTAGCTTTTCATTAACTGCATTAAGGTTAGATACTTTTGCCTTAAAGCTTAAAAAGCCGCGAAAATTGCGGCTTTTTAAGGTCTGCATTATGGCCGAAGAACGAGTTGTAAAGCTTAATTTTTCCTAAGCATTCAACCAGAGACATTGACCATCTGAAGCTTTAGCCACAGTTTCTAGCTTAATTTGGTGAGCATGGAGCTCTTCATTAGTAGCTAACACCACTGGCAGTGAGCCGGCTTGCAAAGTCACTTTGCTATTAATAGTGGTGGCTCCACCACCCACAGATACTGTTTGGGTAGCCAGCATTAAGTCAGTTTGTCCACCAGTCATGAGCAGATAGACGTCAGCTAAGATCTCAGAGTCTAACAATGCACCATGTAATTCTCGGTGCGCATTGTTAATGCCATAACGTCGACAGAGCGCATCAAGGTTGTTTTTTTGCCCTGGATGTTTTTGACGGGCAAGTTTTAAAGAATCTGTTATTTTACAAATATCCGCAATTTTCGGATAACTTCGCCCCACAGCTTTTCCCGCAATGGCCAATTCATTGTCTAAAAACCCAAGGTCAAAGGGTGCATTGTGAATAATCAGTTCAGCACCTCTGACAAACTCAATAAAGTCATCAGCAATAGTAGAAAATAATGCTTTACCTTTTAAGAAGTCTTCAGTGATGCCATGCACAGCCTGCGCTTCCATGGGGATATCACGTTCTGGCTGGACATATTCGTGAAAACTCTTACCAGTTAAGCGTCTATTAACCATTTCTAATGCGCCAACCTCAATTAACCGATGGCCCTGCTTGGGCTCTAAGCCCGTTGTTTCTGTATCTAATACTATTAATCGCATAGTTTGTTCCTTAAGAGATTATACAGCTTGTTCTGCGGCACCTAAGTTGGCAAGGTCATCAGCAATTTCGTTTTCTACATGGCCACTATGCCCTTTAACCCAATGCCATTCTACTTCATGAGGCTGCACAGCTTGGTCTAACATTTGCCAAAGATCAGCATTTTTAACAGGTTTTTTGGCTGCAGTGCGCCAGTTGTTTTTACGCCAATTAAAGATCCATTCAGTAATTCCTTTGCGCACATACTGAGAGTCAGTCGTAAGATCAACTTTGCACGGACGAGTTAAAGCCTCTAGCCCTTTAATGGCTGCCATAAGCTCCATACGATTATTAGTGGTTAATGGTTCGCCACCATATAAACGCTTTTCTTGCTCTTTAAAGCGCATTAATACGCCCCATCCACCAGGACCAGGGTTACCTTTGCATGCGCCGTCAGTAAATAATTCAATGTGATCTGTAGCCAATCAATTCATCTCCAAAGGTTATTCTTTTTGACTCGTTTGTCGAGTAGCTCCTGCCAAACCAAAACTAGGATTGACCACGCGATTGCGCCAATTTGCTTTAAGTAAATGTACTCGTGTCTCTTGCTTTACTGCTGATAAAACATACCCAGCACCCAAAGGAATCGCAAGGCAGCTCAGCCACGGCCTAGTCTTCCATTTAGCTGGCGAGCAATCATATACAGGCTTAATATCAAAGTCACCGAAACTTAATAAGGTAAGCCAATCTTTAAGCCTGTGTTGTGCTAAAAAATTAGCCCGCCACGGCACTCCGCGCTTGAGTCTTAGTCGTCTCCACAAGCCCCAAAAGCTATAAGGGTTAAGACCTGTTATCACAAGGCGGCCACCGGAGTTAATAACACGCGCGGCTTCTCGAAGAATCTGATGAGGATTATCACTCATATCTAACACATGCTGCAGCACCAACAAATCTATGGTTTCAGTAGCCAGAGGTAACTGATGTGGATCCATTACTGCGTGGCCACCTAAATGACGATGTGATGTTAAGGCAATGGCATTTTTAATTGGGCTTGTTAGGCTCGCACTCAGCTTAGCATTGAGGCCTAAATAAACGCTGTAATGGCCAAAAGCTTTAGGCATTAAAGAATTCAGTTGTTGCTGCTCTTGCACCATAAATGACGCACCTTTTGCACTGCATAACCAGCTAGTAAACTGCTGTTCTTCAAATGGGTAGGGCTTCAGGTGGGTAGAATTATTCATGCGTTATAATAAGGCATTCTCAGCCACCTTGCTTGCGTAATTTAGCCAGCACCGCTACTCTAATGATCCATACAAAGCTCTAAGAAAGACCAAACCATGCAGACAATGCCTTCAAGTCTAACTATCACGCCTATACCAGCTTTTGAAGATAACTATATCTGGTGCATTGAGGATGTAAAATCTGACACTTTTATTGTGGTGGATCCAGGTGATGCAGACGTGGTTATTGAACATGCAATAAAAATAGAAAAAAAGTTGTCTGCAATATTAGTCACCCACCATCATGCTGATCATACCGGGGGCATTGCTGATCTGGTGAATTATTTTGGAGAGCTACCTATTTTCGGACCTATTAAAAGTCCGTACTCTGGGACAACCCAGAGCGTTGTCGAAGGTCATAACGTCAATGTATTTGGTTCAAAGTTTAAGGTCATTGAAATTCCTGGACATACGCTAGACCACATTGCCTACCACAGTGATGAGCAAGGCCTATTATTTTGCGGTGATACTTTATTTTTGGCCGGTTGTGGCCGAGTATTCGAAGGCACACCAGAACAAATGCATCTCTCATTGAGTAAAATAATGGCGTTACCTGGAACCACCAAAGCTTACCCAACCCATGAATATAGTTTAGCCAATTTAGAGTTTGCTATGACTGTAGATGGTAACAATGATGCCCTAAAGTTGGCCCAACGAATGTGTAAACGCATACGTGCTAAAAATGGAGTGACATTACCTACCTGCTTAGCGCAAGAATCTGCTATTAACCCGTTTGTGCGCACGCATGATAAAGCAGTAATTGCCAGTGCCGAGTTCTACAAGGGTCAAGCTTTGAATAGCCCTAGTGACGTTTTTGCAGCGCTACGACAGTGGAAAAACAGCTTTTAGGGATTAAAAAGGATAAAAACTAAGGAACTATAACAAGACTTAGGGTTCTATATTGACCTACGCCGCTAGCCTGCTAAAATCAACAGCCTTTTGATATTTTAATTGTGAACACTGCCTTGACAAGAATTTCTTTACACCATTCCTTTAAGCGCCAGCTTAAACCCATATTTTATGTGGCTGCAGCGGTATCTCTTAGCGCCTGCCAAACACCTATTTTACAACCTAATCTATCTAACTCAGATACTGCTAAAGTTGCCAACATTGATGATGTGACAGTCAGTGCCAATGCCTTTGATGTTGTAGAAATTTCTGATGTTGTTGCGGCGCCTGACGCTGATGCAGTTGCCAAAGCTAAGATCACTGATACTCCTTTGGCTAATGCCACTTTTGAAGCCTTGGCCCCTCCCATAGAAAGTGTCATCAATATAGCCAAATCATTACAGCCATCGAATGTAATTAGTTACAACGCTGAAGAACAGGCTTATCCAACAGCCCAAGCCATTGCCGAAAAAATAGTTAATAATAACTTATTGGGTTGGTCTGAAATTGATTCTGATGCCAGCACTTCTGAAGCTGCACATTTTCTTTCAGAGCCCCACAAAAATAATAACCCTGTCACACCAATAGATGTGTCGGCAACAATGATTTCAGAAAAAACGATAGAAATAGTTCCAGACATAATTCCAGATCTAGATCTTTGGCAAATAACTGTAGCTAATTATGGTTTAAGCAAGGTTGTCAACGCCCGCATTGACCAGCATTATAATTGGTACAATTCACACAAAGCGTATATGCACCGAGTAACCACCAGGGCCAGCCGCTACTACCATTTTATGTTGCATAGCGCCTTAGACCAGTCGCTACCTGCTGAGATTGCCCTACTTCCTATTATTGAGAGTGGCTTTGACCCCTTTGCTTATTCTTCAGGGCGCGCTTCTGGCGCGTGGCAATTCATTCCATCTACCGGACGCAGTTTTGGTCTAAAACAAAACTGGTGGTACGACGGCCGCAGAGATATTGTGGCATCTACCAAAGCAGCTCATAAGTACTTGTTACAATTACACAAAATGTTTGATGGTGACTGGTTACTCGCTATTGCTTCCTACAATGGTGGCCAGGGAACTGTACTGAAAGCCATTAAACGTAATAAAAAATTGGGGAAACCTACTGATTTTTGGTCATTAGATCTGCCTAAAGAAACCATGAATTATGTGCCTAAACTATTAGCCGTAGCGCAGGTTATTTCCGAACAAGCTGGCACAGATACTCTGAACAGTATCGCTAATAAAGCCTATTTTAAATCCATAGATGTTGGGTCTCAAATTGACTTAGCTCAAGCGGCAGAGATGGCTAAGATTACTACGGATGAAATGTATCGGTTAAACCCTGCCTTTAACCAATGGGCAACAGATCCACAGGGCCCCCACCACCTGCTCATTCCTATTGCTCACTTAAACACCTTTAACTCCAACCTTGCAAAACTGCCTTCAAGTAAAAGGGTATCTTGGGAAAGATATACCATAGTGCCTGGTGATAGCTTGCTGAGGCTTGCCAACCGATATCACGTTAGTGTTGAATTATTGCGAACTATTAATAACGTTGATGGCACAATGATTCGTGCGGGTAAAACGCTCATGATACCTATAGCAAGCAAGGATGCGGCAGCATATACCTTAAGTGCTGCGCAACGTGTTATTGCCAGGCAAAAGCAAATTAACCAAACTCAAGCCAGCAAACGAGTTGAATATAAGGTTAAAAGTGGCGACAGCCTTTGGAAGATTGCGAAAAAATATAAAGTGAGCATTAAACAAATTGCAAGTTGGAATAAACTTAGTACTAAATCTGTGTTGCAAATTGGTGACAAACTCAATATATGGCCACGAAGCAGCAGTAATAAACTTCCCGCTGCACAACGTAACATAGTAAAAAAACTCACCTACAAGGTACGTTCTGGAGACAACCTCTCAGTTATTGCACATCGCTTTAGTGTCACGGTTAAAGACATTCAAAAGTGGAACCAATTGCTGAAAAAATACCTTCAGCCAGGTCAGCAACTCAGCCTCTTTGTTAACGTTACTAAACTTAAACAATAGGCATTAAAAAACCCGCCATTTTGCGGGTTTTTTTGTGTTCGCTAGTCAATTCTGACTATGCGTTGGTCAGCTTATAGCTGGTCATCAACTCCCTTAACATACCAGTCCATGCCTAGCAAAGTACCAAGATCAACCACTTCGCCTTCAGCAGCAGCTAAAGAACCATCCTGCTTATATACAGGGCCAGCAAAGGGGTGAAGTTCACCAGCTGTAATAGCTGCTGTGGTGGTTTCTGCCATAGCTTTAACGTCAGCTGGCATGTTCACGAATGGGCCCATTTGAACCATATTCGTATCCATTCCACCAAACGTATCAGTGCTTACCCATGATCCATCTAATACGGCTTGTGTGCGATCAACATAATAGTCCGCCCAGTTATCAATAATAGAGGTTAGCAAAGCGTTAGGAGCAAATGCAGCCATATCTGAGGCCTGACCAAAGGCATAAACACCCTGCGCTTCTGCCACTTGAACTGCAGCTGTAGAGTCCGTATGTTGGGTGATAATATCTGCACCTTGGCTAATTAACACTTTAGCCGCATCGGCTTCACGGCCAGGGTCAAACCAAGAGTTGGCCCATACCACTTTTAGCTTAAAGTCCGGATTAACGGTTTGAGCACCTAATAAGAACGCATTAATGCCGCGCACTACTTCAGGAATTGGGAAAGAGCCAATGTACCCAGCGACACCTGATTTAGACATCTTGGCAGCAATTTGACCAATGACATAACGGCCTTCATAAAAGCGTGCGCCATAAGTAGACACGTTATCTGTGCGTTTGTAACCAGTGGCATGTTCAAACTTAACATCTGGGAACTTAGCCGCAACATTTAAGGTTGGGTCCATGTAGCCAAACGACGTAGTGAAAATTAAGCCAGCACCTTGACGAGCCAAGCGAGTGATTGTGCGCTCAGCGTCCGGGCCTTCGGGTACATTTTCAACGAATACTGTTTCTGCATGATCACCTAAACGAGCATCAATCGCTTGGCGCCCTTGATCATGTTGATAAGTCCAACCAAAGTCGCCTGGAGGACCAATGTAGATAAAACCAACCTTGAGCTTATCTGCTGCAACAGCAGAAATGGATAGTGCTGAGACCAGCGCAATGCTGGCTGCAGTCGTGAGCAACTTCTTCATAAAACTTCTCCTCATCTATTACGATGACTGGTTATTTAAATGTTACAGCATTAGTGACCTTAAGCTAAGCTTAACGATCGGGTACAAAACCTTGCCCTAAAGAGGCAGGGGTATTGATCAAAGATAAGCGTCGATTAGTAGAAATAATAACCAAAGCTAGAATAGTTGCAACGTATGGCAGTGAAGATAGCAGTTGTGATGGTATACCAACACCCATACCTTGAGCATACAGTCCCAAAATCCATACACCGCCAAATAAATAGGCTCCAGCGGCTAACCGACCTGGTAACCAAGTAGAGAATACCACTAATGCCAGAGCAATCCACCCCCTGCCTGCAGTCATATTTTCTATCCACTGAGGTGTGTAAACCAAAGATAAATAGGCCCCAGCAAGACCAGATGTGGCACCACCAAAAGCAATACAAGCATAACGCACTGCAACTACACGGTAGCCTAAATTGTGAGCAGAAGCATGATTTTGCCCAACAGCACGGATAATCAACCCCATTCGGGTGTGATTTAACGTATAAGCCACACCTGCAGTTAACGCAATGGAAACATAAACTAGCGGATCTTGTCCAAAGATTAATCGACCCACATAAGGCAGGTCTGATAGCCATGGTATGGACACGTTAGCTAACTTAACCCCTGGTAAACCAACAAATCCACTACCAATTAAACCCGAAAGCCCGAGCCCTAATAGTGTAATTGCTAAGCCCGTTGCAACTTGGTTAGTCATTAAGGTTTGCGTCAGTAGGCCAAATAATAAAGACGTGGCAATACCTGCAAAGGTAGCAGCAATAACCCCTAACCAGGCAGAACCAGTAACATGAGCGGCAGCAAAACCACAGACAGCGCCCATTACCATCATGCCCTCTATACCGAGATTGAGCACCCCTGAGCGTTCCACTACCAACTCACCGATTGCGGCTAATAACAAGGGAGTAGACGCTGTGATAATGGTTAAAAGTATTGCTTCGTATGGGCTCATGACGCATGACCTGAAGTAGGTTGATTAGGTTTAGTACTTATCCATTTAAGCTGATATAAAATTAGTGTATCGCACATCAAAATAAAGAATAACAACATGCCCTGAAACATCTGAGTAATTTTACTGGAAATCCCTAATTCAATTTGTATACCTTCACCGCCAATGTAACTAATGGCTAACAAGATGCCGGCAAAGATGACTCCCAGAGGGTTTAAACGTCCCAAAAATGCGACAATAATCGCTGTAAAACCATAGTTAGGTGATATTTGAGGCTGTAACTGTCCTATTGGCCCCGCCACTTCGATTAACCCAGCAAGCCCTGCAAGGCCTCCAGACAGAGCAAAACAGAACCACACCATTTTAGTTTGTGAAAACCCTGCAAAAGTACCTGCTCTGGGTGCACTCCCCACAACATTAATCTCAAAACCCTTTAACGTGTGGCGCATTATCCAAAACAGGACTAACGCAGCGACCAACGACACTATTAAGCCAAGATGCATTCGCCCATCACCCCACATGGGCAGTAGATGCCAGCCTTCAAACGATACGGACTTTGGAAAGTTATAACCATTGGGATCTTTCCAGGGGCCTCGTACGAACCAGTCCAAAAGTAACTGAGCAATATAAACTAGCATCAAACTGGTAAGAATCTCATTAACCCCAAAATGAGTTTTTAGCCAAGCGGGGATCAATGCAAATAGTGCACCACCTAATGCGCCTAAACATAGCATGGCTAACAGAGCTAAAGGCGATTGCCACTCTCCCCATAATATGGGAATAATAGCGCCCATAAGGGCCCCAACTGTCAGTTGACCTTCAGCACCTATATTCCAAACGTT
Source organism: Candidatus Njordibacter sp. Uisw_056 (assembly GCF_047730085.1). Taxonomy (NCBI): domain Bacteria; kingdom Pseudomonadati; phylum Pseudomonadota; class Gammaproteobacteria; order Pseudomonadales; family Candidatus Njordibacteraceae; genus Candidatus Njordibacter; species Candidatus Njordibacter sp. Uisw_056. The sequence goes on along the minus strand of NZ_CP159830.1, from coordinate 1,404,235 downwards.
AGCTTTAAAACACACCGCTAAACCAACACCGATGAGCACTAATGGACCAGCTTTAACTAATACCTCCTCAACAGACCACCAACTGGTCAAAGGATCTATAAAATATAAATATAGTGCAGTAAGGGGGGGTTTACCCATCGCTGCAAAAATCAGCCCTCCAACTACTACGGTAAGCACTATGGCTAGTAAGGGAGAAAATAAATTCATTAAGCCTGAAGACTGAGGGCGTTTTTCTAAAATTAATTGCACATTAAGCTCCAAATGCTTGCGCAGTTTGTTCATGGGAACCAGCCATCATTAAACCTATTTTTTCTCGAGAAAGCTCACTAGCTGCATAGCTCGGCGATAATTGCCCTCTAGATATGACGGCAATAGTATCGGCTAACTCAAATATTTCATCCAAATCTTGGCTAATAATTAAAATAGCGCTGCCTTGTCGTGATAGGTCAATAACTGCTTGGCGGATTAACGCTGCTGCCCCAGCATCAACGCCCCATGTCGGTTGGTTAATAACCAAAACTTTAGGTTTGCGATTAAGTTCTCTGCCCACAACAAACTTTTGCAGATTGCCACCAGACAAAGAACCTGCCACGTCATCTTCCCTAGACTTGCGCACGTCGTAGTTGATGCTAATAGCCTTATTCAACTGGGCTAGCTGACGCCGATCTATTCCAAACCATCCTCGATCTAACGAGGACCCTTCATCATTACACGCATGGCGAGACAGGAGGATATTATTAGTTAAACTTAAATGTTCTACTGCGCCATGTCCCATGCGCTCTTCAGGAACAAAGGCCGCCCCTAAAAGCCGCCGTTGATTAATATTAAGGCCGTCACTAACCTGCCCTAATAGTGAAATAAAGTGTTGCTGCGGGTTACGCTCTTCCCCAGAAATTACACTAAAAAGCTCACCTTGGCCATTACCTGCAACCCCTGCAATAGCTAGTATCTCCCCACTTTTAACTTGCAAATTTACATCTACAAGATCAACACCAAAAGGAGCAGACGAAGTTTGATAAAGGTGAGAAAGAGATAACAAAACCTCACCTATTTCACCATTAGCATCACGACTCACCTGATGCACACTACTACCCACCATTAGCTGCGCTAGGGTAGCAGCAGTCTCTACCTTGGGATCAACTTCTGCAACAAGTTTACCGTGGCGTAAAATAGTCGCGTCATGGCATATTTGTTTTACTTCTTCTAGACGATGAGAAATGTAGAGTACGGCACAGCCCTCTTCTACCAAACGGCGTAAGGTTGAAAATAAAGCTTGGGCCTCTTGAGGGGTAAGAACCGCAGTCGGTTCGTCCATAATAAGAAGTTTAGGCTGTTGCAACAGGCAACGAACAATCTCTATGCGCTGCCTTTCTCCAACAGATAAGTCTGCAACCAATGCAGCGGGGTTAAGGGGTAAGCCATAATCTAATGAAAGGTCAGCAATTCGCTGGCTTAAGTCACCTTGGCGCAGCTGCACTGGCAAAGCAAGGCTAATATTTTCAGCCACAGTAAGGGCTTCGAACAATGAAAAATGTTGGAATACCATACCAATGCCCAGCTCCCTTGCATGCGCTGGGCTGGCTATCAAGGTCTCTTGGCCTTGCCAAAAAATACTGCCAGACGTCGGTTGCAAAGCACCATACATCATTTTAACTAGGGTAGACTTGCCTGCCCCATTTTCGCCTAATAGGGCGTGTACTTTACCCGTTTCTATCGATAGATTAAGGTTGTCATTAGCATAAAAGTCACCAAACTTTTTACTAATATTTGTGACCTGTAACAGGGTCATTGGTGCATTATTATTAGATTTATTGAGCATGAAATCCCAGAATTCAGATGTAATACTGCTAGCATTGTAACCGCAAAATATATTTCGTCAACAAAAACCTGACTAGATGGTTAGGATTTCAAGGCTGTTAAAGTGACTTAAACACTGTAAACCTCAAAATCTTTAAAATACGCATGACCACTTAATTCTGCTGGCGCTACGACGGCCTCCGAAGGCTGACTATTGTGCAAATAACGCTTAGCCACACTTTGTAAAGAATCAAGACTGACCGCTAAAATAGCAACCCTAAAGGCCTGGCGAACATCTGAAGTGCGGCCATGAAGCTGATTCTGATATGCCTGTAAGGCTTCTCCTGCTGGCGATCCTGGCTTATCAAGGCTGCCAATAACGCCCAACACTGCTTCTTCGAGGTGTTGATTTAGTAGTTGATCAGACAATACCCAATCTACCGATGCGCCAAAATCTGCGAAGGTTTCTTCACTACGAGGGTCGCGGTAAGAGTAAAAACGGAAACAAGCGTTATTATTATCTTGCCCTGCTCCACCACCATAAGCGCCACCCTGTTCACGCACCGCGCGATGTAAGTAACCATTGCGTAAAACCTCACCAAGAACAACCAACGAAGCTGCATCTGGATGGGCGCTTGATACAGTTGGAAAAGATCTGGCACAATAATTAACTTGGGTGTTAGTCGTCCATAACTGATGCACTGGTCGATAATCATTTTTGCTATGGGCTTTATCAAATGGCCATTGAAAACGCCCTTGTAACGCACCGACATGCGCCGTAAATGCACCGGTAAAAGTGGCCTCTATATTAGACTCTTGTTGAACTTCCCCTACACTAGCCAACTGGAGTGGCTGTTCGCACAACTGTTGCTGGAGTTTTGCAAGTGTGCTGCATAGATCTGTTAGATGTTGCTCATCCTCCAAGCTATCATCGAGCTGCTGTAGCCAAACCACAGATTTTAAGCCACTCATACTGTATTGAAGGTTTGCACCCGCGCTCATATTTCGGCTAGCCGCACCTAAAGCAAAACTGTGGCCTGATTGCCCGACACTTTGTTGGCGACGTGATCGTAACTGGCCAACCAATTCCTTGATACGTTTTTTCTCATCAAAACGTACAGACAATAAAGTTTGTTTTAGTAAATCTACAATGGCTTCTTGCTGGCTTACCAGCCCTTTAGTACTTATTACAAAGTAGGCATTCAAGTGGTCAGCATCAGTGGCTTGACCCCGGAAAGATAAATAGGCAGAAAGGCTGCCGCAAACGGCGGCTTGCTGAGCCTGAACAGCTAAGTAGTCTTGGTCACCAATGCCCAATTCAGTCATCAGCTGGGCAAGCAAATTAAGGTAAGGTAAGTTTTGGGCATCAATTTTTGGCCAATCAATCACTAACTGATGGTACACCAACCCATTTGTGCCTGCCCCATAAAACTCCCAGCCTAAATCTTTATTAGACACTGTTGGGCTAGCAATGAACTGGGAGACTGGAATGTCTGCTCTAGTTACCTCTGGCAAAACACCAGGATCGTCTTCTTGTGACTGACGATCCAATAGTGCTGCTGTTTCATCAATAACAATCTGACGTTGCTCATCATTCATGGCGCTAAGCATGCCACTAAGGCGCTGCTTTTCTGCAGTGTCTCTGCGGTTTGACATCTTCTCATCTGGCACTAGCGTCAACCTTACTTGATGACTATTGTTTATCAATAGGTCTTGAATTAGGCTTGGGATAAAGTCTCGGTTTTTAATGTCCTCAGCAAGCTCTGACAATACTGGGTCTAAATTTAGCGCGGCTAAAGCATCACCGCCATGGATTGCTGCGGGTAGAGCACTCAGTATTAGCTGCATACCAAATGGATACCCATCACCACCTATTTCACGTTGACCCAGCTCAAGCTGATGCAAAGCAGCTTCGATTTCGCTTTGTGGTACGCCCTCACTTGCTACTTTTTCGAGACAGTTCAATACCAAGGTTTCAAAGGCTTGCGAGTCTGTAATTTCCGCCCCTTCTAGACCACAAACAAAAGTCATTTCTTTATTAGAATCTTCTAAGCCGCAAAGTTGCGAGGGTCCAGTACCTAAACCACATGTCTCTAGCTCCTTACGTAGCGGTGACGCACTATTATCTAGTAATACACGAGACAGCAAGTTAGCTCTCAACTGTTGTTTTAGATCTGTGCTATGGCCCAGCAACCAACCTAGCACTAAATGGGTTTTAGCCTGCTTATCATTTGCTGCAGCTGGGTAACTTTCCTGTACTTTTAAGGGACTAAAGTATCGCTTTTCATCCGCAACAGATAGGTCAATTTTCTGTGCTGAGAAACGGTGCAGTGCATGAGTCTCAAAAGAGGCTTGATGTGTCGCTGCAGAAATATCACCGCTGGTCATAAAGATAGCATTAGAGGGGTGGTAGTGACGTTTGTAAAAGGCTAACAGCTGTTCGTGGGTTAGGTCAGGAATGTCTGATGGTTCACCACCACTATTAAAATGATAGGTTGTACTAGGGAATAGGTACTTGGTTAAAGTTTGCCACAGCTGACTAACTGGAGAGCTCATAGCGCCTTTCATTTCATTAAAAACAACGCCTTTAAAAATAAGGCTTTGCTGACCTTCGTGGTCATCAATGAACTCTACACGATGACCTTCTTGAGCAAAGTCTAAGGCATCAAGGCGAGCGAAAAACACCGCATCCAAATAAACCTCTAACAGATTATTAAAGTCCTTTTTATTTTGGCTGGCAAATGGATAAGCAGTCCAATCACTGCTAGTAAAAGCATTCATAAAGGTGTTTAAAGAACGTCTTATCATCATGAAAAAAGGGTCCCTTACTGGAAACTTCTCACTTCCGCACAAGGCCGTATGCTCCAGCACATGAGCCACCCCTGATGAATCCTGAGGCATTGTTTTTAGCGCCACTAAAAATACATTCTCTGTTTGTTCACTGGCTAAATGAATATGCAACGCACCGGTTTTAACGTGCTCGTACTGTTGAATATTTATATTTAACGAATCTATCGTTTGTTGGCGCAAAAAGCGAAATGCAGAGTGGGACTGTGGTGCTGCGGACATATTTTTACCAATTAATAGATTTAAAAGACACCACCAGTAGAGACTGATCATGCCATTAATAGGAGCAAGAAGTTAACTCACATCTGGCTCAACGCTATGTGTTCACTGACAAGTCAACAGTGACTTGCATTACTATTTACACCGGTGACAATGATTAACGTCATTTACACCAAAAACAGGCCACAATTAACCTTATTTTTATTGTCTGCTATAGCTTTTAAACGGCAAGAGTTGCAAAAGCGACTTCAGCCACAACTTTCAACTTTAGCATTTCACACAAGTATAATTTGAAACACTGTGCTAGAAAAGTCTTCTTTAACAGAAACATTAAATAGCCAGTTAAATACCCATCGCATAACGAATGACTTGTTTTTTAATGAGTGGGACTTTGGCCGAGGCCAGCATCATATTTCTAAGCCACTTGCTCTTCATGCTCGTTTGGCTAAATCCATAGTGAAAAGCGTCCATACTATGAAGCATGACGCTATTGGCTAACTTTCGCTGCTTTTGATATCGACTCAGCACACCTATTGTGGACCAATCTTCGCCAGAGTGGCGAGCCTCCTTGAGGATTTCTGCCAAACTGGACACGTCTTGAAAACCTAAATTAACACCCTGCCCGGCCAGTGGGTTAATCACATGGGCTGCATCACCAATTAATACCATGCCGTCCATACAATAACTTTGAGCATGTTGTTTTTGTAATCCAAAAGAGGCCTTTGCAGTCACTTCGATGGTGCCAAGTTCAGCCGGAAAATGTGCCATAATTTCACCTGCCAAGTCTACGTTAGGTAAACTTGCTAACGCTCGTGCATGATCTGTCTGGTGGTACCAAACGACAGAACCGTGCTGACCCAGCAGAGGTAAAAAAGCTTGTGGGCCGGTATTTACAAAGCGTTGCCAAGTGATATCTTGCTGGCCCAACTGAGTATTAACAGAGGCCACCAAACAAGCTTGCTGATATTGCCCACGATTAACGCCAACTCCAAAGCTCTGTCTTACCTTAGACTGAGCACCATCTGCACCAACGACCAACCGAGCCGATATGCTTTGCCCAGTATCAAGGTCTATACGCATTATCTTACCATCACGATGGAAGTGTTCTGGTGATGCAGGACAAATGATCTTTACGTTATCATTGCTTTGCAAAGCCTGCCACAAGCTAAGCTGTACCAATCGGTTTTCAACAATATGTCCAAGTTCTGCTGCACCCACTTGGTTGGCATTAAACGTCAGGTCTCCAAAGCCTGCAACTTCCCAAACACGCATACGCTTGTAGGGGCAAAGACGCATGCCTTGAAGGATCTCCCAGGCGGCAGATTGCTGCATTACTTGGGCACTCTTAGGGCTTAACGCAGAAATTCTTAGATCAAATTTCTGGCTTAAGTCATACCTACTCGGCTTATGCCCATCCACTAGGGCAATAGAAAATCCATGGGGGGCAAGCAGTGTTGCTAAGGCAGCGCCAATCATACCGCCACCACAAATCACAATGTCGTAATCACATTTCACGTCTGTTAGCCTTTACCTTAATCAATAAACTAGTCAACTTAATTTGCCTTTGCCCCATAAAAGCCCTTCCCTTCCAAGCCCACTTGTGGTCTATTAAAAGTATGGCTTCTGTATAAGAATCTGCTTATTTGAAGCCTATATTATGTTGGTCTCACGGCTAACGAGTCTATCTACTTAACCCAACTAACCCAAGAGGAACCGCACTCTATTTCTACTTTTTTTAACTCTCCTAAGAAGGAATCGATTATGCAAATGAACATTACTGCTCGTCACGACACCAAAGCTACTGATGCCATAAAAGAACGTATTATGGCCAAGCTGCAGAAAAATGAAAGCCACTTCGATCATATTACTAACATTCAAGTCACTATGGACAAAGAAGGTAACCAAGACCTTGCTGAGGCCACTCTTCACCTAGATACTGGCCAAGAAATATTTGCCAAAGCCAGGGGTAACAACATGTTTAGTGCGATCGACTCTTTGAGCGCTAAAATAGAAACCCAATTACAAAAAGCTAAATCTAAAACACAAACTCGAAAAGGCATCGATAAAGGCATGCGCGTGATGTCTGAAGAGCCAGAAGAACCGGATGAAGAAGTAGCTTAATCTAAATGTTCAGCAAAAGTGGTATAGGTTTCATAATCATTAATGCCTAACGCTGCTGCAGAACATAACGCCATAGGATCTTCTGCAAGATCCTTTGGTACCACCACCAAACCATCACTGAAAGACACTACTTGCAAGCCAACTTTATGGCAATGGGCAAATACCTTTTCCAGAGCGTGCACAACCTGCTCTTGATCCTTGAGCAATCGGTCACGTGGAATTTCATCATGAGCTGGGGGCTTGTACTTAAATTGCTTTAGTACTTGTTTCTGATCATCCATCATCAACAGCAACACATCGCCCCACCGCCATTGTTCTAACAAACGCTTACAAAATAAAAATTGCCTAACATCAGTGCAGTGAACACGGTCGCCTGCGCGCAATTGCCTTAACTCATCGTGCACTTGCTGCTGCGTGGTGGTGCTGGTGATTTCTATATGCATTGTGGGTTCTTTGCTTTAGGTATAGACCGACAGTTTAACAAACCTAGCACCTAAGTGGAGATTTTCAAGCATTATCACCCAAGACTGTTCGGTATTGATTGAAACTCTGTTTAAGAACAGCCACTATAAGTCGGTATGTGAACAGTAGACCACTTTTACAGGCGTTAAAGTGGCTCTTTGTATAATTAAATCTAATCAAGAGGATATGCAGTGGAACGTGAATCAATGGAATTCGATGTTGTTATTGTGGGTGCCGGCCCATCTGGCCTAGCCACCGCATGTAAACTACTACAACTAGCCCAAGAAAAAGGCCAGGAATTGAGCGTTTGTGTGGTTGAAAAAGGCTCTGAGGTAGGTGCCCATATATTGTCGGGCGCTATCTTAGAACCCACAGCCCTAAACGAACTTTTTCCTGATTGGCAATCCATGGGAGCACCACTCACTGCGCCTGTTGTTAGAGACGAAATGCATATTCTTACGAGTTCCACAGGTGGTATGTCACTGCCTAACTTTGCTATTCCCAAGCCCATGCACAACGAAGGTAACTACATTGTTAGTTTAGGTAATGTGTGTCGTTGGCTTGCCGAGCAAGCTGAAAACTTAGGTGCCGAAATCTTCCCAGGTTTCGCTGCTTCTGAAGTTCTTTATCATGAAGATGGCAGTGTTAAAGGCATTGCTACAGGGGACATGGGGGTCAGTGAAACTGGTGAGCAAAAAGACAGTTATATGCAAGGAATGGAATTACACGCAAAATACACTGTGTTTTCAGAGGGCTGCCGGGGTCATCTAGGCAAACAATTGATTGAAAAATTCAGCCTTGATTTAGAGACAACGAGTCAGCATTATGGCATTGGTATTAAAGAACTATGGGATATTGACCCAGCCAAACACCGACCCGGTTTAGTTGTCCATGGTTCTGGCTGGCCGCTGACTAAAGGGGCCAATGGTGGTTTTTTCCTATACCACGGTGACAATAACCAAGTGACTGTAGGCATTATAATTGACCTAAGCTACGATAATCCGCACCTAAGCCCATTTGACGAATTCCAGCGCCTTAAGCATCACCCTGTACTTAAACAGCATTTAGAAGGCGGCTCTAGAGTGTCTTATGGCGCTCGTGCTGTCGAAAAAGGTGGACTATTCGCCTTACCTAAAATGAGCCTTCCCGGTGCATTACTTATTGGCTGTGACGCAGGGACTATGAACTTTGCCAAAATTAAAGGCAGCCATACAGCAATGAAATCTGGCATGTTAGCAGCTGAGACATTATTTGAAGCCATTACGAACGGCGACCAAGGTAAGCAAGACTTACTCGCATATGGCGAGAAGTTTAAGCAGTCTTGGTTACATGAAGAGCTTTATAAAGCGCGTAATTTTGGTGCTGCAATGCACAAGTTTGGCATGTGGTTAGGAGGCGCCTTTAATTGGTTTGACCAAAATATTTTTGGTGGCAAGCTTCCGGTAACTTTAAAAGATAACACCCCTGACTATGCGCAGTTAAAACCTGCCGCCCAGATGCCTAAAATTGAGTATCCTAAACCTGATGGAATAACCAGTTTTGACAAATTATCATCAGTATTTATTTCCGGTACTAATCATGAGGAAAACCAGCCCTGCCATCTTACTTTAAAGGATGCAAGCCTGCCCTTAGGTATTAACTTAAGCATGTGGGATGAACCAGCACAACGATATTGCCCTGCTGGGGTATACGAAGTACTGGAGAACGATAGTGGTGACAAGACCTTCCAGATCAACAGCCAAAACTGTGTTCACTGCAAAACCTGCGACATTAAGGACCCAAGTCAAAATATTACCTGGGTGGTGCCAGAGGGTGCAGGCGGCCCAAACTATCCCAACATGTAATTTTTTAATCTGGGTAGAGCAATTTAGGTTAATGTTCATAACTACTAAATTGGGCATCTATGTAACCACTTAATAGGCTTTTAACTTAACATGTAACTTAAGTAGTTTGCCTATTACCTAATTGGAACAAACAAAATGAACCGGCATGAGTTTCATTTAAAATTTGGGAGTAAAAACCCCATCGTTTTACCCGTGATCCATGTGTTGAATTATGAACAAACGCATCGCAATATTGTCATCGCAATGGAAGGTGGTTGCCCAGGGGTATTCCTAATCAATCATGATTTTGAAAAGGAAAAGCTATTGCCAATTATTAAACGCATCCGGGCTACATTTTCTGACTATTGGCTTGGAATAAACTTTCTTGCCGTCACTGGTGAATTCGCCTTTCCAATTTTAGGCGCGCTGCAATCTGAAGGTATTTGCATTGACGGGTATTGGGCTGATGATGCGTGTATTGATGAACGTCGTGGAGAAAATGATCAGATAGAAGCCAATAGAATTACCACAGCACGCAAAGAGAGCGGTTGGCAAGGCTTATACATTGGTGGAACAGCTTTTAAAAAACAACGCGATGTTGACCCAGCTGGATATGCGTATAGTGCTCAATTAGCCACTCGCTATATGGATGTTGTAGTCACTTCTGGTATTGCCACAGGCTATGCTGCCGATGTTGAAAAAATCAAAACTTTTCGAACAAGCTGTGGTGATACAGCTCTGGCCATTGCATCTGGAATCACTCTAGATAATGTAAAAGACTATGTTGAAGATGCAGACTTGCTGATGGTTGCCACTGGCATAAATTTTAAAGATGACTTTTATAATATAGACCCAAAAAAGTTAAAGAACTTAATGGATAGTATTAAAAGTACGGGAGTAAAATATGAGTTTTGATAAAGGTCCAAGAGATGATCGATGGTATTTCTCTATTATGGCACCCAATACGAAAGGGGATAAATTTGCATGGCTTGATCCAACGTCTATCTATATCAATGGTCGTGCGTATCAAGATTTACTTGATGATCTTTGCGCTGACATAGATCCAAAGGATATTGATGTTGTTGCTGGGTTAGATGCAATGGGATTTGTTTTAGCAGCAGGTATTGCTGCTCGTATTGGTTGTGGATTTCTACCTATTCGAAAAGCTGGGAAATTATGCGTTGATACCGATAGTGCGTCCATGACAAATTATTCTGGACGAACTCAATCAATGGAAATGCGATTACCCGCATATGCCCCAGGTACTCGAGTGCTATTAGTTGACCAATGGGTTGAAACTGGCGGAACAATGCATGGAGCTGTACAGCTAGTTGAGCAACAACAGGGCCTAGTTGCAGGAATGGTGGCCATTGTTATGGAAGAAAATGAGAACACCACCAGATACCGTGAGACATATAAGTGTGTTACTGCAATACAGCCAAACACACCGTGGCAAGATCAGGCAAATGCTCAATATTTAGAAAGCTTTAAAAGCTATAATCCAGAGTCAGCTTTTCCTAAATAAAATATAATCTGTAGAGAGAATATTAAACTGGGAAAGGCCATTAATAACCTTATAACGCTTACTTTGGTGCTATTTAGTCCCGAAGATCTTGTCACCGGCGTCACCAAGGCCTGGGATAATATAGCCTTGTTCATTTAGGCACTCATCAATTGCCGCAACATATAAATTCACCTCTGGATGCAGTTCAGACACCTTCGATAAACCCTCTGGTGATGCCACTAAGAATAACCCCATAATGTTTTTACAGCCCTTTTGCTTGAGTAAATCAATGGTAGCTAACAGTGTACCCCCTGTAGCTAACATGGGATCAATGATTAGTGCTGTGCGCTGATCTACATCAGCAATTATTTTGTCAAAGTAAGCCACGGGCTCAAGAGTTTCTTCATCACGGTATAATCCAACAACACTTACTTTTGCATTGGGCACAAGTTGCATTACGCCCTCAAGCATACCTAAACCCGCTCGCAAAATCGGCACAATAGTAAGTTTTTTGCCGGCTAGCATTTGTACAGGGATACGCTCTCCTTGCCAACCATCAATGTTAACTTTTTCCAAGGGTAACCCCCTACTTGCCTCATACGTCAGTAGGCTGGCAACTTCATTGGATAGTTCTCTAAACTGTTTGGTGCTCACATGTGCCTTGCGCAAAAGAGCAAGTTTATGTGAAATAAGGGGGTGGTGAATTTCATGTACTGGCATTATGTGTATTTCCTAGTGGGCTAAGCTGGCCCAATATAGTATCGATGAGGGCCACTGGTCAACTCAGCGTGATCCCCGTGGGTTGTTTCAACCACTTCGCAGGCCAGTGCAAGCTGGTAAAAAACGGCCCGATTAATGCGACCCCACAGACCATCACGCACACACACTCGTGGCTGTGGTTGTTCTGAGTTATAGGTCACAACCAATTGGTCTAACTGTGAGAGATAAATTTGGTCACCAGTGTTGGTCGTAAATTGCCACAGGTCAACACCCTCTTGATGCACATAGTCTGCTGCAACAATCACAAAAGGCAGGTCTTCTACGGTAATACGGAAGGCCTCTGTAGGTGTGATGATCCAATAATCACCATTGACTTGACGCTGCAGCAAGCGCGCAAACAATTGCATGATTTTAGTTTTAACAATAGCACTACCTTCATGGAACCAGGTACCATCTGCAGTAATGATTAAGTCTATATCTCCATTAAATTGAGGTTGCCAAGAGTCTAAATCATAATGAGGCAATTTCTGGGCCTGAGCGACTAGCTGTTCTAACATTTTAACTTAGTCTTGATCAGCAGTATTGGGGTCATGGGACACCTTTTTTGATAAGTCTGTATGACGACTCTGCCCACGGTTACCCATACGCATACCTATTTGCATCAGAAACTCAAAAAAAGCTTCACGGTCTTGAATGAATTCTTTAAAGAACCCCGAGTCATGCAACGCTAAGGCACCATGAACTAGAGCCCAAGACGCAGATAAATGGAAATAGGCTGGTACCTGCTCCAGCTTCCCAGAATCAATACGTTTTTCAACTAAAGTGGTTAGCACCTGCATATTTTCATTTCTAATTTGGTGAACGTCAGCAATTTCCTTGTCATATTCCTCACCCTTGATCAGACGATCTTCTAACCGGTCAAAGAGTAACGCTTGCTCAGGATCATTCATCCGATATTCAAAGTAACTGCGCCACAAAGACTCCGGGTCGGAGAAATCTTTTGTTGCCAATAAACTGGCTAATTGAAGTTCATAATTAATCAATAAATAAATATAGATATCTGATTTAGACTTAAAGTGTTTGTATATGGTGCCTTTACCAATACCCACGTTGTCGGCAATCATTTCTACAGTCACTTTGTCTTCACCATGCACACGGAAGAGCTCTAAAGCTGTTTCTAGTATTTCCTCTTCCCTGCGCTTAAATTCACGTACCTTGCGGTTCTCTTTTTCACGCGGAAAATAGGCAGGAATGTTTGGTTTTGCAGCGATGCCCCAATTCATGGCGATACCTTTAGATAAATAAACCAGTCTAGCTATGACTATGATAGATATAATAGTCATAAAACTTTCAAAACGCCATCACTTATAATTTATACTAATTAAGGGTCTTTAAGAACAACTGGCTAAAGTTCTTGCTTGTTTGTTCTGCGAGCTCAGCCAAAGAAACCCCTTTGAGATCCGCTACATATTGAGCTACCAAACGCACATGCTTAGGTTCATTCTGCTGACCCCGATATGGCACTGGTGTTAGGTACGGTGAATCGGTTTCTACTAGTAAGCGATCCATTGGAATTTTCTTAACAACTTCTCGCAACGCAGAAGCGTTGTTAAAGGTCACAATGCCAGAAATAGAAATGTGGAAACCTAAGTTTAAGCACGCTTCAGCCATAGCCCAATCTTCCGTAAAGCAGTGAATCACGCCGCCTACAGATTGATCTGCTTCACTACGAAGTAGCGCTAATGTATCTTCATTAGCATCCCGAGTATGAATAATAACAGGCTTTTTTAGGTGCTTAGACAGCTGTAAATGCGCTACAAATGCTTGTTGCTGTATGTCCGTGTTATCTTTTTGGTAGAAATAGTCCAACCCAGTTTCACCAATGGCAACTACCTTAGGGTGCTGAGCTTGTTGTTCTAACACGCTAAAATTGTCCAAACTTTTAACCCCCAGTGGATGCAATCCAGCTGAAGCATGGATAAAATTATAAGGTTCAATTTGACGCATCATTGGCTCAAAGTTCTCGGTATCAACACTAATGCATAACATTTGAGAAATACCGTCTGCTTGAGCTGCAGCAATTAGGCCTGGAAAACCATCTTCATAATGACTCGTGTCAAGTTTATCCAAATGGCAGTGAGAATCAATAATCATAGTGAAGTGTCAGACCTTACTAGCAAGTACCATTGGTGCAACAGTTCTTCACACACCAACTGGTTATTTAAATTACGCCGTTGATTAATAAAGCTAAGCTGCTCAGTTAGTCGATGTAATAAACGATACATCGCCTTAATACTGCTGCGCTGAGCTACGGCTTGGAGTAGTTTAATAATATCTGGGTTGGCTAAATGTGCCGTATTACCCGTCATTTTTAGTTTAATCAGATCATTAATCCACTCTATCCACCAGTTAAGCATTTGCTCTAGTGGTTGCTTGTGCCAGCTTTGGGCTACTTCTAAGGTGCTTGCGTTACCTCTGAGAATAGCGGTCAGTTGAACTAACATTTGATGACGTAACTCATGGGCTTTAGAGGCATGCAGTTGCAGTGCTTTTAGTGGGCCTCCATTTGCCAGCGCTATTAGCTTTTCAGCTGCAGCCCTAGGGTTTTTCTCATCCTCAGGCAACTGCTCCTCTAGCCAGCTTAACGCCTGCTCTGGCCTAGGAATAATGATATCTAACAACTGACAACGGCTGCGAACAGTCGGTAAAAGCATTTTTGGCCATTGATGTAGCAGCAAAAAAAAGCTGTTATCACCGGGTTCTTCTAACTGTTTTAATAAAGCGTTAGCAGCATTAAGGTTGAGGTCTGCAGCTCCATTAATAATAACCACGCGAGCACCACCTTGCTGCGCAGTAGTTGCCATGGCGTGTTGGATATTTCGGACTTGATCCACAAGAATTGCTTTACCCAACTCTTCTGGCTGCATTAATTTAAAATCAGGGTGACTGTGGGCTGCTAATAACTGGCAGGATTTACACTGGCCACAAGCATCGCTTCTTTCTCCTTGCTGACATAGCAAGGCAGCCGCGAGGCGTTTAGCAAAAGTTAATTTTCCAAGCCCCGGAACTCCACCGATAATCAGTGCGTGGGGCAAACGTTTCTGCCTCATCATCTGGCTCACCTGATGCCATTGATCTTGGTGCCACGGGTAGGTGTGTAATAATATATTGGGTTCTTTAGTCATATCGCTAGTCTCCAGAAGCAACTAACAATGGCGCAAGAAAATGGTCTAACTGATGTTCAACGTCAGCAATGGGTTGGGAGGCGTCAACAATACGATATCGTTCTGGCTCTTCTTCGGCTTGAGTTAAATAACCTTGTCTAACACGCTCAAAAAAGCTCATTGTTTCAGTTTCAATACGATCAAAATTAGCACGTTTACCTGCTCGTGCCATGCCTATAGTGATATCTAAATCGAACAGAACTGTCATGTTTGGATTTAAATCACCATGCACGTAGTGTTTAAGACTAGAAATAAACCCCTTGTCTAAGCCTCGGCCAAATCCTTGGTAGGCGAATGACGCATCTGTGAAGCGATCACAAATCACCCATTTCCCTGCTGCCAGAGCTGGCCTAATTACATTTTGTACATGTTGTCGACGCGAGGCAAACATTAGCAAAAGCTCAGTATATGGGTCGACAACTTCATCCCGGTGTTGCAACAACAGTTGGCGAATATCCTCTGCCATAGGTGTGCCACCTGGCTCACGCGTGACTAGGCATTCAATACTACAGGTTTCGAGTTTTTGTCTGATGTACTCGATACTTGTAGACTTGCCAACGCCCTCTCCACCTTCGATTGAAATAAATGATGCAGCCATGAAAAGTCTCTTAGTGTTTTAACTGGTATTTACGCACATTAAGCAGATGCTCTGGGTACGTATTGGCAAATTCGTGACTACCATCACCCCTTGCGACAAAAAATAAGCTCAGACCATCCGCTGGATGCAGCGCTGCATATATAGCAGCCCGGCCTGGCAAGGCTATGGGTGTAGGAGGCAAACCACGGTGAACATAGGTATTGTAAGGAGTATCTTCAGTTAGATCAGAACGACGAATGTTACCGTTAAACTTGGCTCCCATGCCATAGATTACAGTGGGGTCAGTTTGTAGCTTCATACCTTTTTGTAAGCGCCTTACAAACACTCCCGCAATAATTGGCCTTTCACTAGCCAAACCTGTTTCTTTCTCAATAATAGACGCCATTATAAGCACTTCATAAGGCGTCTTGTAGGGTAAATTTTCTGCTCTTTGGGCCCATTCCGATTGTAAAACCTGTAATTGCTTTAAGTAGGCCTGTTCAATAATGTCTATGGGCAAATTGTGACTAGCAAACCGATAAGTTGAAGGAAACAGCAAGCCCTCTGGATGCAGCCAGCGGCTGTGCATTTTACTTAGCCAATCTTGGGCATCAGGAACCGGTTTGCCTATCATTGCTGGATGTTGGCTTAAACGTGTCACAAAATCTCTATAGCGAAGCCCTTCTGGAACCGTAAACTGGTACTCCAAAACTTTACCAGAGACTAGTTGCGCAAGCACTTCTACACTATTTATAGAGCCATTGAACTGATATTCACCCGCCTTTATAAAACGATCTAACTGACGCCATTTGGCATAATACTTAAAACTATCAGCATGGGCAATAACACCTGCTTTGTACAAATTAGTGCTTATTTTTCCTAGCCCAGAACCAGCAGTAACCGTGACTAGTGTGGGTTCTGCTAACGGCATAGGTTCATACAACCACACCTGTATCTGTCGTATCATGCCATATGTAAACAATGACATCACTACAATGAGCATCATAAGAACCCAGAACCATACCCGCTTTATCATAAGTCAGCTACAGTCATTTGGGTTGACAAATGTTGTGAAATAATTTTTTGAAGTTTATTGATAAGTGGAGATATAGGCCAAAATGTAGCCACTGCATTAGGCTCAGTCTGTGCCGTATCAGGGGTAAATTCTATGACAGGCCAAATACCATTGAGGCTATTGGTGATAAAGACTGCATCGGCATTAAGGAGAGCGTCAAAGGTCACATCACGTTGGACTAGCTTGATGCCAGATTGCTTAGCAATAGCGCCCACTAATTCAGCCATAGTGCCATTAATACCACATTGGTCTAGCTTTGGTGTAATGAGCATACCATCTGCCTCTATGAATAGATTGCTCATTACACCAGAAATTACCAGGCCGTCTTGGTCGAGCATGATCCCTTCGTGGATATTTACATCATTCCACTCACTGCGAGCGATTACTTGATCTAAACGATTGAGGTGCTTAATGCCTGCTAAAGCAACATTGCTAGACCAGCGATGTTGGCATAGTCGAACGCGAACGCCTTCGCTAGATAACTCACTTCGACCCGATGGCTCGGGCATCATATAAACTATGCGTGTGGGCTGGGGCAACATTGGCACTGCATAGCCCCGCCCACCAGAGCCCCTGGTAACAATGATTTTAATCACTCCGTCAGAACGACCAAATAACGAGTAAGCCGCTTTAATGTCATTAATAATAGCATTAACTAAGGTTAGGGCAGCAGTTTCATCAGCAACAATACTTAAGGCTAATAACCCAGTGGCCAGACGTTGGCGATGGGATGGCCACAACTGTACCTGACCTTGTTTTAAAGCAATGGTTTCAAACACTCCGTCACCATAGGCTAAACCACGGTCACGAACATCTAACGCAGGTGATGACTGGCCATTAACTAAGGTTGTTATATCCATAGCGCCAGCCTCATTTGTCGGTTAAATTTTAGAGAAAATCAAAGTGCCGTTAGTGCCACCAAAACCAAATGAGTTAGACATTACTGAGACTATCTGCGCTTCTTGTGGCTGGTGTGCAACGTAGTTAAGGTCACACCCTGGTGAAGGGTTGTCCAAATTGATGGTGGGCGGTGCAACTTGATCTCGGATCGCCAAAACCGAGAAAATAGCTTCCACAGCGCCAGCGGCGCCTAGCAAATGGCCAATCATTGATTTAGTTGAGCTCATGCGCACATTTTCTGAAGCAGAACCTAAAACTAATTTAGCCGCATTAGACTCAGCAATATCTCCAGCTGGCGTAGACGTACCGTGGGCATTGATGTATTGAATGTCGTCACCATTCAAACCAGCATCTTTCATAGCATTACGCATTGATGCTGCGGCACCGCGGCCATCTTCTGGTGGGGAGGTCATGTGGTATGCATCACCACTCATGCCAAAGCCAGTAAGTTCAGCATAAATTCTAGCCCCACGAGCTTTAGCCAGTTCATATTCTTCCAGCACCATCACCCCAGCGCCATCACCCAAAACAAAACCATCACGGTCTGCATCCCAAGGACGACTTGCGGCTAAAGGGTTATCGTTGCGTGTTGACAGTGCACGAGCTGCACCAAAACCGCCTAAACCTAATGGCGTAGTAGCCATTTCGGCTCCACCACACACCATCACATCGGCGTCTCCATAAGCAATCATACGTGCTGAAGCACCTATATTGTGAGTGCCCGTAGTACACGCCGTAGTAATAGCTATATTGGGGCCACGTAGGCCATACATAATCGACAAATTGCCAGAGATCATATTGATGATGCTGCCGGGCACAAAGAACGGCGAAATGCGGCGAGGACCACTTTTATTAAGCGCATCATGACACTTTTCAATTAAAGGTAAACCACCAATTCCAGAACCAATCGCAACACCAATTCTGTCTGCATTTTCTTCTGTCACTTCTAAGTTTGCATCCTTAATAGCCTGAATGCCTGCAGCCATGCCATATTGGATAAACAAGTCCATTTTCTTGCCTTCTTTTGGTGGCAAGTAGTCGCTAAGGTCAAAGTCTTTTACACCCGCAGAGAAGTGCGTACCAAAACCTTCAGTATCAAAATGAGTAATATTTGCTACACCACTTTTTGAAGCGATTATATTGCTCCACGTTTCGTCCATGGTGTTTCCAACAGGAGTCAACATACCCATGCCAGTCACTACAACGCGTTTACGACTCATTTGAATCTCCTTTCAATGATAGCCTAGGTTAATTTCGCAACTAATGCTTCTATTATGGCATTTTTGAGCGATCAAACATCTGTTTTAAAAGCTATAGATGCAGAAAAGCCGCACCAAGTGGCGCGGCTTTTCTGACTTCAATTCGAAGTGCAAAAACTAAGCTAGCTTATTGGTTAGCATTAACGTAGTCGATTGCAGCTTGAACAGTGGTGATCTTCTCAGCTTCTTCATCTGGAATCTCTGTTTCGAATTCTTCTTCCAAAGCCATTACTAGCTCTACAGTGTCCAAAGAATCAGCGCCAAGGTCGTCAACGAAAGAAGCTGTGTTAGTGACTTCATCTGCTTTAACACCTAGTTGTTCAGCAACAATTTTTTTAACGCGATCTACAATACTCATAGTTTTTCCTAATGGGTTCTTATACGCCATCAACATTTAACAAATGTCAACGAATGTCCTAGAAAACAGTGGCCGGAGAATTCCGCTACATCTTTCTATTTTCTACTCAGTATAGAGTGGTGCTATTATCTACAAATCAGCCAAAAAAGCAACCTTAAAACAATAATATGTGCGACACAAGATGACTAAATAACGCTAAAAGCAAAACCGGGTGGTTTAGCTCATATACATACCACCATTGACGTGAATAGTTTCCCCAGTAATATACGCACCTGCATCACTGGCCAAAAAACCAACCAGCTGGGCAATGTCTTCTGGTGTACCTAGACGCTGTAATGGAATCTGCGTACGTAAGGCGTCTTTTTGCTCATCTCCTAACGCATCTGTCATATCCGTAGCGATAAAACCCGGGGCAATGGAGTTTACCGTTACATTACGTGATGCAACTTCGCGTGCCATAGCTCGGCTAAACCCTTCAACACCGGCTTTAGCAGCGGCATAATTTGCCTGCCCCATGTTACCCATGGACCCTACGACCGAACTAATGTTAATCACCCTGCCCCAGCGCGCTTTGGTCATACCACGCAAACACCCTTTGGACATCCGGAAAATCGAACTCATATTAGTATTAACCACATCATCCCATTCGTCATTTTTCATGCGCATTAATAAATTATCGCGAGTAATGCCTGCATTATTGACCAATATAGTGGGTGCACCGTAAGCTTCAACAATAGCTTTTAGCGCACTGGTTACTGATTCTGAATCCGATACGTTAAGCACCATGCCCATACCTGTATTACCTACTGCATTGAGTGCTGTAGAAATAGCATGAGCTCCTGCTTCAGACGTCGCTGTACCTATCACGACTGCACCTTGGGAGGCCAGTTGTAGCGCAATAGCTTTACCAATGCCACGTGTTGCGCCTGTAACCAATGCTATCTTGCCATCAATTGCCAACATAATTTAATCCGTCTTAGAGTTTTAGTGTGGCTGCAAGTGACGCAGCATCATTAATGGACGCAGATTGTAACGTCTTGTTAATACGTTTTGTTAAACCATTTAAAACTTTCCCTGGGCCGCATTCTACCACAAGGTCGACACCGCTCGCTGCAATAGACTCGACACACTGGGTCCACAGCACTGGTTGATGTAACTGAGCGACAAGATTGCTAATAATTGCCTCACTGGAGGAAGCTAATTTGGCATCTACGTTATGTACCACAGGTATCATGGGCAGGCTCATCTTTACCCCTGCAAGTATGGTGCGCAACTTTTCGGCTGCAGGCAACATTAGCGCACAGTGCGAGGGGACGCTTACCGGCAACGCTAAAGCGCGCTTAGCTCCTCCCGCTTTACAAGCAACCATGGCACGCTCTACTGCTAATTTAGAACCCGCAATTACTACTTGGCCTGGCGAATTATAATTTACAGGCGCCACAGTCTGCCCTTGCGCGCTAACTTCACAGGCTAAAGCAATAGCATCATTATCCAAGCCAATAATGGCAGCCATCGCACCCTCTCCTGAAGGAACTGCTGCCTGCATAAATTGGCCACGAGCTTCAACCAACCGAATAGCATCAGAGAAACCTAACGCTCCGGCACAAACTAACGCAGAATACTCTCCTAAACTATGACCAGCTAGCATAGTGGGTGTTCTGCCACCCTTCTCCAACCACAAACGCCACAAGGCAACGCTAGCGGAAAGTAACGCAGGCTGAGTAATATAGGTTTGGTTAAGCTGACCACTTTGATCATGTTGTACCAACTGCCATAGGTCATAACCTAACGCCTCGCTAGCTTGGGAAAAAGTCTCAACAACAACGTGATGATTAGCGCCTAACTCAGCTAACATGCCCACACTTTGGGACCCTTGCCCTGGGAAAACAAATGCAATATTAGCGCTCATTACGGTACCTTTTCTAAATTCAATATTATTTAAGTGTAAGCCTAACAGTCTTCCAGAAGGCGCTCTGTAACCTGCATTTCAACATAATCTTGGGTGGCCTCGATAGCATATTGCAACGCAGTGGCATTAGCATAACTGTGGGACTTAACAACTAGACCTTGTAAACCTAGTAAAAACGCACCATTTAAACGATCAGGGTCAAACTGCAGCTGCCAAGCTTGCATGATTTTGCCAATTTGAGTAGGCGTCAGATCACTGCTCGTTAAATTTTTTCTAAAGCTGTGAGCCAGCATATTGCTAACCCCTTCGCCTGATTTAATCAAAATATTGCCAGCATAGCCATCACAAACAACAACACTCGCCAAACCATCAAAGACTTCTTGTGGTTCTATGTAGCCTAGGTAGTTAAGTTTAGCATCTGATTCGAGCAGGTTATGAGCTGCTTGCACTTGGGCCTGTCCAGTGCCTGACTCAGTAGCAATGTTGAGTAGTTTTAAACTGACTTTAGGGTTTTGTTGCAAACTAGCTTCTAATGCCTGACCTAACTGACCAAATTGATACAATTGCTGGCCAGTGGAAGTAAGGTTAGCACCCATATCAAGCACTAAACACATGCCCTTGCGGGTCGGGATATGACTAGCAAATGCGGGTCTTTCATAACCCGGCAACATTCTTATTAAATGACGGCTGAGGGCCATAAGGGCTGCAGAACTTCCACAACTAACGCAACCATTAGCTTTACCTTGAGCTACTAGGGATAAAGAAATGTACATAGAAGAGTTTTGTTTTTGACGTAAAATTACCATCAAGTCGTCTGTTTTTTCCACAACTTGGGGAGCATCAATGAAGTATAGTCGCTGCAAGAGCGGCGCTTGTTTGTCAGTGACTGCAGCTATTAATGGTGCAAGTATGTCCTGAGGTCCGACCCAGAAAAGGCTCAAGCGAGGGTGGCGCTCGAGGCTAGCTAACGCCGCCTCGAGGCTGGTGCTGGGACCTGAGTCCCCACCCATAGCATCGACTGCTAGGGTGTAATACGACGACAAATTACTCGGCGTCTTGATTAACTACCTGACGGCCTTTGTAAAAACCATCAGCAGTTATATGATGACGACGATGCGTCTCACCCGTGGTGGCATCTACAGACAGAGTAGCTGTTTCTAATGCATCGTGTGAACGACGCTGCCCGCGCCTAGAACGGGTTACTTTGCTCTTTTGTACAGCCATGACTAAAAACTCCTAATTGGTAAACTAATCTTTTTGCAGTAAAGCCTGCAATCCCATAAAAGGATTTGGCTTTTCCTGCACGGTTTCTTTGTGACCATATTCAATTGCAACTTCGCAATCTGAATGATAAGCCACAATGGGTATATTCAAAATCATTTCGTGGTCAATAAGCTCACGCATATCAAGCTTCTTATCTTCCAATAACCAAGGGTCATATTCAGTCGGAAGTTTCTCAGCCTGCTCTTCGTTAAGCACTATAGCCACACTCATGTCGCCCATTATATCAATGCTAACGGCATCTAGACAACGCTGACAGCTAATTTGTACGTTTTTTATTTCGGCACTGCCCTTAATGATTGGGCGGTGAGCATTATCACGTGAAAAGTGCAGCTGCACACTCACTTGCCCTTGGTCCGATTGTAGGTAGCTACAAAAACCAGTTAACGTTGATAATTCAACGGCACCAGTAATGGTTTGCTGACCATCGCATAGCTTGCGCGGATCTAAAAAACGAGGTAATTCTGTTTCAAACATGGCGCGATATGATATTCATGTACCTTCCATATGTCAAAGAAAAAAGCCATTAAAAGTAAAATATATACACTTTTTAGGTGCGTTTTTTGTAATTAATGCTAAAAGTGTGGAAATATTACGTTTATCAAAGGTTTACTGGATTACCAAGGTTGGATTTAAGCCCCAGGTAATCGCAGTTTTAGTTTGTGCACCTAATTCGTCCATCACTGCTTCAAGAGGGGTTTTTTCGGGCGAATACCAAATCATATTAGCGCCACCAGCTTGATCTCTTGCCACAGTATGCAAACTACCTAACCCATCAATTAAACCTAACTCTAGTGCACGGGCGCCATTCCAAACGGCACCAGAGTACAAGTCTTCATGACGGATTAAGCGATCGCCTCTTCCCAGCTCTACTTGGGAGATAAACTGCTGATGAATTTGATCAAGCAAGCCCTGGAACATTTCTTTTTGTTGCGCTTTTTCTGGCAAAAACGGATCCAAAAAATCTTTATTGCCGCCAGCAGCATACGTTCGACGCTCTACACCCAATTTAGCAATCAACTGATCAAAACCAAAACCACTGCCAATAACACCAATTGAACCAACAGTACTGGCTTTGTCGGCATAAATATAATCTGCCGCAGCCGCAATGTAATATGCCCCTGAGGCACCCACATCTCCGATCACAGCGTAAAGGGTTTTTTCTGGGTGAGCCTGCTTTAAAAGCTGTAATTCATCGAACAATATACCCGCTTGCACGGGGCTGCCTCCAGGGCTATTAATATTAAGCACTACTGCCTTAGCATTTGGGGCAGCAAAGGCTTCCACTAAGGCCGGCAATAAACGCTCTGAACTGGCCTCACCACCCGCCATAATTGGGCCAAATACGTTCACCACTGCTACATGGTCTTGCGATAATGACAAGGTTTTAACGTCATCATCTGATAATACGATTGCGAGTATGCTAAACAGAAAAATAAAGCCTAAACTTTTAAAAAAGATACCCCAACGCCTCGACCTACGCTGCTCATCCTGAATACTAGTCACTAATTTACCAATCACTTGCCATTCTGGTTTGTTCGATTCTTCGTTCATTGACCCAGCCTGTGTAATATATCTTTCAATAACTATTTAATGGGCCCAAATGTTTGTTTTAAAAGCCCTCATGTTTGTATTTTTCTCTGTTATGCTAATGACCAAAGCCCACAGACAAACACATAAACCAAGACTCACTCAACGCCAGTGAAGTAAAGGAACTATATGCACACCATTGATGCCCTAATTTCGCCCCAGGGGAGCTTAGACATACTCACCCTAGAAGAGATCAACCAGCTACACAAATCAGCCTCTACTGGCTTACATGAGCTATTTAGGCAGTGCTGCCTTGCCATCCTAAACTGTGGCACAGAAGAAGATGACATAGAAGCATTACTGCAACGCAATAAGCAGTTCGACGTAGAGGTAGTGCCACAGACCCGTGGCGTGTTACTGCAGCTTAATAATGCTCCTATTAGCGCTTTTGTAGACGGCGAAATTATTTTAGGTATTAAGGAAAACCTTTATTCAGTGCTGCGTGACATTATTTATCTCAACAATAGTCTGCTCCATAACGATGAAAGTCACACTGGTACTCAGCTTACGGCGCTTGTATTTCAAATACTTCGCCACGCACAGGCCTTGGCGCCAAGGCGCAAACCTAACATTGTGGTTTGCTGGGGTGGGCACTCCATCAAAACTGTAGAGTACGACTATACTAAAAAAGTGGGTTACGATTTAGGGCTAAGAGGTTATGACATTTGCACAGGCTGTGGCCCAGGAGCAATGAAAGGCCCAATGAAAGGTGCCCATATAGCCCACGCTAAGCAACGCTGTCACGATTACCGCTATATCGGCATTACTGAACCTGGAATTATTGCAGCTGAGTCTCCTAACCCAATGGTGAATGAACTCATCATCATGCCTGATATTGAAAAACGGCTTGAAGCCTTTGTAAGACTTGGCCACGCCTTCATCGTGTTTCCTGGCGGCGTAGGCACAGCGGAAGAGATTTTGTATTTATTAGGCATTTTATTACACCCAAAAAACGATCAACTTACTGTACCCCTAATTTTTACAGGCCCAACCAGTGCAAAAGCATACTTTGAGCAAATTGACGCCTTTATTGGGGCCACACTTGGGGCAAAAGCACAGTCGAAATACCAGATCATTATTGAAGATCCAAGCGCTGTAGCTATCGCTATCAAGGCCCAAATGGAAGACGTAGTGGAACATAGGCAAAAAGTTGGTGACGCCTACCACTACAATTGGCAATTACACATCGAAGAGGATTTCCAACGTCCGTTTATTCCCACTCACACAAACATGGCAGATCTTAAGCTTGAATCCAGCTTGCCCACAGCAACACTTGCTAGCAATTTACGCAAAGCCATGAGTGGCATTGTAGCAGGCAATGTGAAAACATTTGGATTGGAACAAATACGCTTACATGGCCCGTACCAGCTTAAAGCAGAAGCTGAAATGCTTAATAAACTCGATGTATTATTGCAAAGTTTTGTCGCACAGGATCGCATGAAACTGCCTGGCAGCAAGGTTTACCAACCCTGCTACACAGTAAGTTAGGGCTAGACTAGGCTAAGCAATGGCCTGAGCACTTAACAAGGCTTTAAACTCAGGTTCTTTCATGGCCAGCCAGTCCTGTAAAACCTCATGAGTATGCTCTCCCAACATCGGTGGAGCTTGGTTATACTGTAATGGCGTTGCCGAAAGCTTAATAGGGTTAGCGACGCTTTCAACCCAACCCAGTTGGGTATGTTCAAGGGATATTTTCATTTCCCTCGCTTGAACTTGTGGGTTATCAAACACTTGGTCAATAGTGCAAATAGGCCCACAAGGAACACCCACTTTATTCAGTTCGGTTAACCACCATTGAGTATTTCGCTGCTTTAGCAAGCCAGACACTTCTGGCACCAGTGTATTTCGGTTAGCGACTCTAAGTGCATTACTTGCATATAGGGTACTAGTTGCCAACTCTTTTTTGCCAGCCACTTGGCAAAATCTTTGAAACTGGGCATTATTACCTACTGCCAAAATTAGATGTCCGTCACTGGTAGCAAAGGCCTGATAAGGAACAATATTAGGGTGTGCATTGCCAAGGCGCTGAGGGTTTTCATTGGTGGCTATGTAATTCATGGCTTGGTTTGCCAAGGCAGCCACCTGTACATCCAGCAAAGCTAAATCAATATGTTGGCCTTGCCCTGTGCGCAACTGGTGAATGAGGGCACCCTGGATGGCGTTAGAGGCATACAAACCGGTCATAACATCAGCCACTGCCACACCTACCTTCATTGGCTCACCATGTTCACTGCCAGTGACACTCATTAAACCGCCCATAGCTTGAATCATAAAGTCATACCCTGCACGATCTTTATAAGGTCCAGACTGACCAAAACCAGTAATAGAGCAATACACCAAACGTGGGTTAATGGCGTTTAACGTAATAAAGTCTAAGCCATATTTAGCTAACCCTCCTACTTTGAAGTTTTCAATCAACACATCAGCCTTAGCTGCCAATTGTTTTATTAGCAACTGACCCGCTGGCACAGAAATATCCACGCATAGCGAGCGCTTACCGCGATTTGCTGTTTGAAAATAAGCCGCTTCACGGGCTTCATTGGCTTCAAAACCCACAGCACACGGCATGTAAGGAGGCCCCCATGAGCGGGTATCATCCCCTGCCCCTGGACGCTCCACTTTAATCACATCAGCCCCCAGATCTGCCAACATTTGTCCAGCCCAAGGGCCAGCCAAAATACGACTAAGATCTAACACTTTAATGCCCTGCAAAGGCGTGGTGATGCTCATAGTTAAGGGCCTAGTAAAACGCTTGAATGCCAGTTTGAGCCCGGCCTAAAATCAACGCATGCACATCATGGGTGCCTTCATAAGTGTTGACCGCTTCTAGATTCATCACATGGCGAATAACACCAAACTCATCACTCACACCATTACCACCATGCATATCACGCGACTGTCGAGCAACGTCTAAAGACTTACCACAGTTGTTTCGCTTCATTAACGAAATAAGCTCAACAGGACAGTTATCATCGTCCATTAAACGACCCATCTGCAAGCAACCCTGCAAACCAATAGAAATTTCTGTTTGCATGTCAGCAAGCTTCTTTTGGATCAACTGGGTGGCTGCCAATGGTCGGCCAAACTGGGAGCGGTCTAAAGTATACTGACGGGCTGCATGCCAGCAGAATTCAGCAGCACCAAGTGAGCCCCAAGCAATGCCATATCGGGCTTTATTTAAGCAACCAAATGGTCCTGCAAGGCCTTTAATGGTGGGGAATAGGTTCTCTTGGGGCACAAATACATTATCCATGACTATTTCACCCGTCACAGAGGCTCGCAAAGAAAACTTGCCTTCAATCTTAGGCGTGGTTAAACCTTTCATACCACGCTCTAATATAAAGCCTCGAATGACACCCTCAAGCTTGGCCCAAACTACCATAACGTCTGCAATAGGCGAGTTGGTAATCCACATCTTGGCACCTGTAAGCAAATAACCACCATCTACAGCCACCGCACGTGTTGTCATACTGGCAGGGTCAGAGCCCGAATCGGGTTCAGTTAAACCAAAGCAACCCACCCACTCACCTGTAGAAAGCTTGGGTAAATATTTCATACGCTGCTCTTCAGTGCCGTAAGCATGAATAGGATGCATGACTAACGAAGACTGCACACTCATGGCCGAGCGATAACCGCTGTCTACGCGCTCTACCTCGCGGGCCACCAAGCCGTAGCTGACATAATTTACGCCAGCACAGCCATATTTCTCTGGAATAGTAGCACCTAGTAGGCCTAGCTCACCAAATTCAGTCATTATTTCGCGATCAAAAATCTCCTCTCGGTTGGCCTTTAGCACTCTACTTACAAGCCCATCTTGACAATACTCTCGCGCAGCATCACGAATCATGCGCTCTTCTGAGGTCAGTTGCTGTTCTAAAAAAAACGGATCTTGCCAAGAAAATTCGGTACGAGTTGCCATGATTAAGTCTCAAGTTTATTTATGTCAGTTAGTTTGTTCGCCATCCATAGTATGAATATATCGCCATTTAATAAAAATGTCGACATTTTTATTAAATGGCGAATAAACGCGAATTAATCGTATAGGCTATTTATCCACTAGAATTAGAACCTTAAACCACCGTCAAACTCTATCAACCTGCCGTTCATATAGTCATTTTCAATAATAAACATAACGGCGTCGGCTAGCTCTGTTCGGTCACCTAAGCGGCCTACGGGTATAACCTTTTCGATGCGTTCTAGGGCTTCTGGCTTCATAGAGTCGGTCATGTCTGTAGAGATGACCCCTGGAGCAATACCTACAGCCCGAATGCCGAACCTGTTAAGCTCTCCTGCCCACGTAGTGACAAGGGCAGCCACGCCTGCTTTGGTGGCGGCATAGTTGCTTTGGCCAATGTTACCTGCCTTTGCAATGCTGGAAATATTAACAATAACACCACCATTGCCCGCTTTTGCCATGGCGATAGCGCCTTCACGGCCACACAAAAAGGTGCCTGTAAGGTTGACGTCGATGACTGATTGCCACTGGCTAAGGCTCATCTTGCCCTGCACTTGGCCATCTTTAAACTTGATTAACATGCCGTCACGCAGCAGACCTGCGTTATTAACTAGCCCATCTAAGCGACCAAAATCGGCTAATACCTGCTCAAATAACATTTCTACTTCAGGCTCTTGAGTGATATTGCAGACATAACCCTTGCTTTGGGTGCCACAAGAAGCAGCGGCTAAGTCGACTGCGGCTTGGTCTAAGTCGACCAAAGCACAAATGCCGCCTTTGTGAGTAATCGCTTGAGCAATGGCCAAACCTAAGCCGCGTGCGCCACCAGTAATAACAAATACCTGACCTTCAACCTTCATGAATCAAACCTTTTTACTGGAATAGTGTTGATAAATACTCGAAAAATCTAACCTGCCGTGGCCTTCTGCACCATGGTCTTTAAAAAGCTCGGCTGCTTTTTGACCCATAGGCACTGCAGAGTCTGACGCTTGGGCTGCTGCTAGCGCTAGGCCTAAGTCTTTGTTCATTAGATCGACCATAAAACCGCCTTGATAGTCATTACTTGCTGGCGTGCCATCCATTACGCCAGGCACTGGGTTATAAATTTCTAAGGCCCAGTTGCGGCCTGAGCTTTTTACCATAATATCTGACAACACTTTGGCATCTAACCCATTTTCTACACCCATACGCAGCGCTTCTGAGGTGCCTGCCATCAACACACTTAATAACATGTTGTTACACATTTTGGCCACTTGTCCGGCACCTGCTGGGCCAGCATGGAAAATATTTTTGCCCATGGCATTGAGGATAGGCTCAGCTAGTGCAAAAGCCTCCACTTCACCACCTACAATAAAGCTTAAGGTGCCAGCTTTGGCACCTGCTGTGCCACCAGAAACGGGGGCATCTACAAATTTTATGCCTAAGTCATTGGCGCAAAGGCCTACACTACGGGAGGTTTGCGCATCTATGGTACTAGAGTCTATTACTAAGCATCCCTTAGCAAGCAGCGTTAAAAGGCCATTTTTTTCTTGTTCATTACCTAAATAAAGGCCTGCTACGTGCTTTCCTGCAGGCAACATACTGATCACTACCTGGGCATTTTCAACCGCGTTGGCTGCAGACCTTGCTGCCACACCACCAATGTTTACAAACTCGTCTAAAGCAGTTTTCACTAAATCAAAGGCAACAACATTATGCCCCGCTTTTAGCAAGTTTGCGGCCATTGGGCCACCCATGTTACCTAAGCCTATAAATGCTATGTTTGTCATAATTATTACCCTAATTCGCTAAAAATGGGCCTTAGCCACATTCTCTGTTACAAAAAATTTTGCTATCCAAGCTTCTGGCGTGTTTTCAACAGTGTCGTAACGCCAAGCAGGATTACGGTCTTTATCAATGAGTAACGCCCTTACCCCTTCTTTAAACTCACCTAAGCGTGTTGCGTTGACACCTACTATGTATTCATGCAGCAGTGCGTCTGCCACATTGGTAAAGTTTTCATTGAATGCACGATAAAACAGATGCAAGCTGGTGGGTGAACCGTTGGCCATCGTTTGCAGGGCTTTATCTAGCCATTTATCTTGGCCCTTAAGCCCCGCCAAGCTAGTGACAATGGCAGCAAGGTCGTTTTGGCTTAGGGCAGATATAATATTTTGCCTGTGGGCTGCTAGATTAGACGCTGGTGCATTTGCACTTGCATCAGCCTCAAGGGCTGCGATTATTAGTGTGAGATGGCTTAGCGTGTCTGCATTAGACTGCTTAGGTATTTGGGTTAGTGACTGTATTACCTGTGAGTAATGGTTATCATCTAACAAACCATCTAATAGTCCTAGCTCACGAGCGTCTGTGCTATTTAACATCGCGCCTGTTAGACCCAAAAATAGCCCTATATTATCTGGCACCTGTCGTAGAAAGTAACTGGCTCCCACGTCTGGAAATAAACCAATTGTAATTTCTGGCATCGCTAAACGGCTAGAATGGGTGCCAATGCGCAAAGCAGCGCCTTGCAAAAGGCCCATACCACCGCCGATCACATAGCCGCTTCCCCACACCAACAAAGGTGTAGATAGCTTGTGCAACATTAAATCCATTTCATATTCGTGGTTGAAGAAAATTTCCCCAACGTTTTGGCTGCCTTTGGCCATTTTATGATACAGCTGGCGTATATCGCCACCTGCACAAAATGCTTTGGTGCCAGCACCTCGCATAATGATGGCGATCACATTTTCATCAGCTTCCCATACAGGCACATGCAACAATAGTAGGTCTACCATGTCGCCGTTTAGGGCGTTAAGGGCTTCTGGCGTGTTAAGGGTCACCTCTACCACATGTTGCCCAGCATCTGTGGTGTGGGCTTTTATCAGCAATGGTCCCTGGTTTAATTCGGTGATCATTATGAGTTAGTCCATTGTGGTTTGCGTTTTTCTAAAAAGGCTTGAACCCCTTCTTTTTGATCGTTGGTGTCAAACAAGTTAATAAACTCATCCCGCTCATACCCCATGCCTGCAAACATAGGCTGTTTACGCGCGTTTTGAATTAAGCGTTTGCATGCTGCAATGCTGGTAGGGCTTTGCCTTTGCGACTTTTCCGCCCACTCCATCGCCTTAACTAAGCCTTGGCCTCGTTCGGCTACCGCCTCTACTAAGCCAATGTCTAGCGCTTGTTGTGCGGTGACTCGCTCGCCACAAAGAATCATGCGCTTGGCCCAGCCTTCACCTACTAGCCATGCTAGGTTTTGCGTGCCTCCGGCACACGGCAGCAGGCCTACAGCAGCTTCTGGTAAGGCCATTTGGGCTTGGCTTTCAGCGATGCGCAAGTCACAGGCTAGCGCCACTTCTAGGCCACCGCCCATGGCAAAGCCATTGATAGCTGCAATACTTAAGCCTCTAAATTGGCTTAGCACTTCAAAAGCGCGACCAAAGGCCGTAGACATGTCTGCTGCGGTTTGTTTGTCGCCATCGGCAAACAACTTAAGGTCTGCTCCTGCGCTGAAAAACTTGTCCCCTTCACCGGTGATGACTAGGCTGTAGATGTTTTTATCCACATTAAACGCTTGTATCAGTTCCGCCAAGGCGTCTAGGCTTACACGGGTCCATGTATTGGCTGGTGGGTTTGACATAGTAATGACAGCGACGTGCCCTTCAATAGTATGTGGTATTGATGTGTTCATGGTTGATTCCTAAATTGGGTCCACAGCTTACTTTTAGCAGGTTTATGAGCCAAGCAAGCAGTTATAAAATGGCCTGTGAATCTTTAAGCAATATGCGTCTGGCAATGATCACGCGCATTATCTCATTAGTACCTTCCAAAATGCGATGTACTCGACTGTCTCGCAAATAACGCTCCATAGGGTATTCTTTAATGTAACCACTGCCGCCAAAACACTGCAATGCTTCATCACACACCTGGTAGCCAATATCTGTGGCAAATCGTTTGGCCATAGCACAATAGGTGGTGGCGTCTGGGTGTTTATTATCTAGCTTAAAGGCGGCCAAACGCACCATTTGGCGCGCAGCTACTAACTCGGTATTCATGTCGGCAAGCTTAAACTGAATGCCCTGAAAAGCTGCAATAGGCTTACCAAACTGTTTTCTGTCATTCACGAAGGCCAGGGCCTCACTTAGGGCTTGTTGTGCCGTCCCAAGACCCACTGTAGCGATATTTATACGGCCGCCATCTAAACCTTTCATCGCGATTGTAAAGCCATCACCTTCTTTGCCTAGTAGGTTGGCTGCAGGCACACGCACTTGGTCAAAATTCACCATGCGCGTAGGCTGTGCGTTCCAGCCCATTTTATCTTCTGCGCGCCCAAAGCTAATGCCAGCACTGTCTGCATCTACAACAAACGCTGAAATACCCTTAGCACCAGATTCACCAGTGCGGGCCATCACTACTAATACTTCAGTTTCGCCAGCGCCAGAAATAAAGATTTTATTACCCGTAATGACATACTCATTGCCAGTTTTTACCGCTTTAGTCCTTAAGGAAGCTGCATCGGACCCTGCATTAGCTTCTGTAAGGCAATAAGATGCCAACCAACGGCCACTAGTAAGCATTTCACCATAGTGTGCCTTTGCAGTTTCGGTGGCGTTGGCTGATACCATCCACGTGGCCATGTTGTGGATAGTCAACATAGCTGTGGTAGTAGTGCAGCCCATGGCTAGTTGTTCGAAAATAAGTGATGAGTCTAATCGAGACAAGCCCAGCCCACCCACTTCTGGGTCGCTGTATAAGCCACAAAAACCCAGCTCTCCTGCTTGCTTGAGCGTGGCTTTAGGGAAAATAGCCTCTGCGTCCCACAAGGCTGCATGGGGTGCTAGCTCATTGGCAGAAAACTGTGCCGCTAGCTCTACGTAAGCAATTTGGTCATCGTTTAAGTCAAAATTCATGTCTATTCCTAGTTAACTATTTGCGCTTTAAAACAGCTCTACCGCCACAGCAGTGGCTTCACCACCACCGATACACAGTGCAGCAACACCTCGTTTGAGGCCTTTATTCTTAAGCGCAGTGATAAGGGTAAGAATAATGCGAGAGCCAGTAGAGCCAATAGGATGCCCTTGGGCGCACGCACCGCCATATACATTTACTTTACTCGCATCGATACCCAGCTCTTGGGTGGCAAGCATAGTAACCATGGCAAAAGCTTCATTAATCTCAAACAAGTCTATATCGCCTACTTGCCAATCTAGCGTGTTTAAAAGCCCTTTAATGGCTCCAATAGGCGCAATGGTAAACTCACCAGGCTCGCGGGCAAAGCTTTGCACACCAAGTATACGGGCCATAGGTGTTAGGTTGTTTTGATCCACTGCATTTGCACTAGCAAGTACAAGTGCAGATGCGCCATCAGAAATGGAGCTGGCGTTAGCAGCTGTGATTGTGCCATCTTTTTTAAAGGCTGCTCGCAGTTGTGGTATTTTGTCGATACGAGCCTGACCTGGCTGTTCATCGATGGTCACCCTAGTGGTGCCCTTTCGGCTGGTCATTACTACAGCTTCAATTTCGTCTTCTAGCACACCATCTGCTATTGCTGCGTTGGCCTTAGATAATGAGTTAATAGCAAAGTCATCCATTGCCTGGCGCGTTAAACCATATTCATCAGCAGTGGCTTGAGCAAAGCTGCCCATTAAGCCACCTTCATAGGCATCTTCAAGGCCATCTAAAAACATATGATCTAACATTTGTCCGTGGCCCATACGCAAACCTTGGCGCACCTTAGGTAATAAATAAGGCGCATTAGTCATGCTTTCCATGCCACCACATACCATAATGTCTACAGAGCCTGCTTTAATTGCATTAAAACCCATAATGGTGGCCTGCATGCCAGAGCCACACATTTTATTTACTGTAGTGGCGGGTGTGCTTTTGGGTAGCCCAGCACCTAGAGCCGCTTGGCGAGCTGGTGCTTGCCCTTGCCCTGCTGCCAATACACAGCCCATATATACTTCGCTCACTTGTTCTGGGGTTATGTTTGATCGTGTTAAAGCGCCTTTTATTGCTACTGCACCTAGCTGTGCCGCAGTTTGACTTGCAAGGCTGCCATCAAGGCCTCCCATTGGTGTGCGGCTGCCACCGAGGATATACACGTCTTGACTCATTTGAAGGCTCCAATAAAAGCAAATTAAACAGAATGAACATTTTGCTTGACCTTTACGTCAACGTCAACCAAAATATGCACTATAAATCATAACTAGGGCGCATTATCCATGTCAGCCACCACATACACAATTAGCGAATTGTCGAAAGAGTTTGTCATTACTACTCGCAGCATCCGTTTCTATGAAGACCAAGGTTTGCTGTCGCCTGCGCGTGAAGGCCAAAAACGCATTTACTCTGCCCACGACAGAACTTGGCTAAAGCTAATACTGCGTGGCAAGCGCCTAGGCCTCACCTTGGCTGAAATTAACCAAATATTAGATCTTTACGACTCGTCTTCCACAAATAATGACCAACAACTACTTGTTTTTATTGAAAAAATAAATATTAGAAAACTGGCATTACAACAACAAATGGAAGATATCAAAGCCCTACAAGATGAGCTAAATGCCGCACACCTGCGCTGCACTAACGCCCTTTCTAGCACTCAATCTCTGGAGACTCAAGCATGATAAGCACCTACACCAGCCTCAATTTTGACCTAGGCGAAACTAATGACATTTTGCGTGATCACGTCAATCAGTTTGCTGCTGATCAAATCGCACCTTTAGCTCAGGCTACAGATCAAAATAACGAGTTTCCTAACAAGCTGTGGAAAAAAATGGGCGACATGGGTTTGCTAGGTATCACCTGTGATGAGCATTATGGTGGCGCTGGCATGGGCTATTTGGCCCACACCATAGCCATGGAAGAAATTAGCCGAGCTTCAGCAAGTGTTGGTCTAAGCTACGGCGCACACTCTAACCTGTGTGTGAACCAAATTCACCGCCATGGTACAGACCAACAAAAATCTACATACTTGCCTAAGTTGATTAGTGGTGATCACATTGGCGCCCTTGCTATGAGCGAGCCAGGTGCTGGTTCAGACGTAGTGAGCATGCAACTTAGAGCAGATATAAAGGGCGATAAGTATGTGCTTAACGGCAACAAAATGTGGATTACCAATGGCCCCGACGCTAATACTTATGTGATCTATGCGAAAACAGATATGTCAGCTGGAGCTAAAGGTATTACTGCATTCATTGTAGAGCGAGACTATCCGGGCTTTAGCCGCTCACCAAAGTTAGACAAGCTCGGCATGCGCGGTTCTAACACCTGCGAATTAGTATTCATAGATTGTGAAGTGCCAGTCGCAAACATTTTGGGCCAGTTAAATGGTGGTGTGCGCGTGTTGATGAGTGGCCTAGATTATGAACGTGTTGTGCTTTCTGGCGGGCCATTAGGCATTATGCAGGCATGTATGGATTTGGTAGTGCCCTACGTGCATGACCGCAAGCAGTTTGGTCAGGCCATTGGTGAGTTTCAGCTAGTACAAGGCAAGCTAGCCGACATGTACACCCAAATGAACGCTGCTAAATCATACGTTTATAACGTGGCAAAATCGTGTGACCGTGGCGAAACCACGCGCAAAGACTCAGCTGGTGCCATTTTGTATGCTGCTGAGCTTGCCACAAAAATGTCTTTAGATGCTATCCAGCTTTTAGGTGGCACAGGCTACACTAACGAATGCCCTACTGGCAGGCTTCTGCGTGACGCCAAGCTTTATGAAATTGGTGCGGGTACGTCAGAGATTAGGCGTATGTTAATTGGCCGTGAATTGTTTAATGAGTCGCACTAACATGGCCACTTTATCCAGCAGTATTAATACCCAAAGTGAAGCGTTTAAGCTTAAGTCTGACGCTATGCAGGTGTTGGTAGATGATCTACAGCAGCAGGTGGCAAAGCTGCAACTAGGCGGCGGCGAAAGCTATCAGGCCAAGCATTTGAGCCGTGGCAAGATGCTACCGCGCCATCGTATAGATGCCCTACTAGACCAAGGCTCACCCTTTTTAGAAGTGGGCCAACTGGCTGCCCATCAAGTGTATGACATGGCGGTGCCTAGTGCAGGCATTATTTGTGGTGTGGGCTTAGTGAATGGCCGTCATTGTATGGTGATCGCTAATGATGCCACGGTAAAAGGTGGCACCTACTTTCCACTTACAGTGAAAAAGCACCTACGTGCACAAGACATCGCTTTGCAAAATAACCTGCCTTGTATTTATCTAGTAGACTCAGGCGGTGCAAACTTACCGCAACAAGATGAGGTATTTCCAGACAAACTCCATTTTGGACGCATCTTTTACAACCAAGCCACTATGTCTTCCCAAGGTATTCCACAGATCGCTGTAGTGATGGGGTCTTGCACTGCTGGTGGTGCTTATGTGCCTGCTATGGCAGATGAATCCATTATTGTGAAACAACAAGGCACCATATTTTTAGCGGGCCCACCTTTGGTAAAGGCCGCCACAGGTGAAGAAGTAAGTGCTGAAGAGCTAGGTGGTGCAGACACCCACTGCCGTGTATCAGGAGTGGCGGATCATTATGCGCAATCAGATGAACATGCATTATTGATCGCCCGCCAGTGTATTTCCAACTGCCCAAAGACTGCAGGCAATCCCTTGTTACGCAGGCCCAGTTCGCTACCTCGTTACTCAAGTGAGCAAATATATGGCGTGGTGGGCACAGACCTGCGCAAGCCTTTTGATGTGCGCGACGTAATCGCACGGGTGGTAGATGACTCTGCGTTTGATGAATTTAAAGCTTTATATGGCACTACTTTAGTGTGTGGATTTTCTCATATTGATGGCTATCCTGTAGGCATTGTCGCCAATAATGGGGTTTTATTCTCTGAGTCAGCTCAAAAAGGCGCTCACTTCATAGAGCTGTGCTGCCAGCGCCAAATTCCTTTAGTGTTTTTGCAAAACATTACAGGGTTTATGGTAGGTAAAAAATACGAAGCACAAGGGATCGCTAAACACGGTGCAAAAATGGTAATGGCTGTTGCTTGTGCAAAAGTACCCAAGTTCAC
This sequence comes from Candidatus Njordibacter sp. Uisw_056, assembly GCF_047730085.1. Taxonomy (NCBI): domain Bacteria; kingdom Pseudomonadati; phylum Pseudomonadota; class Gammaproteobacteria; order Pseudomonadales; family Candidatus Njordibacteraceae; genus Candidatus Njordibacter; species Candidatus Njordibacter sp. Uisw_056. Next base: position 1,367,613 of record NZ_CP159830.1, on the reverse strand, counting down.
AATAATTATTGGTGGTAGCTATGGTGCGGGTAACTATGGCATGTGTGGCCGTGCCTTTGAGCCCAACTTTTTGTGGATGTGGCCCAACAGTCGTATTTCTGTAATGGGGGGCGAGCAAGCTGCTGGCGTGCTAACTCAGGTTAAACGCGATCAGCTGGCTGCTCGTGGTGAAGCGTTTAGCGACGCTGATGAAAAATCTATGCGCGAGCCTGTGCTGCAACAATACGAGCACCAAGGGCATCCTTATTACGCCAGCGCACGTTTATGGGACGACGGCATCATCGATCCTAAAGACACACGCAGCGTACTTAGCGTCGCTTTGGCAACTGCCCTCAACAAACCTGCACAAGACACACGCTTTGGCGTGTTTCGTATGTAATTTGTACATCACTTAAGGCGCCTAACATGACATCTTCTTCAACATCTACACACCCTTTTGCGCATTGGTTAAGCTGCACGCTAAACCCTTCTGGCATTGCGACGCTTACCCTTAACCGGCCAGAAAAACACAACGCCTTTGATGACCAGCTGATACAGCTTTTTATTACCCAGCTGCAACGCTTGGCTTTAGACACTAACGTGCGTGGCCTTATTATAACCGGTGCTGGAAAAAGCTTTTCAGCGGGTGCAGACTTGGCTTGGATGCAACGCATAGCAGGTTATGACGAGGCAGCTAATATTGCAGATGCCCAACAATTAGCGTTATTAATGCAGCTGCTGAATGAGTTTCCAAAACCTACTCTGGCTGTTGTTAACGGGGCGGCATTTGGTGGCGCGGTAGGCCTTATCGCTTGTTGTGATAGTGTGATCAGCGCAGACCATGTTTCTTTTTGTTTAAGCGAAGTGCGCATTGGTCTTATCCCCGCAGTTATCAGCCCATATGTGATGAATAAGGTCGGCATATCTTGGGGCCGCCACCTCATGACTAGTGCTCAGGTATTCACGGCAGAACAAGCCTTGGCTATGGGTTTAGTGCATGAGGTGGTGGCAGCCAGGGAATTAGAAAAGACTAAAGATCAATGGATTGTTGGCACAATAGGCAATAGCCCAGAGGCAGTAGCACAGATTAAACAGTTGCTTAATCGCGTAAATAACCACTCCCCCATAACTAAACAATCCTTAGTATATACCACAGCGCTCACCACGAGTGCTATTTCTAAAATCCGTGTCAGTGCCAGTGGTCAAGCAGGTTTGAAGGCCTTCCTTACTAAAACTCTCGCCCCTTGGAAATAATAAATACTATGCTAAAAACTGTACTAATTGCCAACCGTGGGGAAATAGCCTGTCGTGTAATGCGCACAGCTAAGGCTATGGGTATGCGTACCATTGCCATTTATTCGGATGCAGACGCCAACGCTTTACATGTAAAAGAGGCAGACGAAGCGTGGAATATTGGCCCAGCCACCGCCGCCCAGAGCTACCTTAGAGCAGATAAAATATTAGCTGTTGCGCTTGCAAGTAAAGCTGACTGCATTCACCCAGGCTATGGTTTTTTATCTGAAAACGCAGACTTTGTAGCCGCATGCCAAGCTAAAAACATCATATTCATTGGCCCCGATGTGCCTGCCATAGAGCAAATGGGTAGTAAGAGCGCTGCCAAAATAATTATGACCGAAGCAGGCATTCCTCTGGTGCCTGGTTACCATGGCACAAGCCAAGATGATGCATTGTTGCAGTATGAAGCTGACCAAATAGGCTACCCTTTACTCATCAAGGCAGTTGCAGGCGGCGGCGGTAAAGGCATGCGTGTAGTGGATAGGCCTGAAGACTTTCTTACTCACCTAGCAGGAGCAAGGCGCGAGGGCTTAGCCAGCTTTGGCAACAGTGATGTGTTAATAGAAAAATACCTCATTGCCCCACGTCATGTTGAAGTGCAGGTTTTTTGTGATCGCCATGGCCATGGCGTTTACCTTGGCGACCGCGATTGCTCTGCCCAAAGGCGCCACCAAAAAGTGATCGAAGAAGCTCCTGCTCCTAGCTTATCGGACGATTTGCGTCAAAAAATGGGTACTACTGCGGTAGAAGCAGCCCAAGCAATAGACTATGTGGGCGCAGGCACTGTAGAGTTTTTGCTAGACAGTAATGGTGGCTATTATTTTATGGAAATGAATACTCGCTTGCAGGTAGAGCACCCTGTTACTGAAATGGTAACCGGTGTAGACCTAGTAGCTTGGCAGTTTAAAGTAGCAGCCGGGCAGCCTTTGCCTCTAACTCAAGAGCAAGTATGTTTGCAGGGTCATTCTTTTGAAGCGCGTATCTATGCAGAAGACCCGACCCAAGATTTTCAGCCATCTACTGGCCATATTGGGCATCTGCGCACACCTAAGCAAGATGCCACTATTCGTATTGACACAGGGGTGGGCCAAGATGATGAAATAAGCCCTTTTTATGACCCCATGATCGCCAAGCTCATTGTGTGGGCACCAAACCGTGAAGAGGCACTAGCCAAGCTAGACATCGCTTTGCAAGACTATCACCTAGAAGGCATTCACACTAACATCGACTTTTTGCGCCGTTTAGCCAAATTACAAGACTTTCAAGATGCAAAGTTGCACACTAACATTATAGATCAACACCAAGACTACCTCCTGTCACCTTCGTTACAAAATGAACAGGTAATCTTAGCCATGGCAGGCTTAGTATTGGGCACACAGGCCTATAAAACCTATGGAGACTGCGCAGGGCTTAGGCTGAACATGCCACGAATAAGCCTTGCATTACGGGCACAGTATTTAGGTAAAAACTGCGTAATTACCACTCACACTTTGGGTAAAGTAGGCCCACATTCATTAGTGTTAGATTATGCTGGCAGCTTACATAAAGCAGGGTTTTGCTTAATGGGTGACCAGTTAAGCTTGTTTACACCACAAGGTAAAGCTGTGGTGTCCCTTAAAATCCCTAAAATTGGTGATTTTTTAGATAACAATGACCATAATACAGGCCAGATTACAGCGCCTATGAATGGTTGCCTGATAGCCTGCTTAGTCACCCCTGGTATATCTGTAGTGGCTGGAGATGCCCTTATGGTAGTAGAGGCTATGAAGATGGAACATACCATTGTGGCGCCCTCAGATGGCGTTATTGGCGAAATCTATTTTAAAGTAGGCGATTTGGTCGATGCAGATGCCCAACTATTAGATTTACAAGAGTCATAAGACACACAATAAACAAAAAAGAAGAATAAATAACATGCCTTTAAATACGTATAGCCCATCAACCACGACAAGGTCTCTAGCAAAGCACGTGAAGGTAGTGGAAGTAGGCCCAAGAGACGGCCTGCAAAATGAATCTGGCCCAATGCTCCATGCTGCTGTAAAAGCGAATCTGATTGATCAGCTAGCTGCAGCTGGGCTTACACACATTGAAGCTGCTGCTTTTGTGCACCCTAAATGGGTGCCACAGATGGCTAATAGCGCTCAGGTGCTGCAACTCATCACACGTCATAAGCATGTTTCCTACAGTGCCCTTACACCCAACATGAAGGGCTTAGAGCGCGCGATAGAGGCTGGTGTAGATGAAGTGTCTGTGTTTGGCGCAGCCAGTGAAAGCTTCAGCCAACGCAACACCAATTGCTCTATCTCCCAAGCACTTGAGCGTTTTAAGCCTGTGGCTAAGGCGGCATTAGATGCTGGCTTAAAAGTGCGTGGCTATGTATCTGTGGTAGTAGACTGCCCCTATGAAGGCCCCGTTTCTTCCTCTATCGTAGCCGATGTGGCTGAGCAACTGATAGATATGGGCTGTTATGAAGTGTCTTTAGGCGATACGATCGGTACGGCCACACCAGGGCGGATGTTGGAGATGGTTAATGTGGTGAGCCAACATGTGCCTGTGAGGCAACTTGCAGGCCATTGCCACAATACCTATGGCCAAGCACTTGCCAATGTGCTGATGCTGCTAGAAGCAGGGGTCACGACATTTGATAGCTCAGTGGCAGGCCTGGGTGGCTGTCCGTATGCTAAAGGCGCTAGCGGCAACTTAGCCACAGAAGACTTAGCCTATATGCTGCACGGTTTAGGTATAAAAACGGGTATTCACCTTGATCGATTAGTGCGAGTTGGCCAAAACATTAGTGATCTATTGGGCCGCACCAACGGCTCAAACGCTGGTCAAGCATTGAACGCGCAAGCGTGTTAATTTTAATCTTGGTGCTGATGACTTAATTTGTATAAGTTGTCAGGCTTTAGTACGCTTAAATGCGCAATTTTCCAACTAATTAAGGAGCAGTATGACTCAGCCTATGTGGCAGCCAAGTCAAAGCCGTATTGAACAGACTAACCTGTGGCGTTTTATACAATCCATCAATGCAACACACCAACTGGACATTACTGACTTTCATCAACTACACCAGTGGAGCATTGACTTTAGTGATCTATTTTGGGAGCAGATTTGGCATCAATGCAACCTTGTCACAAGTCATAAAGGCAACATTATTCTGCACGACAGTAGCAAAATGCCTGGGGCCTTATGGTATCCCGAAGCCAAACTGAACTTTGCAGAGAACCTTCTTAAGTTTCGTAATTCCTCAACTGCGCTGATTTACTGTGGTGAAGATGGAGAGCGTCAAGAAATTAGTTATGCAACGCTCTATCAAAGAGTAGCTGCGCTGGTAAGCGGTTTAGAAAAGTATAACCTTCAGCCTGGCGACCGTGTTGCAGGCTTTATGCCTAATGTTATTGATACTGTAGTGGCGATGCTGGCCACTACCAGTTTAGGCGCAGTATGGAGTTCCTGCTCGCCAGACTTTGGAATTAACGGTGTACTTGACCGTTTTGGCCAAATAGAGCCACGTATTCTTTTCACCACGGATGGCTACTTTTATAACGGTAAAACACTAAACTCACTGGAACGGGTAGCTGGCATTGCTGCTCACCTGCCGTCAATAGAAGCAATCGTAGTTTGTGACCATATCACTAAGACAGCAGACTTAAACCTATTGCATGAGGCCGTGCCTGGTAAAGCTGTTCATCTTAAAGATTTTATAGACCTGACGGCTACTGAAATTGCTTTTGTTGACTGTCACTTTGATGACCCTCTATACATTATGTATTCATCAGGCACGACAGGCGTGCCTAAGTGCATCGTTCACGGTATCGGTGGTACGTTGCTGCAACATAACAAAGAACACTTTTTACATACTGATGTAACCCCTAATGACGTCTTATTTTACTACACAACGTGTGGCTGGATGATGTGGAATTGGCTGGTTAGCGGCCTAGCGTTAGGGTGTACCGTATTACTCTACGACGGGTCACCGTTTAAGACCCCCAGTATTCTTATAGATATGGCAGAGCGTGAAAAAGTAACTATTTTTGGCACCAGTGCCAAATACATTGCTGCTATTGAAAAAGCAGGTGTTAAACCTTCTCAAAGCCATAATTTACAATACTTAAAGACAATTCTTTCTACGGGTTCGCCCCTGTCCCATGAGAGTTTCGACTTCGTTTACCGTGATGTTAAGCAGGACCTACTCCTTGCCTCTATTTCTGGTGGCACCGACATCGTCTCATGTTTTGCTCTGGGCTGCCCTATTCTTCCAGTATACCGTGGGGAGCTTCAATGCCGAGGTTTAGCGATGGCTGTCGATATATTTGACGACGATGGTCAGCCATTGCGCCAAGCCAAGGGCGAGCTGGTGTGCACTGCACCCTTCCCCGCCATGCCTATCTATTTTTGGCAAGACAAGGATGGTAAAAAATACCATGATGCTTACTTTGGTCAATATAAAAATGTCTGGGCACATGGTGATTATGGCGAGATAACTGAGCATGGGGGCGTCATTATTCATGGTCGCTCTGATGCAGTGCTCAACCCAGGCGGTGTACGTATTGGCACTGCAGAAATATATCGTCAGGTAGAGGTTGTTGAAGAGGTATTAGAGAGTATCGTCGTTGGCCAAACATGGCAGCAGGATGTGAGAGTTATATTGTTTGTTGTTTTACGGCCAGAACTAGTGTTAAGTGAGGACTTAATCCGAACCATTAAACAACAAGTACGTAGCAACACAACACCCCGCCACGTGCCCGCAAAAGTGATACAAGTGAGTGCTATTCCTCGCACCATCAGTGGTAAGATTGTAGAGCTTGCTGTCCGCAAGGTTATCCATGGCGAAGCAGTGACCAACAAAGATGCCCTAGCTAATCCTGAGGCGTTAGACTTGTTTGTTAACCTTCCTGAGCTGTTGAGTTAATTAAGGCTAATGCTCAGTACGTTATCGTTGTTACTTGAAAAAAGACCGCACAAACAGTGGCAAATCGAAGATTTTTCAGGCATTGATCAATTACATCTTGGGGGAATCCCTGCAACCCTTGCACTACTTGACTGGTTACCAAATGGAGCTAAGAGTGGCTTGGATATAGGTTGTGGCTTAGGTGGCACGAGTAGACTGTTATCAAATGAGCGTGACTGCAATATGGTGGGGTTAGACCTTAATCATCAATATATCCGCGCCGCCATGCTGCTAAATCAAAGCATTCAACCTGAACCACAGTGTCAATTCGTGATAGGAAACAGCCTGCGCCTGCCATTCTCAGAGCACAGTTTCAATTTTGTCATCAGCCAACACTCCACCATGAACATTAAGCAAAAAGAAGCCTTACTAAAAGGTTTGTACAGTGTTCTTAAACCTCAGGGTCACTTGTTGATCCATGAAATTATGTTACAACCACACGCTAGTGAAAATGATATCCTTTACCCAACGCCGTGGGCTCACGAAAAAGGTGAGAGTCACTTGTGTCATTGGCAGCTATTTAACGATTTAGCGCTGGCTATAGGCTTCAAAGTAGACCATTTTAAGGATGATACAGACGCTGCACTAACTTGGATACGGCAAACCCGTCAGCAAAAGGCACCACCCCCATTTAGGCCAACTTTAGCACTTGGAGCTAATGCAGCAATGATGAGCGCTAACGTTTTAGGCAACATAGAGGCCGGCTATTTACACGTTATCAGTGCGAGATTGTGCAAGCTATAGCCAGCTACTCCATGACCAGCACTGGGGTTAAACAGTCTTTTGAGGGCGCCAGTGGTTCACTAAGTTAGCCAGCAACATTAGCCCACCACCCAAGATCACTGAAACTTCAAAAGGTTCTCCATATAGCAGCATACCGATAATGGCAATAATAGGTAAGCGCAAGAAATCTAGACTAATAACTACACTTACTTCCGCAATCTGCATCGCTTTAACCATACAATAGTGAGCAGACAAGCCAGTTAACGCAATAGCCATCACCCACGGCCACATCCACGGTTCCGGCATAGCCCAATCAGGACCAGCCATCAATGCGCCTAGAGGTAACTGAATTAAGGTCATGTAAAACACTACAGTAAGCGGATGTTCAGTGGTGAGCAGTGACTTGCTCAAAATAAAAGTCACAGCAAAACACAAAGATGCAATGATCATCACCAGACCACCAACATCTATAATTTGTACACCAGGCTTGACTATAACTGCTACACCTATTAAACCTAAAGCGACAGAGACGAGCTTGCGCCTTGTGATGGCTTCACTAAGAAATATAGACGCTATAATCAACACCCACAATGGCACCGTAAACTCGATGGCAAACACTTGTGCCAAGGGCAACAATCCGATGCCTACAAGCCAACTGAACTGACCAATAAAGTGAAAAAAGTTACGCCAAAAATGGGTCTTCATGCGGCGACTGAACATCAAAGTAGGACGTTTGATAACGTTCATAATAATTACCAACAGCACAAAACCCACTAGGCTGCGAATCGCTAATAATTCAAACTTATCAATCTTGCCATCTAACTCACGCGCAGCGATAGCCATAAGGCAAAATGAGGCGATGGCGCCCAACATCCAAAACACAGCGCGCATGGTCGTTTCCTATCAGTGGTAGTGGGCAGATTTAGGTAGTTCCGGATTCACTAGGCTTGCACCCGTGCGCATGGCAACTAAGATATACCATCCAGTCACTGTTGCACCCCACAAGAGGCCAACAACAACACCCGCATCCATTATCGGCCGCCAAGGTTGAGGAAGATTTACAGCAATGGTTATAAATACCAAAACCATAATCAGAATGCTGTAAGAAATAATAATACGCTTCTTCGAGGCATAGATGAAACCCATAGCATATAAAGGCGCAAGCACCACGAGCCAAGCCTTCGGGTTCTGTTTAAGCCATATCAAACGGGCAGCGACTCGGGGAGAAAATGCTTGCTGGAAGCCCTTATAGCCCTCGGTATAAGCCATAAATGCAACCCAAATTATTAGCGCAAACCAATGCCAAATATTTACTGGGTAAAGGAAAAACTCTAGCGCTATGTTAGACAAGCGAACGGCAGACGCCATCAGCAAACCAACCACCCCAAGGCTGCCCCACATAAATCCAATGCGACCTAACATTAACAATCTACCTAAACTCAAAAAAGACAAAGTATTCTAACACACAGGCCTTTCCTGTGCGCTTAAGTCAGGCCATAATAGCAGCTTGAATATTAGCTAGATTCTTCACTATGCGCCGTCGACCACGCCCTATACGCAACATTGATAACACTATTCCCTCACCGTGTATAAAAGTGTGTCAGTTTAAAAAAGGCGAACTGGTCTGTAAGGGCTGCTATCGCAGTCAAGATGAGGTTCGCAATTGGATGATTATGTCCAAAGAAGATAAACAAGCTAGCCTAGCCCAAGTAAAAATTAGGCAAGCAACGGCACAAGGGTTAAGTTAAGTCGTTAAAAAACGCTTTTTACGACGATACGGGAATACATCTTTTACTTGGCCATCTTCAATATCTGCCTGTAAAGACTTCCAATAGTTAGCATCAAAAATATTGCTGTGTATTTGCCGGAATATTTTTGCAATCCGAGGCCTACCCGCTAAAAACACATGAAATTCTTCAGGAAAGACATCAAATGGCCCTACGGAATACCAAGGCTCACTAGCAAGTTCTTGTTCAGGGTACATTGCTTCTGGAATTTTACGGAAGTTACATTCTGTTAGGTAGCAAATTTCATCGTAATCGTAAAACACGACACGTCCATGGCGAGTAACACCAAAATTTTTAAATAACATATCACCGGGGAATATGTTGGCAGCTGCAAGCTGTTTTATAGCATTACCATATTCATCAATAACGTCGTACAACTGTTCATCACTGGCGGTATCAATATAAATGTTAAGCGGTATCATGCGTCGCTCAACATAGAGTTGCTCAATCACCACATATTCATCAACCATTCTAATCATGCTGGGTGCTACGGCCAGAAGCTCATCAATTAACTCTTCAGAAAACCTGTGTTTAGCAAATGCAAAGTGCTTAAATTCTTGAGTATCAGCCATACGGCCTACGCGGTCATGAATTTTCACCAAACGATACTTCTCTTTTACTACAGCCTTAGTCATATTTTTTGGTGGCGCAAACTTGTCTTTAATAATCTTAAATACAATGTCCAATGAGGGCAGAGTAAATACACTCATCACCATACCTTTGATACCAGGTGCAATAATAAACTGATCTTCAGAATCTTCCATATGCTGAAGATAATCCCGCATGAACACAGATTTACCATGCTTAAAAAAACCAATATTCGTATAAATTTCTGCTAAAGGTTTTGCTGGCAAAATTTGCTGTAAAAACCCAACAAACTCCGCAGGAACAGGGGCTTCCACCATAAAATAGGATCGCGTAAAACTAAAAATAATACTCACGTCATCAGAATCTGTAATCAAGGTATCTGTATATATACCCTGGTTTTCATCGTTCATCAAAGGGATTATGAAAGGCTGATGATGAAGTGGATTAACTAACTGCCCTACCAAATAAGCACCTTTATTGCGATAAAAAACAGACTTCAAAATTTGCACCCGAGTGCCTGCACTAATAGCCATTCGAAAATCAGTGTTTTCTTTAATATTACGAACTAAGTTAACGACATCCAAGCGTTTGTTTGCATAAGGTATGCTAAAGCTGTAATCCTCTAGTATTTGATTCACCATGCGGACCACCCCTTTATCAGCATAGTATTCACGATACATGTCTTGCGCCAACACTTTAGGCGCAGAATCTGTAGAGCTAAACAAAAACATTCGTTGTTCACGCAATGCACGGTGCCTAAAGGTGCGACAAAATATAGAGTTATAAAAGGTTTCCGCTAGCTCTGGGTCTGTGCGCTGGGGCATAAGCTGTTCAAATTTAGCTTTAATACCCTCCCACTCTTGGGCTTTTTCTTGGCCAATATTTTCAGCACGACGAAATTGGTCCACTCTTTGAGTAACTTCGTTAACCATTTCGCCATATAGGTCAATTCTTTGCATTCCACTTGCTTGGACGTCTTGCCATAACGCTTGCTCGAAACGCTGTTTTGCTCCCGATGAAATATCTTCAAACTGTCTTCGGTACTCACTAAAACCAGTGTCAATAATTTGAGCAATTTGGCTGCTTTGGTTATTATTCAAAGACATAATCATTCCCTATAATTCAGCTCGAAGTCGTTGTTGCTTAGCAACAATCTTATCTAAAACTCGAGCCACTGCAATAAAAGCGAAACTGCCTGTAACAAAACTCACAGCGCCAAAACCTCGGCTACAGTCCATTTTTGCTCCTGCAACGTTAGCACTTTTAGCCCAGTCCACACTACCATCAGGTTGCGGATAATATAACTGCTCAGTTGAGCACACACATTCAATACGGAACCGGCTTTTAAGGTTTTTACTAAATCCGTATTGGCTACGTAACACAGACCTTAACTTCGCAGCCAAAGGGTCTACCCGGGTCATGGCTAGATCCATAATTTTAATTTTGCTCGGGTCTTTCTGCCCACCCGCTCCACCAATAGTAATAATGGGCACACGCCTATGTTTACACCAAGACACCATCATAGCCTTGGCTTTAATTGAATCACAGGCATCAATAACGTAGTCATAACCTCTATTCAAACATGCCTCAAGGTTATTTTCGCCAACAAAATCTTCAATTAAATTAACTTTACAATGAGGATTAATATCTTTAATTCGATCAGCCATGACATCAATCTTAGATTGATCGATAGTTGACAAGAGTGCCACTAATTGCCGATTAATGTTAGATTCGGCGACATCGTCCATATCAATTAAGGTAATCTGTCCTACTCCAGAACGAGCTAGAGCCTCAGCTACCCACGTGCCAACACCACCAATACCCACTACGCAAATATGGGCTTTGCGAATCGCAGTGTAGTCTTCAACACCATATAATCTTTCGACGCCGTCGAAACCTTGTTGCTCTTGAGTCATTAATTAAATTGCATGTCTATGAAACTAAGCTGTATTGTACCTTTTTGTTAAGGCATACCACCAGAATACAAGCGCATTTTGAAAGTATTTAAACAATAAACTTAAGGCCTATTTTGAGCTATCAGATTCCACAATTGCACGGCAAAGACCTAGAATTGACACTCGTCATCAAAAATAGTCACTTTATTGCTAACTTACGCCATACCGTTGGTCGAGGAGAGTGCGATATTCACTTAAATGACATGCGTAAAAAATACCCAGATGCCAGCCACCATTGTTGGGCGGTAGTCGCGGCTTCACCCGAAAACAGTACTTTTTGGGGTTTAAGTGATGCTGGGGAACCATCGGGTACTGCAGGAAAACCTATGCTACAAGTACTTAGCCATTGCGGTATTGGTGAAGTGAGTGTGGTGGTATGCCGCTACTTTGGTGGCACTAAGCTTGGCACTGGAGGCTTAGTGAAAGCCTACTCTGATGCGGTAAAATTAGTTGTGGACGCTTGCCCTAGAGAAGTTAAGCGCCAACTTAGCCATATTAAGTTAATTTGCCCTTATGACCTTAGCGGTCGCATTGAGCATTTGTGCCACAAACATGAGGCTATTATTGACGAGTGGATATACGCCGATGAACTCACTCTAGCCTTGGTCATACCCACAAGCAACATTCCTGCCTTGCAAACAGACCTTGGCCCTATGCCACTGGCCAATATTTTACCTGCACAGAGCATATAGCTGGCTATCAAAGTTAACGCTTAGGGGCAACAGCTATTGTTTTTTAACAAACTGCGACTTGAGCTTCATAGCGCCAATACCAGGAATTTTGCAATCAATGTCATGATCACCCTCGACAAGGCGAATACCTTTCACCTTTGTACCGACTTTAACAATTAAAGAAGAACCTTTAACCTTGAGGTCTTTAATGACGGTAACCGTGTCACCATCCTTTAAAAGGTTACCATTGCTGTCGTGGATTTCTTTGCTATCTGTTTCATCGTCAGGCCCATCCATAGACCATTCATGGGCACATTCTGGGCAGACGTATTGTCTACCATCTTCATAGGTGTATTCGGAACTACATTTTGGACACTTAGGTAAATCAGCCATAGTAATATCTCAGTAAATGTATATAAAATGGCCAAGTGACTTGATCATAAAAGTAATAGTGCAACTCTACGAACGGCCCTTAAGTAGCTTGTAATGCCTAAACTGCAATGCTGCTATGGCAGCAGTGTACATAGCAATTACAAATGTCACTCTTATACCTAGTGGATCAATAATAACTGCATCTGCACTAATAAGTGCAACTGTAAGCACGGTCCAACCATAACCACCCATGACAAAGAATAATACCTCATGGGGCTTAATCTGTTGACGTAACGATGCGACCAACAAGAGAACTCCATTAACCACTAAAATGATGCCAATGGAGTGCATCAACATGGTCTTTTCAGTACCAATAAGCAGGTTGACCGAATCTGTTTTGAGCAACATTACTAGGCCAAGGATTAAACAGGACGAACTGTTAATGCGTAACAACAGATTTAAACTCATACTAACCTCGTAACCGTCTTACTTTAAAATTGCGCCCTTTAAGCTTGCCTTCACTTAGCTTATTAAAGGCTGTGTTGCCATAAGCTTGAGTAACAGCCACATAGGCCCACTGATCGCCCACTTGTATGCGGCCAATTTCTGCACCTGGAATACCATCAGCACCTGTTAATGCACCGACAATGTCCCCTGCTCTAACTTTTTGCTTTTTGCCACCACCAATTTGAATGGTCACCATTGCAGGGGAAAATGCTGGCTGGCGTAAAAGCTTAATTGGTGGCAAGTCGTCACGCTCAAGCTTTTGCTTTAAGTAATCTTCTAACAAACCAATTTTGTGATTTTCTTTTTGCGTATGCAAAGTGCAGGCTAAACCTTGAGCACCCGCGCGGCCGGTTCGACCAATACGGTGAGTATGCACCTCTAGTTCACGAGCCACCTGATAGTTAATCACTAAATCTAGCGCTTCAATGTCTAAACCTCGCGCTGCCACATCAGTAGCCACCAGCACAGAAGCACTTCGATTAGAGAATCGCACTAAGGTTTGATCACGCTGCTTCTGCTCTAAGTCGCCATGTAACGCTAAAGCTTCATAACCCACTGCACGTAATTCGTTGGCAACCTGATCAGTTTCAACTTTGGTATTACAAAAAATTAATGTTGTCTCAGGCTGATGTGCTTGCAATAACAACCGCACTGCCTCTATGCGAGCGTCATCACTTTCGACCTGATAGAGGGTTTGTACGATACTTTGTTTGCTGTGGCTATCTTGTACTTCCACAATAACTGGTAATTGCATGATGCGTTTGGCAATGTTTTCAATCTTAGAAGGATAAGTGGCGCTAAACAGCATAGTTTGACGCTTCGTAGGCATGTAACTAATAATATTGTCTAGGGCTTCCTGAAAACCCATATCTAACATTCTGTCTGCTTCATCCAATACTAGCGTGGTGAGGTTATCAAGGTTAAGGTTAGACTTACGCAGGTGTTCTTCAACCCGTCCTGGTGTCCCTACAATAATATGAGCACCGTGTTCTAATGAACCCACTTGAGGCCCAAAGGACATACCGCCGCAAAGTGTTAGTACTTTAATGTTATGGATGCCGCGGGCCAATTTACGTATTTCTACAGACACTTGGTCTGCTAGTTCGCGAGTTGGGCATAGCACCAGAGTTTGCACACGAAAGCGTTTTACATCAAGCTTGTTGAGTAGACCTAGAGCAAAAGTAGCCGTTTTTCCAGAACCTGTTTTGGCCTTGGCAATAACATCTTTGTTAGCCAAAATAGGTGGCAAACCTTGCGCCTGAATTGGCGTCATTTCTGAGTAGCCTAAGCTTGCAAGGTTATCTAATAGGGCAGAGTCTAAACCCAAACTGGCAAAATCATATTGTGACAAGTGAATTCTCGTGTATTATTGAGGGGGATATTAAGGCCCTTATTCTAACAGAATAACGTCTCATTAGTTGCTTATCATCTCGTCCAACAACTGCGTTCGCTGATCTACTTGATCACCCTGTAAAACAAAACCACATACTTTACCTTCCAGGTTATTAAATCGAGCGATCATGCCCTTTTTACTATGCCGTACCTGCCATTGGCCAAGGAGACCTATAGGAGGCGGCAGTATAGTAATCGGGCAAACTGGCGTCTTAACCACTACGGTCATTTGTGGATAACTTACCTCGGTAAATACACCAGTAAGGGTTTGTGATAAAGCTTGGATACCCCAGTAAATCGGCGCAATATACGGTTGCAACTGGCCGTCAAACTCAATGCAGTCTCCTAAGGCATAAACGTGAGGCATGTTGGTCATTAAACGAGCGTCAGTTTTGATACCCACACCGCAGGTAATTCCATTATTGATTGCAAGTTTGGTACGCGCTTTTAGGCCAACCGCCGAAACAATGACGTCTATCTCTAAAACATCACCTGTTTTTAGTGTCACCGAGTAACCAGCCTGTGGGTGTGTTGGGTCAATATAATTGACAGTCTTAACCTCATTATCCAACCACCAACTCACCCCTATCTCAGATAATGAATCCTGTAGTTTCTTACCCACAGCTTCTGGCAACAAACGATCCATAGGCCAAGAGGTAAGCCCTACAAGGTTCACTTTTTTACCGACGGCAGCCAGATCATTAGCAAATTCACAACCAATTAATCCATTTCCGATCAACAATACGCGCTGTTTATCTTCTAGCAAGTTCCTATAGTGGTGATAGTCTTGTAGGCTGTTAACACTAACAACATCTGCGCTAGCATCACCTTCAAAGGGTATTTTAATTGCTTGCGCTCCCTGAGCTAAGACCAACTGGCCATAGGGTTGCTGGCCGATATCAGTAAATAATTGTTTAGATTGGGGGTCTATGCGCTCAACAGTACACTGGGTAACAATACGAATATTCAAACGATTCGCTCGATCTAGCGGCAGTTCTATCACCAAACTTTCGGCTGTTTGCTGCATTGTTAAGCCGGTTGATAAAGCGGGTTTGGAATAGTGTTTACCTGCATCTTGGGTTAATACAACTACCTCTACCTGCGCATCAAGCTTGCGAATAGCTTCGGCAAGATTATAGCCAGCATAGCCTGACCCTACAATAACAATAGGGCCTTGAGGCTTATCTAAAGCTGACAATACTGATGCTGCTGCAGTTGTATTTGCGCCTGATTGGATCGGTTCTGGAGGCAATTCAATCATTTCAAAATCTTCTTTGCCTACCAGGCAGTCAGGGCATAACCAATCATCAGGCACATCGTCCCAACGAGTTCCAGCCTCTATACCATCATGAGGCCAGCCTATGGCTTCGTCATAGATAAAACCACAAATAATACAAAGCCATTTTTTATAAGGCACAGATTGCTCAGCAGAAGACATACAAAATTCTCTAGGGTGTTAAACGAATTGCTATGTTTTTAGTACGGACATAATTATACAAAGCTTCTTGACCTTTTTCACGCCCAAACCCAGATTTTCCCACACCGCCAAAAGGAGTGCTAATACCGCCAGCAAACCATTCATTAACAAAAACCTGGCCAGCAACTAACGCACGACTAGCCCGCAACGCTAAACTCAAATTCTGAGTAAATACCCCAGCTACCAAACCAAAATCGGTGCCGTTGGCTATATCATAAGCTTCTTGAGGCGTATTGAATTTCATTAACACCAGTACTGGCCCAAACACTTCTTGTTGCGCTATTTCTGTGTTGGCATCGGCTTCTATAAGAGTTGGGGGCATAAAATAACCCGCTTGGTCCAACGGCATACCTCCCACTAAACAATGTGCACCCTGTTCTTTTGCCCGCGCACACATGCCTGCAATTTTATCAAGCTGAATGTTGGTAAGTATGGGAGTGACATCAGCTTCATCCATACCAGCTCCTATAGACTTAGTTGAGAAACAGGCAACTAAACGCTGTTTTACCTCTTCATAAACGCTCTCATGCACAATAAGACGTGACATGGCAGAACATACCTGCCCTGAGTTAAATAAATTACCCACATCAGCGCTGGAAATAACTTGGTCTAAATTGGCATCTGCAAAAACAACACCAGCAGACTTGCCACCTAATTCCATAACACATGGCACAACATGCTCTACCGCAGCCTTCATAATAGACTGCCCCGTTGCAACAGACCCTGTAAAGACGATTTGGTCAATATCACTATGGGCTGCTAATGCCACACCAGTGTCATGGCCATAACCACACAAAATATTCACCCCCCCTGGCGGCACCTTTGCATTAACCATAGCCTCTCCTAACAAGGCTACTGCCAAGGGCGTTAACTCAGGTGACTTTATTACCACACTATTACCTGCTGCTAAAGCAGGTGCTAAGGACCTAGCCACTAGGGACACTGGAAAATTCCATGGAATGATTTGAGCTGAAACACCAAATGGCTCGTACTCAGTAAAGTCTACTAGCCCTTCACCCAAGGGAATAGATTGACCTTCAATTTTGTCTGCCATACCAGCGTAGTATTCAAAGTAACGTGCTGCTTCCTCAAATTCCCACTCTGCTGCACTTAATGGTTTACCATTCTCCAAACACAAAAGCTTGCCACCGCGTTTAGCTAAGGTTCTAATTTGCTCAGCAATAGCATGGAGTAATTGCATGCGTTGATAGGGAGCCATACCTGCTATGAGGCGATCATTATGACATTGCCGGGCTGCGCTTACTGCCTGATCTACATGGGTCGGCATAGCACGCGCAATAGTGCCTACCAACATACCGTTGGCTGGGTTTTCTACCTTTATACGCTCATCGCTATCTACCCATTCGCCATTAATAAAATTGGTACTATGGGTAATGCCCTGTTGACGCTGATTCATAGCTTTAAACTCCGGTTGTTTGTATGCTTTCAATTAAGTGTTTCGCTGCCCATTTGTGAAAGTAGTGGGTAGGGTTGTCTAACACTGGGGAGAATTGACCTCCGTTAAAGCCAGGCGACGATCTACCAAGCTGCATGCCTTCCACCACCATGACGTCTTCTTGAAAAACTTCCTTCCACGCTGATAAAGTAGCATCTCTGCAGCCTTTATATTCAGGTGTAATAGCCTCATCACCCACGTACATTAACCTTAAGTGCTCAACAGTTTGATTATTAGCTACTGGCTCTAACACAATTGCAAAGGTGTGGTCGGCTTGGATACCCAGCAATACATTGGGGAATACGGTAATGTATTCGGCTTCTTTCATACGGTTTTGTTGCCATTCGGGGAACACTGGCAAACGTGTCCCTGCAGAATCAGCTAGGTTATAAACCATAGTACCCTGGCCAGCAAACTCATTGGCAAACATTATATGGTAATGATCTTGAATGCGTGAATAAACATTTAGGTTTGGATGTATCCATGGCAAATGGTAGCTTTCACAATAATTTTCTACAGCTAGCTTCCAATTACATGCCACTTTTAAGGTGAACTCACCTTGGGTTTGTCCTTCGCTGGGTATTTCTCTACGCATCCGGCTATAGCCAGTATCTCCCATGAATGGTTGCCAACGCTCCACAATGGGTGCAATAAACTCTTCAAAAGAGTTCGCACTGCCATCTAGATTTACAAACACAATATCAAACCAAACCGCGCTAGCCACTTCCTTTAAACCATGCCTGTCGTATACCAAGCTATTTACTTTGTGTACCCCTAACCCACCGATGTGGGGGGTGCCTTTTAGCTGACCAGTTAGATCATAGGTCCATGAGTGATAAGGGCAGCGGATACTCCCCTTAATAGGCCCTTCTTTATTGATTAATAACATACCACGATGGCTACAGACGTTATGGAACACGCGGATAATATTGTCATTATCACGGATAATTACCAGTGGTAACCCCATAAAAGAAACTGGCTTGACATAGCCTAGCTGTGGCATATCTCCAGCAAAACCAACGCCCGCCCATGTTTTACCTAGTAAAAGATCACGTTCGTGAGCAAACATGTCTGGGTCGTTGTATAAGGGGCTGGGCAGGCCACTGGCTTCTCCAATCGGAAGCATGGCTTTTTCTAGACTTGTGATAGGGATAAGGTCATAGGCGTTCATTGGTGGTCCTTAAGTTGACGTAAGGCAAATTATATAACCACAATGCCTGAAACCAGAGACAGCAACAAACGATTATTTATCATTCATTTCATGAAATAAACTCATAGATTAACTTATAAATTATTCATTAACCACAAGCGAAAATTATCTAAAGCTTGCTTCTTGCTACCCATCACAGACGTCATAAGATAGAAGCTAGCTTCGGTATCCAAAGTTTGGTCAAAAGCCTTAACTAAGCTACCTGTTGCCAAATAATCAGACAATAAATGATCCCATGCCAGTGCGACACCTTGGCCTTGTTGAGCTGCTTGAATCAACATATTGTAATGACTAAAAATCACTTTATGTTGCGGCACTACTGGCAACATATCCATGCCCTTAAACCAGTCTGGCCAGTTAAACCAACCAATGGTCGGGTTATCCAACACTAGCTGCCTTGTGGCTAGTAAATCCCTTGGAGAGAGCGACTTATGTTGGGCTAAAAATTCTGGGCTGGATACCACAAACACACGTTGTGAAAAAAGGTGATCGACCCTATAGGCAATAGGCTCAACTGCACTAAAACGGATGTTGCAGTCAAAGTCAGCTGCGTCCACCTCTAGCACGTTATCGGCTACTAACAAGCGTATATCAGTATCTGGATACGCACGCAGGTACTCGGTGATGCGTGGCATAAGCCACAAGGAGGCAACAGCATGACTAGCAGCAATAGTAATTTGTTTGGTTTGCACTGGGTTTTTAATCGCAAACGTTGCCATTGATATCTCACTTAAGGCATTAGCGATGTGCTGATGGTACTCACGGCCAGCCGCAGTCAAGCGCACTTGACGTTTTTTGCGATCAAATAAATCAATACCCAGACTTTTCTCTAAACTACATATTTGGCGACTTATTGCACCTTGTGTTACAAACAGTTTAGCTGCAGCTTGAGTAAAACTTGCACTCGTTGCAGCCACATCAAAGGCAACTAGAGCATTTAGAGGAGGTAAAGATTTTATGTTCAATGGCATGACTAAAACTCATTTGTTATCCGCTATTAGAGTATGACGTCACTTTGGTATTTATTAAACCTCAATGGATTAATTATTTTAATAACTTTTTATTCAACATTAATTTGTTTTATAATTTAATGATGAAAAATATCCCCACAGAACTTTTACGCACCTTTGTCACCATTGTAGATCTTGGAGGCTTTACCGTAGCTGGCACATTTTTAGGGCGCTCTCAACCCGCCATAAGTTTGCAAGTAAAGCGTCTAGAAGAACTGCTAGACATCACAGTATTTCAAAGAAATAACGGTCTTGAAGTAACAGAAGAGGGTGAAGTGCTACTTGGTTTCGCCAGACGACTGTTAGACATCAACGATAGCGCAGTAACTCGCTTAGCCAAAAGTAGAATTTCTGGACAAGTACGTTTAGGCATACCCAATGATTTTGAAGTGTCATTTTTGCCGCGACTACTGAGCCAGTTTGGCCAAGCCCACCCGGAAGTTACTCTGGAAGTGAACTGTGACTTAAGTGTGACGTTGTTAAAAGATTTTCAACAAGGGCACTATGACCTAGTTTTGGCCACAGATAGCCTAGCAGAAACACTACCCATTAGTTTGGGTGATGAATTTTATGAAACCATCGTTTGGGTTACCAACGGTCACTTTGACTGGCCCGAAGACCAACCCGTACCTTTGGTTGTTTACCCCAGTGGTTGCCGCTACCGCCAACAAATCATTAGTAAGCTCAATGCCGCTGGCATCGCCTGGCGTATTGCTTATAGCTCATCTAGTTTATTGGGCATTCAAGCTGCTATAGAAGCTGGCCTAGGCATTAGTGCCCTAGCCCGCAGCACTGTGCCTGATGGGTTACAAAGCCATCTGCAAATACACAATAACCCTCTATTGGGCCATGTGAAACTGGTATTCAAGCATGACAAAGGTAACCAAACAGATGCTACTAAGCGCCTTTATGAATACCTTTATGCTGGCCTAGAGCAATCAGCGAGTTAAGATAAGCAGCCCTGCAGTTGCCATAAGACCTGCTATAACTTGGTTTAAACGCTTTACTGCGCTATTTTGACTGAACAGTTTTCGAGCCTTACTTGCACTGTAGGCAATCAGTAATAACCCCAACATTAAGGCAATAAAGTTTAGCCCAACAACGAGTACAACACCTTGAGTGGTTAGCAGGGTTAAATCTACAAAAGTAGGTAAAAATGCAATATAAAATAGCATTACCTTGGGGTTGGTAGCTGAAATCAACATCCCTTCGGCAAAACTTAGCATAAACCCGGCAGCCTTATTACGAATTGGGGTAAGGTCTACTATGCTAAGGTCGATAGGAGCGTGCCAAACCTGCCAAGACAAATAAAATAGGTAGGCGGCACCGCACCAGCGAATTAGCGTAAAGATAATTTGATATTCACTAGCAATGTAAGCAAGCCCCCAAACGACCAATAATAAATACACAATATCGCTCACCGTCATGCCTAGTGCCAATCCCCAACAGCCATGTCCCCCATTTTTTAAGGCTTTAGCAATCAGTGCAAAAACACCTGGCCCAGGGGTGATAGAGAATATAAATACAGCCACAAAGTAGGCTAAAGAAAATTCCAATGTCATGTGCCCACCCGCTAACTAAATAATAAATCTAGACGCGACATATTACCTCATTTTTAACAGACTATGACACTATTTAAGATTGACGCATTTAATCAATAACGTTAATATTTTGGCCAATAAATGACCAATTTTTATGAGTTATTGGTTAAAAATTTACCCCGATACGCACACATAAAACACGTATGTGTCAGCTTTTCAGAAATCATTTTAAGGGATACCTACCTATGTCAGAATTCATCACAGGAACGGTAAAGTTTTTCAATAATACCAAAGGATTTGGCTTTTTAGAGCAGCCTGATGGTGCAGATGTATTTGTTCACTTTAGCGCAATAATAAAAGAAGGCTACAAAAGCCTAGAACAAGGCCAACAGGTACGATTCACTATTACTGATGGTGAAAAAGGATTGCAAGCTGCTAACGTTTCACCTGTTTAAAGGCTTTAGAAAATAGGCCGCTAGAATGACCCAACGCCCATTAGCTTTACCTGCACTGACGCAGGTAAATATTTATCTCATATAGGCTGGGCCCTTGCCATCTGCGCTAGGTTGAAAGTGTACTGAAACTTCACCTAATTTAGCTAGCGCTTGCAATGCGTCTTGGTCTTCTCGCAACTCAAAGGCGTTGAAACCTACTCGGGTCATAAACTCAATGCGATCCATGGCCACATCCCCTACTGCACGAATTTCGCCTTGGTAGCCGTCTCGACGCAGCATTCTGGCCATGCTAAAACCACGACCGTCGGCGAAGGTTTCAAATTCAATTGCAATAACAGATAACTTATTGGCATTGGCTAGCAAGCACGCTAAATCATCCGCACCGTTGGTTAGTACAGCATCACTTATCACTAGGTCATCATCAAGCCAATCGGCGAACCTAATGTGCGGTGTTGCAGCATGGCTAAGGCTAAGCTGCTGATCTTTGATGAGTGCCATAAACACGCTCCTTAAATGGTGCAAAACCAATGCGGCGCACAGTTTGTAAAAATGTTTCATCCGTTTTTCGCTGCTGTACGTAAACGTCTAATATTTGCCCAATCACCACGACTACTTGATCTTGATCTATAGAGCGCCCAAGGGTTTTACCCAAACTTGCATCGTTAGAAGCAGAACCCCCAAGAGTAAACTGGTAAACTTGCTTGCCACCTTTCTCGACACCTAAAATACCAATGTGGCCAACATGGTGGTGGCCACAGGCATTGATACAACCAGAAATTTTTAGCTGAATTTCACCAAGCTCATACTGATAATCCATGTCGTCAAAGGTTTCATTAATTTGGCGAGACAGAATTAGAGTTTCTGCATTGGCTAAGCTACAAAAATCTAGCCCAGGACAGTTAATCATATCTGTGAGTGTGCCTATATTAGCGCGGGCCATACCCAAGTCAGTTAACTTTAACCAAAGACTTAATAGATCACGTTGGGCTACGTCGGCTAGTACTAAATTTTGATCGTGTGTTGAGCGCAACTCTGCAAAGCTAAACTGGTCTGCCAATGTGGCTATGCCGTCCATTTGTTGGTGGCTTACATCGCCAGGGGCTTGTAATTGATTTTTAAGAGCCACTACCACAATGCGGTAGCCTGGTTGCTTGTGATCACGGGTATTTTGTTTATACCACTTAGCAAACTGGGGGTGTGCTGCCATTTCAGCTTTTAGGCTACTTTGAGCATTTTCAACTGATAAATAATTAGGGGGTTTAAAAAAGCCTTTTACACGCTCTATTTCTGCCGTTGGCAAACGCAAGTCCTTACCCTTTGTAAACTGCCATTCCGCTTCAACCATTTCTGCAAACGCATCAATGCCTACAGCATTTACTAAAATTTTGATGCGGGCTTTGTATTTATTGTCACGACGACCATTAAGGTTGTAGACCCTCAGCACAGCGTCTAGGTATGACAGCAGTTCTTGTGGCTCAAGAAATTTTCGTACCGTTTTACCAATAACTGGTGTGCGGCCCAGACCACCTCCCACTAATACTTCAAAACCCATTTCACCCTGTTCATTATGATACAAATGTAGACCAATATCATGAACCTGAGAAGCTGCGCGGTCACTGGATGAACCCGATACTGCAATTTTAAATTTACGGGGTAAGTAGGCGAACTCTGGGTGCAGGGTACTCCACTGGCGGATCATTTCACACCAGGGGCGGGTGTCTTCTATCTCGTCAGCACTCACGCCAGCAAACGGGTCAGTTGTGGTATTTCGAATGCAGGCACCACTAGTCTGAATAGCATGCATCTGCACCTTAGCCAAATCAGCTAAAATGTCTGGCACAGACTCTAGTGTGGGCCAATTAAACTGCATATTTTGACGTGTAGTAAAGTGGCCATAACCCTTATCATAAGTCCGTGAAATTTGTGCTAATGTACGTAACTGGTCGCTTTTCATCAGACCGTAAGGAATTGCCACACGAAGCATAGGGGCAAGACGTTGGATATAAAGTCCGTTCATGAGCCTTAGCACGCGAAATTCGTCTTCTGGAATTTCTCCAGCTAAATACCGACGGGTTTGATCACGGTACTGATCCACCCGTTGGTCAACGAGTGTTTGGTCAAATTGGTTATAGGCGTACATTATAAGTCCTAGGCAGGCTTTACGGCATTATCGGATTATAATAACTTAATATACTTATAACACTAAATACTAAAAACTGATTTACTTATACTTTAATGGAATATACAATCCTGCAAAATGAATGCTCTGAAGTAGCGTTTTAGGCAGCTTTTTGCGTTACAATTGGCTTAGACGAATTTGGTTAGATTTTACCCTTGCCAATCTGTTGTGGGCACTAAGGATTTAAAGACAAAATGGTAGACTATTTACTCATCCTAGTTAGCACCGTGTTAGTGAATAACTTTGTATTAGTTCAGTTTCTTGGGCTTTGTCCTTTTATGGGCGTTTCTTCACGCTTAGAAACTGCGATGGGTATGTCTTTAGCGACGACTTTTGTACTCACTCTTGCTTCTTTGTGCAGTTACCTTACCTATACATATCTACTAGAACCTTTTGGGTTAGAGTTTTTACAAACCATAAGCTTCATTTTAGTGATTGCTTTTGTAGTGCAGTTTACGGAAATGGTAGTTCACAAAACCAGCCCTCTATTGCACAAAGTGCTGGGTATTTTTCTACCTTTAATTACTACAAACTGCGCAGTGCTGGGTGTTGCCTTACTTAATATTAAAAAAGCCAATGGGTTTATAGAGTCTATTTTATATGGTTTTGGTGCAGCTGTAGGTTTCTCCTTAGTACTCATTTTATTTGCTGCTATGAGAGAACGAATTACTGTTGCTGATGTACCAGCTCCGTTTAAGGGTGCGGCTATAGCAATGATTAGTGCTGGCATTATGTCCCTGGCCTTTATGGGCTTTACTGGTCTGGTAGCTATATAAATGCAGACACTTTACCTTGCTATCGTCATTCTGGCTTTGCTCGCCATTGTTTGTGGTGCAATTTTAGGCTTTGCTGCGATCCGCTTTAAGGTTGATGGAGACCCCATCGTTGATCAAATAGACAGTTTGCTGCCACAAACTCAGTGTGGCCAATGCGGTCACCCAGGTTGTAAGCCCTATGCCCAAGCCATTGCAAACGGAGAGGCTATAAACCGCTGCCCGCCTGGTGGTGAAACCACTATTAAGGCCCTTGCAGACCTGTTAGATTTAGAAGCTATCCCACTGGACGCAGAACACGGCAGTGAGGCAATACGTACCATTGCATACATTCGAGAAGACGAGTGCATCGGCTGTACCAAATGTATTCAAGCTTGTCCTGTAGATGCCATTCTTGGCGCCGCTAAACAGATGCATACGGTTATTGTTGACGAATGTACCGGCTGTGATTTGTGTTTAGAGCCCTGTCCAGTAGATTGCATCGACATGCTTCCTGTCGAAGTCACTTCTGCAAGTTGGCACTGGCAACAGCCAGAGCAACTCATCGCCACCAGTAACTTGCCCCATAGCCGTGGAGAATCTGATCATGCATAAAATCTGGAACTTTCACGGTGGAGTTCATCCGGTAGAAAATAAAACGCAGTCTAATCAACTGCCGATTATCGTGATGCCAATACCCGCACAATTGACAATGCACCTAAGCCAACATATTGGCAAAGTGGCAAAAGCCATAGTTGAAACTGGTGACTATGTTCTTAAAGGACAGCTTATTGCGTGTGCCCAGGGTTTCGTCAGTGCTAATGTTCATGCACCAAGCTCTGGTCATGTGAGCGCCATAGCAGACCGAACTTTGCCTCACCAGTCTGCTTTATCAGGCCCGTGTATCGTCATCGATACTGATGGTAAAGATCAGTGGGCCACACTAAGCCCCACAGCTAACCCCGAATCACTTTCTAAGCCCGACCTGCTAAACCTAATACAAGCAGCAGGCATTACTGGCATGGGCGGTGCCGGCTTTCCGAGTGCAGTTAAGTTACAACCGAAGATCAACATTCATACTCTTGTTATCAATGGTGCGGAGTGTGAACCATATATTACTGCTGATGACCGCTTGATGCGTGAATACGCCGCTCAAATTATTGCTGGCATCCAATTAGTACAGCAACTCATTGATCAGCCTCATTGCCTCATTGGTATCGAAGACAACAAACCAGAAGCGGTCGCTGCACTCACCTATGCTGCTGACCAACACACCAACATTGAAGTCTGTGTTATTCCAACTAAGTACCCCTCTGGCGGTGAAAAGCAGCTCATTGAAATACTTACAGGGAAACAAGTTCCCCATGGAGGTATCCCTGCCGATATTGGCATGGTGTGCCAAAACGTAGGCACTGTTAAAGCTATTTTTGATGCCATTATTTTAGGACGGCCACTAATTAATCGCATTACTACGGTCACTGGAAAAGCTGCAGCTAATGCAGGTAATTATGAGGTGCTTTTAGGCACCCAAGTTGCAGACATATTAGCCTTTGCCAAGGTTGATCTTGCTAAAACGTCTCGTTTAGTCATGGGCGGTCCAATGATGGGATTCACGATACAAGATACTCACACACCGATCATAAAAAGTAGTAACTGTATCCTAGCTGCGGCTGACTTAGAGCTAGCGCCAGTAGCTGACCATCATGCATGTATACGCTGTGGTCAATGTGAAGTCGCATGTCCAGCTCAGCTGTTGCCGCAACAGTTATTTTGGTTTGCTAAGGCTGAAGAGTTTGAAAAGGCCCAGGATCATAACTTATCTGATTGTATAGAATGTGGTGCTTGTGCATGGGTTTGTCCTAGTCAAATCCCCTTAGTTCAGTATTATCGTTACGCTAAGGGCCGATTAAAGACCATTAACAGTGAGGCCCAATTGGCTGAAGTTTCACGCCTTCGTTTTGAAAACCGTGAGCAACGTTTAGTTGATGAAAAATTAGCTAAAGAAGAAAAGCGTAAAGCTAGAGCCCTAACTGCTGCTGCAGCCCAAGCGGCAAAACGTGCAGCCAACCCTTCCGCGGAAGACCCAGTTGCTGCTGCGTTGGCGCGAGTGAACTTAAAAAAGCAAGCCAAGACTAATGCTGCAACGCAAAAAAGCACTGAAGATGAGTATAAAGAGCTTAAAACTGCTGCAGCTATCACTCGAACTAAACTTAATAAGACCCGCAAAGCTCTAACTAATGCTCAAGCCCAAGACCATGAGCAAGCGCAGGAGTTACAACAAACTGTTATAGCGCTTACCACCAAAGCAGCTGCAGCTGCAGCTGAGTTACACGCTTATGAAGTGAAACTGGGCCTTGATCCAGAGAAGGAAAAGACCTTACAGCTTGCAGTTGCAAAAGCTAATGGAGTAGTCCGTAAATTGGAAAAATCCTTAGCTACTGCAGAAAATTTGCAGCAGTTAGAAGCAGAAATATTTAATGCTAAAGCGATTCACGAAGCGGCTGGACTTGCCTTAGAAGAGCACCAGGCTAACGCCAAAGAAAAACCCACATCGACTCAGGAATCATAACCATGGCCTTAGTTAATATATCCTCGCCCCATCACCATGGTTTAAGTAAAACTTCTCGCCTAATGGGCTGGGTATTGCTGGCTACTCTTCCGGGTTTAGCCGTGCAAAGTTACTTTTATGGTTACGGCACTTTAATCAACTTATTGTGGGCCAGTGTTCTTTCCCTTGGTTTTGAAGCGATAGTATTAGGCTTGCGACGCCGGCCTATTATGCCCTACCTAACCGATGGCAGCGCTTTAGTAACTGCCTTTCTTTTAGCCTTGGCACTACCTCCGTTCAGCCCTTGGTGGCTAACTTTAGTAGCTGTTTTGTTCTCTATCGTTTTTGCTAAGCATCTTTATGGCGGTTTAGGAAGCAACCCATTTAATCCTGCCATGGTAGGTTATGCGTTGTGTTTAATCGCATTTCCTGTATCAATGACTCAGTGGGCTGGTACAGAAGCCACGCTAAGCTTTAGTCAACAGTGGCAGTGGTTTTGGTTAGAGTATATAGATGGGGGCATTGATGCTTGGACCAGAGCAACGCCTCTAGATTTAATGCGCCATACGAAAGGCCTCACATTAAATGAAGTTGCTAGGACTAACCCACAGCTAGGTTTAGGCCTGATAGCAAACATGTGGGTTAATGTGGCTTATCTTTTAGGTGGTCTATTTTTGCTAGCTATAAGAGCATTTACCTGGCACGCACCTGTGGCTATGTTGGCTGGTTTAGGGCTTTGTGCTGGGCTATTCCACATGGGTGAGCCAGACCTTTATCCAAGTGCCTCTAAACACCTATTAACTGGTGCAACCATGCTATCAGCTTTCTTTATTGTCACCGACCCTGTCAGTGGCGCTACTAGTCGTAAAGGAAAGCTAGTGTTCGGTGCGGGAGTTGGCATTTTAGTATTTATAATTCGTAGCTATGGAAGTTATCCTGACGCCTTTGCTTTTGCCATACTATTGATGAACTTGGCTGCACCATTAATAGACACTTATACCAAGCCAAAAGCTTATGGACACCAACCTAAAAAACCTCATTCTCAAGGTGATAAGTAATGAGTTTAAAAGCTCCAACTAGTTTAATGGCGTCTATTCGCGCTGGTGCCATTAGCTTAGGTTTATTTGCAATTATAACTGCGGCCGCCATCAGTCTCACCTATATTGCGGGTAGCGAAAGTATTGCTGCCAATAAAGCTGAAGCTAAAGCTCGTGCACTGTCAGCTGTCATGCCACCTCACCTTTATGATCAAAGCTTATTATCTGCTCCTTTAAAACTAGTAGATTACGCACCACTCAACCTTGAGCCAGAGGCCGTTGGTTATGCTGCAATTAGATCTGGAATCACTCAGGCAATAGTACTGCCTGTCGTTGCTAAGGATGGCTACAGTGGTGATATTTCCCTATTAGTGGGCATAGATCAATACGGTTCAATACAAGGAGTGCGCACCATAGAACACAAGGAAACACCTGGGTTAGGCGATAAGGTAGACCGTAAAAAATCATTATGGATTGACAGTTTTAATGGTAAGTCGCTCGCCAATACTCCAGCAGCTGATTGGGCTGTGACTAAAGATGGGGGGGTGTTTGACGGTTTTACGGGGGCGACAATTACCCCTCGCGCAGTAGTCAACGCTGTACATCAAGGCCTGCTGTATCATCAACGTCAGCAAAGCGTGCTTTATTCCGTTGCAAAGGAGAATTAACATGGCTACAGAGCAAACAAAACTAGTGATGGATGGTCTGTGGAACAACAACCCAGCGCTGGTGCAGTTATTAGGCCTGTGCCCACTGTTAGCAGTCACGGGCAGTGTAGTTAACGCTTTAGGCTTAGGGTTTGCCACACTACTTGTGTTAGTTGGGTCAAACTTACTGGTCTCGTTAATTCGTAACCGTGTGGCCGACGATATTCGCTTACCCGTGTTTGTCATGATCATTGCTGCCCTAGTGACCATTGCAGAGCTCACCATGCAAGCTTTAACGTATGAGCTGTATCAGATACTTGGTATTTTTATTCCATTGATCGTGACTAACTGTGCCATTTTAGGCAGAGCGGATGCCTATGCTCGAAAGAACCCTCCACATTTGGCTGTGCTAGACGGTTTAAGTATGGGCCTTGGGTTTGGCGCGGTACTTATTCTACTGGGTGCAATGCGTGAATTTCTGGGTCAAGGAACCTTGTTTGCAGATATGCACTTATTACTCGGGCCAATGGCGCAAAACTGGACTTTAGTTATTATTGATGACTATAGAGGTTTCTTATTTGCTGTGCTGCCACCGGGTGCATTTGTTGGTATGGGATTAATCATTGCTGCAAAAAATACCTTTGATCAATACCAAAAAATTCAGCAACTTAAAGCTCATCCCCTTAATGAAGCAGGCAGCAAGCGGGTGCGGGTAACAGGAACCATCGCTTAACGCATAAACCTCAGGTGCAGTAATGAACAAAGCTAAACGTGAAGAAATTTTTGCCAGGCTAAAAGCAGATAACCCTCATCCAGAGACTGAGCTAAACTTTAGTAGTCATTATGAACTTTTGGTAGCCGTTGCGCTCTCTGCCCAAGCAACAGATGTGAGCGTTAATAAGGCGACTAATCATTTGTTTAAAGTCGCTAATACACCTCAAGGTATGCTCGACCTTGGTTTAGAAGGTTTAAAGCATCACATTAAAACCATTGGTCTTTACAACAGCAAAGCTAACCATGTCATTCAGGCTGCCAATTTACTAGTGTCACAACATAATGGTGTGGTACCAGACTCTAGAGAGGCCCTAGAGGCCTTACCTGGAGTTGGCAGAAAAACAGCCAACGTGGTTCTTAACACTGCTTTTAGGCAAATTGCCATGGCGGTTGATACACATATTTTCCGTTGGTCTAACCGCACCCGTGTGGCGCCTGGCAAAGATGTAGTTGAGGTGGAAAAAAAGCTAATGAAGTTTGTGCCTAAGGAGTACTTGTTGGATGCTCATCATTGGATGATACTTCATGGGCGGTATGTTTGTATTGCCAGAAAACCACGTTGCGGTGCTTGTACCATAGAAGACCTTTGCGAATTTAAACAAAAAACGTCAGATTAATTTTTTATAATCACAACTTGGCATTTGCCCAAAACTGAACCATACTTATCGTCTATTTATCATAAACCCATTCTAAGACTGCGACCTATGCTCAGGCTTTTGTTCCGTTATGCACTGCTACCTATTATTGCAATTGTACTGCTTTGCTATGCAGCTATTCCTCTATGGGTGCCTATTCTTGCAACGGCGCTACTCAAACCCTACCAGTGGCAAGACATTGAATTAACTGTTGCATACCCAACTCATGACAACTGGCACATAAAGCAGGTAAGTTGGCGCCAAGAGGGGGGTGCTGGTACCTATGTTACCTCCCTTACTGACGTATCCTTAAACTATACATGGCAATCAATAAAAGCTAGGCAATGGCCTCAGTTAGATATTGGTGTGGCGAAAAGCGTGATTCAAACAGACCCAAAGCATCTGTCTCTAATACCCAGCATCGCATTGTTACCGAGCCAATGGTTATCTGCTTGGCCAAAATTTACTGTTGCCAAATTTAACTTAAATCTCGCTGCTCAAGGGCAACAGTTTGCATTATCTGGGCAATTAAGAAATCAAACTGAGGGCTTAAGTATTTTAAGCAAAATTTCGACGCCGCTCCAACAGCAACTATACCTAGATGCCACCTTAGGCATAGATGATCAAGTAGAAGCGAAGTTATTTGCAACGCAAAATAGTGCCCCTGTAGCAAAGCTCACCTCAGGCATGAAGCGCCAAAGCACAGGTTACGTTTGGCAGGGCCAAGGCGCAGTTAACCTAGCCTATACCCAGAAATTGTTAATAGACTTATTACCCCTTGATCTAGTACAAACTACTATTAACCAAGGCAAGCTTAACAGCCACTGGAAAATCACCTTACCCACTGGCGCTGGTAAGGATAATTATGTCAATTTTGAGAGTTGGTTAAGCCAAGCCCAAGGCCAGCTGCAAAGCCAAATACAAATGGCTGCTAGTAATCCTAATGTGAAAGAACTTTACGTTGACGCAAGCCTAACCCAAACACTAGAGCCTAATAATGCACCACAATGGCGTATTAACGAAGGCAGCATGGTGCGAGTGTCCCCTGCTTGGAATCATACAAAAATAGATCCCAATTTGTACCAATCACTGCGCCTGGAGCAAGCACAACTAACGTTTAGTGCAGCTAGCCCAGTGGTCATTGAAAGCTTGAAAAAAACAGATTTAATGGGGTCAAAGACAGGCCTGCGCTTGCATGGCGATATTAATGCCACATTAGAAAATACCCACTCAGTGTACCAAGTCTTTGGCCAGTTATCACAACTTCAGGTACACGCCCTCAACCATTGGCAGGGCGTTGCCAATTTAAGTGGTTACTACCTTGCACAAACTGATGCTAACCCCTGGATGGCGCAGCTCCCCATTGATTTGCGCCAACTCCAGTTTTTGAGTAATGTAGCGTTTGATTTTGATCCCAAACAATGGCAGTTTAAGGTTCAGCCCAATAGTAAAATCTCAGCAACACAAGTGGTAAGCCGCCGTGAAGCTGGCACAGTTCAACTGTTTGCTAGCGACAAACTTAACCTCACTAATGACCAAGGCATTAACCTTGCGTACCTACCAGATCAAGACTATTGGACCTGGTCAAAGGCTTCTGTTTATTTAAGGCCAGAGTCCATTCCTAGCCAAGGTCTTGAAATACACCTTGGTGAGGGGTCAACCTTACTAACTAACAGACCCATTGAGGGTTCGTTTGAACTTCGTCCTACGTCTGTAAACCTGCCTAATTGGCCAGCTTTTCAAGCACTCTCTAAGGGTCAATTAAGCTGGCTTGACGGACAACTTAATGTCAACTTTACATCTCAACTTCCACCTTATATCAGCTCTTTGAATGGCCAATATACCTGGCATGCTGATAACGCAGATCACCAATTATTGGTAAAAGTAGAGAAAGTAAATTTACCGCCATTAATGCCTCAACTTAAACAACTTGAAAATGCTTCCGGGCTGCCAGCTCCGCTATTGGTTAACGTCACCTCTGGATTAGCAAATTATGAAGCAGATTGGCGCTGGAACTCGAAACAGTTAGTAGCCATTCAAAAAATCAATTACTCCAAGGTAGATGCCCGCAGCACCCACCTAAACATTAAAGGTTTAACAGGCCAAAGTGAATTTAACTATAGTCGTAACCGCAGCAAAGATAAGCAAAGCGGCATCATTAATGGCACAACTTCAGGCCAACACCAGGTTAAAGCGAATTACGTCAGCTGGGCTCCTGACAAAGGCAAAAGTCTGCTCAACTCAGAAGTAACGTTTAGTACTGAAGGCTGGTCGGGCATGCGGTATCAAATAGAACGCATTAATGCAGGTTGGTTAGGAGGTCGCGCTGTGGGAACAGCGGTTTCAATACTCACAGAACGCTTGAACACCTTACCCATTACCTTACAGGACATCCCATTGGGCCGCCTGGTAGAGTTAGCGAAGATTCCATCACTAACTGCAACGGGAGAAGTTTCGGGTGGGGTAAATATAACGATAGATTTAACCCCTGGATCTCATCAGACATGGGGGGTGGCCAACGCAAACCTATCCACCAGCAAAGTAGGCACTATTCAATATAAGGGTAATGACGATCCAGACACTTCAGATAAAGCCGCCTATCTACAAGAAATTCTTAGCGAGTTTGAATTCCAAAACCTTTCAGCAAAACTCACTCATAATGATGATAATGAACTGCAATTATTAACCCGTTTTGTTGGCTCAAATAAGCAGTTTGAAGAAGGTAATAAAGTTGATTTTAGCCTAACACTTAATCCTCAACTTGATTAAATAATTGATTAAGGTAGTTGAGCGGATGCTGTGGGCTAGCACCCGTTTTTTGATGTATTTGACTGCGACATGAATAACCTGTTGCCAATACGGTACCCGTGTTGATTAGTGCTTCTTCTGCTGGCTTATGCCAACTCATTTGGTAGAGTTTAGCAGATATCACTTGATGCTTTGCCTCATGACCAAATGTGCCTGCCATTCCACAACAGCCTACGGCAGGTGTAGCGAGATCTACCGAAAATTTCGCAAAAATATTACGCCAAGAATCTAAGCTATTCGTGACTAAGGCATTTTCTGAGCAGTGCCCCAGCAAAGTGGCCACTTGCTTCGTGTTATTCGATCTATTTGGCACCTTTAACTCCTGTAAATGATTGGTTAACCACTCTTGGAGTAACAGCACCTGGGGAACTTCTTTGACACCAAACCTTTGCCGATACTCATCACGATAGGTTAGACCCACACTTGGATCAACGGCAATTAATTCAAAGCCCTGATCCATGACAGTGGTTAACTGTTTAAGCACCCTACTGGCTTGTCGATCAAACGCTTTTAAGAATCCTTTAACATAAAGGGGCTTACCCGAAGGCATCATTGGCATAACAAGGGGGGAGAATCCCATATTGACCAGACAAGACAAAATCCCTTCCATTTGTGGTAAATCATAACAACTACTGAATACGTCTTGCACTATAACAGGGTGACGTAGCTTATCTAATTTAGACAAGCCTGAAAACTTATCTATATGCCACATATCAACACCATCAATACGAGCTAATTGGTTGATACTATACCCATGAACTTGAGGCATATTTACCAGACCAAAAACCTTCTTGATTAACCACTGACTCGGCTGCAGTTGAGTTAGTGCATTACTAAGCCAAGCGGCCTTACTCGTATAGAGTCCAAAATATTCTACCAGACCGACGGCATAATCACCCAAAGGCCTTCTATGGCGATTGTAATAGTGTTGCAAAAAACGACTTCGATAAGTAGGGATATCGACTTTAATAGGACACGCTGTAGTGCATGCTTTGCAAGCCAAACAGCTTTGCATAGATTGATAAACCTGATGTTCTAACTCGGGGTCAGCACCTCCCTGAGACTCTTGTCGTAACCATTCCCGTAGCAAGCTTGCCCTGCCCTTAGGCGATTGAACACGATCTTTAGTCGCTTTGTAGGAGGGGCACATAGCCGATTCAGGTTGATAGTTAAAACAAGCACCATTGCCATTACAAGCAACAACAGGTTGCCACTGTTCAACGATATGTTCACCCATCTGGCGATCTTGGGACCCCCTGGTTCTGGGATCATCAACCTTAACAGTTGATTTTTCTGATCCCAATGGTCTGCATATTTTTCCAGGGTTAAGTTGGTCGTAGGGGTCAAACCATGTTTTTATGCGACGCATGTCTTGGTAAAGCTCTGCGCCTATGGTTTCTTCAGTGTATTCACTTCTAAACCCTTTGCCATGCTCACCCCACATTACACCTTGGTATTTTTGAACTAAGCCTTGTACTGCATCCGAAATAACCCTTAGTTTAAGTGCGTCCTCTGGATCACGCATGTTCAGCGCTGGCCTTACATGCAGGCAGCCAGCGTCTACGTGACCATACATACCATAGGTCACTCCCATTTCATCAAGCAAATGTCTAAACTCAAGGATATAGTCAGCTAAGTTTTCTGGCGGTACTGCAGTATCTTCTACAAAAGAAATAGGTCGTCTTAAACCTGCAAGATTACCCAACAACCCAACACCTTTTTTACGCAACTCCCAAAGGCTTGCAATGCCTTGGGGGTTGGAAATACGTTCAAAGCTAGCTCCTGTTTCCACTAACTCTTCACAAATAGTATCCAGTTTAGTTGCAAGTTCAACAGCATCCATACCACCAAATTCAACTAAGTTGATTGCTGCTAAATGATCGGTACTGCCCTTATCCAAGTAATTAGATACTTGGGACCAAATGATATCTTGTTTGGCTAAATTTAAAATAGTGTCGTCAATGGTTTCTATAGCGTCTGGGTTATGTTGCACCAGCACATTGGCATCGCGCAGCGCTGCGTCAAAGGATTGGTAACTCAGCACTAATAATTCTTTCGCACGGGGAATTGGCGTTAACTTAAGAGTTAGCTCAGAGACAAGGGCCAAGGTCCCCTCTGAGCCGCAAATCAGCTTACTTAAATCGAAAGCATCGTCACTTTGTATGTGGGCCAAATTATAGCCTGTCATAAAACGATTCAATTTAGGAAAGCGAGCATTAATCTCTGCCTGCTTTTGTATTACTAGATCACTCACTTGTCGATAAAGCTGGGCTTCCTGTCCACCTGATTCAATTTTTAAGCGCAAGGCTTCAATGGAGAGGGCCTGGGTAGTCACCTGTTGGCCATTTGCCAGAATAAGATTTAATGCTAGAACATGGTTACTGGTGCGGCCATAAATCCGAGAACCTTGACCACACGCATCGGTATTAGCCATTCCCCCAAGTGTTGCCCTATTACTGGTTGACAGTGTAGGCGCAAAAAATACACCCATAGGACGCAAGTAATCGTTTAACTGGTCGCGAACAACACCGCCTTGCACCTTGACCCAACCTGCAGCTAAATCAATATCGAGTATATGGGTCAAGTGTCGAGAACAGTCTATCACTAGGCCATCAGTTAAAGATTGCCCATTAGTGCCGGTACCACCGCCACGAGGAGAAAAATAAATATCATTAAATTCTTTTTGGGCAGCGAGAGTCAAAATAGCTTTTAAATCGGCTTCATGTTTTGGGTAAAGCACACCCTGTGGCAATAACTGATAAACACTATTGTCTGTAGATGCAATCAGTCTATCTGCCTGATTAGGTGAGATGTCACCTGCAAAGTTACTTTGATGGAGGCTATTAAGAAAGTTTACAAATTGCTTTTTTGGCTCAATCAAAAACTGTTGTCTAGGCATCTTTAAGGGTGTCTCAATAGATTAAATTTATCGGTATAAGTGTAACGTAATTGGCTTAACTTGCCCATTAGCCAATTGTAAAAGACAGGCTAAAAATGCTCTTTAAATGGCGTTTTTACCCTATTACCTGTATGCTCCAGCGCCTTAATACCGCCTATTACAGAGATACCCCATGTCATTTGCCAAACTTGGTCTTGAACCACGCCTATTAACTGCCATAGAGAGCAAAGGTTATAACGTTCCAAGCCCAATCCAAGAGAAGGCTATCCCTGCCATTTTAGCAGGTAAAGACGTGATGGCAGCCGCTCAAACGGGTACAGGCAAAACTGCAGCCTTTACTTTGCCCTTATTACAAAACCTTGCACCTGGCAAGCGCGCCAGAGCAAACCAAGTACGTGCATTGGTACTCACGCCCACTCGTGAATTAGCCGCTCAGGTAGCCGAAAGTGTGTCTACCTATGGCACAGATCTGCCATTAACATCTGCTGTCGTTTTTGGTGGCGTTAAAATTAACCCCCAGATGATGCGCTTGCGCCGTGGCGCAGACGTACTTGTGGCCACGCCTGGCCGCTTACTAGATCTATACAACCAAAAAGCAGTTAGATTTGATGACTTAGAAGTACTTATTCTTGACGAAGCTGACCGTATGTTGGACATGGGTTTTATTAATGATCTAAAAAAGATTATGTCTTTTTTACCTAAAAAACGCCAAAATTTAATGTTTTCCGCCACCTTTGCTGATGAAATTCGCAGCCTCGCCAAGGGCTTGATGAACAACCCAGAAGAAATTAGTGTGAGCCCAGCCAACACCACGGCCGCTAGCGTAAAACAATGGATGTGCCCAGTCGATAAAAAGCAAAAGCCCGCGCTTCTTCAAGAGCTTATTGTGACTAACAACTGGACCCAAGTGTTAGTATTTTGCCGCACCAAACACGGTTGCAACAAGCTAGCTAAATGGCTTGTAGGTGGTGGTATCAGTGCCGATGCCATCCATGGCAATAAGAGCCAAGGTGCTCGCACACGTGCTCTAGCGCAGTTTAAAGCAGGTGAGGTAAAGGTGTTGGTTGCCACCGATATTGCAGCACGCGGATTAGACATTGAGCAACTGCCTCAGGTTGTTAACTATGACTTACCCAACGTTGCTGAAGATTATGTCCACCGCATTGGCAGAACTGGCCGTGCCAGCCAAACGGGTGAAGCCATTTCTCTTGTGTGTGCTGATGAAATTGAATATTTAGAAGCAATTGAGTACTTAATCCAGAACCATATTGAGCGTGAATACATTGAGGGCTATGAACCAAGCCATGCTGTACCTGAGTCCCGTGATATTCGCCCACCAAGCAATAAGAAGCCAAAAAAACCTAAGTTACGGAATCAAGACGTCACTCAAAATGCACCTAATCAGCGGAAACCTAAGGTTAAGTCACCGCTAGCTAACAGCAACCAAAGAAGAGCGCCAAAGCC
Source organism: Candidatus Njordibacter sp. Uisw_056 (assembly GCF_047730085.1). NCBI lineage: Bacteria > Pseudomonadati > Pseudomonadota > Gammaproteobacteria > Pseudomonadales > Candidatus Njordibacteraceae > Candidatus Njordibacter > Candidatus Njordibacter sp. Uisw_056. The sequence goes on along the minus strand of NZ_CP159830.1, from coordinate 1,330,500 downwards.
AACAGTAAACAGCGATAACAACTCGTCCAACAAGCCATCTTCTAATAGCCCTTGGGATAAAAATAAAGCTGGCCGCAGCAAAGGCCCGACCAAACGCCCTGCTCGCTAGATAGTGCAGTCGTTGCTTATATTATCAAGTAAGCCTTAAAAAAAGCTCAAAAAAATGCCCTATACAAGCTACCGAAGGGGAAGCGATAACCTGTATAGGGCACGGGTTTTTACTAGATGTATAACTGAGACCAACGCTTTAGTTAAAAGTTCACCTTTATATGGCTTTAACCTTTTGATGAGCATTTTCTTTCAGTGAGAAGCCCGTTGTCGCCAAATTCTCTGCTTGATCTGGGGACACAACTAGATATTCCATAGTGTAGTGTAAATATTCTTCGCGGAAAGGTACCAACCCACTGGCCAGTAGCTCAGGGTGCTGCTCTAAAACTTCCTCGGAAAACGGAATGAAACACTGCATTGGTAGCTCCTTGTTATCATCCCCACCTATTAAGGACTGGGAAGATGGATAAAGATTGCACCAATAGTGGAGAAATAATGGATCTTTCTGATTATTAACGTTTAAGCAACAAAAAGCCAAACACTATCTTGGCTTTTTGTTGTTTAACTCTTATTAACCATCACTTAAGTAAATCACGGCCTTTGCTAGCTTCAATTCGCATCCGCAATGCATTTAACTTGATAAAGCCAGCAGCATCTTGCTGGTTATAAGCGCCGGCATCATCCTCCATTGTCGCCATTGCGGCATCAAAAAGACTATCCTCAGACTTACGACCTACAACATCCACGTTACCCTTGTAGAGCTTCAGTTTAACCGTACCGTTGACATATTCTTGAGAACGATTGATAAGCGCTTGCAGCATTTGACGTTCTTCCGACCACCAATAGCCGTTATAAACTAACTTAGCATACCTTGGCATAATTTCGTCTTTAAGATGCGCCGCTTCTCGATCCATAGTGATCGATTCGATGGCACGGTGAGCCTTTAGCATTACGGTGCCACCTGGCGTTTCATAGCAGCCCCGAGCCTTCATGCCAACATAACGGTTTTCAACGATATCTAAGCGCCCAATACCATTTGCGCCTGCAACACGGTTGAGCTCCGTTAAAATGGTTGCAGGGCTCATAGGTTCACCATTAATGGCAACAATATCGCCTTTTTGGTAATCCAATTCAATGTAGGTGGCTTCGTCAGGCGCTGCTTCTGGAGACACGGTCCAACGCCACATGTCTTCATCAGATGGATGCCAAGGGTCTTCTAACATGCCACTTTCATAGGAAATGTGTAATAAATTCGCGTCCATTGAGTAAGGTGAGCTTTTCTTATTTTTGAAGTCTACTGGAATATCATTTTTTTCACAGTAATCCATTAAACTCTCACGAGAACTCAAATCCCACTCGCGCCAAGGAGCAATAACCTCTACACCTGGCTTAAGAGCATAAGCCCCCAATTCGAAACGTACTTGATCGTTACCTTTGCCAGTAGCACCGTGAGAGATCGCATCAGCTCCCGTTAGGTTGGCAATTTCAATCAGCCGTTTAGCGATTAATGGACGGGCGATAGACGTACCTAAGAGGTATTCACCTTCATATACTGCATTAGCTCGAAACATAGGAAAAACAAAGTCTCGCACAAACTCTTCTCGCAAGTCCTCAATATATATTTCTTTAACACCCAAGGCTTTAGCTTTAGCTCGAGCAGGCTCAACTTCTTCGCCCTGACCTAAGTCAGCGGTAAATGTGACTACTTCGCAGTGATAGGTTTCTTGCAACCATTTCACAATAACCGACGTGTCTAAGCCACCAGAATAGGCTAGTACTACTTTCTTGATGTCTGCCATAGCAGTGGGATTCCTGTAACATATATAGGGAGCGATCATGCAACTAAATTATACATGGAAGCTTGTAATAGCACAGCAATTGTCAGTAAATATTACTCGATTTTGAGTATTTTATTAACCCTAGTCCTGATAAAATGACCTCACATGTTTGATCAAACTAACTGTAAAATGAGCTCAAAAACTTCTATGCAATCGCTAACGATGATCCGCCCTGATGATTGGCACCTGCACCTGCGTGACGGTGCATTACTTTCACGAACTGTAGCTGACACTGCCTTACAATTTAACCGCGCTATGATTATGCCAAACCTCAGCCCACCTATAGTTGATACGGCTATGGCAATCGCTTACAAAGCACGTTTGGATGCTCAAAACACGTCATTAACACCGTTAATGACATTATATTTAACTGACCATACTAGCGCGCAAGAGATTCAACAGGCTTTTAATTCTGGCATAGTTAAAGCAGTCAAGCTCTATCCTGCAGGTGCCACAACTAATTCTGCAGCAGGGGTTACCAACATTGAAAATATCTATCCTGTTATAGAAAAACTTTCAGAACTTGGTATGCCATTACTGATTCATGGGGAGGTGACTCATTCCCATGTAGACATTTTTGATCGTGAAAAAAGCTTTATTGATCAACATTTGGAACCATTATTACAACGTTTCCCTAACTTAAAGTGTGTGTTTGAGCACATTACCACTGGTGACGCAGCTCAGTTTGTGGCTGAGTCAAGCGACTTGGTGGCGGCAACAATTACTCCCCAGCATTTGCTATACAACCGCAACGATTTATTAGCAGGAGGCATAAAGCCTCACTTATATTGTCTACCAGTGCTTAAACGCAACACCCACCAAAAGGCTTTGCAAGCAGCAGTATCTAGTGGCAGCACGAAGTTTTTTTTAGGCACAGACTCCGCCCCCCACGCCCAAGGCGATAAAGAAAGCGCATGTGGTTGTGCAGGTTGTTACTCTTCCCCAGCAGCTATTGAACTCTACGCCCAAGCCTTTGAGTCTTTTGATGCCTTGGATAAACTAGAATCTTTTGCTAGTTTAAATGGCCCAGACTTTTATGGCTTGGCGCGCAACAGTGAAACTATAACCTTAACTCGACGTAGCTGGCAGATACCCTCTAGCCTAAGCTTTGGGGATAAGTTAATCATTCCCTTAGGTGCCGGTGAAATACTCAACTGGAAACTGGAGGCATAAGAGCGTGATTAAAGATCGTTTCCGGGGCTATTTGCCCATTATTGTTGATGTAGAAACAGCCGGTTTCAATAGCCAAACGGACGCCCTTCTTGAAGCTGCCGCGGTAATCATTGGTATGGATGAAGATGGCATACTCTATGCAAAAGAAACTATAGACTGCCACATTGAGCCTTTTGAAGGTGCAAACCTAGAGGCTGCAGCTCTAGAATTTACTGGCATAGACCCATCTGACCCAGCTCGTGAAGCAATAAGTGAGCGTGAGGCATTAGATCAGTTGTTTAAACCAATACGCAAAGCATTGAAGGCCAGCGGATGTAAACGCGCTATTCTAGTGGGACATAACGCAGCCTTTGATTTGAATTTTATTAATGCAGCCGTTCATCGCTGCCAACAAAAGCGCAATCCTTTTCATCCATTTTCTTGTTTTGATACAGCGACTTTAGCAGGCTTAGCCTACGGCCAAACAGTATTGGCTAAAGCATGCGCTGCAGCTGACATTCGCTTTAGCAATCAAGACGCCCATAGCGCGTGTTATGATGCCGAAAAAACAGCTGAATTATTCTGCACTATTGTTAATCGGTGGAAGCAATTAGGTGGCTGGCAGGCTGAAGACGACGAGTTCCCTTTTGCAGGCTTAGATTAACCTTTTTTATTGATCGCCTGTCTTATCATTCTTAGCAGTCCATTGCGCATGTTCACAGCTGCCAGGAACGGGCTCATAGCCGCCTTTACTGAGAGGATTACAACGCACGATGCGCCAAGCTCCTAAGGCAAAACCCTTGCCTGCCCCGTGCAGTTTAATAGCCTCAATAGTGTAGCTAGAGCACGTTGGATAGTAACGACAATTACTGCCCAACAAAGGGCTTAATACGTATTGATAAGCTTTAACTAAACCAATCAACCCCTTAGAGAACATAGAAACTCGTGTGTTTTTAGCCATTGATTTATACCAGCAATACAGGTAGTTGAACCCTAAACATCACCCCTTCAGGTTGGCTCAAATTGTGAGCCGACACCGTTCCACCATGAAACTGGCTAATTAATCGTACAACAAATAAGCCAAGGCCAAAGTGGGCGTGGCCAGCGCCAGCAGTGCGAGCTGAAACCATTGAGTTAAACATGCCAGAAATAAGTTCTTGTGGAATATTTGCGCCATTATTCTCTACTTCTAGGTAGCAGTCATATTCTTGTTGATACAAGCGCACTGTAATCAAACTACCTCCAGTGCGAAAATCTCTTGCGTTATCAAGTAATTTATCCAATAGTTGCTCAATACGATAATCAACACCGGCAACATAAATCAATTTTCGATCTGCTTCGAACACCACATCTGCTGCACCGCCTAAAGTACCTGGGTTTTGATGGTGCACATAAGTTTGAACCAAATGTAACAAATTCAATTGTTCAAGTTCGTCTTCATGCAAGGCTGCTTCTAGGTTAGCTGCGTCGGCCAGCTTTTCAACAATTGCACTAATTTTAACTAACCCTCTTTGGGCACTGTCTATATAACGCTGCTGACCTTCATCCACCCCATGCATTTGCAGGTTTTCTAACGACGTCATCGTTGCGTTGAGAGGGTTATTAACCTCGTGGCGCAGCGTACGCGGCATGGTGCTCATAAATTCTTGATGCTCGTGTAGCCGAGTCACTACTCCAGAAAAACTCCGTGCCAAATCCCCAATTTCATCACCTGCACGTATTTCATTGTAAAGCTGATTTGTCTTCAACCTGCCATCTGGATCAACCATCTGCTGTGCTTCTTTACCTAAACGCCTAATACGCATAGCTTGGCGCCATGAGAATAGCAACAAAACCAACAAAATAACTAGCATGGTCGATAAGCTAAGTAAGGCAATGTTTTCCATTGCCTGCCTCTGCAAGCTTAATATTTGTGCCGTGGACTGCTTGATAAGCACCACACCCAGCAGCTCCCCTTCTTGGTCAACAATAGGCGCAGCAACAGCAAACACCTGTTCTGTTGGCCCCTTATGCCACCGCCCACTAGCAAATTTTTTACTTAAAGCTCGGTTTAGTAAATCACGCTCCTGACTCGCCGCTTGAACTGGGTTTAGATAGGCAGGAATAGCGATAAACCAATCTAATCCTCGATTAAGCCAACTTTGAACCCGCTCAAAAACGTCTCGGGGGTTCATCTTTTCAGACTTAGGGGGGCTCACTTGCCCCACACTAGCCCGCACTTGTAAATGGTTATCGTAGATCACAATTTGAGAATCAGAACGGCTTAAACTTGACAATATTTTGTTAGCTTCAGGGGCTCGCATGGCCAATAAATTAAAGTGGCTCTCTATGGTCGTATCAGACCCTACTAAGGTTTTCAAATGACGCATTGTGCCATCTTCACTATCTACATCAGCGACTGCTAGGCCAAATTCTTGACGCTGGTTCAAAAAATATTTTGGTAACGCAAATTCAACCAAATACCCGTCAATCAATGGGCGCATAACTGCTTGAATGATGAACGATGATGAGGGACTATAATACTGCGGTGTGGCCCAGTCTTCTTTAACGTACCAGACTTCCATTACACCAGCCTTTGTGGCTACCATAACTAGCCGTCTTTCGTTACCATTCCGGTCAGGTAAAGTTAGCCTTAGATGATCACTCAAGTCTAATTTAGGGGTGCCTTTAATTCTTAAAACAGTTTTATCGTCTTGGATACGTACAAGGCCAAAAATGCGATCATCTTTTTCACCCAGCAATAAACTATAGCCATCTTCACTGTCTTCACCAGCACCAAAATGATTAGCGAATAATTGGTAATCTAACCATTCGCTGGTGTATCCATCAACCTTAGCCTGACCTATCAAGGGATGACTAAAGACCACCTGCTGACTATCCAAATAGGGCAATTCAGCTAACAGATCATCTCGCCCTTGGAATAAAGTCACAATGCCTCGGGCCAACTGTTCTTGAGCCTGGGTTTGGCCTTCAATCATGAACACGCGAGATTCTGCTACAAAACGGTAGGATAACCATGGAATACTTATCAACACCAAAGCAAAAACTAGTACTTGGGTATTAAACCGAAACCGTGGGCGCCTTATGCTAAAAGCCATTAACGTTCAGACCAGCGATAACCCATACCATACTCTGATTTTATGGCATCAAATTGAGCATCTATGGCTTTTACCTTACGTTTTATATTACGAATGTGGGTACTGATGGTGTTGTTAGACACGTAGTGTTGATGGGTGGCTTGAGCCAATATGTCATAGGTTAGAATATGGCCTGGTCTGCGCGTTAGTGCTTCGATCATACGGAACTCTGTCAACGTTAGGCCTTCTATTTCTTGGTCTCGCCATTTAGCCTGGCGACTTTCTTCAAGGAGCTGGAGATGACCTATTTCGCGAACACTTTGATCATCCGCTTCTGCCGTCACCACTCTGATATCACTTAAGCGTATAAGTGTTGCTACTTTTTCTGCTAAAAAGTCTAACGATACCGGTTTGGGTTGATAATCCCATGCGCCCATTCTCAAGCCTAAAATTCGGTCAATTTCACCCACTCTTTCGGTGAGAAATAACACCGGAAGGTCTGGATGAATTTTTAGTAAGGCAGCACACAACTGAAACCCAGCATCAATGTTGTCATCCATAATAATGTCAAGTATTACTAAATCTGGACGTTGTTGCTTTAACCCCGCCTCTGCCTGCTCTTTGCCAGCGTATGCCGTTACTCGATAACCACGTTGCTCCAGCGCAAATTGATAGTTATCTCGCTGGTCTCGGTCATCTTCTACAATTATAATGTGCTTGGCCAAAGGCGACTCCTTAACTTGGCTAACTCGTTAACCGTTGCTCAAGTAATTCACGGGTTTGCTGCAGTGTTTTTTTGGCTTTCTTTTTTGCACCATCAATTTGCGTTTGTAAGCCTGCAAGTAACTCTTCACCTGCTGCCTTAGGGTCATTGCTAATGTTGATGGCATTGATCAAATCATCTACCTTTAAGGCCAACTGCCGGGCCTCTTGATCCGCCCTTTGTTTTGCAATTTCCATGGCTTTAGCTTTACCAGCATTTACCTTGGCTTGCTCTTCTTGAGTAAGTTCTTTTTTCGCTTTAGTCGACGCCTGCTTTGCACCTAGGTCACCGACCAAAGACATAATTCCCACAGCTGAGCGCAAACGCTGCATAAACGGTTCGCTTTGAGCGCGCGCTTTAGCCGCGCCTTTTTGTAGTTCAGATTCGATGTAGGCCGGGTCTGTAATAATTTCGTCATACCGCTTGCGAGCTGGGCTTAGGTAATCATTAAGATACTCAAACAATTGCCCCTTCATGTCTCCCCAACCTATGCCGTTGGCATAAGCTTTACGTATCATCAGGGTTTCTTCCTGGCTAGCAAAGGCACTATAAATTTCAAACAAAGTGCAGGTATCTGGGTCCTTCACTTCACCGGGTTGCAAGCTATTTGTTGTTATTTGAAAGATCAGTTTCTTTAGTTCATCAGCGGGCGCAAATAAAGGAATAATATTGCCATAGCTTTTACTCATTTTCCGGCCATCAAGGCCTGACAAAACTTTTGCCTCACCTTCATCCACCATAGCTTCAGGCAACACAAAGTGTTCTCCATAAGTATGATTAAAACGCATAGCAATGTCTCGGCACATCTCAATATGTTGAATTTGGTCTTTGCCAACCGGGATATGGTGGGCATTAAACATTAATATATCAGCTGCCATTAATATAGGATAACTATACAAACCCATACTAATACCTTGATCTAAGTCAGCACTAGATTGACGTTGGTTCTCGTCTACAGAAGCTTTATATGCGTGGGCTCTGTTCATCATACCTTTGGCGGTCATACACGTTAAAAACCACGCAAGCTGAGGTATTTCTGGGATGTCAGATTGACGATAAAATGTGGCTTTATCGGTATCTAAACCTAATGCTAGCCAAATGGCAGCAATTTCTCGGCCAGAACGATGAACTGTTTGAGGGTCTTGGCATTTGATCAGCGCATGATAATCAGCGAGAAAATAAAAGCTATCTGTGTCCACTTGTTGACTGGCAGCCACCGCAGGCTTGAGTGCACCTAAGTAATTACCTAAATGGGGTGTTCCGGTCGTAGTGATACCTGTGAGCACACGTTGTTTGGCTTGCATTGGTTGAGTCTACTATTACAAATTGAACTAGCATTATACACAGCCCCATACCCCTGCGTTAGCCTTAAGCTATGGATAAGGAAAGTTAGATTATTTTGCGCTTAACCAAACCCTTTTATTACCAAATTTTGATACAAAAATGGGACTCATGAACATTTTTATGTAACTAACCAGAGTAAAAATATGTCAACCTAAGGTGATGTCTTTTAAATTACCTTGCTTCGATTTCATTGCCCCGTTAAGGTACTAGACTGATCCTATTTACCGAGGCAATTTCATGGAACAATTAGCTACATTTGGCGCAGGATGCTTTTGGGGTGTAGAAGCCCTATTTGCCGAGCAACAAGGTGTCACATCTACTACTGTGGGTTACATGGGTGGACATACCCCACGAGTCACTTATAATGATATATGCCAAGGTGATACAGGGCACGCTGAAGTGGTACAGATTTGCTTCAATGACAGCGTGATAACATACTCGCAGTTGTTACAACTGTTCTGGCAAAACCATAATCCAACTACGCCAAACCAACAAGGACCAGATTTTGGTACACAATACCGTTCAGTTGTGTTTTACCATGACCAAAGTCAACAGCAGCAGGCCGTTGAAATGCGCCAAACACTCAATAACATGGGCTTATTTAAAGCGCCCGTAATCACTATTATTGAAGCTGCAAACCAATATCACCTAGCAGAAGATTACCATCAGCAATACTTGTTAAAGCGTGGTAAAGCAAGCTGTTCTTTATAACGAGCCAAAGCCATTGCCCCAAGAGGTCTCTTGTTTCGTTAGTGTGAGTCGCTTTTTGACAAGTTAGCTCCAGTACCCATGGGTAAAATTTGCTCGTTATTTTTTGCTCAATGGCAATCGTGCTCATTGGGCTACTTACCCTTTCTTCGGGAGCAAACACACATGAAATCTTCTGCTAAAGTCGTCGTTATCGGCGGTGGTGTTGTCGGCGCAGGCACTTTGTACCACTTAGCCAAAAAAGGCTGGACCGACGTGGTGTTGGTTGAACGTAAAGAACTTACCTCCGGCTCTACATGGCACGCAGCTGGTTTGCTACCTCTTTTTAACATGAGCTATTCTGTGGGTAAGTTGCACCAGTACTCCGTGGACTTTTACCATGAGCTTGAAAAAGAAACTGGCATGAGTGTAGGCTTCTCTGTGGTGTCTAACATCCGTTTAGCTAACTGCGAATACCGCATGGACGAATATAAGTATTACGCTGGAGTTGCTAAAACCGTAGGTGTTCAGACTAAGTTTCTAACACCTGAGCAAGTCAAGGAAGTTTGGCCTCTGTGCAACACAGAAGGTTTACTCGGTGCGATTCAGCATCCAGATGATGGTTATATTCAGCCGGCTGACCTCACTCAAGCACTGTGTAAAGGTGCCAGAGATATGGGTGCCGAAATTTATCGCTTTACCTCAGTAACTGCAATTGAGCAACAAGTAGATCACACTTGGATTGTTAAGACTGATAAGGGTGATATTGCCTGTGACCACGTAGTATCTTGTACTGGCAGCTTTGCCCGCAAAACAGGTGAAATGGTTGGCCTAGACATTCCTGTAATCCCAGTAGAACATCAATTCATTGTTACCGAGCCTCATCCAGAAATTTTGGAGCGAAAGAAGCAAGGATTGCCAGAAATGGGTGTATTACGAGAATCAGATGGCGGCTACTATCTACGAGAAGAAGCAGGCGGTTTGCTCCTAGGCCCCTATGAAAAAGGCGCACCTTGTGTTTACGTTGACGGCCCCGCCGATGACTGTGAATACGAGCTATTTAACGAAGAGTTAGATCGTTTAATGCCCCACATTGAATTCTGTATGAATCGGGTACCTGCCTTTGCCGAAGTGGGTGTTAAGGAAGTTTATAATGGTGCAATAGCCTACACACCAGACGGAAACCCTATCGTAGGCCCAGCTCCTGGCCTTAAAAACTTCTGGCTTAATGAAGGTCACTCCTTCGGCATCACCGCTGCTGGTGGCGCTGGATGGCAGTTGGCTGAGTGGATGATCGATGGTGAGCCTACCGTAGACATGATGGGTGTAGACCCTCGTCGATTTGGCCCTTATGCGACGCGGGGTTATCTGAAGGAAAAAAACCAAGAAGCTTACGCTAATGTATTCACTACACACTACCCAGACGAGGAACGTGAAGCCGCTCGCCCACTCAAGACCACCCCATGTTATGACCGCATGAAAGCTCTAGGAGCGGTATTTGGTAGTGTTTATGGTTGGGAACGTCCTAATTGGTTTATGCCCAACAAAGACTACGCACTAACTGCGGAAGAATTGGCAACAGACAATGTCGATCAGGTATTGTGGAACCAAAACTTCTCTGAGCCTCTTGATGGTGGACCTATTGTAGAAAAAAACTCATTCCGTCGCTCTAACTACCATGAGTTTGTAGGAAACGAATGTAAGCATGTCACTGAAAACGTAGGTTTACTAGACATGTCTGCTTTTGCTAAAGCAATTGTTAAAGGTCCAGGTGCAGAAGCATGGTTGGAGTACATTTTTGCTAACAAAATGCCAAAAACAATTGGCCGTATCTCGCTGGTGCACATGTTGACGCTCAATGGTGGTGTACGCTCTGAATATACGGTGTACAAAACGGGCCCCCAGAGTTACTACCTTGTATCTGCTGGTGCCTTTGAAACTCACGACCACGATTACCTATTTAAGCTTAAACCGAAAGATGGTAGCGTAGATGTTCAACGTGTCACTACCAATACTGGCGTTCTAGTATTGGCTGGCCCACGTTCACGCGAAGTGTTACAAAAAATTACAGACACTGACCTATCTAATGATAGTTTCAAGTGGCTCACTGGCAAGAAGATTAACGTAGGTTATGCTACAGCCGAAGCTTTGCGTGTTAACTTTGTAGGCGAATTAGGTTGGGAATTGCATCACCCTATTGAAATGCAAAACTACATCTTTGATGAGGTTATGAAAGCGGGTGCCGAGTTTGATATCAAGCCATTTGGTATTCGCGCTATGGACAGCATGCGTTTAGAAAAATCTTATCGTTTAATCCCTCGTGAAATGTCGATTGAATATTCTGCAGTGGAATCTGCCCTGGGCCGTTTTATTCGTTTAGACAAAGAAGGCGACTTTATTGGTAAAGATGCACTGATGGCGTGGGAAAAGCGCGGCGCTAAAAACGCCTTTGCCACTATTGAGGTCCACGGTGTAACTGATGCGGACGCTCGTGGTTCTGAAGCAATTTATAAGGACGGTGAACTAGTAGGCCGTGCAACTTCTGGCGGTTATGGCTGGCGCGTCGGCAAATCACTTGCCCTTGGCATGGTGCAACCAGAACTTGCCATTATTGGCACCGAACTTGAAATAGAAATTTTGGGGGAGATGTACCAAGCGACTGTGGTTGAAGAGTCACCCTTCGACCCAACAAATTTCAAATTGCGCGCTTAATCAGTTAACGTAATAATAGGTAAAAGGTATGGCCGAAGGTATTTATTTAACTTTGGCCAAGCTTTTATTCAGAGCAACATTGACTTCTGTGTAGGCAGGTTTAAACTGCCTGCTTTTATTAGCATTAGCAAAGGCTAACGCTACCCTTTTTATTAAAGTGAGATCATGTCCATGAAAGTTTTAGTTGGCGTAAAGCGCGTACTAGACCCTCAGGTCAAGGCCCGTGTCAAGGCAGACAAATCAGGTATAGACCTAACCAATGCCAAAATGACCATGAATCCGTTTTGCGAAAATGCTGTAGAAGAAGCTATTCGTCTGCGTGAAGCAGGCACCGTAGAAGAAGTTGTGGCATTATCCATCGGCGCAGCCAAGTCAGAAGAAACACTGCGTAACGCCCTAGCATTGGGTGCAGATCGTGCGATTTTAGTTCTTACTGATGACGTTTTAGAGCCTTTAGCTATAGCTAAAATAATTAAAGCAATGGTTGAAAAAGAGAATCCTGACTTAGTTTTAGTTGGCAAGCAGGCCATCGATGACGAATGCAATCAAACGGGGCAGATGGTCTCAGCACTTTTAGGTTGGCCGCAAGCCACCTTTGCGTCGAAGTTAGAAATAGTTGACGGTACCGCTCAGGTAACGCGAGAAGTAGACTCAGGCCTAGAAACCATTAACGTTAACATGCCAGCAGTGATCTCCGCAGATCTTCGTTTAAACGAACCACGCTACGCCTCTTTACCTAATGTAATGAAAGCTAAGCGAAAACCACTGGAAAAGATAGACATTAGCGACTTAGGCTTAGATACGGCTAACCGCATGACAACTCTTGAAGTGATGGAGCCGCCTGCACGCGCATCTGGTGTGATGGTTGAAAATGTTGCCGAATTAGTTGAAAAACTACGTAACGAAGCTAAAGTTATTTAAGGAGCCTACAATGAGCATTCTAGTTATTGCAGAACATGATAACGCCAGTATAGTTGGCGCTACTTTACACACGGTGACCGCTGCCCAGCAAATGGGTGGTGACATTGATTTACTTATTGCTGGTAATGGCTGTTCAGTGGCCGCTCAAGCAGCAGCTCAGATTTCTGGCGTCAATCGAGTATTGCTGGCAGATGATATTAGTTTAGAAGGCCTACTGGCAGAAAACGTTGCTAATTTAGTGGTTTCACTAGCTAGTAACTACAGCCATGTGTTAACAGCTGCCACTACCTTTGGCAAAAATTTCATGCCCCGCGCTGCAGCTTTGTTAGACGTGAGTCAAATCTCCGAAATCAGCGAAGTTATTTCTGCAGACACCTTCGTCCGCCCAGTTTACGCTGGTAATGCTATGGCTAAAGTTCAATCTAGCGACAGCATTAAGCTAATTACTGTTCGTATTACCAAATTTGACGCAGTTGCCGAAACGGGTGGTTCTGCCACTATTGAAGCCGTAGATGCGGTTGCGGATTCTGGCCTTTCTCGCTTTGTTGGGGTGTCTTCATCTGAATCTGAACGTGTTGAGCTTACTTCAGCTGCCATAGTCATCTCTGGTGGCCGTGGCATGCAAAACGGTGAAAATTTTCACATGTTAGAAAGCGTTGCAGACAAGCTAGGTGCAGCAGTTGGCGCATCGCGTGCCGCAGTAGACGCTGGATTCGTGCCTAATGACTACCAAGTTGGCCAAACTGGTAAAGTGATTGCACCAGAGCTATACATTGCTGTTGGAATTTCTGGAGCTATTCAGCACTTAGCTGGTATGAAAGACTCGAAAACTATTGTTGCCATCAACAAAGATTCAGAAGCACCCATCTTCCAAGTTGCTGACTATGGTTTGGTCGCAGATTTATTTGTAGCTGTTCCGGAATTAGATAAAGCGCTTTAGTGCCCAATAGTGCTGTAATCAGTGATCACAAACTGTTGAACGTGTCTAAATGACAATAAAAAACCAGACCTGTTCTGGTTTTTTATTGTCTGTAAAATAGCTATATTTTAATTGCAAACCTATTGCTGATTGCAAAAATCTGTCTAGGATTAGCAGGGTTTGCTTTCACTAAAAAATGAATACTGTATGAATGGCTTGCAACACAACGCTCACTGCAGCATTGCATGGGCAAAGAGCAGCGCCACATTACCCAAAACATGCTAAATGAGGCATTGGCATCACCAGAAAAAACTGTGTATGGAAGTGTTTAGGCGGCTAGACATCCACTTGCAGCAAGAGCTGGCATTATTGCCCCTTTAACAAATGCATTATGGTCATCGTGTGCAAGGACTGCAGCTCAACTGTCTAGGCTGGGTAGACTTCAAAGACATCTGGTTTGACGATGGGCGCTAGCAATGCCGTTTATAGTTAGGCCTCTAAACATATCTTGATGCATACACCTAGATTATGATTTGGGTTATGTTGCCTACCTTAACTGGCAGCCCATAAATGACAAATACGCTATAGGCGATAACCCTTTAAAAATCATCGGCATCAATGGCCATCACACTTATAGAACCAGAGGCGATAGAGCGGCGATGAGCCTCAAAACGCGGTAAAATGTGGTCTAAGTAATAGGCTACCGTGGTCATCTTATTGGCCTTAAACTTTTCGTTATCTTCCTTGGCCACAAGCCCAGCACTTTTAATCATTTGCCATGCGCCACAAACATAACCACTTAGCATTAATAAATCAAAACTTATTGCCCCAGCAAACATAACATCACCTTGGGCGTCCTCTAATAATTGCCGATAACTAGATTCAAGCCCTACAATAGCTTCAGACATATAACCCTGATGCCGCTGGCTTACAGCATGACCGTGTAACGCTAAATCATCCCGCATTTGTTGCACAAGATCGGCCATTGCACCTCCTTGATCAAATAGAGTTTTTCTGCCAACCAAGTCTAATGCTTGAATACCAGTGGTTCCCTCATAAATAGTAAGTATACGAGCATCCCTGCTGTATTGGGCAACCCCTGTTTCCTCTATAAAGCCCATGCCACCATGCACTTGGACACCTAATGAAGTCACCTCTTGAGATAACTCGGTACACCAGCCTTTAGCAATAGGAGTTAATAACCCCACCCGCTTTAGTGCCAAGCCTCTAGTAGCTGCATCCGCACTATTGTGACTTAAATCAATCTGAGCAGCGGTGGCATAGGCAATGGCCCTAGACGCTTCAGTGACACTGCGCATGGTCATAAGCATTCGGCGTACATCTGGGTGATGAATAATTGCACCCCTGTGCTTAGACCCAGGAGCAGCACACTGTACCCTTTCGCGGGCATACTCTAGGGCAGCTTGATAAGCACGCTCAGACAGGCTTACCCCTTGCAGACCCACTAATAAGCGAGCATTGTTCATCATAGTAAACATCGCTGCCAAACCCTGGTGAGGCTGACCAACGAGGTATCCAATAGCACCACCATGGTCACCGTAACTCATGACACAGGTTGGACTGGCATGGATGCCAAGTTTATGCTCTACATTAATTGCATGCACATCATTACGCTCACCTAAACTACCATCCACATTAACAAGGAATTTAGGTACGATAAATAAAGATATACCTTTTACACCTTCTGGAGCATCAGGCAGTTTGGCTAACACCAGGTGGATAATGTTATCAGTCATGTCATGATCACCCCAAGTGATATAGATCTTTTGACCTTTAACTAAAAAATGATCGCCATTGGGTTTTGCAGTGGTGGTTATCGCAGCCAAATCTGTGCCTGCATGGGGCTCTGTTAAGTTCATGGTGCCAGTCCACTCACCACTAATCATTTTAGCCAGGTAAGTATCTTTTATTTGTTCACTACCATGAGCTGCGATGGCTTCTATGGCACCCGTAGTGAGCAAGGGACAAAGGGCAAGGGACACATTAGCCGAATTAATCATTTCTGCAACTGGCATGGAAAAGGTAAATGGCAACCCTTGGCCACCATATTGCTCATCAAAGTACAGGCTATTCCAACCCCCTTGAGCGTATTCTTGATAAGCCTGTTTAAACCCATCAGCAGACTTGACCCCAGTATCAGTTAACTTAACGCCTTGCTGATTCCCTGCATAGTTAATAGGAGACCAGACTCCATTGGCTAATTTATTAGCCTCTGAAAGTACCGCTTGCAGCAAATCTTCACTGGCATCTTCGTTACCAATAGACAGTGCAAAATTGGGCAAATCAAGCAACCGATTGATGACAAAGTTCATTTCTTCTAAGGGGGCTTGATAGTCACTCATAGCATTGTCTCTTTTATGTTAATGTTTAAATCAGGTTACAGATGTAAATCTTATGACAATTTTAGCCTGACATTTGTAGCTAAGCGAAATAATGCCTATCATGCTGACCCATGGGTTTCACGAAGAACTCATGAGGCAAATTTTAAAGGAGAAAAATGTGGCTGACCAACACGGTTATTACTTAGAAGATTTAAGTATTGGTATGACATCCAGTTTTGAAAAAACTATTACAGACAAAGATATTCAAGCCTTTGCTGCAATCACCGGCGACACTAACCCGGTCCACCTAGACGACGAGTACGCCGCAACTACGCCCTTTAAAGCGCGCATTGCACACGGCATGATGAGCGCAGGGTTAATATCAACAGTGCTCGGAACACAATTACCAGGGCCTGGCTGCATTTACTTAGACCAGCAAATTAAATTTAGAGCACCTGTTTTTATACAAGACACTGTTGTGGCAACTGTTACCGTAGAAGAAATTAACCAACGGCGTGGCCGTGTTACCTTAAAAACCCAGTGTTTTGTCAATGACAAGCTAGTCGCTGATGGCACAGCATCAATGATGGTTGATAAGAAAGGTTAACAAAACTAAAGCTTAGCAGTTAAGCGCCTTATTTCTTCTTCGCGTGCGATGAGTGTGCGTTGAAGATCACTCATCTTGTTATTAATTTGAAAGTTTTCACCGTCTCTAGACTTTAGAAGCGTGCGCAGATCTGCTTCTCGCCTGGCCGTATCTGATTTGTCGACCATCGTGCGGTTTTTCAATTCCTTTATCTCGAACTCAAGTTGTTGAAGTTCATTTTCTAGGCGTTTTAAACGGTTCGTCGACGCTAATGCCTGACTGGTAGACTTAGACATATTTCGAGATTGGCTGGTAATCTCTCCTCTATACTTGCGTAGCTCCTCATCCTGACTACGAATCTGGCTAAACTGGGTGTCATGGGTTACTGCACTTCTTGCTACCTCACCTTGCAAGTCTTGGACTTGGGAGTTCAATGCAGTTTCCTTCTTACCCCACTCGTCACGTAACTTATCCAATTGATGACTATAATAGCTCATCTTACTCTTCACCTTGCTTATACTTTCTTGATGACGAGCCATTTCTTCTTTCATACGATTATCTAACAGTTTCTTGGCCTCTTCACTGCTTGCTTGGGCACGTTTCATTTCACCGTTAGATTCAGCCACTTTATGACCCATGGAACTGACATTAGTTTCTGCAGACTGCAAGTTACTGCGCAGCATTGCCCGTTCAGCTTCCAGATTTTTAACACTATGCTGACTTTCACTTAACTGAACACGCAGTCGCTGATTGGAATCTTCTAAGGCTTCCAGTTGAGCTTTGGATAGATACAATTCGTCTTCCAAAGCAGCACCAACAGCAGCCACCTGATGATCATTATTTGCGGCCAACTCAAGCTCTAAACGTGCATCTTTTACGGCATTTTTCCATATCAACTGAACCGATTGGTAAACTGTTTCTGGAACATCTGGACGATGACGGGAATTCATACTATGACGAAAAGTGACTCGACTTTCCTGCTCCATCCACCAATGTTCTAGCTTGCTGGTTAATTCATCAGAGGCTTCAATATGCATTGCATCTGCAATCGCTGGCACACTTATTTGTTGACCAGAGAACATCATTTCATTGGCCAAAGCGTATACCTTAGCTGTATCGATAGGATCACCCATGGGGTCTATGTGTCTCCAATAATTACAAATTTCCCAAACTCATTAGTTTGGTATCTAGTAAAAGTCTAACTTATTTTGTCTATGCAGGCACCATTTTGCGTAGCACAAATTTTTGAATTTTACCTGTGGCTGTTTTAGGTAAAGACCCAAAAACGATGTGCTTGGGCACTTTAAAGCGCGCCATATTGTCTTTACAATAGCTAATCAACTCGTCAGCAGCAACAATAGCATCTGGTTTAAGGGTTATAAATGCACATGGGGTCTCTCCCCACTTTTCGTCAGGCCTTGCCACAACTGCAGCCTCAAGCACATCTGGGTGACTATAAAGTACTCCCTCAATTTCAATTGAAGAAATATTTTCCCCTCCGGATATGATGATATCTTTTGCTCGATCTTTAATTTCCATGTATCCATCTTCATGCCAAACAGCAAGATCTCCAGTACGGAACCAGCCACCATCAAAGGCTTCTGCAGTGGCTGTTGGGTTTTTAAGGTAACCTTTCATTACCATATTGCCTCGTAGGCATATTTCACCAATAGTCTCACCATCTTTGGGCACAGGCATCATAGTCTCTGTATTCATTACCTGATGGTCTTCTTGACCAGGACCACGCACACCCTGCCTAGACTTTAAAGCAGCCTGCTGTGGCTTCGATAAATGACCCCACAAGCCTGGCTGCCATTCACAAATAACACACGCTCCATAAGTTTCTGTCAGGCCATAAACGTGAGTAACTTCAAAGCCCAAGTCTTCCATGGCTTCAATCACTGCAGCCGGGGGTGCCGCACCTGCTGTCATCACTTTAACTTGGTGCTGAATCCCTTGTTTATATTGGTCATCCGCATTATTAATCATATTAAGCACGATTGGTGCACCACCAAAATGGGTCACTTTTTCTTGTCTAATAAGGTTAAGCATAATTTCTGGCTTTAAATGGCGAATAAAAACATTGGTTCCAGCTAATAATGCAGTAGCCCACGGAAAACACCAACCGTTACAATGAAACATGGGAACAACAGTCATAAAGGTTGGGAATTTGGGCATGTCCCAAGTAAAAGCCATGTTCATAGCCATTAAATAAGCCCCCCGGTGGTGGTAAACTACACCTTTAGGATTACCGGTGGTGCCCGATGTATAGTTTAGGCTAATAGCTTGCCATTCATCCTCTGGCATTTCCCACTGGCTGTCTTCATCCCCTTCTTCTAAAAGTGCTTCATAGGTTAGGTCTCCTATAAGTCGACCACCCTCAAACGTTGGATCATCTATATCCACTACCAACGGTTTTGCCTTGCACAAGGTCAGCGCTAGAGCAACTGTTTCAGAAAACTCACGATCTACAAACACGACTTTAGTTTCTGCATGATCAAAAATAAAACCAATAGTGGTTGCGTCTAAACGCGTATTAATGGCATTAAGTACCGCGCCTGCCATAGGAACACTATAGTGAGACTCAAACAACTCGGGCCCATTATGAGATACTACGGATACTGTGTCTCCCAAGCCAATGCCTCTATTTTTAAGTGCGCTAGCAATAGCACAAGAACGTTGATAAGTTTGTAACCAAGTGCGACGGACGTCGCCATAGACTTGAGCGTTTATGGATGGATACACCTCAGCGGCTCGTTTAAGCAACGATAAAGGTGAAAGACTTTGAAAATTAGCCTGATTCTTATCAAGATTAGTGTTGTACATAAGTGGCACCTAGCCTGTATTTAAACGGATTGCAGCATAACTAAAGAAATAGAATAGCACCAGCACCAGTACGCATTAGTCGGACATTAGCTCAAACGTTCAACAGCGTGCTGTAAACGCAGATCTAAGGGAGCACGAACATCGATTTTCTTCTCCGTGCTAGGGTCAACCAAACGTAATTGCGCTGCATGCAAAAATAGTCGATTTAATCCTAATTGGCGCTGCACCTGGTTTACTTCGTCTACCCCGTATTTAGGATCACCCACGATAGGATGGCCCATATGTTGACAGTGAACACGTATTTGATGAGTTCTACCGGTAATCGGTCTGGCCTCAATCAACGTAAACTGACCTAAACTTTGTAACACTCTATACCGAGTAATGCTGCGCTTACCCTCCTGAACCACACGCACCATACGTTCTCCAGATTGAACCACATTTTTCAATAGCGGTGCATCTACTTTTTGACAAGCCTTAGGCCAGCCACCAATCACCAAGGCTTGATAAACCTTGTCTATGCCACCATCCCTAAGTTGGGCATGAATAGCCCTTAAAGTTGAACGCTTTTTGGCCACCATAATGCAGCCCGATGTGTCTCTATCTAAACGATGAACTAGCTCCAAAGAACGCTCGTTGGGATAAAGCTGACGTAGGCTTTCTATCAGACCAAGGTTAATGCCACTGCCACCATGAACGGCTAATCCATGGGGTTTGTTAATAATCAATAGGCCCGGACTTTCATATAAAATCGCGTCACGTAACTGTTTTTCTAAGCCCTTGCCCACCGCGGCTGGCGTATTCGGCTCTGGCAGCTTAACCGGTGGAACTCGCACGATATCACCATCTTTTAACTTATAGTCAGGTTTAATTCTACCTTTATTGACTCGCACCTCTCCTTTCCTAACAATGCGGTAAATTAGGCTTTTGGGGGCTCCTTTAAGATGCGTCATTAAAAAATTATCAATACGCTGACCTGCTCTATCATCATCAATAGAGACAAATTTTACAGAAGTAGCGGTTAATGCAGGCGGAGGAGTCGGCTTTTGTGGCATAAATGAAAAACTAATGGCTTTATTAATTGCGGGCTAAGGGCCTGAATGGTAACATAGCAGCCACTGAAACTGACATTAAATCAGTTGTTGGGCAGAAAATTAATAGCCCCGTTCAGTTATCCAATTTTTAGGTGGGGCCTGACAATCCCAACCCGTTGATTTTGCCGTTAATGCCGAATGTATATGTGGCACCGCAAAATCCAAATGAAATAGGCTGTAACTCGGGGTATTCCCAGTTATTTAACGTAAAACCACCCGTTTTACCCAGTTACGGCGAATTAATTTATGCTTGGTGTTTAGGTGTAGATGTACCCTACCCATGGACCGGTCTGAAAAAGAATTACAGTGCTGAAGTGAGCACACGAAGGCAATAGCCAAATCAATAGAATAAACAGGGCCTTATTGAAGTTAAAGCAGGCTGCTGGTGAGTTAGTTTAAAGGCTAACCTATATGACTGATATTGTTAGTTAAAACAGACCATTAACATAATGTGAGCTGCCTAGTGCAGAGCATATTTATCCGAGAAGGTAACGGTTTCCTGCACCGTAAGGGCTTTTATTAGCCTCAGTACGCCCGTAAACATATTAATTGCCGTAGGGTAAATGGGTTTCAAGAAATTGAACACCATGAAAAGAATGCTAATTAATGCAACCCACTCTGAAGAGTTGCGCGTTGCTCTGGTCGACGGCCAGCGTATGTATGACCTAGATATTGAATCTGGAGCTCGTGAACAAAAGAAGGCCAATATTTATCGCGGCCGTATCACCCGGGTAGAACCAAGTTTAGAAGCTGCGTTTGTTGACTATGGCTCAGAACGTCATGGTTTCCTTCCTCTTAAAGAAATTTCTCGCGAATACTTCAAAGACCCTTCTCAAAGCGGTCGCTCAAGCATACGTGAGCTGGTTAAAGAGGGTCAGGAAATTGTAGTTCAAGTGGACAAAGAAGAACGTGGTAATAAAGGCGCTGCCTTAACCACATTTATCAGCCTTGCTGGCCGTTACCTAGTTTTGATGCCTAATAACCCCCGTGCTGGCGGCATTTCCCGTCGCATTGAAGGTGAAGAACGTTCTCAACTTCGCGAAGTAATGAATCAACTGACTGTTCCTGCTGAGTCGGGCGTCATTGTTCGTACCGCCGGTATTGGCCGCAGTGCTGAAGACATACAGTGGGATCTAGATTATCTACAGCAACTGTGGGAATCGATCACTGCCGCCTCTGACAAGCACGCGGCCCCCTTCTTAATTTACCAAGAAAGTAACGTGATTATTCGCGCAATGCGTGATTATTTACGCCAAGATATTGGCGAAGTATTGATCGACCAACCTAAGGTTTATCAAGATGTATTAACTTTTGTACAACAAGTTATGCCTAGTTATGAGAACAAAATAAAGTTCTATGACCAAGAAATTCCTTTATTCAATCGCTTCCAAATTGAATCTCAGATCGAAACTGCTTTCCAGCGTGAAGTAACCCTTCCCTCTGGCGGTGCTATAGTAATCGACCCAACAGAAGCGTTAGTGTCTATCGATATTAACTCAGCACGGGCCACTAAAGGCAGCGATATTGAAGAAACAGCATTAAACACTAACCTAGAAGCGGCAGAAGAAATTGCTCGCCAGTTACGTTTGCGTGACATGGGTGGTTTAGTTGTGATCGACTTTATTGACATGGGCCCAATGCGTAACCAACGCGCTGTGGAAAACAAACTACGTGACAGCTTAAAACTTGATCGTGCCCGCGTACAAGTCGGGCGTATTTCTCGTTTCGGCTTAATGGAAATGTCTCGCCAACGTTTGCGCCCCTCATTGGGTGAAACGTCAGGTATCGTCTGCCCACGCTGCAGTGGCCAAGGCAGTATTCGTGACGTTGCATCATTAGCCTTGTCTATTATTCGCTTAATCAATGAAGAAGCAAGCAAAGACCGCTCCGCTGAGATTCGGGTAGTATTACCAGTTAATATGGCAACCTACTTACTCAACGAGAAGCGAGCAGAGATTTTAGAAGTTGAAAAAACTGTTGGTGTTCGGGTAGTGATTATTCCAAACCCACAAATGGATACACCTCATTTTGAAGTGAGCCGCTTGCGAGACGACCATGAAGCAGCGCAGGCGAGTGAAACAAGTTATGAAATAGACTTGGTTCAACATCACTTTGACGCTAAGGAGTTTGATGCTAAAACCCCTCTAGCGATGGAAAAGCCAGCAGTGGAAAGCATTCAGCCAGCCAAACCAGCTCCAGAAACAGGAGCTACTGCATCTGCGCCAGTTAAAGCCAAAACCACTGCTGCAAAGCCTGCTAAAACCACAGGTTTAGGTGCCCGTATCTTGGGCGCCTTGGGCCGTTTAATTAATGGTGAGCCGAAAGCTAAAGTAGAAGAAAAACCACCGGTTAAAGCCTCAACTTCTCGTAATGAGTCACGTAACAGTTCTCGCAATAGCCAAAATCGGAACCAAAATGATGATCGTCGTCGTGGCCGCAATGGTAACAGACGCAATGAATCACGTGACGACAAGCGTAACGAAGCTAATACGGAGTCTCGTAACACGTCTCGTAGTGAAGCCAGTACCGAATCACGAAATGAAAGCCGGAACGAAGAGCGCAAGAACGACCGAAATACAGATGAGAAGCGCAACAACCGTCGCCAGGAGACTCGAAACAAGAGTCGCGAGCCTAAAGCTGTTGAAGCCATAGAAACTGCTACGCAGGCCCCTTCTTTGCCCGAGGAAGCTTATGAATCAAATGCCAACCGCACTCGTGATCAGAAGCGTCGTCGAGATCGTAACGGTAAGCGTAGCAACCCCAAACCACAAACTGATCAAAGCCTAGATGCAAATACCAGCGCAGTAACTGAAGAGGCCATAACCCCTGAAGTCATCACCCAAACTGAAGTTGCTCCTACCGAAGCAGTGATAGCTGACGTGGTTGAGACCAACTCTGAGACTGAAGCGGCACCTAAAAAAGAAACAGGCGATAAAAAAACTCGCCAACGTAAACCACGTGAACGCAAACCGAAGGAAGCTAAACCTACCGAAGCAGTCGTTGAAACCTCAATCGAAAGCCCGTCAGTACCTGCTGATGCAGCTGTGGAAAAGACTGTGGAAGTTGTTGAGGCAATAACTGAGAAAAAACCTGAGAGCCCTAGTGAGGTTGTCGCTGCACCGTCTGCTAAAGTTGTTGCTGACGTTAAGGTGGACGTTGCTAAAGAAGTTAAACCTGAAACCCTTGCAGAAGTTAAGGTTGAAGTTACAGTTGAAACTCCTAAAAAAACGTCACCAGTGAAAAAGACTGAAGCAGTAGTTGAGGCCCTAGTAGAAAAAGCCCCAGAAGTTGCGATTGACAAGGCGGTTGAAACTGAGGCGGCGGTTACGCTAGAAGAAATTAAGCCAGTGCCAACTAATGAAGCCACTGCACCGCGCTCTTCTCGCCCGCGTGCTCACAATGACCCACGTGAGAAGCGTCGCCGTGAAAAAGCTGCAGCTGAGCAAGACGCAGCTAAAGAAGGTTAAGTTACTTTATAGGTAAAACTCACCTCGGTTGTCAAACAACCGAGGCTCTACTTCTAATGTGACACCAAATTTTTTGGCCACGTCAACTTTTATTGTCTGAGCCAAATCTAATACGTCTTTGCCCGTAGCGACGCCTGAGCAGACCAAGACTAATGCTTGATGTTCGTGAACACCTACATCACCCTGCTTAAACCCTTTCCAACCTAACTGATCAATCAGCCAACCGGCCGCTAATTTGTGACCCTTGCCATCGATAGCGTAAGCGACGAGCCCCGGCCATTGTTGTGCTAATTTCTGTTTTTGGCTATCGCTCACTATGGGGTTTTTAAAAAAACTGCCAACATTGGGAACTTTTTTTGGATCTGGCAGCTTAGAACGACGGATATGGATCACTGCATCTCGTACCTGTTGCGGTGAGGCATTAGCTGCGAGCTCACCCGATAGCGACATAATGGTGTCTGCGATAATGCCATAACTAACTTGAGGCTGATTCCCATAGGTCAAGGAGAATTGAACTTGGGTAACAATCCAGCTTCGGTTACGTTTAAATACGCTATCTCTATAGCCAAACTCACAGTCTTTAGCTGCTAGTTCAAACGTGTCACCAGTATCAAAATTAAACACCTGCACAAGCTCAAGGCAGTGTTTTAGTTCTACACCATAAGCGCCAATGTTTTGAATGGGTGCAGCGCCTACCTGCCCTGGAATTAATGACAAATTTTCTAAGCCACTGGCTCCACGGGCAACTGATTCAGCAACAAGAAGGTCCCATTCATAACCCGCTTGCGCATTAACACTAAACGTCTTTGATATGCTTTGTTTCTCTTTCTCAACTGGCCAAAACACCTGATCCATCGCCATGAGCATGACTAAACCTTCAAAGTCTTGAGTAAGCACAAGGTTACTACCACCCCCTATTAGCAGCCAAGGGCAACATTTATCATGACAAAATTTTCGTGCTTGGCGTAAATCATCGAGACAGTTGATAGCAACAAAATATGCAGCTTCAACGTTTAAACTTAACGTATTGTAGGGTTTCAGGTTAACCCTGCGCTGCAATTCCATTAACTTTCCAGAGCCATTGAGGCAAGAAATTTTCGCATGTGTATTAAGTCTTCATAAGTGTCGACCCCAGCTGGCATTCCTTCTGGTGCTAAGTCTACATGAACACTTTCACCATGATGCAAGGCTCTGAGTTGTTCAAGGCTTTCAAGTGTTTCATAGCTTGCCTGCGGCCAAGCCACATAACGGTGTAAAAAACCTACACGATAGGCATAAAGTCCAATATGCCGCAGGTAAATATCCTCCGTTACACGTTTAGTGTCGGTGTCATTCCAGCTTCTATCCCATGGTAAAGGCGCCCGAGAGAAATACATGGCCATATTGGCTGCATTGCGCACCAGCTTCACTGCATTAGCATCAAATACTTGGGAAATATCTTCTATAGGTTCAGCTAAGGTGGCGATTGAGACATCAGCGTATTGTTCTAGGTTGTTGGCCACTTGATTGATTAAGTGTGGCGGTATTAGGGGTTCATCCCCTTGAACATTCACTACAATATGATCATCTGGCAACGCCAGATGAGCCACAACCTCCTGTAACCGATCAGTGCCCGTAACATGGTTCTCACGGGTCATAATTACCTTGTCACAAAACTCTTTTGCATGATTCTCAATATTTATATGGTCTGTCGCTATGTAGACCTGCGATGCTTCACTCTTGCATGCCTGCTGGTAAACTCGCTGAAGCATCGTTGTGCCACCAAGGTCTAGCAGAGGCTTGCCTGGCAGACGGCTTGAGTAAAACCGAGCTGGAATTATCACAGAAAAAGCCATTAAGCTTGCTTCTCTTCTTCAGTAAGGGGCCTTGCTTGTGCCTCCAATAAAACAGGAATACCTGCATCAATAGGATAAGCTAAACCACTGGCAGGACAAAAAAGTTCATTTGTCTGTGAATGGAAAAATAGTTGGCCATGGCTCACTGGGCAGGCAAGAACTTCTAATAATTTTTTATCCATGGGAATCCTTATTTATAGGGTGTAGTAGGTTATAAACCTAATTCTAACAACAGCGCATCTATTTGCGCAGGTGCAATAGTTAATGATTGAGTTGCATATAACCAAGGCTTTGGTGGCTCATTATTTTTAGCTTGGGCCCATGATCTACATTTAACAGCGTCTTTAGCTGTCATAATTAATTCGTGCTGTGGCAGATCATGTTCTTTAAATTGATAATGATCTGCATACCCTTTGCCATCAACGTCATATCCACGATGACGTAAGTCGTCAAAAAACCGTTTTGGATGGCCCACAGCAGCTACTGCAAACATTGGTTTTGCAACATCAGGCCAAGGCACAACTAAATCATCAAACACTCGCTTTAACTGGTCAAGTCTGGGGTGTAAGTGACACAATGTGTGCCCTTGCATATAGTGTTTTATGTTTGCGTTGATGGTGCTACTAGGCATGCCTGTAGTGAACACTTGATTCACCTGAGAAAGTTTGGTGGCCGGCTCCCTTAAAGGTCCAGCAGGAATGCATAAACCATTACCAATACCACGAGTTGCATCAAGCAAGCACCATTCTACATCACCTTTGATAGCGTTATGTTGCAAACCATCATCACTAATAACTAGATCAAATTGCTTTTGCTCTGCCAACCAAGCAATACTAGACTTTCTGCGCCAGCCTACCACTACGGGTACGCCGGTTAATTGACTCAATAATAGCGGTTCATCACCAACGGTATGAGCATTGTCTTCTGCAGTAACGCAGTGGGGTCCAGCACCAACCTTGCTGCCGTAGCCACGACTAATAATGGCACAGCGCAAACCTTTACTTTTTAACGCGGCAACAAGAGCTACTACCAGTGGCGTTTTGCCTGTACCTCCAACAGTAATGTTGCCAATAACTACTAGGGGAAGAAGGTTTTTTCCGAGCTTAGGCTGCCTATAAATATGCCAACTTCTAAGCCATAGGTACAGACAAGCCAAGGGCTGTAATAAGTATAACCACCAAGCCCCTCGATACCATGCGTTGAGTATTTTTTCAGTCACCTATGTTCCATATTAAGTCTGCGCTTAGCTTCACCTGGCCGTCATTTGGCATGGTTGCATACCGTGGCACCATACAGGCCTTTATCGGATCATTATAACCTACACCCCTGTGCTATCAAGTAATTATATATAGCACTTATGTAGAGCCTAATAAGCTGCCCCTTTAGGGCAAATATGGCATCACTTGGTAGCTGCCATTAGCTTCAAATATCGCCTGTATCTGCCCATGTCGGCCAGTATTGTACCAATGACTGCCATGGCGCCAATACGCGCTAGTTATATTTTTATGCGGATGCCCATATGAGTTATTTTTTCCTGCAGAAATTAATACGTAAGCAGGCATCACATGGTTTAAAAACTCTTTTGAAGACGATGTTTTACTGCCATGATGCGGTGCAATTAACACGTCACTAGCAAGGGACATTGCACCTAACTTCCCTGACAATTCCACTAAAATAGTTTCTGCCTTAGCTTCAATATCTCCAGCAATTAACACCTGGCGTCCAAATAACTTAAGTAATATGACACACGACGCGTTGTTGCCAGTTAAGCCATAATCAGCCAAGGCAATTTGGCGCCACATAAGAGGAGTATTGGCGTCTTCCCACAGGGCTTTCCAGCGGGTGCTAGTGCACCGACTTACATCTGCTGCTGACACAACCATTGCTTGCTCCCGTTTTGGTTTATGTTCAGAGGGCAATATTAAGCGCTTTACTAGCTGCTGTTGTAATAATGCATTTAAGCCGCCGCTGTGATCCATATCCCAGTGACTGATAACTAATACATCAAGCTGATTAACACCTTGACCTAGCATCTCTGGCAAAATAACAGCATCCACTAAGTTAAATCCGCTGTGATAACGATTCCCAAGATCATACAACATATTGTGCTCACCTTGCCGAACCCAAACACTTAAACCTTGGCCTACATCCAACAAGGTGACAACAACCTTAGATTGACTATTGATAGACGTTTTAGGCGAATTATTAATAAGGGAGTTAAACACCACAAAGCCTATTAAAGGCATCAGTAAAATTAACACTGGCCAATGCCAGCGCCTAACAACCAAACAAAGGCACCCTATAATGAAGGCTGACACAAAGCTCTCCATTGGTAACCAACCAACAAACACCTGCGACCAAGTAATACCTGCAACGGCCTCCAGACCTTGCCACAATGAAACTAAAGTAAAGTCTATACCTGCGAACACAAAGTCAGGAAGAGCGAACATAGTGCTGATAAGACTCACCAGTAATAAGGCAGGAATGAGAAACACACTAAAAACGGGAACTAAGATAATATTGACTAAAGGGCCAACAACACTGACATAACCAGTGCTCAGGGCAATAATAGGTACCAATAACAAAGATAAGGCACCTTGAGCTGCGACTAATTTTATAACCCTATGCCACCATTGTTGGCTGGCAGACTGGTACCACACCAAACCTAAGGCGAATACAGCAACATATGATAACCAAAAGCCTAAACGTGTGGCACTAATAGGTTGTAAAATAAGGGTGATGAAAAACGCCGTATATAATCGTTGACTAAAGCTGAGTTTCAAACCCCATATAGCGCCCCACATTAATCCCAATAACATGATAACCGCTCGCTGCGCAGGTAATCCAAAACCACTTAATAGCGCAAAAACTAGTGCTGCGCAAAGCCCTACCCAAACACCAACTTGAAGGCCAAAACTACTGCGAATACCCAAAGGTAATATTAATAAACGTATTAGAAACATCATTAACACTGCCACTAAACCTACATGCAAACCAGAAATTACCATCAAATGAGTTGTGCCAGTGGCTGACAATACCTGCCATTGTTTTTTTGTTAGCGCTGAACTCTGTCCAAGCACAAGAGCACCCCACAAACTAACCGACTGAGCGGACATAGACTTAGCTTCTGTAAAACTTTGCAGTGTCTGCCATAACCTTTGACGCACTTGCTCCAGTTGCAGATTTGGCCAGTTTAAGCGACTGCAAGAGCCTCCAGTAAAAAGCCACTGCTTAACATAACCAGACGCCGTTTGGCCCTCTAACTGGGTCCACCGAAAGTAATCGTAAGAATGGTAGTTATGATAATTTTTTGCGTTTTTTAACCGCACAATTAATTCTACTTTTTGACCAATTAAACCCGCCAAGCCTAGTGCGGAATCTAGTCCTTTAAGTTGCGGTTGTGCAGCATTCGCATAGGGATAGACACTCACTTTTACTGATCCCGGCAGGGGTTTAGGCATAGCCTTGTATACAGGTTTAATACGTTTATTTAGTTGCAATAGAGGAACACTAATTTGTGCGTCAGTTAGCACTAGACTAAGGCCAACACGGGTCGATTTTATCTTTGAAACACAGGCGTTGATAAGTAGGTCTTTACCAGTCCACGGATGGGGAAACTGGCTATAAGTTAGATGATACTGGCCTGCACTAGCTAGTATAAATGTGGCCAAGCATAAAGCTGCTTTACCACGGGCATAGGGAACCAAAAGTGCAACTGACAACACGGTAACAAGGTAAAGGCTATTTACAACACTAAATTCAGACCAACCTAGACACCAAAACAGCAATAAAAATAAACTATTGATATACATAATGTCTCATCCCTGAGCCCGCGAAGCCTTGGCTTAGCGTGTATATAAGCGCATAATCAACAGGTAAGGCGTGCGCCTAAAAACTCCTTACCTGCCACTCCTATTAAGGTTAGACCATGCCACGGAAGTTTTTTAAACGTATTAGCCCAGATCCAAAAAAACTCAGCCAATACCAGTCACTTGGTTGGTTAAATAGTTTAATGCATGATACTCAACTATGGGGATTTAAACGATCAAGTGTTGCGAAGGGCTGCGCCATCGGCATTTTTTGCTGCATGATACCAATGCCACTACAAATGTTATTAGCGGCCGCTATTGCATTAATTTGGCGAGCTAACATACCGTTGTCTGTGGCATTAGTTTGGATTAGTAATCCACTGACTATGCCACCGATGTTATACGCAAACTATAAGCTTGGCACCTGGATATTACAAACGCCAAGCTATCAGTTAGACTTTGAATGGTCTAAAAGCTGGTTGCTTGATCAACTGCACATGTTATGGAAGCCGCTTTATACAGGCTCTTTTACTAGCGGCTTCGTTTTAGCTGTGATTGCGTTTTTTACTGTGCAACTTCTTTGGAGCTGGAAGGTTAAACGTAACTGGCTTAAGCGTAAGCGTTAACTCAATAGCTTTCCATCTTGCAACCTTAACTGTGAATCCAACTGGCTTGCTAGTTCTAGGTCATGGGTAACCGCAATAAATGCAGTACCAAGGTCTATTTGTAACTGTTTGAGTAAAGCTAATATTTGTTGCGCATTATGTCTATCCAAATTACCAGTAGGTTCATCCATTAGTAAACATGCGGGTTCATTGATTAGCGCACGGGCGATAGCAACACGTTGACGCTCACCACCAGATAAAGCCCCGGGCCGATGGTTAGTACGATCACCTAAGCCTACTCTTTTTAACATTGCCTCCGATTTTTTTTCTGCCATGCTTGGTGCATTGCCTGCCATAATATGAGGCAGCATTACATTTTCTAAGGCGCTAAACTCAGCTAATAAATGGTGGAACTGGAAAACGAAACCGAGCCGTTGGTTACGCAGTTTAGCCGCTTGGTTGCCACCTAAGTTAGACAAGCACTCACCAGCAACAAATACTTCTCCAGCATCAGGTTGCTCTAGACCAGCTAACAGCTGCAGCAAGGTACTTTTGCCAGACCCTGAACTACCAATGATAGCCATACTTTGACCATGGGCTAGCTGCAATTGCAAATCGTTTAACACGTCTACCTGCCGCTCACCATCCTTGAACGACTTGGTTAAACCAGAGGCCTCTAGAACCCAATTACTCATAACGCAGCACCTCTGCTGGCTCTACTTTTGATGCTCGCCAAGCCGGATAAAGTGTCGCCAAGACACATAGGATAAAAGAGCCAATACTTATAATTAATACATCTTCTAACTTAACCTGAGAAGGAAAGTAACTAATAAAATAAACATCAGCACTAAGAACTTTAAAGCCAAACAATTGTTCAGCCCAGTCAACAATGCGGGTTACATTGAGCGCCATAACAACGCCTATAAAAGTCCCAAGCAAAGTCCCCAGAAAACCGATAATACTGCCTTGAACAATAAATATACCCATCACATCTCTTTGGCTTGCCCCTAGGGTTCTAAGAATGGCGATGTCAGCTTGTTTCTCAACCACAAGCATTACTAGGGTAGACACAATATTGAACGCTGCTACAGCAACCACAAGCATTAATAACAAACCCAACATGCGTCGTTCCAACTGAATGGCTTGAAATAAACTACCATGGGTTCGTGTCCAGTCACTGGTCCAGTATTGACCTGGTAATTGGGATGCAACTTGTTTTGCTTTCTCTGGTGCAGTAAATAAATCATCTAACTTCAAACGCAAACCTTCTGCCCCACCCCCTAAACGTTTAAGCTTACTGGCATCAGCAATATGCATAATAGCCAAATTAGCATCTAGCTCTGCACCAACTTTAAAAATACCAACCAAGGTAAAACGTTTTAGCCGAGGTATAATGCCTGCGACTGTTAACGATGCTTCAGGCAAAAATAAAGTCACTTTATCGCCTAGCCTTGCTCCAAGTTGACGTGCTAAAAGATCGCCCATAAGAATATTAAACTGCCCAGCCTTTAGGTCAGACACAGACCCATAGGTCATATGGTTTGGCAATATCGACACTCTAGATTCAGCCTCTGGTTCAATACCATGTAACAACACCGGTTGTATTCTGCCACGATTATTGAACATACCTTGGCCATGAACAAAAGGAGCCACACCAACAACACCTTCAACCTGCATTGCTACCTCAGCAGGT
Source organism: Candidatus Njordibacter sp. Uisw_056 (assembly GCF_047730085.1). NCBI lineage: Bacteria > Pseudomonadati > Pseudomonadota > Gammaproteobacteria > Pseudomonadales > Candidatus Njordibacteraceae > Candidatus Njordibacter > Candidatus Njordibacter sp. Uisw_056. The sequence goes on along the minus strand of NZ_CP159830.1, from coordinate 1,298,785 downwards.
TGTTGCCAATCCATTATAGGTTCAGATGTTTGCACAGTTGCATGGGGGACCATGCCCAAAATGCGCTTTCGTAGCTCTTGATCAAAGCCATTCATTACTGACAATACGAGTATGAGTACCGTCACACCTAGAACTAGGCCCAACATAGAGATTAGCGAGATGAAGGAAATGAAGTGATTCTGCCGCTGAGCTCGGATATATCTTAGGCCAACAGTCAAAGCGATGGATTGAAACATAAGTTTCCTAATGGGATAAAAAAACCTGCCAGATCAAATGATGGCAGCTTTAGTAAGTGTTGATTAGTGATTAACCTGCCGCGCTCTATTAAGTCCCAATTGAGCAGCTACACGGTATGCTTCTGCCATAGTGGGAAAATTAAAGGTATTGTTTACAAAATACTCAATTGTATTAGCATCGCCTTTTTGGTTCATAATGGCTTGACCGATATGAATAATTTCTGAGGCTCTGTCACCAAAGCAGTGAATACCTAGAATTTCATAGGTTTCACGGTTAAATAAAATCTTCAGCATACCGACCACTTCACCACTAATTTGTGCACGTGCAAGATCTTTAAAAAAGGCTTGCCCCACTTCATAAGGAACTTTTTCTGCGGTAAGTTGTTCTTCCGTTTTACCTAAGGAACTGATCTCTGGAATTGTATAAATACCTGTTGGAACATCATCTACAAATCGAAAGCCAGGTAGACCCAGCAAGTCTGTGGCTGCTGAACGGCCCTGATCATAGGCAGCTGAAGCCAAACTTGGCCAACCTACTACGTCACCCGCTGCGTAAATGCCTTCTACGTTAGTTTGATAGCGTTGGTCAATTTCTAACTGGCCACGGCTGTTAGTTTGGATCCCAAGGTTTTCTAAGCCAATACCTTTAGTATTACCAGAACGCCCATTACAGAACAATAGCATATCTGCACGAATACGCTTGCCAGACTCAAGCTCTATAGATACTGAGGTTTCGTCAGCCGTAACAGCCTTATAGGTTTCATTGTGGCGTATGCGCACGCCATTATTGCGCAGATGATAGCTCAAAGAGTCTGAAATCTCGACGTCAAGGAATTCTAGCAGGTTAGCACGGTTATCGACTAATTCAACTCTCACACCCAAACCAGCAAAAATAGACGCATATTCAGAACCCACGACACCGGCACCATAGATAATCAATGTGCGTGGTGTGTGCTCTAAGTTAAGTACGGTGTCGCTGGTATAAATACGCGGGTGGGAAAAGTCTACATCATCTGGTTCATAAGGGCTGGAACCAGTGGCAATAACGGCCTGATCGAAGCGTAAATTTTCGTTAGTCTCATTGCCCAATATTTCAATATTATTGCGATCTAAAAAACGGGCAAAACCAAAGAAAACGTCTACTCGGTTACGGGCATAAAACTGCGTATGGAGCATTACTTGTTTCGCAATTACTTCACTGGCTGTTTTTAGCACCTGAGGGAAAGAGAAGTTGTTAGGTTCTCCAATGGCACGGAACATAGGGTTAGTATTAAACTCAATGATCTGCTTAACAGCGTGGCGTAAAGCCTTAGACGGAATAGTGCCTTTATGAGCACAACCACCACCCACTTGATCACGCATTTCTACAACTGCTACCTTACGACCGAGTTTAGCCGCGTTAATCGCTGCAGCCTCTCCTGCTGGTCCGGTACCAATAACTACTAGATCATAATCATAATCTGCCATGTTGTTTTCTCTGTACTACTAAATTTTTGTTCGTTGACTAAACAGTGATTAGTGTCTATCGGCCCACGTCATAACTAATATCATCCACTTTATTATGCGCAAGCTTATCCGCTTTGATCGTCTTTTGCTGTTCTGTATCGCACACTTCTGGGTCGCCTTTGCACACGTCACATGCCACGTCCATACCTAAAGCCGTCATGCCGCCACAAGAACCTGCTATAGGCTTACGTCCCATCAACACCCCGACGGCCATACCGGCAACAATAAGGATTAAAACAATAAAAGATAACATCATGGTTTGCATTTAATTCTCCAAATAATCTTTAAAGCCGGCAGTAGATCGCGCTACAAAACCTTGGTCTTGTTTCATTATAAAGTAAGCCGGTACTTGATGCATAGTTGCCCAAGCCACTCCTTGTTCGTCACCCATTACCATCAGAGCCGTCGCCAAAGCATCTGCCCTGGCAGCACTTGCATCAACCACCGTAACAGATGCTAAATTGTGCGTAACAGGCCTTAACGTACTAGGGTCTAACGTATGAGAGTAACGTACGCCATCTTGCTCATAATAATTACGGTAGTTACCAGACGTTGCAACAGCCATATTATTAACTTTAACTACCTGATAAATTTGTCGTGCATCTTCAGAAGGTGTTTCTATGGCAATGCGCCAAAGTGACCCATCGGGTTTTTTACCATGGGCACGCAACTCTCCCCCTACCTCAACAAGGTAGTCATTTAACTCGTGCAGCTCTAACCATCTAGCCACAGCGTCAACACCATAGCCTTTAGCGATTGCAGACAGGTCAATAGCACTGTCTGCGAGCTTTAACATGGCTGGTGGTTGCTGTTGCACCTTTATAAATTGATAGCCCACTACTGACCTTAGCTTGTCGAGGGCATCTTGACTTGGAATATTTTTCGGTAAAGGGTCTGGTCCAAAGCCCCACAAGTTGACTAGTGGGCCAACAGTAATATCAAAAGCACCATTGGTTTGTTCACTCAAATCGAGGGATTGAGCCACTAAGCTGGCCATTTCTGCGGGTACTTTATGCCATTCATTAACAGCTGCACCATTAAAACCACTTAGATCAGAGGCATCCATGTAGGTCGACATACTCGACTCTACCCTGCTTAATTCTGCTGCCACTCCATTGGCAACATGATCATAGTCACTGTTATCTGGACTCACCCACTTTACAGTATAACTTGTACCCATGGACAAGCCAGTAATGGCATTAATTTCTGGTTCTTCAGACGCGGAACAGCCTGGCAATATGGCAAGCATTAACGCACACCACACAGTCAGGCTGATTTTTTTCACAAGGTTTAGGTTATCCGCCAAAATCATCCAACAGAATATTTTCCTCTTCTACTCCTAAATCCTTCAGCATTTGCACCACAGCCGCATTCATCATTGGAGGTCCACACATGTAAAACTCACAATCTTCTGGTGCATCATGGTCTTTCAGGTAATTTTCAAACAATACATTATGAATAAAACCTGTAAGTCCGTCCCAGTTGTCCTCTGGCTGTGGGTCAGAAAGAGCTAAATGCCATTCAAAGTTGTCATTTTCTGCCGCTAGGGAATCATAATCTTCCCCGTAGAATGCTTCACGCATACTGCGTGCGCCGTACCAAAAAGATGTCTTGCGAGTCGAGTTTAAGCGTTTAAGTTGATCAAAAATAAGTGACCGCATCGGCGCCATGCCGGCACCACCACCAATAAAGATCATTTCGGCTTCAGTTTCTTTAGCAAAGAACTCACCAAACGGGCCATAGACATTCATCTTATCGCCTGGCTTCAAATTAAATACGTATGAAGACATCTTGCCAGCGGGTATGCCATTACTGCCTGGAGGGGGTGAAGCAATGCGAATATTAAACTTAACTACACCTTGTTCTTCTGGGTAGTTCGCCATAGAGTATGCACGCACAGTGGGTTCATTAACCACAGACTTATGTTGCCAAACATTAAACTTGTCCCAATCCCCCCGATATTCCTCTTCAATATCAAAGGTCTTATAGTCTATAGAATGCGCTGGGCATTCTAGCTGAACATAGCCACCTGCGCGGAAATCCACACTCTCACCTTCAGGCAAACGCAATGTTAGCTCTTTAATAAAGGTGGCAACGTTGGGGTTAGATTCAACAGTACATTCCCATTGTTTCACACCAAATACGTCTTCTTCAACTTCAATCGCCATGTCTTGTTTAACAGCAACCTGACACGATAGACGCCAGCCATCTTTTGCTTCACGCATAGTAAAGTGGCTTTCTTCAGTGGCCAACATAGAACCGCCACCGTCTTTAATAACACAACGACATTGGGCACACGTACCACCACCACCGCATGCTGAGGCTAAAAAGATGCCGTGGGCAGAAAGAGTTTGCAGTAACTTGTCACCGGCCGGAACCGTGATGGCCTTTTCTGGATCATCGTTAATAGAAATGGTTACAGCACCAGAACTCACAAGCTTGGCACGAGCAACTAAAATGACCGCTACCAAGGAGAGGACCACTGCGGTAAACATTAATACACCGAGGGTAATTTCATTATTCATACATCGATACCTTTTCTAGTGCGTTTTAAAGTTGGATGCCAGAGAAAGACATAAAACCAAGTGACATTAAACCTACAGTCACAAAGGTAATGCCCAGCCCACGCAAACCTGCGGGTACGTCTGAGTACTTTAGTTTTTCACGAATACCTGCAAGAGTCGCTATAGCTAATGCCCAGCCAACACCTGCACCCATGCCGTAAACCACTGATTCTCCGAAGTTATAATCCCGCTCAACCATGAACAGTGCGGCACCCATGATGGCGCAGTTAACTGTGATCAAAGGTAGGAACACACCCAAGGCGTTGTACAATGCTGGCATGTATTTGTCGAGCAACATTTCCATAATTTGTACGATGGCAGCAATAACACCAATGTAAGAAATTAAACCTAAGAAGCTTAGATTCACTTCTGGCAAGCCTGCCCATGCAAGGGCCCCATCAGCTAACAAATAGGTGTAGATAAGGTTGTTGACTGGCACGGTGATGGTGAGAACAGCAATTACTGCAATACCAAGGCCAATAGCTGTTTTAACTTTCTTAGAAATAGCCAAGAAAGTACACATGCCCAAAAAGAATGCCAAGGCCATGTTCTCTACGAACACAGCTTTAACAAATAGGCTTAAATAATCTTCAATCATTGTTTCAGATCCTATTTAGTGTGCGAGGCAATTTTGTATTCTGCTGGTTCAACCTGATCAATCTTCGCATTACGAAGTAACCAAATAAAACCGCCAATCACAAAGAACGCACTTGGCGGCAGCAGCATGAGGCCGTTGGAGTAGTACCAGCCACCATTGGTTACCAATGGTAGAATTTCAAAACCAAATAAACTACCAGAGCCAGTCAGTTCTCGCACTGTAGCCACAAACAACAATACAATTGAGTAACCTAACCCGTTACCTATGCCATCAAAGAAAGATGGAATCGGCGGGTTTTGCATAGCAAATGCTTCTGCGCGCCCCATAACAATACAGTTAGTGATAATTAAACCAACAAATACCGAAAGCTGCTTACTCACTTCATAGGCGTATGCCTTGAGCACCTGGTCTACTACAATAACTAAGGACGCGATTATAATCATCTGTACGATAATACGGATGCTGCTAGGCACTTGGTTACGGATTAAAGCAATAAAGAAGTTAGAGAACGCAGTTACAACAGTCAGTGCAATACACATAACAATAGTAACATTCAAACTACTAGTTACTGCTAGCGCAGAACATACACCCAAAATTTGCAAGGCAATGGGGTTGTTAGTAAAGATTGGTCCTAACAAAATTTCTCTTGTCTTCGACATGATTATGCCTCCCCTGCTTTAAGCTTAGATAAGAAAGGTGCAAAGCCATTTTCGCCCAACCAGAATTTAACTAAGTTAGTTACGCCGTTACTCGTTAGAGTAGCACCCGCTAGGCCGTCTACTTTATACAAATCACTCGCTGCAGCCTTTCCCTTGATTAAACCAATGGCCGGCGTATAAGAATCGTCAGCGTAGACTTTCTTGCCAGGCCACAAGGCTTTCCATTTAGGGTTGTCTATTTCACCGCCTAACCCTGGTGTTTCAGCATGCTCATAAAAGCCTAAGCCAGCAACGGTGTTTAAATCACTTTCTAGGGCAATGAAGCCATAAAGCGTAGACCATAAACCATACCCGTGGATAGGCAAAATGATGCGTTCGATACCCTGCTCACCTTCGACCAAATAAACAGTGCTATATAATGACTGCTTACGAATGCTGGCAATATCTTGCTCACGAGTTAACGCGCGAGCTTTTGAGGGGTCTTTAGCGGCTTTACGCATGTTATATGACATTACATCTTCGTCAGTACTAAATTCGCCTGTGCGCATATCAACTAACTTAGGTGTGATGGTTGCAAAAGCTGTTTCTAGATCACCATTAACTACTTCAATACCTGCAGCAGCCAAAATGTTCATTTTCTTTTCGTTGACCGCATTTTCTTGCTGCTTGCCTCGCAACATAACAGCCGCAGCCGAAACAATCACAGAACAAACCACACAAAGAACCAAAGCCACTATCACAGTGCGTGATACAGAATCTTTTGAATTAGACATTACGTGCTACCCTCCGCTTAATATTTGCTTCGGTGACATAGTAGTCAATCAAAGGCGCAAATAAGTTGGCAAACAAAATGGCCAACATTATACCTTCAGGGAAAGCTGGGTTAAGTACTCGAATTAACACCACCATGACACCGATTAACATACCAAAGTACCACTTACCAGTGTGGGTCATGGACGAAGACACAGGGTCCGTGGCCATGAAGATCATACCAAAAGCAAAACCGCCCACAACTAAGTGCCAGTAAAATGGTAAAGCAAATAGTGGATTAGTATCAGAGCCAATAAAGTTAAGCAGTGAACTCATTGCAATCATACCTACCATAACACCAGCAACAATACGCCAGGCAGCAATACGAGTCCAAAGAAGCACTGCACCACCAGCAAAAATAGCTAATGTTGACACTTCACCTACAGAGCCTTGAATATTGCCAATAAAGGCATCTGCCCAAGTAATGCCAGCATCTGCTAAGGCTGCAACTCCACCCATGTTAGCTAGGCCTAGTGCCGTTGCACCAGAGAAGCCATCAACTGCAGTCCACACAGCATCACCAGACATTTGTGCTGGGTAGGCAAAGTATAAGAACGCACGCCCCGTGAGAGCTGGGTTCAAGAAGTTCATTCCCGTACCACCAAATACTTCCTTACCCACAACAATACCAAAGGTAATACCTAGAGCAGCCTGCCATAAGGGAATGTCAGGTGGCAGGATTAAGGCAAATAGCACGGATGTAACGAAGAAGCCTTCATTTATTTCATGGCCTCGTACAGAGGCAAATAAAACCTCCCAGAAACCACCAACCACAAACACAACCAAATACACCGGAAGCCAATATGAGGCACCCAGCATCATGTTATCCCACACACTTGCTGCATCAAAACCAGCAGTAGCAGCAACAAAGCTGCCTCGCCAGCCCTCAGCTTGAGCAATGCCCATAGATTCCATAGCAGTATTAGCTTGAAAACCTAAGTTGTACATGCCAAAAAACATGGCTGGAAACGTACACAACCAAACGGTGATCATCATACGCTTGAGGTCTATACCATCACGGACGTGTGCACCACTTTTAGTGACATAACCTGGGGTGTAAAAAATAGTGTCTGCCGCTTCATACAAAGCATAAAACTTTTCGTACCTACCACCTTTGTGGAAGTGGGGCTCCATGGAATCTAAAATGCTGCGTAAACTCATGTTTAGCACTCCTTCTCTATACGCGTTAACACGTCACGCAATATAGTGCCGTATTCGTATTTGCCAGCGCAGGTATAGGTCATTAACGCTAGGTCAGCCTCTTCTAACTCCAAGCAACCAAGTTCTTGTGCGTTAACAATGTCACCCACCACCAAACTACGAAGTAGCTGTGTAGGAAGAATATCCAAAGGCATTAGGCGCTCAAATGTGCCAACAGGCACCATGGAACGCTGTGAGCCATTGGTGGAGGTATTAAGGGACACTTTTTTGACGCGGTTTAGTGACGATAAAAATATATTTAGCATAGAATGCTTTTTGCTTCCGGTTGACAACCAACCCATAAATTCACGCTTCTTGCCTTCTTCGAGCACCGTAATTTGATTATTGTATCGACCTAAAAACGCTGTCGTACCATAGGCTGTATTACCACCAAGTACAGAACCAGAAATAATTCGATTCTCAAATTCTCCCTGTTTAGTTTCACCAGCTAAAAGCTGAGTAGTAGAAGCACCTAACCGCGTTCGGACTAAGCGTGGGTTAGTGACCATTGGGCCAGCCAAAGCAACAACTCGCTCTGTAGGCAGTTTGCCTGTAGCAAATAGTTGTGCAAAAGCGATTACATCTTGATAACCCACCACCCAAACTGTTTTAGTAGCACTTACAGGGTCCAGCATGTGGATATGCGTAGAAGCTAAACCTGCAGGGTGTACACCTTCAAAACGTTCAATTTGGGTACCAGACACCTGAGGTACGGTCGTGTTAGCTGCAGCACAAACAAATACTGGGCCGTCAGTTAGCTTTGTTAGTAATTGTAAACCTTGTGCAAAAGCGTCCTGCTGGGCAGCAATAATAAGTGCAGGGTCAGCCGCTAGCGGATGCGTGTCGATGGCTGTAACAAAAATAGAACGCGGTTTGCTATCAATAGCAGGGACCTTACTAAATGGGCGCGTGCGCAGCGCACACCACAATCCAGAAGCTTGTAAATTTTCAGCTACCTGTTCAGGCGATAATTTAGCCAAGTCACTGGCCGCACATTTGGAAAACTCAACAGCAGCATCACCGTCAATGTCTATTACAACAGATTGCAGCACGCGCTGTGCGCCACGGTTAATTGCACTCACTATGCCCGCAGCAGGAGCTGTAAAATTCAACCCTGCAGTTTTTTTATCAGAAAATAAAACTTGCCCGAGCTTCACTCGATCACCTACTCTGACTAACATTGTAGGCTTCATGCCTACATAGTCAGCACCGATCACAGCCACTTGGTTTACCGCTGCGGCATCATCGATGCTTTGCTGCGGCGCACCAGACAATGGCAGATCCAGACCGCGTCTGATCTTGATCATAAGTCGTACCCAATTGAGAGTTATTGGATGGCTTTAGCGATTGTTGCGAAGCATAAGCGCCGCGTCACTAAAACCCATAAAAAAAGCGTGGCTATTATATGAAAATTTTCACAATTTTTCCAGCGTTATAACTAGAAAGGCCACCCTAAGGTAGCCTTTCTTCAAATTGTATTAATACCTTTACTGTAAACCGACCTACCACGCCAAACAAAGGCGTCACATAAGCTGCAATTTAGCCTTCAACTGGGAACGCTGGCAATGCAGTATTAGTAACATGTTGCAGCATGCGAATCACCTGGCAAGAATAGCCAAACTCGTTGTCGTACCACACATAAACCACACAGTTCTTCTTGCCTGTAGCAACCGTCGCCAAGCCGTCAATTACGCCAGCAGCACGAGATCCAACAAAATCACTAGACACAGCTTCTGGCGAGTCTGTGTAGTCAATTTGCTTTTGTAAGTCAGAATGCAAAGCCATATGACGCAAGTAATCATTTAACTCATCACGTTCCACTTCTGAGTTAAGGTTAAGATTAAGAATCGCCATAGATACATTAGGTGTTGGCACCCGAATGGCGTTACCTGTTAGTTTACCTTCTAACTCAGGCAACGCTTTCGATACAGCCTTAGCTGCGCCAGTCTCCGTGATCACCATATTAAGGCCCGCCGCACGACCACGACGATCACCTTTGTGATAGTTATCAATCAAATTCTGATCGTTTGTGTAGGCGTGGACTGTTTCAACATGACCATTATCTACACCATACTTGTCATTCAGTGCCTTCAATATTGGTGTAATGGCATTGGTGGTGCAAGAAGCCGCAGACAAAATAGTATCGGTGTCGACAATGTCTTTTTGGTTAACACCCATAACAATGTTCTTAATACCCTTGCCTGGCGCAGTAAGCATCACCTTAGAAACACCATTAGCACGCAAATGCAGAGACAAACCATCTTCGTCACGCCACTTGCCGGTGTTGTCAATTACAACAGCATTACTGATACCGTAATCGGTGTAATCTATAGTGTCGGGTGAGCTAGAGTAAATGACCTTAATAACGTTACCATTAGCGATCAAAGTGTTTTGTTCTTCGTCTACCGTGATCGTGCCTTGGAACGTGCCATGCACTGAATCTCTTCGCAACAAGCTAGCACGTTTAGCTAAATCATTATCTCCACCTTTACGCACCACGATAGCCCGCAAACGCAAACTTTGACCACCACCCGTTTTTTCAATCAACAAACGAGCTAGCAAACGGCCAATACGGCCAAAACCATAAAGCACAACATCTGCCTGTGTTTTTGCACTGTCTTTATTTACCGCACCCGTTAAGGCAGAAGCAACATAGCTATGTAAACTTTGGCCTTCACCATGGTCACGAAAGCCTTTAGCCAACTTACCAATGTCTACATGAACATTAGACAATGCCAAGCTCTGCAACACTTCAACCACTGGGAAAGTTTCATGGACAGATAATGTGGTGTGCTCTAGCATGCGAGCTGCACGGTGGGACTTAAGAATGCTAATGACAGAACGATTAACAACTAAACGGCCAAATACAGAAACCTCTACATTATTTTCGCGATAGATCTTACCAATTAAGGGGATCATGGCTTCGGCTAACGCTTCACGTTCTTTCCAGTCTGAAAACACTTGTTCTTGGCTCACAATGAGTCCCTTTTTTCACCGTATAAAAACGGCTTGGTTGCGGTTCAGGTGTTTAACCTTTTTAATACCCATCTTTGGGAGCGAATATTATCGTGGAAATAGCCAAATTTGGCAAACTTAGTTTGGCCTATAGTCAACATAATTTAAGCGAATTTAAATATTTATTACCCAACAACTAAAGGTTGTATAAGGTGAAACTGGATCCATATAGATCTACAATCATGTGCTTTGAATAATCTAGCCGCACGCGGCCACCCGCCTACTACAAAGGAACCCATTACTCGTGTTATTGGAAACCTCGTTTTTACCCACTAAATTCGGCCATAAATCTAATTGGGGACAAACCCATGGAGCCACTTCTGCCCTTGCCATATCTGAAGCTGCACAAGCCCATCAAGGACCCGTTTTAGCACTGGTAAAGGATACTGATTCTGCCTTGAAATTGAGTGCCGAACTCAACTTCTTTCTCACCAATACGGGGCTTAATTGCTTAATGCTACCAGATTGGGAAATACTGCCCTATGACAGCTTTTCAGCACACCCAGACATCATTTCAGAACGCATTAGCACACTCAACCAAATTACTCACCTAAGCCAAGGTGTAGTCATTGTGCCTGTGGCTACCCTTTTACATCGACTGCCCCCGATGAATTACTTGGCAGGCAACAGCTTTACATTAACGACTGGGCAAGAGTTGCCACAAACTCAATTTCGTCACCGTTTAGATCAAGCGGGATATCTACTCACAGAAACCGTATCCCAAGCCGGTGAATACGCCTTACGGGGCGGTTTGATTGATCTTTATCCCATGGGTAGTCATGCACCATTGCGCATTGAATTGTTTGATGATGAAATTGAGAGCCTGCGTTATTTTGATGCCGATAGCCAGCGCACCACAGCCTTAATTACGCAATTCAATTTACTACCTGCCCGCGAGTTCCCATTAACTGATGCCGCGATTAGCCACTTTAGGCAAAACTTCACCAGTCAATTTGATTTAGACCCTAAAGCCTGCCCTGTTTACCAGGATGTAAGCCAAGGTTTTGCCCCTGCTGGTATTGAATACTACATCCCCCTCTTTTTTAACACTATGTCAACCTTATTGGACTATCTCCCAGCTTCTACCCTTGTAGTAAAACAAGGTGACATTGAAGCTCAAGCACTCCATTTCTGGCGCGACATTGAATCTCGTTACGAAGATTATGGCCATGACATAGAGCGCCCATTGCTTGCACCTAAGAAATTATTTTTGTTTACCGATGAGATGTTTTCTGGCCTGAAAAAGTTTCCTAACATCAATTTGCAAGAAGGCGCGTTTGTGGAGCCTGAAGCCAATAAAGGATTTTATAATTTAGGTGGTGCCCAACCGCCACAAGTTGCAATCAACAATCAGTTATCTAAGCCACTCATTGCATTACAAACAGTGTTACAAGCTCAGCAACAAAGCGTATTGGTATGCGCTGAGTCAGCGGGTAGAAAAGAAGCATTACTGGATTTATTTAAGGGTTTACCTAAGGCCCCAGAGGATGTAGAAGACTGGCCTGAGTTTATTACCCAAAAGCCCCACTTTGCGATCTGTGTTGCGCCTTTAGAGCAGGGTTTAAACCTACCAGAACACAATCTTCTTGTGGTTTGTGAAGCCCAACTCTTTGGTCAAAAAGTGCTTCAGCGACGTCGCCGAGATAAAGCTACAGAGAATCCTAATACTGCTATTCACGATTTAGCCGAACTAAGCATTGGTAACGCTGTAGTGCATCAGGACCATGGTGTAGGCCGCTACAATGGCCTGCAAACACTGAGTATAGATGGTCAAGATGCCGAGTTCTTAGTACTACTATACGCCAATGAAGCTACCCTTTATGTCCCTGTTTCTGGCATTGAACTCTTATCCCGTTACTCTGGTGGTGAAAATGCACCTTTACATAAATTAGGTGGCGAACAATGGACTAAAGCGAAACGTAAGGCAGCAGAAAAAATTAAGGATACCGCCGCAGAATTGTTACATATTTATGCCCTGCGTGAGGCTCAAGACGGGTATGCCTTTCCAAAACCTGATGAGAGCTATCAAGCCTTCTGCGATGCCTTTCCCTATGAAGAAACGCCCGATCAAGAACAGACGATTAAGGCTGTATTGAGCGATATGATGGCTGACCAACCCATGGACAGGCTAGTGTGTGGTGATGTTGGTTTTGGCAAAACAGAAGTCGCCATGCGAGCAGCATTTATGGCGGTTAATGGTGGCAAACAAGTGGCTTTATTGGTGCCCACTACATTATTGGCACAGCAGCATTACGAAACCCTTAGGGACCGTTTTGCTAACTGGCCAGTCAATGTATCAGTGATGTCTCGTTTCCAAACGAGCGCCGAACAAAACAAGGCCATAGCCCACGCAAAAGATGGCAAGTTAGACATTCTGGTAGGCACCCATAAAATATTACAAGGCAAGCTTAATTTTAAACGTTTAGGTTTGCTTATAATTGATGAAGAACACCGTTTTGGCGTACAACAAAAAGAGTCGTTCAAAAAATTCCGTTCTGAAGTGGATATATTAACCCTCACTGCTACACCTATTCCTAGAACATTAAATATGTCCATGGCAGGCATGCGTGACCTGTCCATTATTGCTACGCCTCCAGCGAGACGTATTTCCATAAAAACATTTGTGCGTCAAGATGATACAAAAATAGTAAAAGAGGCCATCTTGCGAGAGCTGCTTCGTGGTGGGCAGGTGTATTATCTGCACAACGAAGTAAAAACCATAGAAAACAGCGCCGAAAGGCTGCGTGAGTTAGTACCAGAGGCTCGGGTAAGTGTAGCTCATGGGCAAATGCGCGAGCGTAAACTCGAACAAGTGATGGGAGATTTTTATCACAAACGCTCCAACGTTTTGGTGTGTTCCACTATTATTGAAACTGGAATCGACATTCCTACAGCAAACACCATCATTATTGAGCGTGCAGATAAGTTTGGTTTAGCCCAGCTGCATCAGTTACGGGGCCGTGTAGGTCGCTCCCATCACCAGGCTTATGCCTACTTAATGACCCCTCACCCAAAGCTGCTGAGCAAAGATGCAACCAAACGCCTAGAAGCCATAGAAGCTACCGCTGACCTAGGCGCAGGATTCACCCTAGCAAGCCACGATCTGGAAATACGCGGTGCAGGTGAGCTTTTGGGCGAAGAACAGAGTGGTCAAATGCAAGGCATTGGTTTTAGCTTATATATGGAAATGCTCAACCAAACTGTTGAAGCGATGAAAAAAGGTGAAACACTCAATTTAGATCAACCACTCACACGGGGCACAGAAGTTAACCTGCATCTACCGGCGCTGATTCCAGAAAACTATTTACCCGATGTACATAATCGCTTAGTCATGTATCAACGCATTGCTAATGCTGAACATAATGCAGCATTGAAAGAGTTACAAGTGGAAATGATAGACCGCTTTGGCTTACTGCCTGATCAAATAAAAAACCTTTTCCGTCAAAATCGTTTAAAGTTAAAAGCCAAAGCTATCGGTATTACTCGTATTGAAGCTTCCGCAGCTAATGGCCGCATGGAGTTTGGCAAAAACACCCAAATAGACCCAATGGTGCTGGTCAAGCTAGTACAAACTCAACCTCGAAGTTTTCGACTTGAGGGCGGTACCAATTTGCGGTTTACTCTACCTATGGAAAAAACAGAAACACGCTTCCAACGTATGGAAGACCTAATTAAACTATTGAGCTAACCATGCAATTAAGATTTCTTTCACTTTGGCAGTTACTGGCTAGGTTTGTCGTGTTGTTATCAATACTACAACCAAGCTTAGCATTGGCAGCAAATGAGAAAGGTGAGACTTGGTATCAGGTAGAAATTATTGTTGCCCAAAGAACAGATCGAAGTACCACATTAGAAACTTTTCCCTTTCAGCCAGCCCCAATATCATGGCGTGGTGGTCGCACCCTCACCCCCTTTGATCCAGAAACAAGCAACCGCAATGAATTGGAGAATGTTGAATTTATAAACTTACCCTCAGACCTACGCATCCTCAATAATGAAGCCCGCATGCTAGAAAATAATGCCGATTACAACCTTTTAGCGCATAAAAGCTGGCGCCAAATCATAAAGGGCAATAAAGCCATTAACTGGATCGACATTAATGGCGGCTATGCTTGGGGCGGGCATCAGCAGCTAGAGGGTAGTTTGGGCTTCAGCAAAGGGCGTTTTTTACATGTCCATAGTGAATTACATTTAAACCAATTCCCAAGCATTCAAAGTGCTAGCAGCCAACGTGCCAAACAAAGATTATTTAGCGCAGGGCAAAGTCTCGTGCCAATTGTAGAAACTCGCTACAGCCTCATCCAAAGACGTAAGATGCGTAGCAAAGAATTACACTATATAGATCACCCTAAACTTGTACTACTGGTTAAAATAATACCTTTTACGCCAGCAGAACCTATTTTGGAAGAAGTAGAAGTGAAAGTGGAAGACGAGCCCACACTGGTAGACCTTACGGCGCCAAGCACCGTAGAGTAAACGCTTCAGGAAGTTGCTCAGCCAGCAGCTGGTCCAGTTGCATAGCCTCTGAGTGCGATTGTGCTCGGGGGTATACTGGCTGGCGCCGATCATCATGCCAGACATCCCAATTAAGGGTATCGTGAATAAATTCCTGGGCAAATGTAGGGCTAATTTCTTGGCAACCTAACAGAATGACATCAAGGTAGGATTGTACGATAGGGGCGCTCCGTAGCCCATGGCCTTGATGATTGTATAGGTACACCCATAGCTGGCTATCGTCACTCAGTGCTTGAGAACCGTGTAAGTAATCTACTTGAACTAGATCTAGTTGAGCCCTGAGGTAATGGGTTTCTCTCTCATCAAACTTTTCTAACTCAGACTCGGGCACCTCAAACAACACCCCGTTACAACACGCACCCGCCATTGGCCTTGCAGCAACAGCGCGCATACCTGAACCTTCCCAGCCTACCCAAGTGCGCTCTAGCCCATGCACCCGCACTGCTAACGAATCACCTGCTATGCCAGTAATTCGACGACTAGAGCTATTAATTAAGCTACCGTAACCAAAAATATAATGCTGCTTAGTCATGAACCACCTGCATCCACAACCTGCTGAGGCAGCAGTTGAATAGTTTGAGTTGGGAACGCAAAATCTGCATTATGCTCGGCTACAATGTCTCCAATCAGACCGAGTAGCTCCTGTTTAATTCCATGAAATTCAGCCCAGTTAGTTGTTTTAGTAAACGTATAAACAAAAAAATCTACACTGTGGGCATTGAAGGTATTGACGTTTACCATTAAGGTTTGTTGCGTATCTATGGCAGTGTGAGCGAGTAACATTTCTTTAACAGCTAGAGTAATGGCCTGCACTTTGTCTTGGTCTTGGTAGCGTAAGCCAAAGGTTTCGTAAAACCTTCGATTATGCATACGCGAAGGGTTTTCTACAGAAATACTGGTGAAAGTTGCGTTGGGTACATAGAGCGGGCGCATGTCAAAAGTACGGATGCGGGTGATGCGCCAGCCAATATACTCAACAGTGCCTTCAATTTCTTTGTCAGGCGAACGAATCCAATCCCCTACAGAAAACTGGCGGTCCATATAGATCATTAATCCACCAAAAAAGTTAGACAACAGGTCTTTAGCGGCAAAACCAATGGCAATGCCACCTACGCCACCAAAGGCCAATACCCCAGAAATAGAAAACCCAAAGTGTTGCATCAACGCTAAAATAGAGGTGATTATCACCGCTGCCTTAACCAACTTACCCATAGCTTCTACAGTAGTTTTGTCCCACGCATCCCGATGTTTTCCGGGTCTGGCCAACATAGCCACAAACACATTAACTAAGCGTATTAAAAACCAAGACACTAAAACAATAAGCAAGGTATCACGTAAACTCACTACAAAACTTAATGTATCTGCGTCAAAGGCATCGCTAACAATACCTACAACCCAAGCTATACCAACAACCCAAACCCCCCAAGCTAAGGGTATACGTGCGGCATCAAGCAGCGCGTCATCCCATTCATTTTCAGTTTTTTGCAACTGTAAGGCTAAGCGTGAAAATAGTTTACGCACTAGAAAATTAAATAATAGTACAGCTAATACCAATAGAAATACTTTACTCAACAATAGGGATTGAGACGTGTCTATACCCACATTTCCTAACAACTGGTCCATCGTGTTCATTACGAATCTCCTATAATTGGTGCTTGGGCCGCACTCGCCATAACGGGCACGATGTCCGCCATAATTTGATCCAAACTTCGGCTACTAGCGTATTCTCTTTCACAAATAGCTAACAGGGCTTCACTACTGGAAATGGAAAAAACTAATATGCCGAGTAAGTAATGAAACCGCCAAAAAAACTGTTCATGGGTCATCAAAGGCATGTGTCTACGTAACAACTTCATAAAGTACATGAATGAAGCACCATATTGTTTCGTTAGATGTTTCCGAAGGTGTCCTTGGGACTGGCTGTAAGCAGTGTTAATAAGGCGAGCGAACACAGCTAAACTATGATGGTTTTGTTGTGCAACTTGCTGGCATGACCTGGCCAAAATACCCAACAAAACTTGTAATTCTTGTTCATCATCCTGCGTTTCTGTGAGGGCCATTTCATACGCACTTAATTGGGTTTGAAGGTTCTTTGTGAGAGGGCCTAAAAAACGATCAGTGACGGCTTGGATTAAACCTTTCTTAGAACCAAAATGATAGTTTACTGCAGCTAAATTAACCTTAGCCTTGGAAGTAATAGTCCTCAGGGACGTCTCTACGAAACCATGAGCTGCAAACTCTACTTCTGCGGCATCTAGAATACGATCAATAGTAGAACTTGTCATGGTAATTTCTTACTTGAAGTTATTGTTTAAAACGCACGTTTAAAACTACCACGACTCGATAGCCCTAGCAAGCTCATCTAAGATAAATCTCCTCTAGTTCCAAAGAGTTAGATCAGTTAACATGACGATTAATATAATACATTAAGTTTAATTAATATGCTGCTCCAATCCCTTAACCGTAACGTATGGCTACTTAGCGTATCTCACATTTTTTCCTTTGCCGGGGCTTCTGTGACTTTTTTCTTGGGTGGAATCATCGGTGCGTTGCTGGCGCCAACGATGACTATGGCTACCCTTCCAGTGGCAGCCTCTGTGGTGGGCACTGCAATAGGGACAGTGCCAGCAGCCATATTAATGAGCAAAAAAGGCCGAAGGTTTGGTTTTATGGGTGCTGCAGTAGTGGCGTCAGGATCGGCTTTAATAGGCGCTGTTGCAATATGGCATAGTTTATTTTGGCTGTATTGTTTCTCTTGTTTAAGTTTGGGAGTTAGCTACGCTTTCGTTCAGCATTACCGTTTTGCAGCAGCGGAAAGCGTAGCCATAGAATTGGCCCCACAAGCTATCTCAGCTATTTTATTATCGGGCATTGCTGGTGCGTTCTTAGGCCCAGGCATTGTTAAATATGCCAATAATTGGATTCCACAACATGCGTTTGTTGGGTCATACCTTGTCTTAGCAATAATAGTGGCTCTGCCCGCCATCATTTTATTTTGGCTAAAAATACCTAAGCCAGGCACAAAAACTAAAGGCAATACCGGTAGAACCATAAGACAACTCGGACAGCAACCTAATTTTGTTTTAGCCGTATTCGCCGCAACAGTGTCTTACGCATTAATGGTTTTTCTCATGACGGCTACGCCCGTGAGCATGCACTCGATGGATGGGCATAGCATTGACGACACTGGTATTGTCATTCAATGGCATATTGTAGGCATGTTTTTGCCATCTCTTTTTATTGGTAAGTTGATAACACATTATGGCCATAGAACTATGATGGTAGCGGGGATAGGTGCTTTAGGGATTTGTATTGGCGTTAGCCAAGTTAATCAAGCTGTAGCTGGATATTGGGTTAGTTTGGTCACTTTAGGTATTGGTTGGAACTTTCTGTTTGTTAGTAGCACCTCACTGCTTATCACAACCTATCAAGAAGCAGAAAAGTACCGTGCCCAAGCGTTTAACGAACTTATGGTATTTGGTGTTCAAGCTATAGCATCTTTGTCTGCAGGATGGCTTCTAACCACAACTAGCTGGCAGACTATTAATATAATGAGCTTGCCACTTTTGGGGGCCTTATTACTGGTTATTTGGTGGAGCCATCACCAACTCAAACTGCCAAAAAAAGCGCTCGGTTAGCCCCAACTGCGTCATTTACAAACACTATATTAATGCTGGTTTGCTTTAAGTGCATCTGATCAACAGGCTCTGCCACAACTAAAACATCGTCACTGTTTAAAGAATCAAGTTATTGATACACTGTCAAAGCTCTAAAGTAAGGCACAAGGTTATCAGTGCACTCTATAAACACTGGCAACTGGTAGCGACTTTGCATCAACATGCTCAACCACAGGCACTGTAATGATCACAGATAATGCCAACTACGATTATATTATTGTCGGTGGTGGGTCAGCAGGTTGCGTGCTTGCCAATCGACTTTCAAAAGACCCAAAAAACAAAGTGTTGTTGTTAGAAGCCGGGGGTAAAGACAATTATATTTGGATTCATATTCCTGTTGGATACCTCTACTGCATGGGAAATCCACGGACAGACTGGGGGTTTAAAACAGCCAAGCAAAAAGGTCTAAAGGGCAGAGAAGTGAACTACCCCCGCGGACGTGTTTTGGGCGGGTGCTCATCAATTAATGGCATGATATATATGCGTGGTCAGGCGAGTGATTATGATGGTTGGCGTGACATGGGCAATACTGGTTGGGGCTGGGACGATGTCTTGCCTTACTTTAAAAAGTCAGAAGATCATTATGCTGGAGCCGATGACTTTCATGGGGCTGGCGGTGAATGGCGTGTCGAAAAACAACGCCTGTCGTGGGAAATTTTAGATGCCTACCGCGACGCTGCTCAACAAGCTGGAATTAAAAAGATTGAAGATTTTAACCGTGGTGATAATGAAGGTTCTTCATACTTTCGTGTAAATCAGAAAAATGGATGGCGATGGAACACATCAAAAGGTTTCTTAAAGCCAGTGAAGAAACGGGTTAATTTAACAGTCATTACGCAAGCGCAAGTGCAGCGGGTTATATTCACCGGAAAACGGGCTTGTGGTGTGGAGGTTTTAGTCAATGGTAAGGCCATTACGTACCACACAAATCGCGAAGTTCTCCTTTGTGCAGGGGCTATTGGCTCACCTCAAATTCTTGAACTGTCTGGTATTGGCAATCCTAAGTACTTGCATAAGGCAGGTATCAATATTGTTCATCAGTCTGATGAAGTAGGAGAAAACCTACAAGATCATCTTCAATTACGTGTTGCTTTTAGGGTTGAAAATGTAGCCACTCTAAATCAACGGGCGGGAACCCTTTTAGGCCGCTTGGGCATCGGGCTTGAATACGTATTGTCGCGTAAGGGCCCCATGTCAATGGCACCCAGCCAGTTAGGAATATTCGCCAAATCAAGCCCCGAAGTAAAAACTGCTGATCTAGAATTCCATGTTCAGCCACTGTCATTAGATAAGTTTGGTGACCCTCTCCACCCCTTTTCAGCGTTCACAGCTAGCATTGTTCCCTTACGCCCAAAGAGCCGGGGGGCGAGCCACATTGCTTCTGCTGACCCTCTGGCTCATCCCATTATTGACCCCAACTATCTGAGCGCCGAGGCGGATAAACGAGTCGCTGTAAATGCCATTAAATTAGCCCGTCATATTGCCAAGCAATCAGTAATGGACCCGTATAGCCCTAGTGAAATTAGCCCAGGTAAAACCTATCAATCAGATGAAGACTTAGCCGAGGTTGCGGGAGAAATAGGCACTACCATATTTCACCCAGTAGGAACCTGCCGCATGGGCCCAGATGATCAAGCAGTGGTTGGCACAGACTTACGAGTAAATGGTGTTACTGGCCTAAGGGTCATAGATGCTTCTATAATGCCAACCATTACCTCAGGAAACACCAATTCTCCAACCATTATGATCGCAGAAAAAGCCGCTGATATGATTTTACAAGGTTAACAAACCCACTGAATCAGTTTGGGGCTGCTCTTAAACGCTTAAATTAATATAATCCCAACCCAAAATACTATTGCATATAACTTGGAAGTTTTGTCACTATGTCATTGAGCCAATCACTAGGTAGATTACCAACGCCACCAGTAAGTCATAGGGTTTGGCTAAAAGATCCTCTTGCTATACTGGCTGATGACGCTCAGGCTGGTTTAGTGATTGAGGGACAAAAAATTGTGGAATTAGTGCCGCAAGGGCAGCAGCCACATAGTGGCTACAATGAGATAATGGACTGTGGACATTTAGTAATACTACCTGGTTTAATCAATGGCCATCACCATTTTTACCAAACCCTTACCCGTGCCTTACCACAGGCCCTCAACAAACCTTTATTTGGCTGGCTTACTAGCCTTTATCCAGTATGGGCAGGGTTGGAACCAGACATGCTTTACCAAGCGACACGCTTAGCGTTAGCTGAGCTTTTGCTATCTGGCTGCACCACAGCGGCAGACCACCATTACGTGTTCCCTAAAGCACTAACTCAGGCGATGGACATACAAGCAGAAGCCGCCGCAAGTATTGGCATACGCATGACCATGACCCGAGGCTCCATGAGTTTAGGTGAAGATGATGGCGGCCTACCGCCACAGAGCACTGTGCAGCAAGAGGATACCATTTTGGCTGATAGTGAGCGTGTTATTAAACGTTATCACAACGCCAGTGAAGGCAGCATGTTGCAAGTGGCCCTAGCGCCCTGCTCTCCTTTTTCTGTCACACCAGAATTGATGCGTCACTCTGCAACTCTTGCAGCTGAGCACAAGGTTATGCTCCACACTCACCTAGCTGAAACCATTGAAGAAGAGAATTTTTGTTTGCAGCGCTTTGGTCTACGCACTGTTGATTACCTTGACAGCGTAGGTTGGCTAGGGCCACAAACGTGGCTGGCTCATGGTATTCACTTTAATTCTGAAGAAATTCAACGCCTAGGCGCAGCAGGTACTGGCATTTGTCACTGCCCTACTTCCAACATGATGCTGGCGTCTGGCATGGCGCCTGTACAAGAGCTGGAAGCTGCAGGTTGCCCTGTGGGTATAGGTGTAGACGGGTCTGCATCCAACGATGGCTCCAATATGATTCAAGAAGTGCGCCAGGCTTTATATTTACAACGATTAAAATACGGTGCTCAAGTCAGTCACTTTGATGCCTACCGCTGGGCCACAAAAGGGAGTGCAAAAATGCTAGGCCGCTCTGACATTGGCTCACTAGCGGTGGGGAAACAAGCGGACATTGCCTGCTTCAAGTTGGATGAAATGCGCTTTAGCGGCAGCCATGATCCATTAGCTGCCCTTTTACTGTGTGGTGCGCATAAAGCAGAACACGTTATGGTTGCAGGTCAATGGCGAGTAAAAAATGGTGTTATTGATGGTTTAGACTTAGGCCCATTACTGCAACAACATCGTGCCGCAGCGCAAGCTTTAGTTGCAAAAATTTAATTAAGTGCTGCCTCATCTGATGTATACTTTAATCCTCGAATAGGCACGGTGCTGGCGCCTAGTTTAACTTAAGTTAATGGCTAGCATAAAAAAGCCAGCCTGATGTAAACATCAAACTGGCTTTTTTTAAAACTAATGAGTAGACCTGGAATTAGCCCTTAATAATGTTGTGCTCTGGGCCAAATGGGAACTTAGTGATGTTCTCAGCGCCTTCCTCACCAACCACTAAAATGTCATGCTCTCGGTAACCACCAGCACCTGCCATGCCCTCTGGCAGCATAATCATGGGCTCAATAGAAACCACCATGCCTGGCTCTAATACGGTGTCTACGTCTTCACGGAACTCAAGGCCAGCTTCACGGCCGTAATAGTGACTTAAGGTACCAAACGAGTGACCGTAGCCAAAAGTGCGGTACTGCAGTACATCGTGTTCAGCAAAAATCTCGTTAAGCTCATGGGCGACGTCACTGCACTTCACTCCTGGCTTAACTAACTCTAGGCCACGGCGGTGCACCTTACAGTTGATTTCCCACAACTCTAAATGCCGATCGCTGGCATGGTCGGAGAACAATGTACGTTCAAGCGCAGTGTAATAACCCGCAATCATAGGGAAGCAGTTAAGGCTAAGGATATCACCCGCTTCAATTTTGCGGCTGGTCACTGGGTTATGAGCACCATCAGTATTCATACCCGATTGGAACCAAACCCAAGTGTCCATTAACTCTCCGTCGGGGAAGGTCTTAGCAATCTCGCGAATCATTGCTTGTGTGCCCGCTAAGGCCACCTCATACTCTGGAACACCTACGGCAATAGCGTCACGAATAGCGGCACCGCCAATGTCACCAATACGCGACCCGTGTTTAATGACTTCAATTTCTTCGGCAGACTTAATCATGCGCATTTGCATGGTGGGTACGCCAATATCGGTGAACTCAGACGTTGGGAAAGTGGCTTTGACAATGTCCATAGTCGCCAAAGGCATATGATCATACTCTACACCAATGCGGCTACCAGGCTTAATTAGATTTTTAAGAGCAACAAAAAAGTTGCCTTTTTGCCAATCCGTGTAAACTAGGTTGTCGCCCAACTGGTTGCGACGGAACGGCTGACCACCATCAATGTTAGCAGTAACAGTAGTGTAGGTAGCTTGTGTTACCACCAAGCCGTAGTCACGGCCAAAGCGGCAGTATACAAAATCTGAGAAGTAGTTAATGTTGTGATACGAGGTAAATACCACAGCATCCACGCTGGCTGCAGCCATGTGAGCACGTAATTTAGCTAACCGATTACTCAGTTCTTGCTTCGAAAAAGTGGCAACCACTTTTTGACCATTTGGAATTTCGATGGTACGAGGCATATTTTGTGGATTCATGGCATTCACCTATTGGTTACATTGTTAGAGTTTAATACATTGACCGCCTAGCAAAAAAACCAGGGTCAACAGAAAACGCTTGCATTTTAGGTTTTATATTAGCATTAGTAAAATAAATAAATTAAATAAGATCATCAATTATATTTATATTACTGCAGCTCATGCGTCAGTGCCCCGCATGATGAGCAAAGGTTGGCTATGGAATCGAATTCTTGCAATGTGCACCTAAATTGGCGATATTGTGCATTATTCTGAACAGAGTTAGACAGAGACTTCTTTATATGGCCAAGAACAAGCTTATCGGCGATCCCGTTATGATATCGATGTACGCCAACCAATTTAGCTTTTTGGCACGTCCCCTTACGCGAGACATGACTCAAGGATTTGATGCCGCTATTGTAGGCCTGCCTTTTGATTTAGCCACTACAGGCAGAGCAGGCACTCGTTCGGGCCCTAATGCAGTGCGCCAAGCAAGCAGCAATTTAGGCTGGGAAGGTAGGCGTTGGCCGTGGGCCTTTGACGCCTTCAAATACCTTAAAGTTGCAGACTACGGTGATTTGGATTTTATTCCAGGCAACCCAGAAGACCTTAACCGAGAAATAGAACAGCACGCTGAAAATATTATTACTTCAGGAACGCGAATGCTGAGTATTGGTGGTGATCACTATGTGACCTTGCCGTTAATTCGAGCCCACGCCAAACATTATGGCAAAATGGCCTTAGTTCATTTTGACGCCCACACGGACACTTACCCTAACGATACAGAAATCGACCATGGAAGCATGTTTTACCATGCTCCTAAGCAGAGCCTAATAGACCCAAAGCATTCAATACAGGTAGGCATCCGCACAGAATATAGACCAGAAGATCATGAATTTGAAGTGATTGATGCAGCGCAAGCTAATGACATGAGCGCCAATGATATTGTAGCCTCTATTATAAAAAGAGTGGGTGATCTTCCCGTGTATTTAACCTTTGACATAGACTGCTTAGACCCAGCATATGCACCAGGTACCGGCACCCCAGTGGTGGGAGGGTTAACCACTGATAAAGCCTTGAGGATTATTCGAGGTTTAAAAGACGTCAACATTGTTGGATTTGACTTAGTAGAAGTAAACCCAGCGTATGATCATGCAGATATTACGGCCTTAGCAGGTGCAACAATAGTGCTTGAGTACTTATATTTGTTGGCACACAAAAAACATCAAGCAAGCCTATAGAAAGACACTACTAGGCTATTTTAGCCAAGGGTTATGGCCTTTAGGCTGTATTTTTTCGACCACTTTATGTTCTGGTACTGGCTCAACCGCTTTAACTACCGGTGCAGGTTCAGCCACGGTAACTGGCGCTAGATCGTAAGCTGAATCACCCAGGGCAGCCTCACTATCTAATAACGTCTGCGCCTCCAAACGCAGTTTTTCTTCACGTTCTGCTTCTATCTGATCTTGTTCAGCCAAGCTAATAGAATCCATGTCATAAACAAAAGAGCCAACGTATTGCACATACTCATCTTCGTGAATTTTGGTAATTTTATTACGATATTCAAAATCAAATAACAAAATAATCCAGCTTACTTGCTGATGACCCATCTTGTTGATTTTATGAATGATACCTTCACCATAAGCACTGGAATAGGAACAATCTTCAATAATACTTTTAACTAATGCCGTACCGCTTGCAACACCATTAGTTTCCATGTTTTCATGGTCGTATTCTGTGATGGAAAAATTTCTAGCCCACGCTTCTATGCCATTATCATCTTCTTCAAAATAACTATCTGGAATAGTATCGTAGCTAATAGTTGAACACCAAACAGACACTTTGCCGTATTTTTCAAAGCTAGGTAGTGTAGCGCTTTCAGTTGAACTCATTGATTAAGCCTAAATATCTGTGCTTGTGTTGAAAGCGGAAAAGTAACACAAACACCCTAATCCTACAATCATCTTTGCCTTCACAAGGGACACACAGTGCAACAATATCTCGACATATTCCAACAACTCGCTTCACCTTATTTTCGTCAAGACCGCCCTGTAAGTGAGCCCATTAACGCAGAACAACTTAAGACAATAGTCGATTTTAGCCTAGGCTCAAAAGGCACTGACTTGGCGGCTTTAAAACAGGCTGCTAGCCACTACCTAAACTATCAACCCGACAGCGCTCAAGTCGATTTCTTTAAATTACTTTACTCTGGACGCAATAACCCTGCCCTGTTGGGCGATTGGGTGACCAGCCTTAGTAACGCCAATATGCACACTTATCAAATGAGCCCAGTGGCCACGTTGATGGAACAAGAGCTAATTACCCAATGGAACCGCTTGGTAGGTTTTACTACTGATACACAAACAGGTGACGGAGTTATGGTATCTGGCGGCAGCCAAGCCAATCTAATCGCCATGATGATGGCACGTCAAAAAGCGTGCCCTGAGCTTAAAACCAAGGGTTTTAGCAACCAAACTTTAGTCGCGTATGTCTCAGATCAAGCACATTATTCGGCTCAGAAGGCGGCTAGCGTATTGGGCATCGGTACAGACAACCTCATTGCTGTAGCTTCAGACAACCAAGGCAGGTTATGCCCTACTGCGCTTAAAGATGCCATAGAGCACAGCGTTAAGCAGGGCCATAAACCTTTTTACATAGGCCTTACTGCTGGTACAACGGTACTAGGCGCTTTTGACCCCGTACCAGAATGTGCAGCTATTGCCGACTTATATGATCTTTGGGTACACATCGATGGTGCCTGGGGCGCACCTATATTGTTCTCACAACAATATAAACATTTGCTAGAAGGTTGCGAGTTAGCTGATTCTTTTGCATGGGATGCCCATAAGCTGATGAATGTACCCATTACTGCAGCTGTTATTTTAACTCGCCACCAGGGCATGCTGGAGCAGACATGTGGCGGTGGGGGTGGCGATTATTTATTCCATAGTGATGAAAATTCAGCTCATAATCTTGGACAAAAATCAATCCAATGTGGCCGTAGGGCAGACGCTTTAAAGGTATGGTTAAGTTGGAAAGCAATTGGCCACAATGGTTTTTCGGACAAAGTAGATCAATTACAAGTGATCAAACAAGGCTGTGTAGAGGCAATTGAGTCATCTCCCACATTACACATGATTGGCCCTGCCCCTTACCTCAATGTTTTATTTCAATTCAGACCTTCCACTCACTTAAGCGAAGATCAGCTGCGAGTCTTGAACATTGCTATATGCAAGGCGATGCAAGTTCAAGGGGGCGCTTTTGTAGATTATGCTAAATATCAGGGTAAAACAGGCATTCGCCTTATTTTAGCCAACAGTGACACTCAAGCAAGCGACATCAATCGGTTGCTTAGCCACTGCATTAAAACAGGTGAATCTTTAGTTAACGCAAGTTAACTAGGGGTTTTCCAGATATTACTATTAGTCGCAGCCGGTTTAGGGGCTGACGAGTTGGATGATGACCTAATTTGGGCTTGGTACTCATCTTGAGACCTCAGGGGTTTGCCGCGCACAATGGCATAGACATAAAGAGACTCTACTTTGTCTCTTGCCCATTGGGTTTTACGTAAAAACTTAAGACTAGATTTAACACTGGGATTATCCCTAAAGCAGTTCACATTCACTTGGTCTGCTAATACTTCCCAACCGAAGGTATCCACAAGGTCGGTGACAATTTGTTCTAGCTTCACGCCGTGCAGCGGGTTACGAGGTTGCTCAGTGTTCATAGTTTACTTCACATGACAAAACATTGAGCCTATTATCACCAACATCAAGTCACTAAACAACTGGTATTAACATGACAACTCAGCCACTCACAGCAATGCAACAGTCAAGGATTGAACTTGCCGCCTGTTTTCGCTGGACAGCAAAGATGGGGATGCATGAGTCCATTGCTAATCATTTTAGTGTTGCAGTGCCAGGTAATGGACAACAGTTTTTATGTAACCCTCAAGGCCGGCACTTTAGTAGGATTAAAGCCAGTGAGTTACTGCTACTGGATGCCAACAACCCCAGCACCATGAATCAAGCTAATGCACCAGACCCAACTACTTGGGCCATTCATGGCGCGTTACACCGCAACGTTTCTGATGCTCATTGCATTATGCATTTACACCCTCGGTATGCCACAGCCTTGGCTTGTTTAAAGGACAAAACCCTCTACCCTATCGATCAAAACACCATGCGTTTTTATCAACGGGTAGCCATTGATACAGGGTATGATGGCATGGGCTTAGGCAACGAAGCCGAGCGCTTAACTCAATGTATGGGTGACAAACGTATTTTACTCATGGGTAACCATGGGGTGTTGGTCATTGCTAGTACCGTTGCCCAATGCTTTGACGACATGTATTATTTTGAGCGCGCTTGCCGCACCCTATTAGATTGTTATGCAACTGGCCAAACCCTAGACCCAGCAAACCACGAGGTTGCAGAAAAAACGGCGCAACAGTGGCAGAATTATGGATTTGATTTTGGTCAACAGCACTTGAATGAACTCATGGCGATGCTTGATAAAGAGGATGGCTCATACCGCTTGTAAGTTTGCCTAAACTTTACTTAGAGCGACCCTGAGTTTGTTATTTTTGTCATTGATACACTTTTTCAGCAGACTCATCTTTTCCTGTCTAACGTTAGCCCGTATAATTGTCGACAGATAAAGTCGGCCCTTGTGTCGATTTTGTTACTTTTATTTATAACTATAAAAACTTTCAGTCTTGGTTAAAACAGCTTAACCAATTTTGACGTCTTGTAGACAACAGGATCAACCATGATCAAAGTCGAATCAGTGAGCAAACGTTTTGGCGGTGTGCATGCCGTTAATAACGCCTCCATCGAAATTGCCAAAGGGTCCATCACTGGACTCATAGGCCCCAACGGGGCTGGTAAAACTACATTATTTAACATGATTGCTGGTAACTTAACGCCCACCGCAGGGCACATTTACCTAGACGGCGAAGACATCACTGGCGTGCCACCTTACGAATTATTTCATAAAGGCTTGCTACGTACGTTTCAAATTGCTCATGAGTTTGGCACTTTAACAGTGCTGGAAAACCTCATGATGGTGCCCGCACAGCAAGCAGGTGAAAACCTTATGGATGCTTGGTTTCGCCCGTCGTTAGTGCGAGAGCAAGAAGCCAAAGTGCGTGACAAAGCCATAGAAGTGATCGACTTTCTCAATTTAGGCCATGTGGCTCAAGAGTTGGCAGGTAATCTTTCTGGTGGCCAAAAAAAGCTTTTAGAACTGGGTCGTACCATGATGGTAGACGCTAAAGTAGTGCTGCTAGATGAAGTAGGCGCTGGCGTAAATCGCTCCCTATTACGAGAAATTGGAGAGGCCATCGTGCGCTTAAATCAAGAGAAAGGGTATACCTTTTGTATGATTGAGCACGATATGGATTTTATTGGGCGCTTATGTGACCCTGTGATCGTCATGGCCGAAGGTTCTGTGTTAGCTCAAGGCACTGCTAAAGAAGTGATTGCAAACGAGGCCGTGATTGAAGCCTACCTAGGAACGGGTTTGAAGAATAAACCGGAGGCAAGCACATGAGTTATCTAGTTGCAGATCAATTACGCGGCGGCTATGGCGGTGCAGACATCCTTAATGGGTGTTCTTTGTCTGTGGACAAAGGTGAAATTGCAGTTATTGTAGGCCCAAATGGTGCTGGCAAGTCTACCGCCATGAAAGCCTTGTTAGGCATGCTTAACTTAAGAGAAGGCACTGTCACTCTAGGCGGTAAAGACATTACCCAAATGTCACCACAAGATCGTGTTGGTGAAGGCATTGCCTTTGTACCCCAAACCCATAACGTGTTTGGGGGCATGACAGTAGAAGAAAACCTTGAAATGGGTGCTTTTCTTCGCACTGATGACTTCACAGGAACCATGGAGCAGGTATACGACCTATTTCCCATTCTTAAGCAAAAACGGCGCCAAAACGCCGGCGAACTTTCCGGTGGTCAACGCCAACAGGTAGCTGTAGGCAGAGCAATGATGACCCAGCCTAGCGTGTTAATGTTAGATGAGCCTACTGCAGGCGTGTCGCCCATCGTCATGGACGAATTGTTTGACCGTATTTTAGAGGTTAAACAACAAGGTATTGCCGTGTTGATGGTGGAACAAAATGCAGCCCAAGCCTTAAATATAGCTGATAAAGGCTATGTTCTGGTGACAGGCACTAATAAACACACAGGCAGTGGTGATGAACTACTGGCTGATCCTGTGGTGCGACGCACCTTTTTGGGGGGTTAAGTGATGCCAGAATTTGTTGATATTTTAAATGCCATCGTTTTATTTTCAAACTTTGTGCTTGTTCCAGCCATTTCTTACGGTGCCCAGTTAGCTCTTGGCGCATTAGGCATCACCCTAGTTTATGGCATTCTACGTTTTTCTAACTTTGCCCATGGTGACCTGATGGCCTTTGGCACTATGACGGTTATTTTAGTGACTTGGGGCTTCCAATCTATAGGGATTAGTTTTGGCCCACTGCCCACCGCTCTGCTCGCCCTGCCCTTTGGCATTATGGGTGCAATCGCATTAAGCTTAATGTTTGATAAAACGGTATATAAATTCTATCGGGCCAAAAAGAGTGCGCCGGTTATTTTTGTTATCGTGTCTACGGGTGTAATGTTTATGACGAACGCCATTGTGCGTTTTATTATTGGCCCAAGCGATCAACGATTTATGGATGGTACCAAGTTCATTTTTCGCCCCCGTGAATTTAAAGAATTCACCGGCCTAAGTGAAGGTCTAGCACTAAAATCTACCCAAGTTCTTACCTTAACTGTCACTATTATGTGCGTTGCTGCATTGTTCTACTTCTTACAGAAAACTCGCACAGGAAAAGCGATGCGTGCTTTTTCAGACAATAAAGACCTAGCGCTCTTATCTGGCATCAATCCTGATCGTGTGGTATTTATCACTTGGATTCTTGTTGCCGCCCTAGCCACCACCGCTGGCACTTTGTATGGCTTAGATAAAAGCTTTAAACCCTTTACCTATTTTATGCTGCTGTTGCCCATGTTTGCTGCTGCTATTGTAGGTGGAATTGGCAGCCCTATTGGAGCCGTAGTAGGTGGTTTTGTCATCGCTTTTTCAGAAGTCATCGTCACTTACGCTTATAAAAAGTTCTTCATTTACCTTTTACCAGAATCTTTAGAACCTACGGGGTTAATGCAGTTCTTATCTACTGATTATAAGTTTGCCGTGTCGTTCATCATTCTGGTGGTGGTATTACTAATACGACCCACAGGCATTTTTAAAGGGCAATCAATCTAATGAAAGCACTATTGAATCAACAAAATCGCGCCCCCTTAGCGTTTGCAGTAATGGGGTTATTGCTGGTTGGTGTGGGTATGGGGCAATCTTGGCCTTTTGCCTTAGCCATTTTAAATTTGTGCCTTATTTCCGCCGTAATGTCCTTGGGTGTAAACATTCAATGGGGTTATGCAGGCTTACTTAATTTAGGCGTAATGGGCTTTACTGCCTTGGGTGGCTTAGCCGCAGTTTTGGTGTCTGAAGCCCCTGTATTAGAGGCATGGTCTGTGGGCGGCCAAGGCATGGCCGTGAGTTTTATACTCGTGGTTATTACCATTATTTTGTCCATTTTAGTTTATCGTAATATGGCCGCAAGCTGGCAACGCCGGCTTACCTTAACTGGCTTGTATATTGGTGCTTATTTTGTCATCAATCACTTTTATGGACCTGCCGTTTACGCTATTGAAAGTGTTAACCCCGCAACCTCTGGGTTCCTTGGCGGCATGGGCATGCCCGTTATATTCTCATGGGTTTTAGGTGGCATTATGGCTGCTGGTGTGGCTTGGGTGGTGGGTAAAATTACCCTAGGTTTGCGCTCAGATTACCTTGCCATTGCCACCTTAGGCATCTCTGAAATTATTATTGCCATATTGAAAAACGAAGACTGGCTTGCCCGTGGTGTTAAAAACGTGGCCGGTTTAGATCGCCCAGTGCCTTTTGAACTTGAGCTACAGGCAACACCATGGTTTGTAGACATGGTGCAGTCTTTATTCAGTGGCCGTTTAGCTGAGTTATTAGACACTCAGCGCGCTGATGCTTTGCAACAGCTAGTCATTCAAAGCTCAAGCATCTTTGTTAAGCTCTGCTACACAGGCTTATTTAGTGTGGTCTTGGTAGTTGTGCTGTTATTAAGCATGAAAGCGTTGAACTCGCCTTGGGGTCGTATGATGCGGGCCATTCGGGATAACGAAGAAGCTGCTAATGCTATGGGTAAAAACGTAGTTCGCCAGCACCTGCAGGTTTTCGTGCTAGGTAGTGCTGTTGTGGGTATTGCAGGGGCTATGCTGGTTACTTTAGACGGTCAGTTCACCCCAACAGCCTACCAGCCATTGCGTTTTACCTTTTTGGTGTGGCTGATGGTCATTATTGGTGGCAGTGGCAATAATTTAGGGGCAGTGTTTGGTGGCTTCTTTATTTGGTTCATGTGGATAGAAGCAGAACCGTTATCCATCGCCTTTATGGACCTTATAACTGCGGGTATGGAGCAAACCAGCGACTTGCGTAAGCATTTGCTCAAGAGCGCACCTCACTTACGTTTATTCATTAT
Organism: Candidatus Njordibacter sp. Uisw_056; assembly: GCF_047730085.1. Lineage (NCBI taxonomy): Bacteria > Pseudomonadati > Pseudomonadota > Gammaproteobacteria > Pseudomonadales > Candidatus Njordibacteraceae > Candidatus Njordibacter > Candidatus Njordibacter sp. Uisw_056. The sequence goes on along the minus strand of NZ_CP159830.1, from coordinate 1,266,799 downwards.
GGGCTTGGTGTTACTGCTGACGATGCGCTTTATGCCACGAGGCATTATTCCTGAAGAAACACGCTTGCACTCTGTATAGGCTATAGGGTGGCAGCAAGTGGTTGGCAGTTAATTAAAACCTGCCAACCGCTCAACTCTATTTATGCGTGGTTAATTTGCGTTAACACCTGCTGAAAATCTGCTGCTAATGGTGCATCAACCACTAATGCACTGCCATCTCTTCTGGCAAGTACCATTTGGGTACAGGCCAACCACAAGCGCCCTGCTCCAAAATAGCCCTCACAGGCACGATTCAATACGCCCTTACCGTGGCGAGAGTCACCTATAATTGGATGCCCTATATGCTTTAAATGGCGTCTAATCTGATGTTTTCGCCCTGTTACGGGTTCACATTGCATTAAAGACAAGCGGGTAGTCGGATAACGGTCTACGGTGAGTGGTATTTCAAACTTCTGCAAACATTGTACATGGGTTAAGGCTGGCTTAGCTTCACCACCCCCAGCAATGCCTGCATAATCGTCAGTTTCATCTTTTAATGCATGATCAATGCTTAACTGATTGGGACCGTGCCCTCTTACTAAGGCCAAATAGGTTTTGTGTATTTCATGCTCTTGAAACTGTTGTCCATAGAAGCTGGCTGCCTCCCTGCACAGGGCAAACACCAACACTCCAGAGGTGGGTTTGTCTAATCGATGCAAGGGGTATACATGCTGCCCTAATTGATTACGCAGCTCTTGCACGGCAAAGCGGGTTTCGTGCTTATCAATAGGGCTTCGGTGCACTAACAAACCACTAGGTTTGTTAATCACTACTAAGTCATCATCTTGATGAATGATCGAAAGTGGCTGGAGCAAGTCAGTGGGCATAAATGGATATTTTCAGACATTAAAAAGCCCGACTAAATTGCTTTAATCGGGCTTTGCAGTTTACATGCTTCAGGTTCAAATTAGAACTTGTAGCCGATTTTAACTGCTGTTACTAGGGTTGTATTGCCGCTCATAGTTCCAGGGATTGGATCTAGTCCAACGTCACCGTTATTAACCTTTTGAACACCCAGTGTGACTGTTGCCTTCTCACCTGTGTAAGTTACACCAACACCTGTCTTACTGAATCCATCAGTAGGCCCTAGTGGACCTCCAAGCGTCCCTTCGGCTGCTTCTGTACCGTAGGTTACAGCAGCAGACCATTGATCATTAAACTTCCTACCTAAGCCTAAAGAATAGGTGGTGGTGTTGTTATCATACTTTTTCAACGCTTTTCCAGTACCAGGTGCACCATTTGTCGCAGCATCTAAATATTTAGTTGTAGCAAAATAGTGATCAGGTTTGAGTAAAAATTGTTTCCAGTTTACGTGGCGTATAGAGCCAAATAGCAGAGTGTTAGCCGCAATACCTGTTTGGAAGTCGAGATTGTAAGCTTCTGGCGTGTCAAATGACAAAGTTGAGGGCTGGTTAGCACCAATTACAGAAGATTCCATAACGGTAAGATCATGACTGACTTTTGAGTGATATGTTAGCGCAACCCGCATAGCAATTTCTGGCTTTTCAATAGCAGCACCCAAAACATAACCTATACTCGAGTCTTCTTTAGCTACAATCGAATACATACCTGCAAGAGGATTAGTCGATGTCGCACTTACAGATTGATTTTTAAGGCCGCCATAAACTGTAAAGTTATCAGCAGAATCATAACTCACCAAGACAGTGGTAGCGTTTGATTTAATCTCAGCTTTTACGCCGTTGTAGGAGAGAGCTACAACAGGATCCGCTGTGTAATCAGTGGCAGTACCATCAGTCCAACTAACGTTAGCTCCATAAGGCTCATCTTGAATAATGGCCAACGCCATATCATCAGAAATATCTGTACGGAAGGCTAAATTTGTAAAACTATAGTCAGGAGTTACATCAGTAATTACCCCACCACTGAATCCATATGTGTATTTGCCTGTAACTTTTGGACTAACCGATACAGATGTAATTTCTAGTAGGTTGCCCTCTTTAAGGATAATCGAAGTACCCTGGCCTGAGCGATCAATACCACCCGCTTGAGCTATTCCAGTACCTAAGATAGTACTAAGAATTGCAATATTTATGAGCGTGCGCTTCATATAAACCTCTATTATTATTTTAAAATTAAAACAGCTGTTTGATTCACCAATTAAATACTTTTGCAAAGAAAGAGTCAAGTTCAATACTGAGAAGTTTCTCACCCAAAATTAAAGCCAAAAAAAGCCCAGCTAGATAACTCTAAGCTGGGCTTTTTTAGTTAAGGATTTAAGCGAGTGCTTAGTGAACCTTAATGGTGGTGAATGAACCACCTTTTACTTCTTGCTCTTTGTACGATCCAGCAGGGTCACCGTTGGCATCAAATTCTACGTTGGTTGCGCCTTCGTAGTTAATTTGACCACCATCTGCCAAGATCTGTAGCCCTTTAGCCAATTCACCAGGAAGGATGATTTCACCAGGAGCGTTAGCCACCTTGTTGATGTGAGCAACAATGCCAGCACGATCAGAAGATCCTGCAGATTGCATCGCTAGCGCAATCAATGCGCCTGCATCGTAAGACTGAGCTGCATAAGGAGCAGAACCGTCTAGGCCAGCTGCAGCGGCTACGTCGTTAAACATTGCTGCACCTGCAGACTCAGAACCAGGTAACGTACCAAACGTACCTTCAATGCCACCGTCTACGTCTAGTAGAGAGTCACCAATCATGCCATCCGCTAGGATGAAACGGTCAAATGCGCCAGTATCCAAAGAAGACTGAATGATGCCACGTCCACCTTGGTCAAGATAACCAAGTACAACTAGCTCAGAGGCACCAGAGGCAGACAAGGCGCCTACTTCAGCAGAGTAATCTGCTTTGCCATCTTCGTGAGCAGCTTCAATGGTAATCGTACCACCAGCAGCCCGGTATGCCGTAGCAAATGCATCTGCTAGGCCCTTACCATAGTCGTTGTTAGTGTAAGTTACAGCAACAGTGTCAATACCACGACCCATTACGATGTCTGCCAATACTACACCTTGGCGAGCATCAGAAGGTGCCGTACGGAAGAATACACCGTTGTCGTCAATGCTACTAAGGCCCGGTGAAGTGGCCGATGGAGAGATCATAGCCACACCATTAGGTGCGCCTACGTTCTTAGCAATCGCACCAGTTACACCAGAACAGTCGGCACCCATGATGGCTACAACGTTGTCAGAGTTAACTAAACGCTCTGCTGCAGCTGTTGCGGCTGATGAATCTACGCAGGTAGAGTCTGCACGCACTGCAACAATTACCTTGCCATCTAGCAATAGACCAGAGTTGGAAGCTTCAGCAAAAGCCAATTCTGCACTGTCAGCCATTGTTGGCGTTAAAGATTCAATTGGTCCAGTAAAACCTAGGATTACACCTACTTTTTCTTCGTGACCTCCTGCATATGCAGTGCCTGCTATCAAAGTTGCAGCTGCGGCTGCAAGAAGTGTCTTTTTAAATGTGTTTTGCATTAAATTATTCCTCTAGGAATTTTATATTATAAGAGTGGTGTCGGCCAACCTCAGTATGTTTGGAGTGGGCCGTGTAGTCGAAATTTACTTTAGGTATAACGAAACTACTACCTATCGTATTACGGCCAAAACGCCGCAACGAAGCACTGAGTATATCCGCTAGTTATAGGGAAGTTCAAACGTTAATTGCGACATTACCTTGCGCAAAGTCACATTTTCACTCAATTTGATGTGTTTTCCATTGACCAATCGTTGTTATGAAGGCTTCAACAAGCCCAAGCTATTCTGCTACACTTGCCTTATTGCTACTTATTAACTTACTTTAAAGAGTGTCCCATGCCAATCCGTATTCCAGACGCTTTGCCTGCCACCAGTGTGCTGCAACAAGAAAACGTGTTTGTAATGACAGAAACTCGCGCGCTAAACCAAGACATTCGCCCGCAAAAGATCATTATTCTTAATTTAATGCCTAAAAAAATTGAGACTGAAACTCAAATAATGCGTTTATTGTCTAATTCCTCTTTGCAAGTAGACATAGAGTTATTGCGAGTAGATAACCGTACAAGCAAAAATACGCCTTCTAAACACCTCAATAGTTTCTACCGTAATTTTGACCAGATCAAAGATCGTAATTATGACGGCCTTATTATTACGGGTGCCCCACTGGGCCTAGTTGCGTTTGAAGATGTTACCTATTGGCCTGAAGTTGACAAGATCATTCAATGGTCTCGCACCCATGTAACCTCTACCTTGTTTTTGTGTTGGGCCGCCCAAGCCGGGTTAAAATCTTTGTACGGCTTACCCAAACAAACCCGTACACAAAAGTTATCTGGCGTCTATCAACAAACAGTGAACCCAGGCCATGATGCACTCACACGAGGGTTTGATGACCAGTTTTTAGCGCCACAATCGCGCACAGCAGACTTTCCAGTAGATTACATTACTAAAAACACAGACCTGATCATCTTGGCACAATCTGATGCCTCGGGCGCTTATTTAATGACCAGTAAAGATCGCCGTCAGGTATACGTAACCGGCCACCCAGAGTATAGCGCCGCCACTTTGGCAGATGAGTACCACAGGGATCAGGCTGCAGGTCTAAACCCTATGCTGCCCATTAACTATTTTCCAAATGATGATGCTAGTGCCATGCCTAAAGCGTCTTGGCGTAGCCATGGGTATTTATTTTTTAGTAACTGGTTAAATTATTGCGTTTATCAAGCCACACCATACGACTTAAAGGATATGGAACCCACGCTAGATTAAACCTGCAGTTATCCCTTTGGGGCCAACTGACAAACGCCCACTTCCCACCATGCTGGTAATCTGTTGCTGATAAGGGGCTGGATCACCCAGATGCTCAGACACCCAAGCAGAGTTGTGGTAGGTTTCCAAATAGCGGTCTCCACCATCACACAAAAGCGTTACGATAGAACCACTAACCCCTTGGGCGCGCATTTTCTGGGCCACAGACATAACGCCCCATAAATTAGTCCCTGTTGAAGGCCCTGCTCTACGGCCCGTCTGCTGCTCTAGCCAAAGCATCGCAGCAACGCTTGCTAAGTCAGGTACTTGTATCATTTCATCAACCACATCTGGCATAAAAGAGGCCTCTACCTGTGGCCGGCCAATACCCTCTATGCGGCTGCTAATACCAGTAACAATACCTGAATCCTTAGCCATGTAACTTGGATAAAAAGCTGAGTTTTCAGGATCTACGACCAGCAACTTAGTAGCATAACCCTGATAGCGAATGTAACGCCCAAGGGTAGCCGAAGTGCCACCTGTTCCAGCACTCATCACCATGGAATGAGGGATAGGATGAGGCTCATTAGACATCTGTTTAAAAATACTTTCGGCAATATTGTTATTGCCACGCCAGTCTGTTGCCCTTTCAGCATACATAAACTGATCCATAAAATAGCCATTAAATTCTTTAGCTAGGGAAACTGCTGCTGCATGCATTTGAGTAGCACTATCAACAAAATGACAACGGCCTCCAAAGCGTTCAATTTGTGCTATTTTTTGTGCTGAGGTAGATTTAGGCATCACCGCAATAAAAGGCACTCCAATAAGCTTCGCAAAGTAGGCTTCAGAAATAGCTGTGCTGCCAGATGACGCTTCTACTACAGTAGTGCTTTCACCAATTTTGCCGTTACACAGGGCATAAAGAAACAATGACCGAGCCAGCCGATGTTTTAAACTACCGGTTGGGTGAGTACTTTCGTCTTTAAGGTATACATCGATGCCCTCGCAGTTTGGTAGGGCCAATTTAATAAGGTGGGTGTCTGCCGAGCGCTGATAGTCTGCATTGATAGAACCAAGCGCTGTGTTAATCCAATGTCTCATTAGCTATTCCTTAGGTAAAGTTTACATGTCTTAAAGTATATCTATACGACCATCTTGAACGGAACGCGCTCTTTTACTGAGTTGTAATTCTCGCCAAGATACATAGGCACCACTGGTACATATGATGGCAATACCTCCCCAAACATAAATATCTGGGAAAAAATCAAAGACAAAGTAACTGATGCCTGTAGCTGCCACAATTTCAAAGTAGTTAAAGGGGCTTAGCTGCGAAGCCGTGGCATATTCACATGCCATAATAATGAAAAAGTGCCCCATCGCCGCAAATAACCCCATACTAGCCATCATTAGCAAACCTGTTAAATCTGGTGTTTTCCATACACTGCTAACCAAAGGCGTAAGCACTAGCACGCCCCCAACCGCAGTATAAAATAAGGTTAACAATGGCGGTGCAGAGGAACTCAACTTGCGAGTAAACATAATATAGAAGGCATAACCTACACCAGCCACTAGGGCCCATAATATAGTAGGTGAAAAAGAGTCTGCTGTAGGTCGTAAAACCACTACTACACCCATGAATCCGCACACTACCGCAATGCCCCTAAGTGCGTCAAAGGATTCTCCTAGCCATAGGGGTGCAACCACAGCAACAATTAACGGGGAAACAAATAGTAACGTTAAAGCAGTGGGAATTGGGTTGTCTTTAATGGCGAAAAAGAAGCACACCGTAGTGATGGTTAGCATCAAGCTGCGCAACAGCTGGTAAACTGGCTGCGGTGGCATGCGCCACCAGACAATGCCTTTCCAAGCCAGCAATGGTAATAGCCACAAACCATGAAACACAAACCGCGCCCAAGTGATTTCTATGACTGCATAATCTACCGACAATAGTTTGGCAAACAGGTCTAGTATTGGCACTAGCACCATTGCCAGCATCATTAGGCCCATGCCAATAAGTGGGTTTTTTTTGTGGTTTTGCACTGTCATCCTTGTTTGAGCCTGTGGCCGTCACTTTAGCCCAAGTCTTTTGCCTTGCATAGGACTTTAATGAGGTTATAAAATGAAGCTTCTGAGTTAACTTTTATGCATTTATGTGGAACCCCCTATGCCATTAATTACCGTAGAACTATTTGAAGGCCGCTCGGTCGATCAAAAGCGTCAAATTGTTGAAGGACTCACAAAAACTATGTGCGACATTACTGGTGGTAATCCAAGCGCAGTTCAGGTGATGATTCGTGATGTGCCCAAGTCTAATTGGGGATTTGGTGGTGAATTATGTAGCGACTTATTTCCGGATAAATAAAACTATGAACTGCAAATCAATACGCTGTTTACCCCTATTGTTTTTGGGGCTTATTTGGCCCCTAACCAGCCCTGCAGCCGACAGCTTCAATATTCTGCTGTATCATCACATTAGTTCCACCATGCCTCGCTCTACCTCATTAACAGCAAAAGAGTTTGAAGGTCATTTAGCCTATTTAAAGCATAATAACTACACAGTTGTAGACCTAGGATCAGCTATAGCGTCGGTACAGCAAGGCACAGCCTTGCCTGAAAAGGCAATTGTTATTACATTTGACGATGCGTGGCGTGACATTTATCTGCACGGTTTCCCTTTGTTAAAAAAATATGATTACCCTTTTACGGTATTTGTAAATACAGACCCTGTTGATCAAAATAACCGCCACGCGATGACATGGGATATGCTGCGAGACCTGAAAAAGCACGGTGTCACCTTAGCTAACCATACTAAAGACCACGACTACCTAGTCCGCAAACCGACATACGATGAACAGTGGCTAGCTGCAACATTAGCCAACATTAATACTGCTCAGCAACGCTTAATTGAGGAAACTGGGCCAGTACCTAAATGGTTAGCCTACCCTTTTGGAGAATACAACGACCAACTCAAACGTGCGCTTAAAGACAGAGGCTACATTGCATTTGGGCAACAGTCTGGCGGAGTGGCTAAATTTTCTGACTGGCAAGCATTGCCTCGTTTTTCAGCAGCAGGCAAATATAGTAGTTTAAAAACCCTTAAAACTAAGCTTGCATCACAGCCCTTGCCAGCTCATTACGCTGCTTTTGCCAACCCAGTCATTCGGACAGATCAAGCAGGCCAAAGCCAGCCGATCTTAAACGTAGAGCTGAGCAAAGCACAACGGCTTGGTGTCAGGCAGCAGTTGTCTTGTTTTATTTTAGGCAACCGGCAAATGCCAGCCTGGCAAGGTAAAATTAATTTTACCATTCAGGCGAATGAGGCCTTAGGCAAAGGGCGTAATCGATACAATTGCACCGCTCCCATTTGGGGGCAAAAGAACTACTATTGGTTATCCCACCAATGGCTAGTTTATGGCGGTGAAGCCCCACCAAAAGAGTAGCCATACGCAGTGGTAAGTTTAGCCCTTTTGAGCCGAAAAAACTGTGGGACTTTGTTGGACATACTTAAGCCGTTAACCAGACATAGGTATTGGGCCAGGTGGTTTTTTCTAAAAATTTTATACCTACGATGCCACATTAAACCGTAATACTCATAGGCATAAACACATGAGCATTACAGTTTAATGTCATCCTGTTCGGACGATAAACTAGGCCGCTCGTCAATCTGCTCATGTGCTGCCAAATAAAGTTCTTTAGAACTGTATTGGTTGGATGGTACCGCTACAAAAGGCTGCACGGGCCTCACAAAAATAGCTTGATAAACCCTTCTATACACTGCCAAACCAGCCAACAACGAACTGGTTATTACGCTCACTATAAACAAGGCCTGCACACCTATTAGGTCTATTAATGGGCCAACGACAATGGGGCCACTAATGGCTCCTAAACCATAAACAATAAGAATAGCACCAGCAATTTTCACCCTTAATTCAGGCCCAACAATGTCGTTAATAAGTGCCACAGCAATAGAATATAAGGTAAACAAAAAAGCCCCATAGCAAGCCACTGCATACCAAATTAAATCTGGTGCATAGTTGGTCGCCAAGATAACAAAAATGGCTGATATGGAAATACAAATAGGCACAAACATCATCAACCAACCACGGCCTATTCTGTCTGATAAGCGCCCCAAGGGCCACTGCAGCAACAAACCACTAATTAACAAGGTGGCAGTAAACTGAGGAATCAAGCGTGTGTCACCGAGCACTTCAAGGGCATACACAGGTGCAAACGCATGCACACTTGCGTTACTAGCACCTGCAACAAAAACCCCTAACATAGCCAATGGTCCTACTTGTGCCAGGAGGTCAAAAGAAAGTTTACTATCTGCAGCAATAGTGGGAGCAGATTGCTTAGTTAACAGCACGGGGATTAGCGCTAGCGAAAATATAATAGACGCTAAACTGAATAATTCGAACTGGCCTACATCACCCACATTTAGTAAAAATTGACCACAGCCTGCAGCCATGTAGTTAACCATCATATAGCTAGAAAGCACGCCTCCCCTTTGATGACTTGGTGTGGCATCATTAAGCCAGCTTTCTGTAACTATGATTAACCCAGCCATACAAAAGCCAGATACCAAACGCAACAGCATCCAGTAGTTAACCTCTAAAAATAACGGGTGTAATAATGCCGTGGTAGACATGAGCGACGCGAACACTGCAAAAGCACGAATGTGGCCCACTCTGGCAACAATACGTCCAGCAAATAATCCTCCCAGCAGAAGGCCCAAAAAATAACTGGCCATGATAAATCCAAGCCAGCTGGTGCTGACTCCTTCTAGGGTGGCACGCAAACCTAATAGAGAATTAAATAGACCATTAGCCAACAGTAAAAGACCGTAGCTTAATAATAAAGAAAAGATAGACCGAAAAACAGAAATCACACCTTTGTCCTACATCACCAACTTGAAGAGGTGACGTCAGCATATCCTAGAGTGCAGGCTTTAAGCCATACGCTTTAAAGAAATTATGGCCCCTGGTGCATAAGGGGCCATAAGTTGGCTTTGCTTAGGCCTAGTTAACCTTATTTAAAGTTACTTTGAACTTACTTACCTTTTGAAGCAATAATGTTGGCCACGTTTACCACGTTTTCTGCCATGCGGGCAGAGGCGGCATCAATCATCTTACCATCAAGCTGAGCTGCACCCTGGCCTTTAGCTTGGGCTTCTGCAAGAGCTGATAAAATACCTTTAGCACGAATCAATTCAGACTCTGGTGGTGAGAAAACGTCGTTAGCCAACGCAATTTGAGACGGGTGGATAGCCCACTTACCTTCTAAACCAAGTGCTGCAGCGCGTTTTGCTGCCAAAATATACGAATCCGGATCGCTAAAATCACCAAACGGGCCATCAATCGCACGTAAACCATAGGCGCGGCACGCCACCGTCATTCGTGAAAGCGCATAATGCCATTGATCACCTGGGTAATCTGGGTTTAACCCACCAATCACCACGGTGCGAGCACGGTTGCTTGCTGCATAGTCTGCCACGCCAAAGTGCATAGCTTCCAAACGTGGGCTGGCTTGCGCAATGGCTTCTACATTGGCCATGCCTAAAGCGGTTTCGATTAAAGCTTCAAGTCCAATTTTATGGGTAAACCCTTTGGCCTGTTCAATTTGGTTACACATGGCTTCAACCATGTACAAATCTGCTGGTACACCTACCTTAGGGACTAGTATAGTGTCTAAGTGTTGGCCTGCTTGCTCAACAATTTCCACTACATCACGGTACATGTAATGAGTATCTAAGCCATTAATACGAATGCAAATAGTCTTGCCTTTAGCTTTCCAGTCAATATCATTGAGTGCTTCAATAATATTTTTACGAGCTGCAATTTTATCTAACGGGGCCACCGCGTCTTCTAAGTCTAAAAATACGTAATCTGCAGCACTGTCTGCAGCTTTTTCAATCATGCTTGGGTTAGAACCTGGCACTGCTAGTTCACTACGTTGTAAACGAGTTTTTACGGGCTGGTGGTTTGTATGACTCATAGAATTACCTTACTTTTAAATTGACAAAGCGTCTTGGCTTAATTTAAGCAAGGCTCACTATAACGAGGTTAAGGAAACAAGGTCAATCGCCTAATAACAGGGCCTAGCGAAGATGTCTGAAGGTATTCTTATGCAATGTTTCCATATATTAGGAAACAGAGGTAATTTTTTTACTATTTATTATTTAAATACAATTGGTTATAGAATTTTCTTTATTAGAAACCTTATTTTAACATAGAATGCTTTCAAACTATGTTAACTAATCTAGTGTCACGCAACGCGCCTTCAATGTCGCGCTTGGAACACTGCGCCAGCAGGGACGATGAGTCATCAACAGACCTGATTGAGAAACTTATTTCCTATACTGCGTACACTTTTCTTAGGCAGCCCATTTGCTAAACCGTCTAATCTCTACCAGGCGCATTTAGTTAGCCAAAAAAGGGCTTAAACCAGTCGGTTTATCACCTATCTTTTCTAGGTAAACGGCGCAGTAAGCTAGATGTGTCCCAACGGTTTCCACCACGGGCTTGAACTTGCTCATAAAAATCGTCAACCATTTGAGCCACAGGTATCTGTGAACCATTGCTCTGCGCTTCTGTTATGCAAATGCCTAGATCCTTTCGCATCCAGTCTACAGCAAAGCCAAATTCAAATTCATCGTCCACCATAGTTTCTCCACGGTTATGCATTTGCCATGAGCCGGCAGCGCCACCACCTATTGCCCCTAGGGCTTGTTTTGCATCTAAGCCCGCATTAATAGCAAAGGCAACCCCCTCTGCAAGCCCCTGCACTAAGCCAGCGATACAAATTTGATTAACCATCTTAGTGAGTTGACCATTACCAACAGGGCCTAAATGGGTCGTGGTTTTTGCATAAGCCTGCATAATTGGCTGGGCTCTTTGGTAATCCTCATCATTGCCGCCGCACATAATAGCCAAAGCACCATTTTCTGCGCCAGCCTGACCGCCAGAAACAGGCGCATCAACAAACCCAACACCTCGCTGAGCAGCAATCACTGCAATTTCACGAGCGACCTGGGCAGACGCTGTTGTATGGTCTATTAATACCGAACCAGCAGCCATGCCAGACAATACACCTTGGTCACCATAAACTACACTGCATAAATCATCGTCATTACCAACACAGGTAAATACAAAATCAGCTTCCAAAGCTGCTGCTGACGGAGAGATCGCTAAGTGTCCCCCATACTGGCCTTGCCAAGATTCAGACTTTGTCATGGTACGGTTATACACACACACTTGATGACCCTGTGCTGCCAGATGTCCTGCCATGGGATACCCCATCACTCCCAAACCGATAAATGCAACTTTGCTCATAGCGAGCTCCTTTTGATAAATATTTCAACCGCCATTAAAGGGCATACTGGCTTCTAAAACAAGCCTCACGAACAACTTCATTTAGGTACCTGCTATGACGCTTTTAAACCCGCAGGTGCCGCTCCATTTCGGGCACTTAAAATGAGCTTGCGTTAGTCTTTTACTCAGGGCAAAATGCCGCCAAGAATAACCTTTTGTGAGAGTTTAATTATCATGTCCTTACGCCTAGGCATCGACACTGGAGGCACTTACACAGATGCTGTCATCATCAATGAACAAAACCAAGTGCTAGCGGCAGTAAAAAGCCTAACAACACGCCACAACTTGGCCATTGGTATTGGGGAATCTATCGGCAAAGTGCCTGCCGAGTTATTAGCCAACATTGAAATGGTGTCTTTATCAACCACACTCACCACTAATGCTGTAGTTGAAGGCAATGGGGCGCCTGTCTGCGCCCTATTAGCGGGCCTAAGCGAAGCTCAAGTTAAAAAGAGTGGGTTGGGGGAGATTTTAGATGACAGCCTAATTATTCGTCTGGACGGTGGCCATGATGCCTCAGGCAGGCAAGTAAAGCCGTTAGATATTGAAACGGCTACGGCCGCCATTTTAGCCAACAAAGATAAAGTGTCTGCTTTTTCTGTGTCGGCACAGTTTGGGGTCCGTAACCCAAGCCACGAAATTCAACTGCAAACCTTAGTTACTAAACTTACAAGCATGCCGGTCACCTGTGGCCACGAGCTTGCTACCAGCCTAGGCGCACCTCGACGTGCATTAACCGCGTCACTCAACGCCCGTATGATTCCGTTTATTCAAGATTTAATTCAAGCTGTAGAAACCATTTTACAAGAACTTAATATCCAAGCCCCATTAATGATTGTTAAGGGTGATGGCTCTATTGTTAACGCAGAAACTGCTCTTGTTCACCCAGTAACCACTATATTGTCGGGTCCTGCCGCTAGCGTCATAGGTGCCTGTGCCCTTTCTGGCAGTCGCAACGCCATTATTGCTGATATGGGGGGCACTACAACAGACATTGCTATTGTCACTAATGGACAGCCTGAACTGGCTAGTGAGGGCGCCCGTGTAGGCGATTGGCAACCTATGGTAGAGACCGTCAAGGTATACTCTATCGGCTTAGGTGGCGACAGTGAAGTGCGGTTTCATGCGGGCAGTGTGGCTTTAGGCCCAAGGCGCGTAGTGCCATTGAGTTTGTTAGCTCATCAATATCCCACAGTTTTAAAGCGCCTGCAGGCCCACTTGGATGACACCCCTACTCCAAGGCATAACCGTTTTGTTACGCGCTTAGAGCGCAACCAAGCGCTCATCAACCAGTTTACTCCTATCGAACAGCAAGCATGGGAAATGCTGGAACATGAGCCGGCTGAGATGGAAACCTTGGTGTTTAATAACCAAGACTTAGCTAAAGCTATGGCACGCCTAGAACGCAAAGGCATGGTGATTTATTCTGGTTTTACCCCCTCAGACGCTGCCCACGTGCTGGGCAACAGCAGCCACTGGAGTGTTGAGGGCGCAAAACTTGCAGCGCAAATCTGGGCACGCCAAATGCGTTACCTTTATGGTTTGGGTTCTTGGGAAAAAGGCAATGCACAAGAACCTGCAGAAAGGGTGTTTACTTTGATGAATGACGCCATCTGCCAAACCTTACTAGAAGCAGGTCTGCACCAAGAAAACCTGCTGAATGAAGCGCGCTCTAAAAATTTGGCAGCATTAATGGGAAAACTCATCCTTAAAAATGGCAGCAAGGATGATGAAAATGCCCTATTTGGTATTAACTTCGGCAAAAGCCACCCACTCGTTGCAGTGGGCGCACCAGCAGCAACCTATTATCCAAAAGCAGCAAAGAGTCTTAGCTTAGACCTAATATTGCCCCAGTACGGCCATGTAGCAAACGCCGTTGGTGCGGTTATGGGCAGCGTAGTACAGCGTTCAGAAATTATTATTACTCAACCCACTCAAGGTATTTTTCGCGTCTTCAACGGTGCAACTCCATTTGATTCTGCAGATTTATCAGATGCATTTAGTCAAGCTGAAGCTATTGTTAAACTACAAGCCCACACCTTGGCTAAATCTGCGGGGGCTGGCGACGTAGATATTATTATTCGGCATGATAATAAACATGTGATTTCAGAACTGGATGGCGAATTATTTGTAGAAGCCAAAATTAGTGCTATTGCCACGGGCAAGCCTGTACTAGAGCTAAACGTGAGAGCCTAGGTCGTAATCAATCTCACGCTAAAAAGCACTGGCAACCATATGGGTTGGCAGTGCTTAGCGGTATTGAGCGAGGCTCAACACTCATCTTTGACAGGCGTCTAGTCTGAGGTGTTAGGCAATGTCACTTAAACAGGTTATCACCAAGCTGATCGATACATTGCTTAGCTTTGAATAAACTTAACTCATGGCCGCCTTCAATACTGTGAGACTGATCGGCGCGAATAAAGTGGTGCTCTTTACCATCTTTACGAATCCACCCCTGTACCCGAAAACTCCCCCCTTCTTTTAGAGGCTGGGTTTCAATACTAAACCCACTGTGCTCATGATGCTGACTCGTTTTGGCGCCTTTGCTGTCAGCGCCCTCTTCAGCAGGTCGGAATAAAAATTCTTTAATACTCGAAAATAAACCCATGACTTAAATCGCCTTTGTGTAATAGTGCCTAGCATGTGATTTTAAAGTAAAGCCGCACAAAACTTAAGGCATAAAGGTAAATAAAGCTATCTTGAGTGAAATTGGCCACAAAAAAGCCCAGCAAATGCCAGGCTTTTTAAGTACTTCCTAATCCTTTAGATTAAGAAGGAAAGGCAAATTGCTTGCCATCACGCACACCACTGGAAGGCCAGCGCTGAGTTACTGTTTTACGTCGTGTGTAAAAACGAATAGCATCAGGGCCATGAGCACCTAAATCACCAAATAAAGAACGCTTCCAACCACCAAAACTATGATAAGCAACTGGCACAGGAAGAGGAACATTGATACCCACCATGCCCACTTTAATATTATCGGAGAAGTAACGTGCTGCTTCACCATCTCGGGTGAATATGCAAGTACCATTGCCAAATTCATGGTCATCAATTAGCTGCATAGCTTCTTGCATAGTATCAACACGTACTACACATAATACAGGGCCAAAGATTTCTTCTTGATAAACCACCATGTCTTTGGTGACTTTATCGAATAAACAACCGCCTACAAAAAAGCCATTTTCATGGCCGTCAACGACTAGTGCGCTGCCATCAACAACTAACTCTGCTCCTTGCTCAACACCTTGCGCTACTAGACTGCGTACACGCTCTTGAGCTGCTGCAGTAATTAGTGGGCCCATTTCGTTGCTAATATCGGTGCCATTGCCTACTTTTAGTGCTTCTACTTGAGGTTTTAGTTTGGCTACCAGTTCGTCAGCAGCTGCATCACCTACACACACAGCCACAGAGATAGCCATGCAGCGTTCGCCACATGAGCCATAAGCAGCACCCATAAGAGCGTTTACCGCATTATCCATATCTGCATCAGGCATGATGATAGCGTGATTTTTAGCACCACCAAGGGCCTGTACACGTTTGCCATTGGCAGTGCCCGTAGCATAAATATACTCGGCAATTGGCGTAGAGCCTACGAAGCTTACGGCCTGAACACGAGAATCTTCAAGAATGGTATCTACAGCAAGCTTGTCACCATTAACGATATTAAATACGCCATCTGGCAAACCGGCTTCTTTAAGTAACTGGCCAATAAGAAGAGGGGCACTTGGGTCGCGCTCAGAAGGCTTAAGGATGAACGTATTACCACACGCTATGGCCATGGGGAACATCCACATAGGCACCATAGCGGGGAAGTTAAATGGCGTAATTCCAGCAACTACACCCAAGGGTTGAAATTCAGACCAGCTATCAATTGCCGGCCCAACATTTTTACTGTGCTCACCTTTTAATAATGTTGGTGCGCCACAAGCATATTCAACTACTTCAATGCCACGGATGAGCTCACCAGCAGCATCATCAAGAACTTTGCCATGTTCGTTGGTCAGTGCTGCACAAATTTTGTCAGAATTTTCTTCAAGCAACTGCTTAAAACGAAACATAACCCGCGCACGCTTTTGTGGTGGCGTATTTCTCCACCCTGGAAAAGCTGCCTGCGCTGCACTAATAGCTTCTTCTACAGTCGTTTTACTGGCTAACGCCACTTGACGCACAACCTCACCAGTGGCTGGGTTATAGACGTCTTGTACGCGCTGAGTGTCGGCAACCATTTCGCCGTTAATAAAGTGTCCTACAACTTGCATTGTGCTTCCTCACTGTCCTCATCAAGGACTTGATTGGTTATCTGTCACAATAGTACTCTTGCAAGAGCACAAGCACTATTGGCTAAATATCTAACTAAAGGTTAATCCAAACTTTGGATGGCATCACCTAGCGCATTAACTAAGCGAGTAATGTCTTCTTTTTCGCTCACAAAATTGGGCCCTAACTGTATAGTATCACCACCATAGCGCACATAAAAACCAAGGTCCCACGCTTTCATTGCAATTTCGTAAGGACGTCTGGCAGGCTCACCTGGGTAGGCTTCAATAGTTAACGCCCCAGCTAAACCATAGTTGCGAATGTCGCTAATATAGTTCAAGCCTTTTAAGCTATGGATAGCGTCTTCAAAGTGTGGTGAAAGGTCTGCAGCACGCTGGGCTAACTGGTCATTCTCGAAAACGTCCATGGCAGCTAAGCCTGCTGCGCACGCCACGGGGTGTCCAGAATAAGTATAACCATGGGGGAATTCCACCATATACTCAGGCCCACCAGCATCCATAAAGGTGTGATAGATCTCACTTTTTGCAACCACGGCACCCATTGGAATAGAGCCATTAGTAATGCCTTTGGCAAGGTTCATAATATCAGGAATCACACCAAATGCATCAGCTCCAAAAGCTGCCCCTGCTCGCCCAAAGCCAGTAATTACTTCATCAAATATCAACAAAATATTGTGGTCATCACAGATTTTACGCAAGCGCTGCAAATAACCCTCTGGTGGCACAACTACCCCCGCTGAACCAGCGAAAGGTTCTACAATAACAGCCGCAATATTTGATGCGTCATGCAAAGCAATTTGTTCTAATAACTCATCTGCAAGCTCTATACCATGCTCTGGCATGCCTTTACTGAAGGCATTATGGGGTAATAATGTATGAGGTAAATGATCAGCATCTATACCAGGGCCATACATTTTACGGTTTGCGGCTATGCCACCCACACTAATGCCACCAAAATTTACCCCATGGTAACCCTTGCTGCGACCAATTAATTTGGTTTTGCTTGGCTGACCACATTGACGCCAGTAAGCACGAGCCATTTTTAATGAGGTGTCAGCAGATTCTGAACCAGAATTAGTAAAAAATACATAATCCAAACCTTCTGGAGTCATCTTGGCCAACCGGTCTGCTAGTTCAAACGCCTTTGGATGACCATGCTGAAATGCTGGCGCATAGTCCATAGTTTTCATTTGTTTATACACAGCTTCTGCAATTTCTGGCCTATTATGGCCAAAACCACAACACCACAAACCTGAAAGGCCGTCATAAATGCGGCGTCCATCAGCAGTAATATAGTGGCTTTGTTCAGCTGACACGATCATGCGTGGATTGTCTTTAAACTGACGGTTAGCCGTATACGGCATCCAGTAGGCTTCAAGCTTTTCACGACTTAAACCACCAGTCAATGATTCAAAACTCATATCGAAACTCCATTAGTAATAATAAATATAGTTTAGACTTGCACTTAGGACAGTTAAATATTAAGTTAATTACATTAACTTAACTAAATGATTAACTAACCACTATGTCTACACACCTCGGTTTAAATCGCTTGTCAGATATTGATTTGCGCCTGTTGCGAATCTATAAAGCCATTGTTGAGGCTGGCGGTTTCGCGGCGGCTGAAGTTGAGCTCAATATCAGTAGGGCTGCTATTAGTATGGCAATGGGAGATTTAGAAACTCGTTTAGGCTTGCGCCTATGCCAGCGTGGGCGAGCTGGTTTCTCTGTGACAGATTCAGGGCAACAGGTTTATGAAGCCATTTTACAGTTATTTACTTCTATTGAAGGTTTTCGTATTCGAGTCAATGCATTACACGATCAGCTCAAAGGCGATATGAACATCGGCATCGCTGACAATCTAGTGACTCTGCCGCACATGAAAATCACCAATGCTCTTCGTCAATTAAAGCTGCAGGCTACCGATATAGGTATAAACATCAGCATGATGCCGCCCAATGAAGTTGAAAAAGCCGTGTTAGATGGTCGTTTACACGTAGGCGCTATACCCCGCCTAAGGAAAATTGCTGAACTAGAGTATATTCCCCTTTATGAAGAGGAGTCTCATTTATATTGTAGCCACCACCATCCATTATTTGACATTGCAGAGCAACAAGGTGTGATTTCTTTAGTCCCAAATTATGACGCAGTGGCTCCTGCCTATGCTCAAACAGCAGCCATTAAACTGCAATATCAAGCACTCAAAACGACCTCTACTGCGACAGATAGAGAAGGTGTAGCCTTTCTTATTATGACAGGGTGTTTTATCGGCTACTTACCTACCCACTATGCCACCCAGTGGATACAGCAAGGCAAAATGAAACCTTTGTGTGCTAGCCATTTTCGATACACTACAGATTATGCAGTCATTCATAAAAAAAATGCGCCGCCAAACTATCTTGTAGACGCATGGGTCAAAGAACTAATAAAGATTTAACCCAATAGTGGCAGTTGCGGTGCAGCCCGGAAAGATAACCATTGAGCACCCTCTTCGGTGATCACAATATTTTCTTCGTGAACCATTTGCTTCACTTTTCCATCACCATTTAAATAAGACATACCTGGTTCTAAGGTCATGATCATGCCCACTTCTAAAAGGGTTTCATCAGTTGCAGTATTAGATGGCCATTCCGTGAGGTCAGAACCAAGGCCATGGCCTAAGCGTCCTACATCATTTCCTAGGGCACCACCGGCTTGCATAATGGGCCACATAGCACGATATAAATCGCTGGTGGTATTACCTGGTTTTGCTGCAGAAAAACCAGCATCTGTGGCTGCATAGACATTAGCGTAGGCGGCTTTTGTTTCTTGTGAACAGTCACCAAAACACCAATTACGGTCAAAGTCACAAAAATAACCTTGCCACACGGTACCCGTATCAATGATCAACAAATCACCCTCTTCAACCACCCTATCCGTTGGTCCCATAATAATATCATCGTAGCCATCTGCACCAGAAGAGGACACAATAAAAGGAGAATGGTCTGCCCCTTGGCGTAGCAGTTCCATTCTAAATTCTGCCACCACATCACGTTCAGTCATGCCTATCTTGGCGAAGCTAGGCAATTGGCTAAAGGCTTTAGAAGTGACATTACATATGTGAGCAACTCGATTAATTTCAGCAGTAGATTTAATGCTACGCAAGTGCAATATTTTATGACTCACATCAACCAATTCAAAATGACTTGATGCATACAAGGACTGAACTTGCTGCTGCGGCATGCGCAAATGTGTTTCTCGCCCAAGGGTCATACCTAAACGGCCAAAACGCTTAGGTAACTCAGCTAATGTTTGGCTGAGCAGGCTTACTCCATCATCTTCTGGGAATGGTGAGGGCCAAGCACGTACGTCATCTACCCAAGTATTGCTCATGCCCACTACACCAATGGTGGGTATCACAGCAATAGGTTTGCCAACTGCAGGTAAGATTAAAAACCAAGGCCGTGTAGGGCTTTGCCAAAACTGGGTAAAATACCCAGAAAAGTAGCGTACATTAGTTTCAGTTGTCAGCAATACACCATCTAAATTAAGTTCTCGCATCATCGCTTGTGCACGCGCCATGCGATGCTCAAATTCAACTAAAGAGAACTGTCGCTGTGGTGCCTTTGTTAATGGGTATTGAGTCATTGTATGTACCTTGGTTTGTTTAAACGTTTTTAAGCGCCAAAAACTAATTGCTGATAAAGCTCAGGATCTGTAGCCCCCTCTGTACCTAACACTAACACTGTGCTTTGTTCGGTAAGACCTAAAGCTGCTCGCCATTGCGGGTGTTGCCCACCAATAATACACGCAGCTAAGCCTGCAACAGCAGATTCACCAGCTTCAATACTTGGGTTGTTTTGTTCCAAGGCTTGCATACATGGAGCCACGGCATCTTCACTCAAGGTGATAAAGTCGTCCGCGCCTTGATCTAATATATCCCAAGCGATATGAGAGACTTCTCCACACGCCAAACCTGCCATTAATGTATCTAAATCGCCTTCCACTACCTTTAACTCTCCCGCCTTGGCACTTTCTTGCAAACAGTTTGCAGCCTCCGGTTCAACCACAACAAACCGAGGGCGTTGTTCTGCCCATAAGTCCCAAAAGTAGCCACAAACAGCTGCTGCTAAGCCACCAACCCCAGCTTGGATAAAAACGTGGGTTGGTATGACGCCATTTAATTGTTCTACTGCTTCAGACAACATTACTGTATAGCCCAAAGCTACATTGGCTGGCACCTCTGTATAGCCTTGATAGCTAGTATCAGAAATAATCCAACGGCCATACTGCTCTGCATCTATCGCGGCTTGTCGCACAGACTCATCATAATTACCCTTGATACGAATCACCCGGGCAGCATAGGCCTCCATAGCTGCTTGACGGCCGGCAGAAACATCACGATGGATATAAATAATACACTGGCAACCAAACATTTGTGCTCCCCAAGCTACAGATCGACCATGATTGCCGTCAGTTGCACAACTAACGACTACATCTTTTAGTTGTTCTTTGTATTGCCCAGACAGTAGCTGCACCATTGTTGGTTTTTCACCATTTAATTGGCCTAAATGCTGTTGTAGGAACTGGGTCACGGCATAGGCACCACCTAAGGCTTTAAAACTCTTTAGACCAAACCGAGTACTTTCATCTTTATAATAAATTTGGCGTATATTAGCTTGCTCAGCCATACTAGTAAGTAGATGTAAGTCTGTAACTTGGTAATTAGGCCAAGTTGAAATCATTTCTAATGCCTGCTCCCCTTTAGCCACACTCAACATAGCTTGGCGCTGGGGGCCATAAACTAAGTTAGCATCAGCTTTAGGATTTTGAAAAAAATCTAACCGGCCCGATAAAACGGCAGTTGATGATGTCATGTAAAAAACTCCAAGAAATATTTAATTTTATAATGACTTGCGGCTTGGCCACATAGCCTGAGCCACGCCAGCAGCAATTAAAGCAATACCTACTAAACCCTGTGGGCCCATAGCTTCGCCAAATAAAAACCACGCCTGTATTGCCACTGCTGGTGGCACCAGATAAAACAGGCTACCCACTTTTGCTGCAGCACCTTGACGCATCATAATCATCAGTAATAACACCGCACCAATAGACAAGGCTAAAACCTGCCAAGACAAGCTAACGATAAACTGCCATTGCCAATCGACAACACGTGTTTCAAAAGTCAGGGCAATAGTCAAACTAAATAGCATGGCGGCGGCGTATTGCCACCAGATGGAAGTTAGGTGATCTACCCCATGACAATATTTCTTTTGATAGAGTGTACCAAAAGAAATGGCCACCAGTGCCGCACCTGCCAGTATTGGAGACCAGCCAGAAAAGCCGTCAAAAAGGGTACTTGCGTCTAAAGCAAACTGCTCTCCAAGCACAAGGTAGAGCCCAGCCAAACCCATAACCAAACCTAACCACTGGCGTTTGGATACCCGTTCCCCTAGCATAAGCCCCGCAAATAAGGCCATGGTTAGGGGCTGTAAGCCAATTACCATGGCACTTAATCCCGCTGGCATACCTAAGGAGATGGCTTTAAAAATGCCACCCAAATAGACTCCGTGCAGCAACAACCCGACCACCATACAATGCGCAGTTAATCGCCATGTTGAGGGCCACCGGCTATTAAATAACTTAGTGATTACCCACAGTACCGCCAGGGCGAAGGCAAAACGATAACTAAGTAAAGTAAAAGGCTCAGCATAGGATTTACCTAGTTTGGCCACTAAAAACCCAGTACTCCATACCCATACAAAAATCCATGGTATTAGACGAACAAAAGTACGATTTAAAGTTAAGGGCATACCGATCATTAGGCTGATATCTGAGCAACTATAGTGTCACACGCTTAGGTTTTTTAACAAGTAATATTCTGACTAGATGGGTGTCAATTTTAGTCAATATTATCCACAGTTCTTTCTAACTATAATGTTATTTTTCATACATAAAACGAATCTTTGAGGATGAGTTTACTTGTGTATGACCAAAATTATCAGAAAGCATAAGCAATAATAATATCAGTATCAGTCGGCTTATATTGATCAATATATTGCCCACATGTGATTAAATTTATCTAAACCATGCTTTAATATGAGGTAATTAGAGCAACACACTGCTTTACGCTTGAGTTTACAAACATTGAGTTGAAGGGAATCAAATGAAAAGCTTGGACCATAGTGATCGAAAAATACTCCATTTGTTACAAGAAAATTCACGAGAAAAACTGGAATCTATTGCGTCTGAAACAGGATTGTCAGTAGCAACGGTTCAAAGACGAATAAAGCACTTTCGCTCCACCGGTATCATTGAGCGAGAAACCGCCTTAATTTCTCAAGCGGCCGCAGGCTACAGTATGACATTTCTAATTTTTGTTGAAATGGAGCAGGAGAAATCCTACCAATTGGATTCATTTCGTAACAAAGTAATGACAGAACCGCAGGTTCAACAGTGTTACTACATAACAGGTGAGGCAGATTTCGCTATGGTTGTGTTAGGTAAAGATGTAGAAGATTTTGAAAGACTGACCCATCGTTTATTTTTTGAGGATAACAACGTTAAACGTTTTCGAACTTCAGTAGTCATGAGTCGAACCAAGACAGGCATCAGTGTACCTTTAGGTGGTGAAATAAAAGAAAAAACTCACTAATAAAAGCGCATACAAGTTGATAAGTACGGCATTTGCTTAGTGAGACGACCATTAACAGGGTAATTCTTTTACGTTGCGGCACCCACATAAACTGCAAGTAGGGTTAACCACTATACTCGGCTTTAGTTTAATAAAATCCATTATCACGCATTGTGTTTTTTTTCATTCCTTGTAAAATTAATTAAGTTCATGGCGTTTTGTTGATGTTTAACAGAGATTATTCTAATAAAAAAAATGAGAACCTTATGATCAATTCTATCAAACGTTGCGTGTTGTTAAGCTGTATTGCAGGTTTAGCTTTTGCTAGTCAAAATGCTTTAGCTTCCGCCACTGACCAGACCTATAATTTAACTATACTGCATACCAATGATCACCACGGTCGCTTTTGGCCCAACCGCAACGGCGAATATGGTATGGCTGCTCGTGCTGCTTTAATTCAAGGCATTCGTGACGAAGTCGCTGATAACGGCGGCCACACTTTACTTTTATCTGGTGGCGATATAAATACTGGCGTACCAGAATCTGATCTGCAAGATGCAGAACCAGATTTTAAGGGCATGAACTACATGTCCTACGATGCCATGGCTCTTGGTAACCACGAGTTCGATAATCCAATTTCTGTGTTACGCCAACAACATGATTGGGCGCGTTTCCCGTTTTTGTCAGCTAACATATTAAACAAAGACACTGGCATGCCTCTGTTTAAGAGTCACGAAATGTTTAACTTAGACGGCCTTAAAGTCGCTGTGGTTGGCTTCACTACGCAAGATACTGTGCGTATTGGTAATCCTGAATTCTTAGGTGGCCTAGAAATTCAATCACCAGTTGAAGTGGCGAAAAAAATCGTGCCTGAATTAGCTGCGAACAGCGACTTAGTCATCGCAGTTACCCACATGGGCCACTACCGCTTTGGTCAAAGCGGTGGTAACGCTCCTGGTGATGTAACCTTAGCCAATGCCGTAGATGGCCTAGATGTAATTGTGGGTGGCCACAGTCAAACCGCAACCTTTAGCCCCGATGTACAAAACGATACATTAATCATACAAGCCAAGGAATGGGGAAAGTACGTAGGCCGTTTAGATTTACAAGTACGTAATGGTGAAATTTCTGTAATTAACTATCAGTTGATCCCAGTTAACTTAAAGAAGAAAGTAGTCATCGATGGTGAAAAGGTAAGGGTCTTTGTTGATAAAGAAATCGTAGCTGATGAAACCCTTAAAGCGATGCTTGAGCCATATCAGAACAAAGGCCAAGAGCAGCTAATGCAGGTTATTGGCAATGCTGATGAGGTATTTGTTGGAGCTCGTGAGCAAGTTCGTACTAGTGAAACCAACCTAGGCAACCTCATTGCCTTAGCGCAAATGGCTCGAGTACAGGCCGATTTAGGCATCATGAATTCTGGTGGTATCCGCGACGATATGCCAGCGGGCGACATCACTTATAAGGACGTACTTAAAGTGCAGCCTTTTGCAAACGCTGTGGCTTACGTCGATTTAACTGGTGCTGAATTAATGCCTTACCTTGAAGTAGCCGCTAATAAAGAATCTGGCAGCGGCGCCTTTGCTCAGTTTGCAGGTGTAGAAATCACTATGAATGGCAAAAGCATTATTAGTGCAACTGTTGCAGGTAAGATTGTTGAACCAAATAAAACCTACCGCTTAGCAATTAACGCTTACATGGCTTCGGGTGGCGATGGCTATCCTCGCTTGTCAGACCACGCTAACTTTGTAAACTCAGGGTTTGTAGACGCAGAAGTTCTCAAGGACTATATCTCTAGCCGTAGCCCATTAAAAGCTGCTGAGTTTGCAGCAAAAGGCGACGTTGCTAGGAATTAAATTCATAGTAATAATAAGGCTTGGCAACGCGCATTTGATATGACAGCACAAAGCCTGCTTCAATAAAGAAGCAAGCTTTGTATATACAGGAAGAGTTATGGCACCCTACCCAAAGAACCAAATCCTACACGCCCTAGATCGCTACCTAGTAAAGAACCCTTTGCCTGAGGAATTATGGGTTTTTGCTTATGGGTCTTTATTGTGGAACCCAGAAATGCAGGTGGTGGAGAGTAGGCAAGGAAAAGTTGACGGTTTACAAAGAGGTTTCAATTCATTGTCTACAGTTCATCGAGGCACTCAAGAGTGTCCTGGATTAGTGTTATCGTTGCGAGAGGGTGGCTATTGCGAAGGCGTAGCATTTCGTATTTCTAAAACATCTAAACAAGAAGATTTTAAAAACTTGTGGTTACGAGAAATGGTAACCATGTTTTACCAGCCACATAAGTGCCAAGTAGCTACTGATAATGGAACAGTGACTGCCATTACCTTTGTTGCAGATAAGCAGCATAAACAATACGTGGATTTTGACACCGCCCAGTGTGCCAGCATGATAGGCCAAGCCCATGGCGGCCGAGGTAGTAATATCGATTATTTTAACAATACGTTATCTTACCTAAAAAAATTAAACATTCATGACCCATTATTTAATGACATTAGCCACCACTGGGCAAACTAGTATTTTTTTGGTGGTGTTTTTCTAACTGACAAATTAATTCTCAACCATATTCAGTTGCTCCTATAATAGAGCTTGGGCGTCGTAGATACCACGATTGGAATAAAGTGGCCCCATGGTTTTGCTTATAAAATCCATTAAAAATTCGGCCTCAAAGCTGCCTAGTTTTCGGTCTAATTCTGTGTCGCAATAATTCTGTAATCAGTCTATTAAATCAGCTTTTTCTTCAGCGTTAAACTTAATACTCATTAGACGGGTCAAGCTTGTCAATAATAGTGGCTAACTGGCTAATCTCTTGTGCTGATAATTTTTTCAGAAAGTCCTCTTCCCAAGCTTGGACTTTCGGCACCATGACCTGAAAGAGCTCTTTTCCCTGTACAGATTGGGTTAGTAACACAGCCCTTTTGTCGGCTTTATCTGGTGTGGTTTGTAAGTAATTCAATTTCACCAAACCGTTTACAGCACGAGACACCTTTACTTTATCCATATGGGTCATGGTACAAATCTGTTTTGCAGTAAGCCTTTGGTGTTGGCCCAATAGCGCTATAACCCGCCATTGTGAGCGACTAATACCAAAGGCATCAGTGTATATAGTTGCAAGCGAAACCCCCACCTTGTGAGCCAAGCGGTTTAATCGGTATGGCAAAAACCGGTCAAGATTGAGACTAACGTTAGAGGAGTCTATAGGCATAAGTGATCGATCATCTAGTTGCATAAGTAACAGTGTCTGATAGCATAGAGGATATCAGCCTTTATCTCCATGAGTATGGCCTAATGAAATGAGCAAAGAAATTATTTTATACGACTACCCCCTATCTTCTGCGGCTTATCGGGTGAGAATTGCACTTAATTTAAAAGGTATTCGCTACAAAAAAGTGTTAATTAACTTGCTTCATCAAGAGCAACAGAGTGATTTATATTTAGCCAAAAACCCACAGGGGCTCATACCTAGCTTAAGCGTTGATGGCCAAGTGATCACCCAATCTATTGCCATCATAGAATGGTTGGATGAAACCTACACACAGCAACCTCTATTGCCTCAAGGGGCCCTGGAAAAAGCACAACTTCGAGCGCAGGCCTATACCATCGCTTGTGATATTCACCCACTCAACAACCTTCGGGTACTGCGCTACCTTGTTGATGACATGGCTCACAATGAAACCGAAAAAATGGCGTGGTATTACCACTGGATCAAACTTGCCTTCACTTCGATTGAGGCTTACATTGATGCTAATGCACAAAATAATCAGGCTAATTTACTAGATACCTTTTTGGTGCCACAAGTATTTAATGCCAACCGCTTTAAACTAGATATGACCCCCTACCCTAGCATTAATCAACGAGTAATCTGGTGCAACCAGCAAAGTGCGTTTCAGCAAGCTCACCCGGATACCCAACGCACTTAGCTTGGTTTTGCACTAAAAGGGTTTTGCCATTCTTTGCCACTAGTGGGTTTAGAGGGCACCCAGCGAGCTAACATTAGTGAGATAGCAGCCATGAGCGCACCTAATATAAATACCCATGAAGGTGAGACTAACCACAAGAGCCCCATTAGTGCAGGTAACACTACAGCGGCTATATGATTAATGGTAAAGGAAACTCCTGCTGTAGATGCCATATCAGCAGGGTCTGCTATTTTTTGAAAATAGGTTTTTTGTGCAATAGCCATAGCAAACAACACATGGTCTAGTAGATATAAAAGCACCGCTAAGGGCGCCCATTCCACGACACTATAAGCCAAGAACACAAGTATTAAACCAATATATTCAACAGTCAGGGCCCGTTTTTCACCCCACCGGGCCACTAAGCCCCCTATTTTTGGTGCTAGCCACATGCTTAAAAGGCCATTCACTAGGAACATTAATGCTACTTCATCAGCACCAAAACCAAAACGTTCCACCATCATTAATGCGGCAAACACTACGAATATTTGTCGGCGGCCACCACCCATAAAAACCAAAGCGTAATAAAGGCTATAACGTTTGCGTAAAATTAATTTCTTTGTTTGTGGAACCTTAGATTTATATTGAGGAAACACAACTAAAGCAATAAGCGCTAGCGCAATTGTTGCGCCCCCACCAAAAACATAGACCCATGCTACAGGCAGATGGAACACTTGCAACGCAGCCCATACCCAACCATAAGCAAGTAAAGATGATGCTGCACCAATTGACATTAAGCGCCCTAACTCAACGGGTGCCTCTTCCTTACTAAACCACTGCAAAGCTAATGACTGCTTCATTGTTTCGTAATAATGAAATCCAACAGACATCAACATGGTCGTCACTAATAACCCACTAAAACTTGGCAACCATCCTGTCAAGACAGTACCGACACCAAGCATTATTAAGGACCATATCGCTAAGCGTTGTTCGGCAATGATAACGAGTAAAAATACCGCACCAAAAGCTAAAAAACCAGGCACTTCACGCCAAGATTGCAACACACCAATATGGGCACCATTCAACCCTCCTTGCTCTATAGCAAAATTATTGAACAACGCCATCCACACACCAAAACTAAATGGCATGGCAAAAGTCATAAGCTTAAGCAGCCCAATTGGGCTGCGAGCCTTGCTTAAACTTAACAGTGAGAGGTGCATTATAAGTAACTAACTTGACAGAATTAAACCGCAGTATAGCTTATCGATGATAAAATTAACCATGGGTTTGGCTAACCATTTCCCCAGCATTTACCTAGCACAATTGTAAACAGACAGTCTGCCCACACATAGGTACGCAGGCGTAAACTTTTTGAGCATAAAATGACTTCTGACAACACCACTCAAACACCACACAAACAGCAAGATTTGCGATTATTGATGAGGCTATTGCCCTTTATTACACCCTACAAAAAAATGGTGTTTGGTGCAGCTTTAGCTTTAATTTTGACGGCTGGAGTTTCTCTTGCTCTGGGGCAAGGTATTCGTCTCTTAATCGATCAAGGGTTTGACTCAGCTGACCCCAGCCGATTAAACCAAGCCATGCTAGTGTTGGCAATAATTACCTTTTTGATGGCAGCTGGCACTTTTACTCGCTTTTATCTAGTGTCATGGCTAGGCGAGCGAGTAAGCAACGACGTGCGTTTAGCGGTATTTAATCACTTGTTAACCCTAGATCCCTATTATTTTGAGGTTAATCGTAGCGGAGAAATTAATGCTCGACTCACTACTGACACCACGTTATTACAGTCAATTATTGGCTCTTCTATTTCTATGGCCCTTCGCAGCAGCTTAACCTTTGTTGGTGGTTTAGTAATGATGCTTATTACCAACCCTAAGTTAGCATTAATCGTTCTTGCCAGCGTTCCATTAATCATCTTCCCTATGATTCTTTATGGACGCAGAGTACGAAAGCTTTCTCGTTTAAGCCAAGATAGAGTAGCTGACATAGGCACTTATGCTGGCGAAATTGTACAAAATATTAAAGTAGTACAAAGCTTTACCCGTGAAGCAGAAGAAACTACAGCGTTTGGTATAGAAGTAGAGAAAGCATTTAACATTGCCAAAAAACGTATTTTACAACGTTCAATTCTTATCGTGGTGGCGATGACGTTGGTCTTTACAGGCCTTTCCAGCATGATTTGGGTGGGTGCTCAGGATGTTGCGAGCGGCCACATCAGTTCTGGTGAGCTTGCAGCATTTGTTTTTTACGCCCTCATGGTTGCTATGGCAGTCGCCACCATATCCGAAGTATATGGAGAGTTACAGCGGGCTGCAGGTGCCACAGAGCGGCTGTTAGAATTACTCTCTGAAGAAGCAGAAATCAGTTCGCCAGAAGTACCTGTAGCATTAGCTAATGGCCCTTTGGCACTCACTTTTGAAGGTGTAAGCTTTAGCTACCCATCTCGCTTAGACCAAACAGCTTTAGAGAATATTACATTTAGCGTTGCTGCCGGTGAAACAGTAGCTATTGTTGGGCCCTCTGGTGCTGGAAAAAGCACATTGTTTGAGTTGTTACAGCGTTTTTATGACCCTAAGGATGGCCATATTAAAGTCGCTGGTCACAATATTAAACAACTCAACCCACAAGATCTCCGAGGGCATTTAGGTTTAGTTCCACAGCAACCCACCTTGTTCAGTGCAGATGTTGCACATAATATTCGCTATGGTGATCCTAGCGCTACGCAAAAACAAATAGAACAGGTTGCTCAAAAAGCCTATGCAGACGAGTTCATTGATCGTTTACCAGAAGGTTATGGTAGCTATTTGGGCGAACAAGGTGTGCGGCTGTCTGGTGGTCAAAGACAGCGTATAGCCATTGCCCGTGCCATGCTGAAGAACCCATCAATATTATTATTAGATGAAGCAACCAGCGCCTTAGACGCAAACAGCGAACACAAGGTTCAAGCAGCACTGCAAGAGTTAATGAGAGGCCGCACTACCCTCATTATTGCTCATAGGTTAGCGACCGTGATGCACGCTGATCGCATTATGGTGTTCAACGAAGGTAAACTAGAAGCACAAGGTAAACATGAAGATTTAATTGTTACGTCTCCACTTTACAAGCGCTTAAGCGAATTACAGTTTAACCACTGAGGTACTCCATGGTCACCAGTACACGTCCAAATCTTGCCACTATAGATATTCTTTTAAGGGATGGCTACTGGGATCGCACAGAAATCATCAGTATGCTCGATGGTACACAAAGGGTACGTAAACAATCTAAAGGGCACCAATCAGCTGGCCCGTGGGGTATGGATAACCTTCGCGCCGAGGCTCAGTACTTACAAGATTTAGAGCCTCACCTGATTGATTTATTCCCTCGGCTCATTGCATCTTGGGAGCAGCCTGCGCCAGGTTATGACATGGCTTATCACAAAGAATGTGTCGATGTAGGTCAAATTGCGCGAGCTAAGGTATTTAACCAGCAGCAGGCAGATCAGTTTCAGACGCATCTAGGCAAACGTGTGTTTGGGCAGTTACATACGCCATCCGACGCAGCCTGCGTCTTGTCTTCTAATGTTTTAGACACCTTAAAACAGGCTGCAGAGACTATCGCCTCATCCGCTGAACTGGTCTGCTTAACACAAGACAGCCTCAACATTAACAACCACGAATGTTGCCCTCTTTCTAAAAATATTAGTCGCCTTGCATGTGAAACCCGATTATTACAGGCCATTGATGACCAACCCCAAGTGAGGCTTCACGGTGATTTGTTTTTAGAAAACATATTACTACCTAAGTTTTCTTCACTAAAACAATGGCCCACACAAATGGTGCTGATAGACCCAGTATCTGTCGCCGGCATTAGCTCAGGTCATCCCCTATTTGATTTGGCTAAATATGAATCTTATGCCACAGGAGAGTTGCCAGCAATGCGCCGGGGGCATGTTAGGGTAACAGGAGTCGATAGCCAGAACCCTAGCGATCTTAGTTTTGCTATTGATTGGCAAAATATAGAGATGAAAGCATACACGCAGATCAATTGGCACAGTTGTTTAAGGCAATCTTACGTGAGCCATTACGGTGCAGTAGATGAAGCTATGTACGCTTTATTACAGGCGTACTTTGCCGCTGCAATGGTGCTTTGTACTGAAGGAATTGAACGGCAAGCAAGGGCCTTAAAGGCATCAGTTAGCTTAGAGCGCGCAATTTTTTTATCACAGTAATAAGCCCTAATACCAAGAGCCCTGTTATCAACCCTACAGTAAAATTAGCAAGTATGGCCCATAGGCTCGTGAGGGGCTCAACCCATTGATAAAGCCAGGACCAACCATGGACTAAAATACCACCACCTACTAAAAACATTGCAACCGTACCCACCACAGATAAAGTGCGCATCAGTGGCGCGGCAGAATTAACTAAACCACGGCCAAGCAATCCACTCAGGTAGCCTTTACGCCCCGCTGCCTGAGCTTCAACTAGGTAGAGCCCTAAATCATCCATCTTAACAATAGCAGCAACAAGGCCAAATACAGCTATAGTAAAAAATACAGCCAGCCCAGCAACAATAATGACTTGATTAGTAAAACTAGTCTCAGCAACAGAACCCAATATAATCACTACGATTTCAGCCGAAAGCACAAAGTCTGTTCGGATAGCACCTTTAATTTTATCCTTCTCTAAAGCCAATAGATCTGCTTTTGACAAGTTCAACTGATTCACTCGTTCTTCCGGAGAAGACTCTTTAGGTTTATGGGCAATCCATTGGTGTAGTTTTTCGGCACCCTCAAAACACAAGTAAGTGCCACCAAACATCAATACCGGTGTAATTAGCCAGGGCGCATATAAGCTCATGAGTAAAGCTGCAGGTACAAGAATCACTTTATTTATCAAAGAGCCTTTAGCCACCGCCCAAACTACGGGGAGTTCACGTTCTGCCCTAACGCCAGAAACCTGTTCCGCATTAACCGCTAGATCATCCCCCAGCACCCCTGCTGTATTTTTAGCAGCCACTTTAGATAACACCGCAATGTCATCTAGTAAGGCGGCTATGTCATCAAGCAACGCTAGCAAACTCACTCCTGCCATATTAACTCCTTTGGTTAATGAGATTTAAATAGGTCACTTAAAGCATACACCGTATAACCTGGTTAGCGACTTTTAGTGGCTGTTCTAGTGGCAAAAGGTGGCCAGAACCAATAAAGTTAATCGCTCGAATGTGTTCTGGCAGACCTACAAATGGGTATAACGCTTGCCAGCGCTTCCAAGCAAGCGTGTCCACCGTATCCGAAGATTCACCACGCAATACAGATATTGGTACTCGACTACGCTTTAAGGAAGGCCACATATTAGGCACACTTCCATACATTGCAGCTTCCCAATACTTGCTATAAAACAACTTTACACCATGCCCGTCGGGCACCACGGCGGCATTAATATAGTGCCACAACACCTCGTCGCTAATGCCCAAAAAAACTCGTTTAGGGCGGTGGAAATCAAAAGCTTGCTGACAATTATCCCAACGGTCTGGGCGGCCCAGGGCCTTACTCACTATAGCCGCTTTATTAATTAATGCCTGAGGGCCGAAACGAATAATCCGAGCAATGGTTTGCCTTAAAAATACTGGTTCTATAAGAATGAGTTGGCGATATAAATGGGGTTTTAACTGTGCTGCTAAAACACCAACGTTAGCACCCATAGAATGACCTAAGTACGTGACTGGAGCTAGTTTATGCCGCTCTATAAATTCGTTTTGATCCCGAGCCATTCTCTGCCATACAGCACGATTGTCAGCACTCGTTTGAAACTCAGATAAGTCTTGCCATAGCGGCCGCAGATGAGGCGCTAAAATACGACAATCTTGGCCTAATTGAGTTAATAGGGCCTTGTAAGTACCAGGGGGAAACCCATTGGCATGGGCAAACAGCACCGTCTTGCCCTGCTGTTTACCAAACTCTTCGTAAGCTTTAGTCATCGCAGGCGCATCCTATCGTTGCCCGGTGTACAGAATCTATATTCGGCATCTTAGATCCTGTCCAAACAAACAACTGGGTTGCAAAATTTAAAGCACAGCAGCAATAGACTTAGCCACATAAGCAATATTATGCTGATTAAGGCCAGCTAAATTAATTCGGCTTGAACTCACTAAATAAACACTATGTTTGTTCACCAGTTGATCGACTTGTTCTGCACTAATTCCCAGAAACGAAAACATGCCTTTTTGACGTTCAATAAAACTAAAGTCTTGCTCTATACCTTCAGCTTTAATAGCATCTACTAACTGGCTGCGCAGGTGTTTAATACGTTTACGCATGGTTTTTAACTCATCACGCCACATCTGCTTAAGCTTTGGGTCTGCCAAAATAGTTTCTGCGGCCAAAGCCCCGTGTGAAGGTGGCATAGAGTAGTTAGCACGAATAACACCGTTCATTTGGCTTTGAGTTAAAATGGCATGCTCTGGGGTAGAAGATATAATCATAGCGGCGCCTGTCCGCTCCCGGTACAAGCCAAAGTTCTTAGAGCATGAGCTAGCAATCACCATTTCTGGCACCATGTTAGCCATTAAACGCAAACCGGCTGCGTCTTCGTCCATACCTTCACCTAGACCTTGATAAGCAATGTCTACAAAAGGCAATAAGCCTTTGGCTTTTACCACTTCTGCTGTGGTTTGCCATTGTTCTAAGGTTAAATCAGCGCCAGAGGGGTTGTGGCAACAACCGTGCAGTAGCACTACGTCGCCAGCTTGGGTGTCAGCGGTTAGAGTGGCCAACATGCCATCAAAATCTACCACTTTTGAAGCTCGATCATAGTAAGGGAATTGTTTGATTTTTAGGCCCGCACTCTGCATGATTGGAATGTGGTTAGCCCAGGTTGGGTTACCTACCCAAACGGTAGCACCCGGTTTAGCTACATTAATAAACTCCGCCAACACTCTTAAAGCACCACTACCACCGGGAGTTTGCGCCACAGCAACCCGTTTTTCTGCTAATACATTGTGGTTGGCGCCTAAAGTTACTTGGGCTAATAAATCACAAAACTGCTTAGATCCTGCTATACCCACATACGCCTTAGTGTTTTCTTCAGATAGAATTCGCTCTTGCGCTCGAGAAACTGCTTCCATAATAGCTGTGTGCCCCTTCTCATCTTTGTACACCCCAACCCCTAAATCTACTTTATTAGGATTAGTATCTTGGCGATACAGTACTGACAAGTTAAGGATGGGATCAGCAGGCACAGCGCGCAGCGACTCAAACATGAGAAATAGAACTCCTATGGGGTAAACTAAACAATTGAATACAAAAAATTACGTGTCTTAACGGCAATAATTATACGGCTTTCATAGCCTTAAAACTAGCCAGAAAACGCTCTATAACTTGGCATTTGATAACTATCATCGATTACTATTAAGTGCCCTTTCCTGCCTTGGAGAACAGGAATACTTTTTTTGATAACACCGCGCAAGGTAGGACGTAGAGCTAAAACCACAGGCTGTGGCAATTTGTAATACCGACAAACTTGACTGACGTAGAAGTTGTTGAGTTTTTTCGAGTCGTAAATGCAAATAATACTGCCCTGGGCTTTGCTGCAAGTGCTGTTTAAACAAACGCTCCATTTGCCGTGCAGACATATTAGAAGCATCTGCTAGCTCCTGACACGTAAGGGGAACTTCCAAATTTTGACGCATAATGTCAATGGCTTTAATCAACCTTGGGTTGTTAATATTTAACCTAGACTGCAAACGCATGCGCTGGTCTTGATGAGGAGGGCGAATATGGGGGTGCATATACTGTTCTGCTACTAAAAGTGCTAGCTCATAACCATGTTTGTCAGCAATAATTTGCAACATCATATCTAGCCCAGCAGAACCGCCTGAACAGGTAAATAAACTGCCATCAAATTCATACAGTTCTCCACTCATCCAAACGTCAGGAAATTGTTCACGAAAACTATCCACATATTCCCAATGAATAGTGCAGGTTTTGTGGCGTAACAGTTTTGCTTTAGCAAGCAACAAAGAACCGGTAGATGTAGAGCCCAAAAGGTCGACTTGACGCGAAGCTTGACGCAACCAAGAAAAGAACTTGTCATTGCCGTAAGAAGCTACATTAATACCTGCCACAACCAATAATACATCAAGGGTTTTTACTTGATCTAAATTAATGGTCGGGTTAGTCACCATTTGATTACTGGCACTGACAGGTAAGCTATCCCAGCTTAAAAATTCCCACTGATACAGCCCGTCCTTGGCTTGCGCATTGGCCATACGCAATGGCTCCACTGCTGCTGCCAATGACAGCATGGAAAACCCGGGGACTAAAAAAAAGCCAAATCTTTGCATTGTAGATCCACTTAGAATGAAGGCAGCTACGCCGTTTTTTATTAGATTAGCCCTTATTGTCGGTTTTGTCTCACTAAAAGTCGTCTTAAGTGGTTTTTATTTAAACATGAAAGCGCATTATGTCTAGAACTTGAACAATAAACGTAACCCAACCGGAGTCCTTTATGGCCTTTCCTTCTTCTTCTCCCTACGTCATTGTAGGCGCAGGCATTCATGGTTTAAGTACTGCTTATCACCTCGCTTTAGAACTTAAAGCTAATGGCAAAGGCGACGGGCGCGATATTATTATCCTTGACAAGAACGGCATTGCTGCTGGCGCTACTGGTATTGCTTGTGGTGTAGTTCGTAACAACTACTTCCAACCTGCTATGCGGGAATTAATGGCTCATTCTGTAGAAGTTTGGGAATCAGATATGGAAACCTACTCATACCATCCCGTGGGTTACATGCAGATCAGCCCTGAATCAATGCACGCAGACGTAGCCACGATTTACGACCAGCAAAAAGCCATTGATTATCCTTCTACTTTTATTGAAGGTGAAGCTGACTGTACCAAATATATGAAAGGCATCTTCCACGATTGGCAAGCACAGGGCATCACCTCGGTATTGCACGAAGCCAAGGGTGGGTACGCTAATAATACCAAAGCAATGTATGGCTTGGCAAAAAAAGTAGAGAACGAAAACATTCGCATTATGAGTGGTGTTACGGTAACAGGATTCACACGTAACGAAGGCTGTGTGACCCACGTAGAAACAGACCAAGGCAACATTGCTTGTGATTATGTTGTTATTGGTGCTGGCCCATGGGCTAAGGGTTTCTGGGAAATGTTGGAATTGCCAAAGACAGTGAGCATTAAAGGTGCAGATGACATTATTCACACCGATATCCCAATGTGGATCTACTGGTCGCTGCAGGAAGGAACCTTGGGTGTTGATCCTAAGCTTCAGGTAGACAACGATGGCAACATGCCACCGGTTATCCACGTTGACTCTAACGCTCCACTATACTCATGTGAGGATGGCAGCTTAGTGACTGATGAAATGTGGGGAATCTATTACAAGCCAGACTTTCACTTTGGCGGAGTTCAAGGTGGTGCTGCGCCCTTCCCTGTAATGACCAACCCAGATGAAGTAGCCGTTGATCCATACGGTGCAGACTCACCAGAGTTTATCGTAGGCCCAGAATTTGCACACATGTGGGTCTCTGCTCTGGCTCATTGTCAAAAGCGCTTTGAAGGCACAATGGTTAAATTCAAAGATGAGCCAAGTGGTGGTATTGGTTGTTTCACACCAGATTCGTTTCCAATCTTTGATGTATTCCACAGTAATGCTTACTTCATTGCTGATTCAAACCACGGCTACAAGATGTTGGGCGTAGGTAAATTGGTAGCGAATGAAATTGCCACCGGCCAAAGTAATCGTTTGCTTGAGCCGTTCCGCCTAGGCAGATACGAAGAGGGTAAGTTACACCCTGTGTCTAGCAGCCCATTCCCTTGGTCTTAAGCCTTACTTTTAAGCTTAACTGAACTAAAAAAGCCCTGTTGAACAGGGCTTTTTTGTGGCTGTTATTTAACGCATAATGACGCCTGCACTATTGCAACGGACTAGGAAGCAAATAAACCGGCATGAAACACATTGATTGGTTAGGAAAACCTTCCTTAGTTGCTATTTTAGTGACTGCCATATGGGGCTTTAACATGGTCGGCATGAAAGCTGTCCTTACTGATATGGACCCATTACTATTTACCTCAGCACGGTTTTTATTACTCGCTATCGTGCTATTACCCTTCGTTAAAATATCCAAGACTCAGTTACGGCCACTATTACCTATTGCTTTAGTGATGGGTCTTGGGCACTTCTACCTCTTAGCGGTGGGTCTTTCTATTGTTCCAGGCGTGGTTGCCAGTGTTTGCTTTTTATTAGCTGCGCCATTCTCTGCCTTATTAAGTTACTTATTTCTTAACGAGCGCATTACTCAAATACAAACTCTAGCCATTATTATAGCCACCTTAGGCGCCATGCTCCCCACCTTATTATCAGGGCAAAGTGATCTTCAATGGGGCATGCTCATTATAGTATTAAGCACGTTTATGTGGGCCATTGGCAATATTCAAATCCGTAAATTAAAACAGTTATCAGTGCTTTCCATTCAATTTTGGATTGCTATTATTACTGCACCCTTGTGTTTTTCAGCTTATCTATTGCAGGCAGATGACACTCCCATTTTGCCACAGTTCACCACAATCACTATTATGACCTTATTTTATGTCGTATTGTGTTCTTCCATTTTGTCCTACAGTCTTTGGTATGGGTTAATTCATCGCCATGGAATGAGCCGCGTGGCTGGTTTTATATTACTACAACCCATTTACACCTTTATTTTTGGCTACCTTCTTCTCGGTGAAATTCTTACATTTTGGCAACTAGTAGGAAGTTCTGTAACTCTGTTTGGCGTTTACGTATATTTCAAACAGCCCAAACCTGATAAACCTAATTTAAAAGACATTAGCGCAGTATAATTCAGTGACATCAAAAATTTAAGCCAAGGTTTCTTGCCATCGTTTCAAATAACCCCACCTCTTCCATAAATGACCATAAGCCCACCGGCGCCTCTGAGCCCCCGAAAGTATTACCGTTGGAAAATCACATAAAATGCTGCTAAGTCAAACCGGGGGCTAGCTTATGAACTTGGAAAAGCTCTATCGTATTGCACCTTCTAAGCGCAGCAGAAAAGCCTTGGTATCTATACCACCACCAAAACCCGTAAGACTGCCATCAGCGCCTACCACGCGATGGCATGGAATAATCAATGGAATTGGGTTCCGTGCATTGGCAGCGCCTACAGCACGCATTGATTTGGGACGGCCAATGGCGTGTGCTATATCTTTGTAACTACGCATTTGTCCAAAGGGTATTTTTTGAAGCGCACCCAATACCTGCATTTGAAAATGTGTGCCACTGGGTGCTAAAACCACATCAAACTTTTTTAATTGCCCCGCAAAATAGGCATCTATTTGATGTCGAGCTTGCTTAAGTGCGGCTGCATGATAGTCCCAATAGGGCTTAGGCTTGAAATACATTTTGCCACTTGGCAAGCTCAAGTAATGTAATACCTCACCCTCACCAACTAACATCAACTGCCCTACGGGAGAGTCCATGTAGGTGTACTCAAGTGACATCATTCGCCTCCTAATATGTTTTTATGTCTAAACCACTAGCAGGGCTGATGGCCAAATCAGCCTCAATATGGTTTAAATGCGCTAACATCAAGTCTAATGCTAACTGTTGATCTTGGCTTTTTATTGCATCTACTAAATGCCGATGTTCGCTGGGAGGGCAGTTAGAAAAACTGTGCTGGCCATACATCCCCGTAATTAAGCTCGACTCTGTAACAAGCGTTTTCATAAAGCCCGTGAGCAGATGATTATTTTGGAAACTAGCAATGAGTAAATGAAACTCAACAGATAATCTAATCAACTCATAACGGTCATTTGCAATAAAGGCTTGCTCTTCAAGCTTCATATGGGTGTTGAGTTTAACAATGTCGGCTTCATTTCGTTGTTCTATTACACCTTTAATAATAATAGATTCAATGGCCCGTCGAGCTTCAAACAAGATAACTGCTTGCTGCAAAGTTGGCCTACGAATACTGGCCCCTTTATTAGCCTGTAGCTCTACAATACCTTTGTTGGCTAGGGTTAGTAGCGCTCTCCTTACATACATTCTGCTAACACCAAAGCGCTCGCACAGAGACTTTTCACTCAACCGTGTGCCAGGTTTAATACGTTGTTCCATGACATCATTAACAATGGCATCCACAATATTTTCTTCAATAGCGACAGTTTCCTTTGCGCCCATATTAATACCTAATTCCCTGAATTTAAGTCAAAAAAGGGCAACCTTAGTTACCCTTTTATACTTAAGTAAGCTTAGGTGAGCCTTCTTTAGGCCCACCCTTAATAGTGCTTAAATTGATCACTTTAGGACCACCAATGACTCGGACTATGCTTAACGTTAATAACACCCCTAAATAATTTGAGGCGCTATCTTGGTATGTGGCTTAGGCTTCGTCTGGCAGAACCTTGTTCAATACAATTGCAAGAAATGCCGTTGGGGCAACCGCTGATGTAGCGAGAGTTTTCCAAATACCTGGCAAATGTTGCACAGCACCTGGCACCAAGTTAAGACCTAGACCAACCGTCAGTGATATTGCAATAATAATCATGTTCCGCCGATTCATTGATACCTCAGACAAAACATTCATCCCTGCCGCTGCAACCATGCCAAACATTACAATCACGCCACCACCCAGCACAGGGAAAGGCATTGAAGCAATCGTCGCACCAACCTTAGGTAACAGACCACAAAGTAGCATTATTACACCAGCAATAGTCACAACGTGACGGCTCATGACACCGGTCATACTGACGATGCCCACATTCTGGCTGAACGATGTATTTGGCAACCCACCAAACACACCAGCAACAGCTGTACCCAATCCATCTGCATAAGTCGCTCCAGAGATTTCAGCATCTGTAGCTTCGCGGCCAGCACCGGCTTTAGTGGTTGCTGAGACATCGCCCACAGTTTCTACTGCTGATACAATCGACACCAAAATCACCCCGATAACAGCACCTAAGTTAAATTCAAAGCCGAAGGGCAAAACTTGTAGGCCAGTAATCCAGCTCGCCTTTGCTACACCGCCAAATGACACCATTCCGAGCATGTAAGCCAAAACATAACCAGCGACAAGACCAATTAAAATAGACGCATTTGATAAAATGCCATTGGTTCTAAACTTAATCACCAAGGACACAACAATAACAGTTAACGCAACAGACCAATGTTTTAAGGATCCGAAACTATCTGCGGCCATTTGAAAGTCAGCGGCGCCACCGGCAGCATATTTAATGCCGACAGGAATAAGGTACAGACCAATTGCCAAAATAACCAAACCTGTAACTAAAGGAGGGAACCAACTACGAATTTTGACAATAATTGAGCCCAAAGCGAAGTGAACCAAGCCTGCAATAATGCAAGAGGTCAAGGCAACACTAAGGCCCTGAGTTGCAGCAATACCGGCAAGTACGCCAACAAAGGCAAAACTTGTTCCTTGCATAATTGGCAACCTAGCTCCAATGGGGCCAAGGCCAACCGTTTGAAAAAGGGTTGCAATACCTGCAAATAACATTGCCATCTGAATTAGATACACTTGTTCAGCACCGCCAAAAGCCAAACCAGCTGCTCCAGCAACGATAATTGAAGGTGTTACATTGGAAGCGAACATTGCAAGAACATGTTGCATCCCCAATGGCAGCGCTTCATTCATAGGTGGGGTCTCGTTTGCATCGCTGTAAACGGAGGGATTTGATTTTGTCATTTTATTCTCTCTGTTGTTGAGACGATTAAATCTCTAATTATTGTTTTAATAAGTTAAACAAGCTGCCCTTAGATAGCAGATTGTTAACAATATAATGTCACCTTTTATAGTTAATGTATAGCGGTTACAAAATAAGCCTTACTGTAGGCTTGTTGATACCCCCAACATAGGTTTAAAATTAGGCATTCAGTCTTAGGAGACACCTCAATGTTTAGTGGTTCATACGTCGCATTAGTTACCCCTTTTATCAATGGCAAATTAGATGAGGCCGCTCTGCGCCGCATTGTAAACTGGCAGTTAGACAAAGGCACTCATGGTTTAGTGCCTGTTGGAACGACAGGTGAATCACCCACTTTGTCAGAAACAGAACACAAAAGAGTGGTAGAAATTGTGGTTGAGGAAAATAATGGCCGCGTACCTATTATTGCAGGAGCTGGGTCTAACAACCCTGTAGAAGCTTTAGCTTATGCGCGCCACGCTAAAGAGTTAGGTGCAAATGCCGTATTATGTGTCGCTGGTTATTACAACCGCCCTAACCAAGATGGTCTTTATGCTCACTTTGAGTACATCACCAACGGCGTAGATATTCCCATGGTGATTTATAATATTCCACCACGGGCCATTGTTGATATAGAGCCACAGACTATGGCAAAACTTGCAGCCCTGCCCAATGTAGTGGGTGTAAAAGACGCTACTGGTGATATTTCGCGTATTAGCCTAGAGCGCATGGCACTAGGCAATAATTTTTCTTACCTGTCTGGTGACGATTTAGCAGCTGTTGCATATAATTCAGTGGGTGGTAACGGGTGCATTTCTGTCACGGCCAACGTTGCACCCAGCCGCTGTTCAGCGATGCAAACAGCCTGTCTTCAGGGTGACTATCAGGAGGCAAAGCGCATCCACGATGAACTCATACCGTTACATGCGGCCATATTTAACGAACCTAGCCCAGCAGGCGTGAAGTATGCTGCGTCATTATTGGGGTTGTGTAGCGAAGAAACCCGCTTGCCAATAATGCCCCTCAGCGCGAAGAGTAAGGGCACACTGGATAGCTTGCAGCATTTGATGGGTTAATGTGTAATTTGCTGCGTTATTCTAATGATCGTAGTAACGCAAATTAATGGCTGAAACCTAGCGAATCAAACCGTACTCTTGGTCTAACACAGCAATAATTTCTTCTTTAGGTCGCTGGCTAACATCTAGCTTGCGGCCTGTAATTTTTTCTGCGATACCTATATAGGTGTCCGATATATCTTGCATCGCTTGCAAAGGCAGGGCATTGTTGGCTGCCAAAGCTGAACGTTCAAGCATGCGCTGTTTGTTAAGCAGAATGTCGGCATCATCAAAATGGTTAAGCAAGAACTGTCTGAATCCTTCTTTAGATTTTTCCACAACTTCACCTGCCCTTAAAGCTGCACCATCCCAGATTCTAGATGAATCTGGTGTGCCCACTTCATCCATATAAATCAACTTTTCCTCACCGTTGGCGTCTGTTACATAGCCAAACTCAAATTTGGTATCGACAAACACTTGGTCTTGGGCTGCTAAGTCTTGGCTAATGACCGAGAACCCATCGCGCAATAAGGTTTCATAACGGTTAATATCGGCAGGAGTAGCAAAATTAAAGGCTCCATAATTAGCTTCCAGATTTGCTCGACTGACGTTAACATCATCAGCCGCTGGCACGTTAGGTATGCCCTTAAGAATACCTTTTGTAGAAGGAGTGATAAGCAGTTCTGGCAAACACTGGTTCTGTTGCAAGCCTTCTGGCAAAGTAATACCACAAAATTGTCTTTCGCCACCAGCATAAGCCCGCCACATAGACCCAGTAATGTATTGGCGTGCTATAGCTTCTATCATTACTGGTTTAGCTTTTTGTACAATCCATACTAACGGGTGCGGAGTATCAACAATATGACTGTCTGCCAAGCCAGCATCACGGAAGCGAGCAAACCAATGGTTAGCGACCGCATTGAGTGCGGCTCCTTTGCCTGGGACACCTTGCAATCCCCCTTCACCGTGCCATATACAGTCAAAGGCAGAAATTCGATCACTAATAACCATTACTGCCAAAGGTGAATCAGCAGCAACATTGTAACCTTTGGCAGCAATCAAACGCTTACTTTGCTTGTTGTTCAACCAATAAACACTGCGCACTTTACCACTGTGAACAGGTAAATCTGTAGTAATGGGCAAGTCATCATTGGTGGCAAGTACGTTATGAAAAGCAGACATATAGAGTGTGTTCTCAGATAAAGCGAACCCGCATTTTACCTAAATTATTCACTAGGTGCAGCCATTAGTCACCAAAGTCGGTTATATTTTGTATCATCTGCATGACCTCTAGAATAGCTTCTCTATTTGCCACTTGGTGCAACCCAGCAAGGTACCACTGAGTGGTTAGTTCACCATCACCTATCGGACGAGTCACTAACCCATATTTTGGCCCTTGCGACAAAGCAGTCCAAGCAGGAAGAATAGTAATACCTTGGCTGTCACTTACAATGTTTAATACTGCTTCAGTAACTCCAGCACTGATTACATTGCTGGGCAGCACATGGTGACGCCGAAACACCAGATCATACTCTCGCCCTTGCTCTGGGTTTGTGTGATAAGCCACATAAGGAAAATCGGCAAACATCTGCGGTAGTAATCGAGCGTGATACGCCAACGGATGATTACTGGCCATTAATGCCACCAGTGGGTCTTCACCCAAATGAATGCAATTAAAATCACTTGCTGGTGAAACCCCAGAAACCACCGCAATATCAATGGCTTGCTGGCGTAATGCTGACTCAGGATTCAACCCTACATCAGCCGCAATTTCTAGACCGATGTGTGGGCAATTAATAGTTAGCTGTTGATACAACTCAGGCAACCAGTGGTGGGGGGCATACGCCTCCAAACCCAAGCGCACAGTGGTTGTTACTCCGCCACTCATCTGTGCTACATCTTGCTCTGCCCTCTCTAACTCCGATAGAACCCTGCGTGCAGCAAACTGTACTCTTAGGCCTGCCGGCGTAGCGACTAGCTTTTTATTTTGCCTAGTGTATAAAGCAGTATTTAACAACCGTTCAGCTTCGCGTATGCGATGGCTCAATGCCGACTGGCTTACCTGCAAGGCCACTGCAGCACCTGACACACTGCCGGCTATCTCTAAAGCCCGAATCATTTGCAACTGCCTAACACTTAATTTAATCGCCATTACCCTATCCAATGTATGCATTTAATTCATACTTAATACTCAAATTATGACATTTACTTCAAAAAATATACACCCTACACTATAAAAAACGCCCACACGGAACAACCATGACCTACAAGTGCCCATACGCCTCTGGTGCCATCGACGTCAGCGATGAAAACATTCACTGGCAGCAAGACATTAGTTACGGCCAATACCTTGGTTTAGAAAGTCTTTTAGAGCA
Organism: Candidatus Njordibacter sp. Uisw_056; assembly: GCF_047730085.1. Lineage (NCBI taxonomy): Bacteria > Pseudomonadati > Pseudomonadota > Gammaproteobacteria > Pseudomonadales > Candidatus Njordibacteraceae > Candidatus Njordibacter > Candidatus Njordibacter sp. Uisw_056. The sequence continues at coordinate 1,222,745 of NZ_CP159830.1, read as the reverse complement.
ACAGAACCCTCTTAGTGACGCCCATGACGAAATGTTATTTATCGTTATCCACCAAGCTTCAGAGCTATGGATGAAGCTCTGTCTGCATGAAGCCCACGGCGCAGCCCAGTTGATTGCTCAAGACACCTTACGGCCTGCTTTTAAGATGCTCACACGCGTTGCTCGCATACAACAGCAGATGGTTAATGCATGGGAAGTTTTAGTCACCATGACCCCAGCAGATTACGCTAGCTTTAGAGACAGCCTGGGGCAAAGTTCAGGCTTCCAGTCGTTTCAGTACCGCGAGCTAGAGTTTTTATTGGGCAATAAAAACGTCGCCTTAATTGAAGCTCATAAAAATCACCCTAAAAACTACCAACATTTGAGTGCCATTCTCAATTCACCTAGTTTGTACGATGTTTGTCTTCAGCTACTTAAAAAACGGGGTTTTGATATTCCAGTAGGCCAAATTGAAAGAGACTGGACACAACCGTACACGCCAAATAAGCAGGTTGAAGCTGCGTGGCAAAAGGTCTATGAAGACACGGAAACTTATTGGGATTTATACGAATTAGCCGAGAAATTAGTAGACTTAGAATACCACTTTCAACAGTGGCGTTTTAACCATGTAAAAACTGTAGAACGTATTATTGGCCACAAACACGGCACTGGTGGGACATCTGGAGTAGGCTATCTTAAAAAAGCCCTGTCTTTAGAATTTTTCCCAGAGCTTTGGTCTGTTCGTACAAGCCTTTAAATCAAATACAATTACGTTGGTTAGTACCTATTAACGTGCCAACTGAAAACTGATAAATGTCGACCACTAAAAAGAGCTACAGTATGACCTCATTAAACCGAGAAACCTTTGAAATATTAGATCTAAATGATTCACTAGCATTTATGAGGAGTGAGTTTAGCCTGCAGGATGGCCTTATTTATCTAGATGGTAATTCCCTTGGTGTATTGCCTAAAGCAACTGCAAGCCATGTTAGTGAGGTGATACAGCAGCAATGGGGTGTGGATCTAATTCGCAGCTGGAACTGTCATCAATGGATGCAAAAGCCCACAGAACTGGGCGATAAAATTGGCCGTTTAGTAGGTGCGGAAATGGGACAAGTGTTAGTATGCGATACTACTTCGGTGAATATTTTTAAGTTAGCCGCCGCCGCCGTTAAAATGCGCCCTGGTCGCAGTAAGCTTATTACTGAAACTGGCAATTTTGCTACAGACCTCTATTTGTTGCAGGGTTTAGCTAAGTTATTGGGTGACCAAGTTCAGGTTGTTGCCCTACCCAGAGACCAAGTACTAAATGCCATTGATGACGACACTGCGTTAGTATTATTAACCCATGTACATTTTAAGACAGGTGCTATGTGGAATATGGCCAGTGTTACTGAGCTAGCGCAAAAAAGTGGCGCTTTAATGATGTGGGACCTATCTCACTCAGTAGGTGCCATGCCTATCTGCTTAGATCATGTTAGTGCCGACCTCGCAGTAGGCTGCACCTACAAATACCTCAATGGCGGACCGGGTTCGCCAGCTTTTGTTTACGTGGCTAAACGCCATTTAGCAGAATTTCAACAGCCTCTGACTGGCTGGATAGGCCACGCCAAGCCGTTTGATTTTGAAGATGACTATGAAGGTGCAGCAGGCATTCAACAAGCTATGTGTGGCACCCCAGCTGTTTTAGCCAATGCAGCACTTGAGGTGTCTTTAGACCTGATGTTGGAGGTTGATATGCAGGCAGTGCGAAGCAAGTCTATGCACATGGGCAAACTGTTTATTGAGTTAATCCAACAACGCTGCCCATGGTTTATAATAGGATCTCCAACAAACGATGAACACCGTGGCAGCCAAGTGTCGTTAACTCACCTTCAAGGCTACGCTATTATTCAAGCCTTAATAGCACGTAATATTGTGGGTGACTTCAGAGCCCCAGATAATCTTCGCTTTGGCTTCACACCACTGTACTTGAGGTATGTAGACCTTTGGGACACAGTGGATGCCTTGGTGGATATCATGTCGAATGAGAGCTGGAACCAGCCCCAGTTTTTGCAACAACAAGCTGTTACCTAACCTTTTTATTCAATTAGATTGAATCGCTAAAACATGTCTTTAAATGTATTTATGATAACTAAAAAAGAGTATATCAACATTGGCGGCAGAGCCAGACGCGAAGCTGAAACAGCACGTTTTGAGGATGGAGAGTTTGTAGAAATGTTTGTTAACACCCCATTAGATGTCGCTGAGCAGCGTGACCCAAAAGGTTTATATAACGAGGCTAGGCGTGGTGGAATCCCACACTTTACTGATATCAATAGCCCTTATGAGGCACCCAAAAATCCTGATTTTGAAGTGGACACCAGCGTCTTAACTTCCGAACACATTGCAGAGCAACTTGTTGCAAACGTGATCTCAGAATTGGAGTTGCAACAATGAGTCATGCTGAAACAATAATGTCCAACCCAGAACTATTGGCAGGCTTAGTGAAACTTACTAAAGAAGCCGGTGATGTGATATTAAAAATCTACCATAGCAACCACTTTGATGTGCAAAAAAAAGGTGACGAGTCGCCAGTGACGGCAGCAGACCTGGCTGCCCATCATTATCTTATAGCAGGCCTAGAACGGCTTACACCCATGATTCCTGTAGTGTCTGAAGAAGACATTACATCATTAGATATTGGCAGAAATAATAGCTCTTACTGGCTTATAGACCCATTGGACGGTACCAAAGAGTTTATTAATAAGAACGGTGAATTTACTGTTAACTTAGCTCTAATTGAAGCCAATAAAACTATTTTTGGATTAGTGGGTGTGCCTATAACTAATACTGTTTATTGGGGTGGCCAATACCTAGGCGCCTTTAGACAAGAGCAAAACACGTCATACCCTATTACTCCCATTGAGTGTGTTAAAGCCAACAGTCCCATTAGGGTACTCGCTAGTAAAAGCCACCTTAATGAGGCCACAAAAATTCTCATTAGCGAATTAGGTCCAACCACACTTCTGCAAGCTGGAAGCTCACTTAAATTTATTCGCATTGCTGAAGGCTTAGCAGACTACTACCCTCGCCTAGCACCCACATGCGAATGGGATACTGCAGCTGCTCAGGCGGTGCTAGAAGGGGCTAATGGGAGCGTAAAACAAACCTCTGGTGAGCCTATGGTGTATGGTAAGAGAGACATTTTAAACCCTCACTTTATAGCTATGGGCCTTAGTTAAACCAGCTTTTAATAATTTTTTTTACTTACCATTAGGCCCCTTGAATAATACCAACATTAAAATAGCTAGCCTAACATTCCCCAAAAGAGCTATATTGCCGCCAACCGTTTAAATTAAACAAATCAGAGCCATGTTATGAAAATAGCCACCATGCAAAGCCACATTGTGGCCGTACCCCCACCTTACATTGGTGGCATGTATTGGATTTTTGTCACCCTACAAACAACTTGTGGCATTAAGGGTGTGGGGGAGGTTTATGCGTCTACTTTTCACCCAGAGGTGATGGTAAAAGTGCTAGATGACGTATTTGATCGCTACCTCAAAGGTCACGACCCACATCATATTGAACGGTTTTACCGAGAATGCTATTCCAGTGGGTTTACTCAGCGGCCGGACCTCACCATGATGGGGGCGTTTAGTGGTCTAGAAATGGCTTGCTGGGACATCATTGGCAAAGCGGCTGATAAACCTGTTTATGAGCTAATAGGTGGCAAAGTTCATGATAAGTTGCGTTCTTATACTTACCTCTACCCGACTAATAGTAAAGGTGAGTATGATTACGAGTGCCCCGATTTAGCAGTTGAATGTGCGCTAAAAAATATGCAGCAAGGTTTTACTGCATTAAAGTTTGACCCTGCTGGGCCTTATAGTGCCTACTCTGGCCACCAGATTTCACTGGCTACTCTAGAACGAAGCGAAAATTTCTGCCGAAAAATTCGTGATGCTGTGGGTAATAATTGTGATCTGTTATTTGGCACCCATGGCCAAATGACTCCAGCATCTGCCATTCGCTTAGCCCAACGCATTGAGCCTTTTGACCCTTTATGGTTTGAAGAACCTGTACCCCCAGGGCAACCAGAAGCAATGGCAAGAGTGGCTGCCAAAACCAGTATTCCAATTGCTACGGGCGAGCGATTAACCACTAAATATGAGTTTCATGACGTTTTGAAGCATAAGGCTGCGTCTATTTTGCAAATGAACTTAGGCCGTGTAGGTGGAATTTTAGAGGCTAAAAAAATTGCAGCTTTAGCCGAAGTGTATTTCTGCCAAATTGCTCCTCATCTATATAATGGACCTGTGGGTGCAGCCGCTAGCATTCAATTAGCAACAGCTACTCCTAACTTCTTAATTCAAGAGAGCATTAATACTTGGGATGGTTTCCATGCGGAAGTGGTTGAGGATAAAATTGATTGGCGAGACGGTTACATTATTCCCAATGCTAAACCGGGGTTAGGTATCTCGCTAAACATGGATGTGGTGAAGGCCCATTCCCCTTATACCGGAAAACGCTTGCACTTGATTATGGATAGCAAGGTGTATAATGAGCACTCTAATACGCCTGGCTAAGACCTGAGCACAGCCTCTGAATGTTAAGGTATAAAGCGCAAGTGGTGGTGGGGAGTAGCCTGTTATGGAAGTAGATTACATCATTGTAGGAGCAGGTTCTGCTGGGTGCGTGCTGGCCAACAAACTCACTCGGTGTGGCCATTATAATGTTCTGTTATTAGAAGCGGGAGGGCCATTATTTAACCCATGGATCTCGGTGCCTGCAGGGTTTGGCAGCACTTATTACCACCCTCGTTATAACTATATGTACCACAGCCAACCCGAGCCTAACATGAAAGGGCGAACCCTATATGTACCTAGGGGGAAATGCCTAGGGGGTTCTGGCTCCATCAATGCGATGATTTATGTACGTGGTCAAGCTCAGGATTTTGACGACTGGGCTGCGGCGGGTAATCCCGGCTGGTCTTATGATCAGGTGCTGCCTTATTTTAATGAACTAGAACAACACCCTAAAGGCCCAAGCTTATACCATGGTGCCACTGGCCCTATTGGCATAACCCCTATGCACCAAGATGCACACCCAATATGTACGTCCTATATACAGGCCACTCAACAACTAGGCTTGCCACAAAGTGACGATTTTAACGGCGTGCAGTTTGAAGGTGCAGGAATTTATGACGCCAATATCCGCAATGGCCGCCGTGACTCAAGCTATACAGCTTACTTAAAACCTGCTTTAAAGCGCAGCAACTTAGACTTGTGGACCCATGCCCACGTGCATAAATTGCGAATTAAAGACAAAAAAATAAAAGGCATAGATGTTATTCACATGGGTGAATTACGACATGTTAATGTTCGTAAAGAGATCATTCTATGTGCTGGAGCCGTTGCGAACCCTAAACTTTTACAGCTTTCTGGTGTGGGCGAAAAAGTATTACTAGAAAAGCATAATATTGACATAAAACACCTTCTTCCAGCCGTAGGCCAGAACCTACAAGACCACCTGTGTGCGAGCTTTTATTTCCACAGCAAAGTACCCACCTTAAATGATGATTTTGGCACTTGGCCAGGGAAGATAAAAGCGGGTCTAGAGTATGCGTTTAAGCGAAGTGGGCCTTTGTCTATGGCGGTGAACCAGGCAGGAGGTTTCTTTCGTGGCAACGAGTCCGAAACCCATGCTAATTTACAGGTTTATTTCAATCCACTGTCTTATGAAATCCCCCAAAGCCCTAATGCCAAGTTAGAACCGTTGCCCTATTCGGGTTACCTAATGGCAGTAAATCCCTGCCGACCTACTAGCCGCGGTCATATCAACATTGCTAGCATTGACCCTAAACAGGCACCCTTGGTGAGCTTTAATTACTTAAGTACTGAAAAAGATCGACAAGAAGTTATTCAGGCTTGCCAGTTAGTGCGCCGTATAAGCCAAGCTCAAGCGCTGCAAAACGTCACTGTGAAAGAAGAAAAACCAGCACAAAAAGTGCGAACAGAAGCCGAGATGTTAGCGTATTTTCGAACTGAAGGAAGTTCCATTTATCATTTATGTGGCACCTGTGCCATGGGCGAAGACCCACTACTCACTGTGGTAAACTCAGAGTTAAAAGTACATGGTTTGGAAGGCCTGCGAATTGCTGATGCCTCTGTGTTTCCCAACATTACCTCTGGCAACACCAATGCTGCCACAATGATGGTGGCAGCTAAAGCGGCCGACCTAATACTCAAGCCAGACTTTAAGTAAAGATCATCACTGAGCATGCATAGACGCACTTATGCGTACCTTCCCGAACTAACTCATTGAGCAGTTACACCTCAACCTGGTATATGTCATCGATATCATCTAAGCCTCTGTGGCTGACATTCAAATTCTTTATCACGCCATCATTTAAACCGTATATCCAACCATGTATTTCTAGAGTTTGATTTTTTTGCCAGGCTGTTTGCACGATTTTGCTATGGGCCAAGTTAGCCACTTGCTCAACTACATTAATTTCACACATACGGTTCAGACAAGCGTCTTCGTTGTGAAAATCTTGCAACTCTTCACGATGACGCAAGAAAATATCTTTAACTGACCTTAGCCAATAGTCGCTTATACCCGCGTTAGTATTCTCCATAGCCACTTTAACACCACCACACCCATAATGACCACAAACGATAATATGCTCAACTTTAAGCACATCAACTGCATATTGAATCACTGATTGGCAGTTGAAATCGACGTGTTTGACTAAATTAGCAACATTTCGATGAACAAATAGTTCTCCAGGCAACATACCAACAATTTCATTTGCTGGAACACGACTGTCAGAACAGCCAATCCATAAATACTTTGGGGTTTGTTGTTGAGCCAGTGTAGTAAATAATTCTGGCTGTTCCTGAGCTATCTTTTTAGCCCAAGCTTTATTCATGTCTAGTAGATCTTCAATTGCCATAAAATTACCCTAACAACTCCAATTAGTAAGATAAACACGATGTTACCACCCAAGGTGGTGAGAAAAAACTATGCTTTAGAAGAAAACTAGTGTGTACTAGCCAGATAATCAAAACAAGTCTTTGTTGTGTCTACTTAAGAGAATAGTTAATGTCGTCTATCGATGAAAAAAAGCAGTTATTGCGCGTTCAAGCGAAACAACAAAGAGCTAAAGCATTTATTGTCGACCCATATGTGGGTAAGCAAGTGTGTGATCGATTATTAGACGCAAATATACTGCCACATGCCCAAATCGTGGCAGTGTATTGGCCGTTAGGTGATGAGCTTGACCCTGTACCGTTGTTAAACACACTGCATTCTCTTGGGCATAGAATGGTATTACCAGTCATGCTTGGGGCCAAAAAACCACTTGTTTTTCGCACTTGGTGCCCAGGGGACGAGTTGCAAAATGCTAGCTTTGGAACCCTTGAGCCAAGTAAAGATAAAACAGAACTAGAACCTGATGTTATTTTGGCACCTTTACTGGCCTTTGATAGTAGAGGTTTTCGCCTTGGATATGGGGGTGGATTTTATGATCGGACGTTAGAGAAATTACGAAAAAAAAAGCGGGTATCAGTGTACGGTATTGCTTATGCTGCGCAAGAGATGGATCAGGTCATTAAGGGGCCATATGACCAGCCCCTAGACGGTATAGTGACTGAGCTGGGTGTCACTAGATTTTAATTTTAGGCATCAACACTCAAGTTTTTGGTACCCTCACCTCTGCTGGCACTGCAACCCAACCTATACCTTCAATGTTAAACTCTAGTGTGACTTCTGATTGGTTTTTCATAGTATGTTTAAGGCCCATCAACATGGCATGCTTGCCACCTGGAGATAAGGTTAGGATAGCTCCTGGGGCAATGAGCCAACCATCTGCGACCTTTCGCATTTGCATGACATTATCAACCATGATCATGCTATGGAGTTCTGAGTGCGCACTGAAAGAAGTTCTTACAGCGACCAAGCGAAGACTAGAGTCAGTCACATTCTCAATTTCAACAAACCCTGCTGTCATATGCATCCCGGGCATGGGCTTTTTTACCCAAGCGTTAGCAAACTTAACTTGGTCCGTTGCTGCTTGATTAGCATACGAGTTCGTTGACAGTATAGTCAAAGTTATCAAAAAAAATCTCATTAATTTCATTTCGCTGTCTATCTCATTGGTTAATACGTTTGTCTTACCATGTCAATTATATCAGCAAAAAATATCTTATAAATAGTATCAATAGAGTTATTTTAGTAATTGCGTTAAAGCTAATGTATTAGCAAACACTAAGCCTTAAGAGGATCCAAGTTTTATCCCCATTCGCTGTGGATAACTCGGTTGATAAATATTGTAAAAAAGCCTCAAAGCCAATTATATCGGCCTTGTTAACAAACTGGTTAAAAAATAACCAGCTTAAAAATTATCCTTTTAAATCAACATCTTATCAATGTCAATCTGTTAGGTTGAGATATTTTTAAGGAATTAATGGGTTTTATGCTGGGGCTTGAAAAATGTGCACAACCCGCGCTATAAGTTTCAATGAGTTAGGGATGTCAAGAACAAATAACACAGAAAACGACAAAAAAGATGTTCTTTTTTAGCCCTAACTATTGACACTTTTTCAAAATCAACAACTTACAGTTGGCGAACACGATCTTGGCCAAAGGTTAAACTTAGGATATTTTCTGCAGCTTGATTAAGGATAGTTTGGCGAGCTTGACGGCTAGCCCAGGCTGTATGTGGTGTAATAATAAGATTGTCTCTTTCTACAGCCAGCAAAGGATGGTTTTTTGGTGGCGGCTCCTGAGTTAATACATCAATACCTGCTCCCGCTATTTGGCCTTCATCCAGTGCCTTAATTAAAGCAGCCTCATTTACAATTCCACCACGGGCACAGTTTATTAATAATGCAGTATTTGGCAAAGCACAAAGCTGAGGCCAATCAATCAAGTTTGTAGTGTCTTGAGTAAGCGGGCAATGCAGAGATAGCACGTCCACTTGAGGCAACAGATCACTCATGGATATACGTCCATCACTAGGCTCTTGACCTTGCCTTGCAGCGACCAGTACCCTCATGCCAAAAGCACGTGCTAGATTGGCAACGCCCTTACCGAGATCTCCATAACCTATAATACCCAAAGTTTTACCTGCCAAACTTTCTACTGGGTAGTCTAACATGCAAAATTGGGCACTATCGCTCCACTCACCGTTATTGATTAAGCGCCTATAACTGAGCATTCGAGTACTTAGGCTAAGCATCAACATTAAGCAATGCTGTGCCACTGAATCTACCCCATATGCTCGACAATTTTGTACGCTAATACCAAACTTTTTAGCCGCTTTAACATCGATGTTATTAACCCCGGTGGCCAGCACAATAATGTGTTTTAGCTGGGGTAATTGGGAAAAGTGTTTGGCGCCTAAGTCAACCTTATTAACTAAGGCAATATGGGCGCCCGCTAGGCGCGCAACGATCTCACCTGGCTGAGTATGTTGATGGCAGCGCAGATTGCCAACAGCCACTTGGATGACCTTAAAATTAAGGTCTCCAGGGCCTAGCGTTGCGCCATCTAACAGCACTGCATCCATGCCTTATAACTCCTGTAATGAGTATTTTATCGAACCAACTGTTGCTGCAAGTCCCAAAGAATCTCTTCTGCATAAACTTTAGCAGCAGGCAGTCCTTGGTTGTCTAATACTTGTAAGTAAACGCTAGTTAACGTTTCTTCAAAGCTTAACTGAAATTGGCCCACAAAGGTGTATTCGCCAGTGTCGCTGGTGTCGCCCTGATCCTTGTCTTCGAATACATAAATCACCTCCCCTCCTAACCATACCTTAAAGCCCTTTTTATCTGCTAGGCTCTCTTCCTCTTTCGCTAGGTTTGGATTAGATGAGTAAATAGGACGATCACTTATTGTCGCCTCAGCCTCATTACCACCCAACAGGGCGAGATTGATGGTTACACCAGGTTTCCTAGTGCTGCCACCATGAAGGCCTTTGAACCAACTCCACATTCCACCGGTATTGGCGCTAGTCTCCTGAAACGTTCGCAAGTGACTTGTATGGGTAAAATAAACTTTTTTTGCAGTTTCGTCATAACTGCCAACATCAAAAGAAGACATAGCCGCAACAACCATTGGTAAAGCCTTGTTATAGTTTATGCTAAGCTGCACCAGCGGTTGTCCATATTGATCTTTACCTAATAAAGGTGCTTGGTATTGCAAACTCGCGTCATCAGTTTTTTGAGCCACTTGGGCTGTGTGGCTTAGGTAACGCAGCAATTCAAACGTAATCTCAGACTCATTAGCTAGCGCACGGCCTGCCTCTTGCCAATCTAATGGTTTTTTTTGTTGTATTTCTAACTGAGTAAATTGCAAAAAATTCAAAGACAGTTCAACCCGATTTTTTAGCGTTTCATTTAACTCTACTTTAACTCGGCCATAAGCAATATTATCGTCAGATTTAGACAAACTTCTAATCCAACGACTGATAAAGTCATCGGCAGGCCCTTTATTTGACAAAGAAAACCACTCAGTCTCAATCACTTTAGGGCCAGAGATAGTATCTAAAGCAATGCCCTGATTAGACCAAAACTGTGCTACTTGCCCTTGTACCTTGGTTAGGCTGCCAGCTACGCTAATACGTTTTAAATTTGCTCCACCAGTAAAATATGCAGAATCGCTTCCTGCTTCAGCAAACACAAAATCTGGTCGCGGCGCAGATTCAATTCCTGTGGATTGACCCACCAGTTGAGCAGCAGGTATAGTGAGTAGGTCGTTCTGAACTTGATCGTCATTTAAACCTTGAGGTACAACAATACGATCGATAACCTTAGATGTTGCATAATCTAAGCTTTTATTTCTTAGGATGCTGTCACCATCTTCACTAACTAAGGGGTTTCCAGAACAGGAAGTCAGCACTATAGTTGCTAAAAATAATCCGAAAGTACGCGTAAATCCAAAACCTTGTTGTTTCAAAATGTCGTCCAGTTGTTTAAGATGTCACAAAAATTATATGATAACACTTTTAATTGAGACTACCCATATGAGCCTTACTATTGGACAACCCGTACCCTACTTAACAGCCCCAGCCACAAGCCAAACTGAATTTAATTTAGATCAATTAAAAGGCCAATTTTTTGTGCTGTATTTTTATCCAAAAGACGATACTCCCGGATGCACTACTGAAGGACATGATTTTAACAACTTACTGAGTGAATTCGAACAGCTCAATTGTAAAATATTTGGTATTTCAAGAGACTCTATTAAAAAGCACGAAAATTTTAAAGCCAAACAAGGCTATAACTTTGAACTAATTAGTGATGAAAGCGAAGCATTATGCCAACTGTTTAATGTAATCAAGCTAAAAAAGCTATACGGCAAAGAGTACTTGGGAATTGATCGAAGTACCTTTTTGATTAATTCTGAAGGTGTTTTAGTACAAGAGTGGCGTGCCGTAAAAGTTCCTCAGCACGCTCAGATGGTTTTAGACTGCCTCAGCCAGATAACAGCTTCTTAGGCCAGGCATTCATTACGGCTTTGAGTAATGTTGCCAAAGGAATGGCAAAGAACACACCCCAGAGGCCCCAGAGACTGCCGAAAAACAATACGGCAACAATGATGGCCACTGGGTGCAAGTTAACTGCTTCTGAAAACAATAAAGGCACAAGCACATTGCCATCGAGGGCTTGGATAATGCCATAGACGATAATTAGAGTATAAAATTCTGTAGACACGCCCCACTGCACGTAGCCAATTAATGCCACAGGAATAGTTACCAGCGTCGCTCCTATGTATGGAATCAGCACCGACAAACCTACAACCATAGCTAATAAAGCTGCATAATCCAGCCCTAACCACAAAAAGGCAACGTATGTAGCACTTCCTACAATGCCAATCTCGACCACTTTGCCTCGGACGTAATTAGCAATTTGTTGATCCATTTCAAGCCATACATGGCTTAATACATTGCGCTCAGTAGGTAAAAATGCAGTTAGCCAAAGCACCATCATATGGCCATCTTTGAGAAAGAAAAACACTAATATTGGCACTAATACCAGATACACTAACCAAGTGAGCGACTGGCCAATAGACGCCAAGGAAAAGGACACTAAGAGCTGTCCAGCATTACCTATCTCTGCCATCGCAGCATCAGATAATTGTTTAATTTGATCAGCATTAACCAATTCAGGGTATTGTTGTGGTAACAACATAAACAAGCCCCTCAGTTTTTCTAGCATTAGTGGTAAATCACCAAGTAAATCAGTTGCTTGGTACCATAACAAAGGTAATAGAACAAAAATAAAAGCCATAAGTAACGCTATAAATAGACTATAAATGCCCCAAACTGCAGGCAAGTGATTAACCCCAAAGCGTTCCAACCACTCTACTAGACCCAGCGTCAAATATGCCAGTATCATACTTGCGAAAACTGGAGCCAAAGTAGAGCCAAACATCAAAATTGAAGCTAAACCAACCGCTAAAAGAACCACCAGTAGCAGTGCCTGTTCATCAGCAAAAAAGTGGTCCAACCAAGCGCGAAATACTTTAAACATGTGTTATCCTAAATTCTCTTTTCAATGAGATAATGATAAACGTTATCAATACATTCATTCTGATGTAAATGGTGACCAGTCAATCGTGTCCACGCTGCAAAGTCCCTTTGCGAACCAGCATCTGTTGCTAGCACTTTAAGCTTTTCGCCCACTTTTAACTGGCTTAAAGCTCGCTTCGCTTTTAATAGCGGTAAAGGACATTGTAAACCCTGAGTATCCAGCAGCTGGTGTCCGAGTGTTGCGTCCAATGTCGTATCATTATACATATCAAATCTCATCTTCATTAAAAGGAATTCTCAATGAAAGGAAACATTATAGGTCAAGCGGACCTTCAGTCCTATCTATCGTTGGGATATTTTATGAATTCCTTAGCAAGGACTATCTGTTTAGCGTTGGTGATATTGGCAATTCCCGTCCAAACAGCTGCAGCTAAAAACTTACCAGTAATTAATATTCATAGCTCTAATGACATGAGCCTAGAAGATGAGTACCAACTTGGCAACATTATTGCTAGCAGCATCCGTAAACAACTTCCACTTTGGAATGATCTAGCAGCCCTAAAATTTATTAAAGACCTCACTCAGCCATTGATTAGTCGGAGCCAACTTAGCAATAAAAATACCCAAATTTTTCTAATACATGATGGCAAAATTAATGCTTTTGCCGCTCCTGGCGGAATTATTGGCATCAATACTGGGTTAATACAGCAAGCAGGTTCTGTAGACGAATTAGTAGCTGTACTTGCCCACGAAGTAGCTCACCTTAGTTTACGCCATTACGTGCAAACCCAAGCCCAAGAAAAAGCTCAAGCGCCCCTTTACTTAGGTGCTTTCATAGCATCTATATGGCTTGCAGGAAACATAAATGATGACATAGGAGAAGCTGGCATCTACGCCACTCAATCTGCTCTTCAGCGAAACCAACTAAGCTACAGCCGCCGTCACGAAAGAGAAGCAGACCGAATTGGTTTTGATTTAATGTATCAAAGCCCTTTTGATGTAACCCATATGCAGCGCTTATTACAACGTTTGCAATCACCTTACGTTAAGGATTCTCCTCAGTGGGAATGGGCCCGCAGCCACCCAATCAATAGTGAACGAGTAGCGGATATTAGCCAGCGTATTTTAATTTCCCAGCAGAGCCAGACCGAACATGGTTTTGATTTAGGCTTTGACTTGTTAAAAATTTACCAAACGATGACTCTATCAGGCCTTACCTCACCCTCGGTCAACCAACTAATGCAAAAGTTCGACCCACTGACCAACCATTACAGTACCTTAATTGCATTTTCTGAGGCTCTGATTAACCAAAATTCCGGCAAGTTAGTTTTAGCTAACCAACAATTAAAGGACTTAGCATTAAAACAACCTAATGCCACATTGATTTGGTATAGCTGGATGCAGAGCTTATTAACTCAGAAGCAGGCCCAAACAGTATTAAAGCAATTAACACTAAGAAAACTTAATCGCCGTGATAATAGTTTGTCGTTATGGATCAAAGCGCTCGCCCTACGCCAAAATATTCAACCAAGGGCTGCTGTTGATGTTTTATTAGCCCTATTAGATGACCACCCCACATGGATTTTAGGATGGCGCACGCTTGCTGAATGGGGCGCAGAAGACCAGCGCTTACAACTTAATCACATGGCCCAGTCCCGCTGGCACTTATTGCGCGGGGAAGCAAAACTGGCGCTTAAACAGGCACAATACGCCAGTCAGCAGCAGCCTGATAGTCAAGCAGGCTCAGTGTTAGAACAACAGCAAGAGGCCTTAAAGCTTCTAGCTGATCAAGCGCGGTTTAATTAGTTGCTGCAAAGTCCATGAGTCGTTGTAATGGCTTTAACGCCCGCTCCTGCAATCCTGCATCAATGACAATTTCATTCGTCCCAAACAACAATACCTGCTCTATTTTATCTAGATCATTCATTGCCATCCAAGGACAGTGAGCACAGCTTCGGCAGGTTGCACTATTTCCAGCCGTCGGGGCTTCCATTAGCATTTTGTCTGGGGCCGCCTGTTGCATTTTATAAAAAATGCCACGATCTGTTGCTACAATAAATTCTTTATTAGGCATCTCTTGTGCAGCTTTAATTAGCTGAGTGGTAGAGCCAACAAAGTCTGCAATCTCCACCATCGCATAAGAAGACTCAGGGTGGACCAATACTGCGGCATTAGGATAAACCTGCTTCAGCTGCTGTACACCAATAACTTTAAACTCATCATGGACTATGCACGAACCCTGCCACAGTAGCATTTCAGTGCCAGTTTGTTTCGCTATATAGCGTCCTAAATGCTGGTCTGGCCCCCATATTATGGGTTTACCCTCTGAGGCCAAATGCTCCATTAACTTTACCGCAATGCCCGAAGTAACCACCCAGTCTGCACGTGCTTTAACGGCTGCAGACGTGTTGGCATAAACAACAACAGTATGATCAGGATACGCATCACAGAAGGCTGTAAACTCTTCAGCAGGACAGCCAATATCAAGAGAGCAAGTGGCCTCTAAAGTGGGCACCAGCACTCGTTTTGTAGGGCTAAGAATTTTCGCAGTCTCACCCATAAAGTGAACGCCTGCCACAATTAAAGTAGATGATAAAGAGTGATTGCCAAAACGTGCCATTTCTAGGGAATCGGATACACAACCCCCTGTTTCTTCTGCTAACTCTTGGACTAGAGCATCAGTATAATAATGGGCTACTAAGGTTGCATCTTGCTGCTTAAGCAAACGTTTAATGCGTTGCTTTTGTGCGCCTACATCTTGTCCACTCGACATCGCTTGTAAATGCTCATGAGCTAGGTGTTCTTGCACCAGCACTCTTGCTGCAATCTGTTTTTGACTCATCATCAAGGCAGCACTTTGAGACATGCTAGTTTACCCTTTCTTGGGCTAAACGAGCAGCAGAAGAGTCTGGATACTCCTGGAGTACACGCTGCAGAAGCTGGTTTGCTTTATTATTATTGCCTACATTCTGGTAGGCAACTCCAGCTTTATATAACGCATCTGGAATCTTTCGATGACCAGGGAACTCACGTATTACATACTCAAAAGATTGGGCCGCCAAAGACGCATCACCTTGCACCATGTAAACCTCTCCTAACCAATAATGCACATTACCAACTAGTAAACCCTCGGGGAAGTCATTTAAAAAAGTTAATAACGCCTCAATCGAAGCATCATATTGCCGCTCTCTAATAAGCCCAAACGCAGCCTTATAAGCTAACTTTTCAATTTCAGGATCATAGGCTTCTTGAATGACTGCGGTTTGATCTAAGGCGATGGCGCCACCAAGTGAAGCACTAGTCAAATTGGTTTCACCCGTTTCACTCTTAGTATCAGAGACTTGTGAGTCGTCTATGACTTGGGGTGGTGTGGATAAGCTAACAATTCGCCGATCCAAATCTAAGTAGCGCTGTTTTTGATCCTTTTTAAGGCGCTCTAGATTATAGCTAAGTTCTTCTACTTGACCACGTAATTGCTGCAATTCGTACTGTAACATTTCAACAATATCAAACATTTGCGCATTAGCGTTATTATTGATAGGGGTGTCCACAGCAACTGCTTTAATAGGTTCTTCAACCACAGCCTGCGCAGGCTGTGGAATAGGAATAGGAATAGCAACAGCCTCAGTACCTATATCATTTGCCAAATCACTAACTGGCACAGAATTGTTGGCATTCACTTGAAATGAAAAAACCACCACAACGAACAAGAGAACAAAACGATTAAATATTTGAGACATCCAATAAACCTCAAAAACTCCAAGTTAAAAAACAAAAACCACCGTTATGCGAGCACAACGATGGTATTTAATGCGTGTAAAACACGCTACATTACTATTGTAGTGATTGTAACAAATACAGCTAATTAGTAATTAATGTAACGGATTTCTACCCTACGATTTTCAGACCAAGACGCGCTATCATGACCGGCATTAACTGGGCGTTCTTCGCCAAAACTGACGACTTCAATAGCATCTATAGAAACACCTTGGACTACTAGGTAGCGACTTACCGCATTGCCACGACGCTCGCCCAACGCAATATTATACTCTCGGGTTCCACGTTCATCAGCATGCCCTTCTAAAACGATACTCGCCGAAGGGTTTTGGCTTAAATACGCAGCATGGCCATTAAGCGCAGTGCGGAATTCAGCTTTAATGGTGGACTGGTCAAAATCAAAGTAGATGATATGAGCTAAGGCCTGCGCGGTGTCCTGCGCTTGCTGCTGCTTTTGAGCTGCAACTGCAGCTGCTTCGCTTGCAACCTGTTGTGCCACATCTGCTGCATCTGCTGCGGCTTTTGCTGCTTGAGCCTGGGCTTGACTTGCAGCCTCTTCTTGAGCTTCCACTATAGCTTCAGCAGCAGCTTTTGCTTCAGCTTCTGCAGTTGCTTGAGCTTGAGCTTCTGCTTCGGCTGTTGCTTGAGCTTCTGCCATTGCTTCGGCTTCAGCCAAAGCTTGAGCTTCTACAGCCGCTTGTGCGGCTTGGGTGCTAGCGGT
Organism: Candidatus Njordibacter sp. Uisw_056; assembly: GCF_047730085.1. Taxonomy (NCBI): domain Bacteria; kingdom Pseudomonadati; phylum Pseudomonadota; class Gammaproteobacteria; order Pseudomonadales; family Candidatus Njordibacteraceae; genus Candidatus Njordibacter; species Candidatus Njordibacter sp. Uisw_056. Next base: position 1,205,745 of record NZ_CP159830.1, on the reverse strand, counting down.
TGCATCAGTGGTTTCACCCGTAGAGCTACAGGCAGCTAGAAATGCTACCAAGATACTGGAGGCGATGATTTTCCTTAAATTACCCACTTGCATGGACTTGCTCCTCAATAAATTTAATTTGTCGATCGAAAATTTGTGCGCTAATTCTATCATATATAATCTCCACACCACTAGGCCTACGGAAATACTCCTGGTTAATTCAAATAAGGCGACCATGCTGGTTCTCTAACCACACCTTCATTTGCAGGGATATTAAACTTTACTTTGCCATCTATCGATACAGCCGCCAAAATATCTCTCCCACCGTCTTGGGTGGAATAAATTACCATGCTGCCGTTTGGCGCCACACTTGGTGACTCATCTAAGCTTGTTTGGGTTAATAAGGACATAGTGCCTCGCTGTAAATCTTGTACGGCGATATGGAACTGCGAATCATGACGGCTAACAAGCACCAAAAAACGGCCATCATGAGTTAAACTGCCACGGGCGTTGTAGTCACCTTCAAACGTTAAGCGCTCTACCCAGCCAGAATCTAACGTCACTTGGTATATTTGCGGTTTACCTCCTCTATCAGAGGTAAACAAGATATTCTTACCATCTACACTCCAAGAAGGTTCCGTATCAATACCATAATGTTTTGTTACCCTGGTAAGCCGATTAGTGGTTAAATCTAAGACGTATATCTCTGCATTACCATCTTTAGACAAAACTATCGCTAACTTACTGCCATCTGGAGACCAAGCAGGTGCACCGTTAATGCCTTTAAAAGACTTAATGCGTTCACGCTTACCGGTAGTAATATCTTGAACGTAAATGGCAGGTCTGTTTGTTTCAAAAGACACATAGGCCAGCTTACTCGCATCTCGAGACCAAGATGGTGACATAATGGGCTGATTTGATTTAAGAATCTCTTTAGCATTATATCCGTCGGCATCTGCTACTAAAAGTTTATAGTAACTAGGATTAACTTTTTTGTCGGCTGCAACATAAGCTATACGGGTTCTAAAAGCACCTTTAAGCCCAGTTAACGCTTCATATACGGCATCACTGACAGAATGTGCAAGAGCGCGTAGATCATTTTTACCCCCAGTAAAACGGGCACCAGCAACAGATTCTTGACGCTGTACGTCAAAGAGTTGGTAATCAACTTGATAACCCCCATCATCTGTTGGCAAAACTTGACCTATGATAAGGTATTCAGTTGCTAGGTAGCTCCAATCACGAAAGTAAATATCTTCTTTTTGATAAGGAAAGCTAAGCATCAACGACCGTTTTAGGGATTTAAATTGGCCACTACGCTCCAGATCTGCATCAACAACCTGGGCCACATCCTCATTCAAAGCACTGTCACCAGACCACTGAAATGGAACCACCGCAATGGGTACAGGATTATCAACACCCTGAGTTATTTCAATAACTAACTCTGAAGACCACGCTGAAAGCGACAACAGTAAGGTAAAGACTGCGGATGAAAATACCAAAAAGGGGTTAGATTTTGGTATTCTTATAGTTGAATGAACCATTTTTTTTACTCGCATCACAATCTCAAATCCTCTGGTTTAAACTTAACGGTGAATTGGCGGAAGTTAGCATCAAATAGTACTGAGTTCAGCTGGCTTAATTTATCAAACCGCCTTACTTTTTTAATAGCCTTTACTACCGACGATACAAATGCATCTGTGGCACTTGGGTCACGATAACTTACTTCTACATTAACAACTTCACCCGTGGGAACAAGGTATATAATAAGCTCAACAACCATGCCATTACGAGCATTAGCTGGTCGAACCCACTTGACCCCAATTTCATCTCTTATATAGTTTACTGCAGAGCCTACTGCTTGACCATTGGTGATCTGCTGCTCCAGAGCGTCAGCCTGCGCCTCTTCTTCATCTAATAGACTTTCTAATGCTTGCTCAACTTTAGCTAATTCTTGAGCTGCTTTTTTATCTGCTGCTTTCTGGTCTGCTAATTTTTTGTCTGCTCTCTTATCTGCTGCTTTCTTATCTGCTGCTTTCTTATCTGCTGCTTTCTTATCTGCTGCTTTCTTATCTGCTGTTTTCTTATCTGCTGCTTTCTTATCTGCTGCTTTCTTATCTGCTGCTTTCTTGTCTGCTGCTTTCTTGTCTGCTGCTTTCTTGTCTGCTGCTTTCTTATCTGCTGCTTTCTTATCTGCTGCTTTCTTATCTGCTGCTTTCTTGTCTGCTGCTTTTTTAGCTGCTGCTTGCTTATCTGCTGCTTGCTTATCTGCTGCTTTTTTAGCTGCTGTTTTCTTGTCTGCTGTTTTCTTGTCTGCTGCTTGCTTATCTGCTGCTTTTTTAGCTGCTGCTTTCTTATCTGCTGTTTTCTTATCTGCTGTTTTCTTATCTGCTGCTTTCTTATCTGCTACTTTTTTATCTGCTGTTTTCTTATCTGCTACTTTTTTATCTGCTGTTTTCTTATCTGCTGTTTTCTTATCTGCTGTTTTCTTATCTGCTGCTTTCTTATCTGCTGCTTTCTTATCTGCTGTTTTCTTATCTGCTGCTTTCTTATCTGCTGCTTTCTTATCTGCTGCTTTTTTAGCTGCTGCTTTTTTAGCTGCTGCTTTCTTAGCTGCTGCTTTTTTAGCTGCTGCTTTCTTTATTGCCGCAGAATCAACTAATTTTTGCTGAGCCAGCAAAGAATCTAAGTCAATTAGTGTTGCTTCAACCCGTTGCTTCACTTGCACAGGCGGGATGCGCTGACTACTACTTTGCCACTCCGACATAACAATAAAAGCAACAACAACATGCACAATCAGTGCAAATATACTTGGTAGAATATAAGTGTGGTCTAATTTCACGGACTTTCCGAAACCAAACCGACACTTTGGGCACCAGCCTGCTGCAGCACTGTCATAATTTCAACTATGTGGCCATATTCTATCGCCCTATCACCCCTCAAAAGCACTGGTGTATTTGGTGCACGTTGTAATATTTTCCCCACTTGTGCGCCAATGCGCTCTAAGGTAACGGGCTGTTTGTTATTTTCACCCAATTCTAGATAGTAATCGCCCAACTTGGTCACCGATATAACTAAGGGCTCCGATACCTCATCGCTTGCTACTGGGTCAGATTTAGCTTGGGGTAAATCTACACTTACCCCCTGAGTCAGCATTGGCGCAGTCACCATAAATATGACAAGCAGCACCATCATTACGTCAATGTAGGGTACTACATTTATTTCTGCGTTAGGTTTATGGCGCTTAGTTCTAGGCCGTCTAATAGTACTCATAGTGCAACCTATAGCTCAGATGCGTGGGCTTTGCGGTGTAAAATGCTCGAAAACTCTTCCGCAAAAGTCTCATAACTAGAGAGTATGGAATCTACCGTGTGCGAGAATCGATTGTAGGCAATAACTGCAGGTATAGCAGCGAACAAACCCATTGCCGTAGCAATTAAGGCTTCAGAAATTCCAGGCGCTACGGTAGCCAAAGTAGCTTGATGTGCATTAGCAAGCCCTCTAAAAGAATTCATAATGCCCCAGACTGTTCCAAATAAGCCTACGTATGGGCTGACAGAACCTACACTTGCTAAAAATGATAAGTGGGCTTCTAGCTTCTCTTCTTCTTTCGAAATAGCCACCCGCATAGCACGCTGAACACCCTCCATAACGGCATCACCATCAGCGTCGGTTTGCTGCCTTAACCGAGTAAACTCTTTTATACCAGCCCGAAAAATATTTTCTGCCCCATTGTTTGGGTTCGGCTCTGCACTAACTTGGCGGAATAATTGACTAAGATCAATGCCTGACCAAAACTGTTCTTCAAATGCTTTCATGTTAGTGCGGGCAAATTTTAGGGCCCTTTGGCGCTGGAATATCATCACCCAAGACATGACAGATGCAATCAACAACAAAAGCATGACCATTTGAACCAAAAAGCTGGCATTCAAAATCAAACTCAACACTGACATTTTATTGTCCACAGACGATTCCCCTTCAAGGCCTTGCACTGTTTTTGTGCAAAGCTGATACACGATATAGTTTTTCAAACACGGAAATTTTAGGTTAAGATTCGCGCGTCATCAAATATTTAATATTTAACTTACTAGTAATAATACCATTATAAACACCAAGTTAGCTCGATAAGTCTTTCTTTGAGCAGTGCCTTGGTAAAAAGTTCCGCACACTGAGGTACCAATCTAAATTTAGGTATTAACTTTAGGGGGAGCAAACCCAAAGTGTTCATAGGCGCGATCAGTTACAATCCTACCTCGAGGCGTACGCATAATAAAACCCTGCTGTATTAAGTAGGGTTCAAGCACATCTTCTATGGTTTCTCTTTGCTCACTGAGTGCAGCTGCCAAATTATCAATGCCAACAGGCCCACCAGCAAACTTTTCAATAATGGCTAACATCAAACACCTATCCATGTGGTCAAAGCCAAGGTGATCTACATTTAGCATGTTTAACGCTTTGTCTGCCACATAATCACTAATAACACCATCAAATTTAACTTCTGCATAGTCTCTAGTTCTGCGTAAAAGCCGATTTGCAATTCGCGGAGTGCCTCGAGATCTGCGAGCCACTTCAGCAGCGCCAGCGGCTTCCATTTGAACCTCAGACAAATATGCAGAACGCGTCACTATTGTGGTTAAATCTTCTACTGAATAATATTCAAGCCGCTGAGTAATACCAAACCGATCACGCAACGGAGACGTAAGAGACCCCGCACGTGTCGTTGCGCCAACTAATGTAAAAGGTGGTAAATCAAGCTTAATTGATCTTGCAGCTGGCCCTTCTCCTATCATGATGTCTAACTGATAGTCTTCCATTGCCGGATAAAGAATTTCTTCTATGACCGGATTCAATCGATGAATTTCATCAATAAATAATACATCACCAGCTTCTAGATTAGTAAGCATCGCTGCTAAATCACCAGCTTTCTCTAACACTGGGCCTGACGTTGTTTTTAAATCGCCACCCATTTCATTAGCAATAATATGAGCCAGTGTGGTTTTTCCAAGGCCAGGAGGCCCATAGATCAACGTGTGATCTAATGCTTCAGCTCGCCCTTTTGCTGCAGCAATGTATATCGACATTTGTTCTTGAACTACAGGTTGACCAATATAATCTTTCAGTGCCTTTGGCCTAAGTGCCCGCTCTAAATGGTCTTCACCTAACTGACTTACCGATTCTACGGGTGAGCCAAAACGATCCGCTTCTATCATGCTACTCCCATCATCATTAACACTTGTTAATTTCTCTTAACAGCAACCTAATAAAGTGTGCCAAGCACACAATAACCCAGTTTATATCATTCCTTTTAACGATAAGCGGATGAGGTCTTCACAACTTCCATGTGGCGCAGATCTTATAGCTGCTGTGACAGCTTTAGCAGCTTGTACCGGTTTGTAACCTAAAGCCACTAAAGCACTTTCAGCTTCTGATTGAGCACTAACAGTTGATAGTGTTGGTTTAATAACCCCAGATTGACCTCCTCCATTATCCCCAGTTTGCCACGATGCCAGCTTATCACCTAGTTCTAAAACTAAGCGCTCAGCAGTTTTTTTACCCACGCCAGGAATTTTTACTAAAGTGGCTGAATCTTGATGTTGAACACAGTAGCAAAAGGCATGGGCGTCCATACCAGACAAAATAGCCAAAGCTAATTTAGGGCCTACACCATTAACCTTTATTAAAATTCGAAACAGGCTTCTTTCTTCTAATTGAGAGAAGCCAAAAAGTAGTTGAGCATCTTCACGCACAACAAAGTGAGTATGCAATACGGCTGTGTCGCCTTCAGCAGGTAATTGGCAAAAACTGTTAAACGAGATTTCAATTTCATAAGCCACTCCATGCACGTCTACAACCACCTGAGCAGGCTGCTTATGCATTAAGATGCCGCTAATACGTGCAATCATTTTAATCGCCTTATGTCGATATGGGTTTTACCAAACGCGTCCACGTCGGCTTCCCTTAAGTTCATTAAGTACCACTTGTCTTTTAGCATTTGCAGGGCTGCGACTGGTGGCCAAGCGGACAAGGCTTGCATGCGTGTTAGCATGGCATATCGCAATAGCCAAAGCGTCTGCAGCATCTTCTTGAGGCAACCCTGGTAGCTTAAGTAAGCGAGCCACCATTTCTTGCACTTGGTTTTTAGCTGCTGCTCCGTTACCTACAACAGCTTGTTTTACTTGACGCGCCGAGTATTCAGAAACAGGCAGCCCATGGTTAACTGCAACCACCATAGCAACGCCCCGAGCTTGGCCAAGCTTAAGAGCTGAATCAGCATTGCGAGCCATAAACACTTGTTCGATCGCGAATTCTTGTGGCACATAGGTTTCAATGATTTCATCAATGCCACGATATATCTGTCCTAGCCGCCCAGCCAATTCATCACCGGACACTTTTATATGACCGCTTGCAACATAGGTGCGCGTTGCACCTACCGCATTAATAATGCCATAGCCAGTTTTACGAGAGCCTGGGTCAATTCCTAATATGAGCGCCATAAGGAAGCATTCGCTAGTGAAGTTAATGATAGGTCAATACTAGCAAATACTGTACAAAATCACAGTAGTTTTTTTACCAGCTTCACAGCAAACACAAAAAAGGCCCAACAGGTCAGTGGTGGGCCTTTTTAACTGCCAGCCGGCTAATACCAACTAAAGCAAGCGTTATTCGGCAGTTACTTTTTCACGTAGTTTAATGTTCAACTCGCGAAGTTGCTTCGTTGCTACAATGCCTGGCGCCTGGGTCATAACACACGCAGCACTTTGGGTTTTAGGGAAGGCAATCACTTCACGTATTGAGTTAGACCCTGTCATTAACATAACTAAGCGATCCAGACCAAACGCCAAACCACCATGTGGAGGACAGCCATACTTCAAGGCGTCTAATAAGAATCCAAACTTCTCCTGCTGCTCTTCTGGGGCAATATTTAATAGCTCAAAGACTTTAGTTTGCATGTCTTGCTGGTGAATACGAATGGAGCCTCCACCTAACTCAGTGCCGTTAAGTACCATGTCGTAGGCTCTAGACAGGCCTGTTAGTGGAGAGGCCTGTAACTCCTCTGGTGTGCAGGAAGGTGCTGTGAATGGGTGGTGAATAGCTGTGATACCGCCATCTGAAGTGGCTTCAAACATTGGAAAGTCTACTACCCACAAAGGCGCCCACTCACAGGTCATGAGATTAAGATCTTCGCCAAGCTTACAGCGCAATGCGCCTAGAGCTTCGTTAACTATTTTTTCGCTGTCTGCACCAAAGAAAATTAAGTCGCCATCTTTAGCATCCAAGCGGTCAAGCAGTGCAGCACGCACTTCTAAAGGCAAAAATTTAACAATAGGTGATTGCAAACCTTCTTCTAGGTCGACCGCGTTATTTACTTTGATATACGCCAAACCACGCGCACCATAAATGCCCACAAACTTAGTATAAATATCAATTTGTTTACGGGTTAAGCTGGCGCCGTTAGGCACCTTAAGACCAGCTACCCTGCCATTTAAATCATTAGCTGGACCAGCAAAAACTTTAAAGTCCACGTCTTTCATCAGATCACTGACAGTAACTAGCTGCAACGGGATACGTAGGTCAGGTTTGTCACTGCCATAGGTTTCCATCGCCTCACTGTAAGGCATACTTGGAAAAGCACCTAAATCTACATTAATCTGGCTCTTAAATAGCTCTACCACCATTTTTTCAGTAATAGCCATAATCTGAGCTTCATCCATGAAGGATGTTTCGATGTCTATTTGGGTGAATTCTGGTTGCCGGTCAGCGCGCAAATCTTCATCACGGAAACATTTGGCAATCTGATAATACCGATCCATACCAGACACCATCAACAGTTGTTTGAACAACTGTGGTGACTGAGGCAATGCAAAAAAGTGGCCTTCGTGAGTCCGACTGGGTACCAAGTAATCACGTGCTCCTTCTGGTGTGGCGCGAGTCAATATAGGCGTTTCAATGTCTAAGAAGCCATTTTGATCTAAAAAATTGCGGATAAAAGTGCTAACCTTAGAGCGCAGTTTAAGTTTTGCTGCCATTTCTGGCCGACGTAAGTCAACGTAACGATACTTTAAGCGAACGTCTTCACCAACAGACTGATGCTCATCTAACTGGAATGGAGGGGTTTCAGATTTGTTAAGAATCTCAAATTCTTGACCTAAGACTTCCACTGCACCTGTTGGCATTTCAGGATTATCAGTGCCGGCAGGGCGAGCACGAACTAAGCCTTTAACCTTGACCACAAATTCATTTCGGCAGGAGTCTGCTAAAGCAAAGCATTCTTCTCGATCTGGGTCAAACACTACCTGCACGATACCTTCTCGATCCCGCAGGTCTAGGAAAATAACACCTCCGTGATCACGTCGACGATGAACCCAACCGCAGAGGGTGATTTGTTGGTCAACATCGCTGGCTCTTAGTTCGCCGCAATAATGGCTTCGCATAATTGTACTTCCTAAATCTTAAATAGTATTAATAGGTGTTAGTTTGAGTCGCTAGTAGCACTTGAGCTTTTTGTATCACTTGAGCTTTTTGTATCACCCGCTAAATTCTTTTTGGCACCAGTTTTAAAGTCTGTTTCATACCAACCTTGACCCTTAAGCCTAAAGCCGGCTGCAGAAATTTGTTTACGATACTGATCTTTACCACATTGAGGGCAATCTGTTAAAGGCGCATCGCTTAATTTTTGTAATACGTCCTTACCAAAACCACATCCTTGGCAGAGGTATTCATAGATAGGCATTGTCTACTCCAGCCGAACATCTAAAAGCCGGAAATTATACCCCATTCCACCGCCTCAGAGGCAGCAGAAAATGCACCTTTATCACCCATTAGTGCAACTATTGCCTTTTTATTCCTAATTTAGCTGTGAAAGGCATTTATCCTAACGCCATGGCAACATACAATAGCGGCTTATATTTTTCGTTTCTATTGGATTCATTACCCCATGCGCGCCAGCCAGTTTTTAATTGCTACTCAAAAAGAAACCCCTGCAGATGCAGAAGTTATCAGCCATCAACTTATGCTTCGAGCCGGTTTAATTCGCCGCTTAGCTTCAGGGCTTTATACATGGCTGCCTATGGGTTTACGCAGCATTCGTAAAGTTGAACGTATTGTCCGGGAAGAGCTAGATGCGGCAGGAGCTCAAGAATTATTAATGCCTGCGGTTCAACCTGCCGAACTCTGGCAAGAATCAGGTCGTTGGCAACAATATGGTCCTGAACTTTTGCGCTTAAAAGACCGTCACCAGAGAGATTTTTGCATAGGCCCTACACATGAAGAAGTAATTACCGACATGGTGCGCAAGGAAATTCATAGCTATAAGAGCTTGCCGATGAACTTTTATCAAATTCAAACCAAATTTAGGGACGAGGTACGACCTCGCTTTGGCGTAATGCGTTCACGCGAATTCATTATGAAGGACGCTTACTCGTTTCACTTAGGCCAAGAGTCCCTGCAGCAAACCTATAATTCCATGCATATTGCCTATAGCAATATTTTCACTCGCTTAGGTTTAAACTTTCGGGCTGTGAGGGCAGATTCTGGCAGTATAGGTGGTGACGCTTCACAAGAGTTTCATGTACTGGCGCGATCTGGCGAAGATGATATAGCGTTTAGCAACAATACTAACAGCAGCTTTGCTGCCAATGTAGAGACTGCAGAGGCTATGCTGCCTGTTGCACTGCGCTTAGCGCCGAGCAAGGCTATGGGGAAAATTCATACTCCGAACCAAAAAACCATAGATAGTGTGTGTGAGTTTTTAGGCTTAGCTAAAGATCAAAGCCTTAAGACACTTGTCGTTCTTGGCACTGCTGACGACGAAGGCCATCACCCCTTAGTCGCTTTATTGTTGCGTGGCGATCACAACATGAATGACATTAAAGCTGAGAAGCACCCTATGATCGCTGCGCCACTAACTATGGCACCAGAACAACGAATTATTGATGAATTAGGTACACAGCCAGGATCTATAGGGCCAGTTGGCTTATCTATTTCTATTATTGCAGACCGAGCTGTTACGGTAATGAGCGACTTTACTGCTGGTGCAAACGAGGCGGGCTATCACTTTACCAACATTAATTGGCAGCGCGATTGCAGCTATAGCGATGTTGCCGATATTCGCAACGTAGTTGCAGGTGACCCTAGCCCTTGTGGCCATGGTGAAATTGAAATCAAACGCGGCATTGAAGTAGGCCATATTTTTCAATTGGGCGATAAGTACTCAAGGGCAATGAATGCTACGGTGTTAAACGAAAACGGCAAACCTCAATTTATGCAAATGGGTTGTTATGGTATTGGCATCACCCGCGTGGTAGCTGCCTGCATTGAACAGAACTTTGATGACAAGGGCATTATGTGGCCCCTAGCCCTTGCGCCTTTTGAAGTGGCACTTATTCCACTTAATTATGAAAAATCAGAAGCTGTTCGCGCTGCAACAGACACCCTTTACAGTGAGCTCAAGGCAGCAGGCATCGACGTCATCATGGACGACAGAGCAATGCGACCAGGAGTGAAATTTGCCGATGCTGAGCTAATAGGGCTGCCCCATCGTGTGGTAATTGGAGACCGCGGTTTAGAAAGTGGCACGTTGGAATATCGTAATCGTCGCTCTGAATCGAATGAGGACATGCCTTTAGAAGGTGCCTTAGCCTTTATCAAAGCAAAACTAGGCCGTTAATGATGAGTGTAACTCTCTACCACAATCCCCGATGTTCTAAGTCTCGCGCTACCTTAGCTTTATTGGCAGCCAACGGTGTTATCCCAAACATTCGTCTATACCTAGAGCAGGTTCCAAGTACGCAAGAACTAGAGGAGTTGTTATCCATGTTGGGTATGAATGATGCTCGTGATCTTATGAGAAAAGGTGAAGAGGCTTATAAGCTAAATCAGCTTGATAGCATTCATCTTACCCAAGCTGAATTGATTACTACAATGGTTAACTACCCTAAGCTGATCGAAAGGCCTATTGCTATTCATCAAGGCCAAGCTCGTATTGGTCGCCCACCTGAATCTGTTTTGGAGATTTTGTAATGCAGTACCAAAAAAAACGTCAATACTCTCGTGTTATAAGCCTTTCAGCCTACATTGCGCTAATAGCCTATTTTGTCATTAGCACTCTGGCGCACCCCTATGCAGAAATTGGCAGTATCGTTATCATTGGCATTAAGTGCTTCCCTTTACTAGGTTTTGCGCTTGCCATGTACAAGCAACACTTGCGCCAATTAGCATGGATGTGTTTTGTACTATTAATTTATTTCACGATAGAGATAATGTACGTGCCAGTTAATGGTGTTTTAGGTGCTTTTATCATCACTCTACTTTATACCAGTACCATGCTACACATCCGCTGGCATAACCGCGCTAATGAAGAAGCCAAAGCGACTTAAAGTTAAACCCTTAATAATAATCCGCCCCCTAGGCAACACTCAGAGCAAGGGAAGCTAACCCCTACTCAAGGGTTAGCCTTTTAAATCTTTCTCACTACCTTGATCAAGTTTTGTTAACGTTACAAAAAATTAGCGCTGGAGCGAACTGGTTTAAGCTATACTTGGGCTATGACATACAGCCAACTCATCAAACTAGCCACCTGGGCCTCGGTAGTTGTCGCCCTTAGCTTAATTGTTATCAAAACATGGGCATGGGATGAAACCCAAAGTGTCAGCTTGCTAGCCTCTTTAATAGACTCCATCATGGATAGCGCGGCTGCGTTAATTAATTTCTTCGCAGTGCGTTATGCAATGGCCCCCGCTGACAAAGAACATCGCTTTGGCCATGGCAAGGCAGAGGCACTGGCAGGCCTCGCACAAGCCTTATTAATTCTAGGATCAATTGGGTTGTTGCTTTCACAGACCTTAGGTCGTTTGTGGGACCCCGTGGTAATTGAAAACACCCCATTTGGCATTATTGTTATGGCTGCTAGCATGGGGCTTACCGGCGCTTTGGTATTATTACAACGGCAGGTTGTAAAACAAACTAAATCTACTGCAATTGAGGCTGACTCACTTCACTATACCTCAGATTTATTAATGAATCTTGGCGTTATCATCGCACTGGTCTTAGCAACCTATGGACATTACGGTGCCGACCCTTATTTAGCATTAAGTATTGGCGCATACGTCATTTACAGTGCTTGGGGCATTGCAAAAACAGCGTTTGATTTATTACTAGACCATGAGTTAAGTGATGAGCAACGGCAGCATATTACACAGATGGCCATAACACACCCACTGGTGATGGGCATGCATGACCTTCGCACCAGACAATCTGGCCACATGCAGTTTATTCAATTACATTTAGAGCTTCAAGACAGGATGCTGTTAATTCAAGCCCACGATGTAGCCGACGAGATAGAACTTCGAATCCTACAACTCTTCCCATATGCTGACGTCATTATTCATCTTGACCCTGTCAGTATTGCAGACAAAGAGGTTCATGCTAAAACAGAGCGCTTTACCACCCTGTCACAATAACTGAGCACAAAAAAATGCCTTGTTTTAAAACAAGGCATTTAGCAATATTCAGTGGCCTAAGTAACATTACTAAGACGAACTAAAGTAATTTTTTGGGTTATTTGCTCAACTTACGCATGGCGGCGAGTGCGCTGACGCTTCTCTTGACGATCAAAGCTCTCTTGTTCCTTAGGCAGTCGACGTTTTACTTTCTTTGGGCGCATACCCACAAATTGAGAAAGCGCGTTAATGTCTGGCTGTGGCATTTCCATCCACATACCAGCCCTAAGCTGAGGTGGCATAAATACATTACCATAACGTACACGTTTTAAACGGTTCACTCTTAAACCTTGAGATTCCCACAAACGGCGCACTTCGCGGTTACGGCCTTCCATAATAACCACGTGGTACCAGCGGTTGATGCCTTCACCACCAAATTCTTGGATATCATTAAACCGAGCCATACCGTCGTCTAACAATACCCCCTTGTGCATAGTGTTCACTTGTTCCATTGTCACATGCCCCATGACACGAACAGCGTATTCGCGCTCAATAGTGGTCGATGGGTGCATTAATGAATTTGCCAGCTCACCATCAGTGGTAAACAACAATAGCCCTGAAGTATTTATGTCTAAACGACCCACAGCGATCCAGCGTTCGCCTTTTAAGCGCGGCAGCTTATCAAATACAGTGGAGCGATTTTCTGGGTCTGAACGAGTAACAATTTCACCTTCAGGCTTGTTATAAATAAGTACCCTGCGTTCAATATTATTAGGCGACACCAAGTCTACCTGCCTGCCATCCACAGAAATATGATCACGCCAGGTAACACGATCCCCCAATTGGGCCTTTTCTTTATTGATAGTTACTCGCCCTGCCGCAATCCAACGCTCCATTTCTCGGCGTGAACCTACACCTGCTCGGGCAAGTACTTTTTGAAGTTTTTCGTCGCTGGCTTTTTCTTCGACGAGTTCTGAAATTTCCACAAGGGGAAGGTCTTGATCTGTCATGATAGTCCCATCAATACAGTTAATCTGAAATACTATTATAACTTAATGTATAGACTCCGTCACGACATCGATTTCTTGCTGCTGGGGTTGTTTTAACTTGGCTGGCGCCATGGTGGCCTCGTCCCATGACGCTAACTCATCAAGCGCAGGTAAATCGCTGAGTTGTTTTAAATTAAAGTGATCTAAAAACTCTTTAGTAGTGGCAAATAACTCTGGACGGCCGGGCACTTCTTTGTGTCCAACACTCCGAATCCAACTTCTATCTATCATGGTATGAATAATTGAAGAACTCACCCCTACACCTCGTATCGACTCAATCTCTCCCCGTGTAATAGGTTGTTGATAAGCAATAATAGATAAGGTTTCAAGCAACGCTTTAGAGTATTTTTGAGGTTTTTCTTGCCACAAACGTGCCACCCAAAGGGCATAGCCTTGCTGCACTTGAAAGCGGAAACCTGACGCTACCTCAACAAGCTGATAACCTCGGCCATCGTAACTTTTTTGTAGTTCCCTGAGGGTTTTTTTAATGCGCTTATTATCAACACCATCATGCTCATCAAATACTTGGCCTAACCGTTCAACACTTAAGGGCTTATCAGAAGCTAACAACAGGGCTTCTAACACGGGCGCCAGTTCGGTAATCATAGGGCAAGCTCCTGATTAGGGGAATCATTCTGCCCACCTAAACTAACATGAATGGGCCCAAACTCTTGCGCCTGAACTAACTTAATTAATTTTTCCTTGACCAATTCCATCATCGCCAAAAAAGTAACCACTATACCCATACGTCCTTCCGATAGATTGAAAAGATCATGAAACGACATAAATTGATGCTCTTGTAACTGAGCCATTAAGCTAGACATGCGTTCCCGTGTCGACAGGCGCTCACGGGATATGGTGTGATGTTCATACATGTCACACCGCTTAAGTACATCACCATAAGCCGCCAGTAACTCATCCATCTGCACTGTGGGCTGAGGGCGAGCCTGTTTAACATCAGGCATGCTCATGTTGACAGAAAAGTTATCTCTGTCCATACGGGGTAATTCGGCCACTCTTTCAGAGGCATTTTTAAAACGTTCATATTCCTGCAGCTGCTTTATCAGCCTTACCCTTGGGTCTTCCTCATCTTCGTCTATGGTCTGAGTGCTTGGCAGCAAGCTACGGCTCTTTATTTCTGCCAATGTTGCAGCCATTACTAAATATTCGCCTGCTAATTCAAATCTATTAGCTTCCATCAGTTCAATGTAAGCAATATATTGATAGGTAATCTTAGCGACATCAATGCTGAGAATATCTAAATTATGGCGCCTAATTAAATATAGTAATAAATCTAGCGGTCCCTCAAAGGTGGTTTCTAAAATAACCTGCAATGCATGGGGTGGGATATAAAGATCGACAGGTATTTCATACTCTTTACCCTCTACCCTAATGTCCACCTTAAAATAACTCCCAAACAGGCCGGCATGATATTGGCAGTTTAGGGTACTGACCCAATTTAACCCACTTGTAGTTTGGGTTGTGAAAATCACTACCTACCGAAGCATGAAAATCAAATTCACTGCATAGTGCTGCCATTTCTTCAGCAACTCCAGGCACTTGGTTACCAGCACACACTTCAATAGCTTGGCCACCTGCATCTGCAAAATCTGCCATTAAGCGCCGACGCTTGGTGCGCGTCATTTTATAACGACTGGGATGGGCTAACACAGCAATGCCCCCCGCTGCATTAATCCACTCAACAACCTTTTCTAGGTCTGGCCAAATGTTGGATACGTCGCCAACCTTTCCCGCCCCTAAATATTTGTTAAACGCTTGGCCTACGTTTAATACCATTCCTTCTTCCACCATATACTGCGCAATATGAGGCCGCCCAATTTGGCTATCTCCTGCAAGTTTTGTTGCACCTTGAGTTATATCTGGGAAGCCACGTTGCGTTAATTTTTTAGCAATCGTTTTTACTCTTTGTAAGCGTAATTGTGTTTGATGAGCCACAGCAGTTTCTATTGCAGTTGAATTAACATCTATATTTAAACCCACAATATGTATACCCATATTATTCCACTGGCTAGAAAGCTCTATGCCTTTAATAATATTAATTTCATCATCTTTATAAAATTTATTATTGGCAGCCAATTGTAAGTGCGCTTTAACGGTGTCGTGGTCTGTAATGGCAAGGTGAGTAATGCCGCGTTCAATTGCTAAATCTATTAATTCTGTCACTGGTAAACTACCATCAGAACATTTTGTGTGAGTGTGTAGATCGTATTTATTCATTAGCGTAAGTTTTGTATTAAATTAAATTAAACTAAGTTACTATCGCAGTGCACAATTTATAATATAAAAAACAAATTAATTTTTATCATATTATATGAATATGTAATCAATACTAATTACTTTTTACTAAATAAAATAATTAAAAATAAACTCGTGCGTATCGTTAAATGTAACTAATCGTGGAACCATTATGACTGAATTTTCTGAAATTGCCCGCAATAAAAGCCGTTTACGTGCTGCCTGCAAAAATCTAAGTGTAGAGCAGCTAAAAACCATGGCTAACTGCCTGTCTGAGTTTATCGAAAAACGCGCTGAAGAAGAAGCAGTACTTGCTGCCCAGTCAGCCAAAAAAGACGCAGAAAAAAAAGCCATCTTTGCAGCTATGGTTGATGCTGGCCTAACGCCAGAAGATTTCTTTTCTGGAGAAGCGCCTAAAATCAAAAAAACTCGCAAACCAGTAGCACCACAATATCAAATTATCGATCCGCAGGGCGCAACACACCAATGGTCTGGTCGAGGTCGCACACCAAAGGCATTTGAATATTACTTTACCAACGGCGGCAGTAAAGATAGCTGCCGTATTTAGTGGTGGTGTTTAAACATATGGTTTAACAGACCTTCAGTAGAGGCGTCAAATGTGGCGTCCTCTGCATCAGCGTCTCCCAACTGCCTTTTTTGAATAGCATTAAGAGTGGTTTTAGCAATCTGCTTGCCGAGTTCAACACCCCATTGATCGAATGGGTTAATATCCCACACCACAGCCTGCACAAATACTTTATGCTCGTATAACGCAATTAACCGTCCAAGACTCTCTGGTGTGAGTTCATCAAACATCAGGGTACTCGATGCATGGTTACCGGGATACAAACGGTCTGGCGAAGTAACAATGCTTTGATCCCAACTCAGAACATCATCACCCAACATGAGCACCCTAGATTGCGCTACACAATTAGCCAAATTTAACGACTGCTGATATTCCAGTTGAGTGCGTGTAGCCTTAGTATATTCGCTAGATGCAGTGCGTTTTATAGGTACTATAAAGTCAGCATAGTAGGCTGGCGTACCTTGATGTAACAACTGAAAAAATGCATGCTGAGCGTTAGCTCCTACGTCACCCCATATAACTGGGCTTGTATCAAAATCAACTTTTTCACCTGCGTTTGTCACCGACTTACCGTTACTTTCCATCTCTAATTGACTAAGGTAATTAGGCAATAACTTAAGACGCCCATCGTAGGGCAGTATCGTGTGGGCTTTTAAGCCCAAAAAGTTTATATTCCAAATACCTGTCAACGCTAGCATTACCGGTAAATTTTCGTGCAGGCTTGCATTTTGAAAGTGGTCGTCCATGGCGTTTGCGCCCTTAAGAAGCAGCTTAAAGTTGGCCATGCCCAATTTAATCGCAATAGGTAGACCAATACCACTCCACAAAGAATAGCGGCCTCCTACCCAATCCCATAAAGAAATTTGATTTTCAGAGGGTATGCCCCACTTAGCCATACGTTCTGGAAATGCACTACAACCCACCAAGTGGTGTTGGCCAATAAGGCTATCACTGGGTATCTTTTTTCGTAACCAAGCTCTTGCAGTCTCAGCATTGGCTAAAGTATCTATGGTGGTGAACGTTTTAGAAGCAATAATAAATAAGGTTGAACCTTGATCTAAGTGCTGCAGCATTTCTGCCAACTGGCTACCATCCATGGAGGAAACAAACATCACATCTAATGGGAATTTAGTCTCTAACCGGAACTCTGCTAAGGCATGGCACACCATATTAGGACCAATATCAGAACCCCCGACACCAATATTAATGACAGTAGTAATAGGCTGTCCAGAGTAGCCAAGCCAATTACCTTTTTGTATCTTGCTAGCAATTCTCTCCATGTCCAGCAGATTTTTATCAACGAGCTGCTTTACGTTCTGCCCATCCACGTGGACATCACTGTATTTTTCTGAGGAAGAGTCTCTTAACGCCGTATGCAATGCGGGTCTCAGTTCAGATCGATTGATCTCTCCACCACTATAGAGCATTTGTGTAGCTTGCCTTAAACCCTGTTGTTCAGCCATTTTAATAAGCAAGCTTAGTGTTTTTGGAGTCATTTTTTGCTTCGATAAATCCAACAATAATCCCATAGCTTCCATAGAGAGATCATTAAAACGTTGGGCGCCTGAGCCATTAAATAGTTGCTTGAGGGAATAGGGCAAAATATCTTTTTGCAGGTGCGCATCCAAAGCTTGCCAAGCAACACTTCCTCTTACAGTCATGGTGACTATGTTCCTTTAAACTGCATTTTAACCTGACCCCACAATTGAGGACGGCCTACCTTGTGGCTAAGTAACACTTGAATCCTTAATCTAAGGCTTTGGCGATCATACTAAGGGCTTGAGACTCATCTAGCACAGCTACCTGCAGGGCTTGCGCTTTCTCAAGTTTAGAGCCAGCTTTCTCTCCTGCTACAAGGTAGTCAGTTTTCTTGGACACACTTGACATCACTTTGGCTCCCAATTCTTGTAATTGAAATTTGAGCTCGTCACGAGATAAGCTAGCTAGTGTGCCAGTGACAACGAAGGTAAGCGCATTAAATGGTAAACTTTGTTGCTTAGACTGGACTTCTGCAGGATCAAATTCTAGCCACTGCAAACCCGCACTTTGTAACGCTTCAACCACTGCAAGAGTGTCATTGTCAGCAAAAAAGTGAAGAATCCGATTTGCTACGATAGGGCCCACATCCTCTACGGCTAATAGGCTTTCCATATCAGCCGATTTAATATTTGCTAAACCGCCGAAGTGTATCGCTAAGCTGCGAGCAGTGGCCTCGCCAACTTCACGAATTCCTAGGCTAAACAGAAATTTAGCTAAACTGGTGGATTTACTTTTTTGCAAGGCAGATAGGAGATTGCTGGCTGATTTCTCTCCCATGCGATCCATGCCCACTAACGCTAGATGGTCTAAGGTATATAAATCTGCAACATGCTTAACTTTACCCATTTCAACTAAAGTTTGAACTTGCTTTTCGCCTAGGCCATCAATGTCCATAGCTTTACGAGAGACAAAGTGTTTAATCGCCTGCACGATTTGAGCACCACAAGTTAAGCCGTTAACACACCTTAAGGCAGCCTCACCCTCTTCTCTTTCTACAGGCCCATCACACATTGGGCACGTCGCTGGCGGGTTTATTATCTCTGCTGGCACTTGGCGACGCTCCAGCACCACTTTAACAACCTTAGGGATTACATCACCCGCTCGCCTTACTATTACTGTATCACCTAAATGCAGGTCTAATCGCCGTATTTCGTCCATATTATGTAAAGTGGCATTACTGACAGTGACACCACCCACAAAAACAGGTTTAAGACGCGCTACAGGGGTCACTACTCCTGTCCGCCCAACCTGAAAATCAACTTTTAAAAGTTGAGTCATTTCTTCTTGGGCAGGAAATTTATGGGCAATTGCCCAACGGGGAGCACGAGCAACAAAACCTAAGCTTTTTTGCAGTTCTAATTGATCAACCTTAAAGACGATACCATCAATTTCATAGGCCAAAAGAGTACGCTTAGAGGCTAATGCTTGGTAGTAGTTTAGACACGCTTCAATCCCCTGCACCCGACGCATTTCAGCATTTATCTTAAAACCCCAGGCTTGGAGCTGGTGTAGAATATCAAAGTGTTTTGTTGGCAAAGCATTTTTATCGCTAACCAGGCCAATGCTATAGGCACATAGTTCTAGCGGTCTTTGGGCAGTAACTTTGCTATCTAGCTGTCGCAAGCTTCCAGCTGCCGTATTTCTGGGATTGACATAAGTCTTTAAACCTTTATCAAGCAAACTTTTATTAAGGGCTTCAAATCCTGCACTAGGCATGTAAACTTCGCCACGGATTTCTAAAGTTTCAGGCCAACCTTTGCCTATAAGGCGCAAAGGTACCGAGTCTAAGGTGCGCATATTTTGAGTAATGTCTTCGCCACGACTACCATCACCTCGGGTTGCTCCGGTAACTAATAGGCCGTTTTTATACGTAAGGCTTACGGCGATGCCGTCTAGTTTAGGCTCACAGGCGTAGATGATATCTTCTTCTACGGGTCTACCAGAAGACTTGTTCAGGCGCTCTCTAACACGGCGATCAAATTCTCGCAGATCTTCCCCGTTAAAGGCGTTATCCAAAGACAACATAGGTAGGGCATGGGTCACTTGTTGAAAACCTGCGAGGGGCTTATCTCCTACTCGTTGGCTGGGAGAATCTGCAGTCACCCATTGTGGATGTTCTGCCTCTATAGTTAATAATTGTTGCATTAGACGATCATATTCCGCATCAGGAATACTGGGGTCGTCCAATATATAGTAACTATGGTTATGCTGGCGTAGTTGTTGTTTAATAACGTCTAGTGGCGTTTTGGCAGAATTTGACATGAATAACTTCAGACTAATGATGAATTAAAGCTGTGCGCGTCGGGTCATGTTACGTCGCTCAAATTCACGAATTTGTTGGCGGCAATGCTCAATAGTTTGTGGACGCATTACACTTCGTTGTTCATCAAGCACCTCACCACCAAGATTAGTGGCTAAGCACTGCGCAGTTTCGAGCATATAGTCAAATGCTTGCATGCTGTCTTGAGCAGTTGGCAAACCCAAAAAGAAAACTACCCCTGGGCTGTGTAAATGTTCCATTTCTTTTAGATTAAAGGTCCCTGGCTCCATCATGTTGGCCATACTAAATTGGGTTTTGCCTAATCTCAGACCATCTTCGAACCGATGGAATATATCCATTTCACCATGAACTAGTCCACACGCTTCAACTAGCTTAAGTAACTGACTACCATAAAAACCTTGCGTGTCATTGGCAGTGACAAGAATACTAATTACTTGTTCTACAGCAGGAACATTGTTGGACCGCTCTTCCACTAAAGCTAGGTCAAGCGCAGACTGAGCAGCTACACGCTTGCGGCTGAGTAGTTTTTTACCAAAGGTCATGGAGGTGACTTTGGCTAATTTGGTAGAGAGGCTTTCGTCTTGACTAATTTTTGCCAAGTGCTCAGCCCCGCTGGCAGCTATATCCTCTATGCCTGTATCACTAAACAAAATATCATCACTGCTTTCAAGCAGCTCATGAGGCACATGACTTTTAACAGTAGCTAACTCTGTAAGGTCTTGCTCTGCAAATAAGTCGCTTTGCACCATTGAATTTGTTTCTACCCATTCATGCACTGGCCGTGTAGGGTCAAAATTTAACGAAGGCACCCGTGCATCAGCAACGACGTCTGAGTCTATTTCCCCGGCATCAGCGGTCTCAGTCAACACAGCATTTGCTGCAATACTTTCGTTCACTGGCACCGATTCAAGGATGAAATTTTCTTCATTGGGGTGCGTATCAATGCCACCAGACACCAAAGCATCTTGATCATCTGATTCATCGTGCAGAAAAAGTTCGGCATCATCTTGGTGAAGTTGTTGTTGGAATTGCTCTTGGAGTTCTTCATGACGATCTTCAACTGCAAGCACGGCAGTATCAGCCTCAACTAAAGAGGCCGTTGCTTCAACTTTGATTTCTAGCGAGGGCTCAACTGAAGCTTCTTCAACTTCAATCTCCAGAAAGGGTTCAACTGAGACTTCGTCAAGCGTTATATCGCCCAACTCAAGTGCCATAGGCTCCAGTTCAGCATAGGGCTCGATGTCAGAGTCGCTGCCATCGCTAGATGCCAAAACAATAACTCCAGGTCCAACAGCCCTTGCTCCACCGTTTGGAAGCTCGCTAGTGAACTCTTCTTGATGCAGACCACATAAACTTTCATCAATATCAATTTTTAGAGCTGCGTGGCTGGCAAACATTCTTCGCAAACCGTCTATTACTATCGCAGTAACAGTTAAACCACCAAACACTAATAACCAAGCTGTTAACGTCATAAGATTATTGATCTTTAAAAATTTTTATTATGGGCCAAAAAAAGCCTAAATGGTAGAATTAGACTATACCTCCAAAATTATAGATATAACACCTTTAGGCGTTGTTTTTATAGACTTATTTAAGGATATACACATTAAAGCCAATAAAACCTAACAATAGTGCCTAATTTAATGCTTAAAAAGGCAGCAGTTACTCTGTCATATTAATTGCTTGGGCTACATCCACACTTACCACTCGAGAAACACCCGCTTCTTGCATAGTAACTCCGAGTAACTGAGTCGCCATTTCCATGGCAATTTTATTATGACTAATATAAATAAATTGCACCTGAGATGACATTTCTTTAACTAAGCGCGCATATCGCTCCACATTAGCATCATCAAGAGGGGCATCTACTTCGTCTAACATACAAAAAGGTGACGGGTTGAGCTGAAAAATAGAAAACACTAAAGCAATCGCAGTCAAAGCCTTTTCTCCACCTGATAAGAGGTGAATACTACTATTTCTTTTACCCGGGGGTTGCGCCATGATGGTGACACCTGTTGCAAGCATATCGTCATCAGTAAGTTCAAGGGAAGCGCGTCCACCGCCAAACACTTTGGGGAACAAGGTATTTAAACTTTCATTAACCGTGTCAAAAGTTTGTTTAAATCGCGCGCGAGTTTCTTTATCAATCTTAAAAATGGCCTGCTCTAAACTATTTAAAGCTTCAATTAACTCGTCATACTGATGATCGAGAAATGTTTTACGTTCTAGTTGCAGTTTATATTCTTCAATGGCTACTAGATTAATTGCGCCTAATTTTTTAATGCGGTTCTGACACTGCTCTAGTAGAGTGCTTAATTTTTTTTGATCTATCAACTCAGGCAAGATTTCAGCAAGCTTTTCGACTCGGACATTTTGCTCAATCATCGCGTGCTTAATATGATCTGCATTCACCTCTAACTCGCGTTCTATTAAGCGTTGATCCTGCAAAAGCACATCCTTTTGCTGGATATCATGCTCTTGTTTTAATTGCTGCTGTTCTAGCTGGCGTATCAACTGCTCTAGATTGTTAATACCATGACGCTGCTGCTCCATCGCAGTCTCTGTATCCAAGCGACGTATAAGCAACGCTTCTAACTGGTCCGTCAGGCTATCCGATAGGTTATCTTCAGCATGGTGCAGATCACCTCTAGATTGAATTTCAGCTTGCTTATCACGCCACTCAACCCGCTGCTCTTGCATGCGCTCAATTGACCGCCCCAAACTAGTCTTTTGCGCCAAAACAACGTCCATACGCGCCTGAAGCTGAATGACCTGTTGTTGTTTTTGACTAAACCCTAGCCTTGCTTGACTTAACTGAGCTTCTGTACTTTGCTTATCTGCTTCCAACTCTGGCAAATTCAGCTGCGCTGTCTCTAACACCAATTGATGCTCACTCAATTCCTCTTGCAAAACTGCAATTGCGTCATCTAAGTGTCGCAATCTAACGGCTTGTTCTTGAATACGTTGAAGCAAGTTTTGCTGTTGCACTAGGCCTTGTTGACTTTTTAGCTGCACTAATGCCAGCGCTTGCTGCTGTTGCTGATACTGATTTTGACCCAGCTGCCATTTTTGACGGAGTTGATTTAACCTATGTTCCGCTGCCAACGCGCCCTCTCGAACCGATGTTAGTTTTGTTTGGGTAGCGTGCTGCAGTTCGAGCAACGTTTCCTGCTGCAATGCCAAAGTTTGAAGCTGGTGCTTACGCCTTAATACCCCAGTAGCACTACCTTTTCTTGGCGGAGTGCGTATCCAGCCATGGCCCAACCATAAGCCGTCTGGCAGAATAATACTGGCATAGATTGGCAAACTGGCGAGTAAGTCGTTAGCTTCATGCCAGTTGTCTGCTACATAAACTTGCGCCAACAAACCTTCTAATCCAGCAGGCGCGTCAAGCTTTTCAAGTAAAGTTGAAAAAGGCATAATGCCACCCTTAGGCTTTTGATCCAAAAAGGGTACCAGCAATGCTAGCCCCCTAACATCAGACAGCTTACCTACAGATTTATCTGGCAGTTGGGCCAGCAAATAACCTCCAAGCCAGTCTTGTAATACATGCTCTGCAGCAGCTTCCCAACCACTCTCAACATGCATAGTATCGATCAGTTTCTGACTGACATCAGCGTGCCACTGGGTGGGCAACTGCGCCGCATCCTGCTCAGTCTCTGTTAGCAAAACGCGCAAAGACGCTAGTTGGCCTGATAAGGTCCCAAGCTCCTGTACCTGTCCGTCTAGCTGTTCCTGGTGTTCACGCTCATACTGTCTTAATGTTAAAAGCTGATGCTCCAACGTTGAAAGCTGCTCTGTCAAATCTTGTTGCTGCTGCTGGTGCTGGTCAATCTGCTCTTCTAATAGCCTGACATCATCCGTGTTCGGCAGGCTTAAGCCATCCAACTCGGTGACGCTTTTTTGGCGATCTTGTTGCGTTTGGACCGCTTGCTGTTGTTGGTGCTGCAAGCCCATTTTAGCGACTTCAATGGCACTCTTTAAATGCGCTTGCTGATCATTTTTTTGCTGCCATAAAAGCTGCCAGCTTTGGCGATGCTCTTCTTGTTCTTGAAACCATGTCTGGGCTTCAAGCAGTTGTTCTGAGGCTAATTCCGTGTCTAATGCAAGCTCATCTTGTTCCTGACTTAAATGACTCAGTTCTTTGCCATCGATAGCACATGCTTCTTCGATACGGCGAAGCTGTTGCTCTGCTTCAGTGGTATCGGCCTGCCATCTTTGCTGCTGTTGCTTTTGATGCTCTATGGTTTGTTCTAAGCGGGCAATACCAGCACCCAAACTGTAAAACTCGCCTTGTTCCTGGGTGAAGGCATCATTGAGCACCGATAAATCATTTTTTTGTACATCTATTTGTGCAAAACGGGCATCTTGTTCGCTGCGTTGTAAAACAATTTCGTCTTCAATACGACCCATGTGAACGCGCTGATCTGCAAGCTTTTGTCGTAAATCACGCCATTGCAGCGCTGCAAGCTGAGACTTATGTTGACGTTCATTTTGTTTTAACTGGGTGTATTGCTCTGCTGCAGTCGCTTGCTGTTTTAGAGTCTCTAATTGCCGACCAAGTTCTTCTCTAATGTCTTGCAAGCGCGCTAGGTTTTCACGGCTTCGGCTGATTCTATTAGAAGTTTCACGTCGACGCTCTTTATAGCGAGAAATACCAGCGGCTTCCTCAATGTAAACACGTAGCTCTTCCGGCCTAGATTCAATTAAGCGAGAAATCATGCCCTGCTCAATAATAGAATAGCTTCGAGGTCCAAGGCCAGTGCCTAAAAATAAATCTGTAACATCACGTCTACGGCACTTCTGGCCATTTAAAAAATAGGTAGACAGGCCTTCACGAGTTACCTTCCGACGGATTGACACCTCATTGTAGCCAGCAAATTCACCAGCTAAGGTGCGATCTTGATTGTCGAACATGAGCTCAACAGTAGCTTGGCCAACAGGTTGGCGACTAGAGGATCCATTAAAAATTACATCAGTAGCACTTTCGCCACGCAAGTTTTTGGCTGAACTTTCTCCCATCACCCAACGCACTGCATCGATAACGTTAGATTTACCGCAACCATTGGGGCCAACCACAGCACACAGGTTGCTAGGTAAGCTGACCTTGGTGGGATCAACAAATGATTTAAAACCAGCTAATTTGATGCTCTTTAGGCGCATCTATAAACTCTAATATTGTTATTCTTTGAAGTAGGTTACTTCAGGATTTGGTCAATGGTCAAATATACTTTTTCAGTGCCTTCAGTAGCAATAGTGACGGTTAGGGTTTGACTGATAAAGTCACCAGATTTTTGTCCAGCTAAGCCCGCCATAGCAACATGGGCACTAAGGTTTAAGGTTTTATAATTAGCTAAACGGGTTCCCTGCTGAAGAGCCATCGCATCAGTGAGAAGCACATCTAATGGCAGGTTGCTAGGGTTGAGTTTGATTGCAAACAGAGGCATACCTTGGTTAGCCTGCCTAGCATAAACAAATAGTACTGCTTGGGATGACTCAGGTATTGATAACCCATTAGCCAAAGAAACCTCTATGGGTAAAGACACACCTAACCCCATGCTTGGGTCTTCATTGAGCATTTGTTGTGCACTGTTAATTCCGGCTTGCAGTGATGCTTTACCCTGACCCTCACCCGCTCTAGGCAAAGCACGTTGCCAAAACTGTATAGCCGCATCATAATTTTCGCTTTCAAAAGCTTGAATGCCTAACAAACTTAAGGCTGACACATCTTTAGGGTCTTGCGCCATCGCTGCAGCAATGGCCTCATTGACACGCTGACTAAACTCACCTTCATTGAAGAACAAAGCTTGCGCATACTGACCTAGTAATGCCGCTTGTTGACGGCTTCCAGCCTGAACATAATTTAATGCCTGCTCAAATGCAGCAATACCCATAGCAGTTTGCTCTGCTTGCATATAACTATTGGCCAATAAATACCATCCTTCTGGATTATTCGGCCTATTTTTCAATTCATCTTCAAGGCTGCTAACCAGCGTTGGTAAAGAGGTTGAAGAGGCAGCAATCGAACGGGTATTTTGTAAGTTAACACTTTGTTCCAAGCCGCCATATGACCCTAGTTGAATATAGGTTAGCAACCCAGCGACTGGAATAACTAACGCGATAAACAACAATAATAGACCCCCAGCATGATTGGGCGAGCTAACAGGGGCTGGGGAATCTGATGTTTCTAGCAATAATGTCCGTTGCATTTCGGCTAAGCGCTGATCATAGTCACTACGGTTGATCTGCGCTGAAGCAAGTTCTTCATCCAGCTCTATTTGTTTCACTCGATAAAGCGCTACAATCGCCTCATGCCTGTTATTGGCTGAGGAAGATACTGGCAGGGGTCGCCACCAAGCCCACAGCACAAAACCACTGGTTAAACACAGTAAAAGAGCAATAGCTGCCCATAGTTCAGTCATTATTTAATCCCTGCCCGGAGTCCGGTTTTCTGCTAAAAGCTGATCCAACTTTTGTTGTTCAGATGGTGATAACATCGCACCCTGAACATGGGTTTTACGACCAAAAAACCACAAGGCCCACAAGCCAATAAGCACCATGCCAATTGGCGCCAGCCAAAGCACTAGTGTAGCTTTGTTCAGTGGTGGGTCATACAAGATAAAATTACCATAGCGCTGTACCATAAATTCAGTAATCTGTTGATTAGTTTGGCCTGTATTTATTAACGTTTGTACTTGCTCACGAAGGTCTTTAGCGATAATCGAATCTGAATCAGCCAAATTTTGGTTTTGACATTTAGGACAACGCAAGACTGTGGTTAAGTCCACAAACCGCTGGGCCATTTCTGGCTCTGCAAATTCGTATGATTTAATGTCTGCTTGAACCAGTGGAACAGCCAAACTTGCCAAACATAAAAACAGGCTAACTAAAGCAACCTTTACCATTAGTTTGTTTCCTGCAGCAAAGTTAAATATTGACTGCGAAGCAGAGGCCAGGTCCTTTCATTGAGCTCACCTGTAAGCTTGTCAATAACAACACCTTGCGCATCAATTAAGTAAGTTTCTGGAGCGCCCACTACACCCAGATTTATACCCAACACTCCCTTTGGATCAAATACAGAAAATACGTAAGGGTCACCCAAGTCTTGCAACCACTGCTGGGCTGCTGGGCGCTGGTCATGGTAATTAACACCATAAATACGGATATTTTCCTGTTTAGCAATTGTGAGTAAAAACTCATGCTCAGCACGACATGTGGGGCACCAAGTGGCCCACACGTTCACCAAAGCCGGCTGCCCAAGCATGTCTGCTTGAGTCACGTTTTTACTGGGAGATACTAACGTTTGAGCATTAAATTTTGGCAACGGAAGGCCAATTAAACTTGATTCCATTTTATTAGGATCTTGGCCAATACCCTGGTATAAAAACAGGCCTAAAGTAAAGGCCAGTAGCGTTGGCAACAGCATCAATAGCCTTTTTGTGGTGGTGTTCATGGCAGAGCTCCGTCAATGGTTGATTTTTTTCGCCGATAACGCTTGTCCCATACCGCTAATACTCCTCCCAAGGCCATCATCAGGGCTCCCAGCCAAATTAAACGAATCATAGGCTTTATATGCAAGCGCATAGCCCAGGCTCCCTCCGCTAGAGGCTCACCCATTGCCACATAAACATCGCGACTTAGCGCTGGATCTATTGCAGCCTCTGTCATCGTTTGGCCACGGCTGGTATAAGTCCGCTTTTGGGGTAATAAGTAATCAGGTTCCTCACCAATTTTGACTAGCTTAACCCTACCTTCGATGGCAGTAAAATTAGGCCCAGTGACATTTTCAACGCCCATAAAGGTAAATTCATACTGCCCTAGAGTCGCTTTATCGCCAATATCCATACGCAGATCTTTTTGCAACGAGTAGTGGCTTACAACCGCAATACCCAAAGCAGTGACACCTATACCCATATGCGCCAGTAACATGCCATAGTAACCGGGGTTTAATTGGCGCAAACCTTGCCACCAAGTTTGGTGCCGCAGCCTTCTTCTTAGATCCACCCAAGACGCTGATAACAGCCACACCAATAATGCAGCCGCTAACGCTGTTGATGGATTAAACTCACCACTATAGACAAATGGAAACGCTATACCAAGTACAATTGCTATAAGCGCAGGAGAGCGCAATAGT
Organism: Candidatus Njordibacter sp. Uisw_056; assembly: GCF_047730085.1. Classification (NCBI taxonomy): domain Bacteria; kingdom Pseudomonadati; phylum Pseudomonadota; class Gammaproteobacteria; order Pseudomonadales; family Candidatus Njordibacteraceae; genus Candidatus Njordibacter; species Candidatus Njordibacter sp. Uisw_056. The sequence goes on along the minus strand of NZ_CP159830.1, from coordinate 1,177,484 downwards.
CGCCATAGTTCACTGGGGTTGATTCGTTTCCATTTAGAGCCCAAACCTAAGCCCATCGAAATAATGAGCAAAACCATTAAAGGCACGAAGGCTGCATTAAAATACGGCGGGCCAACAGAAATTTTTCCACCACCCATAGCATCCAAAAACAAAGGATACAAAGTGCCAAGTAACACGGTTAGTGCGGCTATAATTAAGAGTATATTGTTAGACAACAAAAAAGTTTCACGGGACCAAAAACGATAGCCAACACGACTCTCGACAGTAGTTGCACGTATAGCAAACAATACTAAGGAACCACCCACTGTAATCGCCAATAACACCAATACATAGTAGCCACGATCTGGGTCAGAGGCGAAAGCATGCACTGAGGTTAATACACCTGAACGCACCAAAAACGTACCCAACAAACTCAGGCTAAAGGCCAGAATAGCTAATAGTAATGTCCAGTTTTTAAATAACCCTCGCTTTTCTGATACGGCCAAGGAATGCAATAAGGCTGTACCCACTAGCCATGGCATAAACGAAGCATTCTCAACGGGGTCCCAAAACCACCAACCGCCCCAACCAAGTTCGTAGTATGCCCACCAACTACCTAGAGCTATACCTGCGGTTAAAAAAGCCCATGCAACACTTGTCCATGGCCGCGACCATCGTACCCAAGCTGCATCATAATGGCCGTCTAATAGGGCCGCTATAGCAAACGAGAAAGCCACGGAAAACCCAACATAACCCATATACAACATGGGTGGGTGAACAATTAGGCCAAAGTCCTGTAATAAGGGGTTTAAGTCTGCGCCCTGAAGAGCCGCTTCTGGAAGTAAGCGCCAGAAGGGGTTACTGGTTAAAAGCGTAAAGGAGATAAAGCCCACACCGATCATACCCATCACGGCCAAAACTCTGGCTTGCATGGTCAATGGTAGGCTTTCACTCAATAGGCTTACAGCCATAGTCCACATGCCAAGAATGACTACCCACAGAAGTAAAGAGCCTTCATGCCCACCCCATACTGCACTGAGTTTATACTGCATGGGCAGCGCAGTATTTGAATTCTCAGCGACGTAGCGCACACTAAAGTCATCTTGAGCAAAGGCAATCATCAACATGGCAAAGGCAATAAGTAACATTACCCCAAGCCCTACAGCCAGAGGCTTGGCACTTAGCATTAGGCGCGTTTGGCCAGTGTATGAGCCTAGCATAGGCAAAAAGCCCAAACTTAGGGCTAAAAATAAGGCCAGTATTAAAGCCACATGTCCAATTTCTGGAATCATTTTGACGTCTCTTTTACGGTTTGGGTAGCTATTGCTTGGGAGTTGCTTTTTGGTGCACCTGAACTTGCAGCCTTGGCCTCATTTAACGCTTGAATCACTTCTGGCGGCATATAATTTTCATCATGTTTTGCTAACACTTCATCAGCTACAAATATACCCTCATCGTTCATCTTGCCTTGGGCAACAATGCCTTGACCTTCGCGAAACAGATCCGGCAATATGCCGGTATAATCAACGTTTACATTCTCCACAAAATCAGTAATAACAAAGCGTACTTTTAAGCTGTCTGTAGCACGCACTAAACTGCCCTCTCGAACCATACCACCAGCTCTAATTCGCTGATGCGCTGGCGCCTTGCCTTGAGCCATATCTGATGGTGAAAAAAACAGATTTATATTCTGTGATAAAGCATAAAGCACCAAGCCCACAATCACACCAGTGCCTGCAAGTAATGCCAGTATAAGTATCAATTTCTTACGTCTTTTAGGATGCATCAACATGGGTGTAGGCCTATTAATTACGAGTTGCGTCGAACAAATGCTTTTACCTGCTTCAGGGCCTTCAATTGTTGCCTTTTCGCATGCCACACATTAATACCCAAAAGGGCAAAAAATAGACCATAACAAGACCAAACATAAGGACCATGCCCTGCCATGTTCAATAGTGCCTCTAAAGATTCAAAATACATGATTAAGCTCCAGTAATATCCCGATGTTGCATCAGCCAACTTGCACCACTTTGGCTTTGCACTATTTGCGACCGAGTGCGCATCAACACCACTAACGCAAAAAGGCAGTAGCTGCCCAATACTGTTAACAGTAGGGGCAAATACATATCTGCGGGCATGCTTGGTTTTGCTGTCAATGTAAAGCTAGAGCTTTGGTGTAAGGTATTCCACCATTCTACAGAATATTTAATTATAGGGATATTAATAGTACCTACGATGGCCAATATAGCAGTAGCTTTACCCGCGATGTGGCGCTCACTAATAGCCTGATTTAGCGCCATGATTCCAGCATAAAGAAAAAACAGCACTAAGGTCGATGTAAGACGCGCATCCCAAACCCAATAAGCGCCCCACGTTGGCTTGCCCCAAATGGCACCCGTCACCAAGGCTATTGCGGTGAATGTTGCACCAATAGCAATACAGCTACGGGCCACCATAAAAGCCACTTTCATCTTCCAAACAAGGCCAACTGCACCAGCAACAGCCATCCCTAAAAATATAGATTGAGACAAGATAGCCGCTGGCACATGCACATACATGATCCGAAAACTATTACCTTGTTGATAATCTGCTGGCGCAAAAGCCAGGCCCCATACAGCACCCCACGTGAGCAACCCTAAAGCCGCTATTGCAAACCATGGTTGCAGTATGCCGGCAAAACCATAAAACCACTTAGGCGAACCCATTTGATGAAACCAACGGGGCATGCGCCAACTAGATTCGGTCATAAATTTCATCTCTTTTTAATAGTTTGTTTCATAGTTTTAGCGCCGAACCTGCTGACCAAGGCGTTATCATTAATGCAAAAACAAACATCGCAGCCAATAAGGCCATATAACCACCTATTGCCATACCTTGTGCTGCAGCAGCAACACTGGAAGCGCCAAAAATAATCACTGGCACATACAAAGGCAAAATTAATAACGTAAGCAACATACCGCCACCTCTTACCCCAGTAACCAATGCTGCCCCAATCGCACCTAATAGACTTAGAGTTGGCGTGCCTATTAGCAGACTTAACATCAAAGTGGGCACAGCGTGGCTCGGCAAAAATAACATCGTCGCTATTAATGGTGATATCAATATTAAAGGTAACCCACTAACTAACCAATGCACAAAAACTTTGGCAAGCACTAAACTCCAACTAGGATATGGGGCCAACAGCAACTGTTCTAAACTGCCATCATCATGATCTAGCTTAAATAATAACTCCAAAGACAGCAGCGTGGCTAACATGGCTGCCACCCAGATCACACCTGCCGCTGTTTGCGATAAAAGTGCCGCCTCCGGACTAACACCTAAAGGAAATAGCGCTATAACCAACAAGAAGAATACTAAAGGGTTAATCATTTCTGCAGGCTGCCTAGCCACTAGCAATAAATCACGACGGACAATGGCCCACATATATCTGATCATATTATCGAGCTACCTTTATCAGGGAGGCATTCGCCTAATAGTGGGGAATATTGACCTAGGTCTAAAATTTTAACGTTTGGCAAGTTTATGTCTTGGTGGCTAGTCATCAACACTGCACCACCTGCGCGTGTATGCTGCCTTAGCCAATCTATCTCGTCAATTATGCCTTGCTGATCCAGTGATGTAAAAGGTTCATCTAGCAGCCAAACGTCGGCTTTACAAAGATGTAGTCGAGCCAAAGCCACTCTTCGTTTCTGACCCGCCGACAGCTGTGCAACAGGATTCTCTTCATAACCTCTTAGGCCCACATGCTCTAGGGCAGCATATCTTTGACTTTGGGTTGATGATCCATCCAGCCCTGCAAGCCAACATAGATTCTCATCAGCTGTAAGTTGCTCTTTAAGGCCTAATTTATGGCCAATATAAATCATCTTGATAGAATTATTAGAGTACAGCACCTCTCCAGTGTCCACTGGATGAAGGCCTGCTAGCTGACGTAATAAGGTGGTTTTTCCGGCACCATTGCGACCCTTTACGTGCCACAGATGCCCGGGCTTAACGACAAAGTTAAGGTCATTGTATAAAACGCGTGAATCCCTCTCACAAGCCAAAGCGCTTGTGCACAAAAGATGGACATCGAAAGAAGGAGTAAATGACACTTATCGCTAGCTCATTAACATTTGGACACTTTATTATATCTGTTTGGCAGGAAAATGCGAACCAAGTTAGCCTATACAGTGACTAAATTTACCTCACCAATTCATGTTTTAATGGCACTAAATAGCCCGTCAGGATTAAAAGGTTTTAATCGCCAGCCACGAACTCAAGAACCTTAGCCAACTATCTTTTGTCACCCGCTGGTTCTGTCGTGAAAATTAAAGCAAAGGTGTATTTTTAAGCACCTGCCTTTAAAACTTTACGTGCTTTAGACAGGTTAATAAAATATTTTAGAGACTGACTGAAGACTTTAATCGCACATAGATAATGGCGGTAGTGATTGCGTCACCCAACGCTGTATGACGCCCCAGTACTGGCACATCTAAACCATTACAAATTGCCTCAAAGGACAGGTTAATTTGACATTCGACACCACCAGATAGCTGTGTCTTTTTACGATACAAATCCATCACATCAATATATCGATTAGGCATACCAAAATCAAACAATGGCCTTAGATATTGATCTAACACAGCTAGGTCATAGCCTATGTTATATCCTACAATCGGCCGGTTACCTATAAACTTCAGCATTTTTTCTAATGCCTCAGCAATGGGCAAACCTTCGTTCAAGTCTATTCTACGCAGTTTATGGATTTTTACAGAAGCCCTTGGCAGGTCTTTGGGGGGCGACAAGGTAAGGTGTAATTTTTCACTACTCAATACTCGGTTACCCTTAATAACCACTGCGGCTATAGATAATATCTGTGCTTTAGAGATGTCCAAACTCGTTGTTTCAATATCCAAAGAGACTAGTTCTTTTCCTTGGTAGCGTTGGAAAAGCAGCTCCCATCGACTCTTGAGCTGACGTATTTTCCACACATCTTTAATACGCCGCAACCGGCGCTTAATCATCATAGCCCCAAGCCTAGGCGATACCTAAGAGACAAGTGTTTCTTAAAATCTTTAACCACCTGAAAGGATTGTCGCAATAAATCTTTTTCTAAACGATCCAGAGCAGCTAAATTAACGTCATTATTGAGGTCCTCTGTACTAAAGTCCTGTTCTTGTTGATTAAGATGGTGGGCTAAGCGGAACCACTGCAATATTGAAAAAGATTCCATCAGTTCACTGCCCAAACGCTGAGGTAAAACACCAAGCTTAATTAAACTTTCAATACGCTTATAGGTATTATTTTCAGCAATCTGATACTGCATAGCCAGCACTCTGATTCCATGCACAATTGGAAAAATACCCCCCTTCTTAACGTCAACTCCTGCCGCTCTATCTCTAATTCCACCTAAAAAATTTAATGGTGTTTCAAACGCCAGTGCAACTTCTGCAAAGGACGACAAAAACCGTTGTTGTTGCTGTAACTCTCTTAACAACCAATTACGACTTGTTTTAAACAACGCCTTATTGCCTGCCACTGGGTAGGCATCAATAGATATCGCTAAATTAAGTAAGCTATCACTGTCAGCCTTAGCTACCCAGTCACGCATACGTTGGGTCCATGTGCTAATAGGCTGCACCCAAAATGGGTTATTCACCATTACTTGCCCGGGACAGGGTGGATAACCTAGGCCAACTAAGGCCTGAGTATAGCGCTCCATAGTTTCATGACATTCAGGCCAATCTAAGCCATCACGCATAATAAGGCCATTGTCCTGATCAATCCTTACAATCTGTTCGCCACGGCCTTCACTGCCCATAACGACTAGACACACGTGAGGCAGTACATTTTCTGGAACGATTAAATTAAATAGTTTAGACATTAAGCGTTTATTCAGGGCCGCTAGTAGATCCATAGCAAAGCGAACCTTAACGCCTTGAGAGTAGAGTGAACGAATGAGCTTGCTCATGTCCCCTGCCGCGCCTTTGAGCTCTTCAATACTACTTGCACGCTCTATACGCAACCCCACGACGTGGGAATGGCTTGAAAAATAACTTAAGGTATCTGCCAGATCAATAATCCCATGCAGTTCAGAGCTTTGCATCACGACTACCCTATCAATCTGATGGAGCGTCATCAAAATGAGCGCGTTAAAAAGGTAATCGCCAGACTCCACGGTAATAAGCCGATAGTTAGCGATGACTCGCGCATCCGTCGTTATTGGAAGTTTGTCTAATACAATCGCATTTAACAAGTCTGACCGCGTAACCATGCCATAACGTTTACCGCGTTGCACCAAAGCACAATCAATTTGCTGATCACTCATAAACTGAGTGGCTTCCTCCAGATTAGTGCCATCGGGTAGTAATGACGCCTCGCGCATGCACGAACTATCTATGCGAGCTAGCATAAATTCCGTCATGTTTAATGAATCATTTTTTTGCTTTAGTAGTTCATTTTGTAAGGAAAGACTTTTGTTAAAAAAATCACCGAAATTAGGATTTCGATAGATAAGGTCCAACAAGACTTTAGTAGGAAGGATATAACAAATAGTTTCCTCATCAGCCACAAAGTCATGGATTGAGCTGCCACGTAAAGCCGACCATGCGCCGAAGTAATCATTGTTTGTGTAGTGCACAAAGGTGTGGCCAAGGCGCTTATCTGCACTTTTTACATCAAGCTCACTGACGCACCCTTTAAGAATAATATACAAGCCTTCTGGCACATCACCAGTGCTAATAATTACTTCTTTAGCTTCATAGTACCCAATATCAAGATTATCTTGCAGCAGCGTATACTCGTCATCATCTAATAAATTAAACGGCAAGACGTCAGCATTAAACGCGCCACTAGAATGCATATTTCACCGTACAACACTCATAAAACCACTCCATTGATCAATAATATGCCGATCCACTATTTCCTGGCACCCGAATATTTTGCACGATCTGCTGAATATGCTTAGGAGGCTCTGGTGTTAAGTGAGCCACTAAATAAGCCACAATAAAGTTCAACACCATACCTACAGCACCGAAACCTTCAGGCGAAATACCTAATAGCCAATCCTGCGGCTCGCCTCCCATAAACTTAAAATAGACAATATAGCAAAGTGTGGATATCAAACCGACCAACATGCCACTAATGGCTCCATACTTATTCATCCTTTGGTAAAAGATACCCATAATGATAACTGGAAAAAATGAAGCACATGCTAAGCCAAAGGCCAAAGCCACCACAGCAGCCACATAATCAGGGGGATGCATTCCCAAGTACCCAGCAATAAGCACCGCGACCATAGCTGCCAGACGCGCAGCCAAAAGCTCCTGCCGGTCAGTAATTTGTGGCCGGATAGTTTTTTTCAACAAATCATGGGACACCGATGTCGCAATTACCAATAATAGGCCAGCAGCCGTAGACAGTGCAGCAGCCATTGCACCTGCAGCAATTAATGCGATAACCCAGTTTGGTAACCCTGCTATTTCTGGGTTGGCTAAAACCATAATGTCTGGATCAACATATATCTCATTAGCAAATGGTTGTACCTTTGGGTCGAATTCGCCACTGCTTGGATTCACTACATGTCGTTGATTAGAATAAAAGTTTCGCGCCACTTCATCTTTTGCAGCACCCCAATATATAGGTTTATGTTGTCGACCAGTAAAGGCATCTCCAGCAGCATATTGAGTGCGGCCATCAGCGTTATGATCATACCAAGCAATCAAACCTGCGTTCTCCCACTTTTTGAACCATTGGGGCATTTCTTCATATGGCGTGCCCATATTGTCTACGCCGTTAACCGTTTCAATAAGGTTAATTCGGCCAAAAGCTGCTACTGCAGGGATAGTAGAATAAAGCACTGCTATAAAAACTAGAGCCCATGCTGCCGATATACGAGCATCTCTAACCCTGGGGACGGTGAAAAAACGGACAATGACGTGAGGCAATCCCGCTGTACCAAACATGAGAGCGGCAGTAATGAAAAACATGTCTATTTTACTTTTACTACCTTCAGTAAAACTTGCAAACCCCAGTTCTGTGACGAGACCGTCCAGATGGTCCAACACCGGCAGGCCATTGTCTAGCGTTGCGCCTAAACCCGTTTGTGGCAACAAGTGCCCTGTCATCGAAAATGTTAAAAAAAGCGCAGGCACCGTAAAGGCAAAAATCATTACGCAGTACTGGGCAACTTGGGTGTACGTAATGCCTTTCATGCCTCCTAAAACCGCATAAACAAACACCACGGCCATTCCAATCATAATGCCAGTGTCTATTTCTACCTGTAAAAACCGTGAGAATACGATTCCCGTGCCACGCATCTGACCTGAAATGTAGGTGAACGAAATAAACATCACACAAACCACAGCTACAACTCGTGCCAAATTGGAGTAATAGCGGTCGCCAACAAAATCGGGGATCGTGAATTTACCAAATTTGCGCAAATAAGGCGCCAGCAATAGCGCTAAAAGCACATAACCACCAGTCCAGCCCATGATGTACCCGCTTGCGTCATAACCAGCAAAAGAGACAATACCAGCCAATGATATAAATGATGCAGCAGACATCCAGTCAGCTGCAGTTGCCATGCCGTTGGCTAAAGGTGTTACGCCTCCACCTGCAACATAAAATTCACGGGTACTGGATGCCCTGCTCCAAAAAGCAATGGCTATATAAATGACAAATGACCCTACCACAAACAAATAAGTGAGCTGTTCTAGGCTCATGATGAATTCCTATTATTAATAAACAAGTGAATCACGATAAGCATTAAATAGCCCTATTCATGCACATCAAACTCACTGTCTAGTCGACTCATGCGCACTGCATAGCCTATAGTCAACAGACAAAACACCAAAATACTGCCTTGATTGGCAAACCAATAGCCCAATTTGAACCCAAACATGTTGAAATGATTGAGCTCATCCACAAAGACGATGCCACAACCAAAAGAAACCACAAACCAAATGATCAAATAGGAAAAAATAATTTGTAAATTACGGCGCCAGTATTGTTCTGCTGCCTTAGTATTTTGTTTCATAATATGCCTGTTTTTATTATTCTTTTAGGGCTTCAATGATAACCATTTGAAGCTTTAAGGGCAACGCAACTGGCGACAAAAAACCCAAGCCATGACTAATGATTAATGACTCAAGCATAAAAACTATCGTTAGACTTTAGTATAGTGATTTTTGGGAAAAAACATAGGTAATTGATTTTAATAAACTTTACCAAAAAAGGGTTTTAAGACATAAAACTAGCTCTCGTGTTATAAATGCCTAGCGCTTTTTATTCAGTCTTTAGACTATAGGCATAACATGCTCGACATATGGGTCATTCTTTTCATTTCATTAGCTTATGTAGGTTTGCTATTCGGCATTGCCTACTATGGTGACAACCGCCGCCAAGGAGGATCGAACCTTCTTAGCCAACCCGTAATCTATAGCTTATCCTTGGCAGTTTATTGTACTTCTTGGACTTTTTATGGCTCAGTTTCAAGGGCCACCCAAGGCTGGGATTTTCTCTCTATTTATTTAGGGCCCATATTCCTTTTTGTATTTGGCTGGGGCTTAGTTTATAAAATTATACTTATCGCCAAGCAAGAGAACCTCACCACAATTGCAGATTTTATCGCGTCTCGATATGGCAAAAGTCGCAGTTTAGCTATTGTCATTACGGTGATGGCCACTTTTGGCATACTGCCCTATATTGCTCTGCAGCTAAAAGCGGTAGCTCAAAGCTTCACTATAATGGTGTCTGGCGGCGGAAACTCCGACTTTGGCTCTAGTAATACCGCTTTGGTTGTTGCCATATTAATGGCGGCATTTGCCATTTTATTTGGCACTCGTCAAATAGACACGAGTGAACACCACAGGGGAATGGTATTAGCAATTGCTTTTGAATCAATCGTTAAGCTTGTTGCATTTGTTGCTGTAGGTGTTTTTGTGACCTTTAGTTTATTTGACGGTATTGGCGACCTCAGTAACCATATAAGCCAGAGTGGCTTACAACAACAACTTGATAACTTTAACCCATTAAGAGTAAGCTTTCTCACTGAAACTCTACTGGCTTTTCTAGCTATGCTCTGTCTACCACGACAATTTCAGGTGGGCATTGTAGAAAACACTAATCCCAATGATTTACACACAGCGCGTTGGTTATTTCCACTTTATTTAATCATTTTCTGTATTTTTATGCTGCCTATCGCTGCAGCTGGAAATTTTCTTTTTAGTGGTCAGGGTATTGCCTCAGACACCTATGTATTAATGATTCCCCTTAGCCAAGGCGCCAGTAGTTTAGCCACCTTAGCGTATATTGGAGGTCTTTCAGCTGCAACTGGCATGGTTATTGTTGCCACAATTTCTATTAGCACCATGATTTGCAACGACATTGTAATGCCTGTGATATTCCACTTATCACCTTTACAAGCATCTGAGGATAAAAATATTGGCCGCTTATTACTCAGGGTACGCCGTGTGGTCATTGTTGCTATGTTACTGGCAGCCTACGGTTATTTTTTGTTGATTGGCGACGGCAAAAGTTTAGTGTCTTTAGGTTTAACCGCATTTGTTGCAGTTGCCCAATTCGCACCCGCATTAATTGGTGCCGTATTTTGGCGCCAAGGTAATCGCTATGGTGCACTAGCAGGGCTAGGATCGGGCTTTACCATTTGGCTGTATACCCTCATGGTCCCCAACCTTAGTGGCCTTGGGTTCGATACTTTAAGCTTGGTAGAACAGGGTCTGTTTGGCTTAAGCTGGTTAAGACCCACATCAATGTTCGGTCTTAATGGGTTTGACCCAATCACTCACGCCACTTTGCTGTCCCTAAGCTTAAACATTGTAGCCTTTGTATGGGTCTCTAAGCTAACCCAAGTTCGCTTGCAAGATCGCATCCAGGCTGATCATTTTGTTGACTTAAGAGTAGGCCAATCCAACACCAGTTCTGAAATTGACTTCGCCAACACCCGCTTTAGTGACCTTCAAACCCTCTGCGAACGATTTCTGGGTTCAAATCGTACCCATGAAGCTTTTCACCAATTTGCCCGCACACAAAATAGAGACCTTAATCTGAATGATCCCATCGACCAAGCTCTAGCAACCTATGCTGAACGTTTGTTAGCCGGAGTAATTGGAGCATCCTCTGCGCGAATTATTGTTGCTTCTAGCTTAATGGGTACTGAAATGCACTTGGGTGATGTGGTCTCTATCGCTGATGAGGCATCAGCGCTATATAAGTTCAATCGCTCCATGCTGCAATCTACCATTGAGCATATTGACCAAGGCATAAGCGTGGTAGATAAAGACATGCGCTTGGTAGTATGGAATCAACGTTATCAAGAAATGTTTCAATTTCCTGAAGGGCTGATCACCATCGGCAGACCTATTGTCGAAGTGATTCGACACAATGCGCTCAGCGGAGACTACGGCGAAGGAGTCATTGACCAACGGGTTGAACAACGCCTAGGCACACTGCAACGAGGCATTACCAATACCCACCTGCGCTACCGGGCTGATGGTGCAGTGTTTGAGGTGCGGGGCAATGCTATGCTGGGTGGAGGTTACGTCAACACCTACATGGACATTACTAACCATAAACGCACCGAGGCAGCATTAAAAGAAACCAACGAAACCCTGGAACAACGTGTAGAAGACCGAACCAAAGAGTTAGTGGTGGCAAACGACCAATTGAGCCGTGCCAAAACTGGCGCAGACCAAGCCAACCAAAGTAAAACACGATTTCTAGCAGCGGCTAGTCATGATTTAATGCAACCTCTTAACGCAGCAAGATTATTTTCTTCGTCTTTGTCGCAGCAACATCCTGGGGGCAAACTTGCCAGCACCCTGCATCATTTGGACGATTCTTTAGTGGCAGCTGAGGAGCTCATTGGTACTTTAATTGAAATATCCAAGCTTGATGCAGGAACTCTTTCACCTAAACTTAGCCATTTTCCAATTGACAATATGTTACAAAAATTAGCAGCAGAGCTCACTTTATTATGCCATCAAAAAGGTATTCAGTTTAGCTACGTCCCATGTCACGTAACGGTTCATAGCGATGAACAACACTTGCGTCGTATTGTACAAAACTTTTTAACCAATGCTCTGCGCTATACACCAAAGGGTAAAGTGTTGTTAGGCTGCCGAAAAAAAGGAAATGTGCTCGAAATTCAGGTTTGGGATACTGGAATTGGTATTGCTCCACAAAAACTCAATGAAGTATTTGAGGAGTTTAAACGTCTAGATCATCCCGCCACGCAAGATGTAAAAGGGCTGGGCCTAGGGCTAGCAATAGCAGATCGGACAGCCAAACTACTTAACTACCCCTTAACGGTAAGATCATGGCAAGGTAAGGGCAGCTTATTTAGCATTGTTGTGCCAGTTGGTGAACGCCAAAAAGTAGTCGCTAAAGCCACAATCCATAGTCAATACACTAGCGGCGGAGGAAGTCTAACGAACATGACAGTGCTGTGTATAGACAACGAAACATCGATACTGCTAGGAATGGAACAGTTACTTAGGGGCTGGGGGTGCACGGTAATAACAGCGCTTGATATGTCTCAAGCATTACAAAACCTAGTCGACGCAGACATCCAGCCAAATGTGATTTTAGCAGACTACCACTTAGACCAAGGCCAGACAGGCACCGCTGCCATTGCACGGATAAGGCAGGTTTACCATGATCACATACCTGCGATTTGTATTACCGCAGATCGCACTGAAGAAGTGGCCAAAGCAATCGCTGATGAAGATGCTTTGCTCCTTAATAAACCTCTAAAGCCTGCAGCCCTCAGGGCCACCCTAAGCCGCCTAAGGTAAGGCTACTTTATGGCCTCATCTTGAGGGTGCTCAATGCGTAACCGGCCTGCCATTATGACGGCCTGCGTTCTGCTATAAACGCCAAGCTTGCGCAGTATTGCCGTGACGTGGGCCTTAATAGTAGCCTCCGAAACACTAAGTTCATAAGCAATTTGTTTATTAAGCAACCCTTCTGTAAGCATCACCATCACCTTAAACTGCTGAGGAGTTAAGCTGGCCAGCTGGTCCGCAAACTTACTGTCTTGAGCATCCATGGCTTGGTCTGCTGCAGGCAGGTCTGGTGGTACCCATTGCCCACCATTAAGGATAGTTTTAACGGCGTCAATAATATCCGTCATAGAGGAAGACTTCGGGATAAACCCCGCCGCACCAAAATGCATCGCACGATGGATCACACTTGGCTGTTCATTACCCGACACTACTACCACCGGCACGCTTGGAAAATGCGTACGCAAGTAAATGAGCCCAGAAAAGCCGTTGGCGCCTGGCATATGCAGATCTAGCAGCACTAGATCTACTTCACTGCGCATTTGGTGCTCTAAGTGCTGCAGGTGCTCTGCCTCTAAAACGTCAGCACCATCCACCTGAGTGCCAATAGCCTGAGTCAGGGCAGCCCGAAACAATGGGTGGTCATCGGCTACAATAATGGTGTAGGTATTAGACATAAACGCACCTCCTAAAACATGTAAAAGACAACAAAGTTATTTGTTGCAGCGATTTTCAATCAGCTCAATAACCACACTTGGGTCTGATAAAGTAGACGTATCCCCCAGTTCACCATAGTCGTTTGCAGCAATTTTGCGCAAAATGCGACGCATAATTTTTCCTGAACGAGTTTTTGGCAAGTTGGGTGAAAATTGAATTAAATCCGGTGACGCAATGGGTCCAATTTCAGCTCTAACCCATTGTCTTAGCTCCTTCAATAGTTCAGGGCTGTCATCAACACCGTCTTGTAATGTGACGTAACAATAAATGCCTTGACCTTTAATTTCATGGGGATAGCCTACCACTGCAGCTTCGCATACCGCCTTGTGGGCGACCAAAGCACTTTCTATCTCAGCAGTGCCCATGCGGTGACCCGATACATTAAGGACGTCATCCACACGCCCAGTAATCCAATAGTAACCATCTTCGTCACGACGTGCACCATCACCGGTAAAGTAATAATTTTCAAAGGTAGAAAAGTAGGTTTCTTCAAAGCGTTTATGATTGCCCCAAATGGACCTGGCCTGGCCTGGCCAGCTATCTTTAATAACAAGATTTCCCTCAGCAGCGCCTTCTAACTCATGACCTTCATTATCAACTATAGCAGGTTGAACACCAAAAAATGGCATCGTCGCTGAACCGGGCTTAGTATCCACAGCACCAGGTAGGGGAGTAATCATGTGCCCTCCCGTTTCGGTTTGCCACCAGGTATCAACGACTGGAACATTGCCAGTGCTGAAAACACGTCTGTACCACAGCCACGCTTCTGGATTAATGGGTTCGCCCACACTTCCTAGCACGCGAATGCTAGACACATCAGAGCCAGACAGAACATCATCACCATGCTGCATTAGTGCACGGATGGCTGTGGGCGCCGTATAAAATTGATTTACCCGGTGTTTTTCAATAACTTGGCCAAAACGTGCATTAGTAGGATAATTAGGTACCCCTTCAAACATGAGTGTAGTGGCACGGTTAGCAAGCGGTCCGTAAACAATGTAACTGTGTCCGGTAATCCAGCCAACGTCAGCAGTGCACCAATAAATATCACCTGGTTTATAATCAAATACCATTTCGTGAGTCATTGCGCTCCACACTAGGTAACCTGCAGTAGTATGCTCTAAGCCCTTAGGCTGACCTGTAGAACCGGATGTGTAGAGAATAAAAAGAGGATCTTCTGCGGCCATTACTTCAGGTTCGTGGTGGATGCCTGCAGCAGCAACGATATCCCCATACCAAACATCACGGCCTTCTAGCCAATTAATATTAGCCCCTGTGCGTTTGACTACAATCACAGTATCAACACAATCCACATTGGTTAAACCTGCATCAACATTAGCCTTAAGACCAATCCTTTTACCACCTCGCAAGCCTTCATCTGCAGTAATCACTATATTACTATTAGAACCCTTTACTCGGCCGGCAATAGCATCTGGCGAAAAGCCACCAAAAATAACCGAATGCACCGCTCCAATCCGAGCACAAGCCAACATTGCCACTGTAGCTTCTGGAATCATTGGCATATACAAGGTAATTACATCACCTTTTTTCGCACCTTGTGCTAGCAGCGCATTACTAAACTGACACACTTCTTGGTGCAGTTCTCGGTAACTAATATGACGCGACTGACTCGGTTCATCTCCTTCCCATATAATGGCAATTTCTTCACCATGGTGTTCTAGATGTCGGTCTAAACAGTTGGCTGCCACATTTAATTGACCATCTGAATACCATTCGATGGCCACATCATTAGGTGTAAAGCGGGTATTTTTTATTTTTGTAGGCGCCTTAATCCAATCAATACGCTTACCCTGCTGACGCCAGAACTCTTCTGGGTTTGCAACAGACTGTTGGTACATCGCTTCGCGTTTCTTTTGGTTCAAACCAGAGGTTTCGGCAATCGATGCATCTGCTGGATATGTCTTCACGTCACTCATTTAATGGTTCCTAGTTTTGTAGGGCAAGAGGATTAACCTACCATTTATATCAAGTTAACGAGCATATTTAAATACTACTTTGGCTTAATATGGACCTTCATCTGCTAAACTTAACTTGCCTTGCGTTAACGCATACGCCATCATTTGTTCTTATTCACTTAAATTATTATCACTATTGCCTATGATTGATCTAAGCCTTGCTTTATTTATTGCTGTTGAAACCTGTCCAGAACCCCCTTACTATCCAATTGCTGCAGCTTGGACACTGCCCGATGGCAGCATTAAGTCTAGCCTCATTTTGGCAGATGACAACTGGCCTCCCCACTTATGTTATAGCGATCATATTAGCGATGAAACTGTGACTGCATTAGGGCACTCAGTTAAAGATGTGTTATTAGAAATGAACGACGACCTAGATGCAAGCCATGTAGTGGGTCACGCAGATTTTTCACCTACAGAAGGTTTAGAGCATTTAGTAGATGCACTAGATATTGAACTGGCGTTTGAAATATCTACCAGCCAAGAAGATATAAAAGAGCTTCTTGGTAATGATTGGCGAGATGAGTTACAGGATTTAGCCCACGAAACAGGCTTAGATTTATTGCAAGCTGAAGATCAAGTGAGATTGATGCAACTATGCTGGGCCAGACGCAGTGATGTACTCTAGGCTTGCTCTATTAAGCCTCCTTCTGCTGTTAATAAGTGCATGCAGCAGCATCGGTGACAATAAGGGTAAACCACACACACCAGACAACGTGTGTGGCATTTTTGCACAGTTTGAAAGTTGGCAAATAAGTGCCAGTGCTTCTCAACAACAATGGCAAATAGATCAGACTATTAGCATGGCATTTATCAATCATGAGTCTGGCTTTAATGCTACTGCTAGGCCTCCTCGAAAAATGGCATTTGGTATTATTCCAGGTCGCCACCTTTCCACCGCTTATGGCTACCCCCAAGCGATTAACGGCACTTGGACTTTGTATAAACAACTCACCGGTTACAGCAATGCTGAACGCACTAACTTTAACGATGCCATCGACTTTGTAGGCTGGTACAATAGTCGGTCTGTGCGCCTGAATAAAATACATCGAAACGACGCTTACAACCTTTATTTGGCTTATCACGAAGGCAACAGAGGTTTTGCTAAAAAATCCTATTTAGCAAAACCGTGGTTGTTAGGCGTAGCCAAAGATGTTGCAAGTCAAGCTCAGCGTTATCGCAGTCAGCTCAATTTCTGCTCTCCTCAAAGTTAACGGCGGATTAATTCATGATAGTGCCATGGCAAGATATAAACCCAGATACCCTAAACCACCTATTAGAAGAGTTTGCGAGTCGAGATGGTACAGACTATGGCGCCTATGAGACCCGCTTGGCAGACAAAGTAGCTCAGCTAGAAATACAGCTAAAACAAAAGCGAATAGTGGTGGTTTACAGTGAACTCCATGAAACTGTAAATATAGTTCCTGCCGAGCAATTTACTGATTAACTAGAAATTAGACAGTATTAGCCGCCTTTGCGAATAAGGTATTGATACTGAGAGTTGGCTTGCGCCTGTTCTATGAGTTCGTGGCCTAGAAACAAGCAGAATTTAGGAATGTCTCTAGTAGTGGATGGGTCTGTAGCTAATACTTTAACTACATCCCCTGCTTTAATGTCTTTAAAAATACTGTGCAACATCATTACCGGTTCTGGACAAAAGAGCCCCGTGGTGTCTAATAATCTGTCGATATTATGGGAGCTTTGCATCATTTGCTATACTCTGTAATAACCAAGATTAAAAATTGGTTATTAACTAGTTATGTTCGTCTAAACTTAAATATTACTGCATTTTACCGTGTATTTAGCCCAATGCTCAATATCTAATACTGATTGTTCAATAGCCTGCATTTGACTGTAGCGGGCGGCTTTAAAAGGCTTAAAGCTATGGTCCATATCATCAAGCCAGCATAAATTGATGTGAGCTGGCAATTTATAACCTAACACTTGATCATAACTACCTAAGGCATCTCGAGCACCCTGAACAATTAATCCAGGCTTATGACTTGTTAACAAATGTTCCACACGCAATGTTTGTGGCTTACCTTGGGGATGAAATGGATAGCCAAGGGCAAACCAGCCCAAAGCATTGGTACGTTCTACTATTAAACTAGCCA
This sequence comes from Candidatus Njordibacter sp. Uisw_056, assembly GCF_047730085.1. Lineage (NCBI taxonomy): Bacteria > Pseudomonadati > Pseudomonadota > Gammaproteobacteria > Pseudomonadales > Candidatus Njordibacteraceae > Candidatus Njordibacter > Candidatus Njordibacter sp. Uisw_056. Next base: position 1,159,913 of record NZ_CP159830.1, on the reverse strand, counting down.
CACGGCTTCCTAGAGACTTGCCACCTATAATAAGTGGACTTGGCAAGGCTAGTGCATCCAGTAATCCAAGGTACTCATGTTCAAGTTTAGCTACTGCTGGAGGTGGCTGTCGGACTCCTGTCGCCTGGATCTTTTGCATATAACCAAATTCAAATAAATACACAGTGAAGTCTTTCAAGCTCATTACTGCCGCTACGCACTGCATAAATTCATGATTCATACCAATACCAGAACCATGTGCAAAAACCACATTAATGGCACCAGAACCATACTTTTGTACTCTACCAAAACCTGTTTCAATATCTATCATCAAGAACCCTTAGTTGGCACCATTAAATCTTCCAAGATAACACTTCTGTTATGATCCGAGTCGGCAATAATGGCACTTCTGGCAGAGACTGAAGCACATTTAATACCCTGCATTAATACTCAGTAATCATTTCATCTTAATTCAAGTATTATTGCGTATAGCGCAACAAACCCATACTATCATGCTGTAAACGTATACTCAGGCTTTACTGTGTAAATTTACCGCAATACCGCAGGCATAAGCTGGAGTCATTCGGCCGTAAGTAGCGTTATTGGTATGTCCGCAAACTCGCCCATTACTTTAATCAATGCAACGCGGATTAATCCAGAAAAATAGCCAACGAAATAAATAATAACAACTACACAAAGGAACCCTAATGAGCGATACCACACTTGTAAGCGCAGAACAGCTCACTCAAATAGTAGAAAAAGTGGTTGCTAGCCGCGGTTTTGACCAAGCGAATCAAAAAACGGCTGGGCACCGGGCTACCTTTGCATTGCGACATGGCATTGCAAACAGCGATTTATTAGAGACCTCTTTGGCCGGCTTAGACTCCAGCATTAGCGCACCTAAATTATTAGTAGAAAGTAAAGACAGCCTAATATATGACGCCCTTGGCCAACCGGCTTTAGTACAATTCCAAGAAGCCTTTAAACATGCCGTAGACAATGGTATCAAAGAAATCCGTATGCACAAAACAGCCTGTGGCGCTTTTGCAGTGCCTGCCATTGCCCATTATTTAGATCAACATGGCGCTAATGGACAAAGTGTATGCATCTACTTCAATAACTTAGAAGGCGGTATGCGTCGCTTTGACTTAACCTCGCAAGGTCAGCTACGTGGGCTTTTACAACCTAGAGAACGAGATTTAGCTTGGAACGAAGTACGTATCACCATAGGTCCAGCGCCCTCAGACTGCAAAACTGTTGCAGGCACTTCAGACATAGACGCCTACCGCGCTCGCTGCGACGCTAATGGCATAGGTATACGCACCAGCCTGTGGAATCGCATGCAAGAATTAGCAGCAAACCACTAACGGTCAAAGGGCAAGGACGTCTTGTCTATTTTAGTTAACCAATGTAAACATTCGTAACCCTACACACCTGACCTGCCTCTTTGCAGCGGAGCCAGAGCGGGTTAATGATTAATACTAATTTAAATCTACGGCATATTTTTTAAGAAGCTCCATAGGCACAATCTCCAAAGCTCTTATATGGGTACTTTGCAGATGGAGTCTTGGCGCCATACCGTTTTTTTCGGCCTCTAACCACCTCCCAGCACATACACACCAACTGTCTCCGGGGTTTAATCCTTTGAAATTAAATGCGGGTACTGGGGTAGTAAGGTCATTGCCTTTAGATTTTGAGTAGTCTAAAAAGTCCTTTGAAGTTTCAATACAGACTGTATGAGAACCAAAGTCGTCTTTACAAGTATTGCACGCTCCATCGCGGTAAAACCCAGTGATTGGATCCACCCCACAAATACCTAATTTTTCACCAAATACATTAACTGAATCATCCATTTGCATTATTCTAGTACCTTTTTTTATGACCAATAGGAAGCTAACATTCCCCTGGGGGCTTTAGCTCAGAAGCAAACAGCGGGTCATCCGTATTTGCTATACATTAATTACCAACCACGCTGGTATCCAGCTACCCTATGCGTTTAAGTTTCGGGTATTTCATTTAATAGCAGTTGATCCTTCATCAATTGCCCAATAGTAGGCAATAACCCAAGGTCAACCTTTGGCTCAGATGACCAAAGCTGTGATCGCATTAACGCTTTGGCACAGTGCAAAAACATTTCTTTAATAGTGAGTTCAATGCAAGTTTTTGGAGCATTAGAGTAACTTGAAAAAAAACTTAAGTGATCGGCTACCGTCGAAATACGAACAACTCCGTTCACCCTAAGTGTTTCATCTACCCCTGGTATTAGGAACAAACAACCAATGTCACCTGTTTCAACGATATTCACTAGGCTATCTAGGCGGTTATTACCTTTTCCGTCAGGAATAAGTAGGCAATTTTTACTCAACACTTTCACAAATCCGGGCTGGCCGCCGCGCAAAGAGCAGTCCACAGAACCTGTTGCTGAACAGCTAGAAATAATAACAAACGGCGAGTGAGCTATAAAGTTGATAGAATGTAACTCTAAAGCCGGCAGTGGCCTAGCTTTAGCAGATCCTTTGGGGTGGCTATACACCTCTCTAAGCTGGTCTTCTGAAGTTATATACATAGAAGTCCATGATGTTTAACTGTTTATTTATCAGGGGGGGGGGTATTAGACTCTAATACAGGAAGCCCTTCAGCATTGGATTCATTAGAGCGGTAAGTTTAGTAACGCCAGGTCTGCTTCTTCACAAATTCGCTCATCATTTGAACGTTGCACCCGTTTAAAATTGTGCAGCTGGGTATCCATTAGGTGCGAGGGCACTACATTCTGTAGTGACTTAGCCATACTTTCTACTCGGCCTGGATAGTTTTTTTCCCAATCTTGCAACATGGCTTTAATGTGTTGGCGTTGGAGATTATCCTGAGAGCCACATAGGTTGCACGGAATAATAGGGTATTGCTTAAGTTGGGCATACTCGGCTATGTCTTGTTCACGAGCATAAGCCATAGGGCGGATGACCGTATTTATGCCATCGTCACTGAGTAAACGGGCGGGCATGGCTTTAAGCTTGCCTCCGTGGAACATGTTTAAAAATAAGGTTTCTAGTATGTCGTCGCGGTGGTGACCTAAGGCTATTTTAGTAATGCCACGTTCTTGAGCAAACCGATACAAAGTACCGCGGCGCATGCGTGAGCATAAACCACAGGTGGTTTTTCCTTCTTCAATCACGGCTTTCACTACACTATAGGTATCGTGCTCGATAACGTGAAAATCTACTCCCACTTCAGCGAGGTACTTAGGCAATATATGTTCTGGAAAATCAGGTTGTTTTTGGTCTAAATTAACCGCCAGTATGTCAAAGTCTATGGGCGCACTGTGTTGCAATTGCATTAATATGTCGAGCATGGCATAAGAGTCTTTACCACCAGACACGCACACCATTACCTTGTCGCCCTGTTCTATCATGGCGTAATCGTCGATGGCGCGGCCTACATCACGGCGCAAACGCTTTTGTAATTTCTTTTGCCGTTTCGTGGCATCTTGCCCATTAAGTTCTAGTCGGCTCACAAGCTTTACCACATTAAATCATCTGGAATAACAAAATCTGCGTAAGGGTCGTCTTCATCTGCAACGTCATCTGCTGCAGACTCGGCACGAATAATCAAAGTGTCTGGCGCACGCTCTTCAATTCGGACAGCCACAGTTGCCGGTACCACACAGTAATGCTCATCTAAGCCAACAATTACTAACGAACCTCTACTTAGAGCAGCTTGTTGCATTGCGTTGACGTAGAGTTTTTTAATGGCTTTGCCATCAACAAAATTATAGGTGACTTCACCGCCTGTTAGGTCTAACCGGCAGCGTTCTAACATTTGCTTCACTTGAGCAACCACTGCGCGGTCTTGATGTTCAGCGTCACGCTGCGCATTAAGCTGCTTAGACCGAGCTGCTTGTGCTTGTTTTTCACCCAGCGCACGTTGCGCAGCAGTTTCACCCATATCCACACCCTTACGCACATCACGGGTTTGCTTCTTTTTAGCCTTAGTGGCTTGCTTAGATTGCTTTTCGTTGGCTAAACCGGCCTTCAGCAACTGATCTTGTAAACTGGCCATTAATGGCTTCCTTTAAAGTAATAGGATAAGGCTTTTCGGCCAATTAATAATGGTACCATAGCTGGCTAGGCGTGTTGTTGAATTAAAGCTAAAAAGTCATCCCCGTAGCGGTCTAGTTTCTTTTCACCCACACCGTGCACATGGCTCATTTCCAAAAGTGACTGAGGTTTTGCATGGAGCATTTCTAATAAGGAAGAATCGCTAAAAATTACGTAAGGAGGCACTTTCTGATCTTGGGCTAACGCCATGCGTAATTCCCTGAGCAACTGCCATAAATCCATATCAGCATCAGCTATTTGAAGCCTTGCTTTAGCTGCTGTTGGTGCCTTAATAGACACCTTACGATCCAGCCGCAACTGCAGCTCTGCCTCACCTTTAAGTAACGGCCTACAAGGGGGTAATAACCGCAGGCCACCATAGTTTTCTGGATCACTGGACACTAAGCCCAAGGCCAAAAGTTGCCGATATACCGAGCGCCATTGTTTTTGATCAAATTCCTGACCCAATGCAAAGGTCGATATTTTGTCATGGCCTGCAGCTTTAATCTTGTCTGTTGGCTTACCCATTAATATATCAATTAAATGTGCTACGCCATAGCGTTGGCCGCTTCGAAAAATACAAGATAGCGCCTTACGAGCCACTTCAGTGCCATCAAATGTGGCCACAGGTTCTAAACAGTTATCACAGTTGCCACAAGTGTTAGACGAGGCTTCATTAAAGTAGCTTAAAATAGCTTGTCGACGACAATGCGTAATTTCGCACAAACCCAACATGGCGTCTAGTTTAGACTGCTCTGAGCGCTTAATGGCGGCATCCATATCAGTTTGTTCCAGCCGCTGCCTCAGCCACATTACGTCTTGTAAACCGTAAACCATCCATGCATCTGCAGGGAGCCCATCACGCCCTGCTCGACCTGTTTCCTGATAATACGATTCTATACTTTTAGGTAAGTCTAAGTGGGCAACAAAACGCACATTAGGTTTATCAATACCCATACCAAAGGCAATAGTGGCCACCATTACTAAGCCTTCTTCATTGAGAAAACGCTGTTGATTTTGAGCTCTTCTTTCTGAGCCTAATCCAGCATGATAGGGCAGTGCAGGAACACCTTGCTCCACTAACCAAAGAGCTGTTTCATCTACTTTTTTACGTGACATACAATAAACAATGCCAGCATTACCCTGGTGCTGCAATTGCACAAAATCTAGCAACTGCTGCTTACCTTTTTGCTTTTGCATAATACGGTAACGGATATTTGGCCGGTCAAAACTACTGATGTACTGTTGCGCTTGATTCAGCCCTAAACGTTTTACCATTTCCTGCTGCGTAGGCCGGTCTGCAGTGGCTGTTAGTGCCATTCTGGGTATATCTGGGAAGTTTTGTTGCAAGCACTCTAGTTGCAAGTATTCAGGCCTAAAGTCATGGCCCCATTGAGACACGCAGTGAGCTTCATCGATAGCAAATAACGCGACCTTACAAGATCTCAACAAATTCATACACGAAGCAGTCATTAATCGTTCAGGCGAAACATAAAGTAAATCTAAATCACCATTTAATGCCTGTTGTTCAATTTGGTTCTGCAGTTGCCAATCAATACCCGAATGCAACGCCTGTGCATTCACCCCAAGTTGCTGCATGCTTGAGACTTGGTCTTGCATTAACGCGATCAAAGGAGAAATAACAACCCCGACACCCTCTCTAAGTAGTGCTGGGATTTGGTAGCAGATAGACTTACCTCCACCTGTGGGCATTAACACTAGTGCGTCACCACCATCAATGACATGCTGAATTACGTCGAGTTGGTGGCCACGAAAATGTTCGTAGCCAAAGAGGCTGTGCAAGAGTTTTTCAGGAGTATCGTTCATCGCGCGTTATTATCCTTGAAGGTGGCCTCACTGTCACCCCTATAAAAGGCCTAGATGAGCAACACAGGCAAGAAAACAATGGGGGGTTAGGTCACAATCTCTCTAGAGCATACTAGAGGCCTAGTTTGTTAGCTGTTAATGCCTACCATGAGTTACAATAGGTCATATTTATTTGACAGAGTTACACCCCATGTCCATAAGCAGCGACCCGTTAACAGATGTCCAAATCGACCAACTTGATGCCTATCTTTTATCCGACAAAGTGCAAGAAGAAGCCTTAGATTACATTGCTCTACACGGTTACCTGTGTGCCTTAGCGATCAGTCCAGCGCCTATGCCAGAGCATGAATGGTTAGAGCAAGTTATGGCTGAAAACCCTGTGCTTGAAAATAACTCTGAGCGCCATGAGATTATTAACTTAATGCGCCAAGAGTTTGCTTTTTTACGAGAATGCTTGGAATCTGATCAAGACATCGATCTTCCCTGTGACCTAACGCTAGAACTAGACCAAGTAGACGATTGCCTTCTGGAGTACTGGGCTCAAGGCTTTATGGAGCTGATATTTAGCCAGGAAGATATTTGGTTTGCCGAGCAAGAAGAGGATGTAGCTGAATGCTTGCTACCCTTCATGTTGGCCGCTAAATTAGATGAAGACGCAGAACTTGAAGAGTTACGTCAGCAGCCTGAGTTTTGTCAACAATTGTGTGAGCAAATTCCAGAGTTATTGCAAGATTTATATCTATTGTTCCGCGTCCCTGCAGACAAACCTAAAGGGGGTTACTCAGGTAAAAAAGGGTCTGGGCCTAAAAAACACTAGCGTGGCCTAAGCCTGAACTGTTAGCTTTCCTGCAGCTAACAACCAATGTTGATTACACAATTTAGTCAAGGCGTTGTCTTGATGGCACGCCAGTAGAATACCTGTTCCGCGCCGATGCAGGTCTTGCAACATTTCTTCAATACGCGCCACAGACCCAATGTCTAAGTTACTGGTAGGCTCATCAAGCAAGACTAATGCTGGGTCTAATACTAGGGCTCTTGCCAAGGCTAAGCGTTGACGTTCTCCACCAGAGAGCAAGTGAGCTTGGCGATACTCAAGATGACCCAAGCCGGCCCATGCTAGGGCCTTATCTACTTTTTTTGTATTTTTCTCTCGCCTCATACGTAATCCATATTCCACATTGCTGCGCACATCCGTGTCGAAAAGGTAGGTATTTTGGTGCAGGTAGATGACTGCTTGGCGCCGCATGTTTTCTCCTGCCATAGGCATTCGCCTAACCTCACCTGAGGTGGGTTTTTGAAGGCCTGCCATGATTTTCATCAAGGTAGATTTGCCTACGCCGTTGGGACCATGAAGGTGCACCGCATCAGTGCTAATGAGTTGCAACTGATCAATGACAAACAAGTCCTCTTCGCCGTATCGCTGACATATGTTATTAAGCTCTAAGCGCATTAGGTGCCATGCCTCAGCACACGGCTATGGCTTTGCATCCAGCCCAAACTCACATTGAGTATTAAAGCCATCACCAAAAGTACTATCCCTAGGGCAACACCCTGCACAAACTCACCTTTGCCAGTTTCTAAGGCAATGGCGGTAGTGATGTTTCGTGTGTGGTGTAATATGTTGCCGCCCACCATCATTGCACTTCCTACTTCTGCAATAATACGCCCGAAGGCTGTGACCACTGCCGCAAGAAGTGCAAACCGAACTTCAAATAACAATGTAACAAAGGCTTGGAGTGGGCTGGCTCCCAGGGTTTTAGCAGTTTCTAAAACGCGGTGATCTGCAGCTTGGAAGGCACTTAAACTCATAGCTACCAATAGGGGAAAACATAAGAGGATCTGGCCAATAATCATAGCTGGTCGGGTGAACAGAAGATTAAGATCACCCAAGGGACCAGCACGTGACAGGAGCATATATAGCACTAGGCCAACCACCACAGTAGGGACTGCTAGCAAACTATTGAGTAAACTAATTGCGACCCAACGACCAGGAAAACGAAAATAGGCTAGCGTAAATCCAGCACTCAACGCGGGCAATAAAGCAATTAGTAAAGCGCTAGCTGAAACACTAAAAGACACTCCAACAATTCCCCACAGTTCCGGGTCACCGCTTAAGAGCTGAGCGATAGCAGTACTAAATGTAGTCCAAAGATCATTCATTGAGTTAACTATAGCGCCGAAGGCACAAATAATACCTCGCCATTTATACGAAATTTTCCAATAATTCCCTGCCCCTCTGAACTCACCATCCACTGGGCAAACTCACGAGCAGATTTAACATTAGCATGTTGGTGACGCACTGGGTTAACTAAGATCACCTGATAGGGATTGAGTAAACGAGGGTCAGTTTCAAGCACCAAACGCAATGCAAGCTTGTCTTTTAAGGCCAACCAAGTCCCTCGGTCAGTCAAGGTGTAGGCACCTAGTTCAGACGCCATTTGTAAACTGTGGCCCATACCCCGGCCAGACTCAAGATAACCAGCAAAGCTAGGCAAAGCTCCAAGGTGCTGCCATAATTGTAACTCCTTTTTATGAGTTCCTGAGTCGTCGCCACGGGAAATAAAACGTTGATTAGATAACATTATAAGAGACAACCCTTCGGTCACAGTCTGGGCTAAGCTTACCTGTGCTGCATCATCTTTAGGGCCCACCAAAACAAAGTCGTTGTACATCACGCCAAGGGGTTCAATACCAAAACCTTGGCCAATAAACCGTGCTTCTGCAGAGGGTGCATGGGTCATTACTAAATCTACATCACCATTTTCTGCCATCCTTAACGCTTTGCCAGTTCCTACAGAGATCACTTGTACCTCAGTCTGGCTAACGTTGGCATAGTGGTTTAATAAATAATCCAATAAACCTGAGTTATAGGTGCTAGTAGTGGTGGCAAATCTAATACTGTCAGCCATGGCCATCCCACTCACAAAAGTCAATGCCATTGCCAACAGGGTTGGAATAAGCGGTAATCGAATATGTTTCATGGTAGTTTTTACTTTATGGTGGGAAGATCATAGTTAGGTGTGCCATTCTGCCCACGCTGGCGAAGAAAATGATCCATTAACGTCAACGCCACCATTGCTTCAGCAATAGGTGTAGCCCGAATACCTACACAGGGGTCATGACGGCCTTTAGTGATCACTTCCACTGAGTTGCCATGCAGATCGATAGATTGCCCAGGCAAATGTAAGCTTGAAGTGGGTTTAAGCGCAATTCGGGCAATAATATCTTGGCCACTACTTATACCACCTAAAATGCCGCCCGCATGATTAGATAAGAAACCTTCAGGGGTCATTTCATCACGGTGTTCTGTGCCGCGCTGGGCAACAACCTCGAAGCCATCACCTATTTCTACACCCTTAACAGCATTGATGCTCATTAACCCGTGGGCTAATTCAGCATCTAAACGATCAAAAACTGGCTCACCGATACCTGCCGCTACCCCAGTTGCAATAATAGTCACTTGTGCACCAATAGAGTCACCCGATTTTCTAAGCGCATCCATGAACTGTTCAAGTTCTTCAATCTTATCAGCCTGACCACAAAAAAATGGATTATCATTGACAATCTGAGGTTCTGAGCAGTCCAGCTTAATTGGACCCAATTGAGAAAGATAACCGCTGATACGAATACCTTGACCAGCCAAAAACTTTTTAGCTATGGCACCCGCTGCTACACGCATGGCTGTTTCACGGGCTGACGACCGACCACCACCACGGTAATCGCGTACACCATACTTATGCATGTAAGTGTAATCCGCATGGGCAGGACGAAACTGATCCTTTATGTTGCCGTAGTCCTTAGATCGTTGGTCTGTATTTTCAATAATAAGACCAATAGGCGTGCCCGTAGTTCGACCCTCAAATACACCCGATAAAATTCGCACCTGGTCAGCCTCTCGGCGTTGGGTGGTGTGCCTTGACTTACCCGGCTTACGGCGATCTAAATCAACTTGTAAATCAGCCTCAGTCAGCTCAATGCCTGCTGGGCAACCATCAATTGTGGCACCCAAGGCTGGGCCATGGCTTTCGCCAAAGGTGGTGACCGTAAACAACTTACCGAAGGTATTGCCAGACATGACATTTTTACTCTAAAATTTTTCAAATTAATTATAGCTGTTTAGTACACTAAGCAGCAAACAATAGACTTATGGGCGTGATTGATACCATGCTCTAAATCTGTCTTGATATTGCCTACATTGCGCCCCTGTGAGGCAAAAAACACCGTTACCACCAGCACTTAAATCGAGCCACATAAAAGGTACTTCAGGTAAAGCCTGTTGCAGTGCTACTTCACTATTGCCTACTTCAATAACGATAAGCCCCTGTTCTGAAAGCCAATCTGCAGCTTGGGCCAGCATTGCTGCAGTAAGGTCTAAACCGTCGACACCTGATACCAGGGCCAACTTGGGTTCGTGGGAAAATTCCAAAGGCATGTCATCATAGTCTTTCGCGTCCACGTATGGTGGGTTACTAACAATTAAATCATAATGTTTAGCAGATAAACCCGAAAATAAATTGGAATCAAACACCCGCACTCGATCAGCCACACCATGGTAATCAATATTTTCTTGACTTAGTACTAATGCCGCAGGGTCAATGTCCACCATATCAACATGAGAAATATCCATGTGCAAGGCCATAGCAATGCCAATACAGCCGCTGCCGCAGCAAAGATCTAGTGCAGTTTTTGGACTATTCTTAACAAAAGGAGAAAAATGCCTACCAATAAGTTCTGCCATTGGTGATCGGGGAATAATGACGTCCTGACTCACCTTAAAGGGAATTTCTGCAAACCAAGTTTCACCTAGCAGGTAAGGCAAAGGCAAACGCTGCTGAATACGTTTACCTAACCAATCTTCAATGCAGAATAACTGCTCCCTAGTGAGCACGTTTTGTAATTGATCTTTTTGTGTATCTAAGGGCATACCACAGGCTCCTAGCACTAAAAAAACAGCCTCATCCCAGGCATTGTCAGTGCCATGGCCAAAGTGCACCTGAGCTTCAATGAGCGCGGCTTCAGCTGTCTTTATTGCTTGGGATAATTTAATAAGCATGACTTATAACAATAATACTTTAATAGCGCCATTGTAAGCTAAGCCATGTCCCGATACCATATTGGTATGAACACAAACTGCATTTAGAAACCATGAACTCAACTTCAGACCAAGACCCGCAAAACCCATTAACAGAACTAGATTTTGGGTCAGCATTTGGCGCAGCGTCTCCGTTAAAAAAAACTGGACGTCAGACCACACCTGCGTTTAAAGGCGCTGACATTTTAAGTTCTGCTACACGCAGAGCTGCTGCAATTGAGCTTGTTCAAGAAAAAGCAGCACTTGGGGAGCAAGGGTTTGAAATGTTAGAGTCAGAACAAAGCATTACCTACTCACGCGTGGGGCTAGATGGCGGTAGCCTGCGCAGGCTCAGTAATGGCCACATGCGTCCAACCCTTACTCTTGATTTACATGGTTATCGTATAGAGACAGCGCGGGACTCAGTATGGAACGCGGTTAAACATGGTCAGACTGAAGGAGACCGTTGTTTGCTTATAGTGCACGGAAAAGCTGGGGCAGGTTATCGAGACGAAAATGGTGAAATTAGAGGCGCAGGACAAGCCTTAATTAAGTCCCATGTAAACCACTGGTTGCAGCAACTTGATGCCGTTTTAGCGTTCACTTCTGCCCTACCAAAAGATGGTGGCACCGGCGCACTGTATGTATTACTTAAAAAGGCTGCAAAAAGAGGGTAATATGGCCTTCAAGCCTTTACCTTAGCCATCGCTTCACGTATTGTGCGCGTAAAATTTGGTCTCTCTGTTTTACTATCCTACTGGTAATGAGGGCAACAACAACAATAGCAACGAGAAGGTCTATGGAAAAAGCATACGAAAACATCCTTACCAGTATTGGTGAAGATTTAAATCGTCCAGGTTTAAAGGACACGCCTAAGCGGGCAGCTAAAGCCTTTAAATTCCTCAATAATGGCTACGATAAAAATGTTGACGAAGTCATTAACGGTGCACTATTTCCATCAGACAATGAAGAGATGGTGATTGTTAAGGACATAGAGCTGTACTCTTTGTGCGAGCATCACCTTTTACCGTTTATTGGCAAGTGTCATGTGGCTTATTTGCCTTCAGGTAAAGTGCTAGGTCTGTCAAAAGTAGCTCGTATTGTAGATATGTTTGCTCGTCGTTTACAGATTCAAGAAAATATGACTAAACAAATTGCCGATACTATTATGGAAGTTACTCAGGCTAAGGGAGTTGGTGTGGTCATTGAAGCACAACACATGTGTATGATGATGCGCGGAGTGCAGAAACAAAATGCAAGTATGAAAACCTCTGTTCTGCTGGGGAAGTTGCGCGAAGATGCACGCACTCGTGCAGAGTTTTTGACATTAATTAAGTCTTAATTAACTTTTTATTACCATGCAGTGCCTCAAGTGCTGCATGTCGACCAATCTCTATCATTTCTTTGGCTCGATAGAGTTCAAAGAAATTGCAGGCGTTGCGATCTATATTGATCTCAATGTCTGGTTCATAGCCTGCCATTTTGTATTTCGCCATGGTCGCCTGCATGGTTTCAAAACACTGGTTTAGCATTTCCATCTTATTCCAATGCAAATGGCTGCGCTGACTTTTTGAGGCGTTTACGCCAGATAATATCGAGTCGTCGCCGTATTTTGCACTATTTAATATTGACTTCTGCCCAGGTCGAAAGTTTTCTACGTTAGTATTTAAATTAACTGAAATAATTAAATCAGCTTGATCTGGCACTACAGGCATAATGGGCACAGGATTAAGTAACCCTCCATCTACCAAGAAGCGACCTTTTTCTGTGACCGGCATAATCATCCCAGGCACTGCAACACTCGCTCTTATTGCATCCATTATATGACCAGACTGAAACCACACCTCCTGCTGCTTAACTAAGTCTGTAGCCACAGCAGTATAGGGTATGGGCAGGTCTTCAATCAGCTGGTCTCCTACAAATTCTTCAAGGATAGCGTAGGCTTTTTCGCCACGGATTGCTCCCATGGACAGCAAAGACATATCAACTAAACGGAACACATCAAACCTTGATAAGCCTGACACCCACTCAGTAAAAGCAGGCAACTTACCCGCTGCATACATGCCTCCCACTACAGCACCCATAGAACATCCAGACACACTAATAATATCAAAGCCCTGTTCTTCTAATATTTGAATTACGCCAATATGGGCGTTGCCTCTGGCGCCACCACTACCCAAAACTAGTGCAACTGTAGGCATGTTTATTATCCTATGAAGTGTTACATTGGTAAGCCAATGTATAATTTAGACATCCTTAGATTAGTTGGTGTATCAATGGAGACAACGGGTTTAATTTATAGCTCACTCAAATTAAATCTGGCCATACTGCATTAGACTTATACCAAACAACTTATTACTTAAATTTCACGATAAGTTCAGCCATTAGCTTAGCTTTTAATCATTTAAAGAGGAAGTGTGAAAACACGTTTCAAATAATAACACTTACTATCACTCGCTATAGTGTCGTGATCTTTCATTTTGCAACACAAAAAAGAAAGGTTGCTCCATCCCTTTGCGATCCATAATTCCAAGGACGGTATTACTATCAACCTGACGAAATACGTCGTTGATCGGTTTATGATCATAGATCATAGTTGCAGTAACTTTGCCACGATAGCTGGTCATTCTCAGTCGGGCCCGAGAGCGTTGGGTTGTGAACAAGGGTATAAAGTACTGCATTAGGCGTCCCAAAAAAGGTGCCTTCAAAATAGGCATAACATCAAGCGCACTCAAAGGGATCAAGGCAGGGTTCACACTTACTTTGCTACCGCGCCTGTTGGTGAACACCAAAGGATGCACATGCTCAGCACTTTCAAATGTCTTCCCGTACCAATGGTAAACTTCCAACACCCCGTCGAGCAAGTGGCCAGTGGGAAAGCTTGCCCCTTTCCAGTTCCCAAGCATAAAGTCAATATTGACAGAATTGAGGCTGTCAAATAGCGCTAGCGCCTCGTGTGTCGTTGCACTACCCGCAGCAATGAAGTCAGAAAATGAATCTAAATTGGATTTCTTATCCATATTGGACCTTTTATTTGTTTTGCGTTAAAACACCGATCCCTTAATCATTTCTAGGTGTAAATAAACTTTTTTGTTGCCCCGCTCAGTGCTGTAAAGTGCATAGTAGTTCTGCCCCTTTAAAGTGTCTTGCTTTAGAGCAGCATAAGACTGCTGACTATCTAGGCCGTAGAGACGTGATTGATGAAACACCTGATTTGCCCATTGGTTACTAGACCCACAAGAGCGTCCGTGGCATTGATACAGCACTTCTACATTAGTTGTTTTGAGTTGCGCTAAAGCTTTTTCATGAACCATTTTAGCGCTTAACCCTGGCATCATTTCCCAGGTGTAACTACTAAGCTGGCCAGCCAAAGACAAGTTATATTCAGCTCCAATTACGCCATTAACCTTGCGCATCGCGCTAGTGGGTAGCGTGTAGTATGGTGCATTTATCTGTGTCTGATGAATCAAAAAACTGTTTTGAGTCACATCCAAATTCACCTCTGCTTGAGCGATTAAAGACACACAAAAGCAACTTATGAAGATGCTGGCATTGCTTGTTAAACGAGAAAATATAGCCATATTAATTACCTTTATGGATGGAATAAATTGGTCAATCGAAGACACCCTGCAGCCGCAACCTCACCTTCCAGCAAGGCTATAGAAGCTGGCCGCATAGGCTCTCCCATGTGATGATTCCCATGGCAAAAATGGCCAATCAAACCACTAACTAATGGCTGGTGAGTGATCAGAACAATGCCTTCATGATGTTGTTGCAGCAAGAAACTTTGCACTTGATCGATCTCTCCGTGAGGAGTGATACAGTCCAGTGTTTGTAGATTTAATAGGTGCTTTTTATAAGCATAGTTCTGTAACAACAAAGATGCCGTCTGTTGTGCCCTCATATAAGGGCTAACCCACAGGCTAGTATATTCATGCCAAGGTATGGTTTGCTGTTGGCTTTGCTGTATGACTGAATCGCTGCCCCTTTGGGTAAGCCGCCTTTGAGCGTCAGAGGGAGCATTGAAGCTGGCCTCACCATGGCGCATTAGGAGCAGTTTCATTAGTCCTGGGCCTGTGGTAAATCCTTTGCCTCCGGCCAGTCATTAAATGGAAAAGGCTTGCTTTCAGTTTGGTAAGACAAAAACCGGTAGCTTTGAAGGATGAAACGCCCTGTGCTATTACTAAATTCAAGTATCGTATGCTGGCTAGATTCATTAAAAAGACGATAAAAAAACTGAGCAACAACTAACAGCACTAATATATACGCTGCAATTTTTACCAACACCAAGGTTAACAACATAAAGACTAGGCGAAGCCAAAAAGCTTCTGATTTCAGGTTATTTTTTAATGCTTGCATAGTATTTGCTCCTTTAACTTCCATGTACTTAACATAGGGTCAATTCAGACACATTTCAAGTGATTAACTGCGTTTTAGTACAAACTCAACATCTGAATTTTGATCACGATCCATTAGTGCTTTCGCTACAGTAGAGGCATCTTCACCCTCATAAACCAACGCATAAAGGCCATCAACTAAGGGCATATTCACCTGTAATTGATCAGCTTTTTCCTTCACCAAGGCAAGGGTATTTACACCTTCAGCCACCTCTCCTAGCTCGGCTACAGCCTGGTCTAAACCTTTTCCTTGGCCTAACGCATAACCTACCCGGTAATTTCTACTCAAGGGAGACATACAGGTAACGATTAGGTCCCCAACCCCAGCTAGACCCAAAAATGTCATTGGATTAGCGCCCATATGCACTGCTAGGCGGCTCATTTCAGCTAAACTGCGGGTTAATAACATGCTACGGGTATTTTCACCCATACCCAAAGCTGCACTCAGGCCGGCAGCAATGGCATAGATATTTTTGAGTGCACCACCCAACTCTGTGCCATAGCGATCATTGCTCGCATACACTCGAAAGAAGTGGCACTGTAATATGTCCTGCACTTGACGACGCAGCCCTTCATGATCACTAGCAATCACAGTACCCGTTAACTGTTTAGCAGCCACTTCTTTTGCTAAGTTCGGGCCACTGATCACACCCACAGGGTTGTTAGGAAAATAGACTTCAAGCACCTGACTCATTAATAAAAAAGTATCAGGCTCAATACCCTTTGCTGTCGTAACTAGGTATTGCTGTGGGTTTATAAAGCCTTTAGCTTGCTCCAAAACCCCTCTAAAGGCTTTACTGGGCACGGAAAATAAAACGGTGTCTGCATCACTAATACAGGCACTAAGATCAGTCATTATTTCGAGGTTCTGGTGTAATTCTAGCCCGGGCACATAGCGAGAGTTAATCCGTGTATTACGCATTTCTTGGGCCAACATTTCGTCACGTAGCCACAGCCTAACAGGAAATCCATTGTGAGCGACAATGTTGGCTAATACAGTGCCAAAGCTGCCGCCACCAATGACTGCAACTGCGGGTTTAAAGTTCATTGCGACACCTATTAAACTAACAGTTCGCTAGGTGTCGGTTCGCAGTCTAAACGTTTTCCCAGCATCTGTTCTAGGTCAGGCATTATGAAGGCATCATCTTCTGAGGCAAAGCTAATTGAAATCCCAGAAGCTCCTGCTCGGCCAGTGCGTCCTATACGGTGCACATAGTCTTCTATTTCTTCTGGCAGATCATAGTTAAAAACATGAGTTACACCATCCACATGGATGCCTCGGCCTGCTACATCCGTAGCGACTAAAATAGGTGTATCGCCACTGCGGAAGCGCTCTAGGGTTTTAACCCGTTTGACTTGCGCAACTTCACCCGACAAAAGGGCACTTTTAATGCCGTCTTTTTGCAACTTTTCAGCTAAATCACGGGTAATATGACGCCGGTTAGCAAATACAATCGCACGCTCTACGCCCATTGTTTTTAAGCAATTTAGCAACACTTTATATTTATCAGCGCGGGCTACAGAAAAGAAACGCTGCTCTACAGTGGCAGAAGCTAGGTCGTCAGACTCAATTTCCACATGCACAGGCTCAAAAGTCCATTGTTCTGCCAAGCGTAATATCTGTTCGCTAAAAGTAGCACTAAATAACAAAGTTTGGCGATCTTCTTTTTTTGGTGTTTGACGAATAATAGCCCGCACATCTGGGATAAAGCCCATACTCAACATCCGATCAGCTTCATCCAAGACGATCACTTCCACTTCACGCAGATTGACATGCCCTCGGCGACAAAAATCTAACAACCGACCCGGTGTAGCCACCATGATGTCAGTATGCTGCTTTTGTAGTTGCTTTTGCTGTACTTCAAAATCCATGCCACCAACAAGTTGCTGAACGTTGACATCGCAAAAACGTGTAAGGTCCTCAGCGTCACTGGCTATTTGCATTACCAACTCTCGGGTGGGAGCAACAATAAGCGCTCTTGGAGTACCTAATCGACGAGGACCTTCTATGGGAAAATCTAAAAAGTCAGTAATAATACTGAGTAAAAATGCAGCTGTTTTTCCTGAGCCAGTCTGTGCTTTCCCGGTAATATCTTTTCCAGCCAGAGATTCAGGCAAGGTTAATGCCTGTATTGGGCTACAGTATTCATATCCCAACGCCGCAATACCCTGCATCACTTGGTCGGGCAAATCTAAATCATGAAAGCGGGTTTTGCCCTCCTCCTGTGGGACGATAAAATCGTCCAGCGACCAGTTTAAACCAGAGGCTTTTGAATCATTTGATTTCAAGGTGATTTTCCATTGAGAGGCGAGCATGCCTCGTTAAGATAAACTTCAACGAGGCAGTATAGAGAGTTTGAGACCATTACACAAAACACCTTTAATTAGCCTTAATCGTTCATTAACTAAACTGCCGATGATAAGGCGGTAACGCCTGCAAAAGCTGTTGGCCATAGCGTTTACTTAAGATACGTTTGTCCAAAATAGTAATGCGGCCTTTATCTTCTTCTTTGCGCAGCAAACGACCTGTGGCTTGCACTAGCCTAACACTTGCTTCTGGCACCGATAGTTCAGCAAAACTATTACCACCAGACTTCTCGATCCACTCAGCAAGAGCTGATGGCACGGGGCGGTCTGGCACCGTAAATGGTAGCCGTGTTATTACTACGTGAGTTAGGTAATTGCCAGGTAGATCGATACCTTCAGCAAAACTGGCCAGGCCAAACAAAATACTGCCCTCTCCTTCATCGATACGTTGTTTGTGTTGGTCCAATAGACGTTGCTTAGAAGATTCACCTTGCTGCAAAATTAAATCCTGCCATAGACCGTCCATACCCTCAAAAACCAACTGCATTACACGCCGTGAAGTAAACAACACTAAGCTGGCTTCAGCCTGATTTAACTGAGCTTTAAGCCCTACAATCAAATGATCCACAAACACGCCCTCTGGCCCTGGCTCAATCGCCTCTTTGGGGACACAGATCTGTGATTTAGAGAAATCAAAGGGGCTGGCAACAGCCAGCATCGTGCTACTAGGGTTTAAACCAGCATGGGTTATAATGCGGTCAAAGCGGCCCAAAGCAGTGAGGGTAGCGGATGTTAACAAGGCTCCATAACATCGTTGCCATAAGTTTTTTTGCAGCAGTTCAGCCGCCATTATAGGACTTGCTGACATCTCTAAATCCACACGCTCTGGTGTTTGCCAATACTGTAGCCACCGTGCCATGGGCACTTCACCCTCTTGGTCAACTTTAGCATAGGCTTGCCATAAACTTAGCTGTTGCTCAGCGTTTTGTTGTAATACCCCAAAGGCTGCAAGGTAGTTCTCCGCTTGGTCTTTAGGCAAACCGTTTTGATCACCTTTAACGACATCGTCCATCAACGCGTGTAAGGCGCCTAAGTCTCTTGCTAAGCGGGCACTACTGAGGCCCATATCATGACTAATTTGTACTAGCTCGGTTGGCACTATGCCTTGTGAAAAACGATAATTTTCTTGCTGCTGGTAACCATCCTGGGGCCTAAATGCCGACTGGTCTAAGAATTGCTCAACGCTAATGAGTTGCTGCTCAAGCCCTTGCAGATGGTCCTTTACCTGCCCACTGAGTTGAGCACCTTTACCACCCCCCTGCCATTCTTTTAAAAACTTTTTTAAGCCCGAGCGCGTTTGCCCGTACCAGCGACTAAGTTGGCGAATACCTTGCTGATGGGTGAACTGTTTTAGGGTTTTATCCGCTAAATGATGACCTTCATCAAAGATATAAATAGTGTCTTCTGGTGCTGGCAAAATAGCACCCCCTCCTAAAGCTAGATCTGCTAAAACCAAGTCATGATTAGTAACAATGCAATCAGACTGTTCTAAACCATCTCTAGCTTTAAAAAATGGGCACTGACTAAAATGGCTACAACGGCGGTTAGTGCAACCTTTGTGATCTGTCGTAATTGGCCGCCAATGATCCTCTGCCAAGGAGTCTTTCCAGGCATCACGGTCGCCATCCCATTGATTACTGCCAAGTTGCACTACCATATCTTTATACAAAGTTTGTTGTTGCGCATCTAGCTTTAGGGCTAACTCATCCTCAAACAGCGCCTGGGTTGGGTCAATAGCGGCATTTTGTGATAAGGCTTGGTCTAACCTAGATACACACAGGTATCTTCGCCGGCCTTTTGCTAATTGAAAATCAAAATCATAACCACCATGTTTTTTAAGGGCCGGCAGATCTTTTTGTACAATTTGTTCTTGTAGGGCGATAGTTGCTGTTGAAATAACTAATTTTTTGTCTAAAGCTTTAGCTATAGGCAGACAGGCCACCATATAGGCTAGGGTTTTTCCCGTACCTGTACCCGCTTCTACCAAGCACACCGGATTATCATCTCGGCGATGGCCATCAGCATCCATATCGATTGCCAAAAAATGATTAGCCACAGTCGCTATCATTTGTTTTTGACCCCATCGAGGTTTCAGGTCTAGCTGCTTAATAAGCTGACGGTAAAGTTGTTGTATATCTTGTTTTACAGAAACAGAATCAGACACGGAAGAAGCTCTTTGTTAGCATCGAATAATCGGTCATCAGGGTACACCATTTTAGCCTTAAAAGCTGACAGAAAAACCGCTAGGGAAAATAAAACTTGCCAGCGTCAATATTACTGGTATTATATACAGTAACTGTACAAACAACCAGCATATCTAGTATGTGTTAGAGGACGTAATATGATTAAGTTGACCCCACGCCAAGATCAAGTACTCGACTGTATTCGCAACTACATTAATGATACAGGTTACCCACCGACTCGGGCAGAAATTGCTAAAGAACTGGGTTTCAAGTCACCTAATGCTGCAGAAGAACATATAAAAGCCCTAGCCCGTAAAGGTGCAATTGAGATCATTCCGGGTGCTTCTCGAGGTATACGAGTGCCCGATATGCATGAAGTAGACCTTGGACTGCCCATTATTGGCATGGTAGCCGCTGGTAGCCCACTGCTAGCGCAAGAACACATCAGCGACTATTGCGCAATTCCAGAAAATCTATTTTATCCGAAGGCAGACTACTTACTTAAAGTGAGTGGAATGTCGATGAAAGACATCGGTATTTATGATGGCGATTTATTAGCCGTGCATAAAACAGATCAAGCCAGAAATGGACAAGTTGTAGTGGCACGCCTAAACGATGAGGTTACTGTTAAACGTTTTCAACGCAATGGTAACCACGTGCAACTGATTGCAGAAAATCCAGATTTTTCACCCATAGAAGTAGACCTTACGCACCAACACTTAAGCATTGAAGGATTAAGTGTCGGTGTCATACGCCGTGGTAACTAAACCAGAAGGAGAGCCAAAATGATGCGACAACAGCAGCAAAAAACTGAGACTAACATCGAGGGAATTTTAGCAGAACATCAGCTAGATCTCTGGGCTCAAGAAGAACATACACCTGCACAAGATCTTAGTAGCATCACAGAAATCATTATGCGCGGTGAGGCCTGGAACAATGTGCAGACATTGCTACCATTACTTGCACAACTCAGCCATGACCAACGTTGGTTAGCTTGGGTTGCACCGCCTAGGTTATTGCCTAAAGCCCAACTAAGGGCTGCTGGGTTTGACTTGGATAAAATCATCTTATTAAAACCTGATTCCCACCACGACACCATGAGCCTAGCCAAGCAAGCGTTAAAGAGTGGCACTTGCCACACTGTTATTAGTTGGTTTGGCTCCCTTGCTGAAAACCAACTTAACGATTTAGCTCAGGCTGCAGAGCTTGGTAACAGCCGGGCTTTTTTAATTAGGCACCAGTAAATAACATCTAGAGAATTAGTTGTGTCTCAAAGAACCTTGTTAGTAAATTATGGGTGATTTGTGCATCAGCACTGCCAGCAAGCTCGCGTATGGAGTGCATTGCAAACGTGGGCACTCCCAAGTCTAATGTGCGCACACCGAGCTGAGCCGCAGTAATAGGCCCTATGGTGCTGCCACAGCTCATGTCGCTGCGCACCACAAAGGTTTGGATAGGCAATCCGATTTGGGCAGCCAGCTCTTTTACCATTGCACTAGTCACTGCATTCGTAGCATAGCGCTGGTTTGCGTTGACTTTAATTACTGGCCCTTGATTTAACTTAGGCCCGTGCTGGTCATCATGTTTATTAGTAAAGTTGGGATGGACCCCATGTGCATTGTCAGCCGAAATAAAAGTGGATGCATCTAACACTTGATGCAGTAGTTCAGCCGTTGGGTAGATGCGCTGCAGCACAGACATTAAAAAACTACCCTGAGCCCCCTCGGCTGACTGACTGCCGACCTCTTCATGATCATTACAGATCAATAACATACCCTGATCAGTTTCAGCATCTAGCATGGCTGTTAACCCTATGTAACAGCTTAATAAGTTATCTAATCTTGCCGCTGCTAGAAACTCCAGCTTTAGTCCCACTAAAGCTGGGGCCTGAACGTCATAGAAACTTAACTCATAATCAATCACCTGCTCCACAGACTGCCCATTAGCGTTTAACTCGTGCTCCAGCAGTGAGCGTAGATTAAAATCATCACCCAAGGCCTGTCCGAGTAACACAGGCAGATCTGTTTGTGGGTTCACAGTATGGCCTTTGTTAGCCTCACGGTCTAAATGTATGGCTAGACTTGGAATACATGCCACTGGGCGCTTAAAATCTATCAGGTGGCTCACTAGGCAACCCTTGGCATCACGACAAACCACTCTGCCAGCTAAAGACAGATCGCGGTCAAACCATGGATGTAACAATGCCCCGCCATATACCTCCACACCCAACTGGTGATAGCCTTTACATCTTATTTCTGGGTTAGGCTTTACCTTTAAACACGGGCTATCTGTATGAGCACCCACCATGTGTAGCCGCTGCAGAGCATTGTCTTTAGGTAACTGAAAAGCCACAATAGTTGAATCATTACGAGTAATAAAATAACGCCCTCCAGCTTTTAAATGCCAAGTGTTCGCCACTTTGAGCTGGTAATAACCAGCAGCACTTAATTGGCTGGCCATTGAAGCAACAGCATGAAAGGGTGTTGGTGAGTCACTAATAAAACTCATCAGTCCACTGAGATAGGCTTGTTTTGGCATGGTTTTGCTTGTTCCTTCGTTACAAAGGGCTAATATTGCCACATTCTGGGCTGCAAACGTAACGATTCTGTAAAGCATTGGCTAAATTAGCTTCAATTCGCTCTAGACGTTTGAAAAGCTCACTAAAATCAAGCTAGTATAGGGTCAATGAGATTTCGTTGTTAAACCCCATTGGCTTACTAAAGGTCTTCATACTATTTATGACTCCTGATACTTTTTTGACTGCTTTGTACATCCCTTTCACAGCTGCTTATTGGCGCCAAACCTTCCCTAAGGTGGTATTTTTAGTAAGCCTTATAGTGGTGCCGTTTGCCATAGCACAAACTAGCCCAACTGAAACACCAGTGCAGATTAAGTTCACTGAGAAACAGGGTTTGTTGGCCCAAGAAATTATTGAGTTATTAGGTCGTCAGCACTATTCCCCTAGGGAAGTTAACGACCAGTTTGCCACTGATGTGTTTACCAGGTATTTAACGCTTCTCGACCCTCAACACATTTACTTTAGCAAAGCTGACTTAGCACCATTTAATTACCTTAATAGTGAACTTGACGACCTTTTATTAAAAGGTGATTTGGTTGCTATGGGCCAGCTGTACAATTTATTACAACAAAGACGCCTAGCATTCATAGACTACAGCTTGACCTTATTATCCAGTGAAGGCCCTATGTTTAACTTTGAACTGCTTGAAAACATCAGCACAACACCGTTTGATGATCCTCGCTTAGAAAATTTGGCAGCTATTAGAGACATTTGGCGCAAACAACTGAAAAACGAGTTTATAAACGGCCAATTAGATAGTGAAACGGCTGATCAAATTAAGCAACGGTTGCTAAAGCGCTATACCACGATGCGCAAACGTGTAGTTCAAGTGGAACTTCGAGACGCCTATGAAGCGGTGAGTAACAGTATTACCACAGTTACAGACCCGCACACCTCATACCTTTCGCCACGCAAAGTGGAAGACTTTAATATCGACATGAGCTTATCTTTGGAAGGCATTGGAGCTGTGCTGCAGCGGGATGATGAGTTCACTAAGGTAGTTCGTTTAGTGGCTGGCGGTCCAGCTGATAAAGCTGGCGACTTGCAGGCCTCAGATTACATCGTTGGTGTAGCGCAAGATGGCGAAGCGATGCAGGAAATACTAGGGTGGCGCTTAGATGATGTTGTTGACCAAATAAGAGGGCCAAAAGGCTCACTTATTAATTTGCAGATTATTCCAGGTGGCGACTTGCAGCAAACCAAAAAAACGATTCAAATTCGCCGCAACAAAGTTGAGCTAGATGATCAAGCCGCTAAGAAGTCAGTGATTGAGTTACCGACTAAGGAGGGCACCCGCAAATTTGGTATAATTACCTTACCAACTTTTTATATGGACTTTGCTGCTGCAAAGCAAGGTGACCCCAACTATCGTAGCTCTACTCGGGACGTATATGAACTTATCCAAGAGCTAAATGAGGAATCTGTTAGTGGCATTATTGTTGACTTGCGCAACAATGGTGGTGGTTCGTTGCGAGAGGCGAATCAACTCACTGGGCTGTTTATTGAGACCGGCACCACAGTTCAGGTTCGCTATGCCAATGGAGTGATCGAAAAACAGATAGACCGTAACCCATTTTTGGCCTACACCGGCCCCCTAGTGGTTCTAGTTAATCGCTACAGTGCCTCTGCTTCAGAAATTTTTGCAGCAGCAATGCAAGATTACAAACGGGCTTTAATTGTTGGCAGCCAGACCTATGGTAAAGGCACGGTGCAAACATTTGGTGATCTCACTAGCGGCCAGATCAAGTTCACCCAAGCAAAATTTTATCGAGTTTCTGGAGCGAGTACCCAACACAAAGGTGTGATCCCAGACATCACTTTGCCCAGTTTGAATGACCCAACGAAAGTCGGTGAAAGCACACAAGACCATGCTCTCCAGTGGGATCAAGTTAAGGCTGTTGATCACAAAACGTACTTTGCATTTGAACGAATTATTCCACAGCTGCAGGCGCAGCAAGAGCAACGCAACCAACAAAGCCCAGATTGGCAATACACCCTAGCCGTTGTTGAACATCAACGTAATAGACCAGAACAAATTAGCCTTAACTTGAGTCAGCGTCAGCAGTACTGGCAAGACCAGCAAAATTGGTATTTGAGCCGTATTAACCAATTACGCCTTGGCCAAAAGTTAGACCCAGTAACGGACGTTGAAGATCATCAATTTAATTATGATAACGCCCAAAGCGATCCCAGTTTATTAGCAGCGGCTGGAGTCATTGCTGATTGGATTGATATGGTGCGCTAAGCCATGCCTAAACTACCTTATCTTGCCGCAACTGGGCAATGCGTTTGGGTGATATGCCTAATTGGGCTAGTACATCGGCTGTGTCTTGGCCAGCCCTTGGCACAGAGTTGAGTAACCCTTGGTTATGATCCATTTTTGGTGCTGGTGCGGGCTGGGTGACGCCATCTAGCTTAATAAAATTGTTGCGGGCTCTATGATGTGGGTGTTGTGTGGCTTCTGTAAAATTAAGTACTGGTGCAAAGCACACGTCAGTTCCTTCCAATTGGCCGCACCAATAGTGTCGAGTTTGACTGGCAAACTTTTGACTTAAAGCAACCCGTGCCTGGGGCCAACTTTGCTCCTGCCACTGATGTTCAAAACAGCCCGTTTGGGTTAAACCCAAACGGGCCAATAACAGGCCATAGAACTTGGGTTCTAAGGCACAGATATTAATGTAATGACCATCTGAACATACATAACTATCATTCCACGGAGCAGCACCATCGGTCCAACTAGTACCTACTTGGTCAGCAGAGTGAGATGAATTATGAATCATCCATAGTAGGCTAGAAGCATAAACACAGCCGTCTGTTATGGCAGCATCTATTACCTGCCCTTTGCCAGAGCTTTGCGCTTGCCAAAATGCACACATCACGCCCCATAAAAGCATCATGGTGCCACCGCCTACATCTCCGACTAAAGTTAATGGCACTGTAGGCTTTTGATTAGGCCTTGCGCCAGCGTGCATTGCACCAGTAAGCGCTACAAAATTAGGATCATGACCCGCCGATTGCGCTAACGGCCCTGTTTGCCCCCAGCCCGTCAAACGACCATAGATTAGTTTTGGGTTAAGCGCTTCGCAAACCTCTGGTCCCAGCCCTAGCTTCTCCATGACCCCTGGCCTAAAGCCTTCAATCAAAATCGCCGAGCGGGCAATTAATTCTAGAGCTAGCTCTACTCCCTCAGTTTGTTTGAGGTCTAGTTGGATGGAGCGTTTACCACGATGATAAAAGCCATCAGCAGTTTTTTCTGGCGCAAAGTTTGCCGCATTGAGGTTCTTTACTTTGCGCCCAACAACAATAACATCTGCACCCATATCAGCAAACATCATGCCTGCCAAAGGACATGGTCCAATGCCTTCAAATTCTATTACGGTAAGACCTGATAAGGGTTTTTTGTGCATTAGGTACTCCCGCTAAAATTTTAATAATGGGCAATTAGTACTGACAAATATGCTACTACACAATTACCATACATTAAATTAATTCCATCATTGGCTCACTGAGTGCCGACAACTGTTCCCTTAATTCTAAAATATGCTCTCCCCAATAACGCTCAGTGTTAAACCATGGAAAACTATGGGGAAAGGCTGGATCTTCCCAACGTCGGGCCAACCATGCAGCGTAATACAGCATCCGTAAGGTTCGAAGCGGTTCTATCAACGCCAGTTCTTGAGGCTTAAAGTCATAGAACTCATTGTAACCTTCGACAATTTCAGACAATTGAACCCTCTGACGGTCACGATCACCTGACAACAACATCCATATGTCCTGAACAGCCGGAGCCATCCGTGAGTCATCAAAATCAACAATATTAGGAGCATCATCGCGCCACAACAAATTACCACCGTGGCAGTCTCCATGAACGCGAATGTAGTTCACACTATCGGTTTGCGAAAAAGCAGTATCTATGCGACTTAATAAGTCTGCCGTTAAACTGTCATATGCTGCTTTTAAAGATTTAGGTATAAAGTGCTCACTGACAAAAGCCACACTGTCGTGACCAAAGGTTTGAGGGTTTATAGAAGGCCTATGCTGGTAGGGTTCTACCGCACCAAGGGCGTGTATACGCCCTAATAATCTGCCCATGGTGTAGAGATTATCAAGGTCATCTAATTCGGGTCCATGGCCCCCTTTGCGCTCAAACAAAGCGAATTGAAAATCTTCATAGTGCAATAAACTTAAACCTTGTGGATTGACCAAAGGTGGCACTACGGGTAACTCATAGTCTGCTAGAGCAATACTAAATCTATGCTCCTCTAATATTTGATCTGAAGACCACCGCTTTGGCCGATAGAATTTGGCAATTACAGGCACATCTTGATCTTCAAGGCCAACTTGGTAGACACGGTTTTCGTAACTATTAAGTGCCGATATTCGCCCATCACACACATAGCCTTGGCTTTCAACTGCATCCATGATGTAGCTAGGGGTTAATATTGAAAACGGGTGAGTTTCTTGGGTCATAGTAGCCATGAGTGAGTCATTCAGTGCCACAGTATATCCTAAGACTGGGGCGTCTTGATTCAACGTTTAAGTTATATTTTTGCAATATCAATAACTGGTAAAAACCTTTGTATAATCTAGGATTAGCTCCGTATAATAGTAAATTTTTCGTGCCCATTAAATAAGGCAAGCGCTAATGACCTCTACCAATGCTCTGCAGTTCCCAATTAGTGAGGCCCCTCCTATGGGCCAGCCTCTTGCTGTTGCCAAGGGTGTTTATTGGTTACGGATGCCATTGCCTTTCTCTTTGAATCATATTAATTTGTGGTTATTGGAAGACGATGTTGGCTGGACCATAGTAGATACAGGAATCAACACCTCCGCTTGTAAGGAGTTATGGCAGCAAGTGTTTGATAACCACCTTAACAATAAGCCCGTGCATCAACTTGTTGTCACACATTTGCACCCAGACCATGTTGGTTTAGCCGGTTGGATCTGCGAAACTTGGGGTTTAGAGTTATACATGTCCCGCACAGACTACATGGCCTGTCGTGTATTGATGTCTGACACGGGCAAGCCAGCACCCACAGCTGCTATCAGTTTTTATCAACGAGCTGGCGTCAGTAATGAACAGCTGGCGTCTTACAAAGCCAAGTTCGGTGGTTATGGTAAAGGCATTTACCCCATGCCTGAAAGCTATGTGCGCATCCAAGATGGTGAATCGCTCAGCATGGCTGGCCAGAAGTGGAACATTATCGTAGGCCGTGGCCATGCACCAGAACATGTTTGCCTAATGTGCCCAGCATTAAATGTTTTTATTGCTGGTGACCAATTGCTGCCCTCTATTTCTTCCAATGTTAGCGTGTGGCCTACAGAGCCCCACTCTAACCCGTTAAAAGATTGGCTTGATTCATGTGCTATGTTGCAACAATGCATCCCCGCTGATGTGCTAGTATTGCCATCTCACGGCCAGGTATTTTTTGGTGCCCATCAACGCTTGCAAAGACTCATTGATGGCCATGAAAAGTCACTTGTTAAGTTATTAGATGCCTGCCAGCAGCCTCAGCGCAATGTAGATCTGTTTAGCCAATTATTCCGCCGCCCTATTACTGATGATGTTCTTACCCTGGCTGTCGGTGAAACCCAAGCCCATTTGAATTATTTAGTGAATAAAAACAAACTCCAAGCCAGCACCGATAACATGGGTGCTAACTGGTACCAAACCATTTAAAAGAAGACTATTTTATGCACATTATTACGATCAATTTTGAACCTGTTGAATTATTTAAGATCTTAAAGTTTGAGTCTATCGTTGGCAGTGGTGGCGAAGCTAAAAAAAGAATTGGCGAAGGCTTGGTTAAAGTTAACGGTGATGTTGAAACACGTAAGAGCCGTAAAATGGTAGCGGGTGACACCATTGAATTTGAAAAACGTCACTATGAATTAAAACTCGCTTAAATAATGGACATTAGTCGTTGGTAGTTACGATTGCCGGCTTAGCATTATTGGGCACCATAAGCAGTAGTCTTAGCACTGCACTAGCGCACGAAGCAGAACGTATTCCAGCCATAATTACTTTGATTACTACCACTTCTGGTGTCGTTATGTGGGGCATAGGTAGCGCATTTTGGGGCTTAATACTCGGCACTATGGCTTTGTTAATTCAACGCTACCTTTCACCCAAACCTACATATTATTGATCTAAAACGTTTATTACTGGGGCTGTCTATGAAAACTGTTTATTCGCCTGAACACATTTTGCGCAATGCTAAAACAGAGCTGACTGGTGGCCAATTAGTCACCCCATTTGAGTGCCCGCAACGCGCAAATTATGTTTTAGATGCCATAAAGTTAGCGCAGCTTGGTGATGTGGTTATGCCAACGCAGTGGTCTAGACATTGGGTAGACAGCGTTCATGACAAAAATTACCTTACTTTTTTGGATACCGTATGGCAACGTTGGGTAAACGCAGGTAATCAGGGTGAGGCTATCCCTAATGTTTGGCCTTCGCGCTCTATGCCTAGCCAACGAATTCCTAGACATATTGAAGGCCAATTAGGCTATTACAGCTTAGCTGGGGAGACTAGCATTAGTGAAGGTACCGCAGAAGCAGCATGGGTTTCTGCAAATGTGGCCTTGTCTGCTGCAGAATTATTGAATCTTGGTGAACATAGCGCCTTTGCTCTTTGTCGCCCACCAGGGCACCATGCGTCAAATGACCAATTTGGTGGTTACTGTTTCATCAATAATGCGGCTATAGCAGCTCAAAAACTGCGATATGATGGCGCTCATAAAGTGGCTATTTTGGATGTAGATTTTCATCACGGAAATGGCACCCAAGATATTTTTTATCAACGCGATGATGTGTTATTTTGCTCTATTCATGGTGACCCTATGGTCGCTTTTCCTTATTTTTTGGGATTTGCCGATGAAATAGGCGAAGGCCCTGGTAAAGGCTTCAACCTTAACATTCCCCTTCCACGGGGTACGTCATACTCAATATGGCGCGCAGCACTTTGCAGGGCAATAACCAAAATACTTAGCTATGGTGCAGACGCTGTAGTCGTTTCCTTAGGCGTAGATACCTTTGAGAAGGACCCTATCAGTTTTTTCAAACTCAAAAGTAATGACTTTATAGATATGGGTCAAACTATCGCTGAAATGGGTTTGCCAACCTTGTTTGTTATGGAGGGCGGGTATGCTGTAGAAGAGATTGGCACAAATACTGTCAATGTGCTTAGAGGTTTTGAAAACCCCACTGGATAGTCGTTATTTAGTCTATGATTAAGGCTTTAAATAAGGCAAGATGTGGTTTTTCCATTTTATAATAAGAGATTAATCCAATGCTTTCAGTTACTTCTTACTTTGATGATAACGTTAAATCTATCGCTTTCCAAGGCAAAAGCCTAGCGACTACAGTGGGGGTAATGGATATAGGTACATTTACCTTTGGCACTAGCCAGTATGAGGTCATGACCATTATCGATGGCGAACTTGAAATTAAGTTACCTGGCACCAGTAGCTGGAATACCTTTACCAACGGTGATCAGTTTGAAGTAGAAGCCCACAGCAGCTTTGACGTTAAAGTTGTGCGCCAAACCGCTTACCATTGCACATATGAGTAAACCTGTGCCTAAACTTTGCGATAGCACGCATTCAAAATTAAATTAGCATGAACTACATAATATTCATAAGAGTATAAGCCGATGTCTACCATCACCAGTCGCTGCCCTCATTGTCAAAAAAATAACCGCTTGGCTGCAGAAAGAGTTAAAGACAACCCTTCTTGTGGTGCTTGTAAAGACGCTTTATTTTCTGGCAAACCCGTGGTTGGCACCAGCGCTAATTTCAACGCAATTATTCAAGGAGACAAGCCAGTTGTGGTTGACTTTTGGGCCCCCTGGTGTGGCCCCTGTGTTAGTTTTGCACCAGTATTTGAACAACTAGCCCAAATTCAAGTCAATGAACTTCGTTTTGTAAAAGTGGATACTGAAGCAGAGAAAATGTTAGGTTCTCAATTCAACATACGCAGCATTCCTACCTTAATGGTATTTAAAAATGGTAAGGTCGTAGATCAGCTCAACGGCGCATTGCCCAAGCAACAATTTGAGCAATGGTTAAATGCCGCAGTGAATAAATAATACAGACGTTTCAACTTTTTCAACCTATTAAAGCGAAGTGGATGATGAAAAAACTTAAGAATGAAAAAGAACTCCTGAAAAAAGCAATCACATTAGGCACAGTTTACGCCAGTAAGCGCGGTGTTGCGCAGTTTGAAGCCACAGATTCTGCAGCCAATAAGATAGAGTATATTTACCGCCTTTTGGTGCACGATAAACTAATCCAGCCATTGCCAGCCAACCAGGTCTCACAACCCAGCATGCAACACAAACTCGCTTTATGGGTCGATCGTCAAATCAACCCGTAAAAGCACCACAAGCAACTCAAGGATTCTAGATTATGTTCAAAGATCAACAACCCTACGTTATTGTAGAACATCATCATCAATGGCTAGAAATTACGCTCAACCGCCCTGACAGCTTCAACGCTTTGTCTCAACAAATGATGCACCATCTGCAGATGGCTATTGATCTAGCTAATACACAAGAAGACCTTACCTGTATTATTATTAAGGCCAAAGGCAAAGCTTTTTGCGCAGGGCATGACATCAAACAAATGCAGGCCACTGCTGAGAAAGATTATTACCAAGCGTTATTTCATCAGTGCAGCCACCTTATGCAATCCATTGTGGCATGCCCCATTCCTGTCATTGCTCAAGTACAGGGGATAGCAACTGCAGCTGGTTGCCAATTAGTGGCTAGCTGCGACCTAGCCATTTCATCTGATAGTGCTCGCTTTGCAGTTTCTGGCATTAACTTAGGCCTGTTCTGCTCTACCCCAGCAGTTGCTCTTAGTCGCAACATTCATCCAAAGCACGCTATGGAAATGTTATTAATAGGGGAATTTATCAGTGCAGACAAAGCTCAAACCCTAGGATTAATCAATGGCGTGGTTACAGATGATGAGCTTACAGCTGCCACACGGGAAATGGCCAGGAAAATAAGTCTAAAAGCCAGAGCAGCAGTCCTTACAGGCAAAGCAATGTTTTACCCTCAGTTAAATATGGCATTAGAACAAGCCTATGTGTTTGCCAGTGAGCATATGGTAAACAATTTACAGGATGCACAGACGCAACGCGGTCTCAATGGCTTTGTAAACAAAACGCCTAAGGGGTAACTGTGCAAGAACTCATAAAAATTATCGGTTTTGTGAAAGAAATTGACCAACTTAAAGCTGTACTCAGAAAAACTCGCCCGTTGGGCATGAAACGTTATGAAAACTCAGCTGAACATTCATGGCAAGTCACCTTAGCTGCGCTGATGTTAGAAGACTATGCTGCACAGCCTGTGGATATTAATCGAGTGTTACGCATGCTCTTGATCCATGATTTATGTGAAATTGATACTGGCGATGTCATCGTCTATGACGCCGTGGGCGCAGCGCACGAAGAAGCAGAGGCTGCAGCCACTCAACGCATTTTAGGCATGCTGCCGAACCATATGGGTGATGAGTACATCGCCCTATGGCATGAGTTTGAAACTGCTAAAAGTGCTGATGCTCGTTTTGCTAAAGCGTTAGATCGCGCACTGCCTTTGATACATAATTTAAATGATCAAGGGCACAGTTGGCAAAGCCATGGCATTACTAAAGAGCAAGTGAAAACGGTTAATGGTAGTCGGATAAAGACAGGATGCCCACAGCTCTGGGACCTACTTGAGCCATTAGTAGACGAAGCCGAATTAAAAGGTTGGTTATGTTAGACCTAACAGGTGTCTAGCTGGTAGACTACGCGCCCTAATTTCACTACCAGCACAAAGCGTATTCCCTTGATTACTACCGCGAACATCACCATGCAGTTTGGCGCCAAGCCATTATTCGAAAATATTTCAGCTAAATTTGGCAATGGCAATCGCTATGGTCTCATTGGTGCTAACGGATGCGGCAAGTCCACCTTTATGAAAATACTCAGTGGGGAGCTCACGCCCTCTGCTGGCAATGTTTCCTTCTCCCCTAATGACACCGTTGGAACCTTAAGCCAAGACCAGTTTGCCTTTGAAGAATATACTGTAATTGATGCAGTAATCATGGGCGATGCCAAACTGTGGCAGGTAAAGCAAGACCGTGAAGCCATTTATAGCCAGTTAGATATGAGCGAAGAAGATGGCATGAAGGTCGCTGAGTTAGAAGTTGAATTCGCTGAAATGGATGGCTACAGTGCCGAAAGCCGTGCCGCAGAAATTCTAACCCAAGCCGGCATAGAAGAATCTTTCCATTGGGGTCTAATGTCTCAAGTTGCGCCAGGCTGGAAACTACGTGTGCTGTTGGCTCAAGCATTGTTTGCGGACCCTGACATTTTGTTATTGGACGAACCTACCAACAACCTTGATATCACGACTATTAATTGGTTGACAGAGGTATTAAGTCAGCGCCGAAGTACCATGATCATCATCTCTCACGATAGATATTTCTTAAACTCTGTATGCACCCATATGGCTGACATTGATTATGGTGAATTGCGTGTTTACGCTGGCAACTACGAAGCCTATACCGCTGCCTCTAACTTAATACAAGAACAGCTACTTTCGTCAAATGCCAAAAAAAGTGCAGAACGTGAAGAACTGCAACAGTTTGTAGCCAGATTTTCTGCTAACGCATCAAAAGCTAAGCAGGCCTCTTCAAGAGCGAAAAAGCTAGAAAAAATCCAGTTAGATGAAGTCATCGCTTCCAGCCGTGTGTCCCCCTATATTGGCTTTACCTCACACAAAAAACTCCATCGCCAAGCATTGGTGATAGAACAGTTAAGCCACGGATTTGAAGCTGAGACTTTATTTAATAATGGCGAACTTATTTTAGAAGCGGGCTCAAAACTAGCAGTCATTGGTGAAAATGGTGTGGGTAAGACCACTTTTTTACGCTGCCTATTGGACCAACTCAAAGCAAACAAAGGTGTTATTAAATGGTCTGAAAATGCTGTGCTTGGATACTGTCCACAAGATAGTACCAGCGTATTCAACAGTGAACTCACCTTGTTTGACTGGATGTCTCAGTGGCGCACACCTAAGCACGACGACCTGACCGTAAGAAGCATGCTGGGCCGTTTACTCTTTACTGCAGACGACTACCTAAAGAAAGTAGCCGTATGCTCAGGAGGTGAAAAGAATCGCCTATTGTTTGGCAAACTGATGATGCAAGATACTAACGTGTTAATTATGGACGAACCGACAAACCATTTAGACATGGAAGCTATAGAGTCACTTAACAAAGCATTAAAAACTTACGATGGCACTTTAATATTTGTAAGTCACGACCGCGAGTTTGTGTCCTCATTAGCCACAAGGGTGTTAGAAATAAAATATCAAACACTTGTTGATTTTCACGGCACCTATGGTGAGTACCTAGCTAAACAAGCAGCAGATAATGGTTAATTATAAGATATTTAACTAATATCAAGGCTTACAGAAACCTGCTGATATACAACTACCCCCCACGGTGTAGGTTAATAGTCCTTTACTATTTATACTGGGAGAGAGTTTGAAGGTATAGCCGCCAGCTGCTGCAGCGGCAGTGCCAGTGATAATACCACTGGTAGCAGAAACCCCAATACTTTGGGTATTATCAGTGGCCAAGGATGCAGGCATTGCAAGCTCTCCAAAGGTGTCACAGGCGCTAACGTTGTCTCCTGCTTGCAA
This sequence comes from Candidatus Njordibacter sp. Uisw_056, assembly GCF_047730085.1. Classification (NCBI taxonomy): domain Bacteria; kingdom Pseudomonadati; phylum Pseudomonadota; class Gammaproteobacteria; order Pseudomonadales; family Candidatus Njordibacteraceae; genus Candidatus Njordibacter; species Candidatus Njordibacter sp. Uisw_056. The sequence goes on along the minus strand of NZ_CP159830.1, from coordinate 1,125,718 downwards.
TAAACAAGCGGACTGAGCAACGCGGATAGCATGAGTGTGTTGTACCACTTCCATAAAGCGCGTTTTCTGAAGATAAGTTTGGTAGCTAGGCACTGCAAAAGCTGCCAAAATACCAATCAGAGCCACTACAAGCAATAATTCTAGCAAAGAAAAACCGCTCACTCGGTGTATTTTTTTGATGTCTGAACTAAGGCGGATCTGCGTAGCATATAACACATCACGCTCCTGTGATTACTTGGATACTCCTTAATCATAGTTCAAACTCTAAGTATTGCAGATGAAACTTAGGATTAACTCCTTTCGTTTGTTTTGATCTAATCGTGTTGATCCGCAGATTCCAACAACGCACTAGAAAAATCATTTTCCAGGTCATCACCCGCAATAGCATAATCTCCACTGGCCCATGCCCCTAGGTCAATTTGCTGACAACGCTCACTGCAAAAGGGCCTGTGGGGGTTTTGGGGGTTCCAAGTGAGTGTTTTTTGACACTTTGGGCAAGGGTACTGACTCATAATTGGTCTTCCATTATATGGCAAAGGTGGCGATGTAATTGCAGCACCTGACTACTCAGGTGGCTTAGATCATGCTGATTATCCAGTACCCAGTGGGCCCTTTCTAAACGTTTTTTTCGTTGCATTTGACTATTAATAATGGCGTCGATTTGTGCTGGTGTGTTGCCGTCCCTTTTGCTAGCTCGCTGTCGTTGAAGCGTTTCACTGGCATCTACAACCACTACAAAATCTGTTTTTTTATACTGTAATGTTTCTAACAATAAAGGCGATTCTAAAACAGTATAAATACTGGAGCCTGCGTTAAGTTGCTCATTAATACTAGCACCTATAAGTGGGTGCAGTAGCGATTCTAACCATTGCTTTTGGGCTTTATCAAGAAATATTTGTTGGCGCAAATTGGCTCTATTCAAAGCGCCATTTTTAAGTAGTATTTGATCGCCAAAATGTTCAGCAATACTTTTAAGAGCAGGGCTTCCCACCAACACCACATCTTTGGCAACCTGATCGGCGTCAACTACCCAAATACCAAGGGTTTTAAGCTGGGCACTCACAGCACTTTTACCACTGCCAATACCACCTGTAAGGCCTACTATCATTAATGTAACCCACTAAAAATCGAGTGATCCAGTATATCAGTACATGAGACTAGTCACACCATTTGCCCCATTTGAAATAACGGCAAGTACAAAGCCACTAAAATTAGGCCTACAAATAGGGCCACCACAATGAGTAATACGGGCTCTAACAGTTGCTCTAACCACTGACTTTGACCTATGACTTGGGCCTCATAATAGCCTTGTAATTGGGTAAAACTCAACGCTAAATCACCCGCAGACTCTCCTACACGGATCAGTTGTAATGCTTGTGGTTGCCAGGACATGTTAGTTAATATTTGACTCAATCTTTGACCCTGCTGAAGCCTCAAGGTGGCGTTTTTCAAGTCCCTAGATATATGCTGCCAGGAACTGGCATTGGCAGCTAACATTAGGCAGTCTAATAATGGTACGCCAGCCTTAAATGTTAGAGAGAGTACTAAAAACACGTCAGCCTGACTATGCAGGTGCATCAAACGGCCAATCCCTGGAACCTGCCACAATACCCACTCCAACCTCACTCGTATGTTGGGTATAAACCAGAGCCACTTCAAACTGATATAAGCCAATATAAACGTCACTAACATATTCCCCATATTCTCCTTGGCAGTATGGGAAAAGGTCAGCAGCCACTGAGTCAAAGCGGGTAATTCATAAGACCCAGCAGCATATAAATTAGCCACTTGTGGCACCACCCAATAAACGATCAACATACTCACTACCCCACCACTTAATAGGGTCACCAAAGGCATAAACAAACTGCGCTTAAAGCGGCGCTTTAGATTGGCCTGGCGCGTTTGCTGGAGATGGACTTGGGTTAACAGATCAGCCAACTCACCACTGGCTTCCCCAGCTGCAACCAATTGCACGATCGTTGGAGGAAATATACCACTTAGGGATAACGATTGAGAAAAAGTTGCTCCAGTGAGCAATGCACTTTGAAGTTGTATAAGCTCATAACGAAGGCGGCCTGAAGCCTGCTCCAAATAAACCAGAGTGATACAGGTCAATAAGGGTAACCCGGCACTTAATAGCTGAGACCATTGTCCTAACAAGCTTTGTAAGTGCCTATCATCAATACGCTTGGGCCAATAACGCTGCCAAGGCCACAAGTGCTGCGCTCTGTCTAGTTGGATTCCTTCTAGTGCCAAATCAAAGCATAATCGTTGCCTGTTTAAGCACTGTCGCGCACCACTACTTTGAACGTGGTTTGCATCCAACCCATACCATAGCCACCAAAATCGCATTACCAAGTGACTCGATTTAATTCAGCGATGCTAGTGTGGCCGGAGAGAACGCGCCACAAGCCTTGACGGCGAACCCCCGCTCCAAATTCTAGCTCCTGCACTTGCCGCTGAGCAACAGAGTCTCTTTTTGACTGATCCATGACTAATAGGTCAAATACACCAAAGCGTCCCTTATAGCCACCATGACAGGCCTCACAGCCTATAGGCAAACAAGGATTAACTGCACCAAAACCAAGATCATAGGTTGTCACTGCATTTAACCACTCTTCACTGCTCATAGATGCTAATTGCACCTCAGTCATTGGCTGTTTGCACTGAGCACATAAACGACGCACTAAACGTTGGTTAATAATCAAACTCAAGCAGTAACTTAAGGCCAACATATCCACACCTAATCCGTGACAGCGGTGTACCGCCTCACTAAGGCTGCTTGTATGCATCGAAGTGAGTAGTAAATGCCCTGTTTGTGCTGCCTTTAATGCAACGTCTGCGCTATCAAAATCACGCAGTTCCCCCAACATAATGACATCAGGGTCTTGACGCAGCAGAGCTCTGAGTATTTGGCTAAAAGATAAGTTTATAGCATTATTTACTGCAACTTGGTGAACATCCAACAGTACAACTTCTACTGGGTCTTCTGCACTTACGGTGTTGATATGCGGTGCCTGGATTTGTTTAAGGCAGCTATACAAAAACATTGTTTTACCACTCCCTGTAGGACCGGTCACAAGGATAAGGCCTTGGGGCTTATTCAGTTGATGGTTAACAACCTGTAACTGTTTGGGTGAGAGGCCTTGCTGAGCAATATCAATATTTTGTTGCTGCCATTGTAATCTTAGCACCAGTTTCTCACCCCAATGCCCTGCCAAACTACTGCAACGTATATCTAGCCGCTTATCATTTAGCTGCCACTGAAAGCTGCCATCTTGTGGCCGACGCGACTCACTAATATCCATTTCTGATAGTAGCTTAATACGCACCACAATGGCGTCTGCTAAGGTGGCTGGCAGCTGGTCAAATGGAGGTTTAAGCAACTGCATTAGACCATCGACTCGCATGCGTATACGCATACTTTGGAACAAAGGTTCCAAATGCAAATCAGAAGCACCAGCCGTAGCAGCAATTTCTAATAATTGGTCTGTCAGAGCAATAACGTTTTTAAGAGGTACAGGAGTATAAATGGGATTATCAGACATCGACGCTTCCTTGCGTTAGTTATCTATCCCTTAATCTTAGATTATATTTCAACTATAGCCTCTGACAACTGAGTTTTATTTCATTTCCCCACTCAGCTGGCGTGTTAGGTCGACAGCATAGTTATCAGTCATACCACCAATAAAGTCCATCGTACAACATAACGCTTGATACGCACTTGCCCCCTTTTCAGGACGGTGGGCACCCATCAATGCCAGGTGCTTTTCTGCTTTAAAAGATAGCCGCTTGTCACCTGACTGCTGGTCTATAGCTAAGGCTGCAGGAACAAACCCATCAAGTAGTTTCTCTAACACCGAGTAGGCTGCTAGCTCTGTGCGATGGCGTTCCGGTGCTAGGAATATACGGTTTTTTGCTAACGCTTTGGCATCACCAATAATTTGCTGGGTAACAGGGTCACAATGGGAAATTAGGTCCCCCTCTAGCTGCCCCTCTAATAAGGCAGGTATATGCTGCATAAAGGTATGGGCCGCAGACTGCACAAGATAATCAATAACCTTGCCACGCAATAAAGCCAAGCGGCGAGTGGAGTAATATGCGTCAACCATGGCAGTTCGCTTGGGGACGGCTAAGGGCCCTGTAATGGGAGATAACAATTCCAGCACATCCTGTTCATCTATCATACCTAGCTCTACACCATCTTCTAAGTCTATTATGGCGTAACAAATATCATCAGCAGCTTCCATTAAATAGACCAATGGGTGGCGACACCATTGAAAGTCTGCTTGCTGTAACAAACCTAAACGTCCAGCAATATCAGCTAGAATGTGCTTTTCTGATTGCAAGGCGCCAAACTTAGATTTGCGTTCACACTGCGTTGAATTTGATAACCAAGGGTATTTAAGAAAACTTCCCAAAGTAGCATAAGTGAGGCGCATTCCACCATTAAACTGATGGTATTCAAGCTGTGTAAGGGTTCGTAATCCCTGCGCATTCCCTTCAAAATTAAGCAGATCAGCCTGCTCCGCAGAACTCAACTGGTCCATCCCTCCCTGCTGAGCATAGCTCGCAAACCAATGACGAATTGAGCTCTCACCAAAGTGGCCAAACGGTGGGTTACCTATATCGTGGGCCAAACAGGCTGACTGCACGATAGCACCTAAGTCATGGGGCTCTATCCAATCTGGCCAATGGGATTGATGTTTTAAACTTTGACCTACTTGAATACCTAGGCTGCGGCCTACGCTTGACACTTCTAAACTATGCGTTAAGCGATTGTGTACGTGGTCGTTATGAGACAGTGAGTGGACTTGGGTTTTGTGTCCCATACGTCGAAACGCACTGGAGAATATTAGCCTATCATAATCTTTGTGGAATGGAGTGCGGCCTTGGTGGTGCTCTTCAGTATAGGGCTTGCCAAAACGCTGATCAGCTAACAAACCTTGCCATGTCATGGCCATTGTTAATGTCCTTGTGAATACGTAACAACTATTGCTGTTAAACGTGACAGGTGCAATGACCAAAGTACAAAGCCATCATACCCATCATAGAGTGAGTGACGCCTACTCTAGCACGATTATAGAACGAATGCGTGACAGGGTAGTGTCGCCTATGCCTTTGATAGCAAGCAATTGTTCTAGATTAACAAATCCCCCAAGCTGCTCACGCAAAGCGATAATGGCAGCGGCCCTAACCTCACCGACGCCATCTATGGCCTCAACAAGTTCAACAGCAGTGGCTGTATTAATGTTAATAGGTAAAGTACTTTGAGCTAGAGAAAAGGGCGAAAAGGACCCTAAAGTAATGCAAATGGTTAATAGCAGCAAGGCTATATGACGAGTTAGTTTCATGATCTATTCCTTGATTAAAAGATGAGTCTCGAATTCCTTGAGACACACTAAGCGTAGCACATAACAATAAAGCTGCTAGGTAAGGTGATTTATCCTTTATTCATAAGTTCTTGTTCGATCAGCTCCAAGGCTTTCATTGGATCATCCGCTTGAGTGATAGGCCTGCCAATTACTAGGTAGTCGCTACCTGCTGCAATAGCTTGGGCTGGCGTCATGATACGCTTTTGATCCCCAACTACTGCAAAATGTGGCCGGATACCCGGCGTAATCAATTTGAATTCTTGACCTAATTCACGCTTCAACAATGCCGCTTCTTGGGCTGAACAGACGACACCATCAAAGCCGGCGTGTTTAGTCAAGTAGGCCAGCCAAAGAACTCTCTCTGATGGGGACTGATCTATACCTGTAGCGATTAAACCCTCAGCATCCATACTGGTTAGAACAGTTACCGCAATTAATAAGGGTTGGTGACCCCCTTTGTCTTTGAGTGCAGTTCGAGTGGTTTGCATCATCTCTGCTCCACCACTGGCGTGCACATTAACCATCCACACCCCCATACGTGCTGCAACCAGAACTGCTTTGGCAACAGTGTTAGGAATGTCGTGAAACTTTAGATCTAAAAATATTTCAAAGCCAAACTGTTGAAGCTTATCAACTAACTGCGGACCTGCAGCAGTAAATAGCTCTTTACCCACCTTTAGGCGGCAGCGAGCTGGATCTAATTGCTGCGCCATCGTGATTGCTTGGTCTGCAGACTGATAATCTAAAGCCACAACAATCGAAGAATCTTGCTTCAAGTTATTCTCCTTCTAATCCGTAAATGGGTTTGGTGCTATCCCACTGGTGACAGCTAGGACATTGCCAGTGCATCGAATTTCCAGCAAAGCCACATTGCCTACAACGATACTGTGGTTTACTATTTTGTAGCGCTACTGTAAGCCCCTTGAGTACCTGTAAACTATCTTTCGCATTATCAGACGCCCACTGCATATGGAGGTCAATAAGGTAATTAAAGCCCTTTAAAGACGGTCGTTGCCGAAGCTTCTCTGTCACATAGGCTGCTGCGTCAGAGCCATTTTGCTGGCCTATTTCATGAGCTTGAGCTAATAATAAACTAGTGCTTGGGTGTTGTGACATAGTTTGGCTTAACCAAGACCTCCACCCTTCTATATCAGAAAGTTTAGTAAAGCATAGCTGAAGCGGTTGGATAATTTCAGGTACCAACTGAACATCTTGTTGGCACATCATCAACAAGTGCCGCTTGGCATCTGTGTAGTTGTCCTGTTGCATGCTTAACTGAGCTCGTAAAAAGCTCACTCTAGGGTTGTCAGCATTATGGCGTTTAGCACGCTTTAAGTAGGCCAAACATTCTTGGTGTTCATTTTGTTGTAATACTTGTTCTGCCAATTCACAGCAAAAGTGAGATAACCTTTGGGCTAAGTCGACACTGGCAGACACATTAGCAGCAGTGCCTACGTTGAGGGCCTTATGCCAATCCTGCTCGCGTTGATAAACGTCAACTAATAGTTCCGTTGCCTTAGCTTTTTGTTGATTTGGCTGTTGCGCCACATCAAGTAAAAGTTCTTCAGCCCGATCTAACAAACCCGCTTTGATAAAATCATGCGCTAATTCTAGCTTCGCCAACATTAATTGCTCTTGATCTAAGCCTTTGCCAGATAATAAATTCTGATGAATTTGAATGGCTTTATCAACTTCACCACGGCGGCGAAATAAACTCCCCAAGGCTAAGTGAGTCTCAACAGTTTGAGGATTAACTTCTAACGCATGAATAAATAGATCGAGTGCTTCATCGGTTTGTTGATTTAATAAGTAGTTCAGACCACGGTAGTAATCCGCTTGTAAACCCAGTCGAGAGTTTCGTTTTTGTTGATTTTCTCTTTGGCCTAACCACCAACCAATGCCCAAGGCGGCAATTAATACAACAAGCAAAAAGGCGTCCATACTTATCAAATAACCTTGTTAAGAGATTGGCTTTGGTTAGCTTTAGATAATTGGCGCTGCAACTGAGTATTGTGGCGTTTCAACTTAAAGGTGACGACGCTATATATAAATGCACACAAAAGCATGCCCATGGCTAGACTTAATAAAAGCCATATAGCCATACTCATTGGGGGTAATTGAAAAAAGATAAGATCTAAAGAAACAGCCTGGCTATTGCGTGTGCTAAATAACACACCAACAACCAAGGCCACCATAATGACGACAAAGAAGAGTACAGCCTTAATAAATTTCACGTGCTTTTACCTAATCAGGGTGGTTGAAGCCTGCCCAACCTTTATCAACGATAGCCTATTATAGACTATCGTTTACCTGATCGCGTAATTCTTTCCCTGGTTTAAAGTGGGGGACATACTTTGCCGCTAATTCTACCGAATCACCAGTTTTTGGATTACGCCCTGTTCTGGGTGCTCGATAGTGCAAACAAAAGCTACCAAAGCCTCTTATTTCAATTCGATCACCCGCCGCCAAAGCATCTGCCATATGGTCAATAATGGCTTTAACTGACTGCTCCACATTCTTTACGGGAACGCTTTCAAAACGGTCAATCAAATTCTCAATCAGTTCAGACTTACGCATAGCCTATCCTTTTTTATTATTTTTTGAGCTGTTCCTTGATAAGGTCACCAATAGTAGTTGGGCCTTCGGATTCAACCGACTTAGTGTTCAGCTCTTGCATTTGCACACGTTGTTGAGCCGCTTCTTGGGCCCGTATTGCAAGGCTAATAGAACGGCCTTTGCGGTCTAAGCTAGCAACAAAACTGGTGATCGCTTGGCCTTCATTAAAGTCTGTTAGTTCTTGGCCTTGAGCCAACTCACCTCGCTTTAAAAAGCCTTGTACACCTTCGGCTAAGTTAACCAGCAAACCCCCAGAAGTCACTTCTGCGATGGTACCGTTTACCTCCGCGCCTTTAGCATTAGCAGCTGCATAGTCAGAAAACGGATCTCCTGCCATCTGTTTAATACCCAGAGCTACTCGTTGGCGTTCCGTATCAATAGATAATATTACAGCTTCAATCTCTTGGCCTTTCTGGAAACCTTCCAGTAAACTCTCATCGCTCTTATTCCAATCTACATCTGACACATGAACGAGACCATCAATACCATCTTCTAAGCCAATAAATAGGCCAAAATCAGTCTTAGAGTTTAACTTTCCAGAGACCTTATCACCCTCTGAATACTGCTTCGAGAAAGCAACCCATGGACTTTCGCTGCATTGTTTCATGCCTAAAGATAAACGACGTTTTTCACCGTTGATGTCTAGAATCATCACTTCAATTTCTTCACCGACAGACACCATTTTTGATGGGTGCAAGTTACGCTTCATCCAGCTCATTTCCGAAGCATGCACTAGGCCTTCGATACCATCAGACACTCGAGCAAAACAACCGTAATCTGTCACTGTGGTCACCGTGGCTGGTAACCGACTCCCTACCGGGTAGGTGTCTGTGAAGCTGGTCCAGGGGTCCTGTTGTAGTTGTTTCAAACCCAAGGACACACGCTGCTTCTCAGCATCAAATTTCAACACTTTAACTTCAATGTCTGCACCAGCAGTTAACATTTCACTCGGGTGTTTAATACGACGCCAAGCAATGTCAGTAATGTGCAGAAGACCATCGAGGCCTCCAAGGTCGATAAAGGCGCCATAATCAGTTAAGTTCTTCACAAAACCTTTCACTACCGCACCTTCTTCAAGAGTAGATAAAACTTGCGCACGTTGTGCTTTGTTGGCTTCATCCATCAGGGCTCGACGAGAAACAACAACGTTATTGCGTAACATATCTAACTTGATAATCTTAAATTCTAGATCCACACCTTCTAAATGAGACACATCTTGCAACGGGCGGGTGTCGATAAGGGAACCAGGCAAGAATGCACGAATGCCACCAAGCTCAACGTTAAAACCACCCTTAACACGAGCACTAATAACACCCGTAACAGTTTGGTCGTCCGTTTGGATTTTTTCGAGTTGATGCCAGCGTTCCATTTCACGAGCACGTTCACGAGATACTTGAGTTGCGCCTAAGCCATCTTCAATTTCCTGTAGGGCAACCAGCACGTCGTCGCCTATGGCAACCTCTAGTTCACCAGCTGCATTAAGAAACTCACTGCGTGACACCACGCCTTCAGACTTTAAGCCCACATTAATTGTGACGACTTCACTATCAATAGCAATGACTACACCCGTAATCAAAGAACCCTTTTTCATCTCTACCTGCTGAAGACTTTCTTCAAACAGATCTGCGAAACTTTCGCCCATGGCAATACTCGATGAGGTTGGCGCTACGCTCAGAACTGTCTTGCAGTATGGGCGTCTCGAAAGACCTCTAGTTAGTTAAAGTTAAGTAAGGTTGCTATAAAACGCCCTTACTATGAATAAATGTAAGTATCTTTTGCTCCACATCTAGAATACTCATGTGGGTGCAATCAATCACTAACGCATCTTCAGAAGGCTTCAAAGGTGCAACAGTACGACTTTCGTCGCGCTCGTCCCGTTTCTGAATATCAGTCAGTATGTCCGACAGGCTAGCACTCAAACCCTTGCTTTTCAACTGTTTATAACGTCTATCAGCCCGTTCTTGTGCGCTTGCTGTTAAGAAAACCTTTACTGGGGCTTCTGGAAAGATTACCGTGCCCATGTCTCGTCCATCCGCAACCAAACCTGGCAATTCTGCAAAAGCACGCTGCCGCTCCTGCAAAGCCTTACGAACCAAGGTGAGACTGGCAACTTTGGAAGCGTTCATACCACAGGTCTCAGTGCGAATTGAAAGGCTCACGTCTTCTCCTTCTAACACCACCTGCACACCATCACCATGGGCTTTAAATTGCACATCTAAACACCCAGCAATATCAGCTACAGCCAGCTCGTTTTCTGCGCTCACACCATGGTGCTCAGCAGCCAAAGCCACTAAACGGTATAGCGCACCACTATCTAGTAAATGATAACCTAAGCGATCTGCAAGTAATTTACATAGCGTGCCTTTGCCAGAGCCACTAGGTCCATCAATAGTGATAATGGGGACATTTTTCATAATTGAAATTCCTCTTCGAGCGCCATACCTACAGTCCGTGCAAGTTCCACAAAATTAGGAAAAGATGTGGCAACATGGGCACAATCTAGAATTTTTATTTCGGCCCCAGCGCGCAAACCCGCAACAGTAAAGGCCATCGCAATACGATGGTCATGGTGTGTGACAATATGCGCAGCATTAAACTGTGCATCGGCTCCCATACCGTGAATGATGGCTCCATCAGCAGTTCCTTCAATGCTGACTCCCATAGCGCTGAGTCCATCTACCATAGCTTGGATACGATCACTCTCTTTTACTCGCAGCTCTTCAGCGCCAGTAATTGTGGTGACCCCAGTGGCACAAGCAGCCGCAATCATTAGCGCTGGGAATTCGTCAATGGCCAAAGGTACCTGGTCTTCAGGCACATGAATGCCTTTTAATGGTGAATATTTAATATGCAGGTCTGCGACTGGTTCGCCACCTACTTCTTGCTCATTTTCAATGGTTAGATCTGCGCCCATTAAGCGCAAAATATTAACCACTCCAATACGAGTTGGGTTCATACCAACATGCTCAATAACAAGGTCTGAACCTGGACAAATAGCTGCAGCCACCAAGAAAAAAGTGGCCGAAGAAATATCTGAGGGCACATCAATATCTGTAGCCATAAGGTGCCCCTGGCCCAAAATGGTACAGGTATCTGCAGTGCGCTCTACATCATAACCAAATCCCTTAAGCATACGTTCTGTATGGTCACGAGTTGGCGCAGGCTCAGTAACGCTGGTATTACCTTTAGCGTATAAGCCAGCCAACATGACACAAGACTTTACCTGCGCACTTGCCATAGGTAAGTCGTAATGAATGCCCGTTAGCTGCTGACCACCTTTTATTTTGATTGGCGGACAACCCCCCTTTGCTGTATCAATTATCGCACCCATTAAGCGCAATGGCTTAGCTACACGCTCCATAGGACGCTTGTTAAGCGACACATCGCCACTAAGTTCAACATCAAATACTTGACCCGCCATTAAACCAGCCAGTAACCGAATGGTGGTGCCAGAGTTGCCAACATAAAGCGGCCCAGGTGGCGGCTTGAGCCCATTAAGACCCACACCATGGACCACAACTTTTCCTTCTGTAGGGCCTTCGATAACGACACCCATGTCACGGAACGCTTGCAGCGTTGCCATGGCGTCTTCGCCTTCTAAAAAGCCACTAATATGAGTAGTACCTTGGGCTAAAGCGCCAAGCATTATGGAGCGGTGGGAAACAGATTTGTCCCCAGGAACGCGAATACGCCCTTGTACTTGGCCGCCAGCGTGTACATTGAAATGTTTTGTATTTGTCATAGTTCCTGTATAGGCAGAGTTTGCCAATATTTTTTCAAAATGATGTCGTGCACTTCGTGCGCGAGTTAATATACCCATGATGGTTTGACTGTCACCTGTGGCCACAGCACCTCTTAAATTAGCCAAACCTTCAGTGAACTGATCTAAGGTTTTGAGGCAGGCCTCACGGTTGGCTAGAAACACATCATGCCACATGGTTGGGTCGCTTCCAGCAATTCGGGTAAAGTCTCTAAAACCCCCTGCTGCGTAGCGAAAAATGTCTTTATTTTCTGAATTTGACGCTAACGTGTCTACTAAAGAAAAAGCTAAAAGGTGAGGCAAATGGCTTGTTGCTGCCAATACCTCATCATGCCTTTCAACCTCCATGAGTAATATTTCACTACCAATACCAGCCCACATGTCCGCTAGAACTTCAATAGCCTGTGGATCACTTGTCGTTAACGGGGTGATAATAAACTTGTGATCAACAAACAAATCAATGTTTACTGCGCTGATACCACTGCGCTCAGACCCTGCAATAGGGTGTCCGGGCACAAAACCTGGTGGAGGTGTGGCAAACACGTCGTAGGCTGCAGCAATAATGCTGCCCTTCACACTCCCCACATCTGTTAACACTGTGTGAGCATTTAGATAAGGCGCCACTTGAGCCAATACTTTCTCCATGGCCTTAACAGGTACTGCCAGCACCACTAGATCCATTTGATCAATCGTCGTTGCTAAATCCATCACCTGATGATCGATTATCCCCTGATCCTGTGCTTGCTGCATACTGGCTTGATCGAGATCATAACCCCATAGTTGATGCTTTTGAGTGCGCCGCAAGGCAGCAGCTAAAGAACCACCAATTAGGCCTAAGCCCACTACTAGAACCTTACCATGGGAAAATACCAAAGAAGACTGAGGCTCAAAGGCCATTAAAGCACCGCCTGCGGGTATGAGCCTAATAAGCGTACTTCTACGGAGTCTTGATCTAAGTCTTTTAAAACTTGTTGTACTTTGGCGTCACTGTGATGACCCTCAAAGTCAATATAGAACACATAGCCCCACGCACCATGCCCCGAAGGCCTAGACTCAATGCTAGTCATACTTACGTCATGACGATGAAAGGGTTCCAGTATATGGTATAGGGCACCCGGCTTGTTTCGAGCCAATACTAATAAAGAGGTTTTATCTTGGCCAGAAGCTGGCACTGTAGAGTGACCAATAATTAAAAACCGGGTGGTGTTATCTGGCTGGTCTTCAATGTTGGCATGCTCAACCTCTAGTTCATATAGTTCTGCCGCCATGATGCCTGCAATAGCAGCCACTTTACCAACATCCTCCCCTGTCTGATTTGCTACCCTGCGGGCTGCTTCTGCATTACTGCTCACTGCAAACCGTTCTGCGTGTGGCATGTGGTTATCCAACCATGAGCGGCACTGCGCTAACGATTGGGAATGAGAATATATGCGCTCTACTTGGGATAGATCTGTACCGTACTTCAGCAATAAATTTTGGTGAATACGCATTTCTACTTCACCAGAAATAACCAAGGAGGAGTGACGAAAGCTATCCAAGGTATGGTTAATCATACCTTCAGAGGAGTTCTCGATGGGCACTACACCATAATTAGCACTTTTGGCTTCTACTTCGCGGAACACTTCATCAATTGAGCCTAAAGGTGCACTTATTACCGAATGCCCAAAGTGTTTTAAAGCGGCAGCTTGAGTGAATGTTCCCTGAGGCCCAAGAAAAGCAATCCTCATTGGCTGTTCGTGGGCCAAACATGCCGACATCAGCTCACGAAACAGGCGTGCCATCTCCTCATCATCTAATGGGCCTTGATTACGCTCCATCACCCTACGCAACACTTGCGCCTCTCTCTCGGGGCGATAAAACACAGCATCTTCGCTACCCTGATGCACCTGTTTAACTTCAGCAACTCGCTGCGCACAGGCTGCACGTTGGTTTATGAGGCTTTGTATTTGTTGGTCAATTTGATCAATATCTTGGCGCAATTGGCCAAGTTCTTGCTCTTGGGTTGATGCTGGCTTGGTCATAATTATTTTAAGCCCAGTGTCGAGTTTCAAAATCATTCATAAAGGCGACCAACGCACGTACGGCCGCTTCGGGAACTGCATTATATATACTTGCCCTCATACCACCCACACTGCGATGACCCTTGAGGTTAAGCAAGCCATTAATTTCTGCCTGCTGTAAAAATTTAGCATCTAGTGTTTTATCTGCCAAGGTAAAGGTCACATTCATCTTAGAGCGATTGGAAACACTGATCTTATTAGAATACAACTGACTTTCATCTATTGCTTGGTAAAGCAGGCGTGCTTTTGCCGCATTTATTTCAGCCATAGCACCAAGTCCACCCTGCTTTAACAGCCAATCAAAAACCAACCCAGCCAAATACCAAGTATAGGTTGGTGGCGTATTTAGCATAGAATCATTAGCTGCTTGCATGGCGTAGTTAAACGGGTTTGGCGTGGTTGCCTGCGCACTACCCAAAAGGTCTTCCCGAACGATGACTAAAGTTAGTCCAGCTGGACCAATATTTTTTTGCGCCCCCGCATAAATAACACCAAACTGAGTCACATCGATTGGCTCTGAAAGAATGGTTGACGACATGTCTGCTACTAGGGGTACTGCACCAGAATCAGGCACATAATCAAATGCCAAACCACTAATGGTTTCATTGGGACAATAGTGAAGATAAGCCGCATCTTTATTAAGCTTAAGATCACTTTGAGCCGGCACTTTAAGGTAGCCACTCGAAGCAGTTGATGCGGCTTCTGAAGCTACGCCATAGGGCGCCATGGCTGCTATAGCTTTAGCAGACCAAATTCCAGTATCTACATAGTCTGCATGGGTTTTAATGCCTAGCAAATTCATAGGTAACAGGGCAAACTGAGCAGTGGCCCCTCCTTGCAAAAATAACACTTTATAGTTGCTTGGAATGCCCATTAACTGACGTAATTTAGACTCAGCTTGCTGCACTAATGCCATATAAGCAGGATGCCGGTGACTGATTTCCATCACCGATAAGCCACGGCTTTGCCAATCCAACATTTCTGCTTGGGCCAGCTCCAACACTGCAGTAGGCAGTGCAGCAGGACCAGCACTAAAATTAAACTGACGTGTATTCATCGACGTCTACTCCTGCTCCGGCGCATCCGTCGTGGTCGAAGCCTCGTTCGACTCGACCTCAGGGCCACCCTCTGTGGAAACTACAGCAGCTTGATCTGCAGCTTCATCAGTGTCCTCCTCCATCGTTTCTGCAACACGCGCAACTTGCACCAGCTTTTCGCCTTCTTGCACTTTAATTAAGGTTACGCCTTGGGTATTACGACCCAAAACAGACACTTCGCTGATTCGAGTGCGTACTAGGGTGCCTTGGTCACTGATAAGAATCACTTCATCACCATCAAACACCTGAACTGCACCTATAAGAGCGCCGTTACGTGCAGACATTTGAATTGCGATAACACCCTTACCACCACGACCCCGCACTGGATAATCTTCGTTCCGGCTTTGCTTACCATAGCCATTTTCACTAGCAGTCAGAATGCGTCCTTCTGTTTGAGGCATAATTAAACTAATGACAATGGCATCTTCAGCAAGGCGTATACCACGGACCCCTCGAGCAGTTCGGCCCATAGGGCGCACATCACCTTCATCAAAGCGCACAGCCAATCCGTTGTTTGCAAATAACATGATTTGCTGATCACCATCAGTGACAGTCGCTCCAATAAGCGTGTCACCTTCATCTAAGCCAAGAGCAATTAATCCACTCGTCCTAGGTCGCGCAAATGCAGTCAGTGGCGTTTTCTTCACAGTGCCACTAGCAGTCGCCATGAAGATGTAGTGCCCTTCTTGATAACCACCCTCTGGCAACGGCAGAATAGTAGTCAGCCTTTCACCCTCGTCCAGTGGCAATATGTTAACAATAGGGCGCCCACGGGCAGTACGACTTGCTTGTGGAATTTCAAATACCCGCAACCAATACACTTTACCGCGGTTACTAAAGCACAAAATAGTATCGTGGGAAGAGGTTACCAGCAGATGCTCTACAAAGTCGTCTTCTTTCACTCCTGTGGCTGCTTTGCCTCGACCACCTCTGCGCTGAGCTTGGTAATCACTCACTGGCTGAGTTTTAGCGTAGCCGCCATGGGATATAGTCACCACCATGTCTTCTTCAGGGATCAGGTCTGCTACCGTAAGATCTTGGCGTGAAGCGATAATTTCTGAGCGACGCTCATCACCGTAAGCCTCTAAAACTTGTTTCAACTCTTCACGAATCACTTCCATCAGACGCTCTGCAGAACCTAGGATTTCTAATAACTCAGCAATACGCTCTAATAACAACTGGTATTCAGCTACCAGTTTATCTTGCTCTAATCCCGTCAAACGGTGCAAACGCAGGTCTAAAATAGCCTGGGCCTGGCCATCAGAGAGTTGATATTCATCCCCGTGCAAGCCAAATTCAACACCTAACGTGTCTGGCTTACACGCATCTGGTCCAGCGCGCTCAAGCATAGCCACTACTCGGCCAGCAGGCCAACGTTGCGCAACTAACTTTTCACGAGCTTCCGCGGCGTTTGCAGAAGTTTTTATAAGTTCGATCACTGGATCGATGTTAGCCAAAGCCACCATTAACCCTTCAAGCACGTGCCCACGCTCTCGCGCTTTTCGTAATTCAAATAAAGTTCGTCGCGTAACAACTTCACGGCGGTGACGTACAAAGGCTTCCAGCATTTGTTTAAGGTTTAAGGTACGTGGCTGGCCATCAACCAAGGCCACTACGTTAATGCCAAACACGTTTTCCATTTGTGTTTGCGTATACAGGTTATTGATAAGAACCTCGGGCACTTCACCACGACGAAGCTCAATAACCATACGCATGCCATCTTTGTCAGACTCATCACGCAGCTCAGTAATACCTTCGATTTTTTTATCTTTAACAAGTTCAGCAATTTTTTCAATTAAACGCGCCTTGTTAACCTGATAAGGCAATTCTGTAACAATAATAGACGCTTTATTATTTTTTGGATTTTCTTCTACGTGATAGCGGGCGCGCACATAAATTCTGCCACGGCCAGTACGGTATGCCTGCACAATACCTGCACGACCATTAATAATGCCTGCTGTTGGGAAATCTGGGCCAGGGATGTGCTGCATTAGCTCATCCACTTCAATATCAGGGTTCTCAATGAGGGCCAAACAGCCACTCACCACCTCATTAATATTATGCGGTGGAATGTTAGTAGCCATGCCTACAGCAATACCTGAGGATCCGTTAACCAAAAGGTTGGGTAACCGCGTGGGCAAAACATCTGGGATCATTTCGGTGCCATCATAGTTAGGCACAAAATCAACTGTATCTTTCTCTAAGTCGGCCAATAAATCGTGGGCAATCTTTTGCATACGGATTTCCGTATAACGCATAGCTGCTGCAGAGTCACCATCTACTGAACCAAAATTACCTTGACCGTCAACCAGGGTATAACGCATAGAAAAAGGCTGCGCCATACGTACAATAGTGTCGTATACCGCAGTATCACCATGAGGGTGATACTTACCGATAACATCACCCACCACACGGGCAGATTTCTTGTAGGGCTTATTCCAATCGTTGCTCAACTCATTCATAGCGAACAATACACGCCTGTGCACAGGCTTCAAACCATCACGCACATCCGGCAGGGCACGTCCAACGATGACGCTCATAGCGTAATCTAGGTAGGACTGTTTGAGTTCATCTTCAATATTTATAGGCGATATTTCTTTAGCCATTTCAGCCATAATTATGCCAATTTCCTTGTGCGACTAACGCTTCGAGCTTACCTTTCGGCGCCCTTATGGACAACGCCAAAAACCGGCGCTAAATAAAGCCCAACTTTAGCACAATTAGAGGCTAATTTGCCACCTACAAAGCGATCATTAGCAGGCCGCATAGATGTTGGTTTTCGGATGCAGTCAATCGATTTACGCGGTATAATCGTAGATATTATTTTACTAGCGTGAAACCCCACTGTGAATCAAAACGTTGACCCAGCAGAAATAGCCAAATTTGAAGCCCTTGCAGCCCGTTGGTGGGATCTAGATAGCGAGTTCAAACCTTTACACGCCATTAATCCATTACGTATTGGATGGATTGATGAACGCGCCCACCTGCACGGTAAAAAAGTAGCTGACATTGGCTGTGGTGGCGGTATTGTCGCAGAAGCCATGGCGCTGCGTGGCGCAACTGTTACCGGCATAGACATGGGAGAGGCCCCTCTGAAAGTGGCACAACTACACAGCTTAGAAAGTGGTGTAAAAGTTGATTACCGACAAATGACTGCAGAACAGCTAGCGGACGAAGAAGCGGGTTTATATGATGTTGTGACCTGCCTGGAAATGCTAGAACACGTGCCAGACCCTAGCGCAGTTGTTGCAGCCTGTGCAAAACTACTAAAGCCAGGTGGCCAGGCTTTCTTTTCTACTATTAACCGCAATGCAAAGTCGTATTTGTTCGCAATTATTGGCGCAGAATATCTGTTAAAAATGCTTCCCAAAGGCACTCATGAACATAAGAAGTTCATCAAACCCTCTGAACTAGATCAATACATGCGTTTGGCAGGCTTGTCTGCGCAATCAATGACAGGCATGACCTACAACCCTCTCACCAAAAAATACGCCCTAACAGCTCGAGACGTCGACGTTAATTACATCGTTTATGCCACAAAACCACACGCTGGAAAATCTTAGGGCCATTATCAAAACTAAGCCCACCTTGGTTTGATTTATTTTAGGACAAAACTTTTCATGTTGGATTACACAGCACCAGAACAACTACTTAAAAACAGAGTGATTTTAATCACTGGAGCTGGCGACGGCATCGGCCGCGCAGCAGCCCTTGATTGCGCCCGACTGGGTGCGACTGTGATATTACTGGGCCGAACGATAAAAAAGCTTGAGGCTGTCTACGATGAGATTGAACACGCTGGCCATGGCCAACCGGCAATTTACCCGTTAGATTTAAGCATCGCTACAGATGAGAACTATATCGAACTGGCGCAAATACTCGAAGGAGAATTTGGCAGTTTGGATGGCTTAGTCCATAACGCATCCATTCTTGGCCAACGAACACCTATTTCAAACTACGAATCTCGCACTTGGCAACGTGTAATGCACGTGAATGTCACTGCACCATTCATGATGACACAAGCACTGTTACCGTTACTTGAAACATCAAATGATGCCTCAATAATCTTCACTAGCTCCAGTGTTGGCGCCCAAGGTAAAGCATACTGGGGGGCCTACAGCGTCTCTAAATTCGCAACGGAAGGCATGGCTCAAGTACTGTCAGAGGAAACCGAGAACACGAGCAAAATTCGCGTCAACATCATCAATCCTGGGGCAACACGGACCAACATGCGAGCTCAAGCCTACCCGGGCGAAGACCCTGGGCTTAACTTAGCACCAGAAGATATCATGCCAACCTACCAGTACTTGCTTGGCCCAGACAGTGCAGGCGTTACTGGTCAGCGGTTTAACGCCCAAGAAATGTCAACATAACAACAAAGAAACATAACCTCATCTATTAGTGAAAGCTGAACGACATACCTTCAACTACTGGCGTTATTAGCAGCGTAGGCTGCAACTAGTAATAATTTTTTCTGCCGGGTTAATTTCTTCACAGCAGCTTCACGTATACTTGCAGCAGATCGATCCGACTGGGGTTCTACAAACGCTATAGCGTAAGCTGGGTCTGTGCGAAAAAACCGCGCGCCTAACTTACCCCCAGCACAATGTTCTTTAAAACGTCTTTGAGGATCTGTAGTAATCCCAGTATACAAGCGTCCACCCAGGGTCTGCACCATATATACCCACCAGCGCTTTGGTTCCACAATTCTCACCCCACTGAATAAAACTTGATATAATACGCGCCATATTAACCTACGCCAGCGAGCAGACCAAATGCAACCCATGGAAACTTTGAGTGATCTTCTGCAACAACTGCAAGGTCAGTACCGCATATATGACATGGGCTGTCGGCTGAGTAAACTTTCGTCTACAGACTTTAAAAAATTTGAAGAAGGGCAAAAAGCTTATCCACTACCGTGGTTACGCCATGCCTGGGTAAGTATTTTATCTTGGTCACCAAAAAGCCTAAAACTCCAAGCCTCTAGCCCCACAGTTTGGTTTCTTAAACTGCCACTGGATGAACGTGGCCTACTCATTCAAGCCGCCCGCGATGAATTTCTTAATCAGTTATTAGAGACTATTGGCACCAACATGCTAGATGAACAGGCCTCCAGTGAGTGGGCTGAACAACTCAAACACAGCAACCTTGCCTTTACGCCAGATCAGGCCCGTATGGCTGCTTTTCATGCTCAAGCAAGCATTACACTAGACCAACCTGCTTCCAGATTTTACCCAGCAGTACGAAGCTACATGAGTAGCGAAGACTCACAACAAAACTGGCAAGAATTAGGGTTACAAGGGTTTGCTGATTTTGCCATGCGTTTAGATCAGCAACAGCAGTGGCAACAAAAAATCAGCCAATTGCCTGCTGCGGTGCTTGAAACAATAGCTGCACAGCTTGAAAATCAAAAGCTAGACCACCTAGCATCTAAGGCCTTTATCTTGCGCGGCGAGGCCAGCATAAATAATGCTGAAAAAGTGGCCTGTTTGCGTGCTATTAGCCAATCTACAGATGCAGCATCACGCCAGCATTGGTTAAAGCAGATCCTGGACAAGGATAATATGGTAGAAGTTGAACTATTAGCTACGATTACCAGCAAGTGCAGTGACGATTTATTAAAGCCAGATTTGATGGATTTATTTATTCACCAGTGTGCTGCAGATCAGGGCGTATTCAATGGCTTAGTGCAAGAACTTATGTACCAGCCTAAGTTACGCATAAAGGTACTAGAGGCGTTTAGAGCTGAAGACCGCAGCCCAAGGGTTATTCAGGCAATAGGTATTCTTATGGGACAAAAAAAGGCCTAAGGTTGCAACCTAGCCAGGCCCAGCACCTGCCCGGGAGGCCTCAGTTTCTGGCACAAAAGAGGCCTGCATCATGCGTTTTAAACGGCTAACTAAAGCTGCATCTAGGTGTATGCCTTGATCCAAGCATCGTTCGCGCCAACCCAATAAATCCGCACCGTCAGTAATAAGTAGCCCGTCTATATCAGCTTGACCCATGCATAATAATAGTTCATCAGCTGCCACAAGACGCTGCGAAGGCTGGTACAAACCTAACAACTGGCCATCTGCTGCGATCAGCACACAACGCTGTGCCCCAGTATGGTGGGCAAAGTAAAGGGCATAACATTGTTGTGCTGCAGGTCTGCTCAAAGGTTGAGCAAGCCAGTTCATTAAACACGGCACAGCAAAGACTGCTGCTGCAACCCGTTTAATACGTAACTGAGGCACAGCCTTAGCCAAGGTCAAGCCTAACGCTAATTCAACCTGCACCAAAGCAGATTGACCTTGCGCGTCAAACTGCAGTTCTTGGTTACTTGAAGATACCAGCACAGGGGCGCTAATGAGGCTGTTAAGAGCATCTAACGCCTTATCGAGCAACTTACTATTAGCCAGACCTAGCTGAAAAGCAGCAGCTGCTTTAATACCTGCAGACAACTGATCCCCTGGGGGAAAGCCTAAACCTTCAACGCTCCGCTTTACCAAAAACTTAATTTCGTTCGCTGATACCTGTATCAACTCAGACATTCCCGAGCGTCTCACAACTCAATTTAGGCGCCACAGGAAAATACCAATCGTCATTAAACTCATGAGTTAAATCACTCACTACAGGAGCACCTTGGAACATAGTGTTGCGCACCCACAATGCAGATTTTGGATCAAACTTACCCACTCCAAAAAATGCCAACTTGCATCGCAACAGGTGCATAGGCAATACGTCTTTGTGCAGCAAGTTAGCTCGAATTTCTCCATATTGAGTCTGGGACATAGTAGCGATACGATTTACAATCCCAAGGTGCTTTGGCTTCTGCAATAAAAACTCTGCCACACTGGCATCCTTAGTATGGTCAATGACCATTAACAAGTCGTCATGGCACGCCTGTACAGCCTTAGCGATACCCAAAAACATTTGTACCTCAGCACCATCATCAACACCCATTTTACCAAGCCTGGGTTCAATTTTTTCTTGCGAATAATACCAAAAAGTTTGTTTCTCATCAGTTTCACTAAAGTCATAGTCAAATACCCAGTCATAACTTTCCTGAATGCTGTCAGCTAGGTTCTGTGCCGATTGAGTTGGATCGTAGGTAAGGCTTTCATTAATAGCCAACTGATCTTCCTTTGGATTAACAATGGCTGGGTATAGCTCAAACAACAAACTCACTAATAATTCTTGAGTTTCTAGGCTGTAATGCTGCTGGGCCCATTCATGCAGTTCACGCCAATCATGAACTTCTCCTTGATCACTGGCTAACCAGTCAGTTAACTTTTGAGTATCGACTAAAAGTTGTTCATTATTATTACTCTGCCATTCATCAAGCGTGCTCACTTCTCGCACATGCTGCATTGCTTGCAACAGCACTTGTTGCAGCTTAGCCACCTTTTCCTTGGCCACCGGCTCAGCCAAAACTTCTGCATAGGCCTGCTCCCTTTGGCCAATCCACTGACTCATCAATAAAGGGTGATTAATTAAATAAGGCGCCATACCCAGCCCAGTAGAATTACCAATCCCTAAATAACGCTGTAAATTAACATCTAAGTCCACAGCGTCAGGGTAATTTGGCTGGTGCACCATGTGGTGCAATTGATCCAAACTAAATTGACGTAATAAATAGCACACCAACATTTCAGCAGAAAAAGGCCGTGCTAAATCAGGGTGCTGGCGAGCAATTTTACCCCAGTCACAAGCTCCAAATTTACCAGAACCATACACCGCCGTAGTGCGGTACAAGTAGCCAACTTCAGCTAGCTTGTTTGGGTCTGGTTGCAGACCACTGCGCAGCTGGGCCAGCAAAGAATCAAATATTCGAGCACTACGGTTTCCCCGCGATAAGCACAAACTGCGGGAATCTACACGGCCAGCTTCTTGTAATGGTACATTAACCGCTAAGCGCTCGAGCCACTGGTCATCTACCTCACCTTCTACTAGAGTCATGGTTAAGTCCCACTTTTCAGCAATCACCCGATCATTACGGTCTTCTGGGGCCAAGTATTGAGAAAAAACCACCAAGCTTAGCTTGCTATGAGGCATTTTAATATCAAACACAGCGTGTCCATAACCATTTTGATCTAACTCAAACTGGCTATAACTAATGGCCCACTGATCTTTTACCATGTGTCGAACTAATGTCCGCATGAAGCTTAAGTTACTAGAAAAACCTGCACCTAAACGCTCTAAGTCCATCGCTTGTGAAGCTGGACGCAATATGATTTGACTCATGCTAATACCTCAAAAAACCTATGCTGTGGATGCTTGGGAGAGTTCAAATGTGAACTCCAAAACAAAGGCAGATGTTGGGCTGCTACCTCGGTCCGAAACCCGCCGCACAAAATTCTAACCAGTTACCACCCATTATTTTTTCTACTTCTACCTCATTAAAGCCTTTTTCACGCAGCCCTAACACAATATTCGGGAAATCTGCGCTGGTTTTAAACCAGGATAGAGGTTCAGGCCAAGCCGCATTGTTTGCGGAACCTTCACCATAGTCCATTTGTTTAGTCCAACGGCCATTGCGCATCCATTCTAAAATTGAAATAGGCTGATTAAGACACAAGTCACTACCCATGCCCACCCGATCAATTCCCATTAAATCCACAGTATCTGCAACCATGGTACAAAATTCATCTAAACGACACTTTGGCCCATTTTTAAGATGAAATGGGTACATACTAAACCCAAGCAGACCTTCACTTTCGGCCAAGGCAGACAACACTTTGTTAGATTTGTTCCGCTTGGCAGGCTCAAAAAATGTTGGATTAGCATGGCTGATAACAATCGGGCGCTGTGAAATTTCAATCGCTTGTAGGGTGCTTTCCTCAGCACTATGAGACATATCAATAACCATGCCCACACGATTCATTTCTGCAATAACAACCTTACCAAATCGAGAAATTCCAGAGTCAGTAGCCTCATAACAACCCGCTCCTAAAAGGCTTTGGTTGTTATAGGTTAACTGCATAATACGCACACCAAGCTGGTGAAAAATAGCCACTAGATCAATATCATCCTCAATAGGTGAACAGTTTTGGAACCCGAAAATAATGCCAACCTTGTTTTGAGCATGTGCAGATTGAATGTCTGCTGCAGTGTGAACAGGCATAATCAAGTCGTTATGCATTTCAAACATGCGGTTCCATTGGCCAATATTTTGCAGCGTCTCACGACTAAGCTCATGATAAGCAATAGTCACATGGACAGCACTTAAGCCACCCTCTCGCATCTGCTCAAATACTTCACGGCTCCAATGGCTATATTGTAAGCCATCAATCATCATCATTTTGCTCATTCTTTCCCTTTTCCTATTGCCCATCAGCTGCGCATAAACTTTGCATGAAAATCATCAAAACTTAAGGTTTAAGCCGTTATGATCCGCATAAAAGTAATCAAGCTTTCATGTAAGTGGTCTTCACTTCGGTGTAAAACTCTTCAGCATATTTACCTTGCTCACGAGAACCAAAGCTTGAATTCTTGCGGCCACCAAAAGGTACGTGATAATCAGTCCCCGCAGTCGGTAAGTTGACCATGACACAACCAGTTTTAGCATTACGCTTAAAGTGGGTGGCGTATTTAAGAGAGGTAGTACAAATACCTCCTGTTAAACCGTACTGCGTGTCATTCAATGCTGCCAAGGCTTCGTCATAGTCTGCCACTTTAATAACACAGGCTAGAGGAGCAAATGCTTCGTCTCGGTTAATGCGCATTTGATTCGTGGTATTAATAAATAATGCTGGCGTCATAAAATAACCTTTGCTGTCATCAAACTCACCACCACAAACCAGTAGACCCCCTTCGTCTTGAGCTAGCTTAAAGTACTCTTTATTTTGTGCAAATTGCTTAGCGTCTGCTGCTGGGCCAATAGTTACACCTTCTTCCAGTGCGCCACCAACCTTAAGCTTGACCATACGCTCTTTAACTTTAGCCACAAATTCATCATGTACCCCAGCAGTCACAATCAAACGAGAAGATGCCGTACACTTTTGACCAGAACCTCCAAAAGCACCATTAACGGCGCAATCTGCTGCGTTATCTAAATCTGCATCGTCCAGCACTATCAAGGCATTTTTGCTGCCCATTTCTAGCTGGAACTTGGTGAGATTACTAGCAGCCGCCACCGCTACACGCTTACCTACTGCCAAAGAACCCGTAAATGTGATGGCATCAATAGTCTCTGAAGTAATTAATTTTTCACCTACGCTAGAGCCAGAACCCATTACTAAATTAAATAGGCCTGCAGGAATGTCTTGCTTGGCAATAATTTCAGCAAGCAACACAGCACTGGCTGGGGTTAGGTTAGCTGGTTTCCAGATCACTGCGTTACCGAAGGCCAAGGCAGGGGCAATTTTCCAAGACGCTGTGGCAGTTGGGAAGTTCCAAGGACTAATTACAGCCACGACACCCATAGGCTCACGGCGGACATCGATTTCTACACCCGGACGCACAGAGTCTGCAGTGTCGCCCATTTGGCGCAATACTTCAGCAGCATAATACTGAAAGAACTGACCGGCCCGATAAACTTCACCGCGGCCTTCTGCACGAGGCTTACCTTCTTCACGTGAGAGCACTTCGCCAAGCTCATCACAACGCCCAATCATTTCATCACCAATCGCTTGTAACACACGCTGCTTAGCTTCTAATCCTGTGGCCTGCCACTCAACCTGGGCCACACGGGCAGCTGCAATAGCTTGATCCACTTGTTCAGCTGACGCTTGAGCAAACTCACCAACAATTTCACTATGGTCTGAAGGGTTAATATTTTTAACCGTTGATTCTCCATCTACCCACTGACCAGCGATGTAGTTCTTTTGTACTTGGTTCATGTTAGCTCCTGTTTTGCCTTAACTGGCATACTTTTATATTAGTTAACCGCATTTTAAACCGACAGGCTTGATAATAATAATTAATTAAATGTATTATTTGATAAGTTTAACTAAAAATCGAACTATAGGGTTAATGCCATGCTGCCAGATATAAAAATAGCTCAAATTAACACTTTTTTAACTGTAGCCCAGTGCAAAAATTTTCGCCAGGCGGCAAGCCTCCTTTGTAGGTCTCAGCCAGCTGTGAGTTTGGCCATAAAGCAGCTTGAGCAATCACTTGGAGCAGCTCTATTCAACCCTGAGCGCCATGGAGAACTCAGCGCCTTTGGTATAGCTTTTTTACCGGAGGCAAAAGCCCTTTATAAACATTATGAAACCACCTTACATAATGGTTTGAGTATGGCACAAGGCCAGTCTGGCATTATTAAGTTGGGTGTTTTACCGTCTGTTGCAAAAACTGTACTCACCCATATTCTTCGCGCTTTTCTAGCACAACACCCGCTAGTTCACCTGCAAGTGCAAGATGATAATGGTGATAACTTAAGAGATAAGGTGCTCGATGGACGGATTGACCTAGCCATTAGTAGTATTTGGCAAACCGAACTAGACCTTCACCATACTCACTTATGCGCAGACCGCGTGGGCCTTGTCGCCCGTAAAGCTCATCCGTGGATGCAGATAGGCAATGATATTAATTGGATAGAACTAGGCCAACAAAAACTTATTCGCAATGGCACCACACCACTAGTTGACAATACCCCTGCACAAACGTTTTTATCTGCCCCAATGCAGGTAACCCATATGACTTCACTAATTGCTATGTTGGAAGCAGGTGCAGGTATTACTACGCTGCCATGGATGGCTTTTCCAAAGGACAACGATGAACTTGCATTTAGGCTAATTGAAGAACCACCTATAAGACGTCAGATTGCCCTACTTAGCTCTCGCCATCATCAACAAATGCCAGTAGCTGCTGCCCTAAAAAAAATAATCATCGACACATTTAAGCAACGAGGCAAACATCTTGAAAGCCCCAAGCAGCTAATCACCTAATCACCTTGGTTAAAAGCATGGTGTTTTAGTGCTCACTTAAGCACTCGCTATAGGCAAATAGTCCGGGTGCACCGCCGGTGTGTAAAAACAGAATGCGCTGCGAAATATCAAAATAGCCGTGCCGAACTAGGTCCAACAGCCCTGCAAAAGCTTTACCAGAATAAACTGGATCCAAAAACAGCCCCTCAAGGCTAGCGGCAAGTCGCACGGCTTCGATCATTGGTAATGTTGGGGCTCCATAAGCTAAGCCATAATATTGATCAAAGCAAATCACATGGTCTTCATGTAACTTGGGTTGCTGAAGTAAAGCTTGCACTTCGTGCACTAAAGCCAACACCTTTTGGCATTGCTCACCACTGGAGCGGCTAACAGTAACACCTAACACTGGGATATCTTGCCCAGCTAAAGCTAAGCCTGCCAACAAACCTGCTTGAGTTCCAGCACTGCCCGTAGCTAAAACAATGGCATCAAAGCTGAAGCCCTGCGCCTGTATTTGTTGTGCCAATTCTAAACCACAATTAACGTAACCCATTGCACCAATTGCATTACTGCCGCCTACCGGCACAACATAAGGCTTTTGACCTGAGGCCCTAAGGGTTTGGGCACGCAGAGCCATCACCGCGTTTAAGTCTTGGCCTGCAGTGAGATGATGCACCCTTGCACCAAGTAATTGGTTCAGCAGCACATTGCCAGAGTGGTTGTAGTCTGGCTCTGAAACACCCTCTACATCCTCTAAAAACAGCTCACAACCGAGCCCTACCCGCGCTGCTGCTGCTGCAGTTTGTCGCGCATGGTTTGATTGCAAACCACCAGCAGTCAACAAAGTGGTGGCTCCCTCAAGCTGAGCATCGGCCAGTAAGTATTCTAATTTTCGGGTTTTATTGCCGCCAAAAGCAAGACCGGAGCAATCGTCTCGCTTGACCCATAGCTCAGGGCCTTTGTGCATAGCATTGATTCGTAACATAGGCTCAAGTGGCGTAGGCCAATGGCCCAATTGGATTTTAGGATGCGATAGCTTATGCATGCAAAAGTCCTTTGGGTTTATCCCGCTTGATTACTGGCTATAAGCTAGGTTTCGAATCTGACTTTGGAGTTCATTTAAAAGTCGGTTAGTGTCCCTGCGAAAAGCTCTTACAGATTCAGCAGATTGTTCCATCAAATAAACTCGCTCGTCCATTTCACTAGCATTTTGTTCGATCGCAGTTAACACTCTAGCTTTGCTCTCAAGGATGCCAATTCGATTGGTAATAATATCCAAATCATCATCCGTGGTAGAGCCTTCAATTTGTTGCAATAAAGTTTCCACCGAAGCGGTCAAAGCAGTAAGCTCTCTGGCATATTGTTGTTGACGCAAAGCTTGGCTTAGGTTTGCTTCGCGCTGTTCTGACAAGGTTTCATCTTGCGCCGCTAGATCTTTGGCATGCTGCTGAGCAAGCTGAGCTTGACCAATGTCAGTTTTATGCTGGTCTGACAAGGTTTTATCCTGCGACGCAACCCGCTTTAACACCCCAGATAATTTATCTTGTAACAATTGTAATTTATTTAGCTGATCTTCTACCTGCTGCACTACCAGCTGACCATTTTGACTCGCTTCTTGTATTTGGACTTTCTGCTTAGCAATAGCGGATCGCTGAAGGCTCACTTTCTCATTTTGAGTCTTCAGTTTCTCATTTTGAGTCTTCAGTTTCTCTTGATGTTGCTTTACTGTTGCGGTGTTATTATCAATTGCCTTTTGATTTTCTTCTATCGCTGGGCGGTTGTTACGGTAGGCAACACCCCACAACTTATCAATCTCTGTATCGACGAACTTATTACGCTCTTTAGCCCTATTATCAACAAGCCTTACCTGTGCTTGAACAACAGTACCAGATTTATTTGAGTTAACATCTGTTGCTACTACCAAGGCTTCCAATTCACCAATGCGTTTACGCGCATGATCAAGCTCTCCACGAGACACCATCAAGAGCAGGTCCACATCTGTTAGTTTGTTATAAGACCAATAACCACCACCCAGCACACCAAAAAACATGCTGACAACCAAAACCCATAGAATTCCATTATTCTTTGCTACTATTTGAGGAGAACTAGGCTGCATTGCACGCGGAGACGCAATGGGCCTGCCACTATCCCGACCACCTCGCCTAGAGGAACCATCGGCACCTTCATTATTAGCATTACCACCTGCAAGATTAGTATTACCCCCTACCGAAGCTGAAGAAGACTGTTTTCGAGTCCCTTTAATTTCATCTGAATCGGGCATTAAGCTAGGCAAATCACCGATATCGTCATTTCTTGGCATTTACTGAGTGTCCACATTATTAGCATCAAATTTACAATGCTAAACATAGCACGATATGAAGCGTTTGTTGACACTCAGTTGCTTGCTTTTTCCTAGTAAACCCAAATTTTTTACAAACAACTTATGTTCTAGCGGTATACGCAATTGACACAGCTGAATTTATTAACGTATAATTTAATTAGCTTTATCTAATATAAAAGGTTTAAATCATGCTTGAAGCATTCCCAATACAGCCCCTTATCGGTGGTATTTTAATAGGCATAAGCGCTGCATTGCTGCTGGCGTTTAATGGCCGCATCGCGGGCATTAGTGGCATTCTATACAATTTGTTATTTAACCCACTCAGCAGTTCTGAAAGCGGCTGGCGCATAGCTTTTCTTTTAGGCCTTCTTGGGGGTGGTTATTTGATGCTGCCTGCAGCATTTGAATTACGCAACGGTTATTCACCTATTTTGCTCGTCGTTTCAGGTTTAGCTGTCGGTATAGGCACACGCATAGGCAACGGTTGCACCAGTGGGCATGGGGTCTGTGGCATTGGCTCAATGGCAGGTAGGTCTATTGCTGCTACAGTCACCTTTGTGGCCACAGGCATTATTACAGTCACTGTATTACGCAGTTTTATGGCATAAGGAAGGATCAAACATGCAACGTTTAATTATCGCTCTCATATCTGGCCTTATTTTTGGTGCCGGCCTAGTGATCTCAGAAATGGTAAACCCGGTTAAAGTGCAGAATTTCCTTGACCCATTTGGCAATTGGGACGCAAGCTTAGCCTTCGTTATGGGTGGAGCTGTGGCAGTCACTTTATTCACAACACACTTTATTATGAAACGTAAAACACCCTTATTTTCTGACCGCTTTTACATGGCTGTTAAAACCAGTATTGATCGGCGTTTAATTTTAGGGGCAAGTTTGTTTGGTATTGGTTGGGGACTCAGTGGTTATTGTCCTGGCCCTGGCATCATTAACGCTATGATTAACCCTTCTGAAGCTATGGTATTTTTGCCAGCATTGATTATTGGAGGTTGGATAGGTCAACGCTATTCTGCGTAAATCAAGGCTTAAGGTACGGCGTTACTAGTTATGCTGTAAGCAAAGCATCCATTCGCTGGATACTCCCCATTAGGCCTTTAACAGTATCTTCTAGATCTTTAAAGGCCCCTTCTGCCATCGGAAAAATACCACTTTTGCGAGGCAACTGCCCTTCTGTTTCTGCCAAGTAGCTCAGCCTTGGAATAAAAATCCATTGTAACCATTCGGCAAAGCTCATTAAGTCACAACAAAAAGGTTCAGTGCTCAGCAGGGCTTTTTCAGAGGGCGCAACATCACTCCATAAGCCAATAGTTTGCAATTCTAATTGTAAAATCCCAAGTTCTCGCAGAACATCTTGATGCAAACTGGCCATATAGCAAATATATATAATGTATCGAAGCTTTATTCTACCTTACCGCGGATTCAATGGTTAGCAAATTTTGGCAAATACAGATGATCTAAAGCTGACACTTGTTCTAGGCCCGCCAAATAGCTAAACAGATAAAACCTTAGTTACCTTTGGCTTGCTTGATAATTGCTATTTTTAACCCCAATCACCTGCTTACGGCAGTCTTGTTAAGCACTCAGAAAAATGGCATTATTTCAGCCAAAATTAGAGTGAAGCTTAGTTATGGTGAATCGTTTTAAATCACTTTATGATGCCCAAGGTTTCTTAACTGGAGTGCCTATTATTAAGCCTTCAGAGGCCTTAGCCCACCGCTCTATATTAGAGGCCGTAGAGGCTGAGAGAGGGCCTATGCATTATCAATTTAAAGCCCACACAGCAATGCATTCAACGTATCAACTAGCTATTTTACCTAAGATTCTTAATATTGTTGAGCAACTGATTGGTCCAGATATATTGCTTTATAGCGCAGCTTATATTGTTAAAGAAGCTAATACAAAAAGTCACGTAAGCTGGCACCAAGACCTCACTTATTGGGGATTAGATTCAGCCGCCCAAGTAAGTGTTTGGCTAGCACTGTCTGACGCTAGCGAAGCCAGTGGCTGTATGCATATGATTCCTGGTAGTCACAAACACGGACAACAAAAACACCACAACACACAAGATAACAATAATGTGTTGCTAAGCGGGCAAACTATTAATGACATAGACCCTAATCAAAGCATCGCCGCAAGCCTCAAAGCAGGACAAGCCTCGTTTCATCATGGGTGGACCATTCATTGTTCCCAGCCCAACCTCACTAATGACCGCCGTATTGGCCTTAACATTCAATATATTAGCCCCGCTGTAAAACAACTTAAACAACGACAAGATTCTGCAATGTTAGTAAGGGGCGTTGATCACTATGGCCACTTCCAAACAGACCAACCGGCTCAGAGCAATTTTGATAGCAAGGCATGGCAAAAACAAAAAGCCTTAGATGATAAACTTAAAGGCATCCAAGGCAATACAACCTAATAAAACTGGAGCACAAGCAATGGCCACCGTTAGTTTTACTCAAATGAAACATGGCACTCGCCAAGATTACGCAATGTTGCAAGCCCTAGAGCACTCGTTTTATACCAAAACAGCTCAGCGATTGCATGACGAACTTGAACGTCAAGGCCAAGACAGCATCGATGGCTATCTTATTAGCCGCTTAGAGCACGGTTTGCAGTCTGCTACCAGAGCATGGAGAGACGGTGCAAATGACGATTGGGTAGTAGCCGCTTTGTTACATGATATTGGTGATGGTCTGGCACCACAAAATCATGACCGAATGGCTGCAGAAATCATTCGCCCTTTTGTTAGCGAGGAGGTGACTTGGGTCATTGAGCACCACGGGGCATTTCAAATGATTTACTACGCGCACCATTTAACCGGTTGGAACCCCAACGAGCGCGACCAATACCGTGATCATCCTTATTACCAAACTGCAGTGGATTTTTGCGAACGCTGGGATCAAAATTGTTTTGATCCTAACTATGACAGCCAACAATTAGACTTTTTTGTACCATTTTTAGAACGCGTATTTGCGCGCAAAGCCTATGCTGCAGAATTTATCAAACCTGCTGATAACCAAGGGTTACCTAAAGCATTGGCTGCCTCTTAAGCCATTTCATCTTTAAAGAGGGAACATCCGGGTTAAAAGCGTTGCGCTGCAAAGGCCGATATATCAACGCTACAGGGCTTGTCATCTATAAGCTCACTAATTAACTTACCGGTAATGCCCGATAAGGTGACACCAATATGGCCATGGCCAAAAGCGTAATAGATGTCTGCATCTTTACTTGACTGGCCAATAACGGGCATAGAGTCAGGCATGGAAGGTCTAAAACCAGTCCACTCGCCATCATGGTCTTTTAGTTGTGGCAATAATGTTTTTACGGTGTCTGCAATGAGCTTTAAGCGCCTTGGGTTAGTGGGGTTATTAAGACCAGCTAACTCAACGGTGCCAGCGGCTCTTAAACCATCATTCATAGGCGTCATGTAAAAGCCCACGTCAGCCCAACCGACCGGCCGATTGAGAACCTGCTGTGCGCCCTGATACATTACATGATAGCCCTGCTCCGTATCCAGGGGTAGTTTATCGCCTACCTGCTGTGCCAAAGACTTTGACCAAGCACCTGCAGCCACCACCACTTTATTGCATAACACGCTCGAATCTTGCAACTGCACCTTGAGCTCATTCGCACTAACACGATCAATACCCAGTGCCTTATTGCTAATGATTTTGCCACCATTGGTAATCACTGACTCCCCCATACGCTTTAATAAGTCTAAAGGGCTGAGTAAGTGTTGCGCATTTTCAAAAAATAAACCCCGGGCATAAATCGGCTTTAAATGCGGTTCTAAATCTCCAACTTCAGCCTTCGTTAGTTCTGTCACTGAAATGCCATGACGGCGCCTTAAATCAATGTCAGGCTTTGCTTTAACAAAACCAGCCTCGCTGCCATATAAATATAAAGTGCCGTTTGTGGCGACTAAGTCATGCCCATTAGCAGCCTCAATTAGTGGGGCTAAAGCACTGTGGGAATGACTTAAGAGGACACTTAACTGATGGCCGATTTTTTCCACCTGAGAGGGCCTGCTAGCCCAAGCAAAGCGTAATAACCAAGGTGTAAGCCAGGGTAAATATGACCAGTCAATTGATAAAGGGCTGTTGGGGTTGAATAATAGTTTAGGGATTTGTTTAATGGTGCTGGGCGTACCTACAGGAATATTAGCGTAAGTTGCAATAGTGCACGCATTGCCAAAATAAGCCCCTTCTTCAAATGGTTTTGGGTCTATTAAAGTCACCTTATGACCACTTTTTTGTAACCACATTGCAGTGGCAACACCGACAAAACCGGCACCAATAATAACCACATCTTGAGGCTTTAAACAGGCTTCTTTCATGCTTGTATTGTTCTCGTTAGCGATGGTGTTCAGCCAACACCATCGCAGCGCCGCGCTCGGCAATCATCATGGTTGGCGCTGAGGTATTACCACTGGTCAAGCACGGCATAATAGAGGCGTCCATAACCCGTAAATTGTCCATACCAATAACTTTTAGTGTTGCTGGGTCAACTACTGACATAGAGTCCGTACCCATCTTACACGTACCCACTGGATGATATACAGTAGTGGCGGTATGGCGCAGGTAGTCAAGGATCTGAGCATCGGTTTGAACCTCTTCACCAGGCGCCATTTCTTCACCGCGCAAATGATCAAACTCTGGGGAGGCTAGTATTTCGCGAGCCTTTTTAACACCTTCCACCAACGTTTGCTGATCTTGTTCGTGGGCAAAAAAGTTATAGTCAATCAGCACATTGCGTTTACTACCATCATTGGCTAACTTAACACTGCCACGGCTTATTGGGCGCAGCACACAGGTGAACACCGAATAGCCATGCCCCCACTCAAATTTCTTACCTCTGTGGCTGCGATACAAAGGAGCAAAGTGAAATTGGATATCGGGGTCAGTATCAGCATCTATCGCTAGCGTAGTTTTTGCAAAACCACCGGCCTCTACATAATTGGTTGTCCACCAGCCCTTGCGGCCCAGAAAATATTTAAACGGTGCGGGTAATACATGGGGTAATAACGTTTTAAACGATACACCCATAGAGTCTGCCTTTGAAGACCGGACAGTAACCATGCTATCTATATGATCCTGCAGGTTCTCACCCACACCCGGCACGTGGTGGTGACAGTCAATGCCTAACTGTCGCAACTCCTCTTTATTGCCAATTCCTGAAGCCAATAAAATGCGTGGTGACAAAATGGTACCACCACAAAGAATGACTTCTTTATTACAAGATAACTGCTGTTGCACGCCAGCGCGTTCAACCATTAGGCCCTCTGTCTTGTTACCTGAAATGATGAGATCTAAAGCTTGTGTATGAGTCATAATGGTTAGGTTAGTGCGGTTTTCAATAGGCTTTACAAATGCTGTATAGCTACTCACCCGCTGGCCACGGTCTTGCTTAACGTTATAAATGCCCAACCCCAACTGGGATACGCCGTTAAAGTCTGTATTTTCTGGCAACCCCGCGGCTTTACCAGCCGCTACAAACACCTTGCCTACCTTATTTGCATCCTGCTGTTTAGACACCTGTAACTCGCCATCAAAACCATGATATTCAGCACTTTGACCAATTTGATTAGCCTCCATTTTTTTGAATACAGGCAAAACATCGTCATAGCACCAGCCATCACACCCCAAAGCCGACCAACCATCATAATCATTACGATTACCTCGAATGTAGACCATGCTGTTAATAGCGCTGGAGCCTCCAAGGGCTTTACCACGGTTAACGTCCATCACTCGATTACAGAGGTTTTTCTGCGGTACAGTGACAAAGCTGTAATCATATTTTTTATTGCCGTACAAACCAAAAATGCCCGCTGGAATACTCACCCAAGGGCTTTTCCCATTGCCACCCGCTTCAACCAGGCACACGCTAATGTTGGGGTTGGCGCTAAGTCTGTTAGCCACCACGCAGCCTGCTGAGCCGGCACCTACAATAATGTAATCAAATGTGGTCATACATCTGCCTATAATTTAGTTTTAATATGGTACGATTTAGGCTGAGTTAAAGCGTCAAAACCTAAACTCGATAAGGTGCAGCCTTTACCAGTGTTTTTAACACCCGCCCACGCCAATGCAGGATCAAGATAGTCACATCGGTTAATAAAAAAAGTACCGGTTTCAATTTGATCACCCAGCGCAATACCTGTATCCAGATCTTGGGTAAAAATGGCCGCAGTTAACCCTAAATCACTATCATTCATTAACCCAATGGCTTCTTCATCATTAGCCACTTTCATAATGCCTACCACGGGACCAAAGCTCTCTTCAGTCATCACCCGCATACTATGGTCTACCTGCGTTAGAACTTGAGGCGCCATGTAAGGGCTTCCAGATTGATCCATAGCAAATTCACTGGGTTTGATCTGTGCTACCGCTCCTTGTTGGAGCGCGTCAGCAATTTGCTGACGTACAAAATCAGCAGCAGAAGAACGCACCATAGGCCCAAGAGTAATGGCTGGGTCGTCAGGACGCCCCAAATTAAGCCCTTTGGTTAAAGCAACAAAACCGTCTAGGTACGCGTCATACACCGATTCATGCACGTAAATGCGTTCTAACCCGCAGCAAGACTGCCCAGAATTAAAAAATGCTCCATCTACAGTAGATTCAATCGCATAGTCCAAATCTGCATCAGCGCGAATGTAAGCGGGATCTTTCCCTCCCAACTCTAATCCCACACCAATAAATTGACCTGCAGCAGCCCGTTCAATTTTTCGGCCAGCAGCCACAGAGCCAGTGAAGGCGACATGATTAACCTTACCTGAGGCCACTAAAGTTTCCGTGGAATCATGGTCCATATGTAAGTATTGCAGTACTCCCTCAGGCAAGCCTGCCTGAGTAAAGGCTTGGCAGATTCGCTCAGCACAAAGTGGCGTTTGGCTAGAGTGTTTCAAGATGACACTGTTGCCTGCCAGTAAAGCCGGCACAATTACATTAATCGGCGTGTGTAAAGGAAAGTTCCAAGGGGCGATCACTAAAATAACGCCTACAGGCTCTTTACGGATATAGCGTATAAATCCCTCTTTTTCAGCTTGCTGTATGGGCGCAAGAGTGGTCTCGGCGATAGCAATCATATAGTCTGCCCGTTCAGCAAAACTGTTTACCTCCCCGGCGGCATACTTAATCGGGCGCCCCATTTGCCAGCAAAGCTCTTGAGAGATCTGGTGTTTATTTGACACTAACGCTTGCACAGCCAAAGTGCACAGGGCTTTGCGTTCATCAAGTGACACCTTGCGCCATGCCTTTTGAGCTGTATGAGCTAAGTCTAAGGCAAGGGTAATCTGCTCAGGGTTGGCATAGTCACGTTCAAGGTAAATACTTCCGTCTACGGGTGAAATAGTTTGTTGCGTGTTTAACATTTATATTCTCTGTGAAGCCAACACTAGGTGTTTAGCAAGGTAGGATGCCATTTGCGCGCGCTGTGCCGGTGATGCAATTAGATCATTGCGGATTTCTAGCATGACATTGGCTAAGCCACGGGGTAAGGCATGATGCTTTAATGTGTGGGTGACCCCATCGGTGGCTGCATAAGGCTGATTACGCTGAATATTAAAACGAGTATCCGTTGACACCTGGTGCAAGAACGCATCGGCAAAGCGAGAATCTTTATCATGTAGCACACCAATTTCAACCTGGCGCCGTTGCCCCAAAAACACTGGCGTAAACGAGTGAATAGTAATAATAATAGGCATTTCCATAGATGCTACTTTTTTTGCCACAGCTGCTTCAAAGGGACGATAATAGCCTGTCACTCTGCTTAGCTTATCCGCCTCGCAGAGGCTAGCATTGCCGGGTATAGGCTGGTTTTCTGATGCAAGGGGAATGGCAGTAGGCGATTCTGGTGGACGATTGCAGTCATAAATCAAGCGAGATACTGGTGCTGAAATTAAAGGAGCGTCTAGCAAGATAGCCATCTCCTGTGCCGTTTCTATGGCGCCAGGGTCCCATGCTATATGGCTTTCTAACTGCTGCTGAGTTAAACCCAAAGCATTAAATTTAGCTGGAATAAAGTTGCTCGCATGTTCGCAAATCAATAAAATTTGCGCTTCACTGGTATCATTAAACACGTTTACCATCGCCACTTCTGACACACTCATAAGAAATAAGCCACGCTTATCCCGCTGCCAAACTGAATCACAGAACCGTCCTAAACGCTTGAATTAAGGTGCTATATAAATAATCATTAATGGGTATTTGACGACTCAAAATAGTCTCCAATATAAACTTTATGTATAATATTGTTCTTGATCAAAGCTTCTGTCAATATATTTTCATAATTTATTTCACGATGATATATTCAGTGATAACTTAACTTTACTTAGGGGCGTTTATATGTCAAAAATATCAGTTTCAGAACGACTCGAAACCCAGTTTAACCAACTGACTCGCGCCGAACGCCAACTTGCTGATACCATTTTACGCAACTACCCTGCTTCGGGATTAGGCTCAATAACAAGTATTGCTAAAAAAGCAGGTGTCTCCACCCCAACAGTAGGAAGGCTAGTTCAAAAGCTAGGCTTCAGTGGGTTTGCCGATTATCAGCAACAATTGCACGGCGAAGTGGAGAGCACGCTTTCCAACCCCATTGCCAAACATGACAAATGGACCACTGATGCACCAGAAGAACATATACTGAATCGTTTTACTAATGTGGTGATGGATAACATCCAACAATCTTTAGCTAATATTGACATTCAAACATTTGATAAAAGCTGCCGACTGCTGGCCGACCCTAATCGCTGCGTCTACGTTATTGGTGGACGAATTACCCACGCTTTAGCCGATTATTTTTTCCTTCATATGCAGGTAATTAGGCCTAATATCACCCACATTGAAACTACATCAAATGTTTGGCCACACTACCTATTAAATTTAAAAAAAGGCGACGTTATTGTCATTCTTGATGTAAGGCGCTACGAAAACAACACCTTAAAGCTAGCGGAAATGGCTGCCAAAAAAGGCGCAGAAATTATACTGTTAACAGACCAATGGGTATCCCCAATAGCCCGGCTAACCGATATCGTCTTTAGTGCGCGAATCGTAGCGCCATCGGCATGGGATTCGTCAGTAGGTAGTTTATTACTAATAGAGACAATGATTGCACAAGTACAAGAACTCATATGGCCACAAGCTAAACAGCGCATAGAAGAGCTAGAGTCTCTATTTGACGACACTCGGCTGTTTCGAAAATTTGTTTAACCCCTAGGGTAACACCTCAACGGTATCGCCAATAGCAATTGGCCCAGCCCGAACCACAATAAGATTAATACCAAACCCCACCCCACCCTCCTCTAAACCCCGGTAGGTCGCCAGAGTTCTCAAGGGCTCTTGGTGCTCATGCTTAGTGAGAGAAACAGGGTTAATGGTGGTCAATACACAGCGTTCACAAGGATAGGTTACTTCTAGCTCACATGCACCAATACGAATTCGTTTCCAGTCATCTTCTATATCAGCAATAAGGTTACTGACGACTAAATTAGCACGGAATCGATCCATGCCAATGGCCTCGTTTAGCCGCCCATTTAAGGCCGCTAATGAAGCTGTGGTAGTAAGCAACAATGGTTGTGCGTCTGCAAATGAAGCAGTCTGAATAACCTCACTTGCCTGCAAACTAGCACTATAAACTAACCTGCAGGGTAACCCAAGGTAGTCACTCAGGGCTGCGTCTAACGCAGGGTTTTGTGGCCACGCAGGCATTAATTCCTCAGCCCAGTGTTTAACCAAAACAGGGGTATTAGGCAGAGGAACTAAGGGGATCAAGAAGTCCTGTTGTGGCAATATGACACGTAAATTAGAGCCCTCTATACAACTGAATACATGTAACAACTTGGGGTATTTGCGAGATGTCATCATGGCGTTGTTAGCGTCAATCACCATCCAGTTTCGATCAAAGCCAATACCTGTAGGGAACAAATAACCAGCTTTAATGGATATGGGGTGGGTAGACTTAATGGGGTAGGTATTAATTTCTGATAGGTACATTATGCCTCTCCTTGGGTACCCAATAATATGCAGCATCAAAGCATAAGTCTAGGCGTGAATTATCGCCCATAACTTGCACAAGCACCCAAAGAACAGCCAAGATGGGTATTTTAGGCTAACAGCCGCCAGCGTGTTGGCGCCAATCGCACAATGGTTACGGGGATAGTTCGTATCGATAAATTCGCTTATTGTCACTAGCAGACGAAAACAAGCAGTCAAACCCATTGTTAGATATATTTAACGCTATGCATGAGTTAGTCATTAATTCATAGGTTTGCATGGTATTGCTGCAGTTATCTCGGCCTAAAGATTCAGTCTCGCTAAACAGAAGACGGCTACCCTTTTGTTGCCAAGTATACTGTGCTTGGTAAAGAGCGCACTGACCTGCATCGTCATTAATTTTATAGTGCCCTGCGCCATCCGACTTTAAAGTTTCAGTGCCCACAGCCAGCCACTCACAGCCATCACTAAGCACTTTTAGTTGATAACGACCTGCTCTAATACGCTGGTTTGATAACCCATCTGGCGTAATAACAGAGGTATTAAAATCGAACCGAATACCTTTTTCTTCTGCGGCCATTTGCATTGTTACTTCAGCTTCCGTGCCATACAAGGTTGCAATACTGGTATGTAGTTCAACACAATCACTGGCTTCAGAAACACCTATATTAGCAACTAAGCCTAAGGCTTTATTAGCGACCTCAGCCATTTTTTTATAATTTACAGAAGTGGCAAAAAAACCCTGTTTATTAGGCTTTTCAAATGTCATAAGCCGAGCAGTTTTAGCTGCCGTTGAACCATTAAATATAACCACATGCTGGCCTTTTTGGGCTATTTTTGGGTTTAAGCCCAAGGGTAAGTTTGCTAAATTTAGAGCAACACTTGACCCATCTGAAGGCACTTCAACACCCTCTAACTGAGGCACAAATGAGACCAAACTTGATAATAGCTCAGGGTATTCTGTGGTCACTGAAACAATTGCATCGATAACAAAATGACCATTGGCTAGGGCAGAAAGATCTATGTCGTAAATGGCGCCAGCAACACCACTTACACCTTGCCCGGCTGCGGCAGCTACCATCAATACTGAAAGTTCAGTAGACATTAACTCAGCTTGCATTGCTATGAGTTCCTCACAGTCAAATTGGGCAGACAGTGCCTGCCTTCTAACTTGGCTAATAACTGGCATCAAGGCGCTCATATCCAGGCCAAAAGCAGTTGATAACAGCACATCTTTAGACGATAAAGAGTAACTAGGAAGGCTACCATTAAGCTTTTTAAGGGCACGTGTTAGCGCTTTATTTTGCATTTGCAACAGCATATGGCCGTTAAGCTGCGTACCATTTTTTTGTTGGCGCATGCGGTCATAGCCGAACACTAACTTAGGCACAGACTGAGCCAACGCCAACCAATCACGTCGGCAATCAACAGAAACCCCTGACATCACCTTTTGGCCAGAAAGTGCAAGCAAATCTTCTCCCGCTTTACTACTGCGCGGATCAGTCACAAGTCTTGCCACTTCGTGCACATTAATAAATCCAGCCGTGTAGTTCAAAAAACCTTCAGCCTCTCGCACTGCCGCCATGCCTTGGCTATCTGCAAGAGAGTATGCTTCGGGCAATAGGCCTAACACATCCAAACGTCGCGCTTGAGAAAGCTGCGCAGGCATTAGGGCCACACTTGCTACATTATCGTTTACGGCTAAAGCCAACCACAAATCAAAACCAAGATCTTGCTTGGTTTGTAACACCCAGTAGTTAACCGTGTGGCGTCCCCAAACCTGTGTTTTATGCTCTACGCCAGTTTCCTTACCCGCCTTAGTGAAGGCGTTAATTAACGCAGTGTCATCATTAATAGCCAGTTGTAACACAGGAATTAATCCGTCTAAATAAACTGCACTGGCCAAATTATTATTCAGGCCGTAGTAGCGACGTAAAGCATCATGCCCTTTATTGTGAGCTTCTAAGCTATGCTTTAACAAAGCTACAAGGAAATTAATTTCTTCACTGTACTGGCTAGCGCTCAGCGCTTCCAATTGGTCTTTTAAAAGCTCTAACTCAAGGCTATAAATAGCTAAGCTTTGGGTTACAGCGGCCATTTCTTTGTCAACCAGCCCGTCGACATAGAAGGGTGTATTAGCTGGCGCATTGCGTTGGAAATTAAGCAATACATCGGGGTTAGAGTAAGCCGCAGCGCTTGTCAGCGACAATAACGACCCGCCCAACACCATTACTAACGCCCATAGGCGCATCATAATTCTCATAGGCCACTCCACTACAGTGAAAAATTTAACCTCATAATTAAACCACCTTATCAGAGTAAGCCAGACCAAACTAGATAGACAACCCGCCAACCTTTTAAGGCACCTACCCTACTTGTTGCAAAGTATAGTGGCCTAGTAAGCAGCACACCGCTGTGCTTCACTAGTAGGTTTATACTGGCCCGTGTTATTTAACTTAAAATCTTGCGACTTAACGGCCGTACCGGTTCGATTCTGGCTACTGGAGCAGTATTTCCTTTTTATAAATCAATTAATTACTAGTAAACCTTGTTTGATCTTCTGTCCAGATTTCATATTTTTTTATAAAGTAGACGTATGGTAGGCATGTGGATGGCTAAGAAGAAAACTGATTTGGGCTAACGTTATTAGTGACAAATGAGAATAATTTTCTTTTGATGTTGTGAGGGTAAATGTACACACACCAAATATACGTCATAAACCTATAACACTGAATGCTCACATAGAAACCTAACGCCCGAACAAAAGGCCGAGCGTCAGCGACGTCCAGCCCGTAGGGCGATTTTTAATGCGCTTGTTATGCATTGGCCACACACCCACCTTCTTTTAGTACGCGAATGGTAGATGAGGGATTGTTTTTAAGTGCAGCTACAGGACGTATTGGCCGTGGCACAAAATTACCTGAGCAATTTGGACAGGTATGATTAAGTATACCCTCAGCGCACTCGACGCAAAATGTGCATTCAAAAGTGCAGATTACTGCCTCAGTTGATTCCGGAGGTAAGTCCTTGTCACAGCATTCACAGTTCGGTCGAAGTTCTAACATCGATTTGCCTCCTTCTTAGATGCATAACGCCTCAATAACCGGCGCAGCTTTGCAGCGTCCGGCGCTGAAGGCGCCTAGTTGATTGGCTTGTTATGGGGCTTTGCATTAATTTTGGGCTAATGTTTCAGCCTCCCAGTCTTTGTACGTTTGCTTTGTGCCTTTTACTTTCCAGGCAATTAGACCAGACGTAGACCGACCATTACAGACTGCACCTGCAGCACTTGTGCTTGGGAAAGCATAACTCTGAGTGAACACTTTATGCTTGCCTTGATCTACTAGAATACCTTGTTCAACCAACTTATCATGATATTTCCAGTAGTAAGATTTTTCACTTCGATCTCCGATGTATTCTGCTCTTGCTAGTGAGTCTTTTTGAACAATAAATTCACCTTTTTCTAGAATTGCAGTTGCAACTATTCCTTCCTTTTTGAGCATAAGCTCGAATACTTGGCTATCTTGAGAATCTTGAGACTTAACAGCTTCATTTTGCTTATCTGGTTTTGTATTGCTAGTGAACAAATCAACTCTTATTGCGGGGAGCACCATAAGTAATTGCGAAACAAAAGTTTCCATATTGGCTTGGGCCGCTTCGGAGAGGCTCGGTAAAGATGGGTTTGTACCATTTTCAAGTTTTGTATTTGCAGCTGAAATGCCTTCTTGCACAAGCCTTGATTCAAGATACTGAACGTGAGCCTTGTGTAGATTGTTGGCAGCAGATGTAATTAATACAACTCTTGTCCACCAATCCTTTTTTGCATCATGGCTCTTTATTCGAGCAGCAATACTTTCGCCTTCACCAATGTAAGCTAAAGGCTCTTCATCTTGCTCGCCAAGCAGAATGTATACACCTGTGTGTGAGCTTTCTTTCCGCTTGAGAGCTTCAGACAACCTAGTTCTTGGCGCAACAAGAATGTGGCCAGTCCAGCCAAACACTTCAGCTGTTAGCATCCCGTCGGGCTTCCCATCGATGAAAAATAACTCTAATGTGGTTGCAGTCAATTTATTCTCCTAGTCATCTATTCCAAGACGTAGCGGCAGACTTAGTTTAGCCCAATAACGCCAAGCTCAACTGCGCAGCAATCTGGCGGGCTTTTTGGCACAAAAAGCGTGACAGTTTGCGGAGTCAGATTCCAGCTTTTTGTTATGTGTTTTTGCCATATGCTACCGCGTTCGCTTTGCAATGTCCTTTTACTTCTTTTAACCAAGCATCATACCAATACCAAGTTTTAGCCACGAGAACCCCGAACCCTTTATTGATATTTTTGGCGTCTTTCAATTTCCATAATTGGGTATGTTGATGCTGTTTGAATTTGACAAAACCGTCTTCTTGCATTATCTGGATAATTTTACTTGGTAGGTATTTAGGCTTTTCCTTCTCTTTTATAAGAACATATTCTTTATTTAGCTTTTCGGCTTCAGGAGAGTTTGCAGGAAGGAATTCAATTACCTTATCGGCTTGGCCTTTATGATTCGCAGATTTCGGTATATATAAAACGCGATATGAATACCTCATATCATTATATTCTTCATCTGATATGTCTGAATCAAATCCATTTATGAAAGACGAAATATGCTTAGGTAAGTCCGTGAACTCCTTAAGTTGATTTACATGCTCTTCTTTAAGAGTTGAAAATTGTAAAGAGAATGATAAGTGTTTATCAATACCCAATTTTTCATCAAAAAGCGTTTTAATACTTTCATTAAAATTTAGGCAACAGGCCTGAAATCTAGCACTCAAATAATTGTCAATTCTAGTGGTCATTTGATGTTCTATTTCATGCCTCAAGCCGATTAAGAATTTTAGATTCGATTTCGCTACATTATCTACAGGACAACTAGCATCATTTAGACACCTTTCTAATTCCCAGAACTTGTATGCGCCTCTTTTAGTTTTATCAAATTTCTTTCTTTGACCATGCTGTTCATAATATCTGTATTCAATTTTATTTCCTTTGAAGTAAGCATGTAGTAAATACGTCCATGCGATAATGGACAACACGATATAACTTTCTGATTTAAACTGAATATTAGGATTATTGAAAATTTGTACTGCTGTGAGCATCGCTTCGCGAGACTTTGTAAGAAGCTCTGTTTTGACTGAGCCAACTTTTCTGTTTCTTTTTGTCATATGAACAAATCCATATTGTATCTCTCACACATAACGCCCTGCGTAAACGGTTGATTTGGAGTGCAACGGAAAAGCAATCCGGCAACCGAAGGTTGCGTATTTCATGCCTTGGTTATGTGTTTTTATATAATTCAAAAGTATCCAATTTATCGCTATGTGAAAGTCCTTCAATCCAATCGACATATCCCTTATTGAAGAAACCTTTTCTTTGTTTCCAATAAAGTACAAAGCCAGGAAGGTCTCTCACAGCTATTATTGAGGAGCCTATTGAATCACGAAGTTCTGTATTAAGAGTCCCTTCCTGACTTAAATAAAAACTATTCTGGAATGCTATAAATGCAGAGTGCGTCATCATCATGAACTGAAATTCATCATGTTTGCTTTTAGATTTTCCCGTTGTCAGTATGTCATACCAAAGTTCGCTAATTTGTCGATTACTACCAAGTTCCATATAAAATGATTGGATGGATTGGGTTGCATCTGATGTTGCTGAAGATCTTGCAGCTTTAGAACTATCCTTGATTTGAATAGCAACATATATGAGGGAAATAAAGATAGCGATTGCGCTAGAAATTTCTGCGATTAAAGCAACCTGATTTAATGTCATATTTACACCTTTATTATACTTAATACTGC
Source organism: Candidatus Njordibacter sp. Uisw_056 (assembly GCF_047730085.1). Lineage (NCBI taxonomy): Bacteria > Pseudomonadati > Pseudomonadota > Gammaproteobacteria > Pseudomonadales > Candidatus Njordibacteraceae > Candidatus Njordibacter > Candidatus Njordibacter sp. Uisw_056. The sequence goes on along the minus strand of NZ_CP159830.1, from coordinate 1,080,775 downwards.
AAATTTGAAGGACACATAACGCCCAGCTAAGCCGCCGGAACGGAGTTGATTGTTTTGTGCGAGCGTAGCGGAAAAGCACAAAAAAATCACCGCAGTGAAGGTCGGCTTGAGCTGTTTGTTAGAGCTATGCCCTAGGTTAACCATTTTCGTTTTTTGAATTGCATTTATAAGAAACTAAATGCAACCCTCAACACGAAGTATTCGGCCCTCGGTAGAACGATTAAATATTTCGATAAGATCGGATTTTGAACGCTCTTCAATGAAACTATCAGCGGCCTCAACTGACGGAAACTCGATAACAACTAAGTATTGAGGAATATTACTACTTTCTCGAACTACATTTGGCTCTGCGCCTTTTACGATAAACCTTCCGCCATGTTTTCCTATGATCTCGGGAATACGAGAAACGTACTCCATGAACCCTTCCATATCTTTAATATTTACATCTACAACTATATATCCGTGCATTAGCTATTCCTGCTTGGTGCTTTAACGCCTCAATAACCGGCGCAGCTCTGCTGCGTCCGGCGCCGTAGGCGCGAAGTTGATTGATTTGTTATGCGCTTAAACAGAATGAACAAAAACGATCTCCGTAAGGTGAGATTGACACCAACTCCTGAAGTGAGTTATCGGCTCCACCGCCAATTGAGAAAGAACCTTGTGCGGCAGTTAAAAACCCTCGAGACTTGAGGCGACCGATTATTCCAACAATTGCATATTGGTCAACGTTCGGTTTATTTATTGCTCCAACTTGAGTTTGTCGTGTCTGTGTTTTTATGAACGCTAGAATTTCACACTCTAAAAGTGACATATCGCCTAGTGAATCAAGAAAATATTTGCGCTCATCGTAGTTGTTCGAAACAGGACTTTTAAGGGTGTTTTTAAAGTAATTTTTGAAAAATTCTCGCTTCTCCAAAGTGGGCTCAACTTCCACTTTTTCGTGAAGTGACTCCATGAGTGCTTCTAAAGCGACTGAATTTTGTTCATCAACTGGTTTTATTGATTCTTTGATATTTACGATGTCGCCTGCAAGCTCTTGATAAAACGACTCAAGGCGCTTGAAGCGCTTTTCTTGCTTTGTTCCGAAGTACAGGGAGGCCATTGGCCCTCCAACATATGGAACTAATTGCATTCCTGCTTGAAGAACAAGGTCTCTTTTTTCGTTGTTAGTTAATTCTTCCGACATAAATTTCCTTGCGCATAACGCTACATTAAGCGGACAAAAATAGTGGGTTAAAATGTGTAGCGAAGCGAAACCCACTGTTTTTGTTCCATTTAAATGCCTTGTTATGTGTTTGATGAATCGGATTTAAACTTATAAGCACCTAGTCCATAGCAACTACCGATAATGAAGCTAATTAACGATGATACAACCATAAACATCATGCTTTCAGCCAGTTCTGACATATATGTAGAGTCAGAATAAATTACAGCAGGAATACCCAACAAACCTCTAGCTAAAAATACTGTGGCAATCAACGAAAGCACAATTTTCGTAAGTGGGAGCTTCCTTAATACTTTAGCCCCAGAAAAGGCATAAGCAGACCATATGGCAAGTATTATGGCAATTACACCAGTTATAACTGCAGGGTAAATAGAACCTTGCTCATTCATAACTGCCATTTCTTCACCAGCCCCGAAGAAACGATACCAATCAGCCCCACCAACGATAATCGCAACATGCATGATAGATGTAATTGCAGTAAGAACACCCGCTACTTTTAATACTTTCACTGAACAACTCCTAGAACACATAACGCCGCATTAAGCGGACTAAAATTGTGGGTGATACTGTGTAGCGAAGCGGAACATAACCCACTGTTTTAGTTCCGTTTAAATGCCTTGTTATGTTTTTCAACTGTTATTATAAAGTTCCGCTAATTGATAAATTTTTTCTGACTGTTTTATATTATATTTACGAGGGATTGCCCTTATAGCAAAATTTCTAAATGCACGAAAAAATGGGTTTTGTATTTGTGAAATAGATCCAAGTCTCCAACTCATATCTACAATCATGTCAGCTTTAGCTTTTCTTAGACTTTCATATTTTGAAAAAGCGATAGCAGGATCGTATTTACTGATGTAGTGACTGATAATATGAGCATCTTCAATTGCTTGGCATGCTCCTTGACCCATATTAGGAGTAGTGGCATGTGCTGCATCACCCAATAGGCATACATTATTTTTAAACCAAGAAGGGATAGGCTTCAAATCAAGGATTTCACTTTGAAACATTTTATCTAATTCAGTTTTTGATATGACATTACTCACAATAGGATCATAATCTTCAAAATGAGCTAATAAATCACTTTTTTCTAATCGTTTATGGGAACTATGTAAAGCATACCAATAAACTTCATCTCTTGATATTTTGACAAAACCAAACCTAGAGCCTTCTCCCCACATTTCATTCAATTCAGTGTGAAATTTCATAGGTAACATAGTGTTTGATATTCCCCTCCAGCAGGTCTGGTTTGGGTTTCGAATAATACTTTTACTAAACGCTTTATTCCTAATAATAGAATGAATGCCATCGGCGGCTATAACTATATCAAACGTCCTTTCGTCACCATCAGAAAATACAACTTCATTCTTTATTCCCATTTTAAAATCAATAACTTTTTTGTTCAGATGAAGGCAATTAGTTTGGAGTTTGTTGATAAGGAACTCTTGTAATACACCGCGCTGAATTGCAACACTATTAGCATCAAATTTCTTGTCGAAATGCTGGGTATCAATTTTTTTAATAATCTCTAACTTTTCGGTAGTAATATTAATTGACGTTAAAGGGTTACCTAAGTTTGTTATTGACTCTTTTAAACCCAGCTCATCAAAAACTTGCATTGCGTTGTGAGCTAAAATGATGCCAGCACCAATAGGTTTTATTACGGAAGATTGCTCAAAGATTTGAACTGGAACCCCAAGTTTCTCTAGGAACAAAGCGGTTGTAAGTCCTCCTATTCCAGCTCCAATTATTGCAATATTCATTTAATAGTGCCCAACTTCGTAAAAACATAACAGTACATTTATGAGGCCTGCCGGCACTCATAATAATTATTAACCAGCCGCTCTATTATTTTTTCCTACAAAAACACTAACTCACAACCTACTGAAAGTGAAGGCGTTTTGATGTGCATTATTTGAACACTAGGAGCCCCGTTACAAAAAAAGAGCGGTTTGCGCTCCTTATTTTTAAAACAAAGCTATGCTGTATGGAGAGCCAGTTAAAGGTATAAGGCGTTAATTAACTTGTGAAACACCATACCCTAAAGTGATTCATGAGCCACTAATTCAAAGCCTAGAAAGTGCGTTTTTACAGTTACTTTGGGAGTTTTTCTAAATCCCAATAGTGCACGCGGCACTGTTGAGGTGGACGTGACTTTTCCACCATCATCTCTTATGGCTTTGTGTTGCTCTTTCATGGTGTCTAAAGCGTGATTGAGCTGTTTTTTTCACGTAAAACAAGCCCATATTTAAAACTCATAAAATCATGAGCGTCTGCAATCAAACTGCCCATGATGCCTAGCTGGTATTTGTCTATGCAGTCCCATTCTGGGGCCGGGCGTCAGTGCTGATGCTGCAACGGTTGCGTCTTTTAAAGAAGGCGTGGGCGAAAGCATGGCGTTTTTAAGCGATAGCTTTAGCTGCCACGGCCATACTCAAAAAGCTAATTTTACTTTTTTAGAAAAGCCATAGGAAGCCCTTTGGAGGGGTCTTTGGGGGATGTGCTACTAGATGTATTGTAATGTGGGCGCCTAATGCTTAGCTGGTGCTTAGGTGGGGTTTAGGCGCCATGTGGTTAGGTAGGCCTTTGTGTGCCTAGTAATTACATCACTTCAACAATCCGTATCGTTACTCGCTAAGCAGCGGTTCTAATACCATCAATGGCGATATGGGCATTGGTCAAAACCTTCTCTTCATCCCTGCCAATGCTACTACTATTAATAAACGTTACATCGTCAATACCAATAAACCCTAATACATGGCGGATATAACCAGAAACAAAATCAATATCGCTGCCCAATTGAGTACCACCAGAACTCAAAATAATATAGGCCTTTGTATTTTCCAACAAACCCTCAGAGCCGTTTTTACCTTAGCGGAAGGTTCGCTTAGCTCTGACTATTTGATCAATCCACACTTTAAATGCTGCCGGCACACCAAAGTTATAAATGGGTAAACCAATCACAACTACATCAGCACTTTCCAATTCACTGACCAATACATCAGAATAGGATAAAACCGACCGCTGTTGGGTACTGCGCTCACTAATATCAGTGAAGTTGGCATTTATCCATGCTTCATTAATATGTGGCACACCGTCCGCTAAGTCCCGCTCTGTTAGCGCATGTGGTTGTTGCGTTTGAAGTTGCTCAACAAGTCAATCACCCAGTTTACGGCTGTAAGAGCCACTTTTACGCATACTGGCATCAATTCTTAGTAGTTGGTTGGTCATGATATGTTTTCTCTACTGTTTATTTAAACAAAGGTTTGATTCGGTCTTTGTGGTGTAACGCAGGCCTATAAAAGAGGTACACCATAACTATAGCTATTTAAGTGATAAACAGTGCTTTTATAAAAAGACTGTTTCTCTTTTAAGAACAACTAAAGCCCCATTAAATTAATACGCCTAAATCGGTCATAACCAGTGTATAGGTATACTGCAGTAGGGTAGATTTCTTTGCTGTTGCAGTGAATATTGCTCGTATAAGCGATACACACTTTCCCACCATTGCGTTACCTTTTCCCACGATTAAGGAAAACAAACTATTATGGATACCAGCATTAATGAACTAATGTATGCTTGAATAGCATTGTTGAACACGGTAGTAGGCTATGTCTGCATTGGCAGCAATAGGGGTAATAACCAAACTTTTAAAAACAACCAACATCCTATGTGTTCAAGGGACACGATAAAACGGTGTTGGTAAAAAGGTAAAACGTAATGGATTATAAATTATTTTATGCAAGTGAAAGTGCGGCTCAGGGCATTCGTGTCATGTTAGAAGAACTTGGCGTCCACTATGAATTAATTGAGTCTACGACAGACCGGAGCAAACCAAGACCCGCCAAGCAATTAGAGATAAACCCAAATGGCTGGGTACCTGTGCTCATGTATGATGGCACGGGGATGTACGAGTGTGCGGCAATTACCATATTTCTGTGCGACCGACATTCCGAAGCAAATCTTGCGCCAAAGCTTGATGACGTAACTCGTGGGTTGTACTTACAAACTTTGGTGTATTTTTCTAGCTCTGTACAAACTGCGTTTCAAACAACCTATTACCCAGATCGGTTTGTAGACATGCCTGAAGCCGAAGCAAGTGCTCAAAAGCGTGGCATAAGGCGCCTACGGGAAACTTGGCAAGTCATTGATGATCAGATTGGTAACAATGACTGGGTGTTGGGTAAATACTTTAGTGCAGTCGATATATACCTTTTCATGTTAACTACTTGGTTAAGCCCAAACTTAGGGCATCCTGATATCAGCGAATTCCCTAACGTGAAGCGAGTTGCACACGCCACAATGTCTCGCCCAAGCATACAGCGTATTTATGCAGATTGGCTTGCTAAAAATAGTTAAACAATATGACAAAAGTAAATAATGTAACGAAGGTAGCTGAAGGAGTGGAACCAGCCTTGGTGTGCTTCAAATGTACAAACACCCCCTTATTAAAATAAAAAAGCCACCAGGGGTTACCCTTAGTGGCTGTTATTATTGCTTAATATGGTAGGACTAGGCGAATTCGAATCGCCGACCTCATCGATGTCAACGATGCGCTCTAACCAACTGAGCTATAGTCCTAGAAAATTTTTGACCTAGTCGATAAGTCATTGGGGTCGGATGATACAAAGATTTTAGGGCATTGTAAACTGCTTTCCATGTCAAATTGTATGTATTTTTGATCACCCATTTACATCCACAATAAGGCTCAGATACTCCTTTGGTTAAATGGCTGAAGGCTCGTCTAATTTAGTATCAAATTTATAGCGCGTATGCTGAAAATAGACCTTACTAGGGTGCAAAATAGGGTTGGGGAATTCGCTTTGGTTAACAGCATTCGGCCAGCCTTGTGGTTCCAACGCCAGCCCTGATAACGCAGAGTAAGAACGCCCATGTAATGATTTTTTAGCAGCCACGCAGACATGCGCAGCGTCATAAACTTGCAGGCCTGCTTCAGTGCTTAACACCTGCATATGTAAACCAGAAGAGCAGGATTGAAGGTCTGCTAAAGCCCTCATCTTACCAGGCGCCCTTGAAATACAAAAATTGTGATCTAATGGGGCTTGGATAGCCTGATGTTTAACCGGTTTTATTTGCCTATAATCATACCCCGTGTTGCACACATTAGCCTCGTAGCCAAGAGGAATACCACTTAGATCTGTAGGCAAATAGGTTGCTGCAAACACACGTAAAAAATGGTCAGTTAGGGTTAAGGAATTGTCTAAATTAAAGTAATTGTGCAGCGCAAAGTTACACAAGGTTGTTTGATCTGTGCGAGCTTCTATTTGTACATCCAATACATGCGGTTCAATGGTGTAGGTGACTTGCACGTCTAAATTGCCAGGGTAACCCATGTGACCATGAGGAAGGCGGTCTTGTAATACTACTTGGTTGGTCGTTGCAGACACCAGCTGCCAGTTACGAAAACTACTCCCTTTGGGGCCACCATGTAATTGGTGTTGATCATTGTCGGCTTTGGTTAGGTGACGTTTTTGGCCACTGATGGCGCAACGTCCATGGGCAATGCGGTTGGCATTGCGCCCTACTACTGCGCCAAAGTAAGACGCATTACCAATGTAATCAGCTGCGTCGGCGTAACCCAGTACCAGCGGGTAGTCAACGTTTCTTAACCGCAGATCTTGTAAGCATGCGCCAAAGCTGATCACCGTTGCCTGAAGCAAATGATCACCAATGGTTACCGAGACTATGTCACTGCCATCAGGTGCTATTGCACAAGGCTGGACATTCATTGGATCAACACACCCCCTGGCTCCAATAGCTGTTCACTAACTTGGTGGGGTTTATTATCATAGTTAAACCAAAATAGATGGGTTCCAGTGTTACGACAACGAACCCCATCAGGCATTTCTAAGGTAGGTACATGGGCCATGCCACAAACACTTTTTACCACTCGTTGCCAACCGGTTTGGTCTAACCATGCGGCTAAATACAGTTGTTTGTCTTGTTGAACTAACACAGGTTCACCATCCATAGTTTGCTCAATAACGTTAGCATTAGTGTCCAACAATTCCCGATAATTAATAACACAGCCACCTTGATGTAAAGCTATCGGCCTATCTGGGCGCAAGCTTTCACAAGATTGCACGGTCACTTTGAGTGAATCAATGTTTGGTGGTAAGGGCACAGGAATGGCCATATTTTTGGTTTTAGCAGCGCTGCGTGGGCCCCAAACAACATGACCTTTGGCGTGTATTAATATGTCTTTTAAACGCTTAGTCATGTGCATCAAGCCCGGTGCCCATAACACCTTATATTGGTCACAAACCTTCTGAGTTTCTAACGCAGAAGGCGGCAGCACATCCACAGACAATCCCTGCTTGCGCAGTGCTTTATAGCAATCAAATACCAGGTCAAAATAACTTGTATTGGCAGCATGGGGTTGTATTTCCCAAGCCCACTGAGCTGTGTAGTCAAACACTAACGCGATATCTGCTTTGCACTTACTGATTGGAAAATGTTCTATCTCTTGTGCAAGCTGACGGATTTCAGCATAACAGGGCGCTAGGCTAGAGTCCGGACGCAACAACCCAGAATGCATTTGTTCCTGAGCAAAAGGCGCTTGCCTCCAGCGAAAATAACACACCGCTTCAGCTCCGTGAGCCAAGGCTTCCCAGCTCCATAAACGCACCATGCCAGCTAGGGGTGCGGGATTATAAGGCGCCCAGTTCACTGGCCCAGGCTGCTGTTCCATGACCCACCAACGGCCATTACCCAAACCTCGGTATAGGTCGTGATGAAAGGCTTGAAAATCTGGATCGCCTTGGCGATCATATTGGCGTTGGTGCTCACTAGTTGCGTTTACACGGTCTTCTAAAAAACCCAAGGGATAACTGTCCCAAGTGACAAAGTCTAAATTTTGCGCCATAGCAGCATGATCAAAATCTGTAATGCGACCCATGAAATTATGGCTTACAGGGGCCTTAGAAAACGTCTTAATAGCCTCAACTTGAGCTAAGTTAAAATCACACACTTGGTCTGAACTAAAACGTCGATAGGCCATATGGTGAGCTGGATTAGCTTCGGTGACAGTGGCATTGGGTAATTCTATTTGCTCAAAATTATTGTATTGCATAGACCAAAACACATTACCCCAAGCTTCATTAAGCACATCAATATTGGCATAATACTGTTGCAACCAAACGCGAAAACCCCTCTTGGCTGCATCACTGTATGAATAGGTAGTGTCATGACAACCATATTCGTTATCTACTTGCCAAGCCTGTACATAGGGATTGTTGCCATAACGCTTGGCCATTAGCTCAGCCATGCGCACCGATTCTTCACGGTAGCCAAGATGGCTAAAACAGTAATGCCTACGTGAACCAAATTTTCTGGCATCACCACTATTATCTGTTGCTAGCATGTCGGGCCATTTATCAAGCATCCACCTAGGTGGTGCAGCACTGGGCGTGCCAAGCACTACTTTCAGCCCTGCTTGGCCTAACACGTCTATGGCCTCATCTAACCATTGCCAACACAACTCACCCGGTGTTGGTTCTAGCACACCCCATGAAAATTCGGCAATACGAACCCAAGTTAAGCCAAGTTCCACCATCTGGTGTGCATCATTTTGCCACTGTTCTTTGGGCCATTGCTCAGGGTAATAACAGGTCCCTAAAGTTGGTTTGGTAGGCGGCGTTAAATCAGTAGTCATTTTTTAGTTCCACGCAGTACTCAGGCAGGCCTGTTGTTTCTAGGCGAAGAGTAAATGTTACTCCTGCATTTTTATCTTCTTTATCTGCATCGATAGCAGCGCTGGTGGCTAACAATACATCCATATTTACCCCACCAAACGCCGGACAGCTAATTTGCTTAGCAGGAAAAATCACCCGTTTAATTAGTTCACCGGCTGGATTGTAACAAGCCACTTGGCTGGCACCCCATTGAGCATTCCACAGGTTACCATTTCGATCCACAACCGCCCCATCTGGGTTTAGGTTTTGTTTGCGTAAATCAACCCATACACTCGCTTCACTTTTTGGCCAGCCTTGGCTATCCAAGGGCTGGCGCATAATTTGTTGACGAGGTGTGTCAGTGTAATAGGCGCAGGATTTGTTTGGCGCAAAACAAATTGAATTGGTAATGGTCATACCAGTGACAAGCTGTCGCAATTCACCCTGATAAAACCGATAAATAGACCCCAGGCCAAACTCTGCCTGCTTGCCCATAGTGCCAATCCAAAAGCCTCCCCATGGGTCTGCACGGCCATCATTTGAACGTGTTAAAGGGTTGTTAGATTCTAGCTCAATGACTAAGCGTTTAGTGGCAACTTGGCTGCGGGTATCAAAGGTATATAGCCCTGTTTCACTCGCCAATAGCAAGTGGTGATCATCTACCCACCCTGCCGCCGAAACCATTTCATCAAACTGCCAGCTATAGTCACCTTGCGTGTCTTTTGCTAATAATTTATTTTCTATAATATCAAACCAATACCATCGTTCCTGCAAAGGGTGCCATAATGGGCCTTCACCCAATTGGCACACACGCATGTCAAACACATCATCAGGTGCGACGATGGTTTGGGTCATAAGGTGTCATCCCATGCATCTACTAAAACTTTAGCCTTGCTCGCTATTTTTTCAGGGCTATCACCCGGGGAATAAAGGTTTGACGCCAAACCGAAGCCTGCGATACCAGCTCTGCGCCAATGGGCGAAATCATCACTGGCAATACCACCCACTGCGTAGCATCCAACATGGTCTGGTAAAACCGCTTGGATAGCCTTAAACCCATTTACACCGAGTAAAAAAGCTGGAAAAAGTTTCAAAATATCTGCACCACTATTTAAGGCAGCAAAGCATTCTGTAGGTGTTAAAACACCCGGATAAGACATCATGCCTAAGTCTTTAGTTACTTTTATAACATCACTATTACAGTTTGGAGAAACGATAAACTCACCACCATGAGCATAAACTGCCTTCGCATCAGCAACACTAAGTACAGTGCCTGCACCTATAAAAGCCCGGTCTCCCAAAGCCTTATGTAGCTTGGCAATACTCTCTAATGCTTTAGGAGAGTTAAGTGGCACCTCAATTTGATGAATGCCCTCTTGCAATAACTGCTCACCCAAGGCAACCACTTCACTAGGCGTCACACCTCGCAAAATAGCCATCAAGTTTCTCGACATCATTTTATCCTTGTTGTTCGAAGGCGGCGGTCAATCCAGCCAAAGTCATTTGTGTACCATCTAACAAAACCACATCAATATTGACCTGTTCCATGGCTAATTTATACAACGATTGCAGCAGGCTGTCACCTAGTAAAATTACCTTTTTCCCCTGCCACCACTCACGCGTACCTTCCAGTTCACTTCCAATCAGCAAGCCTGATAAGCGTGCCTTACCAAAGTGAGTAGCGCCATTACCTAATATATCTCTAGCCCTTACGGAGAAGAGTTCACTCGTTAATTGAGCCGGGTTATTAATCGCATCTTGCACACCCTGCTTGAAGGCGTCATCACTCCATTGGTCATCAATCACAGAGTGGCGCAACACTGACTGCTTTGACAAGAGGTCAAATAATTCACCTGTCATAAAGGTGCTAAAAGACGCCACTTCCCCCGCTTGGCAAAGCGCCCATTTACTATGGGTGCCAGGTAAACATAGCACCCCTGAAAACTCTTTATGTTGACACAACACACCCGCTATTTGAGTCTCTTCACCACGCATTACATCTGCAGGTTTTAGCTGACATAAGCCCGGCAGCACCCACACCCATAGCTGGCGGTGTTTGGTGGGTACAGCAACAGGCATTTGATACTGCAGTGGGTTATGAGGCACTGTAGAATAGCCTGCATCTAGCCAGCCTTGTTTGGCGCCTACCATGCCACAACAAATCACAGGCAATACCTCACCATCAATTAATAATGACTCAAGACATTCAAACAGTACTTGCTCAAACTCAGCAGGGCTGCTTAAGCTCGCCATGCCTTGATTACTAATATTTTCGGCGATCACTTGACTGTCTTTAGACATTAACCAAATACGTAAATTACTCGTACCCCAATCCACAGCAACCCACGACACGCCTAATGTTTTGTCCCACTTCATTGATCCCATTTCTTGCATTAGCCCGTCACCACTACACCACCGTCTACGACCATGGCTTGGCCTGTCATCATGCGGCTTGCATCTGCGGCTAAAAATAAAGCCGAGCCTACGATGTCTTCAGGTTTAAGATGTACTTTCAAACACTGTTTTTCAAGGTGTTCTGCCATGCTTTCTGGCGAGGCCCACATTTTCAACTGCTTATCAGTCATTACCCAGCCGGGCATTAGCGAATTCACCCGTATTTTTTTTGGCCCCAGTTCTCTAGCCAAAGCTCGTGTTAATCCGTTAATGCCTGCATTGGCAGCCACATAGCCTGGGTAACCTGCATTGCCCATCATATAAGATACTGAAGACACATTAATGATGCTGCCGCCTTTTTCTGCCATCCCTTGAGCTGCTTTTTGAGCCGTAAAAAAATGTGGCCTTAAATTAATATGCTGGCATAAATCCCAAGCTTCAACAGATGTTTGCGCCAAACTATGCCGAGTATCATCACCTGCATTATTGATCACAACGTCTATAACACCGTGGTGTGCTGCCGCTTTATCCATAGCCATCTGTAGTGCACCAACGTCTGTGATATCACAAATAATAGCGAGCGGTGCATTGCTATACTTGGCCGCCATTTGAGCTACAAAATCACTAGCATCAGAACGTTGCACAAAGCTTACTTTGGCACCTTGAGCAAGAAAACCTTCAGTTAAAAAAGCCCCTATACCTGCCCCACCACCGGTAATAAATACACTTTTACCAGCTAAGTCTGGATAAATAGCAGTGCGCTCCATTAGTGGCTCTCCCGGGTAACTGGACGCGTGTCTTTACCCACTAAAAAGTCAAAATCAGCGCCATGTTCTGCCTGCATCACATGATCAATATACAGTTTGGCATACCCCCGTACATACTGTGGTGGTTCTGGCCGCCACTGTGCGCGACGCTTAGCTAATTCAGCTTCATCTACCAGCAATTCCAGTTCACCTTTACTGGCCGACAACCGAATGAGGTCACCTGTTTTAACCAAAGCCAATGTGCCACCCACTTGCGCTTCAGGGCTAACGTGCAACACTACAGTACCAAAGGCAGTGCCGGACATACGGGCATCCGATACCCGCACCATGTCTTTGACACCTTGCGTAATAAGCTTGCCAGGGATGGGCATATTGCCGACTTCTGGCATTCCCGGATAGCCTTTAGGGCCACAGCCTTTAAGCACCAAAATGGAGTCTTTAGTCACCGGTAAGTCTGGATCATCAATAGTGGCTTTAAGCTCTTCTATGGTTTCAAAAACATAGGCTTCACCTTCATGTTCAAGCAATTCTTTGGTTGCTGCAGACGGCTTGATAATAGCGCCATTCTCTGCCAAGTTACCACGTAAAACACGCAAGCCAGCCGCAGGCTTTAGAGGGTCATCAAAGGCATAAATCACATCCCGGTTGTAACACTCTGCCCCCTCATAATAAGTGCTTATATCACGGCCCAAAATAGTATTAGCCGGTTTTAACAAAGTCTTAATTTCTGACATTACTGCTGGCATACCACCGGCATAACAGAAGTCTTCCATTAAGTATTTTCCTGACGGCATGCAATTAACCAACAAGGGCACACTACCCCCTAATTCAAAAGCATCTAAGTCCAGATCAATACCCACTCGCCCTGCAATGGCGAGTAAGTGGATCACTGCGTTACTAGAGCCACCCACAGCCGCATTGGCGCAAATAGCATTTTCAAAGCTTTCCTTAGTCATCACATCAGAGGGCTTTAGGTCTTCTTCAACCATTTCAACAATACGTTTGCCAGTCATATGAGCTAATGCCATGCGCCGAGCGTCTACGGCAGGCAATGCTGCATTGGTAGGCAAGGACATACCCATTGCCTCTACAATAGAAGCCATAGTAGAGGCAGTACCCATGGTCATGCACACTCCTTTAGAGCGGCTCATACCCGTTTCTGCATCCATAAATTCTTTTAAACTTAAGTCTCCAGCGCGAACAGACTCCGAAAATTTCCAAACGTCAGTGCCAGAGCCTATGTCTTTGCCTTTCCACTTGCCATTAAGCATCGGGCCAGAACTAACAACTATGGTCGGTATGTCTACAGAAGCCGCTCCCATTAACTGACCTGGTGTGGTTTTGTCACACCCACCAAGCAACACTACGCCATCAATGCCATAGGCACGAATAGACTCTTCTACGTCCATTGCCAGTAGGTTACGAAACATCATGGCTGTTGGCTTCATCTGGGTTTCACCCAAACTCATCACAGGAAATTCAACTGGAAAACCACCCGCCTCCCATACACCACGCTTCACCCCTTCTGCCAAGTCACGCAAACCAGAGTTGCACGGAGTCAGTTCTGACCACGTATTGCAAATGCCAATAATGGGGCGCCCGTCAAACACATGGTCTGGAAAACCTTGGTTTTTCATCCAACTGCGATGAATAAATCCATCTTTATCAGCGCCCCCATACCAGGCTTGACTGCGTCTTGGCTTTTTCATAATCGCTTTCCTTTTAATACCCACATGGCGTTAGGAAACTGCCAAGGTAGGGTGACACCATAGTTCATTAAATAGCTTCCACTGAGGGTTAGTGTATCCACCTTAATAGCCATCTCGCCCCGCGATAAGTTGACTAATTCGTCACGGTTTACTAAATCAATTTCATAAAGCGCCTGTGCATCCAAACCAGTTAACGGCAATGGTCTAGGGCTTATCTGTTCGCTACTGTCTGCAACTCCAGCAAACACCACAAATTGCTCACCATTGGCAGCCAAGTGTTGCTCTGCTAGAACAGCTTCGTCACCGCTGTCTAGGCGCAAAATATCTGCGGCTAACAACCAACTTCGCTGTTGCTTCCACCACTTCACTACACTAAGCAATTGGCTAGCTTCTGCAGCAGTAAGCTCACGAGGGTCCATTTCCATGCCCATGTGGCGCTGAGCAGCTACCCAAGCCCTAAAGTTCATGCTGTGCACCCTTCCACTGGTATGACAGCAACGAGGGCCAACGTGGCTTCCAGTAATAATGGCGGGTAAAAAAGTAGCGGCGTGATGCTGAATACGCAAACGCTCAAGGGCATCATTACTATCAGATAACCACACCCGTTGTGTGTGTTGTAAAATGCCATAATCAATACGACCACCACCAGAGCTGCAAGATTCAATTTCCACATGAGGAAATACAGATCTAAGGCGCGCTAAAAGATTATAAACAGCTTGAGTTTGGGACACGTCAGCAAATGGCAACACTCTGTTGTGGTCCCATTTAATGTATTCAATTGCGTTATTAGCCAGCATCTGATTCACCTTGTCGTACAGATACTCTTGTACTGGCGCCAAGGCCATGTTCAACACTAATTGCTGGCGTCCGAGGGTTTGGGTGGCATGACCTAAAACCCATTCTGGGTGAGCTCTATACAACTGAGAATTTTCGCTCACCATTTCAGGCTCAAACCACAAACCAAAACCCATGCCCAAAGACTCAATATGGTCAATAAGAGGCGTTAGTCCTTGGGGATACTTTCGTAAATCGAGGTCCCAATCACCCAAAGCAGTGGTGTCATCATCACGTTGCCCAAACCATCCATCATCCAGCACAAAACGCTCGGCACCAAGGCTTGCAGCGCGGCTGGCTAAGTCTTGTAGCAGCTCAACATCATGATCAAAATAGATAGCTTCCCAGCAATTGTAGTGCACAGGCCTAGGCTTTTGCAGCAGGTCACGAGGCAATAATTCTTCACGCACGTATTTTTGTAGGGGCACGCTTACGCCATTTATGCCATGCGCACTAAAGGCAACATATTGCTTAGCGCTCGAAAACGTTTTTGCCATGCCCCGGTAAGAGTGAGACACATGGCCAAACTGCACCTGCCTGCGTCCATCTGGAAGCTGTTCTGCCACCATTTTATGGCCACCAGACCAACCGTAATGCCAAGCATAAACGTCACCTTGGCAATAATTAGCCCCTTGGGATGCTGTCATTAAACCTGGAAAGTGCTCATGACCAGATCGGCCTGTCCGGTTTTCACGCACCAATGCACTAGGGCCAAAGCTGCTTTCAGTGAGCCTAAATTCACCACACCAGCGGCCACCAAACTCCAATGCGCGTGGTGTTTTATCTGCCACTGGCAATACAGGTGCGGCCAACCAATGCACTTGTATGTCATCCACAGATTGGAGATTAGAAGAAAGTTGCCATAGGCCGTCTATGGCAAGGCTGATACTTGCCTTATAGGTTAGCCCTAAATCTACATCATTATAGATAAGCTCTAAAGCTTGTTTGTTATAGCAGGCGTGTTGCAAAGTAAAGCGAGGCATTAAAGCCGTCCCCATAGCATCACTAGCAATCAGTGCTGGCATACCAGAAAAGGCATTACCTTCAACGGGGCACAACGACACTGGCGCATTTTGATCTATCATGCCACCTGTGAGGTCACGCACTTGAGCTTTAACTAACTGATTTACATCCTCATGCTCCGGCAACACTGCACCCCAATAAGCAACAAAAGCCATGTTGTTGTTTATTGCTGCAACCACAATGGTTTGTGCACTATCATCCAAGCGCCAGGTTTGCATTATTTCACTGCACCCAAAGTGAGCCCAGCAATAAAGTGTCGCTGCATTAGGAAGAACATGATTACAGGGGGCATAGCCGCCAAAATAGAGCCTGCAGAAATCAAATGCCAAGAGGAAAGCCATTGGCCATTAAGAGACTTCAAGCCAGCCGTTATAGGCTGTGTGTCTGCTCCTTGCGTAAGCACCGTAGCCCAAAAATAATCGTTCCAAATAAAGGTAAAAATGAGTACTGATAACGCAGCGATAGCAGGCTTCATCAGCGGCAATACCACATACCAAAAAATACGTATTTCACTCACCCCTTCCACACGAGCGGCTTCGATCAACTCAAATGGCAACGCTTTGATAAAATTGCGCATAAACAAGGTGCAAAAACCCGTTTGAAAAGCGATATGAAACAAAGCTAAGCCACTAATGGTGTTATAGATACCTAAGTTAACGGTAAAATCTCGCACAGGCACCATAAGAATTTGAAATGGCACAAAGTTGCCCGCTACAAACAGAAAGAACAGCAGTAAATTGCCTTTAAATTTGTACACAGCTAAAGCAAAGCCAGTCATACAGGATAAGGCCACAGCGCCGATTACTGTGGGGATGGTGACCCTAAAGGAATTAAAAATATACTGCCCAATAGGAGTATTTTCAAATATCGCTGTGTAGTTTTCCAGCATATTAAACGACGTAGGCCAGCCCCAATAGTTACCATTTAATATGTCAGCTTGAGATCGTAAGGAAGTTAATGCTACCGCTAACAAAGGCAGCAGCCAGATGATTAAAGCAATCGGTAAAGCGATTTTATAAAGCGCTCGAGCGGGGGGAGTCGCTTTTTCAATGGGTCTTGGAAACATATTTAGTAGCCTCTCTCATCTCGGTACATTTTATAAAGAAAGCCAACGATATAAATCATCATAATAGCTAACAACACCACAGCAATAGCAGCACCATAGCCCATCCGAAAACCATATTCGGAAAACGCTTGCTCATACATATAAAACGCCAACACGCGGCTAGAGCCCCAGGGGCCTCCGTTGGTCATAATAGAGACTAAATCAAAACTACGTAATGCGCCGATGATGGTTACCACCATGGCTATAAAAGTGGCAGGGCGTAATTGTGGTAAAATGATGTACCACAACAATTTTAATCCCTTGGCATTGTCTAAACGGGCGGCTTCAATTTGCTCGCTATCTACAGCATTTAAGCCCGTTAAATATAAAATCATACAGTAGGCCGTTTGAGGCCATAATCCAGCAATAATAATACCGTAGGTAACCCAATCTTCATCGGCCAATATCGCCATCGGATCTGCACCAAAAAAACCTAACACTTTGTTAAATAAACCGTAGCTTGGGTCATAAAACCAGGAAAACACAAGGCCTACGACTACTTGCGAAATAACAAAGGGAAAAAAGAAAAGAGATTTGTAAATACGAATCCCTCTAACATTTTGATTAAGAAATAAAGCCACGAACAAGCCTGCAGGAATGGCCAGCATATACAGCACTAACCAAATAACATTGTTCTTTATAGAAGTATAAAACGCTTCATCATCCATCAGCTCTACATAGTTTGCGATGCCCACATATTCTTTCTCACCCAAGCCATCCCAAGCATAAAGGCTTATATTGACAGACTGAAAGATTGGAATAACAACATAGACTACAAACATTAGTAGCCCTGGCATCAGAAACAGCACAGGCGCCAAACGCTGCTGATTAATGCGCCAATAGTCTCTCATAGACTTATCCTTAATAGAGTCTTCAACTGCAATAGAAAAAGCCAGCTCCTGTTTAAAAAATTACACTAGCAACACTAGGGTAAACAGAAGCTGGCAGCACGTGATCTATTTACTTATAAACACGAGTACGTACTTTTTCTAAACGTTTAAGAATAGTATCTAGGCGTTCAGGCTTAACCATAAACTCCTGGAAGCCTTCCATACCAGCTGAAGCCATTTCTGCAGGTGCATCACGGTCAAAGAACTGGGCAATACCACCATCGGTATTAGACAGCATCTCGTAGCCAGACTGTAGGAATTTGTCATCAGAAACAGTAGAGCCACTGTTAATAGGTAACTGACCCAAAGTTGCATTCATTTCAGACTGAACGTCTGCACGCGCCAGATACGCCAAGAAACGCTTTGCGTCTACCTTGTTTTTTGCGTTCGCAGGGATATGCATTGTATCAGTAGGTGCTTCTTCGGCCATAGGCACGCTAGAGTCAATCATAGGGAACTGGAAAAAACCTAACTGGTCATCAGTTAAGCCACCGTCACGCAATGGCGCTACAGCGAAGTTACCCATAACATACATGGCAGCTTTGCCTTGTATCATTGGCGCCAAGGCTTCCTGCCAAGAATAAGCTGCATGATTTTCAAGGAAGAAATCTGCATCTATTAATTCTTTCCAATTAGCCATAGTGGCTCTTACACGGTCATCAGTCCAAGACGCTTCACCCTTAGTCAGCGCCATATGGAAATCATAACCGTTGGTACGCAAGTTCAGGTAATCAAATACGCCTGCCGCAGTCCATAAGTACTTAGTACCGATGGTAATAGGCGTAATGCCAGCGGCGTTAAGAGTTTCACCAGCGGCCATAAAGCTAGCCCAGTCTGTAGGCACGGTAATGTTGTTCTGCTCAAATATATCTGTGCGGTAATAAACACCCCAGTTGTAATAAGTGTAAGGCACGCCCCACTTCTTACCATCAATGGTCATTGAAGCCGCTGCAGAAGAGAGGGACTCGTTCAATCCGTTAGCTGCCCAGACATCATCTACTGGCTCAAATAACCCAGCATTTACGTATGGCAACATACGATTACCAGCATACCAGTTGGCCAAGTCGGGTGCGTCTGCGGTAAGGAAGTTACGGATAGAGGTTTTGTAACCTTCATGATCGAATAAATTCCAGGTGACATTCACGTCAGGATTTTCTGCTTCAAAGCCAGCGATTAAATTATCAAAAGCCGCTTTTGGAGCTGGATCAGACGTATCAGTATTGATTACTAATTCGCCCGAAAATGCGTTTACAGACATCATAGAAACTGCAGCAAAAAGAGCAGCTAAAGTTTTTTTATTATGCAACATTGTGGTTCTCCGTTGTTATTAAGTTCCAGATAATGGGATCTGTTTTCAATTATTGCAATGGAATAATAAATATGAGAAGGTGGTTTTGTCAAACACTTTCTCGTTTTATACAGCTTCGAAATCACTATTCTAGGCTGGTATTAATATAATAAAGTCAGATAACATGGTTATCTGTGCTGTAGGCTACATTAAAGACTACATTAGATAGAAATAAAGTGACATTGCCGCATCTTATATGAAGTAAACACAAAAGGGTTACAACCATGTCTAGCGTTTCTTTAATCAATGCCACCAAAAACTACGATGACATCCGTGTTATCCATGGGGTGGACTTACATATTGAAGCGGGAGATTTTTGTGTTTTTGTAGGGCCCTCTGGGTGTGGAAAGTCCACTCTTCTTCGCATGATTGCTGGGTTAGAAGACATTACTTCAGGCAACATTAGTATTGGTGAACGTGATGTTACGACAGCAGACCCCTCGGAGCGCGGTGTGGCTATGGTGTTTCAGACCTATGCGTTGTACCCGCACATGACCGTGCGAGAAAACATGAGCTTTGGGCTTAAAATGAATAAGGTGCCTAAGCTTGAAATTATCAAAAAAGTAGATCACGCTTCTAACATATTACAACTAAACCCGTACCTTGACCGCAAGCCACGTGCGTTGTCAGGTGGCCAGCGCCAGCGCGTTGCCATTGGTCGCGCCATTGTGCGTGGCCCAGAAGTGTTCTTGTTTGATGAGCCACTGTCTAACTTAGACGCCGAATTAAGAGTAGAAATGCGTGTTGAACTTGCTCATCTTCACAAAGAGTTAGGCGCAACCATGATTTATGTCACCCACGATCAAGTAGAAGCCATGACCATGGCTGATAAGATCGTAGTGCTAAGGGCTGGAAAAATTGAACAAGTAGGCTCTCCACTAGAACTATACAACAACCCAGTTAACAAATTTGTTGCTGGCTTCATTGGCTCTCCAGGCATGAACTTTTTAGGCGCTGTTGTAGAAGAAGGCAAAATAAAGGTGCCTGGGTTAAATAATATAGCAGTGCCATCTCGTGCAACGCTTCCTGCAGACGGGACAAAACTGGTGGTTGGTATCCGCCCTCAGCATTTTGTAGAGAGTGAGCATCCCAATCCGTTTAAAGTCGATATTATTGAACATTTGGGCGGCGTATCCTATGTGCACTTGCAAACAAGCACTGGCGAAAAGCTTATTATAGAGCAGCGTGGTAGTGTTCTAGAGCGTGGCGTGGAAACCATTAATCTAGCGTTAGACATAGACGAGGTGATGCTATTTGACACTCAAACAGAGCTACGTGTTCGTTAACATTTCAGCCTAATCAACACGCAAGCGTGTTTATAGTGGTCATCAAGAGGTCCTCTTCAGACCCATTAGTTAACGAACAACAGTAGAGTAGATATCTCTATTATTGAAGGCAGCGTAAATGGGTGTGGTGTATCGCTTATGAAGGTTTTAGAAGCGACTTAAAACAATTGCCAGCTTAAATACAAACTGCTAGCCTACGAAGTCTCATTATATGGAATTTGCATTGATATTGGCGCTTACTATGACCCACACAAGACAAGTGACACCACTATGAACCACGCGCTAAAGGATGGAACCGTAGGCAAGGCCTTACTGATGCTCGATATTATTGCAGATGCCGAGCAGTCTTTGCGTTTCAATAACATTTTAGCATTGAGCCCTTTTCCAAAAGCCACTACCTACCGTTTGTTACAAACTATGACCAGCCAGGCAATGCTCAGCTATGATGCAGAAAGCCAGAAGTATTCCCTGGGTATGCGTTTAGTTCGCCTTGCGCATCATGCTTGGAAACAAGCTTCCTTAGGGCCTATCGCATCGCCTTATTTGAACCAATTGGCTGGTGAAGTAGGCGAAACTGTGCATTTGGCCCAAATTGAAAATGGACAAGTGCTCTTTATAGACAAGCGCCATACGTCACAGCGCTTTGAAACACTAGCCCAAGTTGGGCGTATTGCTCCAGCCCACTGCACTGGAGTGGGCAAGGTGATGCTGGCTTATATGCAACCAGAACGGCAAGACTATGCACTGCAAAGGCAAACTTATATAAAGTTTACCAACACCACAATCACAAACAAAGAGGCTTTACTGGACGAATTAATCACTATTAAACGTGAAGGGGTGGCTTATGACAAAGAAGAACACGAAAACGGCATCATTAGTATCGCCGCACCTATTTTAACGTCATCAGGCCAGGTGATGGGTGCCATCTCAATCGCTACGTCTACCTCTCGGCACACAGTAGAAGATTTAACGCAATATAGGGGCGTTCTCGATACCATCACTAAAGCGGTAAGCACTGAAGCTGAGCTTTATTTGCACCCCACTAGCGGTAGTTAACTAACACCTAACGGCTCATCATCTGTATTTTAAGGTGATGCAACTGATCGCGATAGCGACCTGCTTGCTCAAACTTTAAATTTTTCGACGCTTCATACATCGCATCTTCAGTTTTGCCTATAAGCTTAGCCAGGTGCTTGCTATTGAGCAGCTCACTATCAGTGGTGTAATCTAAATCATCTTGATCTGACTTTTTACCCGACTTACTACCTTTGTTTTTACCAGAGCCTGGCGTGTAGGCACCCTCCATGATGTCTTGCACAGACTTAACCACACCTTTAGGTGTGATGTTATTGATTTTGTTGTGTTCGATCTGCAAATCACGCCTACGATCCGTCTCGTCCATAGCGCGTTGCATGGAGCCAGTAATCTTTTCAGCATACAAAATAGCCCTACCATTTAAGTTTCGTGCAGCTCGGCCTATGGTTTGAATAAGCGAACGCTCTGAACGCAAAAAGCCTTCTTTGTCTGCATCAAGAATAGCCACCAAAGACACTTCAGGCATATCTAAGCCCTCTCGTAAAAGGTTTATGCCTACCAATACGTCAAACTCACCAAGGCGGAGGTCTCGCACTATTTCTACCCGTTCCACAGTATCGATGTCTGAGTGCAAATAGCGCACTCTAATACCGTGCTCATGCAAATAATCTGTTAAGTCTTCAGCCATGCGCTTGGTTAACACAATGGCTAAAACACGCTCATCTTTAGCAGCGCGAATATTGATTTCAGACATCAAGTCATCGACTTGAGATGTGGCTGGACGTATCTCAATAGGCGGATCGATTAAGCCTGTAGGTCTGACCACCTGCTCTACTATGCAGTCGGCATGTTCATTTTCATACACGCTAGGCGTAGCTGACACGAAAATCTTTTGTGGCGCAATGTCTTCCCACTCTTCAAACTTCATGGGCCTGTTATCAAGGGCCGTGGGCAGTCTAAAGCCGTACTGCACCAGTGTTTCTTTGCGCGACCTGTCACCTTTGTACATAGCACCTAGCTGCGGCACGCTCACGTGAGACTCATCCATGACCAACAAAGCCTCTGCTGGCAAATAATCAAATAGCGTAGGTGGTGGCTCGCCAGGCTTACGACCAGACAAGTAGTGTGAATAGTTTTCTATGCCCGAACAAAACCCAAGCTCTCGAATCATTTCTATGTCGTAACGGGTGCGCTGCTCTAATCGCTGCGCTTCTACTAACTTGTCGTTTTCGCGGAAATACTCCAAACGGTCTTTAAGCTCAAGCTCAATCTCGTCAATGGCGCTTAACAAGGTTTCTCTGGGCGTAACATAGTGAGTTTTTGGGTAGATAGTAAGCCGTGGTACTTTGCGCAATACTTGACCGGTGAGAGGATCAAAGTAGCTTAAGCGCTCTATTTCGTCATCAAACAATTCAATGCGTACTGCTTCTTCATCAGATTCTGCAGGAAACACATCAATCACGTCACCACGCACCCGATAAGTGGCACGGTGAAAATCTAAATCATTGCGCTTGTATTGGAGCTCTGCCAAGCGCCGCACTAAATCACGCTGTTCCCACTTGTCACCACGGTTTAGGTGCAGCACCATTTTATGGTAAAGCTCTGGGTCACCCAAACCATAAATGGCAGACACAGTGGCAACAATAATAGTGTCAGACCGTTCTAATAACGCCTTAGTAGCCGACAGGCGCATTTGCTCAATGTGTTCGTTTACAGATGAGTCTTTGTCGATAAAGGTGTCTGATGCTGGCACATAGGCTTCTGGCTGATAGTAGTCGTAGTAAGATACAAAGTATTCTACCGAATTATTAGGGAAGAACTCCTTAAACTCACCATATAACTGCGCTGCCAAGGTTTTGTTATGCACCATAACCAGCGTAGGCCGTTGCACTTTTTCAATCACCTTAGCAATAGTAAACGTTTTGCCTGAGCCAGTCACACCAAGTAATGTTTGCGCAGCTAAGCCAGCATCAACGCCTTCTATCAACTGTTTAATAGCCGTCGGCTGATCACCAGCAGGCTCAAATTTTGACTTCAATTCAAATAGAGGATTCATTATTTATGTCATTTGGATTCATTATCTAGGGCCTAGCGTGATACCCTAACCAGCAAACCCAATAGTATAACGGAGTTATGCCAGTGACGTGGCCTCTTTCGCAACGATTACATTCTTTTACGCCCTCTGCTACGGTGAGCATTAGTAACCTTGCCTCACAAATGAAAGCTGAGGGAGAGGACGTGATCAATCTAGCTGTTGGTGAGCCAGATTTTGATACCCCTAACCACGTTATCGAAGCCGCAATGATGGCTATGAATGCTGGCCAAACACGCTACACCAATGTAGCCGGGACCTTGGCCTTACGCCAGGCTGTGTGTGATAAATACCAACGAGACAACCTGCTCAGCTACCAGATGCAACAGGTTTTAGTGAGTAATGGTGCTAAACAAAGCATCTACAACCTCACTGTTGCCCTCTTAAATGTGGGTGACCAAGTGATTCTGCCAGCACCCTACTGGGTGTCTTATTCGGCCATGGTGACCATGGCTGGCGCCACGTGTGTCACTATACCTTGTCCAGCATCTCAAGCCTTTAAACTGACGGCTACACAACTGGCCGATGCAATTACACCTGCTACTAAATTATTAATACTCAACAGCCCAGGCAACCCCAGTGGTCAAGCCTATAGCCCTAGCGAATTAATGGCTATTGGTAAAGTACTGCGGGTGAATCCACACGTTATCATTGTAAGTGACGATATATACGAACATATTTATTGGGGCCAAGAGCCTTTGGTAAATTTGCTGAATGTATGTCCAGATCTCATTAATCGCTGTGTGTTAGTCAATGGTGTATCCAAAGCTTATGCCATGACGGGCTGGCGAATTGGTTATGCTGTTGGTCCAGAAGCTATTATCGCCGCTATGACCAATGTGCAGGTAGAATCTAGCTCGTGCGCAAGCAGCATTAGTCAAGCAGCCGCCCTAGCCGCCTTAGAGGGTCCTCAGGGTATATTAGCCCCTATGGTCAAGGCATATCAACGCAGGCACAATTATGTTGTTGAGCAGATCAACATGATGCCAGGACTTAAGGCGTTACCTAGCCAAGGGACTTTTTATAGCTTCGTAGATTGCAGTGGGGCAATGGCTCAGCTAAATTACCAGAATGATGTAGACCTATTAAAACACCTATTGGCCAGCACTGGGGTGGCGCTAGTGCCTGGCAGTGCTTTTGGCCTGCCGGATCATTTTCGTCTTTCTTATGCCACAGACATGGCTGTTTTGCAGCTAGCCTGTGGGCGCTTAAAGCAGTTTTTTACGCATTAGACGTCTGCTGCATTTGCCATAATCTAGCATAGTGGCCACCGTGAGTGAGTAACTCTTGATGACTACCCTGCTCCACAAGTTTACCATCATCAATGACCAGAATTCGATCTGCATCCACAATAGTAGATAACCGATGAGCAATCACAATGGTGGTTTTGTTAGCTGATATTTGTGCCAAAGCTTTAAGAATACTTCGCTCAGATTCAGAATCTAGTGCTGAAGTCGCTTCATCAAACAGTAATATTGATGGATTTTTAAGTAACACTCTAGCGATAGCAATACGTTGCTTTTCACCGCCAGATACCTTTAGGCCACGTTCACCTACAATGGTTTGCACGCCTTCAGGAATAGACTCTACAAAAGTGCGCAGAGAAGCCATATCAATGGCTTTCCAAATAGCTTCATCGCTGGCATCTGTGCAGCCATAAGCCACGTTATTCCAGATAGTATCATTAAACAGAACGGTGTCTTGGGGCACTACACCAATAGCTTGCCTTAAGCTGAGTTGCTGAACATCTCTCAAGTCCTGGCCATCAATGCGGATGGCGCCCACACTGATATCATAAAACCGAAATAGCAGCCGCCCAATGGTAGACTTACCAGAGCCACTGGGGCCTACAATGGCCACTTTTTCCCCTGGAGCTACGCTGAAACTAAGTTTTTTTAGAATTTGACGCTGGTTTTGGTAACTAAAATCAACCTGTTCAAACTCTATAGCTGCATGCTGAACATTGATGATGGGGGCATCAGTTTTATCTTGCACTGTGGACTGGCGTTTTAATAGGCCAAACATATTCTCAATGTCAGACAGGGCTCGGCGTATCTCCCGATAAATAAAACCTAAGGCACTTAGTGGCACAAATAACTGTAGCAAATACAAGTTTACCATTACCAAATCACCAATAGTCATGGAACCATCAGCAACGCCTTTAGCTGCCAAATACATCAAACAGGTCACCCCTAAACCAATAATTAAGGCTTGCCCGGAATTAAGCAGTGCTAGGGATAAACGGTTATCTACACGTGCCTGTTCCCAAGCTTGTAGGTTCACATTGTATTGCTCAGCTTCAAAGGCTTCGTTATTAAAATACTTCACTGTTTCGTAATTCAATAAGCTGTCTACTGCACGGGTACTGGACTTGCTATCCAACCGATTGGCTTCTTTTACAAAGCGAGTGCGCCATTCTGTAGTTTTAATGCTAAACACTACATAGACCACTACACAGACTAAAGTGACTGCAGAAAACCAAACGTCAAAGGCTAACAACAAAATGAGCATCACCCCAATTAGCTCAAGAATAGTAGGTAGAATGTTAAACACCATAAAGCGCATCATAAAGTTGATGCCATTAGTACCACGGTCTATGTCACGGGAGATGCCTCCAGTTTGGCGGCTAAGATGAAAATCGAGTTCAAGCTGGTGCAAATGGGCGAACACTTCTAAACCAACTTTACGCATAGCACTTTCGGTCACTCGGCTAAATACTGCGTCACGCAGTTCGCCTAAAAATACTGAACCAAAACGCAGGCCACCATATAGCAGCACAAAACCCAAGGGGATCATTAATAGTTGTTCTGGACTGCCACCATCAAAAGCATCAACGATATGCTTGAAGGTCCAAGGAATGAGAAATGCTACGCCTTTTGAACTCACTAACAAAGCCATAGCAATAATGACCCTTGCCTTATGAATCATAAGATAGGGCCACAAAGTTTTTAAAAGAACTATTAATTCAAGTTCTTTTAGGTTCTTAATCTGATGCTGTCCATAGCCTTGTTTAGCATTACTTTTCAAGACTCTAAGTGCAAAATAGCTTCAATTTCTACCTGAGCACCTTTGGGTAAGGCATTAATGCCAACAGCCGCACGAGCTGGGTATGGCTGGTCAAAATAAGTCGCCATAATTAAATTAATGGTGGGAAAGTTAGCTAGATCAGTCATAGAAATATTCAATTTAACGGCATCTGCAAGGGAACCACCACTGGCTTCGGCTACAGCCTTTAAGTTTTCAAAAACTTGTGTAGCTTGGGCTGCAAAGTCATCACTCACTAGCAACATTGTTTCTGGGTCCAATGGAATTTGTCCAGAAATATAAACTGTATTGTCTACTTTGACAGCTTGTGAATAAGTGCCAATAGCCGCTGGGGCTTTGCCTGTTGATATAATGGTCTTTGCCATGGAATTTACCTTGTATATTGAATGAGATCACCGAAGAGATAATAGCAGGCCAAGACTCACAATGGCCAGACTAGACTGCGTAGAAAGATAACAAAACGAGACGATAATGGCTTATGACCAGAGAGTAGCAAGATCTGCAATAGAATCCACCACTAGATCAGCTTCAGGTTCTAATTCATCCCTAGTGCTAGTGCCTGTAAGCACTCCCACGTTATAACCCGCTGCAGCGCTTTGGCCCATGTGTATATCATGGGTATTGTCACCTACTACCATAACTTGCTCAGGCCTTAACCCCGTCTGTTGGCAAAATCCTAAAACCATAGCTGGGCCGGGCTTACTGCCAAAACCAGAATCATAACCCACGGCATAGTCAAATAAGTGCAAGCAGTCAAAGTGACCAAGAGTCGCTTTTATTCCCGCTTCACTGTCCATCGTCGCTATACCAAGAATCAACCCTAAATCAGCTAATTTTTTTAAGCTAGAATTAAGGTCTTTAACCGCTACACTGTCACCGTAATCAGACGCTGAAAACATGTCATTCAATACTATTTCTACTTGATCAACCGACTTATGAGCCAGTGGTGCCCATACCAAACTAATATCACGGTTGTTGCCTGCTGCTAAAATAGAACCGCCTAACACCCGATTCTCTTCATTGTCATAGCCTGTAGCTTGCAGCATAGCTGAGGCCAGACCTTGGTCTCCATCGGCCACAGCCAGCACTGCAGCTAGAGCACGCGGCACCCAGGTAGCGTGAAAGTCTAATAGAGTACCATCTTTATCAAATACGATACCTTTGATCTTGTTAGCATTGAAGGACCGTTTTACGATGCTCACAAAGGCTTAACCTCTGCATCACTGCCTGCTGCCTCATCCTTAACCACAAGCTTAGGTTCACTAAAACCTCGCCACCTACTGGTTCTTAGTTCACCTTCACGGTTGAGCACCGGGTATGCGATGGCAGTAAAATGAGAATGTAGACGCTTAATGTCTCTCATTAAATCAGTAAACAAAGCATGGGCTACAGGGCTCGCTTTATCCGCTTGCATAGTGCGCTGCTGCTGGCCATCTAAATACTTCTGATGGTTGGTATTAAATTCGTGCTTGGCTTGAATAAGACCTCTAGCACTGCTTACGTCTTCGCTCATCATTACTTGAAATGACATAGGCATCACCTTAAAGATGGCCTTCATACTCGAATCTAGTGCCTCGTTTTCGTATTCAGTAAAATCAATATGTAAATTATTTTTCTTCTTTAGCAATAGGGTCATACTGCGTTCTAAAGTATCGCCAGCATGCTCTATATTAGTTATAAATAATAGTAAATCTTTGCAGCGATGACGTTCATCTTCAGTTAAATCTTGGCCACCTAATTCCAACAGGTAGGCATTAATTTGCTGGTGAAAATCATCAATAATATCATCACTTTGGTGGATTTTTTTCTCGAGAGCATCATAACGCTCAGTCATGCCTAAGTGCACTTCACGCAACATATCCTCTAATAGCTCACCCATTGTAAGGGTATCTCGTACTACGTTAGCCAGGGCTGCTGAGGGCGCAGTATCTTGCACATTTTTAAGGTATTTAGGGCTTGGCAAAGGTGCTAAAGTTTCTCGTGGCAAGCGCGTATCGATCCAACCTGCCAATTTACTCACAATTAGCATACCAAAGGCGGCTACCGTGACATTGAATAAGCAATGCATCAATACCACCTGCCATGCTGGGTCCATACTCACGTAATTAAGCCCAGTATGAATCTCAGCTACCCAGGGTGAAAACGCCATAGCGCCTATTGAACGCAAAAGTAGGTTGCCTAGTGGAGCCACGCGCTTAGCGTTCGTCGACTTACGGGACAAGTACACTGGGATACCAGCGCTACCGATATTGACCCCTAGGATGAGCAGCAAACCCGATTGAACACCAATCACATCTGCACCCACTAGCCCCGCTAACAGCAGCACCATTACTAAGCTAGAGTGCAATAAAAAGGTGAGTAAAGCAGCAAACAAAATAGCTAGCCAAGGTTCCGCAATTAAGCTCTGTAGCATCTCGCTAAAGAGTTCAGAACCTTGCAGCGGCACAGCCTGTTGTCGCAACAAACCTAACGCCAAAAGCATTAAACCTAGACCCATGAGGGCCTCACCAACACCATGTTGGCGTTTATCTTTAGCACGTAATTCCATAAACACACCGATAGCCACTAACAATGGGCTAAGTGCACTAAGGTCGAAGGAAAGAACAAGGGCAACCAGGGTGGTCCCCACATCAGCCCCTAGTAAGAGTGCTAATCCAGCTTCACCTTGAACGCCCAAGGATGCCGCGAGCAAGGCAGACGCCGTACTACTTTGGAGAATAAGCGTAAGCACAACTCCCAAGCCTAACGCAGACCAAACACCAGCAAAGCGATCCCTAATAAAGTATGCAAGCCGACCACCAAAAGCACGTTTCATTCCCTGCTGCACGCGTTTTAAGCCCCAAATAAGCAAGGCTACCCCACCTGCTAAACCAATGAGCAGTTGGGTAATACTGGTGTCTGATACAGGGTCGATATGCGCCTCTTAATAACTAGAATATTGTCCTTGGCGGGGTTGCATTAGTCGCGGCTAGGGTGCCACACTGCAAACTACACTATACAATAACACAAGAACCTAAAAAAACTCATAATTTGAACTATATAGTCATGAAAAATAAAGTTATTTTACTGATTTTAGGCGGTCTAGGTTATTCCTATGCACGAAAGTTAATGGGCCACCTCGAGGGATGGGGCGATTTAGGAGAAGCTAACTTGTGGAAAGGCCAATCTATACTGCCCTCCATGTCCAGCCCCTGCTATGGCAGTATCCACGCAGGGCTTCCACCCCCATACCATGTCATCGCTCAAACAGCCTCCTACCAAGTATTTTGTAACGTATGGGCATTGCTATACCTGAGTGGATGTAACCAAAACCGGTTTGGAGTTAACCTATGACAAGCCCCACCCCTGCAGATCATCATTTTGACTACATCATTATCGGCGCAGGATCTTCTGGCTGTGTATTAGCTAACCGGCTTAGCGCAAACCTAAATTGCGAAGTGCTGTTGCTGGAAGCTGGCCCACGTGACCACCACCCATTGATCCATATGCCTTCTGGCGTTGCACTATTACTTAAGCACAAAAAGCTCAATTGGTGTTACAGGTCTGCACCACAAGAAGCTATGAATGAGCGCCAAATCACTATACCCAGAGGAAAAACCTTAGGTGGCTCCAGCGCAATCAATGGCATGGTTCATATACGTGGCCAACGTGAAGATTATGACGAATGGCGCAGCTTGGGGAATGCTGGTTGGGGCTATGACGATGTATTACCGTTTTTTCGCCAGTCTGAAACAAACTTGGGGGCTAATCTTGACTCAGGTTATCATGGCAGCCACGGCCCATTAACCATAAGTGACCGCTCTAGCACTCATCCTTTAAGTGACCAATTTGTTGAATCTGCAGTCGCTACAGGCATGCTTCATAACCAAGACTTTAATGGCAAGCAACAAGCCGGTGCAGGACGCTACCAAGTTGCCCAAAAAGAGAGCAGGCGATGTAGTGCAGCGGTGGCTTATTTGCATCCTATTGCAGATCGTCCTAATCTAACAGTGATCACAAAAGCCCACGTTAGGCGAATTATCATCAAAGACGGCATAGCCCTGGGAGTAAGCTATCAAGTAGACAACAGAGTAAGCCATGCATTTGCTAGTCAAGAGGTGATTCTGAGTGCTGGTACAGTTGGCTCACCTCAATTACTCATGTTATCGGGTATAGGCCCTGCGGATGAGCTATCTAGGCATAATGTAAAAATGCACCTAGACTTGCCTGGAGTTGGCAAAAACCTACAAGACCACCTTAACATTTCTGTATTAGCCCACACCAAAGAAGCTAATAGCCTTTATGGCGTAGACAAAGGTATGGGTGCTTTAACGACAGGCATACGATATTTTTGGAACAAATCTGGGCCAGGGTCCTCCAACGGCGTCGAATGTGGTGCCTTTACTAGCTCTAGCTTTAGCCCCAAACGGCCCGACATCCAACTTCACGTCATACCCTTAATGATATTTCCCGAACCCGTACCTGAAATAAAAGCCCACGGAGTGACTATTCATGCATGTAATTTACGGCCTACAGACGTAGGCGAAATAACCTTGGCTAGCGCTAATCCTAAACATTCACCGATTATTGATCAGCGCTTTTTGCAAACTCAAGGCAATATTGACCGTATGCGTGAATGTATTTATATCTGCCGAGAAGTACTCGCCAGTGGGCCTTTTTCAGACCTTATTAGCCATGAATATTCACCCGGAAATAAAGTGCTCACCGACGCCCAAATTGGTGATTTTATAAAGGCAACTGCAGAAACTGAATACCACCCAGTGGGCACCTGTTCCATGGGTCAAGGTGAGCTATCCGTGGTAGATGCCACATTACGTGTTCATGGCATTAAAGGTTTACGTGTAGCAGATGCATCTATCATGCCTAAAATCATTAGTGGCAACACCAACGCAACATGCATCATGATTGGCGAAAAAGCATCAGCCATGATCATTGCTGATGCGAGTCGCTAGACTCGATTTTAGTGCTGGCACCCATTACTGAAACTGGCCATAAGCTCAGTTATTGTTGCCATCCAAACCCTTTTTAGGGGGCATTGGGCAGCAACAGCATGAACACTAACAATAGCCTGAAAAAATTCAAATCGTGGCTATTAGATTATTTCAAAGTAACGATCCATCTCCCAATCTGAAACATGCTTTCGATACTCTCGTTCTTCCCACTCACGCGACGCCGCGAAGTGATCCACAAACGCATCACCAAATAATTCACGAGCTGCTTTTGATGCCTTAAGACGCTGAGCAGCGTCCCATAATGTGGTGGCAAGCTTAAGGTAAGCTGGATGTTCCTGATCATATGAATTCCCCTTGACCTGTGCCTCGGGCTCCCATTCATTCATGATCCCGTATAACCCAGATGCTAGGGCTGCTGATAGGGTTAGGTATGGATTACCGTCAGCCGACCCTAAACGGTACTCAACTCGTTGGGATTTTTCACTACCAGGAATAACTCGCAATGCAGTAGTACGATTTTCCACTCCCCAGGTGGCATCAGTAGGCGCCCAAAATCCTGGAATAAGTCGCGTATAGCTATTAATAGTTGGTGCGATCATACACAAAAATTCTGGCATTAACCGCTGCTGGCCTGCTAAGAAATGGCGTTGTATTTTACTCATACAGTGTTGTTTATTGGGATCATAAAAAGCAGATCCTGACCCATCTCTATGACGCAGTGATACATGGATGTGCCCACTTTGGCCAGGGCAGTCAGTCGACCACTTTGCCATAAAAGTTGCCATAAGGCCGTTGCGCTGAGCTAGCACTTTCATAAAGGTCTTAAACAACGCACCTTTATCTGCTGCACTTTCCGCTCCATCCACTGCAATTGCAGCTTCAAGCACACCGGGGCCAGTTTCAGTATGTAGCCCCTCAATTGGAAAATCCATTTTCTCAGACATATCCAAGATCTGCTTATAAAGATCTGCATGCACCGTGTTGCGTAGTACCGAATAACCAAACCAATCAGGCGTTAAAGGTTTCAGGTTTTTAAAGCCCTTTTCACGCACACTTTCAGGCGTTTCTTCAAACATGAAAAACTCATATTCTAAGGCAGCAAAAGCATCAAACCCCATTTCTTCACTTCGTTTAATGACTCTTTTTAGAAGACTACGAGGGCAAATTTCTGCACCTTTTTGGGTGAATTCTCCCATAAAAAGTAACATGTTATCTTCAAAAGGAATATCTCTACAGCTTTCCGGAATAATTCTTACTGGCGCGTCTGGGTATCCTGTGTGCCACCCAGTAAAAGACACATTATCATAGGGTTGGTCCTTAGAGTCCCAGCCAAGAACTACGTCACAGAAGGCAAACCCACTTTTTAGAGAAGAAATGAATTTTTCTTTACTCATATACTTCCCACGCATAACACCATCAATGTCGAAAATACCTACTTTGACATGGGTAAGATTGCGCTCATTAATAATTAATATAGCGTCTTCGTTAGTCTTTACGTCTCTGGCTTTCATGTAACATCCTTGCTATTTTATTGTATTTAAATTCGCTCATTATGTTCATTGGTGTGCGCGGCAGGACCACGCAAGTAATTGTTTGCGAAGTCATACTGCCTCATTATTATTCTTACAATCTTCTTCTGTCAATATATTATCGTAATTATATTTACACTAATTTAAACTGTGTAAATTTATTTACAAAAACATAGGCAGTTAAGGTTTTAAAGTCGTTATTTAAGAGCACTAATGTTTGCTGCCTAACCTAATAAATAATCCTATACCTGCTTTGGCTTTTAAACAA
Organism: Candidatus Njordibacter sp. Uisw_056; assembly: GCF_047730085.1. NCBI lineage: Bacteria > Pseudomonadati > Pseudomonadota > Gammaproteobacteria > Pseudomonadales > Candidatus Njordibacteraceae > Candidatus Njordibacter > Candidatus Njordibacter sp. Uisw_056. Next base: position 1,047,579 of record NZ_CP159830.1, on the reverse strand, counting down.
TTTTGTTGCGCATCTGATCTAAAAGTAGTGGCCGAACCTCATGGTTTATCGATAGATAGATATCACCCAAAGGTCCAGCCCTATGACGCCAAAGAAGCTTTAGATAAACTCACCAAACAGGGGTATTTTGTAACAAAGATCTGGGTGTGAAAAGTTAATATATAAAACACCGTTTTACCCTAATCTATAAATATTTTGATAGCTACACCCATTACCCAACATGTTGCTCACCAACTCATAGACCGCCACCTAAACCTACCACCTACCCTTAGGCAGCTTGTGTATGCAACTGCATTAGTCTTTAGGGTTAAACCGTTCTGTGGTAACTGTAGCTTCTGCTCTATCACTGTATCGTGCACCATGCACTGTGTGTTGGTTAATCAAATCATTAAGCTTTAACATAATGTCTGAATCTAACTCCAGATTATTAGCCACAATATTTTCTTCTAAGTGTGCCAAGTCTTTAGTGCCTGGAATAGCGATGATGTTAGCACCTTGTGCTAATACCCAGGCCAAGGCAAGCTGCGCAGGAGTGCAGCCTTGGCGCTGTGCTAATTTCACATACGCAGGTAATAACGACAGGTTAGCTGGGTAATTATCGGCATTAAAACGCGGCATAGTTTGGCGCAAGTCATGCTCTGCCATCTGCGAAGTATCGTGTAATTTGTTGGTTAAAAAACCCCTCCCTAAGGGACTAAAGGCAACGTATGCTGCGCCAATATTTTGGCTTGCTTTGAGTACTTCGATTTCAGCATTGCGGGTCCATAGGGAATATTCAGATTGGATAGCACTTATGGGGTGTTCTGCGTGCGCTTTGTGTAAATCAGCAGCACTTATTTCTGAAACGCCTACGGCGCCAATTTTTCCCTCACGCTGTAAGTCAGCCAAGGCGCCAATACTATCCTCAATTGGCACATTAAAGTCACGCCGATGTAAATAATAGAGATCGATGTGCTCAGTTTGTAACCGTTTTAGGCTGGCTTCACAGGTCGCACGAATATACTCAGGCCTGCCGTTGATACTTGGCTGGCTGTCTGGCTTTTGGCCAAAACCACACTTACTCGCCAGAAAAAATTCGTTTCGCCGCTGACTAATAAACTTACCAAGCATCGATTCATTATGTCCATGCCCATACACTGCTGCGGTATCCAGCATGGTATAACCAAGGTCTAACGCTTTATTCAAGAATTTTTCGCTATACTCACTGCTGCTTTTTTCACCATAACCATGGGACAAACTCATGCAGCCAAGGCTAACCCCTGATACTGGGCGTTTGGCAAGTAAACGTGTAAGACCTGGCATGTAATTGATTCCTATATAAAAAAGCAGTTGAAAATATATATATTAACTGCCAGTGTCCAGACTTAGCCGTCATTTGTAAAGCAACTGAGTGTTTTTATAGGGGTTTAAAGGGCTTAGAGCAGACGCGTTACATTAGCAAAGAAAATAAGTACTAGGGTAGACATGAATCACTCATAAGGCCCTGGAAGTTTGTTAATTAGAAACCCCCATCACATTAGTTTGAGCAATCACTCGATCGTCACCCAAAGTTTGTAATACAAACAATAAATCACGCCAACCTTCACAATGACTGGTGCGAAACCTCAACAGGTCTGTTGCATTAGGATCTAACAGTAAAAAATCTGCCTCTTTGCCTACTACAAAATTACCTATTTTGTCGTCTATATCTAAGGCTCTTGCGCCACCTAAGGTGGCAAGGTAAAAGCTTTGCTCTGGGCTAAGGTTGTGGCCATTGAGTTGCTGCATCTTATACCCATCTGCTAAGGTTTGAAGCATATTAAAGCTGGTGCCTCCACCTACGTCTGTGCCCATACCTATTTTAATACCATGTTGCTGCATCTTCTGCATTGGAAATAAACCAGACCCAATAAACATATTAGAAGTTGGACAATGGGCAATTGCAGAATCAGTTTGCGCTAAACGCTCACATTCGCTATCACATAAGTGAAGGCTGTGAGCAAACACACTGCGTTTGCCTAATAAGCTAGCTTGGTCGTATACATCTAAGTAGTTTTTTGCCTTGGGAAAGAGTCTTTTTACCCATTCAATTTCATCAGCATTTTCTGCAAGGTGGGTGTGCAGATACACGCCATCATGTTCTGCCAACAAACGCCCTGCTGCGGCTAACTGCTCATCCGTTGATGTGGGTGCAAACCTTGGTGTAACAGCATACTGAAGACGATCAACACCATGCCAGCGCTGGATAAGTTGCTTACTTTGTTCATAACTTGTTTGCGCAGTATCTAGCACCTTGTCTGGCGCATTGCGATCCATCATCACTTTGCCCGCAATAATGCGCATATTGTGTTTTTGTGCTTCGGTAAACAATGCGTCTACAGACTCTGGGTGCACTGAGCAAAATACCAAGGCTGTAGTGGTGCCATTGGTCAGTAATTGTTCAATAAACACTTTAGACACTGCTGCAGCTTTTACTGGGTCTTTAAAGCTAGACTCAACAGGAAATGTATAGGTGTTTAACCACTCCAATAATTGTGTACCGTAGGCAGCAATCATTTCTGTTTGTGGATAATGAATATGGCAGTCTACAAACCCCGGCACCATGAGGTATTGACTGCAATCTTCTACCCTAGACACTTGTTTAGGGGTTAACTCTTTAACCATAGAGTCATAGTCTCCCATTTTGTGCACTAGGCCATGTTTAATCCAAAGTAAGGCATCCAACTGATAATCAACGGCGTTGGCATCCTTATCTGGTTCCCCTAAGCAATGTAACAATGGGCCACGCATTAAACGCTCAGACATACTCTAAACTCTCTTTAGTGAGGTTAGCAGAGCCACCTATAGTTGCCGTTTTATCACTCGTCAGTTTAGAATTTTGATATAAATCCATCACCTTAGCTGCAATAGCAATGGCCACTTCCATGGGTTGTTTACCCCTAATACCTTCTTTACCCATAGGGCAGTTCAAGTGATCAATATCCTCTTTAGAGTAGCCTTTAACGGCTAACCTTTGGCGAAACTTACGTCCCTTGGTGGCTGAACCGATGACACCCAAATAACTTGCATCTGCGCGGTTAAGCACTGCTTGAGTAAGGGCTAAATCTAACCCATGGTGATGGGTCATAATGAGGTAGCAACTTCCTGCCAAGCAATCCACTAGATGATCCTGTGGGTGTTCTTCATGCACACCCACCACACCCGAGGGCAGTTGTTTAGGCAACATATCGTAACGGCCATCAACCCACGTTACTTGAACAGGCAATTGCGCCAGCAATGGCACCAATGCCCGACCAACATGACCCGCTCCAAAAACAACCACAGGCAGTTTAATGGTGCTAAATATTTCGAACATAAGGCTTACCTTGCCACCACAACATTGGCCTAAGCTTGCACCAAGAGGGTAATCAATCATTTGTGTCTTGCCCCCATGGGACAGCATCTGGCGGGCTTGAGCAATCGCTTTATATTCTAGGTGCCCCCCACCGATAGAATCGAACTGGTTATTTTCAGTGACTATAATTTTACTCCCTACCCCTCGAGGCGATGAACCCTGCAAAGCAACAATACTCACCATTACATAGGCTTGGTTTTGTTGTTCACACTGCCACTGTGCAGCAAGCCATGTTTTCATGATGCTTCTACCACTATATTAGGTTTAATCGAATTAGCTGCTTTAAGTGCCCATAATACTCGCTCTGGCGTGGCTGGCGCATCCAACTGGGGATTCACCTGTTCCCCACCAGCAGCCCATACTGCATCGCGCAATGCAGACCACACAGAAATACCATGCATAAAGGGGGGTTCTCCCACAGCTTTAGAGTGAAAAATTGTGGCCTCATGGTTTTTACTGTCTTGCAACAAGGCCACATTAAACTGTTTAGGCGTATCACCAACGGCAGGTATTTTGTAACTTGCACCACCGTTGGTTTGTAGACGACCATCTTGCCCCCATACCAACTCTTCGGTTGTCAGCCAACCCATGCCCTGAATAAAACCACCCTCTACTTGACCTAGATCGATGGCCGGGTTAATGCTTTCACCAACATCATGCAGAATATCAACCCTAGGTATCGTATAAGTACCCGTAAAGGTATCCACTTTTACCTCGCTCACCGAAGCACCGCAGGAGTAGTAGAAGAACGGGTTACCTTTGGCCTGTTCGCGGTCGTAATGAATTTTTGGAGTGCGGTAATAGCCCGTGGCAGACATGGAGATCCGCGCCATATAGGCCTCTTGCGTTAACTGCGCAAAGGAGATGCTATGGTTGGGCCATGAAACATGACCGTCTTCAAATACCACATTTTCAGCATCAACCTGATGGGTGTCTACAATATGATCAATTAATCGTTGCTTAATGGCAAGTGCCGCATTACGGGCAGCCTGGCCGTTAAGGTCTGTGCCACTTGAAGCTGCAGTAGGCGAAGTGTTGGGCACCTTATCAGTGCGGGTTGAAGTCACTTCTATATGCTCTAAGGGTAGCCCTAACTCAGATGCAACAATCTGTGCAATCTTAGTATATAAACCTTGGCCCATTTCTGTTCCACCATGGCTTACTTGCACAGTGCCATCGGTATAGATATGTACTAGGGCACCGGCTTGGTTAAGGAACATCGCAGTAAAGGATATACCAAATTTCACAGGCGTTAAGGCGAGGCCTTTGATGTAACGGCCACCATTTTTTATGGACGCTTGATTGTCTTTTTTTATGGCTTCCCTACGAGCCCAATAGTCACTGGAATGGACTAATTCATCAATAATTCGAGTTAGATCCACACCCTTTACTGTCTGGTGATAGGGTGTAATGTTACGCTGATCTGAACCATATAAATTAGCTTGCCTTATTACCAAGGGGTCTTTACCAAGACGACGAGCAATGTCATCTAGCATCTGTTCTGCTAGCATCATTCCTTGAGGCCCACCAAACCCGCGGTATGCGGTATTTGAGGCTGTATTTTGAAACCAACGATGGCCTGTGATCGTTGCTGCTGGCAAGTAATAAGCATTATCAGTGTGGAACATGGCTCTGTCCACAATCGCATCAGATAAGTCTGCACTACAACCACACAAACCATGGAGATCCGCATTTAATGCAGTAATTTTCCCCTCTGAATCAAACCCTACCTGTGCTTGGTTTACAAAGGGATGACGCTTACCTGTGAGGGCCATATCATCACTTCGAGCAAGGCGCAGTTTAACCGCTTTTTGGTTACGCACGGCTAACAAGGCGGCAAGGCAAGCCCATTGTGCGGCTTGAGTTTCTTTACCACCAAAACCACCACCCATTCGGCGCATATCTACGACAACCTTGTGCATTGGCAAGGCTAATACTTCAGCCACTAACTTTTGCACTTCGCTAGGGTGCTGACTAGAACTGTGGACCAATACACCACCATTATCTTGGGGAATAGCAAGGGCCACCTGCCCTTCTAGGTAAAAGTGTTCTTGGCCACCGACGTGTTGCTCTATACTCAAAGTATTAATTGATTCGCTTAACGCTAGAGCACTATCACCCTTCACTAAGCTATGACTCGGGCGAACTTGCTTTTCAGCTGCTTGGGCTTGCTCCAAGGTTAATAAAGGCGGCGTCTGTTCTATATCCGCTTGGCCTAAGAGGGCAGCTCTGCGGGCAGCATCGCGGCTAGTTGCAGCAACGGCAAATAGAGGCTGGCCAAAGTAGTTGATCTGTTCTTCTACTAATAAAGGGTCTCCCTTAAAAACTGGGCCAATGTCTACATGGCCTGGTATGTCTTTTGCAGTAATAACGTCAACCACGCCATCTGCTGCGGTAACAGCCATTAAATCCTGACGTTTAAGCAGGCCACATGCTACATTGGCCATGCCTACATAAGCGTGTAAACACCCTTCTGGTGCTGCGATGTCATCGATATACAGTGCTTTGCCTGTGAGGTGCAGTCGGGCGCTTTCATGGGGAGTGGGCTTACCCATCACACTGGTATTGGGATGAGTTATATTAGTTGCGTTTTGATGCTTAATATCTGGTAGTTTTCTCATCTCATAGCCTCCTTTAAGAAGCCCTGAATGAGGTTAGCAGTCACTTGCTGACGGTAGGCAGCACTGGCTCTCATATCGTCAATGGGTTGATAGTCTCGGGCAAGCCATAAGGGAACTTGAGCAACAAGTTCCTGTGTTAAAGGTTGACCTAACAATTGGCTTTGAGTCTCATTAGCCATTTTTGGGATGGCGGCCATACCACCACAGGCAATATTAATCTGCGCAATAGCACCATGCGTCAAGGTGATACTCATGGCAACACACGTGGCAGAAATATCATCTTCGGCGCGTTTACTCACTTTCTCCACCGATACCTGTTGACGACTAAGAGGCAAAGGCAATACGACACTGTGAATAAATTCACCAATCTTTAAAGCGGTTTTCTTATAACCTAAGTTAAACTCGCTCAACGAAATAGTGCGTTGGTTTAAACCACACTGAAGGATTAATTTCGCACCCATTACTAGTAATAACGGTGGTATGTCAGCAATAGGAGAACTGTTAGCAATATTACCGACTAAAGTGGCACGGTTACGAACTTGACGGGAAGCAAAGCGTCCCAATAAATCACTCATGGCTGGCAATAGTGCCTGACAGAATGTTTCTACCTCACTTAGCCTCACCCCTGCACCAATATAAATATGGTGGTCGCGCTGTTCAATTGACTGGAGCTCTTTAACGCCAGTTACATCTATTAAACGCTCAATAGACTGAAGGCCATGGGTAATGCCTAGCGCCAAGTCCGTAGACCCTGCTACCAATCGTGTTTTTGGAAAGGCCTCATAGGCTAGGGCTAATTCTTCAAGGCTAGACGGCGCCATATAGGCTTGTGTACGCGTGTCGCGGGCATGAGATTGGGACGCAATACTTTTCAAGTGAGCAAGGCAGTGGTCATAGCCACCCATTTGATTAAACAGAGGATCCATTGTTCGATCCATCGGTGCTAATCGGTCAGCAGCTAGAAGAATAGGCAAATAACCAGTACAGCGGCATAAATTGCCTGATAATGCGAGCTCAACACCATGACGATGTTGCGCAAAAGCTTCAGGCGTAGTTAATTGATTGGCTGGTGTATTGAGCCACCAAACCACTAGTGACATTACGAACCCTGGGCTACAAAAACCACACTGGCTAGAGTGGCATTCCACCATGGCGCGTTGCACAGGATGTAGGTTAGAGTCCTGCAAAACATCAAGGGTGATCACGTGGCAGCCATGGAGGCTGGCCAAGAGTGCAATACAAGCGTTCACACTACGGTACACCGCCTCTCCATGCTCTAGCTCTCCCACAATAACTGTGCAAGCGCCACAGTCTCCTACGGCACAGCCTTCTTTAGTCGCTGTTAAGTGCTGAGACTCTCTTAACCATTGCAATAGGGTGATGTCTGCCGCTGGATCTACTATCTCAATAGCCATTTTGTTTAATAATAGGTGCATTCGCGCTACTCTAAGCTGTAATATACTGTACTAGGGGGTCATCTTCTCAATACCTGTCCACTTAGTCAACTTTTCATTTGACCCTGGATCATGGGTGATATACATTAGCATTATAGCAACTAATCTAGTCACTCATGGCACATCTTATGACCGAAAGCATTTTGAGAGGACCATATAAACCTGGCCGTATAAGGGAACAAAGCCGAGAATTAATTTTGCAAGCTGCCGAAGCAGAATTCGCCTGCCACGGTTTTCGTGGTGCAACTATGCAGCGCATCGCTGAGTCTGCTCAAGTGCCCAAGGCTAACATTCATTATTACTTTTCTAACAAACTGGGCCTTTATGGTGCAGTGTTGGAAAACACGCTCAACCTGTGGGACGCCATATTCAACGAGCTTGCTAGCCACGATGAACCAGCAGACGTACTGAGTTGCTATATTGACGCCAAAATGGATTTTTCCCGTACTCACCCTACGGCCTCACGTTTATTTGCCAAGGAAATGATAAGTGGCGCACCCCACCTAAGCGCATACCTGCAGCAAGATTATCGCCTGTGGTTTAAACAACGCATGAGTATTTTTGAAAGTTGGGTAGCCCAAGGAAAAATGGATGACGTAGAACCAGCCCATGTAATTTTTATGATCTGGGCAAGCACCCAATACTATGCCGACTTTGAGCCACAAATTCTCATTGCTACTCAGACACCAAGGTTAACAGAGCAGTCCTTCACCTCAGCAGCTGACTCTATTAAGCACATCATACTTAAAGGGTGTGGCATCTGTTAAAAGCACACACCCATTAAAAGTATCACTGCGGCTTAATCGCTTTCACCGCTCTCCATGTACTGACGATCGATACCAACTTGAGGCTTTTCATGCAACACACGCTCAAACGACTGTAAACGTTTATGAACAGAAATCAATTCAACAATAGTAGGCCAAGAATTGATCAAATACTGGAACGAGTTACTAACCTGTCCAAACGCCGTCAATATCTGCTGTAAAATACCAAAGGTAATGGTGCCAGCAACGATCGTTGGAATGAGGATAATGTAAGCAAATAAATTGTCTGCCTGTAAGTAAAAACTCCGAGCAACGTTAAAGTACATGTAATGAAAATATAGCCGAAAGTAATTTTTACGCACGTTACCAAACAACTCAGTTAACGTTAATGGCTGCGCACGGTCTTCGTGGTCCTCTCCATAGACCAACTCTTTACGATAGGCTGCTTCAACACGCTGATTGCGAAACTCTAACCCAGGCAGCTTAATACCCACAAACGCCATGAGCATGGTGCCAAAGATCGACCAAAAAATAGCCGCATAAAATAATGGTGAAGCAATAACACCAATAATAGGCAGTTCTGTAACATATTGAGACAGCGACCAGAGTACTGGTAAAAAGGCCACCAAAGTCATAAAGGCATCAACTAAAGACACACCCAAACCTTCCATAATGCCGGCAAAACGCATGGTATCTTCCTGCACTCGCTGCGCCGCACCTTCTACCTGCCTTAACTGAGCCCACCTAGAGGCATAAAATTGGTTCATCGCCATACGCCAGCGAAAGATATAGTGGCTAACAAAGAACCGGGTCATTACAAAAACAATAACCGCCAAAAATGCAATTTGACCAAAGATAATAATAAGGTCGTACAACTGTGTGGCTGTCACGCTGCCTGGTTCTGCAAGTGCGGCCTGAATGCTATCAAAAAATGGTCGCCTCCACGTGTTGATGGCCACTGACACCTGCACCGAAAAATAGGTGCTAAACAAGATAAGAGCCGTGCCAAAAATTGACCACAGCTGCCATTCGTGAGGCGAGATACGCATCCACACTAGGCCAAAGGCCATTAGGGTAGTGAAGTAATAAAGATAAAACCAGAGAAAGTCTGCGCTCACAAAATGGCCCAAACCAAGCACTGGTTCCGCGTCTTCTCCTGGTAGCTCAAAACCTAACAAGGTTCCCAACTGATCTCCCCAGCCATACCAAACACCAATACATAAACTTGCCCACACGATGAGCGTAATAAAAAACCATCGAGGATTAGGGAAAAAAGATTGAAACATAAGAGCCGCCTACAGAACGTTTTAAATGAGATAGATCTCGGTAACCTAAGATTAGACAATTGTACAAAAAATATCTACCTAAGAGTAAACTTGACATGTGAGTAAATTGGTGGAAAGATGCGGTTCGCATGCTTGGTATACCATAATACAAGCACAGTTTTTTGATTGTACGCATAGCTTACGGAGTCTTTGTTATGAAATTTTCTTTATTTGTCCATATGGAAAGATCAGACCCAACTAAGCCCCATAAAGAACTATTTGACGAGTTAGTCGAACTCACACTGATGGTGGAAGAGGCAGGGTTTGAAACTGTGTGGATCGGTGAACACCACATGATGGAGTTTACTATATGCCCAAACCCCCTTAACTTTATGGCCTATCTGGCCCCTATTACCAAGACGATTCGCTTAGGCTTAGGCACTATTGTTGCCCCATTTTGGAACCCTGTTCGTCTTGCTAGTGAAGCGTCACTTGTAGATATGATGAGTAATGGCAGGCTTGACTTCGGCATTGCTCGCGGTGCCTATCAATCTGAATTCGATCGTATGACGGACAAAATGACCGCGAAAGAAGGAGGCGGTCCATTGCGCGAAATGATTCCTGCATTGCAAAAACTCTGGACTGGTGACTACGCCCATGATGGTGAACACTATTCCTTCCCTACTTCTACGGCTATTCCACGTGTTACACAGAAGCCGTTTCCACCAATGTGGGTGGCTGCACGAGAGCAAGAGTCTCATGATTATGCGGTGGAAAGTGACTGTAATGTTATGATCACACCGCTTATCGCTGGTGATGCATCCATAGAACTGGCTTGCGAACGTTTTAAACAAGCCTGTATTAATCACCCAGACAAACCCAAACCACAGCTTTTGGCTTTACGTCACACATGGGTGCATGAAGAAGATGAAGATTGGCATAAAGGAGCTCAAGCCCTGCGCAACTGGTACGCTTATTTTTATGCATGGTTTAAAAATGACCAAGTTCCTGTGGACGGATTTATAAACCCCTTAACAGACACCCAAATGGATGAACTGCCTGGTTTTGGTTTAGATGACTTACATAAAAATCTACTCATTGGCACCCCTTCAGAAGTGACAAAGCGAATTAAGCATTATGAATCTTTGGGTGTGACTCAATTTAGTTTCTGGACCGATAACGGCCTGCCCCATAGTGAAAAGAAAAAATCTCTAAAGTTGTTTATAGACAAAGTTATGCCTAATTTTAATTAACAGCAACACGTCATTTGAATGAAGCGTTAACGCTCGATTTAGTCAGGAATAAAATATGCATTTTGAAGTACGTAAAGTGGTTACCAGCATTGAAGAGATCCGCATTGAAGGTGGTAAATCCACTTCCACACCTATTAAAATGGTAGGCGTAGCTTATGTCATTAAAAACCCATGGGCAGGCCAAGGTTTTGTAGAAAATCTCCGCCCAGAAATTACTTCTGGGTGCTCTGAACTAGGTAAGGAGATGGTAGCTGCCATGTTATCTCACTTCCCCAATGGAGGCGCGATTGAGGCCTACGGCAAAGCGGCTGTGGTTGGCCTAAATGGTGAAATTGAGCACGCCTCTGGCATTATTCACACCTTACGTTTTGGTAACCACTACCGAGATGCCGTTAACGCAAAAAGCTTTTTAAGCTTCACCAATAAACGCGGGCCCGCGGGAACCTCTATTCAAATTCCCATGATGCACAAAGATGATGCTGGTTTTCGATCCCACTACATCACTTTAGAAATGCACATTGAAGACGCTCCAGCCGCTGATGAAATTATTATAGTACTGGGTGGCTCAGATGGTGGACGCGCTCACCCGCGTATTGGCAACCGCTATATTGATATGGAAGAAATTGCAACAGAAAAAACTGCACATCAAACCCAAGCCTAATGTCTTTATTTTGCCCATTAGGCACCCACTACCAAGCATTTGGTAAGCCAAGGCTTGGGAAAAGCAGTGTAGTATTTATCCATGGCGTAGGTTTAGACTTAAGCCTGTGGCAAAGCCAAGTAGATGCGTTAAAAGCTGAACACCATATAATTACCTATGACATGCTTGGCCACGGATTAAGCCCTCATGCACAAACAGACATTGGCCTAAGCACCCTTGCTAAGCAACTAGACAACTTGTTGGATTACTTAAAGCTTAAGCGGGTGCATTTGATCGGCTTTTCCCTAGGGGGCCTTGTAGCAGGAGTATTTGCCACTCAATATATCCATCGATTGCACAGCCTAACCATCATGAGTTCAGTATTTGATCGTAATGAAAGTTTGCGTAAAGCCATTTTAAAAAGAGTGAATGAAGTAGAACAATATGGACCCAGTGCCAATATAGATCAGGCCCTAACCCGTTGGTTTAGCCCACTATATACTAAAAAAAATTCATCCTACATCGCGCAACTGAGGGCCTGCGTGTTAGCTAACCACAAAACAAGCTATAGCCTTTGTTATCGTTTATTTGGTGAAGGTGATAATGCCATGCAAGGTCATTTAAACAAAATCACTTGCCCTACATTAGTCACTACTGGCGAACTAGACCCTGGTTCCACCCCAGCAATGAGCCACGCTTTAGCACGTCAGATAAGCTTAGCCAAAGTGTTTATTTTACCCAATGCGAGGCACATGATGCCGGTAGAGAAAGCCCAAGAAGTCAACAAACTATTGCAACAATTTATTAGTACTAGCTAACTAGTAGTAACGCACCAAAGTAAATTAAGGAGAACCCTATGGCCCTTCGCCACTATCAGATGTTTATCAATGGTCAATGGGTTGATGCCCTAAGTGGTGACCGTTTTGACAGCTTAAACCCTGCTAATGCAAAACCATGGGCTAGTTTTCCACACGCGCAAGATGCAGATGTAAATGCCGCTGTTCAGGCGGCACATAATGCTTTTGAAAACCCTGCCTGGCGTAACTTACACGCTACTGCTAGAGGTAAGCTATTGCGCAAACTGGGAGATTTAATTGCTGCCAACAAGGAACAATTGGCACAATTGGAAACCAATGATAACGGTAAACTCATCCGTGAAACCATGGGCCAAATTGGCTACATGCCAGAATTTTTTTACTACTACGCAGGCCAAGCAGACAAACTTGAAGGCCAGACTTTACCGTTAGACAAAGCCGATATGTTTGCCTATACCCGCCACGAACCATTGGGTGTAGTTGCCGCTATTATCCCATGGAACTCGCCTATGTACTTAACCGCGGTTAAGCTTGCACCAGCACTGGCCGCAGGTAACACTGTGGTACTTAAGCCTTCTGAACATGCTTCAGCCACCATTGTTGAGTTAATGCATTTGGTTAAGCAAGCCGGTTTCCCAGAGGGTGTCGTAAATGTAGTGACTGGTTTTGGTGCTGATACTGGTGCAGCGTTAACTAAGCACCCCCTTGTAAGGCGCATTGCTTTTACTGGTGGTGCCCAGGGTGCCAGAGCTGTGGTTAAAAATAGCGCAGAAAACCTAGCTCAACTAAGCTTAGAACTTGGTGGGAAATCACCCAACATCATCTTTGAAGACGCTGACATTGGCAGTGCAGTGAATGGTGTTATTGCTGGCATCTTCGCCGCTAGCGGCCAAAGTTGCGTAGCTGGCAGCCGTTTGTTAGTTCAGGATGGAGTATATGATGAATTTTTAGCAGCCCTTAAAACCCGGGTTGCTAGTATTATTATTGGCGACCCAATGGACCCAAATTCTGAAATGGGGCCTATGGCCACTCAATCACAATTAGCTTTAGTTGAACGAATGGTTGCCTCAGCTTTAGCAGAGGGTGCGGAACTCGTTCATGGAGGTGAGCGCGCCTGTATAACTAGCGATGGCTGGTATTACCACCCCACTATCTTGGCAGTAGAGAGCAATCAATGTAGCATCATGCAAGAGGAAGTTTTTGGTCCAGTAGCCAGCATCATTCGTTTTCAGGATGAATCAGAAGCCTTAGCCTTAGCCAATGACAGTGAATTTGGTTTAGCAGCTGGCATTTGGACCCGAGATAATGGCCGAGTTCATCGCATGAGTAAAGCCGTACAAGCTGGCATCATTTGGGTTAATACTTACCGAGCAGTTTCACCAATGGGGGCGATCGGTGGTTTTAAAGCAAGCGGATATGGCCGTGAAAGTGGCATCGATGCGGTAAAAGATTATACCCAACTAAAAACTGTTTGGATTAATACCTCTAACGAGCCTATGTCTGACCCTTTTATCATGCGTTGACCCATAGCCCTAAAAATTTAGCCCGTATATAAACCTAAACAAACTATCAAAACGTTTAATATAGGGTACATTTTAATATAACATACAGCTCGTTAGGCACAATGCCACAGAGCTAACCACATAACTACATTGCTATTACTAATTATAGGAACCACATCATGCAACTAACCAATCCTGCGCTATTTCGTCAGCAAGCTTATATTAATGGTACTTGGTTAGATGCCGATTCCAACGCAACAATTGAGGTGACTAACCCTGCTAATGGCGACGTGGTAGGTAGCATTCCAGATATGAATGCTGCAGAAACTGCTCGAGCCATTGAGGCTGCTCGTGTTGCTATGATTAGCTGGCGTAAGCAAACTGCCAAGCAACGTGCGGTTATTTTGCGCCGTTGGTTTGACCTCATTATGGCTAACCAAAATGACCTTGGTAAAATCATGACCTTAGAGCAAGGTAAGCCATTAAATGAAGCGAAAGGCGAAATTGCGTACGCTGCCAGTTTTATAGAATGGTTTGCCGAAGAGGGTAAACGTACTTATGGTGACGTTATCCCTACCCATAAGGCAGATGCTCGTATTATTGTCACTAAAGAGCCCATAGGTGTTGTTGCGGCTATTACACCTTGGAATTTTCCCACCGCTATGATTACTCGTAAGTGTGGCCCAGCATTAGCGGCAGGTTGTGGATTTGTGGTGCGCCCAGCATCTGAGACCCCTTTTTCTGCTTTAGCGTTAGCCGTGCTAGCAGAAGAAGCCGGCATTCCAGCTGGCGTATTTAATGTCATTACTGGCCAACCTCGCCCAATTGGCGCCGAACTCACCAGTAACCCCACTGTTCGTAAACTCACTTTTACTGGTTCTACGGCTGTGGGCAAATTGTTGATGCAACAATGTGCTCCCACGTTGAAGAAAGTATCCCTTGAGCTAGGGGGGAATGCACCGTTTATCGTGTTTAACGATGCCGACCTTGATGCTGCTGTAACTGGCGCTATCGCTGGCAAATATCGCAATGCAGGGCAAACCTGTGTTTGTGTTAACCGCTTTATTGTACAAGAAGGTGTGTACGACGCATTTATTGCTAAGCTTGCAGAAAAAGTAGCCGAACTTAAAGTAGGTAATGGGATGGATGAGGGCGTCACTCAGGGCCCTATGATTAACCAGGGCGCTATTGATAAAGTAAACGCACATATTAAAGATGCTTTGAGCAAAGGTGGTGAGCTGATATGTGGTGGAGATAGTCATGCCTTAGGGGGTACTTTCTTTACCCCCACCATTATTGGCAATGCCACCACACACATGAAAGTGGCTACTGAGGAAACCTTTGGCCCCTTAGCCCCCATTTTTAAGTTTAAAGATGAAGAACATGCTATAGCCTTGGCTAATGACACTGAATTTGGCTTAGCCGCCTACTTTTACACCCGTGATATTGGCCGTGTATGGCGCGTAGGTGAAGCTTTAGAGTATGGCATCGTAGGTATTAATGAAGGCATCATTTCCACAGAAGTGGCTCCTTTTGGCGGCATAAAACAATCAGGCATCGGCCGCGAAGGGTCGCATTATGGTATTGAAGACTTTCTAGAAATTAAATACATGTTAATGGGTGGCTTGTAATAACTTTTTAGGCTGGAAAAAGGATTAATTGATGTCAGATTCAAAACACAGGTCAGAAAAATTTGAAGCCGGCTTAAAAACCCGTAAAGCTGTGCTGGGAGATGCCTATGTGGATGCCTCTATTGCTGCAGCTGACGACTTTACATGGCCCTTGCAGGAGCTTGTTACTGAGTACTGCTGGGACAGCATCTGGAACCGTGACGGGTTACCCCGTAAAACTCGCAGTTTGGTAAATTTGGGGATGATTACGGCGTTAAACCGGCCCCATGAGCTAAAAATCCACATCCGTGGGGCTTTCAACAATGGCTGCACCCAAGATGAAATCCGTGAAGTACTATTACAAAGCGCTATTTATTGTGGTGTACCCGCTTCTATTGATGCTTTTCGGTGTGCCCGTGAAGTATTAGCAGAAATGGCTGCAGAGTCTTAATTAATGATCAATGATCTTTCTAACCTCAAAGTTACTCGTAACACCATAACTTTGCGCCAAATCGTATTAGATAAGCTACGAAATGCCATCATTAGCGCTCAGTTTAAACCGGGCCAAAGGTTGGTAGAAAGAGAACTGTGCAAGGCACTAGATGTAAGCCGGACATCTGTGAGAGAAGCGTTACGACACCTAGAGTCAGAAGGGTTAGTTCAATACGCCGGCCAACGTGGGCCAAGTGTCACTGTGCTAGACGCACAGGACATAAAAAACATTTATGAGTTGCGCGCTGCTCTGGAGGGTTTGGCAGGTGAGTTATTTTGTGAGCGTGCAAGCAACGACCAGATTAACTCACTACAAGAAACTACTGATGCATTAAAAAAGGCCTTTGACCACGCTAAAGTGAGTGAAATTTTGGCCTGTACTAAAGATTTTTATGCGCAACTACTCGAAGGTAGTGGCAATGACGAACTTGACACCAGCCTTAACCGCCTTTTAGCTCGTATCATGGTGTTGCGAGCGGGAACCATATCCCAACAAGGACGTTGGCAAAACAGCCTTAAAGAAATGCAGGCTATCATGCAGGCTATCTCCTACCGCGATGGTGAAGCGGCAAGAAAGGCTTGTGTTGCCCACGTACAAGCCGCTGGAGCCATTGCTCTTGGGCAAATTGATTAGCTTCAATAGTTGATCAAAAGGCTTGAAGGTTGAGCTTTTAGGCCAGGGCTTGCACCACACAGAAGCTGAGCGCTGTGTAGCAATTTTAGCAGATAGCAGCATAAATAACCTTGTGCCGGATGATGCATGGCACAGTATCTTGAAGCCACTCTTAGCCCAAATAAAAGCCAACAACACCGAGGCTGGACTCATCGCTGCTATCACTGCTATCACTGCTTGTGGCGACCTACTCGCAGAGCATGTGCCATCAACCCATGATCAAGACGAACTAACTAATCACCTTATAACCTAGTGAGCTAAACAAACTGGACCACACTAGTGTGTGGGTCTCGGCTTTGTTTAGCTTGGTTTAATTCCTCTAAGTAATCATCCCAGTGCTGTTGTTGATTAATACTAAGGTCATGGAGGTAATTCCACGTATACAAACCTGAATCATGACCATCATCAAATTCAAGTTTAACCGCATAATGGCCTACGCCCTCAATACCCACTAACTTAACTCTGCTCTTACCCACCTGCAGCACTGCTTGGTCTGGGCTATGGCCCCTCACTTCTGCACTGGGTGAGGAAATACGCAGGTATTCTGCAGATAAAGTGTAACTAACCTCACCAGCAGTTTCTGCATAGCTAAGTTCTAGAGTGTTACTACTTTTATGAAGTTTAATTTTAGTTGGGTTCACAGTATGGGTCTCAGTTAACGTTTACGGCGTATTAAGTCGCGAACAATGAATCGGTTGGGATCTAAACCCCAGGCTACACATTGTGCCACAGGCAGGCTTTGATTGGCCATCTGGCTGGCTAATATCTCTGCACTTAAGGGCGCAGTAATTAGGCCCTTAGAGCCATGGCCTGCATTAATATATAGCCCTGCTAAATAAGGCATCTCTTCAGCAAACTTATAATTAGCATCTTGGCGCAATTTTGCAAAGCGATCTAATACTTTGGACTCATCAGCCAGCTGCCCTACCAGTGGCAGGTAATCTGGGGTTACCGCCCTAAAACTCACTCTACCACCGGCAATGGAGTTTGAGCCAAGCTTTTTGTGCCTTGGCAGCACTTCGCTTAAACGACTCAAGTTGTCAGTATGATCTTGCGCCGATAAGGCCATGTCCACTGTGTGCAAATTATAGCTGGCTCCCACTGCAAATACGCCTTGCTGGGCTGGTGTCACATAGCCTTCGCCACACACTACAAGCGCCGGGCTTTGCCCTAATTCTTTATCAGCTGCAATATAGCTTACTTGACCACGAATAGATTTTAACGAGATGGACTGTTTGGCTAATAAGTCCTTAGCACCGTTGGCGTTGGCAATCACGACAGCGTCAAACTCATAGTCGCCTGAATAAGCACCTGCTAAGGTAAGGTGCCAAACGTGATTTTGGGTTTGCTGCATGCCCACCACATCTGTAGCGAGCCACACATTGGCACCACTTTGATCACACAAGGATTCACACCAATCTACAGGAGAAACCCAGCCGCTGTGAGGGAAATACAAACCACCTGCACTCAAGGGCTGCTGTGCTAGTTCTTCTGCAGCGTCTTGTTCTAGCCACTGTAACCAAGACAAAGGATATCCGCGCTGCATTACTGCCTGCATTTGAGCCACTTGCTTAGCGTTAGTCGCTAACTGTAACAAACCACAGGCTTGCCAATATTTGGCATCTAAACACCGCTTTAGCTGCCCCATGCTGTGCTGCAGCCCCTGTTGGTGAAACTGCCCTGCTATGGTGGCATTGTCTGGTAGTTTGGCATAGAGCATACCTTGCCGGTTACCTGAAGCGCCACTAGCTAACGCCTGGCCTCGCTCGATAAGCGTTACATCAAAACCTCGCTGAGATAAGCTGTATGCAGTAGCTGTGCCACTAATCCCCGCACCAATGACCGCTACTTTGCTCTTTTGCGTAACGCCCAGAGTGGGTCTTTGCCATGGTGGTATATACCCATTATTGGTGGCTATTTCTAAGTCACCAAGACACACATCAAACTTACCTTGCACCTGAGCTCGCGCGTGTTGGGACTCCGCTTGCACCAAAATTAGCTTAACCTTGCCAAAGTCTAGCTGATGAAAACCTTTAATAGCACTTGGGTATTGCTTTTGTAACTTTAAGCTCAGGCTTTTTAATTGAGGCCAGCTTCTGTGCAACTGTTTAATGTCCCCTAGACACAGAGGCTGCTCAGAAATGGCAAGATAGCTTAGTGTTGATGTTAGCCCGCAGTGTTTGCCAGCCTGCAGCCAAAGTTTCCATGTGAGAAGAAAATCTAAGCCCGCACCAAAATTTTTATCTAAAACCTCAACCGTAGGCTTTGCACCACACATACCTGTATCACCTAATGCTGCGGCGTTTAGAGATAAAGTGTTGTTGCTTAGAAATATCCTAGACTCTGCAAAAACAGCTTCAAGCTTATTCAGTCGTTGATCTACTTCAAGTGGGCTTTTTTGCAGTTTGGCCACTAAACTAGCCGCAACTTCAGGGGTTGCGGCTAGACTTTGAGGATCAGAAAATGCCTTTTTAGCGTAACTAGTTTTCATACCTCACAATTATTGAGTAAGGTTATAAGCTTTATAGAGGAAGACTGGTTTAGACGGCCAATCACGATACATACCGTTAGTTTTAGTGGGTACTTGGGTAATCTTGTCAACAATGTCCATGCCCTTTATTACTTTTCCAAACACCGCATAGCCAGCACTGGATGAGCTTTTATCTAAGAATGGGTTATCTTTGTGGTTAATAAAAAACTGCGCCGTGGCACTGTCTGGATTACTAGTACGGGCCATCGCAATAGTGCCCCGCATGTTAGACAAACCATTATTTGCTTCATTGACAATGGCACTGATAGTACCCGATTTAGCGTCTCCATTGGCGACAAAACCGCCACCTTGCACCATGAATCCTGGGATCACCCTATGAAAAATAGTTGCATCATAGTAACCACTATCTACGTAATATAAAAAATTCTTTACACTAATTGGAGCAGCTTGTTGATCTAATTCAATAACAATACGACCGTGAATAGTTTCCAACTCAACCTGAGGGTTTTCTGCCCATGCAGTAAAACTTAGGCTGAGGGCGAATAGCGCCGTTAATAGTTGCTTCATAGATTTATCCTTGTGCCGGAAAGGCTTGTTTAAACGGCTTAACCGTTACGTGAGCGTATACTCCTGCTGCAACATAGGGATCTGCTGCAACCCATGCTTGCGCAGCTTCAAGATCAGTAAATTCAGCCACCACTAAACTTCCCGTAAAGCCTTCTTCAGAAGTGTGAGGATGAGGACCCGCTAGGGTTAACCGATTCTGTGAATCTAACTCCTTCAGCCGTTCTACATGGGCTGGACGAGCCTCTAGTCGTGCGCTTAAGCTATGTTCTACATCTTGGGCGATAATGGCAAACAACATAATTAATCCTCTATTTCACTGTCTTTAGGCATAAAGCGAGACATGTACAAACCTTGAGCAAGAATGAACACAAACGTCATACCAAGCATGCCAAAGAGTTTAAAATCGACCCACGTGGACTCACTGTAATTAAACGCCACATATAAATTGACACTTCCCATAGTGGCAAAAAAAACCACCCAGGCTAAGTTTAACTGGCGCCAAATACGCCTAGGCAACTCTACGCCCTTTTCCATTAACCGCTGTACCACCGTCTTTTTGCCTATAAATTGGCTGCCCAAAAAGCCCAAACCAAATAACCAGTTCACAATGGTAGGTTTCCACTTAATAAACTGGCCATCTTGTAACGCTACGGTTAGCCCCCCAAGCACCACCACCAACACTAGGGTGATTAGCTGCATTTTCTCTACTTTCTTTGTGGCCCACCAGGTGTAAGCCATTTGCAACAATGTTGCAGGAATTAATACCGCAGTGGCTAGGATTAAGTCATTGGTTAATTTGTAAACAATAAAAAAAATGACGATGGGTAAAAAGTCGACCAGTAATTTCATGAATAGGGGTTCTCTTTATGCACTAGGACCATGTGACTGACTAGCCCAAATGCATAGAATGTTAGGTTAATTAAGCCAGACCATTGTACCATGCAGTTATACGGACTTCTCTTTTTCTATGCTTATGACCATACATACATTTAACTGTATCGACGCCCACACGTGTGGCAACCCTGTTCGCTTAGTTGCTAAAGGTGGGCCTCAGCTCAGTGGCATCACTATGAGTGAAAAGAGGCAAGATTTTTTACAAAACCATGATTGGGTCCGTACCTCATTAATGTTTGAACCCCGCGGCCACGCTATGATGTCTGGCGCTATACTTTACCCACCAAGCAATCCAACACATGATGGTGCCATTTTATTCATTGAAACCAGTGGCTGCTTGCCAATGTGCGGTCATGGCACTATAGGCACGGTAACTGCGGCCTTACAGGAAGGTTTGTGGATACCAAAAACTCAAGGTCAACTAACCTTAGAGGTACCTGCAGGGGTCATACGCATTGAATATAAACAAGGTACTGATGGCTTAATAGACTCTGTACGAATCTTCAATGTGGCGAGTTATTTAGCCCATGAGGGCCTAGTGATAGAGTGCCCAGAATTAGGTGAACTTAAAATAGATGTGGCGTACGGCGGCAACTACTACGCAATCATCGATCCACAAAAAAACTTTGCTGGGCTAGATCAGTTTTCTGCAGCCCAAATTCTACGTTACAGCCCATTAATTAGGGCCGCCATTAATAAGCTAGCCACCTGTGTGCACCCAGAAAACCCAAGCGTTAATGGCATTAGCCATGTAATGTGGACGGGAAAGCCATCCAAACAAGGTTCTAGTGGTGCTAATGCAGTGTTTTATGGCACTGGCGCCATAGATCGATCACCCTGTGGCACTGGCACCAGTGCCCGCATGGCGCAGTTACATGCTAAAGGTTCACTAAAAGAGGGTGAGGCGTTTGTCCACGAAAGCATTATTGGCAGCCAGTTTATTGGCCACGTTGAATCAACCACTCTTGTAGGTTCCTACCGTGGCATCATGCCAAGCATCCAAGGCTGGGCTAAAGTTACAGGCTACAACACCATTATTGTTGATCCAAGGGACCCATATGCCCACGGATTTGAAGTTAACTAGGAAGCAACAACATGGATTTAGAAACATTAAACAAACACTATCCTGTTAGTACAGAAATTAAAGTGAAATGGGGCGAAATGGATGCCTTTCAGCACCTAAACAACACTGTCTATATTCGCTACATCGAAGATGGCCGCATTGATTTGTTGGAAAAGCTAGGCATGAGCAGCGACATGAAAAGCTTCAATATTGGGCCCATACTGGCGTCCATCCAGTGTGACTACTTAGCACCTGTTACCTACCCTGACACCATTATTGTATTTAGCACGGTGACACAAACCGGGGTAAAAAAAATTGAACTAGAACACAAGTTATGGAGCATTCAGCAGAATTGCTTAGTCGCAAAGGGGTTAGGTATAGGCGTTTACTATGACTATAAGGCCCTCAAAAGCTGTGCTATTCCAAGCTTTATTGCAGATAAATTAGCTGCGCTAACGGCTATTTAGAAACATGGCACTGTCACTGCATAACTACAACATTGTCAGGGTGAATGACAAGGGCAATATTGTTAATTGTACCGTCATTAAAATGTGTAAGGATTACGCTGTCATTAAGTTAGATGGTAAAACGTATAAGGTACCCTACGGCATAATGGATGAAGTGGTTGGCCATGAACTACTCATGCCCGAATAAACCCCTTAGATAATATTCCTCTTTAGTGATAAGGGGTTACAATATCATCTCAGCATTTTTACTAGTTCGAGTCGCCATTTTGTGCTCTCTTAGGTACGTATACAAACCTGATCCAATAATAATCACAGACCCAACAAGAGTGAGCATATCAACGCTTTCATTAAAAATAAATATGCCAACTAACAACGAAAAAAGCAGCCTTGAATACCTAAAAGACGCTACGATAGAGGCATTTCCAACACGCACCGCCGAAACAATAGCGTAATAGCCTGAAATACTAAAAACGATAGTACAGCCAAAATAAACTAACTCTTTGCCTGCGATAGGGACCATAACTTGAGGGCTAACCAGCACACAGATGGCCCCCGCAACAATGAGAGACGCAAAAGCTTGAAAAGAAATCACTGAAGATTCAACTTGAGCAGGAATAACACGGGTCACTAAATCTCTAACAGCCACACCTAAAACGGCAACCAGAACCCACAATACTGATGGATTAAACCCACCAAAGCCTGGCCTTATAATTAATAGCACACCAATAAAACCCACAAGCACAGCCAACCATCGGCGCCACCCAACGCGCTCGCCTAAGAAAAGAGCGGCGCCCATGGTAATGGTTAATGGCGTTACTTGAAATACTGCCGCGACTGTTGATATAGGCACAAGCGACAAAGACGTGACAAAAGCTACGGCAGCAACGGCCTCTGCAAGCATTCGGGTTAGTGTTGCTCGTGTCCATAGGTTACGAGCTAACAAGCTATGCCCATTTATAATAGCCACCAAAGCAAAAAATACACAACTACACAGGCCAATAATAATGAGAATTTGACCAATAGAAATAGTGCTAGAAAGCTGCTTAATAAATGCATCTTCTATAGTAAATCCCGCCATCGCAGCGA
Source organism: Candidatus Njordibacter sp. Uisw_056 (assembly GCF_047730085.1). Classification (NCBI taxonomy): domain Bacteria; kingdom Pseudomonadati; phylum Pseudomonadota; class Gammaproteobacteria; order Pseudomonadales; family Candidatus Njordibacteraceae; genus Candidatus Njordibacter; species Candidatus Njordibacter sp. Uisw_056. The sequence goes on along the minus strand of NZ_CP159830.1, from coordinate 1,024,549 downwards.
GCATTAATACTATTCCTTTGCGGTTATCTATACTGCTATTCAAGTTTGCAACCCCAGTCGTTAAAATTAACTTTTTATGCAAGCTATAGTGCCTTGTGGCGCGTAACATTACTGTTTTAAACGGTAACCCGTCTTAAAGATCCAAGAGATTAATGCTAAACAAATACCCATAAATAACGTAATCATACCTAGGCTAACCCCTACACTTACATCAGAAATTTCGTAAAAACTCCACCGAAAACCACTAATCAAGTACACCACAGGGTTAAACATCGTCACTGTTTGCCACGCACTGGGCAGCATATCAATGGAGTAGAATGCACCGCCTAAAAAAACCATTGGTGTGACCACTAAAAGTGGGATTAGCTGCAACTTTTCAAAACCATCAGCCCAGATCCCAATCAAAAAACCGAACAAGCTAAAGGTAATGGTGGTGAGGACTAAAAACGCTAACATCCAAAATGGGTGAGCAATTTCAATCGGCACAAAAAATCCTGCTGTTGCCAAGGTAATTAGGCCAATGAGCAGGGACTTAGTGGCTGCAGCACCCACATACCCCGCGGTCGCTTCCCAAAAGGACATCGGTGAAGAAAGCACTTCATAAATGGTGCCAGAGAAACGTGGGAAGTAGATACCAAAAGAGGCGTTAGATAGGCTTTGGGTCATGATGGATAACATGATTAAACCCGGCACAATAAAGGCGCCGTAGCTAATGCCACCTACAGACTCTATGCGCGAGCCTATGGCACCGCCAAATACTACAAAGTAAAGTACCGTGGAAAGAACAGGTGACACCACGCTTTGGGTAATCGTCCGCTTGGTTCGGGACATTTCAAAAGAATAGATGGCCCACATACCTCTTAAATTCATGCTGCGTCCTCAACTAGGTCTACAAATATTTCTTCTAAGCTGCTTTGTTGTGTATGTATGTCTTTCACACCTAAACCAGCACTGGCAACCGATTGCAATAAACCTGCAATATCCACTTCTGGGGTATCTTTGTCATAGTGGTAAACAATGCTAAGGCTATCCTCATTGAGCATAAATCCTCGCTCTGCAAGCTCTGTTGGAAGCGCATCAAGGCGCTCCATCAATTCAACTTTAAGTTGCTTTTGCCCCATGCGAGACATCAGCAATTTTTTGTCTTCTACCAGCAGTAATTTACCCCCACTGATCACCCCAATGCGGTCGGCGATAGCCTCTGCTTCTTCAATGTAATGGGTGGTCAAAACGATGGTAACGCCTTGATTACGCAATTCATCTACCATGCGCCACATGTCTTGACGAAGGCTAACATCTACACCCGCGGTAGGCTCATCTAAGAACAATACCTGAGGCTCGTGAACGAGGGCCTTACCAATTAATAAACGGCGTTTCATGCCGCCCGATAGTGTCATGATACGGTCGTCTTTTTTATCCCATAAGGACAAATCTTTTAAAACCTTTTCAACCATCTGTGGATTCTTTGGCAAGCCAAATAAGCCGCGTGAGAAGGTGAGGTTATTCCAAGGTGTCTCAAAGGCATCAGTAGTGAGCTCTTGTGGGACCAAGCCGATTAGACTGCGGGTTTGCCGATAGTTTTTAATAATGTCAAAACCACCTACAGTCACAGCGCCTGACGACGGATTTACAATGCCACAAATGATGGAAATAAGGGTTGTTTTACCCGCACCATTGGGGCCCAACAAAGCTAAAATCTCACCTTTATTAACCTTCAAATTTATATCATCCAAGGCCACAAAGCCACTGGCATACTGTTTGCGTAAGTTGGTGATTTCAATCATGTGAATATCCTGATAACAGTGCTTTTTTTGTGAGTGTCAATATAACCACTTTGGGTGATTTTGGCCAATAAAAAACCGGCTACAAGAGCCGGTTTTTTAGTAAGCATGGTTAGCTTGGGAAATGCATTACATCATGCCGCCCATGCCACCACCCATGCCACCCATATCAGGCATGCCACCAGCACCAGAATCATCTGACGGTGCGTCAGCAATCATACATTCTGTGGTAAGCATCATGCCAGCAACAGAAGCTGCTGCTTGAAGGGCTGTGCGAGTTACTTTGGCAGGATCCAAGATGCCCATTTCAATCATGTCGCCATAATCACCTGTGCTAGCGTTGTAACCATAGTTACCAGAACCGGACTTAACCTTGTCTACTACAACAGAGGCTTCATCACCAGAGTTGGTAGCGATTTGGCGCATAGGAGATTCCATTGCCTTAAGGGCAACTTTAATGCCTACAGTTTGGTCTGGGTTAGCCCCTTCTAACCCTGCGATACCTTGCAGAGCACGAACTAGAGCAACACCGCCGCCAGGCACTACGCCTTCTTCAACAGCAGCACGAGTTGAATGCAATGCGTCTTCTACGCGGGCTTTCTTCTCTTTCATTTCTACTTCAGTAGCAGCACCAACCTTGATTACGGCAACGCCGCCTGCAAGCTTAGCTACACGCTCTTGAAGTTTCTCACGATCATAGTCTGAAGAGGTGTCAGCAATTTGTGCACGGATAGCAGTAACACGACCTTCAATAGAAGACGCTTCACCAATACCGTCAATGATGATGGTATTTTCTTTAGACATAGTCACACGCTTAGCTTGGCCTAGCTGCTCTAAAGTAGCAGTCTCTAGAGACAAACCAATTTCTTCAGAAATAACAGTTGCACCAGTAAGCACAGCAATATCTTCTAGCATTGCCTTACGACGATCGCCAAAACCAGGTGCCTTGACAGCACATACTTTAACAATACCGCGCATGTTGTTCACAACCAAGGTCGCTAATGCTTCGCCTTCAACATCTTCAGCAACGATCAATAGTGGACGACCCGCTTTTGCAACAGCTTCCAAAATTGGTAGCAGGTCACGGATGTTGGAAATCTTCTTGTCCACTAGTAAAAGGAAAGGAGTTTCCAATTCAGCAGTCATGTTGTCTTGGTTGTTAACGAAGTAAGGAGATAGGTAACCGCGGTCAAACTGCATGCCTTCTACAACATCTAGTTCGTCCTGAAGAGAAGTGCCTTCCTCTACAGTAATAACGCCTTCCTTACCCACTTTCTCCATCGCTTCAGCGATAATCATACCAACCGTGCTATCAGAGTTAGCAGAGATAGTACCTACTTGGGCAATCGCGTTGGTATCTGCACAAGGTGTAGCCATCGCTTCAAGTTGGGCTACTACAGCAGCCGACGCTTTGTCGATACCGCGCTTAAGGTCCATTGGGTTCATGCCAGCTGCAACAGCCTTAAGGCCTTCGTTTAGGATCGCTTGAGCTAAAACAGTTGCAGTTGTTGTACCGTCACCCGCAACATCGTTAGCTTGGGAAGCAACTTCCTTCACCATTTGTGCGCCCATGTTTTCGAACTTATCGGCCAATTCGATTTCCTTAGCAACAGACACACCATCTTTAGTGATGGTAGGTGAGCCAAAGGCTTTGTCTAGCACAACGTTACGGCCTTTAGGGCCCAAGGTTACTTTTACGGCATCGGCTAGAATGTTTACGCCGTTTACCATACGGCTACGAGCCGAATCTCCAAATCTTACTTCTTTAGCTGCCATGTGAAAAATTCCTGTATCAAATATAGTGTTAAGTTAGGCTTCGAGAACGCCGTAAATTTCGCTTTCGCTAACGATAAGCACTTCTTCACCGTTGATCTTAGCGGTACTGTTGCCAGCATATGGACCAAACAAGACAGTGTCGCCAACCTTAACGCTCATTGCTTGTAATTCGCCATTGGTCGTAACACGGCCAGGGCCTACTGCCAATACTTCACCTTGATTTGGCTTTTCTGCAGCACTACCAGGTAGTACGATACCACCAGCACTGGTTGCTTCTTCTTCCTGACGACGAATTACAACGCGATCGTGTAAAGGACGGATGCTCATTACGTTTGCACTCCTAAAGTGTGTGTGTTTCTGGCTACGCCAGAATTATTGTTAATATTGAACCCATAGATATGGGGTGAAGTGTACTTTTCAATAGCAAATGCAAAATAAAGTTCAGATAACTAGGGTTTATTCTAGCTTATCCCGTGGTTGCGTATTGTGAGGTGCTTCAAACTCTCCATCTATTATACTTTCGTCGTTGGTAGAGCCTGCGCCAAAGCCATTTTGGCCAAAACCCTGAGTACCAAAACTACCACCAGCAACGTTGGCGCTGGCGAATGACTTAAACCGGCCCATTAAACGTGATGCAAAAAACTGTCGCGTAACAGGCACCAATAGTAAAAACCCAATGCCATCGGTCACGAACCCCGGCGTTAAAAGTAAAGCACCGCCAACGGCGAGTAAAATTCCTTCTAATATCTCTTTAGCTGGAATCTGACCTGACTGGATACGCCAATTAGCTCTGGTTAGCGTTGCTAAACCCTGATGACGTAATAGGTTAATTCCAATAAAGGCGGTAATCAAAACCAAGGCAATGGTCCATAAAGCCCCAATTTCTTGGCCTACTTGAATAAGCACCAGCATTTCAATAATGGGTACCGCAATAAAAAGGGCGAAAAGAAAACGCATAATAATGTAATCTTAGTTAATGTAACTGTGTCTAGTATATACGGCCATATTATAACAATGAAAGTCCCCCACGAACAACGCAAAGACCAACAACGATTAGCGCGCCAGCAGCTATACCAGACTATTGCTGCCATTCCATCAGGTAAAGTAGCAAGCTATGGCCAACTGGCCACCCTTGCTGGGCAAACTGGCGCTGCACGCTGGGTAGGTTGGTGTTTGCGACATTTACCTAAAGACTCAAGCTTACCTTGGCATCGCATTATTACTGCCAGCGGTAAGTTAGCCTTTCCACCAGCTACGGAAAGTTACCTGCGCCAGCGTGAAAAGCTTGAAAAAGAGGGAGTGCAATTACATAACCACAAGGTGTCTATGAAACGATTTCAATGGCAAACACATGACAACACACCTTTTTAAGGACTGTGAGACTGCGCTAAGTGATGCAAACAAATGCGTTTACATCACTTTAATTTAGTGCAACTATGCGGCATGTTTTGCGTTAAAAAATACTAGCTTTTTTAGTGAGCCTTAAAATGAATGATGTGCTTTTAAAAGAGCAACACGTGTGCGTAGATTTAACGGACATGTTCCGCCCCGCCCTTCACTTTAGTTGGGGTGGCACTATTTGGCATCACCTTATTGCAATTGGCACAGGCAGGGTTATAAAAGACATAGGCTTGGCTATGCAGCAAGCACGATATCTAGGCAAAAAGGTCAGGCCAAACACTCCGTGAAGAATTTTTCTAAAAAGAAACATACCGCAAACTTTTTTGCCTTAGCATGGCTGCTTTTATTAGGCAGCGTATGGGGCAGCACTATCGTCGTTACCAAACATGTGGTTTCTACAGGTTATCAGCCCTTGGGGTTGATTTTTTGGCAACTGGCATCGGGAGCTTTATTGCTTAGCATTATTTCTATTTTTCAGAAAACACAGCTACCCATGACCTGGGCCCACATCCGCTTCTACACTATTGTGGCTTTGGTTGGTACCATTGTTCCAAACACGTTTACCTACATAGCAGCTGCACATTTACCCGCTGGGTTATTGGCCATCGGTATCGCTACGGTACCTATGTTCGCGCTCATTGTCGCTTTACTGATCAGAAGTGAACGGTTCAACAGAATTCGTATGCTGGGCATTCTTTTAGGCGCTGTAGCCATTGCATTAATCCTTGGCCCAAAAGCAGACTTTAGCAGCCAAGGTGTTGGCCTATTTATGTTATTGGCTCTTATTGCACCATTATTTTATGGTGTTGAAGGTCATTACCTAGCCCATAAAACGCCTACTAATATCGACGCCCTAACTACCTTACGTGGTGCTTCTATTATTGGTCTGGTCATTTGCACTCCCATAACCTTGGCTACTGGGTCATGGGTAGATTTAAGTCAAGCTTGGACCTCTGTTGAGTGGGCTATTTTAGCAAACAGCCTGTTACACGTGGTCGCTTACACTGGCTACATTGGGTTAGTGGGCAGAACCGGTGCGGTATTTGCTAGCCAAGTGGCTTATATCGTTACCTTATCAGGCGTATTCCTTGGCATGATAGCACTAGGCGAGCGCCATACCCCCCTTATCTGGCTAGCTCTTAGTTTTATGCTCATTGGCTTAGTGCTAGTGCAGCCTAAAAACTCATCCAGCACACGTTAATTTACCCCATTAGTATTTGAATCATACCCAGTTTATCAAGTAAAATAGGGTTTTATTTTAACCCTAGTAAGGGGCTTGCACAGTTAAAATGCAAAAGCCCCCTAAGCTCCGGATTTACGTTTCGGCTCGCTAAGGAATTATTATGACTCAAGATCAGTCGCAAATCGTTGTTTGTGCCCTTTATAAATTTGTCATCCTAGAAAGATTTCAAGATCTGCGCCAGCCGTTACTTAACGTCATGGAGTACAACAACATTCGTGGCACCTTGTTACTTGCCTCAGAAGGTATCAACGGCACTGTGGCCGGCAAGCGCAGGGGTATAGAGGCACTGATGACTTGGTTTGAGAAAGATGGGCGCCTGAGTAATATTGTGACTAAAGAATCCTTTGAGGCTGACAATCCGTTTTATCGTACTAAAGTAAAACTAAAGAAAGAAATAGTCACCATGGGGGTTGAAGGCATCGACCCTAAACAGGTCGTAGGCACTTACGTTAAACCTAAGGACTGGAACGCCCTTATTTCTGACCCAGACGTCGTATTAGTAGATACACGTAATGACTACGAAGTAAAAGTGGGTAGTTTTAAAGGTGCACTAAACCCAGACACCACTAACTTTCGTGAATTCCCACAGTATGTGAGTGACCACCTGGACCCAAAAATAAACAAAAAAGTAGCCATGTTCTGTACTGGCGGTATCCGCTGCGAAAAGTCTACAGCCTACTTAAAGGAACAGGGGTTTGAAGAGGTGTATCACCTGCAAGGTGGCATTTTAAAATACCTTGAAGAAGTGCCTGAAGAAGACACCATGTGGCAGGGAGAATGTTTTGTATTTGATAATCGCGTTACGGTAAACCACCAGCTGGAAAAAGGTCAATACGACCAATGCCACGCGTGTCGCTTACCGATTACTAAAGAAGAGCAAACCAGCGATAAATACCTAGAGGGCATCAGCTGCCCAAACTGCTTTGACAAACACACCCCAGACCAACGCCAGCGCTATAAAGAACGCCAGCACCAGATGGAACTAGCCCAACAACGTGGTGAATCCCACATAGGTGCTGATGCCATGGAGACAATCGCCCATCGCCGCAAGGCTAAAGCGCAAGGCAAACAAGCACAGCGTAAATCCTAGTTATACTGCTACAGGTCTAAGGCGACTTATAGGCCGCTCATCAATAATAATATGAATGACCGCAGTCACTAAGGCAATGGCAGCGGCGGCCCACCAAACGTTATCGTAACTGCCTGTTGTGTCATACAAATACCCCCCTAACCAAACCCCTAAAAACGAGCCTAGTTGATGATTTAAGAAAACAATGCCGTAGAGGGTGCCCATGTGCCTTAAACCAAACATTTGCGCCACGAGGCCAGACGTAGGCGGCACTGTAGCCAGCCATAAAAACCCGGTGACAATAGAGAATAGATAAACTGAGGTGGTGGTGATCGGGGTTAACATAAAGCCTGCTATAGCCAACGCCCGCAATAGATAAATAATACCTAACAGGTTTTTCTTAGAGTATTTGCCAGACCAAGAGCCAAATAACAAACATCCAAATATATTAAATAAGCCAATTAACGATAAACTAATAACAGCCACTTTGGCATCAAATCCATTATCAGACAAATAAGCAGGCATGTGCACCGTAATAAATGCTAATTGAAAACCACAGACAAAAAAACCTGCAATAAGCAACCAATAGTGCACATGACCACCCGCTTCTTTAAGGGCTTCAGATAAGCTTTGATCGTGTTCTTGGCTAACCACTGCAGACTGCTGCCCATCGTTACGAAAAGGCCTAGCCAAGAGCAGCATACTCAAAGAACCCCCTGCTAAAATGAGCAGAGTAATTTGCCACCCATACGCAGCGATGAATTCTTGCGCTACGGGAATCACTAATAATTGGCCAAAAGAGCCTGCAGCAGTGCCCAAACCTAAGGCCAAGCCGCGTTTCTCTTCACTCACCATTCTGGCTAAAGCAGGTAAAATAACACCAAAGCCTGTGCCTGCAACACCCATACCCACCAGAATACCCGCACCCATATGCAGGCCCCAATAACTATCGGCTGTGGCGGTAATATACAGACCTAATGCATAAGCAATAGAACCCATATAAATGGTTTTAGATGTGCCAAAACGATCTGCCATGGCCCCTGCAATGGGCTGAAACAATCCCCAACATAAATTTTGTAGTGCCAAAGAAAGTGCAAACACTTCACGTCCATAGCCAAAATCACTGGAGATAGGCGCCACAAAGAAACCAAATGATGCGCGCATACCAAAATTTATAGCCAACAATACGCAGGCACTCACTACAACAAAGCTCAATAATTTTACTGGTTTAGACATTTCTGCATAATTCCATTTGGTAACCTAGGTGCATGGGTATAAACCCAAAATGGTGACTAATCTCTAAAGTTATTAAACTGCAAAGGCAAGTCAAACTCACCTTCACGCAGGCTTGCTATGGCTTCTTGCAGATCATCACGTTTTTTACCGGTCACTCTTACTTGGTCGCCCTGCACCTGACTTTGTACTTTTAGTTTTTTCTCTTTTAAAAACTTCACTACTTTTTTAGCCAGTTCTTTATCTAAACCTGTGCGCATCATGACTACCTGTCGGCTTTTCATATTGGTAGTTTCTGGGTCTTTAACGTCTAAACAGCGGATATCTACACCACGTTTGATCAGCTTTTCATGCAAGATGGGCAACATTTGCTGTAATTGAAACTCTACATCAGCGTGCATAGTGACAAGATCTTCACCTTGTTCAAAACGAGCATTAGTGCCTTTAAAGTCATAACGCGTAGTTACTTCACGGTTAGCTTGGTCTAAGGCATTAGATACTTCATGACTGTCGAGCTCGGAAACCACATCAAAAGATGGCATTAGTAAATTCCTTTGTTAAAATAGCGGATCAATGTAAATAGTAATAGTGTAACCCATGACTCGTCTATCATCCTACCCTTGGCACATTTGTGGTGTCGGTGCCATCGGCAGCCTTTGGGCCAGCGCTTTAATTGCCCGTGGATCAAAAGTCACTTTGTTATTAAGGGATGCAGACCAACTGACACAATACCAAGCCGCAGGTGGCATAAACCTGTTGGAAGATGATCAAAAGGTTCATACCCAGCCCAACGCACTGATCCCAGACACGCCACCCCATGAACCCATTAAACACATGCTAGTGTGCTGTAAATCTTACGCTACTATAGGTGCAGTATTGCCCTGGCGGAAACACTTGGTAGATGATGCCCAAATCCTATTGTTACAAAATGGCATGGGTAGTGCCCAAGCCTTACAACGGGTGATGCCAAACGCCAACATATATTATGCAACAACTACTGATGGCGCATGGCGCATGAGTCCTTTTAATGTCGTCCGTGCAGGCATTGGTGAAACCTTTATAGGGTGTTTTAGTGACCATTTACTTGAGGCAGAAATACCATCTCCTATTCAAAGATTGCTAAAAACCAGCAAAAATAGTCACTCCCTCAAAAATAACCCCCTCACCCCCATTCTTAATATTTCATGGCATACCGATATTCGCACCCCTATGTGGCACAAGTTAGCTGTTAATAGTGTAATTAATGCCCTCACCGCCATATACCAATGCACTAACGGCGAGCTTATTAAGCACCCCCAAGGTAGGCCACGCCTGGAGCAGTTATGTATAGAAACCCAAGATGTTATGGCCCGTGTTGGCATAGTGCCCTTGGCACAGGGGTTACTCAACACAGCAGTGCGGATTTTGCAGCAAACAGCCCTTAATAAGTCTTCTATGCTGCAAGACTGCCAAGCAGGCCGTCCAACAGAAATTGCATCAATTAATGGCTACATTATTGCCCAGGGCGCCTTATATCACTTACCTTGCGCAGGGCATAAACAGGTTTGCGAAGATTTACAGCAGGCATGCGCCTTGCCAACAAAATCACCCAAAAACTAAACCAACTCGGGCAAAAAAGCCTTTAAGTGCTGACACCAGGCGTTGACACCAGGCGTTGACATTCAGGGTGCTATTAGCCGATGATAACGATATTAGTAACCCTAAGACATCACCATTGATGGTTTAGTTTAGGTTATATTGCGTAAATTAATCCACTGCATGCAGTGGCTAGGAAACATAAATGAACAAGGAAGTATCAAATTCTATTGACCCTGTTTTTGACGATGAAATAGACGTCAAAGACATTTTAATCCCACTTTGGCAGGCAAAATACCGCATTGTGTTGTTTGGTATCATTTGTTTATCCTTGGTTCTCATTTATTTATTGGGCGGTATCGCTGTTGATAAAACTAAGCAGGCCAGCCTTCAGGTGCATTTCAACTTTCAAGGTGTTGAAGACGGACGCTTTCCAAACGGCGAAAAATTTTCACCCCAAGAACTTATTTCCGGATCAGTATTGTCTGAAGTTTATGGCAACATTAGTAGTCCAGAGTTCACTTACCCTGAGCTAGTTGAGGCAATCCATTTAAAGTCAGGGTTTAATGGTGAAGGTGAACTAAAATCCGTAGTCACCCAGCTATTATCAAAGGAAAAAGGCTTAACAACCGCAGCATATAGCGAAGCAGTTTCTGGGTATACAAACGAGGTACTGGCTCAATCTAAAAAGAATGTCATCCTTACCATAGACCTGAATTTATTTAATGGGAATCTTAAAAAAGCAAGTGACCTGTTAACCAGCATACCAAAAGTATGGGCTACAAAAGCTATTGTAGACCGTGGTGTTTTAATGGTTTCGGCTCCCACAGTTACTCGGCTAGATAGGCGTATTCTTTCGGGTGAATTACTTATTCAAGTCAACGTGTTAGGGGACACTCTTAGCCTATTGTCTAACGCTGTTCGGGACCTGTCCAACTCTCTAGACAACCAATCCATTAAAGATCCAGCGTCAGGCATGTCAATCACAGACTTATCATATAAGCTAAATTTGGAAGACAAGTACCGGGTTTCAATCTTAAAAGAGCTTGTTGTGAAGAATGGTGTAGGCGTCAAGAATGAGGCTTGGTATAGAGGGTTCAGGCAAGCTCGCTTAGGAAAGCTAGAACGCGAACGAGCTAGCCTTGACCGCATGGTCGGTGTTTATGAACAGGCGTTGATTGAGTTTAATCAGCAAAGCAACAACCCTACTGGGAATTATGAAAACACTGCAAGCCAACCAGGAACCACTGTTCAGTATGGTGAGGGCGTAATTAATAGTCTTTTGACCTTAGGCTCAAAAATGTCTGATCCAGAGTATAGAAAAGAGCTATTAGGGAAAAAAATAGATATTTCAGTTAAATTACAAGACATAATTACTGAAATTGACTTTTATGGTTCTAAAGCAAACCATTCTACAAACAGCATATCAGCTGATGAGATTAACGGGTTAATTACCCAATCCTACAACGAACTTGAAGCCATTCACTTAGCACTTTTGGGCATTCTTCAGGTGTCTAATCTAAGCAGTTTGGATGACAGGGGTGAGTTGTTTGACCTTGTTGGCAGTGTGAAGGAAAGCGTGTCTAGCAACTTGACCCAAAAAGTGGGGCTAAAGGCTATATTGGCATTTATTTTAGGATGTATGATTGGTGTGGTGGTGGTATTTATTAGGCGGGTTGTTCGCTAATTCCAACACAGTGAGTACCACGTCGGTGTTGTTTAACTTGGCTACTTAGATGAGACCAGTTTAAACAGCACACATAGATAGCCCTCTACCTAGACATAAGGTGGGTAGTGGGTCATGAAAATGCCTTGAGTCACTGCACTAGCAACATTCTTCGTCGTTAAAAATGACCGTATTTTCTTCTACACCAAGCAGATCAATTCGTTTTAATCTATTTGCGAAGATTTATGGCGCATATATGCAAGTTAAACCTTGCTCTTAAATAGGTCACTCCCCGTATAATAAGGTCTTATTCGCTACTAATGGCTAGCTTACTATGTTGGTTGTTCGCCCTATTGGTCCACAAGACCAAGATGCCTTATATCAAATTGCGGTCGATTCTGGTGTAGGTTTTACCTCCTTACCCATTAACCGTGATGTTTTAAACGCAAAAATTGCCCACTCTGTGGCGTCTTTTGCCAAACCCGTGAGTCAACCCTATGACGAAGGTTACTTATTTGTCCTAGAAGATACCCTAACGGGTGAGGTGATCGGCACTACTGCTGTGGAAGCCAGTGTAGGCACTCGCACACCTTTTTACCATTATCACCGCCAAACTGTAGTCCATGCGTCACCTACCCTAGACGTACATAACAAAATGGAAGTGCTTACGTTGTGCAACCATTATACGGGTTGCGCCGAAGTGTGCACCTTGTTCTTACAAGAAGCACACCGCTGTGGCACCAACGGGCGCCTTTTGTCGAAAAGTCGTTTTTTGTTTATGGCTCAATTTGCTGAGCGATTTGGCACCAAAGTGATCGCAGAAATGCGGGGTGTTAATGATACCAGTGGTAACTCCCCTTTTTGGCATTGGTTAGGCACGCACTTTTTCTCTATGGAGTTTAAGCAGGCTGATTACCTAGTCGGCCTGGGTAACAAGGTATTTATTGCAGAGCTGATGCCTAAATACCCTCTTTACGTAAATCTACTTAGCCCTGAGGCCCAGGCAGTTATTAGCCATGTCCATGAAAAGACTCGGCCTGCTCTTCGATTATTAGAAAAAGAAGGTTTTCAGGATATGGGTTACGTGGATATTTTTGATGCAGGCCCAACAGTAGAAGCCCAGCTAAGAGATATAAGCTCGGTTAAAAACAGCGAAGTGCTACCCACTAAAATAGCCCAACCTAAACATGACGCAGAGTTGTTTTTAGTCAGTAACACAAAGCTAACAAATTTTCGCAGTAGTATTGTACCCGTATCGTTTGACGATCAGGGCAACGCAATTATTAGCCAAGAAACTGCTCGAGGCCTTGAGTTGCATCACCAAGACCTTTGCCGTTTAGTAGCCGTAAAGGCTTACTACAAAACTTTACAACGCCTGTAACTTTTAAAGGGAATATGTATGACTGTTGGTACTAAATCTGGTGGCGAACTAGTGGTCGATGCCCTAGAGGCCCACGGCGTTAAGCAACTATTTTGCGTGCCCGGCGAAAGCTACTTAGAAGTGCTGGATGCCCTGCACGACAGCACTATTAACGTGACTAGCGCTCGCCAAGAAGGTGGTGCTGCGATGATGGCAGAAGCGTGGGGCAAACTCCACGGAACGCCTGGTGTTTGTTTTGTCACAAGGGGCCCAGGTGCCACCAACGCCAGTGCTGGCATCCACGTGGCGCAGCAAGATTCCACACCCATGATTTTATTTATTGGTCAAATTAATAGTAAATTACGCCATCGAGAAGCATTTCAAGAAGTAGATTATGGCCAATTTTTGGGGTCTATGGCTAAGTGGGTTGCAGAAATAGATTCTGCAGATCGCATTACCGAAATGGTAAGCCGGGCATGGTCTATAGCCACCAGTGGTCGCCCAGGCCCAGTGGTACTAGTGTTGCCAGAAGACACTTTGGCTGGCACAGCAGAGAGCTTGGCCATTAGGCCTTTTAATACTTTAGAGACCTACCCTAGCCAGGACGATTTAAAGCGTATGGCTGAAATGACTGAGCATGCTGCAAACCCTATTTTAATATTAGGTGGTAGTCGTTGGTGCTCAGATTCAGTGGCAAAGGTAGAGGCCTTTGCAGAACGGTTTAAGGTGCCAGTGGCATGTTCATTTCGCCGCCAAATGTTGTTTAATCATCATCACCCCAACTACGCTGGCGACGTTGGTCTAGGCATAAACCCTAAGTTAAGTGCGGCTATAGCTAATGCAGACTTGGTTATTTTAATGGGCAGCCGCTTCTCAGAAGTACCCTCACAAAATTACCAACTGCTAGGGGTACAGGGGGCTAAACAACAGCTCATTCATATCCATGCCTGTGCAGAGGAATTGGGGCGGGTCTATCGTGCAGACCTTGCCATTCATGCCAGCCCTAAAGCATTAGCACAAGGCCTCGTTGAACTAACGGTTAGCCAAACGATAACGCAACGCCGCATAGATCACCTAATGCGTTGTCATAGCAACTACCAAGGCTGGTCTACCCTCCCAACTCAGACACACCCAGGTGAAGTACAAATGCCGGCTATCATGGCGCATCTTGCGGTAACTTTGCCATCTAATACAATTATAACCAACGGTGCAGGTAACTACGCCACGTGGATTCACCGCTTTTGGAAGTTTTCTGAATATGGCACCCAACTAGCACCAACAAGCGGTTCGATGGGCTATGGTTTACCTGCAGCTGTTGCGGCAAAAATAGCTTGCCCCAACACCCCTGTAGTGGCGTTTGCTGGTGACGGCTGTTTCCAAATGACCATGCAAGAATTTGGTACTGCAGTGCAAGAGCGCGCTGCTATTATTGTATTGGTGATCGACAATGGTATGTATGGCACTATTCGTATGCACCAAGAACGCCATTTTCCAAACCGCGTAAGCGCTACAGATTTAGTCAACCCAGACTTTTGCACACTAGCACAGGCCTATGATGCCTTTGCTGCCAAGGTTACAAAAAGTGCGCAGTTTCCTCAAGCTTTGAGTGAGGCCATGGCTGCTAAAAAGCCTGCTCTTATTCATATAAAGTTGGATCCGCAAGCCCTAACGCCAGATCAGACCCTCAATCAAATTCGTGACGACGCATTCGGTCTATAAATCATCAATTTAGTCATCTAATCGCGACTAAATTTGGGTAAAGGCTACTACCGGTAATACAACTCGGCTATGATGTACGAAATTTTACAACTTACCGGGAGCCTTTTATGGCCGAACTATCTTTAAGCCGCTCAAAGCGCATCATCAATGCTACTCTTGCCAAGGGTAAAGAACTTGGGTTTAAGCCATTATCTGTTGTGGTATTAGACTCAGGTGGCCATGTAAAGGCCTTTGAACGCCAAGATGGCGCTTCACCAGGTCGCTTTGCAATCGCCCAAGCCAAAGCTTACGGTGCTGTTATGCTTGGTATGCCTGGCAGTGCTCAAATGGCTAGGGCCGAAGCTCAACCTTACTTTATTGTTACCGCAAACGCTGCGTTAGATGGAAAAATGATTCCTGTTCCTGGTGGCGTGCTAATCCAAAACGAACGTGGCCAAATTATGGGTGCCTTGGGTGTCACTGGCGATACTTCAGATAACGATTTAACCGCTGCAGTTGCAGGTATTGAAAGTGTAGGCCTAGTGGCCAAAGGCTAACTATGGCATCATAAGTGCTCTAAAATGTCTATAAAAGCTCACCGATGACTCAACTCCTTCAAGCTTCAAAAGAACAGATGCAAACTTGGCGTCGTCACCTGCATCAGCACCCTGAAACTGAGTTCTCAGTTTTTGATACGGCTGCTTTTGTAATACAAAAACTCATTGAGTTTGGTCTTGTCGTGCATGAAGGTGTTGGCCAGATAGGTATCGTTGCTGAATTACGCAAGGGCACCTCTAGTAAGGCCATTGGATTAAGAGCCGACATGGATGCATTAGCCATTCAAGAGCTTAACGAGTTTTCTCATAGATCTCTTAATGATGGACGCATGCACGCCTGTGGTCATGACGGTCATACGACTATGTTGTTGGGTGCTGCCCAAGAATTGGCTCAACATGGAACGTTTGACGGTACAGTTTATTTTATATTCCAGCCCGATGAAGAACACGGCGCAGGCGCCCAAGCCATGATAGACGATGGGTTATTCGAACGTTTCCCCATGCAAGCCATTTATGGCCTTCATAACATGCCCGGCATGGCTGCGGGCCACATGTCGATGAATTCGGGTGGGGTAATGGCAAGTGAAGACAATTTTAAAATTGTCATTAAAGGCCGTGGCGGTCACGCTTCACAACCCCACCACCACATTGACCCGCTCGTTATTGGTGCCGAAATTTTGCTGGGGCTACAGACTATTGTTTCTCGCAGTATAAACCCAGAGCAACAAGCCGTAGTCTCCGCAACCGAGTTCATTACTGATGGTGCGGTTAATGTTATTCCAAGTACAGTTACCATCACAGGCGATTGCCGCAGTTTCTCTGAAGAGGTGCAAGATATTATTGAAGCTCGCATGGGGCAGCTGGTAGCAGGCATCTGTCAGGCCCACGGTGCTGAGCATGAATACACCTACGAGCGCGTATTCTGGGCCACCATTAACACAGCGAAGGAAACCCAAGCCGCAGGCAAAGCGGCGCTCTCTTTGCTGGGTGAAAAGTCGGTTGATTTAGCCTGCCGCCCTAAAACCATTTCTGAAGATTTTTCCAGTATGCTGCGCGTTAAAGATGGCTGCTACGCTTTTATAGGTAATGGCATTGATAGCGTAGGGGGCTGTATGTTACACAACCCCCACTATGATTTTAATGACGACATTCTAGAAACTGGCACGGCTTACTGGGTGACTTTAGTACAGCAAGAGTTAAATGCCGAAGCGGGTGTGGTGTGAATCGAAGAATGCCACCATTAAATGCGCTGAAAGCATTTGAGGCTGCCGCTCGGCATTTAAGCTTTACTGCCGCATCTGCAGAACTTAATGTAACCCAAGCAGCCATTAGTCACCAAGTTAGAACTCTAGAAAATTACCTGGGTTTAAACCTATTTAATCGTGCTCATCAGCGCCTAGCACTGACCAACGCAGGTAAGGCTTATTTACCTATGTTAACCACGTCGTTCGACTTAATAGGACAAGGTTACAAGGAAATTATTACTGATAAAACATCGACGCATCTTAATATTAAAGCCCCTTCGTCATTTTCCGTACAGTGGCTACTCCCAAGAATAGCGGATTACCAAAAGCAACACCCCAGTATTGATGTGCATTTGTCAGCCCAAGATAACGACATTGGTTTTTTCCCTGATGCCTTTGATATTGAAATTCGGTATTTACTGGAACCTTGCCTCAAAAGCGACAGTACGTTGCTATTTGCAGAAGAAATATTTCCAGTTTGCAGCCCAGAGTTGTTGGCAGGCCCCGAGCCTTTGTTGCAACCATCCGACTTAGCCAATCACAAATTATTGCACATTAACTTTTACCCAGAGGACTGGGCCATGTGGTTAGCCCATGCTGGCGTTATAGGTGTTAACTCTGAGTTAGGTCATCGTTTTGATCAGTCTATGCTCACTTTAAAATCGGCTATCCATGGGTCTGGCATTGCCCTGGCTAGGTCCCCTATCGTCAATCACAAACTTGCCAATGGCTCTTTAGTAGAACCTTTTAACATCCGTTTAACCAGCCAAGGTGGCTATTGGCTCACTACCAAATCTGACCTAACCACCTGTCCCCATGTGGCCGATTTTAAGCACTGGTTATTGCAACAGTGCCATATAAGTTAAACCACCAGTAGCCATGCTCCACGCTAACGTGGTTGCGTATTGCGATCTTTGGGCAAGCGCTCAGATGGACCATTTTCATGGAAAAGCCATCCCGTTAAACTTCGGTCTTCATTGCGCATATGCCAGTTAAGCATCTTTTGCGCATAAGTTAGGGTCACCCCAATGTAATCTGGGTGTTGGGCTAAGTTATTGAGTTCACCTGGGTCATTTTGTAGGTCAAACAACAGTGCGGGTAGCTGATTAAAGTGCACGTACTTATAATTATAGTCACGAATCACTGCTAAAGAACACTCATCTAAGGAAAGCCCAAAATGATGCTCGGGGTTGCCTTGTAATACATCACCAAAGTCATATTCCCAATGCACGCAAGTACGCCAAGCAAACTCAGACGTAGACTCAAGAAATGGCCTGAGACTAAAGCCATCACATTGCACCGGCGGTGTGGCGCCTAAAAGATCTAGTATGGTGGGCATTAGATCAATATTCTCACTAAACTTTGAGACCTGTGTACCGCGACTTTCATCCCATTTTGAACCTGGTGCACGAATAATCAAAGGAATGTGATAAGACTGGTCAAAAAAGCCTAATTTGCTTAATAGGTAATGGTCACCCAGCTGCTCTCCATGATCAGAGCTAAATACAATTAAAGTACTTTCCAATAAATTGCGCTTGGTTAAAAAATCTAATAAACGCCCCATTTGTGCGTCTACCTCGCTCATCATACCGTAGTAAGTGGCCTTAAGTTGCTGCAGGTCTTCGTCATTAATAGTGGGCAACAAAGACTCACCATAACTTGGCTGTTGGGCTAATTTTTCGTCAATTAAAAACTTAACATAAGGGTGTTGAGCCTGCTCCTGAGCCAGGCTATAGTGCCTTATTGGTGGCTCTGTCTGTGCAGGTTGATACATACTATGGTAAGGCTCAGGCACTAAAAATGGTGGATGAGGACGCAACCAAGACAGGTGTATGAAAAAGGCGTTACCCTCTTTCGAATCGATGTATTGCATTACTTTTTCATTAAGAAAGGCAGTTTCTGTGTGTTCAGCACCGTATGGTGCAGGCAGGTAACCTACGCCCCGCTTATCTTCCTTATGTTGATCATCAAACTGACGATAAACCTCACCACATAGATCATCTTCTGGGGTCGAGTAGCCTTTATCGGCTAACCACTGTACCCAAGCAAGTGGCGCTTCAGTTAACCCTTGCCCTAAGCTGTAACCGGGCAGTACCGTTTCATAGCTTGTAAGTCGGGGATCATTTTCGCCTAAGTCGCGTGGGTCAAGGGCAGTATCTGTATAACCAAATAAAACGGGGTCGAAACCACATTGCCGAGCTTCCTGGGCTATATTGGTGAACCGCCGATCCAGCGGAGTGCCATTATTGCAAACCCGATGATTTTTTAAATACATACCGGTATGTATTGATGCACGGGAGGGACTGCAAGGGGTAGATTGGGCATAATGTTGAGAAAATAGCACCCCAGACGCTGCTAATTTGTCTAGGTTAGGTGTTTTGACTACCGCATGACCCAAGGCCGAAAGACAACTTCCCCGCCATTGGTCAGCAGTAATAAACAATACGTTTTTAATCATGTTTAGTTGCACTCTAGATTGATGACCCTTAATGACGCAAAATATAAACCACAGTGTGTTATTGCGTAATCAAAAATTAATAATACTCATGATGAAATATACTAATAGGCACATAATTAGGCCCCTAAAACGGGCCTTTAATCGGCTTTTCTGCCACATATTACCTATTCTAATTTGAACCATAAGATATTTACGTTTGACCCTTCAAGAAAAAAAACAGACCCTATTACCAATTTATTAATAATGCGTCGTCAGTTGGCCAGCTACAATGATAAACCGTTTCTTAACTACTATTGAACAGGCTTTACAACAATCTAGGGAGACTATTAAACGCTATTATCGTCAACGCATTATAGTGGAGTCTAAAGCGGATGCCAGCCCAGTTACCGAAGCAGATCGTACTGTAGAAAGCCAAATTCGCCAAATTATCAGCCAACGTCACCCCGATCATGGGATTATTGGCGAAGAACACGGCTCCAAGCAAAATTTAGCTGCTTATAAGTGGGTCATAGACCCTATTGATGGTACTAAAAGTTTCATTTCAGGCATGCCAACTTTTGGCACTTTAATAGGCCTCACCCACCATAACCGGCCTAAATTAGGGGTGATTGACATGCCTATTCTTGATGAATGTTGGGTCGGCATTATGGGTGAAAAAACCACCCATAATGGAAAAACCTGTCACGTCTCACATGTTAAACAGTTGGCACAAGCCACTCTTTATTGCACGGAGCCTGAAATGTTTGATACGCCCCAGTTAGATAAATTTGAACAATTGAGTCGTTTAGTTTACCTGCGTCGTTTTGGTGGTGACTGCTATAGCTATGGTTTACTGGCTTCTGGGCAAATTGATTTGGTGGTGGAAGGCTCGTTACACTACTACGACATCATGGCGCTGATTCCTGTGGTAGAGGGAGCGGGTGGCGTTATTACAGACTGGCAAGGCAACATGTTAGAAGAGGGCTGGGATGGTCTTGTTGTAGCTGCAGCGACGCCTGAACTGCATCAAGCGGCCTTACATTTACTTAACTCGCATTAATTTTAACGACAGGCCCTTAGAGCCTGCATCTCACTTATTAAATCAATTCTTCCCAGCGATGACATGCCACATCATGTTCCTCCCCAATATTTTCTAGTTGAGGTTCGTCGCGCCGACAAATATCTATGGCTTGGGGACACCGGGTTTGAAACTTGCACCCAGGTGGCGGGTTAGTGGGTGATGGAATCTCCCCTTCTAATTTTTGGGCCAGGCTCTTTGCGTCTGGATCAAGAGAAGGAATAGCAGACAACAAGGCTTTAGTGTATGGATGGCGAGGGTTGTTAAATAATTCACGGGTAGGTGCTGTTTCTACCAACCGACCAAAATACATCACTGCCACGTGGTCACAGATGTGTGCAACAACACTAAGGTCATGGCTAATAAATAAAAATGTTAAGCCCATCTCCTGTTGAATCTCTTTCAACAAATTGAGCACATCCGCCTGAATAGACACGTCAAGTGCCGCAACACTTTCATCAGCAACCACAAATTTAGGTTCTGACACCAAAGCCCGTGCAATTGAGATGCGCTGCCTTTGTCCGCCAGAAAAAGCATGGGGAAACCGGCGCAAGTGTTCAAGGTTTAAGCGGCATTTGGTTGCAATTTCTCGCACTCTTCGGTCAGTTTCTTCCCTTGATGACGTCAGCTTCATAATTTCGAGGGGTTCTGCAATAATATCCCTTACGGTCATACGCGGGCTCAATGCTGCATAAGGGTCTTGGAATATTAATTGTGACCGAGTTCGGTAGTCTTTGAGTTCTTTAGCATCCATATTGGATAAGCTATAGTTAACTTCACCATCATTGAAATTAACAATACCACTGGTAATGGGCGCAGCTTTGAGCATCGCTCTGCCCAAGGTAGTTTTACCTGAACCCGACTCACCCACTAAACCAAAAAAGCTCCCTTTGGTGATGTTTAGAGTGACATTTTCAACTGCTCGCACAACGGGCTTTGGGCCAAACAGCTTACCTCCACTAATAGGGTAGTGAACAGACACATCGGTAGCAGAAATTAACGTATCTTGCTTCATTTTGAGGCTCCTTGCTGATCTTGCTGGTAGATGTGGCAAGCCACCATGTGGTCATGGGAAATAGGCGTAAACTTAGGCACATCAACGCTACACTGAGGACCCAAAAAGCTGCTGCAACGAGTACTAAAAACACAGCCATCTGGGCGTTCCAAGGGCGATGGTATATCTCCTGGAATAGGTGTTAATGGAGAATCTAGATCATCTAATCGAGGTAACGCCTTAATTAAACCCTGAGTATAGGGGTGAGACGGATTGCCAATAACCTGGCGCACAGGGCCTTTTTCAACCACTCGGCCAAGGTACATCACCGCAACCGTATCTGCAGTTTGGGCAATAACACCTAAATCGTGGGTAATAAACACAATGCCCATACCAAAATCTTTCACTAGATCCTTCATTAGATCTATGACTTGTGCCTGGATAGTCACATCTAGCGCTGTGGTCGGTTCGTCAGCAATGAGTAGCTTAGGGTTGGTAGATAGTGCCATGGCAATCATTGCCCTTTGGCGCATACCGCCAGACAACTCAAATGCATATTGCTTAAATCGGGTACTAGCATCAGAAATACCCACTCTATCAAGCATTTCTATAGACACTTCTTGTGCCTTAAGGGCACTCATACTTGTGTGGATCAATAACTGCTCCACCATTTGAGCACCAATAGTAATGGCTGGCGCAAAACTTGCCATGGGTTCTTGAAAAATCATGGAGATAGCACCGCCACGCACCACCTGTAATTCTTTGGCTGTCTGCAAGGACATGATGTCTACTGGGCCATTAGCCAAATGCAAAGTGATTTTACTATCTCCCCCATAGATCGAGTTACTCGCATTGAGTTTCATTAGGGCCTTAGCAGTCACTGATTTGCCAGAACCACTTTCGCCTACTAAACCCATAATTTCACCAGCTTCTAGGCTAAATGAAACATTATCAACAGCAGTTATACGACCTTCATCCGTATCGAAATCAAGGGTGAGGTTTTCTACATCAAGTAAACGGGTCATTTGTTAGTATCCGCGTAAGGGTCAGCAGCATCTCGTAAGCCATCACCAACAAAGACGAATGCTAGCACCAAAACAATAAAGAATATGACTGGAATAAAATACCACTGGTAGTTCAATAAGACGTCAGCACTAGTGACGTTTTGCAGCATTACCCCTAAGGAATTCACAGGATCTTTCAAACCCAGCCCAATAAAACTAAGCGCTGTTTCTGACAAGATCATATAGGGAAACGAAATGACCAAATCAACAATGATGTAACTGGTGAAACTGGGCAACAGGTGTCGTCGAATCACATGACTTGGCGAGGCTCCACACAGCTGTGCTGCCAGAACGTACTCTTGGTTTCGTTCGCTTAACAGGTGGGTACGGATGCGTCGTGCCAATGTTGTCCAACCAATCAGCCCAAGCACAAGTGAGATAAAGAAGAACCTTTCTTCAGAACTCCACGTGTCGGGGATAAATGCAGCCAATGCCATAAACAACGGAATGTTGGGAATGGTTCTTACCGTATCTGTTACCATTTGCAGAACAGAATCTATTTTCCCACCGTAGTACCCTGACACTCCACCAATAACCAAAGCCAAGAAAAACGCAATCAACACGCCTATTGTGCCCACTGCCATGGAGGTATTAATCGCCGTTAGCGTTCGAGAATATATATCCTTGCCTGTAGAATCCGTGCCAAAAATATGCACCATACCCTTATCCACACCAAACAAGTGCCGATCAAATTTTATTCCAAGGAAGGTGTACTCCATACCTCTGCTAAAAAAGGTCAGATAACGTCTGTCCTCTAGTTCAACTTTCTCTTCGCTCACCCAGCGAAAGTTAGTCTTGAATGAGCGGGATCGCTCATAGGTATAGACAAACGGCCTTACGGAGCAGCCATTATCATCACAAAAGGAAGGCACTTGAGGTGCACCGTTGAGGTAGCCCTTATCTCGGCCTGCAATGGTGGCATCATAAGGCGTCAAAAAAGGTGAAAATATACCAGAGAGAATCAGGATGATTAACACCCATGCGCCGGCCAAAGCAGATTTATTACGTTTAAATCTTTGCCAGATCAGCTGCCCTTGAGATGCGGTGAAATAGGCTTCTTTGAGCTGTTGATTGGTGGACGAGGCTGTATTTGTAATATTAGTCATGTCCATTATCCTACAATACTGCGGCGAATACGCGGATCAGTCAGCGCAAGAATGATGTCGGTCACAAAGTTGAGCGCCACAATACTCGCCGTCAACATAAAAATGATAGCCCCAGCAAGTTGTTGGTCGTTTGAGCGAGCCAGTGCCTCAATTAACAGAGAACCAGCCTCTGTGAGAGTTAGAATCAAGGCGACAATAGGCAACTCATTAAAGATACGGTTAAGGTCAAATCCTACCGAGTTAATAATAGGGCTCAGCGCATGCCGGGCTGGGTAGCGCATTAATAATCGACGGCCAGAAACCCCTCGCGCCGCTGCTGCAGTCACATAAAGCTTACCAATTTCATCTGACATTAAAGCCCGCACGGTTTGAATTGCAAATGCCGTTGCCGACCAACCAAGGATAAAGATGGGCAGCCAGGCATGGCCTAAAAAGTCCATCACACGATCTGTGGACCAGGCGGCATCTCGGTATTCCTTAGAAAATAACCCCGTCAAACTATCACCAAAGTAAACCGTAGAAAACAACATAATCATCAAGGCCAACAAAAAGTTAGGCAATGCCAAACCCAAGTAACTAACCAGACGTAAAGAGTTATTCAAAACCGCATTTTTAGACGTTGCGGCAATGATTCCAACAGGAATCGCAATGAGGTAAGCAAGCAATAAAGCAGATAGGCAAAGGCCAAGGCTCAGCCAAAATTTTTGCCCCAAAAGTTGTGCAATATCGACGCGGAGGATACAGCTATTGCCATATTCACCTTGAAAGGCGTTGATAATCCATGAGCCCCAGCGTTGAACATAGGGTTGATCTAGGCCTAAGCGTACACGCTCTATTTGGATATCTTCCGGTGTAATCACGGATCCTTGAGAGTTCTTAAATGCTACATACCGTTCGGCACAATCGCCTGGAACAAGTTCCATCAGAGTGAAGACTATAAATGACACCATCACAAGAGTGAGGATGGCTAGCATAGCTCTGACAGCGAAAAATTTGGAGAATTGCAACATGTTGGATTGTATCCCCGGAGAATTCGTTCGAGCTATGTTAGCTCGTTTATAAAAAAGCCGCGGGCAGAATAGACTACCCGCGGGGGTGTTATTTCAAAGTAACCGGGTTACTCGTCTAACCACCACTGTGTCGCACGGTACGGATAGGTCCGGTAGTACGCATAGGACTGAGTTTTGAAGTCAGCAAAGTTCTTCAGCTTATTACTGTGATAGATCGGTGCAACTGCTTTCACTGTACCAATGAACAGCAGGTTATCTACCACTGTATCAACCAAAGCTTTACCAATTGCGTTAGACTCGTCAGAGCCAGCAATTGCAGACTGGAAGGCATCAATACCCGCCATTGAGTCATAGACCCACTGAGGTGGTTTCACACCCGAAGCACCATCTGTATCAACATACTGCCCCCACAACATGCCTGATGTGTGGTTAAAGTAGTTGTCGAATGGTGGTTGAAACAGCTCCGAAATACCTAGGATAACAGCAAGTGGCTGACCCTTCGCGTAATAGGTAACATCAAGGCTGTTCGAAGACGCAGCAGAACGATACTCATCCGTTGTCACTTCTTTCACCGTATTGTTGATACCCACGTCACGCCAGTTTTGACCCGCAACCTCAACCAACTTGAGAGATCCACCCTGGGTAGCAATTTGCATATTCAGCACCAGCGTATCACCATTTGGCAATTCACGCATGCCATCACCATCTACGTCAAGCATACCCATTTCATCCAACAGAGCATTAGCCATATCTGGATCAAACTGTGCGTAAGATTGCTCAGTTTCTGCACTGATGAAACTAGGTGAAGGCGCGAATGCAGTATACTGCTGAGGTGCACCAAGACCGAAGTAGACCACTTCATTGATCTCCGCACGGTTCATTGCAACTGACATCGCCTGACGGAAACGGATATCACCAAACACTTTCCGTTTTTCCATATCTGCCGACGTCACATTGAACGAGAAGGTACTCATGGCAATTTCAGGTCTTAGGTCAACTGTGAAGTTGCCTTTTTCCTGGTTTTCAAGAAGTAGGGGCGCGTAATCTAAGTTCAGCGACTGAGCCTTATAGTCAACTTCGGAGTTAACTAGCTTCAAAAGACGAACTTCCCGCTCACCCACAAACAACTCATCCTGCTCATTGATGTATGGCAGCTGATTGCCCGCAGTATCAACCTGGAAGAAATAAGGATTAGCCACTAAGTGACGCCCTTCGGTATTTTCCCGGGTGATAATATGGCTTTCCAGAGTTGGCACTGTATCCGCAGGCAGACCTGCAACTAGATCAGGATGGGCCAGCATAGGTGTCGGAGTGTCCATCCAATCAGAGTTACCATAGTAACCTTTTATGGCAGCATAGCCGTTTTCAAAGCCATAGGACTGCGCAAGCGCGTCTGCACCAGAATTTACGTCTGGATGGAACTGACCAAGAAAGTGTTTAGGCTGAAAGCCCTGTGCATAGTGGTTGGCAAAGTGCGATAGCAAACCCGGTTTTGGGCTTGGGAGGTTAAATTGAATTGTTGTCGGGTTAACCACGACAAGGTCCATAACTTCACCACCAACAAGAACGTAATCCTTGGGTTTTTCACGAACGTTGCTGTCCGTAGCGATGTTGTCATACCAGAACTTAACATCTTCGGCAGTGAACGGTGCGCCGTCCGACCACTTGTGACCGTCGCGCAAGAAGAACGTCAACTGGGTGAAATCACTGTTCCATTGCCAACCTTTGGCAATCATCGGAACGATCGTTGTCAAATCGTCAGAATACCGCACCAGGTTGACATGGCGGGTTGACATAAAGTCAGAAGTGCCTGATTCCGTCGCGTTCGATAGCGCATCTAGCGTTCCACCGTAAGAACCAATGGAATCGTAAGGAGCTACTACCAATGGTTCTGAAGGCAGTCGCTTAGATAGTGGAGGCAATGAGCCATTACCCCTAATACGGGCATTGAGTGCAGCCGCTTGTGGATTACCATTAAAGGACATGGTACAGCTGCCGATTGATTCGAATTCAACTAACTCATATTGCTGCGGAAAAGCACCTTGGCCAATACCCATGGGATCAGCCACAGTGACAGGCGGGCAACTGGCCGCAGTTGCAGCACTACTCACTACTAAAGCAAGCAAGGTAGCTACAGGATAAATGAAAGTCTTCATAGTTATTCCTCTACACGTTATTATTATAAAAAGTCATTAAGCCAAGTTATGTTCGGCATTAATGTGACAAGTTTATTGTGCCAAAACAATATGACAGCAATATGTCAAAGTAGCAATAAGGGATTGTTAACAACCCATCAAAGTTGAAATGCCATTAATATAGTGCTGGCATTGCCTGCTTACTTGATACCTTTTAGGCGCATCCTGCGCCCCTGGTTAGGTTGCCAGTCATCTTTCGTACAGTCCATAATTTAATTGAACGAATACAAAACTGCAATTGGAATTTAATAATATCTCTGATGAATTAAACTAATCAGTATTCCAATACATCGAGGTTTCAACTGCCTCTATAAATTTATCTATGTCACTTGGCCATACGTCGCCTATGGTGCCAATGCGAAAACAGTCTGCTTGAGACACCTTACCTGGGTAGATCACAAAGCCTTTTTCCTTGAGCACTTCATAAAAGGTATTAAAGTTATAATTAGGGTGTTGAGGGTTATGAAACGAGGTGATGATAGACGATTGCAGTTTGGCATCTAACAAGGGTTTAAACCCTAAGCGCAGCATCCCCGTGACTAAGGTGGTTTGGTTTTCACTGTAACGGTGTTGTCTTGCGGCAATCCCTCCTTCTCCATCGAGCTCTTTTAGAGCTTCCGCGAAGGCTCGCACTACATGCGTAGGTGAGGTAAAACGCCACTTGCCTTGATTATCTTCCATGCATCGCCATTGGTCGTATAAATCTAAGCTAACAGAACGTGATAGACCCTTTATGGCAGTCATACTTGTATAGTTAGCGAGTACAAAACCAAACCCGGGAACACCTTGAATACACTTGTTGGCGCTGCTAACCAAGAAATCAATGTGTAGCTCTGCCATGTCGATAGCGGTACCACCAAAGCTACTCATAGCATCAACAATGTATACCTTATTATGTTTTTGAGTAACTTCGCCTATGGCTTTGAGCGGATTAAGCATGCCCGTGGTCGTTTCACAGTGAACCATAGCCACATGACTAATCTGTGGATCTTCTCGTAAAACTTTGTCCAGTGCCTGTGGGTCTGCATCAGCTAATTCGCCACTGTCGATTACCACTGTGCTAATGCCTAATTTATTAGCAATTTGATCAATTCTACGTCCGTACTCACCATTAACTAAAACCACTAGCTTTCCATCTACAGGGATCACAGAGCCAATAGTTGACTCCACGCTAAAGGTACCACTGCCCTGCATCAAGGTGGCTGTATAGCCAGGCTGAGACGTCGCTAAGTTGACCAATTGGTTACGGATCTGCTGCACTATTTGATTGTAATCCTTGTCCCAAGTACACCAATCTCGCAGCATTTGCCGCTTTACCCTGTGGGTCGTAGACAGTGGCCCCGGGGTTAACAACAAATATGGATTTACAACTTTATTAAGGTCTGTACCCTGCATAAATAGACTCCAAACTAGGCCAACAACGGCTTAGTAATTTGATCACCAAGGTAATGAATAGGTTTTTAGGTTGGTGTAGCTCTTCATGGCTTCGATCACACCTTCTTTGTAACCCATGCCAGAGTCTTTAATACCGCCAAATGGCGACATTTCTATGCGGTAACCTGGCACCTCCCAAATATTGACGGTGCCGGTATCAAGCTCTTCAATAAACCGCTGAATATAGTCCCAGCGATTGGTGCACACACCGTCTGACAAACCAAACGCTGTTGAGTTGGCCACTGCGATAGCTTCATCAATATCTTTTACTCGAATCACTGGGATGGGTGGCCCAAAGGTTTCTTCTTGCACTAACTCACAGGTATAGGGCACATTGTCCAACACAGTAGGCGAGTACAGAGCACCTTGCCTATCGTTACCGTAAAGCAACTGTGCACCCTTATCGACGGCATCAAGAACCCTTTTTTGAAACAACTTAGCTGAGGCTTCGCTGATTACAGTGCCAAGATCTGTGTCGGGATCCATGGGGTCACCATATTTTATTTTGCGCGCTTTTTGCACTAATAGTGACACAAACTCATCAGCTACTGAGTCGATACAAATAATACGTTTAACCGCAGTGCAGCGTTGTCCTGAGTTTTTTGTCGCTCCCGCTACAGCAAGCTCAGCCGCTTTATCTAAGTCTGCATCTTCCATAACAATCAAAGGTGAATTGCCACCTAGTTCGAGCACATGGCGCTTGTACCCAGCTGTTTTAGCAATGTGTTTACCCACAGGAACACCGCCAGTAAAGGTAATTAGTTCTATGTGCTCGTTGGTAATCATTTCGTCACCAATATCTTCTGGTAGGCCTGTAACCATGGATAACATTTCTACTGGCAAACCCGCTTCATAAAGAATATCGGCCAACAACAAAGGCGTCAAAGGCGTTAGTTCTGTGGGTTTACACACGACACAGTTATTGGTTGCAATGGCTGGTGCAATCTTATGCGCCACCATATTAAGTGGATGGTTAAATGGTGTAATGGCAGAAATGACTCTTAACGGCTGACGCAAAGTGAATATTTTTCGTTTCTTACCATGGGGCGTTAGGTCACACGAAAAAACTTGGCTATCATCCTGAATACACATTTGGCCAGCCAGCATAAACACATCATAAGCCCGCCCTACTTCATACAAAGAGTCTTTTTTGCAGAGCCCAGTTTCAAGTGTGATGAGGTCAGAGATTTCATCTTTTCTGGCATCCAGTGCTACCGCTGTTCGAAATAATATCTGTTGCCGTTCATAGCGTGTCAATTCAGATTTGTAGGCTGCACCTATAGCAAAGGCTTCAGCAACTTGGGCTCTGCTGGCCCTAGGTACCGTTCCAATAACCTGGTTTGTGTATGGGTAATGCACATCTAGGGTTTTACCCGTATCACCAGATACTTTACGACCTGCAATGCGCATGAGTTCCTGGCGTACTTCGGGTAAAGCTCGGTTAATCATATTCATTTTCTTTGGCTCCTAGCCGTGCACATGGTTAAGCACGACATTATATATATCAAAATTACGTAGGCGTTTATCAGCATCGATGCCACTCACAGTTTGGCTAACAATCAAAGGGACGCATTGTTCTGAAATACCTCCATGAGAACGCAAAGGAACATCTAAACCAGATAGATCATGACGCTCAGAAGTGGTGCCTAATACCTTGTTTATACTACTGACAACAATCACATCACCCATTCGGTCAGTCGGCAAACCAAACTTCTCACAGCCTGCGGCATTGTCAAAGGCCCCTTCAATACCCTCCATAGCCTGCAAATGAGCCAATACTTTGGCTCTATGTTCTGGCTTAAGGTAAACCGTAGCAAAGGAGCCCAACGCACCATGGTGCACTACATAAGGATCAGTAATAGGCAATATCACCCTGGTTTCATTAACACCCAACATGGCATCTAATTCAGTTTGTAAATAGATCACATCTGGATCACCGTCTACGCCATGTTTCACATTCATGCCATGATCAGCAGTGAGGGCAATACGAGCACCCAAGGCCTCTAGTTGAGCAAAATAACCATCCATCATTGCATAAAATGCATTAGCGCCATCGCTACCTGGCGCAAATTTATGCTGAATATAATCCGTGGTCGACAAATACATAATGTCTGGCCGCATAGTGTCCATTAACTTCACACCTGCGGCAAAAATAAATTCAGACAAGTCAGCACTGTAGACCGAGGGAACTGGCTTACCCACAAGCTCAACAACGCCATCAATACCATGATCGGAAAGTGTTGCTAAGTCGGCCTTTTCTGAAGAAAAACAGACCCCAGTGCCATCACCAAATGTTAGGCCATGGCCTAACATTTTGCGTAACTTATCTTTAGCAGTGACGATAGCCACCTTCGCTCCAGCGTGTTGAAAGGCACTAAACAAGGTTCCTACACGGAGCAGGTGTGGCTCATTCATCATCACTTCACGATCATTTTCTGAGTCGTAATAAAAGTTGCCACAGATGCCATGCACAGAAGGTTCCACACCCGTGGCAATTGACATGTTGTTGGGGTTGGTAAAGCTTGGCACCACACAATCGCAACGTAAGTCTGATCCTTGACTATTAATTATTTTTTCTGTCCAAGGCATTACCCCTGCCTTAACCGCTTCTTCAATATAGGCGGGTTCTGACCCATCAATACATACCGCTACCACAGGCCTATCAGGCCATTTATAAACACGACCATTTACTTCAATTTGTTGTCTAGTTGTCATGAACTTTTCTCTATAAAATAATCTTAAAACATAAACTCAGGATTTTGGCTATTCCAAACAGTGTAAAAGACAGGCAATATAAAGATCAAATCGATATTTTGTATAATTAATATAGGTATTGTCTATCAATTATTCTCACTTAAAAGCTTTTCATGCAGTTGCAACTCAAGGCAGCTTTACCAAAGCAGCAGCCAGCCTGCATCTAACCCAACCTACCTTGTCAGACCACGTGAGCGCTTTAGAAGAACGTTACGCTGTTAAATTATTCAAACGCCATGGCAGGGGTGTTATTCTCACTGCTATGGGGCGTTCGCTGCTGGAGCTCACACGGCGACAATACGCCATGGAAGTGGAAACCAAACAATTATTGTCTAGCTCTCAAGGCATGTTAAGTGGGCAATTACGTATTGCTGCAGACAGCCCTTTTTTAATAATGCCCTTGGTAAAAGAATTTTCGAGTCAGCATCCAGGCATTAGATTGGGTATGAATTTTGGCAATACCCAATGGGTTATTAAACAGCTGCTTGAAGGTCAGGTAGATATTGGCATTATGCCGGAACCTGGCCATGATGCGCGTTTGATCTCCATTCCCTTTCGCAAAGATGACATTATTTTTTTTGTCGGCAAAGGCCACCCTTGGGCAAAACGTCGCAATGTAGCACTCGCTGAAATTGAAGATCAACGACTTATTATTCGTGAGGCAGGTTCTTATACGCGTTTATTGTTTGAACAAGAGTTACATCGCCAAACAATTGTCAGCCAACACGTATTGGAAATTGGCAGCAGCGAGGGCCTGCGTGAGGCTGTGGCACTTGGGCTAGGTGTGGGCATTATACAAGCAGGCGAATTAACCTTAGACAACCGCATACAACCGGTGTTTATCCGCGATACTAAACTGCAAGTAATAGAGCATTTGGTGTGCTTAAAAGAAGCTAAAATGGTTCCTATTATTAAGGCATTTATCGATAAAATAACACCACTATAAGTTAGCATTGGGACAAATACTATGATGCTAGGTAATGTCTTAATTAGTCATTAATTAGGCCTTAGTGCCACCCAAGCTAAACCTTACCGCCCAAGGTTAAGGTCACTTGATCAGCTGCTGCCTTCACCTTAAACCCAATCACTGCCACCTGTAGTGGGTTAAATCGCACACTAGGTCCCGATACAGAAATACCTCCTACAAGGTCACCCTGCGCATTGCGGATTGCGGCACCTACGCAGCTCATGCCTTCATAACGCTCTTCTTGATCATAAGACCAGCCTCTATTGGCTGTAGCTTTGAGGTCGGCATAAAGTTCTGCGGGAGTAGATAGGGTCTGAGGTGTATATTGAGGTAGCCCTGCACTTTGTAATAATAACTCCAGCTTACGTTTTGGCATTTGTGCTAACAAGGCTTTACCAATGCCTGAAGCATGCATTAAGGCTCGCGTGCCTGCACTAAAAAAAGCTCTAACTGGGTTTATCGTTTCTACTTGCGCCACAAATACCACTTCCGCTTTATCCATTACGGCTAAGTTAGCGGTCTCACCTGTGGCTTGCATTAAGTTGCGCAGTGGCTCACGCGCTGCGTCAAGAAAATTAGTTCTGGTCAAGTAGGCGCTACCCACACGAAACGCTTCAATACCCACTTGCCAAAGTTGGGTGTTCTCATCGAAGTCCACAAAGTCATGTTGCTGCAGTGTCATTAGCAAACGATGGGCGCTAGACGCTGGCATACCAACCTGCACAGCCAAGTCACTTAAACTCACAGCACTATTTTGCGCTAATGCTTGCAGCAAAAATATACCTCTCTCTAAGGCTTGAACTGTTAATACATTAGCCAGTGAGGGTTCTGATCTTGGCCGCCCACGACCACGCTTAACTTCAATCACACTTATCTCCTATGTAAATACTAGAGTCGAGGCCTTTACCAGACCCAAGCCTGTGAGCCACATACTGTGCACACCTTACTAAATAAACAATAAACAAAGCAAAATTAATTTTCCATTTTTAATAAAAAATATAAAATGAAATAATTTAATTACCTATTTTTCAATAACTTAATTGTATTAAAGGCGTTATGGATTTATTTTCCAAAAAAATTGTTTAATCCAATAGTTATAGTCAAAATGGAGGTCCAATAAAAGTCAAAGAGGACGTTAATATGCAACATCAAAATCCCATATTTATTCCTGGCCCAACTAACACCCCTGATGTGTTAAAAGCTGCGATGAACATCAGTAACTTTGATCACCGTGCCCCAGACTTTGCAGATGACTATATCCCATTACTTAACGACCTGAAAAAAGTGTTTAACACTGAAATAGGCCAAGTGCTGATCTTTTCTGCTACTGGAACTGGTGGCTGGGAAGGTGCTATAAGCAATACACTGAGTGCAGGAGACAAGGTTCTCATCGCCCGTTATGGCATGTTCAGCCAACGTTGGATTGACCTATGCCAGCGCTTTGGCTTAGATGTTGAGGTAATTGAGTGTGAATGGGGAACAGGTGCCCCCGTTGACGAGTTCGCCCGTCGTTTAAACGCCGACCAACAAGGTGACATCAAAGCGGTGTTAGTCACTCACAATGAAACAGCTACTGCGGTGAAAAGTGATGTACATGGGGTACGCCAAGCTATCGATAATGCCAACCATAGCGCTTTGTTAATGGTAGACGCTGTAAGTTCGCTAGCCAGCATGGACTTCCAAATGGATGCTTGGGGTGTAGATATTGCAATTACTGGCGCCCAAAAGGGCTTTATGCTGAACACTGGTCTTGCCATCGTAGGGGTAAGTCCTAAAGCCATGGCAGCCACACATACGGCAACCTTACCACGCTGTTTCTTTGATTTTAACGACATGGCTAATGCCAATAAAATTGGTAGCTACCCTTACACACCGCCAGTACAGCTATTTAATGGATTGAGAGCTAGCGTTAGCCTATTACTTAACGAAGGCATGTCTAACGTATACGCCCGCCACCATCGCATTGCAGAAGGGGTGAGAGCCGCCGTTAAGGCATGGGGGCTAGACCTATGTGCCCAAAGCCCGGAACTTTATTCTGACACTGTAACAGCCATTATGGTGCCTAAAGGCAAAGATTCTAATTTAATTACCCAGCATGCCTATAACGCTTATGGGGTATCTTTTGGCGGCGGCTTAGGAGAAATGGCTGGCAAGCTTTTCCGTATAGGTCACTTAGGCGCAATGACCGATGTGATGGCATTGTCTGGTATCGCCACCGCAGAGATGGTGATGGTAGACCTGGGATATGACATTGTATTAGGTTCTGGAGTTGCAGCGGCGCAGAGCGTTTATCAGCGTGGCGTGAATTAACCCAGCTACTAATAGTAACCAGGTCTGTGATTAGAGTGGCTGTCCTAAGCAGCTACTCTAATCACAGACTTGTTATTTTAATTAGTTTTAGCTAATATTAAAAATTAGATACAACTGATGAGATAACGAATGGCTTACACTGAAAAATTTCAAACCCTGTCAGATCAGGCAATGGCTCGCGTTGACGCAGTGGAACCTAGCCAGGTTGATACACTCGTTGGTGCAGGGGCTATTTTACTCGACATCCGTGACCAAGAAGAACACGAAAAATCCAACATTATCGGTTCAATCAACCTCAGTCGAGGTCGGTTAGAAATGAACATTGAAGGCATCATTCCCAACTTAAACACCACTATCATTTGTTATTGCAACGCTAATAACCGAGGCGCGTTATCTGCAGCCGCCTTGCGAGACATGGGTTATAATAACGCGATGTTTATTAGCGGTGGCAGAATGGCCTATCGCGCTTTAACGAAGGAATCATAAGTTTATGTGGGATCAACGTTACGCAAATAAAGACTACTTATTTGGCACTGAACCTAATGAGTTCTTGCAGGACAATGTTGCCCTACTTCGCAGTAAAAAGGTTTTGTGTCTAGCTGATGGAGAAGGCAGGAACTCTGTTTACTTGGCAGGTTTAGGCTACGATGTTACAGCGGTAGATAGCTCTAAAGTAGGTTTAGAAAAAGCCCAACAACTTGCCAAAGCTAAAGGTGTAACAATTACTACTGTGCACGCAGATTTAGCAGACTATGACTTAGGCACAGAGCAGTGGAATGGCATTGTTTCCATTTTTTGCCATCTACCCCCTCAACTACGCCAGGAGCTCCACAAAAAAATATACCCAGCCCTAATCACTGGCGGCGTTTTGCTGCTAGAGGCTTACACTCCCAAACAACTTGAACTTAAAACAGGTGGCCCTCCAGTGGCCGCGCTGACAATGCAAAGTGCGCAGCTCATTACTGAGCTTATCCCCTTGCGTCTTGACCTTAACCAAGAAATGATTCGTGATGTGTATGAGGGTAGTGGCCATACTGGTAAGGGAGCAGTCGTCCAAGTAATTGGTGTGCGTTAAATCGTTATGCGTCTGAAACACACACCTAATTAATTATTTACTTTTCTACGCGCAATAAAAAACCCCTAGTCTGATTAAGGCTAGGGGTTTTTTAGTACTGAATGAGGTGCTTGGCGATGACCTACTCTCACATGGGGAAACCCCACACTACCATCGGCGCTAAAACGTTTCACTTCTGAGTTCGGAATGGGGTCAGGTGGTTCCATCTCGCTATGGTCGCCAAGCAATAAAAAGGTGAATGAAGATCGTTAAATCGCCATCCTTGAATTTGTGATATGTCTTCGTTTAGGTATTACACAACTTGCGCTTACCGAGGGCTTACCCATCGTACTTCTATCGTAAACTTAATTGTTTGTACTTCATAATCACACACTCTCATGCGTTCATATTAGCTTGTACAACGCTTTTGGCGTTATATGGTCAAGCCTCACGAGCAATTAGTATTGGTTAGCTCAACACGTTACCGCGCTTACACACCCAACCTATCAACGTCCTAGTCTTGAACGGCTCTTTAGGGAGTTAAACTCCTGTGAGATCTCATCTTGAAGGGGGCTTCCCGCTTAGATGCTTTCAGCGGTTATCCTGTCCGAACGTAGCTACCCGGCAATGCCACTGGCGTGACAACCGGAACACCAGAGGTTCGTTCACTCCGGTCCTCTCGTACTAGGAGCAACTCTTCTCAAATCTCAAACGTCCACGGCAGATAGGGACCGAACTGTCTCACGACGTTCTAAACCCAGCTCGCGTACCACTTTAAATGGCGAACAGCCATACCCTTGGGACCGGCTTCAGCCCCAGGATGTGATGAGCCGACATCGAGGTGCCAAACACCGCCGTCGATGTGAACTCTTGGGCGGTATCAGCCTGTTATCCCCGGAGTACCTTTTATCCGTTGAGCGATGGCCCTTCCATTCAGAACCACCGGATCACTATGACCTACTTTCGTATCTGCTCGACGCGTCTGTCTCGCAGTTAAGCATGCTTATGCCATTGCACTAACCTCATGATTTCCGACCATGATTAGCATACCTTCGTGCTCCTCCGTTACTCTTTGGGAGGAGACCGCCCCAGTCAAACTACCCACCACACAGTGTCCTCGATCCGGATTACGGACCTGAGTTAGAACCTCAAACATACCAGGGTGGTATTTCAAGTTTGGCTCCACGATGACTAGCGTCACCGCTTCAAAGCCTCCCACCTATCCTACACAAATAGGTTCAAAGTTCACTGTGAAGCTATAGTAAAGGTTCACGGGGTCTTTCCGTCTAGCCGCGGATACACTGCATCTTAACAGCGATTTCAATTTCACTGAGTCTCGGGTGGAGACAGTGTGGCCGTCGTTACGCCATTCGTGCAGGTCGGAACTTACCCGACAAGGAATTTCGCTACCTTAGGACCGTTATAGTTACGGCCGCCGTTTACCGGGGCTTCGATCAAAAGCTTCGCTTGCGCTAACCTCATCAATTAACCTTCCGGCACCGGGCAGGCGTCACACCGTATACGTCCACTTTCGTGTTTGCACAGTGCTGTGTTTTTAATAAACAGTCGCAGCCACCTGGTATCTTCGGCCGCCATCAGCTTAGGGAGCAAGTCCCATCACCAACAGCGGCGTACCTTCTCCCGAAGTTACGGTACCATTTTGCCTAGTTCCTTCACCCGAGTTCTCTCAAGCGCCTTGGTATTCTCTACCTGACCACCTGTGTCGGTTTGGGGTACGGTCACTCAATATCTGATGCTTAGAAGCTTTTCCTGGAAGCATGGCATCAACCACTTCAGTCCTAATGGACCTCGTCATCACGCCTCAGCCTTAAAGAATCCCGGATTTTCCTAAGATTCAAGCCTACACGCTTAAACGCGGACAACCAACGCCGCGCTGGACTAGCCTTCTCCGTCCCTCCTTCGCAATATTGAGTGGTGCAGGAATATTAACCTGCTTTCCATCGACTACGCTCTTCAGCCTCGCCTTAGGTGCCGACTCACCCTACCCTGATTAGCATTGGATAGGAAACCTTGGTCTTCCGG
>NZ_CP159830.1:485000-982500 GCF_047730085.1 Candidatus Njordibacter sp. Uisw_056 | reverse complement strand
AACCTTATCGCCTTCTGCCACTTTAATTTCTAGCACACTACCAGCGAAGGCAACCGGAATCTCCATAGAGGCTTTATCAGTTTCAAGAACAACTAGGCTATCACCTTCAGCCAACTCATCACCCACCTTAACGGATACCTCAATAACCTCTACGTCTAACGCTCCTCCTAAATCTGGAACCAGTGCAAAGCGCTCTGACGTCTCTACTAAAGATTCAACCACCACATTGGACATACCCCCATCCACTGGCTCAACTTCAGCCTTTATTTCTGCTTGAGCCTCTACCTCAGGCGTTAACACTGCACCTGACACAACCGAAGCTTCACCTAATACATCAGCAGCTTCCATCTCTACCATGACATCACCTTGGCTGCAGGTATCGCCCTCTTTTAAAACAATATTTTTAATTGTGCCGGCATTTGACGCCGGAATTTCCATCGATGCTTTGTCAGTTTCAACCACTATAATAGAGTCGCCTTCACTGACCACGTCACCAATAGCTACGCAGATTTCGATGACTTCTACGTTTTCTGCACCACCCAAATCTGGAATCATCATATTACTTGTTGCCATGTCTTTGTCCTCTTTTCGTCAGCAGCTTACAGGTGAACTGGGTTTGGCTTATCACTGTCGATATTGAACTTTTTAATAGCACGCGAAACCTCAGTCACCTTTATCATACCGTCTTCTGACAGCGCTTTTAGCGCAGCAACTACAATATAGTAACGATTGACTTCAAAAAACTCTCTAAGTTTTTCGCGACTATCACTACGGCCATATCCATCGGTGCCAAGCACCTTATAAGTAGACGGCACAAATTCACGAATTTGCTCAGCAAAGGCTTTTACGTAATCTGTAGCAGCAATAACAGGGCCAGCATGGCCAGACAGGCACTGCTCTACATAGCTTTGCTTTGGCGTTGCCTCTGGGTGCAGCATGTTCCAACGACTCGCATCCTGCGCGTCACGGCCCAACTCATTAAAGCTTGTAGCACTCCAAACATCTGCACCAATATTGAACTCTTCAGCTAAAATTTCCGCAGCAGCTTCCACTTCTCGCAAGATAGTGCCACTACCCAGCAACTGAACTCGTTTCTTGGCTTTAGACTTAATCTCTTTTAACAAATACATACCTTTGATAATTCCAGCCTCACAGCCCACTGGCATATCTGGTTGATGGTAGTTTTCGTTCATGACAGTAATGTAGTAAAACTTATTTTCCTTTAAGTCATACATGCGATGCAGACCATCTTGGATAATGACCGTTAGTTCGTAGGCATACGTAGGATCATAAGTAACACAGTTAGGAATCAAGTTACCCAAAATATGACTGTGGCCATCCTCGTGCTGCAAACCTTCACCATTTAACGTGGTGCGCCCTGCTGTGGCTCCAATAAGAAAGCCACGAGCCTGACTGTCACCCGCAGCCCACGCGATATCTCCAACACGCTGGAAGCCAAACATAGAATAGAAAATATAAAACGGAATCATGGCGTAATTGTTATTACTGTATGACGTTGCGCAAGCTAGCCATGCAGACATAGCACCCGCTTCGTTAATTCCTTCTTCAAGGATCTGTCCCGCTTGGTCTTCGCGATAGTACATTACTTGATCAGCATCATGAGGCACGTACTTCTGCCCTTCGGCCGTATAAATACCAAGCTGCCGGAACATACCCTCCATACCAAAGGTGCGGGCCTCATCTGGCACAATTGGCACAACTCGCTGACCAATTTCTTTATCTTTAACCAGGGTCGTCAAAGTGCGAACAAATGACATAGTGGTCGATATCTCACGCTTACCACTAGATTTTAGTTGCCCACCCAAAGAGTCCAAACTAGGCGTCTTTAGCGATGGAAAATCACTCCGCCGACTTGGTAAAACACCCCCTAAAGCTTCTCGCCTTTCACGCATGTACTTCATTTCTGGCGTATCTTGTGCCGGACGGTAATAAGGTACATTCTTAATTTGTTCACGCGTTAACGGAATGTTAAAGCGCTCACAGAAACTTTCCATCTCGTCCATATCAAGCTTTTTGAGAGAGTGAGTTGGGTTCTTAGCTTCGCCAGACTTACCCATACCATAGCCTTTAATGGTTTGAGCTAAAATAACTGTGGGCTTACCCTGCGTATTGGTCGCTTCGTGGTAGGCTGCATAAACTTTATAAGGGTCATGTCCACCCCGGTTAAGCTTCACAATGTCATCGTCGGTATAGTCTGCTACCATCTCCAATAGCTCGGGGTATTTTCCAAAGAAATGCTCACGAGTGTAGGCACCACCCATAGCTTTGTAGTTTTGCGATTCGCCATCAACAACTTCGTTCATGCGCTGTTGCAGTAAACCTTTGGTATCCCTTGCTAGCAGAGGATCCCAGTGACGCCCCCACAGCACTTTAATGACATGCCAGCCAGCGCCAACAAATATACCTTCAAGCTCTTGAACAATTTTACCATTACCACGCACAGGGCCATCTAAACGCTGCAAGTTACAATTAACCACAAAAATCAGGTTATCCAACCTTTCTCGTCCAGCTAGTGAGATACAGCCTAATGATTCTGGCTCATCACACTCTCCATCACCTAAAAAGGCCCATACCTTACGGTCACCATTTTCAACCAACCCACGCTGCTGCTGATAACGCATAATATGGGCTTGATGAATTGCCTGTAGGGGGCCTAAGCCCATTGATACTGTAGGAAACTGCCAATAGTCTGGCATTAACCATGGATGGGGGTAGGACGATAAGCCATTGCCATCTACTTCACGGCGAAAGTTATCCATTTGCTCGTCAGTTAAGCGCCCCTCTAGATAAGAACGGGCATAGATACCAGGCGAAATATGACCCTGAAAGAATACTAAGTCACCTTCTTGCTGGTCTGTATTACCACGAAAAAAATAGTTAAAACCTACATCGTATAACGTAGCCGATGATGAGAAACTGGCAATATGACCACCTAAACCATCATCATTGTCATTAGCGCGCATCACCATCGCCATAGCGTTCCAACGAATCAAAGAACGAATGCGCCGCTCCATGAATAAATCCCCTGGCATATGCTGCTCATCCTGTGGGGCAATACTGTTTACATAAGGCGAAGTAAGGGTGTTTTCTAACTTGGCACCTTGTAGGCGAGCTTGCTCACCTAGTTTACCTAAGATGTATCGGGCGCGATCTGAGCCTTCGTTTTTAATCACTGATGTCAATGCGTCCAACCACTCTTGTGTTTCGATTGGATCTATATCTGAATGAGACTGCAACACGTTTTTCTCCTATCCATTAATGCAGAAAATTTTGCACGTTTACACAACATAAAATACTATGTAGTAATACTACAATAATTACAAAAATAATGCCAATTTAAGACTTGAAAATAACGCATTAGTAAATATTTTACATTTGCAAATTATACCCCAGAACGCCTTATAGCACGCTCTTGGCGAGTAGATTCTTTACCCTGCTCTATAATTGCTTCTTCTATAAAAGCTAAATGATCATGAGCAGCATTCCTAGCTTTTTCAGGGTTTTCAGCAACAATAGCATCCAATAAAACTCGGTGTTGCTCGTGGATACGCTCACGCGTATCGCGTTTGGGATAAACACTCTCTAAATTTGCGTATATATTATTATGAAGTAAAGTAAATAAAGAGCGCATAGTGTGCAGTAACACCGCATTGTGGGACGCTTCAGCAATAGCCAAGTGAAACTCTGCATCGGCTTTAGTTTCTTGCTCAAACAGCTTCTTATTATGGGCTGCTTGCAAATCTGCATAACATCGCTGCAAGCGCTTTTTATCGGCCTCTGTGCAGCGTAGTGCCGCATAGTAGGCCGACACACCCTCTATGGCATGGCGAAACTCTAGCAGGTCATTTTGGGCTTCTGGATGCGTAGAGAAAAGCTCAGTTAATGGATCCACCATGCTGCTACCGATTTTCTCAGAAACAAATGACCCACCACCTTGACGACTAATTATAAGCCCCCTAGCCGATAGTTTCTGTAACGCCTCCCTAAGAGACGGCCGAGAAACCTCAAACTGGGCTGCTAACTCTCGCTCTGGGGGCAACTGCTGCCCGGGTTTAAGGCTGCCTTCTAAAATCATCGCCTCTAACTGGGCCATAATCACATCTGATATTTTAGGCTGTTTTACACGCTGATATGCCATAAATACTCTCTATTGGTATTACCAATTTTATAAAATTTAAAAATAACCCGCCTATGCTGCCTTGGTCAAGTTTTACTAACCTAATTAACCACTATAATAATTTAGCCAATCTCATAATTAACATGATAAATAACAAAAGATATTGTCAAAAAACACAGTCAAACACTTAAGTATTAACACTCTTCTGGTATATTGGTCTGAACAATTAGCCAGTCAAGATTATACACTGTATAAACAGCCTAAAACTTGTTGCCAATTAAGAATTCCACCTTACTGAAACAAGTAAGCTCATAGAAATAGTATAGGTACGAGTTTAATAGCGATTCATCAAGGTGTCTTTACCTTTATTATTTTGCATCTAGTTGGTATGTTTGCCCATTTACCTTGGCTACAAGTAAGCGTTAGTAACCGCCCCAACTTATATGGCTGGGCCACCTTAAAATAGGGATAGTTTGGATATTTATGGATCAAAGCATTATTGAACGGGTCTTCGCTACTGTATTTCCCCTTGTAGCTATCGGTGCCATCGGTTTTGGATACGGCCGCTGGCGAAAGCCAGATATAAAACTCATTAACCAAATTAATATGGAGGTCTTTGTACCTTTACTAGTATTTGTAGTCTTGGCCGATCAGTCTGTGCCCATCGGCCACCTTGGGCCTATGGCTTTTGGTGCTATTATTGTTGTGCTTGGTTCAGGCCTACTTCTATGGCCGGTTATTGCTATGTCACCTTGGTCGATTAAGACCTTCTTGCCACCCATGATGTTTAATAATGTGGGGAATATGGGCATCCCATTAATTTTATTAGCCTTTGGGGAAGATTTTTTAGCCATTGCTGTTGTTTGTTTTATTGTAGAAATGACCCTGCATTTTAGTTTGGGTATTTTTATGATCAACCCAAAAATGCGCTTAATAAGCATATTCAAGCAACCCGTTATAATAGCCACTATTGCTGGTTTTGCAGTAGCACTGAGCGGCTTTCAATTGCCCGCTAGTGCTAGCTTACCCATCGACATGTTAGGGCAGATTTGTATTCCATTAATGCTCTTTACTTTGGGCATTCGCCTTACCAACATTTCTTTTGACGACTGGAAGGTTGGCTTAGTGGGCGCCATTCTTTGCCCTGTATCCGGCATTTTAATGGCGATAGCAGCGCAAATTTTGCTTCAACTGCCCCCTGAGCAATATGCTGTGCTTATTGTGTTTGGTGCCTTACCACCGGCAGTATTAAACTATATGGTAGCGGAGCAATACCAACAGGACCCAAGAAGAGTCGCCTCTATTGTGCTAATTGGTAACTTAATGGCACTCATCAGCATTCCTTTGACTTTATCATTTGTTCTCTAAATCCACACCAGCGCTGTGGTATCATAACGCCCATTGAACCACAGCATTTTTAGCGCGGAACTCACCAATGCCAACACCCCTAACTGATGTCCTCAACGACCACTTTCTTAAGGCCGATTTGCACAATAACGTGAGCGCTGCTTTATTAGAAGATGTAGGTGATGGCGATATTACGGCACGGCTGATACCAGCTGCTGAGATGGCTTTAGCAGCCATTATTACCCGTGAAAATGCTACTATCTGTGGTGTTGATTGGGTTAACGAAGTAGCACGCCAAGTAGACTCAACTATGGTAATTGATTGGATGGTGGCTGACGGCGATCAAGTGCACGCTAATCAAGTTTTATTCCAAGCTCATGGCAATGCCCGCAGCCTATTAACCTTCGAACGTTGCGCCCTT
Source organism: Candidatus Njordibacter sp. Uisw_056 (assembly GCF_047730085.1). NCBI lineage: Bacteria > Pseudomonadati > Pseudomonadota > Gammaproteobacteria > Pseudomonadales > Candidatus Njordibacteraceae > Candidatus Njordibacter > Candidatus Njordibacter sp. Uisw_056. The sequence continues at coordinate 976,594 of NZ_CP159830.1, read as the reverse complement.
AACTTTTTACAATGTTTGTCTGGCACCGCTAGCACCGCTCATTACTATGCTGGATTAGTGGCAGACACCCAAGTAAAGCTGCTAGACACACGTAAAACTATTCCCGGCTTGCGTAAGGCACAAAAGTACGCTGTTGCCTGCGGCCAGTGTTACAACCATCGTATAGGCTTATATGATGCCTTCTTAATCAAAGAAAACCACATTGCTGCCTGTGGCGGCATTAGCCAAGCCATTGCTACCGCTCGTAAACAAGAACCTACAAAACCAGTAGAAGTTGAAGTAGAGAGTTTGGATGAGTTACAGCAGGCGTTGGAAGCGGGAGCAGACCGCATAATGCTAGACAACTTCACCTTGGCTAACATGCGCAAAGCGGTGCAACTTGCCTCAGGACGAGCCGAGCTAGAAGCATCTGGAGGCATTACCGAACAAACCCTGCGCCCCATCGCAGAAACAGGCGTGGATTACATTTCCATTGGCGCATTAACTAAAGACTGTCGCGCTATCGATTTGTCGATGCGTTTTATTTAAAACAACATTAAATGATCTAGTGAGAGCTTAATACCAATTTCTTCACCAATTTCATGGTTATGGTGGGAGTCGGCAAAACAAAACAAGGTTTGATTACCTGCTATCAATACGCGATACAAGAAATGAGTACCACGAAAACGCTTACTGAGGATACGCCCAGTTATAGGGCTATCATCCAAATGCAATACATCATCAGGTCGAATAAACACTTCGGCTTGCTGGCCTGCAGAAAAACCATGGGGCCGGTCGCTACACAAATGACCAATAGGTGACTCTACACAGGTTTCGCTACTCACATTACAGGCCAAAAAGTCTCCTTCACCTATAAAATCGGCCACAAATCGACCGTCTGGCTTGTGGTAAATATTGTAGGCTGTGTCCCACTGTTCAATACGCCCTTGATTCATTACCGCCACATGATCAGCCATAGTAAAGGCTTCAGTTTGATCATGGGTAACCAATAACCCAGGTATTTTTTCCTGGCGCAAAATAGCACCAACTTCAGGCACCAGCTCTTCTCGCAACATAGCATCTAGGCCAGAAAAAGGTTCATCTAATAACAAAAAACTTGGTTTTGGTGCCATAGCGCGAGCTAACGCGATACGTTGCTGTTGGCCACCAGACAAGGCATGGGGGTATCGCTCTTGATAGCCACTTAACCCAACTAAATCTAACAACTCTTCTACGCGCTGCACCTGTTCTGCCTTGGGCCAGTGATGCAAGCCAAAGGCCACATTAGCAGCAATATTTATATGGGGAAATAAGGCGACATCTTGGAACACCATACCCACATCTCGAGTTTCTGCGGGCAAACAAAAGTCATGCTTGGCAAGCGTTTTACCCGCTAAACTTATACTGCCAGATTGCAACGGCACAAAACCCGCTATAGCGCGTAATAATGTAGATTTACCACAGCCACTAGGGCCCAACAAACAGCCGATTTCGCCAACCCCTACAGCCAAACTTACATCCTGCACTATGGTATTTTGGCCATAGGCAATGCTCACCTTATCTACCAGCAAATGCTGATCAGAGCTATCAAAAGACATCGTCATTTAAAATTTCTCATATTATTTTGGCCTGCGACGGGCAATAGAGCCGTGTAACATCAATACAGGAACAAGCCCAACGAGTACTATCATAATGGAAGCAGGAGCCGCATCTACTAACCTTTCGTCTGATGCTAGCTCATAAGCCCGCACCGCCATAGTATTAAAGTTAAATGGCCGCAATATGAGTGTGGCGGGTAGCTCTTTGAGCACATCTACGAACACAATTAATACCGCGGTAAGTATAGAACTGCGCATTAAAGGTACATGAATTTTGCTTATAATGGCCCAAGGGCTATGCCCCATTGACCTACCCGCGTGGTCTAGGCTAGGCTTAATTTTCTCTAAACCTGATTGAACACTCCCAAGAGCTACGGCTAAGAACCGCACAGTGTATGCAAAGAGCAAAGCCACCAGACTACCTGATAAAATGAGACCTGGGCTGTGCCACCCTAAACGTTCAAAAAGGGCTATAAGGCTATGGTCTAACCACGCTAGTGGAATTAACACGCCTATGGCAACAATAGTACCTGGCAAAGCATAGCCAAAGCCTGCCATAGCAATGACCGTCCGAACAGGCTTAATGGGTCTAGTTCGTTTTGCGTAGGACAAAATAATAGCCAGTGTCACCGCAACAATAGCTGCCAAAAATGCCAAGCTAAATGAATTCCATGCTAGGCTAACAAACTCCCAGCCTAAGGGTTCTGCTTCAAAAACTGCCCAGAATAATAACTGAGTTGCTGGAATAATAAAGCCAAACATAAGAGGTGCCAAGCACACAGCAACTGCTATAACTGCATTACGGCCTATTAATGGAATTAAGTCTGCACGAGCCTTCGACTCTGCTGCTGAGTGATAGCGTGCACGACGTCTAGAATAACGCTCAAGCAATATCAATAACATCACAAAAGCCAATAAGCTGGCTGCTAGTTGCGCTGCAGCAGCTGTATCTCCATAACCATAAAAGGTGCGGAAAATACCTGTAGTGAACGTACTGACTCCAAAATACTGCACTGTGCCATAGTCTGCCAAAGTTTCCATTAACGCTAGAGATAAACCCGCAATAATGGCAGGCCGAGCCATTGGCAAGGCTAAACTCCACATGGCACGCCAGCGCGAATACCCTAAGCTACAACCCACTTCAATACTGCTAACTGACTGCTCCAAAAAAGCAGCCCTAGCCATTAGGTAAACGTAGGGGTATAGCACAAGAGACATCATTACAATGGCGCCGCCAAGAGAACGAATCTCAAAAAACCAATAATCACCATAACCAAGCCCTGTAAGGTCTCTGATCCAGGTTTGTATTGGCCCTGCAAAGTCTAATAAGCCTGTATAGGTATAAGCAATAATGTAAGCTGGCATCGCCAAAGGTAATAATAATGCCCAGCTTAACCAACGACGCCCAGGAAAACTGCACATACTGGTCAACCAGGCAGTAGGCACGCCCAGCATTAATACCCCTGTCCCCACACCCAATAACAGTAGCAAAGAATTAATCAGGTAATCACTTAGTACTGTATCTAAAAGGTGCTGCCACAACACACCTTCAGCTTGAAACAGGTAACTTAAGATCACAATCACAGGCAGTGATATGAATGCCGCAATCACCACAGCAAATACACTTAATCCGTGACGTTTAAACATTAACCCAATAACCTATCATCTAACGTCTACCACCTATTGAATATCGCTACATTATTTATCGCCATCCAGCACGGTCCATTAATTGAACTGCTTGCCGGTTATTCTGGCCTAATATTTCTAGGTCGATCGAGTCCATCTTATAAGCGCCAAAGCCCTTAAGAGCCGATGAAACTTCTACGCCCTCTACCACCGGGTATTCGTTATTAATTTCTGCATACCAAGCCTGTGCTGACTCAGATGCAAGATACTCTAACAGTGCTTGGGCTTGCTTGGGGTGCTTTCCATATTTAGTAAAGCCTGCACCACTCACATTAAAGTGTGCCCCACGGCCCAATCCCCCTGAACCATTCTGATTGGGCCAGAATACCGCCAACTGGCTAGCCACAGACTGGTCAGCTTGTTTGCTACTATTAATCATCCGGGCCAAATAGTAGGTATTGACGATGGTCACGTCACATACCCCCGCCGCCACGGCTTTTAGCTGGTCAGTATCGCCACCTGAAGGCGCTTTAGCAAGGTTTTTAACCATGCCTTCCATCCAACTCTGAGTTTTTGAAGCGCCTAGCGCATCAATCGTAGCAGCTACCAAGGACTGATTATAAACTGATTGCGACGACCGCAAACATAGGCGGCCACCCCATTGAGCTTCAGCTAAGGCTTCGTAGGTAGACAAATCAGAGGGTGTGACCCGGTCTTTGGCATAGATAATGGGCCTAGCCCTGAGAGTTAATCCATACCAGTAACCCGCTTCATCCCTAAGTTCTTTTGGAATGGTCTCTTCTAACAATGGTACAGATACTGGCTTTAGTACACCTGCCTCTTTAGCCCGATGCAGACGACCAGCATCTACAGTAATAAATAAATCTGCAGGTGTTGCACTACCCTCAACCTGCAAGCGTTTTAATAAAGCATCTGCCTTGCCAGTAATTAGGTTGACCTTAATGCCCGTGGTGTTACTAAACTGGTCTAACAAGGGTTTAATCAAGGCTTCTTTACGGGCTGAATAAACGTTCACCACGCCACTGGCTTGGGCGCTTGTTACTGCCAAAATACTTGCAGTAATAGCAGATATTAAAAGGCTGTTGATTAAATTAAAAGATCTCATTTATGGTGTCTCACTTATGGCGCTCATGGCGCTATTGGGTTTTATCTTGGTGCGCCGCAAGCAGCGCCAGCAGTGTTTAAAAGGCTGCCAGTACAAGGTGACTAGTTGATGCTCTTGGGGTTTTTGATGTCTCAGACCATAGGTTAAATCTTGTGTGTTAGAACCATACTCTAAAGTGTTACCCACTCGATCCCACACCGCAATAAATGCACCAAAGTTTTTGTTCCAGTGCTCGCGCGCTTGGGAGTGATGTATTTGATGTTGCGCTGGAGAAATAAGCCACCGCTCTAGCGTTTTACCATAACTAATAGGTACTGGGGAATGACGTAAATTAGACCCCAGAAAATTTAATGCAGCGGTAAATACATTGGCCCCCAATACACTCAGCAAGGTCACTCGATCATAAAATAAAAATACAAAAATACCGATTAAAAACCCTTGCACTAGGGCACTCCTCAAGCCAAACAGCACTCCCTCGACGGGGTGCGTACGAAAAACCGTAAACGGCGTTAAGCTTTCAGCAGTATGGTGTACTCGATGGAAAGCCCACAAAGCAGGCCAGCGGTGCATGAGCCGATGTAGATAATAACGGCTTGCATCATCCACTACAAATAAACATGCTGTAAACAGCACTGATACCCAAAAGGCAGATATGTCAGACGACCATAAGGGCCGAACCACCCAATCACTAAGGCTATAGAAGATGCTAGTAGCAAGTACCAGCTTGCTGAGCAAGAGTGGGCTTAACAGCAGCATTAGAGGCTGATTGAGCAGCATCAACTGGTAGTCCGATCGACTGGACCTAGACCACCAAGTTTCACGCCGAAAGAACCAGCCCACAGCGGCCATAAAGTTAAGCTTGCGCTGCCACATGAGCCATATAATGGCTAATATAGCAGCACTTAATAAATAACCTAGAAACACGCGCTTGCTACCTTGGCTAACTAAACCCGTAAGTTCAGAAAACCAAGATTGTGCAAACTCAAGTAGCCATTGCACTATTGACTAAGCCAACAGTTAATCATTTTCTGCTGCCAAAGCTTCACCCAGCGAATCTACAAGCTGAGCTAAGTTTGCCGTCACATCTTTGCTACGAGCTTCGACGCCAAAATCATCGATCATCAGTTTTTGTAACTTAATCATCTGCACCCGATACTCAGCCATACTCACCGACGAGCTTTGCACAAACTCACCATTAACTAGGGCAGCAACTTGAGTATTACCTAACAACACTGGGCTGTACCCAAGCAACCTATTTAACTTAACCCCTGTTTCACCAAGGTTTACACCACCGGCTTCCAAGGCTAAGGCAAAACCTTTTAACTCACCCCAGTGCTTGGCGTAGTTACGATAAGCCTTCACAGCATCACCATTAGCTTCAATAATAGTTTCTAGCTTTTCAATGTCACCGTATACAGAACCTGCATACTTAAACACAGCTTCAGCAATTAGGCGCTGCCATTGGCTTTTAATAATGCCTGCATAGCCCATCAATTCACTGCGTTGGCCAGTTGTAAGCGCTTCACCATTAGCAGAAGATATTAGGTTGCGGCCATCTAAAAAGGCCTGAACAATAGTATGAAGGTACTTAGTTTTACCACCCTTATCAAACGAGGCTGCGTAGTATGCGTGAGCATAGGCCATCTCAGTAACTAACGACACCTTGCCATCGTTATTGTAGTCAGCCTTGTCAAAGCTGTCTGCTTTTTGCTTAGCGATACCATAAACTTCTGCAGCAGTTAACGTCATGGTGTGAGCTGGGGCGCCAAAATAACCAAAGGCCTCGTCCCATACGTGCTCTTTACCTGTATAGGCCTTACCCTCTTTGTATGCCTTGTTGTTTGGATTCACATTCGCACCTAGCTTTTCATCTAAGTAATTATCTACCGCCTGATTGTAAAACACAGCGCCCATAGTGAATTTAGAAACCAACTGCGTGTAGTCATAGCCTGTTAAAGGGTCAAAGCCTTTTTCTGTGGCTGCAGCCTTTTCTAGCAACAAGTCTAGCAACTCAGCCCCTGTGAGCCCACCAGGCATGCCAGAAATCAAGCCCTTATAGGCTTTCCCAGAAAGATTTTTGCCTTTTGAGATTTTATCTACATGTGTTTGTAGCACTGGGAAGCCGTCTTTTGAAACTGGGTCTACAATAACTCTACCCGGCTCTTTACCATTAAAGTACGCTTTAGTTTGCTCTAGGCTAGCACCCCTACTGACCAACTTTTTGGCTGAATTGTGCAAAACATGTCGTGCTATTTGGCCAGTATAAGCCTCCGAATGGGTTTTGCTACCAGAATAGTTTTTTACTGTGATGGGGAAGCCTGCATAAACCTCTGCATGTCCACCCGCGTTGGCTTGGCCTGTTAAGGTTACGCTAGCGGCAACAACTACAGAAAGAAGTGTTTTGATCATGGTTTTTCTCTGATTAAAGTTGAGTTAAGTTGATGCTTGTATCATAAACAATCTTTAATCTTAATGCAAATCATTCTTATTAACATTAGCACAATTTTTAGCGTTTATATAAATTGCATAAATACCTCATTATTTACAACATTTATATAAGACGCAGGTACCCATAGAATTCGCTAGCTGTTAGAATGCGCGGCTACACCGTCCCAGTAGCTCAGCTGGATAGAGCAGCCGCCTCCTAAGCGGCAGGCCGGAGGTTCGACTCCTCTCTGGGACGCCATTCCCCCTTATTTTCCGGTTTCATCCCACCACAAATCCGTTTGAAAACGCCCTTATATCGAGTTATTATCCTCCCATGCGGTATTTTACGGTATCGCCAAAGCCTAAAGCTTTAGGTACACAGGTTGGTACACAGATTCATGGAAACCGTTTTGTGTACCAAAAAATATCCCACTTGATAAAAAACTGTGTACCTAAAACCTATAATTAAGGCACATTAAATCAGTGGAGAATGGCTATGCCAGTATTAGCGAAATCGTTAATCCTGTGATTATCTTTTTGATACTCATGTGTCCGTCCTTGAAAGGTTGTAATGATGGCTATAACTTTACTAATATCAACCTGTCATTGATATATGACTTATGCTGAACTTACTCACATCCCTCAAGTTTACTCAAGTAAGCTAAATCCAACTCAAAAGGATAGCCCGCCTCAAGTAAGGCTAAATTTTAGCTGTATGGCTTTGGTGAGGGTGGAGGTTTCTTATAACGCTGCCTTGCGTTAACCTTTGATCAACTGTCTTCATTGTAAGATTTCATCATTCTGGGAAGCACTGAGGATATATAGATTAGGTTCAGGGTTTAATTTGACGAAAATTTTGAGATTTCTTCTGTAAAAAGCAAACCTTTTTTAAAACCCCTTACACCCCAAGTCTTATAAATAGACTTTTGCTCATTACATATTTGCATAGATAAATTTCTTATCAAATGCAAGGGTGACCCACCTCCACCATTTCTTGAATTTCCTTTTGCAACTGTAAGACATAAGTTTTTATTACTTTTTAAACGTATTGTATTGTCTTGAGTAAATACAAATTCTTGTGTATTCCCACATTTTATAAGGCTTAAATTCATAGGTTTATTAGAAGAAGCTGAACGTACACAAACATTAAAATAAGGAAAGAACAATTGTTTTTGCTTCAATTTATTAGCATCTAAACCTTGATCAACGGCAATTTTTCCCTGATACGAGTAACATGAATGTACCTGAATTCCCCTACTTATTTTAGCTTTAAGTTTATGTCCTTTAATGTCAATACAAAACCCTCTTATATCATCTAAATTATTCAGTAATTTAAGTTCTACCATATGAACTTCAGACTCACTCCAACTAGGAGACGACAAAAGTGATATGAAGAGTATGGTTAGCAGTGTTTTGATTGGTTTCATCCCTTTAGCAAGCTGTACGAAATAAAATTCATCAATGCCCAAATTCACAGGACACTGATGAATATTTAAATGCTACACGTTCCAGATTAAATCAATGTTACGTTAGAGTATCGCCATCAGTTGCACTACAGCAACCACCACGAAGATTAGCGCAAAAACAAACTTGAGAACCGAAAATGGGATTGCTGTCATAGCTACTCCGTAGTTCGTTGCTCTCATGCCATCATCCATGTCACGGACTAGGTATTGCATGTTGGTCATCATTCTAAAGATGGCAAACACGCCCACAAAGCATGGCCCAATAACAGATGCAGCAACCACGTTTTCTTTACCTGAGATGTCAGCCAGCACGATGACCATCATGGTTGATAGTTGTGCGATGGTTAGAAGCACTGTAGCGATCAAGAAGTAGTAAAACGTACTCGTCTGTATGGCGGCTCTTAAATTTTGATCCATAGTTATTTTCCTTACCCCTTTAGGGCTATTATTAGTGTATAAACCAGTTTTAATGTTGTCTCCAACAAACCAAGCCTACAGGAAGGAAACTAAGAATTTTTCTGATTTTTAATCTTAATCACAGCCAATTCGAGGATCGATTTCAAAACATTTATTACCATCAACACTATATCCCGGTAGGCTAGCAAGATAATTAAACGTGTACATTCCTAAGCAAGCTACAACAAACACTACAAAACACACTAAACCAAGGATAGTAAAGATGATCTTTTTACCCTTCATGCTTTCCCCTATAATTCAACATCATAACCAATAGTTAGCGCTAAGATTAACGTGCTCCATTTTTTGTTAAATCTAATAAAGTTGTTGAGATTTTAGAGTGTCACTTAGCCACTGTTTCACACTAATTTGACCTTAGTTAAGGGGGGCAGATTACTTTTTTGGTACACGGGTTGGTACACATTTGAGCTACTATAACCAACAACCACATATAATAAATAGCTCTTAGCCATAGACGCGCCGTCTCTCTGGGACGCCATTTGCCCTTGTTTTCCGGTTGCATCCCACCACAAATCCGCTTGAAAGTCCCTTTATTTTGAGTTGGTTCACGGGGATAAATGGCAACACCACTAATATGGATTATGTTGTGGCATTAAAAGATGCTTATCTTTCAGGCGGACTTAATTGGAACAGTTCTCAGAAGCGAACTTTTGCAAATGATACCCTAAAGAACGGATTCGTGCCTCTGAAATTTATAACTAAGGTGCGTAATTCACGCTATGCTTTTGCTAGCGGAAAGTACGTTGAGTAGATTGATCTTTATGTTTAAGTGAAAAAACGTATAGTTTTAGCTTGACTAATAACAGCATTAATAAAGCTAAAGTGGCGTGCCGATAATTCAAAAGCTGCAGCTGTTATACGCAGTTCAGGTCTGAAAATATTAAGGTGGCATAAAAATAATGAAAAGGCTTAGAACTGGAGCTCTAAGCCTATGTTTGTATTATTTACAGGGATAAAGGTTCCATTCTGCATTACCCTCTGCATCAGATTCGTAAGTAAACATATAATACTTACCATTCAGTTCAGATAACGCTTCAGATGTAGTTTCAAATGAAGCGCCACCTTTAAACGACACACCACCAGCTTCCGTCATGTTCCCAACACCATTGCATATAAATGTGGCAACACCTTTTTCGCAGGCTATAATTCCAGCAGAACACGCACCCAACCATGAACCGTCAGGTCTCATCTCAGCAGTAAATGTTGCTCGTGCCATAACATCATGACCTACAAGCTTTCCGCTGCCAACATTGTGTGTTTCCATAGCAGGTAATCCATATTTTCCAGATGCTATCGGCTTACTGGTTTCCTTTAAAATTAATGTTCCGGCTTTATTTCCAAGCATTTTTACTCTCCTTATGAACTTGTTGGTTCAGTCCTCAGACGACCAACTTAAACAGCCCAACTAGCCGTATGCTCCTCAGGCCTTTATTAACAATACTCCCCCCTCAATTAAATACTAGTCCTATTTCTTAACCGTACATGTTTAACCAGAGGGAGGGGCTATTAATAACTTATTCAGCTAGACCCATTCACCTCTCCAATAAAAAGAGCCTGTGTCAGGCCCAGCAAAAGATCCAGTCGGTTGGCAGACTCCACTTACGGCTGCTCCCGCATACTTACCCCATCCAGCAACCGTTTTAAAGGAACAGACACTCCAATCAGCGCCTGTGATAGAACCCACATTTACATAGCCATCCCCATCAGCGTCCGTGGCAGTGCAGCGAAAAGTAGAACCTTTGTTGGAGTAGTCAGGACCCATTACATAAATAGCAGTACAACGAGCCTTAACAATAGAAGGGAAACCTTCTGGCTGGCCTTCCATAAACCAAATACTGTCTGTACCAGCTTCTCTAACAATGGTGCCATCGGACATAACCTGCGGCTCACCTACGGTATTGATATCGTAACCTTTTCCAGTCTCAGCAACCGCTAAGCTAGTTACTGCTAGTGCGCCACTCAATACTACTAATTGTATTGTTGTTTTCATCATTACTCTCCTTATGAACTTGCTGGCTTAGTCCTTGGACGACCAACTTTAAAGCTAGCCAGCTCCATGCGCCTCAGGCTTGAATTAACAACATACCACCTAGCCTCTAGAAATTTGCCTAACCTTGTCATGCACGGGTAGCTTTCTTTGTTCCAGGCACTAACTATGGATTTTTTTTAGTTACCCAAGTTGGTACCCTAAATTTAATAACCGCGTTTGAAACGCGCTATTTAAGGGGATCTAAGCAAAGGTTCGACTCACCCCATCTATGGCGAAACACATTTAACTCAAGGTGCTTTAGCATTAAGATAAAAAACTAGTTTAAGTCGAAGGATTATGTGTATGGTACACAGGCTGGTAAACAGGTTGGTACATAGCCTAGCACCAAAAAACTAAAACCCATGTATTAAAAGACCATCAATGGTAGAGGCGCCGTCTCTCTGAGACGCCACTAATTCTATGCTAAGCCGAATTTCTATGAGGCATACGGACAGATAACACGTTATTTCTGAGGCATTAACCACCTAGGATATTTCACTTTCAGTGGTCGTTAACACCGCATAGATTCGTAAATATATGGCTCCCAAGCATACAGTACGAATGAAAAGCATTTAGTTAGAGAAGCAAAAACCGTTGCGGTCTGGGGTGTCAGATACAGAATTTTCTGGGCAATATGAGCCTGAGGTCCTCGTTCGACAGAATGGGCCAGGATTATTAACACAGCTAGCTGAATCTAAGTAGTTACCTATAGCGTTCAGCCAGGACGGCTCACCAGGGATACCATGAGGTTTATGGCAGCCAAAGAAACCATTATGCCATCCATCCATGCACCCCCCCTCGTTTGGGGCGCCATTTGAATTAGCTAGGGGGGCTATTAATACTAAAGCTATTAATAAGCCTCTCAATTTTTTCAAAAAAATCTCCTTGTTAATGTCAATGCCAAGGAATAGTGGCCAATGGTTTAGGCTGTCTACAATCTTCCACCTTTGTTACTTAAAAAGGTGGGCAAAAGTTAGGCTCCCATAATCTAACCCTATACTCTCTTAAAATAACCCATTTGAAAATAGCAGAGAAATTAACTTTTACTTGATTATCAAGACCTTTTATATGGGTTACCTGCGGTTAAACAGTTTTATTTAGAGCTCCGTGCCTTATTTAAAACTTCACGTAACAACTCCACACGTTCTCGGTTAGCCCCAAAATCAGACTGCCCGACACGAGATGCACTTTTTACTTGAATCAACTGCTTTTTGCGGTCAAATAGTAATTCAACATCGTCAATAAACCCCATCAATGGCGTAGTGAACTGATAGTGTCTGTAAGACTCGTTTCCCGATATTAGTATAGCCTGCGGTATGGTTTCAACTAGGTCACGCAACATTAACCAGGTTAATTCAGGGGTGTCGCTGGCATTAATAGGCGCGATACGCATACTGCTTTGTGTCGTTTGACTGCTCACACAGTTTGGGCTTTTGCCACATTCTATCAGCTGCCCCTTTGATAATCCTAGGTTTTTTGCATGGGTGTATTCTGTGTTATACCAGCGCGAGCCAAAAATGGTCAACATTATTAGCGCTATTAATACAATTAAGCTGAGGCTTGCCCAGTTATATTTCATATAGGCCCCTTCGGGATCACATAACCTTGGTTTAAAGTTAATTTTATACCCTCGCCGTTATCCCGACTGAACTCATAATACACGTTTAGTTTAGCCATGGTTATGAATGCAGTAACGGCTGTAAAAGAACCTTACTTTAGGCCTTAAAGCAGCTTAAAACTAATGCCAAACGGCAAAACAGCCTAACAACCATTAAACACTATCCCAAAATAGGATAAATTTGTTTTGGCTCCCTATGCCCAAGAAACATAATAATAACGTTTGAAATCTGAAATAGAGGTAATAAAGCCTTCGATGGGAAGTCCATTTTTAGCCATGGGCTCAATAAACACATCAGTTTTTTTCACTTTCCTAAACCCGACTTTCATTACATAATCTAATGGCGATTTTATCCCCTGCAAAGTGGTTGAAACTTGCAGAGATTGGTCTTCGAGAACCGTAATATTAAACGGCCCATAAATCACACCCTTGTTGAGAATCATGATCGTAGTAAAACCAAAAACATCCACATTTTTAAGGACTCCATAATCTAAAGAAGGTAGGCCACAACTGAATATCGGCACAAACACTGAAGCACCGGTTATTTCTGCGGCAGAACCATCTGCCCAAACATCACAACGTAATTCTGCGCCTGCGGGGCGGTGATTTCTTTGAACATTATTCACTATAAAGGGTGAATTTTTAGGTATTCTTCGCAATAGTTCCTGATAACCACTGGAGATCCAGCATTTGCCATTTTTAAAAACTTTAGGTCTAGCGGGTAAAATGCTCGCTGGAATGATTGGATGGTAAAAAGATATTATGTTAACGATTCCTGAATCCCCATCAACGTGATCATCATTAAACATTGCAACGATGTCGTAGGATGTGTATTCACTTAACGCTATCATTATAGAACCCTTTTAAAACTTCGTTTTTATGGTAAGTTAAAACCTGATTGGTTTGTTTATTCATCTATACAGCACACAAAGGCGTTTAAATTACTTAGATGAAGTAGTGAAACACATTTAACCTCATCATCCCCCTTTTTCAAAAGACAGTGTGGCATTTCGGGTCAGTCCCTAGCGCCGCATATGGTCTTTATTTAATGATTTTTTATGCAACATTTGCTGTGCATTTGGCCACAGTGAAGAAGTGAAGTGTAAAACATATCCGCTTTTACTGAGCCTTGATTAAATTGGCCATAAATACTTTTGCCTCCTTATTTCACACCAACTACACCTTAGCCCTAAAATTGCTTTTGAACATCTATGTTCTACTTTTATATTTCATGATACCTTAAACCAGCTCATATGCTAGAACAGAACAAAAGCCGTGGCGGGTTTGGTTTGATCGTCTTAAAAAGTAGATTATTCCAAAATAAAGTATGTTTTTAAGAACAGGTCTAGGTGTACTGTTTTCGTAGTGAGATCAATCTATTTTTTATTCTTTTCTTCTATTATTACCATCCCAGCGCTCCAAATCAATTAACTTTTGAGTTAATTCTAAGTTTCTGGCAAGGGCTTCTTTATCTAGCGCTGCTATAAACCGAGTGATGTTATCTATTTTCTGTTTGGTATGCTCACGCTGCATTTGCTCAAGTGTGGAACGCACTTCATTAAAAGTAACTTTGCCACTGCGTTTTCTCCTTCCATTCCACCAAAGGAAAAGCCCTGATACCCCAAGTCCCAAAATCATGCCTAGAATAATGTATAGGGGATTACTTATTATAACTTGAGTGGATTTTAAGCTTACTTCCTGTCCAGTTGCTATCAGTTCAGCGGCTACTCCATTACCAAATACCATTAAAAGTGTTAAGCCAAACAGTAGCTTTTTAAAGTCCATATTGATGCCCGAAGGTGTTAAAAATTCTTCCGATTAGCCACAAAAACAAACCACTTTTGTGACCTTGCTAACATATCTTAAAACCACCATTAATCCTCTATAAAAATAACAAATTTGAGCATCTGTTCAATAATTGAACATCAAAAGTTTCGTATTCTCGGCGTTTAACGTTTAGGATGCCTAAAGAAAGCGTTTAAAGCTAAACATTACCTTCTCAGAAAAGTAATCGATCACGGTAAAGATTTACCAACATAACCAAAAAATGGTGGATGCTAATATCGTAGACTAGGAAATATAAATGATCACCGACGGGTTAATTTATGGCAGGATCTTTAACCATGAAACTGACTTGTGAAACATTATCACCCTACTGTGGAGGGCAAAATATTATGTGTTTTTATGTGTTTGGGTGCTGTCCTTGGGCACTAAGCAGCTTAGACAAAGGAGCGGCTGGTTTGTAAACACAGCAAACAATTACGGCCAAGCTTCGTTTTACTTAGCCTAACTTGCATCTACTGTAAGAAACCAGTCAATTGGTCTGTTATGGTTGGTAAAGTGGCGTTATATTTAAGGTGCAAAATGATCGGTCAATAAGGTTTTCACAACCTACCCCAGGTCAAAGCTATTTTTGTGTGTCTTTATGCCCAGATTTTTTGGGCTTTTTTTACCTCTACTAGCACTATTAACTCAACCATACTGATTGTTCTATTAGCCGAAAATTTAGTTGATAAAACATACAGTGAAAACCTACGTCTATTATTAATAATATTGACTAACCCCAGCACTCAAATCTTCTTTTTTGAGCGAAGAACATCACCAAATATTACCTGGTTCTATTTTTTTGTATATTGAGCCAATATAAAGTTACGTGAAACAATTCATTATTTTGTTTAGCAGAACCACTACAACGCTTTAAAAGCATCAATTTGCCGACCAAAGATAATGGCCACTTTTGTTAGCGTGCGAAAAGGGTTGATGGTAGCCACAACAGACTATGGTTCGCAAGTCATTTTTCAGTGGGTAGTCAATCATTTTTGTTTACAGACCAGCAGCCATAATCAATGACTTACTAAAAGATCTTGTGTTTACCCAGCAAGACAAATATTGGTATCCCTGATAGACATAACCCCATAGCTTCGCTAGAAAAGCGCATAGACGATAAACAGAGCATTATATTCAACTTAAATAAACGTTATTATGTGAGCGTCATATCTAGGCTGATTTGTGATTTAAATAAAGGCTGCACACTTAATGGTTAATAAGAAACCGCCGACTCACTAATAGGTAACTAGATAGCATACATTAAGGAGCACAGCAGCGGCTTTTATTAAACCAGCAAGATAAACACAGGGCTAAGAAAAGCCACAGGAGAAGTATATGATTGAGTATTTATCACAACCCGTATCAATAGGTGGTGCCCTAGGCGCTGTGGTTATCTTCATCTTTTACAAGCGCAGCTTGGATGCCAAGATCAAAGGCTTGCAATTACAGATCGATCAGCTAAAACAATAGAACAATACTAAAGCCAAATGCCATTAACAGTTATAACCACACCAATTTTTTGTGGGCCATTATTAGCCAAGCTCCATCATTTATTTAAAAGCACAGGTTAGGTGAACACTCAAGGGTTTTTCAATTACACTATTATTAGCGACGACCAAAGCTTATAATTTTTCACATCGAAAAGAACTAAAGTGAACTAAATTCTTATTTAGGCATTCCCGCTATGAAAGTTATTCATGTTACTGATACCCACCTAGTCGCTGCTGGAGAAAAGCTCCAAGGCCTCGATCCGCTTGAGCGCTTGCGGCTTTGCTTTAAAGATATTGCTACTCACCATAGCGATGCAGACCTATGCGTGCTCACTGGAGATTTGAGCGACTGTGGCCAAACTGAGGCCTATATATTACTTAAAAATCTTTTAACAGCGCTGCCTATGAACACCTCTTTACTGTTGGGTAATCATGATCACCGGCAACGCTTCTGTGACGTCTTTATTGATACACCAAGGGACTCACATGGCTTTGTGCAATGGTCACAGACGACATCAGAAGGAGTGCTGTTATTTCTTGATACCAATGAACCAGGCACTGATGAGGGCGTTTATTGTAAACAGCGGCATGAATGGCTGCGTGGGCAGTTGGCCAAGTATAATGACAAACCTGTTTATTTGTTCATGCACCATCCACCATTTGATATCGGCATACCAGACATGGATGCTCTGCGCCTACGAGACTGTGAAACGTTTGCACAAACACTGGCCAGCCATAGCAATATTCGCCACCTATTTTTCGGCCATGTGCATCGCCCCATAAGCGGCCAATGGCAAGGGATTAGTTTTTCTGCCCTTCACGGCACCAACCATCAGGTTCCTCTTTTGCTCAACAAAGATCCAGACAACGGGTTGTTTGCCTATTGTCAGGAGGACCCATCCTACGGTATCGCGCTTATATCCAATGACACGACCACAGTGCATCTGCAGCCTTTTCTCCATCGCCAACCGGTTTACTACAAACGGGGGTAACCGTATGGATTTTATCGTAATGGCCTTGGTGCTTGGTTCAGCAGCCTTACACCCTTTTCGTGATTTACTCATTAAGGGGCAACGTTTTCCAGAATCTGCTTATTTGGGAGTAACGGGTTCATGGGTTATATTTGCCGCACTTCAAGCAGCTTGGTTAGACCAAACACTGACCCTACCCATTGAGGTTTGGCCGTTGGTGGCAGGCTCAGCTTTGGGCCTATTTATCTATTATCTGTGTGTAATGTTAACCTTAAAGACGGGCGATCTTTCTATCTATTACCCTATTATTCGCTCTTCCCCATTAGCCATTGTGGCGATCGGTTATATATTTTTAGAGCGGTATTATTCACCACTAACACTGGCAGGTATTAGCCTAACGTTGTTGGGCGCTATCATGATCCAATACCGCAGAGGTGCCGGTTTACTGCAACGCCCAACGTTAATTCTTACTGCCACAGCAGCCATGGTTGGCTCTGCCATTTATGGTTTAGCAGATTCCGTGGCAATGGAAGCGATTACACCAGCGCCCTTCTTATTTTGGGTTTATAGCGTTTTGACATGTGCCTTTCTCGCATTCTTTACTCTAACACGCACAGTTCGACGGCCACTAGCCACGCAGCTATTTGGCTGCTGGCGCAATGCACCTCTGCGCGTGCTTGCATCAGGTGCCCTGTCCTATGCGTCTTATGTGCTCATCTTGTTCGCTTTTCAGGCTGGTGGAGAAGTAGCGGTAGTCAGTGCTACTCGACAAGTGTCGATCCCCATATCAGTTTTTCTTGGTGCTTTAGTGCTTAAAGAACAAAGCCTACTGCCAAGGTTAGCCTGGTCGCTTTTATTGGCAAGTGGCGTCGCCTTAATTATTGTGGGTAGGTAGGCCTCTCTCCAGACACTACCAGTGGCGAGCCCTTTGGTTACATCATTGTAGTTTTTAGGCCAGTAAACTAACCAAATAAAATATAGCTATAGCTATACTTAAATAATCAGCACTGAATTCTATTTTTTATGAAACTCTCCCTCATCAATCATCTGCTGAAACATAGCTTCAGCTGAGGCTTTTAAGGAGCTATAATTAACACCAAGCTTGTCGATACTCTTGGCGTTATCACCCACATATTTGTGGCCCATATTCAGCGATATCATTTTACGAGACAACGTTTTCAAAATAATTGGCCCAACTAACCACACCAGCCATTTAGGCAACTCTTTACTGGGAAGGGGGTAAGTCGCCCCATATTTTTGTTTTAATAAGCTGGCTAACTCGAGTAGCGATTGGGCTTCGTTAAACACCGTATACCGCCCTGTAGCTTTTTTAATGTACGCAGCACGAATGTGTGCATCAGCAACATCTCGCACATCAACCATACCCATCGAAAGAGATGGAACACCCGCCTTCATTGAGCCATCACCCAATTGACGAACGATGTCATGCGAAGCGGAAGTAGATTTGCCAGAAACACTAGGCCCAATTACAAGGGCGGGGTTAATGACAACTAAAGTCCATTTATCCTGACCTTCCACCATTTTCCATGCTGCACGTTCAGCTAAAGTTTTTGAGTAAGAATACGGTTGGTGCGTTGCAGATGATGTGGTATTCCAATCATCTTCACTAACTTTGCCACTTGGGGTGTTCACACAGTCAATTGTATCGCCATAAATAGCGGCGACTGAACTTGTCAAAATGACCCGCTGTATAGATGAAGTAGCGTTTACACTGGCAAGTACATTTTTAGTACCGGCAAGCGCTGGTACAATTAAATCTGTCTGAGCATTATTAAACTTCAATATAAACGGTGAGGCGGTATGGAATACTGTGGCACATCCTTCCATCGCTTTGCCGTAACTACCGGCTTCGGTAAGGTCTGCTTTGAAGAGCACTACAGAACCTGGGCCTTTTTCAGACAACTGTTTTAAGTGTGCTACTTTTACTTCATTTTCAGGGTCACGCACCGCAGCGTGGACGCATACACCGGCTTCTACCAATCGCTTTACTATCCAGCCAGCAACAAACCCTGTGGCGCCTGTTACAAGAACCTTCTGTTTAGTATCAATGTTATATTTCATTTTAGTGCCCTGACAGTTCGGTTTATTTAATTTCGTAAAGGTATGGGGCAGGTGCAAAATAATTTCAAGGCCTTGCCCCAAGATTTGAGTCAGGTTAATAAAATGACTTTAGATTGAGCACATTGGACCTATTAATACGGCTAATACGGCTAATACGGCATAAAACTGAAAGATATAAAATGCCGTCGTTAGCTTCCAGTTAACACTATAGTGCTCTTTTTGGGTACCCGCATAAACAGTGTTTTAAAGAAAACTTGATGATAGATTACCCGTGTGTTTTATACCAAAATTAATCTTCTTTCATAATGGCAAAAAACTATGCCATATGGTATAGTTTTATTCGGTAGGTATGGTATAAAAATATATTATCATTAAATGTGTAGAGCTGCACTAATAACATCTGATTTTATTGCTAGTATGGTTTTATAAGGGCCAATTATATGGAAAAAATAGAAAAAGATTACTCTGAAATTCCCCAACTATCCCATAAATGGGACGAACGCATTATTAACCACGGCTGGGTGGGCGTGCCCAACCTGTTGCTTGAGCATCAAGGGCGCTTACAAATCTCATCTTCTGAACTGAATGTGTTGCTAGCCCTAATGAAATTTTGGCAAAGTAATGACCACCCTGCGCACCCGTCCATAAAGCACCTTTCAAAAATGTTGGGAAAAACAGAAAAAACAATTCAAAACAACATTCGTTCACTCGCAAACCGAGACAACAAACCTGAAGGCTTAGAACATATTTTGCCACAAGATTGGAAAGGGTTTATCAGCGTTCACCGTAGAAAAAGCCCCGAAAATAATGCAAACCTAACTAACCTATATCATTTCAAACCCTTGGCTGAAGTGTTGTTGGCGTTAGATGAGGATCAAAACGAAGCTAAAGAAGAGATGAAGCGCAAAAAACCTAGAATACGATTAAAGTCTAGCTAGCTGCTAATAATTACAACCTAGCCATTATGATGCAAAAACTGACAACATGAATGACAAATGATCAAACATTTGGATACCAGCGCTAGCAGCCAAAACCATTAACAATTTTATATCAGTCACTTTTAATTACAGCAATTGCTTACCCTTTTTTAGGTTAAGCACTTTAATTGGCCCCAAGGTTTTTATAAAATCCTGCAAGCTTTGCCCTAAAGCACCAACCTGTGGTTGTTTAAATGTGTGGGTAACAATTTTTCGAAAGCGGGCTTGTTCTTGTGGAAAGTGAAAACTATGAAACACTGGCACACCCAGAGGCACCTCAGCTTTGCTGAAATAGGCCAGTTCATTTAAATAAATTGCCGCAGCGGGCTGTTGTGAAACATTAAAGTGGGTTTGGCAATGGTTTTTAAAAAACATAAACACATTGTTCCGATAACTTGGATGGTCAACGCCAAGCACTGAAAAGCATAAAGTGCAGTACACTCGGGTTGATTTAGCACCCTCTCTAAGATGAAACGCCTTCATAAATTTTTTACCCGTTACAGCTAATATATCTGAACGCACATAAATAAGTTCGGCCAATGCCATTGGGCTTTTCCCGCCTTTAAAAGCTCCCCACTGCAAAGCTTGCAGACAATCTTCACAAGCGCATAAAAGGCTAAGCTTTGGAGTACTTATATTTAGATCAAAGCCACAGGCCCCACAGTAACATACGAGATCATCTGCCATTTAAAAACCCCATTTAACTTTTCTAACGCCATAGAAGAATACATTACTCATATACTGCCTTACTAGCACTAAACTATGAGCTATGTCGGTGCAGAAGAACACCAAGGTTAAAATTTAAAAGTAGATTACAAACTAAATAGGTCATTTTCACTAACCTATTTACATAAAAATTCGCACCATTACCTTATTGGCTATATAGTGTATTGACTGCTTATTTAGGCCTTTTAGCCTAGTTTAATGACCTATTTTTGGGCATTTTTGAGTTTATCGGTATGATCTAACGTGGCTTTTACGGCGACTAATAAACACCCAAAAAATTAGGACTTATATGCGAACCACAGACCAGACAGGCCTTGCCATTGTTTTAAGCCTTATTGCATTAACGTTATTCGATACTATGGGGTTAATCATCAAACACCTTTCAAGCACCTACTCAGCGGCCGAACTCTCGATGTGGCGAAACTTGTTTGGGCTGGTGCCGTCAATCGTAGCTTTATGGTCGTATAGGGCATGGCGCAGCTCTGGCAGGCGCCTAAAACTGCGGCAATGGAAATTGGCTTTCTTTCGCGGTGCTGTTATCACTATTGCCCAACTTTGTTTTTATATGTCTTTGGGGTTAATGGCGTTTGCTACGGCATCCACCATCACTTATTCTGGCGCATTATTTACCACTGCACTAGCCATCCCAATTTTGGGAGAACGGGTTGGCTGGGTTCGCTGGGGGGCGGTTTTGGTGGGCTTTATTGGTGTTATTATGGTAATCCAACCAGGCAGTTCAAGCTTTTCTTTTTATGCTCTGTTGCCGCTTGCAGCGGCAGCGTGTTATGCCCTCGCTGGGGTCACTGCTCGCGTGTTTGACGATGATGCCCCAAGCCCTTTAGTTAACCTATATGCGTCTGTAACATCATTAATAGGGGCATTTTTAATTACCTTTTTTTGGGGTGGTTTCACGCCAATAGCCTCTGCCACTGATATGGGTTGGATTGTGTTGATGGGGGCATTTGGTGGTACTGCAGTGCTATTTTTAGTGGTTAGTTGCCGAATGACTGAACAGAGTAATTTAGCCCCATTCAGTTACTTTGGTATTCCACTCGCGTTCGCCTTAGGATGGCTATTTTTTAACGAAGCACCATGGAGCAGCTTATTCCCTGGCGCACTGCTCATTGCAGCAGGTGGTTTGTTAATCGTATGGAGGGAACGATCTCGGTCTAAAACTGTAACCAACCTAAATCAATAAACCTTGCTCAGAGAAAGTGGATATGGCATCACATAATAGTATTAGAAAGGCTTGGTTGGACCTAAAAACAGCATGAATAAGGCAAACAACAGGTCTAACATCTCATTAGGCTTATCAAGCTTAGCTACATTATGGCTGGCTCAATTAACCTTAAGGTGCCCACCTGAATGGCATAGTTTAATACCTCCGTTAAATTTAAAAAAACCCAACCGAATATTAGTACCAAAAAGCCTACCCGTATTATCTTATTTGCCACAAATGGCCAAACAAGCACCTAAAGAAAACCAGCCGTTGATTAATTGTTTAATCCAGAACGAATCTAAATTACATTTTAATCAAACCTACTCTGCTGAAGATTTTGGGGAAAACTTTTTAAAGCAGTACGGATGGATTAAATTTTTAGGCCCAGATGCCTATTGGCATAGCGATATACTGTCAAGTGGCTTAGTTCTTTTTGGAGATTATGTCACCTACCCTGAGCATTGGCACGTGGCAGAGGAATTATACTTCCCATTAAGTGGCACCGCTCTTTGGTATCATGAAGAAAAAGGCTGGGCTACTATTGCTGGCTGCCCACTCATCCATCATGCAAGTAATATCAAACACTCGATGCGTACTTTTGGTGAGCCAATGCTGGCTTTATACATTTGGCGCGGCGGCAACCTAGTGCAAAAATCTAACATATAGACTCGCTTTCTATTTTAACTTATTATAATTACAAGCTTGATTAGGTCTGAAAACCCTACGTTGAATAGCCCATGAGCTATTTTTCAGATAATGTTGCTGCTAATTTAATATAGATTTCAATCGTCAACTAATGCTGAGGCCAAGCATGCAAAAACCCTTTAGGTTAAACCGCCGCCAATGGCTTGTCTCATCTTTGGGACTCATTGCAACTGCACTTTCCAGTCCACTCTTTGCTCAAACTCAAATTCGTCGTATAGCACCTCAATATATTGCAACGCTTGCTCCCTCTGGTGCAAAATCAGGAACAGGTGCGCAAACCTGGGGCCTCTGGCGAGTAGATCCTGGCCCAATCGGTGTTTGGCTTCGCTTTTACCAGCTGTTGCAAAAAGCTGGTAATCTTGCCCCAGCTGGATGGCGATTTAATATCGACGATTGGTGGCTTGATGAGAATGGCTTAATAATGAAAGCACCTGAGTTTCCGATGCCTGCTGGAAACTATTACGTGACCAACGGTGAAGATCATATTTCTTTGCTCACGGTGGAAAAACCAGACGCCAACGGGGAACAAGCATGGTCATTGTCCGATGAAAAAACCATTGGTAATGTCACCCATGGGCCTTGCCGGTCTGCGCGCTATACACCTGAAGGTGATTCTGCCACCTGCTCACCCGCAAACGCCAACCGTGAAGCATTCCCACTAAAGCCTGGAGAAGTTCCACCACCTGTGGATGGCTGCAACCGCAAACAATACGCCGTACTTATTGTGTTTGGTTTACCCATTGAAAGCGCTTAGCAGTCTGTGTAGTTGCTACGCAAACAACTGCTATACATTTCGTGTGCTTTGGTAACGTGAGCAGGGGTCATTTTCGTAGCAATGCTTTGTTTATATTGAGCGGCTAGCAAGTCGCCATTATGGCTGCCCACACTCCACCACATGTAGGCACGTAAATAGTCTGTAGGTACCCCATGGCCATTAACATACATAACACCAAGGTAAGATTGGGCTCTCGCATAACCCTGCTTAGACGCTAAGGTAAGCCATTTAACTGCTGTTTTGTCGTTCTCCACAACACCTTTACCAGCATCATACAGACCACCTAGGTTAAACTGAGCAACTATATCGCCTTGCTCCGCCGCTAGGGTGTACCACTTTGTTGCTGCATTATAGTTCTGCGGAACACCATGGCCACGCTCGTACATAAAACCCAGGTTAGACTGTGCAGAAGCATTGCCACTGTCAGCAAATGGGATCCACTGTGATAGAGCCGTTTTATAATCGCCTGCCTTGTAGGCCTGAAGGCCCTTATCAACGTCAGCAGCAATGGCTGCTCCATTGGCCCACAGTAGTATAAGGGTTAACCCCAGCAATACTTTTCTAATACTCATAGCTCTATGCTCTAACTAAGATGATAACTAGTGTCCCTAAAACCGCAGTTACAGGTAAACATGCCTACTATTTATCGCAAACGACACCAGCTTACCGCCTGCTTAAAGACATTATTACCCTCTGGTAAAACCACCAACCTTCGCTCGTACATCCGCTCCAAAAGCACCATAGGTGTCTTTTATTTCGGGTTTAATT
This sequence comes from Candidatus Njordibacter sp. Uisw_056, assembly GCF_047730085.1. NCBI lineage: Bacteria > Pseudomonadati > Pseudomonadota > Gammaproteobacteria > Pseudomonadales > Candidatus Njordibacteraceae > Candidatus Njordibacter > Candidatus Njordibacter sp. Uisw_056. Next base: position 952,708 of record NZ_CP159830.1, on the reverse strand, counting down.
TCTCCAACAATTAAATAACTAAGCAGGATCCCAACAAAATTTAACCTCGCTAAACTGAATACCCATTTTCAGTAAGCCGCTTCGAAAGTTCTGCAATATGTGCTGGCCCAACTTCGCAACAACCGCCGATTAAACCCGCTCCATTAGTGACCCATTCCATAGCAAATTCAGCATAAGCCGCTGGACCCAGATCAGTTCGCGACTGCATAGATTTCACGGTACCACCAGGCTTCAAGCTATCAATAGAAGTAAATCCATTGCCATAAGCACCCGTTAAGCCTTGGTCTGATTTCATTTTTGACCATGACGCCGAAATTGCTTCTGGCTTGCTACAGTTAAGGAGTTTTGCATCGGCACCAAACTCATCTAGCATCGCTACAGCGTCCGATAACGCTTCTCCACTGCGCAATAAACCTTGGTCATTATCTGCAATTGTTAAAGAAACCCATACTGGTAAACCGCTTTCCTTAGCAGCAACTAAGGCGGCTTTAGCTTCAGCAATTGATGACATAGTTTCACACAAGAAAACATCAACGTGGGGCGCCTGAATAGCCACTATTTTACTGTAGCTTTTTAACATTGTCTCATATTTAGGTGCAACTTCAGCGTGATAACTTGCTACTAATGGGGGCAGGCAACCCGCAATTTTAACCTCTGGAATACCAGCAGCTTCGCGCGCACTGATCGCTGCATTAATCGCAGCGACATGAAGCCTCTCAAAGTCTTCAATTTGGCCATCACGGGTAAGTCTCTCGGGGGTCATCGTATAGGCATTTAAAGTAATCACGCGAGAACCAGCAAAGATATAATCTAAATGTACATCACGCACAATTTCAGGCTCATCGATCATTACTTGGGTTGACCAAAGTGGCGTGACCTCGTTACTGCTGCGCTTGAGTAACTCTTGGCCCATACCTCCGTCTAAAAGAGTAATGTGTGGTTTGTGTGACATCATATTTAAAAAACCCTTATGTTATTAGCCGTGACATTACTGTTACAGGCATTTGTTTGTTGGCATCTAAAGCGAGCGATATTTTACCATATTAGAATGCGCGATCTGCTGTTATTTGATGGGGTAATATAACTAACGAATCAGTGGCATAGTTTGAAAAGCAATTAAGGCTAATAAGAGAGGGTAAACACCCTGTTGGTGATCAGTCTGTAAAACAATACTCTGGGTATGTAATATCTGCTAAGTGCTGCTGCCAAATATGTGACACTAAGCCTAGTTTAATGGCATTGTTTAAGGCGCTATCTAACGCCTGCTTTAATTCAACCTGGTGTGGCTGCATTGCTGCACCCCATAAATTAGCCGTATTTACGGTAAAGGCAAGTTTAAAACGTGGATCATTTAACAGGTTTCCAAATGCCGGCTCATCATCTACCACTGCGTCTACTTCACCTGACGCTAAGGCCTTAATCATGTCTGCAAAAACATCATCAGACTGGCCTGAAAAAGAAACTAGCTGGCACCCCAGCCAAGCTTTTGCCAATGCCATATTTGTACTACCTTCGATGGCAGCCACGTTTAACCTGTCTAGGTCTAATGGGCTAAGTATGTTTGAATCACAACGAACCAGCACAGATTCATCAAACGCTGCATAGGGCCTAGAGAACAAAAGACGGTTTTGCCTCGCTGCAGTTATGGCGCATCCGCACCAAATAGCATCGGCTTTCTTGTTTAACAACACCGATTCGAAATCAGACCAGCGGGTATATAACCATTTTAGCTTCAGGCCCAATTGCTGGGCGATCACTTTAGCTATCTCTGGTTCATAGCCAAAGCGCTGGCCCGTATCATCAGTATTAAATAGCGGCATGGCATTTAGGTCTGCGCACACTAATGTTAAGCAGCCCTCATTGACTGTGTTTAACACTTTGGTGCTGAAAAAGTTAAATAGTCGTCAAGGGCTTTCGTTCTGCTGCCATTCTCATGCCAAAGAATTGGAAAATAATTTTCATCTAATTGATTGTCTGCTAAATGTTTATAACGACTGTAAGTAGGGCCTATTCCTTGGGCAAATTGAGTGGGATCATATTCTGCATCACAACGCATTAAATGAAGCACTAATGCGCGCCTAGGGAGCGCAGACTCATTAGCACCAGAGCCATGCCATGTCCATCCGTGATGCACAGAACCACCACCTGCTTTCACTTCAACATACTTAATTTGAGGTTCCTCACCTTGGCTCTGGGCGGCATATTGCATGGGTTCACGGTAATTGTCTGGGCCATGGAACTCACCTGATGGTATGCTCTTGCCCCATTTATGCGAACCTTTAACAAACTCTAACGTACCACCAGCCTGCTTAGTATCGTCAAGGGCAATCCAGCAGGATATCAAGTCACTTGGAGTAAACCATGACAAATAGGCACTGTCCTGGTGATAACCCAAAGACCTTGCCCCAGAGGGCTTTGACAAGAGGTTATCAATCATAATTCGAACACCGGGCCACCCTGCCAATTGGGCCAAACTGCGACCCAAGTCTTCACTTAATACCACTTGTGCAATGCTACGGTTAGCCTTCCAGCCATTGCACACCTGACGCGTGAGGCTAGGATCACCTGAACCAAGCTGCCAATTTACCTCATCAGGAGTCACCCCTGTTTCAAACATCCCATTAAATACATCATCAAAGGCTTGATGCAGCGGAACCAGTTGCTCTGCCGGGAGGATTTTATCGATAACAAGAAATCCTTGTTGATTGAAGTCTTGTTTATTTTTATTTGTTGGCTTGAATAACATAACTAGTCTAATCCCACTCTTACTTATGGAATCAGTATATAGAATAAGAAACGCGTAATTCAACCGAAAAATTGACGGCATGTAATGCTTAAAAATAGTTTTACATCAATAGATTTATAACTATTACAGCACTAATGCGATTAGTATGGATTGTGTTTTAAGATAACAGCTCTTTAAGGCTCTTCACTAGTGCACCAGACGCATTTTCTTCAAGCTTATGCTTGCCAGAAACTACCACCTGCTCTCCTGCAACAAACACATCGTTTACTGGGTTATGGTTAATTCCAAAAATCCAGCGATTAATAAGCTGCTCAGGCTTAGCTGCTGCTAATAGCGGATGGCTAATATCAAGGGTGATGAAGTCAGCGCGGGAACCGACTCTTATGCCCGTACTAATATTACAGGCCGCATTACCACCTAAAGCACTGGCTTGGTAGATAAAGTCGCCCACACTAGGTTGATCGCTACTGTACACTCGGTTACGTTGCTGGTCACGCAAACGCTGCCCATATTCCAATAGACGCAGTTCTTCAGCCACTGAAACACACACATGGCTATCTGACCCAATGCCTAATCGACCGCTTTGGGCCACCAAATCTGTGATGGGGAAAATACCATCACCTAGGTTAGCCTCAGTACTTGGGCACAAACCTACAACGGCTTGGCTATTAGCAATAGTCTTTACCTCTTGCTCATTTACATGAGTGGCATGGATCAAGCACCAACGGGCGTCAAAACCCACTTGGTTAGCTAACCACTCCACCGGGCGCTGGCCACTCCAGGCTACACAGTCATTCACTTCTTTCATTTGTTCAGCGATATGAATGTGGACTGGCCAGTCTTGCGGTAAGCTCGTTAATGCTGTTTCAATTTGTGATTTGGTAACGGCACGCAGCGAATGGAAACACAAGCCTTGATTATGCCTAAGCACATCCATGTTTTTTCCAAGCTGTTCTTGCAGACGCAAATAAGCATCTAGGTTGTGGATAAAGCGTGCTTGCGTAGGGCTTGGGGCTTGGCCACCAAAGCCAGAGTGGCTGTAAAGCACAGGCAGTAGTGTCTGGCCAATACCTGCATCAACCGCTGCTTGGCGAACGTGCAAGGCCATTTCTGCTGGGTTGTCATAAGCTTGACCACTTTGCTGGTGATGCAAATAATGGAACTCCGCAACTTGGGTATAACCGGCTTTAAGCATCTCAATATAGAGGTGAGTGGCAATTTTACGCACCTGATCAGGAGTGAGCTTGGCAACCAGGCCATACATTAGGTCTCGCCAGCTCCAAAAACTGTCTTTGGGATCTAAACACACCTCCGCCAAGCCTGCCATGGCACGCTGAAACGCGTGCGAGTGCAGATTGACCATACCCGGCAGCACTGGGCCATTTAGCAACTGGCACCCTTGGCTAGTTTTACCTACCTGAATTTGACTAATAACACCGTTGGTAACTTCTATTTTTACGTTGTTAGCCCAGCCTGAAGCTGTTAAAACTTGGTCGGCAAAGTAAAACTTGTTCATCATTAGTGCTCTCGTGATAATATATGCTTAACTTGTATAGACATTACATGAATTGGCACAGTTAAGTCAACATTGTATACTCCAATAAGAACTAAGATTTATGGACCTATTGTGACTAAACGCCAATCAGATACCACTCAAAGCTTACTCAACGCACTGCCAAATACCAATGCGCCTATTTATGCCCGACTGAAAAGCGCTATCTTAGAAAATATTGACTCGTCCACTTGGCTACCCGAACAACGCCTGCCATCCGAAGCTGAAATGGTTAAGGCATTAGGGGTAAGCCGCATGACTGTTAATAGAGCGCTGCGAGAGCTCACTGCTGATGGTGTACTTATTAGGCAACAAGGTGTGGGTACATTTGTAGCACCTAAAAAAGCCCATTCTTCGTTATTTGAAGTCCATAACATTGCTCAAGAAATTGCAGATCGAGGCCACAAACATACAACAAAAGTTGTTGAATTACAGACTGTTAAAGCCAATACAGACCAAGCTTTAAGGCTAGGTTTACGCACGGGTGAGCGCATATTTAAATCAACTTTAATCCACTTTGAAAACCAGCATCCTATTCAACTGGAACAGCGCATTGTTAATACTACACTCGCCCCAAACTATGCAGAACAAGACTTTACACAACTGACACCATTTGCCTATTTAAATAAAGTAGCCCCCATTACAGAAGGAGAGCACTTGGTGGAAGCCGTTATTCCAAATGCGACAGAGGCAGAACAACTGGCTATTAGTACACACCAACCCTGCCTTCAAATTAAACGCAGAACCTGGTCTGGCCAGATAATTGTTACTAGTGCTAGGCTGCTATCGCCAGGTCATCTATTTCAATTATTTGGTCATTTCGGCCGTCCTTAATGACTACATTTTACTTGCCAGATTATTAAAATTGGCGTATGTTTTACTACTTGTATATACATGTAAGGAAAAACGCACATGCTCAACGCCGAAGACCTCAAGGCTCGCCGCACCCGTAGTGGAAATATAACAGCACCGACTGGTACAAAAATCAGCACCAAAAGCTGGATGACTGAAGCGCCCCTGCGCATGCTAATGAACAACCTAGACCCAGACGTAGCTGAAAATCCAAATGAGCTAGTGGTGTATGGCGGTATTGGCCGCGCTGCAAGAGATTGGGCTAGTTATGATCAGATCGTCTCTTCTTTAACCGATCTTGAAGAAGACGAAACACTGTTGGTGCAGTCTGGTAAACCGGTGGGGGTATTTAAAACCCATACTAATGCGCCCAGAGTTCTTATTGCGAATTCAAACCTAGTACCACACTGGGCAACATGGGATCATTTTAATGAGTTAGATGCCAAAGGTTTAGCTATGTACGGCCAAATGACCGCAGGTAGTTGGATCTATATTGGTAGCCAAGGCATTGTTCAGGGCACCTACGAAACTTTTGTTGAAGCTGGCCGGCAACACTTTGGTGGCAACCTTAAAGGCCGCTGGATTTTAACTGCAGGTTTAGGTGGCATGGGCGGAGCCCAGCCACTTGCAGCAAGTTTGGCAGGAGCGTGCTCACTTAATATTGAGTGCCAGCAAAGCCGCATAGACCTGCGCTTAAAAACCCGCTATTTAGATGAACAGGCTGCCGATATTGATGATGCGTTAGCACGAATTAAACGCTACACGCAGGCTGGAGAAGCCAAGTCTATTGGCCTACTGGGTAATGCAGTAGACATTTTACCAGATCTGGTGAGGCGAGGCGTTAAGCCAGACTTAGTCACTGATCAAACCTCTGCCCACGACCCTCTAAACGGTTACTTACCACAGAATATGGACTGGGAAACCTACCGCCAAAATGCCATTGATGACCCTGCAGCCACTATTAAGGCTGCCAAAGCCTCTATGGCTATTCATGTGAGAGCTTTACTGGCGTTCCATAGCCAGGGCATTCCCACCGTAGATTACGGTAATAATATCCGTCAGGTGGCGCTAGAAGAAGGGGTAGAGAATGCTTTTGACTTCCCAGGTTTTGTTCCTGCCTATATCCGCCCACTGTTTTGTCGTGGTGTAGGGCCGTTTCGATGGGTGGCACTGTCTGGTAACAAAGAAGACATATACCGCACAGATGCCAAGGTTAAAGAACTCATCCCAGATGATGCCCACTTACATCACTGGCTCGATATGGCACGTGAGCGTATTCAATTCCAAGGTTTACCTGCACGTATTTGCTGGGTTGGCTTGGGCCAACGGGCCAAATTAGGTTTAGCCTTTAATGAAATGGTGCGTAGTGGCGAGCTAAAGGCGCCTATCGTCATTGGCCGTGATCACCTAGATTCTGGCTCTGTTGCCAGCCCCAACCGAGAAACTGAAGGTATGCAGGACGGATCAGACGCAGTGTCTGATTGGCCATTACTCAATGCTCTACTCAATACGGCTTCTGGTGCCACTTGGGTGTCATTGCACCATGGCGGTGGCGTAGGCATGGGCTTTTCTCAGCATTCGGGCATGGTAATTGTGTGCGATGGTACCGACGAAGCGGCTGCCCGTATCGCTCGGGTACTGCACAATGATCCAGCAACAGGGGTAATGCGCCACGCAGACGCAGGCTACCAAATTGCCATAGATTGCGCCCAAGAAAAAGGTTTAAACCTTCCTATGATTAAGCACAATAAAACCCATTGAGGCACGTTATGTACACGTTTGAAATACAACCAGGTCTTCTAACACTCGCCCAATTACGCCAAGTGGCGCGTCGCAAGGTGTGCGTAACAATCTCCAGTGACGCACTACCAGCTATCCACAAAAGCCAGCAACTGGTTAATCAAGTTATTGAAGAAAATAGAACGGTATACGGTATCAACACCGGTTTTGGGTTATTGGCCAATACAAGAATAGAAGTAGAAGACCTTGAAGAGCTGCAACGTTCAATTGTTTTGTCCCATGCAGCAGGTATTGGACGATTAATGGATGACGCGGTGGTGCGCTTGGTAATGGTGCTTAAAGTAAACAGCTTGGCTCGAGGTTTCTCTGGCATCCGGTTAAGTGTGATCGAGGCTTTGATGACACTCATTAATACCGAAGTTTTTCCCTGTATTCCAGAAAAGGGATCCGTTGGAGCGTCTGGTGACTTAGCGCCTTTGGCCCACATGAGTGCAGTTTTGCTGGGTGAAGGTCAGGCTCGCTACCGAGGTGAAATTATCTCTGGTCAAGCGGCATTAAAAATTGCAGGTTTAAAACCATTGATTTTAGCGCCCAAAGAAGGTTTGGCATTACTCAATGGCACTCAAGCCTCTACAGCCTTTGCCCTACAAGGGTTATTTCACGCTGAGGACCTGTGGGCTTCCGCCACAGTGTGTGGCGCACTATCAGTAGAAGCTGCTTTGGGTAGCCGCAGCCCATTTGATGCACGCATTCATGACGCACGCGGGCACAAAGGGCAGATAGACTCAGCAACAGCATATCGTCATCTACTGACCCCAAACAGTGAAATAGGCACCTCACACGATAATTGCCACAAAGTGCAAGACCCCTATTCCTTGCGCTGCCAGCCTCAGGTAATGGGTGCGTGTTTAGAGCAAATTCGCCATGCTGCCGGGGTATTGCAGGTAGAGTCCAATGCCGTTTCTGATAACCCCTTAGTCTTTGCCGATCAAGGAGATATTGTCTCTGGTGGTAACTTCCATGCCGAACCTGTGGCCATGGTAGCAGATAATTTAGCCTTAGCCATTGCTGAAATTGGTAGTTTATCTGAACGCCGCATGGCCTTATTAATTGATTCCGCTCTTAGCCAACTTCCGCCGTTCTTAGTTGACAATGGTGGGGTGAATTCTGGCTTTATGATTGCTCAAGTCACTGCAGCCGCGCTGGCCAGTGAAAATAAAACCTTTGCTCACCCAGCCTGTGTCGACAGCTTACCTACCTCTGCTAACCAAGAAGACCATGTATCCATGGCCACCTTTGCAGCGCGGCGCTTGAGGGACATGAGCGAAAACACCCGTGGCATTTTAGCTGTAGAACTTTTATCTGCAGTGCAAGGTTTAGATTTCCGCACGGGCTTGAGTACCAGCCCCTTATTAGAGCAAGCCCGTTCTGGGTTGCGTGCACAAGTACCTTTTTATGATAAAGACCGTTACTTTGCCACAGACATCGCAGCGGCCAATGATTTGTTGGCCACAGCTTGTCATAATGACATGATGCCTGCCGGAATAATGCCAAGCTTTACTTAACCGCTGTGTGTTCGCACTCAATAGGACTTAAAACATGCCTTCATTCGATACCGTTTATGTTGGTTTTAACGCCGCCACTATGGCCTCCAATAGCGACTACGGCACCATTAAAGATGCCGCTATAGCTGTAAAAAATGGTCATATTGAATGGATCGGTCCTGCCTGTGACTTACCTGAACACAAGGCAACCACCGTTAACTTGGGTGGTGGTTGGGTTACACCAGGGTTGGTTGATTGCCACACTCATATAGTATTTGGTGGCGATCGTAGTAGCGAATATGAAATGCGCCTGCAAGGTGCAAACTACGAGGCTATTGCCAAAGCCGGTGGTGGCATTGTTTCTACAGTGGTAGACACGCGCAAAGCGAGTGCGCAACAGCTATTAGAGAGTGCAAAAAAACGCCTACATGGCCTAATGGCAGATGGTGTCACCTGCATAGAGGTGAAGTCAGGTTATGGCTTAGACCTAGCCACAGAAACGAAAATGTTACGTGTAGCCCGTACCTTGGGTGAAGAGTTATCTGTCACGCTGCGCACAAGCTGTTTAGCCGCCCATGCCCTGCCTCAAGAATACCAAGGCCGAGCCGATGCTTACATTGATTTAGTCTGTGACGAAATTATTCCCAGCCTTGCCAAGGCTGGCTTGGCTGATGCTGTTGATGGTTTCTGTGAAGGCATTGCTTTTTCTGTAGCACAAATTGAACGGGTATTTAAAGCTGCTTTAGCCCATAACTTACCTGTAAAACTTCATGCCGAACAGCTATCTAACCTGGGGGGTTCTGGCCTTGCTGCGCGTTACAAGGCATTATCCAGTGATCACTTAGAGTACTTAAGTGATGCAGACGCCGTCGCTATGGCCGCTGCAGGCACCGTTGCAGTCATTTTACCTGGGGCATTTTTTTGCCTCAAAGAAACTAAGCTGCCACCGATTCAACGCCTGCGTGAGTTGGGCGTGCCAATGGCAATTGCTAGCGACTGCAACCCAGGGTCTGCACCGGTTTTATCCCTACGCTTAATGATGAGTATGGCCTGCACTTTATTCGGTTTTACTCCACTGGAAGCCTTACAAGGGGTCACTCGTCATGGTGCTCAGGCGCTTGGTTTAGGCCAAAGTCACGGTCAACTTAAAGTGGGCTATGCTGCCGATTTTGTATGTTGGGACATTCAACAGCCAGCAGAACTGAGTTATTGGTTGGGTGGCCAGCTTGTGAAACATCGCGCAGTTGCTGGGCAAATTACATGAATACAACAAAGATAACCTCGCCAGGCGACTTTATCACTATGCCCTGGCGTAATGGCTTAGGCTCAACCATTGAGGTATTAAAGCATCAGCCTGGAGATTCGTTCCAGTGGCGCTTAAGCATGGCCGATGTTACAGAAGACGGCGCGTTTTCAGACTTTTCTGGTTACGATCGTTGTTTGATCTTGATCAATGGAGCAGGTGTCACCCTGACAGACAACAAAAAACAAACATGGGTTCTTAAAAGTCAGCTTGATACTGCCCACTTTAAAGGCGAAGACCTCATCAATGCACGTTTGCATGATGGACCAATCCGAGATTTTAATCTCATGACTAGACGCCAGAACTGCAGTGCCAAAGTCTTCACTAGTCAGCAACACACTAACCAAACTATTCGTTTAGATGGCGACTTGTTTTTGCTTTTTAATATCCATGGGAACGCCAGCTTCAAACTCGACAACAACACTAGAGAAACACTAGACGCACAACATTTAATGCAACTAGAACCTAGTTCTAAAAATAATTGTGACTGTTCTGGTGACGCTTGGATAGGTATACTAATTACCTACCTATGGCCTAAAATAGCCCTAAATAGCCCCAAATAGCCCAAAGAGGCCCTATTGCTAGTTACTCAGGAGCAATGCATGCAACTCGGCCAAGTGATCAATCTTGCAACCCACCCTATCCACGACAAACGGTATGAGCAAGCCTGTAAACATCAATTTGATAATGAAGGTGTGTTAGTTCTCAAACAGTTCCTCACATCCGCTGCTCGTGCTGCAATTATTCAAGAAGGGAGCAATAAACAGACGTCTGCGTTCTATACCAATTCTGGTCACAATGTATACCTTACCCAAAAGGACCCATCTTTTGATAACAACCACCCTCTCAATCAATGGGTGCAATCTTCCAAAGGCTGCATTACTGATGACCAAATTGCGTTAGATTCTCCCTTGCGTACCCTTTATGATGCACCTGAACTGCGCTCCTTTTTAGCATCTATATTGGGTGAGGAAAAACTTTACCCCTATGCCGACCCGCTCTCTTCAATTAACTTACATTACGCCAGTGAAGGTCAAGAACTAGGTTGGCACTTTGACAACTCATCTTTTGCCATCACTTTATTGGTGCAAAAACCCAAAGCGGGTGGGCAATTTGAGTACGTTACTAAGTTAAGAGATGCTAGCCAAGGGGATATGAATTACCCAGGGGTGGGCAGAGTGTTAAAGGGAGAAGTAGAGGCTAAGGTACTTGCCATGTCTGCTGGAGACCTGGTGTTATTTAGGGGTAGAGATGCACTCCACCGTGTTACACCTACTCAAGGTGATACAACGCGAATGCTAGTAGTGCTAGCTTATAATGCAGAAGCCAATGTGTCACTGTCAGAATCAGCTCGCATGACCTTCTACGGACGTTTAGAATAGCAGTGAGCAAGTAAAAAACAAAGAATTAAACAGGCCTGCGATTTTATCAAAAAGCACAGGCCTGTTTTCTCAGGTTAGTAAGCGTTACGCAAACCACCAACGCTCGGCTGCTTTACCACCATCAAGCTCCCAGTTTGCTGCTACATCTGGACCATGACTTAGTTTTTTGCTTAGCGCATGCACATTGTTAGCAAACATGGGGATCAACGCACCACCATCGTCATTAACCAAGGCTTGGCACTCGTAGTAAATTTCGCGGCGTTTCACTAAATCTACTTCCGCACGTCCCAACAGCACAAGTTTATTAAAGCGCTCCACTGACGCACCTGTGCGCCAAGCAGTGTCGTTCCATTTTCCATCAGCCATATAAGCCGCAGTGAACATCCAATCTTCAGTAGGACGACCACCCCAGTAACATGCGCTCCAAGGCTTCTTGTTCCAAACGTTAGACCAATAACCGTCTTTAGGCTCACGCACTACTTCTATATTAAGCCCTGATTTAGCTGCTGATTCTTTAATCAACAAGGCTGCATCTACTGCGCCAGCAAAGGCTGCATCAGAAGCAGACAACTGCACATTAGAACCATCATAGCCTGCTTTCTTAAGGTGGAAAGCCGCTTTGTCTGGATCATAAGCGCGCTGCGCCAAATCACTGTTATGAAATGGGTTGGCGGTAGAAATAGGGGTGTCATTACCAATGGCACCATGGCCTGAAAGAATTTTGGTTACCAATTCTTCACGATCTACAGACAGCTTACACGCCATACGGAAATCATAATTATCAAATGGTGATGCATCGCAACGCATAGGGAAGGTGTAGTGCAGTGTGCCCGTGGTTTCCAAAATATCCAAGGTAGGATTACGCGCCAACAAATGCACAGTTTTGGGATCTACTCGACCAATCGCATCCACATCGCCATTCATCATAGCATTCTGGCGGGCTGTTACGTCAAGTATCACCAAAAGCTCTACTTCATCAAAATGAGCAGCATCTTGCTTCCAGTAGTTTGGGTTACGGTAAAACTTAGCCCGCACACCTGGCTCGTAATTCTCCATGATATAACCACCGGTACCAATACCAGAAGCCCAGTCTAATTGACCATCACGTACGGGTAAAATGGGGAAGTGATAATCACTGACAATAAAGGCAAAGTCAGCACTAGCATTGCCCAAGGTAAACACGACATCATCACCATTAACAGCGATATTGGTGACATCTGCTAATAGAGACTTACCTGCAGACTTTGTGTCTTCACCCATATGAAACTGGAATGACCCTACAACGTCGGCAGGCGTGAGTGCCTTTCCATCATGAAAGGTCACGCCTGGGCGGATTTTAAAAGTCCACGTTTTTGCATCTGCAGATGCGCCATACTCAACTGCAAGTTCTGGAATTAAATTACCTTCCTTGCTTACCTCTGTGAGGTGGTTACAATAAGCAAAACATACATTTTGCGACATGCCATTTTCTGATGTTCCTGGATCTAATGAATCTGTGGTGGATCCATGGCCCATACCTAATCTAAACTTACCACCTGCTTTATGAGCTCCAGCTGAAGCAGTTCCGGATACCGCCATCGCAGTCGGTAAAATAATACCTGCAGCTAGACTACTGGTTACAAACTGACGACGATTAATATCCATAGTGAATGGATTTTTTAATTGATCTATTTGATCTTTAGACATTGTATTTATTCTCCAATTAAATAACTAACCAACTCATACAGGTTAAACTTCATGCGAAGGCTAACCCATGGGTGCTATAACATCTTGGAGCGGATTGGCCGTTCCATAGCAGTTGTTAGACAAATAAAGGTAACATAAAAAATCGCCTCTGAATAATTAATCGGCAGTTAATGCTATTGAAAATTTTCCTGGGGTCATAATTTCTTTCTGATAGGCAATCGGTGGATATTAGTATAGAGTTAATTATCAATAAAAATTAAGTCCCAGAGTAATTATTTCCGTGCATCCTATTGTTTCCACTATCATTCAACGCCTAGGGTTGGGTCTACTCACCCTTTTTGTAGTGTCCATTATTATTTTTAGCGCAATAGAGTTTTTGCCCGGTGACTTTGGAGAAGCCGTACTAGGACAAGCTGCATTACCAGAGACTGTAGAGGCCTTTCGTAGAGAATTAGGCTTAGACAAACCCCCTGTAGAACGTTACTTAAGCTGGGTAGGAAATGTATTAAGCGGTGACTTAGGCAATTCATTTTCTGGCCGCAATTCTTCAGGAGTAGATCGATCTCGAGAAGTTTGGGCGCTGATAGAGCCGCGTCTAGCCAACACCTTATTTTTAGCTTCTATGACTGCACTTGTTGCCGTTCCACTGGCACTAATCCTAGGTATTACTGCCGCGCTTTACCGTAATTCGTTTTATGACCGGATTGTCAACGCTACGACACTCACTACCATTTCTTTCCCAGAATTTTTTGTGGGTTACATTTTAATTTTAGTCTTTGCAACTTATTTTAAGTTGCTTCCCTCGTTAGCTAATATTTCTGACTCCACCCCTATATTAGAAAAAATCTACCGATCCACCCTGCCCGCCTTAACACTCACTTTAGTTATTGTGGCGCACATGATGCGCATGACCCGAGCCGCAATCATTAATTTATTAGCCAGCCCCTATATTGAAATGGCGCAACTCAAAGGCACCTCAAAAGCAAAAGTCATTTTACATCATGCCTTACCCAATGCTTGGGCACCCATCGTTAACGTGATCGCCTTTAACTTGGCCTATCTAGTAGTAGGCGTGGTCGTTGTGGAGGTAGTATTTGTTTATCCAGGCCTTGGCCAACTTATGGTGGATGCGGTATCAAGCCGAGACATTCCGGTAGTGCAAGCCTGCGCATTAATCTTTGCTGGCACCTACATCTTACTCAACCTATTTGCCGATGTTATTTCTATTATTACTAACCCAAGGCTGTTGCATCCACGATGAATACACCAACTACACCCCACGAGGATTATTCTGCTGCCAATGAAGTCACCTTGGTAAAAGCAAGAAGAAGCGTGTTACAAAACGTTTGGCGTACGCTAAAAACTGCCCCACCCACAGCTTGGTTTGGCATGGTCGTCATTTGCCTATATTTAATTGTGGCGTTGTTTGCACCCCTATTTGCGCCCCATGGCCAAGCACAAGTTTTCCCCATGGCATATGCCCCTTGGAGCGATGAATTTCTTTTGGGCACCGATGCGTTGGGTCGCGATGTTTATAGCCGTCTCATTTATGGTGCGCGCAATACCATTGGTATTGCCGTGGCCACTACCCTATTAGCATTTTTAATTGGTGGCAGCTTAGGCCTGATGGCCGCTATTAGCCGCAATTGGTTAGACCAAGTATTAAGCCGTTTTGTGGATGTACTTATGGCTATTCCTAGCCTTATTTTTGCCCTCATGTTGCTATCAATTTTTGGTTCAAGTGCAATCAATCTAATATTTATTATTGCCGTATTAGATGCTACTAGGGTATTCCGCCTTACCCGGGCAGTCGCATTAAATGTGGTTGTTATGGATTATGTAGAAGCTGCAAAATTGCGCGGTGAAGGTTTAATGTGGATTATGCGTCGGGAAATACTACCCAACATTATGCCCCCCTTGGTGGCCGAATTTGGCCTGCGCTTTTGTTTTGTGTTTTTAACCATTGCAGCACTGTCGTTTTTAGGCGTGGGGATTCAACCCCCAACCGCAGACTGGGGTTCTATGGTGCGAGAGAATGCTGGACTTATTCAATTTGCTGAATACGACTTAACCGCTGCCTTAACCCCTATGATTCCCGCTGCTGCCATTGCCCTATTAACAGTAGCAGTGAACTTTGTAGTGGATTGGTTTTTACATCAAACAAGTGGACTTCGTGATGAGCACTAATGACGTTTTACTCACCATGCGTGATGTGCGCATCGATGGTTACAGTGATGATCGTTGGCATCACATTATCAATGGCGTTGATATCACCTTAAAGCGAGGTGAGATACTAGGCCTCATTGGCGAGTCTGGCGCTGGAAAATCTACTCTGGGCCTAGCGGCTATGGGGTTTGCACGCCCAGGCTGTAAAATTGTGGGGGGTTCCATAGAGTTCGATGGCATTGACCTATTAAAGTTAAACCACGCTGAGCTTAGAAATTTACATGGATCACGTATTGCCTATGTGGCTCAATCAGCGGCTGCTTCATTTAATCCAGCCCATCGCCTTATTAACCAAACCATAGAGTCCACCGTGTCCCATGGCATTTCAGACATTGAAACCGCTAAAGAAGATGCAATTGAACTCTACAGAGACCTGCAACTGCCAGACCCTGAGCACATCGGCCAACGTTACCCACACCAGGTCTCTGGAGGCCAATTGCAGCGGGTAATGACCGCTATGGCCATGTCATCAAGACCCGACCTAATCATCTTTGACGAGCCCACTACAGCCCTAGACGTGACCACGCAAGTTGAAGTACTCACTGCTATGCGAACTATTGTGGAAAAGTACAACACAGCAGCTATTTACATCACCCACGATTTAGCTGTGGTGGCGCAAATGGCCGACGCCATCAAAGTACTGCGCTATGGTGAAACCGTTGAGGATGCACCGACACGGCAAATGATGGCTAACCCTAGAGAGACCTATACCCAATCCCTTTGGGCGGTTCGATCCATAGAAAAACCACCACAACCAGCCATTGATACTGTGCTTGAAATTAATCATGTGCACGCAAGCTATGGAAAGAGCGTTAAGGTACTCAATAATATCAATATTAAAGTACCTCGCGGGCAAACACTGGCTGTTGTGGGCGAGTCAGGTTCGGGTAAATCTACCACGGCTCGGGTAATTACTGGCTTACTACCCCCACTAGAAGGCAATATAACTTTTAATGGCAATGACTTGCCAGCGGCTCTAAAAAACCGCTCCAAAAAGCAATTACAATCAATCCAAATGATCTATCAAATGGCAGACACTGCCATGAATCCTCGGCATACGGTAAGGGATATTATTGGTAGGCCATTACACTTTTACTTGGGTTTAACAGGCCAAGCTCAAGATCAAAGGATCATGCAGTTATTACACCTTATTGAATTGGACGAGAGCTTTTTAGAGCGTTATCCAAGTGAGCTGTCTGGTGGCCAAAAGCAGCGCATTTGTATTGCACGTGCCTTAGCCGCAGAGCCAGAACTCATTATCTGCGATGAAGTAACATCGGCGTTAGACCAAATTGTACAAGAGGGTATTCTAAAGCTGCTTTTACGGTTACAAAAAGAACTGGGTATTACCTACATTTTCATTACCCACGACATCGCTACAGTGCGTGCCATTGCTGACCAAGTAGTGGTAATGTACCAAGGAAAAGTAGTAGAGCAAGGCGGTAAAGAAGAGATCTTTACCGCACCTTTCCCTGAGTACACTGAGCTACTCTTGTCATCTGTACCTGAGATGGACCCAGATTGGTTAACTCAACTGCAACAGCAACGGGCTGCTGCAGACGCCTGACATTTGGCCTAAAATCGATCACCACAATAGCTTACTTTGTGGTCAGCCCGTGATAACCATTCTGCGTCTAATTCGATGCCCCAGCCCGGCTTATGGGGCATGATGAGTTCGCCATGTTGAATATCAAAATTAGGTTTGAAAATATTGGCTTGCCAAGGGTAATAATCTAGACCCTCAATAGAAAACTCAAGGTATTTACCTGCGTTTGGAATAGCCGCCATAATGTGCGCCGAAAATAAGGTCACTAAAGATAAGTTAGCGCAATGGAGGGTGACCGGTATGTTAGCTTTTTGGGCGATAGAGGCCACTTCTAAAGTGCGCGTAATACCGCCCATATAGCACACATCAGGTTGCACAATATCCACCACCTTAGTGTCTACCATATGCTGCCATATGCGTAGATCGTTATCTTGCTCACCACCAGTAACATCAATATCTAAGGCCTCTGTTACTTCGCGTGTCCAATCTGGCTTCCAATAGGGGCAAGGCTCTTCAAAGTGGCTAACACCATAGTCTTGTAACATACGCCCCACCTCAATGGCCTTCGCTGGCGTGTATGCACTATTAGCATCAACCAACAAGGTCACGTCATCGCCTAGCTGCTCTCGCACACGCTTCACAATAGCTTCTGTGCGCCCAGGCCATTGATCAATATCATGACCGCATTCCTGACCGACCCGAAACTTAAAAGACGTATGGCCAAACTCTTCTTTGAGCGCCAAAAACCGTTCTGCCTCTGCTTCTGGTGTAATTTCACGCTGCATGCTAGAGGCGTAAACGGGGACAGAACTTGCCGTGCCACCTAACAATTGGCATACACTTTTGCCCTCACGTTTAGCATGTATGTCCCATAATGCGGTATCTAAACCACACAGTGCACGATACAGATAGCTGCCAGGGAACTTGTGCTCCCGCTCCAACACCAACTGACCTAACCCCATAATATTGTTCGCGTCTAAACCCATGACATGGGGCGCCACTTGCCGGTGCACTACTTGGGCTGTGATGTCTGAATTATAGGTGCAGGTTTGGCCCCAGCCTTCTTCACCTGTGTCAGTGCGCAAACGCAGCAAGCCCATGTACTCATTGGTAAAGGTTTCTATGCTGATAATTTTCATTTTCAGTTATACCTATTAAAGATCAGATAAAATTAAATCGGCGGCTTTTTCACCTACCATGATGGTGGTGGCATTAATATTGCCACAAACCACATTGGGGAAAATAGATGCGTCTACTACTCTTAAACCCTGTAAACCATGAACCTTAAGTTCACTATCTACCACATTATCCAGCGGGTCTGGGCCCATACGACAGGTACCGCAGGGGTGGAATACAGTGTCTGCATTATTACGAATATCCTCAATTAATTGAGCATCTGTATTGCACTCTACCCCCGGTCGCATTTCATCCAAGGTAATGGCTTGCAATGGCGAGGTTCCAGCGAGCTTGCGAATTAACTTAACACCTTCCAACAGGTCTTGCACTTCGTCCTTATGGGTTAGGTAATTAGGTTCAATAGCAGGCGGTTTTCTGGGGTCATTAGAGGTAATGTTAATTTCCCCTTCAGACCTAACCCGGCAATTAGAAACCCCTAATACGTAGGCAGGAAAAGGGTCTGGGTTCATCATGGGCCGTTCACCTAAAGGGGCTTTAGTATAGCTCAATGGAGAAAAATACAATTGAATATTAGGCCGATCTAAGCCCTTGCGCGTGTGCACAAACCCCCCAGCTTGATTAATACTTAAGCTTAAAGGCCCCCCTCGCGTAAGCACATAACGAACCCCTTGCCATAATTTTCCCCACCAAGGGTGTAGCTGCTGATTTAATGTAGCTTGGCTAGACCGGTAAAAATAGCTATGGCCAATGTGATCCTGCAAATGTTGCCCAACTGCGGGGCTCTCATGCACTTGTTCAACCCCAGCCTTTTGTAATATCTGGCTTGGGCCTACACCCGACAATTGCAATAATTGTGGTGAATTAACAGCGCCAGCGCTAAGAATGATTTCTTTTGTGGCGTTGGCGTAATGGATTTTATGTTGGTGGCGATACTCTACCCCTACGGCACGCTTACCTGAAAACACAATACGCGCAACTGACGCATTGCAAATCACTGTTAAATTAGGCCGATGTCGAGCCGGTTTTAAATAGGCTCTGGCTGCAGACATTCGCTGGCCTTGGTGTGTAGTGAGCTGATAGTAACCTACACCTTCCTGATTTTCCCCATTCATGTCGGCATTGTAATCAAAGCCAAGCGCTTGGCCTGCTGCAACAAACTGTTTGCACAAGGGATGAAGTTTAGCTGATACGTCAGAAACATTTAGCGGGCCATCGCCACCCCTAAACTCGTTGCCGCCATGCTGCCATGATTCCATCCGTTTAAAATAGGGCAGTACATCGTCATAACTCCAGCCAGAGTTCCCCGCCCTTTCCCAATCATCAAAATCGTGTTGATGACCGCGCACATAAACCATAGCATTAATAGAACTGGAACCACCAAGGGTCTTGCCTCTTGGCCAATAACTAGTGCGGCCATTAAGCCCTAAATTAGCTTGGCTAGTGTACATCCAGTTCACTTTAGATTGATAAAATGTTTTGCCATAGCCGATGGGCATTTGTACATAAAACCGTTTATCACTGGGGCCTGCTTCTAACAAAAGTACTGACCTACTTGCATCTGCACTTAAACGATTAGCCAGCACACAGCCTGCAGACCCTGCACCGATAATAATATAGTCATAACTTAGCCCATGCTTCATTTGCCTAGATCCCTCACTGCGCTACAGATTGCCTGAAAATTAGCAGACGCTTTGTCACTCATATTACGGGCCCGCAAATGCCCATGCACCAAACCTTGCCCCAAGGCCAAGTGGTTAGTTACCTCTACGTTAGCTGCTTGTAAAGCGTGGGCATAGAGTTCACAGTCGTCTCGCAGCGGGTCTATTTGCGCTGGAAACAAATGCGTAACTGGCAACCCACTATAGTTTAGCGTTTGCATGGGCATGAAATTACCCCCCAGGCTAGCCATAATACTCAAATCACCCCCTACGCGAACTGGCAGGTAATAATCCATATCTTCTTTACTTAGTAATGGTGCAAATGCATGCTCAGTCATTGATGGCGTATCCACACCAAAGGTTAAGGAAGGGTAGATTAACACCTGACCCAATAACTGGGTGCCCACATAGCGCTTGCGAGCATTAGCCACACAAGCACTTAAAGTGCCACCCGCGCTGTCTCCTACTAACACTAACTTTTGGCCTTTTTTTAACAAATTATCCACTACAGTTAGGCAATCGTTAATATCATCTGGGTACTGATATTCGGGGGCTAAGCGGTAATCTACTGACACCAAATCAAAACCCGTATCCTTCGCTAGCTGGCCACAAATATCATGATGACTATCTAAGTTCCCCACCACAAAACCACCACCGTGTAAAAATACAATTTGCTTGGCTTGATCAATGTTAGTTCGGTCTTTATGAAGGTAATGCCTTACCGGCACTAGATGCCCACAAGAACCCAACATCGTGTCATCTTGCACCTGTATACCATCAGCAAGCGGCGCTGCAATCTCTTTACATTTGGCGTTGTACCATTGCCTTTGCTCGTGCGCACTAGCTCTGGTGGCATCCACTGGGTCATGGCCTAAACTCTGATCAACAAATGCCTGTATCTGCTCATCTAACGGGGTCATGCAAAGCCCCTTAAAACTTTCTCTTTCCAGTTTTTTAGGTGCACTTGCTGGCCATTCTCTATGGCTTCTAAACTAGCATCGAGGTAAAAATGATCTGCGTCGCAGGTAACCTTAAGGCTAGTGTAAACATCTATTTCCCAGCCCGGCCTGGCTTGTTTCGAGTGCCATTTACAAAAGCTAGCAGCAGAATGTGGGTTTTGGGGCAATACTGAGTGTTCTTCATGGCACACCTCCCCCACCGTAAGCTTGTGATCGGTAAACGTGAATTCACCAAAATCATCATCAATAAAGGTCGTCTGCCGACCATCCGCAGCGTTAACTTGGCTAAGCCGTGTATGTGTTTCTGGCCTAATTCTTTGGGTCTCATTGACTGAACACACATAACCCTCACCTAAATCTCGTGTTAGCTGGCCTGTGCGGTCGTGCGATGGAATAGTCAGTGTTGCTGTACTTAAGTCTAAACTCAAATTAGCTTTTTGCGCTGCAGGCCATAGCAGGGGAAAATAAGCGGTAGATATGGACAAGCGTAATTGATGGCCTTGCGGTATTTCATACCCCGTATCATCCAACTTTATAGTGATATCCATAGATTCACCGGCAATCACCGGTTTGGGAACATCTAAGCCGCCACGCATGGCCAAGTTAAGCACGCCATAGGTAATGCGAGTGCTACTGCCATCGGGGGCTACATCGCAAAGGCGTAAAATCATTTGCGCACAGTTTTGGTCACTGGTAACACGGGCCTTAAATACGGCACCACCTAAAATAGAAACGGCTTCAGCCATTGCCTGCGTATCAAAACACAGGCTATTGGCGTCATCTTGGCGCTGATCTGTAGGGAAGTCTGGGCCACACCAGATAATACAATATTCACCACTAGCCCCACCAGTTGTTAGCGGGCTGTTAACACTTGCCTGCCCACCACCACTAGTTTCTATTAAATGACCAGATGAACTTAGTTGTAAGTTAATACTGTTTTTTTGTATCGGCCACTGATTGCCTTCTACCCAAACACCTGGACGCTCGTCATATGCTGCCTGCGGTGGCACACCATCTTGGATATAAGCTGCAATAGTGGGTTCTGCCATAATGCCGTTATCAATACCCTTTAGCCAGCAGTCCCACCAGCGTTTAGCTTCGCCTAAGAAGTCTACCTCTGGCTTAGGTGACGCATAATTAGGGTATTTATGGGCCCAAGGGCCTATTAAAGCCTTTTTGGGGCAGGCTAACCCACCCATCATGCGCGGAATAGCTTCAGAATAAGAATCGCCCCAGCCGCCTATGCAATAGACTGCAGCTTTTATAGAACTATAATCTTCATTAATTGAGCCATGCTTCCAGTAATCATCCTTGTAACTGTGTTCTAGCCATTCCTTGGCTAAAAATGGCATATTTTCCAGGCGATGCAACCACTGCTGGCGCCAAGTTTTCGGCAATAATAGTGGGTCTGGCGCCTTGGCCATGTAGCAGGCCATCGTTGAGGCCCAGCTAAAATTTTCTAACAATAGTGCGCCACCACGGTAATGAATGTCATCTGCGTAGCGATCATCAGTAGAGCATACAGTCACTATGGCTTTTAGAGCAGTAGGTGCCATTGCAGCTACTTGGAGGCTGTTAAAACCACCCCAAGACTTGCCCATCATGCCCACCTTTCCACTGCACCAGGGCTGCTCTGCTAACCACTGGATCACTTCCACAGCGTCATCAAGCTCTTGTGGTAGATATTCATCCAACATTAGCCCTGTAGACTCACCACAACCGCGCATATCAACGCGAATACAGGCGTAGCCAAAACCCGCCCAATAAGGATGCATTTGCTCATCACGAATAGCCGTGCCATCACGCTTTCTATAAGGAATATATTCTAAGATTGCAGGAGCGGGAGACTTAACAGCATTAACGGGAAGCCAAGCTCTAGCAGCTAACTGAGTGCCATCTGCAAGTGGAATTAAGAAATGTGTCCACTCTTCAATAGTGTGGGTAAAATCGAGGTTGTTCATCATCTGTTGCCACTCCCATAACTTAGCCTTTAAAACAGCCCATATATACCCCAACATACCACTAGATTATTTGCTAGGTATAGCAATTTTTAGCTAAATTGTTACTCACAGATGATGTTAAACTGAGCCCATCAGTTAAACTTGCAGCTGCTCAAAAGATACCCCAGCACACAGGAAACAGAACACCATGATGAAATCTTTTCTCAGCTCACCCAAAGTCGGTCTGTTGTTAATTAGTGGACTCGGTATAAACCTAAGCTGGTTGTTTTTATTACCTTGGAGTTGGAGCAGCGTGGTCACCTTGATGATGACTGCCATTATACTTAAGTTGGGCTACAACCGGCATGCCCTCAAAAAGCATATCGCTTATGACCTTAGCCTAATGGGAGGGACGTGTTTGGTAGTAATAGCCCTGAAATATTTTTTAATAGAAACCCTAGTCATGTCCCCTGCTGCGGCGTCAACAATGGCAACCTTATGGACATGGGTGGCCATGACCATACTATTTACTAAAATTATACCTCGCCCTATTCAGCATGAATTTGCCTTAGGCCATAAATTGGTTTAACTATTGTTATGCTCACCACATCTGTTGGCTAAAATGGCGACGGCAGAGTGACTGGTATTGGTCGTTACCACCAATCACTACTTGTTCACCGTCTTTGATGACAGCGCCATGCTCATCAGTACGAACCACCATGGTCGCTTTGCGGCCACAATGACACACCGTTTTCAGTTCCACCAACTTATCAGCCCAAGCCAACAAGTATTGGCTACCCGGAAATAGTTCCCCCCTGAAATCCGTACGAATGCCATAACATAACACTGGAATATCGAGGTGGTCTACCACCTGGGTTAGCTGTTTAACTTGCTCACGGCTTAAGAATTGGCTTTCATCAATAAGAATGCAATCAATAGGCTGACTTGAGTGTTGAGTTTGCAAAATGCTCAACAAATCATCTTTATTAGTAAACAGTTGCGCCTCAGCAGCCAAGCCAATACGGGAGGTGACTTTACCGATGCCATAGCGGTCATCTAATGCCGCCGACATGATAAACGGACGCATGCCACGCTCTTGGTAGTTATAAGCTGATTGCAATAAAGCCGTAGATTTACCAGCATTCATGGACGAGTAGTAAAAATAAAGTTGGGCCACGATAGCAAGCCTTTTACGGGTAACGGTACGTTAGCCCTTAGGAATAATTAGTTGGGGCGACAGGATTTAATGAACCCATCTAACCCATCGAAGAATATGAACTTAAAACCAATCAAACAATAGTAAAAATAAAGTTATCAGCAGCAATTAATACCTAAATGAAGCGTGTCATTGGTGCCGAGATTGCAAGCAGTCTACCAGACTATCTGTCAGGCCCTTAGTTTTTACTATCAAATACGACTAGAAAATTAATAAATAGCGGCTTAGTGGGCTATAGACCTTTAGCCTGATAGAGATCTAACGAAAGTTTGAAAGGCTCTAGCAGACTGATAATCAATCACAAGCTAAGATCAATGAACCACCAACAAGGTATGAGTAGAATTAAGTTTAGTACTAACTGATGAGTCAGGGGTCTGCTAGCAAATCACAGCTAACAATTGCCAGCAAGACCGAGTGCAACAAACTGATGGGCACTCCTAGCCATACATGGCTAGTCAATAACGTACCGACTATCCCACTGGAAACCTGTTTAGAACCCTAAAAAAATGAGTGAAAAGGAAAAGCTTAATGGCCTTGTGTATGGCTGGCATACAAAATACGAGGTTAGATGTGATCTAACCTCGTTGCTGGGTATCTAGCTCGATTTATTAAACGCCACTAAATTGTTCAATGTCACCAGGCTTTCTTAACATTTTATCAACTTCGTCCAGATGTAACTCTTCACAAGAAATCATTTCTCTCGCATACTCTTCGATCAAAACGTTACTCTCTTCTGCAGCAAGCTTCATTAGGTCGTAGTAACATGCTAACGCTTCTTTTTCATGGGTCAAACTCTCACGCATAATATTGCCAATATCGTGATTTTCAGTTTCTAACAAGGGTCCAATCTTTAACGACGGGTGCCCACCCAACAAAGTTACCATTTCACCAGCGCGATGGGCATGCTCTAAACCCTCCATAGCATTACTTTTCATCCAGCTCACAATAGGAATGCGATTATAGCCATAAATCATCAATGAGTAATGCGTATACCTCACTACACCAGCTAGTTCTAATTCCATTATTTGGTTAAGCTTATCTATAATTTTCAATTTTTTCTCCAAGCCCCCCTATTTAAATTCATGTAAAATTGGCAGGGTTGGCATTGCTCAATTTTTACTCTAAACCTTTATCAGTAAACCTAAGTATCTAAACTTTTTTTTATTTCAATACCCGTTTCACTTTCCTGCAATTAAACAGATTAAAAATATTTATCTCCTAATACCTCTTAAAGCATAATGTTATTACATTATAAATAAAGTGCTTTTAGCCACTTGTTCAATAAATGAACACCAAAACTTTCACAACTTAGCCACTAAACGAAAAAACAAGCTTGTGGCCAACCTACCAAGCCAGTTGATGTAATTAAATGGAAGTTGGCAATGCCTAAATTGGACTTACAAGCTAATTTGAAGAGGTAAGCTTTGCCAAATTTTGACTAACCACTTATTTGAAGATTAGAAAAAATGACACACTATTAATATAAAATGGGGGATGATCAGGCGCAACAGTATGATTTGAACCTACGACCCCCCAGCCCAGAGTGAAATGTTTTTTTGAATTTTAAATAAAGTGTTCGAAAAGTACAGGCAACGTGAGGCATTAAATAACGGTAACAACAAGCTCACCCAAGCCTTCAACTGACCCAACCATAACATCCCCTTTTTTAATGGCACCAACACCTGCTGGAGTTCCAGACATAATTAAGTCCCCCGCCGCTAACTCATAGTATTGAGAAAGGTAATTAATGATCTCTGCTGTTTTCCAGATCATTTGATTTAAATCACCTTTCTGTTTTAGCTCACCATTTACTTTTAAATCTATGACACCTTTACAAAGGTGCCCAAGTTCTGAGGCAGGAGTAATAGGGCCCATTGGCGCTGATTTTTCAAATGCTTTTGCAATTTCCCAAGGCCGTCCCATTTCCTTCATTTTACCTTGTAGGTCTCTACGAGTCATATCCAGACCCAATGCATACCCATAAACATGATCAGTGGCGTTATCTAAATTAATGTTCTTACCACCCTTACCGATGGCGATTACAAGTTCAATTTCATAATGCACATCACAACTTTTTTCTGGATAGGTAAATGTTCCAGAAAAATCTAAATTATCTGGGTTTTTTTGAAAGAAAAATGGTGGCTCTCGATCTGGATTGTAGCCCATTTCGATTGCATGATCCGCATAGTTGCGGCCAATACAATAAATGCGCCTTACGGGAAACACAGAGCTATTGTTAGCTACTGGGGCAACTGTTTGCAGTGGGCCCTCTACTACGTAATCCGTCATAAAATTCCTTACCCAAAATTAATTATTTAAAGTTAGTGTGCGTAAATTAAAGTTTGCAAGCAACACTCCACCCAGTTGCCGCTTTACCAATACCGTTTGGTTTAGCTGGTTGCAGTCTTATTGTATGGAAGGGACCCTTATCCTGCCATAGAGCGATTATGTAAAGTCAAGTTTACGCAGATTTGTTCAATTAAACTCATAAAAAGTCGCGTTGGGGTGCCAGCTCTTTTGTGAGAGGATATGAAGATCCATGTGCTAAACACATCACTAAAGATGAGTAAAACCTAGCCTGGGAGCATCTAAGATCAACCTTACGCTAAAGTTTATTTTTCTTTGTCTATTCTTGGCCTACCTAGGAATACCTTAGTACAAGTTTCATTAAATCAGTTAACACTCAAAATACGACTCAATAAGGCTTCCACTAAACGTATAAAATTGTGGTTCAAACACGCCATCAAGTCACACGCTATTAGCTTTCTCGTAAAACATTCCAGCGCTAACTGGGCTTTCAAAGTCAGTGCTGTGCTCTCCATAATAGCTCAAGTCAATTTAACTGAGTATGCAACGTCTGAAATTAAACTTTATTGTCACATTCGACACGGGACTTCCATCGAGTAGCATAAGCTTTCAATACATCTAGCATTGGTGTGTTTTCCTTTTGAGGTTGCCTATCGAACATTTGTGCAGGGTATCTTTGAAGCAACATTGCAGCGCCAATACTTGTGCCAGTTGCTGATGCCGAACTCAAGATCCGCTCACCTGTCACTGCTTCAAGCATTAGTCTGTAAAAGTAATTTCTCGCGAAGGGACCTTCGATCACGATACTTCCTTTAGAGCCAATATTTTGCAGACATTTTGCTGTCATTAATGCCAGATAAAATGAAAGGCATACTTCTCGAGTACCACTGGCGAATTCTGGCTCGCTTGGCTCCCAATTCATTTCACGCCCTTTATATGGGCCTGAGCTGGTCTCCACAGCTGGGAAAAGCATTATATTTTCTTCCAGAACAGCCTGCATATCACTTTCATCTGCACAAGGTTGAGCACCTCTTTGGATAAGTTCGAATTCTCTTCCTCCCATAAAGCGCGAAGATGGAACAGGATCACCAAATGCATTTACATTTATGAAATTTTCACCCTTAGAATCTAGCTGTGTTTTGGCACCGCCGATAGCCATCGCAATTACCCAAGTGCCAGTTGAAACTACGGAAAATGGTGCGCTTTTACTAATAATATGAGGTAGAAGTGAGGCATTAGAGTCGTGGATCCCACAGACAACCTGCGTATTGGCTGGCAAACCGGTTCTTACCGCAATCTCTGGTAATATCGGGCCTAGCACATCATCAGGCCTGCGAACCTCTGCCATTTTGCTGCCAATACCTAAACGGTTTACCAAAGTAGAAAACTTCCCTGCAGTCGGATTCCAAAGATCAGTATGACAGCCAATAGAAGTTACATCTACCGCAGCTACGCCCGTCAGGCGGTGAGCCCAATACTGTGGGTAAGTAACGATCGATTTAACTCGCGAAAGCAGTTTTGAATCTTTTTTAAACTGCCAATGGAGCTGCGCCCCTATATTAAGGCCGCCAGCCAATCGTGGTGACCCCGTTTCAGAAAAAGGAGGACGCATTGCGTTATATTCATCGGCGTCCACATCCAGTTCATCATGCTCGTAATCAAGTATAGGGGCTGCCAATTGTCCCTGATAATCCAACAACACAACACAGGCGGCATGTGTTGTTATTGAAATTGCCTCTACACCAAAACGTTGATGAAAGTTCTTCAATCCTGATAGCAAGAATGTCCAATGCCCATCAACATCAAAATGAGGCCAAGGTGGGCCAGGCAAAACCTTATTTGGTCGTGTTATTACGCAAATCTCTGCCATCGTTTGCAAGTCCACCATTACCAGTTTGACATTGGTTTTCCCAATGTCGATTACAGCAACATTTTTCAATCCAGTCATGGCATATAAAACACTAGGTCAAGCGGGGCTGCAATTGGTTCATTGTCTAGGCCAGTCTCCATGATGTCTGCCATATAATTCCACCAGCGCTGCATTATAGGTTCCAGTGGTAGCTCATCCATCGTATGATTTGTTGCTCGAGTAAGGCAGGCAAATAGAGTCCCTGTTGGGCCATCCAAATGGATGGAGTAATCAGAAATTCCAGCATTTTTTAATAGCTCAAGTAATTCTGGCCAGATCGCATCATGGCGGCGCTGATACTCAGCTTCATACCCAAGCTTCAGTTGCATTTTAAAACTGAATTTTGCCATCACTACCTCCTATTTAGAAACATTTTCCAAAGCCGTGGCAAAGCGATCACTCCAATAAGTAACAGGCCTATAAAAATGGACATTACGATACCAGGTACATTTAGCAGACCAAAACCAAAAGTCACTAGACCCATGACAAAGGCAGCCAAGACCACCCCTAGGATAGTGCCTGAACCGCCTAATATATTAACACCCCCCAACACCACCATGGTGATGACTTCAAGCTCCATACCTGCCCCAATAGATGGTCTGGTAGACCCAAGACGAGAGGTTAAGCAAATGGCTGCCACGCCAGACATGAGGCCAGTGAGAAGAAATAGAATAAATTTAACCCTTTGAACACGAATACCAGAAAATAATGCCCCCGTAGGATTGTTGCCAATGGCGTAGATAGTTCGTCCAAAATTAGTTTTGTGCAACAAAATACCATAGATCAGTGCCAGCACAGCAAACAGCACTAATTCAAAACTAAATACCCAAAACACATAGCCCTGCCCAAAGAATGCAAAATCAGGTGGATATCCGCGATAAGCTTGGTCTCCAAGCACTATATAGCTAATGCCTCTAAAAAGACTCATAGTGCCAATTGTTACTACTATTGAGGGAAGTCCAAGCACGGTCACCAAAACAGCATTAAAAGCACCACATAATAAGCCCACAGCTAAACCGATAAATACAAGCTCTGTAGTCCCCAAGCCAAGCTGTAAACCAGCGCCCATAGCCGTACTAGCAAGGGCTATAATCGAGGCCACAGAAAGGTCTATTTCGCCCGTAATGATCAGTAAAGCCATGGCAAAAGCAATCATCGCTTTTTCGGTGAAGTTAAAGGTAGCATCAGACAGCCCCCAAGCATCAAGAAAATAAGGCGACGCAAAGGAGTTCACAACAAAAATGCTCACCGCCACTGCAAATAAAAGCGTTTCCCAGTTTTTAAACACCTGCGAACGCGGAGAATGAAGCCGATCAGGCAAGGAGCGGGTTTTAAGGTTCATGAATTAGACCTCGCTGGCTTAAGAATAACCCGACCACTGCTCCTGTTAGACCTTGCATTAAAGGTCACAGCAATGACAATGGCAGCACCCGAAATAGCAAGTTGCCAAAAGGGTGAAATGTGCACCACTGGTAAGGCGTTTTTAACCACTCCTAAAAACAATGCACCTAACACTGCCCCCCCCACTGAGCCTAGACCACCAGCAATTGAAATACCACCAATAACACAGGCGGCCACTACCTCAAGTTCAAATCCGCCAGCAATATCAACATAGGCAACAGCATAGCGAGCCACCCATAGATATCCTACTAGACCAGCAAGGGCCCCAGAAATAACAAATGCAGCGCATTGTGTCTTGCCAACATTAATACCCGTATACACCGCTGCATGTGGGTTACCACCCACAGCAAAAAAGGCACGGCCTAGTGATGTTCGGGTAATCAATAGCAGAAACATCAGTGACACACCAATGGCTATCCAGCTCATCACAGGTAGACCCATAGTTTCAGCCCGGGGAAAGCCAGTAAAACTTGCACTCATTTCGTGGGCATTGACCCACTTGCCATCAGATATAAGAAAAATAATCCCTCGGAAAATAGTCATAGTTCCCAAGGTCACAACAATGGGTGGTATTTCCAGTTTCCAAACAAGTAACCCGTTCATGAGCCCCATGCCCGCCCCCAACAGAATCGAAATGGTGAGAATAATTGGTATGGGAAGACCCGGAGCAACCGAATTTAACATCGCCACAGCCATGCCTGTAAGAGCTAAGTTGCCAGCCACCGACAAGTCTATGCAACGGGTTACAATAACCACCATTTGACCTAGTGCCAGTATAATCAGTGGTGCTGTATCATTGAATACATTCACTAAGTTGCCAGCAGAAACAAATCCAGGGAAGCGGGAGGCAACCAGGGCTATGAGTAGCAGAATCACCCCTAATAGAAGGGTTTCTCGTGCAATTAAAAATCTTTTAATCATGGGTTAACCTCACCGATGCCTGCCGCATGTCGGATCAAAGCTTCAGGCGAAAGATCATCACCAGCAAGTTCTGCGACCATACGGCCTTCACGCATAACAATCACCCGATCAGACATACCCAAAACTTCCGGAATTTCAGAGCTCACCATAATGACTGATAAACCTTGTTCTGCTAGGTCTGACATGAACTCGTGCACAGCTGCCTTTGACCCAATATCGATGCCCTTAGTTGGTTCATCCAAAATAATAACTTTAGGCTGGGTTGCAAGCCACTTGGCAATAACTACTTTTTGCTGGTTGCCACCCGATAAATTTCCTACATCCTGATCCAATGAACTGGCGCGCAAATCTAAACGCTGGGTATATTCCCGTGCCAACTTAAACTCTTCAGCCAAACGAATGAAGCCTTTTTGGGATGTTTGGCTGAGAGAAGGTAAAGTGACATTTTGAAATATTGGCAGGCCAATCACGACACCTTGCTTGCCCCTATCCTCAGGGACATAAACAATGCCATGACCAACTGCGTCTGCTGGGGACCGAATTGTTGTTATTTCCCCGCCAATTTTAACTATCCCATCAGAGGGTTTGGTGATGCCAAACAAGGACTGCATAAGTTCTGATCGTCCAGCCCCTACAAGACCATAAAAGCCTAAAATTTCTCCCCTGCCCAGAGTGAAATTAATGTCATCAAACTCAGTTGGGTGGCAATAGCTCTTAACTTCTAGCACGTCTTCACAAATTTTTTCTTGTCGCTGAGGGTATATCTTATTGACTGAGCGGCCCACCATTAACTGAACTAAGTCAGCCTCCGTGACACTCTCTATTTTTCCCTCATCAATAAACTGGCCATCTCTAAAAACATTGAAGCGGTCAGCTATTTCAAATATTTCATCGAACTTATGAGAAATAAATAAAATAGCTTTCCCTTGGGATTTGAGTTGCTCAACTAATTCGTAAAGCTCTTGAATTTCCTTATAACTTAGGGCTGCTGTGGGCTCATCCATAATGACCACGCGGGCATCAATGGAGAGGGCACGAGCAATGGCAACCATATGTTTGCTGGCAATACCAAGGTCTCGCAGTCGGATGGATGGATCAATATCTGCACCGATGCCTTGTAATAGTTGTTGTGCTAATTTGCTTGTTTCTTGCGTGTCAATGAGCCCTAATTTAGTTCTAGGCGCATGACCAATAAAAATATTCTCAGCCACAGTCAAATCGTCAAATAAAACTGTTTCCTGGTGGATTGCAGTAATCCCTGCGGCAGAAGCATGGTGTGCTGTGGGGAAATTGACGGCTTGGCCATCAAGCAATATCTCGCCGTCATCCGGTTGATATATGCCAGTTAAAACCTTAACTATGGTGGATTTACCAGCCCCATTTTCACCAACCAGCGCAGTTACCTGACCGGGGTAGAGGTTTAGTGAAACCTTATCTAAAGCTTTTACACCTGGAAAAATTTTAACGATGCCACTCAGTTGCAAAATTGGCAGGGTCATTTCTTTGTCTGTCAATGTTTGTTGCTGGGGCATTATATTTTACCAGTTCTAACTTAAATGGAGCTTTGGCGGGCAAGCCCACCAAAGCTGTTCAAGGCACCGATCAAAAAATAGTTTTGAAGGCATCAATGTTAGAGGCATCGTAGACGAATGGATCCGCCATTGCACCTTCAGTTTTTTCATCCAATGTTAGCGAACCCATACGCCCCATTGATATTTTAGCACCAGGTGCAGCGACCGCATTACCTTTAGCAAGGTTGTATGCCAGCATTGTTGCCGAGTACCCTAGATCAATCGGGTTCCAAATGGCAAACGATTTAGATGCTCCACTTGCAATGTGTCCGGCCATTTCAGAAGGTAAAGCAAGACCAGTTACATTAATCTGCCCAATTTTTCCAGCATCAGCAACAGCCTGAGCTGCAGCAACTATTCCGACCGTTGTAGGTGCGATAATCGCCTTAAGGTTAGGGTAAGTCTGCATTAGACCGTTGGCTTCCCTATAAGATTTATCAGCCAGATCATCACCATAAACTGTGGCAACAACGTTAATACCCTGATAATTGCCAACTACCTTATTCATCTCGTCAATCCAGATATTTTGGTTGGTTGCCGTACTTGATGCTGACAATACTGCAACATCACCACCCTCAGGTAAATGATCTGCCGCAAGCTTCACAATCATGTTGCCGATTAGCGGATTAGAAGATGGGTTTAAATGCATTTGCCGGCCTTCTGCAGCAACACCTGAATCCCAGCTAATTACTGTGATGCCTCGGGCCATTGCCTTTTTGAGCGCAGGAACCAATGCATCAGTGTCATTAGCCGAAATTGCAATGGCATCAACACGTTGAGCAATTAGTGCATTAATTACCTCAATTTGTCCTTCTGCTGTAGTATCCGTTGGGCCTGTGTAAATAATCTCCACATCGCCCAGTTCACTTGCTGCCTCTTCAGCACCTTTTGCAGCAGCTTCAAAAAAACCTATACCTAGTGCCTTAACAACGACAGCTATGCGCATATCTGCGGCCTGGACTGCACCCGTCAATAAAGTCGCGGCTACTGCCAGTGCGGGCAGCATTTGTTTTATTAAATTCATGATTTACTCCCTAGAGTGTTATGGAGATTCCACTGGCCTTACGAGGCCAATCCCTCCTGTTGAGCCGCGCCAGATTTGGCGACGATTAATTTAACATCTGCGGCTTCCAGCATTGCTGCTGTTTTATCAGTGATACCATCATCGGTAATCACAGTATCCACTCGGCTAAGCGGGCAAAGAACCAAACTTGACCGTGCTTCAAATTTTGAACTATCAACTAAAAGAACTAATTCGTCAGATTGACCAATTAACTTTTCTTCAGCTTGAACAATTAGTGGGTCTCCCTCCATGACTCCAAGGGGCCCCAAACCTTTGGCGCCCATAAACATTCTTCGGGCATAAAAGTTGCGAGTAACATCATTTTCAAAAGGCGACAGAATAATGTTCTGCTCACGATAAATCGTACCGCCAGACAACATTATGGTGTTTTTAGAGTGGTTGAGCAGATGTTCTGCAATGGGAAATGAATTAGTAAACACCTGCATACGCCGCGATGCGAGCGGATGAACCATTTGGAATGTGGTGGTGCCACCATTAATGATAATGGGCTCACCATCGTCACACATCTCTACCGCGGCCCGCGCTATTGCACGCTTTTGCTCAATATTTATTAATTGGTTAACAGAAAAGGGCCGTCCAGCAAGACCACCAAACTGGGGTGGGGTAATCGACTCAGCCCCTCCTCTTATGCGATTTAACTTTTTTTCTGCATCAAGCGCAACAATGTCCCGGCGTATAGTTGCCTCAGAGGCACCTGTGATAATACAGAGTTCGACAACCGTCACCACAGGTCGGTCTTGTACCGCTGACAAGATAATCCTTTGACGTTCTCTTTCGTGCATTAGTCGTACCTTGATTGTTTTTGTTTTTTTAGTCTTTCTTCATGGTGCATTCATAAATAATCATTGTCAATCATTTATTTTCATTAACCGCCATACGTGAGCCAATAGCAATTCATTATGATTGATAATGATTGACAATGGGGTGTCCTGTAGCCATTATAGGAAAGATTGGGCTGTCACAGACGTGACTATAAGTAGGAGAAAATTCATGACGAATACGCCGGAACACCACCACCTTGACGATCTTTGGGATATGTCCAAGGCGGCATCTATGTCAGAATCAGAACTACTTGTATATCGCTCCAACCTGTTAGGCTCAGATAAACGCATCACTAATTACGGTGGCGGCAATACATCGGCTAAGGTAATGGAAAAAGACTTGCTGGGTGACAATTTAGTGGAAGTGCTTTGGGTGAAAGGCTCAGGTGGTGATCTTGGGTCAATCAAAATGGATGGTTTCTCCACCCTTTACATGGACAAGCTTCGCAACTTGAAGGCACTTTACCGCGGCCTAGAGTTTGAAGATGAAATGGTTGCTTACCTGCCCCATTGCACCTTTAACCTAAACCCCCGAGCCGCTTCTATTGATACGCCCCTGCATGCTTACGTACCGGTGAGACATGTCGACCACATGCATCCAGATGCCATTATAGCGATTGCCGCGTCAAAGAACTCAAAAGAGCTCACACAGAAAATATTTGGCAGTGACATTGGTTGGTTGCCTTGGAAAAAGCCAGGTTACGAACTAGGTATGTGGTTAGAAAAATTTTGTTTAGACAACCCACATGCTAAGGGTGTCATTCTAGAGAGTCACGGCTTATTCACTTGGGCGAATGAGGCACACGAATGCTACAGCCTTACCATAGGGGTTGTTCAAAAAGCCATGAATTGGTTAGCCATGAACGCCGAGGGTGTGCCTGCTTTTGGTGGTGCTAAGCACCAAAGCCTTGACGCAACTTACAGATATGGAGTTGCAGCACAGCTGATGCCTGCCATCCGCGGCATGGTGTCTGGCAAGCAACATATGGTTGGCAACTTTAACGACAGCAATGCCGTTTTAGAATTCGTCAACAGTGCTAATATGGAAGAATTAGCCGCGCTAGGAACATCTTGTCCTGATCACTTTTTACGCACAAAAATTAGGCCGCTGGTTGTGGACTTTAACCCAGCTATGCCCGATGTAACTGCAACCTTGGCAAGCCTAGACGATGCGATTTCCCAATACAGAATCGGTTATAGCGCCTATTATGGGCGCTGTAAGCATGATGACAGCCCTGCTCTTCGAGACCCCAATGCTATTGTTTACTTAATTCCGGGTGTTGGTATGATCACCTTCGCATCATCCAAAGCAACGGCGCGAATTTCTGGTGAGTTTTATATTAACGCCATCAACGTGATGCGTGGCGCATCTTCGGTGTCGGAATATTGTGGCCTAGACGAGCAAGAAGCCTTTAACATTGAATACTGGTTACTAGAAGAGGCTAAACTGCAGCGCATGCCCAAGCCAAAAACGCTGGCTGGGCGAATTGCTTTAATTACTGGTGGTGCAGGTGGGATTGGTTTGGCCACAGCAGAACGTTACCTGCAAGAAGGCGCTTGTGTCATGCTCGCTGACATTGATGAAGCTGCCATTAAAGAAGCAGCAGAAAACCTCATTTCCCGCTACTCTGCAGACGTAGTTCGCACCGTTTTGATGAATGTTACTGATGAACAAGCCGTGGCTAATGCCTATACCCAAACTGCAGTAGAATTTGGTGGGGTTGATATTTTAGTTTCCAATGCTGGCATTGCCAGTGCGGCAGCGGTGGAGGACACTTCATTGGAATTGTGGAATAAAAACATGTCAATTCTTTCCACTGGCTACTTTTTGGTGAGTCGGGAGGCTTTTAAAATGATGATTGCTCAAGACATGGGGGGTGCCATCGTGTTTATCGCTTCTAAAAATGGCTTGGCTGCGTCGCCAGGGGCTTCAGCCTACTGCACAGCTAAAGCCAGCGAAATTCATTTGGCACGATGTTTGGCTCTTGAAGGCGCACCAAAAGGCATTCGGGTAAATGTGGTCAACCCAGATGCAGTTCTTAGAGGATCAAAAATTTGGTCTGGGGATTGGCTGAAACAACGTGCAAACATTTATGGTAAGGACGAAAAAGAGGGCTTGGAAGAACATTACCGAGAGCGCTCATTGTTGAAACGTTCTGTATTTCCTGAAGATATTGCTGAGGCAGCCTATTTTCTTGCCAGCGAACGCTCATCTAAGTCTACTGGTAACATTATTAATGTTGATGCGGGTAACGTGCAGGCATTTACCCGTTAAAAAAAACCAAAAAAGCCACGCAGGGTTGCCAATTGTCGCCCCATAGCAAACTTATCTGGGAGCAAGTTCATGATAAAGCAAACGAGTATCGAACAATCTAACGAGTCTATCGAACAGGAAATGCGCTCAAACTATCAAGCTCTTGGAGAGCATCTTGACCGCCGAAGCATCAACATAGACAAAATAAAAGCCAAGGTTTCAAAATACCAGGTGGCAGTTCCAAGTTGGGGCGTAGGTACAGGCGGCACACGCTTTGCACGCTTTCCTGGCCTTGGTGAACCCCGCCATATTTTTGACAAATTAGATGACTGTGGTGTGATTCAAAGTTTAACCCAAGCCACACCCTCTGTTTCCTTGCATATCCCCTGGGACAAAGCCAAAGCTTCAGATCTATTGGCAAAGGCACAAGAGAACAAGCTAACCTTTGACGCAATGAATTCGAACTGTTTCCAAGATCAAAAAGGCCAAGTGCATAGCTATAAATTTGGCTCATTGTCACACAGTAATGCTGCCACCCGTCAACAAGCCATCGATCATAACTTGGAATGTATCGAACTTGGACAGGCAATTGGTTCAAAAGCCCTGACAATTTGGGTGGGTGACGGCTCAAACTTCCCAGGTCAAACTAACTTTACCCGCCAATTTGAGCGCTATTTAGACAGCACCAAAGCAGTTTATGCTGGCCTGCCTGAGGATTGGAGATTATTTACCGAACACAAAATGTATGAGCCAGCCTTTTATTCTACTGTGGTTCAGGATTGGGGCACCAATTACATGATTGCAAAAGAATTAGGCGATCGTGCCTATTGTCTGGTCGATTTAGGCCACCACGCACCTAACGTAAACATCGAAATGATCGTTGCAAGACTCATTCAGTTTGGCAAATTAGGGGGCTTCCATTTTAACGACAGTAAATACGGGGATGATGATTTAGACACCGGATCCATTGACCCCTACCGCCTTTTCCTAGTTTTTAATGAGTTAGTTGATGCTGAAAATGTACCTGGTTTTGACCCTATGCACATGCTTGATCAAAGCCATAATGTCACCGATCCAATTGAAAGCCTCATGGTGTCTGCCATGGAAGTACAGCGGGCCTACGCTCAAGCCCTTTTAGTTGACCGAGTTGCCTTAGAAGGATTTCAAGACACCAATGACGCCCTAATGGCAACATCAACCCTAAAGGAAGCTTTCCGCACCGACGTTGAACCCA
This sequence comes from Candidatus Njordibacter sp. Uisw_056, assembly GCF_047730085.1. Lineage (NCBI taxonomy): Bacteria > Pseudomonadati > Pseudomonadota > Gammaproteobacteria > Pseudomonadales > Candidatus Njordibacteraceae > Candidatus Njordibacter > Candidatus Njordibacter sp. Uisw_056. The sequence goes on along the minus strand of NZ_CP159830.1, from coordinate 915,719 downwards.
TCCTAGCAATGGCCAGGTTTGAAAAGAATGGCGCCATCGATCCTGTATCTGCTTACCGTGCATCTGGGTATCGTGAAAAAGTGTCGCTTAATCGTCCGGCAGTCTCTGGCGCAGGTGGCGGAATCATTTGACCCCAAGATCAACAGATATTTACCTGTGCCGCATTCTTTATCGTTATATTATCCGCTTAGCCTGCCTATGTGGTTTCACTTTAAACTGAGCAATTGTAAACTAAACAAATACTCATATGACTATATGACTATATGACTATATGACTATATGACTAATAGTCTAATTGAGAGTGCGACAGCAGTGGTTTGTTTATCAAATTTTTTGAAACATAAGCCATGCCGGTTCATCGATGAATAAAAAGCACTGAAAAATGAATGAAATACAAACTATGTAAATAAAGATATATAGTTTTAAGAAAATTAAACGCCAGTAAAAGAAATGTTTCATTAATCAGCGCACATAAACGTGATCCAAAATAAAAGCATTAAACATGATAGTGCTTATATTAAAATTAAGATCACAAAAGAATCGGCGCAAGTTATATAACAGTGCAAAGCCGTTAATGTATTAAGCCCACACCTTATTCACAGAGCCCAAAGAGGCGCACTAGCAACCTGGCTAGCCATTATTCTTGGCTTTCTATTGGTGCTAGTGCTTTTGTAGGCTGCGGCCTAGGTCAAGTTAACATCCCATAATGACGAATGAATTCAATAATATCGCCCAAACCGTTTAGGGTTTTCAAGTTAGTGAAAACCCATGGCTTTTCGGGGCGCATGCGATTGGTATCAGCTTCCATGATGCCTAAGTCAGCTCCAACATAAGGGGCTAGGTCGGTTTTATTGATGACCAGTAAATCAGATTTAGTAATGCCTGGGCCACCTTTGCGAGGAATTTTTTCTCCTTCGCCTACGTCGATAACAAAAATGGTAAGGTCTGCTAACTCCGGACTAAAAGTGGCACTTAAATTGTCGCCTCCACTTTCCACAAATACAATGTCTAAATTTTTGTGGCGCCGGGCAAGGGTATCAATGGCAGCCAAATTCATAGACGCATCCTCTCGAATGGCTGTATGCGGGCATCCCCCTGTTTCCACCCCAATAATGCGATCTTCACTTAGAGCCTCAGCCCGAGTTAAAATTTTTGCATCCTCTTGGGTATAAATATCATTGGTGACCACTGCTAGGTTATAGTCATCTCTCATGGCTTTACAGACGGCTTCAAGCAATGCCGTCTTGCCAGAACCTACTGGCCCACCAACCCCTATTCGTAGGGGCATTTTATATTCATTCACAGTTAACTCCTAAATAAACGTGTATATTGAATTTCATGATTACTACTAGCAATTGCTAATGCTGGAGCGCTGCTGCCAGCGTCTTCATAGGCGATTGCTGCAGCTGATTGAACTGCTTGTTCAAGTGCAGCGGACATGCCGTGCAATATTTGTTGGCCTTGTGTCTGCCCTAAAGGGATTAATTTCACCCCTGTTATGACGGCATTTTCTAACCAACTCCAGACATAACCGCGGCATAAATCCTCAGTTTGAATATGCCACTGGGCCCCCGCTATCGCTAATCCCACCACCTGGCTTCGGTGGGCTGCTGAGCGAATGATATCAGGCACAATAATCCCTAAATTAGGTAACAATCGCATTAGTGCCTCGCCTCGTAATTGTTCTTCTTGCCTCAATTCTTTGGTCTCTCTCCAGGCGATCAGAGTTCGACTAATGTCCTGCAACCGCTGCCAATCCTGCCTCTCTGTGGCTACACATGCAGCATTTAGCATTGGTAATTCAAGCTGGGTTAGGCACTCAATGAGCTGAGATCTCAACCAGCCATCAAAGCTTGCCTGATCATTAATCCAGCCCGATTCTACGGCCCACTCCAGCCCTTGAGAGTAGGCAAAGGCCCCCACGGGCAGTGACGGGCTAATGAGCTGGAACAATCTAAATGTTGGCACCACTATAGAAACTCCTTAGCCTTCATGATCATTACTATGACCTCCGTAGGCCCCCGTTTCTGGTTCAAATGTCAGCTCTTCAAGGTTCACCTTGCCCCCTAAACCCATAACCATTTTGTCCAGTACGTGATCATGCTGGTAACTGACAAAATGGTGTTTGATTTCGATGGGGGTATGGCGGTTGCCTAAGTGATAACAAATACGAGCCCGCAACAGGTCATCATCAGTACGCACCACAGACAAGGTTTCTACGGCAGCCACAATTCTCACGTGGTCGCCATGTTCACTAGAAAGTATGTCCCCATGCCTTAATGTAATGCCTCTGGGTAGGTCTAGCCCCGCTTCTTGGCCATTATTTAAAGTCACTCGTAAACGGCTTTTTATCCGCTGCTCAATACTGAGGCTAAGTTGAAGATTGGGTATTGATTCACCTGCCACCTTTTTAATAAATTTAATCATAACTGGCCTCAGAATAAAAAATAACGTTGCGCCATAGGCAGTTCGCTAGCGGGTTCGCAAGTTAATGGAACTCCATCAGCCTCCACCACATAGGTCTGTGGGTCCACGTCAATGTTGGGCAACCAATCGTTGTGAATCATATTGGCTTTGGTCAAATCACGACAGCCTTTTACATAACCAATTAACGAGCGCAACCCCAATGTTTTCGCCAACCCGTTTTCAGCTGCCACGGTGGGCAAAAAGATCATGCTCGTGCTTTGTGATGCGGCTCCCAAACTACCAAACATGGGACGGTAGTGCACTGGCTGCGGCGTAGGGATTGAGGCGTTAGGATCTCCCATTGGCGCCATCGCAATCATGCCGCCCTTAATAATTAAGCTGGGCTTGGTACCAAAGAAAGCGGGTTTCCATAGCACTAAATCTGCCAGCTTTCCTACTTCAATAGACCCCACTTCGTGGGCAATGCCGTGGGTCAGCGCAGGATTAATGGTGTATTTAGCAATGTACCGTTTAATCCGGTAGTTATCATTTTCGACAGAATCTTCTGCTAATGGGCCTCTTTGCACCTTCATCTTGTGGGCTGTTTGCCAGGTGCGAGTAATCACCTCACCGACCCGGCCCATGGCTTGAGAATCGGAGGAGATCATAGAAAAAGCCCCCAAATCGTGCAAGATATCTTCTGCGGCAATCGTCTCACGGCGAATGCGCGATTCGGCAAACGCCACATCTTCAGGAATACTAGGGTCCAAGTGATGACATACCATGAGCATATCCAAATGCTCATCCACAGTATTGACCGTATACGGACGAGTTGGATTAGTAGACGACGGTAGAACATTAACTAGCCCGGCAGCTTTAATAATATCAGGCGCATGGCCACCACCAGCGCCTTCGGTGTGATAGGTATGAATCACCCGATCACCAATAGCCGCCAAAGTGGATTCCACAAAGCCACCTTCGTTCAGTGTGTCCGTATGAATCGCCACCTGCACATCATATTCCTCAGCCACTGATAAGCAGTTATCAATAGCCGCAGGTGTGGAACCCCAATCCTCATGTAATTTTAACCCCATGGCGCCCGCTTCAACCTGCTCCCGCAGAGGCTCTGGAAGGCTCGCATTGCCCTTGCCAAGAAACCCAAGATTCATCGGCAGCACATCAGCAGCTTCCAGCATACGAGCAATATTCCAAGGCCCCGGCGTGCATGTGGTGGCCTTAGTGCCCGTTGCCGGCCCAGTGCCACCCCCCAGCATGGTAGTGACACCAGAGCATAGCGCTTCTTCTACTTGTTGTGGACAGATAAAATGGATATGGGCATCAACACCACCCGCTGTTACCAATTGCCCCTCCCCTGCCACCACTTCTGTACCTGGTCCAATCTCAATACTCACTCCAGGTTGAATGTCTGGGTTACCCGCTTTACCTATGGCCTGAATACGCCCATCTTTGATCGCGATATCAGCCTTGATGATGCCCCAATGATCGATGACCAAGGCATTAGTAATGACTAAGTCTGGCACATGAGCGCTGCAGGCCTGGCTCTGTCCCATGCCATCACGAATAACCTTACCGCCACCAAACTTTACCTCTTCCCCATAATGCGTCAAGTCGTCTTCCACCTGAAGCCACAATTCTGTGTCTGCTAAACGCACTTTGTCGCCTGTGGTTGGGCCAAACATCTCTGCGTAAGCACTGCGTGATATTGCTACCATCTTTCATTCCTCAATCTAATGCACCCATCACTTTACCCTGAAAACCGTACACCTGACGCTTACCTGCTAAAGCCACTAATTCAACACGCCTCGTTTGCCCTGGCTCAAAGCGTACGGCAGTGCCCGCTGGAATATTTAACCGAAAGCCACGACTGGCTTGGCGATCAAAATCGAGTTCTTCATTAACTTCAAAGAAATGATAATGAGAGCCAATTTGCACTGGGCGATCGCCTTTGTTGGCTACCTCAACCTCTATCGTTTCTCGACCAGCATTTAATACAATACTGCCCTTAGCAACGCGATATTCACCTGGTATCATCTGCTTTTCCTTAAACAATTGGCTCGTGAACTGTGACTAGTTTGGTGCCATCGACAAAGGTGGCCTCAACTTGAACATCCTGAATCATTTCAGGAATGCCATCCATTACATCGTCTCGGGTCAGCAGGGTACTGCCATAATCCATTAACTCTGCCACACTGCGACCATCGCGAGCACCTTCAAGAAGTGCAGCACTAATGTAAGCCACAGATTCTGGATAGTTAAGCTTTAGACCCCGATTTTTGCGTCGCTCAGCCAACAAACCTGCCGTAAATAGCATTAATTTGTCTTTTTCGCGCGGTGTTAATTCCATAAATTCACTCCTATAATGCCTAAAAAAGCGCTAATCTATAAACTCTGTATTTTAAGTTGCCCAAATACGGGGTGGCTCGGCTTGGCGTTCCATGATTACTGGCCGCAGCAAGCGCCATACCGCAACAAGCAGTAACAGCATATCCTGACTCTGGTGTGCCAATACACGCACCACTAACAAACCATCAACACAGCTGGCTCCCGCCCAGATTTTTGGTGCATAACCAGCAAGCATGGTTTGCACGTGTCGAATTAATGATTCATCAGACACGGTTGCCACCAACATCGATTGCGCGCTAAACCCTCGCATGCCCACAGGCGAACCCATCATTGATTCTCCCTGCGTCGCAAAACGATCCAACAACACGATCTTGCCATCGCGATAACACGCAAAATCACTATTAATAGTGCCCATGGCAAAGCCTTCACCATTGGCCGGTCTACCCAAACAATTCATTTCCCAACCAATAAACTTAGCATCAGCAGCCAAGTGGACTTCTGTTTTAATGGCTACATTGGTAGCCGGGAAGAAAATGCTTTCTAACGGCATCCATTCCAATGTTGCACCATCAGCAATGTGTAAGCTTTGCTTTACCAGAGCTTGCGGCCCTGCTGAACGATAAAACTTGGTGGCGCCTGGTGTTGTCACAAGCACCTGACCCCCCACCTGCACCTTAATGTCGATATTCAATTCATCGCCCCCAACCACGCCACCAGGCGGGTGGAGTAAGTAAGTATGATTAACATTTCCTTCAGGGAAAAAAGCCCTCTGCACGGTCAATGGGCCCCGCCGTTGGGAGGCAATCAGGCGGGTCTTTCCAGCCCTAGGTGCAAAGTCTAAAGCCAAGTCAGCTTGCCAATTGGTATTTTTAGCCACCCCTTCCATAGATTGTGCCTATACTGTTAGATATTGTTTAATGAGACGATCATCTAAATCTTTGATACTACCCTGGGCAATAGCACAGCCACGGTCAAGGATACAAAACTGATGACCCACCCTTCTAGCAAAGGGTAATTTCTGCTCAACTAACAACACGGTTAGACCCAACTGTTGATTCAACTTCACAATAATGTCACCTATTTCCTGCACAATATTAGGCTGAATGCCTTCTGTGGGTTCATCCAGTATTAGTAATTTAGGCCGCACTACCAACGCCCTAGCAATGGCTAATTGCTGCTGCTGACCGCCACTCAAATCCCCCCCACGGCGACCCAACATATCCTTAAGCACAGGAAATAAATCAAAAATATACTCAGCTATCTTGCGCTCCCCACGTGGTAAGACTGGCAACCCAATTTGCAAATTCTCTTCTACGGTTAACAAAGGAAATATCTGACGACCTTGAGGTACATAACCAATGCCCATTCTGGGGCGTGACTCAGTATTCAATAGAGTAATGTCTTCACCTTGAAAGATAATAGTGCCTGAACTCAGGCCCAACTGACCCATGATGCATTTCAGCAAGGTGGTTTTCCCCACCCCATTGCGCCCCATAAGCACCGTGCATTGCCCTGGCTCAACGTGGAGATCTAAGTTCCACAGGATATGACTTTGGCCATAAAATTGATTAATTTGCTCTACCCTCAGCACTGGCTATTCTCCTAAATACACTTGTTTCACACGGTCATCATTCTGCACTTGAGTCATTGTCCCTTCCGCTAGAATAGAGCCTTGATGAAGGACACTTACCGTTTTACCGCCATCAGAAAGATTGCGCACAAATTCCATATCATGTTCCACCACAATGACAGAGTGTTTGCCTGCAAGAGAGCGCAACAATTCGGCCGTTTTATCCATTTCTTGGTGGGTCATACCCGCAACGGGTTCATCCACCAGCAACAAACGTGGCCGTTGCATGAGTAAAGCGCCAATTTCAAGCCATTGCTTTTGGCCATGAGAAAGTGTGCCTGCTAGTTTTCTCACCTGATCTTTTAGACCAATCAGCCCTAATACCTCATCAATGTTAGCGCGTTGCTCTGAGGTCATTTTCGCGTGCAATAAACTCCAAAAATTGCGCTTTTGGGCCATAGCTAACTCAAGATTGTGCCAGACACTCAAGTGTTCGAATACTGTGGGCTTTTGGAATTTTCGACCCACCCCTGCTTGAGCTATAGCGGGCTCATCCAGCTCTAATAAATCAATGGTTTGACCAAAATACACAATCCCAGAATCAGGTGCTGTTTTGCCCGTTATAATATCCATCATGGTTGTTTTACCAGCCCCATTAGGGCCAATAATGCACCTCAACTCACCATCTGTAATGTATAAGTTGAGGTCGTTGATGGCTTGAAAACCTTCAAATGCCACTGACAAAGATTCCACATAGAGCAATATCGAATGATCAACATTTACAGTATGGTTTTTTTCGGGCGCTAAAAAATCCAACCCTTTGGCAGTCATTGCATGGGGCTTAAGGTCAGTGCTACGATGTAATTTGTTCATTCGGTCCCCTTGCGTTTCAGTAATCCAGCCACGCCTTGAGGCAACACTAAGGTTACAAATACGAACAAGCCCCCCAACACAAATAACCAGACCTCAGGCAATTCAACTGTTAAATAAGACTTGGCATAATTAATCAGGATGGCCCCCATGGCCGCACCATAAAGCGTTGCACGCCCCCCTACAGCCACCCATACTAAGACTTCTATTGAGTTAAGTGGGGAGAACTCATTGGGATTAATAATACCCACCTGTGGCACATACAAGGCGCCAGCCACCCCTGCTAGCATGGCCGAAAAGACAAACACCCACAGCTTTATATTTTCTACTCGATAACCCATAAACCGAGTTCGTTCTTCCGCATCTCTTATAGCCACAACCACCTTACCCGCCCGACTTGTGGTAATAAAACGACACAATAGATATCCTATAATTAAAGCCACAGCACTGGCAATAAATAATGCCATCTTTGTGTGATCGCTTTGCAGGCTATAGCCTAAGATATCTTTGAAGTCAGTTAAGCCATTATTACCACCTAGCCCCATTTCATTGCGGTAGAAGGCCAGCATAAGGGCATAGGTCATTGCCTGGGTAATGATCGACAAATAAACACCCGAAACACGAGAGCGAAAGGCCAAATACCCAAACCCAAAAGCCAACACCGCTGGCACCAGCATGACCATCAAAATCGCCACCCAAAACTGATCAAATCCCTGCCAAAACCAGGGTAATTCCTGCCAATCTAAAAACACCATAAAATCAGACAATTCGGCATTGGCATAAACTCCTCGGTCACCAATCTGGCGCATCAAATACATGCCCATGGCGTAGGCACCCAAAGCAAAGAATGCGGCATGCCCTAAAGTGAGAATACCCAAATAGCCCCACACTAGATCAACCGATAAAGCCAGCAAAGCCAAAGTCAGGTATTTGCCTAACAGGGTGACAGAATAGGTGGGGAAATACAGGCTTGAACTGGCAGGAAGAGAATTAAGCACTGGTATCAAAACAATTGCCAGCAGCAAACTGCCAATTAACCAACGGCCACCCACATCATTATTTAATAAACGCATCATTTTTATTTATCCTTTGGCATCGCGTCCCCGTTGCGGAAACAAGCCACGAGGTCGTTTTTGTATAAATAAGATAATAAAAATCAACACCAACACCTTGGACAATACCGCTCCAGCCCAGGGCTCAAGAATTTTATTAGCCACGCCCAAACTTAAACCGGCCACAAGGGTGCCCCAAAGATTTCCTACCCCGCCAAACACCACCACCATAAAGGAGTCAATGATATAAGCTTGGCCCATATTCGGACCCACGTTGGTTAACTGGGATAAGGCCACGCCAGCAACCCCAGCAACCCCAGAGCCTAAACCAAATGTGAGCGCATCTATCCATTCAGACCTGACCCCCATAGACTTAGCCATATCACGGTTTTGTGAGACTGCTCTCACTTGCAAGCCAAGTCGCGTGCGTTTCATCACAGCCAACAGAAGTAAAAATATAGTGAGACAAAATACGATAATGTACATCCGACTTTGGGTTAACGACAGGAGTGGATTAATGTCAATGACTCCAGTCATCCAAAGAGGCGTTTCCACACTGCGATTAAGTGGTGAGAAAATACTGCGCACGGCCTGCTGTAAAATCAGTGAAATACCAAATGTTGCTAACAATGTTTCCAGCGGTCGGCCGTATAAAAAGCGGATTACACCACGCTCGATGAGTATACCCACAGCACCTGACACCAAAAATGCAGCCGGCACAGCCACTAATAAAGATAAACCAATGTGGTTAGGCATCAACTGTTGGATCAGATAAGTCGTGTAGGCGCCAATCATAATTAGCTCCCCGTGAGCCATGTTAATGACGCCCATCACACCAAAAGTAATCGCTAAGCCAATACCCGCTAACACCAGCACCGAGCCTAGGCTCAGTCCAAAGTAAATGGTTTCAAGACTGCCATAAAAATCTACTTTTCCGTTGATTTGCTCAACATATTTGCCGACCATTGGTATTAAAGGTGATTGGGGATAAGTCAACAAAAAACCATTGAGTGCATTAAGGCTGGCGGGGTGCAAACTTTCCCCTAGAAGCCTGATTGACTGCCTTTGCTGATCCTCATTACTGGAATGCAAGGTTGCTACAGCGAGCACTAAATCAAATGCTGCCAACACCGAGGCATCTGTTTCTCCTAGCCGTAACCGGGCGATGGTCGCCATCAGTTCAGGGGTGGTATCGCCAATGATCGATTCTGCTGCGGCTAGTCGATCCTGAGGCTTTGCCGCTGATAACTGCGTCTCAGTCACGCGTTGGCGAAAAACGCTGCGCAGCCGATTATTAATAGAGACTCGCTTAACGTCTCGCTTTTTTTTGAGGGTGATTAAACCCCCATCATGAATACGCTGAGCAATGGCTCCACTGCTGGCATCTTCCACCTGATATAAACGTTTATCTTGCTTAAGATAGTACAACTGACTGTCCAACATTAATTGCATTAAATGCACAGCTTGGGCCTGATCTGCCTCGTACCAAGACGCCATAATCTGGGCTTTTTGATCGAACTTGGCTTTAATTAAAGCCTGTTCATACTCAACTATTTCAAAAGTTCCAGCTTGGCTTAGGTTGGCTAAAACTAACAGCAAGCAACCCATCCCCCACGAAAGGCAATTCACAAGCCACTGATTGATCATACTTTTATCCTTACATAAAAATAGAGAGCCATGTACGCTCTCTATGTCACTTGAAAATCAGGATTTAAATAGTCTGATGATTAGTAGTTTTGGCCAGAACACTTGGCTGTTTTAACGTTGTAGGCTCCACAAGACAAAGGGGAACGCCAGTCTGAAATTAGGTCTTTAGAACCCTCTAAATAGTCTGACCAAGCATCACCAACCACTAAACCACTGGTTGAAGAGACAACTTCGAATTGACCATCATCTTGAATCTCACCGATTAACACTGGCTTGGAAATGTGATGGTTAGGCATCATGGCCGATAAGCCCCCAGTCAAGTTAGGCACAGAAACGCCAATGATTGCATCTTGTACGGCTTGCGAATCTGTAGTTCCAGCCTTTTCAACGGCTTTAACCCACATGTTAAAACCAATATAGTGCGCTTCCATCGGATCATTAGTGACGCGGTCCTCATCCTTAATAAAGGCATGCCAGCTTTCAATAAATGATTCATTAGCTTCACTATCAACGCTCATAAAGTAGTTCCAAGCGGCTAGGTGACCGACCAGTGGAGCCGTATCGATACCAGAAAGTTCTTCTTCACCGACCGAGAATGCAATTACAGGAATGTCTGCAGAGCTGATCCCTTGTGCTCCTAACTCTTTATAGAAAGGCACATTAGCATCGCCATTGATAGTGGAAACGACACCCGTCTTCTTACCTTTTGATCCAAACTTAGAAATATCAGAAACGATAGACTGCCAATCAGAATGACCAAAAGGTGTGTAGTTAACCATGATGTCTTCTGATGCTACGCCCTTCGCTTTTAAATACGCTTCTAATATTTTGTTGGTGGTTCGTGGATACACATAGTCGGTGCCAGCTAACACCCAGCGCTCTATACCCAAGTCATTTATTAAGTAATCTACCGCTGGAATAGCTTGCTGATTCGGTGCTGCACCGGTATAAAATACATTTTTGGAGGATTCTTCTCCTTCATATTGCACAGGATAAAAGAATACGCTGTTTAACTCTTCAATAACTGGCAAAACGGACTTTCGGGATACCGATGTCCAAGACCCAAAAATAGCGGCCACCTCGTCTTTTTCAATCAACTCACGCGCTTTCTCAGCATACAGTGGCCAGTTAGAGGCTGGATCAACCACCACAGGTTCTAGTTGCATGCCCAATAAACCACCCTTTTTATTCTGCTCATCAATCAGCATCAGCATGGTGTCTTTAAGTGTGGTTTCACTGATGGCCATGGTACCCGACAAGGAGTGCAACACACCTACTTTAATGGTGTCAGCAGCCAGCGCAATATTTGATATTGCCACTGCGCCTGTCAAAGCTGCATATTTCCAAAAACTATTTCTAAGCATTAGTTCTTCCTTTTGTTTAATTACGTTATTGATTGGGCCAAATAACTAGCACCAAAATGATTTTACTAATTAGTTAAGAGCAACCTTCATGCCAATTATCTAAAAACATAATAGTTTTTATTTTTTGTATATATTTCAGATAGTTAAAATTTTATTAATAGTTTTAGCAGGTTGTAAATTGTTACAGTGCACCAAAGTGAACCCAGCAGAACACCCGCTGCACTATGAATTACCACAGTAAAATAGTCATTTGAGAATGATATTTAGACCGGTTTTTTAATCATTTGAGAAACTATAATGGCGTCTAAGAGGGGTTTACACTTAAAAATGGCGCAAGTCATTTAACGCTGGAAAGCAGATAATGTATTTTCCCCTTACCCAATTCATTCAGTGCCTAATAAGAGAACTCAGGCGGCAATGGACTCAGGCAACCATAGAACATACATAACGCCAGCTTTTTTGAGTAGAGCACCTAAAAAGGTTAGAGATTTAGTTAATGCATACACTGACTGCACAGAAAAGTAAGTTATACAAAGAGAAGGTTTGCTGAATCAGCAACTATAATGATGGGTCACTTCAGTGTAGAAATGACGAACTTCGATGAACAGAATCCAGATGACCTTGAGTGGAGAAAAACGGCACCTGAATTGGACTTAAAAGCCAATATAAAGCTTTAGGCGTTAGACATTTTTTACCAACTGCCTTTGACACCATCCAAAAAAAGACACGCTAGGTGTCTGGTTTTAATGGAATAATTGGTCGGGACGGCAGGATTTGAACCTACAGCCCCCTACGCTACCCTCTTTGAGTGAGCCAACATCAAAAAAACTATAAAAGCCATAAAATACAGCAGCTTAGATAAACTTCTTCACTAAAATACCTGCTTATAGACTAACCAACGATCTAAAAAGTGTACGAAATTAAGGGCATGGGGGCTAGGTGGGGTGAGCTTTACAAACAAATCATCAACTGTTTTAACAAAGCCATTCAATTTTCAACGAGTTTGCACAGATGCTATACCTGCAATAGGCTAAGAAGGATGGAATATTCTTGCGATGCTGCAAACAAGCCTTTACCTACTTTGTGTTCCGTCTTGTGGCGTTGATTATCAGTTATCCAAATATCCGCTCCTGCCGCACCATACAACGCCACAATGGGCTGACTGCAACTATAAGCCACACGCTCTCTATTGCGTTACATTGTAACCAATTGGAGTGTCTATTAAATTGGGTGCGTATCAAACATCCTCTGAAGAGCTGTCTGAATTCTGTAAAAGGACCGATTCAAAAAGGCCTAGAGGACAAAGTTTGGAGATCGAAAGAAAAGAAGATACGAAATACACTGAGGAAAACTGCGAATTGTGCTGTTATTGGTGCAACAACGCTAAATCAGATATTTTTTCATTTAATGAGTTTACAAAAATTGGCTTAGCCATAGGCCTTGTAATAAAAGAAAAGCTAAGGGAAGAACAGGCTTTATTAAGCAAAAGCTCCGCGCCTTAAATAAAATGGCATCTAATGCCATAACTCATTTCCAGGCAACTCCACTCCAGAACGTATCCATGGTGCATTCGTTAGTGACGATGAAGTGGCTAAGATTGTTAAGCTAAGTGCAGAGTGTTCTCGGGGCTCGGGTTAAAAACCTGTGGCTACCTGATTAACTACCTGATGACAGCAGTTAAATATGTGGAGGGTATACTCTATTTACCAATTCTTCTGGCAGATCATTGCCATCTTGGTCCCAACCGAAAGTTCTATTGTTTGTCATTCTATGGTCAAGCTCACATATTAAGAACCCATTGTCTTGATCAAATTTAAAATCAAAATGCCAAGGAGAGTATTCCCATTCTCTATTGTTGAAAGGGTATTCAGTCATGAAGTTTCCCTTCAACGACTCACCGACATATTCATAACCAGAGGTTTCTAGAAACTTGTTCTTTTGTATTTTTGAAAGTAAATAACTCATAAGCTTTCCATTCTAAAGTTAGGTTTGCATTACGTGAAATATAATAAAATCATTAAATTATGCGATATGGAGTAATGCAGTGTTTATATGTGGAGTAACCTTTATTTATTTGCTTATTAGTGCGCTCGCGTTAAAAATCTACTAAATAGGCTCATAACCTCTTCGATAGAGGAATTAAGCCGATGATCACCTTTCAGCAAATGCAGTGTGCAATTAGCCTGCCTTGCAAACTGCACCGAGTTACCTACTGGTATAATGTCATCAGACCACCCATGAACAACCTCAATGTGGGTGGTTTTTGATGGATACATTTGTACCTTATAGCCATCCATATAAAGAGCTGGGGCAAGAAGAAAGAGTGATTGCACGTTCACTTGTTGTGAAGCCACTAAAGAAACGTAACCACCCATGCTTGACCCCACTAGAATGGGTGGCTCTTTATCGTTTTCCAGTACCTTCAACAACATACTTACACGAACATCGGGGTCTTTGGTTTCCCTATAATCAATGCTCTCAACCGTGTGCCCAGCCTCTTTTGCAATCGCTGCCAAATGCTTTATCTTGCTGCCCCAAGGGCCACTTTCCATACCGTGCGAAAAATAGATTTTCATATTATTTAGAACCGTTGTTATTGATGTATATACTTGCCCGTAGCTCATGCACTGTAGGGGTCATCACAAATCATACAGACAAGTCGCTAGCTCAATCATTTGGTCACGCCACAACACCACTTTTGTCCACTTCTTTGGAATAGCACTATACCCATACATAGCCCCAGCAATTTGCCCCGCCACTGCGCCTACAGTATCCGCATCGTCTCGACGATTTACGGCCAGCAGTAGGCACTCTTCAAATGAATCTGAATTTCGTGCTGCCCACATAGCACATTCAAAGGTATGTTTGACATAGCCGCTAGATTGGAGTTCTGACCAAGGGGTTGAATCTGGTAAAACATAATTTTTAACGTCTTCTATGAATGGGTCGCCTGCATATAGCACTCTAGCGAGAAGGTGCGCGTATAGGCAGCACTCTTCGGATGCGTGAGTGATTTGTGACTGCAAAACAGACTGTTCCACTGCTAGCTCTACATTACGTGCATTCGCCACTACTGAAGGAGCAAGGCGCATTATACCGCCATTGCCAGAAGACTGAGGCGCTGTACTGCCCTGATAGAATGATTGATGGCCATCTATTTTGAGCGCATTGAGGCGAGTCAACGCAGACCTAGTAGCATTACCAATATCAAAACATTCATTGGCCCATGAGTACTCACCATCCAACCACCAAGCCACGAAGTTTTTGCTAATCTGCTCAGCATCAAAGCCCTTCTTTGATTTGTATGCGTACCCAAGTGCTAAGGCCATGCTGGTATCGTCGGTCCACCCACCCACTGGCACTGAAAATGGGCCACCGCCTGTTATTTCCGTATGCCACTGGCTTCTGTCTTCTGTGGGATTATGAGTAAACTCCAGCGTAGTACCTAGAGCATCACCAATGGCTAGGCCAATGATGGAACCTATTGCTTGGTCTTGATTCATACACTATCTCTTGTCATTTTACTTTTGCGCCATCTATTGTTGAGATGTTCAGACCCATATGTAATATGTGGAGACCATTTGCACACCTAGTCAAGCTCAAGTGAAAAGTTCCATGCTTTTTGTGCAAACGGGCAGTCATAATCAAATCCTTCAAACTTGCCTGAACTGTACCTTTTACGTTTGTTAATTGTGTACCCACCTTTCAGAACAGCATCTCTGGTATCAATAATTTCTACAGGTTTTCCATGATTACTATCCGATAATAGCCCCATACGTTTCAAAACAACATTTGGTTGCCCATTTTTCGTACCTAGAGGTATAAGATCTTTATCCAACACATTTCTGATTAAAAAGCTTACAGCAACCCCAGCGTTCCCAACAACCAAGTCACAACGCCTACGCAGCCCATTGCCGTTAAAGTAAAACAAAGGGCCTTCGGATATTTGGGCACGAGTATTTCCTGCTGAATGCCTACTTTTTGTGGGATACTTTTCTGCATAAGATGACCGATACCAGTCATGTGCCATATCCCCTATTCCACCATAGTAAAGCTCTAAACTAGTCAATATGAAATCTTGGCCATGAACTCGTATGGTACAACCTAGGAAGCTTTCCATAACATCTAACGCCAGTGCTTCCTGTTTTTCCACATCTTCTTTTTTGCAGGATGGCACATCGCCATCTATATTGATCAATTGCATCAGTTCATATTGCTTCTCAAGCATACATTACATCCTTATTAAGTTTTTATTCCTAGCACAGGCTGGTGCCAAATTTGTTAAGTAAATGGTCGCCTTAGGCAAAAATCAAGGCATTTTTGTAAAGGTAATGGTCCTATTCACTCCAATTCATCCAATATTCAGCAATGCTGGTCACTAAATCGATTAGCTCTTTGGTTAAAATTTGTAATAGGACCATTAGCTTTACAATTTCTTAAAATATTCTAGACAACTAAAAAAAGAAACCAGGGCCAAAGGATAGCCTCCTAGTGGAGCTGTCATCCCCCCAGTTTTAACTGATGTAAAAATGAGGAATAACAGCTTAACGGCCTAGTTTGGCTCAGATAATACTAAGGGATCTGGGGGTAGACCCTAGATTTTTTTTTACATACATAAACTTGGAGGTTTAAAATATTTAACTTACAACTGTATATGAACAACCATAAAACAGTCTAGAACTGAAAGTAAGTTTTGGTGTTCATTTAGTTAACAGTTCATCGGTTTTTGATAAAATTCAGCAAAACTCTTAACCCTAAAAGTGTAATGTAAGAGCATGCCCAGAAAAATGAACTACACTTTCAACACATTGTTAGCTAATATTTTGATAAGAAAAAATAATAGAGTGGCTCTCTAATAATTATTATGAGTGTCGATATGTCTCATAAATGTACTGTTAGTTGTATTTAGAGGTCAGTATGAAAGTTTCCACAGAGAATGAGCTTAGACTGCTAGAGTTAATTGATATTTGTAAAAAACATCAAGGTGAACATTTAGATGCTCACCATGGCTCAGGAAGTTGGGCGACTTCTTATTCTAATTTCTTTATAGATGCGGCATCTGAAATGTATGTGATTTACAAAAAATCAGGTTCACTTAATCCAATATTTAAATTATCCCAGGACTTTCAGAAAGCAAAAATCAGATCTTGTCGTGGTTCAGTTATGTGTTCAGATAAAGTACAGTATTTATATAAGTCGCACTTAAAAAGCAAGATCGAAAAATTGTAGTGGTTAAGTAAAACTGTCTACGGCATAAGAGACAGAAATGAAACGGCCTAGGTGGGTCAATTTTAAGTCGGCGTTGGCAAGTATCCCATTGTGGAAACGTTAGCTTTTCCACTATCTCCCTTGTTCCAAATAACACGCTGATGATACGCACCCAGTTTAATAGACACTCCAATTGGTTCCAATGTAACGCAATAGGAGGCCAACAATGGCATTCGACAGATTAAAGCATTGGAAGGTACGTGATACAAAAGAAGGTTTGCTGAATCAGCAACAATAATGGCTGACCTCACAAGTAAAGCAATGGGCAACTTCTATGAAGCAAACCAAGATGACATCAGTGGAAGATAGCAGTGCCTAAATTGAGCTTAAAAACCATTTGAAGCGTTAGACGTTAGAAATTTGTTACCAACTATATTTTACACCATCCAAAAAAACGACACGCTAGGTGTCTAATTTTAATGGAATAATTGGTCGGGACGGCAGGATTTGAACCTACGACCCCCTGCCCCCCAGGCAGGTGCGCTACCAAACTGCGCCACGCCCCGACACCGCTGCTGTAGTTGCTTTAAGGCAACCCAACAGAGGCGGTATGTTACTAGAATCGTTGCCACTTTGGAAGCAAAGCAGCCTTGAATTCATCAACAATATAGAATTAAATCAAGTCTTTGATGTAATTAAAGACACAGGCTAGTTTTCTGCCTCAACACGGTCTTTAAGCTTTTGACCAGGCCTAAAAGTGACCACTCGCCGTGCTGAAATAGCCACTTCTTCGCCTGTTTTTGGGTTTCGTCCAGGCCTGGAGCGTTTATCACGTAGGTCAAAATTACCAAAACCAGATAATTTAACCTGTTCATTGCTTATGAGACTGGAAGACACTTCTTCAAAAAAGGCTTCTACCATGTCTTTTGCATCGCGTTTACTAAGCTTTTGTTCACTACTAAGACGTTCTGCCATATCGGCTTTGGTCAGTGATCCCATAGCTGGGTCCTCGCCTGTTATTTATAATTATTTAGCTTACCAAGCTTAATAACCCCCTGTTAGTTATAACTAACGGGGTATTTTTTAGCCTCTTAAGCTCGCACCAGCGTGTTGAGATAGGTGTTTAACCACCTGTTCGACCCATTGGTTTACTTCATCATCAGTAAGAGTGCGCTCTGGGTGCTGCCACGTCAAGCCTAAAGCAAGACTTTTTTGTCCATTTTCAATGCCTTGGCCTTGGTAAACATCAAATAACCGCACCGACTTAAGCCATTCACCAGCACTGGATTCAATGTTCTGAGTCACTTTAGCGACACTGGTTTTCTGATCCAATACAATGGCTAAGTCACGGCGCATTTCTGGAAACTTAGATAAGGTCTCATAAGCAGGGAGCATTCCCATGCTAATCGACGCTAGGTCCACCTCAAACATAAACACTGGGCCGTCTAGGCCTAGGTCTTTAACAAGGCCTGGATGCATTGCGCCAATGTAGCCTATGGTTTTGTCAGCTAATTGGACAGCAGCACTTTGTCCTGGATGCAAGGCTAAGTGCTCTTCAGCTTCAAAGGAGAACCTTTGGCCACTAATTTCAAGTAAAGATTCAAGGTCACCTTTTGCATCGAAGTAATCAACCTGTTCAGCTTTGCCATGCCAGCTTTCTGGATGTCGTGAGCCATAGATTAAACCTGCAAACACATCTTGCTGCTGCAAGCCTTGCTTACTAGGAATAAAGCGCTGGCCCGTTTCAAATAAGCGCACACGTGATTGTTGGCGGTTTTGATTATGCTGCAGTGCCTTTACTAAACCAGGCCATAAGCTTGTGCGCATTACCGCCATGTCAGCAGAAATGGGGTTAAGCAGTTCCACTGGCTTGTTTTGATCATCAAACTTGGCCAACAAGCCGGGTTCTACCATGCTATAGGTAATCGCTTCTTGATATCCACAGCTCACCATATGCCGACGCAAAACAGATAGAGGACGCTCTACTTCTGATTTACTTGGGATTTCCATAGTTGCCACAGGATTAGTACTAGGCAAATTGTTGTAGCCATAGACCCGCGCCACCTCTTCCACAAGGTCTGCTTCTATGGCGATATCAAAACGCCACGACGGTGCGGTGAAAGTCCAACCATGATCATCTGATGAAACTAAGGTAAGGCCAAGACGCGTAAGAATATCAAGCACCTTTTGATGAGGAATTTTATAAGCTAACAACGATTCTAAGCGCGCTTTACGCAGTGTCACTTTACTAAGGCTTGGTAAGTGTTCTGCCGAAACTTGCTCTACAATAGGGCCTGCCTCACCACCAACAATACTTTGCAACAACATGGTTGCTCGGTCTATGGCTTTTCGCTGTAGATCATAATCTACGCCACGCTCAAAGCGGTGAGATGCATCCGTGTGTAATCCATAACTACGGGCTTTACCAGCAATACTAATCGGGTTGAAAAAAGCGGCTTCCAAGAATACATTGTGAGTGCCTTCACCCACTCCTGTATCGGCGCCACCCATAATGCCCGCCATGCCCAATACACCCTCGTTATCAGCAATCACTAAGGTCTCATTCGTCAGTTCAACTTTTTGACCGTCAAGCAAAGTTAGGCTTTCACCTTGGCTTGCCATGCGCACGATGATAGAGCCATTGACCTTGTCCAAGTCATAGGCATGCATGGGCTGGCCCATTTCTAGCAAAATATAGTTGGTTACATCTACTACGGGGTCGATACTACGAAGGTCACAACGGCGCAATTTTTCTTGTAACCACAATGGCGAAGATTGAGTAATATCAATGTTATTTAACACCCGACCTAAAAACCGTGGGCAGTGCTCTGGAGCACTCACCTTAACAGGAAAGACATCGTCTACCTGAGGTGCTAATTCTGGGTGTTCTGGGGCTGTTACATCCAGTGAATTAAGCACTCCCACTTCCCGCGCAAGGCCAGCTATACTTAAGCAGTCACCACGATTGGGGGTTAGGTCTACATCAATTATTTTGTCATTAAGGTTGAGATACTCACGAACATCAGTGCCTATGGGTGCATCAGCTGCCAACTCCATGATGCCCTCGTTTTCGTCACTAATCTCTAGCTCTGCAGCTGAACATAGCATACCAAAAGATTCTTCTTGGCGTAGCTTTGCTTTTTTAATTTTGAAATTGCCAGGCAATACTGCGCCCACTGTGGCAAACGCAACTTTAATGCCCACACGGGCATTGGGTGCACCACACACTACTTGAATTTCTGTAGCACCATCACTAACCTGACACACACGCAGTTTGTCAGCATTTGGGTGCTGCTGCGCACTCATAATTTCGCCTACGATGACGCCACTAAATTCGCCAGCGGCAGACTCTACATCATCCACTTCTAGGCCAGCTAGAGTGATTTGAGCTATCAATTCATCACTGCTTAATGCTGGGTTAACCCATTCACGAAGCCATTGTTCACTAAATTTCATGTCTATCTCTCGATCAAAGATTAACTAAATTGGGCCAAAAAGCGTAGGTCATTTTCAAAGAACATCCGTAAGTCTTTAACGCCGTAACGCAACATAGCCAAGCGCTCTACTCCCATACCAAAGGCAAAACCAGTGTATTTTTCAGTGTCGATGCCTGAGTGTTCGAATACTTTAGGATGAACCATGCCACAACCCAATACTTCCAGCCACTTTTGTTCTCCATCTTCACCTAAGTAACCGATATCTACTTCTATGGAGGGCTCTGTAAAGGGAAAGTATGAGGGGCGAAAGCGCACTTGAAGGTCACGTTCGAAGAAGACGTTGAGGAAGTTATGCAGAATACCTTTTAAGTCTGCAAAACTAATATTGTCATCTACTAGCAAGCCTTCTATCTGGTGGAACATGGGCGAGTGGGTTTGGTCGGAATCACACCGATAAACGCGGCCAGGACAAATAATGCGGATCGGCGGCTGTTGCTTTTCCATAGTTCTCACTTGTACACCTGATGTGTGGGTACGAAGTAAGGTGCCATCACCAAAATAGAACGTGTCATGCATAGCTCGCGCCGGGTGATGAGCAGGAATATTGAGTGCTTCAAAATTGTGGTAGTCATCTTCAATTTCTGGGCCTTGGGCTACAGAAAAACCAATTTGAGCGAAGAAGTTTTGAATCCGTTCGATGGTCATGGTGACAGGGTGTAGGCCTCCAAAATCTTGGCCACGCCCGGGTAGTGTGACATCAATGCTTTCTACTGCAAGTTGCTTGCTAAGGGCATTAGCAGCCATCATAGTGCGCTTTACGGTAATAGCGTCTTGCACTTGCTGTTTGGCTTCATTGATCTTCGCACCTGCTGCAGGGCGCTCTTGTGCCGACAGCTGGCCTAGGCTTTTGAGTTGTTGTGTCAGTTCGCCCTTTTTACCTAAGTACTGAACCCGAACGTGGTCAAGGGCTGCTTCATCTGCCGCTTGAGCCACAGCGTTTAAGCCATCGGTGACCAGTTGCTTGAGGTGATCCATATTATTCTCCATCTAAAACAAGACAGGGGAAGAGTTTGCACTCTTCCCCTGTTTCTAATCCTCGTTAGAGGATACGAAGGTAGTTTAATCTATGCTAACCAAGGTTAGTGTTAGATCAACCAGCTTAAGCGAGTGCCGCTTTAGCCTTCTCTACGATCGCTGTGAATACCGCTTTGTCGTGAATGGCTAGGTCTGCCAATACTTTGCGGTCGATCTCGATTGAAGATTTCTTCAAACCAGAAATCAAACGGCTGTAAGACAACCCGTTCATACGCGCACCAGCGTTTATACGAGCAATCCATAGAGCACGAAACTGACGCTTACGTTGACGACGGTCGCGGTAGGCATATTGGCCAGCTTTGATTACTGCTTGCTTAGCAACTCGAAATACACGACTACGTGCACCGTAATAGCCTTTAGCCAGCTTGAGGATCTTCTTATGACGACGGTGTGCTTGGACACCACGTTTTACGCGAGACATTATACTTCTCCTTACCAGTGACTAATTAGATATACGGCAACATGCGCTTTACTAATGGCTTATCTGCAGCACTAATCTGCAAAGTGCCACGTAAATGACGCTTACGCTTGGTACTCTTTTTGGTCAAAATATGACTGGTGAAGGACTGACGGTGTTTAAAGCCGTTAGCAGTTTTCTTGAATCGTTTTGCAGCGCCGCTGCAAGATTTCATCTTAGGCATTACATTTACTCCACGCATTCGTTGATTGTTAATGAAGACGCATTTAAGAACCTAAACCCTTAAGTGGTCTCCCGAATGTAGCGTTTAACGGCTACTTTCTTTTCTTTGGTGCCAAAACCATAGTCAATTGACGGCCTTCCATCTTCGGATATTGCTCTACTCCAGCGTATTCGGCCAAATCGACCTCTACACGCTTGAGTAATTCCATACCCAATTCTTGGTGTGCCATCTCACGACCACGGTAACGCAAGGTTACTTTCGTCTTGTCACCATTCTCTAGGAAACGGATCAGGTTGCGTAGTTTTACCTGATAATCTCCTACATCAGTCCCTGGACGGAACTTGATTTCTTTCACTTGCGTCTGCTTTTGCTTCTTTTTAGCAGCCGCTTTTTGTTTTTTCACTTCAAACACTTGTTTGCCGTAGTCCATGATCTTACAGACCACAGGCTCAGCATCGGCTGCAATCTGAACTAGATCCAGCTTAGCTGCTTCTGCCATTACTAGTGCTTCAGCTACAGTAACAATACCGACTTGTTCGCCGTCGGCACCGATGAGGCGACATTCTATCGCTTCAATATGTTCGTTAATTGTTGGGCGTTTTGCTTTGCCCTTAGTATATTCCCGTTTAATTTCGGTATCTCCGTTAATTCATAATTTGAAACGTATATTTACGTTTCACTGCGGCCTAGTTTGGCGATATCTGCATTAAGCAGATCGGCAAACGATTCTAGGCTCATATTACCCAAATCTTCACCCGTACGAGTTCGTACAGTGACAGATTGAGTTTCAACTTCCTTATCACCAATAACTAGCAAATAAGGAACTTTAAGAATTGTGTGCTCGCGGATTTTAAAGCCTACCTTTTCGTTTCTCAAGTCCGCAGAGGCCCTAAAGCCCATTTTTGTTAAGTTTTCTGCAACTTCTTTGCAAAAAGGGGCCTGTTTGTCCGTAATATTCAAAATTGACACTTGTTTGGGTGCTAACCAAGGCGGCATAGCACCGGCGAAGTTTTCGATCAAAATACCTAAAAACCGCTCAAATGAACCTAAAGTTGCCCGATGCAACATCACCGGAACTTCACGATCACCTGCTTCGTTTACAAACTGTGCATCAAGACGGCCTGGCATAGAAAAGTCTACCTGAATAGTGCCACACTGCCAAACTCGGCCAAGGCAATCCTTCAAAGAGAATTCAATCTTAGGGCCATAAAAAGCACCCTCACCTGGCAAAATATCAAAGGGCAGTTGTTTAGCATTTAGTGCTTCTTCTAAAGCAGCCTCCGCACGATCCCAAACTTCATCAGCACCAACTCGCTGCTCTGGCCGAGTAGACAACTTTAGAATGACATCGTCAAAGCCAAAGTCTTGGTACACGTCGTACAAAAAGTCAATGAATCGAGCCACTTCATCTTGCATCTGGCTTTCAGAACAGAAAATATGGCCATCGTCTTGAGTAAAGGCACGAACACGCATAATGCCATGCAACGTGCCAGAAGGTTCATTGCGATGGCATGAGCCAAACTCGGCCATGCGAATAGGTAACTCTTTGTAGCTCTTCAAACCTTGATTAAAAATCTGTACATGACATGGGCAGTTCATGGGCTTAACAGCATAGTCACGGTTTTCAGAAGACGTGGTGAACATCATCTCAGAAAACTTATCCCAATGGCCAGAACGTTCCCAAAGGCTGCGATCAACCACTTGTGGCGTTTTCACCTCTTGGTAGCCACCTTCAATCTGACGCTCACGCATGTAACGCTCAACCACTTGGTAGATTGTCCAGCCATTGGGATGCCAAAATATCATCCCCGGGGCTTCTTCTTGGGTGTGGAATAAATCTAGCTTTTTACCTAGCTTGCGGTGGTCGCGTTTTTCTGCTTCTTCTAAGCGGTGCAAATAGGCTTTAAGGTCTTTTTTGTCTGCCCACGCTGTGCCGTAAACACGCGTTAGCATGGCATTGTTAGAATCACCACGCCAGTAGGCACCCGCAACCTTCATTAGCTTAAACGACTTGATATGGCCAGTAGACGGAACATGAGGGCCACGGCATAAGTCGGTAAAGCCACCTTGACTATAAAAAGACAGGTCTTCTTCGCCAGGAATACTGTCAATAATCTCTACTTTGTAGTCTTCACCAAGGTCTTTGAAAAATCCAACCGCATCAGCGCGGCTCATAATGCGGCGCTCAACTTTAAGGTTTTCTTTAGTCAAAGCTTTCATACGAGCTTCAATTTTAACTAAATCTTCTGGGGTAAATGGACGCTCATAAGCAAAGTCATAGAAAAAACCATCTTCAATCACTGGGCCAATGGTCACCTGAGCGCCAGGAAACTCATCCTGAACTGCTTGGGCCATCATGTGCGCACACGAATGACGAATGACTTCAAGCCCTTCTTCATCCTTTGAAGTCACAATAGCAAGAGCGGCATCTTCAGTAATGACATAACTGGTATCAACTAACTCGCCCAACACCTTGCCAGCTACAGCAGCTTTAGCAAGCCCTGGGCCGATGTCAAAAGCAACGTCGTGGATTGTAACAGGCGCGTCAAAAGACCGCTGACTGCCATCAGGAAGAGTAATTATCGGCATGATATTTCCTTGATCAGTGGTGGCCCCTACCAAAGGCCACTTGGGGTAAAACGCTGTTACAATTAACGCTGTATCAAACAGCAGCAACCATAGCGCAAAAAATGAAGCGTGATTTTACCTGCATTCAACTTTGAGAACAACCTTTTCAAGCCCTTGCGGCAATCCTAACCCACCTCAGCAACGTTAAACTTGGTTCTATCCTCCAACATAGACATTGAGTAACGAATATGGGCCTGAGCTGCTGCTTTTGCTGCCTCGCCATCACGCACCATGAGCGCTTCATAAATAGCATGATGTTGCGTACCAATCGCTACTGAAACTTCGCCAGACAAGGTTAAATCTCGCCCTGCAACACTATACAATGTGCCATAAATGGCATTAAAAAACTGTGCATAATATAATTGGCTCAGGGACACAATAATAAGGCTATGGCTAGATTCTGCAATGAGCATATGGAACTTTAAGTCTGCCTTTGCACGCTGAAGGGCATTTCCACGGCGCTGCGCCATTAGCTTATACTCATGGCCTATGGCAGCCAACTGTTCATCAGTAGCGTGTTCACAGGCGCATTGAACAGCCGCTCCATCCAACACTAATCGCATTTCCATAACGGACAGCTGTAACGCAACCGAATTGCGCTCGACACCCCTCATGGGGCCGGCAAACTGGGCTTCAAACAAATTATTCACATAACAACCCGAACCATGGCGGCTAGTAATTAGTCCTTTAACCTCTAGGCCGTTAATCGCTTCACGCAAACAGGTTCTAGATACACCAAAACGCGCCATAAGTTTTAACTGCCCAGGTAGCCTATTACCGGGTAACCATCGACACTGACGAATATCCTCTTCGATGGCACGACTGATCATTTTAACTTTGTTCATAAATATACTCATATTTTGGTCAGATCACTTTAACCTATTTAACATCTAGCTACTAGAGCCTAAGCAGCACCAAGGGCATAATGATTTTGGTGCTGTTTTACAGCAGCCAAAGTTTAACAAGTGATTTGGTCTATAGAACAACACAGTGTTAGGGTTAAAGCCCTAAAACGTTTAGACGGTTTCTAAAGCAACCACAAGTAGAGAAAATAAAATGGATTCGCGCTACCCCTCAATCGAAATGCTAGCCGAGCGCGCAAAACAGCGCATGCCAGGCTTTGCCTATGATTACCTCACCGGGGGATGCTTTTCCAACATCAACCTCGCTCGCAACACGAAAGAAATACGCGACATCCAACTTCGTCCACATTACTTACGTGGTTTCAATGGTGCCTCACAACAAACCACGCTATTTGGTAAAACCTACGACTCACCCTTTGGCATAGCACCCGTTGGGCTTCAGGGGCTCATGTGGCCAAAGTCTTGTGAGATTTTGGCAAAGGCAGCCAAGCAGCATAATGTGCCGTTTTGCCTTAGCACTGTAGGTACTGCAAGTATCGAAACCATTGCCGATATTACTGAAGGTGATTTTTGGTTCCAACTCTATCACCCCGCAGAAAATGTATTGCGCGACAAACTCCTTGCGCGGGCTGCTCAGGCGGGCTGTAAAACCCTAGTATTGCTGGCCGACACCCCTACTTTTGCCTACCGCCCAAAGGAAATTAAAAACGGCCTTTCTATCCCACCGCAAATGACCTTGGCCAATATTCTACAAATAGCCACTCATCCAAGGTGGGCGATAGAGCAACTTTTGGCAGGGTCACCTGAGTTCAAAACCATGAAACCTTACATTCCAGATGGCCTCAACATGCAGCATCTTGGCCTATTTATGAATAAGACTTTTTCTGGGCGCTTAACTGAAGATAAAATTAAAGCCATTCGCGAACAGTGGCCGGGTAACCTAGTGATCAAAGGGATCGTTAATCCAGAAGACGCAGAGATAGCCATTAAACTGGGTGTTGACGGTTTAATTGTGTCAAATCATGGCGGCAGACAGTTAGATTCTGGACAATCTACCATTAAACCACTTGCAGAGCTGGCAAAAAAATACAGCGATACTGTAACACTAATGATGGACGGAGGGATTCGTTCAGGTGCAGATGTTGCTTCCAGTTTGGCCTCAGGTGCAAGGTTTACTTTTCTTGGCAGAGCGCCAATGTTTGGGGCATGTGCCATGGGAGACCAAGGTGGCAATCAAGTGCTAGAGATATTCAAACGCCAACTTCAGCAGGTTATGGAGCAGGTGGGATGTGAAAAAGTTGAAGACTTTCCCAAGCATTTGATCAGTTGATCACGCAAATAAACGGGCACAAAGACAAGCTCACCCCAGTTAAAAAAAGACGCACTATTTAGCTGAAAATAGAACAAACAAAGACAACCAGACAGCCCCACCAACAGCCTAAAACAAACCCAACTGTCGCTCAGTGATACTGGCGAAACTATCATTTAGAAAAGGGAGTATGCCATCAACTACTGGCTCTATTTGACGATCGATATAATGCTCATAATCGTAATTTTTAGGCGCCATTTCTAATGGCTCTGGCCCTGTAAGAGTGATCACATACTCTATCCAACCCCCGTTAGCATAAGCTGATGGCAGTTGGTTTTCTAGCCGCCAAGCCTCTGCTTTACGTGCCGCTTGAACGTGTGGTGGGACATTTTTTTGGTATTCGGCTAAGGGCCTTCGCAGGCGTTTTCTGTACACCAGCTTATGGTCTAACTCACCAGATCTTACTTGTGTTAACAAAGGCTTAATCAGGTCCAAATATGGTTCGTCGTTAAATACGCGCTGATAAAGCTGCGCCTGCAGGTCTTTTGCCAACTTGGTCCAATCTGTACGCACTTGCTCTAAGCCTTTAAAGAGCATCTTAGACGTTCCATCGGGCGCAACAGTAACACCGGCATAACGTTTTTTACTACCTGTTTCTTGTCCTCTTATAGTGGGCATAACAAAGCGACTAAAGTATGTTTCAAACTCTATTTCTAAATAACTTTTGAGGTCAAACTCCACTTTTAAATGATGACTCCACCACTCATTAAGCTCCTTTGCCAGCTCATTGCCTTTAGCTTGCACTTTAGCTAAGGAGATCGCTTCGTCGCCTAACCACACAAATACAGAATCTGTATCTCCATAGATCACCTGCATACCTTGCTGCTGTATAAGGTCTTTGGTTTGATTCAAGATGGCGTGGCCACGCAAGGTAATAGAGCTGGCTAAACGCTGGTCATAAAAACGGCAAACACTTGAACCCAGTACGCCATAACACGAATTCATAACAATTTTTATAGAGGTGGACAGTGGCGTATTTTTGTTGGCCTTGGCCACATCTCTTGCTGCCCAAAGCTCAGCAATAATATCCGGCAAGATGCTTTGATTCCGGCTAAATTGAGCGCCTTTGTATCCACTAATAGCCTTGTCCACGTTGTTAGCTACACCGACATTATGCAGGCCTTGAATTAACCCTAACGGATCAATTTTGAAGCTACGAATAATGCTGGGGTAAAGGCTTTTAAAGTCTAATACTAGTACGTTGCGGTAAAGCCCAGGTTTAGAATCCATCACAAACCCACCCGGGCTGTCCCCTGCCTGACCAGACGCAAATGCAGGGGCAACATAGCCTTGGCGGTGTAAGCGAGGCAAATATAGATGATCAAAGGCCTGAGACGAGCCCCCCACTCTATCCATTGGCAAACCCGTTAGCCGCGCACGTTCTATTAAAAAAGCCATTAAATTGGCTTTAATAAAAATATCCCATACCAAGCGGCAATCCTCTAAGTTATAGCTCACCAATGAGCTTGGATCTTCACGATACATACGTTGAATTTCTTCGCCACGGTCTTGCGGCTTGGTTATGTCCTTACCACGTCCCAGTAATTGCCTTGCTACATTTTCTAACGAAAACGATTCAAACTGCCATGTTGCAGAACGCATTACTTCAATGCCATCTAAAGCCACACGGCCCGGCATATAGAGCTTTGCTGGGCGATTACCCTGCCCTGCACGCCAGCGTATTTCCTCACCACCTCGGCCCAACCGCAAACGCACACCTAACTCTCGCGCCCGAGCACACAGTATTTGAAAATCAAACTGCACTAGGGCCCAACCAATAATTGCATCTGGGTTATAGTCCAGTAACCACTGACTAAATTGCTTTAACAATTGCCTTTCGTTGGCACACACTTGGGTATACTGGGGTAGGTCTTTAATGTTTTCCTTAGGCATACTAGCAGGCCAATGCAACCAAACCACCTGCACAGGCGACTGATTCTCTATGCCTTGGTTTTCAGTGCTATAGACGGCAATGCTATGGATTGTTTTACCATCCATAGTGGTTTCAATGTCTAGCGACACTGTCTTAATAGCGGGAGTGTATTCACAGCTTTTAACTCTAGCATCCGCTAAAACACCGTTAATAGGTGGTGCGTCAGACACTAGGCTGGCACTAATAAAGCGCTCCATAAGATAACGTTCTTGGGGCTGAATGTCTTGTTCCATAAGGCTAATATTCGCCTCACTTAGCAAGCCACACACCTGCTGAAAAAATTTATGGTTAGACATATAAAGAGCCACGGCAGGCTCGTGCTGAAAGGTCTTAAGCCCTAAGGATTGAAACCGCCACATGGTGTCTGGTAATGCCATAGACTGCATTAATTTTTGCGCCTGGCCTTGCTGAGACAAAGGCAAGAAACAAACTGCCTCTTGCTGGGTTTGCCGCAGGCACACTGGGCCATTTTCAGTAGCTAGCCAATAGTTAAGGTTGATCCCTTTATCGGTATCTTGGCTATGGCGGGAAAGCACAAACCCTTTCATTTTTGCTTTGGCCTATTTAGTTTATTGGGTGGGTGCAGTAAACGCTCACTTTGCTAGCAAACAATTAGTGCATTGAGGTTGAGCTACTGTGCAATGCGGCTAAGCAAGTGGCCTTTGATGCTGGTGACGTTTTCTTATTTCTATGATACCAGAAATGATTTGACCCGTTAAAAAAAATCGCTTTAAGCTACCAGCATGACAAGGGTCACATCATTGCTGTATCAAGGGTTATCACCACGAGGTTTTCTACTATTTATTAACCCCTCTTTGGCTAAAGTATCACTTTATTTGGCACATATTAGGTAGCAGCTAATTTCTTTTTAGGGTCAAAAAACGGTTTCTCCACTACTGTTGCAGTGGCATTACCGAAAGGCTTTATGACTACAAACTCTGTGCTCAATGCTGCACATTGCACATCAACCATCGCCAATGCTATGTTTTTCTGCAGCCTAGGGGAATATACCGCAGACGTTACCTTACCGACTAGCTGGCCGTCTTTTTCCAAGCTCCAAAAGCTAGTATTAGAGCCTTCAATTGCAGGGCCACTAATAACCAAACCCACATGCTTGCGTGATACACCTTGATGGCGAATCTTTTGCAACGCCGCTTTACCAATAAAATCAAAATCGGCATCAATATCGATCAAACGATCCAAACCTAGTTCATAGGGGTTGGTATTGATGTCCATGTCTGCATGGTAGGACAGCATACCACCCTCTATGCGCCTAATAGTGGACGTGTGGCCAGGCTTAATGCCAAAAGGCTTTCCTGCTGCCATTATTTTTTCCCAGAGCAAGTCCCCTTTAGACCCATCGCATAGGTATAGCTCATAACCCAACTCACTTGACCAACCAGTGCGGGAAATAATTAATGGAATACCATCTAGCTCATATTCGCGCAGCCAATAATATTTGAGATCAAGAATGCTCTCTCCAAACAAAGCCTGCATCACCTCACCAGACTTTGGGCCCTGCAGCTGAAGGGGAGACGCATCTGGTTCACAAATAGTTACATTCAGCCCAGAGTTTACCGCTACTCCCTGTGCCCAAAGTAAAATATCACTATCCGCCAAAGAGATCCAAAAGTGATTTTCAGCTAAACGAAGCATGATTGGATCATTCAAAATACCACCCGCTGCGTTAGTCACCAGCACATATTTACACTGGCCTACAGCACATCTTGAAAGGTCACGACAGATAAGGCTCTGCACCAACTTTGCAGCATCTGGGCCAGTAATTTCTACCTGACGTTCAACGGCAACATCGCACAGGATGACGCTATTGACCAAGTTCCAAAAATTCTTTTGTGGGTCACCAAAGTCTCTAGGGATGTACATATGGTTATAGACGGAAAAGTCTTTGGCACCCCAGCGTATGGTTGCATCAAAGTAGGGAGATTTACGAATCTGTGTACCAAAACCAAAGTCTTTAGGCGTTGCCAAGGGGTCGTCCTCACATAGTCATTCAGTCGTATTAGCAGGGTCTTTTAAAAGCTAAACGTTAAACAAAACTATAGGTGAAATTGGCGCCTAAAATGGACTAAATAAATATAGCTGCCAGCCTGTTTAGGCTTATTATTGAAGCTACTCAGACAGAAGTGTTACTAAATTTAAAGGCGTTTTTTTAACCTGCTTAGTGACAATATAAATGACATAACGGTCAATACCAATTTCTTCTTTGAGCAACTGCTCAACTAAACACTGAAAATCGCTAAGATTTCTAGAAACGATGGTCATGACATAATCAGTGCCACCGCCTGTGGCATAGCATTCAACGATTTCATCGATGTCACCGATATAAGATTCAAAACGCTCAAAGTCAGATTTTTTATGGGTTTTCAGTGACACTGTGACGATTACCTTGGTTAAATCAATCAGTCGATCAATGTCGATGTCAGCTTGGTAACCCAAAATTATGCCTGATTTTTTAAGTTTATCTAGCCTCACTCGACACGGTGTTGGTGATAGATTAACCAGCTCTGCGAGTTTAAATTTACTAATTTTTCCATGGTGTTGAACCGCACACAAAATACGTATATCGATTGCATCTAAGGCAAGTTTTTTCATGTTTGCGCTCTCTTTTATGGAACCCTTAGTAAGGCTATTTATCAGGTAGCTCGCCCCTAACCAAAGAGCACAAGGATACAAGACCTTAGGGTATATTTAAAGATCACTTACCCAAACGGGATAATGACTTGAACTTCGGGGAAAGCCGCTTCTACATCAGACTGATGCTTAGCTTCAAAAAGGAGCTTAAGGTTAGGACCAGCATCCATGGTGAGGTAAAGGGGCAAACCTTGTTCGCGTAACTGCCAAACTTTGTGCATTTGAGTCAAAGAGTCAGGTTGCCAATAGACCAGTGGTGGCCAGGCTGCAGCCATAGTAGCGTGCATGCTCATCGCATTATTTTCGGCTGTCACGGCCATGGTTTTAAAATCACCTGCTTCAATAGCAGTTTCAATGGTAGTTAAATCAGAATTAGCTTGCTGTGGCCACTGTTTGTATAATGCTGAGGTGGCCATGGTTCTTGCCATGCCCTCTCGTGAAGACACTGCTTTTTTTTGGCTTGAAACCGTTAATAGGCCCACCCTAAGTTGTGGCCACTGGTGCTTCAGTAAAAAAGCTACACTATCACTGCCATTAGGCTGCTCTCCAGCCTGCCATTTAACAAAGCCGTGCCATAAAGAACGGCTGGCACTGCCACTACCTAGGCGTGCTAATGCCGAAAGCTGCTGTTCAGGCAGTTGCCAGCCCATAAGGCAATTTGTGGCTAAGGTTAGCGCTGCAAAACCACTGGCAGATGAGGCCAATCCTGCTGCCGTAGGCACGGTATTGTAGGTGTCTACCCGCAGCTTTAGATTGTTAGGCAACACTCGGTCTAACCACTGGCTAAGCTTGATGGCAAAACTCTGGGAGGCATCAACCTCTTCACTATTGAGTGTAATGTGGTGTTGTGGGGCATCTATAACTGAGAGACCCGTTTTAGTGCCATGTTCAGCCAAAGAGATAGACACAGAACCTGTTACTGGCAAGTTAAAATTGACCTCACGCTTACCCCAGTATTTGCTTAAGGCAATGTTACTGGGGGCATAGGCACTTGCGTGTGCTGCTGGGGAGTTAAATTTAGCGTTACCTAAAACGTCATCCACCCACTGACCAACAGAAAGGATACTTGTCGGCGTTTGGCTCATAGCAATTTCTCTTTATGTGTTTCACTGGGAAGACGTGCTTCTTGGCGCACACCTTGGGGATCTATTTGCACTGATATCTGAGTATGGGGCCAATCCAGCCGATCACTGCCAAGTAACAACACACAATCTCCTAGCCCAGAGCCAGAAATTTTAGCGCCAAAAAGCTCACCATTTTTTACCTGTTTTTTAGCCAATTGAATGATTATTTCAATGGTCTCGTCGCTCACTCCTAAGTACCGCATTAGGCGTTGGTATTGATCCATAGATTGCGCAAAAGTGAACCAATTTGCAGCACTTAAGGCATCTACACCGGTTTCAACACAAGCACCCATTTGCTCATAAAGTTGTTTAAAGCGCTGGGGGTTATGAATCGCAGCTTGTCGCACTTGCTCAATGACGATAGGGGTAGACGTTTTGTAACCACAATAAATTAAGCGCAATTTAGGCATACCCCGCCATGCTTCATGAGGAATATTAACCTTATTAGCACTCAATGGTTTAGCTTGAAACTTAACAATTCCGCCTAGTGCACTCGCAGCAACATCGGCACCAGAGCCCCTACCCTGAACTTTACGGATGGACTCTATGCCTAAGCACAGTATCGCCTGAGCATCTAATTGGCCCTTAGTGAGTAAGTCAATGGCTCCAAGGGTTGCCACAGTGACTGCGGCTGATGACCCTAGCCCCAAAGTATGCTCAAAGTCTGACTCAATCGTTATATCTACTCCACCTGTCAAATTACAAAGGGCCAGTGCCTGCAACACAAAACTGAGGCCTTGGCTTTGACCTAAATGTGATTCTAAGTCGGCTTGTTGGCATTTAAACTGGCCTAAACCAGATGCAATCACTATTTGTCCATCTACACGATTACTGGCCCTCACATAGATGCGTTGAGTTAAGGCACAAACAACCGCACTGTGGCCATATAATACAGCGTGTTCACCCATGAGCATGGTATTAGCTGGCGCAGACGCTATGGCGCTTAACCTACTCAAAGTAAACCACTCCCTGTAAGTCTGGACACATAGCCTGAACACCGTAACCATAGCTTAAACAGAGTTGCTCAATAAGCGCTTGGTTTAACCCAACTACAAAAACCAAACCTCCAAGGTCACCCACCACACTACCTGCACCACATATTTTTGCTGCGCCGCCCTGAGCTTCTATGTTATCGATAAATTCACACACTAGGGTGGGAACAACGCCTATTTTTTTCAAGAGTTGGTGATTAGCCTTAACTGCATTGCACATTTTCATGCTTTGGTTAAGCTGCAGCGCTGTTCGCATGTTCTCTTGAACAATGCTGAACTCTTGCCAAAGGGTGTTTGGGAAACCTTGCTGTTTAACTGCGTCAACACACTCCCCTGTAGAACTTTTCGGCTTCCCTGTGGTGACCAAAAAGTAGTGCGCGAGCTGTTTTATAACGTGCCGCTCACCATAACCCTTATGATATTGCTGTAAACCACCCATCACACATACGTACGGGTCTACGCCGCTAGACCTACCATGCTGCCAATGCTCACTTTGAGTGGTTTTTAACACTAATTCAGCAGAGGTTAAAGGCTCACCCACGTGTTGAAATGACGCAGCCAACATAGCGGCCACTAAAGCCGCTGATGACCCCATGCCGCCACCAGCAATCAAATCCAAAGAGAGTTCAATTACTAAGCCATGTTGATCAGATAAGAGAGTCACTAAACCACTAGCACCTAGGGCAGCTGCAAAAAATTCTGTGGGATTTAACACAACACTGGAAAGAAGGCCTGAGGCAGTGAGGTATTGCCTATGTCGGGACTGAGTCTGCTGGGCTAACTGAAAAAGTTGCAACAAACTAAAGGATTGGTCAATACCAAATTCGGGTACTTTAAGACGAACACCTAAGGCACTGCTAGTGGTAACTGCTGCAAAGGCATATATTTGAATAGCACAGGCTAGTGCTGGCGCACCATAAATAACAGCATGTTCACCACTGAGAATGACTTTACCCGGCACTCTCACGCGCGTAGAGTGTCTATTAGAGCTAGTTGGCCCAGCTGCAGGGGCCACTATGTCAGATGCGGTCATCGCACCTGATAAAGGCGTTTGTGTTGGCTGATACCTGTTAAGCGAAATTTACCATTAGTTTGCTGCTCAAACTCATGATCACCGCCGTCTGTAGGTACTTCAAAAGCGTACATTTTTTGATAGTCCGCATAATTTAGTGGCTGACGTGACTCCAACATCGTCTGATGACTCTGCTTATGCAGCATGTCTTGGTAACCTTCTACAAGAGTTCCCGTAAAGAATTCCCCTACACTGCCAGAGCCATAGCTAAAGAAGCCAATGCGTTTGCCTGCCAAATTTGTAGCTGTATTGTCTAGCAAAGAGATAAAACCAATATACATTGCAGCCGTGTAGCTATTACCAGTAATGCGGTTATAAATAAGGCTAGCAGAAATTTGGTTTTCTAAAGTTTCGGCGCTAAGCTCGTGAGCATTACCATTGGCTAGGTGGTTGTGAGCTTTTTGAGCCATACGGCTAAACGGGAGGTGATAGCAGAAGTAATCAAAGTCTGAAAAGTTCAGCTCACTTTGTTGCCGGAAATCTTGCCATGCCGAACGCACACAACGCAAATAAACCTTGGTAGAGTATTTACCGTCAACTATTGCTGTAGAGCGATAGTTAGGGCGCCAAAAATCCATTACATCTTCTGTATGAATCCCTGTCTCTGGGTCTAGCTCAACGAGCCTTGGGTTCGTACTAACTATCATGGCTACGGCACCACAACCTTGGGTAGCTTCACCTGGTGATTGGCGGTCGTAACGAGCGATATCAGATGCAATTACCAATACTTTTTCTTTAGGCTTACGGGCAACCCAAGCAGTGGCTAGCTGCAATGCCGCAGTGGCGCTGTAACAGGCTTGCTTGAGTTCGACCACACGACATCTAGGGCTGAGCTTTAACAGCGTGTGCAAATACACACCCGCAGCTTTGGATTGGTCGATGCCCGTTTCTGTTGCAAACAAAATAGTGGTAATAGCGTTTGGGTCTTCGTCCCGCTGCGCCATACCTTCTAACAAGGGTAAGCAGGCATTAGCCGCCATGGTCACTACGTCTTCGTCAGCACCGGGCACACTCATGCGCTCTTGGCCTATACCAACAGTATATTTGGCGGCATTGGAGCCGTTGTTGTCCGCTAACTCTTGCAGGTCTAAGCTAAAGTTAGTGGTGTAAAAACTTATATCATCAATACCAACGGGCATATAACTTCTCAATCTTCCCTACTACAAACTTAATAAAGTATAAATGTCTCAAATTAACCTTCACTAAGCACTAGTGCATCGTTTAAATGCAAATCATCTACAGTACTTGCAGATAATAAGAACATGGCGGTGACAAACTCTTTTTTCAAGGCCTCTATGACATCAACCACAGCAGAAGTTGATTCCATAGCAGGAACCAAAAGAGGTTTTGCGATACCACCCAAACAGCCGCCCATTATAACACTCTTTACCAAGTCTAGCCCATCTCGAAGGCCTCCACTGGCAATGAAATTTGCTTGCTGCATATATGGGCGAGCGTTTTTCATGGCTAAAGGCGTAGGTATACCCCAATCTTGCAACGTGAACCCTAGAGTATGCGAGTCTTCACGGCGCTGTTGTTCAATACGCGCCCATGAAGTACCGCCGCGTCCTGCAACGTCAAACCATCTAATACCGTGTCGTAAGCCTAATTCAATATCTGCCACACTAAGACCCGCGCCAACTTCCTTGAGTACCACCGGCACATTAAGCTGCGATTGCGCATGGCCAATGGCCTGCGCTAAATTAGCAAAGTTGGTATCACCCTCTGGTTGCACAGCCTCTTGTAGTGGGTTTAGGTGAAGAAAAATAGCATCTGCAGATAACACATCAATGGCTTGCTGTAATTGGGCTGACCCCATACCGTTGTTAAGTTGAATGGCTCCCATATTGGCAAATAAGAGGGCATCTGGTGCGTAGCGACGCAAATCAAAACTAGCCTGAGCGCCTGTATCTTCTAACATGACCCGCTGTGAACCTACCCCCATTGCCACGCCAGTAATTTGCGCGGCTTCAGCCAAATGTTGATTAACCTTAGCCACCAAAACATCATCACCACCGGTCATGGATGAAATTAATAAGGGAAAGCTCAAGCGCTTGCCCATAACCTCTATGCTGGGATCGACGTCATTCAAATTGATTTCTGGCATAGCCCGATGTTGTAACTGTATCGCATCGAAAAAACGGCCGTTGCGTTCTACGCCTTCATCGCGACCAATAACTTCGATGTGTTGCCGTTTACGGCGATTAGTTTGATCGTTCATTTATCGCTCTAACTTTAAGTGGGCTTGCATGAGTTCACCCGGATTAGTTTGCGCCGCAAGCAAAGACAACTCACCACATAAAACTGTGGCCGCACAAATTTGTGCTAAACGCCTAGCATTGGCTCCTGCTTCAACATCTTCAGAACAGCCCAGTTTAGCCAAATTTTCTGTGACAAAATCTAACCCCTTACCGTTGCCAACAGTGCCCACAATAATGTTCGGTAAGGTGCAAGAAAAGTATAAATCTCCTTCTCTTACTTCCGCGTGCACCATCCCTTGTGACCCTTCAATAATATTAGCGGCATCTTGGCCAGTGGCCAAATAAAACCCTAGCAACATATTGGCAAAATGAGCGTTAGCACTGCGCAAGCCACCCGCCATTAACGTACCTAGTAGATTTTTCTTAATGTTAAGATCAACCACTTTTTCAGGTGTTGTAAGCAGCTTGCGTTCACATAAATCCCGTGGCACCGTTAGCTCGGCTACAACGTATTTACCACGGCCTAAAATGCCATTCACAGCGGTGGCTTTTTTATCACTACAATAATTACCAGAGATAGAACTGTAGTTGAGTTGGGGGTATTCATCTAATACCCACCGCATAAGACTATCAGCAGCTTGGGTGACCATATTATGGCCAGAGGCATCTCCTGTTTTAAACTCTAACCGTAGATACAACAAATTGGCCACAATTTGCATGTTCATATCAATTAACTTAGCAAAGCGGCTCGTTTTACTAACAATAGCCTGCATTTCTTCTTGTCGGGTTTGAATAGATCGCCATGCCTGTAAAACCTGGCTTGCATCATTGGCTTCTAGCAAAATAGAACGTGTCATGCGCTCATCCACTAAGGTGGTTTTAATACCTTCTTTACATAAACTAGACACCCTTGCACCTCGGCCTACTGAATGCCACAAGGGCGTTTCGTAGGTGGCTAGTGGCACAGAAACCTTATCTTGCCATGCTGCGTCTAAACTAGCTTGAGCACTTATTTTTATGGGTCCAACAAAACGCATAGGAACCGGTGCTTGAGTCACTTTTGGGCTCATTTTAGCTGCAATAGGGGCCATTCAAGATGCCTTATAAATAATAGATACAACAGTCACAATTAGGGTCTAATTTTAACTAGCCCAATACGGTTATGCAATGACGATCAGCACAGTTATTGACGCTACTGCCATTAAACTTTGATGTCGCAATACAATACTGGGTATCGTGTACACAAAAAAGCCCCGATAACTCAAGGTTAACGGGGCTTTTTATAAGACAATACTTATAACTTGTCTGCGTTCTCAGCAAGGTAGGAAGCTACACCTGCAGGTGAGCCATTCATGCCCGAGTCGCCTTTAGTCCAGCCAGCTGGGCAAACATCACCATGCTCTTCATGGAACTGCAGAGCATCAACCAAACGGAGCAATTCATCCATGTTGCGGCCTAGAGGCAAATCGTTAACCATTTGTGAACGGACCTGGCCTTCACGGTCAATGATGAATGCGCCACGGTAGGCCTTACTGCCATCAGCTAATTCAACATCATAAGCACGACAAATATCATGCGCCATGTCTGCAGCTAAAGTGTATTTAACTGGGCCAATACCACCATCGTTTATAGCTGTGTTGCGCCATGCGTTGTGAGTAAAGTGTGAATCAATAGAAACACCAATAACCTCTACACCACGGGCCTTAAAATCATCCATACGGTGGTCTAAGGCAATGAGCTCAGAAGGACACACAAAGGTGAAGTCTAATGGATAGAAAAACACCAAACCGTACTTGCCCTTAATGGCCTCAAAAAGATTAAAATCATCAACGATAGTGCCATCGCCTAATACCGCTGGTACTGTAAAATCTGGGGCTTGCTTGCCGACTAATACGCTCATAGCTGTTCCTTTATACTCGTTAGTTTGTGTTATTTAAATTACTCGGGGTCTGTTTCTGCAGGTGCCGCAGCGCTAATCATTTCAGCTAGTTCACCCGAGTCTGCTAAATCTGTGATGATATCGCAACCACCAACAAGTTCACCTTTAATCCACAACTGTGGAAACGTTGGCCAGTTGGCATACTTAGGCAATTCGGCACGAATGTCTGGATGTTCTAAAATATTAACGAATGCAAAGCGCTCGCCACAGTTCATTAGGTTTTGCACAGTTTTTGAAGAAAACCCACACTGAGGGAATTTAGGCGTGCCTTTCATGTAAAGTAAAATGGCATTGCTTTCGATTTGTTCTTTAATAGTGGTTATCGTGTCCATAATTATCAGCTCTCTCATTTATGGTTGCATAATTCAATTGCTGCAATTATAAACATATCCTACCAATTTAGTCAGTTATTATTTGGTCAAAAAAATACCATAATCTACATTATTTATGGCCCTTATTAGCTTAGTTATTTGCAAGCAAGAGCTATTACCCCTATCATTCTCGTTTTACGCGGCCATTTTCCATGACCAACTCTTCTCCACGTCACTTTTTAACCTTGCTTGATCTATCCCCTAATGAGCTAAACTGGGTCATTCAGCGCGCCATAGAACTCAAAAAAATTCGCAATTCAAACACCCCTTACGAGCCTTTTCGCAGCAAGGTGTTAGGCATGATTTTTGAAAAATCATCAACGCGCACACGCGTTTCATTTGAAGCGGGTATGGCACAGCAGGGAGGGCATGCTATTTTCCTTTCTTCAAGGGATACCCAACTAGGCCGCGGAGAGCCTATTGAAGATAGTGCCAAAGTTATCTCAAGCATGGTAGACATGGTGATGATTCGCACGTTTTCCCACGACGAAGTTGTAGAGTTTGCAGCGCATTCCAAAGTTCCTGTTATTAATGCCCTTACTGACGACTACCACCCATGCCAGTTATTAGCTGATATACAAACCTTTGTTGAACACCGCGGCAGTATCAAAGGCAAAACAGTCACTTGGGTTGGGGATGGCAATAACATGTGCCATTCATTTATTAATGCCGCTAAACAGTTTGACTTTAAACTTAACATAGCATGCCCTGACGGCTATCTACCAAATGCACAGATGATGGCCAACAATGCTGAACGCGTACACCTGATACAAGACCCCAAAAGAGCTGTTATTGGTAGCCATTTAGTAGTGACAGATACATGGGCTTCTATGGGCCAAGAAGACGAAAAGAAAGCCCGGGAAGCTGCTTTTGAAAACTATCAAGTTAATCCTGCGCTTATGGACTTGGCAGAGCCAAACGCTCTTTTCATGCATTGTTTGCCAGCCTACCGTGGTTTAGAAATCAGCCACAACATGTTTAGTGATCCACGCAGCGTGGTTTTTGATGAGGCTGAGAACCGGTTACATGCTCAAAAAGCATTGATGGAATTTTTATTATTACAACCACAGACTTAAGCAGGCCCTATGATTGAGTTAAGACACCTGCGCACGCTATCTGCCCTTAGAGAAACGGGAAGTCTGGTGGAAGCAGCAGAGAAAGTATTTCTTACCCAGTCGGCCTTGTCCCATCAAATTAAAGACCTTGAACACAAACTGGGCTTAGACCTATTTATAAGAAAGACTAAGCCAGTAGAATTTACTACCGCTGGACAGCGGTTATTGCTTCTTGCAGATGACCTGCTGCCACAGATTCGAAATACAGAGCGCGAAATTATCCGTTTAGCAGCAGGTGCTGTAGGCCGCCTTAACATTGCCATCGAGTGCCACAGCTGTTTTCAGTGGCTAATGCCAAGCTTAGATCGTTACCGTGCTGACTGGCCAGAAGTAGAACTTGATTTAGCCAGTGGCTTCAACTTTGCACCGCTGCCTGCGCTGCGAAGTGGCGAGCTTGACCTTGTGATAACGGCGAACCCAAAGGATTTACCTGGCATAAGCTATGTTCCCCTGTTTAGCTACGAATCTGTGCTTGCAGTTAGTAACCATCACTCTTTAGCCAAGAAAAAATTTATAGACGCAGAAGATATCGCCGACCAGACACTGATTTGTTATCCTGTTGAGCGTGATATGTTAGATGTATTTGTGCAATTTTTAGATCCAGCGGGTGTTGAACCTGAAGCTATACGGCACGCTGAGCTTACCGTGATGATGATGCAACTGGTGGCGAGTGGCCGGGGGGTGTGCGCTTTACCAAACTGGGCATTAGACGAATACAGTAGCCGCGGTTATGTGACCGC
This sequence comes from Candidatus Njordibacter sp. Uisw_056, assembly GCF_047730085.1. Lineage (NCBI taxonomy): Bacteria > Pseudomonadati > Pseudomonadota > Gammaproteobacteria > Pseudomonadales > Candidatus Njordibacteraceae > Candidatus Njordibacter > Candidatus Njordibacter sp. Uisw_056. The sequence continues at coordinate 875,066 of NZ_CP159830.1, read as the reverse complement.
TGTGCCTATGTCTGAAACTGGCATCTGGTGCACGCTTTATGCTGCAGTGCGCAGCGATCAAGCTGATAGCAAATACATGATGGATTTTCTTGTTACCGCACGCGAAACATCTGCCGCTACTTTGGTGGGTGTTAAACAGAAAAACCAGCAAGGCCAGCCCTTGAGACCGCCTGAAGACTCCCTTTAGATTACCACAAAGCCACTGTTCCTATCGCTCTAATGGCAACAAATACCGCACAGGCAGATTGTACCTAACGGGTAGGCATGATATAAAATAGAGCTAATTTCGTGCATTGCCAGCGGCATTGCTCAACCTACCTTTTTTTGGCCCTCCTAATGAAACCATGGTCTCCAACCAGTTGGCGTGAATTCCCGATATTACAACAACCTAACTACCCTAATTCAGATGCAGTTACTCGCGTTGAGCAACAACTTGCACAAGTGCCTCCACTAGTGTTTGCCGGCGAAGCTCGAGCATTAAAAAAACAGTTAGCCCAAGTGACTGAGGGTAAGGCCTTTTTATTGCAAGGTGGTGATTGTGCAGAAAGCTTTGCTGAATTTGGCGCGTCAAATATTCGCGACACGTTTAAGGTTATGTTACAAATGGCGGTGGTACTAACCTTTGCAGGTAGTTGCCCTGTTGTTAAAGTAGGCCGCATGGCAGGACAGTTTGCTAAACCACGATCTTCTGATAATGAAACTTTTGATGGTATTGAGCTTCCCAGTTATCGGGGAGATATTATCAACAGTACAGAGTTTACCTCTGCTGCTCGCGTACCTGACCCAGAACGGCTAGTGCAAGCCTACAATCAATCGGCTGCTACTTTAAACTTACTGCGAGCCTTCGCCGAAGGTGGTTTTGCAGATTTAAATAAAGTTCATCAATGGAACCAAGACTTCGTGCGCACCAGCCCTCTTGGCACTCGGTATGAGGATCTGGCAGACCAGATTGACCGCTCTTTAAGCTTCATGAATGCCTGTGGTCTGAACGCTGAAAATGCACCACAACTGCACAAAACTAGCCTTTACACCTCTCACGAGGCTTTGCTGCTAAACTATGAACAAGCGTTAACCCGCGAAGATAGCTTAACTAATGACTGGTACGATTGCTCTGCTCATATGCTTTGGATTGGTGACCGCACCCGTCAAGTGGACGGTGCTCATGTGGAATTCTTACGCGGTGTCAAAAACCCATTAGGCTTTAAAGCTGGGCCTACGATGAAGGCTGATGACATGCTGCGCCTACTGGATACGTTAAACCCAGATAACGAAGCCGGTCGCATTAATATTATAGCTAGAATGGGTGCGGACAAAGTAGAGACCTACTTGCCAGACCTAATTAGAGCTGTTGAAAAGGAAGGCCACAAGGTGCTGTGGAGTAGTGATCCCATGCACGGCAATACCATCAAAACCCACACTGGCTACAAGACTCGCCAAGTAAAAGATGTATTACGAGAAGTGAAGAGCTTTTTTGATGTGCATGCTGCAGAAGGCACTTACGCGGGTGGTGTTCACTTTGAAATGACTGGGCAGAATGTGACTGAGTGCATGGGTGGTGCTCATGATATCACTGCCGAAGGATTAGCTGACCGCTACCACACAGCATGTGATCCAAGGCTGAATGCAGACCAAGCACTAGAATTGGCATTCTTAATTGCAGACACCCTTAAGCATGCGCGAAGCAACAGATAGTGCAAACCCTTGTGGCTAGATGGTCAAACTAATTGAACCATCTGGCACACAACAACAGACTAGAATTTCGCCGGGTTCCAACGAGACTAAACTGTCCTGCACCCAGTTAACCTTACCCGAGGTCAACTTCACTTTGCAGCTTCCGCAATAACCCCCACGGCAGTTATAACTCACCGAAATTTGGTGTTCTTCCATACTATCCAGCAAAGAAAATTCTTCGCCGTAACAGAAGGTCTGCATGTCATTAACAGTGACTGTAGAACTCATAGATTGTAGCACCAGCGTTTACAGGGTCTGGACCGTTAGAGGTCAAAATCGTCAAAGTCTGCGTCGTCCATGTTACTGTCGATGGCACCTACAAGGTATGAACTAATCTCAGCCTCTTGAGGAGCAACCTGCACGTTATCACTCACTAACCACGCATTCATCCAAGGCAACGGATTGCTGCGGATGTCAAATATTTCATCAAAACCTAAACCACGCAAACGCACGTTCGTTATATAATCAACATAATCGCTGAGAATTTCAGCATTTAATCCAATCATTGAGCCATCTTTAAACAGATATTTAGCCCATTCACGCTCTTGCTCCGCCGCTTCGCGGAAGATCTCTACCACCTCATCTTTACATGATTCAGCAATGGCGACCATATCTGGGTCGTCTTGACCATTACCCATTAAGTTGAGCATGTGTTGAGTTCCAGCTAAATGCAGGGCTTCATCACGGGCAATCAGCTTAATAACCTTGGCATTACCCTCCATAATTGCTCGTTCAGCAAAGGCAAAGCTACAGGCAAAGCTAACATAAAAGCGCACTGCTTCCAGTACATTTACAGAAGCAACTGTGAGGTACAGTTGACGCTTTAGGGCACTTAAGCTAACCACAATCTCTTTACCATCAACTTGGTGAGCGCCCTCTCCAAGCAAACTATATTGGCCACACATCTCTATAAATAAATCATAGTAGCGGGTCACTGATTCCGCACGTTTTACAATCTCTGGGTTATCAACAATATCATCAAATATAATGCTTGGGTCATCCACTACATTACGAATTATATGGGTGTAACTGCGGCTATGAACAGTTTCGCTAAACGACCAGGTTTCGAGCCATGTTTCAAGTTCTGGTAGAGACACTACAGGCAAGAATGCAATATTAGGAGACCGACCCTGAACACTATCAAGCAGCGTTTGGTATTTTAGGTTACTCAAAAATATATGCCGTTCGTGCTCTGCCATGGCCATAAAATCTTTACGGTCAGTAGATAAATCAACTTCTTCTGGGCGCCAAAAGAAGGACAATTGTTTTTCAATCAACTTTTCAAAAATAGGGTGGCGCTGCTGGTCGTAACGGGCAACATTGACATTTTGACCAAAGAACATAGGCTCTTTTAGCGCGTCATTTTTAACCTTATTAAAGGTGGAATAGGCCATGAGTATCTCGTAGGTGTACAGTTATGTCTAAAGGTTTTCTAGGGCGCTGCTCACTAAAGTTTGCAAGCACCACTTTCACAGTCATCATCTTGATCATCATTAGCACCATCGCGGGTGTTATGGTAATACAAGGTCTTAACACCATACTTATAAGCGGTAAGTAGGTCTTTTAGTAAGAGTTTCATGGGCACTTTTTCATTATCAAAGCGAGCGGGGTCATAATTGGTATTAGCAGAAATAGACTGATCAACAAATTTTTGCATAATACCAACAAGCTGCAAGTAACCTTCGTTACTTGGGATGCTCCAAAGTAACTCATAAGAATTACGTAAGCGTTTAAATTCAGGCACTACTTGCTTAAGAATTCCGTCCTTACTGGCTTTCACACTCACATAGCCCCTAGGAGGTTCAATGCCATTAGTGCTGTTGGTAATTTGGCTAGAAGTCTCGCAGGGCATCAGCGCTGTTAGAGTACTATTACGCAAGCCATGGTCTTTGATCTGCTGGCGTAAAGCGTCCCAATCTAGCAACAATTCCTGAGCACAAAACTTGTTAATATCTTTCTTGTAGCTGTCAATTGGCATAATGCCTTGGGCGTAGAACGTGTCACCATAGGCAGGACATGCGCCCTGCTCTTGTGCTAAACGGCTAGAGGCTTGTAACAGGTAATACTGTACTGCTTCGAATGTACGATGGGTGAGCGCATTGCCTGAACCGTCAGAATACTTAGCACCATTTTTAGCCAAATAATAAGCAAAGTTAGTTACACCAACACCTAATGTGCGGCGCTTCATACTGGCTTCATAGGCCGCTGGTACCGGGTATTCTTGATAATCGAGTAGGTTATCTAAGGCACGAACAATCAGGTCGGACAAATTTTCTAATTCACTCAGATTATCCAATGCACCTAGGTTAAAGGCTGATAGAGTGCACAAAGCGATTTCACCGCTTGCGTCACCAATACTATCTAACGGCGCCGTTGGCAAAGTAATCTCTAGACACAGGTTACTCATACGTACCGGTGCTTTTTTAGGGTCAAAAGCACTACGGGTATTACAGTGATCTACGTTTTGCAGGTAAATACGGCCTGTTTGAGCGCGTTCTTGGGCAAACTTACTAAATAGGTCAACCGCTTTAACTGTGCGCTTACGGATCGTATCGTCGGCCTCATAAATATCGTACAGTCGTTCAAATTCATCTTGATCAGCAAAGAAGGCATCGTATAAGCCAGGCACATCAGAGGGACTGAATAAGGTAATATTGCCACTCTTAATCAAGCGTGTGTACATTAACCGATTAAATTGAACTCCGTAATCCATATGGCGGGCACGGTTTTCTTCTACGCCGCGATTGTTTTTTAACACCAACAAAGACTCTACTTCTAAGTGCCAAATAGGGTAAAAAAGAGTGGCTGCACCGCCGCGAACACCGCCTTGTGAACAGCTCTTAACCGCTGTTTGAAAGTGCTTAATGAATGGGATCATCCCTGTATGGAAGGCTTCTCCTCCTCGAATAGGGCTGCCTAGGGCACGCAAACGACCCGCATTAATACCAATGCCTGCACGCTGGCTAACATACTTAATAATAGCGGAAGATGTCGCGTTGATAGAGTCTAATGAATCGCCACACTCAATCAGTACGCACGAGCTAAACTGGCGCGTAGGGGTGCGAACACCTGCCATGATCGGCGTAGGCAAAGAAATTTTAAACAAAGACACCGCATTATAAAATCGCTGCACATAATCTAAGCGTGTTGCTTTGGGGTAATTAGAAAATAAACAGGCCCCCACCAACATATACAAAATCTGGGGGCTTTCGTGAATTTGCCCAGTTACTCGGTTTTGTACCAAGTACTTGCCTTCCATTTGTTTAACTGCAGCGTAGCTGAAGTTCATATCACGAGAGTGGTCTAAACACTCATTCAAATGGTCAAACTCAGCCTCTGTATAATCTTTCAACAGGGCGTTGTCATAACGCTCCAGGGCCACCATTTTTTTCACGTGCTCACCCAAATGAGGTGGTTCAAAATTACCGAAGGCACGTTTACGTAGGTGGAATATGGCTAATCGGGCCGCCATGTATTGATAATCTGGGGTTTCTTCGGAGATTAAATCGGCAGCAGACTTAATGATAGTTTCGTGAATGTCTGCAGTGCGTATCCCATTAAAAAATTGAATCTGTGCTTTCAGCTCCACTTGAGATACCGACACATTTTCTAAACCTTCAGCGGCCCAATCTATGACACGGTGAATCTTTTCGAGGTCGATTTTTTCTTCTCGCCCGTTACGCTTTGTGACCATCAAATCTTGCATTGATTTGCCTATGTATTATGTTGACTTTTGTTCTTTTTCAGCCTTAAAACTGAACACCTTAAATGTATTTAGTGGTTTCGGAAGAAAGTGACAGAAAAACCCTCAATCACTAGATATTGTGCCTCGAAACAGAATACAGCACCAAATATAGACATTTGCCTAGATAAAATCAAGCTCAAAAACCCCAAAAAAGTAAACTATCTCTATTGACAAAGTGCCAGGCCAGACAAGCCGCGCGTCTCCAACCAGGCAGGCTTTTATTATTTTTTTGTAACCAATAAATACTCGCCTTGATTGATAAAATATGGGATTGCAGCTGGCCGGCTGATACAATAGAATCTTTTCAACAAATGGCAGTTAAAGGACCTTTGGCTCATGTCTCAAGTAACAGTAGCAGTTGGCGAACTCTCCGTAAGCAACACTCTACCATTCACTCTATTTGGTGGGATGAATGTACTAGAGTCAAAGGATCTTGCTTTAGAAATTGCTGATCATTATGTCAGCACTGCACGAAAGCTCAATATTCCCTACGTATTTAAAGCATCTTTTGATAAAGCCAACAGGTCATCAGTAAATTCGTTTCGAGGCCCAGGCCTAGCTAAAGGGTTAGAAATACTAGCGGCCGTAAAAGCAGCTTATAATGTTCCTATTATTACCGACGTACATGAGCCACACCAAGCTGCAGCGGCTGCCGAAGTAGCTGACGTTATTCAGCTACCCGCATTTCTATCGCGCCAAACGGATCTTGTGGTTGCCATGGCAAAAACTCAGGCCGTCATTAATATTAAAAAAGCTCAATTTTTAACGCCAAATGAAATGGCACATATTATTATTAAGTTTAAAGAAGCTGGCAATGACAGGTTAATGCTATGCGAACGGGGCAGCAGTTTTGGCTACAATAACTTGGTTGTCGACATGCTGGGCTTTGGCATTATGAAAGAGTTTGGCCACCCTTTATTATTTGACGTAACCCATGCGTTACAAATACCCGGTGGGCAGGAAAATGCCGCTGGCGGCAGGCGCTCTCAAGTCACACAGCTTGCCCTAGCAGGCATGTCTCAGGGGATTGCTGGCTTATTTCTTGAAGCCCACCCAGACCCAACAAAAGCTAGATGCGATGGCCCCTGTGCATTGCCTCTGGCGCAGCTAGAGGCTTTTTTGAGTCAAGTAAAAGCTGTGGATGATTTAGTGAAGTCATTACCTGCTCTTAACACACAGGGTTAATGAATTAACCGTCAGTTCCTGAAACCATAAACTCTGTAGCCGTTGACGTAAGCTCCTGCTGATGATGCCAAGACTCTGTACTTTGCCAGTGATTCACCCACTCAATGTCTAACTGTGGCCGTTCTATCAGCCGCTGTTTGCGCAACTGTAAAGGTGTATCCACAAAAAGTGACAGCCCCACCATTTCACGCAAGGGCTTACTAAAAGAAAACACCCCATCAAGCAGTAAGACTCCGCTGGGAGCTAATTTAATAACCTGATCACTTTCGCCTTCTAACCAATGGAACGGCTTATAGCCTGCGATGAGGCCTTTACATAATGGACTAAGAATATTTTTTTTGAATTCAGCAGCATTGAAATATGCTTCACGAGCCTTAGCGTGCTGCAACTGCGCTCTTTGCGTAGCGCTAAGCGGGTGATAGAAATTATCTAATTGAAGCAACTGGGTGGGGGCCCAAGGCTCTATTTCTGCTGCTAACGCCCGGCATAAGGTGGATTTTCCAGCACCACCACAACCATCTACAGCGATCACTAACAGCTGGCCCTGTTGGTACCTAACTTGGGCCAATTTAGCGATACGCTGGATTTGCTCTAACCACATTTTCCCTCCATGGAAAATAGTTATTCATATTGTAAAAATAAGCTAAATAATATGCCTTGCAGACTATCATATACTTTTAACAGGGTCATCTTTGTAGCGGCTATACCTCAAGATTGAGGAAACTTTACGGCTAACACTTGCGCCAGACGGATTTGTTACCTAGTATCGTACTCATTAATAGATTTTCACTTTTAACATTATTGCTTATGCTTCTAGTTATCTCGCCAGCCAAAACCTTAGATTTTGAAACGCCTAGTCACACCCAGTTGTTTAGCCAGGGGGACTACCTGACTGAATCTCAAGGTTTGATCGACATGCTATCGCCCATGGCCCCACAAGACATTGCCCACTTAATGAAGCTGAGTGATAAGTTAGCAGCTCTTAATACTGCGCGCTTTGGCAGTTGGAATACTCCCTTTACAGTCGATAACGCAAAGCAAGCCGTCTTAGCCTTTAAAGGCGATGTATACACTGGGCTAGAAGCAGCCACTTTAACGGATGCTCAGCTCGCTTTTAGCCAAACTCACTTACGCATTTTGTCGGGTCTCTACGGCTTATTGAGACCGCTAGATTTAATGCAGGCGTATCGCTTGGAAATGGGCACTAAATTAACCAATCCTAGAGGTAAGGACCTCTACGACTATTGGGGCAATACCCTTACTGACGGATTGAACACGCTGTTGGCTGAAGACACAAACCCCATATTGGTTAACCTTGCCTCCAACGAATACTTTAAAGCGATAAAAGCTAAACAACTGAATGGGCGGCTAGTCACCCCTGTATTTAAAGATCGTAAGAATGGCAATTACAAGATCATTAGTTTCTTTGCAAAAAAAGCCCGAGGCATGATGGCCCGATATATCATTGAGAACCAACTCAAAGACGTTGAAGGTATAAAACATTTTGACAAGTCTGGGTACTATTATAGTGCTGAGCAAAGCACTAAAGACCAATGGGTATTTTTGCGGGAAGAGGTTTAAATTAAGCTAGGCTAACCATAGCAATAAAACGCCATAACGGGCCGCTTTGCCAGTGACAATAAGGCTCAAACAGAGTTTCTTTGGCCAGCCTAAGTATCCTGCGGCCAAGCAAAAGCCATCGCCTATAATGGGCACCCAACTCAGTAACAATAACCAAGCCCCGTGGCTGTGCAGCTGATCGACACGCTTGGCTGGCAATGTGAACATCTGTTCTAAACGGTATCTGATGGTTTGCTTGGGAGCCGTTTCAGTTTGCCTAAGTCTACGGGCTAATAGCCCACCCATAAAAAAGGTGACGTAGCCGCCTAAACTGTTACCCAAAGTTGCGATGAGCCACAACCAAAATGCGTGCTCTGGTTGCTCCATTAACAGGCTTGCAAACAATATTTCGGAGCCGCCTGGTAACAGAGTTGCAGCTAAACCACTATAAACAAACAGAGCAAACCAAGACACGCTATTAACTCATTGGGTAAATAGATTCTGCGTACATATGCAGTTCTTCGAGAATGGCAATTTCACCAGCATCCTTAGTTTTTTGACCCAGTTCATTAAGTTCTTTGGCAAAATGTTCAAAGGTGCGAGCGCCAGAAGCAGAAGCATCCAGTAAACGCTCACTTCGAAACGCCTCCCATGCTTGCATTTCGTCACCACTTAAAAGGTGTGGATAGTTACGACCTTTCAGACGCAACAACATTGCCTCCAAACGGCTGTCGGTAAAAGCAAAGCCACCTTCACTCCACGTTTCTGGTGTTTGTTGATGTACTTGCTGCATGAGTTTACGATCATTATTGCTAAAGAAGCCACCCCCATAAAGTCCTGCATCTGGATCTACAGCAGGGAATTCGGGCCGATTAGAAAAAGCATCAACCAATGCCAAACATAACTCTGAGTCTTGCCGCAAATATTGCAGGTGCAGCTGGCATTGAGCTTTATCAATACCAAACTTATCTGCGTGTTCATCCGCTAAAGTTTGCAACGGAGCCACCACAGGGCATTTGTTAACATGTATTTCTTTTACCGCTGGGCGAGCAACATCCGCTGGAAGCTGGTCTTTACGACTAAACAATAGTTCTTGCAACTGCGCTGAGCTGAACCCTTGCCACATGCGCGGATCTTGACGTAAATCAAACACCAGCGCACCATTACTATTAATAGGATGTTTTGCAAAAGCACCCACTAACGACAAATAACCATTATCGCGCCCATACATAGAAGAAACGTGGAGGATAGGTTTACGCATTTGCAGATCTAACTGCCCCCATACTTGGGTTTTGTGTTTAAGCTGAAACACGTAGTTATAGAGTCGAGGCTGGGCTTTTTTAAGTAAACGGGCTAATTCAATAGTGGCTCGCACGTCGGCTAAAGCATCATGAGCATTAGCATGCTCGATACCATTGGCGGGCGCCAACCGGTCTAACTTAAGTACTAACTCACCCGCATCATTTTGCGGCCAATTAATGCCATCTGGGCGAATGGCCGAAGCAGTTCGAACTAGGTCGATTAAGTCCCACCGACTATTACCGTCTTGCCATTCACGGGCATAGGCATCAAAAAAGTTACGATACAGGCCAAATCGAGTAAATTCGTCATCAAAGCGCAAACTGTTATAGCCCAAGCTACAGGTACCCGGCACACTCATTTGCTCGTTAATAAGCGCCATAAATTCTACTTCCGGCACCCCTTCTTGTAAGCACTTTTGTGGCGTAACTCCTGTGACCAAACAGGCACTTGGTGATGGGAGATAGTCATCTGCGGGGCGGCAAAACCACATCATGGGTTCACCAATGGGATTAAACTCTAGATCAGTGCGAATGGCCGCAAATTGTGAAGGGCGGTCCCAACGTGGATCCAGTCCAAAGGTTTCATAATCATGCCAAAGTAATGTTTTGGTTTGGTCCGCTTGATAAGCCACGCCGGAGCTCCTTAAGGGCTGTGCCGATATTTACCGGCGATAGGTTTGTTCCACAAATGGCATTTTACACACTCTGCAAGGCAATTGCTTGCCACGAACAAGAGCAAACACCTGTGTATCAATGGCGGCGTAGGTAAGGTCAACGTAGCCCATGGCTAAAGGTGCACCTAAGCTTGGGCCAAATCCTCCAGAGGTGACTACGCCAATGACGTCACCTTGAGCAGTCACCAACTCAACGGCTTCACGCACAGGGGCCTTACCTTCTGGTAGCAAACCAACACGACGGCGCTTGGGGCCATTAGCCATTTCACCAAGAACAACATCTGCACCAGGGAATCCTCCTTCGCGGTCTCCTCCAGCACGGCGACTTTTCTGAATACCCCACGCTAAATTAGCTGAAATTGGAGTCGTATCTGGCTTTAGATCATGACCGTACAAACATAATCCAGCCTCTAGGCGCAAAGAATCACGTGCGCCTAAACCGATCCATTCTACTTCGTCAAAGGCAAGCAAACTTGCTGCTAGTGCCTCTGCACGATCATTGGCTACAGAAATTTCGAACCCATCTTCGCCGGTGTAACCTGCGCGACCAATAAAACAATCGTGCCCTAAGATAGACACAGCTCGAGCATCCATAAACCTCATATCTGCAACTTCTGGCGCCAAACGGGCTAAAACTTCACTAGCCATTGGGCCTTGCAGGGCTAACAAAGACCGTGTATCGAGAACTTCTAGTTTTATGTCACTAGCGAAATGAGCGCGCATATGTACAATGTCTTGCTCTTTGCAGCCCGCGTTAACAACCAAAAAGAAATGGTCTCCAGCATTGGTAACCATTAAGTCATCCATTATGCCACCGACAGAATTAGTAAAAAAACCGTACCGCTGACGCCCTTCGGCAAGGGCTACATAATCTGCTGGAATTAAACTTTCTAAAGCCAGAGCGACAGTTTCCATCGACGGACCTGTAAGGCGAACTTGACCCATATGAGAAACGTCAAACAGACCAGCTTGGGCACGACACTGCAAATGCTCTTGCTTTACACCCATGGCGTATTGCACAGGCATGTCATAACCAGCGAAAGGAACCATTTTGGCTCCTGCTTGAATATGCATGGCATGAAAAGGAGTGGTTAACAAAGGATTAGGCATCGGATTCTCGCGGCTTTAATTGAAATAAAGTGATATTAACAATTATAGCAAGTTTCCTATAGGAAACAAAATTTCTTTAGATGATTGCTACGGCATAATGGATTTACCGAGCAACAACCCATAATACTAGTGCGTCCTTCTCACTTAAACTCACTAGCGCATGGCCCATATTGGCATCGTAATACATACTGTCACCAGCCACCATTGCTACCGGCTCATAAAACTCAGTATACAGCGCAAGCTCACCTTCCAAGACTAATAAAAACTCCTCTCCCTCGTGGCGAACCCAATCACCAAAGTCATCAAAACTACGGGCTCGTACACGCGTCTTGAAGGGCACCATCTTCTTTCGCGCAAGGTCTGTAGATAGTAGTTCATGCTCATAAGTGCTCGTTGGGTGCGGTGTGCCCTGGCCCGACTTTGTTAGCACTCGGCGCCCAGAAGCCATAGTGCTGCGGGGCTTAGCGAAAAGTTGAGGGATATCAATCTGCAGTCCATTGGCTAATTTCTGTACTGCTGTAAAGGTAGGAGAAATCTGTTCATTTTCAATTTTAGAAAGGGTTGAACGCGCCAAGCCAGTTTTTTTGCCAGCTTCTTCTAAGGTTAAACCCAAACTTTGTCGAATTTCCCTTAAACGCTTACCTAGCTGCAGTGGCTCTACATTAGCTTGCAAACCAGAACCTGACTCAATCTTTAACTCTGGCATATCGGGTTGTTCTGCTGACATGTTATAGCTCGTTGGTTTTACAGGATAAACCCTATGCTACCACGGCGCCTGTCTGGCGTCATGCCATGACAATCTGCAGGCTGTCTAGCAGAAAAATAAAGGGGAAATATTTCCTATATGCTAATTTATTGATTGAAAGGAATCAAAATGATATGCTTAACGAAGATTACATGGGCCGGTTTATTGTAGGTCCTTTAGCACTTTAATAATTAATATCTGGAACCCAAAATCATGAGCAATATTCCTGCTGAATTGCTTTATACCAGCTCCCACGAATGGCTAGCCGACAATGGCGATGGTACAGTGACTGTTGGCATTACCGATCACGCCCAAGAATTATTGGGAGACATCGTATTTGTAGAGGCTCCAGATGTTGGCCGTAGCCTTGATGCTGGCGAAGAATATACCGTCATTGAGTCAGTGAAAGCGGCGTCAGACTCCTATGCTCCTGTATCAGGAGAAATAATTGCGTTTAACGATTCTCTGGAAGATTCTCCTGAAACCGTTAACGAAGATCCTTATGTAGAGGGTTGGATTATGAAAGTTAAATTGGCAGACGACGCTGACTTAAGCACACTTCTTAGTGCCGATGCCTATCGCGACATTGTTGCCAGTGAAGACTAAGCCACAACGTTTATCGCCCAAAGCCATTAATGAATGGGCTTTGGGTGTTGTTAATTGCATCAAGTAAGGATTCTCCATGTCTGCACCGACTCTTGCCCAAACACCTATTACACAATTGCTTCAAACCAACGCCTTTATTGACCGTCACATTGGCCCTAGTGCAAGTGACAATGAAGTTATGCTGCGTCATCTTGACGTGACCAGCATGGATGAATTGTTAGACCAAACTGTGCCAGACAGCATACGCTTAGACCAACCTTTAGATTTGCCAGCATCACAGTCTGAAGTAGCCACCCTAGCCCAACTTAAAGAGATGGCCAGTAAAAACATAGTTAATGTGTCTTGTATTGGTATGGGCTACAGCAACACCTTAGTGCCCAACGTTATTTTGCGAAATGTGATGGAAAATCCTGCGTGGTATACCGCTTACACACCGTATCAGCCAGAAATTGCCCAAGGCCGTTTGGAATCTTTGCTTAACTACCAGCAGATGATTATGGACCTTACAGGGATGGAACTTTCTAATGCATCTTTATTAGATGAAGCTACTGCAGCTGCAGAAGCGATGGCCTTGTGTAAACGTGCTAACAAGAAGAAAAGTGTAACCTTTTTTGTAGACGAGAATACCCACCCACAAAACCTTTCTGTAATGCGCACGCGGGCAGAATACTTTGGGTTTGAAATTGTTACGGGCGATCCAGCAAAAGATCTAGCCCAACACGATGTATTTGGCGTGATGGTGCAATACCCTGGCAGTGATGGCTCCATTTGTGACTTAAAGAGCATCATTGATGCAGCCCACGAACAAAAAGCCCTCGTGGCTGTTGGCGCCGACATAATGAGCTTAGTATTACTGCAATCACCAGGCCAGTTGGGCGCTGATGTGGTATTTGGCTCCAGCCAACGCTTCGGCGTACCTTTAGGTTTCGGTGGCCCCCATGCTGCGTTTTTCGCCAGCAAAGATAAATATAAACGATCTATTCCGGGGCGCATTATTGGTGTTTCAATCGACACCAAAGGCAAGCCTGCGTTGCGTATGGCTATGCAAACCCGTGAACAACATATTCGCCGAGAGAAGGCCAACTCCAACATCTGTACAGCCCAAGCTTTGTTAGCCAACATGTCATCTTTTTACGCGGTGTACCATGGCCCAGTTGGCTTGCGCACTATTGCTACACGCATTCAACGCTTGACAGCTATTTTGGCAGCACAATTGGATACTTTAGGTTTTCCAGCCAACAACCTAACTTTTTTTGATACGTTAACCTTAAACGCCAATGGCCAGCAGGAAGTAATTTACCAGCGTGCGCTGGATGCGGGTTATAACTTGCGTAAGGTCGACACAGATAGTTTAGGCATTAGCCTTGACGAAACTACCCAAACTGCTCATATACAAGACCTATTAAACATCTTTGCCGGCGCCCAGGTCGAGTTTGACCTGGCCACAACAGATATTCTTTGCAGCAGCATTAGCATGGGCATGCCTAATGAGTTAATGCGTGAAGACGCCATACTAGAGCACCCCGTTTTCAACAGCCACCACAGCGAAACAGATATGTTGCGCTATATGAAGAAGTTAGAAAACAAAGACTTCTCTTTGGTTCATGGCATGATTCCACTGGGGTCTTGCACCATGAAGCTAAACGCTACAGCACAAATGGCAGCAGTGACTTGGCCTGAATTTGCCAACATGCACCCGTTTGCTCCTACGGATCAAACCCAAGGTTACATGGAGTTAATTCGATCCTTAGAAGCGCAGCTAGTAGAAATCACTGGTTACGACCATGTGTCTATGCAGCCTAACTCTGGCGCCCAAGGCGAGTACGCTGGGCTGGTGGCTATTCGAAAGTATCAAGCCAGTATCGGTGAAGGCCATCGTAACGTTTGTATTATTCCTAGTTCATCACATGGTACTAACCCTGCCAGTGCGTCTATGGTAGACATGACTGTGGTTGTCGTTGGTTGTGACAGCCTTGGCAACGTTGATGTGGCAGAGCTTAAGGCTAAGTCAGAGCAATACGCAGAGCAATTAGCGTGTTTAATGATTACCTATCCATCGACCCATGGTGTTTATGAAGAAAGCATCGTAGAAATTTGCCAAATCATTCATGACAATGGTGGTCAAGTTTATATGGACGGTGCCAACATGAATGCTCAGGTTGGCGTCAGCAAGCCTGGCATCATGGGGTCTGATGTATCACATCTAAACTTACACAAAACGTTTGCCATTCCCCATGGTGGTGGTGGCCCGGGCATGGGTCCTATTGGCGTAAAAGCTCACCTTGCGCCCTTCTTACCAAACCATCCTGTAGTGCCAGTTCATGGCAAAGACAATGGTAACGGTGCTGTTTCTGCCGCACCTTATGGTAGCGGTTCAATTTTGCCTATCTCGTGGGCTTACATTAATTTGTTGGGCTCAGAAGGCTTAGAGCAGTCTACTGCCCAAGCAATTTTGAGCGCCAACTACATGGCTTCGCGTTTGAGTGAACACTTCCCAATCTTGTATCAAGGCCGCAATAACCGTGTAGCTCACGAGTGTATTATCGATATTCGTCCATTAAAAGAGACCACTGGTATCAGTGAAGAAGATATTGCTAAACGTTTAATGGACTATGGCTTCCATGCACCTACGATGTCTTTCCCTGTGGCAGGTACCTTAATGATTGAGCCTACAGAATCTGAGCCAAAGCGCGAAATTGATCGCTTTTGTGATGCTATGGCTAGTATTCGTGGCGAAATCGCCAAAATAGAGTCAGGCGAATGGAGCCCTAAACATAACCCACTAAAGATGGCACCGCATACCCAAGCAGATTTAGCCAGCCACGGCTGGAACCGTGGCTATTCGCGTACCGTTGCAGCTTTTCCATCTGTAGCAACTTTGGATACTAAGTTTTGGCCCACAGTTAACCGTATAGACAATGTTTATGGTGACCGTAATCTTATTTGCTCCTGCCCTCCAATGGATGTCTACGAAGACGAGTAGTTAACGCAATACCTAACCAAAGCACCCAGCGTCAGCAAAGAGGCCTTATTAGCTTTGTTGGTCTGGGTGTTTTACTTTACCTAAAACTTATCATACGTTCGGCACATCAGTTGCTTATCAATTCTTAACAGCCCAATTTAGCCATTGACCCACGTCTTAATTTACTATATTTTGCGATTAAATTAGCGTCTTAATCTAAACCATTTATAGGAGACTCGTGAAAGCGCTGAATCAACTTTTACCTTTGTACTTAAGCTGCACGCTTTTACTTATGGGCAATGGTTTGCTGTTTATCATTATTCCTATGAGCATGCGCTTAGATGGCCAAGATACGGACGCCATTGGCTTGGTAATGTCACTGTATTTTGTAGGCATGTTGCTAGGTTCTTTATATGGTAGACACCTAATAAGCCGCGTAGGTCATATTCGCATTTTTGCTGCCTGTGCCTCTGTGGCTACCCTGTGTGCGTTATTACATAGCATTTGGTCTGTACCATTGGTGTGGGGCGTATTACGAGTATTAATTGGGTTTACTAACGCCACTTTTTTTATGACTATGGAAACATGGTTAAATGAAAGCTCCACTAGTGAAAACCGTGCCACAGTATTTGGCAGCTATCAATTCGTTACTTACTTTGGCCTAGCACTGGGTCAGTTAATGCTTAACTTTGCTGAACCACAAGACCCTATTCTGTATATCTATGTTGCTATGCTTTTTTGTCTATGCATGATTCCAGTACTAATGAGCCGTTCGGGTGGACCAAGAATTAATGAACCCGAATCAATGCCTTTAAAAACCCTTTATCGGACGTCACCCCTGGGTGTCGTGGGCATCATGATTTCTGGTATTTGTTTAGGTGCTTTTTACAATATGAGCAGTGTGTACGGTGCTGATGTAGGCATGACCAAAAGTCAAATTGCTACCTTTATGAGTGCCACCATGGTGGGTGGCTTCTTATTGCAGTTCCCTGTCGGCAAACTCGCCGACATCTTTGACCGACGAACAGTATTGGTGATGACACTGCTCGTAGCATGTTTGGCCGCTATGGTATTACCCATTATGGCAGCCCAAGGCGAAATGATCATTACCATAGCCTGCGCTGTAATTCTCAGTGGGGCGTTAGCCTGCGTCTATCCCATCGCGTTAGCTGATGCCTTTGACCGACTGAAACCCTCTGAGATGGTAGCGGCTAGTGGCAAACTAATTTTGGCCTATGCGACAGGTGGAGCCATAGGCCCCTATACCTCTTCCATAGTGATGAAGCAGATGGGCGCTGACGCTCTATTTGGTTATTTAATTATTGCTAGCTTAATCTTAGTAGCCTTCGTCATGTACCGCATGAGTATTCGTTCAGCCGTACCCGACGCATTACAAGAATCGTTTGTGGTACAAGGTATGACGCCCATGGCCACAGAACTGGACCCACGTACAGAATACAACAGCTTAGATGAAACGAGTGTGGCTGCAGAGACAGTGCTTTTACTAGCAGAAGAAAACCCGAACGATGTGGTTGAAATTGCGGTAAGCATCGCTCTTAACCAACCAGAAGAAGCAGTGAACATTGCCCAAGTAACCGCATACCACTACCCTAATGAGGCAGTACCTTTAGCGACTACTTTGGCTAATGAGCTACCTCATTTGAAGCTAGATATTATCACCAATGTTGCCGGTTCTGCGCCTCAATCTGGCGCAGCATTAGCACGCTATATGTGTGGCTTAATCAAACAACAAAAGCTAGACCCCCAAGCTAGTTTTGATGCATTGAGCCGCCTTACTCTTAAGCTTTTAGAGGAGGCCCCACAGCAAGCAGCAGAAATTGCTGGCATTGTAAGCCACGAAATTGCTGATGACATGCCAGAATTAGTCGCTAAAATTGCTGTACTCGCAGCACAAGCTGCACCAGATCAACGAGTAGAAGTCGCCACTGCTGTTACCCAAGAAGTACCCGAGGCCAGCGTAGAAGTAGCGACCGGTGTTGCAGAAACAATAGCTGCAAGCCCTGATGAAGAGTTGCATATCTTTTTAGCTTCAGAAGAAGATGAAGACTATTTAGGGGAAGGTACAGAACTTGCTATTGCTCTAGGGCAAGAGGCACCTGAGCAAGCCTTTGATATTGCCACGGCAGTAGCCGAGGTATTGCCAGAAGATGCCGCTCAAGTTGCTGAATCTATTGCTCAAACAGATCCTCAGCATGCCTCTGATTTAGTGGGAAGCATTAGTGAGGTAGCACCAGAAATGGCTGATGACGTAATGTATGCTGTTGCAAGTTCACTGCCAGAACAGGCAGAAGAGTTACTTCAAGAAGTACTACTGGAGGCTGAAAATAACTTTGAGTCAACTAGGCAGCCTAGCTAGTGGGCCAGTTTTGAAGCAGTGCATCAGCAATACCTTTGTTCGCATCAGGAATGGTCATTTGTGGCAAGGTCTGCGCATCTACCCAGAGCACAGGCTGCCCTTCTAAGCCTTTGGCAATGCCTGAAAAACCCTTAACTAGATAAAAATACAACGATACCTGTTTATCAGCGTAGTCATGATGCACAGCCTTAAACAGTTCACAAGCGTGCTGGTTAATCTGCAAGCCAACCTCTTCTTGAAGCTCACGAGCTAACGCTTGTAAGTGACTTTCGTGACTTTCTATCTTACCGCCAGGGAACTCCCACTTACCACCTTGGTGCTGCCAATCAGCCCGCTGAGCCATAAGAACACGTTGTTTAGAATCAACGACAATTGCAGCAACTACTTCCACACGTTGAGTGATCACTGTTAACTTTAACTCCGGTAATCAGCGTTAATTTTAACGTAATCGTAAGACAAGTCTGTGGTCCACACAGTTTCTTTTACATCACCCCGTTTTAAGTTAACTCTAATGGTAATTTCATCTTGGTCCATAACCTTTTGGCCTTCAGTCTCTGTGTAACTGCTGGCACATCCACCGTGGTCAACTAAAAGTAAATCACCTAAGTGAATGGTCAGGGTTTTAACGTTAAGATTAGGCACCCCAGAATAGCCCACCGCGTTCAATATACGACCCCAGTTTGGGTCACTAGCAAACATTGCTGTTTTTATAAGTGGCGAGTGGGCAATCGCATAGGCCACTTGCAAACATTCTTCACTATTAGCACCGCCTTCCACTTCTACACTAATAAACTTAGTGGCACCTTCGCCATCTCGAACAATAGCGTGGGCTAGTTGCTGCATGATGTCAGTTAAGGCTTTACTAAACTTAGCCACCAGCTCACTGTCTTCATCCAAACACAAGTGACTAGCGCCTGTGGCAATGAGCATACATGAATCGTTGGTAGACATATCACCATCGACAGTAATACGATTAAAACTTTGGTCAACAGCTTGGTCTAGTAGGTCTTGGGTCAAGGTAGGCGAACACTGAACATCAGTTGCGACAAACGCTAACATGGTGGCCATATTAGGCCGTATCATGCCCGACCCTTTAGAAATACCCGTGAGGCTAATAGTTTGGCCAAAGTGTTCAATCTGAACACTAGCACCTTTGGTGCGAGTATCCGTGGTTAGTATTCCCCATGCGGCATCTTGCCAGCCGTTAATGTCTAACTGACTAATCGCTTTGGGCAAACTAGTTACAATTTTTTCTATAGGAAGTTTTTCACCGATCACGCCAGTAGAAAATGGCAGTACTTGAGTCGTATTAAGGCTCAGAGCTTTGGCCACCTCACAGCAGGCTGCAAGGGCATCAGCATCACCAGCTGCGCCAGTACCCGCATTAGCATTACCTGTATTAATCACTAAAGCCAATGGGCTATCATCCTGTAAATGGCGCCTACACAGCTGAACTGGGGCCGCACAAAACGCATTGGTTGTGAACACCCCAGCCATACTCGAACCAGCTTGGGCTTGCATCACCACCAAATCTCTACGCCCTGGGGTTTTGATACCCGCATCTGTAGTGCCTAAATGAAACCCTACTATGGGATGATAGATCACCTCAGCTAACAGTCCAACAGCCATAATTTGTTCCCAGTTTACTATCTGTAATTAACTAAGCTTACCGCAACACTGCTTGTATTTTTTACCCGAACCACAAGGACAGGCTTCATTTCTACCTATCTTTGCTGGAGGTATGCCTCGTTTTTTTGCAGCCACTGCAGCTCTTTGCTGCTGAGCGTCTGTCTGAGCTTGCGCTTGTTCGTGGCGGAATTGCATCGCCGCTTGGGCCTGTTCACGTTTTTTACGCTCTTCTGCTTCTACATCTTCTGGAGACCTAACTTGCACGTTACTTAAGATCCGAATAACGTCTTCTTTTATAGCAAAAAGTAGCTGCTGGAACAAATCAAACGATTCTCTTTTGTACTCTTGCTTAGGGTTCTTTTGTGCATAACCACGCAAATGGATACCTTGACGTAGCATGTCCATAGTGGCTAAATGTTCTTTCCAACGGGAATCAATCACCTGAAGCATTACCTGCTTCTCAAAGCCACGGATTGCTTCTGCTCCAACCACTTCAGTTTTCGACTGATAACTCTCACTCAATAACGTTTGAATTTTTTCACGCAAGCCTTGCTCTTCTAGTCGGTCATCACTATCAAGCCACTCTTGAACAGGTAATGCCATACCAAATTGCTTTTCAAGCTCTGCTTCTAGGCCATTAACATCCCACTGCTCTGCAAGGCTTTGCGGTGCAATGAAACGGTCAATAGCACTATCTAATACTTCAGCACGTACATTGGTAATCACGTCTGCGATGTCATCTGTAGACATTAACTCATTGCGTTGATCATACACTACCGTGCGCTGATCGTTAGCTACGTCATCGTATTCAAGTAGTTGTTTACGCATGTCAAAATTGCGCCCTTCAACCTTACGCTGTGATTTTTCAATAGCGTTGGATACCATGCGATGCTCAATGGCTTCGCCTTTCTCCATACCTAGCTTTTGCATTAAGCCTTTAATACGCTCTGGCGCAAAAATTCGTAATAAATTATCTTCTAGCGATAAGAAGAAACGTGAAGAACCTGGATCACCTTGACGACCTGCTCGGCCACGAAGCTGGTTATCAATACGACGAGACTCGTGGCGCTCTGTGCCAATGATGTGAAGTCCACCCGCAGCTAGGACTAAATCATGGCGTATTTGCCAGTCTGCCTTGGCTTCCTGTTTTTCTGCCTCAGTAACATTGTCACCTAAGGCTTCCAACTCAACTTCTAACTTACCACCCAAGCCAATGTCAGTGCCACGGCCAGCCATGTTAGTGGCAATAGTCACTGCGCCAGGGCGACCAGCTTCGGCAATAATAGTGGCTTCACGCTCGTGTTGCTTGGCGTTAAGTACATTATGTGGAACATCCGCTGCAGTAAGCGCTTGAGACACCATTTCTGACATTTCAATTGACGCAGTACCGACCAAGACCGGGCGTTGCTCTTTTACACACACCCGGATATCTTCAATAATAGCCTCAAACTTCTCTGTCATTGTTAAATACACTAGGTCATTCATATCCTTACGTTTAACATCAACGTTAGTGGGAATAACTAGTACATCTAAGTCATAAATTTGATGTAATTCAAAGGCTTCAGTATCTGCAGTACCGGTCATGCCGGCAAGCTTGTCGTACAAGCGGAAGTAGTTTTGGAAGGTGGTTGAAGCCATGGTTTGACTTTCTTTTTGTATGGTCACACCTTCTTTAGCTTCTATAGCTTGGTGAATTCCTTCTGACCAACGGCGACCAGGCATAGTGCGGCCTGTGTGTTCATCAACGATGACAATTTCATCATCTTGAACGATGTAATCCACATTACGAGAGAATATAACTAAGGCTTTGAGCCCAGCATGCACATGGTGAAGTAGTGTTAGATTAGCCGCAGCATAAAGGCTTTCGCCCTCTGCCAGCAGCCCTGCACCAACCAGTAACTCTTCAACAAATTGATGACCTGCTTCTGTAAGCTCTATGGTCTTGTGGGACTCATCGAAGGTATAGTGTCCGGTCGGTTCTTCATCACCTTCTACTTTGGGCTGAATTTCCAGATGAGGCACCAACCCATTAATGGTGATGTACATTTGGGTATTATCTTCAACGGGCCCAGAAATAATTAAAGGTGTGCGTGCTTCGTCGATCAGTATGGAGTCAACTTCGTCAACAATGGCGAAGTTAAGTGGTCTTTGAACCTTATCTACAGCACTAAAGGCCATGTTGTCACGGAGATAATCAAAACCAAACTCGTTATTTGTTCCATAGGTAACATCGCAGGCATAGGCGTCACGTTTGATGCCACTATCTTGTCCAGATAAGATGATACCAACAGACAAACCAAGGCCTTCATACAAAGGTCGCATCCATTCAGCATCGCGCTGGGCGAGGTAGTCGTTCACTGTGACTACATGAACGCCATTACCTGGAATAGCATTGAGGTAAACTGCTAGCGTAGCCACTAGGGTTTTACCCTCACCTGTTCGCATTTCAGACACTTTGCCTTGGTGTAAGGCAATACCACCAATCATTTGGACGTCAAAGTGACGTAATTCCATAAGTCGGATTGACACCTCTCTGCAGACTGCAAAGGCTTCAGGTAATAATTGATCTAACGTTTCGCCAGCATCAAACCGTAGGTTAAATGCTGCACGTTTAGCAGCAAGATCATCATCAGACAAGGGCTGAACACTTTCTTCTAACTGATTTATCTTACCTACAGTTTTATTAAATCGTTTCACTTCACGATCATTTTTGCTGCCAAAAAGTGATTTAAATATTTGAACCATTATCTTGTCTTTTTATATGCGCTAGCACGCTTGTTAGGGATAAATGAGACGTTTATGATCTCTACTATTACTATGGGGTCTTTGGCTTATTTTCAAAGGCCTAAAACGTAAAAAAGCCGGGGCTCTTTAGGAACACCAGCGTTTTTATCATTGTTTATTAGACTGCAGCGACAGCCTGACTCATATAGGCTATGGGAGAGTCTGCTTCATCATCAAATGTAACTACTTCCCAGGCATCTTGTTGCGCTAGTAGTTCTCGCAACAACATATGATTTAAACCATGTCCAGATTTGTGCCCTTCAAACTTGCCGATCAGGCTGCGTCCCAAAAGATACAAATCTCCTACCGCATCTAATACCTTGTGCTTAACAAATTCATCTTGATAACGCAGGCCGTCTTCGTTAAGCACGCGGTAATCATCTACTGCAATAGCGTTATCTAAACTGCCACCTAACGCTAAATTTTTGGAGCGAAGGTATTCGAAGTCTTTCATAAAACCAAACGTACGTGCACGACTCACTTCTTTGACGTAAGACGTGCTCGAAAAATCCAACTGAGTAGTACAGTTTTTACTTTCAAAAAGTGGGTGATCAAAGTCTATAGTAAAGCCCACATGAAAGCCGTTAAAGGGCTCTAATGAAGCCGTTTTATCATCCTGACTAACACGAACAGCTTTTTTAATACGGATGAATTTTTTTGGAGCATCTTGTTCTTCAACACCAGCAGATTGCAACAAGAAGATAAACGGTGCCGCACTACCATCCATAATGGGCACTTCTTCGCTACTTAACTCTACGTATGCATTATCAATGCCAAGCCCAGCGAACGCTGATAGAAGATGCTCTACCGTACAAACGCGCACACCGTTTTGCACTAAGTTTGTAGATAGTGTTGTGTCACCCACATTATCTGCAATAGCAGGGATGGACACCACTGGATCGAGGTCTGTTCGGCAAAAAACAATACCGACATTGGCCAAAGCAGGTTTTAATGTTAGGTAAACTTTTTTACCCGTGTGGATACCAATACCGGTGGCTCTAATAATATTTTTTAATGTACGCTGTTTGACCATTATGTCCTAGACCCTACACTCGGGGATAGCCGAGAATTGTAGCACAATAAATCTGTCTCTGAGGGGGAATAGACCCCCCATGACAGGTAAAAAGCGCCAGCACCTAAGACCTAAATCTTAATCAGCTTGACGCCGCAAAAACGCGGGGATATCTAAATAGTCAATATCACCTTCTGAACTGCTAGCAGTATCCATGTCCAAACTACTCAAACGTGCATCACCTGTTAACGCATCTTTAACAGTAGGTAATTCCATTTGATCGACTGTTGGCCGCCTCATGTTATTATTGACCACAGCTTTCACTGTTGGTTCAATCTGTTGTGCATAACCATGACCTAAACCCGTAGCAACAACTGTTACTTTTAGCTCATCTGACATTTCAGGGTCAATCACCGTACCAATAACCACCGTAGCATTGTCTGATGCGAATTCTTCAATCGTATTACCTACCTCTGAGAACTCTCCCAAGTTCATGTCTAGTCCAGCAGTAATATTGACTAAAATACCCTTGGCACCTCGCAAATCAACATCCTCTAGCAGAGGGCTGCGAACTGCTGCTTCTGCTGCTTCACGGGCCCGATCTTCGCCTCGAGCAACACCAGTTCCCATCATTGCCATGCCCATTTCAGACATCACAGTGCGCACGTCTGCAAAATCAACATTGATCATACCCGGCCGAGTAATAAGGTCAGCAATGCCTTGCACAGCCCCTAAAAGTACATCGTTTGCAGTACTAAAAGCTGTCAGCAAGCTGCAGTTCTTACCTAACACAGGCAGTAGTTTCTCATTTGGAATGGTAATGAGGGAATCGACATGCTCCGCCAATTCCTTGAGACCTTGCTCAGCGATAGCCATACGTTTACGTCCCTCAAAAGGGAATGGCTTAGTCACAACAGCCACCGTCAGAATACCCATTTCACGAGCCACTTCGGCCACAATAGGTGCGGCACCAGTACCTGTGCCGCCGCCCATACCTGCGGTAATAAAGACCATGTCGGCACCTTGCAGAATACTTTCAATCTGCGCCCGGTCTTCAATGGCGGCTTCACGGCCAACATTAGGATTAGCGCCAGCGCCAAGGCCTTTAGTAATTTGTGCGCCTAATTGGATCACCGAACGAGCTTCCATACCCCTAAGGGCTTGAGCATCGGTGTTGGCACACACAAATTCTACGCCGTCTATTTCGCTAGACAACATATGGCTTACAGCATTACCGCCGCCGCCGCCTATGCCAATCACTTTAATGACTGCATTTTGCGGCACGTTATCAACTAATTCGTACATCGCCTTGCTCCTAGTCTAATTTATTATTTTTCTGATCACGAATCCTATCGTATATCAGACTTCCCTTTTGACATTCACCTGAGTGAATTATCGTTAAAAATTTGACTTTACCCAAGCTTTGAACTTGAGTAGCCATTGGCTTGTATCAAAACCAAGGCTCAATCTGCTAGAGGTCACCACCTGAGCAGAAGGCCCTGCCTGTTGGGCGTAATTTAGCAGCCCCACACAGGTAGAATAGGTTGGATTATCCAACAACCCACCAGGCCCCTGGGCCTTGTGCGGTTTAGCTAATCGAACTGGCATATGAAAGATCTCTTCTGCCAACTCTACCGCCCCCTCCATCTGCGCTGTGCCACCCGTTAACACCATGCCAGCTGCGATTAAGTCTTCGTATCCACTGCGCCTTAATTCAGACTGAACTAGGGTGTATAACTCTTCATAACGCGGCTCTACAACCTCAGCTAAAGCTTGGCGAGACAGGTCTCTGGCAGGTCGATCACCTACACTGGGCACTTTAATACTTTCCGATAAATCAGTTAACTGTGCCAATGCACAGGCATACCTTACTTTTACATCTTCGGCATGAACCGTAGGCGTGCGCAATGCCATGGCAATATCGTTAGTCACTTGATCACCAGCGACAGGTATCACCGCTGTGTGTCGAATAGCACCTGCAGTGAATACAGCCACATCAATCGTGCCACCACCCATATCAACTAAGCACACACCCAATTCTTTTTCATCATCTGTAAGCACCGCATAGCTTGATGCCAGAGCATTAAGGACAATGTCATCTAGTGCTAGGCCACACCGGCTTACACACTTTTCAATATTTTGTGCCACGTTCAGCGCACAGGTCACAATATGTACTTTTGCTTCTAGCCGCACACCTGCCATGCCTAACGGATCTTGAATGCCTTCTTGGCCATCGATAACGTATTCTTGTGGCAAAATATGTAAAATCTTTTGGTCCGACGGAATGGCAACCGCTCTAGCTGCTTCAATAACCCGCTCCAAATCAAGTTCAGACACTTCACCAGCCTGTATAGCCACAATACCGTGGGAGTTCATACTGCTAATGTGGTTACCGCCAATTCCTACAGCCACCGTATTAATTTTACAGTCAGCCATAAGCTCAGCTTCTTCAATAGCTCGCTTTACCGACAACACGGTAGATTCGATGTTGGCAACAATACCTCGCTTTAAACCACGAGACTCTTGAGCACCGATACCCACAACTTGGAGTTGACCATCGTCACCCAGCTCAGCCACCATAGCGACCACTTTAGAGGTACCGATATCCAACCCAACTACCATGGGTTTTATTGCCGTGTCTGCCACCCAAACCTTCCCTTATTTATGCGTTTTTCAAGCGGCCTAAAAAGGCCATTTATATGTTCCTTAATTATCCCACACTTTAGCTCCTAAGTGGTGGATTAATCGAGCAAATTAGTGCCAATATGGCGGCTCAATAATGCGTTTTAACTCGCCTCTTTCCATGCCACAGATACACCGTGTGCGTAACGGCCATCTATGCGTTTAATAGTGCTGGCTTTAGTGAGAAAATGGCTATGGTAGACCTTCATTAAACGTCGCAATCTAGGCAACACTTCATCTCGCCCAAGCACCAAGATAATGCCGTTATCCAGACGTAGTTCAACTGCTCCACGGCCAGCCATAGAGAGCTGATCAATACTCAGATCATCTCGGCCCACCATCCAAGTCATTTGCCGAAACAATTGGCTCATTGCCCACGCGCTCCCTGCAGGACCGGCCAGTATAGGCAATTGATCAAGACCTTTTACCTTACTAGGTGAAACTAACACGAGCTCACCTTCATGGTTAATAAAACCACCATCGTGCCAACGGGCTATGAAAATCTGTTGCGACGCCTCTACCATTAAACGATTGGGCCACACACGGCTCACCTTGGCGTCACTTACCCAGGAGTGGCTTTCTACCTCCTCACGAATCTCTTGTAAGTTTGCTCTAAAAAAAGAATCTGATAAGTGGCCATTGAGCTGTACTTGTAAAGCTATTTTTTCTGTAGCAGGTATATCTGTTTGTAAAATAATTTGGTGCAACGGCCGCTGCAGCCATGGCTGGATAGACTGCCACGCCAGTACGCCTGCCGTAAGCAATACAAGCACCAGAAGCAACTTAGCACCCCAGCTCCAGCGGGCTGTCTGAGCTTTATTAGCCATAGTTATTACCCATCCTTAAAGCGAGCTAACGCTAAGTTCAAAATAACTAACGTTAATTGCGCAAAACTTAGCCCGGCAGCTTCGGCAGCCATAGGCACTAAGCTGTGGCTGGTCATGCCAGGCGCTGTATTGACTTCTAATAACCAATTTTCCCCGTGTTTATCACGCATCACATCGATGCGCCCCCAATCTCGGCAACCTAATACCTGAAATGCATAGCGGCACTCATCCTGCATACCCTGCTGTTGCGTTTTAGTCATAGGGTTATCAAATAAATATCGCGTCTTCTCAGAGTAATACTTGGCTTGTAGGTCATAAAAAATATTGTCAGTTTCCAACCGAATAGCGGGCAATGAAAGGTCGTTGAGTATAGGCACGGTGTACTCATCACCGTCAATAAATTGCTCCGCCATGACGTCACGATCGTATTCTGCTGCATCTCGGTAAGCTCGTTCTAAGGTTGCAGCAGAATCAACAATATTGATGCCTAAACTAGACCCTTCGTGAACTGGCTTTACCACCAACGGTAACCCAAGGCGCTTAGCAACCTCAGCCCAATTGCTAGAATCATTTAAAACTTCATACGCCGGTGTTCTTACCCCTTGAGCCAGCCACACCAGTTTAGTCATTAGTTTGTTCATGCCCAAGCTAGAGGCCAAAACACCACAACCGGTGTAGGGCACAGCCATGAATTCAAGCACGCCCTGAAGCGTTCCATCTTCACCGCCACGGCCATGCAGGATAATAAACGCAGCATCCATATTGACCTGCTGCAGCTGAGTCACCTGATCTTGACCATCAGCTCCTAGGTCTAGACCAAAGGCATTCACACCTGCACTTTGCAAGTGGGCCAGTACTTGCTTACCACTCATCAGGGAAATTTCACGTTCTGCTGAAGTGCCACCATAAATAACTGCAATGCGTTCTTTAGGCACTGTGAGCAGATGCGCCCAATTCTGAGACAGATTCATATTCTTCATCTAGGATTCTTCTTGATGCATAGTTTCAAGTAGCGCTCGGGAAATTTGCCCAATGTCACCCGCCCCTTGAGTTAGCAAGAGATCACCAGCCAGTAAAATATTTTCCAGAACTGGAGCAACAGCAGCGCCGCGCTCCACAAAAATTGGGTCCACCTGACCCCTCGAACGAATACTGCGACATAAACTACGCCCATCAGCACCATTAATAGGTTCTTCGCCAGCAGGGTAAATGTCTAATAAAATGAGTACATCTACACGAGACAACACATCTACAAAATCTTCATATAAGTCTCTTGTGCGGGAGTATCTGTGAGGCTGATAGACCATTACTAAACGGCGGCCTGGCCAGCCAGCACGAATGGCATCAATGGTCGCAGAAACTTCTCTTGGATGGTGACCATAATCGTCCACCAAGGTGGCCATGCCTTGCTGTGCCGGATAATCACCCAGCACCTGAAAACGTCGCCCAACTCCTGAAAATTCATTTAAACCAGACACAATATGTTCATCTGCCACTTCTAGATCTGTCGCAACGGCAATAGCTGCTAAGGCGTTTTGCACATTGTGTTTACCTGGCATGGTAAGGGCAATATCTAGGTCTTCATGACCTTTTCTACACACTGCAAATGAAGTAACCATTCCTTTTTGGACAAGATTGATGGCCTTTACATCTGCACTTTCGTCAAAGCCATAAGTCATTAGTGGCCGGCTTACCTGAGGTAATATTTCCCACACCACTGGATCATCTACACACACAATAGCCAAGCCATAAAATGGCAGGTTGTGGAGGAATTCAACAAAGGTTTTCTTTAATCGGTTAAAGTCTCCTTCATAGGTAGACATATGATCTGCGTCAATATTGGTTACGATAGACGTTAAGGGCTGCAAATGTAAAAAGGATGCATCACTTTCATCTGCTTCAGCGACTAAGTAGGCGCTAGCTCCTAGCTTGGCATTAGTTCCAGAACTTGTCAGTTTACCGCCAATAACAAAGGTTGGATCTAGTCCTCCAGCAGCCAAAACTGAGGCAACCAATGAAGTAGTAGTGGTTTTCCCATGAGTTCCTGCGACGGCAATACCATGGCGATAACGCATTAGTTCGGCTAACATTTGGGCCCGTTGCACAACCGGAATACGATGAGCGCGTGCAGCCATTAGTTCTGAGTTCTCTTCAGTTACAGCTGTAGATACCACCACAACATGAGCTCCACGGACGTTGGCTTCTTGATGTCCAATAAAAATCTGTGCTCCATGACTAGCCAAACGCTGAGTCACTGGGCTTACTTTGATGTCTGAGCCACTAATCTCATATCCTTGGTTGAGCAACACCTCAGCAATGCCACACATTCCAACACCGCCAATACCTACAAAATGAATACGCTTTATACGTCTCATTTCTGGAATTGTATATTGATTTGGTGGGACAATTTTAACCACGGGCAATCTCCATGCAGTGCTTTGCTACAGTATAAGCGGCCTTTGGTGCGGCATAGGTTAACGCTGCGGTGGCCATAGTGTTTAGGGTTATTGGGTGGCTTTGTAAAGCCCTAATATTTTCACTTAAGGTATCAGGTGAAAGCTGTGTTTGTGGTAATAAAATGGCTGCACCAGCGCTAACCAGAACCGCTGCATTAGCAGTTTGATGATCGTCTACAGCGTGGGGATACGGCACCAATATTGAAGCCACTCCAGCACCGGCTAATTCGCTTACCGTTAGGGCTCCCGAACGACAGATAACTAAATCAGCCCAAGCATAAGCTAGCCCCATATCATCGATATAGGCTTCCACCTTGGCAACAACTTTAGCCTTATCGTACCCAGCTTGAGTCTCTTGGTGATGTTTCGGCCCTGTTTGATGCCATATTTGAGGCCTTTCATCAGCCGCTAATAACGCCATTGCTTTAGGTACCCGCTGGTTAAGAACCATCGCACCAAGGCTGCCACCTACAATCAGCACTCGAAGCCCATCATGTGCTGATTTATTTGGCGTAATATTAGATCGTAATGGGTTACCTACAGTGATCGCTTTTCCATCAGAAAAGCTACCAGAAAAGGCTTGCAAGGTTCTCTTAGCAAAGGGGCGTAATAGGCGATTGGTAAGGCCAGGAATTGCATTTTGTTCATGTAAAATGAGCGGCACGCCTAACAACTTGGTCGCCAAACCACCCGGCCCTGCGACAAAGCCACCCATGCCCAAAACACAGTGGGGCTTAAATCGATAGACAATTTTAATCGACTGTAGCAAAGATTTACATAAACGCCAGGGTGCAAGCAATAACGACAAAAAACCTTTACCACGCAATCCCACAACATCAATACAGTTTAATTTAAATCCTGCTTCTGGCACCAAGCGGGCTTCTATGCCTCTGCCAGTACCCAACCATTCTACTTCCCAATCTTCCTTCTTTAAGATCGCAGCCGTTGCTAAAGCTGGATAAACATGGCCGCCGGTGCCTGCTGCCATGATGAGCACACGCTTGATATGAGTTGTATTATTGGGCCTATTCATAAAGCTGGCCCGGCTTTTTATTTTCAGTATCAAACCATTGGTCCACATCTTCAAGCCCCGGGGTTGGTTTTGCACCTAGCCCACTTGCAGGCGCTGATGCGCGCTGAGAAGCCTCGCCATGGATCGAATATGCACTTGACGATCCCACAGATTCTGTATTATTTTCTAATGATATGCGCAACAAAATACCCAAACTACTGGCACATGCCAACATGCTGCTGCCACCGTAGCTAACAAACGGAAGAGTTAAACCTTTGGTCGGCAAGAGCCCCAGGTTTACGCCAATATTAATCATCGCTTGAGCGGTAATTAATAATACCAAACCATACGCTAAGTAGGCAGAAAAATGGCGGCCCAAACGTTCAGCTTTTTGGCCCACGTGCAGGCCGCGAACGATGAGCACACCGTACAAAGCCACAACAATTAAAGCACCAAAGGCTCCCCACTCTTCGGCCAATACTGAATACACAAAGTCTGTATGAGCTTCAGGCAAATAAAATAGCTTTTGCATGCTTTGACCTAAGCCTTCACCGAACCAGCCACCTCTACCAAACGCAATTTGGGCCTGAGTTAATTGGTAGCCGCTACCAAAAGGATCACCCCAAGGGTCTAGGTAGGTCATTAGGCGTTTCACTCGGTACTCAGCAGCAAAAATAGTGATTGCACCCAGGGCTGCAGCAGCCACAAGTACGATAGAAATATGACGTTTACGCATACCCCCTAAAAAAAACATGCCTAATACGGCGCACATCATCACCACTACCGCACCAAAATCTGGCTCTAACAAAAGTAGTACTATAAACGCACCTAGGACCACTAGCGACTTTGAGAACCCAGAAAAGTGATTTCGAATCTCATGCTGCTGACGCACCAAGTAACCAGCCATAAATGCTACCACTGCTATTTTGGCAAACTCCGAAGGTTGCAAGCTTAGTGAACCTATAGGGATCCATCGCGTACTTCCGTTCACACTTCGCCCTAATCCGGGAACCAATACGGCAACCAACAACACTAGTGCAAGCAACAACAAGTATGGGCTTTGTTTTTGCCATACCTGCACCGGCGTAAGTAGGCACACCATCAGACTGAGGCTACCTAAAATGATGAATAATAGCTGGCGCTTACTTTGGTAAAAAGGATCGTTAAACTTAATCGCCACCACATCCATGGACGCTGATGTGATCATGATGTAACCAATAAGTGATAAGGCTAAGGCGGGCAAAAGCAAGGCTAAATCTAACCTTTTACTGACTACCGTTCGCCACTGTTCAGAGAACGAAATCATACCAAAGTCCTCACCAATTCTGCGAAGTGATCGCCTCTTGCTTCAAATCCTGTGTAGGCATCAAAGCTAGCACACGCTGGAGATAACAGCACCAAATCACCACTAACAGCCAGCCCGTGGGCCATAGTGAGGGCCTCTTGCATGCCTATTGCATGGCTAAATGTCACTTTATCAGCTAATGCCTGTGCGATATGTTGCGCGTCCTCACCGACTAATAAAGTGTGCTTGCCATATCGTGACAATGGCCCAACCAGGTCAGAAAAATCTGCTCCCTTACCGACACCTCCAGCAATGAGAATAATTTTACCAGCAACATCTGGACCCAAACCTTCCAACGCCGCTACAGTTGCGCCTACATTAGTGCCTTTTGAATCATTGATATAATCAACTCCCCCAATGTTAGCCACTGGCTCACATCGATGGGGCAAACCTGTAAACCGCATTAGAGTGTCAATCATTGCTTTCATTGGCAAACCAACCGCCTGACCTAGGGCCATTGCAGCCAAGGCATTAGCAACGTTATGTCGACCAGACATTGCCATTTCCTTTACCGCAATGATGGGTAGCAACCCCTTAACCAACCATTCCTTATCGCCCTCCTTACGCACACCAAACTGGCCAACATCAGGATCACCTAAACTAAATCGTGTTTGAGTAACAGACCCTGGCACTAAAGGGTTAGTCAGCGCGTCATCACCATTAATAACTGCAGCTTTACATGCTTGAAAAACGCGGTGTTTTGCTTGGTGGTATGCCATGAGGTTGTCATATCTATCCATGTGATCAGGGCTCACATTGAGCACACATGCCACAGTTGCCCCTAAACCTGTAGTGCATTCTAACTGGAAGCTAGACAATTCCAGAACGTATAAATCTATGCCGTTAGCTAATAAAGATACTGACGGTTCGCCAAGATTACCGCCAACTGCAACGTTCAAACCAGCTGCTTTAGCCATTTCCCCTACTAAACTAGTCACTGTACTTTTAGCGTTAGACCCAGTAATTGCCACTATAGGCACACCAGCTAAGCGCGCTGCCTGAGCAAAGATGTCTACGTCACTGCGTATAGGAACGCCTGCTTTAGCCGCTGCAACTAAAGCAGGTTCTTGCATAGAAACACCTGGGCTTAATATGATTTGGCTAGCACTAAGGCACAAATCATGTGCGAAATCGCCTAAATGTATTGGTGTCTCTGGTTGTTCTGATATGAGCTGATCTAAAAACGGTGGGTACTCTCTAGAATCAGCCACCTGAAACCGCTCACCTTGATGCGCTAAATACTGAGCACATGCTAGCCCAGTTTTACCTAAACCAATTATAAGACTGTAACGATCACTCACTATCAACGACATTGGCGATTAGGTCTCTTTAAAGTTGAACTTAACTTAGCGTAATTTAAGGGTTGCCAGACCGATCAATACTAATATCACGGTAATAATCCAAAAGCGTACAATAATTCTTGGTTCTGGCCAGCCTTTAAGCTCAAAGTGATGGTGTATCGGCGCCATGCGAAAAATACGCTTACCTGTTAATTTAAATGAAGCCACCTGCAAGATAACTGAGACAGTTTCCATTACAAATACGCCCCCCATAATTAACAATACTAATTCTTGTCTCACGATAACCGCCACAACGCCCAGGGCAGCACCTAAAGCCAATGCGCCAACGTCGCCCATAAACACTTGGGCAGGATAGGTGTTAAACCATAAAAAACCCATGCCAGCACCCACGATGGCTGCACAAAATACTACCAATTCTCCTGCACCCCTAATGTATGGGATATTCAGGTATTCAGAAAATACTGAGTGCCCAGTCAAATAGGCAAATACGGCTAATGCGCCAGCGATCAATACCGTAGGTAATATCGCCAAACCATCTAAGCCGTCAGTAAGGTTGACCGCGTTTGACGTGCCCACAATGACAAAATAAGTGAGTAGGATGTAAAACACACCAATGTTAATGCCAACAGTTTTAAAAAATGGCACGATAAGTTCTAATTCTTGCGGAGTTTGCGCACTATAGTATAAGAATAAAGCAGCCCCTAGCCCTCCTACTGATTGCCAAAAATACTTCCACCTTGCAATGAGTCCACGGGAGTTTTTTTCCACCACTTTACGGTAATCATCTACCCAACCTACCGCACCAAACACTGCAGTTACGGCAATGGTGACCCAAATATAACGATTGGTTAAGTCTCCCCATAACAAAGCGCTGATGAGAATAGCCACTAATATCAGAGCGCCTCCCATGGTTGGGGTGCCTGCTTTAACCAAGTGGCTTTGCGGGCCATCTTCACGAATAGATTGGCCAATTTGTTTAGCCTTTAATTGCTCAATCATATACGGGCCAATAGCCATCGCAATAAATAACGCTGTGAGCACCCCCATAATGCCGCGCATAGTGAGGTACTGAAAAACACCAAAGGCACTATAATACTGGGATAAGTAATCTGCTAACCATAACAACATGGACTAGTTTCCAAGGTTAATTAATGTTTCTACAACTTGCTCCATTTGGCTGGATCGAGACCCTTTTACCAAACAACTTAAGTCACTTTTTGGAAGCTGTTGAAAACAGCTGGATAAATCTTTTTTATCAACACAAGCCCTACCATAGGAGCCCCCTTGTTGCAGATAACTTTCCACAGCAACCGCAGCTAACGGGCCAAAACCATAAAACTGTTCAATACCTGCTGCGGCAACTTGAAAACCAATACGTTGATGAAGCTGCCGAGCTTGTTGGCCTAATTCACCTAAATCGCCCAGCATAAAACACCGCTTTCCATGGCACTGCTCTAGTACATCAATGGCCGCTTTTACTGATCCTGGGTTGGCATTATAAGTATCGTCGATAACACAGCGGTTATTGCTTAATGTATGACTTTCCAGACGCCCGTGGTAAGGCCTAACCTGGCCTAAACCTAGGGCAATTTGATCTAATGATAATCCCAGAGCTAATGCGCCAGCAGCCGCAGCTAGGGCATTGGCAACGTTGTGCTGCCCTAGTAAAAGCAAGTCTACATGCCTATGCTGCTGACCTAGGTGCAAAACAAAACGGCTACCCTTAGCTGTGCGCTGTATATCACTGGCATACACACTGGCTTCTTTATTGCTTAAACTGAAGCTCCACACACGGCGTGGTTGGGCTAAGATTTGCCATTCATGAACATGGGGGTCATCTAAGTTAAGTACGACTTGACCTTGCTCAGACAACCCCGAAATTATTTCACCTTTAGCTTTAACTACCCCTGCCAAACCACCAAAACCCGATAGATGGGCTTCTTGGGCATTATTTAATATAGCAACATCTGCTTGGGCAATACGGCTGGTATAAGCAATCTCTCCAATATGATTAGCCCCCAGCTCTAACACACGATAATCGACGTCGTCGTGCATACCCCAGAGGGTTAATGGCACACCAATATCATTATTGAAGTTGCCATGTGTTACCTCTACTTGGCCCGCCTGAAATAACACCTTTTGTAACATTTCTTTAACTGTAGTTTTTCCACTACTTCCAGTCACCGCTACAAACTGGCCATTAAGTGTTTGACGCTTAAGCACTGCTAACTGCCCTAATGCAATACGAGTATCTGGCACAACTAACAGGGGCAAGTCTGTATCTATTTCAGTACTAACTAGCGCAGCACATGCACCTTGGTTTTGCGCTTGAGCAATAAATTCGTGACCATCAAAATTAGGCCCCACTAAAGCAACAAACAGGTCCCCCGCTACCAAATGACGAGTATCTGTGGACAATTCACTAAAAGCGGCTTCGCCAATAACATGACTGCCAGGTACCTTTTTACAAAGTTCAGCTAAGCTAAAAGACTTCATTAGCCTACCCCCCCTGAAAGTGCCATTAATACTTGTTCCTGATCGCTAAAGTGATGCTTGTGGCCCTGAATATCTTGATAGGTTTCATGGCCTTTACCAGCAATAAGTACAATATCACCCGGTTTAGCGCGACCCATCGTTAAGGCAATGGCTAAACTTCGATCACCTTCGACGAAAACTTTTTCTCGGCGTTTAAAGCCCTTCACAATGTCTGCTAAAATTTTCTCACTAGATTCTGTTCGAGGATTATCGTCTGTCACCACCACATGATCAGCCCATTCTTCTGCAATGCTTGCCATCTTTGGACGTTTACCTGCATCGCGACCACCACCACAGCCAAACACCACCCATAACTGGCCACGGTTAACATGCTCTTTAGCCGCTATTAAGGCTTGTTCTAAAGCATCTGGGGTATGGGCGTAATCAACAATAGCCTGCGGCTTATTTTTTGAATCTTGTTTACCACTAACTAACTGCATCCGGCCACATACCGTAGTGAGTTTGTTCATTACAAAAATTGCAGAGGATAGTTCAACCTTGTGTAACAAGAGCACCGCCAAGGTGGCCAATAAGTTGCTCAAGTTAAATCGGCCAATGAGCCCCACTTGCAACAACACTTGGCCTTTAGGTGTATTCACCATAGCTTCTATGCCATGTTCATGTTGGGTAATAGAGGACACCCCTAAGTCCACATAATCTAGTTCAGACACTTGGGCACTGTAGGTGTAGGTTTTTACTGAAGGTGCTATTTCATTAAGTAAGCCACGACCAAAATCATCATCAAAGTTAATGACTGCATGCCGTAAGCTTGGCCAGTTAAATAACTTAGCCTTCACTTCGCCATATGCTTGCATAGTGCCATGATAGTCAAGGTGGTCTTGTGTAAGGTTGGTGAATACCGCAGTTTCAAACCGGCAGCCATTTAGCCGCCCCTGGTCCAAACCATGGGATGAAACTTCTATGGCACATGCATCAGCCCCTGCATCTACCATTGCACCTAGCTGCCCCTGCATGGTGACTTCATCTGGCGTAGTGTTGGGCCCTTGTTCTAGCGCATTAAGCAAACCGTACCCCAATGTACCCATCACACCGCAGGTTTGGCCAAGATCTAAAAAGCACTGAGCAATAAAATGGCTACAGCTGGTTTTACCATTGGTACCAGTAATACCGATCAGTGACATGTGTTGACTGGGCTCATTATTTATACGAGCAGCAATTAGACCTTGCATAGCTGCTAGATTGGCTACACCAATAATGGGAACAGTGAGGTTAGACACGTCCATTTTTAATGCCTGTTGCGCATCAATAGCTACCGCCGCGGCTCCACTTGCCTGCGCTTGCTCTATATAGCTGCGCTGCCGCTTTGGCTCCCCTAAACAGGTTATAAACAAGTCACCTTGTTTTACCTGCCGGCTATCTGATGACACCCCATACACACAAACATCTGCCCATTGTTGGGCTTGCCCTGGCAGGGGCATCAGTTCATGTAAGCGTTTGGTATCCACATCCAACCTCACTGTTAACCTTGTACTGGCATCAGATTATCTGGTGCCACATTTAAAAGCCGTAAACTCTCAGTCATAATCCGAGAAAATACAGGAGCAGCAACTTCGCCACCATAATATTGTTCACCCTTGGGGTTATCAATAATCACTACACACACTAAGCGCGGTTTAGATGCTGGGGCCATACCAGCAAATACTGCAGCGTAGACGTCGTCATCATAACCACCATCTTTGGATGGCTTATGCACGGTGCCTGTTTTACCCGCCACTCGATAAGACGGCACCCTAGCGCGAGTGCCTGTGCCACCTTTTTGAGTCACCGTTTCTAACATGGCAATCACTTGTTTAGCCACATGTTCAGGCATCACTCTCTGAGCTTCTGGCACTTTGTCTTGCTTCAATATAGACACAGGACGCTTGAGCCCATAACTGGCAAATACGCCATAAGCCTGTGCCAATTGCACTGGTGTTACAGAAATACCATAGCCATAAGCCATGGTCGCAAGATTAATTGGGTTCCATTTGGTGTAACTAGGCAGCACACCTGTGCTCTCGCCAGGAAAACCACTGGCAGTTGCCTGACCCAAACCAAAACTATGAAAGGTTTCTCTTACACTATTTTCTGGTAATGATAGGGCCAATTTAGTGACACCAACATTGCTTGATTTAGTAATAATTCCAGTAATATCTAGCACGCCATAGTTACGGTGATCACGGATGGTCTTACGCTTAACCTTTATAAAACCAGGGCTGGTATCAATCTCACTGTCTGGGTTGTATTGCCCACTCATCAGCGCTGCCGCAATGGTAAGAGGCTTCATCGTTGAACCAGGCTCTAACACATCAGTTAAGGCTCGATTACGTAGGCTGTCTATACTCATGACTGCACGGTTATTTGGGTTGTATGCTGGCTGATTAACCATGGCCAAGATTTCGCCTGTCTGCGCGTCTAACACCACGGCCGATCCCGAAGACGCTTTATGTTGCTGTACTACGGCCTTAAGCTCACGGTAAGCCACATACTGCATGCGTAAATCAATGCTTAAATGTAGATCTTTGCCAGGATGGGCGTTAGATAATAATTGGAGGTCTTTAACAGTTCGACCAGTACGGTCTTTTTGTACTACTTTTTTACCAGAAGTACCCTGCAGCCAAGACTCATAGGCCAGCTCCATACCTTCTTGGCCTTGGTCATCAATATTATTAAATCCCACCAAATGAGTGGTGACTTCTGCTGCAGGATAATAGCGCTGAAACTCCTGCACACCATGTACACCATTCCACTTGTTACCCAATACCGCTTCTGCCTCAACTGGATTAACACTGCGCTTAAGGTACATAAACTCTTTGTTTTTCAGCCGCACTAAACGCTCTAAAAACTCAACCTCAGGTAAACCCAGACTCTTTGCAACTTTTTTAGCATGCACTAGGTCCTCACCCAATACTTGGGGATTAGCCCACAAACTAACCACTGGGGCACTAACAGCTAAAGGCTCTCCCCTGCGATCTAAAATCATTCCTCTATGAGCAGGAATAGGCACTTCACGCACCATTCGCGCATCACCTTGGCGCATTAAAAAAGAACGTTCAGTAACATTAAGGTGCACTAGGCGCCAGACCACAACCGATGCCGCTACTAATAAAATGAACCATAGCCAGCGTATACGCCACGGGTATTCCATGGCATTCACGGCTGGCGCACCAAAATGATTTTCTTAGCAGAGGGTACCGCCATATTTAACTGCTCAGTTACCATCGATTCAACACGGCTATGAGAGGCCCAGGCGCTTTGCTCTAGTAGCAGCTGACCCCACTCCACTTGCATGGCGTTGCGATCTCTTTCTAGTTGGTGCAAGTGGTTGATATGACCCCTTGCTTCAAACGAACTATAAATAACAAATTGAGCGCTAATTACTAATGATAACAGCAGCAAAAACCCCAACAACATAGCGTAACGTTCGGCCTGCAGGCTCGCACGCTTTAACCATACGTTGAGGTTTTGGCTCATATCTTTCATTCTATTTTCTCTGCCACACGCATTACTGCGCTGCGAGACCGAGGATTTATATCAACTTCATAAGGAGTAGGCTTACGTGCTTTACCCATTAGTGTTAACCGCCTATTAAGCTGATCTTCAGTGACAGGTAAGCCGCGGGGAATATGGGAATCACCCTTAGCGTGTTCACGCATAAACCGCTTCACAATACGGTCTTCCAAGGAGTGAAAGCTTATTACCACTAAACGGCCACCGGGGGCCAATGTTTCAAGGGCTACTTGCAAGCCCACTTCTAAATCTTTTAGTTCTTGGTTAATGTGTATCCGTATACCCTGAAACGCTCGAGTTGCAGGATTTTTACCCTTTTCCCACTTAGGATTAGCTACAGCAATAATGTTGGCTAATTGTTTCGTGGTGGTAATGGGTTGCAGCTTGCGATGCTCAACGATAGCCCGCGACATTCTTCTAGAAAAACGTTCTTCGCCGTAATGGTAAAGTACATCAGCTATCTCTTCCGCCCCTGCCCGGGCTAGCCACTGCGCAGCAGATTCACCCTCATCAGGGTTCATGCGCATGTCTAAAGGCCCGTCATGCTGAAAGCTAAAGCCCCGGCTAGCATCATCTATCTGTGGAGATGAAACGCCTAAATCCAACAAAATACCATGCACTTTACCAAAGCAGTCATTTTGCTCAGCAATCTGGCCTAGGTTAGCAAATGAGGTTTGGAATATAGATAAACGGGGGTCTTCAGCAATCATCAGCTGGGCCTCGGCAATGGCCAAGGGGTCTTTGTCAAAAGCCTGGAGTTTTCCGTTTGGGCTCAGGTGTTGCAGAATAAGGCCACTGTGTCCTCCCCGACCAAAGGTTCCATCCATATACACGCCATCAGTATCATGTACCAATAACTCTACAGCTTCATCAAGCAGGACAGACTTGTGGTTAAATTCTTGGGTCATTTCAGTTCCATTAATTAGGCCAGTCATTTACTGACTACAAGGACAACTGATGTAAGAGTTCCGGCAGCTCTTCAGTGTTGCTGTTGGCCTGCAAATACGTTTCTCGGCGCGCATTCCATAAAGGCTCGCTCCACAGTTCAATTTTTTTTCCTTGGCCTAAAAGAATGACTTTTTTATCTAATTGGGCATATTCTCTGAGCAGAGCCGGTAACAAAATACGTCCGTTAGCATCCAGCTCAAGGTCTGTAGCATGGCCAATTAATAGCCGCTGAATACGTCTGGCGGTAGGATTAAAGCTAGGGAGTTGTTCTAACTTTTTTTGAATTAGATCCCATTCTAATAATGGGTAGATCAACAGACAAGGTTCTTCGGTATCGATGGTGACTACAAGCTGAGGATTAATGCTAGGGTCTACTTCGCCAATAAATAGGTCACGAAAACGTACAGGCATAGCCATACGTCCCTTGACATCTATATTGATTGTTGCAGCACCACGAAACATCATTTATTCCCTGAAATTCATTCCATTTCGGGAGAAAATACCACTTTTCCCCACCTTTACCCACATTACAAGTGTAGGTAGATCATGGTTATATTGCAAGTGAAAAGATAAAGTTACTTGAAGCTGCCAAATTAGAAAAATAACAGGCTTTATAAAAGGCCTTGTAACACTTGACTAGGCACA
This sequence comes from Candidatus Njordibacter sp. Uisw_056, assembly GCF_047730085.1. Taxonomy (NCBI): domain Bacteria; kingdom Pseudomonadati; phylum Pseudomonadota; class Gammaproteobacteria; order Pseudomonadales; family Candidatus Njordibacteraceae; genus Candidatus Njordibacter; species Candidatus Njordibacter sp. Uisw_056. Next base: position 834,384 of record NZ_CP159830.1, on the reverse strand, counting down.
ATAATATGCTTGAATATCAGTTTTTTTGCTGACTCAAGGTCGCGGGCCAAAACGGCTGTGACCAGCTGTTCATGTTCCATTTGATTCACATCAAAAGCACCATGGCCAGCATTATGCTTTAACCATAAGTTGCGATAGCGCGATGCCTTTTCATAAAGGTCTAAACGCACCCTGAGCAACTCCTCAGAACCACAACCTTTTACAATGGCATAATGAAAGCCTTGATGTAATTTTTCCCAAGCTTGCAGGTCGCCATCTGCCTTTAGCAGATCAGCGTTGGATTGGAGCCGATAAGCTGCAGCAACAATATTAGCCTCCCAGGCTTCATCACCCCGCTCAATAGCAAGCCCCACACATAAAGACTCAATATGTGCCCGCGTGTCATAAATATCTACCAGCTCTGTCTGTGATACAGGGCATACTCGATAACCACGCTGGTCGTGTACTTGCACCAATTGCATTACCACAAGCTGCGATAGCGCTTCACGTAATGGGTTCACACCCACTTGGTAACGTTCTTTTAATGCACTCATTTTTAACTTGTGGCCTGCAACAAAGAACCCAGTCAAAATATCTTGTTTTAAATGGAACAATACCTTGGCAGCTGAATTTTCTTGTGGCATGAGATAAAGTGACCTTGTTAGGTTAATATCGACATTTTAATCCTTAAGGGCTCTTAATATCAATCAAACCCCAGACTATGGCCTTCATCTTTTAGCCACTGCTTTGCATCTTTATAATTGGGCAATACCCGCTTTACTTGAGCCCAAAAATCTGGCCCATGGTGCATATGCAACAAATGGCACAGTTCATGAACCACAACACTGTCAACCACTGCAGTTGGAGCCATTATGATTTTCCAATTAAATTGCAACTCACCACTACTGTTACAACTTCCCCATCGCGCACGATAGGTTTTAATTTCAATTGACTTAGGCCAAGCGCCAACCAAGGGCGAAAAATAACTAACTCGCTGTTCTATATGCACCTGAGCTTGCAGCTTATACCAACGTACAAGCGCGTTGCGTACCCAGTCAGGCTTGGCCTCTGGCATACTCACCACCAGCTCAGCAGCACCATTCAGCCTAGCACCAAAGGCACCCTGACAGACCTTTAGCACTAGCTCTTGATCCAAAAAAGCAAAGGGCTCACCGGACCTATAGTACCGCTTAACCTGCGATGTCAATTGATCTCGCGCCTCTAACTTCGCCAATATCCAAGCACTTTTAGACTCTAACAGAAGCCGAAGTTCTGCGATTGAAATAGCACTTGGCGCCAGCACAACAAGCAGTCCTGATGATAGCCTAAAACCCACGCTACCCTTCCGACGGGTGCGCTTAATAGTGGCCACAAAACCATTCATGGCTATTGTTTCTTTAGCTTTACAGGTCATCTAATTTTACGAATAGCCCAAATGTACGATGGATAAGTCATTCTGGTCCAACTTATGCCACAAAAGATCTTTTAACTGCGGCGGGTAAACCTTTACTTCTGCAAGTTCCTGTTTAGTCAGCCAGCGAACTTCTGTAATAGACCTCCCTTGTTCACTTAAGGGTTCAAGGTTCTTCAACGAAATTTCACCCTGCCACTGATCTATGATATAAAACTGTTCAAGATGATAAATATCCCTAGAGGCTTCACAAAACTCACGCACAAAAAGCAGCTCACCCACGACCACAGATAAACCTGACTCCTCCCACACTTCACGCTTCACCGTGTTGCGTGTATTACCATCTTTTGCCTCAAAACCACCACCAGGGGGTACCCAATAAGATTGGCCACCGTCACTTTCGTGGACCATTAAAATACGGTCTTGCTCAACCAAGAGACCGGCTGCTCGAATACGGTGCCGCATAGATTTCCTCTTTACTTGATAAAATAAGGTAATACAGACCTATGACTTCAAATGTCACGCCAGTATAAGCAGGAAAGATGCTTTTACAACCTAAACTGCTTCATAATACGAGTTATTGTTATGTGAAAATAAAATCAATAAATTGTAAAAAATATCAGCTTAAATAGCCCACACGTTACCAGGCAAATAATCTGCAGAAAAACATTAGAGACCCACAATTAAATAATCTAATCGCGAAGAACTCGTTAAGTCTACCTAGGTGAAAACTATACCTTGGCTTAGGCATAGGTCATTTAAAATTACATAGGCGATAGCAACGAAGTTAATAGTTATGACTAAACCAATAGACAATTGGATTATCTATGATGGCGAATGCCCTTTCTGTTCGCACTATGTAAAACTAATCCACCTAAAAAAGACAGTGGGTCATATACGAATAATTGATGCGAGAACAAATCCACCTGAGCTCGACATCCTAAAAGAAAAAAATCTTAATATAAATCGGGGCATGGCCATTTTTCTCAACAGCCAACTCTATTTTGGTGCAGATTGCATTAATAGATTAGCGCTCTTATCGTCACCCATTGGCTTGTTCAATAAACTTAATTACTACGTTTTCAAAATACCACAAATATCACGCATCCTTTACCCCATATTACGAGTAGGTAGAAATGTAGTTATTCACTTGCTTGGCAAAGGGTTTATTAAATAAACCGCCCCATACTCAGTCGATCCTCAACGCTGAACCCTAACGCTTGATAGAATGCTGCAACTTCCGCATTGGTTGAGCGAATTTGAAGATTAACCTTAATACAACCGATGGTTTTTAGTGTTTGGATGGCATATTTTACAAGCGCTGCACCACTGCCACTTCGACGATGCTCTTTAAGTACGGCAACTGAATATAGCCATCCGCGATGCCCGTCATAGCCAGCCATGCACGCACCAATTAGTTGACCACCCTGCTCTGCTACGAAGATAAGGTCGTCCACAGCAAGTTTAGCTGAAACAACAGTTGATGGCTTGTTGTGAAGGGGGTCGCTGGGGAAAACTACAGTCCATAGCTCAATCAAACTAATACGGTCTGATTCTTGAAATTTTCGGATCTTCATGATTTTCTCATAATAAAAGTCAGTCCATTTATGCTGCCACTAAGGTGCTAATGCAGATTACTCTTCGCGCCTAGATTCTGTCCAGTGCAGTTTTTTAGTCATCTACTTTCTCAGCTTTAAGTCTCCTTGCAAAAACAACAGCAGCGACTTACTGGCCAATTAAGTTGCTAAAAAAATGTTTATAAATTGACACCCTTAATAGAAGCAACAATGAATTGTGGCGCATGTGGTAGAGTGTTTAAGTTATTGTCACATTTACCCAAAGCAAACGCATCAAATAAATAAGGAAATGAGATGACCGATACGAAGCCAAACATAATTGAGGGGCCTACAGATGATGGTTTTGATTCAGTATTGTCTCAATCCCTGTCTGACGACCTACATAGAGATATCCTCACATTGACAAGCAGGCTCATCAGCAACACTGCTCACACCAATGACCTCCATATCGTTGACCGAGGTATATATAGTTTGATGGAATCTCTAGTAGTGATCGCTAAAACATACTCAGAGTCAGAAGAGGAACTCGACGAGATGATAGGCAGCTATATGGACCTAATGAATCAGATTGTCGATAAAAGTAACGCATAGAAAAGGCTGGGTATACGCAGGCAGACTAAAGCGCCTTTTTAGCCATAGCTTACCATCTCTAACGGGGATGAAATAGTTAGCAAATAAAGGGGAGACTCACCCACATCTAACGACAGTGGACTGAACCAGAAGGGCAACCTTGACTAGTTACAATGGCTAAAATAGCCACGATTAAACCAGCACCCTTTGACCAGTTTTATCTACACATCCCTGTGCAGATGATTATTTTTAACAGTCTTTATAACCACTTGCTAAACAATTATTAGACAGTTCTTGTAACCTAGTTCTTTTCGCACTGTTCATTTTCTTATCAAGTGCTTGTTTATTTCTAGCACCAAAATCACTGCCACCATAGGCCCCAATGTTAAACCACATATAGGCTCGGTCAATGTCTTTTGGAATACCATTTCCATGTTGATACATAACACCAAGATTAGCTTGTGCCTCAGCAAGCCCTTGCTGAGCTGCTAGGGTATACCATTTTACGGCTGTTTCATCATTCTCTAAAACACCTTGACCTTGATGGTACATAACCCCAAGATTAAATTGAGCATCCGCATCCCCCTGTTCCGCTGCCAAGGCATACCACTTTAATGCTGTCTGTTTATTCACTGGCACACCTTCACCATTGGCGTACATAGTTCCCAAACCATACTGGCCAGCTGCATCACCTTGCTCAGCTGCTAAGCTGTACCACTTCACAGCAGTTTTAGCGTTCTGCGTCACACCCAACCCAAACTTGTAAAGAGCTCCAAGGCTATTTTGAGCAACAACATCCCCTTGCTCAGCCAAAGGCACCCACTCTGCTAGAGCAGCTTTGTATTCGCCTATTTGAAAAAACTTAAACCCCGTATCGTAATCAGCTGCAACTGCAACGCCATTGCCAAGTAGCATTGAAAAGCCTACTGCAACTATAAACTTGTACATACGCATCCACTTAGTCTCACATTAGTTATAATCTTCAGTCACCAGTATACCTATTTGTTATCAATAAATGTTCTAATATGTTGCCATTAATTACTCAGATACACACAGTCAAGGGCACATTAAAGTATAAAATGCCCAGCGTTCTTAACCATCGAGGATAAAGAAATAAAATGCCCGACCCAACACAAGAGCGGATGTACAAGAAAGGTCAGTCAGAACAATCTATAGAGCAACATAAGCTCGATTTGATTGCGTGGGAGCTCATGGCGGTAGGCGAGCACTTGCTCGACCCAGATGGACTGGACAAAGGACATATTCAGGAGTGTCTCGATTACTGCTACAACGTTAATTCGCTAACAGATGAACAGTTTATTAAGGCGTTTGTAATAGATGGAAAGGTAGAGATGTATAAGTGGGAATACACAGAAGACCCCAGCATTCATGACCTACTGTTTGGTCACAGTGCAGTGTCAACTTTAGTCGCAGAAGAAGAGAATGAAGAAGATTGATAAGTCAGCCATGGTTGCTCACTTTTTAGCTAATATGAATCGCATAAATGAGGCTGAACCAGATGCGTTTAAGAGCCTGAAGAAGATGAGCTTTATAGCCAATTGTGCCAGTCACTATCAGAGGATCTCCATCGAGACATACAGTCCATCATCCTCAGAATGTCAAGCAACACAGCCCTAGCAACGGATTTAAAGAGAGTTGATCGAGGTATCTACAGCCTAATGGAGTCTTTAGTCGTTATTGCCCAGACCTACTCAGAGACTGACGAGGAACTAGAAGAGATGTAAGCTCTCTACTCAGACCTAATGCATCAGATATCAAACAAGAAAAACGGCTAAACGCAGGCAAGGAAGGCTATTTAGTATCTAAACCTTGCCTAACCCGTCAAAAAAGGCTTGGAAACTGGGGTGAGGTGAGAAAGTTCGCCACATAAGCCGGGTTCTGTCGTGGACAGTCATTCATCTAGGGTCTGCGTCGCCACAGGCCTCTTGCGACCTACCCGAACCCAGTGCGGGCAGCACCTAATGGGTTCCTATTTGGTCTTGCTCCAAGTGGGGTTTACCATGCCGTAACGTGTTACCACGCACGCGGTGCGCTCTTACCGCACCCTTTCACCCTTACCGCCCGATAAATCGGGGTTGGCGGTCTACTCTCTGCTGCACTAGCCGTCGGCTCACGCCGCCCAGGCGTTACCTGGCACTTTGCCCTATGGAGCCCGGACTTTCCTCCCCTACCCAAACACCTAAGTGCAGAATAGCAGCGACTGTCTGGCGAACTTTCTCGCGCGCAGGATACCGAGTTTAGCTAGCGCTGGCAAGGCCAAATACAGACTAAGCTGCAGTTACTTACCCTGCAGCTCTAGGGCTCTGTCATACAATGCCTTTTTTTTATGCCCCGTAATAGCCGCAGTAATAGCTGCTGCCTTTTTTATAGGCAACTCCGCTAATAATAAAGTGAGCATACGTTCCTCTTCTGGGCCAATATCCTGCAACTGTTCTGGCTCTGCGCCCTCAATGAGCACCACAAACTCGCCTTTTTGCTGGTTGTGATCAGCCGACAACCAGGCTTGTACTTTACTTGCAGGGGCACCGTAAACAGTTTCAAAGGTTTTGGTAAGTTCTCGAGCCAAGACTAATTGCCTGTCTGGGCCTATGACTGACACAATGTCGTCAACCATGGCAACAATACGATGCGGGGACTCATAGAATACTTGGGTATGAGTCACTTTAGCTAGCAGCGCCAGATGTTGCCTACGACCGCTGCTTTTAGCGGGTAAAAAACCATAAAAGCTAAATCGATCAGTGGACAACCCCGACACACTGAGTCCTGCAATTAATGCACAGGGGCCCACTATGGGAACGACCCTGTACCCTGCATCGCGAACTGCACTCACAAGGTGATACCCTGGATCTGAAATAAGTGGTGTCCCAGCATCTGAAATTAAGGCAATAGATTGGCCCGCTGCCAATTTTTGCACCAGTGCCTGGGCCCTTTGTCGCTCATTATGATCGTGTACCGCTAACATTGGCGTAGATATAGAAAAGTGTTGCATTAACCGGCCACTGTGGCGTGTATCTTCAGCGGCGATGAGGTCTACTTTTTTTAGAGTGTCTACAGCCCTTGGGCTTAGATCTTCTAAGTTACCAATAGGAGTTGAAACTACATAAAGAATTGCTGTTGTCATGCCTTTGGGCCTTTTGGACTTGTTTGACCGAGCTTTTATGCTAGGCTTACTTAACTCAGATAAAAGCAGAGGTCTGAGCTAAGGGTATTGTAACCTAAACCGCCTAAACCATACCTGCTAAGAATGCTTTATGACCTTAATCCGACACTATTGCTTACGCTTCACAAGCCTCACATGGTGCTTAGTATTTCTCAGTGCTTGTCAGCAGCAAAATGTGCTTCCAACATCCCCAGCACCCAAACCTGTGATGACACCAGCCCAAGCAAAGGTAGCCACTAAAAAAGTTGCAGATACGATTGTTATTAATTTGGATTTGACTCAAAAAAAAGCACCAAAGCCAAACACACAACCAAAAATAATACCTATACCAAAGGCAGCACTAACACTAGCACCAACACTGACGTCAATACAAAAACCAGAACCAGCGCCAGCACTGATAACAATAACTAAGCCTTCCAAAGCAATAGCAGTAGCTCAAGCGTTAATACCCGTTCAAAAAAGCATTGTCTCCAAGGACAAGATAGCCGCTAGCTTAGTGATACCTGACAATGCGGTTACTGAAACCCAACAGCGTCCAACCACTTCTGTGAACAGTGAGAAGTACCAAGACTTAATCATCCAGCTTGATGCAAAACCGGAGGGTGTTGCCAATACACTCCCAGGGCCCGCTGTTAAGGACATCATCGAAGAAACGGGGATAGACCAAGCGCCTCTAATAATACTTAAAACAGCCCCCAAGGCACCTGCTCAGCGCATAATTAATGTGGCTGCCAACGCACCTAAACGTATTGCCTTAGCCATGCCCTTGAACGGTAAACTGGGTAAAGCAGGGCAAGCTGTGGTGGACGGTTTTATGGCTGCTCGGTTTGAATCCAAAGCAGGCTCTGACGCTATTGCCTATATCAAAGTTTATGACACCACACAACTAAGCAGCCTTGATGCACTTTATTTTCAGGCTTCAGCTGATAGGATGGAAATAGTCATCGGCCCTCTCGACAAAAAGAGGGTGATTGAGCTTAGTCAAAAAGATGCGCTACCTATCCCTACACTGGCCCTTAATTACATCCCCATAGGCAGTAATAATAATAGTACCACCAGCAACTTAATTCAGTTTGGCTTAGCCGTAGAAGACGAAGCCTTACAATTAGCTCAACGTAGTTTAACAGCGGGCCATAAGCGAATTATTATTTTGCACCAAGACCAGCCATGGGCTATTAGAGCAGCACAACATTTTGAGTCCTCTTGGGTTGAATTAGGTGGTGAAATTGCAGATCAGGTAAGCTTTTCTGGCGCTGGTGACCATTCCGAGACGATTACCCAAGCCTTACTCATCAACCAGAGTCATGAACGTGCAAAAATGCTCAAAACACACCTAGCAGGCAGTGGCAACGCTGTTAAGTTTGAGCCTCGACGACGCAAGGATGTTGATGCAATTGTGCTATTTTCATTACCCACAGATGGGCGTCAAATTATCCCAACATTAGCCTTCCACTATGCTGCTGACCTTCCCGTTTATGCAAGCCACCACATATACCAAGGCCCTACTGATACGAGCCGTGATCGAGATTTAGAAGGCGTCATTTTTACAGAACTACCTTGGCTCATAGAGCAGCCTAGCGTGCAACAAAAAATAAGCCAAAAATGGCCTAATAGAGAGAGATACTCACGCCTTTTTGCTATTGGCGTTGATGCATACCAGCTATTTCCAAGGCTTGAAGAGTTACAAAACCTTACCAATAGCAGCGTAGATGGCGTAACCGGCATTTTGCAAATGAATAGCCTTGGCAGGATAGTAACCCAGAGTTCATGGGGGCAATTCAAGTCTGGCAAAGTGCTTGTGGACCCAAAATAATGGTGATGAATTCCACTCAAGTGGGGGCATGGGCCGAAGACATCGCCTGGCAACATATACAGCAACGGGGCTGGAGTTTAATTGCGCGTAATTTTTTTTGCAAAGGTGGTGAGCTTGACATCATAGTTCAAAAAGGTGATGTGCTGGCATTTGTTGAAGTAAAGTACCGTAAAAATCACACGATGGGTGGCGCCATAGCCAGCCTTAGTCATGCCAAACAACGTCACTTAATTCATAGCGCTAAGGTGTTTTTGCAACGCTATCCATTACTCAGCAAGTTGAACTGTCGCTTTGATCTTATTGCCATTAGTGGTTCCGATGGCCCCCATAGCCAAGTTCAGATACAATGGTTGGATAATGCATTTATCACTTCAGGCTAAGGCTAGAGCTCATTAATGGAACTGCAAGAAAGGGTTATTAATCAATTCCATGAGCACATGGGCTGCGCAGCATACAGTGCAGAGCATCTACCTCAAGATATTGCTATAGCAGCACAGATGCTGCATCAATGTTTTATCCAGGAAGGTAAAGTTCTCATTTGTGGCAATGGTGCCAACGCGGCCAATGGCCACCATTTTAGTGCCGCTTTGTTAAGCCGTTTCAGGCAAGAACGCCCAAGCTTACCCGCTTTTAATTTGGCCGCTGACAGTACAACGATGAGTGCAGTTATTCGTGACTCTAGTTTTCAAGATGTGTTTGCCAAGCAGATTACAGCGCTGGGGCAGCAAGGTGACATCGTTATTGTTATGTCAGAACAAGGTAATTGTGGTAATTTAATTCAGGCAATACAAGCTGCCCATAATCGTAACTTACAAGTTATTTCAATTACTGGTCAAAGCGGTGGCGATATGGCCACAATTTTGGATCCAGACGATGTTGCTATTCGCATTCCTAGTGATAACAGCGTGAACATATTACAACTGCAGCTGGTAACCATTCACTGTCTTTGTGATTTAATCGATTTTCAATTATTTGGGAGCAATGAATAAATGCTAAAAAGAGGTATTCAACTCATCACTTTAGCTAGCTGCATCAGTTTTGTGAGCGCTTGTACACCGCTGCTTAACAGTGCGCCAATCACTGACAACAAAGGTTCTCGCTCCTTAGGCACCTTGTACAATGACCAGCTCATAGAGACGTCTGCAGTAGACGCTATTCTACGTGCTTCACCTTTGCTAGCAAACGCTAATGTTGGTGCTGTCAGCGTGAACGGGATTGTGTTACTCATTGGCCAAGTGCCCAGTGAAGACACTAAGATTATCGCAGGTGCAAAAGCCCGTGGTATAAGCAATGCCCGCAAAGTACATAATGAACTTTTAGTTAGCGGGCCGGCGTCATATATTGTTAGAACCAATGACACCCTCATCACGACCAAGGTAAAGGCACGCATGGTGGGTGAAACTGCTTTTCCAGTGAGTCGGATTAAAGTCATCACTGAGAATGGAGTCGTTTATCTGATGGGGCTTGTCACCCATGCGGAGGCAGATTGGGCTGTAAGAATTGTTTCTAGTGCTAGCGGCATACAACGCATTGTTAAGGTATTTGAATATATCGATTAGCCTGAAGATGGTTTCTACAAGACAATAAAAAAGGGCCTAATGGCCCTTTTTTATTGTCTTGTAGATTACTTAACCACCTTAAGGGTAGGCCGCTTAGATCGGCTAGCGATCGATGATACAGTTCCCGATGTTTTAGGCTTGTCTACCAAACCAGTAGGCACGCTTTGTGGGCCATCTGGGTCCGGTATACCGGGCTCAAAGCCAAAACCCATACCTTCGCCACTTTCTTTAGCATAAATCGCCATGACAGCCAGAATTGGCACATAAACGTGCATAGGCACGCCACCAAAACGAGCATTAAACTCTATTGCATCATTGCTTAGGTTTAAACCTTCAACAGATCCAGGAGAAATATTAAGGACTATCTGCCCATCACTAATGAAGTGCTCTGGCACCATAACATCGTTGATTGTTGCATCAACAACTATATGGGGTGTGGAGTCATTATCTAAAATCCACTCATGAAGCGCGCGCAACAAATAAGACCGGCTTGGAGTCATCATCTTAATGACCTCAATTAAAGCCGGATTTCATGCTCAAGCTCAGACAAACTTTCCTGAAAGCCTTCACGGGCAAAAATGCGCTCCATATATTCAAGCATAGGCGCAGCTTGTAGTTCTGGAAGGTCGATACCCAACTGCGGCAAACGCCACAGAATAGGAGCAATGCAACAATCTACCAAAGTAAACTCTTCACTCATGAAGAAGTCTTTTTCAGTAAATATAGGTGCTGTTGAAATTAGACTCTCACGTAACTCTTTTTGCGCTTCTACAATTTCCACTTCGTCATCCGAGGTCATAATGACATCAGCAAGACGGCACCAATCACGCTCAATACGGTACATGTACAAACGACTTTCCGCGCGAGCAACTGGGTATACTGGCAATAAAGGTGGATGCGGAAAACGCTCGTCTAAATATTCCATCATCACGTTGGCTTCGTAAAGCACTAGATCACGGTCTACCAGAGTTGGTAAGCTGTTGTACGGGTTCAGATCTGCCAGGTCTTCTGGCTTATGCTCGGCATCAACATCAATAATGTCAACAGTAACACCTTTTTCTGCCAAAACAATACGCACACGGTGGCTATAATGATTTGAACCATCAGAAAAAAACGTCATGGAAGAGCGTTTAGCGACTACACCCATGGAGATACACCTCAATAATAAACGATAGCGCTAAGCGCCGAAAACCAAGCTGCGATCTAAGGTGTTCACCATAGGTGGATGCCTTAGACCGCACTTAAATAGATTAAAGCGAGGTATTATACCTCAAAGTTGGCTGCTAATGGACGTCGCGCCAGTATTCCTTCTTCAGGAAGTAGAACAAGATAGTCATCATTATACAAAACAAAACAGCCCACAGGCCAATACGCTGACTATCACTTTTATACGGCTTAGCCATATAAGCCATAAAGTTAGTTAAGTCATATATAGTGGCGTCAAACTCAGCTGGGGTCATAGACCCAGTGCCTTCTGCTATAGAAAATATTTCACAACTCTGCTCAGTCATGGGTGCACCTGTTTGGGCATCCATAACTGCAGCACCGTGGAGGTCAACTATAGCCACATCACCGCATGTTTTAGACTGTACACCTTGCAACTCTGCCAACACGTTTGGCATACCCACAGCTGGGTATACCACGTTATTGACACCGTATGGCCGGCTTTCATCAACATAGAAAGTACGCAAATAAGTGTAGACCCAGTCGGCGCCCCTTAAGTTAACCTCGTTGGTTAAATCTGGGGGCGTAGCACCAAACCACTTAGCAGCAAGCTTAGGGTCCATTGCACTGGTCATCTGTTCACCAATTTTCTGGTCACCAAAAATTAAATGTTCAGTCATCAGGTCTTCTGGAATGTCTAAGTCTTCTGCAGCACGGATGTAACGCTGATACTTGGCAGTATGGCAACCTAGGCAGTAGTTTACATAGGTTTGCATACCACGCTGCAGCGACGCTTTGTCTGTGGCGTCTGCTTGCATTGAGTCTAGCTGGATAGCTGGGCCAGCGCTGGCTTGTGCAAATACTGGCAGCAGCATCACTAAAGTTAACAAAAATAACTTTTTCATCATCATACCACCCTTGCTGGAACAGGCTTCGTCACTTCCATGCGCGTATAAAACGGCATCAGTATGAAGTAAAGAAAATACAAAGCAGTGCACAACTGAGCCACTATTGTGCGGCCTTCAGTTGTAGCCAGAGTACCTAGGTAACCCAAGATAACAAAACTAACCACAAAAATACCTAACCAGAGTCGACTCATCCAGCCTTTGTAGCGCATAGATTTAACAGGGCTACGGTCTAACCAAGGCATCACAAACAAGATGGCAATTGCTCCACCCATAGTGATTACACCCAAGAATTTAGCGTCTAAACCAAACAGTGGGAAGGTGATCGCACGCAACATAGAGTAGTAAGGCGTGAAGTACCATACTGGGGCAATATGTTCTGGCGTCTTCAGTGAGTTAGCAGGTTCGTAGTTAGGCTTCTCAATAAAGTAACCACCCCCTTCTGGAAAGAAGAAGATTACCAAACAGAACACCGTCAAGAACACCCCCACTGCAACTAAGTCTTTAATCACATGGTATGGCCAAAAAGCAACACCATCGACAGGCACTCCATTTTCATCTTTGTTTTGGTCAATCTCGATGCCATCTGGGTTGTTAGAGCCCACATCGTGTAACGCCAAAATATGCAACACTACCAAACCAATAATAACCATCGGCAAGGCGATAACATGCAATGAGAAGAATCGGTTTAAGGTGATGCCCGAAATTAAGTAGTCGCCCCTGATCCACTGCACTAAATCTTCACCAACCACTGGAATCGCTCCAGCAAGAGATAAGATGACCTGCGCACCCCAGTAGGACATTTGGCCCCAAGGCAGCAAGTAACCAAAGAATCCTTCAGCCATTAGCGCCAGATAGATGGCCATACCAAATAACCAAATGAGCTCACGTGGTTTTTGGTAAGAACCGTACATTAAGCCCCTAAACATGTGTAGGTACACCACAATGAAGAAGGCTGATGCGCCAGAGGAATGCATGTAGCGGATAATCCAACCCATTTCTACATCACGCATAATATATTCGACAGAAGCAAACGCCCCTTCAGCTGAAGGCTCATACGACATGGTCAGCCAAATACCTGTAAGTATTTGATTGACGAGTACCAGTAGAGCTAGCACACCAAAAACATACCAGAAGTTTAGGGTTCTAGACGCATAATACTTGGACATGTGGTCTTGCCACATCTGGGTTAGAGGAAAACGATCATCGATCCATCGAACAATACCACTTTTCGCTTTAGCGCGGTTAGGATTACCTACACCCATTATGCATTTCCTCCGTCTTCGCCAATAAGAATAATAGTGTCACTTTCATAAAAATGTGGCGGAATTTCTAAATTTGTAGGGGCTGGCTTACCTTTGTATACTCGGCCCGACAGGTCGAAGGTAGAACCGTGGCACGGGCAGTAAAAACCACCTTGCCAATTCGCGTCAAAGTCGGTTGGCACTACTTCAGGGCGGTAGGTTGGCGAGCAGCCTAGGTGTGTACAAAGGCCAATCATCACCACCACTTCATCACGTAACGCACGAGCTGCATTGCCAGGCACATACTTTGGCTGCTTCGATTTAGCAGAATCAGGATCTGCTAAATTAGCATCCAGCACTGCCAAATTTGCCAAGGCTTCTGCACTGCGGCGAACAATCCATACTGGTTTTCCACGCCATGCAACAATCACCTGCCCACCTGGCTCTAACTTACTGATATCTGCCTTTACTGGAGCACCCGCCGCCCTGGCTTTTGCACTTGGGTTCCAAGAGGCTACAAAAGGGGTTAGTGCGCTTACACCACCAACACCACCCACAACTAGGGATGCACCGACTAATACGCGACGTCGAGTCGGATTTGCGACTTCATTACTCATTCAATTGGACTCCAGCTAGGCTGTAAAATTTCTGTTCGCATTTTAAAGGAAAGGCACTAAATAGACAAGGTTAAAAGGCGCTAAATAGGCAAGGTTAATACCTCAAAACGACTCCAAATAAAGCCATCTCTTTTAGACAAGACAAAAAAAACCCAGCAACATGGCTGGGCTCTTTTGAATGCACCAAAATGATGCAATAAGCTTAACGCTTAGAGAACTGAGGACGCTTACGCGCTTTGCGTAAACCAACCTTTTTACGCTCAACTTCACGGGCATCGCGGGTAACAAAACCAGCAGCACGCAAGCTAGGACGTAAAGTTTCGTCAAAGTTCATCAGTGCACGAGTAATGCCGTGGCGAATTGCCCCAGCCTGACCAAAACCACCACCGCCTTCTACGGTAATTTTTAGGTCGAACTTTTCAACTGTTTCTGTCAACTCTAGCGGCTGACGAACAATCATGCGAGCTGTCTCACGACCAAAGTAAACATCCAACTCGCGGCTGTTTACAGTGATGGCACCAGTGCCAGGAGTCATGAACACACGAGCGGTAGAGGTCTTACGACGACCAGTACCATAATATTGAGTAACTGCCATGATCGTCTCCTTACAGGGTCAATGCTTGTGGTTGTTGCGCTTGATGTGGATGCTCAGTACCGGCATACACTTTAAGCTTGGTGTACATAGCTCGGCCCAAAGGACCTTTTGGCAACATACCTTTAACAGCGAATTCAACGGTGCGCTCTGGAGCGTGATCAACCATTTTTTCAAAAGACATAGAACGCAAACCGCCTGGATAACCAGTGTGACGGTAATACATTTTATCTTTTGCTTTATTGCCAGTTACACGGACTTTCTCAGCGTTAACAACGATGATGTAATCACCTGTGTCTACGTGAGGCGTATATTCTGGCTTATGCTTGCCACGCAGGCGGCGAGCGATTTCAGTTGCCATACGACCCAAAGTTTTACCTTCAGCATCGACAACGTACCAGTCACGGGTGACGTCAGCTGGTTTAGTACTTACGGTTTTCATGTGAATAACCTATTTAATGGCCCAGTTTATTAGACCTACCTATAATTATTGAGTTATTGCGCCCCAGTGCATAGAAAATGTATCGAATAATATACAAAGACTCACACCTACTGCCAATAACGTGCCTAGCAGCCCATGCCCCTAACAGCCTTAAATGTAAACACCCAAAGCCAACACAGAAACTGCGAGGCGAGATTATACAGGACAAACAAGCCCTTTGTTAAGCCTTAAAGCGAATGTTTTTAAGTCTTTTTGCATCTATTGTGCTGCCTAGCCCACCACATGACCTCGAGCCAAGTATTCATAGGATTGCATTTCCTGTAAACGACTGAGCGTGCGCCGAAATACAAAATCCAATTGCCCGCCAGAATATAACTCCAACAAGGGCACCTCAGCAGAAATAATCACCTTTAAGTTGGCGTCGTAACAGACATCAACCAGATTCACAAACCGCCGTGCCTGATCTTCCATCCCCGCCCTTAGGCAGGGTACATTACTAATAATTAGTCCATGAAACTCACACGCCAGTTCTAGATAGTCATTCTGCGAACGGGGCTTTACACATAGCTGGTCAAAGGTGAACCAAATAATGCCATCACTTTGTCGGATAAAAGTGAAATCCCGCCCATTGATATTCACGATGCCATTTTCGTTGCCACTATCTGTCGATCGGGGCTCTCCTAAAACAGGCATTAACATGGGCACCAAGGCAGCAAAGCTTGAGGCCAAACTTACGTCAGCAGCCTCATCTAAGGGCCAGTGGTACAACTCAGCCTGAGAAAGTGTCCGCAGACGATAATCAACACCTCCATCTACGTTAACAACTTCGGTGTACTGCTCCAGCAAGGCGATAGCGGGTAAAAATCGCTGCCTTTGTAAGCCATTTTCATACAAACCCTTAGGCTCTATATTAGAAGTGGCTACCAAAACCACCCCTAATCCGAAAAAACTGTCCAACAACTGCGCCAAAATCATGGCATCAGTAATGTCTGTAACAAAGAACTCGTCAAAACAAATAATTCGAGATTCTTTTGCCAGCTCCTGGGCCACCAACTGTAAGGGGTTTTTAGCTCCCGTATGCACTGCCAAGCGACCATGAACATGGCGCATAAAACGGTGGAAGTGGGTGCGCTGCTTGTTTTCAAAGGGCAGGCACTGGTAAAACACATCCATAAGGTAGGTTTTCCCCCGGCCTACCCCACCCCAAAAGTACAAACCTTTAATAGTTGCCTGTTGTTTAGATTTCACCCCCATCCACCCAGATAATCGCTGAGACCACTGAGTTGAGCTAAGTTTTAATGTCTCATTAGCACACAGATCTTCATAAAGTCGCTGTAAATGCTCAATGGCATTGGCTTGAGCGATGTCTGCAGAAAACCCAAGTTGCTGCTGGTCGTTATGATACTGCTCTATTGGTGAAGGCATATATATGAGTCAAAAAGTAGATATGGTCAATTAATGAACGTGTTAGGTAATATCTGAGATGAACTAAAGAACTAATTCCATTACAATACTATCTTCTGGGACACTTTATTGAAAGGAGCTGCTGGTGGATTTACTCAGCAACGATTGGTTTTTTTGGTTAGTACTGTTACTGCTCGGTATAGGTATAGGGTTTTTATTAGGTCGCAACAACAATAGCGACCTCATACGACAAAACCAGCTCAGCAAGCAACTGCAAGATGCCCATACCGAAATGGCGGAATACAAAGAACAGGTTAACCTGCACTTTGCAGATACTGCTGCCGCTGTAAATCAACTCACCGACAGCTACCGCAACGTGCACGAGCATCTGGCAAAAGGTGCTCAAAGCTTATGCGATGACCCAGATACCGCCAGTAGCTTAGAAACCATCTCTGGGTCTGCAGAAAGCGCCTTAGAGCACCAAGCAGAACCTGCGCCTACAATCCGCCCACCTATGGACTACGCACCGAGCAGCGCAACTAAAGAACATGGCACCCTAGACGAGCGCTACGGCCTTAGGCCTAAACCAGAGCCCCAAGCACCTTCGGCTTATGATATCCCAGTAACGCCCTCATCTAATCAATAGATTACTTAATCGCCATCACGCGGGGTTAGGCAGGTCTACAAACTCACAATCTAACCCAAGCTCTTGCTGTAAATAAGCAGCAAGCGCCTTTGCGCCATAGCGCTCAGTAGCATGATGCCCTGCGGCGAAATAATGCACTCCATTTTCACGTGCGACATGCACTGTGGACTCAGATATTTCACCTGACACGTATGCATCTAACCCTAAGGCTACCGCTTGGTCTATCATGCCTTGCGCACCGCCTGTGCACCAACCAATGCGTTTAATAGGTTTAGATGGGGCATCAATGTGCAATGCTTCGCGCCCCAAAACCCTCGACAAATGTTGCTGCACCTCTATGCCAGTGCAGGCTAATGGTAAGGTGGCACAAAGGCCAAGCCCTGTTACCCCGCTAGACTGCATATGTGCATCAGCAACCCAACCCATCAACCGACCTAACTGCGCATTGTTACCTAGCTCAGGATGACAGTCCAAGGGCAAGTGGTAAGCAATTAAGTTAATATCGTGATCCATTAACGCCTTAATACGACGTTTTTTGATGCCCGTTAGCGCGCTAGCTTCGTTGCGCCAAAAATACCCATGGTGCACCAACAAAACATCTGCTTCGCGCGTTATCGCCTGGTCGATCAAAGCTTGGCTGGCAGTGACCCCAGTGACCACTCGCTGAATGGTCTGCACACCTTCAACCTGCAGACCGTTGGGTGCATAGTCGTTGAATTGATCAGGCTGTAACAACCGATCCAAATAAGTAATTAATTCCTGACGCTCAATTGTCATGCAAATATCTCAAGTGTTTTTTTGCCTTTAACTGCACCAAAGTTTACACTATAGCTAGGCGGTACAGACACACAACTGCCAACCTTTTTATGCCATCAGCGACGCTTTCATGACATGACCCGTTCATTTATCAAGTATTTATTACGCTTTGCCCTTTTAGGCATAGTGCTGGCGATCGCTCTTATGTTCGCTGCACCGCAGTGGTTGTCACAAAAATCAATTACTCTTTGGTCCCACAGCACCCCACAAGCCCCCATTAATAACCCGCACAGCTACGCGGATCTACTCAAGGGATCTATGGACTCTGTGGTGCGAATATATAGCCAGAGTGCAACACCTGCAGCCAGTATCGCACTGTTGCAAGACCCCCACTATGCCAGCTTATTGGAAGGACTATTAATTAACGCCAGTACTAATAGCGTGCATTTAGGATCTGGTGTTATTGCCAGCTCTGAAGGTCATATACTCACTAATAATCACGTTATTGAGAATGCTGAGCGCATTCAAGTGGGTTTAGCAGATGGCCGGTCGGCACCCGCTTCATTAGTAGGTACCGACGCTGCTACCGATCTAGCGGTTATCAAAATTGAACTCAATAACCTAACCCCCGCCAAAGTACCTGCCAACCTGGACTCACGCGTAGGTGACATCGTTTTTGCCATTGGTAATCCACATGGGTTGGGTCAATCAGTCTCTATGGGGATTATTAGTGGCAAAGAACGTAATCGTTTAGGCCTCAACACCTTTGAAAGTTTCATTCAAACTGATGCCGCTATTAATGCAGGCAACTCAGGTGGTGCGTTGATCAATACGAAAGGAGAACTAGTAGGCATCAATACAGCCCATTTTTACAGCTCGCCTACCAGCGCTAGAAGCCAGGGTATAGGCCTAGCGATACCGATTAATATTGCTTCTGATGTATTACACAGCCTTGTGTCTCAAGGACAAGTAATACGCGGATGGCTAGGCATCGATTTCAACGTCTTTAAACGCCAATATAGTCAAAACGCATTTGCCTCAAAGCAAGACAGTGGCATCATGTTATCTGGCGTTTACGCCAGCAGCCCAGCCGATATTGCGGGGTTGAAGCCTGGGGATTTAATCACTCACTTTGATGGCAACCTCATTGAAGATTGGAATGAGTCTTTAAGCTATGTCACTGACCTAACCCCCGGGAGTGAACTGAGTATCACTTATCGCCGAAGTGGCACTACGAGCATTGTAACTGCCATACTTGGCACTCGGCCAACTGCTCAGTAAGCGGCTCTCTATGACTGACAATACCAAACCACCCGTACACGACACTATCTTTGCTCAACCCCTTGAGACGGCACCGTTTGAGTTCAACGCCCAAGTAGCTGACGTATTTGAAAATATGATTCAGCGCTCTGTGCCAGGTTATCATTTTTTGCTAGATGTCATAGGCCTTCTTGCTGCTCGATATGGCCAGCCCCATAGCCACTGCTACGACTTAGGTTGCTCCCTTGGCACTATGACCTTGCGCTTGCGTCAAAATCTTCCCGCCCTAGCCCACGTTATTGGAGTAGATAACTCTGCTGCTATGGTAAGCCGGTGCCTGCACAATATGAGCCGCGACCACAGCCAAGCCAGCTATGAAATTCGTCATCAAAACCTACAAGACACCGCCATAGAAAATGCCTCCATGGTTATACTTAACTTCACTTTGCAGTTTATTGCTGACATTGAACGACCGAGCATTCTAAAAAATATCGCAGAAGGTATGCGCCCAGGTGGCGTATTACTGTTAGCAGAAAAAGTGTGCTTTGACGACCCTCAACAGCAAGACTTGCAAGTTGATTTATATCACGACTTCAAACGTTACCAAGGTTATAGCGACTTGGAAATTGCTCAAAAACGTGCCGCTTTAGAGAATGTGTTAGTGCCAAATACCTTAGAGCAGCATCGCCAACGCTTGCTTGATGCTGGCTTTAGCCGTGTTGAAACCTGTATGCAATGTTTCAATTTTTGTGCCCTGCTGGCTTTTAAGTAATACGCTGCAACCTCATTTAACTTACACCACTTGCGAGACCATTATGGGCATAGATTTAGAGGCCTTTTTTGAGCACACCAAAAATACAGAGTTAGAGCAGTTCCACCCACAGCTCAGGCAAGCCCTTCAGCAACACTTCGAGCAAAAAAGCCATGGGCGCAGTGGCGAGTGGGACACAGCCCTTAATAGTATGCCTAAGCTAGACACTGCCAGTTTTAGCTTTAACGATCCCAGCGTGACCATTTTAAAACCTGATACGCTAAAATTAGATCAATGGTCTTATGCTCAGCAACTTAAAGCGTTTATGCCTTGGCGCAAAGGGCCCTGGAACTTGCTGGGGGTAGAGATAGAAACAGAGTGGCACTCAGACTGGAAGTGGCAACGAATCATCCCCCACATTAGCTCTTTGGAAGGCAGACAAGTGCTCGACATTGGCACCGGCAACGGCTACTACTTATACCGTATGCTAGGAGCTGGTGCCAGCCTTGCATTAGGCATAGACCCGACACGTATTTTTCTTTACCAGTTTCACGCAGCACAGCGCTTATTGCCCCCTAACGCGGCCTATTTGTTACCCCTTCGCAGCGAGCACCTACCTGCCTTTGGACATTTTGATACGGTATTTTGTTTAGGTGTTTTGTACCACAGACGCTCACCCATTGACCACATTCAAGAGCTTATGTCTTATCTGCGTCCAGGCGGTGAATTGGTATTGGAAACTTTAGTGGTACCAGGCGACATAGACACCATCATGGTGCCACCAGGGCGTTATGCAAAAATGTCTAACGTTTGGTTTTTACCCAGCACCAAGGCTTTAGAGAATATGCTGCGAAAACTTGGCTTAAAAGACGTACATACAGTAGACATTAACCAAACCACTACAAAAGAACAACGAGCCACAGACTGGATGACGTTTCATTCGCTAGCTGATTTTCTAGATCCAAATAACTCCAGCCTTTCGGCAGAGGGTCATCCAGCCCCCTTGCGGGCCACCATCGTGGCGACCAAGGTTTAGGCTAATTATTCTAGGTCAGTCTAAGATGCGATATTCAGCAGAACGCGCATGAGCAGTTAAGCTTTCACCTCGGGCCAACACTGAGGCCACTTTACCCATGTCACTCGCACCTTGCTCAGAAAACATAATCAAAGACGAGCGCTTTTGGAAGTCATACACACCCAGAGGTGATGAGAAGCGTGCAGTGCCAGAAGTAGGCAGCACATGGTTCGGCCCAGCGCAGTAATCACCCAAGGCTTCTGCTGTATGACGCCCCATAAAAATAGCTCCAGCATGACGTATCTTAGGCAACATGGCTTCAGGGTCTGCGACAGATAGCTCTAGGTGTTCTGGGCCAATACGGTTGGAGATATCTACAGCTTCTTGCATGTTTGCCACCTGAATAAGAGCGCCACGGTTCTCAATGGAGGTTTTAATAATACTACTACGTTCCAGTGTAGGAAGCAGGGCTTTAAAGCTGGCCTCCACCTGATCCAAATAATCTTTATCTGGACACAACAAAATAGATTGGGCTTGCTCATCATGCTCTGCTTGAGAAAACAAATCCATGGCTACCCAGTCTGGATTAGTTAGACCATCACAAATGACCAAAATTTCTGATGGCCCAGCAATCATGTCAATGCCGCAGGTACCAAACACTGCTCGCTTTGCTGTGGCAACATAGATGTTACCTGGGCCAACAATCTTGTCTACTTTTGGCACCATAGATGTGCCGTGGGCCAGGGCTGCAATAGCCTGAGCCCCACCAATAGCAAATACACGGTCTACACCTGCAATGGCAGCAGCAGCCAGCACTAGGGGGTTAACCTTGCCATTGGGCAACGGCACGGTCATAACAATTTCTTTCACTCCAGCAACTTTGGCTGGTATCGCATTCATTAGTACCGAGGAGGGGTAACTTGCTTTGCCCCCTGGCACATAAATACCCACCCGATCCATGGCCGTAATTTGCTGCCCAAGCAGCGTGCCATCGGCTTCTACATAGCGCCATGAATCTTGTTTTTGGTGCTGGTGGTAGGTGCGAATCCGTTCAGCTGCAATTTGCAGGGCCTCTCGCTCTTCGTCTGTAATCTGAGCAAGGGCTTGTTCGAGCTTGTGCTGAGGTATTTCAAGTTCTGAAGCCGTTTTAAACGGCGTGCGGTCCAGCTGGTTAGTTAACTGCAATAAGGCAGTGTCGCCCTGCAGCCTCACACGTTCAATAATGTCTGCAACAGTTTTCTGTACCCGCTGATCAGACACGCTTTCCCAGCCCAGCAAGTCATTAAGCTTAGCCTCGAAATTAGCTTGTTGAGTATCTAGTCGATTAACTTTCAACCACTGCATGTTAGTGCCCCTGAATGGCGTTGACCGCCGCAGAAAGCTGTTCAATAAGTGGGGCTATGCGGCCATGTTTAAGCTTCATAGCAGCTTCACCAACCACTAACCGACTACTTATAGTTGCAATTTCTTCCAGCGGCTCTAAGCCATTGGCCCTAAGGGTATTGCCTGTATCAACAATATCTACAATTTGATCAGCCAACCCTAGTATGGGGGCCAACTCCATAGCACCATACAGCTTAATGATATCTACTTGCTGACCTTGCTCGGCAAAATAGCTTTTAGTAATATTTACAAATTTGGAAGCCACTCGTAAACGCCTGCCTGCCGGCGCAGCACCAATAGGCGCACACGTCATCAACCGGCACTTAGAGATTTGTAAATCTAAAGGCTCATACAAACCGCTACCCCCATGTTCTAACAATACATCTTTACCGGCCACACCCATATCTGCGGCACCATAAGACACATAAGTGGGGACATCTGTCGCCCTAATCACTAAAAACCTCACGCCAGGTTGGCTCGTTTCAAACACGAGCTTTCTGCTGGTAAAGATATCTTCTAAAGGCTCTATTCCGGCACTGGCAAAAAGGGGCAAGGTCTCTTTTAAAATACGGCCTTTAGACAATGCAATAGTTAGGCTATTGGGCATGGTGTAATTTCTCAGTTAAGCAATGCGCTTGATAGTAGCGCCTAGAGCGCCCATTTTTTCTTCAATACAGTCATACCCGCGGTCGATATGATAAATCCGGTCAATCACAGTTTCACCATCAGCCACTAACGCCGCAATGACTAGGCTCGCAGAGGCCCTAAGGTCCGTTGCCATCACCGGTGCCGCTTTAAGTCGTTCAATGCCTTGTTGAATTACAGTATTGCCCTCTACAGCCACTTGAGCTCCCATGCGCGCCATTTCATCAATATGCATGAAGCGATTTTCAAAAATGGTTTCAGTAATCCTGCCACTCCCTAGGGCAATGGCATTAAGAGCCGAGAACTGAGCTTGCATGTCTGTCGGAAACCCAGGATAAGGTGCTGTTTTTAGGTTAACCGCCTTAGGCCGTTTACCATGCATGTCTAGCGTAATCCAATCTTCACCCGTTACAATTTCTGCACCTGCTTCTTCTAGCTTAGCAAGCACGGCTTCCATAGTATCCGGGCGAGTATCTTTTACTTTAATACGCCCCCCAGTCACCGCTGCTGCCACTAAATAAGTGCCTGTTTCTATGCGGTCTGGGAGTACATCATAATGGCAACCATGAAGCCGTTCTACCCCTTGTATGCGGATGGTACTCGTACCATGCCCTGTAATATCTGCACCCATGGCAATTAAACATTCTGCCAAATCAACCACTTCTGGTTCTCTTGCAGCATTGTCTAGTACAGTCTCACCGTCAGCTAAAGTGGCTGCCATAAGAATATTTTCAGTACCTGTTACCGTCACCGTATCAAAGAAAATATGTGCCCCCTTAAGGCGATCTGCCTTGGCACGAATATAACCATCTTCCACTGTAATAGTGGCTCCCATGGCTTCCAAACCCCTAATGTGGAGATCTACCGGCCGACTACCAATAGCACAACCACCAGGCAAAGACACTTCTGCTTCACCAAACCGCGCAACCAAAGGGCCTAATACAAGAATAGACGCTCGCATGGTTTTTACCAAATCATAAGGCGCAATACAGTGGTCTAAGGTAGTCGCATCTATTTCTACACTCAGCTTATCTCCCACCAGCAAGGAAACGCCCATACGGCCCAATAACTCAATCATTGTTGTTACATCATGGAGGTGAGGCAAATTACGAATAGTGACCGGCTCTTGCGCTAGCAGGGTTGCCGCTAAGATGGGCAGCGCTGCATTCTTTGCACCCGCTATACGAATCTCGCCATCTAGACGCTTGCCACCAGTAATGCTTAATTTATCCATACTATTGCTCACCAAATGTTTATTTTTCTGGGGGTCTTAGTTTTGCGGTGCACGCGCTTAATTAAGCGTTTACACGCTGCCACTGGTCTGCCGTATAGGCTTTAATACCTAGGGCATGAATAGACCCATCTGCAATCTGATCTGTAAGGCAACCATAAACCAGCTGTTGTTTTTTAACGGGTGATAAGCCTAAAAACAGGTCTCCAATCACAGTGACTTGAAAGCTACAACCTTCGCCGCTTGGGATCACTTGCGTGCCAGAAAGTTGCTGCTCAATAATTTGTTTAACTTGTTCTGCGTCCACGATAGTCTCCATGGGCTAATAAAATACGGGCGTACATCGTTTAAGTGTACATAAAGGGGATGTAACAGGGCCGAGATTGTAGCAAAATACTGCCTGTTATCGCTAGCACCGATTAATAATTCAACAGGCTCAAGACGGGTCATTCCAAAATGCAATGACGTCATCCATATTGCCTTTATTTTTCGCCATAGCACTGGCGAATTGTTGCCTAAAGGCCAACCCTAAATTAATACCATCCAGAGTCACGTTAGTTACCATCCAACCTTGTTGCCGCTTTTTCATAGCATAATTAATGTCATAAGAGGCCCCATTTGCATAGACCTTTACCCAGATTTTTTGCCGTCCAGCTTTACTACTTTTGTTAGAACTAGATTGGATTTCAAAGTCATTAATTTTAAAAGAAACCACTGCGCGGGAATAGGTATTCAATAATGAGTATTTAAAGGCAACGCGAAAGTCTTTGACTTGTTTTGCTGATGCCTTGCGATAAAACTTAGCCATTACCCCTTTAGCAATAGTATCAAAATCGATCACAGGAACTAGAATGACTTCCATCCCTAAAAACAACTTTGGCTCATCAAAGGCTACCACTTCACCCTCAGCCTCACTACTACGAATGGCTTCTAATCGCCCCTCTTCAAGCAAACCAATCATGGCTTGAGTGCTTTTTTCAACCACTAGGCTCGCTTCTTTCCATTCATCTGCGTTTACTGTAGCGGCACATAAGACAAGCAAAATACTAATCCCTACTATTTTGCTGCAACTCTGAAAACTAACCATACTCACTTTTCCTTATTTATTATCGCCGAAGTTAAGTAAGAATTGGCCAATCAGTTCTTCTAACACCAGCGCCGATTGGGTGTCTTCAATCACATCACCATCCACTAGCACTTCTTCTTCCGCCCCTACGGTAAGGCCTACATATTTCTCTCCCAACAAACCTGCTGTGAGAATACTGGCACTTGAATCAATGGATAAATAGTCCACCTGTCCGTAAATCTCCATATTCACTTTAGCCATTAATGCATTGGGGTCTATAACAACTGAAACGACCTCTCCCACTGTAACACCAGCCATAGTCACCTTAGCTTTAGGGCCTAGGCCTGCAGCGTTTTCAAACAAGGCACTAATTGCATAACTTTGGGCATTGCGAGACATATTGCCCCCACTTACCTGTAAAGCCAAAGCCACTAATGCAGCTACCCCAGCAACCATCATTAAACCGACACTCAGCTCTAACCATTTCTTGTTCATACTGTGCCTCCAAACATTAGCGCTGTTAAAATAAAGTCAAACCCTAAAATAGCCAAGGAACTATAGACCACAGTGCGGGTTGTGGCAGCACTGATACCTTGGGACGTTGGCACACAGGTATATCCCTGATACACAGCCGTCCAGCTAATCAAAAAAGCAAACACTAAAGCTTTAACCATGCCATTGAGCACATCTCCATTAAAATCTACCGCCTGCTGCATATTTCCCCAGTAAGACCCACTGTAAACACCAAGCCAATCTACAGCAACCAAGTGCCCACCATAGATGCCTACCAAGCTAAAGATGGCAACCAACAATGGTAAAGAAATGATACCTGCCCAAAAACGTGGCGCCACGATGCGGTGTAGAGGATCTACGCCAAACATCTCTAAACTTGCCAATTGCTCTGTGGCCTTCATTAAGCCAATTTCCGCGGTCAACGCGGAACCTGCACGGCCAGCAAATAATAATGCAGCGACAACTGGGGAAAGCTCCCTTACTAAAGTTAAAGCAACCATTTGACCCACTGCCTGCTCGGTGCCATAGGCTGCCAGCAAAGTATAACCCTGCAACCCCAAAACCATACCAATGAATAAGGCAGACACTAGTATAATAATAAGTGACTGAACACCTACGACGTAGAGCTGCTGAATTAGCCTAGACAAACTGGACGCCTTAGGCTGCACAATAATGGCCTGCATTAACATCAGCCATGCCTGCCCTATGCGCACCAACTTACCTAAAAAGCCTGAACCTAAATCAGCAATAAGGCCTATCATTCTGATTTACCCCTTAGTTCTTGTTGCAGCGGAGGTGCAAAAAAGTGGAATGGAATCACACCATCAGCCTCACCATGGATAAATTGCTTTACTGCAGGATCATTACTGGCCTGCAAAGCAGCAGGAGTGCCCTGCACTAGCACTCGGCCCTCACCTAATAAAATGACTTGATCAGCAATGGCACAAGCTTCTGCAATATCATGGGATACCAGCACGCTGGTTAAATGCATGGCACAATTAAGGTCTTTAATTAACCTCTGTAGAACTGCCATAGCTATGGGATCTTGGCCGGCAAAGGGTTCATCATAAAGAATTAGCTCTGGCTCCATGGCCACAGCCCGAGCTAGGGCAACCCGCCTTGCCATGCCACCGGATAGTTGCGATGGCATGAGGTCTCTAGCACCACGCAAACCCACTGCTTCCAGCTTTAACAACACCTTGTTATACAATTCATCTACCGATAAGTGCAGATGTTCTCTCAACGCAAAGGCCACATTTTCAAACACTGATAAATCGGTAAATAAAGCACCACTTTGAAACAATACACCCATACGTGTACGAATTTGGGTTAACTGCCTACGATTAAGTGCAGCAATGTCCTGACCAAACAGCCGTATTTGCCCCTCATGTGGCTGCAACTGACCACTAATTAAGCGCAAGAGTGTGGTTTTACCAGACCCACTAGGGCCCATAATGGCAGTGATTTTCCCAGCCGATATAACGCAGTTAAGGTTTTTAAAAATGGCCCGATCACCACGGTAAAAGCTAACATTTTGTATGTTAATGATGTCGTCTGTGGCCATAGATGAAGTTCCGGTGAGGCGCTAAAGTAATCTAGGTCCAAGTTTAACATTGACGCGCTTAAGTGCAAAGAAACTTGCAAAAAGGGCCCACTCTTGGTTTCATTGCCGGTGTTCGTTTCGCCTCGCTTAATTTAGGGCGTCCATTAACTGTGATTACCACTCTAATTAGACCTTTATATGTTTATTGCAATTGCCGCCGTTTTAGTTGGCTTAGGCTTACTTATTTGGAGTGCCGAGCGTTTTGTCGACGGTGCTTCTGCCACCGCTGGCCACTTAGGCATGTCGCCTATGCTTATTGGCCTAACCGTCGTAGCCTTTGGCACCTCAGCCCCAGAAATGTTGGTGTCCACCATGGCTGCACTTGACGGTGCCCCAGGCCTTGCTATTGGCAACGCCATTGGCTCCAATATCGCCAATATAGCTCTCGTACTGGGTGCCACAGCCCTTGTTTCTCCTATACCCATTAAAGGTAACTTGGTGCGCGTGGAGTTGCCTATATTAACCATCGCCACCATCGGCGCAGGTATTTTATTGTTAGATTACTACCTTGATGCCATAGACAGTGTGTGGTTGTTATTGGGTTTAGTGGTGTGTTTATATCTGTTTAATCGTTACCAACAGGACCATCCAGAAGATAAGCTTACGCCTTTAGCCAACATGAGCTTAAAGGCAGGTATTATTTGGCTTATAGTGGGTTTAATTGCATTGGCATTGGGCTCACGGATTTTAGTGGGTGGTGCTGTATATATTGCTACATCCCTTGGTGTTAGCGAAATGATTATTGGCCTCACTATTATTGCCATCGGCACCAGCCTACCAGAACTTGCGGCGTCTATTATGAGCGCTCGCAAAGGCCAGCATGGCATTGCTTTAGGCAACGTTATTGGTTCTAACATCTTTAATTTATTAGGCGTTATGGCTATTCCAGCCCTTATCAGCCCAGTTGTTATAGAAGCCAACGCTTTATGGCGCGACTATGGGCTCATGCTTTTGTTAACCCTATTTATGTTTGCTCTAGGGTTTAAGGCCCGCCACGGTGGCGCCATTAGCCGGGTAGTGGGCAGCTTACTGCTGTTGACCTATGTTATGTATATGCTTTTACTTTATACTAACGCTAGATAATTTGATAATAAGCCTCAGGAGATGTGTTGAGCCATAACAGCACTTTAAAACCCAGCCAAACTCTAGCGACGCCCTTTGCTGAATCTGCCTTGCGCACTATTAGGTTAGAACAGGCTGCTATCGGTGAACTGACCACCCGTATCGATGCTGCCTTCGACCAAGCCTGCCAGTTGTTGATGGATTGCTCAGCACGAGTGGTGCTTTTAGGCATGGGGAAATCGGGCCATATTGCTAATAAAATAGCCGCCACCCTAGCCAGCACAGGCACTCCCTCCTTTTTCGTTCATCCAGGTGAAGCCAGTCATGGCGACATGGGTATGATCACTGCCAAAGACGTTGTACTTGCGTTATCTTATTCAGGCACCACCAGTGAAATTGTCACCTTATTACCAATGCTAAAACGCTTAGGCACCCCCCTGATTGCCATGACAGGTGCAGCAGATTCCACTATTGCCAAAGCGGCAGATGTGCACCTTAATGTGCAGGTTAATACTGAAGCTTGCCCTTTAAATCTGGCACCAACATCCAGTACCACTGCCAGCTTAGTGATGGGGGATGCACTTGCCATCGCATTATTAGAAGCCAAAGGTTTTAGTGCCAACGATTTCGCTTTTTCTCATCCCGGTGGCGCGTTAGGTCGCAAGTTATTATTAAAGGTAAGTGACATAATGCACGCTGGTGACGCCCTACCTATAGTTTCTCAAAGTACTCGGTTTGCCGATGCTTTAATGGAGATGACCCAAAAAGGTATGGGTATGACTGCCGTGGTTAATCATCAAGGTGAGCTAGCAGGTATCTACACGGATGGCGACTTGCGCCGAAGTTTAGACCACAGTCAAGATCTGCGTGAATGCCACATTAGTGAGCTAATGACCCTTGACCCTGTGCAAGCCCAAGCCGATATGCTGGCCGCTCAAGCGTTGCAATTAATGGAACAACATAAAATTAATGCGCTCATTGTTTGTGATGAATATCACCAACCAGTAGGCGCTCTAAATATGCATGATTTGTTAAAAGCAGGGGTCATATAGAATGGATTCTGCACTGCTCAGTGAGGCTCAGATTGTCAAACATGCCAGCCGGGTGCGCATACTCGCATTAGATGTAGATGGTGTGCTAAGCGATGGCCAGCTTTACTTTGGCAACCAAGGCGAAGAAATTAAGGCCTTTAGTAGTTTAGATGGCCACGGCATTAAAATGCTCCAATCTACTGGTGTAAAAGTTGCTATTGTCACTGGCAGAACATCCAATATTGTTGCTCAAAGAGCCAAACAACTGGGTATTGAATTAATATTACAAGGCAGAGAAGATAAACTCACTGCCCTTCACGAACTCACCCAAAATCTGCAATTAGACTGGCCCCAGATGGCCTACATGGGAGATGACTTGCCAGATCTTGCAGCTATTATTAAAGTGGGTTTAGGCATCACCCTACCTAATGCAGCTAGTAGTATGGCATGTCACAGCCAATACGTTACCCAGCGCCATGGTGGCCAAGGTGCAGTAAGGGAAGTGTGTGAGTTAATCATGCAAGCACAAGGCACGTGGGAGGCTGCGCTAGCCCATTATACTAATACTAAGCTCCGGGCAGGCCTGTGATGATGGCATTATTTCGCAGTCGCTGGCTGCCTATAAACATTGTTGCTGCAGGCTTAGTTTTGTTGCTATTTTGGTGGTTACAACAAATAGAGCAGCAAGACGCAGAGTCAAAAGTTAACTGGATTCCAGACTATTACCTTACGAATGCGACTATTAGCCAATACGATAAACAAGGTTCACTATCCTCCAACATAAGCGCTAAACAATTTACTCACATTCAAGAACTCGGCACCACCGATATGCTACAGCCCAGGTTTAACATTTATTTATCCAGCAATGGCACTGCTTGGTTTGGTAAAGCGGATGAGGGCCTTATATTAGATTCCGGGGCACAAATTAACCTTACAGGCAATGCACTAGTTACCAACGGTCCAGATATTCACCGACCGCTTAGCCTTAGCAGTGAAAGCTTAAGGTTATTTCCCCAACGAAACTATGCCCAATCTGACAAGCAAGTGACCTTAGTGGCCAAGTATAGCCACTTGACGGGCACCGGAATGCAGCTCACACTCGACACCCAACGTTTACTATTTTTGCACCAGGTCAAGGGCACTCACTCTGTGCCAAGGAATTAACCATGTTACAGCCCCTCCAAAACACCCACAGCGTCCCTAGCCTGAACCACATACAACGTTTTTCTATCTGTTTGCTTGCTGGCGCAGCATGGTTTCTCAGCCCATTAACATGGGCACTTGATAGCGACCGTAAGCAGCCCATTGAGATCACCGCTGATAGCGTAGAGCTTAATGAAGGGGAGGGTTTTTCCACCTACTCCGGCAGTGTTATTATTGTCCAAGGTAGTATGACAATTGAAGCAAATACGGTAAAAGTGACCTTTAACGACGACGGGATAGAAACCATGGTAGCCACAGAGGGCAATAATGATGGTTTAGCTTACATGCAGCAGGAATCAGAGCCCGTTGGAGATGGCAAAGGCGATATAATGCAAGCCTGGGGTAAGCGCATTGACTATCAACTGAACACCGAGTTCTTAACCTTACTCGGTGGTGCCAAGCTGATTCAAAAAGGTAACCTGTTCAGTGGTCATCAAATACTCTTCAACATGTCTACAGAAAATGTGAAAGCCACTGGCGGCAAAGATAAGCAAGTAAAAATGATTTTCTTACCTAACTCAAATTAATGATCACCTGAAACAAGTTTGACATCCATGCACAATGAGACTGCCACCATAGCCACCTTAGAAGCCAGAAACCTTGCTAAATCTTACAGCAAGCGGGCTATCGTCAAAGACGTTAATATTCGTATTGAAGCTGGCCAAGTAGTTGGTCTGCTGGGGCCTAATGGTGCTGGAAAAACGACCTGCTTTTATATGATTGTGGGTTTAGTGCAGGCAGATCGTGGCCAAATATTTATCAATCAAGAAGACATTTCGAGTGAGCCTATGCATGGCCGAGCGCGCAAGGGTATCGGTTATCTGCCACAAGAAGCATCAGTATTTCGTAAGCTTACAGTGGCACAAAACATTTTAGCTATATTGGAAACTCAAAAAAACCTGACTAAAATTGAGCGATTAAAAAGGCTAGAAAACCTGCTCCTAGAGTTTAATATCGATCACATACGTAACAGCCTAGGTATGAGCTTATCAGGTGGTGAACGCCGTCGCGTAGAGATTGCTCGTGCATTGGCAAGTGAACCACAGTTTATTCTGCTGGACGAACCCTTTGCTGGCGTAGACCCCATTTCTGTCAAGGACATTAAACAAATTATTCAACAGTTACGTGACAAGGGTATTGGCGTATTAATTACCGACCATAATGTGCGCGAAACCCTAGATATTTGTGATTTGGCCTATATTGTTAGTGAAGGTTATATTTTAGCTCATGGAACCAGCAGTGATATCTTAGCGAACCAGCAAGTAAAAGAGGTATACTTAGGTGATGATTTCACTTTATAACTAAGTAAAAAGCCAAGTAAAAACCTAAGTAAAAATACCTCAGAAACAACAAGTTAGCACTACTATGAAAGCATCCCTGCAACTCAAAATGAATCAGCAACTGGCCATGACGCCACAGTTGCAACAGGCGATTCGTTTGCTCCAGCTTTCAACCTTAGACCTGCAGCAAGAAATTCAACAGGCCCTAGATTCTAACCCTTTACTAGAGCTAGAAGATGAACTTGACCAGCCAGACGTTAATACCCAGCAAACAGACAACAACGACACCCAGATTGATGACCAGCCAAGTGACCACCTTGCTGAAGAGCAACAAGCGGACAGTGACTGGAGCGAAGAAATACCTGTAGAACTTGCCACTGACAGCTCCTGGGATGATGTTTACCAAAGCTCCACCACACCGGCAACTGGCCCAGGGGACGAGTTCGATTTCGACGCTCACAATAGTCACGAACCGAGTCTGCAAGAACACCTTGAATGGCAACTTAACGTGAGTCGTTTAAGCCACCTCGACCAGTTTATTGGCGCCAGCATTATTGATGCCGTAGACGAACGGGGTTACCTTAGCCAAACTCTTAGTGAAATTACTGAAGGGATCAACGGTAACTTAGCTCAACAAGAGCAAGAAGCCGTTGAAGAAGATGAAACTCAAGCAGTATTAACCTTAATCCAACAATTTGACCCCATTGGGGTTGCCGCACAGGACCTGAGGGAGTGTCTGCTTATACAGCTAAGGTACTTACCCGCTGACACACCTTGGCGACAAGGCGCGATAACAGTTGTGGATAAATACCTAGACCTGCTTGGAAGTCACGACTACAATTCCTTAAGGCGACGCTCTGGCTACAAAGAAAATGACTTGCTACATATTTTTGAGCTGATCACTAAGCTGCAACCAGAACCTGGCGTGACCATTGCCTCAAGCCAAGCTGAGTATGTTATTCCCGACGTGATGGTGCGTAAAGTAAACAATGTATGGCGGGTTGAACTCAATCCAGACTCAGCGCCAAAGATCAGAATTAATCAGCAATATGCAAACTTTGCTGGCAGTGGCAATACCGCTGACAACAACTACATTAAAAGCCACTTACAAGAGGCTCGCTGGTTTCTTAAAAGCCTTGAAAGTCGTAATGAAACCTTGTTAAAAGTGTCAGGTCGTATCTGTGAGATACAAAAAGGCTTTTTAGATCATGGCGAAGAGGCGATGAAACCACTGGTGCTAGCTGAAGTAGCAGACCATGTGGAGATGCACGAATCTACTATTTCACGGGTGACTACCCAAAAATACATGCACACACCTAGAGGTATTTTTGAGCTAAAATATTTCTTTTCTAGTCATGTAGCTACAGCTAATGGTGGAGAATGCTCTTCTACTGCAATAAGAGCACTCATTAAAAAGCTCATTGCAGCAGAGCTAACGCGCAAGCCCCTAAGCGACGCAAAGCTTACAGATATGCTTGAGTTGCAAGGTATTAAAGTAGCACGTAGAACCATTGCTAAATACCGAGAAAGCATGAACATTCCACCCTCTAACGAACGCAAACGGCTCAACTGAGCCCATAGAACCCATAGGGTTATTGACGACATATGAATATTAGTGACATCCTTACGCCAGAGCGCACTTTGGCCGATCTCAAGTGTGGCAGCAAAAAACGCACCCTCGAATCTATTAGTCAATTACTGGGCAAGCAAATGACAGAGTTTGATGACAAAGAACTCTTTAATGCATTAATCACCCGAGAAAAATTAGGCAGCACGGGGTTTGGCGATGGCATCGCTATTCCCCATTGTCGCTTAGCCAGTTGCACACATGTAACTGGTGCCCTAGTGCGATTAGCCAAAGCAGTAGATTTTGATGCGATAGATCAACTTCCTGTGGATTTATTGTTTGTGCTTTTGGTGCCCCTGCAGGCCACAGACGAACACTTACAAATACTAGCCACTCTTGCAGGTAAATTTGGCCAATCTGAGTTTCGTGAACGTATGCGCAAGGCCACTGATGCGGATGCCATGTACAAAATCGCTGTCGCATAAATGCTCTAAAAAGGGTATGCTATAAGGCTATTTTTGGTAATCTAGCGCTGGGCTTACCAAAAGCTGTTTCATTACTTTATAGAGCCATGTCTGCAAGGTTTTCTGCATGATCAACCAAAAAATCACTATCATCAACAAACTTGGTTTGCACGCTCGCGCTGCTGCTAAGCTTGTGGGTGTTACGGGTAAACATGGTTGCAGTATCGAAATTGGCAGCTCAGGAAAAATGGTAGACGCAAAAAGCATTATGTCGGTTATGTTGTTAGCTGCGTCACAGGGCACTGTGTTAGACCTAAAAGTAAGTGGCGAAGGTGCCCAGCAGGCTTTTGATGAAGTGTCTCAACTGGTTAATAATTATTTCGACGAAGGCGAATAAGGCTAGCAGTCACATGAAATCCCGCCTTAAAGAACTCAATGACGCCCTAGACAGCGGTGCTTTTATTCAAGCCCGCCATATGCTCAATCACACCTTAAAACCCGCTGATACTGCGCACCTTTTGGAATCTTCACCACCAAGAGAACGAGAAGTGCTGTGGAATTTAGTGAATCCAGAGTTAGAAGGCGAAGTACTGCACCATTTAAGTGACGAAATTCAAGCTGAATTCGTTAATCAAATGAATACCGAAGAGCTACTTCAAGCCACTGAAAACCTCGACACTGACCACTTTGCCGACATCTTGCAGCAGCTGCCAAAAACGGTAATGCAAGAAGTGCTCAATAGTTTAGGGCAACAGGACCGAGAACGAGTAGAACAGGTACTGTCTTACCCTGAAGACACCGCTGGCGGCCTTATGAATACTGACGTTGTTAGCATCCGCCCTGACATTACCATAGACGCCGTACTGCGTTATTTACGGCGCCATGATGCCATGCCAGACATGACCGACAACCTGTTCGTAGTCACCCGAAAAGACCGTTACATGGGCTTATTGCCACTCACTAGTTTGCTAGTGAGTGACCCCAATACCCTAATTTCAGACATCATGGACACCGAGCGTGCAGCGATCCCTGCTGATTTAGATGAAACTGATGTCGCTAACCTATTTGAACGTAACGATTGGGTGTCTGCACCGGTAATAAACCAAGAGGGTCGATTGGTTGGTCGTATCACTATCGATGACGTGGTCGATGTGATTAGAGAAGAGGCTGACCACTCCCTCATGCGCATGGCTGGTTTAGATGAGGACGAAGACACTTTTGCGCCAGTCGTTAAAACCACTAGGCGCCGCGCAGTATGGTTGGGGATTAACTTATTAACTGCTCTTTTTGCCTCTATGATGATCGGCCTGTTTCAAGACACTATAGAGCAGGTAGTCGCCCTTGCTATCCTTATGCCTATTGTAGCAAGCATGGGTGGCGTTGCGGGGAGCCAAGCGTTAACCTTAGTCATCCGTGGCCAAGCTTTAGGCCACGTTGAAGCCAGTAACATTGGTTACCTGCTCAACAGAGAAATTATCGTTGGTGCTCTTAACGGCTTACTCTGGGCCACTGTAGTCGCTAGCATTGCCAGTTGGTGGTTTTCGGACTTAACCATTGGCTTTATCATTGCTATCGCGATGATCATCAATTTAATCGTGGCTGCTATTTTTGGCACCTCTCTTCCCGTCATCCTTAAAGCAATGAACATAGATCCTGCTTTAGCTGGAGGCGTTATTTTAACAACCATTACTGATGTGGTCGGATTTTGTGCCTTTTTAGGCCTCGCCACATTATTTTACGCTTAAGGAATTTAATATGGGCAAAGTTAAGGCCCGCAAGGCCGCAGCAGAGCTAGAAGCACTGCAACAAAATCTGCCTGCTGAGGAAGAGCTTAGTCGCACCCAAATTAAGCGAGCGATGGAAGCTCTGCAACACTTAGGTGGCAAGTTGCTAGATCTTAAACCATCAGAACTAGCGCGCATCCCCATGAGTGAAACGCTGAAAACTGCGATAGATGAATCACGCCGTATCGAACAAAATGAAGCTAAACGCCGGCATTTGCAGTACATTGGCAAGGTCATGCGTGATGAGGATTCAGAAGCCATTGCTAAGGCTCTATCGGTCCACGATTCGGGCTCTGATGAACACCGCCGGGTATTTCATCAATTAGAAACTTGGCGTGATGGCTTAATTGGCAATAACCCAAACACTCTTAACGAAATTATAGAGTTACACAAGGGAGCTGATCGGCAGCACATCACTCACCTTGTAAAGCAGGCACAAAGCTTGAATCAAGAAGCTAAAGCGAAATCTGCGGCCAAAAAATTGTTTAAATACTTGCGCCTATTGGCTGACATCTAGGGGCGTTAAATCCAATCTGCTAATTTTTTGCGGAGTTTCTTAACAGAGCCGCTTTGAATCTGGCTGATGCGTGATTCAGACACTTCCAGTACTGCTGCAATCTCTTTTAGGTTGAATTCTTCGTCGTAATATAGGGCAAAGATTAATTGCTCACGTTCTGGCAGCTCCCCAATAGCGATGGTTAAAGCTTTTTGAAATGCAGCTTCATCCACTTCTTTTGCAGGTATTAAAGCCGAAAATGGCGTTTCTTCACCTTCAGGCAGGTCTTCTATTTGCACTGTTTGATAGTTATAGTTTCGCCCTTTTTGCAGCTGTAAATCTTCTAGGGTCATACCCATGGCATGGGCCAACTCAGTATCTTTAACTGTGCGCCCCATTGCTTGCTCTAATGCAGCGGTCGCCTGGTTAATTTCCCGGATACTCGTCATTACAGAACGCGGCAAGGTACTAAATCGCCGAACTTCATCTAGCATAGCGCCACGCACCCTTAACTTAGCAAAGGTAGTAAATTGAGCACCCTTAGTGGCATCAAAATTTTGCAGTGCTTCCAACAAGCCCAACATGCCAACTTGAATAAGGTCATCTATATCAACACTGGCAGGTAAACGCGCGCTCAAGTGCAATGCAACCTTTTTCACCAAGGGCATATGTTGCACTAGTGGGTCTGTTGCAGAGCCAGGTGCTAGGGATTGATAAAGTGACAAATCATGCATCAAGGAGTCATTTCCAATTAAGCTTTATGTTGCAATAGTCGGTCGACAAAAAACTCCACCTGCCCACTCAAGCCAGTCGGAGCTTCCCAACGCTCTATTATCGCAGCCATCTGCATATAGGCTCGAGATGACTTTGCCATAGGAGCTGCTTGAACAACTGCCTTTTGTTGTTTGTTGGCTATACGTAGCTGATCATCATGTGCCGTAGTGCCCAAATATAGTATGGTTGCATCTAAGTAATGGTCAACTACCCGTTCAATTTTGGTATATAAGGCTCGACCTTCTTTCTCATTTTTCACCATACTGGCAAGGAAGTGAAACCGAGTCGCTCCATAGCGCTGGCTCATCACCTTAATTAGTGCATAAGCATCAGTGATAGAGGAGGGCTCATCACAAGCGATTACAATCACTTGATGAGCAGCATTTAAAAAAGCTAATACATTGTCAGAAATACCAGCTGCGGTATCTATAATAAGGTAATCTAGTTTTCCATTATATTCACTGAATGCTTGAATTAGATGTTGCAGTTGTTCATTTTGCAACCCCGCCATTTCATAAATACCCGAGGCCGCAGGCACAACTTGCATATCAAAAGGGCCAGTTAAAACAATTTCACTTAGCGTTTTTTCACCACTCATCACGTGAGCCATATTAAATGAACATTGCAGCCCCAAGTTAACATCAACATTTGCCAAACCTAAGTCTGCATCCATCAACATGACCTTATGGCCTTGCTTGGCTAAGCTAGCCGCAATATTAATTGAGGCGTTAGTTTTACCAACACCCCCTTTACCGCTGGTTACAGCAATAACTTGTACCCCGATTGAACTCATATTAGTGACTCCTGTAGGACGATAGTCCCATGGCAGCAACAGGTGTAACTTGTAAGCTGCCAGCTTTCGAATTTTGGCTGGTTATATATTGCTTTGAAGACTTATATGTCGGCTCCAAAGGTTTATCTGGCGCTGAGTGTAGCAAGTTTGACAAGGCTACGATACTGCTGGACTCCTCGGTTAACTGGGCCTTTAGCGCTTTTTTAACCAGCTGCTGAGCACTAGGATAACTCAAGTCTAATGGAATACGCTGGCCATCAGTAATCATGGCTAGTGGCTGTTGTGACTCAATCAGTGCTGATAACAGACCACCTAACGGTAAACACTCATCTAACTTAGTCGCAACAACACCTTTCACTTGGCCAAAGTAGTGTTTCATGAGGTAATGTAATGAATGGGACTGACTATTTGCAGCCAAGGTGAGGTAGGTATTAATTTGATGAGGAACACCTAGCAAGCCGTCAACTAGGTTCTGCATATGTGAGTCAAAGGGGTTACCTCCTGAAGTATCCACCAATACATAATCTTTGTGAGCCATTTGGTTTAAAGTTGTGGTTAACTCAGTAAAACCAGCCACGTGATGCACGTCTATACCCAGCATGGTGCCAAACACCCGTAATTGATCTCGGGCCCCAATACGCTGTTGATCCATAGAAATTAACGCCACCTTATGCTTACCATATTTCATAGCGAGTTGAGCGCCCAGTTTACCGATAGCTGTCGTCTTGCCAACTCCTGTAGGGCCAACTAGAGCATAAATGCCAGCTTTGTGAACCAAACCTTGTGGGCTAATTGCTAACTTATCTTGCAGCCATTGTTGGGTATTATCCCACAACTGATCGGCACCATTGTCAGCAGGTAGTTGTAATAAAACAGTGTCTATTAGGCGCTTTTCGAAACCCATAAGTTCAAGTTTTCGAGCCACCTTAAGGGCCGCAGCGCTAATAAAGGTGTTAACTTGACTGTTACTTTGGCTCTGTTTCATTTGCTGCTCTACCAATAAGCGCAGCAGAGTAAGCTCCTTTTCCATTCGGGCCATATTGTCATTTGCCAGGGTTAGGTCGGTCGTGTTTGCTGGCCCAATAGTAGCAGCTTGTTTTCGTGAGCTGCCAAGGTCATTAAATTGATGCGCCTGAGAAGTCGCATTAGAAGGCACAATTGGACGATTAGCCCTATTTTCGTCAGCTTTAATAAGATTTAAGCTCGCACTAAGCCGGTCAGAAAAAATAGGGCCAGATTTAGAGTTAGCTTTAGCTTTAGCTTTAGCTTTTTCACGATTTTCGTCAAAGTCTATCGCTGCAACTATTTCAACTTCTCCAGCAATTTTATTGTTCGACAAAATAACCGCATCGTCGCCCAAACTCGCCTTAATCATGGCAAGTGCAGTACGTGTATCTTTGGCTAAAACGCGCTTCAGTTTCATCTTCAATAAACCCTAATACTTTTGGTTTTAATCTCTGGGTGCTTAAGCATCCACTAGAGGTTGCTGTTCTATGGTCGACACAACTTGAATGCCTTGTTCGTCTGGTATTTCGTTGTAACCCAGTATCACTAAACCTGGAATACGGTTTTTAACCATCTTAGCAAGCCAAGGGCGAATGCCTGGAGAGACCACCAATACTGGAGGAATACCCTGTTGAGCAAGCTGTTCACTAGTGCCTTGCAGGTTACCTAACAATTGTTCAGCAAGGTTGGGCTCCATGGCTAACCCGTGTTCTTTACTTTGCTGTAATATGTTATGCAATTGTTGTTCCAATCCTGCATCTAATGTCATAACTGACAGGTCAGCCCCTACCGTAGTAAGTTTTTGCATCATCATGCGGCCCAATGCAGGACGTACAGCTGCGGTCAAAACGTCAGGATCCTGACTCCTAGGTGCTTGCTCAGCCAGTATTTCGACAATTGTGCGAATATCTCTTACCGCCACCCCTTCAGCCAGTAGATTTTGTAATACTTTAGCCACCACACCGACAGACAGTTGACTAGGAACTACGGCCTCAACTAATTTAGGTGCAGCTTGAGACAATTGGTCCATGAGCTGCTGGGCTTCATCATGTCCCAACAAATCGTGGGCATTTTCTTGTAATACTTTATTTAAATGAGTGGCTAGTGCGGTAGCGCCATCGACTACTGTGTAGCCCATCGACTGGGCATATTCTCTTTGGGAGGTATCAATCCACATAGCATCAAGCCCAA
Organism: Candidatus Njordibacter sp. Uisw_056; assembly: GCF_047730085.1. Taxonomy (NCBI): domain Bacteria; kingdom Pseudomonadati; phylum Pseudomonadota; class Gammaproteobacteria; order Pseudomonadales; family Candidatus Njordibacteraceae; genus Candidatus Njordibacter; species Candidatus Njordibacter sp. Uisw_056. The sequence continues at coordinate 794,407 of NZ_CP159830.1, read as the reverse complement.
AGGCTGGGTCCTGCGTTGGAATACCTTCTAGGATCCCATGAGTAGTGCCTGGGTTAATAGCCAAGTCTCTGCCCATCATCAACTCTCCTTGACCACGGGTGACACCATTAATATTGATCTGATATTGGTTAGGTGCTAGATCTAAATTGTCTCTAATATGGACCGACTGCACCAAGAATCCAAGTTCGTGGGAAAGTTTTTTGCGGACGCCTTTTATTCTCTGCATCAACACACCACCTTGGTTCTTATTAACCAAAGGGATTAGTGCATAGCCTACTTCTAGGCCAATCATATCCAGCTGTGGAATATCTTCCCAGGACAGATCTTTTGATTCTTGTTCTTGGTTCTGCTGCACTAAATCTATCTCTTCAGGTAAGCCATTTTGCTTAGCACGCTTCACAGCAACATAGGCAAGGCCGCCAGTTGCTGCAGCTAATAGCAAAAATACAAAATGTGGCATGCCAGGTATCACTCCTAACAAAGCCATAATACCCGTGACTACGATAAGAGCCTGAGGGCTGCCAAGCTGCCCCACCACCTGGCTTGACATATCTGTGGTAGATGACACCCGCGTAACAATGATGGCTGTTGCCGTAGCCAGTAATAACGAGGGTATTTGAGCGACCAAACCGTCACCAATAGTCAATAATACGTAGGTTTCGGTAGCTTCATTAAAGCTTAAACCATGGGTGCCCATACCAATAGCAAGACCACCGATAATATTAATCAACAGGATAAGAAAACCCGCGATCGCATCCCCTTTTACAAATTTACTAGCACCGTCCATAGAACCATAAAAGTCGGCTTCTGCCGTAACGTCAGCACGGCGTTCACGAGCCTCATCCTGGGTTAAAACGCCAGCATTTAGGTCAGCATCGATGGCCATCTGTTTTCCAGGCATAGCGTCCAAGGTAAACCGCGCACTCACCTCTGATACCCGGCCCGCACCTTTTGTCACTACAAGGAAGTTAATGATCATGAGGATGGAGAATACAATAATACCCACCACATAATCACCACCAATTACAAAATCACCAAATGACTGAATTACCTGTCCTGCAGCATCTGTGCCGGTATGGCCCTCTACCAAAACAATGCGGGTAGATGCCACATTAAGGGCTAAGCGCAACAAAGTGGCAAATAATAATACCGTAGGAAAAGACGAGAAATCTAACGGCCTCATGGTGTTTATAGAAATCATCACGATGATCAGTGCAAGGGCAATATTAAGAGTGAAGAATAGGTCCAACAAGAAGGCTGGTAGGGGCACTACCATCATTAAAATGATTAGCAGGATTAAAAGGGGTATGAGTAAGCCTGTCAAATGTTTGACGTTGATTTGACTCTTCAAGGCTAACGCTTGTGAAAAATTCATAAGGACTAAAGCTCTAAGGAAAAATAAAAAACTAACCTACTGTTTTTAATAGTTTTTTATATTTTATTGGTACCCATTAATAAATGGCGCTGGTAGTTAAAACATTACCCTAAGCGTTTAATAGCAATAACGGTGCCAATATTTACTCACATTAGGTATTTATTTTAATTTAACGGCTAAAGTCCCTGCGTAGGAGGTCGATACTCTATGTATAGCAAAAGAGGACTTATTCATGACCGTTAAAACCACCCATAAACTCAGCCTTTGGATTATAGGGATTGTTGCTTTCACTATAGGAGGTTGCAGTATGTCTTTGACAGGAAATCAGCCTGCTGCACCTGTAGAAAACACCCCTATGTATAAGAAGGAAGTTATCATTTCCACAGGCTATGCCAATATCAGTACTCAAAAAAGTAAAAACCCAGCCCAGCGACGATTAATGGCTATTCGGGCATCAAAGTTAGATGCCTACCGCAGCCTTGCGGAGCAGGTCTATGGTCAGCAAATTAATGCATCGACTACCGTAGAAGACATGATCATTGCTAATGACACCATGCGAGCCCATGTGGCAGGAGTCGTTTATGGTGCTAAGGTTGTCAGCATAAACCCTATAGGCGATGACAGTTATGAAACTAAGTTAGAACTAGAAAAAGACACTATGCTTGAGCTTAGGCGCGTTTTTTTAGTCGCCAGATAACGCTGACATAACAAGTTAATGAAATATTTAGCCCCCATAAAGCGTATCAACACACTTTTTTGCACAGCGTTGCTAGGGCTAGTGATCTCTAGTCCTAGTGCAGCCCAACAAGCTACGGGCACTGCGTTGGTCGTTTCTGGTCAAGCTTTGGTGACTAAAGGAGATAATGACACCGCTTTAATGATGGCTATTCTTGATGCACTGCGCACAGCAGCGACACAGCGTAAAGGTCAAATCATCAGCCATAGTATGGTAAACGCTGAGGGACAGCTTACTGAGAACATAAGCCTTAAATCCGACCTAAAAATTCACCACATGGACCTACTTGAGCAAAATACAGAACAGGGTATTGCGACAGTTAAGCTAGCGTTAAACCTAGACGATAATGAAAAAGACTGCCCATTACCACAATTAACTCAAATACTGACAACAGATTTAGCCTCACCACCAGGCAACAACAATTATTATCAAGTAGACGTTAATCAAGTGCTTTTGGATGCTGAAGCACAGTTTTCTAATTTAGCAAAAAGAGACAATTTCGCTACTCACCGAGTTAATCCGGCACTCAATGCTTACCAAACAGCTTGGCTCGCCTCAGAGGCCTATAACCAGGCTGATTACCATTTGGCTATTGGTGCTCAATGGCTAGAAAAAACTATCGATACGCCAAAGCTCAACCCACTCGGCACCCTATCCAGCTTTTTTGATAATCAAAACAGCACTAGATTACTAATAACAGCAAATTTTTCAAGCCCATATTCGCCTCATATAAACCTAAATTACCAGCACCAGTTGCCTCTTCCAGCCAGCCAGTCCATTGCAACATCTAGTAACCCTATCCCCCCAGAGCTCAGCAAAAATGTGGCAATGTGGGTACAAAAAACATGGCGCAACCTAGTTCAAAATGTAAAATGTGAAGCTAGCTATATCAAACTCACTAAAATCGTCGATCAACCGCTATGGCGCATTAACAAAGGCCAAAAATTGGGCTTAGAGCAAGGGCAACAATTGCTATTACTCCCTCAAAATTACCAGAATGGGATTCTTAATCCCAATGCCACAAGCGCGCCACAGGTGTTCAGAGTAACACAAGTGCATCCTCACAACGCCATACTAGAGCATATGGCAGGCCCCACTAATATAGGCCCTACAACCGCCCAGTTGATTGTGTTTTGAAGCCATACAAAACTAAGTTACCGGAGTTAGATTATGAAGAATAGTATGGTGTGCATCATGCTCGCTGTTAGTCTCTTGGGAAGCCCTATTTACGCAAACCAAGAGCAATTGCAAGCGCAGCTAAAGGTACTTCTTGGGGACCTTAAGCACTTGGAACAACAGGTAGATAGTAAAAAAAGAGTTGATAAGGGCATAGTGCCTGGGTCTAAATACCGCATCAAAACGGGGGATTCATTAGATAAAATTGCTCAACGAGCCTACGGTGGAACTAACTTAAGGTTAGATTTAGTGAAGCAGCTCATTGTCAGCAATAATCCAAAAGCGTTCTTCCGCAACAACGCTAATTTTATTTATGCCGATAAGATAATTGCTATTCCAAGTGTGGACGACTTTAGACAAATGCTGTTTACCAGTGATATAGATAGCTCATTGGATGGCCATTCTGACGATAATCAGTGGATCCGTTTTCCTTAACATATTTTAGAAGAATCTTAATGTACACATAGCCAACTCACTAGGACAAGAAAAGCCTTTATATAATCTGACTGCGTAATTCGTCGATAGAACTTGGGATACTAAGCGCCAAGTAAACAGCTTTACTGCGCAGATGTAATTGTTGCCGCAATGGGCTTTGGTGCGGTAAATGCAAAAAATACAAAGCACTTTGAGCAAGCTCCGGAAGTATATCTAGCTGTTTAGCCCACTGATCTATTAAGGCAAATAAGTCATCATTATTAGGTGCCGGTAAGCCTGCCGTTTGCACTTGATCTAAGTTTTCTCCTGCTAAAACCCGCTGGCATAAGACCTTGTAATGCTGGTTAAATCGTCCCTGTGTGGCCTGACGCGGAAGACTTTTTAGTTCAAACCACCCGGTTGCTCGGCCAGCGTGGTAAACCGCTGCATGGCTCCATGGATGGTGGCTGGGTGCAGTTGCATGGCGGCACGCTTCTGCGTATGCCTGTTCAGCAGGAGCCAGACCAAAGCTTTGCTGGCACTGATCCATCAATTGTAAAAATTCTGCAATTGAAGGCATCCAACTATACTGACGTTTGGTTTGTTCAATAGCTAACACCAGCACATCTTCTTCGTAACCAGCCAAACTTAACGCCCACTCTCGCTTTGCAATAATAATTTCTTTGTCGTCATCAAAGGCACTTTTAAACTTATGGCCATAAATAGTCATAAATCGGGCGAAAAGCATGTTAACCAATGTTTTTATTTTTTGGTCAATGGGGGGGTGTGCAGCAACAGCCGTTTTACCAGTCGGTATTATTGATGTCGAGGACGTTTGCTGTAATGTTTCGTCGGCGCTGTTTAGCAGCGAATCTAGCTTCTTCATTGGATGAATTAGTCTGTTGTTGGGTTTGTCTTTGGGCACGGGCCTGAGCTGTTTGCTGATGAACCTGTTCTTTTTTAACCCATTTTAAAAACTTTTGATCCCAGCCACCTGGGGTTTCTCGACGGCCTTTGTCCATATAATAAACTACAAACTCATCTTTAATGCCAAGAGCAAAGGCTTCACTTATCTGGTGTTGTTGGGCTAAAACTTTCACAATATTTGCCGAAAGCTTCCATTCCAAATCCATCTGGCACAAGTGTTGGTGCTGAGCTTCCTTGGCGGCAAAGAGCCGGCTTAGTTCATCACCTTCGCCCACATCTCGTCGCCAGCCACCAAAACCAGCCATCGTTGCCTTGGTATTAGCCACTGGATTGAGTGCAGGCTGCAAGTCTGCCTCATCATTAACCTCAGTCACCGGCAACGGGAAGTCTGGCATAAGTTGTAGTTCGATACGCACCATACCACTTCCTGCAGGGGCTACTTGCAATAACCCTAGAGAGGACAGCTGGGATAACAATTGACCTTGATGCTGCCTTGTCAAACAAAGAGCCCGGCCATAAAGCCGCTGTTCCTCAACGACCACTTGGCCGTTCCAAGCACCTACCAATTCTGTTACCACAGCAAGCATCAAAGCTTGTTCTAGGCCATACCGCTGAGCTAGATGAGGGGCAATAGGTAAATTTAGGGACGACAATGGCATAACTGAGGTCAACTTTAAACGAATGCGTTAGCCCATTCTACCCTAACTAGTCCTGTGCTAACATCTGCAATGTTCGCCAATTACTAATAAATGACTATGACTCAAAAAAGCCTTATAAAACAGATGATGGATCATCAATCTATCCGTAAATTCACCAGCCAAAGCATCCCTCAAGAACTAGTTAACACCTGTATTACTGCAGGTCAGGCTGCAGCTAGCTCCAGTTTTGTGCAAGTCACAAGTGTTATTCAAGTTAATTCTAAAGACACACGTGCCGCCCTAGCACTGGCTGCTGGAGGTCAATCATACGTAGAAAGCGCCGCAACATTTTTAGTTTTTTGTGCTGATTTACAGCGTAATCAGCAGATATGCCTACGCCAAGAGCAACACATGCCCACAGGATTTACCGAACAAACCCTCATTGCCAGTATAGATACTGCGTTATTTGCACAAAATGTTTTACTTGCGGCCCAGAGTCTTGGCCTAGGCGGAGTTTTTATTGGTGGCTTACGTAATCAGCCAGAAGTAGTGACTAAATTATTAAACTTGCCCCAACATGTGTTTCCTATATTTGGCTTATGTCTTGGGTACCCTGATCAAAATCCTGGCCAAAAACCTCGTCTGCCTTTATCTATGGTGTTACATCAAGACCGTTATTCCAACGACGGTTTATCTAATTTGCCAAGCTACGACAGCCAGGTGAGCAATTACTACCATCAACGTAGCCAAGGAAAATTGCATCTAAGCTTTAGCCAGCACATCATCAAAACCCTCGTTAAAGAGGCGCGACCCCATATGCTGCCTTATCTGCAAAGTCAGGGGTTTAGCACCCGTTAGTGGCTAAAACTAATTGATTTTTCGAGCTTGGATAATATCGTACCATTGGGCTGGCCCCGTTTGATGCACCGAAGTACCTCCAGCATCCACTGCTACAGTAACGGGCATGTCTTCAACGTCAAATTCATAGATGGCTTCCATCCCCAGTTCTGCAAAAGCAATCACTTCAGCACTTTTAATGGCTTTGGAGACTAGGTAGGCAGCGCCTCCCACAGCCATTAAGTAAACGGCTTTATGCGTTTTAATGGCATCAATAGCGTCTTGTCCGCGCTCAGCCTTGCCAATCATGCCCAGCAATCCAGTTTTTTCAAGCATAGTGTCGGTAAATTTATCCATACGGGTAGCGGTGGTCGGCCCTGCAGGGCCTACTGCTTCGTCTCTCACAGGGTCAACTGGACCCACGTAATAAATAAACCGGCCTTTTAGATCCACAGGTAATGGCTCACCATTAGCCATCATGTCTACCATTTTTTTATGCGCAGCATCACGCCCTGTAAGCATTTTACCCGACAACAATAAAGTTTCCCCAGACTGCCAAGTCAATACGTCTGCTGGTGTCACCGTATCTAAATTAACTTTTCTAGTACCTGCGTCTGAATCCCATGCAATGTCTGGATAATCATCTAAACTTGGGGGTGTTTGCAAACTTGGCCCACTGCCATCCAGCATAAAATGTGCATGGCGCGTCGCAGCGCAGTTCGGAATCATGCATACAGGTAAAGAGGCCGCGTGGGTAGGGTAGTCCATCACCTTAATGTCTAGCACCGTGGTTAAGCCACCCAGGCCCTGAGCACCAATACCTAGGTTATTCACTGCTTCAAACAGCTCTAAGCGCAGCTTTTCAGCAGTATTACTTGCTCCACGTGCTTGTAGCTCGTGAATGTCCACAGAACCCATTAAAGATTTTTTAGCCAGCAATGCCGCTTTTTCAGCGGTGCCACCTATGCCTATGCCCAACATACCAGGAGGACACCAGCCAGCTCCCATAGTAGGCACTGTCTTTAACACCCAATCTACAATGCTATCAGATGGGTTTAACATAACCATTTTACTTTTATTCTCTGAACCACCACCTTTAGCAGCTAACTGAATATCAACTCGGTCACCCTTAACAATAGAGGTATGGATCACCGCTGGTGTGTTGTCTTTGGTATTGGTTCGACTGCCTGCAGGGTCAGACAGGATAGAGGCGCGCAATTTATTATCTGGGTGCAAGTAGGCACGCCTTACGCCTTCGTTAATCATGTCCTCTAAACTCAGCTCTGCGTCCCATTGCACGTCCATGCCTACTTCTACAAACACAGTAACAATACCTGTATCCTGGCATAAGGGGCGCTTACCTTCTGCACACAATCGCGAATTAATTAAGATCTGCGCCATGGCGTCCTTGGCCGCTTTAGATTCTTCCCGCAGGTAAGCTTCATGAACAGCGTGTATAAAGTCTAGTGGGTGATAATAGGAAATAAACTGTAAAGCGTCTGCCACGCTATCAATCAAATCATGTTGGCGAATGATACTCATAGTAGGGTCCTAATTTGGCCTAAGTAGTTAACCTCATTATAACCCCTTATCTGCTTTAACTCAGCTTTTAGACCACATAATCCGCTATTGCACCAAAATGATGTAGGCTAAACATATTATTTGGGCTCTGCGCCAAAGGTGATGTAGTTACCTTCAACTGGAGAGGCTTCTGATTTTTTCTTGGCCTCAAATTGAGCGGTCTCTAGATCTAATTTAGCTTTTTCCAGTTCGAAATAACGTTCTTGTTCAAGGGCGATTAGGGCTTTCATTTTGCCCACCAGGTCTTGATTTTCCACCTTATTCATTTGTAATTGCACACCATCAATACGTTTTTTCAACTGAGTTAACACACCCTGCTGGGCTTTGGTGGTAATTTTTAAGGCATCAAAACTCGTTAAAATTTTATCATTAACACTACCCAACATCAGCTTATTTTCTATGCCTTGTTGTGACGCGGCTTGCAACGCATCAGTGCCAACCTGTTTCAGGTAGTGCATTAACATGTCTGTGCCCTGAGCCTGTTGCTGGCTAACTATCAACAAATCATCAAGCGGGCCTTTAAGTTGGTCAACTCGATTCATTTGCACTTCAAATTGCATCAACCTAGAGCCCATTGCGATGCTTATTGCTGAAGCCTGTTTTATGGCGCTTTGTAAAACGTATAACATCACAACACCACTCAAGAGGCCCACAAAACCCAAAGAAATGATAAAACCAACCATATATCTCTGAGTTTTGAACCCCTTAGCATTCTGCTCAGCTGCCTGCTTAATTGTCGTTACACTGGCTAACAAAGCCTTCGTAACCATAGCGTTAGACTCTTGCATAGCATCGCTGCCACTAATGGGTGGTTCACTGCTACTAGTTTCTAAGGCGTCCTCTTGAGGCGAAGTAATCTCACTTGCCCCAGGCGCTATAGTAATATTCTCAGGCGGCTCGGCCTTAACATTGTCTTGCGTTTTGTCTTTATCTTGTTCGCTCATAGGGTTCAAATCTCGGTCAATCTAAAGTCTACACAGGTATTAGAAGCTGGCGCTCTTCTCTTCACCTTAATAGTTTTTGTTACTTTAGATTTATCGGCAGATTAAGTGAAAATATTAGGAATTTTTTGATAATCCACCATATAATCTAAATTGCTCACGATATATGTACTTCAAAGCGTGGTAACGCTAAACAGTTTGACCATCTTCGTTATAGCGGAAGTTGGCAGGCACCTCTGGATTAGGCTGTTGTGGCTGTGGGATGCCCGGAGTGACCACATTAAGCTGATAGACGTATGCCAATACTTGAGCCACCGCAACAAACAAACCCTCTGGGATCTCTTCATTAATTTCGCTAGTAAAGTAAAGTGCCCTAGCTAACAGTGGCATACGTAACATTTGTACACTTTCTGTTTGTGCTAATTCGCGTATACGCGCCGCTATTTCACCTTGTCCCTTGGCTAAAACAATGGGGGCGCCAGAACCTGTTTGGTCATACACCAAGGCCACGGAAAAATGCTGTGGATTAGTAATCACCACGTCGGCGTTGGTAACCTCATCTAACATTCTACCCATAGCCATTTCGCGCTGTCGCTGGCGCACCTGAGCCTTTACTTCCGGACGACCTTCCATCTCTTTCATTTCATCTTTAATGTCTTGCATCGACATTTTTAATTTCTCAGTATGACTGTATATCTGATAAGGCACATCAATCGCAGCAATGATCATCAACGACAAACAAATATAAAAAAAGGCCCATAGTAATATCGTTCCTCCTTCTTGCATTGCCAACTCCAAAGGCATCTGGCCCAAGGCTAGGAGATGATCAATTTGCGAAACAACGACTAGATAGCCTATTCCCGCTACCAAAATAAACTTAACTAATGCCTTTACTAGTTCCATGAGGGCCTGGGTGCCAAGCATACGCTTTAGCCCTGTCAGCGGGTTGAGCTTATTAGCTTTAAAACCAAGTGCTTTGGTAGAAAAAAGCCAACCACCGATCAGTGCAGGGGTGATGAGCGCCAATACTAGGGTGAGCAACAAAAAAGGCATAACCGATAAAATGCCTGTCACTAAGGTAGATAACAACACACTGGGTAAATACTGGGTGTCCATCAACAATTCTCGTTCAATGGTCAAAGAAGATTTCAGCATAAGCAAAATGTCAGCCACAATGGTACCCCCTGTCATCAGCAGAAAGGCCGAGCCAAGCACCATCATAATAGCCATGGACAACTCCTTTGAGCGCGGTACCTGACCATCTTCGCGGGATTTCTCAAGTTTTTTGGCCGTAGGTTGTTCTGTCTTTTCCTGGGAACTGTCTTCAGACATGACTAAGCCACACCCAATAACAGCCGTATTTGCTGAAACGCTTCAAACCACAGGTTTTGGACATTACCCATAAAACTGGGTAACAAAACGATCAAAACTACGATACCCATTAATAAGGTTAGAGGGAAACCAACAGCAAATACATTTAAGCTAGGTGCAGCCCTAGAAACTACACCCATGGCACTGTTGGTAAGCAATAAAACAACCATTGCTGGCAGCGCAATCATAGCTGCACCAGTAAACAGTAATGCAGACCACTGCAATAGATCCCATACCATTGCCATTTCTAATTGAGGCTCGCCAATGGGCCACAAGCGAAAACTATCCAGCAATAGCTCTAAAAGAATGAGGTGCCCACCAATAGAGACAAAAACTAAGGTGGCTAGAACGACTAAAAACTGAGATATAACAGGGGTTTGCACACCACTATTGGGATCTACCATCATGGCAAAGCCCAAACCCATAGATAACGAAATAAACTCACCAGCAGCGCTCACTGCAGCAAATACAATTTGCAATATCAGCCCCATCATGACACCAATGACGACCTGCTCTAAAAACAACACAAGGCCTGCACCCGATAGAACATCTACGATAGGCCAATCATGTAATGGATAGATAAGAATAGTAAGCACCATGGCCAAGCTTACACGCAACCTTGTGTTTACACTCATAGATGAAAATATAGGCGTAGCAATAAGGCACGCGCTTATGCGTGTCATGGGCCACAGAAAAGTGTAGAGCAACACAAGTACATCATCCCAAACAGCAAACATAACTAACCAATAATTCCAGGAATACGTTCAATCAAACGTGATGCAAAGTCAGTCAGCACTGTAATCTGCCATGATCCAAACAGATACAACACTAACACTAGGGCTACCAGCTTAGGAATGAAGCTTAAGGTCATTTCGTTAATCGATGTTGCTGCTTGCACAATACCAATAAGCAAGCCGACTACTAGTGCCACTAACAACATAGGGCCTGCAATAGTTGCAGTAACCAACAACGCCTCTCGGCCAATATCTAATACCGTACCTTGGTTCATCATTACCCTCCATGTCAGGTATAAAAACTACCCGCTAAGGTACCTAATACTAAAGCCCAGCCGTCTATCAGAACAAACATCATAATTTTAAACGGTAATGAAATCATCATTGGCGATAACATCATCATACCCATAGACATCAGCACACTCGCAACTACTAGGTCGATCACCACAAACGGTACAAACAGTAAAAACCCAATCTGAAATGCAGTTTTTAATTCACTGGTTAAGAACGCCGGTATCAACAATTGCATAGGCACACTTTCTGGACCATCAAGTTCTTGCTCGCCTGAGATTTGAGCAAAAAGCTCAATATCAGATTCACGAGTTTGTTTCAGCATAAACGCTCTTAAGGGCTGCTGAGCAACTTCAAAAGCCTGTGTGAAATCAGCTTGGTCATTGAGGTAAGGTTGAATCGCTTGATCATTTATTTGGGTAAATACAGGGGCCATAATAAACAGTGTCAAAAATAACGCCAAGCCCAACAAAACTTGGTTAGGTGGGGTTTGGTTAGTACCTATAGCCTGACGCAATATCGACAAAACAATAATAATGCGGGCAAACGACGTCATCATCAATAATAGCGCTGGCAGCATCGTTAATAACGACATCAAGGCTAAAATTTGCAGTGTTAGGCTATATTCTTGCTGACCGTCTGCATTGGTTTCAACAACCACACCTGTTAAAAAGTTATCAGCGGCACCGGCCACAGGTGCATTAGCCATTAATAACATCATACTTACTAATGGCAGCCAACTTATTGCACGTGCCATTCTCATAGCGTGTCCTTATTTTGTTCAACACGAGCATACCGGCCTAGTAGTTGAGAAAACTGTTTCGATAGCCCTGGCTGCGCAGCAACTGCAGAAGTCTCTTTTTGGCCTACTGGAGCAGGTGGCAAGTCTTGAGCATCTAGCTCTGTCAACAACCGAATATTGTGCGCAGTAACACCTAAAAGAAGGCACTTACCATCAATTTCTACAAGGAGTAATTTATCTCGGCTACCTAACGCCATGGCTTCTAAAAACCGCAGTCTGCGGCCCCCTTGAGGTCGTCGCTGCATAAACCATCGCGCAGCAAACACCATGGTCAGCAAAATAACTAATACTAGTAATAAGCTACCAATAGACTGCAACAATAATTGGGTATCACCTAACATAAAAACCTTAAATTTTGCGAATACGATTAGCGGCGTCAAGTACTTGGGTCAGGCGTATGCCATAATGCTCATTCACCACAACCACTTCACCTTTGGCAATCACCACGTCATTCACACACACATCAATAGATTCCCCAGCTAAGCGATCAAACTCAACCACACTCCCCTTACTTAGACGTAATAAATCTTTAATTTTTAGTGAGCACCTACCCACTTCTGCAGACAACACAATGGGTATATCTTGTAATATATCTAGATCTAATTCGTCCTCAAAAGTGGACAAGGCTACTGGGGTTAACTCTTCTTCGCTCACAGGAATTTCCTTTGTTGTTCTAGTGTTAGAGACAGCATAGCCTCAACCCTCTTGTTCATAATTATCTATCACTTCTTTACTCATAATCTTCACTGAGGCATGGTTATTAGCGCTTCCGTATATACCACTAAACAGGGAAATACCTTGAGATTTAACCTCAACAGTTTCTGGCATTTTAATTGGAATAACGTCACCTACTTGTAGGTTTTTCAGCTCTAACAGGCTAACTTTAGGGTTAGCAAGATCAGATTTTATATCTAAATAAACGTCTTCTATAGCGAGCTTTAGGGCGTTATTCCAAACTCGCTCAGCAGCAATATCACTGTGACCAACCACCTGATTACGCAACTGTTCACGGATAGGTTTCATGGATGCAAAGGGGTAGACTATTTGTAACGTTCCAACAACACCATGGGTCATGGTAATGGTTATTTTTTTGATAATAACCAAGTCATTATCGTCCACAATGCTAACAAATTGCGGATTAACTTCTGAGTTAAGAAATTTAAAAGATACCGGAAAAACGGGCTCCCAAGCAGTCCTCATGTCTTCAAGCACGGAGTCTAGAATCCTTTCGACCACACGGAGCTCTGTAGGTGTGAAATCCCGAATGCCTGGTTCACTTGGTTGAGAACCAGAACCACCAAAAAAACCATCCAGTGAGTTAAAGACCAATGGTGGATCAATAATAACTAACACTGACCCACGTAGAGGGGTCATTTTGACAACATTTAACGAAATGGGCGCTTTAAGCCCTGACATATAGGAGGAAAACTGCTCTGCAACAACGGTTTGCGATTCAACTTTAGGCTGGTAACGTAGCAATGTTTTTAAGCTAACACGAAACAAGCGCCCGAACCGCTCACTGATCATGTTCAGAGCCCCTAAGTGCGATGCCAAGGGGCTATCTTCGCCGGCAATGTCATAGTTTTCGGCTACAACGTCTAAGTTATAGGCTTCGCTCTCATTGCTTTTATCCCTTTTAACTAAAGCAAGAATCTCTTCTTCTGAGAGTAGTTCTTTGTCACTCATACTACCCAAACTCCTAGTTTACTGAATTAAAAACTCAGTAAAGAATACTTCTTCAATACCAGCAGTGTTTTCAGTATCGATTAACACTTGGTTCATACGGACTTTAATCATGTCAGCAACTTTTTGCTTATCAGCGGCAGTTGCTAACTGATCTTTGGAATACGTTGACACTTCCAAAATAATCGCCGAGCGAATTGCAAGCTCATGGATGTATACGTTAGTGACAGTATCTGGGTCATTGTTTGTCATAAAACCCACACTAAACTGAAAAAACTGCCTACTACCCGTTAAATTAACCGTAAACTTGCGCTCCATTTCACTATATATCTGGCTAATATCAGCTTCGTTCTCAACGTTTTCGTCTTCAACTTCTAGCGCAATCACGTTACCATTTTCGTCGAATTGCACCGGCCTTTCATCAAAAAAACCCGTTAAAAATAACGTCCCACCTATACTAATGGTAATAACCAAGATGCCGATTAAGGCCAACAACAAAATTTTAACTAAACCACCTTTCTTTTTTTCATCATCTGCGTCTACTTCTTCTTCATTGGCCATGCGTGGCACTCCTTGTTAATTTTTTAGATTTCAAACTTTTGACATATCCAATTTTTTCTACCTAAGCAAAGGTATCTACATCACCATCATGGCCACTGTTATTACCCAACCTTGTGCTTGGTATTTCTTCTGTAGGGGTATTTCTCAATGTTTCGCTCAATTGCCAATCTGGCTTCTCACCATGGGTTTGTTGCTGGCCTTGGCCATCGTGACCTACAGATACACCAGCTAATTGTAAGCCACTGGTTTCAAGTTGTTCTCTAAGTCGGGGCAAGCTTGATTCAAGTAATTCACGTACTCCAGCATTACCGCTAAGAAGTTGCGTTTGTAACACCCCATCTTCCATTATTAAATTAATACTCACCTGTCCCAAGCGTGCTGGGTTAAGAGATAAGTTTGCCTGCCAGCGGCCTTCTTTAACCATCCGTTGTAGCTGCTGGCCCAATTGGTCTTGCACTAGGCGGGCCGCCGCTTGAGCTGGTCCATCACCTTGCATAAGGCTGGTAAAGCGCTGACTTAAGTCCATGCCAGAGGCGTCTGAACTGGTTGCTGCACCCAGGCTAGATGGACCGTGAGTCAATGATGCTGCCGCCTTAAAGTTAGCCCCTGTGTAACTAACTAGAGCCGGCGCTTCCAAAAAATTTGCAGTGCTACTGGCTGCTAAAGAGACGCCTGTAAACTGATCTAATTTTTGGACTAATAGGGGCGTAAGGGTAATCCCTGTTAATGTTGCGGCAGCATTAGAAGCAGCCGCTGAAGCTGCGTTTAACTGGCTCGTCGGCACTCCGGATGCCTGGGCCTTAGTGAGCATAATATTAAGGGTATTCGCTAACGCCATTTTCTTATCAGCCATTTGGTTAACAGCACGTGCTTCACGCTGTTGCAAAAATGACTGTGTGGCCATTTGCTGGCCACGCACCATAAGGACATCTGCATCAGTGAGCGCTCCTGATTCTGTGCCCCGGATAACTAACTTTGCTACAGCTGGGTCTATGCCCAACTGAACAGCTAACCCCTGCAACTGTTGGTCAGAAAAATTCATCTTGTTGTTCGTATAGTGAGTCGGAGCAACCGCAATGGAGCTCTGAGCCATGTCTACCAGGGGTTGTAATTGAGTAATAAAGCTCAGGTCATCTATTTGCGAGTGCTGCTGTAATGAAAGCGTGGCCAGTAATTGTTGAGAAGACTGCGCCTGTTGTCGCATAGAGATGGCATCAGTCGGCAAATTATTGCCACTTGACTGGCCATTGCCACCTAATTCTTTCACATGACCAGTGCTCACTTGATCACTCAAAACCTGATCAAACACGCCTTGGGTAGCAGAAGACTTAGGGGCTGAGTTAATCCCTGACCCCGCTTTATTAGCCACTTTTAGTAAATTTAGCGTATCTATTTGAACCATAATAACCAGTCTAACTAGTGTCAGTTAATCGTCAGAATAGACATCATCAGCTATTCTTTATCTTCTTGACATAACTCTATGCAAGAATCACTCCAATACAACTAAGTTAACGACGAGTATATATTTGTGTAGCGACAGCATCCATTTGCTTAGCATCTAGCGCGTTTATTGCAGCTGATTTTGCTATTTTTGCTTGTTCTGTCAGCATTTCGCTCATTCGAGACTTTTGCAATTTTAGTAGCGTTTGGGCCTGGGCTTGCTGCAGTTTGTCCTGTAACCCTTGACGCTGCGCCAATTGATCCACTTCCATTTGCATTAATTGCTGTAAAAACTGACGGGTTCGTACCAACTTTTCAGTACTACTGGCACCTTGCTGCAGGCTGACCAAGTCGTGTTGATAGTCTTGTTGATATTGACGTACTTTCAG
This sequence comes from Candidatus Njordibacter sp. Uisw_056, assembly GCF_047730085.1. Classification (NCBI taxonomy): domain Bacteria; kingdom Pseudomonadati; phylum Pseudomonadota; class Gammaproteobacteria; order Pseudomonadales; family Candidatus Njordibacteraceae; genus Candidatus Njordibacter; species Candidatus Njordibacter sp. Uisw_056. The sequence goes on along the minus strand of NZ_CP159830.1, from coordinate 778,511 downwards.
TACTGAAGCGTCAATAGTGTCAATACTTTGCCTAACTTGCTGCTCTCTTTTGAGAGCGAGTTGGTATTGTTGATGTTGTATTTTACCCAAGCTGGTAAATCGATCCATTTTGCTGATAGCCATAGTGCTAGTCCACTTTTAGTTGTCGACTCGGCATTAACATGTCGTTAAGGCAGGGCCTGCAGGGTTTCCGTTTTTTGGAATTCATGCTTTGGTGGCTGGGCAAGGAGCTGTAAATGATCCAAGCTTGTGGCCATATCACATGAGTCATGCATTCCTTGTTGCAAGAATCGATCCATATCTAACTTTTTATCTAAAGCGTGGTCTAGAAGGATATTTTTTCCAGCCTGGTAAGCACCCACAGTAATTAAATCTTTATTATCAGCGTAGCTACTCAACCACTGCCGTAACTGTTTACCTTCATTTTTTTGACTTAGGCTTTGAAGTGCAGGAGCCAACCGACTAATAGACTGATTAATATCGATAGCGGGGTAATGACCAGTGCCTGCTAGCTCTCGGCTCAGAACAATATGCCCGTCTAATACAGATCGAGCAGCATCTACTACAGGGTCTAGTTGATCATCCCCTTCTGCCAAGACTGTATAAAAAGCCGTAATAGACCCTTGGCTATCTTCGTGCCCATTACCTGCGCGCTCCATAAGATTTGGAATTAAAGTAAACACGGAGGGTGGATAACCTTTGCTGGTGGGCGGTTCACCAATCGCCAATCCAATTTCACGCTGTGCTTGAGCCACACGGGAAATAGAATCCATCAGTAGCAGAACAGATTTACCTTGATCTCTAAAAAATTCTGCAATGGTGGTGGCTAGCCTGGCTGCATGCAACCGCGTTACTGGAGACGTATCGCCAGGGGCTGCTACAACCACGGAACGTGCCAGCCCCTCTTCGCCCAAGGAATCAAGCACAAACTCTTGAACTTCTCGCCCACGCTCGCCTATCAGGCCTATGATAATAACTTCGGCTTGAGTAAAGCGTGTCATCATGCCCATAAGCACACTTTTACCCACACCTGACCCTGCCATCAAACCTAATCTTTGGCCACAGCCCACAGTGAGAAGAGCATTAATACTTCGCACACCAACATCTAAAGCTTGGTCAATAGGCCGGCGCTTCAACGGGTTAATAGATTGGCCAAGAATACTACGGTATTCTTCAGCCAAGATGGCTGGACCACCATCTAGTGGCTGGCCCATGCCATCTAACACCCGGCCTAGCATAGACCGGCTCATGGGGGTGTTTTGTGACTTTAATTGAGGTTTAACTTTAAACCCTGCGGCAATCCCCTGCAGCCTTCCAAAGGGCATTAACAACAGCTTCCCGTCGCCAAAACCAACCACTTCTGCCATTAGTATGGCACCGTCAGGGCTTATAATGTCGCAATAGGACCCTATCGGTGCATTAACGCCGCTGGCCTCCAAAGTTAACCCAAGCACACGCGTCAATTTCCCGTGTGGTTGCGCTTGCTGAAGCTTCACTTGCCCAAGGCTTTGAACTAACTTATCAGATAAACTAGTCATCTTCAGCGGCTTTTTTTTGCTGTTCAGGGGCTTGGGCCTGTTGCTGTTCGTTTAAGGACTGCGCCACAGGGCTGTGAGGGTCTTGCAACTGAGGCTCTGGATTTTGCGCTGGCTCAATCATTTGCATGGGGTCAATAAAATGATCATCTACAAAGCCAAACACTTGTTGGGATATCTGCGCTAACCGGTCTTCTATTAGGTCTTCTACCCAACTCCCCGCATGCTCTATTTTAATACTTCCCAAAGAAATATCATCGCTTGGCTTTAATACCACCTGATCTGGTAACCCATGGTGGTGCTGCAAACGCTCAAAATCCAGCGAACTCACTTGAACTTGAACCACAGACCGAGTGGTTTGAAGCTGTTGCATGCTCAGCATAATTAAACGTTCAATAGTACTTGAGGATAAACTTAGCTCCCCGCGCACGAGTTCCTTAGCTAAGTGCACAGCCAACGTTTGCATGGGTTGCAGCAACTCATCAGACAATGTGTCGGCCACCTGATTTAGATGGCTTACAGCCTTTTTTATATCTTGGTTACGTTGTTCGTCTAAAGCCTGAACCTGTTGTTGCCCCGCTTCAATGCCTTTAACTTCACCTTCAGACTGCCCCAAAGTAAAGCCTTGGTCATAACCTTGCTGATAACTGGCTTCATGAGCTTGCGTTTGGCTGGTGCTAATCTCTGGTGACGCCATAACTTCATCAGCTCCATCTTCATCAGTTCCATCTTCATTAGCTCCACCTGCATCAGCTACAAGTTTATCAGTAGTACCTTGATCCTTATGGTCCTTATTCACACTACTCTCTTCAGCAGCAACAGCAACAGCAACATCATCCTCATTTTGGGGGATACTAAAGGCCTGCCAATCTTCATTTTTTACCTGAGTTTGCCTCACAATAGCCATTTTATCCGGATAAAAATCAACTTTTGATTCAGCTTTAGTGTCCGACAGAACAGAAATAAAAGGTTTAAAACAAGCACCATCATCGGCTATGGGTGCCGTCCAGGTTTGGTAATTACCAGCAAGTGCGTGTTTAACTACCTTGTCAGACAAAATCAGCTCCATTGCCTAACATCACTTCTCCAGCATCTGACAACCGTCGCGCGATAAGAAGAATCTCTTTTTGGGCTTCTTCCACGTCACTAATGCGCACTGGGCCGCTAGCTTCCATATCGTCTAAGAAGAGTTCTCCACCCCGGGCGGACATGTTCTCCACAAACGCATTTTTAACAGCGTCATCTGTCCCTTTCAAAGCGATCATCAGCTTTTCTGTTTCTATATTACGAATAAGGGTTTGAAGGCTGCGCGCATCCAAGCTTTGTAGGTTAGCAAAGATAAACATATTATCTTTTATACGGCCTGTGAGGGCTTCATCCGCATCCATAAGGCTATTCATGATCTGGCTTTCCATTTCAGCCTTGGCAAAGTTCATAATTTTAGCCGCTCGGGTGACTCCGCCTACATCCGTAGATTTTAGTGCAGAGTTGTCGGCGAATTGCTTCTTCATAATAACCTCAAGCTCTTCTAGCGCTTCTGGTTGGATGATTTCTAAGTTGGCTATTCGCATAATAACGTCTGGGCGTAATTCTTTTGGAAAATGACGCAATACATCGGCAGCTAACTCATGCTCTAAAAGGGATACAGTGATAGCAATTATTTGTGGGTGCTCACTCCGAATCATCTCAGCAATAGACCGAGCATCCATCCAATTAAGCATATCTAACCCACGGCCTGCCCGAGATGGAATGATACGATTAAGCACACTAGATGCCTTGCCATCACCTAAGGCTTTTGTAAGCACCCGTTGGACATAATCACTGGTACCCATAGACAAGTTGGTTTGTTGTTTCATAATCACAACAAATTCATCCAGCACCATATCTACAGTAGTTTGTGAAACGTTACTCACAGACACCATCGCCGCTCCTAATTGTTGAACCTCACGTGGTGGCATGTGTGCAATCACATCTGCAGCCTCTTCCTCCCCCAGAACCATCATGAAAATGGCTGTTTTTTGGGCATTGTTTAAAGCCTTAAACTCGCTGCTGTCTGCTACGCTAATAGTGGGTTCTTTAGGTGCTGTTGGTGTGTTTTCTTCAGCCGGCATATTGCTTTCTCGATTCTAAAATATCTATTCCAATGATTGGGTCTAAACTCACGCCTCTGCTTTAACCCAATTTAAAATAACCCCAGCCACACGCTTCGAATCTTCTTTAACTAACATTCTCATTAGCGCTGCTTTATCGTCATAACTATTGGCCATATCCAACATTTCTGGAGATACAGCAGATTTGGCAGAGTTCTGCAATTTGGCTTTAATCAACTCTATACCTTCTTCTTCTTCAGGCTCTTCGGTCTTTTGTAGAGTACTCAAGCCTTTGCCCCGCCCTGAACTGGCAACAACAGCGGTTGAGGCAGCCAGTTCACCCACTGCTTTAGTCCCTACTAGGTTTTTAATTGCCGGCCTAAGAACGAGTAAGATAAACACTAAAGCCAGTAGTGCTAATAAAATTTTACCCACCAAATTTTGCAACCAAACTTGCTCCCATATTGGCGCTGCTGGAACTTGCTCTTCCACCTGAAAAGCCATTCCCAGTACCGTAACATTGTCTCCTCGCAAGGTGTCAAAACCCACTGCAGTTTTAACCAAATTTTCCAAGCGCTGAATCTGATCTTCTGTTATTGGCTGACGTTCCTGTTCACCTTGATCGTTTATGGTGAAGGGTTCATCAATGACTACGGATATGCTTAAACGCTTTAACTCTCCAGCAGCAAGCTTAGTATGCTGGATAGTGCGATCAATTTCGTAATTACGCGTACGGTTCAGGTCTCCTGAAGGCCCAGCAACATTTAAACCGCTTTGAGTCACTAGCATTGGCTGGTTTTGGTTTTGGTTTTGGTTTTCTTTCATTACTGGGTCTGCTGGCCGTTCGTTAGATAAACTTCCAGGCACACCCAGCCCTGAGACACCAACCTTTTGACTTCCACCTTGAGAGAGCTGTTCACTGCGTATGGCTATCGTGTCAGGGTTAAAGTTTTCTTGGGTTATTTCCTGCACCGTAAAGTCCATGTCGGCATTCACTTCTGCCCGCAACTTATTGACACCGACCAAGGGGGTTAACAATGATTGAATACGCTGTTGGTACATTTTTTCTAGCTTATTACGGTAACTTAACTGCTTATCACTCATGCCCAAACCACTTGAGTCTTCATCATTTGCCAATAAATTACCAAATTGATCCACTACAGAGACATTTCTAGCTTCTAAATAGGGCACACTGGAGGCCACCATATGCACCACAGCCTGCGCCTGCGCATCGGATAAACGGCGCCCTTGAGACAGCGTTAAAATCACCGATGCTGTGGGTTCAACACGGTTACGCACAAACACAGACTGCTTAGGCACTGCTAGATGCACTCTGGCTGCCTGCACCGCTTGAATACTGCTAATTGAATGTGCTAATTCCTCTTCAATGGCTAATTGATAGCGCTTTTGTTCAATAAACTGACTAGTTCCCATGGATTGCTGGTCGCGGATCATGGCAAATCCGTCTGTCGACGTTGCGGGAATACCTTGGCTAGCTAGCACCATTTTAGCCTGATGATACATGTCATTAGGCACACTCACAGAGCCAGTTGCAGCATCAATTTCTACTGGCATGCCAGATTTTTGCAGGCTTTCAAAAGCAGCAGCCTGATCTACGCCACTCATACCAGGAAATAATGGCCGATAACTGGCTTTATTTAATGCCATATACACCATTACCATGACTAACAAAGCAAATACCGTAACCGCTAATGGTAAGGTACGTCGCACAGCTGGTTGTGCCAAAAACTCCGCCCACATACCTTGGGGCACAGATTGCTGGGGGCTAACTTCACCTTGTGGTAATGCAGTTTGAGTCATTGTCGTCTCTGCCATGGGGTAATCCTAAACCTTTTCGGAATCATTTTTTTGTGTGTAAGGGAGCCTAAACCGGCATTTTCATAATGTCTTGATAAGCAGACAGCACTTTGTTTCTCACCTGCAGCGTGGCTTGATAAGCCATAGACGATTTTTGCATACTCAACATAACGTCTGCTAAAGGAATATCTGCTCCACGGTCATAAGCTTCGGCCATATGCTTTGCTGTCATTTGAGTTTCATTGACAGACTTAAGGCTAGAAGAGAGTGCATCACCAAAACTAGAAGCCCCTTCAGCTTGGTTTACGCCACCACTACTGGGTAACTGAGCCTGAGATTGGCTGGCCATGATGCGCATCTGGTTAATCATACCCTGCATTGCGTTCGTGCTATTTATTGTCATGTTTTTTAGTCTCTAACCAGGTATGGCGATGCCAAGATCTTTCATCTTAGCTAGCCTATAACGTAAAGTTCGCGGGCTAATACCCAATTCAAGAGCAGCCTCTTTGCGGCTGCCATTAAGGCGGCCTAACGTTGTTACAATCATTTTTTGTTCACTGTCACGTGCGACTTCAGACAAACCGCGATGTTGCGAATCTGGCCCAACATAGCCACCATCCGTGCCCGTTGCTTGGTAAGCCTGGCACAGTTCTTGTGGCATCGGTGGTTCAACGACCGTAGGCAATGAATTGATATTTTTCACCAACCCAACACTTGGCATTTGTTCCATAAAGTCATCTAGGCCTCCATCGACCAACAAATGCTCTAGCCCTATTGCCCCACCTACTGCCAGCACCAAGGCGCGCTGAACTACGTTTTCTAGCTCGCGCACATTACCAGGCCAAGAATAAGACTGCAAAAACCCCAAAGCGGCCGAATCAAACTGAGCATTAACCGCGGCAGCCCCCATGCTGCCGCGATAACGCTGTAATAAAAATTGAGCAATTGGCAAAATATCTTGGGCCCGATCTCGAAGCGGTAATAACTTAAGGGGGAATACGTTGAGGCGGTAATAGAGGTCTTCTCTAAATCGTTTTTCTAGAACTTCTTTTTGCAAGTTGCGGTTGGTCGCAGCAATAATACGAGTATCTAATTTAATAACCTCGGTGCCGCCCAAACGTTTAAGTTCTTTTTCTTGCACCACTCGCAATAACTTGGCCTGCAAAGAGAATGGCAGCTCACCCACTTCGTCTAAAAATAAAGTGCCGCCTTGAGCCTGCTCAAATAAACCCAAATAGCGCTGATGAGCGCCGGTAAAGGAACCTTTTTCATGGCCAAAAAGCATATCTTCTAACATCGTCTCTGGGATCGATGCGCAGTTAACAGCCACAAACTCACCTTCAGACCTAGGTGATGCTTGGTGAATATGTTTGGCTAATACTTCTTTTCCAGCACCCGACTCACCACCGATAAGTACGGTAACGTCAGTTTTTGCAACCCGTTCTGACAGCGCTAAAAGCTGTTGGCTACGAATGTCCCGGCAAATAAAACCATCCGGTTTGCGCGCTAACAAATGGCGTAAATAACGCTTAAAATGACCGGGCTCAATAGGCAGTGTTAACACGTTTTTAGCGCCCAGGGCCATCGCTGTTACGGCAGTATGCACGTCGCTCGAATCTACTAATACCAATACATCAGCACGATGGAGGGACTCTGCTAATTGTTTGAATACAGCCGCTAGAGGTACTTGCAAATTGGTAGCGTTAATCACCAGTAACTCAATCTGACTGCGGCTCAAAAAAACCCTTAGCTCATTCAAATCGTGTGCTGGCAGCACCGCCATGCCAGCACTACTGGCCATTTCGGCGAGCATATCTAGGCCTGTGTCTTGGCTATCTAGTATTGCAACTGTTGCGTTGGTATTGGCCATCATTGAATCCACTTGTGGTTTGCCCAAGGGCGTAAAACTCTACACAAGCTTAAATGCAATTTTAATGCCATAAAGATAGAAATGGTTTAACTAATTGTTTTTTATAGTTTTTTATTGGTAACGCGAGGCTGGTATTGAAAAATAGACGGTATTACGTCAATATTAATGAGGGTCTTACAACTGGTATTTCTTAATTTTTTCGATCAATGTCGTACGCCTGACACACAATAAATCTGCAGCTTTACTGACATTACCTAAGGTTGCATCAAGTGCTTTTTGGATAAGCTGAGTTTCTACCGCAATGAGTTGCTGCTTAAGGTCACACCCTTGGCTGATGTCGATGCCTGATACCAACCCATCGGCTAATTGCTGGGTATTAGTAAGCTGTTTATCAACCACTAGGGGCGCAAACAAACTGGGTGGGGTGGCCGCTTGAGGAAGTAACACTAATTCAGCTTGAGCCTCCTCTGCCATCATTTCTGAAAGCAATCTGGGCGTACTCGGTTTAAGGTGTTGCACGGTGATTTTTTTGCCTGGGTACAAAATACTCATGCGTTCAACTAAATTGCGCAGCTCTCGACAATTGCCTTTCCATTCACGCTGCAGAAGTTCATGTGCTGCATCCATTGATAGCGTGACCGGTGAATCATGATCAAAACTTAGGCTTTTGGCAAAGAAATCCCATAGCAATAGAATATCCTCACCACGATCTCGCAGTGGTGGCACCTGAATAGGAAACACATTAAGCCGGTAGTAAAGGTCTTCACGAAAGCCACCTGAAACCACTTTGGCAGATAAATTTTGATGGGTAGCTGCAACAATGCGAACATTAATCGCACGTGGTTTTTCACTACCTACCCTATCAATCACTTGCTCTTGAAGCACACGGAGCAACTTCACCTGCATGTTTAACGGCATTTCGCCAATTTCATCCAGCAGTAAAGTGCCCTTGTCAGCAAGTTCAAAGCGGCCTCTTTTAGTACTAGAGGCGCCAGAGAATGCACCTTTCTCATGGCCAAACAATTCACTTTCAAGCAGTTCTGCAGGGATTGCACCACAGTTCACAGGCACGTATGAGTATTCACAACGGTCAGACTGTTGGTGTAAAGCCTTAGCAACAAGCTCTTTGCCTGTGCCAGATTCACCAAGAATAAGCACAGAGGCGTTAGACTTGGCAACCTGCTGAATCAGTCGCTTAACCTGCTGCATAGGCACTGAGTTGCCTAACAATAAAGCATCGATATTTAACATAAATAAGGTTCTTATGGCTGGGATTGTCAAAATACCGACGTATCAGATCAAATGCAAGTGAAATTCTGAATTACTTTCAACTACTTATAGTTAGTGCCTAATTACCCGCTATGCTAAATAAATGTTAATTAACACCTCGGATATAGTGCTTATCTAGAGGAATTTGCCCCCAAGACTCTCGAATATCCCTTAACATGGCTTGAATATTTCGGATGGTTTCAGTGTCATTTTTTAACCCCGCAACAAACAGCTCTTGAGCCATATACAGGTACAAGGAATCTAAGTTGTTAGCCAACTCACTACCGGCTTCTATATCTAAGCAATCCCGCATGCCGTTGATAATAGAAATAGCACGGCTGCTTTGTTTGCTACGCAGTGAAATGTTATTTTGCTGAATAGCGCCGATCGTTATGCTCATAGCTTCAATGGCCCCGTCAAATAACATCAATATCAGTTGATGAGGTGACGCATACATTGATTGGGTATCATTCTTAATACGTCCGTATTGAGCCAAAGCTGTCTTAGCGTTCATAGGTGCTTCTTTAGTTTGTGTTTGAGATACTTAACTTATCGACACGCAGCGCAAAAACTTAACAAGATTGGGCCCTAACCCGTTAATTATATTAATCATTTTTAGACGTGAATGGCAGGTTGCCCAGGCTTGATTCAAGGTAGTCTTGCGTCGCCTTCATTTCGTCCATAATCCTACTCATGGTGCTAAATTGCTGCGTATAGCGCGTCTGGATAGCTGCCATTTTTTTATCTAGGTCACTTTGCTCTACTGACAAATATTTTGTTTCATTGCTGTAACTGCCCTCCCTAGTTTTAATAAGGCCGTCAAACGCTAAATAACTGGTTATCTGATGAACAATGTCACCCGCAATACCACGACTTGCACCGTCATAACTGCTTTGGTTATTTGTGTCTGCGCTAAACATTTTAGTAATATCAGTGTAATCACTGGTCAGTGCTGCAGACAAAGCGGTGTCGTTAACTTTAAAGGTGCCATTACGCTGCAACGACACACCGATGTCAGACATACCCATTTTAGTAGCACCCGGGGTAGAGCTGTCTGATGTTAGAAAACCACGCACTTTTTCTCTAATAGCAGTCACCGAGGCATCAGACTTTAGCGCACCGCCTTCCATTGTAGGGGTGCCACTGGCAGTGAGGCCCCTAATAATGCCTTCAAACACATTGTAGGACGCTACTAAATCGTTAATAGACGCCTTGGCTGCGCTGGTGTCTCTACTGACCGACAAAACGACGTCGGTAGTCGTTTCAGACATTAGGTTTAGTTTAAGGCCAGGCACCACACCGCTTATTTGGTTGCTTGCGCTTGACACCAACAACCCATTAACAGTGACTGTGGCATTTTGCGCTGTTTGTATTTTATTGCTGGGGGTTACTAAACCAAACACAGTGTCGTTAATGGTCAGTGCATTACTAGTTCCTTGCGGGCCTTCAACGACAACACGAAATGCACCCACACTGGTTTCTACTATGCGCGCAGACACGTTTGCAGTAAGGGCATTAATGCCGTCCACTAGGTCATTTAACGTTGTAGCACCCGCGGCAAGGGTGACCGTTTCTACACTACCGCTGCCTACTTGAATAGTCACCGATGCAGTGGCCTGATTAGATGATATATCACTATATTCAGAAGATATAATTACGTCATTCTTTGCCAATTGACTAACAGTTAACGTGTAGGTACCCGGCAAGGCACTGGTTGCATCGAAATTAGCCGAGACCATAGCGGGTGCAGAATTAGTTAACGATGAAAAGTTAAAATCAGCTTTATCATCTACCCTAGCAAACGATGTTTGTAAGGTTTGCAGGGCAGATTTAAGCTGCCCAATACCCGATAGTTTAGTATCTACATCTGCTGTGCGCCGGTCTATGGAGGACTGTTTACCCGCTTTTTCTGCAGCCACTAAGGCCGTCACAATTTGCTTCGTGTCAAACCCACCCCCAGCGCCCAAGGCTTGTAAATAATCCGTTTCCATATGGGTCTCCTCAATACTGCAGCCATTTTTGGCCGCTTTATAGAAAATGGCTTAACTTCACCCTACCTTTTGTTACTTCAAAAGCTGTAACACACCTTCGCCAGAAGCATTAGCCTGGGCTAGCATTGCAGTGCCTGCTTGCTGAAGCACTTGCGCTTTAGCAAGGTTTGCTGATTCAACCGCATAGTCTGCATCTTTAATACGAGACAGCGCAGCAGACTGACTTTCCACCCGATTCATCAAGTTAGAGACTGTATGATCAAGCGTTTTAGAGACTGAACCAAGCGTTGCACGGTAGTTGTCCACTTGCTTCAACGCCGTATCAATTTTGTCCAACGCTAAACGTGCATCCCCAGAAGTTTCAATCTTTGAAAGATGTAACCGGGTATTTTCATCCTCAGTGAGGAAAGTGGTAAGGGGGCCTGACGCCACGTCCGCTCCCAAGCCGGTGTCTTTACTATTTATTGTAAGCGCATTTGATGTAACTGAAGCATCTGCGTCTCCACCGGCATTAATTTGCTCAACCAATTTTGTCATTGTGTTGGCATCGCTGGTTTCAAACGCTTGAGCATATGTATCGCCTGCCACAGTTATTTGAATAGAATTACCGGTACTAATCGTAGCAGTACTATAGACGTGGCTCTGCTGAGTAGCAAGGGTAGCAGGGTCAGCGGCAGGAGCGGCAGCAGCTCCAGCAGTTACTGATTTTCCGAAGTTAGCGATAACGGTTGCTCCTGTGCCACCAATGTCCTCAGCCCTCATCTTTTGAAAAGACAGATCTATGGTGTCGGTTAATTTATCACCAACCTGAATTTTTGGAGTGTCCGTTGAGTTAAGAACGCTCACTCCATTGAATTCTGTTGTCTGCGCTATGCGCGTAATTTCGGTCCTAAGAGCGGTATATTCGTTATTCATCGTGGTTAAACTTCCGGACTCATAAGTGCCATTAGACGCCTGCACAGCAAGCTCCTTCATACGACCAAGAATATTACCGATTTCTTCCATACCGCCTTCAGCGACCTGTACCATCGACATACCATCATTGGCGTTTCTTATGCCTTGATTAAGGCTCATCACTTTCACTTCTATTTTATTGGCAATGGCCATGCCAGCAGCATCATCCGCAGCTGAGTTAATCCGTTGACCAGACGCCAAGCGCTCCATAGCCGTTTCCATGTCACCACGTGAGGATTCCAAATGGCGCTGAGCTTGCAAAGACGCCACGTTTGTTCCAATTACCATACCCATACTAAATACTCCTAAAAGTAATAAAAAAATGATCTAACTATGGCAACTAGTTGCCAATACAAAGGACATCTCTTAGCTACATTATGGTGGCAATTCATTGCCGCTGTGTAAGAAATTCCCTAACTAGTTTCTAACAAGCATAAATCGTGCCAATTTTATTTTTAGAGTTACTGGGTAAGTTTAAAGTAAAAAAAAACAGCACCTTATAAAGATGCTGTTTACTCATACCACGCGACTTGATACGTGGGCTAGGCCTTTTGATTAAATATCACCCCAACCATTAGATCAATATTCTCCATGGCTGTTAGCACTTCGGTACTGGGCATTTGCCTAATAATGTCGCCTGTATTTTTATCAGTAATGGTGACCACATCTATGCCTGTTTGTGGGTCAGTACTAAATACAATAGCTTGTTTTTGCATGGCCATAGCGCTATTTAGTTCGGCTAATTTAGTAATCATGTTATTGGGTGTGATAGCCATTTCACCATTAGCGTTCAGCTCTCTTAGCTCTGGTAGGCTTGGGTTCACACTGCTATTAGCTATGCTTGGTAATGCCTGAGCATTCACAGAAAGCGTTTCAACTGCCATAATGCGCTCCTATATTATAACTTAATTAATAGAGTCTGGCTGACGTTTCAGCCAGACTCATGTTATCACTTCAATAGCGATAACACGCTTTGGCCAGAAGCATTAGCCTGGGCTAGCATTGCAGTGCCTGCTTGCTGAAGCACTTGCGCTTTAGCAAGGTTTGCTGATTCAACCGCATAGTCTGCATCTTTAATACGAGACAGCGCAGCAGACTGACTTTCCACCCGATTCATCAAGTTAGAGACTGTATGATCAAGCGTTTTAGAGACTGAACCAAGCGTTGCACGGTAGTTGTCCACTTGCTTCAACGCCGTATCAATTTTGTCCAACGCTAAACGTGCATCCCCAGAAGTTTCAATCTTTGAAAGATGTAACCGGGTATTTTCATCCTCAGTGAGGAAAGTGGTAAGGGGGCCTGACGCCACGTCCGCTCCCAAGCCGGTGTCTTTACTATTTATTGTAAGCGCATTTGATGTAACTGAAGCATCTGCGTCTCCACCGGCATTAATTTGCTCAACCAATTTTGTCATTGTGTTGGCATCGCTGGTTTCAAACGCTTGAGCATATGTATCGCCTGCCACAGTTATTTGAATAGAATTACCGGTACTAATCGTAGCAGTACTATAGACGTGGCTCTGCTGAGTAGCAAGGGTAGCAGGGTCAGCGGCAGGAGCGGCAGCAGCTCCAGCAGTTACTGATTTTCCGAAGTTAGCGATAACGGTTGCTCCTGTGCCACCAATGTCCTCAGCCCTCATCTTTTGAAAAGACAGATCTATGGTGTCGGTACTTTTATCACCAACCTGAATTTTTGGAGTGTTCGTTGAGTTAAGAACGCTCACTCCATTGAATTCTGTACTCGCCGCTATGCGCGTAATTTCGGTCGAAAGAGCTTTATATTCGTTATTCATCGTGGTTAAACTTTCGGTGTCATAAGTGCCATTAGACGCCTGCACAGCAAGCTCCTTCATACGACCAAGAATATTACCGATTTCTTCCATACCGCCTTCAGCGACCTGTACCATCGACATACCATCATTGGCGTTTCTTATGCCTTGATTAAGGCTCATCACTTTCACTTCTATTTTATTGGCAATGACCATGCCAGCAGCATCATCCACAGCTGAGTTAATCCGTTGACCAGACGCCAAGCGCTCCATAGCCGTTTCCATGTCACCACGTGAGGATTCCAAATGGCGCTGAGCTGTTAAAGACGCTACGTTTGTTCCAATTACCATACCCATACTAAGTACTCCTAAAGTAAATAAACCGACCCTATTTCTTTGCACATTCGACCTAGAGAAGGCTCGAATAAGGCTGGGTTAGAATAGCCTTTGGAATAACTATCGGCCGGTGTAGATCAAACTTGAGCATCTTTATGAATTATTTTTTACATACTTAACGTGTTTTTACACCTAAATAATGGGGCTTTTTAGGTTCTAATCATTAAAAGGGCCATATTTTATAGGCCAACTTAGTACCCCAGCCCGCCTTGGTGGCATCTACGTAATCGCCATCACCACTGTAACTAATTTCTGCGTTAGCAATACGCTTAGATAATACGGTATTGTCTGGTTGCACATCTTCTGAGCGAATCATGCCTGAAATTTGAATATACTCATTGCCGTCATTTAGGGTAATCATTTTTTCTCCCCGAATAATCAAATTGCCATTGCTTAACGCTCTTACAACAGTGGCTGAAATATCACCACCTAATGTATTAGATTGTGAGGTACTGCCATTGCCTGTATTGTCTATATTGGTGGCTGCCAATGCGGAAGCCACGGCTAAATCTCCTGGCATTAAAAGGGGCAACGCATTATTATTTGACACCCGAGACGTGACGTTACTTGCACTTTTTTGAGACATGGTTTTTTCACGTAAGATAATGGTGATAATGTCACCGACGCGATAAGCCTTTCTGTCACCAAATAACCCATCATTAATACCACCAGAAAAAATAGAGCCATCGGCGACCGTTTTTGCAATAAGTGCTGGTGGCAGCACGGGTGAGAAATCACTTGTTTTAACTGGCATGGGCGCACTAGCACAAGCACTAAGCAATAAACATAGAAGTATAAACAACCCCAGTTTTGGTACCTGTTTACGCTTTAACATTAACTTGGCCATGTAGTTCACCTCTGTGGAATGATGTGATTTAGTAACGCGAAGGGATAACACGTCTTTAAAGGTTATTGTTGATAAAGCGCAACATGCCATCTGCTGCCGCAATGGCTTTAGAGTTCACTTCATAAGCGCGCTGAGTTTCAATCATGTTCACCATAGATTCCACCACGTTTACGTTTGACGCTTCCAAAGAACCCTGAACGAGTGAACCCGCTCCATTTTGGGTGGGCGTCATCACTTGTGCAGCGCCACTAGCAGAGGTTTCTTTATAATTGTTACCGCCCATGGCCTGCAGGCCAGCTGGATTAATGAAGCTGGCTATTTGAATATTTCCCACTATTTGAGCAGCCGGCTGCCCAGCTGTTTGCACACTCACCGTACCGTCTTTACCAATGGTGATTGAACGTGAATTATTTGGAATGGTAATTGTTGGCTGCAATAAGTTGCCATTAGCAGTCACTAGCTGGCCTATATTGTTTAGCTTAAAAGAACCATCTCGGGTATAACCAATAGAGCCATCGGCACGTAACGTCTGCAAAAAACCATCACCATTAATGGCCACATCAAGGGCGTTATCAGTTTGTATCATGTTGCCTTGGCTATGGATTTTTTCCGTAGCGACAACCCGTGTGCCCGTTCCCACAAGCAGGCCTGTAGGCGAGTTTGAGTTTTGGTCTACCTGTGCCCCAGGCTGGCTGATGGTTTGATAGAGTAGGTCTTCAAATACCGCCCGATCTCGCTTAAAACCAGTGGTATTTACGTTAGCTAGGTTGTTGGCAACAACACTCATCCGACGCTGTTGTGCATCTAAACCTGTTTTAGCAACCCATAATGAGGAATCCATAAAAATCTCCTATTTATTTATTAGTTTAAGCGCATCGTAGACGCAGAGGCTTCATCTATTTCACGAGCATGTTTAATCATATTCACCGTCATTTCGTATTCTCTAGACAAGGCAATCATTCTCACCATAGAATCTACTACATTAACGTTACTGCCTTCTAACGCTCTAGGCGTCACTTTTACCTCAGCACTTGCCGGCAGTTCACCGCTTGGTGCTTGGTATAAACCGTCTTCACGAATGATCAGGTTTTGGCCTTTTGTATCCACTAGTTTAATACGCCCCACTGCCACTTCTTGGCTAGTGCCTGAAGGGACCATAGTGACCGTGCCATTGCTGGTGATCGATATATGGCTTCCTTGAGGCACAGTAATTGGGCCATTATCGCCTAACACTAAACTCCCACTGCCGGTCACTAATGCACCATCCGCAGAAACAGACAAGTCACCCCGCCGAGTGTAAAGATCCTGACCTTCAGGCCCTTGCACAGCGATGGCCCCTAAATCGTTAACGTAAATGTCTAAATCCCGGCCGCTCACCATCATGGTTCCAGGGCTCATATCCACTGCGTTGCTCCTTGTTAACTCAGCCACTGCCCGCGAGTTATGCGTGCCAGGAACATAAATATCCAGGGATCTGGCTTCCTCGTTATAGGACTTCTTAAAACCAGGCGTTACCACGTTAGCTATTTCGTGAGCATTGTTGGTTTGCCTGGCCTGGGTGTTTTTCATACTGTTAAGCACGGTGAATATTAACTTATCCATATTTTCATCTCTGGCATTGTTGCTTTCTACCACCACATAAGCACAGACCGTGCCAAAAAAATCAACTAATTGTTTTATAACCATTTTTTATTATAAAAAAAATAGTTGGCAAATCTTTGCCGCAGTTTTTTTAGCAAATGATTGCATGCATAGGAGGCTTAGCCTTATGATTCATTATTAAGGGAAACACACCTAAAGCAGATCACTTTTGTCATGGCCACTCCTTCTCCCCAAGCTCGCATGAGCACGCCTTATTTACACACACTACTAAGTGCACAAAAAAACGCCTACGATCGCCAGGGTATCCCTAGCTTAGAACACCGGTTGGCGAGCTTGGATACCCTGTTTAATATTCTAAAAGCCAATCAATACACCATTGCAGAGGCTATTTCTAAAGATTTTGGCCACCGTGCTCAGCAAGAAACCCAGTTAGCAGAACTGTTTTTATGTATTGATGGCATCCGCTATACCCGTAAACGATTAAAAAAGTGGATGCGGCCCCAGAAACGGTCCACATCTATTTGGCTCTTGGGCTCTGGCAATAGGGTAATTCCGCAACCCTTGGGTGTGGTGGGCATTATTGTGCCATGGAACTATCCATTATTTTTATGCATAAGCCCCCTCATTGGTGCCCTTGCTGCAGGCAACCGCTGCATGATTAAAATGGCTGCTAATTCATACCATTTAAGCCAATTATTAGAAGGCTTATTTGCTGAGAAGTTTTCAGCAGACATGCTCACCATTGCTCATGGTGCCAAAGGCGCAGAATTTTCCGCACTCGCCTTTGATCACCTCATTTTTACTGGGTCTAGCAACAGTGGCCGCCAAGTAATGCGCGCCGCTGCAGGCAACCTAACGCCGGTTACCTTAGAGCTTGGAGGCAAGTGCCCTACTATTATTGCTGCGGATTACTCAATCACTAAAGCAGCAGAACGTCTATTGTTCTCCAAGTGCTTAAACGCAGGCCAAACCTGTGTAGCGCCAGACTATGTCTTTGTTCCAGAGGGCAAGGTTGATGAATTTGTTACTGCGGCAAAAACCATTATAAGTGGCCGTTATGCCAGTATAGAAAGTGCGGATTATACGTCTATTATTGATGACAAGGCCTACCTGCGCCTTAAAAGCACGCTTGCAGATGCCATTAATCTGGGTGCAATAGCAACGGTATTGGTACCTAATAGCCAAGCTAATGAGGTTACTCGAAAATTTCCTCCTACCTTATTAACCCAGGTTAAGGGCACCATGAGAATAATGCAGGAAGAGGTATTCGGCCCCCTATTACCCATTATGGCGTACCGGCACATAGACGACGTATTGGGCTACATTAACAGCAAAAATAAGCCTCTGGCGTTATATTTATTTAGTAATGACAAGCCATTACAAAACAAAGTGATTAACAAAACCCAATCCGGTGGTGTATGTCTCAATGACGCCGCGCTGCATGTGGGCCAACACGACATGCCATTTGGGGGCGCAGGGGAAAGTGGCATGGGGCAATATCACGGCATAGAAGGGTTTATGGCTGTGAGTAAACTAAGGCCCATTTTTAAACAAGCGCGTTTTTCGTCTTTGTCTATGATGTACCCCCCTTATGGGAAAAAATTCGATAGACTCATTAAAATAATGTTACGACTCTAGGCAAGCAGCGAAGAGAAGGTGCAACACAACATGCCAATAACCCACCATAGCCTTTGGCGAGCCAATGCCAACAGTAACCTGATTAGTTCACCCCTTAGTAGTGATCTACATAGTGAGCTTGTGATTATAGGGGCTGGGTACAGTGGCCTTTGCGCCGCTCTGCACGCGGCTGAGCAAGGCATGCGCGTGCACGTGCTAGAAGCAAACACCGTGGGGCATGGTGGGTCTGGTAGAAACGTAGGGTTGGTTAATGCGGGGTTATGGACACCCCCAGATGAGGTTGAAACTGCGCTGGGCCAAGTTGCGGGAATCACACTTAACCATGCCTTAGCTGCGGCGCCAGAACTTGTGTTTTCCCTCATAGAAAAGCATCAGATTGAATGTGAAGCACTGCGCCATGGCACCTTACATTGTGCCTCTAACAACGCTGGCTTACGCCAACTCAAACAACGCCTTGCACAACAGGTGAAACGGCATGCCCCGGTGACATTATTAGGGGCGAGTGACACTTTGCAGCGCACTGGATCATGCCAGTTTTTAGGGGCTTTACTAGACCCCAGAGCAGGCACATTGCAACCGCTAAACTACGCCCTAGGCCTTGCGCACGCAGCTACAAGGGCAGGGGCGGTGATCCATACCCAGTCACCTGTCATTACCCATCAGCGCAAGGGTAACCACTGGCTGGTTAACACGGCCCATGGCAGCGTTACTGCGGATAAACTAATCCACGCCACAAACGCCTACGACACCTTGTTACCCCGCTCTACAGCATTTACTAGCGTTGATTATGTGCAATTTGCCACTCAACCACTCACGCTGCAACAAAGAGCCAGTGTGTTACCTAACGGTGAGGGGTGCTGGGATACTAATCAGGTGATGTCGTCGTTTAGAATGGATCAAAGTGGGCGTTTAATCATTGGTGGTGTGGGGTCCTTAGATGGCAAAGGCAAAGGCACTCACATTAACTGGGCTCACCGTAAACTTAGGGCCTTGTTCCCACAGATTACTCAATATAAGTTTGAATACATGTGGCACGGGCATATCGCCATGACCACTAATCATTTACCAAAAATCACCCAGCTTGGCACTAATGGTATTCGTTTATACGGCTACA
The DNA here is from genome assembly GCF_047730085.1 of Candidatus Njordibacter sp. Uisw_056. Taxonomy (NCBI): domain Bacteria; kingdom Pseudomonadati; phylum Pseudomonadota; class Gammaproteobacteria; order Pseudomonadales; family Candidatus Njordibacteraceae; genus Candidatus Njordibacter; species Candidatus Njordibacter sp. Uisw_056. The sequence goes on along the minus strand of NZ_CP159830.1, from coordinate 759,619 downwards.
GTGGCCGTGGTATTGGGCCTGGCACACTGTTTGGCAAGGCGGCGGCTCAGTGGGCCTTCAGTGGCAACGAAGATCATTTGCCAGTTGCCATAACAAACCCCAAGCCAGAAACCTATACCCATTTGAAGGCCACTTTTTTTGACATGGGAGCCACCCTTAGCCACTGGTTAAGTTGTCGGTTGTAGGCCTGAAAAAACTCAATAGGCCCACACCTAAAGTGAACTTCAGATAAGTAATGCAGCTTATATGAATAACGGAGCTTATATGAACAAGGTTGCTATTTCCCCACACGGCGAATTTATTAGCCTAACAGTTGCTGGCAATACCCATCGTTTTCATGCCCTGTGGTTAAGGGATAATGCATTAGACAAAGACACCCGCAGCGAAAGTAATGGCCAACGCCTGATTGCTTTGACAGACATTGATGCCAGTGTCCACATAAGCGCTGCCCAACTGCATAAAAATGACTTACAGATTACCTTTATGCCAGAAGGCAAAACCTTAGATTACCCCATTCAATGGTTGCTAAACCACAGCTACGATAAGCCCAAGAATGACACTAAGGGGTGGCACAATCCCAGCCAAACCCTTTGGGACGCCAGTTTAACACCCAACCTACCCAAGGCCAATTTTGATGCTGTTATAGCTTCGCCCGAAAGGCTAAAAATATGGCTTGAAAGCATCGCACGCTTAGGGTTTGCCAAGCTTAACAAAGGGCCTGTAGAAGCGGGTGCGTTAACGCAAGTGGTCGACTTATTTGGCTACCTTCGAGAGACCAACTATGGGCGTGTTTTTGACGTAAGAGTAGAAGAAAAACCCACCAACCTTGCCTATACGGGCTTGGCCTTGCAAGCCCACACAGACAACCCTTATCGTGACCCTGTGCCCACTATCCAAGTGCTCTACTGCCTAGAAAGCTCGGCACCTGGGGGTGACAATGTATTGGTAGATGGCTTTATGGCTGCCACCACACTGAGAAAGGAAAGCCCCCAAGGCTTTAATCTGCTGAGCCGTTATTGTGCCCATTTTGAGTATGCCGGTGAAAATGATGTTTGCTTACACGCTAAACGTCCCATCATTGAACTGTCAGCAGGTGGGCAATTACAAAGTATACGTTTTAACAACCGCTCTGCTGCGCCTTTCACCGACATTCCCTTTAAGCATATGGCAGACTATTATGGCGCCTATCGCCGTTTAGGTGAAATTATAAATGACCCAGCTTTGGAAGTGGGCTTTAGACTTAATCCTGGTGATTGTTTTGTCATCGACAATACGCGTATATTGCATGCTCGTAAGGCTTTTTCAGGTGCCGGTACACGGTGGCTGCAAGGCTGTTATGCCGACATGGACAGCTTACTTTCTCGTTTAGCTGTGCTTAACAAAACCCATAGCAACACCCCAACTGTTTAGGAGATCACCCATGGAGCGCCCTCAAAACACATTAACATCAAGCACCATTGTCGCTCACTTATCAGACATTTTTGGACACAGTGGCGCGCAACAATACCTTGGTGAGCCAGTCACTATGGCGCAGCATATGCTGCAAGCGGCGTCCCTAGCAGACCAGCAGGGGCGTTCTAAAACTGTGGTTGCCGCGGCACTCTTGCATGACATTGGCCATTTCACTAATGATTTCGGCACATTTTCTATGGCAGACACTCTTGACCTGAAACATGAAACTTATGGGGCTAATGTATTGGCACCATTCTTCCCAGAAAAAGTCACTCAATGTGTACGCCATCATGTCGCAGCCAAACGCTACCTGTGCGCAACTCGGCCAGCGTATTTCTCACAGCTCAGCGACGCCTCAGTGCACTCATTGAAACTGCAAGGTGGGGCCATGAATGCAGACGAGGTGTGTGAGTTTGAAACTAACCCCCACCTAAAAGAGATTATTCAGGTGCGTTTGCTTGATGACACTGGCAAAGTTGCCAACCTAAAGACCTATCCCTTTGTCTATTTTCAGACACTATTGCAGAGCTTGGTGGATGAGCACTGCGGTTAAATTATTAACCCATAAGTAGCTTTCTAATTTCGTCTAAACTGGCTGGATCATCAATGGTAGACGGCGCGACGTAGTCTTCACCGTTGGCAATATTACGGATGATCTTACGCAGAATTTTACCTGATCTGGTTTTTGGTAAGCGTGGCACAATGTGGGCACTTTTGAGCACCGCGATAGGGCCAATAGTTTTACGAAGCATACCTGCAATATCACTAGCCAACTGAGCTTCATCAATGTTTGCACCGGCTTTTAGCAACACTAATGCTATAGGCAGCTGGCCTTTAAGCTCATCTTTCACACCCACCACAGCGCACTCAGCTACCATGTTGTGGGCGCCCACTACCTCTTCCATTTCACCAGTAGACAACCTGTGGCCAGCAATATTAATGACGTCATCCGTACGGCCCATAATAAATATATAACCATCGCTATCTCTATATCCCCCATCTCCAGAGCTATAGTAACCTTTGAACTCTTTTAAATACGCGTCATTTAGGCGCTTATCATCTCCCCAAATGCCCACTAGACAGCCTGGCGGTAACGGTAGTTTGAGGACAATATTACCTTTATTATTGTCACCCATAAGGTGCCCTTCATCAGACAAAATGTGCAAATCATAACCCGCAATCACAACCGTAGATGAGCCGGCTTTAGCAGGCAGCTTATCTAGCCCAACGGGGTTAGCACAAATAGGCCAACCCGTTTCTGTTTGCCACCAATGGTCTACCACGGGCCTACCAATCGTCTCTACTGCCCAATCGTATGTGGGTGGGTCTAATCGTTCACCCGCCATAAACACTGTTTCTAAACTACTAATGTCATAATTTTTCAACAATTGGCCAGTGGGATCTTCTTTTTTTATGGCACGAAAAGCGGTGGGAGCAGAAAAAACAGCTTTAACCTTGTACTCTTCGATTACTCGCCAGAAAGCCCCAGCATCTGGCGTCATCACCGGCTTACCTTCGTATAAAATGCTTGTGCAGCCAGCCAACAAAGGGCCATACACAATGTATGAATGCCCTACCACCCAGCCAACATCAGAGACCGCCCAGAACACCTCACCAGCGCGCATATTGTAAACTGCCTTCATGCTATAGTTGAGGGCTACTGCATGGCCACCATTATCTCTCACAATGCCTTTAGGCTTACCTGTGGTACCTGACGTATAGAGAATATATAGCGGATCTGTTGCTTTAACTGGCACAGCGTCTACTGCTTTGGCTTGGGCCATAAGTTGTAGCCAATCGTAGTCACGGCCAGTGTGTAATATTGCCTGCAATTGGGGCCTTTGCAAAATAACCACACTTGGCACTTTGTGTTGTGCAATGTCTAAGGCTTCATCTAACAAGGGCTTATAGGCAATAATTTTGGCCACTTCGATGCCACAAGACGCACTAATAATGGCTGCTGGTTTTGCATCATCAATACGCACTGCAAGTTCAGCGGCAGCAAAACCACCAAACACCACAGAATGAACTGCACCTATACGCGCACAAGCCAGCATAGCAATAGCGGCTTCCATCACCATCGGCATATAGATTACTACTCGATCACCTTTACCAACACCTTGATCTCTTAAGGCTCCAGCAAACACAGCAACGTGCTCTAATAACTGCCTATAAGTAAGACTAGATTTGCTGTTGGTCACAGGGGAATCGTAATGAATGGCGACCTGATCACCACGGCCATTAGCCACATGATGGTCTAGCGCCATATAACAGGTGTTCATTACACCATCGCGAAACCACCGCCCAGTAGGTAGTTCGCTGGTATCTACACCCACAGTAGGTGTTTTAAACCATGCCAGGCGCTCAGCCTGCTGCTTCCAAAACACAGTGGGTTGGTTGTGGGCCTGTTTATAGGAAGCAGCGTAGCTCATAAACTTATTCTCGATTAATCAAAATCATTAGCGTGTAATAGTACCCGAAGCAAGGCAGAATTAATCTACGACATTGGGGTAAGACCACTCGCGTTAACCGGAACAATGGGTGGCAATAAAGTCTTCTGCACAAGCAAAAATCAACGTCTTTCGCTCCTCATCCATTTTTTCTAAGGTACTTCGCATAAACGACAAACGTGGATTATTTTTTAGCATTCCCATATTGCGGCTAACAAAACGCCAATATAGGCCATCTACCGTGTTGCACCAGTCACCTTTTTTATAGTCACTCATCTTCAAAATGTAGTTAGACCCGCAAATATAGGGTTTGGTGGCAAAAATACCACCGTCTGCAAAAGTGCCCATGCCAAACACATTGGGTGTCATAACCCATTCTGAAGAATCAATATACATTTCCATAAACCAATGATAAACCTTATCTGGGTGAACTTCACAAAGGGTCATTAAGTTAGAAATAACCATTAGTCGGTTGATGTGGTGGGTATAACCAAAGCGATCAGAAAAATTGATTGCATCATCTAACGGTGGGATGCCAGTTTCACCAGAGTACCAGCTACTATTTAACGCGCCAGAAAAATTGAAAAAATTACTTTTAAGCTGGGTTTCTCCATGATGCTGATAAACCCCTCTTATAAACTCTCGCCAGCCAATAATTTGCCGTAAAAAACCCTCTACAGAATTTAACGGCACATGGTTTTGTTCGGTATAAGCCAATACCTTATCAATAATATCATTGGGTGTAATTAACCCCATATTTAATGAAGGACTTATGGCCCCATGAAACATGAAGGTATTCTTCTGTAAAATGGCGTCTTCATAGATCCCAAACTTTTCAAACTTAACCTCTAAAAAGTAATCTATGTTCTCTAGCGCATCATGCCGGGTTAGGGGCATCCACACATCATCCATTTGGCCTGGGTGATGAGAAAACTTAGCCGCTATAGTGGGCTTTAATAATTCAACATACTGCGATTCACTGGGTGTGTACAGATCAGGTAACGCTAGCCCTTTAGGGATCTTTTTGCGGTTATCTTCATCAAAAGACCACTGTCCTCCTAAGGGTTTTTGATTCTCATCCATAAGGATATTGAGCTTTTTACGCACTTCTTTATAGAAGTTACCCATACGTAGCACTTTAAATTTCTTATTTAAGGCTAAAAACTCTTCTCGCTCCAACAGAAACATGGGCGAAGGCAACACCGTTAGAGGCAGCTTTTGCTGCTCCGCAAAAGCTTTTATTCGGGCTTCAAAATCTTTGTCTTCTATTTCAAATATTATCAGAGACTTTATACCAAGGTCTAAAATACAGGCCGCTAACTTCTGTTCATAGGGTTGGTCAAAGCTAGGCTGCTCAATAGCACCATACTCAACCCGTAAACCATTGGCCTGAAGCTCGTCACGTTTTTCTCGCATAGCCGCTAAAAACATTAGTATTTTTAACTTATGATGCTTTTCATAGGTACATAGGCCTAGATCTTCTGCCATAAATACAGCGCCAGCCTCAGCAGCTTGCATATTTTCTAGGGGAAACAATTGATTACCCAACACAATTAGTAGGCTGTTATTTTTCATATATGAGGTATACCCTTTGTTAAAATGTTTCGCACCAGCTGGAGGCAATGTGATGTATTACAGGGCCCCTTCGCTGTCTATTTTACTGGTTTTGTTTAGCCTATTGTGTTCGAAATGGTCTCCAGTTACGCCTAATATTTAGCATTCGTTTGTCGCTGCAAACAATGATACAGAATAGGCTATATATTAATTTAATGAAAGCAGGCGCATACTATAAAAAGCCGGGTTAGGAGTTACAGCCGTGATTGATCGTAAAAAACGCTACCTCAACCAAGATGCAGCTGACGTTGCACTTAAAAACTCTATAAATGAAGCCACCATAAGAAAGGCAAGAGACTACCGACTAAAACGGACGCGCCAGGTGCTGCAAGACAATGACATCGCTGCAGTGCTGCTATATGACCCCTGCAACATTCGCTACGCCACAGACACCTCCAACATGCAACTGTGGACCATGCATAATCTGTCTCGCTATTGCCTTATATTTTCTGACGGCCCTGTCATATTATTTGACTACCACAACTGCGCTCATTTGCACGATGAAAAGCGCTTACCCAATGGGCAACTCACAGTAAATGAGATTCGCCCAGCAATTGTATGGGCCTATTTCGCCGCAGGTGAACGTGCGCCAGAACAGGCCATGCGGTGGGGTGCAGACATTGCCTCGTTAATGCAGCAGTATGGTGGCGGCAATAAACGCCTAGCCATAGACATTTGTGAACAGCTAGGCATTGCCCAGTTAAATAAACACGGCATTGAAACCCTCTCTGGCATGGAGTACATGGAGCATGCGCGTGGCATCAAATCGGCCGAAGAATTGCAACTAATGCAATGGACCATTACCGTGTGCCAAAAAGGTATGGAACGTATGTGGGACCACTGTGAGCCTGGCATTAGCGAAAATGAACTTTGGGCACACCTACACTTTGAAAACATTCGTAACGGCGGTGAGTGGATAGAAACCCGAATTCTCACTGCAGGTGAGCGCACTAATCCGTGGATGCGAGAAAGTTCCGACGCTATGATTCAAAAAGGCGACATCGTCTCTTTCGACACTGATTTAATTGGCCCCTACGGCTATTGCGCTGACATTTCTCGGGCGTGGATTGCGGGGCACGAAAAGCCTACGTCAACTCAGCAAGACATCTATGACATTGCCATGGAACACATTACCTATAACATGGGTTTACTTAAAGACGGCTTGGCCTTTCACGACTTTGTAGATCGATCTTGGAAGCTGCCAGAACGCTTTGCCCCCAATCGGTATTCTTGTTCCGTGCATGGTGTGGGCCTAGCTGATGAATACCCCTGTATTTATCACCCACAAGACCACAATAAAGTAGGTTACAACGGCCACTTTCAGGAAAACATGGTGGTGTGTGTTGAGTCTTACACTGGGGGCGTTGGCGAGAAGGAAGGCGTAAAGCTAGAACAGCAAGTACGCATTACCAAAACTGGGGTTGAGCTTTTATCAGACTTTGCTATTGGGTCATTTAACTAGCTCATCGCCAGTATAAGGGACACTTAAATGTCTGAACTTTGTTTTACGCCAGCCCATCAATTACGCAGCAAGCTGCTAACTCGGGAAATTAGCGCCCGGGAGTTATTAGAAGCCTTTATAGAGCAAACCCAGCGTTATAACCCAACCATCAATGCGTTGGTTACAGTGAACTTAGAAAGCGCAAGGCAGCAGGCAGAGGTGGCTGATCGGCAATATACCACGGGTGCTAAACCTTTAGGATTGCTGCATGGCTTACCTATCGCTGTTAAGGATGTATTTGCAACACAAGGCATACGTACCACCCTAGGCAACCCCCACTTTGCTAATCACACCCCAACTCAAGATGACGTGCTTGTAGCTCGAGAAAAAGCCGCTGGAGCAATTATTTTAGGCAAAAGTAACACCCCAGATTGTGCCTCAGGTGGCGTGACCAGTAACACTATTTTTGGCCTTACCCTAAACCCATGGAACCTAGACAAAACCACCAGCGGTAGCGGTGGTGGCGGGGTTGCTAGCCTAATGAGTGGCATGGTAGCTCTGGCCGACGGCAGCGATATTGGTGGTTCTGTGCGCTCGCCCGCTGCGTGGAGCAATTGTGTAGGGTTTCGCCCAAGCTCCGGCAGAATTCCAGGCCCACCGGGCTCCCTCGCTGATGGAAACACCAGCACTGCAGGCGCCTTCACTCGCTGCGTAAAAGACACTGCCTTGTTCATGGAAGCGTGTGACGGGCCTGATTTACGTTCAGCAACGCCTTACCCTTTTGCGGGCCAGAGGATCACTATGGACGCATTGGATAGTCTACCAATGGGGATAACAGCATCTTGGTCTGCAGAGTTTGCTAAACGTAATATGGAACCAGAAATAAGCTCCTTGTTTGAAGCTCATAGCCGTGTATTCGAAGGCTTCGGGCTGACTCTTTCCAGTACAGAGCTGAACCTTGGCAGCAGTTATAGGCAACTCTACAGTGATTTTAACGCCTACAGTTATGTCAAAGGGTTGCCTGCCCAAGTACTTCACGACTGTTTACACAAAAGGCCGGTGAAACCGAGCATTCAAGCTAATGTTGATCACTACATGAGCATGAGTGCCCAACAAATTTTTAATATGTTTAGAGCTAGAGAAATACTGCGGGTTAACACACAGATATACATGCAAGACCATGCCGTTATCATCACCCCTGCACACAACTGCTTCGCTTACGGGGCCAAGGATACGGCTGGGCAAGGCATGTGCGATTGGTCTGCTTTCTACCTTGCACCCCTGCTAGGCTTACCCTCAATTGTTGTGCCTTGTGGTTTCACTAAAGATGGCATGCCACACGGTGTCATGATCACTGGCCGCTACGGGGAGGACCTGCTGGTGCTACAAATAGCGGCCGCGTTTGAGCGCAACACAGGCTACGGGCAACAACGGCCTAAGTTACCGCTTGAGTAGGCTGCCAGCCGCTACACCGCCAACAATTAAAGCCGCTGCTACAGTGGCACGCAGGCTTACAACTTCCTGCAAAAATAAAGCGCCCAATATCAACGCAAAAACCGGCACCAACAACTGCGCTAGAGCGCCAACAGTGACATCTAACTGTGGTAAAACCCAGTACCATAAAGCGTAACCCAAACCCGACATCATAGCCCCAGACACCAGCGCTAACAGCACACCACTGAAGGTGATTAGAACACTATCACCGCTTATTAACAGGGCTAAGAGAGTAATAGGTAACACATAGATAAAATTCCACGTACTGGTGAGCAAAGGGTCACTTACCTTGCGTCCTTCAAGTGAGTAAAGCGCCCAGCCAAAAGCGGCCACTAGCATCAGCAACACACCGTTGAAGGGTAAGTTAACCTCTTTATCTGGCAAAAACAGTACCACTAATCCTAGCAATGCAATGACCGTGCCCAACCATTGATAGGCAGATAGACGTTCGCCAGAAAAAGCTGCAGCAGCAAACATCACTACTTGCACCGTGCCAAATAAGATCAGGGCACCAAGGCCTGCGTCTAGATTCACATAGGCATAGGAAAAACCCACCATATATGCAGCAAGACCAACAACGCCTTTGAATTGTGGGGGTTTAGCTTTAGGAAGACTTTTGTTACGCCAAGCTAATAGTATGAACAGCGCTAACGCACCAAAAGCCACTCGCAAGGTAGCAAACTCTCCTGGTCCAATTAATTCATACTGTAAAGCACCACGATTGAGCAGTGAATTGGCAGCGAAAGCCAACAAAGTGACAAGACTGAGTATAATAAGTCGCATAATTGTAGTTTAGTATAGGGCTTTCCCTAGTTATTCCCATTCCATCTGTTGGAATACGCGTAAGGCGTTACCTGGAGCGATGCCTTCGTAGTTAAGTAGGTGGCTAAAGGCAGACTGGTCAACGGTACGAATGTCGACCAAGTCGCCATCATTGTCTAGGAATTCTCTGACACCCTGCCTCAGATGAACTAAATAATTATAAGTTTGCTCACTAAGCTTGGGGAGCGTACTTACTGCGCCATGACCAGGAATAACCTGCTGTGCCGGCAATTGAGCCATCACCTCAAACACCTCAACCCAAGACTGGCTATCAGACACCTCGATTACACCCAACATACGGTCACCATAGGCAATGTCGCCCGTAAATAGAATTTTTAAGGTAGGAATATAAACCCAACTGTCACCGGGCGTGTGAGCTGCACCTTGATGCTTAATGTGAATTTCTAAACCTGCATGATTTAAGGTGTAGGTTTGGTCAAAGGTAATGTCAGCAGTGACTGGTTCGAGATTCTGCATAGGGTTTTGGCCTGTAGCGCCGGTTAACCCTTGTATTTGATCCCCTGCTCGTTCATCTTGATCGTTAACAGCTGCACTACTGGCAATAATGCGGGCACCTTGTTGAGCAAAATACGCATTACCTAACCAACGATGGTCTTGGCCACCGGTATTGATAACAGTCGTAATAGGCAATGAGGTCGTCTGGCCCACTTCGGCTTCAATGGCCTTGGCTGCCTGCGTACCCGCTCCACTATCGATTAAAAGCACCCCTGTATTGCCAACAATAAAACCAAAATTAGCATTATTGCCTAAGTTTTCAGCACTGCGGTTCCCCGTCTCACCAATAATTGCGTAGACAGGGCCGCTGATGTGTTGAGTAGTAAATTTAGCATTGTTAGCTAACACCATTTGACTCATGCAGACTAAAGAGATGCCAAGCCCTAAAAGAATGACCAGGGAACCATTACGTAAAAGGTTTACCATACTCAGTGACCTCACAATAATTCTTTGATACTACCTAAATAGCCTTAGATCATACACTGAAAGCAAACCGCTTGCCCTTTAGCCAGCCGAAGGAAAATCACGGGTCTCGTTCACCCTCAGCTCTGTGGCTACTAAGGTCTGCTCCCTAACCAAAACACTGGCAGACTAAGTGGGTTGCGGCATAATACCTGAGTAGCTGATACCACTCAATAAGGCCATGTCGCGGTGCCAGGTTGCTAAATCCTCTTGAGTGAATTTTCTTAAAGCATCATGCCCACAGGCTCGCGCCATCACTTGCATCAAGAGGGTTGAGGATTGAAAAAAGTTTTTAAGTTGATGAGCCGATTTTTCGACATTCAACCGCTGCCGTAAATCTGCTTTTTGAGTGGCGATTCCAGCAGGACAGTTATTAGTATTACAAATTCTTGCAGCAACACAACCGATCGACTGCATTGCGCTATTGGAGATCGCCACACCATCGGCTCCCAAAGCCATGGCTTTAACAAAATCCATGGGCACTCGCAAACCACCCGTAATGATCAAAGTGACGTTACCACTTGCACCCTGCTCGTCTAAATACCTGCGGGCCCTTGCCAAAGCAGGAATCGTAGGCACACTGATATGGTCCCTAAACATTTCAGGAGCAGCCCCTGTGCCACCGCCGCGCCCGTCAAGAATAATGTAATCAGCGCTGGCATCCAAAGCAAACTGAATGTCTTTTTCAATATGGTTGGCACTGAGCTTAAAGCCAATGGGAATACCACCCGTTATTGAGCGCACTCGATCAGCAAATTTTTTGAAATCTTGAGGAGAGTGTAAATCTTTAAATGTGGGTGGTGATATAGCCGCCTCGCCAGCTTTAATACCACGTACTTCAGCAATTTTACCAACATTTTTATTGCCAGGAAGATGCCCCCCTGTGCCTGTTTTGGCCCCTTGACCTCCTTTGAAATGAAAGGCCTGAACATTTTTTAGCTTCGATTCATCATACCCAAATTGGGCACTAGCAAGTTCATAAAAATAACGTGAATTGGCTTGTTGCTCTGCAGGTAACATGCCCCCTTCGCCAGAACAAATACCGGTGCCAGCCAATTCAGCACCCATTGATAAGGACAACTTAGCTTCCTCTGATAATGCACCAAAACTCATATCTGAAACAAATAATGGGGTCTTTAAAATGAGTGGCTTTTTAGCTCTGGGGCCAATCACTAATTCACTATTGACCGCCACATCTTCAAACAAAGGTTTACGTGCCATCTGTGCTGTCATAATCTGAATATCATCCCAGTGAGGCAACGCGTGACGGGGCACCCCCATAGATACCATGGGACCGTGGTGGCCCATGTTAGATAAACCGTCTCTAGCCAGTTGATGAATAAACTCAACCGTAGGCTCTTCTTTTGTGGCGCTAACAAGTGGTATTTTAGAGGCGTCAACTCCCAAACCTGGGCCTTCTTTGCCTATTGCATTGTCGTCAAATTGTTTATGACTGCCATCGCAAAATGGTGAATTTGAAGAATGTTTACACTGACACAAATACGCATCACCTGCCTCCTCTGCCACTAGCTGCTGAGGTTTGAAGTCAGTGCCGACATGGGAGCCATCACAAAAGGGTTGCTGACTCGATCGCCCACAGGTACAAAAGGCGTAGGCCTCACCTTTGGCAAGGGTGACTTTAACAGGTTTATTATTAGCAACTAAAGGTCTCATCTATTATTTCTCTATCTGGTTTATATGCATTTAAGTGCAAAAAAAGACTACCAAGAGCAGTCTTTAAGGGACTCATTAACACTAAGCGTCTACTAAACTGACGCTCGGTCATGGGGTTGCATAAAATCAATCACTGGGCCTGCAGGTATAATCAAGGTGGGGTTAATGGTTTCATGACTGCCATAATAGTGGGCCTTACAGTGCTCTAAGTGCACCGTTTGCGCTACACCAGGCACTTGATATAGGTCCTTCAGATAACCCCACAGGTTTGGGTAATCTACAATTCGACGCAGATTACATTTAAAATGCCCTACATAAACGGCATCAAAGCGCACCAAGGTGGTGAAAAGACGCCAGTCTGCTTCGGTAATGGTGTTGCCCGTTAGATAACGCTGCTTGTCTAACCTCGCTTCCAGGGTATCAAGACCATTAAAAACATCGGCTACGGCGTCGTTATAGGCTGCCTCAGTGGTGGCAAATCCCGCCCGGTAAACCCCATTATTAATGTTGGGGTAGATAAACTCATTCAATTCATCAATTTCTGCAAGGAGTTCGGGTGGGCAGAAGTCTCCAGCAATAGCGCCTACACCATCAAAGGCCGAATTAAACATGCGGATGATTTCAGGTGACTCATTACTCACAATAGTATGCGTGTGTTTATCCCAAATCACTGGCACCGTCACACGACCCGTGTAGTCTGGCATGGCTGCCGTATAAATTTGGTGCATCCTAGTGGCTTGGTGTATCGAGTCGCTAATCACCCCATCCCCTGGTTCAAAGGTCCAGCCCTCATCACCCATAAAGGCATTCACCACCGACATAGAAATCATGGTGTCTAGGCCTTTTAACTGGCGGTAGATCATGGTGCGATGGGCCCATGGACACGCCAGTGATACATACAGGTGATAACGATTAGGTTCTGCTTTAAAGCCGCCAGTGCCGGAAGGCCCTGCACTGCCATCTGCTGTAATCCAGTTACGAAAACTGGGGGCTTTGCGTTCAAAACGCCCACCCGTGGCTTTAGTGTCGTACCAATCAGTATGCCACTCGCCATTAACAAGTAATCCCATTGTTATCTCCTAAAATCTATTGTTTCTAAAATCATCATAAGCCTGCATTACTTCAGCTTTGGTGTTCATCACGAACGGCCCACCTCGGGCAACGCTTTCGTTAATCGGTGTGGCGGCCACTAATAACAATCTTGCCCCTTGGGGCGCTGCCGTTAAACTGACATGGTCGCCATCATCCAGCACACCGAGCCGTTTGGCAGGTAAAAGGCTCACTTTGTCTCCCACCAGCACATGGCCTTCGATGACATAAATAAAGGCCGTATCACCGGCTTTGATCTGTTGTTTAAACTCACTGCTTGGCGCTAAAGTAATGTCCATAAAGGTGGGCTCAATGTCGTGCCTTAGCACCGGCCCAACACTACCTTCATTTGTGACGCCCGCAACGATCCTCACTTGAGTGCCATCGTCTCGTTGCTCTAAAGTTACGTCTTGAGCCACAAACTCCTGGTATTTTGGCTCACACATTTTGTCTTTACTGGGTAAGTTCACCCACAACTGAAAACCTGCGAGCAGACCACTGTCCTGTTCTGGCATTTCTGAATGCACAATGCCTTTACCTGCCGTCATCCACTGCACGCCATGGGCCTCAATAACCCCTTCATTGCCTATGCTATCTTTATGGCGCATACGGCCGGCTAGCATATAAGTAACGGTTTCGAAGCCTCTGTGTGGGTGGTCTGGAAAACCACCAATATAGTCCAGCGGTTTATCACTGCCAAAGGCATCTAACAGCAAAAACGGATCGAGCATATTTAACTGCGGGGTGCCAATAATACGGGTCATTTTAACCCCGTCGCCATCTGAGGCTGGCATGCCGGGTGTGTTAAACTGCAGTTCTCTTGATGCTAGGTTGGTATGTTTAAAAGCAGTCATAAAGAGCTCTCTCAAATTTATTTACGTTTGGGCAAACTTTACACGATTATCTAGGGCATAGGCACCTGGCCCATGGGCAATCAACAATAAAAAACCGCCTGCAATAGTGACGTTTTTCATAAACATGATCATTTCTGATTGGTTACTAAAGTCATTATGGAACAGCGCCGCTGACACCACACAAAAACCGGCTAAAGCCACACTCATTATCTTTGTTTGCCAGCCAATAATGATCGCCAATCCCCCTAATACCTCAAGAGCAATTGCAAGGGGCAAAAGAGCACCCGGCACCCCCATGGCGTCCATATAGCCCTGGGTGCCTGCGAAGTTGCCAATCTTGCTCAAGCCCGACATAAGGAACATCATTGCCAACAGTAAACGACCAATGGGTGCAGCGAACGTAGATAGATTATTCATGATATTACTCCATTTTTGATATATTTTTGTGACTTATTCAGTCCATTAAATTTGCCTTGTCGACCCTTTTGTCAGGGTAGGTTTTGGCTTTAATCACGCTTATAAAGGTTAATTAAATTAAAACCAACCACCAAATGATTATTAGCAAAAAGGGAACAACGTTTATGGATAAACCATGAGACATTTACATTCCCTATTTAACTAATAATGCTTAAGGTGTGTTTCACCCTTTGAAATCTCAAGCCCAACTTTGCTTTACTTTGATTTTCCAAATGCTGCTTGTTTTTCTTTGTCGGTTTTGGCTTCATATTCTGCAGGCGTTAGGTTATGCCAACCAATACAATTTCCAGTGGGTGATCTGCCACATCCACATGTGCCATTTTCATTTCTTACATTTGTCATAATTTTTTCCTTCTCTCATTAAAAATCATTATGGTAACGGGGAGTGTTAGCAACAACTAAGAGGGCCTAAAGTAATTTATTGCTCACAGCAAGACTATACAGTTTGACTAAATACAGAAAAACATAAAGAATATGGAAACATTGTTCGTGAATTGAGAACTATACCTATGGGCCAGCTAGAAAATATGCAGGTGTTTGTAAGGATTGTTGAAGCGGGAAGTATCACCAAAGCTGCAGAGCAACTTAACTTGGCAAAATCTGCCGTTAGCAAGCGGCTTAGTGACCTGGAAAGTAGATTAGGGTCCAAGCTCATCAACCGCACTACGCGCACCTCTAGCCTCACTGAGGCTGGCCACCAATATTACCAGCGAGTTCAACTACTATTAGGTGAAGTAGATTCGTTGAATGGTGATATAGCGCGTGAAAACAAAGTATTGACAGGATCGTTAAAGCTGGCTGTACCATTGACTTTTGGCGTTACTCATCTCACACCCGCTATCGACTTATTTATGCGCCAGCACCCCGAATTAAGTATTGAGTTAGATTTTTCTGACCGTAAAGTAGACCTCATAGAGGGTGGCTACGATCTAGCATTTCGTATCGGCTCCCTGCCAGACTCTAGCCTAAAGGCCCGAAAAATAGCACCCATTAAGCATGTTATCTGCGCCAGCCCAGATTATCTCAAGCGCCAAGGTGTACCAGAAAATCCAGCACAGTTAAAGCATCATAAAATACTAAAGCGGCCGGGCTGGCCATTGGCGGGCATGCCTTTATGGGACCTTGAGGGGCAGAAACATCTCGTTAATGGACAGTCGAGCCTTATTGCTAACAACGGCAATGCGATGACGATGCTGGCCCTCACCGGCCATGGCATTATTATGTTGCCAACTTTCTACGTGTGGGAGTCACTACAACGTGGAGATCTAGTACCCATACTAGAGAACTACTCAATGACCACCATACACGCTTATGCAATTTACCCAGCCACCCGATACCTGCCAAGAAAGGTTAGAAGCCTGATTGATTTTCTTGTTGAGCGCTTTGGTGACACACCCTATTGGGATTAGCTAAACCCGTTATGTATTGGCAGATGATCGTTTGAGAGTAAGTAACGCCACGCCAAAAACAATTACAGCACCCCCAAGTAACATAGTTTGATTGATAGGTTCCCCTAAGAACAACCAGCCACCAAGGATAGAAAATACAGGCAGCAAAAGCAAATACGGCCCTGCTTGAGAAGCTGGATATCGGCCCAACACATGATACCAACAGGTATAGCCAAGCGCTGTCATCACGATACCTAGATAGGCCACAGCACCCCATACAGCGATGCCAGCATGGGTAATATGATACCAATGTTGGTCTTCAACAATGAGAGAAGCCACAAACAATTGGGGGGCGGCAAACACTGAAACCCAGGCAATAGTGCCCATACCAGAAAGCCGGTTGGGTTGGCTTTCTGTTAAACGGCGCATTAAAGCTTGGCCTAAGGCCCACATAAAAGCCCCACATAGAGTCAAGCTAATACCGACCCATTTGCCCACTAAATTAGGCGCACCGGTAAGAATATAGATCCCCACAAAGGCAACAGCTAAGCCTACCAGCTGGCGTATGGTTAACCGATCTCCTAGCCAAGCAGCGCTAATGAGCAATAAAAATGGTGTTTCAATTTGAACAATTAAGGCTGTTGTACTTGCGTCTAGTAACTTTAAGCCATTATAAGACAACCCATATTGCAGGGTAGAACCAACCAGAGCCACCAGCGCTAAAGACTTACGCATACCTTTTGGTACCGGCACAAACCACACCAATAATAAGGCAGTCACTGAAAACCGCAGTGCCATGAGCAAAATGGGTGGAAACTGATCAACTGCAGGTTTAGCAATCACTAACCCCATACCCCAAATAAGCGGCACCATGAGGGCAATTAACACGTCAGATAGTTTCATATGCTAAATTTCAGTTTTGTAGCTACCTGCTAATAGCTAAGTTGAACCTGCAAGTAAATGCCAATGGTGCCTGCCAAAGGCAGTTGAGCTGTTTCAAAGGCCCTTATCCTCTCCGAAAAATTCTCTGGTAGCAATAATACATAAATTCTATTAATTTTACCTGTGAGTAGGCTGACCAACTTAATCAGTGAAATTTTGGTTATATTGTCATTCACCGAACTACCGTTCACGTCACCCAGAGCAACCAATTGAACATCAAAAGTCCTCAGTACCTGCGCACCTAAGCAACACCCAAAGCGCACTAGACAAAGGTTATAGGCAGAGGTATTGTTATTGGGTGGTTAACAGAACACTTCGATTGGGAAAAAATATTATGGTTAAAGGTTATTTAATTGCCTTAGTAAAAATGACTAATAAAGAAGATTTTGTAGGCAATTATAGCTCCAAGGTTGCAGACATATTTGCTCAATTTGACGGCAAGGTTTTAGTGCGAAGCCCAAGTGCAACTCATCATGAGGGACGCCAGTTTGACGTTCATGTAATTGCAGAATTTCCAAGTGTAGAAAAAGCCACCCAGGCGCTAGAGAGCCCAGGTTACACTGCAATAAAGCCCCATAGATTAAGCAACAGCGACATAAACTACGGCTCGTTTATGTTAGTACCCGGCCTAAAGTAGCTTTACACCCAATAACGGCACAGTGTCACCCCAGCGAGGCGCCAAGCTTAGATACCCATCACCACGTTATCGGTTGGCCATTCCAATCAAGGTAAGAAAGTGCGCCATCCAGCTCGGCACTGGCCATGATCTGGGACAGTTGTGAAGCAACAAATGCGGGTGAAAAAAGTTTGCCACTTGGCACTGAGGCTTGAAAAGGTTTCGATAAACTAGTGTCTGTAGTGCCCGGATGAAACGCAATTAACTTAACGTTTTTGGCGCGTCGGGCATATTCAATCGCCATGTTCTTCAAAACCATATTTAATGCTGCCTTAGAGGCTCGATAGGAGTGCCAGCCTCCCATATGGTTATCACCTATACTGCCAACTCTAGCGCTCAACGTAGCCACGATGCACGGGGCCTTACCTTTGAGAACTTTAAATAGTAATTTTAACCAGAGCGCAGGTACCACCGTATTGCTTTGGAATATTTCATGTAAGGCCTGCGCGTTAATGTCCTCAAGGCGCTTTTCTGGCCATATTTTTTTTGAATGCAGCAACCCATGACAAATACACACTCTGCCAAAGTTGCCCGCATAAGATTGCAGCTGATCTGCAACTTCTGCCATTGGCTGCTCGTCATATTCCGTTTTAATCCAAACCAACTTACTTGCCAAGTTAGGTAGTACCAGTAGAGCCGCAGATTGCTCCTGGCTGCTCACCGCGAAGACACAGGTGATAGCAGAATCACTTAAAAAATGAGCTACCAAAGCTGAACCTAAACCACCACTGGCACCCAATACTAATGCGCTATTAGAGGTATCGTGGGTCATTTTGAAAGGCTGCCATCTTCACACCGCTCACAGCGAGGCTTGCCCGTGACAAGTGACGATATACGGTGGCGATACTTAGCAAAAAATCGATACCCTAACTGAGCTATTTGCTTAAAAATAGGCCAACGAAGAATGGCTACCCAGTGGCGTTTGCCTACTAAAGCCCATGAGTGATAGGTAACATCCAAACCGTATATCATGCTTCCATCACTCCACTGACCATGCAATATTAGGTCCGCTTTTTGCAGTTCTATGTGGGGAAATCGCTCACTAAAGAAAGGTGCATAAATGTCTTCAAAGGACAGTTTTTTACCACTGTCTAGTCGCTCAAGATGACCGATTTCAGAAGCACATAGAGGGCAACCCCCATCAAAAAAAATAGTTAATTCTGTCAATTTTAAAGCTCCATCTACATAAAGATAATTATTTAACGGCCCAGATTTTAAGGCTGGTAGTCGGCAACAAACCCATTAGTAATTTACGACACCACATTCAAAGACGTTGGCAGGAAATAGTCCCTATTTTGGGTTATTTACTCTTAGCTGACATCTCGAAAATTTTGCCATAATAGAACCACTCCAACTACCTTAACCGCAAACAATCCAAAAAAAGGCAATATTAGGTCATTAAATGAGTAAAGCAACAAGATCATCTCTAAGTCGATCCATAAAAGGCCACATAGCACTATTAATAGGGCAATATTAGCGTACCTAAAAAATAAGTCCGCATAAAACGAGTAAAGATAAAACACAACAGCAACAATGGCAAAAAATAGCCTAGCGTAACTCAACGAGTCTGAGACACCTTTACCAAGCAAGCGCTCATTGTAAATGCTCACAAGATGATATTCTGGGTAATAAGCAACAGCCACAGCCCAGATCCCAAAGAGCGACAACACGAGCAGGCAGCGAGCCCGTATTCTTGGCCGAATGTCTTCTAATTTGGTTTCATTAATCTTATTTTGCGGGAATAAAGCGTCCAGCTCTTCTTCCGTCACCCGAATATCATCTTTCATAAGAAACCCTCAAAAGTACCTTCCTAGGGGAGTTGTATTAATTTATTAGCTCTGCTGCTGCGCATTAATAAACCTGTGCCCCTCAGCCCAAGCAACGAGTACTGATCTACCTTTACACCGCGTACTTTCGTTTGATATAGGTAAGTATAGTGGTTTAAAAGTAAGCTTCCCAACGAATAGATTGCCTTTATCTACAGCCAGAATACTTGCCTTTTTATCTATACATGTCTTTAAAATGTAACGTTCTTTATTGTAACGGGCTAGATGAGTTGATAACAAGCTTTACATGAAAGATAGCTGTTATGGGGGTTAACTAACCTACTCAGTTAGGACAAACTTAGTTATGGATAGGGTGCGATTAGCCATAATGCTTGAAAATATAAATAACGGTACGAGGTTAGCATCCATAATCACGGCTCTACTTAAATGGAAAGGACTATTTAAATAATTACCAGCATACTAAGGTGCAGAACCACAACGATAATTGTCAGCGACAAACGTAGGCGCCAGTATGCTTTGCCTATGCCACCAATCACATGTTCCACACATAATAAGCTGACAAACCCAGCCATTAAAAGAGCCACCGAGTATACTGCCCATTCGGGTGCAACATAACTCATTAGCACTGCACACCAAGCACTTAAAGAGAGCATATTACTCAGTAAGACAGCACACTTCGCCAAATACTGTTCATTAATTCTCTGCCCGTGTGCCCATAATGTGCCAGACATAAAACTTAAAATAACAGCACTGTAGGTTATGAACATGTAGGAAGCAAAGTGGGGTGGCACCATTTCATGGTAAAACACTATGCCAAACCATAGTTCACATACCATTAGGCCAAGAGGAAAAATGAAGGGTATTAACCCTGCATAACCTAAAGCGCGCATGAAATTTTGTAAAGAAGGGGGTGGATTATTTAAACTTATGGTCATAATTCGCCCTTACTTGTGCCCGATTGCAGCGCAAGAGTACCTCCTATTACAGCTGTTCTCAAGCACCTTGTTGCTGCTTGCTGCACTATCGTGCTGTGTGGTAACTAAAAGCGTAGATTCAGCATACTGGGTTGGACAAGACGCCAGCGAGTATACTATCATCGGTGAGGTTGCGGCGCCTTTGTATATAACGCCGAAAGGTTAATACCAAGGTACACCGCGCATTAATCATGCCTAATAATAAGAAGAAGAAAACCAATGTCCTTTATCAAAAAACATGCAGCTCGGCTGCTATTAGGTGTTCTGTTATTTGCAGCTACAGCCTATTTGGCTATAGGTTTCTATATTTACTCCACACTAACCCACTCTGACTCAGGCTGTGGACTTGATTGTGCTAACACACCCAATAATTTTACTGACAACTGGGCGCCCTCTGATTTTGCCTTTGATCAATATCAGGTTAATTACTGGGAAAATCACCAATATGCTGGGGGTGATACAGGTATCACCCTTGATGCCTGGTGGTTGCCCGTAACCACTGCCGGCGCAGGCAATGCTCCAGTAGTCATTTGCTTACACGGCGTTCGCTCCAATAAATACGATCAGGATATGCTTACCGTAGCAGGCATGCTTCACCAACAAGGCTTTAACGTATTGCTATTTGATCAGCGTGACCACGGTGACTCCAGCATGGAAGACGGCCGTGTAAGCTTGGGCACCAGAGAATACCGTGATGTAATAGCCAGTGTTGACTGGTTGATTAATGAACAGAATATTGCTGCCGAACGCATTGGTCTCTATGGCGAATCTATGGGAGCCAGTACAGCCGCTATTGCCTTTGGCATGGATAAGCGCATCCAATCTGTAGTGTTGGATAACGGCTACCTTGATCTGCAAGTACTGATCCGTGAAGAGTTGCAATACCAAGGCTTTCCTACCTGGCTAGCACCCGGTGCAATCTGGGCAGGAACACTGTTCGCAGGAGAGTCGCTTCTGGACCCTGCCCCATCATTGGCTTTTATTAATCATTACAACCGGCCCATGTTCGCTATGCACGGCACAGCAGACACACGAGTGTTACCGCACCACACAGCCGATATGGCAACCTTGGGTCAGCAGCAAGGTGCAAACCTTTCTACCTGGTTTGCAGAGGATGCTGTGCATTCTGGCGTCAAGTACCTTTACCCACAAGAGTTCTCCAGCCGCGTAAGCACTTTCTTTGCTAACAGCCTAAGCGGCAAACGGATACCTAATCAAGATTGACCAAAACTTCCTCCACCAATACGTCTGTTAAAGCTAAACTGTTAGGCGTATGCTTCGATAGAGCCTTGAGCAAGGTCACACAAACCCAGTAAGCAAGTTCGCTGTCGCCGGCAATTTACCTCAGTAGCAAACTGATGTCGTAAATCACATTTAGTCATCGCAGGAGTTGAGATGGTTATGAGAACACAAATCCCCCTTAAGCATACTGCTTACACTTATCGCTACTCAGTTGCACTAAATAGGCATCACATTTTATTTTTCTGTATGGTGTTGAGTGCCCTTTTTACTTGGCAGGGTGCATTGGCGGCTGATGCTGCGATGAAGGCGGGGACTATTGTTGTGGACGACTCTAATGGAGTTTGGTTTGATCGGTCACTGGAGGTTCGAGGCATTCAAATCGTAGTGGCTGGTGCTGTCGGTGGTCAGAAATCTGTGCCTAATAAGTGGGTAGAAAAAACGGCGCAGACGCTTAAACTGTTAATCAATTCTTCGGCACCCAATATTGAAAAGACTTTACAAAAACGCCTTGTAGCCATCTTAGAAGGGGCCCCCGGCACTTCGCACCAGGGCTACAAAACAGGTCAGCGCATTGGGTATGGCGGGGGCAATTCCTATCGTCCAAACCCATTACGTGATAATGGTGTTCGGCATTATAAAGGGTATGAGGCCTGGTTGGATCGTACGGTTCAAAAAGATATGGTCTGGTATAAAAATGTAGATAGTTTACACACAGGTGATGATGACATAGTTGAACTGCTCGAGCATTTAATGCATACAATCCACTCTTTTGGCTTGCCTGGTGCGGTTAATGGGTCCTTAGATGCGCTAACTTGGGATTCTGAGCGCAGGAGAGATTACCATAAGCAAGAACTTTGGCTGGCAATGAAAGAGGCGATTAATAATAGCGTATTCAATGTTTCTGATTATGGCAATGGTGATCCGCGAGGTCATATGAGTTCCGTGATGATGACAGAATATATGTATTTATTAAATTTCAGTATGTGGGAGTTTGGTAAAGAATTTTGGGGTGACGGTGGGTCGCTGGCGCCGGAATGGTCGAACAAAGCAAGAACAGCAAAGGGGGTTCGCAAGCATAATCCACTTGGGTATACATTGTTTATGACTTACTTTAACCCTGTTTTAAGTAAACCTGATATAAAAACCCTGCGCCGTATGTTCAAAAATCATGATAGAGGTGAATCGGGTTATGTGGCAGAGTAATTTTAACTCCATCGATTATCAAGAGGCGCTTGCAGGACTTAAGGACTGCAAAAACCTTTGCAGTTTGGCAAGCATGTATTCTCTACTTGGATATACCGTGTAAATATCCACCATGGGGAGCGCTCCATTCACTGCTAGGGAAACTCTGAATAAATAACTATATTCAACACGGTACTCGAACTTCCATCAACATCACTCATATCCAATTCTATTTTTCCCAAAATGGGCCAATTTATCCTCTACCAACCCTGAATAATGCCGTTTTGGTATATTCTGGGCGCACTAAAACGGTTAAGTGCCCAATTCATGCCGTGCAATCCAAACATTGCACAATGCAAATAGGTTTTTCAACTGAGCTGTGTTTTTCGCCAGTCCACGATAGCGCACTTTAGTAAAGCCAAACTGACGTTTGATTACTCAAAACGGATGTTCAACTTTGGCCTGATGTTTCGCCAACCATTTGTTGGTGCGCTTTTCACTATTATTTAAATGCCCTGCAGGTTTTCTTGGGTCAGTACGTGAGCACAGGGAGGTTCAGTGTTTCTCAGCCTTAGATCATGCCAATAGTCTTCCAAACGCACAGGTAATAAGCGCGATGAATGCACAGCAGATCTACGATTTTTAGTCCGTAAGGATTGAATCACACGAGGCTTACTATAGTAACTTTTGAGGGCTGCAGGAATAACTCGTGAAAAGTAATAGATATTACCCTTCAGATACGTATATGCAGGATGCTTAGGGGGGATTTGTGTCATCAGTTATGTCTACCGTTCCATAGGACTGGAGTTAATACAGTAGATATTTCAACAACTTACCTGGTCATTGCTGGTGAATATTGGCGGTGAGAGAGGGATTCGAACCCTCGGTACCTTGCGGTACACACACTTTCCAGGCGTGCTCCTTCGGCCACTCGGACACCTCACCATTTGAAGGCGCAGATTCTATGCCTTTGCTGTGTAAAAAGCAATAAAATTCAACGCATTAATGCCAATGTTTAATGAATTCTTGGCTACTTAATACTGGCGCTGGCCTAGGTGTTACTGAGGGCATGCCCATATAAATCATAGCAATCATTTCTTCAGACTCTTTTAGGTCAAAGGCTTGCGTTATTGTGGGGTGACTCACTACCCATCCAGTACGCCATACCGCACCAATATTTTGCGCAAAGGCAGCAAGCAACATAGCACACCCGGCAGCCGCTGTGGCCTGTATTTGTTCTGCTCTTGGCACTTTAGGGTGTGGTGTTGGGCTTGCTATTAATACTAAGATACTCGGCGCACGGTGAGGCATTTTAATACACCGTTCCAAGGTTTGTGGATCGCTGTCTGGATCACGCTCTAGTTGTGCTTTTTGCAGAAGTCCCCCCAACTTTGTAAGGCCCTCACCCGTTACCATGACACTGCGCCAAGGTTTAAGATTTCCATGGTCTGGCGCTCTAAGCGCAGCTTGCAACATCACTTCTACCTGAGTTTCTGTCGGCCCTGGGGATTCGAGTCTCTGGATCGAAACTCGATTGAGTAAACCATGTAATAATTCCATAAAAATATCTCTAAAGGGCTATTGCCGCTGGGTACGATGATTGCTAGGTAAAACCGGTCTGGTAGAACGATAAGGGTTAATATCTAAGCCACCGCGCCTTACATAACGGGCATAAACGGTGAGCTGCCCAGGCTTACATTGAGCCTTTATATCAAGAAATATTTGTTCTACACATTGTTCATGAAAGTCGCCATGTTCTCTATAAGACACGATATAAGCCAACAACCCTGCTCTGTTGATTGTGGGCCCTTCATATTCTATAACCAGAGTTGCCCAATCTGGTTGCCCAGTAACAGGGCAGTTACTTTTAAGTAAGTTACTATGTAAAATTTCTGTACGGTAAATCTTAACGTCAGACGATAAGAGACTAGCGTCTGGCGTGTAGGTTGTTATTTCGATATCTTGCTGGTCTATATTTGCACCAGGAGTAGGTAATACTGGCATCACTATATCATCAAGGCTATATAAACTAACCTGCACTTGTGCCCCTGCTGCGGCAGAAATATCTGCAGCCATATGCCGCTGAACCTGTGATAGGTCAACCATTTTTGTTTGGTTAAAGGAGTTTAGATACAGCTTAAATGATTTGCTTTCAACAATATTAGGGCTTTCAGCTGGCACACGAAATTCCGCCAATGCCAGTTGTGGCAGACCTTTTTCATTGAGCCACGACACTTCAAACGCATTCCAAACATCGATGCCATAAAATGGCCTAGACGTGAATTCTGGTTGCCAAGGCTTATTGCGTGGAATAGGAAACAATAAACCAGGTGCATATTCAGTAACATAGGTGCTTATATCACCTAACGGCGAGGCTTCTATAAAATCATTTTGTTGCATTACTTTCTCCAAGGCAGCGGCATTATTTACGAATGCCCTTACCCGTATTTAACAGGTGCATACAGTAGCTAAACAAAGCAAAAATAAACACGCTAATCACTAACAAAGCATAGCCTACAGGGATATCAGACACCCCTAAAATTCCATAGCGAAAGGCATTCACCATGTATAAAATAGGGTTCAGCTGTGAGACACCAGCCCAAAAATCTGGCAGTAGGTCAATAGAATAAAACACCCCACCAAGGTAGGTTAAAGGCGTAAGAATAAACGTTGGCACAATAGAAATGTCGTCAAAACTGTTAGCAAACACTGCATTAATAAAGCCACCCAAGCTAAATAAAATGGAGGTCATTAGCACCACTAAGGTGATAATGCCCAAGTTATGAATTTCTAAGTGGGTGAAGAATAACGAAAGCGTGGTCACTATAGCGCCTACGGCCAAACCGCGGGCCACACCACCGGTAACGTAGCCTGCCAATATCACCCAGTTAGGCATAGGTGAAACCAGCATTTCCTCTATATTACCCTGATACTTAGTACTATAAAACGAAGACACCACATTGCCGTATGAATTAGTAATGACCGACATCATAATTAAACCTGGCACAATAAACTGCATGTAATCAAAGCCACCCATTTGGCCAATTCGGCTGCCAATTAAGTTGCCAAAAATAATGAAATACAGCACCATTATAATGGAGGGTGGTAATAGCGTTTGCACCCAAATACGCATGAATCGTTGAATTTCTTTGCGCACAATAGTTGAGTAAGCAATGTAGATTTCATAACTAGACATTAGGCACTTACTCCTTTCAAATCAGTCTTATTGCTGGTTACTAGATTGACGAATAGCTCTTCTAAACGGTTAGTTTTATTTCGCATACTGGTCACTTTTATTCCTGCAGCTGACAAGGCTACAAATACTGTATTAATGTCTTGCCCTTGGTTAAGGGTTACTTCTATGTGAGTGTCATTAACTAACAGTAAATAATAGCCTTCCACTTCGGGTGCGTGTAGTAGTGGCTGATGCAAATCCAGCACTATAGTTTCCGTGTTAATGGTTTTTAAGAGTTCCCTCATAGTGCTATGTTTAATGATTTCGCCTTGGTCAATTATGGCAATATTACGACACAAACTTTCTGCTTCTTCCAAATAATGAGTGGTGAGAATAATGGTTGTGCCCTGTTCATTGATACGGGTGAGGAATTCCCACATAGACCGGCGAAGTTCAATATCTACACCAGCGGTAGGTTCATCTAAGATCAGTAATTTAGGCTGGTGAACTAAGGCTCGGGCTATCATTAAGCGTCGCTTCATACCCCCAGAAAGGGTGCGTGACGCTTCAAAGCGCTTGTCCCATAAACCCAATTGCGTAAGCAACTGCTCGGCGCGGCGAACGGCCTCATCGCGAGCGATGCCATAGTATCCAGCTTGCTGTACTATTACATCTTCCACTTTTTCAAACATGTTGAAGTTAAATTCTTGTGGCACCACCCCCATCATACATTTTGCTTGGCTAACCTCTATATCTAGGTCATGCCCAAATACTTTTACTGAGCCTGAGGTTTTATTCACTAAAGATGACACCACACCCAAAGTTGTAGATTTGCCTGCACCATTGGGCCCAAGCAAGGCAAAGAAATCCCCTTGTGCTACTTTTAAACTGATTCCCTTAAGGGCCTCAAAGCCGTTGTCATAGGCTTTATGCAGCTGGTTAATTTCTAAGGCGTAAGTCATATGTCTCATTAGTAATATTTCATATTCACCGTTATAGGTGGGGGTTGTTTAGGGCTTTTTAAAGGGCTAACAGTTTGTATTGCTTCGCTTTGTTTCACAAACATGTCGGGGTTATCACTGACGTGCTTGGCGAAATCTGCTATACCTATGCGTACCAATAAAAATCCAGACGCAACGCATGTCAAAACAACAAGAATATAGCGCATGGAACCCCGGATTGAGTGCTAATTTGCCTCGGGAATTAAGCTGTCTAGAAACTATTTTTCAAACGCCAAACGTTTATACCCGCTACGACGAAGTGCAAGAAATTGCCAAACTCACGGGCCTTAAACCAGAACACCTAGTAGGTTTTACGTCCTGGCGCTTAGTAATGCACGAGCTTATCGTAAGAGTGAGCGCCAACATTCATATTCCAGAAGCTGAGCATGAAGAAGACTTCGGAATTAACTTCCGGCGCATTACTAACGACATTTTATATCAGCATATTGCCCCTCTATATGCCTCTATTGAAGCCGACTTTCAAAGTTTATCTGCAGCAATAAAGGTAGAAGTGGACCGATTATTAGCTGAAGAAGTGATGCTAGAACCCAAAGCTGCCCCAATAGTAAAAAAAGGCTTTTGGCCTTGGGGAAAAAAGCAGGTAAAAAAGCAAGCTCTCCTTAGCAGTGAAGAAATTCAATTCAAAGCCATTAACCAACTTAAAACCACAGGCCTTGCCCATACAGATCCTTTAATTAGAGCGGTCTACAAGAGCAGTTATCAAATATTAGGTTCTGTGGCATCCACACGGGGTTTAATAGGCAATGATAGAGTGTTTATGAGCCGCATAATTTGTCGCCATGCGCTTAATAACTTCGGTAGCTTTATGGTTGGGAAATTAATTGAGCCGGCTATTGATTCAGCGGTAGCCAGTAATGCATACCAACTGTTAAAGCGCGTAGACAAACCTGTGATTATCAGCCTTAAAGGTGCCTCTGCAGCAGGTAAAAGTACCCTTAGGCCATTATTGCAAAAAACTATGGGGCAGCGCGGCATTGAGTCTTCTTTATACGGCATTATTAGCCCAGACATTTGGCGGCGTCAGTTATTAGACTATGAATCATTGGGGCCAAATTATAAGTACTCGGGCCGTTTTACTAGCAACGAAGTTAACATTATTGACGCTAAGTTAGACCGTTATATTAGGCGCACTGGTCAGGAAAACCAGTCTATTCCGAATATTTTAGTAGATCGTTTTAGATTTGACAGCTTTTCAACTGAGCAGGTGCAAAAGGTTTTACACGGCACTTATGCCAAATATGCTCATATTATGTATATGTACTTTGTTATTACTCCACCAGAGGAAACGGTAGAGCGAGGATGGATTAGAGGCCAACAAAGGGGGCGGTATAAATCTGTGGAGGACTTTTTAGGCCACAGTGTAGAAGCTTACCAAGGCATCCCTAAACTTATATTTAAGTGGTTAGCGCATACTAGCCCTCGTTACGAATTCACTTTTTTTGATAACAGCGTACCCAAAGGCCAGTTTCCACTTACAAGTGTGACCGGCAACCAAAAAGGTATACAGGTATTTGATCCTATGGTGTTTGTGAACATTGAGCGTTATCAAAAAATCAATATTTATGCCCGTAATTTAGGGGAGGTGTATCCTAGTGCAGAACTCATGTCAGTTGCTAACAACATGAACTTTTTTAACCAATGTTTAAAGCGCTTTCCTATGGCGTCATTTAGCCTTACTAAGGGTTCTGAACCCTACCTAATAGTGCGGCAAAAAACCTACACTATTAGCCACCAAGAAGAGTTCAATCTGCAACTTGAAGACCCTCAGTTGAAACTACTATTTAAGCAAATAATAGGCGCTAGGATCTATCATTAATCTGCTCTGGTAATGAACCCCACCACCCTTAAATTAAACACTAAGCAACGCTTTAAGCCCAGACCAGCGCTGAGTCTTGTGGCCCACCGCTTTAAACCACAGCGACTTATTGACTGTAACACTACAACTTAACTTTGCCCGAGTGACTGCAGTATAAAGTAGCTGGGAAGACAATAAGTGCTCTGCCTGGGGCGCAACTACAAGAGCAATATGCTGAAACTCTGACCCCTGGGTTTTGTGGATGGTCATGGCATAGACGGTCTCTAAGTCTTGTAACAAACCCACGTTTACCTTGTACACCCCTTGTGAGTGCATAAAGCACACATTAAGCTGGCCATTGTCTTGCGCCCACAGAATGCCAATGTCCCCGTTAAATAAACCTAAGCCATGATGATTTTTCGTCACCATGACAGGTTTACCGTGATAATTTTGTGCCAATCTAATTTGTGACAGGCGGCGACTCAGTATACGTTCAACCTGTTCGTTAAGCCCTTCAACACTCATACTGCCTTGGCGTGTTGCAGCTAAAATTCTGAACTGGTTTAAACATAAAAATGCCTCCTCTACACTTTTAGCTTTTAACATAGGCACAAAGTATTGATCGCACATTCGCTCCAGCCACGGTTGGAACTCTTCTTCTGGTATTAAATTCAAATCTTTATGGGTTAACAGCAGGTGCCAACTTTTCTCTGCCTCATTGTGCATCACCTGATGTGCCAACAATCCAATGCCACCCTGCCCATCAAAGCGATGACTTTTATGCAAGTAGCTTATCGCCGTAGGCGGAATGTCAGCTAATACTGAGCCCGCAGCCACAGAAGGTAATTGCTCTGCATCACCCACCAGCACCAGCTTACAATGCTCAGGTAGGGCATCTAACAACCGCGCCATCATAGGCAAATCTACCATGGACACTTCATCAACTAACAGTAGGTCTATAGGCAGCGGGTTAGCGCTATGGTATTTAGCTGAGTGGCTATTAGGACGCAGGCCCAGCAGCCCATGCAAGGTTTGCGCGGTATGTGGAATACTATTGATGAGTTCTTTGCCTATACCCTGCTGCAACAATTGGCCCTTAGCACTATTAATAGATTCTACCAAACGCTGTTTTGCCTTACCTGTTGGTGCAGCCATCACCATGGTTAACGAGGTTTCATTAACAGCCTGCAATGCCACTAGCAGCCTTGCCACAGTATACGTTTTACCTGTTCCTGGCCCACCAGAAATAATACTCACTTGGCGCTCTAAGGCATCTTTAACGGCCTGAGCCTGCCAGTCTATTTGGCCCTCATTTGGAGCTTTAAATAGTTTAGCCAGTAAGTTATGTGCAGCTTCTTGTTGCTCTTTCGACAGCTGATAACCTTGCATACGCTTTAGTAAATGCTTTGCAACGTGTTGTTCATAGCGCCAGTAACGTCTTAAGTATAGTCGCGTATTTTCTAACACTAATGGGGCATCATGGTTTGCATTAATTGGGTGACTTTGGGCGCTATTCATTAGTACTTCAAAGGAAGCAAAGGTGTAACCTGGCCTGCTAGCTGCACCTGCAGCTTTATCATCCGTTGTAGACCAATACGTTTGGCCGGCAATGTCACCTAAAGGTAGGCAACTATGGCCGTTACGCAGGGCTTTGCTTAGCGCCATAATCAAATGCTGCATCACCGAGCATTGGCTTGCAAAACTTTGGCACAAGTGGGCTGCTAAAAATTCATCTACCGCTTCCAATCCTGCATAATTATTATGCAATTGATCCCTTGAAATTAACATGGCACTTCCCCTGCAAACAGGCGATCAAGCTGGTTCAATTCTTCTATGCTGATCGCTTTAGCAAATATACCCGTGGCTGCTTTGGGCGACATTCCTCTGAGGTATAAATAGTACACCCCACCAAAATGCTGGGCTGGGTCATAATTGGGCATTCTTTGACCCAAGTAACGGTGCAAAGCTAAGCTATATATTAGATATTGCAGGTCATAATAATGCTGTTGGTTCGCGTCTAACATCGCTTGATAATGATAATTTTCAAGATTATCGCCTAGATGATTAGATTTGTAGTCAGCGACAAAAAAGCGACCCCCATATTCAAATATCAAATCTATAAATCCATGCATCATCCCTTGAAGTACCAGATGGCTTGGCAATGCTGTGGGCAAGCCACCACGGTGATGGCTCAATATCTGCGCCAAGGTAGATTGCTTTGCCTGCTGCAGTGGAAAGTAGAATTCTACCTCTCTTAAGGTTTGATGCTGGGCAAGTTTCCCTAGGGTGATCTGTTGTTGATGCGCTAATGTGGGATTAAGGTCCATACCAATATGTGGCATCGGAGATTCTAAGCACTCATCTAGCCATTGCTCAAGGCATTCCAACTTATTAGCGTCATCTTGGCCAATGCCTACCATGGTATGGTATTTAGCCAAAGGCACATCCATGGCAGTAGGCCAAATGGGTTGTGAAAAATCGACCTGTTCTAAAATATCATGCAGTAACAAGCCACTATTTTTACCCTTTGCTAAAGTGAAGCGTAACTCATTAGAGGCAGTATTTGGGTTAGGGTCTACAAGCTGGTTGCTCCCATCACCACGGTCTTTAACACTTGTTTGCTGTGTGTGAGCACCGTAACTAAGTTGGCGCACCAGAGCACTGTAAGACAACAAATTATTGTTGGCATCAATATGGCCACTAAAGCTTTGTGTTGTTAACACTTGGGTTGTTTCACTTGCAAAGCTCTGGGGCAAAGGCACCTGCACCGAGTCTTCTTCGATAAGTCGTAGCTCAGAGTCTTTAGGGTGAGTTAACTGAACCAAGGCCTCTGGCCAATTAACGGTGTCAGCTTGCTTGTGGCACCAAAAAGCCACTTGACCTAAAGGCGACAGTTCACTGTTACTGAAATCGCTCACTGGGATATAACACCTATACTGAGCACGGGTAACAGCAACGTATAATAGGCGCAAGGATTCCGCTTGAGCAGCACGTGTGGCCTGATCACACACTTCACTATCTCGGCCTATCATTAACGCTGGGCAATGCTCTTGGGGATGATAATAAGGGAATAATTGGGCGTGTTTGGTGCCCCGTTTAAGCGGGTCTTTGGCTTGGCTTGCAAAAGGAATAAATACCACAGGGTATTCCAATCCTTTAGAGCCATGCTGGGTAACAATTTGAATCAATTTGGCATCACTTTCTAAGCGCAACTCTGCACTGCTATCTGCCTTGCCTTCATTGCATTGTTGTTGCAGCCATTCCACCAGCAATAATGCCGAACTGGCCTGGCCTGATGCCTTTTGCAGCAGCTCTGCCAATTGCACCATGTTGGTCATATAACGCTCTTTATTTAGCGCCGGTGGCACAGCACGCTGCTTGAGCAGATGAATCACTAAAGCCATCACCCCTTGCCTCAGCCATAATTGACGCAACTGCATCATTTGGCTGCGTATTTCTATCAAGTAGTTGTCATCAAAGGTTAACTGGGCCAGCAATGACACACTGCCACCCCAGAGGTGAGTGCTTGCTGCACGCGCAAGCTGCCGATGATCTTCGCAGTGCAATAAACCATTAAGTAGGCGCACCATTTCTGTAGCCTCGGCACTGTCATACACGCTGCTTCTATCACTAATATACACACAGGCTAAGCCAGCCTGCTTTAGTGCGGTCTGCAACGCCTGCGCTTCAGTCGCTCCGCGCACCAGCAAAGCAATATCACTGGCAATAAAATCGCCTTGGCGCAATATTTGCTGCACTTCTGCAACACACCACTGGGCAATATGTTGGTGCTTGCGCTCATTAGTTAATAGCTGTGTTGGTAGCCAAACATAGGTTAAAGCTGCACCACTGGCTTTAGGGTTATTCTCTTCATTGGCGGTAGCATAGTTACTAGCGCTAACATCTGTGTAATTAATGCCCCTGCCAAACACTTTTCGTTCTCTAGTACTTTCTGAAAAAAGACGATTATAGGCCGCCACCATGGCATGACTAGAGCGCCAGTTAGTGTCCATATGCCAGCGATAGTCTGTGGCCTGAGATGCGCTCAAATAGGTTTGTATATCACCACCTCTAAAGCCATAAATCGCCTGCTTTGGATCTCCAATCATAAATAACGCAGTGCTATTGCTGGAAGGTTCATAAAGGCGATTTAAAATAGCATATTGGTGCCCATCGGTGTCTTGAAACTCATCGACTAAGGCCACTGGGTAAGCCAACCGCAAAGCATCAACTAGGGCTATACTTTCTGGCTGATTAACGCACTCGGATAAGCGCCTCACCAAGTCATCAAACTCCATAACTTGTTGTTTTTGTTTAGCCTCTTGGTAGGCTTTTCTCACATGCTGCACTGCCTCTAAAACTATGGGGGCAACCTTTGCTTGGTTAGCGTAAGCCAAGTACTTATCGGTAAAGCTTTTATTATTAATAAGCTCCCGAAGGGGGGTAATAATAGTCTTTAATTCTGGTGATTTAGATAACCTACCACCATGCAAACAAGCTAAGTGGTCTTTAGAGGCAGGCTCAAACACATCTGTACCTAGCCAGTTTAGTAAATCTTGCCACTGGGTTAAACGAACCCCCTTAGACTTAGGGTCAGCCATAGTGGCTTGGGTCATTTGCACTTCTGCCTTAAGCAAACTATTACGAACATGTAATTTATTTTTGTGCCATGCCTGATGCCATGATTCAGCATCTACAGCAAACACAGGTGTTTGACTTAACAAAGCACCACTAAAGGCGTCCCAAAACCCTTTTGGAGTATGCCAACCCTGTTGTTCAAGCTGGCTATAAACCACTGGCTGATGCATTGTTACACGAAGCCAGTCCTGCAGGCCTGTGTGGGCCAAATCTTGAGTATTGGTTTCTAACACCACTTCTAGGCCCGTTTGACTAGCAAATGCATATTGTTGCAAAGCTCGGCCGCAAAATGCGTGTATGGTAAAGATGGCCGCTTGATCTAAATTAAGTAGGGCTTGGTGCAACAGCAGTTGAGCTTGCTGAGGCTCTGCCTGTTGATAGAGATTCTGCCAGTACTCATCTTTATGCAAACCCCAGCTATTTTGGGCTTCCCGGAGCGTGTCTTCTATGCGCCCACGCAGTTCTTGTGTTGCGGCGCGGGTGTATGTCATTAACAATATTTGTTCTACAGGGATCTGTTTCTCTATTAATAAGCGCAAATAGATGCGAGTGATGCTGTAGGTTTTACCCGTGCCTGCACTGGCTTCAATAAGATGACGGCCTTTCAAGGGCATATTAGCTAGGTCAAGGTTGGGCATGCTTCACCTCTTTGATGCTATCCACCATGGGTTGGTAAACGTCAGAAAACTGCTCATGCCAATCTTCAAATGAGGGAGTTTGTGGCCATAGCCAACGCCTATATGGGTCACTTGAAAAATCAAAATGTTGACTATATTTGTGGTGGTACCACTTCTTCTGCCACTTGCTGCGGCGCTTATCAGTGTCTTGAGAATCTACTTTGAGCAATTCTTGACCTAGTTCAGCATCTAATGGCAGGGCTTGGGTTAAGCCTAGTAGGTAAAGCGCTACTATTTTTTGTAACTGACCTGAAGCATCATTTAATTCATCTACTTCTAAATTCTTTTCTAAGTGAACTGATACGCCCGTAACCTTCTGTTCAAACGCCACTTGGGCAATTAAACTAGTAAGCCAAAGGGTAAGCCTGTCTTTAGGTTTTGCCTTGCTGGGCCGACTAAGGATAACTTTGAGTGGGCTGTTTTCATCCGTAGGGTCACCTATTAAAGGTAATTGATCTTCTATGGTTACGCCCATTACGCGCGTTGAAACCCAATGGTTTTGTGCCTGTTCGTATGCCAGTGTTTGTAGCTCATCTAAAAGTGCTTCTGCCTGCTCTTGGCTGGTGTCAATAATGCGGGTTGCAAGGTGGTTTTCTGGCAGTTGCCCATTCAATTGATATTCTTCTCTAACCGCTTTGCACGCCTCTGGCTCATGAGACAAGACCGCAGCTAACATGCACTGGCGCAATTTATACTCAACTAATTTGGAGCTTTCAAAGGGCTCATCATCATCTAGTTCTAAGTCATAATCGTGTAAATATAAGCCTAAACTTTCATTAGCAAACGTACGGCCAGGGTTTTCTAAAAACCGCACTAGACCACTCACAGTTAACGCTTTTAAATGATCAGATGGGCCTACAACACTGTGATCTTCATCCAAACTCTCAGCTTGCAGCAAACGTAGCCAAGAGGTCTCAAAGCTAGGGGTAGATAAAGGGTTAAAGTTATCTTTGCTAAAGCTATGCAAAGGTAGTTGCCGAAGCTTTGAATCAGCCTGTGTTGGATTAAAGTTCCAGCCATACCCTCTGGTAAGGTAGTCCATCAATTCAGACAAAACCAAACTGGGTTGGCGTGGGGAGTTATTTTTACTATCCACGCCTTGATAACTAAAGTACAAACAAGACCGGGCACTGATCAAAGCTTCTAAAAATAAGTAGCGGTCATCACCACGGCGCGAACGATCACCCACCCTACGCTCTTCTTGGGCCATTAAGTCAAAGTCTAATGGTTTAGATTGTCTAGGGTACTGCCCATCATTAAGCCCTAACATTGCAACTACCTTAAATGGAATGCTGCGCATAGGCACCATAGAGCAAAAGGTAATTTTCCCGGTAATAAAGGCTTGGCTACTACTTGCTACAGACAGTTTTTGGGTTAAGCTGTAGCGCACCACCTCTAAGGTAATGGTTTGACTATAATCAACTTGTTCTACCCACATAGCCATATTACCGATAGCCGTTGTTAGCCACTCTTTGGCCTGCTCTTCGTTACGCTGCAACGTTTGGTCATCGGCAAAAAACTCGTCTATCATGCCCGTAAGATAGCCCCGCCAAGCGAGGCCTGAACGAGGAGTATTAAGGTTTTTTGCATGCCCCTGCAACTGTTCAAGCACCTGCATTAAACGGCCTAAAAGCACCGCTTGGCTGCCCTCTACATCAGCTAGCAACCAGTCATTTTGATACTTTTTTGACTCCCCACCTTGAGCAAAACCAAGCAATAAACGCTTAAGCCCCCAAGACCAACTATAGGTGCTTGTAGACTCCTCTTGGCCCAAAGTGCTGGCTTTATGACACTCATCCAAGCCCCAATGCACACACGCGTTAGCTAGCCAAACTGCAATAATTTCAAGTTCAACTGGGTCGATACCAA
The DNA here is from genome assembly GCF_047730085.1 of Candidatus Njordibacter sp. Uisw_056. NCBI lineage: Bacteria > Pseudomonadati > Pseudomonadota > Gammaproteobacteria > Pseudomonadales > Candidatus Njordibacteraceae > Candidatus Njordibacter > Candidatus Njordibacter sp. Uisw_056. The sequence continues at coordinate 723,907 of NZ_CP159830.1, read as the reverse complement.
ACTTTCGTTGTATCGCTGGCAAGCGTAAAAAGTCTAATATAAAAGACACTTGGAACCGGCTATCTGGCAATTGCAGAAGTTGCAAGTAAGCGGCTACAAGAGGCTCTGAATCTTGCGGCTTGCGGTCGGCGATAGAGCACGGTAACTGTGGCGTTTCGGTTTTACTGGCATCATACCAAGAACCAAACTGCCTGCCTTGGGTGTCAAAGACAGCGCCTACGTAGGCAGCATAATCCTCTACTTGCGGGCACATGACTAGAATGTCACTTGGTTTAAGGCTAGGGTCTATTTGGAACTTGCCAAGCAACCAGTCATGTAAGCCTTGTAACTCTCTCAGGGCACTGGAACCATTGGCAAAAACAAGGCTGTCATCTACTTTTTTATGGCTATGTTCACGGGCATCATCAAGGTGCAAAATGTCTTGTTGAAGCTGTTGTAGGGTAGACAAATCTGCACTGGAACTAACAGGGGTAGCTTCTTCGAAGGCATCAATATTATAACTATCTTGCTGCTGTAGTAGGCGGAAAAACTCTTTGCCTTGGCTGCCTAAGTTAGCTAATAAGGGGTTGCCACCATCAACTAACACGTTATCGTCTTGCTGCGCTAACCAATGCTTTAGGTGCGTAGCCGCAATGGCTTTTTCAGACTGAATATGGCCCCAATATTCAGCACAAGGATTAAGGTGAAATATATGCACCTGAGTATGCTGAGCTAAGGCCGAAAAAACCTCTAACGTAGCTGGCGCCATAGTATTCAGGGCAAACAGAAAAATTTGTTGCGGTAGCTGTTGGTGCTTAGGCCCTGTTAGTTGAGAAAGTGCGTGTATTAACCTGCGTTGTATATCTATGGGGTGGCGCCCATCTTGATGGCATAACATAGCCCACAGCTGAGCTTGCCAATGTTCTGAGCTGTCTTCTATTTGCCATTGAGTGAGCCAATCGGGACGGTAGAGAATATATTGCTCAAAAAGGTCAGCCAGCGCGCTGGATAATTGAAAGCGCTTTAAAAGGTCTGCAGGTGTTTTTGTTTGCTCTTGCGGCGCTGATTGCCAGTAGCGATTAGCCTCAGAGAATGCTGAATTAGTCAGTATCGCATCACTCGCCAATACATCATCAATTCGCCAAACTAGGGCCTCGCGCTGATAAGGTGGTTGCTGAGGCACTTGAGCATCGCCTAATAACTGCCGGGCCAATTGCCAAACAAATTTTCCAGGCAAAGGGTAGTCAATGTTCATCGCAATGCCGTTTTGCTTGGCTAATTGCGTATTAAGCCAATGCTGCATGCCCGTGTTTTCAACGATAACTTGAGCAGAATCTAATACCCCAGAAGCACTGCCAGATTGCCCAAGCGTTAACACGTGGTTCAGTAATACAGCCAGATCTTCTAGCCTGTTTGCTGGGTATACCATGAGTTGTTTTGCTACAGCCATCCACCTAATTCCTTGTGTATTAACTTATGTTTCAAGCATTACTGGCCATAAGCCATTATAAACTTTGAGTTATTTGCACCGTAACATGAAGGTCATCAGTACTTAAGTGCACCTGATCTTCTTCAATAATGCAGCTCAAGTTCATCGTTTTAACCAACATATTTTCTAACGAAGACGCAGCTTCCACATCAATGTGAAACACCTTTACTTTTTTGTTGGTAGATAGACTAGCGCGATTTTTCTCTAACCAAATGTCAGCTTTATTATCATGATAGGTATAAATAGTCACCTGCTGAGCCCTACCACTAGCTTGGCGAATGCGTTTTTCATCTGGCATCCCCAGTTCAATCCAATGCACAATATTTCCAGTTAAATCCCGCTGCCACAAGTCAGGTTCCTCTACTGAACTAATGCCCTTTGTTAGTTCAAGGTCTTCATGTGCAGCATGCAAAAAGGCAATGAGGCGACACATTAATCGAGTTTCATTTTCAGACGGATGTTTTGCGATGGTTAGGCTGTAATCAGCGTAATGATGACTATTAAGGTTGGATAAGTTTAAATTTGCCTTATAAATGGTAGCACCTATGGCCATAATTTTTCTCTATGCGAAGTGTTAATGATACGTCTGGTAGAATCAATCATAGACTATCACGAACCCCCCACTTGAAGTGAGCCAAAAGCAGAAGGATCAATGCTATTTTAGGTATCAACTAATGCTCTTAAAAACCTAAAAATGATTACTACCCTTTAATTTGCTCTAATGAATTACATGCCAATACGCGAACTGAGCAATAAATTGGTCTCTGTGGTTTCAATCCCACTCACTTGGCGAATTTTTGACAGCGCTGTGTCAAAGCTTTCCAGGTGTGAAGCTCTAATTTCAACTGCCAAATCCCAACGTCCACTAGTGGTGTATATTTTGCTTACTTCAGGGATGAGTTTCATTGCAACAATGCCACTTTCTTCTAAATTAGGTACTGTAGTAATCATTACCCACCCACGTACTTCTTTATTAAGAAAGTCTTTTTTTACCACTGCAACATACCCTGTAATTACCCCACTAGATTCTAATTTTTCTATACGTTTAGTTACTGTGGCTCGTGTTATCCCTAACGCTTTGGCCATATTTTGAACTGACATACGACCGTCTTTTTGCAACAAACTAACAATAGCTTGGTCTTTGCTGTCTAGGAATTCTGACATTAGGTATTTTCTCCCATACTTGTTAAATAATCATTAAATTTACTTTTTGTATAAAATACAAAACATAATGATCTTTTTACGATGAATATAAACAAATTTTTGACTTACATTAACACATAAAGTGCAATAAAATTAACTTTTTGGATTAGTTTACAATTTATATAGGCCATACAGAGTGAGGACACGTCAATGCCTGCTAAACAAAGTGAATGCGTAACTATTGCAGAGGTTAAGGCCATTAGTGGCGACTTAGTGGCCATGGAATTTTTAGCAAGGCGTTTTTTTGACGGCAGAGGAGTGGTTCAGAGCTTTCAGAAGTCTTATTACTGGTCAACAATTGCGCTAAGCAACGGTGTAACTTACTTAACTACCTTAAATAAGTTTGCTTCAAAGAAGTTAACCAAAGAACAAAGAGTGGGTATAGAAGCCGATCTAAGCCTCATTAAATAAATGGCCCATCACAACAAAAAACTGTATTGCACATGTCACAAGTACTGCAATCTGCATATAAGTAGTTTTACACAGCTGAAAAGAGGTAAGGTAATATAAAGGCCTGTAAAGGCCGGGGATTGTCTAAAAACGATTGAAGTTACTCGCCTTAGGTATAATTTAAGCGTGCCGCTAATGAGTGGCTATAACTGTGAAAGCGAGCTAAAAATATTGATTCTTGCGCTGCATGAGAACAAGATAAAAAGCAATGGCATAGTGCTAAAGTTCACAATCATTAAACCCTGTGAACTCTATACTAAATAGCAGGTATGGCTTTGAATAATCATTTAAAGCCAACTTTAATTGGCATCAAAAAAGCACCTTTTATAAAGCACCTAAGCCCACAGGTTGCACTAATAAGGCTAGGACTACTTGACCTTGCACTGCGGAGTTTGATCAACAACTGACTTACCTGATGCCAACCTAAGTGCACGCTCCTCTTCAACAACAGCTTGAGGGAATTGGCCCATAAAACAGCAGCACACATTTTCATCAATCATTGTTCTAGGCCCATGCGGGTGCGCAATGTGTCTATACGGTGCATGTGTATGCCCATGCCCAGAATGACTATGCCCTGCGTCCTTTTGGTGCGAATGCCCGTGGCTATGGTCGTGATCATGTGAATGAGCTTTTAAATCAGCCTCTACCTCAGGCTGAAACTCTGCATGGTGGTGGTGAACCGTAACTTCACCAGCCGCTAACCTAGCTTGAAATTTTTCCATAAGGCCATCGTTAACTGCCGGTTGAGACACTGTTTCTTCAATCCTTTCAACAAAAGTGTTGATAACATGAGATTGGTCACGCAGGTAATCTGCAACATGGAAACTAACACCAGGGTGATCAGCAGAAACTTTGTCAATGTAACCGTGGATACGGCCAATTAACTTACCTGAAAAAAGAAAATATGGGGCCACAACTATTTTCTTAAAGCCAAGCTTCAATGCCATTTCCAACCCCCTACCCACCGAGGGAAAAGTGACCCCAGAGTAAACTGTTTCACACCAACCAAAACCCATATTTTCTGCCACAATGCGGGTTAATTTTGAAACCTCTGCATTAGCTTGCGCAACAGACGTGCCCCGACCCACCACCACCAGCATGGTGTCATATAAATCACCAGGTTTTGGCATTTCAGTTAGGTCTACAGCTTCCATAATCCTATGTTGAAAGGCCATGATCATTTCGTCATGTAAACCAAGCTCTTTACCGTATTTGATGGTAAGCGCAGGATTTTTTTGCATATAGGTAGTTAATACTGATGGGATATCATTTTGCGCGTGGGTAGCTGAAAACAACATGCCAGGCACCGCATAGATATTAGTGATACCCTTTGAAATCAAACGATCCAACGCCATGTGAATATTGGGCGATGAGTATTCCAAAAAACCATATTCAACCTCTAGACTGGGAAATCTAGCACGCAATCCAGCAGCCAGCAGGCTGAACTCTTCTTCAGCAATTTTGGCTCTACTACCATGACCACAAATAATGATTCCAGAATTTTCGGGTAAAGAATTTAATAATGACATATGGATCTCCTTTGGCTGCCGATTATACAGTCTGATAGGCAAGGTTAAATACCCAGTGCGTCAAATAATTTCTCATTTACGCCGAGCTAGTTCACTGGTGAGTTGTTGTGATTGGAGCTGTAACCATAAAAATATCAACGATCTATCAGGCTGCATTTATAATTGAATTAAGTAAGAGGGCAGATTTGCTAGGCAGCTTAAATCAGTTAGCTTTTAAAGCATAGCTTTAATGTTTAGGTATAGAGCCACCATACCTGCTGATAGCATTGTTCAAGGTCGCACAGGCAACTTAAGTTAACGCATATTATGGAGGGCTCTTTAGACCCCAGCCTAATTCACCTAAACCACTGTATCAATGCGTTATCGGCAAGTAATAAAGACGGCTCAGTTTGCTAACTATACCTCATTAAACTAGCCGCATTGGGCTGTGCTTGTGCGCGAATACCTTAGGACCACAATCGATGGTTAATCGCAACAAAAGTCCTGGGGCCAAACTACAAATAGGCTGCTTCCAGCTTACAAAAAGAAGGTTGGCTAAAGCTTACTGAAGTCTTTCAAAGGCATAATATAAACCAGCTATTCATCACTTTGGGGTGGGCGTGAAACTCATTTGTGAAACAACAGCACATTTAGTGATTCATGGTCTATACTTTGGCTTTTATTGCTTTTATGCAGGTAGGTTTACTTAGGTAAAATATCCATTACAGCCCACGCTTTGCTTCATGAGACACGTGATTTGTGTTGCGTTTTAAATCGTTAAGTAAATACAGCCGGCATCATAGCAAAGCAGTAGAATTAAGGCTGAAAGCATTAATATATTATTATGTTGATCAATGTGTGTTTGCATACCCATAGATTAACAGCGTTTAATAAAACCCTCTTATAACATCAACAATAGTTACGGATCAAAAATGTCTGAAAATACGTATGAGCCCCCAAAAATATGGCAATGGACTACAGCAACTGGCGGCAAGTTTGCTAGCATTAATCGTCCAACATCTGGAGCAACCCATGAATCAGAATTGCCTGTGGGTAAGCACCCCTTACAACTTTATTCGTTGGCAACGCCCAATGGTGTAAAGGTAACAATTTTATTGGAAGAATTGTTATCTTTGGGTATCAAGGACGCTGAGTACGATGCTTATTTGATTGATATTTTGGATGGCGATCAATTTGGCTCTGGGTTTGTTGAGGTAAATCCAAACTCCAAAATCCCTGCGCTAGTTGATAATAGTGAAGGCAATAAGCTGCCTATTTTTGAATCTGGTGCGATATTGTTGTATTTGGCAGAGAAATTTGATGCTTTTTTACCCAAAGAACCTTTGCTTAAGTCGCAGTGCCTGTCTTGGCTATTTTGGCAAGTGGGCAGTGGGCCATATTTAGGTGGCGGTTTTGGCCATTTTTATGCCTATGCGCCTGAAAAATTTGAATACCCAATAGAGCGGTTTACTATGGAAGTAAAACGGCAACTTGATGTACTCGATCAACATTTAGCTAACAACCAATATATGTGTGGTGACCAATACACTATTGCTGATATGGCAATTTGGCCATGGTATGGCGCCCTGGTGCAAAATAAAGTTTACGGTGCAGCAGAGTTTTTACAAACTAAGTCTTATAAAAATTTGGTGCGTTGGACTGAAGAAATTAGTCAACGAAAAGCAGTTAAACGCGGGGTAATGGTCAATCGTGCTTGGGGTGAATTAGATGAGCAGTTGCATGAACGCCATGACTCCAGTGATTTCCAATTCAAAACCCAAAACAAATTAAACTAAGCACCTTATGAGGCAATGTTAATTGTAATTTGAGATTTATCTACGAAAACAGCTTTGGTGTCCTTAAAGCTTATAACCAAGCTTAAATGAGCTACACCATAGCTGCTAATAGTGGTGATGATTTCACCTTGCTGCTGACCCTGAAACACTAATACTAAATTCAAGCGAAAGAGAATGAGGTGCTCAAGCCTCACTCATATCTTGGGATATATTCGTTGTTTTATAAAAGTTTAATTTATTAATTTATTTTTATACCCCCAAAGATAAATCAAGAAGTAAAATGACCTTTATTGAACTATTTATTACCAAAGGCGCTTAAGCCTTTTTCAATCGATTAAGCACTTTAGAGCTATGCTAGTGTAAAACTATCACCCCTGCTTTTTTGATCGTTTAATCTGCAAAACTACAATGGGTAGCATCAATACAAGTCCAACAATCATGGTAACTAATCCTGGGGCAATAAATAGGAATGACACCAGCGCCACCCACCAGCGTTCCCATTTTTTCAATGGAGCTAGCAAATATCCCGAAAAAGCAACGCCAAGTGATCCGATACCCAACATAGCACCTACTAATGTGACGGTAAACAACCACCAAGTAAAACCATCTGTGACCAACAATAAGGCGGGTGAATAGACAAAGACGAAAGGCACTAGTGCTTTGGCGATGCCGAGCCGGAACGCAGTATTACCAGTTTTGAATGGATTAGATCCAGCAATTCCCGCTGCTGCATAGGCCGCCAGTGCCACCGGCGGTGTGATATCGGCCAGAACACCATAGTAAAAGACAAAAAAGTGTGCCACGAGGGGCTCTATTTGAAGCACAGCAAGTGCGGGTGCGGCAACGGCAACCAGAATAATATAGGTCGCTGTCGTAGGAATACCAGCCCCCATAATAATGCAAGACATAGCTATAAGAATAAGCGATGTGAACAGCGCCCATTGAGTCACAGTAAAGTATCCAAGTAATGGCAGTGAGCTCAGCAGTGTGCCTATATCAGTAGCTGTTTGTACTACAACGTATCCAAGTCGAAACCCAACACCCGTCAAGGTGACAACCCCCACAACTACTCCAACGGTTGCTGCCGCTGCACCAACGGCTAGTGTACTCTTTGCACCTGTAGACAAACTAGACCATAAATCCTTCAGACTAAGGCGGTGCGTAGGATTTAGGAAACCAACAACGACACAAGCAATAATGCCATACACCGCTGCATAATCAGGCGTTTTTCCTGATAAGATCATGTAGACGAGAATGATCAAAGGAATGAGACTTAACCAATGATCCTTCAGAACAACACCAAGCTTAGGTAATTCTTCGGCACGCAAACCACGTAAACCCAGCTTTTTGGCTTCAAGGTGGACCATAATAAAAATGCCAAAATAATGTAACAAAGCAGGGAACAACGCCGCAGCCAGAATATCGCGTAATGGAATTTCCAAATATTCGACCATAATAAAGGCTGCAGCACCCATTATTGGGGGGGTGATCTGGCCACCCGTTGATGCTGTCGCTTCAACAGCACCCGCAAAATGTGCGGGGTACCCTACGCGTTTCATTGCAGGAATAGTGAGTGCACCAGTAGTCACAGTGTTGGCGATGGACGAACCAGAAATGGTACCCATAAACGCGCTCGAGAAAATTGCAACCTTGGCTGGCCCTCCAGAATAACGACCTGCAATGACCATTGCCATATCAATAAAAAGCTGACCCAAACCAATACGTGTGGCAAGCACTCCAAACAAAATGAAAAGGAATACGTACTGAGCCATTACACCGATTGCGATTCCATAGATTCCTTGGTTAGTCATATAGAGATGGTTGATAATGCCAAACCACGAGGCTCCCCCATGCTTTAAAGCCCCTGGCATTAAGGGACCAAAATAGGCAAAGCCAATGAAGACCAAACCAATTATAGGCAAGGTTGGCCCAACACTCCGTCGTGCTGCCTCAAGTGTTAACAAGAGCAAGGCCGAGCCCATAAAAATATCAGTGGGTGAGGGATTTCCAACCCGCTTAGCCAGCGCTTCTGCGGGCAGCAAAGGCAGGTACATTGCCGCGCTAACGGCCACCAATGAAAATATAATATCAATCATGGGCACGCCTTCAACGCGATACCATGCTTTAGGGGATAAGCTATAGTTGGCCTTGCGTGCGCCAAATAGTAAAAACACCAGCCCAAGAACAAAAGACAAGTGGATACCACGATGCACTAGCTCACGGACAAGACCAAAGCCAGATGCATAAAAATGGTAGACAGACATTGACACTAAAATTGCAGCAATTATATAACCAACAGTCTTACCTGTTGAACGAAAGGCTGTTTCAGGATCAAACTCACGCTCAATTTCTGCTAATTGTTCTGGCGTAAGTTCAGGGGTGTCGTCTGCAGGCATGACATAGTTCCATATCAGAATAAATAAATAAAACAGCCCCAGACACGCTAGTGCCTGAGGCTGGTAGCATCGAGAGTATAACTTACTCGATTAGGCCAGCTTCACGGTAGAAGCGCTCAGCACCTGCATGCAAAGGCACACCTACACCCGCTAAAGCTGTAGCCGGTGTAATCGTCTTACCTTTAGCATGACCTACATCAAGCAACTTGCGAGACTCTTTATTCCACAATGCTTTAGTAATATTGTAAATCAGGTCATCGTCTTGAGATGCAGACGTAAACCACTGTGCACCAACGGCTACTGTGGTTGTGGTATCTACGCCTTCGTAAGTGCCTTTAGGAATATCTGACGACGCGAAGAACCCGTATTTTTCAGTCAAAGCATTTGCACCTGCACCATCGATAGGTACCAGTTTGATGTCTGCAGCAGACGCAAGTTCAACCAGAGATCCAGTTGGGTAACCAGCAACCACAAAGAATGCGTCAATCTTGCCATTACGCAAGGCTTCAGCCGCCGCACCACCTTTAAGAGCCTCTGCAGTTACATCATCAGAAGACAAGCCGTTAGACTCTAGGATTAGATTAGCGTCAACATAGGTACCAGAACCTGGTTCGTCTAAAGACACACGCTTTCCAGCTAAATCAGCAACTGAGTTGATACCACTGTCAGCTAAAGCGACTAGGTGAATATGCTCTTCAAACAAGGCAGCAATGGTGCGCAGATCCTTAGCTGGCTCGCTACCTTCCATAGTGCCTGTGCCAGTATATGCCCAATAAGCAACATCAGACTGGGCAAATCCGGAACTACGTAAGCCAGAAATTATAGCGTTCACATTGTCGACCGAACCCCGCGACGACACTGCAGATGCAATTAGCCCGTCAACACCACAGGAGCCACCTTTGCCACACTCGCGTGAGCCTGGTGGCTTGGAGATTGCGTTGGCAATTACACCGCCAACTGGATAGTAGGTATAGGCTGTGCCACCTGTTCCAATGGTAAAAAAGTTTATCTCTTGGGCCGACGTATTGCCGGCAAGGCCAAGCGCTAACACGGCGCCTAAGGCCGCTGTTTTGAGTGTTTTGATCATCGTTTTTTCCTTTATTGGTCATTAGTATTTTAAATGCTTTACTATTCTTAGCGGCTTCAGCTTACGTGAGTAAAACAATGAAACAAAGGTTTTTTTGTGTTTTTGTTTAATTTTTGATACTTCATACACTATTTTAGTACCATTTTTTAATACTTGGAAAGATCTTCTGAAAAGGGTTCCTAAGTTGGATTGCTAAGCTAATGGCAAGCATTAACTCGTATTGATGACTAAAAAAATGAACACAACCAAGATAAAGCTTTGACGTTTTTACATGAACTATGCAAATCTGGGCTCAGTGGGCCGCCATGTTTAAAATTTAACTCCAGTTATAAGAACTTCATCGGGAGTAAATAGATTGCTCCTGTTGAAGGATAGCTACTTTACCTACATTGCCCACATTAGAGCAGAAGCTATTCGTGAAATTCCACGCTCAAGTACTGCCAACATTGAACTTGCTTTAAATGAAACTACAGCAATTACGTCAGGCGCCTAATAGGTGTTCTGTATCGGTGGATGTCAGTGATATAGATAGGATATTTTAGGGTGTTAGTATTTCTAGTAGCTTATTATTTGCCACAGAGTGACTCTGTTTTGGCAAAAAAGCTAAGGTTCTATAGGAATGCTATATGACCCTTAGCTTTTTCAAGAAGGGCCATTTAGGTAGACTTTTTATCTACTTTTAGAAAACAGAACTGCCAGTTTGGGATACGTCGAACTCAGTAGTCACATGGCTGCCACTAACACCTTTAACGGCATCTTTTAAAAAGTATCGGCCGAAAGTATTTTGAAGCAAAGTTTAGTTTGCAAAGCGAAAATTCTGTTCGGTTCAATGGGACCACTTTAACAACAGGTTGGAGAAAATATTAGTGCAACTTGATACCCAAAGTGCTTAGCCAATATCTAGTCAAAAATAGGCCTCTAGTGCTGATATCGTAGCCCACGCCAACTAAACTGAAAACGTCAGCCAGACTGACATTGATCAGGTCTGAGTTTTTATTCATTCCGAGTATCTAGATAATTGAGCAAGAGCAAAGCCCCTACCGATAATCTAATAAAAATCATAACAAGAGAACCGTAAGTTAACTTGCTAAATGATTCGAGCAAAATCAAGGCTTCAAAATCGCTCCAAATTAGCCCACTAAAAACAAATAGCGCAGCCACGTTAGCGGACCTAAAGTAGAGATTCTTATAAAAGGAGTATAAATAAACGCTGCTGCATACGAAAGTGATAGCTAATCTTAGTTGATTCAGCGTGTCTATCGACTCAGTGCCTGGCAAGCGTTGATCATAAATGGTGCACAGATGATATTGCGGGTAGTAAGTGATTACAAAAGCCCTGACCACAAATATGGCAGCCATGATAAGACATCGGATCAATAACTTTGAGCGAATTAACTCCAAATGAGAATCATCAACCGTCTCATTGGGCAACAACCAAGCCAGCTCTTCCTTGGTGACGCGGATGTTATGTTTCATATAACGCTTTTTCCTTTATTAGCATGCCCGCTAAATATTGACATGGGCTCCTAATACCCAGCGGATTCTTTCCTATCCAGAGAGTACATATTTACGATCAAAATCATAAATTCGTTAAAAATGAAGCTAAATAGAAAGTAAAATCAACTGGTTGTTGGCACTAATCTCAAAGATATCGGCTTTTTTCCCTAAACCTTTAGGCTAAATAGAAGATAAAATAGTTTTAACTGGTTATTGCGCTCATATAACAAAGTAATCAGATTTTGATGGGCAAGTTTCTGCATCCATCGAACTCGACATTTTGGGTGACGGAGTTTATCGCTCTGAAATTTATCATTTATACGGGCTGGTAGATGGAAAGATATGGGGTGATTCTGCTTGAGAGGGCTTCTTTAGGGTTTAAATGTTACTCCTAAAAAATAACATTACCTCAACCATCAAAGAGATTTTTGTTTACATAAGCCACTGATAACTGCGCTATCAATTAACAAAGTTTGGGTATGAGTTACCAATCAATTGGTGATTACTGCTGAGAATTACAACTGGAAGCACGAGATGAGATGACATTTCCTAGTGTGGTGCCTTGGGCGGGACTTGAACCCGCATAGCCATAAGCCGACAGATTTTAAGTTAAGTGATTCTTTCTTTGAATAAATTTGTTTTTCTTTTAAATTCATCTATTTAACAATGATTTAACCCACATACTGTTTTAAGCTACTTGCACTATATTGCCCTTATTTGACACAATGCGTCTACTATACGTCTACTTTTAGACACATGTAACTATTTCAGGACGCAATTAATGCCACGCATAAAAATTTCGAAACGAACGGTTGATGGCATCATTCCGCCACCTGCCGGAGCCAACGATAAGGCGACTCAAGAATTTTACCGCGACACTGAGCTAACCGGCTTTGGGCTAAAGGTAACCAATAAGGGCACCAAAACTTATATAGTTGAAGCCAGAGTTCAAGGTAAAGCTAAGCGTATTACCTTAGGTAAGCACGGGCCGCTCACTCCAGAGCAAGCTAGAAAGCAAGCACAAATTACTTTGGGGCAAATTGCCACCGGCAATGACCCAGTAGCAGACAAAAAAGATCAACAAATTAAGGGCGTTACACTTGCCGACGCATACCGCGACTACCTGCTAGCCAGGCACAACCTAAAGCCTAGCACATTGGGCGAATATCAACGATGCATTAAAGGTGCACTTAGCGATTGGCTTAACAAACCTATGACTGATATAACCAAAGATATGATTGAAACACGGCATCGTAAGCTGGGGGAAACTAGCGTTGCTGGAGCCAATGGAACCATGCGTGTGTTAAGAGCCATATTCAACTTTGCTATAGAACAATATGAAGATCAAAAGGGCCAGCCCATTATTCAGGTCAACCCAACAAAGCGACTGAGCAAAACTAGATCGTGGTACGAAGTGAAGCCAAGACAAACCCTATTAACGCCAACTCAATTGAAACCTTGGTTTGACGCAACGCTTAAGCTTAACCAAGAAACTACAAGAGACTACCTTCACTTTTTGCTATTCACTGGATTACGAAAATCCGAAGCCAGTAAAATGACTTGGGGCAATGTGAACTTTAACGAACGATCTTTCTTGATTCCCGACACCAAAAACAAAGATCCTCACCGCCTACCCATGTCCGACCATTTGGAAGCGTTGCTAAAGCAACGACACTTTCAATCTGAAAGCCCATGGGTGTTCCCCTCCCCTATTACGGACGGGCCATTAAAAGAGCCTAGAACCTCCATAAAGAGAGTTATAGAACTATCCGACATCAAGTTCACATTACACGATCTACGCCGCACGTTTGCCACTACAGCGGAAAATTTGGACATCCCTCACTACGCGCTAAAAAGATTACTTAACCATAGGGCTGCAAATGATGTAACAGGAGGTTATATTGTTCCAAATGCAGAGCGGTTACGCGAACCAATGCAAAAAATTACAAACTATATACTTGGTCAAATCGAAGGAACAGATAATGACGTCAGCAGCAAATAATATAGAAAAGATCATTCCGGCAAAAGACTACCTAAGCCTTTGGGACATTGCTCACCGACTTGCTAACCTCGAACAAAGCACATCCGATCCTGAAGCCCCTCCTTCGGCGGTTATAGATGTATTGCAAGCCATGTTATTTTCTCAACTACGTAGTGAACTTGCGGTTGTCACTAACCACGGCATTGAGCTAAAAGATGATCGATATCTTCCTTCTGTAGTTTATTTCAACTCTGATGATACAGAGACATGGTGTAATGGTTACCAGAACGCAGTAGATCTTTACTTAGATTTTATCAACCAAAAAACAGATCGATTGCATCAATACATTAGCCATCACAATAAAATATTAAAAGCGTCAGCCCCATATTCCAAAACCTATCTGAATAAAATATATACCACCAGCAGCGACCTAGCAGAATGGGCTATTAGAAAAGAGCTGCCTTTCCCTTATTTTTGGTTTGATGATGACGAAGTAGAAAACATTCAACTAACTTTAAAGATAAAAATTTTAGTTGATGAAAAATGCCAACAGTTTGAACGCTCTAAGGCCTGCCCCCTAAGGGACCTCATCGAAAAAGACATATTAGCTGAACATACAGTTGATGAGGCCACAGAGCCTCTGCCAAACACATATAAACGAGACGCAATAGATACATTTTGGGGCACTCTAACCCATAAACAACGATCTAGAATCCTATGCAGGGAGATAGCATCAACGCTCTGGAAATACAATCCCACCATGTCAATTGAAGATATAAGGCGCAATGAGGTTTTCCTAAAATATGGCGGGGCAGCCCATTTTTCAAGCAAGAACACCACCCGTGATTGGATCAAAGACTTAGACACAAGGCCCGCATCAGAAAGAGCTGGGAGGCCTCGCCTCTAAAACACGTTTCTAGCACAAACCTCCCAGCTAGTAACTAAAAACTCCCAGCTAGCTCTGCTGGGAGTTTTTCATACTCACATTAGCGTGCAACATTACCTCAATGTTTTTTACTTCGAGGGGCACCACATGCAATCAGCTTTACTAAATACCAAACAAGCCGCCACTTACCTAAACGTAAGCGCAGCATTTTTAGAACGTGACCGGTGGGCAGGCGCTCGCATCCCCTTTCGTCGCATTGGCACCCGTGCTGTACGGTATTTGCTGAGCGACCTAGAAGCTTACATTGATAAGCAAATCAGTTACTCCACCTCTGACCATTCAGCATCTTCGAAATAGTGGCTGCCATGATCAAGTACTTCATGCCCCTATGTATTGCTGGCTTAACCTTTACTTTAGCTCACATACTGTTGCCCACAACGGCCGACCCCAGACCTAAAGGTCAAATGGCCATAGTCGCTAGACCTTTAGGTCTAGATACCGATTTAGGCGGCTTAATTAACCTCTCAAAAACCCACTCCAATATGGTCTGTAAACCGCACGTCCTACGATCTATAGGGTTCGCTATAGCAAACCCAAGTTGCTATAGCAAAATATACCGCACACTCGCAGCGGAGAAACACTCCGCAGAGGAAACACAGGCGCGGTTAAAGGGTTTTATTTATGATGAGCCAGGCACAAATAAATTTGAAGCCAAACTGGGCAATACCCCCGTATTCGAGCTGGAAGCCGCACCCAAAAAGGCTTTAGCAGCGCCGCCTAATAAAGATAATACTCCCTTAAACCCCTGTATTAATACCACCCTTAAAACCCCTACTAAACCTCGCAAATGCTGGCTTTCAACGGGTCTTTTTTCGTTGGTTGACACATTTACCGCTATGGAACGAGGAAAATATGGGTGAACTGAAACAAGAAAAAAGAACCCAGAGGCGAGCCTTTCATGGTTGTACCCATTGTTAATACTATTAGTCACATGACCCCGAAAGGTAATTGATACCCACACAAGTGGCGACCACACCAACCAGAGGAACATACAATGAACGAAACAATAGATCAGCAAATTCAAAAAGGCTTAGCGGGCATGTTCCCTTTTAAGTATGAACACAACTTCGAACCAGACTCCCTTCTCCATCGTACGCAACGGGCTATAGATCAAGCCCGTTTTTTTGTGCCTGAAAAACAGGAATGTGCTTTTGTTAGTATTGGCGCGTATGCGCTTGTTAGTAATTCACAGCGCCAAGCTGTGGATGCTTTTAAAGCTCGCGTAAGCGGGCGCGGTTTGGCGATTAGCGGAGCTGAGCGCAATAGGCTAGTCAGGGCATCCAAATGTCCGACACGCGAAAAACAAGCAGCCGAAGCACGAAAAAACTTCGAGACCGGAGCAAAGACCAAAACAACACAGGGCCACGAACCAAAGGGTGAGTTCAGCCCAACTTTTAGCCAAATCGATCAGCTAACCGGGGAACTCTTAGAACCTGTATTCGTGAACGGATTTGACGACCAGCGAACGGCACCGGCGGCGCATCAAATCGAAATTGATGGTAGTAAGTATGATCTAGCGTCATATGTAGCAGATCGAGATAACCCTTGCCCCGTTATCCACACACCTGTTCATGGAGCAGGCCGATTTACCGTCGTTACTCACCGAGAATGGTCGGGTGATATCCGAATAAGAACCCAAGTTGATTTGCCAGCCTCACAACCCCCAGCACAGTCTGGGCCTAGAATCACAAGCGAACTGAGTTTGAGCGGCGCTGTAGCCATTTCGGACTCCTGCCAATACTTGGCCCTGAAGCATGGTGGCTATAAAACGTTCCTAACACTTACCTTAGATGATGACGCTAGAAACCGTATTGCCTCAGGCAGTTCAACCATCCAAAAGGAAACTAGTCGTTTCTTTGATGGCCTTCAAAAAATGTACCAGCGGGGTTGGATTGCTAACGGCCCTCTAGGGCAAGTAAAAGTGCCAGGTCACGACCATAAACTAAAATACTGTTGGGTTGCCGAAAACCCCAAAAACAACGCTGGAGAGGACAACCCACATCTCCATGTACTTATGTCATGGAAAGTGCCTTTTGCGTTATTTGAGTCATGGGCAGAGCGGATAGAAGGCATCTGGGGGCAAGGCTTCGCCCACTTAGAGAAAATTAAAGATCCAATAAACGCCGGTGCATATATGGCCAAAGCCGCTGGGTACATAACTAAATCAAGTGGTCAGTCAGATCAAGGGGAAATTAGAGGTAACCGCTATGGCATCAGCACCGACGCCAGAGCTCCTGCATGGGCATGTATAGGTAAGTATGAACTAGGAATCATGGGGAGCTTGATTGCAGACGTTCATGACTTTATGAGTTTTAAATATGGTCATATTTTTCATGAAAGAAAAGAGCTCAATGGCGCTTTAGACTCAATGAAGGCTCAACACAAAGCAGCCAAAGCCAGCGGTGTAAAAATAGCCCCTGACTCGTCCAAACGTCGAGCTCAAATAGGTCAAAAGCTCCAACAAATCAGAGCCAAAATAAATGATCTTCCAATAGTGGCCAGCAAGTATCAGTTATTAATCAAAGGCAAAGAGAACTTTGAAAAAATATGGGAGTGGGCAACCACTGGTAACCGCAGTGGCGCAGAACACTGGCTTCCAATCATCGACCAAACCGAAACTTGGAATCCAGACCACAAGCCTGATGGACTTTGGTATGGTGAGTTTTTACATCAGACACAGTACAGACGGAATAGACAGTGGGAAAAGACCCCTGGGTGGTGGGAAAGTCTGTGTAGCACATACGACCAACACTCGTTGCAAGAGCCCTGTGATCAAAGCAACGAATATGACGAATGGACTCAATACGCTTGCCACTCAGAGTGACAAAATTAATAATTCGAATCTACCCTAAACTTGCGAAATTATTAAGCCACTGCGTATGTACTCAACATTAGGTATTTTCGTTCTACAAATGATCTCCAACAAAGGTGTCATAATTACATATTTATGGGCTGAGTCAACCTAGAATATAGTTGCCCTATTGAGCGCTAGAAAAACTCCTAAAGTAACTGGAAAAAAGCGCTTTTTAGGTATTGAATTAGTGCCTCATGACTCACTTTAAGGCATGGTGTTTCAAAAGTTAATTGACGTCTTATACCTTTAGCCGGTTATCCATACAATATAGCCCTGTTTTAGAAATAAAGAGCCGAAACCGCTCTTTTTTGTAACTGGGCAAGCAATAGGAAAAAAAACGACTATACTTTCAATATGTTGTGAGCCAATATTTTTATAAAAAAAGTAATAGAGCGGCTCGTTAATAATTATTATGAGTGCTGGAAGCCTCATAAATGTAGTGTCATATCACCCAAAAGGAGATCGAGTGAGTAAAATTAATCCCTTCAAACCAACTAGCCCAGTTCCTACTGCAATGTTTGCTGGACGTCTCAATGAAATCGAAGCCATAGAGAACGGCTTGCATCAAACTAAAAGCGGCCAACAAAAGAATTTTCTTATTACAGGGGAAAGAGGGATCGGGAAATCGTCATTGATGATGCTTGCAAAACATATGGCCGCTGGTGACTTTGTAAGTAACAACTATGATCGATTTAACTTTGTGACAATAAATACAATAATATCTAACAGAATGTCACTAGCTACGTTTATCAAATTAATAGAAAGGAACATAAAAAGAGAGATCGGCAAGTGCGAATCAATACGGAGCTTTCTCGGAGAAGCCTGGTCTTTTGTGCAAAGAATAAAAATTATGGACTCTGGAATTGACCAAGAAGCCCAGAGCGAAGACGTTGATCTTATAATTGACGATCTGGCTTATTCCCTATCTCAAACATGTATTAGAATTTCTAACCCAGAAAAAGGCGAAGAAGCAAAAGA
The DNA here is from genome assembly GCF_047730085.1 of Candidatus Njordibacter sp. Uisw_056. Lineage (NCBI taxonomy): Bacteria > Pseudomonadati > Pseudomonadota > Gammaproteobacteria > Pseudomonadales > Candidatus Njordibacteraceae > Candidatus Njordibacter > Candidatus Njordibacter sp. Uisw_056. The sequence goes on along the minus strand of NZ_CP159830.1, from coordinate 705,743 downwards.
TGGGATAGTTTTCTTTATAGACGAAGCGGATAACTCTTGTGAAAATCTGCATATCGGCTATTTTTTCAAGGTTTTAACAGAGCTATTACAGCAGCAAGGATGTAATAATATTATGTTTGTAGTTGCAGGGCTACCCGACGTAATAGAGAAACTGTCCTCTTCTCATGAATCTTCAATTAGAATATTTAACCAAATGGTTGTTAAAGAGCTGGCTAGAGACGATAGAATTTTTGTTGTCGAGCGCGGCCTCGAAGAGGGAAACAAACTAAATAAAGAACCAACTACCATATCTGAAAAAGCTAAAGTGAGTATATCCGCTCTATCAGAGGGGTATCCTCACTTTATACAACAGTTTGCTTATTCTGCATTTGAGTTCAATACGGATGGTGAAATATCTCACGACGATGTAATGGAAGGCGCGTTCAATGATGGTGGGGCAATAGATGCCATAGGCAGCCAGTATTATTCGAGTGATTTTAACTCAAAGATTAAATCGGACGAATACCGTGAGGTATTAACCATAATGGCCGAAAACTATAACTTATGGATAAAGAAAGGTGAGATTAGAAAAAAGTTTAGTGGTAATGACCAAACCCTCACTGATGCGCTAAGAACGCTTACTACTAAAAAAATAATTTTGAAAAATAAATCAAAAATGGGTGAATATAGGCTGCAGCAGAGAGGATTTGCAATCTGGATTAAGCTCTTTGGTTCGCGAAAAAAATGATATAACAAGGCACGCAACACGGACGGTTTCACCGCCGGTTCGTTTGGCGTTAGCTGACTAATTATGACTAGAATTCTCACTAGGGGCTCAAAAAATGGGACTTGCAACATTTGCGGCGAAGATGGAAAACTGACCGAGGATCACACCCCTCCAAAAGGCAGTGTTCGTATCACGCAAGTTGAAATGAACCATATAGTAGAAATACTTGCGGCAGAGCCCCCTGGTAATAGAGGAAGAGTTTCACAAAATGGGGTTAAGTATAGGACTCTCTGCCATCGCTGTAACAATGACCTTCTTGGTCTTAATTATGACCCCGAATTTAATAGCTTCGTTAATCAGTTGGCAACTTTAGTACAGTCTAGTATGTCCCTCCCTACAGTGATCAACATCACGGGGAAGCCCCAGAAAATTGCCAAATCTCTCATAGGGCACCTTATGGCGCAGAGAGTAAACGGATATAAAAAGGGGGCGCACACAGAACCGCTTAGAGACTGGTTTTTAGATATTAATGCACCTATGCCAGAATACATGCAAATTGTGTATTGGGCTTATCCATATAAAACTCAAGTTCTCGCTAGAGATGCTTTCATGCGAGAACTTACATCAGAAGACACAGCCTATTTTTGGATCATGAAGTTTTTCCCAATCGCCTTTATGGTATTGTGGGATAACCCGCTGGGCTATACCTTCTCTCAAAGAACCTTTGATCGTTACAGGGATATTGGTTCAGATGAAGAGGTTGAAATACCGATTAACATAACAAACCTTCCACACGAACGCTGGCCAGAGGCCCCTGATGATAATCGAATTTGTTTTTTTGGAAGTGGTGCAATAGGTGTTATGGAAAAGAAATCGCGGAGAAAACACAGCTAACAAGTTAAGCAATCGGGCCTGCCTAACCGGCAGCCCCTTCTTAAGGCGTTAAGATATCAAACAAATAAGGTTATTATGAAATACTGGTGGGTAAACCAAAATAAAACTTACAAAAGCGAAGTACCTGGCGGCTTTTTATGGTCACCGAAAACAAAATCAAACGGCCATAGAAACAAATTCTACGACTTTATGATGGAAGTTCAGGAGGGCGATTTAGTCTTCTCTTTTTGTAGTACCAGAATTAAAGCCGTCGGTATTGCAGTCGGATCAGCCCAGTCGGCTCCTAAACCAAACTTCGGATCAGTTGGTGATCAATGGGCCAACGAAGGCTGGCTTGTACCTGTAGAGTTTCAAGAGCTTGGTAATCCGGTCCGCCCTAAAGACCATATGTTTGTGCTCGCGCCTCACCTGCCTTCAAAGTACTCTCCTCTAACGAAATCTGGTGACGGTTTACAAAGCGTTTATCTTGCAAGTTTACCGGTGGAACTTGCTCATGGCCTTATTAATTTATTTGACCTCAAAGATCAGCTTTCAATTACACAAATAACAAGCCTATTTGAACCATCTTATGACGAAAGTGCAGAAGACAGCATTGTTTTTGAAAGAAAAGATATTGGGCCAACAACCAAAGAACAGCTTGTTAAATCTAGGCGCGGTCAGGGGGTATTTAAATCTAATCTAAGATTAGTTGAAAAATCCTGTCGCATAACAGGAACAAATAATATAAAGCACTTAATTGCTAGCCACATCAAACCATGGAAAGATAGCAATGATATAGAAAAGCTTGATGGTAATAATGGATTATTGCTAGCTCCACACATAGATCACTTGTTTGATAAAGGCTACATAACTTTTAAAGATAGTGGTGAGGTTCTTTATTCAGAACTAATCGATAGTAATTTGATACCTCAATGGGACCTAATGCAACCAACCAAGCCTAAGCCGCTCAACTCATCCCAGGCAACCTATATGAGCTTCCATAGATCACACATTTTCAAAAAGCCGTAATGTCGAAACGCGTAACAACAGCAGATTTCATTGCCAAGGCCAGGATGATCCACGGGAGTAAATATAACTATCCCGAAGTTATCTATATCGCTGCTAAAGAAAAGGTAACAATAACCTGCCCAATCCATGGTAATTTTCACCAAACTCCAGCAAATCATTGTTCCGGAAGAGGCTGTCGCGCATGCAGCGGAAACAAACCATTAGAATTAAAAAACTTCCTAAAGCGAGCTAGAAAAGCGCATAACAATAAGTATGACTACAGTGGTGTTAAATTTGCTAACGTTGAAAGTAAAATAGATATCATATGCCCAGAACACGGCCCATATAAACAGAGATTATTTTCCCATCTAAGAGGTTTCGGTTGCCCAAAATGCGGGTGGGCGCAAGCAACAGAGGCAAGAAGCCACGACAATGATCGTTTTGTCAACGACGCCACAAAAGCTCACGGCACTAAGTACGATTATTCCAGGGTCGAATATATCAACGCTCTGACTCCAGTCACTATAGTTTGTCCTAGCCATGGTCCTTTTAAGCAAAACCCTGCATCTCACATAAGAGAGGTTGGGTGCCCAAAATGCGGCACCGAAAGAACGGCAAGTAAAAAAACCAGATCTACTGAAGACTTTATTAACGAAGCCAAAGAAGTGCACGGAGACAAATATGACTACTCGAAGTCGGTGTACACTAGGTCACACGACAAACTAGAAATAACTTGCCCTACCCATGGACCCTTTTGGCAGTCTGCAGTTAACCATACCAGAGGCAATAAATCTGGATGTCCAGGTTGTGCTATTTCTGGATTCGATCAAACCAAACCCGGCATGATGTATTACCTTGCAGTAAAGGCTGATGATGAACAAATACTATACAAAATTGGGATCACTAATTATTCAGTAGAAAAAAGATTTCCAGCTCTCGATTTATCAAGAATACGAATTGTCAAAATCTGGGAGTATTCCGAGGGCAAGGAAGCTGCATATAGAGAAAATACGATTTTGCATCAATTTTCTCACTTCAAATATAACGGACCAGATGTACTTATAGGCTCTGGTAACACAGAGCTATTTACGCGAGACGTATTAAATCTAGATATTAAAGGCGAACCAAGCAAACATTCGATGATAGACGGTCAAGGTAATTTGTCTTTTTTACCTACTCAAATTGATTTGGACATTTAGAACAAAGCAGTCCCCTGTCTACTATACGTCTACTTTTTAAAAATAAAGACGGACGAAATGCAGGAAGTTAAAGGATTCTGATCCTAAGTAATTGTTTTATAAAAACAAAAAGTGGTGCCTTGGGCGGGACTTGAACCCGCATAGCCATAAGCCGACAGATTTTAAGTCTGTTGTGTATACCAATTCCACCACCAAGGCATTTAGGGTGAACGTCTCCCGAAGAAGAGGCGTGATTATACATTATGACTCTAAAACTGCAACAGCATGGCTAAGGTTTTTAGGAGTTAAATGTGCATACCTTAACGTCATTTCAGTTGGTTTGTGTCTCTTCCACTTTGCAACGGTTGCAAGGCTAATGCCGTGTTAGGCTAAACCTCTGCTAGAGTGGGCCTAAAGCTACGCAGAACCGAACCACCATGTCTGTAACCCTAAACCATCCTGCACAATGATTAGGGACGATTTAAGCCTTCACAGAGACTGGCTAGGCTTTAATTTAGATTCATTTTGTAACTTCGGTAAAGATCGTCTCACCTAGTAAAAATTTTTGTACCTTACCCATTACGTTTCGTGGCAGTTTGGCCATAAAAAAAACCTTGCTGGGGTGTTTATAGCGGGCTAATTGCCCATCGAAACTTTTTAGTATTGTGTCTTTATCAAGCATGCTGCCTGGCACTAGCACTACAATGGCTATGGGCGTTTCACCCCATTTTAGGTCTGCTTGGCCTACCACCGCAGCTTCAAGCACACCGTCTAAACGGTTTAGGTGCGCCTCTAATTCGGCTGGGTAAATATTTTCTCCACCAGACACAATCATATCTTTAGCGCGATCATCTACAATTAAATGCCCATCGTGGTCTAAATGGCCTAGATCACCGGTATCAAACCATCCGTTATCTAGTGCTTTAGCAGTGGCCTCAGGGTTACCCCAGTATTCAGATAAAACGTTAGGCCCCTTAATAAGGATATGCCCCACCTCTCCATCAGCAAGAGATACGCCACCTTGCCCTGTGATTCTCATTTGGCAATGTAAAGCTGGCAACCCTGTGCTATGAAACCGTGTTATTGCTTGTTCTGCTGTTTGGTACACAGCAATCGGTGATGTTTCTGTAAGGCCATACACTTGTTGCACTGGTATGCCACGGCTGGCCGCGGCTTCAATAAGGTGCTTAGGCACTAATGATGAACCACTAGTAATGCTGCGCAAGCTAGACAAGTTAGTGGTGTGCCACTGAGGTAGCGCCAGTAAGGCAGATAAAGTTGCCGGTACTAATACCGTTAGGCTAGGTTTTTGATGATGAATGTCGGTAAGTGTTTGCACTGGGTCAAAGCGCGCATGCAATATAATGGTGGCACCTACATAAAGCGCTGGCAGAGTTTGTATATTAAGCCCACCTACGTGAAACATAGGCAACACTGTTAGTATGGTGTCAGTTTTGCCCATGTCATGCATATGTTGGCTGTTAAGTGCGTTGTAAAACAACGCCTTTTGATCCAATACCGCGCCTTTTGGGTACCCTGTGGTGCCAGAGGTGTACACAATTAATACCGGAGCGTTTAAGTGTACATATGCATTATAGTCGCTGTTATTAATGTCGCAAGATTGCTTTAGGGCACTATAAGAGTGCCAGTTGGCATTTAATTTGGGTTTATCTAACCCGGTATATTGTGCATCTTGTAGCACAAACCAGCAGTCTGCATGGGCACCCTTCAGACCATCAACCTGGTGTTTAAAATCTGGGGTAACAATTAACGCTTTGGGGCTAGCATCCATTAAAATGTAGTTATATTCTGGCGTTTCTAAACGCCAATTAAGTGGTACAAAAATAGCACCCAAGCGCGCACAGGCAAACATTAAGCTAATAAATTCAACGCCATTAAAGCCCAAATATGCTACACGATCTCCTCGCCCAACACGTAATGTGTGTTTTAACATACGTGCATTAGTGCTTATGGCATCTGCTAAGTTGGCATAGGTGTACTGGTGCTGCTGGTCGATAACAGCAAGCTTATTAGGAGTGAAGCGCGCGTGTGCATCAATCCAATTAGATATATTAGACATTAACCGTCTGTCTCTCCAGGTTCATAGACACAGCCTTTACCAAGCATGTCTAGGCATAGTTCTGCAGTCCAAGGAAGCATCAGCGAACCGCAGCGGCTATCACGATACAGGCGTTCTAATGGTAAAGCCTTCAACATAGACTGACCACCACAGGTGCGAATGGCAAGCTGGGCAATTTCATTGGCGTTTTCCATAGTGGTGTACTGGGCCACCCAGGCGCGAAGCAGCTGATCTTTACTGGGGTTGGCGCACGCTTCACTCATCGCTTGGAACCACAGGGTTTTTGTTTGTTCTAACATAATGCGCATTTGCGCTACAGCAATTTGTTTAGTGGCAAACTGACGTCGTTTTACCGGGCCAGTACCATCAACTTCTCCCCTTAGGTATTTTACAGTAAAGTCATAGGCTGCCTGAGCAATACCCATATAACTTGGCGTGAGTGTCATAAACATGTGGGGCCAGCGCTTAGCCGCTTGGAAGTATATGCCTGCAGGCATTAGGGTGGCATTTTCTGGCACAAATACATCTTTAAAAATAAGTGTGCGCGATACAGTGCCCCGCATACCTACGGGGTCCCACTGGCCTTCTACAGTGACACCCTGAGATAGTGCTGGAATAGCCAAATAGATTGTATTACGGCGGCTTAGCTCAACAGTTTCATGACTGGTTTCTGTGCATAAAACGCCATAATAATTCGCATGACCAGCCAAAGAAGCAAAAATCTTTTTACCATTAATCCGCCAGCCTCCATCAACCTTATGGGCTACCGTTGCAAATGCCTTTGCCCCAGCCGCCGCCGCACCACCCTCTGAAAAAGGTTGGGAGTAGATCGCCCGTTCGGTGAGTATACGCTGGTAATGTACCCCACGATTTTTCTTGTGCAGTAGTCGTGTTGGTCTATCCATTTCCAAATCATCTGTCAGCAGGCCACTCCAAAGAGTGGAACACACGTGCATATTCCATGTCAGTGCCGTAGCGCCGCAATAGCGCCCAATTTCAGCTGCAGTTAAGGCGTATGTTAGGAAATCGGCACCTTCGCCACCGTCCTCTTTGGGAATGCAAATACCCATTAAATTGGCGTCAAACATATCTTCATAGTTTTCAGTAGGAAATGCTGCACGCACATCATAATCGGCAGCCCTTCCAGCAAATTTATACTGCCCAATATGCCTAGCCCTAGCCGTTAAGTTTTGTTGCTGGGTAGTAAGCTGCCATGCTTTGGCGTCAAACATAGGTTGGTCGAGTTGCATTTTAAGCTCCTTGCCTGTGGTCGTGTTGGGTCATGAAATCACTCACCCGTTGGTTAAACGGGGTGGCCTGCTCTAAGTTTGCTAGGTGGCCTGCATTGGCTAATACACCTAATTGAGCATTTTTAATTTTACTGGCTAACCTTTCCATCATTGGCACACTGGCCATGGTGTCTTCAGAGCCTGCTAGTAATAGTGTGGGAAGATTCAACAGGGGTAAATTGCTACGGCAGTCAAACTCACTAATGCACTTAATGGCCTGCCTGTAGGTTTTATTGGGCACTTGTGCCATGCAGTGAATAGCAGTATGCCTAACTGATGGTAGGCTGGGCTGCGCCAACAAAGGGTCTATCAAAACTGCGGCTAATTGAGCCATAGTTGCCCCTTCATTCAGCGGCTTTAGCCTTGATTCAATAAACTGTTGTTGAAATACACCGTCACTAGAACCAAATGCTGCACTTGTAGAATAGAGTATTAAACTTGCCAGGTAGTCTGGATATTGGACAGCAAATGCCTGTGCTAGCATGCCACCAAAGGAATGCCCTAAAAGATGTACTTTATGCAGGTGATGCTGGTCTAAGAATTGTTTTAAGCCTGCTACTAGGCAATCCCAGTCCATTACTGATAATGGCGCAGAATCACCGTACCCTGGCAAATCTAAGCTCCATACCTGCGCGTTATTGCTTAATCCACTGAGTTGGGGCGCAAACGCACTAGCATTACCACCCACCCCGTGCAAACACACCAACACCGGGCCTAAAGCACCGCAGCGGATATAGCTCCAACTCACGCAAGATCGCCTTGTAGTTGGCCGCCTTGAATAACACACTGTTCATCTAGGTAAATAGTACAGTTTCGCACGGGTAAGTCAAAATGACCGTCTGTATAGCGCCCAGCAAACTCATTTGCACCGGTGGAAAACAAAAAATTGCCAGCAAAAGCACGTAGTTCTGTGCCATTGGTATCTATTTTATCGTACATAGTGAGTGCTTCATATCTGGCTTTAGGGTTCATACCAAAACCTACATGAGAGACAGCATAGGCGTTTTTATCATTCCATGCGGCCCAATAGCGCTTCATTAGCTCAGCGTCAGTGCCTTGCCCATCTATTTTAGTAACAAAGTCGTTTTCTATGGTCAGGGTAACTGGTTGTTCTAAGTATCGTTTGAAAGTCAGGTTAATATCACCTGCATCTAGCACTAGAGTGCCGTTGACTGTGCCCTGCTTAGGGAAACACACCACCACACCTGCAGGCCAATGGGCTAAGGTGCCGGGGCGTTCGGTATAACCCCACACTCCAGCAGTTGGGGCATCTTCAATATCAATGGTAAGGTCGGTGCCAGCCGCCGAGGTCACTCGCATTTTACTGGCTTGTTTACACAGCTTTGCAGCAGCTTTTACCTTAGGGGTTAACGCTGGGTCGGGTGCTAAACGAGTCAGTATTTCAGGATGTTCGTTACTCACCATGAGCACCCTTGCACCACCTTTTAAGAGTTGTGGTAATTCGGCTGCATGTAATAAACCCTCCACAGTACAATCTAACACTAGGGTACTAGCTGCCAGCGCGCTCAAGGCCGGGCCTGCATGCTGTAGAATTTTAGAGGCCCCTGTGGATCTAACTGGCACAGGCGCGTGCGATGTGGGTGTTGGTATGCGAACGTGAAATGCATGGCAACCTATGCGCACGAGAGCTAGTTCTGCCAACTGCAGTAGTATGTCTCTTGATTGGGTCTCTGACAGTATGGCCACTGAATCACCGGCCACCAAACCACATAACCCAAGGGTTTGCTCAAACGCTGCAAGCCAGGGTGCTTCAATGCGATCATTTAACATGTTTTGCATACTCTATTAACATTATTATTTTTTCCAGCATAGCACACACATTTTTATATGAAAATGAATACAACTACTCTAATATGTAATAAAAAAGGAACTGTAATTATTAATATGAGCAAATCTTTTAGTTTTATAGACGACTACCTAGCTTATCTTTTGGCACGCTCAAGTCACCTGGTAAGTGAGCAGTTTCACCGCCAGATTCAAGATCAAGGCTGGTCTACTAATTATTGGCGCATACTGGCTAGCTTATCAGACGAAGACGGCCTGACCTTAACTCAGCTGAATCAAAGGGTGTTATTTAAACAACCGACGTTATCTAAGCTAGTGGTTAAAATGGAATCAGAAAAACTGTTAAAACGACACCAAGATGATGCTGATAAAAGAGCTGTAAAAATAACAATTTCGCCCAAGGGACGAACCCTAATTGCAGATCTATTAGCCCAAGCCAAGGCCCATGAAAAGAAGGTATTAGCCGATTATAGCGAAGAACAGCAACAACTGTTAAAAGCCATGTTACGGCGCTTAGTAGTGCATTTGCAGGACTAATTCAGGTCTGTTCCATTAGTAGATTGAAGGCCAAATACCAAATACTAATTGCCAATGACGACTAATAAAAATCAGCACTCTTCCTATATCAATAACCCATTTTTAAAAGTAATATTTAGTTTTCTTGTTGCAAGGCCGATCATATACCAACACACATTTAACAAAATGAAGTGAGGGCCTTAAGCATAGTATGGAGTTGACTAAGTATGAAACTTGATATCGATTATATTCGAAAGCAATTCCCTGCCTTTGAGCAGAGTTCTCTAAAAGGCCACGCATTTTTTGAAAATGCTGGTGGGTCCTATACCTGCAAACCTGTAATAGACCGTTTAACAAGGTACTACAATGAGCGCAAAGTTCAGCCTTATGCGCCTTATGAGGCATCCACCTTGGCTGGTGCAGAAATGGATGAAGCCCGTGAGCGTCTGGCAGAAATTTTAGGTGTTGATACCGATGAAGTGAGTTTTGGGCCCTCAACCACACAAAACACTTATGTATTAGCTCAAGCGTTTGGCCAACACTTAAGTACTGGCGATGCCATCGTTGTTACCAATCAAGACCATGAGGCAAATACGGGGCCTTGGAGACGATTGTCTGAATGTGGTTTAGAGATCCGAGAGTGGCAAATTGATAGCAGGACTGGGCATCTAAACCTCCAAGACTTAACGAACCTATTGGATGAAAAGGTAAAACTGGTTTGTTTCCCACATTGCTCCAATGTTGTTGGTGAGATCAACGATGTAAAGGCAATCTGTGAAGTGATTCATACCGCTGGCGCATACAGTTGTGTGGATGGCGTAAGCTATGCTCCGCACGGCATTCCAAATGTTGGAGCGTTGGGAGCGGACATTTACCTATTTTCAGCTTACAAAACGTTTGGCCCGCATCAAGGAATTATGACCATTAACCGCGAACTGGGTATGGAACTGCCTAATCAAGGGCATTATTTTAATGCCAATGAGCTCTACAAACGCTTTACTCCAGCAGGGCCAGACCATGCACAAATTGCTGCTAGTGCAGGCATAGCAGACTATATAGACAATGTTTATAGCCACCATACTTCACAAGTATCCAATGCTAATGGCCGCGGCATGTTTGTGCATGACTTATTTCGGGCTCATGAAACTGAGTTGCTGCAACCATTGTTGGATTATTTAAGTGCAAAAGACTCTGTGCGCCTTTTAGGGCCCTGTGATGCGGCTAAAAAAGCGGCAACTGTTGCCATTGCTTTAAAAGCAAACCCACTGGCTGTGGCCGCTGAATTAGCACAGCATGGCATCATGGCAGGCGGTGGAAACTTTTACGCGGTGAGGTGTTTGCAGGCTCAAGGAATTGATCCAAATCATGGGGTTTTGCGGCTAAGCTTTGTACACTACACCCACAAATTTGAGGTTGATAAATTAATAACTGCTTTGCAACAGGTTTTATAGTCCACATTTAAATCGTTGGCTTACATAGCTGTAAACGCTGTGTCACAAGGCTCAGCTGCTAAAGATTTATGTAACTACGCCACATTATATTAAGTGGCGTTGGGGAGGGGTAGTAGGCGCTAACGCTACTACCCTTGAGAATGTGGAGGCGAACCCGCACACACATAGTCGTCTAAAAGCTATAGATATATGGAAATTATAAATAGAAAAATAAGTTATACCCCCACTTATACCCCCAATAAGTAACTAAAAGTAGTTTAATTATCAACTAACTCTTTATACTAATACTCAATAAACACCCCGTCGGTCTGATAAAATCGTGGTTCAAACTTACCGTTAAGCCGAACCCATTAGATATACGCCTGCAACAATGAGCCCGCTACCAGCCAATCGTGCAATATATTTACCTTGCGGCAAGCCTTTTTCTAACAATACATACAAGGTTAAACCGGCAATCCAATATAGGTTCATCACGCCGCCCACAAACAATAGTGCCATTAAAGCCCAACAGCAACCGAGGCAATATGCACCATGATGCATTCCCAACCTGAGGGCGCCTTTGCTGCCGGGACTATGGTGTTGAGCAATGAACTGAGCGGGGGCACGACAGCGTGATAAGCAGGCATTTTTAATGGCAGTGAATTGATAGATGCCTACCAACACCATCAAAACGCCAGCCACCGTTTGCGACTTGATGACCATCATTGGCCCGCTAAACACACCCACCTCCTGCAGCCCCCTCTGCAAAATGGTTGCAACAGCACTAAACAAGGCCCACGCCAGAAGGTACCCCAATAACAGAAACCCCGTATAGCCTGCGGCTCGGTGCCCGTCTTGCCCTTGGCGCTTAACGACAGTGAAGAGCATGAGCAACGGCACTGCGCTCGGGGTCATCATAGCCACCATCATAATCCACCACATCAAGAACAGCAGAACCCAATTAGCGGGTTGCCCCTGGGCGGTCATCACCATAGGTTTAGCCATGGAATTTGCCATTGATGTCATGTCAATGGCGCTCATGTTCATACCTACGCCCAGCACTGTGTAGGCCCCGGCAACAGCAACCAGCAATGTAACGGCTACGGCCACAATCACTCGATCGTGGCGCAATAGCCGTTCTATAACACTGATTGGCTGTTGCTCGCCCTGCATTTGCGGGTGATTATCCATCTAGACTACGCCTTGGCCCGTTAAATTGAGCTTGGCAATGTGGGCATGGGTGGCCTCAAACGATAGATCGATAACGCCGCCCTTGGTATTGGAGGTACCAGATGCCATCTCGGCCTGCCTAAATTCAAAGCTATCGGTGAGTTGAATGGAGATTCGGTGTGGTTCTCCGCTCACAATGTTGGGGATAGGCGCTACAGCAATATCGAAAATACCCCCAACTTTGGCGCTTCCAACGCGACTATCAATGTCCCAATCTAGCTCAATAGGTGCACTAAGCGTAGGGTGCTGGGTTGGGCTTGTAGCATTAAATACGTACCACATGGTGGCCATTTCTTCCGTATCCTTGCCAGACATAATGGCTTCTAAAGCCGCCTTTTGCTCAATACTTGCAGAGTCACCAATAATCAACTGATATTGCCCGTTGCCTTCGTGGATAGCTCCAGGCCAGTAATACACCCCGGCCGCTCGCAGGCCATCTAACGATACATCACCGTAGTGACCTTTGGTGATGTTAAATACAGCTACCGCTTGGCAGCTTCCGCCCGTTGGTAATACGCCAAATTGGCAAGGGCAGCCAAAATTACAATTACAGTTGGCCATTTCTTGGCCGTCAATATTCCAATCAATCATTAGCTTCCTCTCCTTATAAACCCGTTGGCTCAGTCTTTCGACCACCAACATATAAGCCCAACTAGCCGTATGCTCCTCAGGCCTTCGTTAACAATATCCACCCACTAAGCATCAGTCATGCTGCTGTTACTTTGATGACGTACAAAAATGAAATCATCGTCATACAAATCATTCAACTTATCAGCGTCTTTGGCATCAGTAGCCGCCGCCATTGCATTATAAATCGACATATCTCTCCTTTGTAGCTGATTAATTAATATGATTTAGTGTAACTGTGCCGATAATAGACTCCAATGAGACAATGTCGGGGTTTGCAATGCGCTTATCTCTTGCCGCATCGGCTTTGTCCATAGCTTCTTGGCTTTCATAAATTGAGACTGCAATGGTTTTATTGCCGTCTGCTAGAATACCAAATAAGCTGTTCAGCAGACGGGAATTCATTAGGGGCTTTTGCTTCGTAGCTCAATACTGAAGCATCTGCCACTGCTTCAGAACATAAAGTAACTGTGGTTATTCGTACAATTGACATATGGCTGGCCTATAAAAACTTACGGGGTTGTTACATTCCTCGAGTAACTCGAGTCGGGCCTTCCAAAATACTAAATGGTTTGGCCGTGGCATTGACCAACGCTGGATTGCCACCAACACCTGCAAACAGCTCAGACGCCAGAAAACCATCTAGGGCTGCTTGGTCTTGAAATAAATAAATGCCGCCATAGGTGTTATTCGCTTCGTCGGCTAACCAATGTTTTGAGATTAATCCTGGTGCTGCGGCAAAGGCCGGTGCTAATTCGTTACATACACCCTCGTAGTCACTGCGGGTGATTCCATCAAGGTTAAAGTTGATTATAAGTGCTTGCATTGCTAACTCCTTGAACATAATTCCTATTTTTATAGCCCAGTCACAGTGACTAATCTCTTTAGAAATTAACAGAGCGCGGCATAGGTTTCTACGAATGTTGATGAGAATCTCATGAGAATTTAGTTGAGTCATGCTAGTCATCGTATAGAAATGGGTTAGTATGAGTTAAGCGTCATTAACCAAGCAAAGGCTGTTACTCCGTAATGCTTACTAGACGAATCACCCGCAAGGCAGAATTAGAACTACTTGAGCCATTGTTAGCCAGTGGCAGCACACGAGTGCTGTATATCCATGGCATTTCTGGCATTGGCAAAACCACCTTATTGCAACAGCTAGGGCAGATCGCTCCCATTTTGCATTTAGACTGTGCTCAAATAGAGCCTACTGATACGGGCCTTTTACAGGCTTTGGATGGCGCTATCGGCGCACCAGGAGAGCCCTTAGAATTAGATTCCTTAGCCCAACTAAGATTATCACCTACTCTTATTGCTCTTGATCATTACGAATCCCTAAAACTGTTAGACATGTGGATAAGACAATTTTTATCCCCGCAACTGCCTCCCCAAATCACCCTAGTTCTGTGCTCGCGGCAACCTCCCCACAATGATTGGCTTATTAATGATAATGGGTACGGCCAATTTAAAACCTTAGAATTAGGGCCGCTCGGTGCCGATCAATCACATCAACTATTACAGCACTATGGCGTAGAAGAAGGCCGAGTAGAACCTTTGTTAAAGATGGCTCAAGGCCATCCTTTAGCTCTATATTTGGCGGCTTGTAGCCAACACAGGTTGCAATTACCTGATACACCAAACACCAATTTTGAATGGGCACTTACGCATTTAACAGACGCCTTTTTAGCGCAGGTAGAAAACCCAAGATTACGCAAAGCCATAGAGGCCAGTAGCGTTACCCGTAGGTTAACCAAACCCTTATTGCGGGCACTGCTTAAACAAGACGATATAGATGCCGAATACCAAGGTATAGAAGAGCTCGACTTTGTGAGCAGCAATAGTGACGGCCTACACATTCATGACCTAGTGCGTAATTTGGTGGCTCGATGTTATAAAGCGAGTGATCCAGAAGCCTATCGCCAGCACCAGCAAAACTGCTGGTGGTGGCTACAACAAGACTTAGATAAAGCCGCCGGCCATGATTATTGGCGACATACTGCAGACCTGTTGTACCTGATAGAAAACCCTCACGTAAGGGAGGCCTTTTTTCCATGCGGTAGCCAAATCGTAGCCGTAGAACCAGCCCTTGCAACAGACTATGAGAACATCATGGCCATGGTTAACCAGCACGATGGCCCACAAGCCAAAGCCATCATGGCCGACTTATGGAACCTATGCCCTAGTGGCTTTGGTGTGGTACGTGAAGATCAACACACATTACAAGGTTTTGCCTGTGTATTTGAAGTCAGCCAAGTGGCTCACAGCAAAGACCCAGTGATCCAGTCTATACTCACACACCTAGAGGCCTACCCTGTCCCTCAAGGCCAAACGGTATTGATTACAAGGCGATGGCTAAGTCGAAAAGAAGGCGAGCTCCCCTCTGCGGCACAGGGTGCGTTTTGGTTAGATTGCAAACGTCTCTATATGGCTTTTAAACCCTCTATGCGCCGAATTTACCTAGTGATAAAACAGCCGCCTGCCTACCAAGAAGTCATGCAGGTGCTTGGCTTTAAGGAGGCCACCAACACCTACTTAGAAGTCGAGGGCACTGGCTACCATTGCATGGCCAACGACATGGGCCCGGGGTCTGTGGATGGCTGGCTTACGGGCTTAGCCGAACGTGAACTTGGTGTTATGCAACGGTTTCGTTTACAGGTAGAAGGACGACAATTATTGGTCGATGATCAACTACTAGATCTTACACCACTCGAGTTTGGCGTAGCTCAATGTTTATTAGCTCGGCCAGGGCGCACAGTAAGCCGTGAACACCTACTACAACAGGTGTGGCACACTGATTACCAAGGGGGGAGCAATGTTGTGGATGCCGTGGTGCGTACTCTGCGTAAGAAGCTAGCCGCCCATGCCAGTGCCATTGCCACAGTGACGGGTGTAGGTTATCGGCTTAATTTAGAAACCTGATATTACGTGACTAATTTCACTATCATTAATTAGCCAGTCTAGATAACACTCTACTAAAACCTCACTTTCACTAAATGTTATAGTGTTCGTCATATTTTATTATGATGTCTACTCAGACTAAGACTCTATAAAACTCCCATCGGCCTTATAGAACTTAGACTCAACCATACCATGAAGTCGGACGTTATCAGCCTTCTCATAAAACGTACCGCCACAACCTGGATGCTCAAAGTCAGTGTTGCGTTCCCCATGATACATAAAGCCACGAACGTCTAGATCTCCCCCTTCCTTGGCAGGCTTGTAGGGAACAACAACATAACTACTGCACTTCAAACATCGCTCTTGGCCAGCCCTTGCTTTAGCTAGCTCAATGTATTTCGCGTAACTATTAATGGTCTCAATAGTCGAATCTATCCACTCTCGGCGTGATTTGAATAACACATTGAGGATATTCGCAAAAACCGTACCCGTATCACGGCGAATAGAATATAAGTTAGACCTGATCTCACCAGCCGCCTTAGACGTATCGCTAAAATCTTCAATGGCAGTAATGCTTTGACAGCCATTGCACCAGCCTAGTTGCCTTTCAAGGTTAAACTGACCTTCGTCATCTTTGTAGTAATATTGGCCATTGGTGGCGTTACTCGACGATCTGTAATCACATTGGGTACACAGTATGGAATACGAAGGGACTGACATTAATCGATCCTTGATTGTATGAATTACATATATTGCAAATGTAACGCATTTGTATAATACTTGTCGAATGATAGCTAAAAAAACTACTACACTTAATTTGCGAGTCGACCCTTTAGTTAAGGACGCCGTTCGCTATGCCGCTAACCAAGAACACAGGAGCGTTGCCAATATGGTAGAGATGATGATTCGACAATACTGTCGCGACGCTGGGTATCCTGTACTAGAACAAACCCCTTTGTTTGACAATGAACAATAAGATGCTCAAAGGCCTCGTTGAGGCTGGTGCGGTTAAGGCGGTTAGCATTATAGCTAGTGGCTCTGTTGTACATGCTGAGATCTTAACCCTCAGTGGTGATAAGAAGGTCATCACTACCCAAGCTGGCGCCATTAAAACATGGCGTACCATTGACTCGGCGGCTAAGTGGCTGAAGAAGATTGGCCTAGGCACAATGAAACTTGAAGTTGGCAAGTGGATGCCTAATCAGAAGGGCTTGCTTAGCATGAAGAACCCACTGGGGCTTTTGCTGAACGGGTACGTGGCTATTTCGCTGGCACAAGCTACAAAGCCCTTCAAACGCGTACAAAGAAAGATTATGCCGCGTATGGTGAGAAAGTCTGCCTTGTGTTTGGTAAAGTAAATCGACACCGCATAAAGCCTCACCATATACGCAAATACATGGATGCCCGTAACAAGACTGCGTTAGTCCAGGCTAACAGAGAACATTCATTTATGAGTGCTGTCTTCTCTTGGGCGCATGAGAATGGGAGAGTGAATGTTAACCCCTGCGTTGGCGTTCGTTAGTTCAAACAAGAGCCTAGAGATCGCTACATCGAAGATTGGGAGTACGAGGCAGTTATGGCAGAGGCCCGTAAAAACGCCCCATTAATGGCGGCTGCTATGGAGCTTAGCTATTGTTGTGCAGCAAGGCAGGGTGATGTTTGGGGTTTACGCAGAGATCAATTGCGTGAAACTGGCATTTTCATTAGGCAAGGCAAAAGATAATCACAGCGGTGAATCGTTAGCGAATTTCACATTCCATGACATTAAAGCAAAATCAATTTCTGACTACGATGGAAACCTGCAAGATTTGTCAGGTCATAAAACCGAAGCTCAGGCTCAGAGTTATAGCCGCAAGGTAAAGGTCACTCCGACTCTAAAATAAAGCCCGAACTGGATGGATAACCACCACTGTATATTAGGCGAAATATTAGGCGGTGTTAGGCGAATAGTGGTTACTATCGCCACAACCCGCATGAATGTGGAGGCCGAACCCGGAATCGAACCGGGGTTAGCGGATTTGCAATCCGGTGCATAACCACTCTGCCATTCGGCCAAATTTGGAGCGGGAAACCGGATTCGAACCGGCGACCCCGACCTTGGCAAGGTCGTGCTCTACCAACTGAGCTATTCCCGCTACACATCACTGTTTTAAGGCAAGCAATAAACCGTCACTATTATGAGCCTAAACGCTCATTTTACAAAGTACTTTGTTGGCATCCCGTAGGGGGTTCGAACCCCTGTCGCCGCCGTGAAAGGGCAGTGTCCTAGGCCACTAGACGAACGGGACGCTATAGCTCTGTAAAGAGTGGAGCGCATATTATTGATTTTGCTGGATTATGTCAACTGAAAATTGAGATATGCGGGGTAATCTTTAGTATTTTATAATTATTGCACAGCCAATGCTGAAATATTGCCTATAAAAAGCTGACTACTAGCAGGCATAAGGGTTTTAGAATCAATACGTTAAATCGTTTTTTTTGCAGATAACACCGAATACAGCTAGGTGGCTCTGCTGTTTTAGCAATAAGCCACATAATAGGCGTGTTATTTTTAGAAAAAATGGAGCGGGAAACCGGATTCGAACCGGCGACCCCGACCTTGGCAAGGTCGTGCTCTACCAACTGAGCTATTCCCGCTACATATCACTTGTTGAAGGCGTGTGATTAGCCTTTACTATTTAGGCTTGCAGTTTTGCGCCAGCCATTTCAGTTGAACGACTTGCTACTAACCGCATTCCAAAAAAATAGTGGTATCCCGTAGGGGGTTCGAACCCCTGTTACCGCCGTGAAAGGGCAGTGTCCTAGACCACTAGACGAACGGGACACATTCGCGGTTGATACTGCTTCTTAGCTGTACCAAACTGGAGTGCGCATATTAGTGATTGAGCCGTTTTCTGTCAAGCACTAATGTGAAAAATATTGGGTTTATTTCAACCACTTAGTTATTTATTGCACCAGCCCTTTAAATTACTAAATTATTTGAGTTTGCGCCAACCCTCAGCGACAATAGACCCACTAATTTTTTTGGATTACTAACATGGCCTTTACCCTTCATGGCGCACCTCTTTCGCCTTTTGTTCGCAAAGTGATGTATCTTTTAAGCCTCTCTAAAACTAAATATGCTCTCAAAATAGTGGCGCCCGGATTTATGCCAGATAATTTCGTTAACATTAGCCCCTTGAAAAAGATTCCTGTGCTTCAAGAAAATGATTGGCACCAGGCTGATTCAAGCATCATTTGCAATTACCTTATTGAAACCTTAAATCATGAGGCCTTAACACCGCTTATCCCCACCGATGCCAAGTCACGGGCACAAGTGCGCTGGTTAGAAAAATTTGCTGATTACGAACTAGCACCATTACTCGCTTTTGCAGTATTTCAACAACGCATTATACGACCTTCTGGTAAACCACCCAATGAAGACCACATCCAAGTTGTGATAACACAACAGATCCCTCCATTACTAGACTACCTTGCTAGCCAACTAGGAACTCAGGACTATTTTGTCGATAACTGCTTTTCTTTAGCAGACATCGCCATTACCAGTCAGATGATTAGTTTTATGCACGGTGGTGAACGCCCAGATCATCAACGTTGGCCTACCCTGTCAGCCTACTTTGAACGTATGCTAGCCCAACCTATATGGCAAGCCTTAATAAAGCGGGAGCAGGTGACTCTCAGTAAAATTCATGGTTCTAGAGCTTCCCTTTGATTCACCAAATTCGAGGTTACAGCCTAGCAATAGGCGCGCTCTTAAGTGCGCTAGCACTGCCCTTTCCAATGCTTTATCCCATTGCTGGCATACTTTTGTGGGGCTTTGCAATCTCATCTTTTCGGTTACTTGCACACCGCTCTTTGATTCAATCAATGGCGCTAATCGGTGTTGGGCTAGCCAGCCTTGGCTTCAGCCTGCTTGAGGGCGCCGCTGTGCCGCTTTACCCGCTTATTAATAGCAATACTCAACTGCTGGCAATGCTGGCTGCAGTGAGCTTTTTAAGCCTTATTGCCACGCCTTCTAAGCGAAGTAAAAAAAGAGTCCTGCCGGTAGGTAAAAAAGGGCTCATAAGCACGTTAGCTTCGGGGCATTTTTTTAGTGCAATTATTAACGTATCGGCGTTATTAATTATTGCAGAAAAGCTCAACGAGAGCCGAAAGATAGATACTCGCGCAGCCAGCATGCTGACCATTAATTTTGCAATGTGCGCTCTTTGGTCACCCTTTTTTGCCGCAATGGCCTACACTTTAAGCCTGGTACCAAACATGCAAATGTTAGCAGTAATGAGTGTTGGCGCGCCTATGGGTTTGATCAGTTTAGCCATGCTGTATTGGCTACATCGAGCCCCTGAGTCAAAGCTTACCGGGTACCCATTAAAGGGGCGGAATTTAGTTCTTCCTGCGCTTTTAGCAGTTACAGTGATTATTGCCCACGAGGTGTGGCCAACTATTGCCATTACCCAAATTATTGCTATTTGCGCACCCTTGTTGGTCATTATAGTGTTGCTATACGAAGGACGTACAAACCAACTTCATTGCCACATTACTAACCGCTTGCCCAACATGCATAACGAGATTACGTTATTTTTAGCTGCAGGGGTGTTTGCTATTGGGTTAAGCGCGTTGTTTAAGGTAATGCCGCCGTGGCTACCTTTTACCCATTACGGCCCTTTAGAAGCGTGTTTAACGTTAGGTTGTTGCTTGGTGGCAGCTCGTTTAGGCGTGCATGTCATCATGATTATGGCAGTGACTGCACCATTACTGCTAACGCTAGAGCCTAACCCAAATCTGTTAGCGATGACTTTTTTAGCCGCTTGGGGCTTAGGCAGTGCTATCAACCCAGTTTCAGGTACCTTATTGGTTATGCAGGGTAATTATCACATTAATGGTAGCCAAATCGCCCGCGCAAACACCTTACCTATCACTGCACTGTATGCCATAAACTGTGTTGCTTTGTTTATTTATTCAGCGTTTGATTGAGTGTTAAATATGTCTTTAACCTCATTAACTAAAGCACTAATGCTCGCGTTGGTCATGAATAACAATACCATCGTTAGGCAGGCTTCCCACTTCTTGCAACACTACCTCTGCGCGCAGATGCAACACACTGCGTGCGCTATCACTTATTGCCGCCGTAAGTTCAGGGGAAATTACTGTGGCCTCACACAATACTTGCATGCTGTCTTGACCATTCACCTGAGTCACACGCAGGCGAGCCTTGACCAAAGATTCATTTTTGGCCACTAAGTCTGCCACTTGTTCTGGCCGAACAAACATACCTCTCACCTTGGTGGCTTGATCAGCACGCCCCATCCAGCCTTTAATGCGTTTGTTGGTGCGCCCACAGGGGCTTTGACCTGCCATAATGGCAGACATATCTCCCGTAGCAAAACGGATAAGTGGGTAGTGTGGGTTGAAGTTAGTCACTACCACCTCACCCACTTCACCATCTGCTACAAGGTCTCCTGTGCCTGGCCGTACAATTTCTACATACACATCTTCATCAATAACCATGCCTTCTTGGGCTGGTGTTTCATAAGCAATACTGCCTAAGTCCGCCGTAGCATAACCTTGCAATACGTTTAGCCCACGGGCTTTAAAGAAGGCTTGTTGGGCTGGAAAAAATGGCTCCCCACCCACCACTGCATGGGTTAAGGAGCTAATGTCTAGTGCTAAGGTATCAGCCTTTTCTAGCACTATTTTCAAAAATGAGGGGGTGCCTACATAGGCTTTAGGCTTTAAGGCTGCAATGCTTTGAGCCTGCATGTCACTATTACCAGTGCCTGCAGCTATTACCGGGCAGCCTAAAGCCTTTAATGCGCTATCAAACATCACCCCTGCTGGGGTAAAGTGATAGGAAAAGGTATTGTGCACCAAGTCGCCTTTGCGCAAACCACCCGCATATAGTGCTCTAGCAAAGTGCCAGTGATCTGGCACATCAAAGCCTGGTTCATTGATCGGCCCTGGGGATGTAAAAATATACGCCAGTGGCGCCGCCTCAGAACTAACAAAACCGCCAAAGGGCATGGTGTTTTTTTGTAATTCAATCAGGCTTGATTTACGAGTAACAGGCAAAGCAGCAAGCGCTTGGGCAGAAGTAATATCGGCAGCGCTGACTGCTTTCAGAATATTTGCCCAGGCAGGGCATGTGGCTTGAGCATGAGCAACTTGGTGCGCTATGGCTTTTATTTGTTCAGCTTGACGTTGATCAGGCTCACGGGTTTCTAGGTTGTCATAAAAATCAGTCATGGTGTGTCCTTTATCATGTGGCGTACTTTATGTTGATAAACCTAAAGTTTGTTTGGTGTGTGTGGTTAAATGGCGCCATTGAATAAGCACCATAGGCATGGCCAAAGGGTTGCAGCAATCCCTAGGCGATGTGGTTTTGGTGGGACGGGGATGGATTACGTTGCTAGCACAGTAATTAAGCCAACCAACGCTTACGGCGTCGATACTGCTTCACATCACGGAAGCTTTTCTTTTCCCCATCACTAACACCTAGGTAGAATTCTTTAACGTCTTCATTTTCACGTAGGTCGCTGGCTTTGCCATCCATTACTACTCGGCCATTTTCCATAATGTAACCATAGGTAGCGTAACGCAAGGCAACAGCAGTGTTTTGTTCTGCGAGTAAGAAAGTTACGCCTTGCTCTTCATTGAGCTTTTTAACAATTTCAAAAATCTCTTCCACCAGCTGCGGGGCTAATCCCATAGACGGTTCATCTAACAAAATCATGTGCGGGTTGGCCATTAAGGCACGACCGATTGCACACATTTGTTGTTCGCCACCCGATGTGTATCCTGCTTGGCTTTTACGCCTTTCCCTCAAGCGCGGAAAATAGTTATAAACCATTTCTAGGCTATCTTGTATGGCCCGACGGCCATCTGTGCGGGCATAAGCACCGACTAATAGGTTCTCTTCAATGGTTAAATGCTCAAAACAGTGCCGGCCTTCCATCACCTGCACTACACCCATTTTTACCAGCTCAGCTGGATTACTGGTGTTTATATTTTTACCTTCAAATTCGATGGTGCCTTTAGTGACTACTCCGCGCTCGGAGCCCAACAAATTAGAGATCGCTTTAATGGTGGTAGATTTACCGGCGCCATTAGCGCCGAGTAAGGCCACAATGCCTTTTTCATGCACTTCTAAAGATACGCCTTTTAATACCAATATCACATGATCATAAATGACCTCGATATTATTTATGGCCAGTATCGGTGCTTTTTCTGTGGTCATGATTTTATCCTATCACCAGCAAAACAATCTATTTTAGTAAAACGTAAAAGTAGAGGCACCCACATATTTGGGTGCCTCACTAAGTTAAAGCGTTAACTTAACTTTTAACAGTCACGTGGAGTGATGTTGTTTTCTGCAGCATAAGCTTCAGAGTCAGCTTTAATAAGCGCACTAATCACTTCCATATCTGGCGCTTCAAAATCACCCACTAGCTTCCATTCGCGAGAGTTGCCATCCCACTGCTGAATGCCAACATTACCCGGGCCACCATGGTTAGAACAGCTAACACTAAACTCTGGGCCAAACTTAGGCATACCAGCAGCAGCCATAAATTCATTGGTTACGTTCAATGCTTCTAGACCGTCGCGCATCATGCCAGAAGTAATGTCTTTAACACCGTGAATCTCTTGTGCGTTGGCAGCTCCAGCTGCTGCTAACATGGCAGAATACATACCACGGTTATACAGCACAGTACCCACGTTAGAACCATCACCTGCAGTTAAACCTGCATCAACTACAAACTTTTGGATATCCTTATAGACTGGATAATCACTACCTACGTTGTGAAAAGTAGCTGCTTTGTAGCCATGTGAACCCATACCTTCAAGGGCATCGTTTTCAGTACCAGACCACCAAATGCCAAACATTTGATCCATTGGGTAACGAATATTAGCGGCTTCTTTCAAAGCCACTTGATTCATTACACCCCAACCATAAAGGATTATATTGTCTGGGCGTTCACGACGAATTTGCAACCACTGAGACTTTTGCTCTTGGCCAGGATGATCTACTGGGATCAAGGTCAGGTTAAAGCCATGCTTTGTTGCCAATGCCTCTAGCGTAGGAATAGGCTCTTTGCCATAACCGGAGTTATGGTAAACCAAAGCAATATTCCGGTCGTTAATCGTGCCGCCATTCTCTTCCATAATACGGTTGATAATACGGCTCGCTCCAGACCAGTAGTTGGCTGGGAAGTTAAATACATGAGAGAACACTTTTCCGTTTGCACCAGACGTACGGCCATAGCCCTGCGTCATTAATGGAATGTCATCGGCCATAGTTTTAGGGATCAACTGATAAGTAATGCCCGTAGACAAAGGTTGATACGCTAGCGCACCATCACCCTTCGTTGCTTCATAGCATTCCACACCTTTAGCAGTGTTGTAACCAGTTTCACATTCAGGCACAGCGGTCAAAACTCCACCGATACCACCATCACGCTCGTTCAACAACGTAAAGTAATCTGCATAGCCATCAGCATAAGGTGCACCACCCGCGGCATATGGCCCCGTGCGGTAACTCAATGATGGGAATACTAGATCAGCTACAACAGGCGCTGAAACAGCCAGCGTAGTCAAAGCAACAGTTGCTAGTTTAGTAAATTTCATGTCGTCATCCTCCTAAGGTTTCGACTTATTTTTATTTTGCTCAAATGAGCATGAAACAACACTAAGTGGTTTACACCAAGCCAAAAAGGCTCTGTGTTAGCCTAGTGCGGGAACGGCCAAAGCCGTAATTTCTCTTTTAACACTCTGGCCATTTGTGCCAGCCCATGAGGTTCTATAATAAGGAATATTAAGATAAGACCACCAACAATAATGTACTCAAAGTGGGCTGCTAAATCTGTAGGCCATCCCATGGCACCTACCAACACATTTTTTAGTAACACAGGCATTAGTACCATAAATGCCGCACCAATAAAGCTACCAAAAATAGAGCCAAGGCCACCAATGATGATCATGAATAGCACAGAAAAAGAAACGCTAATACCAAACGCTTCGGTCACTTCGGCTGCACCCAAGTAAACTGAAAAGAATAAAGAGCCAGAAATGCCAACAAAGAACGAAGAAACGGCAAAGGCCGACAACTTAGCCGTTAATGGATTAACACCAATAATTTCTGCTGCAATGTCCATGTCTCTGATCGCCATCCAACTGCGGCCCAAGCGCCCGCGGGTGAGGTTACGTGCTATCCAAGCCAAACCTACGGCAAAGCCCAAACAAAATAAATACCCAGCAACTGGCGTAGCATGAGGGCCCGTAATAATCACTCCAAACATTTCCCTTTGTGGCGCACTAATTTGGCCGGATGCAGAATAGTTATAAAACCAGGGCACTTTATTTAGCAGCCAAACTAAGAAGAATTGGGCTGCCAATGTTGCTACTGCCAAGTAGAAGCCTTTAATACGTAAGCTAGGCAAGCCGAATAATGCTCCTACTGCGGCGGTTATTAACCCCGAAAGCAGGATAACGCTTACCATGTCCATACCTGGAAATGCGGTCATAAGCTTATAGGTGGCATAGGCACCTACCGCCATAAAACCACCAGTACCTAGAGATAACTGCCCTGTATAACCTACCAGAATGTTCAGCCCTAGTGCCGCTATAGCCCATACTAAAAAGGGAATCATTACAGCATTAGCAATGTAGTCTGTGAGGAACATGGGTACAACAACAAATGCGATCAACATCACAAAATAGTAGCGCCAACGGTCAAACTTAATAGGAAAAGTTTGGCTGTCTTTTTGGTAAGTCTTTTTAAAATCACCCGATTCGCGATAAAACATCTGTTACACCCTTTCTATAATTTTTTCGCCAAACAACCCTTGTGGTCTAAACACAAGAAACATAAGGGCCAATACATAAGCAAACCAATTTTCTGTGGCACCGCCAATTAACGGGCCAATGGCATACTCAAATAATTTCTCACCTACACCAATAATCAAACCCCCAATAATGGCCCCTGGGATGGAGGTAAAGCCACCCAACATTAATACTGGCAAAGCTTTTAAAGCTATTAGCGAGAGTGAGAACTGAACACCAGACTTGGCACCCCACATAATACCGGCCACCAAAGCCACAAAACCTGCAATAGACCACACAATTACCCAAATAGTGCGCAAGGAAATACCCACAGACAAGGCTGCTTGGTGATCATCTGCCACCGCCCGCAAGGCCCTGCCAGTAGTGGTGTACTGACTAAATATAGTTAATGAAACCACTAAAACTATGGCGACTAAACTGGCCACCATATCAAGTTTGTCTAGGTACATGCCGTAGTACTGCTCTCCTTCTGCTGCCCAGCCTAACGTGTACTCTTCCAACCAAAGTGAACCACCTGAGGGCAGTCCCACATCTAAGGTTTTAATGTCGCTACCCCACATAATGTCGCCAAAGCCTTCCATAAAGTAGGCTAAACCAATGGTGGCCATAAACAAAATAATAGGTTCTTGGTTAACCAAGTGATGCAATATGTAGCGCTCTACAAGAATCGCAAATACCACCATTACACCTATCGTTAAAGCAATCGCTAATAAGGTAGGCACCTGCCATCCAAAGTGATGAATATTGGTACCAAAGATGGCATTAATAAGGTGGGAAAAAGGTATTTGCCCAGTTTGTATACCCACTAAAGTGAGTGCAGCAAACAACGCCATTACACCTTGTGCGTAGTTGAAAATTCCAGAGGCCTTGAAAATTAGTACAAAGCCAAGGGCAACCAAAGAATACATTACACCAGCCATTAAGCCGTTGAGTATCACTTCGATGGTATATAAAAAATCAGCACTCATACATAGTCCCCTTAATGACTCACGCCAAGATAGGCATCGATTACAGTTTGATCATTACGCACCACGTCTGGAGTGCCGTCACCAATTTTTCGACCATAATCTAATACGACTACCCGGTCTGCTATGTCCATTACTACGCCCATGTCATGTTCGATGAGCACAATAGTGGTGCCAAACGTGTCGTTCACATCTAGAATAAAGCGACACATATCCTCTTTTTCTTCTACGTTCATGCCCGCCATGGGTTCATCAAGCAAAAGCATTTTTGGCTGCGCAGCTAAAGCACGCCCCAACTCAACACGCTTTTGCAAACCATAAGGCAAGCGCCCTACTGGGGTTTTACGAATCGCCTGAATCTCTAAGAAATCAATAATGTGTTCAACAAACTCACGATTTTCAATTTCTTCTTGTTCCGCTGGGCCTTTCCATAAAGCCTGCCACAGCATATTTTTATGCATGTGCGTAAAGCGCCCAGTCATAATATTATCCAGCACACTCATGCCTTTAAACAACGCAATGTTTTGGAAGGTACGAGAAATACCCTGATAAGCAATCTGATAAGGTTTCATGGAGTGACGCTGTTTGCCATCAAACCAAATCTCCCCTTGCTGGGGATGATAAAAGCCGTTAATTACATTGAGCAGGGAGCTTTTACCAGCTCCATTAGGGCCTATAATTGCACGAACCTCACCTTCCAAAACATCAAAGCTAATATTACTGATGGCTTTTACACCGCCAAAAGATAAGTCGATATGTTTCAGCTCTAACAGTTTTGAGGCCGCTTCCATTTTTTGCAATGGTTCACTCATGGATTAGCTCGCTTGGGCAACAGGGTTATAGGTTTTGGCATCATGGATACTGATGTCACCAGAAATTTTACCAACGCGACCATCTTCAAACGCAACTTCGGTTTCAATAAAGCATTGCGTTTTGCCTGCATACAATGCATCGATCAGCACTTTGTAACGTTCGTTTATGAGCTTACGTTTAACCTTTTTCGTGCGGGTTAATTCACCGTCATCAGCATCTAGCTCTTTGTGTAATATAAGAAAGCGGCTAACCTGAGAATGAGCTAACATTTCGTCACCTAATAACGATTCGTTCACCTCAGAAACACTTTCACCCACCATTTTGTTGACTTCAGGGTGCGCTGCTAGCTCTTGATAAGAGGCATAGGCAATGTTGTTTCTTTCGGCCCAATTACCCACCGCACCTAGGTCAATATTGATAAAGGCCATGCATTCATCACGACCGTCACCAAAGGTTACGGCCTCTTGGATATGAGGGAAAAACTTAAGCTTATTTTCAATGTATTTAGGTGCAAACATTTTGCCACTGTTAAATGCACCTACATCTTTAGCCCGGTCAATAATACGTAAGTGGCCACTTTGGGTCATAAAGCCAGCGTCACCGGTGTGAACCCAACCTTCAGACGTTTTAGTAGACGCTGTAGATTCTGGGTTTTTAAAATAACTGTGGAACGCACCTGGGCTGCGGTAGATCACCTCGCCATTATCAGCTATTTTCAGTTCAACACCCGGGCTTGGAGTACCTACTGTGTCTGGAAAAACTTCTCCATCTGGCTGTACCGTAATAAATACAGATGATTCTGTTTGGCCGTAAAGCTGCTTAATGTTGATGCCTAGGGAGCGATAGAAATCAAAAATCTCACCACCAATAGCCTCGCCTGCGGTGTAAGCTAAACGCACACGACCCATCCCCAAAGCATCCTTAAGGGGTGCGTATACCAGCACATTACCCAGAGCATACTTAAACCGGTCAAAAAGGCTAACTGACTTTTTTTCTAATAGTTTAATCCCTGTTGTCTTAGCCACTTGCATAAAATATTTAAACATTTTTCGCTTAAATGGCGCCGCGTCTTCCATGCGTATCTGCACGTTAGTCAATAAGCTTTCAAACACTCTAGGTGGGGCAAAATAATAGGTAGGTCCAATTTCACGCATGTCTGCAGCTATCGTCTCAGAGCTTTCTGCACAATTAACACAAAACCCCATAGCGTAAGATTGGGCGTAAGAAAAAATGTGATCGCCAATCCAAGCCACTGGCAAATACGCTAGTATTTCTTCGTTTTCAGTAAGGCCTTCAAGTAAACCCCCGTAGTATCCTGTTAGTAGGGTGTTATCGTAGGTCAACACCACACCTTTAGGTTGACCCGTAGTGCCGGACGTATAAAGGATAATAGAGACATCCTCTCCCTTTCCCATACTGACAAGCTGTTGATATTGTTTTGGGTTCTTTTTTCGAACTTCTTCACCTTGTGCTTGTATCGTCACAAAATCTTGAATTTTGACTAGTTCTGGGTCGTAACCTTTCATGCCGCGAGGATCATCATAAATAACTAGCTCTACTGCGGGGCACCGGTCTTTTACATCTAGAATTTTGTCCACTTGCTCTTGGTCTTCAGCCACAATGACTCGGGCTTCAGAATGCTCAATCACAAATTGCATTTCACCTGCTACGGAGTCATGGTAAGTCGGCACAGGCACCGCCCCTAAGGATTGCACAGCACACATAGTCCAATAAGTGCGTGGACGGTTACCACCGATAATAAGAACTGCGTCACCAGCTTTAACACCATTAGCCTGCAAGCCTAAGGCAAACCTCTCAACTTCATCTGCTACCTGGCTCCAAGTCCATGACTGCCATATGCCAAATTCTTTTTCACGCATGGCATCTTTATTGGTAAACATACGCGCATTGTGTTGCAAAAGTTTGGGGAAAGTATCTAGTCCCGGTGCCGGATAAGTCGGTTTTTTCGAGCTTTGGGTCATAATAGACTCTGCTTTAAAATATTCTTGTTTTGTCTAAGGTACCCTCAGACAAGATTCACTGGTATTAGATATATGTCGGTTCATAGACTTAGGTCTAAATGCGGGTTAGAGGTCTGCAGTGGGGGTTAGTGAGTTTTGACACCCCCCAATGACCAGCCACCATTGACCGTGGTACCCTACCCACACTTTTATTTAAACCATTTATTTCTCTATGTTCACCAGCGGCTCTGTACTACTTATTTCTCTGACTTACTTTGCCCTTCTGCTAGGTGTGGCGAAGCTTGGAGATAAGCTGCTGTCATATAGGGCCTACGCCAACCAACACCTTCAGGCCATTATTTACAGCCTATCCTTGGCGGTCTTTTTAACTTCTTGGACATTTTATGGCTCTGTAGGCCGTGCGGCTACGTCTGGGTGGGATTTTCTGGGTTCCTACCTTGGGCCAATACTTTTTTTCCTGCTCGGCCATCGCGTCATTTACAAAATCGTTCTTATTGCCAAGCGTGAAAATATTGGTTCTATTTCTGATTTTATCTCCTCACGTTATGGCAAAAGTAGGCGGCTTGCTGTAATTATTAGCCTCATAGCTACCTTGGGTTTACTGCCCTACATTGCCCTACAACTTAAAGCAATAGATCTGAGTTACGCTGTACTCACCGCCCAAGACGGTTTGCGTGACTCTCAGGCAGATATTTCGGTATTGATGATTGCCTTACTAATTGGTATTTTTAGTGTTTTATTTGGGGCCCGCCAAGTCGATACATCAGCCCATAACCCGGGCATGGTTTTAGCCATTGCAGTAGAGTCTTTGGTTAAGCTTGTTGCTTTTGTGACCATTGGACTGTTTGCAACTTATGTCGTTAATGATGGTTTTAGTGATATTTTTAACCAACTAGAAGAACAAAAAGGCAGCAGTAGTCTGGCTGCCTTCGATCCATTTCGCAGCAGCTTCATTATTGAAAGTTTTTTAGGTGTTATTGCTGTTGTTTGCCTGCCACGCCAGTTCCATATGTTAGCGGTAGAAAATACCAATCCACAACATATCAACACTGCAAGATGGTTGTTCCCCCTTTATATGACAAGCATGTGTGTATTTATGATCCCTATTGCTTGGGCCGGCAGCCAAGCTTTGGCTGGAACGTCTACCAATGCAGACCTGTACTCTTTAATGATGCCTATGGCTGAGGGACAAACTGGCCTTGCCATCTTAGCTTATATAGGGGGTATTTCTGCCGCTATGGGCATGGTTGCTGTATCCACCATAGCCATAAGCACCATGCTTACTAATGACATTATCATGCCATTTATATTGCATGTACGTGCAGTTGATGTATCACAAAACAAAAACCTAGGCCACTTGCTGCTTAACCTAAGGCGCTTGAGTATTTTTGCCGTTTTACTGCTGGCTTATGGTTACTATCTGCTCATCGATAGTGGCACTGCACTGGTCTCTATTGGTTTATCAGCATTTGTTGCGGTAGCACAATTTGGCCCATCTTTATTTGGTGGAATTTTTTGGCGAGGTGGCCATGTACGTGGTGCCACAATAGGTTTGTTAGCTGGTTTTTCCGCTTGGGTATATTGCTTATTGTTACCCAACCTTACGGGGTTATTCCTGCTGTCTGGGAACATAATTAGTTACGGCCCTTTTGGTATTGAGTGGCTTAGGCCCACAGCATTGTTTGGTTTGCAGTTGGACCCAATTTCACACGCAACTATTATTAGTTTAGGCCTTAACGTGTTCTTCTATATCATTGTTTCTAAAATGAGTAAGCCAAGACTAATTGATCGCATACAAGCCGACTTGTTCGTAGACACTTTGTCTCAGTCTGCACTTATTGAAAGCCGCCGCCACCATACTGGCCTTTCAGTGGATGACCTATTCACTTTACTGGAGCGATTTTTGGGCTACCGAGCCACCATGGAATCACTAAAACAGTTAGCCATTGAAGAACCCCAATTAGACTTACATAAAGATGCGCCTATTAATGCCCAGCTTATACGTCACTTTGAACGCACTTTAAGTGGCATTATTGGCACTTCCTCGGCACGGGCTGTAGTGGAATCTAGCCTAAACCAAAAAGACGTCCATTTAGGTGATGTGGTTTCTATCGTGGGTGAGGCAGCCAAAGCCGTAAGCTTTAACCGAGGCCTTTTGCAAGCCACGATAGACAATGTAAGCCAAGGCATCACTGTAATCGACAAAGACCTTCATCTAGTGATGTGGAATAAACGTTATTTAGCACTTTTTGACTTCCCAAAGGGTGTCGTGAAAGTAGGCACTCCCATAGAAGAAATTATTCGCCTAAGTGCTTTAAAAGGTGAATACGGTGCCATCGACCCTGCCCGTATTGTTAAACTACGTATGGCAATGATTATTCGTGGAGAACAGCATCGCAGCATTCGTTATCGTGAAGATGGTACTGTGATTGAAGTACGGGGTCACGCTATGCCCGACGGCGGTTATGTTAATACCTATGTAGACATTAGTGAACAACACCACGCCGAATCTGCCCTAAGAGAAAGTGAAAAAAATCTGATTGAAGCCAACGAAAGCCTAGAAAAACGAGTTAATGATCGCACTGAAACTCTGTCTCAGGTAAACCTAGAGTTACACCAAGCAAAAGCACAAGCCGATGCAAGCCATCAAAGCAAAACCCGTTTTTTAGCGGCTGCTAGCCACGATTTAATGCAACCTTTAAACGCGGCAAAACTATTTTCTACGGCCCTAGCCCAGCGTCAGCAAGACTTGCAAAAAGACCCTCAAAGCCAACAACTTGCAGAATATTTAGATGCCTCCTTGGCTAGTGCGGAACAATTGATTAGTGATTTAATAGAAATTTCTAAGCTAGATGGTGGTGGCACAGACCCACAGCTAGAGCATTTTTGCGCCTCCTCACTGATGCAACAGCTGGCTAATGAATTTACCGTACTGTGCCAACAAAAAGAGTTAACCTTTCACTTGCAATGCAGCACAGCAACCCTTTACAGCGACCCAAAGATGTTGCGCCGTGTGTTGCAGAACTTCCTAACCAATGCTGTGCGTTACACCGAAAAAGGCAAGGTGCTTTTAGGCTGCAGACGGTCAGAACATGGCCTAGAAATACAAGTATGGGATACCGGCTTTGGCATACCTAAGAACCACATAGAAGATATATTTATTGAGTTTAAACGCTTAGAGAGTGGCCCACATGCACAAAAAAATGGCATTGGTTTAGGCTTGGCTATTGCCCAACGCACCGCTGGGGCTCTGTGCCACCCATTGCAGGTTGTTTCTCATTATGGCCAAGGCTCTATGTTCTCTATTCGAGTTCCTTGGGGCGATTCTGCACTCACAAAAGCACAAGAGACAAGCACAGAATCACCAACAAACCACTATCAGCTTAATGGTTTTAAGGTATTAGTGCTGGACAATGAAGTGAGCATTCAGCAAGGCATGAAATCTATGTTAGCTTTGTGGGGATGCGATGTTTATTGCATAGCCAGTGCAGATCAGGGGCTAAAGCTCATTGCCTCCATGCCTGCTGAAACTTGGCCACAACTCATACTGGCAGACTATCATTTAGACCAAGGGCTTTTCGGTACTGATGCAGTCACACAAATGAGGTCGGCAATGGCTCAAGACACTCCTGCTATCATTATTACTGCAGACCGCAGCAATGAAATGAAACATATCATTAAAGAGTCAGGCTTTGGGTTAATTCATAAACCACTTAAACCTGCAGTACTGCGCAAACTTATTAACCGTTTGCTTTAATCCGTATCAAGGATACAAGTGAGCTAAAACCCCTCACAAGGTGGCTCGTTTTAGATCGTCTGGTGATGAGGGTCTTCTACTTTTAAGCGATTAAAAAAGATCACCGCTTGGGTGCGGTTGGTAACCCCCAGTTTACGGAAAATCTCAGTCACATGGGCCCTTACAGTGGCATCAGTCACTAGAAGTTCTGAGGCAATTTGCTTATTGTACAAGCCTTCACCAATCATTGTTAACACCCGCAATTGTTGTGGTGTTAACGAGCCTATGCGTTCAGCAGTGTTCTCGCCAACTGGCTCTATTGCAGGTGCTGGCAGATTATCAGGTATCCAAACCTGACCTTGAATAACTGCATCAATAGCTACAGCAATGTCTTCGTTTGAGGCTGACTTAGGTAGGAAACCACTCGCGCCTAAGGCCACAGCTTTATGTATAACACTTGGATTATCATTACCCGACACAATCATAACGGGCATCTCTGGAAAGTGTTCACTAACCTGCACTAATCCAGTAAATCCATGGGCGTCTGGAATATGTAAATCGAGTAAAAGAAGGTCTGCTTCTATGCCTGTTTTTAACAAATTCAATAGCTCAGGCAAGCTACCTACCTCCAAGATTTGCGCACCAGCAAAGCGCTGTTGCAATGTATGGGTCATGGCAGTACGAAATAAAGGATGGTCATCGGCAATAATAAACTGCATAAGTACTATTCCTTAATGAAATACTGACTAAACTATTAAGCCCACACCCAACGCAAAGGTTCGCCAAAATCGTCGTATATCCACTTCTTAGTGGGACGGCGGTTGGTTTTAATGGGCGTAGGAATAGGTTTAGGTAAACGTCTCTCTTCTTTGCGCTTTTCAATGGCATCAACCTGAGAGGACAAAAGCGTACGCGTTTGCACTTGGCTAGCAACTGCTGGGCGTTGCTGATTAAAGCAGCCATTCACTAAAGCCGTTTCACCTTGCTCTACCTGCTCTACACTTCCGCCACGCGCCAGAAAATGAGCTACATCTTGGGCTAACTCTTGTTTAACCTGATGTTTATTAGGGGGTAACCTAAGTCGTGATTTTGGGCGGCTGGTCAATGTCATAGGGTGACGGCAAATAGAAACGCAGTCGACTATGATAACACAGGTTTTATTTTCAGGTATGTTGTAAACTGATGCCAGCCTATAAAGACAGTTTTACGTGCATTGTGTGCCCTAGGTGCTATTATTTGTGGTCTAAAAAATTCTAACAATTCAAACACAAGGTATGGCTAATTTTATGACTACCCTCGCCATCAACTATAAGGACATCATTGTGGCCAGCCAACGTATCAAAGGCCACGCTGTAATAACGCCGTTGCTTGAATCGCCGATACTTAATCAAGAGTTAGGCGGGAGAATATTATTCAAAGCTGAAAATATACAACGCACTGGCTCGTTTAAGTTTCGTGGAGCCTTCAATAAACTCAGCATACTTTCCCAAGCCAACCAACTTTCTGGTGTGGTGGCTTATTCTTCTGGTAACCATGCTCAAGGCGTTGCTGCTGCCGCAGCTTACTTTGGGGTGCCTGCCACCATTATTATGCCAGCTGATGCGCCACAGATTAAAATTACCAATACCAAAACCCTTGGCGCTAGGGTGGTGTTATATGATCGAAATACAGAAGACCGTGAAGCCATCGGCCTTAAACTGGCTCATGAACATAATCTCACACTCGTTCCACCTTATGATGATGCAGACATTATTGCAGGCCAGGGCACTGTTGGCTTAGAAGCTGCCAATCAGTTTGAGGCGCTCGGTTTAGTGCCAGATCAAGCCATTGGGCCGATTGGCGGCGGAGGCTTAATGTCAGGTACTGCCACAGCACTCAAATATCACTTTCCAAACATTAATATTTGGGGCGCAGAACCTGAAGGTCATGACGATGCCGCACGATCAATAGGCGTTGGCCACCGCCTGGCCAACAAAAATGCGCCCTCTTCTATTTGTGATGCTATCGTCACGCCCATGGTTGGAAAGCTTACGTTTCCCATAATTCAGCGTTATTTGGATGGCGCTAAGGCAGTGGACGACCAACAAGTATTAGTCAGTATGGCCAGGTGTATGCAGCTATTAAAGCTTGTAGTGGAGCCTGGAGGCTGTGTTGGGTTAGCTGCTATTTTAAATAACAGCTTAGCGGTAAAAAATAAAACCACTTTAGTGATTTTATCTGGCGGTAATGCAGACCCAGCAATGCTGGGCCTGGCACTGCAGCAGTGAGAGCTATTCAGTAGGCGTTATGTCTACATTAACACTTAAAAATTCACCCGTAGTGTAGGGAATGGTGGTGGTCATTTGCCATATGTTGCCACCAAACTCGATGTAGGTTTTGTAACCCGTCACTTGGCTCACCGAGCGCTGTTGCATTACTACATCACAGACTTCTTGTTGCTTATGACCCACAATAACTTGTTTGCTTTTGCCTTTCTTATTAGCAATGTCTGCACCAGCAATAGCCCCGAGTATGGTTGCAGCATCTTTGCCAGCACCACCGCCAATCTGGTTGCCTAATAAACCACCAAAAATAGCACTCGCAACAACATCGGCAGTAGAGGCCTGTTGCCCTCCAGCTTGGGCGCCGTAGATTGGAATTTTCTCAAACCGACAGGATTTAACGGGTACTTCCTGATAAACCTGAGCAACGATCTCGTCAGAATTCTGTAGCACTTTAACCAGCATTGTTTGGGCCTGAGCACTGCTAGCTAGTACAAGGCTAGAAACGGCTAAAGTCACATTTAAAGCAAGCTGTGTCGTCATTTTCTGGATAGTTTGTGATGTTATTTGTTTCATTTCATTTTCCTTAACATTATCATTCCACTAAGTAGACTCACACAATGGCAATTAATTCCCCCAAATTGCGTCAAACTATGTAAATAGTCACCGTGTCATTGATCAGCTAACAGTTCTAACCAATGTTTAACAGGCACATCTTCCGCGCCCCCTAAATGCAGTTGGCAGCCAATATTGGCGGTGACAATAAGCTGTGGGTTATCTATGGTTAGGTCCTTTAGCTTTTGTGTACGAAGTTCATGGCTCAACTTGGGCTGCAACAGCGAGTAAGTTCCTGCTGAGCCACAACATAAGTGATCATTAGTGGTGAGTGCGGTTTCTATACCTAATCCGTCTAATAATGCCTTTACTTTGTATGGCAGTTTCATGGCATGTTGCTGGGTACACGGGCAGTGCACAGCAACCTTGCCTAAACTTGCAGCTTGACTCAACCGAGCGTTTGTTAAACTTTGTTTTACTGGTGCAAGGTCTTCTGCCCCTAAGATTTCCACAATGTCTTTGGCTGCCTTTGAAACTTGGGCGGCTTTGTTTGCATAAGTGGGGTCATCACGCAGCATATAGCCATACTCCTGAAGTGCAGCACCGCAGCCAGAAGCAGTGATTACTAGCGCCTCAGCCCCTGCCTGTAATTCTGGCCAGATCAAATCAATATTGTGTCTAGCTTGATTAAGGGCTTTTTCGTGAGCGTTTAAATGATGATTAACAGCCCCACAACAGCCACTTTTCTGAAGCACCTTTAAGGTAATATTAAGTTTATTTAACACCTGTGCTGCGGCAATGTCAGTATTAGGTGCAGCACTTGCTTGGGCACAACCTGGCAAACTCAGCATGATGCGTTTGTGGTTACTTTTTACGGCAAGCAGTTTGGGAACCGATAGAGGGATGTGCTGTTTCAGTACCTGAGGTAATACTGGCCGAAACAACTGCCCAAGCTTGAGCATTGGGCCAAATCTAGCGCGATAAGGCAGCACTTGTCTTAAACTCCAGCGAACCAGCTTTTGCGCTATTGGGCGGGGTGCCTTTTGCTCTGCTACCACACGGCCTAGATCTACCAAATGGCCATATTCTACCCCAGAGGGGCAGGTTGTTTCACAGCTTCTACAGGTAAGGCAACGGTCCAAATGATGGCGAGTTTCTTGGGTAACAGGTTCGCCCTCAAACATCGCTTTCATCATATAAATACGCCCACGAGGGCTATCACGCTCATCTCCTAAAAGGAGGTAAGTAGGGCAAGTAGCCGTGCAAAACCCACAGTGCACGCAGGCCTGCAAGATGCCTTTAACAGGTGCAAATTGAGGTTGGTCAGCAAATTCTTTGGCAATGATTGTTTTCATAGTTTACATCCAAGAATATAATCGGCCAGCATTTAAAATCCCATGGGGATCAAAGGCGTATTTTATGCGTTGCTGCAAAGCTTGCTGTGGAGGGCTCACTGCACCAAATACCTGCGCTAGTCGATCTCCCCCTTTGTGCTGTGTCAGGCCTTCTAAAGGTGGGTTTGAGCCCGTTTCAAGTATCCATCGTTCAGCACCAGCCCAGTTAATCAAGGACGTGTTTGACACGGCACTAATCGGGGAGTCACTCGCTCCACTCCAGCGCCATAGTATCTGGTTAGATGTTGGCTGCAATAAGCGGCCTTCTTTTAGCGCTTGCCAGAATTCTTTCGCAGCAACGAAGTTGAGCTGCTCACCACCTAAAAAATTACTTGCCGAGGTAACACCGCTATCGCCACCTTGCAACCGAACGTAAAGCAGGCCTTGAAAGTGGCTCATGCCAGTAATGGGTAGGCTAAGATTAGCCCATCGCAACATAGCCTCTAGAGCAACTTCTGCCGTCATTTCAAACGTTACTGTATGGCCCGCTTTAAATTCTGGCAATAGTTTGATTGAGACATCTGTAATAAGGCCTAAACTGCCCATGGCACCGCACTGCAATCGCGTCACATCAAAGCCTGCTACGTTTTTCATAACTTGGCCACCAAACTGCATTGCTTCACCGTAGCCGTTAATAAGCCCTAAACCTAATAAACTGTCTTTAACACCGCCAAACCATGGCCGTGAGGCACCCGTCTGATTTGCTGCCACAGTGCCACCAATGGTGGCTTCACCGTTGAAGCTCGGTGGGTCAAAGGGTAATCGCTGTTGCTGCTCAGCAAGTAAATCATTGAGTTGAGAAATTTTTGTACCCGCACGCACTCTAATGACCAACTCGGTAGCACTATAACTAACCACACCCGTATGATTAGCCATATCAACTACCTCTCCCGAGGTTTCCCGACCAAGGTGAGCTTTGGTATTGCCAGCCTGTATTTTAAGGGGCGTTTTAGTGACGTACGCATGTTGAACCTGGTCTTCCAACTGCTGGGTTAAATCAACCATGTTGCAAGCTCCGGTATTCTTGGCAATATTTGAGAGTAGGAATCCCCTTACCTGGGTTTAACAACTCTTCACTGTCAAAAGCAGCCTTCAAACGTCTAAACTGCGCCAGCTCTGCATCACCAAATTGGTATGGCATTTGTGGCATTTTTTCTAAACCAACACCATGCTCGCCAGTAATAGTGCCTCCAACGTCAACACACAAGGTAAGAATGTCTCCACCGAGTAACTCCGCACGTTCAAGCTCACCATCAACGCTGGCATCAAATAAAATAAGCGGGTGTAGATTACCATCACCAGCATGAAACACATTGGCTACGCGCAGGCCATAAGTGTTGGACAACTCGCTAATACGGGTCAATACATGGCCTACTTTGCTGCGAGGTATCGTACCGTCCATACAATAGTAATCTGGTGAAATACGCCCTACCGCAGGAAAAGCAGCTTTGCGACCTTGCCAAAGGGCATCGGCTTCTGCTGCATCTTTGGCAACACGGACATTCTTTGCTCCGTGGAGTTTAAAGCACTGGCTTACCACCGCTAGCTGTTCTTCAACTTCGGCATCTGTACCGTCTAGTTCGCAAATAAGGAGTGCTTGAGCATCCGTAGGGTAGCCAACTTTAACAAAATCTTCCGCTGCACTAATGGCTAAATGATCCATCATTTCTAAACCCGCTGGTATAATACCCTGAGCGATGAGAGCCGCCACAGAATCACCGGCTGCAGTAACACTGTCGTAGGCAGCCAAAAGAACTTGTACCCGTGGTGCTCGCGGTAGCAATTTAACCTTGGCCTCTACCACTACACCTAACAGTCCTTCAGAACCAACAAATAAACTCAATAAATCCATACCGGGTTCATCTAAACCGTCACCCCCTAGGGTAATCAATTTGCCCTCTATTGTGACTAGGGTAACTTGCAGCAGATTATTCACTGTGAGTCCGTACTTAAGGCAATGAACTCCACCCGAATTTTCTGCTATGTTGCCACCAATAGTGCAGGCAATCTGTGACGACGGGTCTGGTGCATAATAAAGACCCATAGGTTTGGCTGCGTCTGTTAACGCTAAGTTACGCACACCAGGCTGAACTCTTGCAGTGGCCGTGTGTTGATTAATGTGTAAAATTTTATTCAGCTTAGTCATCACCAATAAGACACCCTCTGCATGGGGCATTGCACCAGCACATAGGCCAGTTCCCGCCCCCCTTGGCACCAGAGGCACTCGATGGGAGTAGCACAAGCGCAGAATTCCTTGCACTTGATCTACTGTTTCTGGGATCACTGTGATTAAAGGCAGTTGCTGGTATACAGCCAAACCGTCACATTCAAAAGGCCTTTGACTTTCTGTTGACATAATAAGGCCAGACGCTGGCAACAATTGTTGCAGGTCACTGATGAGTGCAGCTACATTCCCAGCTTCACCGGCCTGCTTCACAAGGTCGTTAGATGTATTTAATAAGGTATTCATAGATAGGGCTTAAACCATAAGTTATTAAATTGGTAATATTTTATTACCAATGCGTAACCTAGGTTATCATAAGCTGAGTTATACCCCAACTTTTTAGCGTTATAAGTACAGACTTATGATTTAGACAGGCCGCAAAAAGACACTAAAGTGCTTAAAATCTAATTGAGCTTTAGTAACGATGATAAAAAAGGCTTGGCGTGTTGGCACAGGAGCCTATGCAAACTAATAGGTTGCATAGGCTAATTAAGGCCCCGCAGAACTCAAAAGTCTTGGCACCAAAACAGTGATGCCTAGTAATGGCTATTTAACAGTCGTTAAACCCAATACCTGCCATGTTTGCATGCCACCACGAAACCATTTTATTTTCTCGGCAGGATAACCGAAAGAGAGCAAGGTTTTCATCGATGCAGGCGATTGGCCACACCACATACCGTTACAGAACAGCACTAAAGTTTTTGCCTGAGCGTAATTAAATACATCTGCAACTGTGCCGTTAACAATCGCTTCATCAACTTCAAATTCGTCTACATCACCGATTAAAGTGACATCCATCTGATTAAGCATAATGTCCATTATGCCTTCAGTGGTAGCGCCTTTGGCAGGCGTTAAACTAACCCATGAAATGTTGATCGCACCAGGTATTGTGCCCTTTGCTACCCAGTTTGGCGTACGGGAATCTATGACTAGAATTTTTTCATCAGATTGCATGCGGACTAAGTGATCAATAACTTCCAGTTCACCCAAGGTTTCCACTCCAGGAGCAAAAACCATAGGCTGAATGCAAAATGGCGGACAAGGGCGCGACGTTAACGCAAAGTCTTGCGTAATCATATTGGCATTATCTTGCTCCCGCATCAGTTCCACCGCCATACCTTTATGCGTAATGGTCACTGCACTAAGCGCTTTAGTAATCGCCACTGGTTTATTTTCAGCCTGAACCACACTGGTCATTGATAAAGTTGACACCAACACAACAGTGGCTGCCATAAACTTGAGTAATATCATCATTTTCTCCAAGGGCTAAAGCTGCCCAGTTAGTAGTTCATGAGATTGAACTATTTGTTGTTGCAAGTAAAAACCATAAAAATCAGGTGTGACCAACCCAACAATATCTTCCCCAATGCGTTCTCCAGAGCGCGGATTTAGAAAAATTAGGGTTGGTGAAAAGTCAGCAAATAAAACCTGGGCAAGGTCTTGTTGAGAAATTCTTTGTGCTGAAAAATCGGTCAACAGTTGCTGTGAATTCAAGTCTATGCGCCTAACTTGAAACAAGGGTTCCAAGTTAGGGTCCATGGTTAACGGAAATAAGAAATCTTCTTTTACTCGTTTGCAAAAGCTACAATTCTCAACTTCAGCCAGCAATACCAACACCTTGTTTGGCTTTAGTAAACGGCTGTCTTGAAACATTGGAAAAGTATCATCTTGGTTTGCATGCCCATTAGGTACCCAAAGCATTAAAAACACCAGCCAGTGCAATGGCTTTGCACGCCAATCATTGTTCATTTAGCTTTCATCCCCTTTGGTTAAAGACTCGATGCTGTCTAATATCGCTTCCACTATGTCATCAGAATATAAATCTCGGAAGTAATGATCTGCTCCATCTACTAAAATAAATTCAACATTTGAGAATTCCTGAAGCTCTAACTGCTCTGGCAAGTCCTTAACTACCGTGTCTTCACTGCCAGCCAAAATCACAGTGTGAAGGCCACCTTCAACTAATAGATCTGGAGTATTAAGGGTTTGTGGCGGCTGATAATAGGATAAAAAGCTGGCTGCTTTTACTTTAGGTGCATTATTACAGTATATAAAGTCTGTAGGTTCGGGCATCCACCCATTGGTGGCTTGCTGATTCGCCACGTCAATGAGGGTAGGCAAGCGTTTTTGGTAACGATTGTAGTAGGCTGTTGCGACATATTCAGGGTTCCAAGTCCCAGGTGCTATTAGTACTTGACCTAGAATACTCGCATCTGGGTTTTGGCTATAGGCCGCAACCTGACTGCCACCCCTTGAGTGGCCAGCAAGTAGGATTTGATTTACGCCTTGCCCCTTAAGCCACTCAACCCAAGTGCCAATTTCAGTTAAAGCGTCTTCATGGCGGTGCTCATGAGGCGCAGTACAATCGAACGCACCATGACGATTATCGATGCCTAGGCTTAAATTAATAGCAAGGCTGTTCACAGCTTCATCAGCCAATAATGATTGCAAGCTGGCAATAATCTCCATGCCATTGTGAGCAAGAGTACCATGCACCAGCAAAATCAGTGGGCCATTATTAATGGATTCGGCCGCTACGTTTAACACAGCATTTAAACCCAACTCACCTGACTTAATGGTAATTTCTTCTGCACTCACTACAGTGCTTATTAGGCCGAAATGTAGGCTAAAAAAAGATGCAATAAGTACGCCTTGTATGTATTTTTTCATAACCACCTCACTAAGCTTTGTAGCCTGGGTTACCAGCCACATTAACCAAAACAGGCGTATTAAGCTTGCCAATTTTGACTTCTTGCTGGTCACGTAAATGTTGTGCCACTATATCCCAAATGTTATCCCCTTCAGAACGTGACCCTACGGTAGCCCAACCGGCGACACGATAGGTCTTACTGGCTTCAATTACAGTACCGTTGTCTAAGCGCATTTCGTCGATACGAGAGCCCATGGCTGCCAGTGGATCACAACGGTAGTCTAAACCTCCTAAGCGAACCATGTCACCACCAGACTGCAGGTAGGGTTCTGGGTTAAAAATGTTGTCAGCCACATCTTCTAAAATGAGTTT
This sequence comes from Candidatus Njordibacter sp. Uisw_056, assembly GCF_047730085.1. NCBI lineage: Bacteria > Pseudomonadati > Pseudomonadota > Gammaproteobacteria > Pseudomonadales > Candidatus Njordibacteraceae > Candidatus Njordibacter > Candidatus Njordibacter sp. Uisw_056. The sequence goes on along the minus strand of NZ_CP159830.1, from coordinate 663,313 downwards.
AATGTCTTCCCCCGTCATATCGCGGGCGTAGGTTTCGGGGTAAGTCGTGCAGGTTTGGTCTAATACACGTTCCATAGTAATCGTCTGACCTTGTAATACACTTGTTCCCCAACGGAAACCTGGAGATAAGGAAATTTGTGCGTCATAGTGACTGCGTAAAGCGTCACAAATAACCTGATCGAATGTGCCATTAAAGTTACCACGGCGGTATAACACTTCGTCTGCAACAGCCAGCTCTTCATCCATCCAGCTGCTATAAGGCGCGCGCTCTGCTGCAATAAGTGCTGTCATTTCTGGGTTTGCAGGCAACAATTCAGAGAACACAGGTAACAAACGATATCTGAAACCGTTAACTTTGCCCTTGCCAATATCTAGATCCAATACGCCTAAGAACTTACCATTGGATCCACCATTACACACGAGTGTAGTGTGAGCATTATTTTTCACTTGTGTCGGTGTAGGTACGCCATCATGGGTGTGCCCCCCCAAAATAGCATCAATGCCTGTAACCCTTTGAGCCATAGCTACGTCAACATCCATGCCGTTGTGGGACAACACAACTACCGCGTCAACACCTTGATTTTGGCGCAAGTCATCAACTAACTCTTGCATCATGTCGCCATTGATATCAAAGCTCCAATCTGGCACAAAACGCGCAGGGTTAGCAATTTTCACCCTTGGAAATGCTTGCCCAATAATAGCGACACGTGCACCACCCATCTCACGAATGCTATAAGGCTTAAAAACACGCATTGAATCTTCATCATAAATATACTCATCGGCACCATCAAATAAAGCGTCTTCAGTAATGAGAACATTTTGAGCTAAAAACTCACCATTAAATTGGCTGATGTTATGTAAAATTTCTTGTTGATGATAAGTGAACTCCCAGTGGCCCGTCATTATATCAACACCTAATAAGTTACATGCCCGCACCATGTCCATGCCACGAGATTTAAAGTTAATACCAGAGCCTTGCCAGGTATCGCCGCCATCTAAAAATAACGTATTCTCACTTCCATAGCTTGTGCGAAGCCTATCCACCAAGGTTTTAAGATGGGCAAAACCGCCAACTTTACCGTACTCTTGCGCTGCTTTTTCAAAGTTCAAATAGGTAAAAGCATAGGCTTCCATAGACCCCTGGGCTATATCAAAATGATCAAGAAATTTATTACCTACCATGTGGGGAGCTTTGCCATAGGCTGCACCAATGCCTAAATTGATGCTAGGTTCTCTAAAGTACACGGGGTTAAGCTGGCCATGACAATCAGTCATGTGCAGCAAACGAGCATTACCAAAGTTAGGCACTTCATAAAAGTCTGCAGGTTTTTTCTGTGCGGCATAGCCTTGGCTAGGCAACACCCCCGACACTGCGGCAATTCCCATTAAACGAGCAAAGTCGCGACGGCTAGTAGACATGACAGATTCCTATGATGACTTAATTAAGCTTAAAAATAAGCCCACCGAACTGCCATGACAGCAGAACGTGGGCTTGTGTGTTTTTCAACCATAAACCTTATTCAGGTACAGCCATAATCCATTCAGTTTGGGATTGGTGATACTGCGCAATGCCCATACGTGAATGATATTCAGCTTGGGCCGATATATTCATAGATTTACGGAAGTCACCAGCTTCAAGCGCCTTATTGGAAGACTTAAGTAAATTTTTGGTTAAGGTCCAACCAAAGTCAACTGCCATTACTTCTGCATACTTGGCTTTCGCCGATGCAAGCAACTTAGTTGCATTAGCAGCGTTCGCTTCTGCTGCTGCAGCCACTTCTTCAGGATGATCCGTAATGTAGGTTTGGCCATCCCACGTAAAGCTATGACCTTTGCCATACATGGCGCGTTGCTCATTAAAGGCTTCATTAAAAGGGTGTGCAGCGACAACGCCGGATATCATCATCAACGCCGCCACAAGGGAAATCGTCTTTTTCATGTTGTTCTCCTCGTCTGCTTATTTACGTGCGCCAGGGCCATTAACCACTAACCCATTCGACATATACGTTTGGAAAAACTCTAAGTTACGAAATTTTTCACCCTGAGTTTTCTGTGGCACACCACGTACGTTCTTTTGACAACCACCATAGCGGCGCTGCAATGTACCTAGCTCGCCCCACTTGGAACGGAACACTGGAAAGTGTGTGACGTGCCCTAAGGTAGGTCCTGGCAAGTCTGCACGAATAAGAATATTAGCACCTGCAATGTGGCAGTTAGCACAACTCATATTCAATTGACCACGGCGGGTGTAAAAGCTTTGCTTGCCATCTAAGTAAGCGGCTTTAGCTTCATCATTTGGAATTTGCACATCAAATACATTGTCTCGCGACGTGTAGGCCATATAGGCAGAAATCTGGGCAATTTTACCTTTTTTCCAGCCGAGCTTTTTCTCACCATTAGCTTCACGACACTGATTAATAGCTAACTCTAAGGTGACTATTTTACCTTGGGATTCATCCCAACGAGGAAAATTCTGGCGAATACCAATGCCAGCGTTAGCAAAACAGCCTGCATAAGACTTACCGTTGGCAAAGGCTGTATTGAATAGAATCTCACCTTCTTCAATATCAAATTCATAAGGAGGAAACTCTTCAATTTCTTCCCATTGTTCGCGTGAACCGGCGTCTAGGGAATAAATGCCATTGACATAGTCATCTAACGGCACTTGTGGAAAGCGCTTCTGGAAGAAACTTTGCATTGCTAAGCGGTCTGCTTCTGGATCAACTGATGCCAGAGTATTGCCGCTACTAGCGGCTTGGGTGATACTGGCTACAAGCGCTAAGGATGCGCCGACTAACAGTGATTTTATTATTTTCATATCTGCTGCCTCTTGCTATAGAGTCGCCGTTGCCGGCTACTTAATTTTGGCGGTTTCCGTAGCGCTAGCGCCCGTGTTTTCCGTCCATGTCATTTGCAATTCGTCACCTTTAGCGCCACCAACAAAGGTGAACGCTAAGTATGGGTTCTTAGAAATAGCGGTCCCCATGTTGGTTTCCATAACAGTTTTTCCGTTATAGGCAATACTTAGGGTTTGAATAAACTTAGCCGGAATCTTGTTACCACTCTTATCTTTTCGGTTACCCGTTTCCATAGCGTGCTTAGCCATAATTTTTACTACTGTATTGTCGCCTTTGACTTTTGCTTTGGCGCGTAAAATACCTTTTGCCATGATAATTTCTCCTAGTTCGCCGTTAGCCGCCGCAGCCGCCAATTGTTACTTTCACTTCTTTAGAAGCACTAAATACACCACTAGCTGTCGTAACGACTGCCGTTACGTCAGATGTTTTGCCCATTCGAATACGACAAGACACGTTGGCCAATGTCCCTTCGGGGATAGTGAACTGTGCCGCTAATGGTTGTGGATTATTGGCCACAAATAAAGCAATACTAGTGACGCCAGCTAAACTGCTTTTCACACTAACAGGAACAACAGCACCGTTTTCGGCAATATCTGGTGCTTTAAGTGTAACTTCTGCACTAGCACTGGGATCAGCGCCGTACAAGGCACCCATAGCGGCGTCTTGTGACTTAGCTTCAAATGCTATTTTAGACCATGCTGCCATGGCTACGCGTGGCATGAGTACACCCATACCGGCAACTAAGCCACCGGTAAACACCGCTTTTAAAACACTTCTTCGATTCATCATTGATTTAGTCCTTTGCCACGTTTAGTTAAATGGCACTGAAATATAGTTTAGTACTGATATAAGTAAGCCACGATGGCGTCTATATCGTCTTCAGATAAGATCCAATGCTTACCAAATGGAGGCATTATCGTTGTCGGGTTTTTCACAGTTGGATCCCAAATTTGGGCTCTAAGTACCTTTGGATCAGGAAAGCGTGCTTTCATGGCGACTAAAGGAGGGCCTTGATTTCCAGGCAACTTGGCATCTGGATCAGGAATCATGTGGCAAGCAATACAGTTGCCCGCTTTTTTATTCAGATAAAGTGCTTTACCTTTGGCTATTTGATCGGCAGAGGCCAACGTCATTGTTGACGCTCCGACCAACACCAAACCGAGTAACGCGTGCTTTATTATACTTTTGCGCATTGGGTTTTCCTCGTTTTTTTCTTCATGAAGTCTAAACATTATTGTTGAGATTCCACCATAAATAGGACCGCATTGGTCACTGCTTCGTCTGATAAATCAGCTCTTCCACCTTTGGCTGGCATATACCCTTCGGCACCAGCATACCCCTGTAATGCATGAATAATCAATAAATCAGTTCCTTGCTGAATTCTTTCAGACCACGCATCGGCGTCATCCACTTTAGGTGCACCTGCTAAACCGCTGGTGTGACAAACGCCGCAGGCGGCCTTATACGTCGCTTCGCCCGCCATAGCTTGATCACTCATCGCCGTAGCTTCCTGGGCAACTGGAGCAACTAATTCTTCACCTGTAATAGCTGCCTTACGTTCAGCTTCTTTACTGGCTTCTAATTCATCTTGACCCGAATGGCTTGCCGCAGGTGCATCAGCACCTTCAACAAAATGGCCAATGGGTGTCACCCCTGCTAAAGAACTTTGCATCATCATGCTATCTGGATCTGCACAATTTACCATACAGCGTGGGTTAGCCACGTCTGGGCGATTATCCACATAAAAACCACCTTGATTAGGCATTTCCACGTGTGCCAAATTATCTTGGGACAGTTCAAAGTCTTCTTCGATTATGTCGTTCATGTAAAGCACATAAGCGGTGGTGTCGTAAACCTGCTGATCATTCAAACTCATTGGTGCGTTGAACGGCATCGCACGGCGAATGTAATCAAACAGCGTGCTGGCGTAAGGCCAATAGCTACCTACAGTCTTAACGGGACGATCATCTGCTAACGTCCCTTCACCACCAGTCAAAACGGGCCACCGGCCTTCTCCTTCGCCGAATACACCATGGCATGAAGCACAAAAGGTTTCGTAGGTCTCTTCACCATTTACAGCATTACCGCTGCCCGCTGGCAAACCTTTGCCGTCGGGGCGAATATCAATGTCCCAGCCCGCGATTTCAACTGCAGTTGCCGCCGTGCCAATTTGGTAGCCTTGAGCATAACAGACACCCGGCGCAAGACAGGCAAACAAGACTAGAGCGAATGTAGACTTAGGTGATCTGAACATTTTTCACCTCGCCTGTTGGGCCAACTTGCCAAGTGTGGATAGAGTTTTTGTGATAAATAGAGTTCACACCGCGTTGGTCTCTTAGTTGAGCTAGGGTCGGTTGCACATAGCCCGTCTCGTCATAAGCTCGGCTCTGAATCAACCAAGGCTCACCTTGCCATTGACTGTGCAGGCTAAACCGAGTGAGCGCTTTATCTAACACCAAACCTTTAAGTTGCGCTGGACGCCACGAGATACCACCATCAAAGGATATATCCACCCCTTTGACTTTGCCTCGGCCTGTCCATGCTATACCTTCAATTTCTAGAAACCCTTTACTACGGATGGGATTCTCTGGGCATGGATTGGTAATCACTGAATTACACTCTTGCACAAAGGTAAAGCGGCGCGCCCGACCATCTGCCATTAGATCGGTGTATTTAGACGTTTCCTCACGATGGTGCCAAGGTTGGTCACCCACTTCAATACGGCGCAACCATTTAATGGAGGTGTTACCTTCCCAACCCGGATTAAGTAGACGCAAAGGATAGCCTTGCTCTGGACGCAACATTTCACCATTTTGAGCATAAACAACTAACGTATCATCAAGAATTTTTTCTATGGGAATAGATCGGCTCATATGAGCACCATCTGCACCCTCAGCCAGTATCCACTTGCCTTCAGTCTGAACGCCTGCGGCGTCTAGTAATACTTTCAGTGGCACTCCTGTCCACTCACAACAGCTCAACATACCATGGGTAAACTGTAGCGCTTCCATTTGTGGGCCACGCCATTCCATACCTCCATTAGCTGGGCATTCAATAAATTTAATTTCTGACACTGATGGAAACCGCATAAGGTCTTCCATGGTAAAGATTAATGGGTTGTCGACTAAACCATGAATCATTAAACGGTGTTCGTCTGGGTTAATGTCTGGCACACCGGCGTGGTAGCGCTCAAACACCAAACCATTAGGCGTTATAATGCCTTTGAGGTCTTGAATGGGGCTCATACTAATAGACGAAATGGACTCAGCCGTTAACCAAGGCACCGTTCGTCGAACAACTTGCGCTTCATGGCGGGACGGAAATCCGTAAGGATTTTCCACTACGCCAGTTCCAAGCTGTCTACCCCATTGAGGCTCATTGGGTGGTAAATTACTCGTTAAACCCGAAGCAGAAGTGACACTAACACCGCCTAAAGCGGCTGCTCCAGCAACATAGCTCACCCCACGGCGTAAAAAGTTACGCCGGTCATTGGTAGTAAGGTGTCCACTGGCATCCTGCATAGTTTGCAGCAGTTGTTGGGTGCTAGGTGTGTTCATATGTACAATGACTAGGCTATAAAAGTATAGTTATGATACGGAACATAGAGTATATATTACAAGTAACTAAAGTAGCATATTCCAAAATAACCTAAAGGCATAAGCTTATATAATAAATACACATAAGAAATGGAAAAATGGCCCACTAACTTATGTGTTATCTTAAACAGTAATTATATTAAGGTTGTTATGCCCATGTTTAGTCGTCAGATCTTGTTGTGGTTAGTTATCCCCTGCCTAGCTTCCTTGCCTTCTTGGGCACAAGACTATGAACCTCAAAAAGTAATCTACCATGTTAACTATGGTGAAATAAGCCGCATTAATGCCACCTTTAACAATATAACTAATCACATTGAAGCATTAGGTGAAGAGGCTATTAATCTGAAGGTGATGATACATGGGCCTGCATTAGAGTATTTTATTGCAGCCAGCAACGACCAAGATAAACAAATGGCATTAGACAGTTTACGCTTTCAAAATGTACAATTTTTAATCTGCAAAAACACCTTGCTCAGCTATCAACTCACACGAGAGGATTTGTATGAGGTTGAAAAAGAAGACCTCGTGCAAGCTGGACTACCTGCCATTGTCGCCTTACAACAAGCAGGATATATTTACCTGCGACCATAGCCACCCTTTTATGGCCTAAGTGACGTGATTTTTGGTCTAAGACTCACTATAATTGCTGGCATTCACCTACTAACTTAATCGTCTATGGATTACGAGCAACTGATCACTGAGGTTGGCATTCAGCCTTTACAACTATTTCTTGGCCTAGCGATGGGTTTAGCCTTTGGAATAGGCGCCTCTATTAGCCAATTTTGCCTGCGTAAGTTGGTGTTAGATTTGTCTGTGCTGAAATTAAGCAATGCAAGCTATACTTGGTTGTTTGGCTTGGGGGTAGCCATTATGGCTACTCAACTGCTTTTGCGAGGCGACACTGGGGACATTAGTGAAGCCCCAGTCCTTAATGGCGGAGCTAGCCTAAGTGGCCCCATAATTGGTGGGTTCATGTTTGGTTTTGGCATGATGTTAAGTCGTGGTTGTGCCTCACGGCAAATTATACAGCTTGCTAGTGGCAACCTAAGGTCACTCTTCACCCTTGCTACTTTCGCTGTTGCTGCACAACTCACTTATGGGGGCCAACTTGTGCCATTTAGGCAAACTGTGCAGGATCTATGGCGGCTAAACCAACCTGCCAATCAGCTGCACGAATGGCTGCCTTTGGCTCAATCACATTATTTAATTATTGGCGTAGTTATGACCATTGTATCTGCGCTAATACTTATTAAAGGCCGTGCTTGGCCACAATTAGTGGGGGCAGCCATCGTTGGGTTCGCTATTGCGCTAGGCTGGTACGTAACCAGCTTTATTGCTTATCACAGCTTTAACGCCATATTGCCACAAAGCATCACCTTTAGTGCACCAGCAGCGCAAAGCTTGATCAGCGTTATTTCCCTAGATGCTCCATTTATACGACTGGGTGCCGGCCTACTCATAGGCTGTTTAGTAGGCTCTATCATAGTGACCCTAGGCAGACGAGACTTTAACCTGCAAAGCTTTACCCCACGGCTGCCTATGGGACAATATTTATTAGCAGGAACGCTAATGGGTGTGGGCTCAGTGCTTGCTAGTGGTTGCTCGATCGGTGCTGGATTGTCGGGTACAGCCGTCATGGCAACCAGCTCAGTAGTGACGCTTATTTTCATCTTGTTTGGTGGCCTAATTAGCGCACGCTATAATTCATAACAACCCACTAGCTACCCTAAACACTGAGCCTTAACTCATGCTTGCATCTCGCTTACAAACTCGTTTATTTACCTTACGATCCAACAAACTATTTGAGTTGTTTGTGGTGAGTATCATATTGCTTTCTGCACTAGTAATTGGTGTTAAAACCTACTCTATGCCCCCTGGATTGATTAGTTTTATTGGTTTTTTAGACATTGGCATTACCGTATTTTTCCTCATAGAAATAAGCATTAGGTTTGCTGGTGATCCGTCTAAGAGTAGGTTTTTCTTAAACGGCTGGAACATATTTGACACTATTGTTGTCGTCGTTAGCCTTATTCCTATAGAAGATAGTGAGTTAGCATTAGTTGGCCGACTAATTCGTATTTTTCGGGTTTTGCGAATGGTTTCTGTCGTACCAGAGCTACGCATATTACTTAACTCCCTCATTAAAGCCTTACCTCAACTGGGGTATGTGCTCATGCTAATGTTTATCATTTTTTATATCTACGCTGCGGTTGGAACTACCTTTTTTAGTGACATCAATTCGGTGTTATGGGGCGACATTTCTATTTCGATGCTTACCCTCTTTAGGGTGATGACTTTTGAAGACTGGACTGACGTTATGTACGAAGTAATGGCTGTTTATGGCTATGCCTGGGTGTTCTTCTTAAGCTTTATTTTTCTCACCACATTTGCATTTTTAAACATGGTCATTGGTATTGTTGTCAATGTCATGGAGCATGAGAACGCAGCAGAACGCTTAGCTGACGGAGAGCCGTCCATGACTGACTTGCGCAATGAATTAGCTGAAATAAAAGCGCTCCTGAAACATCAAAACAATTGATATGATTGAAACTTACCCAAACATAGATGAAGTGACGGCAAAATGGGCGTTTGAACGTTACCAAGCCATTAGGCATACGCTGCCCGCCGCAAGTTTTCCTGCGACGAGCACACAGGTTGGCGGATTGACCGATTTAGCCAACCACTTTGATGTTTTCTTATTAGATGCATTTGGCGTACTCAACGTTGGCCAAAGTGCCGTAAAAAATGCCCCTGAAGTAGTGCATGCACTGCAATTGTCTGGCAAAAAGGTAATGGTGTTAACCAATGGTGCCAGCTTACCCGTTAAAGAGGCTCAAATAAAATTCAAAAATCTGGGTTTTAACTTCACTTTAGAGGATATCGTCGCTAGCCGAGATGCCCTTTGCCATGGGCTTACCCATCGTTTTACCCAGAAACAATGCCCTACTCTGTGGGGGGTTATGGCTAGGCCCGACTCACAGATACACACCTTGCCACTAGATGGAGTGGTGTTAGGCGAAGATGCCTCATTGTTTGACAAGGTTAATGGTTTTATATTGCTTGGTGCGTCCTTTTGGACAAAGCATCAACAAAGATTATTAATACAAAGCCTACGTCAGAATCCTCGTCCAGTATGGGTTGGAAACCCAGATCTAGTGGCTCCTAACGAAGATCACTTTAGTTTAGAACCAGGTTATTTTGCCCACCAACTAAGCCACATTGGTGGCGTAACTTTGCACTTTTTTGGTAAGCCCTTTCCAGCTATTTACGAATTAGCCTGTGCACGCTTAAAACATCCCCCTAAGCAGCGTATTTTAATGGTGGGTGACACGTTGCACACAGACATTTTAGGGGGTGCTGCGTATGGTGTAAAAACAGCCCTAGTCACAGGACACGGTTTATTCGCCAACCTGGATGTCACACCCTACATTGCTCAATCTGGTATTATTCCCGACTACATAATGGCTTCACCTTAAGGCTTAGTTTAGCTACTTACCTAAGGTGACTAGCTGCCAAGGCAACAGGTGCTCATTCTTTAGTTCCCGCAAAGCAAAGCTAGAGTTAAGTACCGCAACACCTGGCAATTTAACTAATTTACGTTTAAGAGTTTGCTCATACTGCTCTATAGACTGCACCACCACTCGCAATAAGTAATCCACATCGCCAGACATAATGTAGCACTGCATTACTTCATCCATGGCCACGGCAGCACTTTCAAATTGGGCTAACAGCTGTTCATCATGGTTATTAAGCTTTACCGTTACAAATACCACTACCCCTAGGCCCACTTTTTTAGCATTAACCAAAGCGACATTAGCACTTATCACACCACTTTCTTGCAAGCGCTTAATGCGCCGCCAGCAGGGCGTATGAGACAAACCAACATGGTCAGCAATGGCATGTACGGACTGACTCGCATCTTTTTGTAACTGCTGAAGTATCTTAATATCAAAAGCGTCTAACTTCATAACTCACCAAATTAGGACATACATCCTAAATAATTAACATATACCATAATAATATTTCATATTCTTACGTTTTTCTATAATAAGAAGCAATATTTTTCCAGCCTATTAAAGGCATACTGGGTATCTTATTAATCCCCTATGTATGAGACAGCGCGTCATGAATAAACCACTTGCCCACCAACCCACAGATTTATACGAATGTTACCGCCAACAGTCTGGCCAAGTGTATATGAGTGGTGTGCAGGCCTTAGCACGTATCCCCATGGCTCAAGTGCGCCGCGACCAGGCTGCAGGATTAAATACCGGTGGCTTTATTAGCGGTTATCGTGGCTCTCCCCTTGGGTTATTAGACAAAACCCTGCAACTGGCAAAGCCCTATTTGGATCAACATAACATTCGATTCCAACCCGGGGTTAACGAAGAGTTGGCAGCGACAATGGTATGGGGTTCACAGCAACTTCACCTATCTAAAGAATCCCAATACGATGGCCTTGTAGGGATGTGGTATGGCAAAGGCCCCGGTGTAGATCGTTGCGGAGATGTCTTTAAACATGCCAATGCTGCGGGTTCTGCGCCTTATGGTGGAGTGCTATGTGTGGCTGGAGATGATCATGGTGCGAAATCTTCCACCGTTCCTCATCAATCAGATCACGCGTTTATGTCTTCCACCATGCCCGTACTTTACCCCTCCTCCATTCACGAATACATATGGATGGGTTTGGCAGGCCTGGCTATGTCGCGCTACAGTGGCTGCTGGGTTGGCTTTAAGGTTATTTCTGAAACAGTAGAAACCACTGCAGCTGTAAATTTAACGGATGAAGATGTTGAGTTCATCATCCCTGAAGATTTTGACATGCCACAAGGCGGCCTCAACTTGCGCTGGCCAGACGATCGAATGGTGCAAGATTCTAGATTACAAAACCACAAAGCCTATGCTGCACTGGCCTTTGCTCGCGCCAACAACTTTAACCGCATCACCCTTGCTTCACCAAAGGCCCGTTTTGGTATTGTAGCGTCTGGTAAATCTTATGAAGAATCTCGTCAAGCCATAGCGGAGTTGGGTCTTACTGACGAGCAAGCAGCTCAAATGGGTGTCACTATTTATAAAGTGGGTATGCCATGGCCCCTTGAGCCTCAGGGTATTCGTGAATTTTCCCAAGGCTTAGAAGAAATTCTTATTGTTGAAGAACGCCGTGAAATGATCGAAAATCAAATTAAACAACAATTGTTTAACTCAGCCACGCATAAGCGGCCTCGTATTATAGGCAAATTTGACGAGCAGGACCAAAGCCTATTGCCACTGGATAAAGAACTTGATGTGCCTATGGTTGCCAAGGTAATAGCCCAGCGCTTAATAAAACTTGATATAGGTTCGGATACCAAAGTTCATTTGTTAGCGCAAATAGCACGTATAGACCAGCAGCATGCACTCAGCTCTGAAATTTTCGCACCTGTCACTCGAACCCCATTTTACTGTGCAGGTTGCCCCCATAACAGTTCCACTAAAGTACCCAAGGGTAGCCGCGCCGCAGCAGGCATTGGCTGTCACTTTATGGTGCAGTGGATGGACCGCAACACTGAAACCTTTAGCCAAATGGGTGGTGAGGGTGCAATGTGGGCGGGTTGTGCTCACTTTACTGCTGAAGCCCATCAATTTGTCAATTTAGGTGACGGCACTTATTTTCATTCTGGGTCTTTAGCTATTCGTCAGTCCCTTGCTGCTGGGGCCAACATCACCTACAAAATACTATTTAATGATGCAGTTGCTATGACCGGTGGCCAAAGTGTGGACGGCATTTTAACCATGCCTCAGCTAACCCACCAGCTGTTTCATGAAGGGGTACTTGAAATTGTGGTGCTGGCAGACGACCCTAAACAAATTAAACAATCTGAGCTTGCCAAGGGTGTGTATTTAGGCCATCGCGACGAGCTAGAAACAGTAATGCTGCGTTTACGTGAAAAGCAGGGATTGAGTGTCATTGTGTTCCAACAAACCTGTGCTACAGAAAAGCGCCGACTGCGCAAACAAGGTAAATCTGAAGCCATTAAGACTCGGGCTTGGATTCACCCTGAGATTTGTGAAGGCTGCGGTGATTGTTCAGTGCAGTCTAATTGTGTAGCCATAGAACCCATAGAGACAGATCTGGGCCGTAAACGTAAAATCAACCAATCTAGCTGCAACGCAGACTTGTCTTGTGTGAAAGGTTTTTGCCCCTCATTTATTACCGTTGAAGGGGCTCAGGTACGCAAACCAAAAGCTCAAAAACAAGTATTACTAGACTTGCCAGAACCCCAGCCGAAGATGAATCTAGACCAACCCTTTAATATTGCTGTAACTGGGGTGGGTGGCACTGGCGTTCTTACTATTGGTGCGTTATTAGGCATGGCTGCGCACCTAGATGGAAACGCGTTTATGACCTTAGATTTTTCTGGTTTAGCACAAAAAGGTGGCGCTGTGTTAAGCCACGTCCGTCTGGCTAGTTCTCCAGAACAGGTCACTACCCCCCGCATTGTTAACGGGCGTGCAAACCTTTTGCTTGCTGCTGATGCAGTGGTCACAGTTGCGCCCAGTGTTCTGGGTTTATGTAGCCAAGCCACGCAAGCAGTGCTAAGTAGCCATCTTATTCCTGTATCTAATTTCGTCAAAGATGCAGACTTTGATTTCAAACAAGACGAATGTCTGGATCTAATCGCTAACCACGTACACAAAGACATACACCAACTAGATTTTCATAAATTAGCATTAACACAAATGGGCGACACTATATTTGCCAACATTATGTTGTTAGGGTTTGCCGTACAAAAAGGCCTTGTGCCAGTGTCTATTAATGCCCTTAAACAAGCAGTGGAACTGAACGCAGTGGCTATAAAAGCTAACCTACAGGCGTTGCATTTAGGTCGTCAATTAGCAGTGGTCGGGCTAGAAAAAACAAATATTTTGCACATCCAACCCTCAGCGCCCAGCTACAAAGAGCTAATAATAGATCGTCAACAGCGCCTAACAGCCTATCAAAACCAGGCCTTAGCAGCCCAATACACCCAACAACTCAAACAATGGCAAAAAACACTATCAGTACGATTACCTGCTGATCAAACCCTACCTTTATTACGCTCATTAGCTACCAGCTACTTTAAATTATTGGCGGTGAAGGATGAATATGAAGTCGCTCGATTGTTCAGTCAGCCAAGCTTTAGAGCAAGGTTGGATGCCGAGTTTATTGGTAATTTCAGTGTCTACTTAAACCTTTCCCCTCTAGGCTTCGCAGGCTGGAATAAACACCTTAACCAGCCAAAAAAATACCGTGTTGGAAGTTGGATTCTGCACGCAATGAAGCCTTTATCAATGCTAAAAGGTATTCGCAGCAGTGTATTAGACCCCTACAGCTATAGTTCAGAACGCAAAGCAGAACGTGCATTTTTAAGTTATTTTGTGAGCCAAGTTGATGCATTGATTGACTTGCTTAGCACACACAACAAAGCTGATATTTTGATTGCTATAAACCTGTTTGAAAACGTTCGTGGCTATGGCCACGTTCGTGCCGCCTCCATGACCAAGGCCAAGCTTCAGATGGAGTCCTCCTTAAGGAGACTGAGCATCGATGAACAGACTTATGCTGCACATATATAAGCATTGGCGCACGTCACTGAGTGATTAAGACCAGGAAAGTGCGTATTTGCGTCTTCGCATGGAGCATAACGACTTGGCTATGCATACAACAACAAGAACGCTTGATGCCTAGGTCAATTGAAGGCAAAATGAATTTCATTTATATGCAATGGAGCCGTTTGCATGCGCCCACATTTGTCCATGTCTCGCCGTACTCGCCGTACCCCTTTTAGTAGCCGTGTGGAGGCTGCCGGTGCTAGTGGTTACACTGTTTACAACCATACGTTATTAGCCACTTCGTTTCGTGGCATTGAAGTGGATTATTGGCACTTATGTGAAAATGTACAGGTGTGGGATGTTAGCTGTGAAAAGCAGGTTACCCTCATGGGCCCTGGGGCTAATCAACTGGCTCAATACATGACCCCAAGAGACCTAACCCATGCCAAAGTAGGCCGTTGCTATTACCTGCCAATGTGTGATGAAAACGGTAAAATGATGAACGATGCCGTAGGCATTAAAGTCAATGACCGCCATTGGCGCTTGTCTGTTGCAGACTCTGACGTATTGCTTTGGGCTAAAGGCCTAGCCGTTGGGTTTGGTTTGGATGTTGAAGTAAGAGAACCCGATATTTTTCCAGTGGCAGTTCAAGGCCCTAAAGCTGAGCAACTGATGTGTCGGGTGTTTGGTGACGAAATTAAAGCACTTGGTTTTTTTGCGATTGCGCCATTTATTTATAAGGGTAAGCGCATGAAGGTGGCTCGCTCAGGCTGGAGCAAACAGACAGGTTATGAAGTGTTTGTGAATGATGCTGAAATTGGCATTCAATTGTGGGATGAGTTGTTTGCTAAGGGCCAAGATTTAGATGTTCGCGCAGGCTGCCCTAACTTAATCGAGCGGATTGAGAGTGGGCTGCTATCATTTGGCTGTGATATGGACCACGAGACGTCTCCCTTTGAAATTGGTTTAGAAAAGTATGTCAATCTAGATGCTGATATTGACAGCCTGAGCTTACCAGCGCTGAGGGCGCATACGCCTACCAAAAAACTCATGGGCTTAGTGCTAGAGTATCACCGTAGTTTAAGCGATTTAGATGTGTTTGTAGGTGACCAAAAAGTAGGCATTATTAGTAGCCAAGCCTACTCACCAAAATACATGCGCCGGTTAGCCTTTGTCATGTGTGATTTGGCCGAATTAAATAGCGCCACCACGGTAGAAATTAATACTGATCAAGGTAAGGCTACGGGCACTCTGACTAGCCTACCTTTCAACTTTGAAGCATTAGGTCTAACGGCCTGCCGTTAGTCCATTTTAGAACAATTAAACCTAGCGAGTCTTAAAAGTGACTGGCTGGGTTTATCTATTTCCCCATGTGAATTGCAAGCGTATATTGCGCCGACATATTTACCGCATAATTTAGTTTGGTCGTACCCTATGAACACAGAACTTGCTATCACTCGCTTATCTACTTCCAACCTGTCTATTACTCGGCGCACACGTGCTACGCCATTTACTAGCCGAGTAGAAGCTGCAGGGGTGCATGCCTACACTATTTATAACCACACATTATTAGCCGCTAACTTTCGCGGTATGGAAGCAGACTATTGGCACTTGTGTGACCATGTGCAGGTGTGGGATGTCGCGGCTGAAAAGCAAGTGGCTATTAGTGGACCAGATGCATACCATTTGATCCAACTGATGACACCAAGAGACCTATCCAAAGCCCGCATTGGACGTTGCTTTTATGTGCCACTTTGTAACCCTGAAGGTGGCATAGTTAATGACCCTATCGCCATCAAATTAACAGAAAATGATTGGTGGTTATCCATCGCTGATACTGATGTTATGTTATGGGCTCAGGGCCTAGCAATCGGCTTTAACCTAGACGTCACTGTTACGGAACCAGATATTTGGCCTCTTGCCGTACAAGGCCCAAAAGCTGAAGATCTGATGGCTAGGGTATTTGGCGAAAGTGTACGCGACATTAAATTCTTTGGTATTAAGCCCATGTCCTACCAAGGAGTAGACATGCAGGTAGCACGCTCTGGCTGGAGCAAACAAGGTGGTTTTGAAATTTATGTGAATGACGCAAGCCTGGCTCTGCCTTTATGGGATGAGTTTTTTGAGAAAGGGCAAGATCTTAATGTGGGCCCTGGTTGCCCTAACGGAATTGAGCGTGTTGAAAGTGGCTTATTATCGCTAGGCAACGATATGGATTATGCCACTACACCTTTCGAATGTGGTTTAGGCCAGTACGTTGATTTAGATGCAGATATTAATAGTTTATCCTTAGCAGCGCTGCGCAAGCATGTGCCTCAGAAGAAACTAATGGGCTTAGTCATTAATCAGGAGTGTACAATTTCTAATACAGACGTCTATATTGGTGACTTATGGGTCGGTGAAATTACTAGCCAAGCCTATTCACCTAAATATGGGGTACACTTAGCGTTTGTCTTGGCTTCTTTGCCCGCTTTAGGCAATAGCTTAACACTTGACGCTCAAACCAACTTGGGTACATTGCAGGGCCAGCTGACTAGCCTACCGTTTAACTTTGAGGCTCTAGGCTTGACTCCAAAATTATCCTCTGAATAGACCCCATAAGGCAACGCTATGAGTAAATCCTCGTTTTTAGGCGCCGATACAATTGCGCTACACAGTGGCTATCAGCCAGAATCAGACCATGGCTCCAGAGCTGTACCTATTTATCAAACTACCTCCTATGTGTTTGACAGTGTAGACGAGGCATCTGCGCTCTTTAATGTGGAGCAGGGTGGCCATATATATAGCCGCATCACCAACCCCACCGTAGCTGTACTAGAGCAGCGTTTAGCAGCCTTAGAAGGTGGTGCAGGTGCTATTTGTACAGCATCTGGAATGAGCGCTCTGTTTGTGAGCTTTTTTAGCTTATGTTCGGCAGGTGATCATATTGTCAGTGCGTCACAAATATATGGCTCTACCGCGACGCTACTTAAACATTCTCTTAAGCGATTTAACATAGACTGCACCTTTGTTGATATTAACGATCAAAAAGCAGTATCTGGGGCGATACAAGACAATACCAAATTAGTGTTTTGTGAATCTATTGGTAACCCAGGCCTTGATGTCTCTAACTTGCCGGCCATTGCCGAAACTGCTCATGCTGAGGGCATACCTTTAGTTGTGGATGCGACTTTTGCAACACCTTTTCTGAACAACCCTATTGAGCATGGCGCCGATGTGGTGGTGCATTCAGTGACTAAGTGGATTGGTGGCCATGGTGCTGCTGTGGGTGGTGTGGTTATAGATGGGGGGAATTTTGATTGGCTTAAAAGTGGCCGATTCCCTACGCTTACCGAGCCCTATGAGCCTTTTCATGGCATGAATTTTTGGGAAGAGTTTGGCCCAGCGGCGTTAGCGATGCGTATTCGTTGTGAATCTATGCGCGACATCGGTGCTGCTATGACACCTCATAACGCATTTTTATTATTACAGGGATTAGAAACCTTAAGCCTGCGGATGCAGCAGCATGTATCTAACGCCCAAGCCATGGTTACTTGGCTGCAACAGCATGACGCTGTTAAGTGGGTAAACCACCCCGATATCGATGCCAACTCCCATACCAAACTGTTATTCCCAAAGGGTGCAGGCTCTATGCTCACCTTTGGTGTAAAGGGTGGCCGAGACGCTGGTGCTGCTTTTATCGACGCGTTACAACTGTCGTCAAACTTAGCCAACGTGGGGGACTCACGCACTTTGGTGCTTCATCCAGGCAGTACTACCCATTCGCGCTTAAGTGAAGCAGACTTAGTGAGCGCAGGTATCAGCGCTGACCTTATTAGGGTGTCTGTCGGTATAGAAACCCTCAAAGACATACAGGCCGATTTTAATTTGGGCTTACGCGCGGCTGCCAAGGTTTCTGCTAATAAGGCGGAGGGGTAACTGTGTATATTGAAGTTGATAACGCCAACACGTTTATTGCCACCGGTGGTAAACCTTTTGATCCAAATTTACCTACAGTGGTGCTGTTGCACGGCTCGGGAACCGACCATCGCGGATGGGCTTTGCAGGCGCGCTGGTTTGCCTTTCATGGATATAGTGTATTCGCACCAGACTTTCCTGCCCACAGCTTATCAGGTGGTGAAGCACTCACTAGCATTGAATCTATGGGGGCTTGGCTTATTAGGGCTTTGGATACAGCTAAGGTCACCAAGGTGCACCTCATCGGTCACTCCCAAGGTTTCCTTGTTGCATTAGAGGCTGCCTCGTTGCTAGGAGATCGTCTTAAATCTGTAATGGCACTTGCCACAGCAAGCGCAATACCTGTAAACCCTGCGTTAGTAGAAATGGCACAAACAAATCCTACGGCGGCTGCAGAGATGATGCTGCAGTGGGGCTTCGGTAATCAAAGCCAATATGGCGCTAGCGCTGTACCCGGAATGCAGCCTATAGGCATTGGTGCTCGCATTATGGCCAACAACCCCTTAGCTACAGACCTGTCAGCGTGCAATGCCTATACTCAAGGGGAACAAAGAGCCCAAAAACTAGCCAGCGCAGGTTGCCCTAGTTGTGTGATTCTGGCGGAAAAAGACCGTATGACCCCTACAAAAGAGGGTTTAAAGCTAGCACAAGATCTAAATACACAGGCGCAAGTGGTTAAGGAAATGGGGCATATGTTGCCTATGGAAGCACCAAAAGAAAGCCTTTATTTTATGAAAAAATTTATCCAATCGGTAGAGAAATAGTCATGGCCAAGCTCATTAATAATTCATTATCTGCAAAATCACCCATTAAAAAGGTGGCCGTTATTGGTGCCGGCACTATGGGTGCGGGCATTGCTGGCCAAGTGGCTAACGCAGGTGTCGAGGTTTGGCTATTAGATTTGCCCAGTTCTGGCGACAGCGTTAACGCACTAGCAGAGCGTGGTTTTAAACGTCTAAAAAACTTAAACTCTCCAGGCTTAATGAGTAACGAAGCAGGCCAACTCATTCACTGTGGCAACACAGAAGACGACTTTGCACAGCTTGCTAATTGTGACTGGATTGCAGAAGCGGTAGTTGAGCGTTTGGACGTAAAGCAGGCCCTATACCAGCGCATTGATGCGATTACAGGGCCAGACACCATCGTCACTTCCAACACATCAACCATTCCAATTAGTCTACTCACTAAAGGGATGCCACAGGCGTTTTGTGAGCGCTTTGCCATTACCCACTTTTTTAACCCGGTGCGTTTTATGCGCTTGTTAGAACTGGTGCGGGGCGAACACACCCGTGACGATGTCATCGATACTTTAGATGAGTTTTGTGAAAGTAACTTGGGTAAAGGCGTTGTGGTATGTGAAGACACTCCAGGATTTCTGGGCAACCGTGTAGGCGTATTTGCCATACAATGTGCCTTACATACCGCCTTTAACATGAACTTATCTCCCGCTGAAGCTGATGCTTTATTTGGCCGTCCAATGGGCATCCCTAAAACGGGCGTGTTTGGTTTATACGATTTAATAGGTATCGACCTCATGGCAGACGTTGCCAAGAGTCTACAAAGTATCTTGCCAGCAGGTGATGAGTTCCATCAATACGCACAACCTATTGCCCTAATGACCCAAATGGTTGTTAACGGACAAACAGGCAATAAAGGTGGTCAAGGTTTTTACCGAGACACCGAATCGGGTAAAGAAGTGTTGAACTTGGCTAATGGGGTATACCAACCAACAAGCCGTTTACAATTGCCCTTGGCACAAAAAGCCGAAGCCCATGGCGTAGCTGAACTGTTAGACGATGACAGTGCATATGGGCGCTTTGCATGGCAGGTGTTGTCTAGCACGCTAAACTACGCAGCGTCACTTATTCCAGAAATTGGCAGTAACATATTACCCATTGATGACGCTATGAAGCTAGGCTACAACTGGATTTATGGCCCGTTTGAACTGTTAGACCAAATTGGCGCTCAACGGGTTGTTGAGCGCATGCAACAAGAAGATCGTGAAGTAGCACCTATGCTATTACTGGCTGCTAAGACACAGGGTTTTTACCAGGTCATAGATGAGCAATTATGTAGTTTAGATCAATGTGGCGACTATGTTGCTATTAAGCGACCATCTGGGGTGCTGCGCTTTTCTGAACTACGCCAAACTTTAACACCTGAATACAGCAATACTAAAGCCAGCTGGTTTGTGCACAATAATGCCGCTATTGTAGAGTTTCACTCAAAGGCTAACGCACTAGACAAAGACTCTATGGATGTTATTCGCCACGCTCTAGAGCAAGCCGAAAAACGCCAGTTACGAGGTGTTGTGCTACATAATGACGCACAACACTTTTCATGTGGGGTTAATTTAACAGCCTTTCGTGGGTTCTTTGAAACAGAAAATTACACCGGCATAGACCATTTTCTTAATTATTTCCAACAAACTATGCATGCAATAAACACCTGTCCATTACCGGTTATTGCAGCGCCTGCTGGCATGTCTATTGGCGGTGGTTTTGAAGTGGTGTTAGCTGCTGATCACGTTATTGGACATGCCAACTCAGTTATGGGCCTAGTAGAAGCCAGTGTAGGCGTAGTTCCAGGGGGTGGTGGCTGTAAAGAATACCTCTACCGCTGGTATGAAGTTCTGGGCGACATAAAAGCAGCAGCATGGAAAGCGTTTATGCTTGTCGGTTATGGCTGGACAGCAAAATCACCTATAGAGGCCACAGAACAGGCAATGCTTTACCCCGAAGATCAATACATGATGAATCGAGATCGTTTGTTAAGTGAAGCCTTATCGCAGCTTGATAAGGTAAAAAAAGCAAAGCCACGCAAACCACTGCCTATGGCCGGTGAGGACACCTATCGCGAAATGATGGACTGGTTATTTGAGGCTGAAGATCAGCAGAAGATCACCTCCCATGATGTGGCCGTTGGGTCTGAGCTTGCGCGCATCTTTACTGGGGGTAAAATAAAGCCCAATACAATGATGAGTGAGCAGGACTTGTTTGACTTAGAACGAGAGTCTTTTTTGCGCTTGGCGAAATCTAGTGCTACTCAGGCACGCATTGTAAGCATGTTAGATCAAGGTAGCCCAATCAGAAACTAATTCACTAATAGAGTGTTTCAGGTTTCACTTGAACTAGCGTGTATGGCATAAAAGAGCTGGCTAATAAGCTGGCTTTTATATCAGTCTACGTTGCGACTTTAATGGGAAAGCAGTTCTTATTGCCTGTAAATGATCAAGGTTAATACGTGCCATAGCTACACCAGGCCCCTCCCCCAGCTCTACTAAAATTTCGCCCCAAGGGTCAATAATCATTGAATGCCCATAGGTTTGCCGATGATCATGCTGACCACCGTGAGATGCTGCCAGAATATAACATTGGGTCTCAATGGCTCGGGCACGTAAAAGAATGTGCCAGTGTGCTTGGCCTGTAGTTTTGGTAAAGGCTGCACCATTAACGATTATTTGGGCGCCTAAATCTACCAGCTTTGCATGAATTTCAGCAAAGCGTAAATCATAACAAATGGTCAACCCAACCTTACCTACAGGCGTGTCGATTACGACCAGCTCATCACCAGCCTCAAAGGTATCAGATTCACGGTAACTACCATGGCTGTCGGCAATGTCCACATCAAACATATGAATTTTATCGTAGCGAGCGACCTCAGCTCCCTCGTGGTCGTAAACAAAACAGGCCGAACGTACCTTTTTGAAATCGCTTATACCCCCCTGGCAGGGTATAGTGCCGCCAATGAGCCAAACTTTGTTAGCCTGGGCTTGCTGTGATAACCACAAACGCAGACCGCTCTTCGGTATAGACGCTTCCGCGCCATAAGACACCATTTGAGGGTCACCAAACACTGCAAAGCTCTCGGGCAACATAATAAGCTTTGCTCCTTGCAGCGCAGCACGTTGAATCTGTAATGCAGCTTCACTTAGATTGTCTTTTACACTAAGCTTACTAACCAGTTGCACCACCGCTACAGCTGGGCCTGGGCCAGTTAAATTAACAACTTGATTAACCCCTGGTCCAGACTCACTCAATGGAGATGACATTGTCAATGCGCTCCTGCACAGATTGTTTTTGGTAGTCTTTGTCAAACATCTTCACCAGCTTCACATCTGGGTTATCAAGAGAGCCCGCCACACGGTAGCGGGCACTAGTAAAGGTAGATAGTTCATCACCAATGAGTTTATTAACCACATAAATCATACTCCCCAGCTGCGGCAGACCAGCAATTAAGGCTGCTAAAGGCAGTTTATCTGCCACTGGTAAGGTCACTATTAGATTGTTGTCCACTTGTCGCTGGTTAAAATCAATCCAGCCGTCCATCGATAGATTTAAGGTTGCAGACTTTATGGTTGAAGGTGACACTGTGGCTGCAAAACCGTGATCAAAGCGATAGTGTGCGGCCAAACTGTCAAAGCTAAAACCAGGTTGGATAATGTCAGAAAAGTCGAGTTTAACTCGCTTCACCAACCGACTCATATCAAACAGAGCTAAAACCCTTAGACTCTTAGCTGCATTGGGTGAAGAGGAAAAACTGCCTTTCTTAAGTCGTAGTCCTAAATCACCACTGACTTCTTTTAACGCAAAGGCTAAAGGCGAGCGGGGCCAATCTAACTGCACTTCAATTGCAGAAGTCTCAGCAACAACTGCTGGATCATAACCCCAGTCTGTTAGCAGACTCCTCATATCCTTAGATTCAGCGCGGCCAGTAAACTGGGTGCGATGAACCCCATCTACTTTATCCCAAATTAAATTACCTTGCAGGTGACTGTGGCGAATGTCAGCATCTAGATCATGCACGTTAACCTGATCACCTTGGCGCCGAGCTTTAAACTGCCATTGGCCAAACGAATCACCATTTTTGACTAGTTTATCGATCGATACGTCAGCGTCTATAAGTTGGTTTGGATCAATGTTTTCTAGTAGGTCAACATTGTCAGTTGTTTCCGATGCGGGCTCTGGAAAGTTTAAATAAGCGTAATCAATATGAACCAATAGTGGGAGGCCTGCGCCCATATAATCTACTTTGCCTGCTATTTGTTCCGACACCAGCTGCGCACGCCAGGGCTGAAGAGGCAACAAGCCATCGTCTTCTGCAAGAGGCAACAAGCTCAGCGTGGCTTGATCAATCTCTAAGCCCAACCCAGTCGCACGTGTTATGTCCACATTTATTTGTGGCAATGCTGAAGCTACTGACAGATTGTTTAGGTTCGCCCACCAGGGTTTAATACGCGTTTGATAAACTGCCCACCAAGAGTCAATGTCAACATCATCGAGTTGCCCATCAACTACCCATTGCCCGTCTTGTGCCCAATCAACAGTGTTTTGAAAAGCCACATTTGCACCCAATAAGGTCAAACCGTTTGAGTTCACGTTTGGACCCAGCTTAACGGCAACCTGATGCTGATCTATACTGGCATACCAGTTTTGGTAATCGTCTTGCCAGTGACCCAATAACTGGAGCTGTTGTAGTTGATTCAAAGGTTCAGGTAGGTCTAAATCTGCTTTAGTTAGATCTAGCTCTGCACTGAGCAAACTGCAGCTTGTGGTGGCTTGAGTGCAGGTGGACAATCTCGCCACAAAGGGCAGTGCTCCCTGAATTTCGTGCACCCAAGGCTGGTTAAGTTTTGTTGCTAAGTAATGTGGTGGTAGTCGCCCTTCAAATTCCATTGTTAAATGATCTTGTTTTACCCTTGCGTTAACGTTAGCTTGGTGCAAAATTGGTTGAGGAATCTTCGACAACCAAGGGCTCTCAAGATCAATTTCAGATAGCCGCTTAAAAGTGATTAATTGGCCATCTATAAGTCCGTTACCAGCGATAGGGCCCATACCTGCATCAGCAGAAGCTAACCCAACTTCAACCTCAACATGGCGTAAATCAGCTTGCAAAGGTGCCCAATACCCACTGAGATTCTTACTAGACAAGCTAAGGTCGTAGCTTGGGTCTGATTGATGACCAAAAGGGATTGCAAAACTGCCAGCTAAAGACACTTTGCCTAGGGGTTTTAGCGCCCGCAGCCATGGTGGTAAGTTAACATTCAGCGGCAGGTCTTCAGCTAAAGCCATCATCTTCTCAGCTTCACCTGCTATCTGCCCATTCACTCTTATATAACGGTTTTTTATCTCTGTGGCTTGGTAGACAGGCACTTCAACTTGCCAACCTTTCAGCGATTGGGTCATGAGACCTTGATCCAAAGACCCCGCCACAGCATCTACCAATACGCGCTTATGGTTCACTGTAAGCGTGGCTTTTAGCCCTGTTACTTGGGGCCACTGGGCATGGTAACTAAAGCTTGGGGCCTCCACCTGTGCCGCAATAGGCATTGTTCTTGCCCTATCACCAGATGCACCATTTAACTTTCCTGGCCGACCATTGTAAATGAGCGCAGCCTCAGTCACTGTGCCAACCGGTGACGCCCTTGTTATCCAAGCGCCTAGTTTTTTACCCAGCACAATATCTGGCAACATACCGGGCAATTGACCTAGATCTATATTTTGCATCCCCAAGGCTAACTGTATAAAGGGCTCTGAGGTTGAGCCTTTGCGAGGGAAAGAACCTGCCATAGATAGATTAATATGGCCTTGGTTAAGCTTAGCAACTATATTAGACGAGCTAAAACGATTGGCTGAGGCACCATAGTGCCAATTAAACTCACCTTGAATGTCACCAAATTTCCAGGGTGCAGAAGTGAGCTTGGCGAGGCGTAAATGAACACCATCCGTATCATCAATGATCACCTTGCCACCATAACGATTAAGCCAAATATGGCCGTCAACCTGCTTTATTTCTGGCACACCCAACCATGCCCCTACACTCACTTGCTGCAGCTTACCGTTGACTAGGAATTCCTTAGGCTGGCTGCTATCTAACTTTAACTGAGCTTGATTTAACCAACCTTTTGGAGCGAGTGACTGGATCGGTAAATTGATCTTTGCTGGCATGCCTTTAATGGTGTTGAGCAGCTTTTGCGTATTGGCTAAATGGAGCTTAGGGCTAGCCAACCAGAGTTGTTGATCAGTTTTTTGTGCTTTCAACTCAGTCAACGGCAAAGCTACACCATTAACTTGTCCACTTAACGCTTGTGCTGAAATTTTCCAATCAGCTAATTGCCACTTTGAAGTGGCCAAGTTGCCAAGCTGGCCAAGCTGGCCAACTGCCCTAGTGTCACCTATTAGGGCCACATGATTAGTGGGTGTAACAAGCAAAATTTGGGCATTTTCAGTCACTAACTGAACCTTTTTGTTAGCTTGGTAGTCCAACCAATACTTGCCATCCAAACGTAAGCGGTCTGCATAAAAAGTGGGTTTAAACGGCCCAAATAGGGGTAACCAAGACGCAACTTCAAGATGATTAGCACTTAAATAAACTTGCGCCCGCTGGATAGTTTCTTGGGGGGTAAGGTCTAGTGTTACTTTGGTTTCTAGGTTGTAGCCTGGTGCTTTGGTATCACCATGCACAGAGACATTAATTCGAGTTAACTCTTGGCCAATATCTTTTGCAACATGAACCTGAGCATTTAACTGCGGGGTAGTGATAGGCTCCCCTTCGAACGCCATTAAAGTGAAGGTCACATCGTTCAACAAAAACTGAGGTACCCTAGAGGCTATTGCCAACATAAGTTGGGGAACAGTTTGAGACCCACTTTTGTTAGCAGTTTGAGGACCCCAAGTGCCATCTTCTTGCTGCCCAAGGTGAATGTCTAAGCCTGTGGCTTGAACGTGGGATAAGCGAAACCTATTTTGTTGCAAGGACCGTTTTAAATCAACACCCAAGTCTAGCCGCGAAAGAGTTAAACCGTTTTTAGTGTCTATACCATCTAGGTTTAACTGGAGGCTAGTGCCCACTAACTTTACCTGAAAAGCCGTTAACTTTAGCTCTTGCCCTATCGCCTTACTCACTTCGTGTTCAACCCATTGATGGTATAGCGGGTGCTGATCTACACCCACACGCAACCAAGACAAGCTCGCTGCCAAAATAATTAACACTAGGCACAGAAAAGCGATGCACCACTGACTAATTTTAGCAATCATTAACGCAATACCACATCGTATTGTTCGCTGCCGTACATGGGCTCTAACCGCAATGAAATAGACTTGCCTATGAACTGCTCCAGCTCTGCTAAACGGTGTGCTTCTTCATCTAAAAGCTGATCAATAACAGCCTGTGATGCAAGGACTAAATAGGTATTTGTATCATAAGCTCTGTGGGCTCGCAGAATCTCTCTAAACAGCTCGTAACAGATCGTCTCTGGCGTTTTATTGGTCCCCGTGCCCTCACACGAAGAACAGGGTTCACATAACAGCTGCTCTAAACTCTCCCGTGTGCGTTTGCGTGTCATTTGTATTAAACCCAGTTCCGAAACCGCTAACACTTTTGTTTTAACATGATCTTTAGCTAACGCACGCTCTAGGGTTCGAGCGACTTGCCGCTGATGCTCTGGGTCATGCATATCAATAAAATCTAAAATAACAATACCACCAAGATTGCGCAGTCTAAGCTGCCTACCGATGGCCGTTGCCGCCTCAAGGTTGGTCTTAAATATGGTCTCTTCTAAGTTACGGTGCCCTACATATGCCCCAGTATTAACATCAACAGTGGTCATTGCTTCAGTTTGATCGATAATAATATAACCACCAGATTTCAACGGTACTTTACAGCCCAGTGCTTTTTGAATTTCATCTTCTACGTTGTAGAGATCAAAAATAGGCCGCTCCCCTGGATAATGCTCCAATTTGGCGGCCATATCTGGCACCAGTTGGTTAACAAATTCAATCGCTTTTTGATAGGTTTCTTTAGAATCGATCCGAATCTTTTCAATTTGTGGATGAGCAATGTCCCTCAAGGCGCGCAGCGCTAGGGGAAGGTCTTGATAGATTATTTGAGGGGCTTTACCGGTGGCAATTTTTTGGCTTACCTGGCGCCATAGACGACGCAGAAAGTCGACATCCTGCTGAAGACTTTGCTCATTAACCCCTTCAGCGACCGTGCGAACAATGACGCCCTCATTGGTAAATTCAGAGGTCTCCTTTAACAACCCGTTGGGGTGGGCTAAATAGTGTTCTAAACAATCTTTAAGGCGCTGTTTTTCTGTTTCGTCTTCGATGCGTTGAGATATGCCCACATGGTTACTGTCAGGCAAGTACACTAGGTATCTTGAAGGAATAGATATTTGAGTGGTAAGACGCGCACCTTTGGTACTAATAGGATCTTTTAGCACCTGCACTAGCAGGGTTTGGCCTTCTCTTACTAGTTGTGCAACATCATCTGAATCTGGCTGGCCATTTTTTGGTTCAATATCTGCCACATGAATAAAGCCCGCACGCTCTAGACCAATTTCTATAAACGCAGCCTGCATACCCGGTAACACACGAACAACTTTACCCAGATAGATATTTCCCACAATGCCACGATGGTCATTACGCTCTATATGAACTTCTTGCAACATACCATTTTCAATCACCGCCACTCGGGTTTCCATGGGGCTGAAATTGATGAGAATTTCTTCGTTCATTTTGAGGATATATCCTTATCTTAAGCCACTTTAAATGCTCGACGAACACCACGCAGTACAACAAACAACCACAGCCAAAGCACACCACTTACTGGTGCAGGCAATAAAAACCATAGCCCACTGCTAGCGTTGCTGCCAATACCTTGAAACCAATAACTAATACATTGATTAATAGCCACCAAGACGAATATTACAAAGGCTTGTTGCCACGCTCGGTACATGCGTAAACGGCGATACATTAGCATAGCAAAAAAAGTCACTACGACCATGGCTAACGCATTCACCCCTAGATGGTTACCCTGCAAGAGATCAAGCAACAACCCTAATATAAACGCCCAACCTAACCCAAAGCGATGTGGCAAGGCGATCACCCAGTAAATAAACACAATCAAAACCCATTCTGGCCATCCCCACTGCACCCACTCAAGCATAGGAAGAGCGCTCAACATGAAGGCAATAAGCAGGGTCACAATAGGTACCCACAAATTATGGGCTGCTTGAACAACCATTAGTTGTCCCCCTGCAAAGCTATATTTTGCTGCTGCGGTGTTTCGATCAGCAACAGGTGGCGAGAGCGATCCAGTTGCGCTGTTGGTTTAGCCAGCACCTTAGCAAAGTCTTGCCCTGCAGAATGTTTCACCTCAATCACCTTTGCTACCGGGTAGCCTTTAGGAAAGCGCAAGCCTAAACCCGAACTCACTAAAATATCACCTACCTCAATATCAGCTGTGTCTGAAAGGTCTTGTAATTCTAAGTAATCATATTGCCCAAGGCCGTAGGCCACAGAGCGCAGACCATTGCGGTTAACTTGCACAGGGATGGCGTGGTCTGCATCAGTAATTAATAATACTCGACTGGTGAAGGCTGAAGTAGACGTGATTTGTCCCATAACCCCAGTGGCATCAAGTACAGGTTGGCCAACAAATGCGCCACTATTAAAACCATTATTAATAATGACTTGATGGGTAAATGGATCTGAATTAATACCAATAAGTTCACTAACAATCACTTTTTCATCTAGTTGCTCACTACTATTGAGTAAATCACGCAACCGAAAGTTTTCCACTGTGAGGGCAGCTAACTTTTGCACCCGTCGTTCAGCGAGCAAGGTTTGCGCCCGTAATTGTTTGTTTTCAGCAATGAGTTCATCTCGAACTTGTAACCTTTCATCTAACCAAGTCCATGAGCGTTGAGGCACATCAACCAACCACTGCACAGGCGTAACGGCTAATGACAGCCAACCACGAATCCGCTGCATTTGATCAAACTGGTAGTCAGCAACAATTAAACTAATACTGATCAAGCCGTAAATGATGAATTTTTTAACGGTAGATCGGCCTTTAAACAAAGGATCAATAACAAGTCTCCTAGCGATCCAATCGCCCTTAAACAAAAACGGCAGGGTAGCTTAAATATTGCTTAAGCGACCCCGCCGTTGTTTTATTCGAAATTGACCAGTTTAGTCTCTGGCTAGCAAATCAAAGGTGCTATCGTCAAGCATTTGCAGAACCCTGCCGCCCCCTCGGGCTACACAGGTCAGGGGGTCTTCAGCAACGATCACAGGCAACCCTGTTTCTTCACTAATCAAACGGTCTAAATCACGCAGCAGCGCACCACCACCCGTAAGTACAATACCACTTTCAGCAATGTCAGAAGCTAGCTCAGGTGGTGAATGCTCTAAAGCACTTTTAACAGACTGAACAATGGTAGATAGTGGCTCTTGTAAAGCCTCCATTATCTCGTTGCAGTTAAGAGTGAAGCTACGGGGAATACCTTCGGCTAGGTTGCGGCCTCTTACGTCAATCTCTAGAACCTCAGAGCTTGGGTAGGCTGTACCGATTTCTTGTTTAATGCGCTCTGCAGTGGCTTCACCAATAAGAGAACCATAGTTGCGACGCACATAAGCGATGATTGATTCGTCAAAGCGGTCACCACCTACGCGCACTGATTCTGAATAAACCACACCGTTAAGAGAAATAATAGCGATTTCAGTGGTGCCACCACCGATGTCCACCACCATAGAGCCACTTGCTTGCTCAACCGGCAACCCCGCACCAATAGCTGCTGCCATGGGTTCTTCTATTAAATAAACTTCTCTGGCACCCGCTCCCATCGCAGATTCTTTAATGGCACGGCGCTCAACTTGAGTAGATTTACACGGCACACATACCAAAACCCTAGGGCTAGGAGTCATCCAACTGTTTTCATGTACTTTATGGATAAAGTGCTGCAACATTTTTTCTGTCACGTGGAAATCGGCAATTACACCATCTTTTAACGGACGAATAGCAGTAATGTTCCCAGGTGTGCGACCCAACATGCGTTTAGCATCAGCACCTACTGCAGCGACACTTTTTTGATTGCCATGAGTACGAATCGCAACAACAGAGGGTTCGTTAAGAACGATGTCTTTATCGCGTACATAAATGAGGGTATTAGCGGTGCCTAGATCGATTGATAGGTCGCTTGAAAATAGGCCGCGGATTTTTTTAAACATGCTGATTTATTGGCTCTAATCGGAGAATAATGGCGATCTATATAAACCGCTGCTACTAAGAGTTAAATATTAACAATCAAGGGGCGTTTGAGCAAGTTTAATCCGTTTTCCAACGGCTCAATTTATGCTAAATTAGATCCCTTTTTTGCTGCTTATGTATTTGTTGCAAATTAATCTAAAATTCTGCTTTAGTTTAGCAGGCTAAATTCAATACCAGTTTGAGTGTCTTTGAACTAAAAAGTTCAACTTCTACTCAGCTGATTAAATACAGCCTAGATCGAGAATATTATGGCCCTAGAAAATGCTGACATCGAAAAAATTGCCGTGCTTGCCCGTTTGCAAGTGACCCCTAGTGAAACAAATGATTACGCCAACAGCATTTCCAGTATCTTGTCCCTTATGGACCAGATGCAACTGGTTAATACTGACGGTGTGGAGCCACTATCCAACCCTCACGATGCGACCCAACGCCTGCGTAAAGATGAAGTTACTTGTGATAACCAACGTGAAGCCTTTATTGCGATCGCACCAGCAACAGAAGATGGCTTATATTTAGTGCCTAAAGTAATTGATTAACGTATTAAATTAACAAAGTGACAGCATAACTATGACCCACAAAACCCTCGTTCAAATAGCCAAGGATTTGGCCGCTGGAAAATACTCTAGCCGTGAAATCACTCAAGACATTATTGCTGACATTAAGGCCCGTGATGCCGTCTACAACAGTTTTATTAGCTTGTCAGAAGACCTTGCCTTAGGCCAAGCAGATGCTGCTGATGCGCGCATTAAAGTGGGTAACGCAGATATCCTCACTGGGGTTCCTTTTGCTCATAAAGATCTATTCTGCACCCAAGGCCACACCACCACAGCCGCCTCTAAAATGTTGGCGAACTTTGTACCACCCTACGAATCTACTGTTGGCCAACGTTTATTATCTGCTGGGGCTGTCTGCGTTGGCAAAACCAATATGGATGAGTTTGCCATGGGCTCTTCAAACGAGAGTAGCTTTTTTGGTGCTGTTAAAAACCCATGGGACTTAAACGCTGTACCAGGAGGGTCTTCAGGCGGTTCTGCTGCCGCTGTGGCAGCAGGCTTAGTGCCCGCAGCTACTGGCACCGATACTGGCGGCTCTATTCGTCAACCTGCCTCTTTTTGTAACTTAACGGGTATCAAACCAACCTATGGACGGGTCTCCCGCTTTGGTATTATTGCTTACGCATCCAGCCTAGATCAGGCTGGCCCCATGTGCCAAACAGCCGAAGATGCAGCCATAATGCTAAACGCTATGGCTGGTTTTGACGAGCAAGACTCCACAAGTGTGCAGCAAGAGACTCCAGATTTTACTGCTGAGCTAAACTTACCTCTGCATGGGCTAAAGGTAGGCCTGCCCAAAGAATTTTTTGGCCCAGGCCTTAATCCCCAAGTGGCTGAATGTATTATGGCTGCAGTAAAAGAGATTGAGAAACTTGGTGCGCAAATTATTGACATAAGCCTGCCCAACCTAGAGCTTTCTATTCCTGCCTATTACGTTATCGCGCCATCGGAAGCCTCTTCCAACCTAAGTCGCTTTGATGGTGTTCGTTATGGATACCGGTGCGATAAGCCAGAGAATTTGATGGATCTTTATTGCCGCACCCGTGCTGAGGGGTTTGGTACCGAAGTAAAACGTCGCATTATGGTAGGCACCTATGCATTGTCTGAAGGTTATTACGATGCATATTACGTAAAAGCTCAGCGTATTCGTCGTTTAATTAAAGACGACTTTGCTCGTGCACTGTCTCAAGTAGACGTGATTATGGGCCCCGTAGCACCAACGCCTGCTTTCGATTTGGGCAGCAATACTAAAGACCCTGTGGCAATGTACTTGGAAGACATCTACACCTTGTCTGCCAACATGGCTGGCATTCCAGCAATGTCTGCCCCCGCAGGTTTTGTTAATGGCCGCCCCGTAGGGCTTCATATCATGGGCAACTACTTTGCCGAAGCTAAACTTTTGAACATTGCTCACCAATATCAGCAAGTCACTGATTGGCACCTACAAACACCAACATCTAACAATGTGCCAGTATCTAACCAAGAAAAGGGAGCTTAATGATGTCTTGGGAAATTGTAATTGGTCTAGAAATTCATGTTCAATTAGCCACAAAATCTAAATTATTTTCCGGTGCTAAAGCGGGTTTTGGAGCAGCACCTAACACTCAAACCACCCTAGTTGACTTGGGTATGCCTGGCGCATTACCAGTATTTAACCAAGAAG
Organism: Candidatus Njordibacter sp. Uisw_056; assembly: GCF_047730085.1. Taxonomy (NCBI): domain Bacteria; kingdom Pseudomonadati; phylum Pseudomonadota; class Gammaproteobacteria; order Pseudomonadales; family Candidatus Njordibacteraceae; genus Candidatus Njordibacter; species Candidatus Njordibacter sp. Uisw_056. Next base: position 631,059 of record NZ_CP159830.1, on the reverse strand, counting down.
CCTTGCGCATGGCAGTGGCCTTTGGCACTGCAATTGATGCCGAGGTTTGTAAACACTCAGTATTTGCCCGCAAGAACTACTTCTACCCAGACTCACCCAAAGGGTACCAAACTAGCCAAATGGACCACCCTATTGTGGGATTAGGCCACTTGGACATACAACTGGAAGACCGCAGTATAAAGCGTATAGGAGTCACTCGGGCTCACCTTGAAGAAGATGCGGGCAAATCATTGCACGAAGACTATGACGGTATGACCGGTATTGACCTGAACCGCTCTAGCACGCCGTTGTTAGAAATCGTATCCGAGCCAGACATGCGCAATGCCAAAGAAGCTGTGGCCTACATGCGTAAGATGCACGCCATTGTAACAACCATTGGCATTTCAGACGGCAACATGGCAGAAGGCTCTATGCGCTGTGACGCAAACGTATCTATTCGTCCCAAAGGCCAAGAAAAATTAGGCACCCGTGCAGAATTAAAAAATATCAACTCGTTTAAATTTATAGAACGTGCCATTAACGTAGAAGTAGAGCGGCAGATAGATATTTTGGAAGACGGTGGCAAGATTGTGCAAGAAACCCGCCTTTATGACTCAGACAAGAACGAAACTCGCCCCATGCGTAGTAAGGAAGAAGCCAACGATTATCGTTACTTCCCCTGCCCAGATTTATTACCAGTAGAGATTGACGACGCCTATATTGATGCTATTCGTCAAAGCCTACCCGAACTGCCAGACCAACGCAGCGCTCGCTTTGTGAGTCAACTTGGCTTAAGTGAATACGATGCCAGTGTGCTTTCTGCCAGCCGAACGTTAGCTGATTATTTTGAAGCCGTTGTCTTGGTGTGCAACGACGCTAAGCTCAGTGCCAACTGGGTAACAGGTGAACTTTCGAAATACATGAATCAACACAACGTTGAAATCGATCAAGTTCCAGTGACTGCAGTTCACCTGGGCCAACTTATTAAGCGCATCATGGATGAGACTATTAATAGCAAAGGTGCCAAAGCTGTATTTGATGAACTGTGGAATCAAGCTGGCGAAGTGGATGCCATTATTGAAGCCAACGGCCTTAAGCAGGTAAGTGATATCGGCGCTATCGAAGCTATGGTAGATGATGTTATTGCCTCAAGCCCTAAGCAAGTGCAGCAATATGCTGACGCAGAAGTAGAAAAAAGAGGCAAAATGCTAGGCTTCTTTATGGGCCAAGTTATGAAAGCCTCCAAAGGCTCAGCTAACCCAGGCCAAGTAAATGGCCTGCTAAAGAAAAAGTTAGACTTGCTCTGCTAATCTGCCCAATGTGGCGAGGAGGCGAGTCTAACCCTGTTTTTTCTTGGGCGGCTATCTACTCCTCGTCAGCTAGTGCCAAATCTACCATCAAGTCATCAGACAAACCTTCAAGCGCTTGTTGCAAGCTCTCCATGTCAAAATCCTTTGAAACTAACAACTGGGCCCCCGCAACAAACATATCCCCACCAGACATTGATGCACTAACGACCTCTGTATCTAGGCTTTGCACACTTACGCCTTGGGCAACGAATACGTTAGACACTTCACGCATAATGCCTGGCTTATCATGGCAGGTTAGGTCTAACCAGATTGTTTTTTGAGCGTCAGCATCACCAGCGTCGACACTCTCGTTTAAAGTGACTGCCATACCATGATCACTCAACCCACGTAAGTCTTTCTCGAGTGCTGGAATCACACTCTGCTCAACGTTAACTGTAAGAATGCCGGCAAACTGGCCAGACAAATGGGCCATGCTAGACTCCTCCCAGCTGGCATCATGGCTATAAATGACTTCGGAAAGCATTTGAATAAGGCCTGGGCGATCTGCACAGATTGCAGTAAGTACTAATGTTTTATTCATCGTCTGTCTCCAAGTGTTGCTTATGTCAGCATTTGTGCGACACGAGCTTTCAATAATTCTATGGCGGCAGGGTTTTCACCACCTTCTGGCACAATCAAATCTGCATGCGCACGAGAGGGTGATACATGGTTAAAAAACCCTGGTCTCACAGTAGATTGATACTGTGTTAAGACCGATTTCAAATCCCGGCCTCGCTCATTCACATCGCGTTCTAAGCGTCTAATTAAACAAATATCTAACGGCACATCCATAAAAATTCGCAGGTTAAACAAAGACCGCAAGCGCACTTCAGTAAATAACAAAATCCCTTCTATAATAAGAACTTTGCAAGGTTTCATCAACATTGTTTCTGATTCTCGCAAATGGTCATAAAAGCTATATATCGGCCGTTTAATAGGCTGGCCAGCAGATAAAGCTTCTATATGTTGAGCCATCAACTCATGGTCCATTGCGTCTGGGTGATCATAGTTAGTGAGGTTGCGCTGAGCTTTAGACATGTTCCGTTGATCTTTGTAGTAGCTGTCCTCTGACATCATCACCACCTGATCTGAATCGAAGCCTTCTATTACATTTTTAGCCAACAAACTTTTACCTGAAGCCGATGCTCCAGCAATACCAATAATAACCACACAAACTCCAACACATTATTGTAATCCCCTATTATACTATGCAGCTATGAATATACTACTTTATAAGGTTAATGAACTGTCCTCCATGGGACAAATTCAAATTACCGACCCTCACCGTCAAACTCACCTTGTTAATGTGATTAAACCCAACATTGGTGACAGTCTTAGGGTGGGGCAGATTAATGGCGCTATTGGTTTAGGCAAAGTCATCGCTCACAGCGAGCTGGAAACACGGCTTGAAATAACACTCAGCCAAAATAGCCCCGCACCCTTGGGGTTAAAATTATTACTAGCCCTGCCTAGGCCTAAAATGATGCGCCGGATATTACAAACCTGCGCCACCTTAGGAGTGAGCGAAATAACCCTACTAAACAGTGCAAAAGTGGAAAAAAGCTATTGGCAAACGCCACTGTTACAACCCATGAGCATTTATAACAATTTACTTTTAGGCCTAGAGCAAGCAGGCACCACACAGTTACCTTTGTTACACAAGGCCGAACTATTTAAACCTTTCGTTGAAGATAAGCTTAGTCATTGGGCTGGCCATAGTCGAAGGCTTGTAGCTCACCCACGTAACGCTAATGCATGCCCTGATGCAACTCAACAGGCCACAACCTTAGCCATTGGCCCTGAAGGAGGTTTCACAGACTATGAAGTGGGTAAATTAGAAGAACAAGGTTTTATACCCTTCTCCCTTGGCCCTCGAATTATGCGAGTAGAAACTGCAATCCCGGTGGCTATTTCGAGGCTCTGTGCCCTATGAAATCAGCAAAGCAACGGTTTGCAGGGCGCTACCGCCCACCCGGCCCAAAGCGCTCACCTCTAATCACACCAGAAGGTGCAGCAGCACTTAAAAATGAGCTAGATGATCTATGGCGTAACAAGCGCCCAGTTATTACTCAAGCGGTGCAGGAAGCAGCGGCTTTGGGAGATCGATCAGAAAATGCAGAATACATCTACGGCAAAAAAATGCTCAGGGAAATGGACAGCCGTATTCTTTACCTGCAGAGACGCCTTGACCATATCAAGGTAGTAGAAGGAGTACCTGCGGATCTAAAAAAAGTATATTTTGGTGCCTGGGTCACCTTAGTTGACGACGATGACAATGAACGGCGCTATCGAATTGTGGGTGCCGACGAACTTGACCCTAGCTCAGGTTATATCAGCATAGACTCCCCACTTGCGTTGGCCCTAATAGGCAAAAGGCTGGATGATAGGGTAGAGCTAAGCAACCTTAAAAAAGGCTATGACATTATTGCTATCAATTACGCAGATGCTGAACCTACCTAATGAATAGTGCCCCGCCGGTAGGAAAATGTAGCCGCAATCAAGGCATAACACACAGACAATACCATGGTGATTTTTATGACTAACAAGAGCTGAGGGTATAGCTCTGGGGTGATTGCCGCACCTCCCATCGTGACACTAAACAAGGTCATTACAATAGCAGAACTCACCATATTGCCCATAGTACGTGCTAAGTTGAGTAACACCGCAGCAATGCTTAGCTTATCCGCTGGCACCGAACCAATAGCCGCATTATTATTGGGTGATGAAAAGAACCCAAAACCCAGCCCCAAAAATACTAGTGCGAGCATCACGTACTGCAAAGACGTGTTCATATCTAGCCTAAACAACATGGCATAGCCAATGACAAATAATAGGCAACCAAATGTCGAAAGCACTCTAGGCTCAAAACGATCTGATAAGCGACCCGTTATGGGTGCCAATACCATCATAATCAGTGTTTGAATCAACACAATTTGGCCTGCTTCACTGGGGCTAAGCTGGTGAATATACTGTAGATACAAGCTCAGCAAAAAAACCATAGAGAAACTAGAGCCGTAGATAAAGAAAGCGGATAACAAAGAACGGTTGAAAATGCGATTAGCCCTTAACGCAGATAGTCGAATTAAAGGTGATTCAATTTTCGACTGGTGCCATACAAAGACAGCCAAAAGCACTAACCCAAAAATGGCTAAAAGTGCAAACCGCCAATCTGTTAGGCGTGACAACCCCATCATAAACGCGCTGACCCAAGCTGCAAAAATTAAACTACCTTGCCAATCGAATTTAGCTCTTAAATCTGATTTCCAATCGCCTTTTACATAGGCAGACAGCACTACTAGGCATAAGATTAAGATCGGAATAGGGGCCCAAAATACACTTTTCCAACCCCAGTGCTCAGTTAACCATCCCCCAATTAAAGGGCCAAGAGTTAGCCCTAAATAAACTGACGAAGCGGCAATACCGAGGGCTTGGCCACGGTTTGAATTGGCATAAACCACACCAATAATTGCCATACTGGTGCCATATACCATAGAGCTAGAAATACCTTGAGCAACACGAATAAACAGCAAGGTACCAATAGATTGTGGTAACAAAACACACACTGAAGAGACGATAAACAACACTATTCCAGTAACAAATACACGTTTGCGTCCAACGATGTCGGCTATGCGGCCTATGGGCAATAAAAACACCACATTACCCCATAACATTGCCACTGGAATCCAGCTTACTCCAGACGCGCTAGCTTGCAGGTCCTCAGCAATTCGCGGTATGGCAATATTCACTGCAGAAAGCGCTAGAGAGCAAACCATCATCACCAAACCCACACTCACAAGCGCCATGCGCCTGGCGTTAGGTGTTTGATCGTAATAGGATTGTAGTTGTGTCGCGTTCATTTTTGCCATTATACTCACTTATTAAATTAGAACCTAGGACGATTATTGTGGGCCAACAAGATCAACAAAATCATCAATCTGGATGCCCTATTACAGTGGATATTCAGCAAGACTTGTATTGGTTACTGCAAAGCCAAACCTTAATGCTAGAAACGCCAGAAGTGGGTGTGTTTAATCCTCAAGATCTAACTTATAAGGCCAGTAAAGCCACCACCTGCGTAAAAACCTACCCTGCTCAGCCAGCTTATCGTTTGGGAAAACATTTTGAAGATTGTGTAGAGCATTGGTTTGAGTCATCGTTGACTAACAAAATTTTAGCCCGGAACCTAGTGATCCAAAGCGCTGAACGAACACTTGGGGAACTAGACCTTATATACCAAAATAATGCGTTAGAAATAGTTCATCTAGAGCTTGCCATAAAATTTTATTTACTCAATAAGGGTGGCACACAATTAACCGACTTTGTTGGCCCCGCTGGACACGATCGATTAGACCTTAAGTGGGATCGGTTACGGCAACACCAGCTCCCATTGAGCCATACTGGGCAAGTATTAAATTTCTTCAAGCAACACAGTTTACCCCTGCCTACACGTCAACAATTACTGTTAACAGGCATGCTGTTTTACGCCTATGAAAACTGGCAATCAACCTTTGTTGAGGGTATAGGACTTAATCCACAGCATCAGCGGGGTTGGTGGTTAGAGCACCATGAACTTGCACAACTGAAGACGACCCATGGGCCAGAACGAGGTTTCATTATTTTACCCAAATGGCATTGGATCGGCGGGCCAAGGCATTATAGCGAACCCAAGCCTATCGATTATAAACAACTTATGGTGGGCACTTCGGCAGACCCTTGGCCCAACATGGTGTTGATGTATGAACGCGTGAATAGCCATCAGCCTTGGGTATGCAAAAATCGTGGCTTAATCTTGTCCACAAAAAAGCCCCCGCTAGTTTCCTAACGAGGGCTGTTTCTTATAATGGTGGGTCGTGGGCGGCTCGAACGCCCGACCAATTGGTTAAAAGCCAACTGCTCTACCAACTGAGCTAACGACCCAAATTCTCTGCAGGGCTTGGTAGATTGTGCCCCTTAATACGTAGCATTAACTGCTTACTACGGTGAAATTTAACAGCCAATTACGCTGTAAAATTAACATTAACCGGTTAACACGGTTTAATATGGTGGGTCGTGGGCGGCTCGAACGCCCGACCAATTGGTTAAAAGCCAACTGCTCTACCAACTGAGCTAACGACCCAAATTCTCTGCAGGGCTTGGTAGATTGTGCCCCTTAATCCGTAGTAATAACTGTTTACTCGGCTACTGCTCACATGCGGCTATAAAACCACACCTGCAAAAATAAAATGGCGGAGGAGGAGAGATTCGAACTCTCGGTGGGCTATTAACCCACGACGGTTTTCAAGACCGTTGCATTCGACCACTCTGCCACCCCTCCGCAGAGAGCGCGTATAGTAAACCATTGAGATTCAGAGTCAAGCACCTATGCCCACACTAGCTTAAAAAATACCAAAAAAAGGCAAAAAACGTGAAAAAAAATTAAATTGTGCCACAGCTTGGACAGTGTACGTCTTTAGGTAAGGTAAAAGTTTGCCAGTGCATGGTTTTTGCGTCCAATAACAACAGCTTACCCACTAATGGCTCACCAAGGTTAGAAAGCACTTTAATGGCTTCCATCGCTTGAATCGCACCCACAATACCAACCAGTGGTGCCATCACCCCATTGGTTGAACAGGTTAGTTCTTGCTCTCCTGTGAACTGCATTAAACAATGGTAGCAAGGTGCGTTGGCTTGTCGAGGGTCTACTACAGTAATCTGGCCCTCCATACGAATAGCTGCGCCAGAAACCAAGGGTGTTTGATACTGCAGACACGCTTTATTCACTGCTAAACGGGTGACTAAATTATCACAACAATCTAATACAATATCAGCTTTTTTTACCTCTTCAGCTAAATCTTCATCCTTAAGCCGCTGCTGAACAGCTTTCACCAGCACACCACTATTAATTGCTGCAATACTCTGTTGGGCAGACACCACCTTACTTACGCCTACGTCAGCTTCGCTATGAATGATCTGACGCTGCAAGTTAGAATAATCCACGAGGTCGTCGTCTACCAACACCAATGTGCCTAAGCCAGCCGACGCCAAATACAAAGCCACGGGGCTGCCCAAGCCGCCTAAACCAATAATGAGCACTCTAGAACTCAATAAACGTTGCTGACCTTGATAATCAAATTCTGGCAACATTATTTGCCGACTGTAACGCTGTAACTGCTCATCATTCATACATTAGTCCTAAGGCTATCTGCCTAGTTCTATAGCTGGCACTCTGCCAGACCACTGACCGTAAGTTACCCTGTCGTGGTCATTATAATCCTTTCGTGTGGCAACCAACTCAAACCCTAAGCAAGCTAACAGTTTTGCCACTTTCAAGCCTTGATCATAACCGTGCTCAATCACTAACCAGCCACCTTCTGCCAACAACTGCGATGCTTGCCTTACAATAATGTTTATATCTGCCATTCCATGATCATTAGCTACAAGCGCTGATAGTGGTTCAAAACGCACATCACCTTGGCTTAAATGTGGGTCTTGTGCGTCGATATAAGGGGGATTACTAACCACACAGTGCAGCGGCTTGTTAACATCTTTAACTAAACCCTGCGCCCAGTTACCCCGGTAGAAATTCACTCGCTCTAAGTCGCATCTGTGGGCGTTAATTTTAGCCAGATTGACAGCCTCAGGTGATTGATCTACACCTGTAACGCTCCAGTGGGGGTATTCACTGGCTAAAGCCAGAGCAATTGCGCCACTACCGGTGCCCAGATCTATTACTCTAGCCTGCGTTGGCAAGTTTAGATCAAGCACAACTTCTACTATTAATTCTGTTTCTGGACGCGGAATTAGGGTAGAGGCATCTATTTGTAAATCTAACGTCCAAAAACCCTGTTGCCCAAGCAAATGAGCAACAGGTCTGCCCAAACAGCGCTCCAACACCAGGTATTCAAAGCGCTGCCACTGTGGTTTCATCACAGGTTTGTCTGGCCAAGCGTAGAGGCTGGCCTGGGTAATAGATAGCACATAGCACAGCAGTAACTCAGCATCTAACCGAGCACTATCGGTTGCCTCTGAAGACTTCTTCAGGGTTTCCTTAGCCCAAACAATGGCCTGCTGCCAAGTATAGTTTGAGCAGAGGTTAGGTTGAGGGCTTGAGGAGTAATTAACCTTCATTTTCTGCTAACGAGGCCAATAAATTAGCCTGATGCTCATTACTTAACGGTTCGATAATACAATTCACATCACCTTCCATAATATCGGCCAGCTTATAAAGCGTCAGATTGATACGATGATCTGTTACTCGGCCCTGAGGATAATTATAGGTACGAATACGCTCAGATCGGTCACCACTGCCTACTAAACTCTTGCGAGCATCTGCTTGCTCTGCAGCAACGACTTCTTGGGCGCTGGACAAAAGCCTGGATGCTAACAGAGACATTGCCCGAGCTTTGTTCTTGTGTTGTGAGCGCTCATCTTGACACTCTACTACCGTGCCCGTTGGCAAGTGAGTGATGCGAATAGCCGAGTCCGTTTTATTAACGTGCTGGCCACCAGCACCAGACGCTCGAAACGTATCGATGCGCAAATCACCTTTATTAATATCGACATCATCCACCGAATCAACTTCTGGCATCACAGCTACAGTGCAGGCGGACGTATGTATACGGCCTTGAGATTCCGTTTCTGGAACTCGCTGCACTCGGTGAGCACCCGACTCAAATTTTAGCCTTGAGTAAACATCATTGCCTACCATTCGGGTAATTATTTCACGATAGCCACCATGCTCGCCTTCATTCTGACTGACAATCTCTACCTTCCAACCCATGTTTTCGGCATAGCGCGTGTACATACGATAGAGGTCTCCAGCAAAAATAGCAGCTTCATCACCGCCAGTACCGGCACGAATTTCTACAAAAGTATTGTGGCCATCGTTTGGATCTTTTGGCAGTAGAAGCTTTTGCAAGTCTAATTCTAATTCTGCTTGACGTTTCTTGCCATCAAGAATTTCTTCTTCCGCCATGGCTTTCATTTCAGCGTCATCTTCAGCCAGCATTAACTGAGCTTCCTCCATGTCAGCTTGCAGCTGAACGTATTGTCCATAATTTTTTACGACATCTTCAAGCTCTGCATATTCTTTTGAATAAGCCCGAAATTTATCTTGATCCATGATCACTTCAGCGACGCCCAATAGGGCTTCTAGCTCTTCGTAGCGATCCTGTAAGCGTTCTAATTTACTAAGTATTGAGGCTTTCATAAGGTTTTGTTCAAATCAAACATGGTTTGCAATAACGCTAGGCTTTGGTCATCGCCTAACGCACTGGCTTTCTTTAATTGCACCGTGGGCGCATGCATCATTTTATTGGTAAGATCTCGGGCAAGTCGCTGCATTACAACCTGAGCGTCCTCACCCTTGGCTAGCTTAGCCATAGCACGGTCTAGTTCGTCATCTCGCAACGCTTCCATACTTTGCCGGTAACCTCGGATACTGCCAACAGCATCTAAGGAACGTTCAGATTCCAAGTAGGTGACAAGGCCTTCTTCAATCATCACTTCGGCAGTTTTTGCTGCTTCTTGTCGAGAACGCATGCCTTCATCTATGACATCTTTTAAATCATCAACAGTAAATAAATAGACGTCATCTAGCTCATCAACTTCGGCTTCAATATCGCGAGGCACTGCAATATCTACCATAAACATCAGTTTGTGTTTACGCTGCCTGAGGGCCCGCTCAACTGCACCTTTACCTAGTATGGGTAATTGACTTGCAGTGGAGGAAATAACAATATCAGCAGCCGCTAGGTGATCTGGAATATCAGACAGCAAAATGGCTTGAGCGTTAAATTCAAGTGCCAAATCTTCAGCGCGTGCCAAGGTCCGATTGGCGACAATAATTTTTTTGACACCGGCATCATGTAAATGCCGAGCGACTAGCTCAATGGTCTCACCTGCTCCAATGAGCAAAGCTGACTGATCTTCCAGACGAGCAAAAATTTGTTTTGCCATTGTCACAGCAGCGAAGGCGACAGATACTGGGTTTTCACCAATAGCTGTATGGGTCCGGACATACTTGGCCATATTAAAGGCGCTTTGAAACATGCGTATCAAATGGCTTGTGGCAGTTTTTTCCTGCCGGGCAACAGAGAAGCTAGATTTCAACTGGCCCAATATTTGCGGCTCACCCAGCACCATAGAATCTAATCCACTGGCCACTCGCATCATGTGTTTCACAGCTTGGTCAGCCTGCTGAAAATAACTATGATGTTGCACTTGATCTAGCGCCACTTGGTGAAAATTAGCCAGCCATTGGGCTACTACTAAATTACACTCTTCTGATTGTTTAGGGTCTGCGGGCAATCTGCCATAAACTTCAGTGCGGTTACATGTAGATAAAATGGCCGCTTCTGAAATTGCAGTTTGGCTTACTAACTGCTGGAGAGCAGACGCCGTTATTTCTGGCGCAAAGGCTAGCTTTTCGCGCACGTCGATAGGGGCTGTGGTGTGATTAATGCCAAATACAAACAAGGTCATGGAGGTGGTCTGCAGGTACCAAACAATTAAGAAGCGCTATTAAAGTGATCATTATACCCGAAACTTAACCGCCCCCATAGCCAACTGTGATGCTAACTCGACAGCTATTTGTCGATAAGTCACCGTTAAGCCATAAATTTTAACTATTTTAACGTGGCGTTGGTATTGTGCAAAGGCCTCTATTTGTTACACTTCATAATTATCGCATTATTAAAGACCCTTGACCTTGTCACCAAAATTATCGCTTCATACCGGCCTCAATAACCACTGGTTTCGCCTTCGTTATCTTAGTGTAGTCATTGCTTGCACCTTAATTTTGAGCTGCAGCACTGATGGAAAAAAAAGTGACCAACCCCAACCTGATCGTATTGAAAACCTAACCAGTACAAATTTATCTCACCTCTTAATCGGCGAATTTTCACTACAACGAGGTGACAACAAAGAAGCGACCCTGCGGCTTCTTGCCGCAGCCAAATCTACTCAAGATATCGGCACAGCAAAGCGCGCCACCTACTCAGCTCAATTTTCCCAAAGCCCAGAATTACTGGAAAAATCAAGCCTTCTTTGGAGCCAACTGGCCCCCGAAGACCCATTACCTTGGCAGTATATGGCTCAGGCAGCAAGCCTTACCCACCAATTTGATCAAGCGACATTCGCCTTAGAAGAAGAACTTAAGCGTGGCGGTGGTGCTGGCCTGCCTTATGTTGCCAGCTTAAGTGTTAATAAAGCGCCAGCTCTCCAAAAAAAGTTAAGAGGAACGTTTGAGTCATGGCTAGACACCTACCCAAACCAAAAACAACTGCTGTACGCCATCGCCTTGCTAGAGAGAAATGCCGGCCAGACCGATAAAGCCATTGTTTATATAACCAAAGCGCTGGCGCAGGATGCACACTTTCTACAAGCTCAAGTTGCGTATGGAGAACTATTACTCGCAAATCAACAAACTCAGGCTGCAGACACCTACTTGTCCCAATATACCCAACCATTGCAAGAGGCACCCCGGCACCTGGTCACCCTGCACGCTCAAGTGCTGACACTATTGGCGGAGTATGCGCTCGCATACGACTATTTTAATGAGCTAACTCGCCGCAATCCTGAAAACCTTCGCTACAGGTATTCTGCTGGCCTTTTAGCCTATGAGGATCATCAATATTCACAAGCATATAGACACCTAAAAAAGGTCGTCAAACTAAATCCAGACAGCCATAGTGCTTATTACTATATGGGCCTCAGCGCCTTGCATCAGGATTTACCAGAACAAGCATTAGGTTATTTACAGCAAGTTAGAAAAGGTGAAGACCGGTTAAACGCTTTCGCGTTACTGCTGGACCTAGAAAAACCTGATAAGGATCAAAGAAAGGCCTATTTTCATCAGTTGCGCCATCAAAATGAGGATTTAACCGCAGAGATTTTCTCCCTAGAGGTTCAATATTTACAAGACATCGGCGAAATTGAATATGCTATATCGTCATATCAGGAAGCTTTAATACAACACCCTAATAATATTCCCCTGCTCTACGGCTACGCCCTGTTAGCGCAATCCCTTCACCAATTTAATACCACCGAGGCAATGTTGCAGCGCATTATTGATATAGAACCCAATCACATTAATGCACTCAACGCCCTAGGCTATTCTTATGCCGAACAGGGCATAAATTTACAACGCGCTGAATTATTAATTCGCAAGGCCCTCGCATTAGACCCAGAAAATGCCGCCATTATTGATAGCCTTGGCTGGGTTAGCTACCGCTTAGGACACCTGCGGCAATCTCTAATCTTGCTAACCAAGGCCTATGATATAATGCCAGCAGCCGAAATAGCTGCACACCTAGGCGCAGTAAAATGGGCTCTTGGGGACACAGAAAGTGCTTTTGAAACATGGAATCTTGCCTTGAGCCTAGACCCAGATAACGCCCTTATTAAACAAGCAATCTTGGACGCACAAAATGAATTTCAAAGCGATTAGCCGTTTTAAAAATTTTACAAAATTTACTTTTTTAGGGTTTCTTTTATTGGCTATCTCCGCCTGCAGTAACGTACCAAAAAACAACATCTCACCTTTAGCATCGCATGCTTACGCACCTTTTTCATACAAAAAAGCAGAACTAGAAAAGCTTGTGCAATGGGATGTAGAAGGAAAAATGGCAGTATATACGGATGATAAAAACAACTCTGGGTTACTCACCTGGCGCCAAAGATCAGCCTATTTTAGCTTGCTAATTAATGGCCCTTTGGGGAGTGGCCAGTTACACATAGAAGGCGCTCCAGGCCTGGTCATTGCCACTAGCAGTAAAGGCCAAGTGGAGGCGGAATCAATTGAGGCTTTGTTTGAACAAGAATTTGGCTGGCAATTCCCAATGCAAGAGCTAAGGTACTGGGTCAGGGGCATCCCACAACCTAATACCCTAGCAAAAATAACGTATAACTTAGAAGGTGAGGCAGCCACGATTGAACAGGCTGGCTGGTTGGTGACATATCATTCTTATAATAAGGTAACTGGCTTACCTATGCCTAAAAAAATTGAGCTCAAACGTGCTGACATACGCTTAGTTTTAGTGCTCAAAAGCTGGTTTAATTTATTTCCATTTCCACAACTTAACCCCACATTTACACCCACTGTGAAGCCACAGTAAAGGCGCGAATTATGTTGACACTAGATGCTATTTCCGCGAAAATATGCGCCTGAATTTTATGGGATATCGCCAAGCGGTAAGGCAACGGGTTTTGATCTCGTCATGCGCAGGTTCGAATCCTGCTATCCCAGCCACATTCTCTGGCACAAACATAGTTTTGTGCCTTACTATAACTGCAAAAGCATAGGTGTCCCAAGGTGTCAAAACTTAAAGTTTTTTCCGGTAGTGCTCATCCCGCGTTAGCTCAGATGGTTGGAGATCGCTTAGGAGTGCCCCTAGGCAAGGCTAAAGTGTCTACCTTTAGCGATGGGGAATGTGCAATTGAACTGCTGGAAGACGTGCGCGGTAAGGATGTATTTATCATCCAACCCACTTGCGCACCCACCAACACCAATTTAATGGAACTTATCTTGATGGCCGACGCTATGCGTCGAGCCTCTGCCGCACGTGTAACTGCTGTAGTGCCTTACTTTGGCTATGCCCGCCAAGATCGCCGCCCTCGCTCTGCACGCGTACCCATAAGCGCCCGGGTTGTGGCTAATATGATGGCTCGCTCTGGCATTGACCGTGTGCTAACCGTAGATTTGCACGCTGAACAGATTCAGGGCTTTTTTGATATCCCAGTTGACAACGTATTTGGTTCTCCAGTCTTGTTAGATGAAATAACAAACCAGGATTATGATAACCCACTGGTTGTTTCACCCGATGTGGGTGGTGTAGTCCGGGCCCGCGCATTAGCCAAGCAGTTAAATACAGATTTAGCAATTATAGACAAGCGTCGCGAAAAGGCTAACGAATCGCAAATAATGCATATTATCGGTGATGTTACAGACCGCACCTGTATCTTGGTTGATGACATGTGCGACACAGCAGGCACCTTATGCAAAGCAGCAGACGCCCTCAAGGCCAACGGCGCCAAACGTGTTGTAGCCTATGCTACCCACCCAGTGCTATCTGGCCCTGCAGTAGAAAATATTACTAATTCATCGCTGGACGAGCTGGTAGTGACTGACACTATTCCGTTATCTGCAGCCAGTAAAGCATGCAAAAGCATTCGCCAACTAACGATGGCCGATTTACTGGCCGAGTCTGTGCGCCGTGTGTGTAACGAAGAATCCATTAGCGCGATGTTTCGCACCTAAACTTAGGTAGAAAACTGCGCTAGTATTATCGGCCTTTAATTAGGCCATTTTAACCGTCCTACCGTGCACCGGTCGCAAGTGCCTAGGACAATAAATAAGGAAAGACAAATGTCTATCTCTCTAAATGCTGAAGCCCGTGATGACTTGGGGAAAGGTGCGAGCCGCCGCCTACGTCGTCTATCTGGTGGTACACCTGCTATCGTTTTCGGTGGTGCAAAAAACAAGAAGCCTCAATCTATCACTTTGGTTCACAAAGACCTTTGGAAAGCTTCTGAAGTAGAAGGCTTTTATAGCTCTGTAATTACCCTAAACATTGGCGGCAAAGAAGAGCCCGTCATTGTTAAAGACATTCAGCGCCACCCAGCCAAACAAGAAATCCAGCACGTTGACTTCTTGCGCGTTACCAAGTCAAACCTAATTCACATCTTAGTTCCTTTGAAGTTTGTAAATGAAGCAACTGCCCCATCGATTAAGATCCAAGGCGGCACAGTGTCTCATGCTAAGAGTGAAGTTGAGATCACATGTTTGGCCGCTAACTTGCCAGAATGCTTAACTGTAGACATGCAAGATGTGCCTATTGGTGGCATTGTTCATCTTTCAGACATTGAACTGCCAAAGGGCGTTACTATTCACGCTCTTCGCCTAGGAGATGACCATAACCAAGCCATTGCTACCATTACTGGCACCAAAGGCAGTTAAAACTAGCACAGCTTAATTGTTGATGTCATAAACGCCTTTGTTATTCACTTAACAAAGGCGTTTTTATTTGGAGCTCCGCAGCCATGTCCGATTCTATACCCACTATACCCATCAAACTTATTGTTGGTCTAGGCAACCCTGGCGCCAAATATGATCAAACCAGACACAATGCAGGCCAAGACTGGCTTGTGCAATTGGCTAAGGAAGAAGGCATTAACCTAGCGATGGAAAAGCGGTTTTTTGGTGATTATGGTCAAGGTTTTATAGCTGGGCACAAAGTACACTTGCTTATCCCTAATACTTTTATGAATTTAAGTGGCCAAGCTGTGCAGGCCTTATGTAACTTCTATAAAATTGACACAGAAAACATTCTTGTAGCCCATGACGAACTAGACCTGCCTCCAGGCACAGCACGCCTGAAACAAGGTGGTGGCCATGGTGGCCACAATGGCTTAAGAGACATTATTAGCAAACGTAGTGGTGACAAGAACTTTCATCGTTTACGCTTAGGAATAGGTCACCCTGGCAATGCCAAATTAGTGACTAATTACGTTTTAAAAAAAGCGCCTCTTGAAGAGCGCATTAGCACCCAGCACTCAATGGACAAGGCTAAAAAAGCTATGCCTGAGGCGATATCTGGGCAATGGCAAAAAGCCATGAACGACCTGCATACGAACTAAAAAAGCGGTCTAATTAAAATTACTAGAGGTATCCCATGGGATTCAATTGCGGCATTGTAGGCCTACCTAACGTTGGTAAATCAACTCTTTTTAACGCCCTTACCAAAGCAGGTATTGGCGCTGAAAATTTTCCATTTTGCACTATTGAGCCTAACGCTGGTGTTGTAGCAATGCCAGACCCACGTTTAGACGCCTTAGCAGCCATCGTTACACCAGAACGCATACTACCTACCACCATGGAGTTTGTTGACATAGCCGGGTTGGTAGAAGGCGCCTCTAAAGGTGAAGGCTTAGGCAACAAGTTTTTAGCTAATATCCGTGAAACAGATGCCATTGCGCATGTTGTTCGGTGCTTTGACGACGATAACGTGATTCACGTTTCTAACCGAATTGACCCGATTGATGACATTGGCATTATTAATATGGAATTAGCCTTAGCCGATTTAGATTCTGTAGAAAAGCAAAAAGCCCGTGTACACCGTGTTGCCCGCACGGGTGACAAAGAAGCACAAGCCACAATGGCATTTTTAGAAAAACTAGCCGGCCCTCTAAGTGAAGGTATCGCTGTGCGAACCCTAGATTTAAATGACGATGAGCTAGCCATGGTTAAGAGCTTTCACCTACTCACCAGCAAACCCACCATGTACATTGCTAACGTGGCTGACGATGGTTTTGAAGATAATCCTCATTTAGACGCAGTGAATGCATTTGCTGCTGTCGAAGGCTCTAAAGTAGTGGCTATTTGTAACCAAATTGAAGCAGAAATTAGCGAACTAGATGATGAAGACAAACGTGAATTTTTGTCTGATATTGGCATGACCGAGCCTGGTTTGGATCGTGTAATTCGAGCAGGCTATGAACTACTCAGCTTACAAACTTACTTTACTGCAGGTGTTAAAGAAGTTCGCGCATGGACTGTAAAACAAAATGCCACAGCGCCTCAAGCCGCTGGCGTAATCCATACAGACTTTGAAAAAGGTTTTATTCGTGCTGAAGTTGTTGGTTATGATGACTTTATTGCTGGTAACGGCGAGCAAGGCGCCAAAGAAGCTGGCAAATGGCGCTTAGAAGGCAAAGAATACCGGGTAAAAGACGGTGATGTGGTTCACTTCCGATTTAATGTGTAAAACCTTTGTTTGTGGGTGTTGACAGCACCCCCAAAACAAGGAATAATTCGCGTCCTCAAGTACAGCCACTGTGCTTGAAAATGATCAAAATGGCTATGTAGCTCAGCTGGTTAGAGCACATCACTCATAATGATGGGGTCACTAGTTCGAATCTAGTCATAGCCACCATTTTGATCAGTCCTTCGGACATTTCTGGGATATCGCCAAGCGGTAAGGCAACGGGTTTTGATCTCGTCATGCGCAGGTTCGAATCCTGCTATCCCAGCCATTCGTCCTTTTTACCCGTCACTGAATCATCTCTAAACAAACAAAAAATAGTTAGTTTGTTGATACTTTTCACTCGCTTTATCACTCTGTTTTTTTTCGATTGCGATGAGGCCCAAATATGCCTAAAGTAACACGTTAATAAATTAAAGCCTAAGCGGCACTGAGCACACCTCTCATTGAGTGCCCTGAGCCCCTGCGCAGCACACTTAGGCATGCACGCGACCTCGTACAGAAGCGTAGCTGCAAAAACCTAATGCAAGGCTCTTGGGAGCCTGTGGCCACCGCAAGCTAACACCAACGCCCATAGCCCCGCTTTAATGGTGTTATAAAAAAGGAGATTACCATGCCAATTCATATTAACAGTCAATTTGACAGTGGCAACATTGAGGTCATCAATGTGCACAGCAACCCTATTGAGTTAGCTATACGTCATGATAACCAATCTGACTTCTATCAATGGTTTCACTTTAGTGTTGCCGGGGCTAAGGATCACCATGGGCTAAAACTAAACATTACTAATGCTGGAGCAGCAGCTTTTCCGGATGGCTGGCAGCATTTTCAAGTAGTCGCCTCCTATGACAGAGAAGAGTGGTTTAGAGTGCCTACTAAATACGAAGACGGTGGCCTAATTTTTAGCCACGCGCCAGAGCATGACTTAGTTTGGTATAGCTACTTTACGCCTTACTCATGGGAACGGCATCAGGACCTTATAGGTTGGGCGCAGACGAGTGATGTGTGTACCCTTACAACCCTAGGCAACACTCTAGATGGCAGGCCTTTAAGCCTACTCACTATTGGTGATGATTCACCAACAAAACGTAAAATTTGGCTCACTGCTCGCCAGCATCCAGGTGAAACTATGGCCGAATTTGCCATAGAAGGTTTATTACAAAAGTTACTTGACCCAAGTAATGCATGCGGCCGAAGTCTGCTAAAAGATGCAGTGTTTTATATTATTCCAAACATGAATCCAGATGGCAGTGTGCGCGGCCACCTAAGAACCAATGCAGCCGGCGTTAACCTTAACCGTGAGTGGCTAAATGCCACCATGGAGCGCAGCCCAGAAGTGTTTTTAACACAACAAAAAATGCGTGAAACAGGTGTAGACCTTTATATTGATTGTCACGGCGATGAGGAAATACCCTATGTGTTCTTAGTGGACAACCAAGGTATTCCAGCATATAGCCCGAGGCTGGCTAAGTTAGAAGCCAATTTTAAACACCAGTTACTTATTAGCAACCCAGATTACCAAACAGAGTACGGCTATGACACCGACCTTCCAGGCCAAGCAAACCTAACTTTAGCAAGCGCATCCGTTGGCGAAACCTATGGCTGCCTATCACTCACATTAGAGATGCCTTTTATCGACAACTTCAATCTACCAGACGCTAGCTATGGCTGGTCTGCACAGCGCAGCAGTGACATGGGTGCAGCTTTATTACCGGCTATGCTAGCGGTAATAGACCAACTCAGATAACGTTATAAAGCGCTAAAACTGAGAATTAAGTTTTAGCAGGCAATGCATAAGTACCCATCACTTGGGCTACCGGCCTATCATCGCCCCGAGAGTATAACATCACCTCTCCCATCACTAGAGTGCGGCCTACTTTAACCAACTTACAGTGGCCTACAATGTCTTTAGTTGCAGCAGGTTTTCTTAAAAAGTTAATCGACAAGTTGGACGTCACTGCTAAAGCAACCAAACCTAGTTCCCCCAGCACGGCAGCGTATAACGCCACGTCTGCAACAGTCATTAGTACCGGCCCTGAAACTGTGCCACCAGGGCGCAGCTCATCAAAGCCTATGGGGTGACTTATAATAGAACTGCATTCTCCAATGCTCTCTACCACACACTTAGACTGAGGGAATTCCTTCACTAAAAACTCTGCAATGATCTGTTTGGTTGCCACAGTAATCCCTTTAAGTTTGCACAATTATTCTTCAGGCGCTAGAGTTGCGTTATCAAACGCCAGCGCTACTGAGAGCGCGCGGTCTGCTTTGCTAATGTATTTAGGCTTGCTTTGAGTACTCAATTTTGCGTTAGATTTTTTGGCACGAGCCTTTAAAATCTGAATACCTTTTTTACGACGGTTCATGGGGTCTACTCATTTGTTAACGCGAACATGATATCAGCTTCGAACATGCAACCAAACGGTATAAAACACTATTTACTATGTAAATGTATACAAGGTATTGACTGGCTATTCGAGTAGATCAGCTTATAACGCGATGTTAACAGTTAATTAGTCTCATTTTTACACGCTAGAGCGATAAAATTAGCCATTTCATCCAGAGCACCAAAGTGAGGCAGTACTTTAATATTTTTGTCTGGCCATTGATCCACAGCCTTGTTAATTTCTCGTGGAATATCTACCACAACATGGTTGCCCGCTGATAAAAAATAGGGCAGCACCACTACTTCTGTCGCACCACTGTTAAAAAAATCAACCAGTGCAGTCTCTACAGAGGGGGAGGCAAACTCCAAAAAAGCCACTTTCACACCATCAAAAGCCACACCTACCCTGGCGGACACCTTGTCTCCTAATAACCTTAATTCATCATTTGATGATTCTCTTCGACTGCCATGCACGGCAATTAACAATTGTTTCATGTGTCTTTTCCAGGGGTTAACTATTATATTGTCTATTTACTCAGCAGGACGCTTCAGCAAATCATCCAAGGCAGACTTTAAACTGTAAAATTTAAAGGCAAACCCACTTTCTAAAAGTTTTTGTGGCATTACTCTTTGGCTATCCAGCAGCAAAGAAGAGGACTCTCCGAGCAAAAGCTGCAGTACTTTTTTGGGTATGGGGAGAATAGCGAACCGACTGAGTGACTTAGCCAAGGTTTGGGTAAAGGTGCTATTTTTTTGCGCTTCTGGCGCAACTAAGTTAATTGCTCCCGACATACTTTCCTCAAGCAACAGGTACTGCATTGCATTAATGTGGTCTTGGTAATGAATCCAAGACATGTACTGCTCACCATTGCCAATACGTCCACCTAAGAAGCACTTAAAGGGCAATAACATCTTGGCCAGAGCACCACCATGGGCTGCTAAAACAATACCTGTCCTTAGTAAAACAACACGAGTAAAAGCCTTCGCCTCCATAGCAATATCTTCCCAACCCAAACATAATTGGCTGGAGAAATCACTCACTTCAACACAGGACTCTTCGGTAAGTGTTTGATCTGGCCGATTACCATATGCACCAATAGCTGATCCATTTAAAAACACCAAAGGTGGGTTTAAACTATGCGTAAATAAGGCCACTAGTTGTTGAGTAATGCCCCACCGGCTTTGGCAGATAATGTGTTTTTGCTTTACGCTCCATCGTTTGTCAATAATGGGCTCTCCAGCAAGGTTGATCACTGCATCAAACTCATCTAGATTGTGGAAATGGTCTAGCGAATCTATAAAATTTAATGCCTTAGGCCATGCAGCTTTGTTACTCATTACTGCAGGTATGGATCGAGTGAGCACTGTAAATTGGTGATCGCCAAACTGTTGTATAAAGGCCTGACCAATTAGACCAGTACCGCCTGTCATCAATATTTTCATAGACTACCTAAGGGCCTTATAAGGCATTGTTTGACGCTTAATTAACCCATCAATACAGCTATTTGAATTTTTAAACACTCGGTCTTCTGCATATAAATTAGCCAACACTGGTGCCGTACCACAGAGAAAGAGCCGATCGTTTTTAAGCAACACGTTGGCCATCAGGTCTTTTTCTAGATCTTTCCAAATGCCATCTTGATAAAATACTGTGTAGGCGGATTCAAATTTTCCAGCTAGTTCAATTGCAGCTGCAACAGTAAAAGAGTGGGTTAACAAATGCACCGAAAACTTAGCATCAGTTAATTCTAACGCCATTAGCGCCAAGCGCCAAATTGGCGTTTGGTGACCTGCAATCAGAACTACTGTAGCGGCAGAATTTTTCTTGGAAACTTTAGCACTTGAACGCAGTGATGCGTAACGTACCAGTTCACTGTCGGCAAACCCTAGGGCCGCGCCATGATCATCAATTAAGATTAATTCGGAAAATAATGGCTTCAGCAAACGCTCACTACAAATAGGAGCAGGATAGTTAGCAAATGACTTGTGTATTAGATGTTCAACTTTACTCACTGAAAAGGTCTCAACGGCTAACAACAGTTCAGCAACCGCATGTTGCCAATCTCCAGTTTGGCTAACCTGTGTATCCTCGACAATATTTTGTTCTAGCAATACCTTCACTTTACCAATGGGCACACCCCTTGCAACTAAGGTGAGAATTCGCTCAATGGTATCCACATCTTTTTCAGAGTAGAGCCGGTGGCCTTTAGGGGTTCTTTGAGGCTTGAGTAGGCCATAGCGCCGCTCCCAAGCTCGCAAAGTGACCGTATTGATTTTTGTACGAGCACTTAACTCCCGTATAGGAAATTGGCTTTGCGGACGTACGTTTTTTTCAGCAGCAATGGTCATCTGAAGCTATTTACCTAACTCTATTTTTATTCTTAATAACTATACAAAAAATAATACTGTACAAGTATTTAAGTGTACAGTATTATTTTCTCATTGTTCTTTTTAATCATAATTCATATGCCTCCAATCACCGCTGAAGTTGCCATAATAGGTGCTGGAACAGCTGGTTGCTTTATAGCTAGCTTGCTGGATAATGCCGGCATTGGCTGCGTTGTTATAGAAAAAAGCAGAGGCTTAGGTGGAAGGTGTAGTCGCAGGCGTATTAATAACGAAAATAACACTAACTATGGCATAGACTTGGGCGCCCCTGAATTCTCTTCAGGCAAAGTCACCCATCCTCAGCTTAATGACATGATCGATGCTTGGGAGACTGCAGGCCATGTATCAAAGTGGGCCAAGACTGTTGGCCGTTTTGATAATGTCCCCAGTGCCACAGAAACAGTCACAACGCTATGTGGTGTGCCCTCGATGAATGCGTGGCATAGCAACATTGCCGGCCACTTAAACATACTGACCCAAAACAGAGTCTGCAGTTTGGCGAGAGCTGACCATCGCTGGCATCTTTTTGATGAACACAATAAACCAATTGCTGTAACCAACAAACTAGTGATCACAGCGCCCCCAGAGCAAACCCGTGATTTATTAAATACAGCTGAAGGTGTGGCCAACTTTAGTTTGCCTGACACCTTGCCACAAGAAAGCCTGCCGCAGTATGTCTGTGCAATTGGTTTTCCCTCTTCACTGGGTTTGGCTGCTGATGTTTACGAAAATGGCCATCTATCGTTACACAGAGCTATTCGAGAAAACAGCAAGCCTGGGCGAATATGCCCAGCACCACATGAAGAAGTATGGGTTCTGCACAGCAGCTTTGAATGGGCACAAGCGCAAAACCATGCCCCAAGTGACAAAGTGGCCCTTGCGCTAGCAAATACCTTTTGTCACCACTTTGGCATTAAAGCCCAACCAAAGGTTTTAACATCGCATTACTGGCGCATGGCTAAATATAAATCAACGTCGCATAAAAATACCGCTTTTATTTGGCACAGCGATTTTAATGTGGGCTGCTGTGGTGACTGGTTAGGCCGTGGAGGAACAATTGGCGCACTTAATAGCGCTTTTGCATTACATGAGGCAATACTCAGATGATTTTGGTCCATCAAGGCGTTGCTAATGAATAATCTAAGCATTATTGGCTCAGATAAAGCGGCAATTGGGCTGAACAGGCAGCCAATAACTGTTGGCATAAGCGCCTGTTTAATAGGCAATAAAGTACGCTACAATGCAGGTCACACGCAGTCACGGCTGTGCCTTGATCTGCTAAGCAAATGTTTCACATTTACTAGCTTTTGCCCAGAAGTGGCTGCAGACTTGGGCATTTTGCGGCCAACAATGAGGCTTACTGTTGACTCAACCTCACCAAGACTAGTGTTTAGCAGTGACGAGTCCTTTGACTTAACCTCTGAGCTGGTTAACGGCTTGCAAAAAAACTCAGAGATAGGCCACCTTGATGGTTATATACTGATGAAAACCTCGCCCAGTTATGGGCTTGATAGAATGAAAGTATACCAAACTAACGGTCATCCGCACCCACTACGCACAGCTGGAGTATTTGCTAGAGCGTTAAAGAAACACTACCCACTGATGCCAATCGAAGAGGAAGGTCGCCTGCAAGATGACACGTTATTTGATAATTTTTTGCTTCGTGTTTATGCGTATAGCAATTTTAAAAAGGAAGTTCTAGAGCGCCCAAGCTTGCACCATCTCATGGTATTTCACAGTAGCTATAAATACCTATTAATGGCACACAACCAAGATAAGGCTCGCGCACTGGGGCGTCTTTTAGGAACCTATGATGGGGGTTCATTGGAAACGCTTATAGATGATTACTTTAGGGCCTTTATCGAAGCAATTTCTAAACCTGCAAGCAGAAAAAACCATACTAACGCTCTGTTTCATATTTTGGGCTATTTAAAGCACAATCTGTCACCCATCGCGCGGGAACACATCGTTACTAAAATTCACAACTATAATAAAGGCCTAACACCACTGACTACGCCCTTAACCTTGCTAAAACACTATTTAATGCAGCACGGCACTAATTATATTAAAGAACAGCGCTACTTGGAGCCCTACCCTGAAAAAATTAACCCTATGGCGCAATACCTTTAAATAGGCTACCCATTACAGAAGAGATACTATGAATACACTTGTTGAAAAATTTTGCAATTACTACAAAGAGTTCAGCCAAGAAAGCATCCCTGGACTTGATGAAATTTACCACCAGAGTGTTATTTTACAAGATCCCTTTAGCCAAATTGAAGGGCTTTATAATGTGAAGGCTCACTTTAGCAACATGATGGAAAATGTTAGTTATTGCAGCTTCGACATTATTGATATAGTTAGTAACGATGGCCAAGCATTAATTACTTGGACAATGAGGTTTGCTCACCCCAAGTTAAATAATCATAAAGAAATTGTAGTGGATGGCGTAAGTGACATTAAATTTAATGAGCGCATCACTCACCACAGAGATTACTTTGACGTGGGAAGTATGTTTTACGAACATGTACCTGTGCTTAAAAGCGTCATCAAAATGCTTAAAAAAAGGCTTTCTGTATGAAACGGATCTTAATTACCGGGGCAAGTTCGGGTATTGGTATGTACCTTGCCAATGGTTACTTAGCTGCGGGGTGGCATGTGATTGCTTGTGGTAGATCCTTGAGTAAATTGGAAGGAGCCATTTCATCTGCGCATCCTGAACTAACGCTATGCACGTTTGATATCAATAGCCAAAGCGACGTACTGGAGGCCCTTAAACCATTTACATCACTTGATAGTGTCATTTTAAATGCAGGAACATGCGAATATATGGATGACCCCCTGTTATTTGATAGTTCACTATTTAAGCGAGTTATCGAAACTAACGTGATAGGCACTGGGTATTGCCTAGAAGGTTTAATAGGCAATATAAACCAAGGGGGACAGTTAGCTATCGTTAGCTCTTCTGTTACGCTGCTGCCACTTACTCGCTCAGAGGCCTACGGTGCTTCAAAAGCTGCCCTAGATTATTTAACCCGCACACTAGCCATAGACCTCAGCCCAAAGGGTATTGCTGTTTCACTTATTCGCCCAGGATTTGTTGATACTGCTTTAACCCAAAAGAACACATTCTCTATGCCTGGTATCATCACGGGTGAACAAGCCTGTAAATACATCATGCAAGGGCTTGAAAAACGTAAGTTAGAGATCAATTTCCCCAAAGTATTCTTTTTTATCATGAATCTATTATCGCTTTTACCCAATGCACTTTGGCGCAGACTCGCCATTAAAATGATCAGAGCACCAGAATGAATAGTTTAGACACCAAGCAAAAACGCATTGCCATTATTGGTAGTGGCATTTCCGGCCAAACCTGTGGCTACTTGCTGAGCAAGCAACACCATGTGACGTTATTTGAAGCAAACGCTCACTTAGGTGGGCACACAGCAACAATAGACCTTGATATAGACGATAAAACTTTGGCAGTGGATACGGGTTTTATCGTTTTTAACGATCGTACCTACCCTAACTTTATCAAGATGATGGATCAAATTGGCATTGCCAGCAAACCGACTGAAATGAGCTTTAGTGTGCAAAATAAAGCCACTGGGCTTGAGTACAACGGGCATAATTTAGATACCCTGTTTGCACAACGACGTAATTTATTAAGGCCTCGTTTTTATTACTTTATCATGGAGATTTTGCGCTTTAATCGCTTATCTAAAAAAGCCCATCAGTCAAGCCAAAGCAATGAGGGTAGCTTGGGAGACTTTCTTGATAAACATGGCTTTAGTGATTATTTTGCGACCCATTATGTACTTGCAATGACTGCGGCTATTTGGTCCTCGTCGATCAGCAGCTGTAGGGAATTTCCATTGCAGTTTTTTCTCAACTTTTTGAGCAATCACGGCCTACTAGATATTGCTAACCGGCCTCAGTGGTATGTTATTGAAGGGGGTTCTCGTAGCTATATAGAGGGGCTGACAAAATCGATTCAAAGCGTTCGCCTCAACTGCCCAGTGCAGTGGGTAAGCCGCCATCATGATCATGTTGAAATTACGAGCAATGACAGCACTGAAGTATTTGATGAAGTTATTTTTGCTTGCCACTCAGACCAAGCATTAGCACTGTTAAACGACCCAAGCCTAGAGGAGTCTCAAGTGCTTGGTGCTATGAAGTATCGGTCTAACGATGTGGTTCTGCATACGGATAGTACTTTGCTGCCTAAACGAAAAAAAGCCTACGCGAGTTGGAACTACTGCATAGACCCCCTAGTTGATGAGTTACCCACACTTACTTACAATATGAATATTTTACAGGGTTTAGAAACTAAGCAAGACCTTTGCGTCACACTAAACCAAACAAAGCGTATTGACCCTAAGCATATTTTGCGCCAATTCACCTACTCACACCCTGTTTTCTCACTAGAGTCGATTGCTGCACAAAACCAACGTGACACAATTTGTGGTAGCCGCCTAACTCATTTTTGCGGTGCCTATTGGTATAACGGTTTTCATGAAGATGGGGTAAAGAGTGCATTAGATGTATGCCTGCGTTTTGGCCTTACCTTAGACAATTTAGACGCAGCGGCCCTGCCTGGCAGTTCTGATGCTTAGTCCTCATTCAACTGGCCCGTCAGCCAGTAATGAAGCCATTAAAAACACATTTAAGAGTGCGTTTTATATTGGGCATGTATTTCATAAGCGCTTTGTCCCTAAAGTACATGAATTTACCTATCCGCTATATATGAACTTTATCGACCTTGATGAAGTTGAGTTGCTTAATAAAAAATTCTGGTGGTTTTCATCTTTACGATGGGCGCCTTTGCAGCTTAAGGCGACAGATTACCTAAAGAACATGGCCTCACCTCAGAGTGACCATCACAGCGATACAGGCACGCGCTTAAAGGCAGTGACCCTTGCTACCGCACAAGCACTAGGCGCAGATGTGAGTCGTGTAGACCGTGTGTGTGTGTTGGCACAACTGCGCTGTTTTGGTATTTATTTTAGCCCAGTAAATTTTTTCTTTTTATATGAAAATAACACTGCAAAATACCTTATTGCAGAGGTTAGTAACACGCCATGGAATAATACCCACAGCTACCTAATTGATTTACTAGACCCTGTGGCAACTGAAAAAGTTTTTCATGTCTCTCCATTTATGGATTTTGACATGGCGTATAAGTGGCAGGTAAAAGCACCCACATCGAACACCAAAATAACCATTGAAAACTGGCGTGAGCAGAGATTATTTATGGCTGTTTTTGAGGCTCAACGCTATGATATTAATACTAAGAAACTAACCGCTATATTTTTGCGCTGGCCCATCGTGACCCTAGGTATAGTTAGAGCCATTTATTGGCAAGCACTAAAACTGTACATTAAAGGCATTCGTTACGTTCCTTACCAAACAAAAAAAACCGAATTACCCAAAGCAGCTCCTGGGGAATCCAATTCAAAGAGTAAACCATGACCAACACTAAAAGCACTGAGACAATGAAGAAACCCTCATTAAGTAAACGGATTGTATTTTCATTACTCAACAAGCTAAAAGACGGACATATTTGTTTGATTGAAAATGGTAACGAAGTGATGTTTGGCAATAAAGATGCCACCATTGCGGCAACGATTACTATTCATGATTCGAAAGCCTACTCCCGTATTTTATGGGGCGGCAGCATAGGTGCCGGTGAAGCTTATATTGAGGGTTTATGGAGTGCCGATGACCTAGTGGCGGTAATCCAACTTTTCTCCCGAAATTTAGCCACCTTAGAGCAGTATGAACAACGTTTTGGCTTCTTATTAAACATCATCAACGGATTTAAGCATCGTCTTAATCGCAATAGTAAAAAGGGTAGCCGCACTAATATTGCAGCCCATTACGACCTAAGCAATGACATGTATCGAGTCTTTTTAGACGATGCTATGCAGTACTCATCGGCTATATTCCCCCATGAGAAGGCAACTTTAGAAGAGGCCCAACAGCACAAACTTAAAACCATTTGTGAAGCGCTCAACTTAACTGAAGATGATCAACTACTAGAAATAGGCACCGGCTGGGGTGGGTTAGCCTGCTACGCTGCCAAAAACTATGGTTGTCATGTCACCACAACCACCATCTCTGATGCACAGTTTGAACTGGCCAAACAGCGTGTGGAAGATGAGAACCTTAGCCACAAAATAACGTTACTCAAAAAAGATTACCGCGACTTAACAGGGCAATATTCCAAAATTGTCTCTATAGAAATGATTGAAGCGGTAGGCCATAAATTTATGCCTACTTATTTTTCTATGATAGACAAGCTATTAAAGCCCGGTGGTAAGACTCTGATTCAAGCGATCACCATGAATGATCAACGCTACGATAGCTACGTTAAGAATGTAGACTTTATTCAGCGCCATATATTTCCAGGGGGGCACTTACCTTCTGTTAGCGTAATTTGTGACTTGCTTAAAAACAACACCAACATGTACATGAAACAATTATCAGACTATCGCATTGATTATGCGCAAACGTTAAGTGCTTGGCGGGACAGTTTTTTAGAAAACCGTGAGGCCATCCAACAGTTAGGTTTTAATGACGATTTCATTCGCCTGTGGGAGTATTACTTTTGTTACTGCGAAGGCGGATTCCGTGAGTCTGCCATTGGTTTAGCCCATATTGAGCTGATTAAGAACAAGTATTAAGGTAACAACGATGAAAATGTGGACATGGTTTCAACCTGTTAGCTTTCAATTGATGTGGCTAAGCCTTATCTGGGGTGGCAACGCCTGGCTGGCTATAAGTATGGCTATTTTAGCCTTACACTTTGCCTTAACTCCCAGCCGCTTAGATGACTTTAAGGTGCTACCGCTTGCCTTGGTTGGCTTTGCTATAGATTTATTAATCACACAGTTCGGATTTTTTAGTTTTACTGGATGGCCTTTGTGGCTGTTAGTTTTATGGATGGCATTTATCCTTAACCTGGGTCACAGCATGCGCTTTTTGCGTAAGTTTAAGCTCGTCTTCCTTGTTTGCTTCAGTGCTGTAGGAGGCACCTATGCCTATTGGGTTAGTTGGAAACTGGGTGCTGTTGAGTTGCCTTATGGAGCACTGGCAAGTTTAGCTATTGTGGCCCTTAACTGGGCTATATTTCTGCCAATATGTGTCAAGTTAGATCGTTTAATACGGCAACCTGCCCATGGGTAAGTTAAACAAACAGGCCATTATACTGGCGTTGATATGCTTGCTAGGGGTGCCTAATAGCTATGCTATTAGTGTTCAGCCCTTATTTAACTCAGCTACCACAGTTGAAATGACTGATATACCTAGGTTTAAGGTTGTTGGTACAGCCAAAATGAAGTGGCTTTGGTTTGAAGTTTACGACGCGATTTTGCGCACTCCCACAGGTGCCTATCAGGTGGATCAATGGCCCCTATCACTGGATTTAACATATAAGCAAAACATAAGTGCTGAGCAGCTAATACAATCCACTATAGAAGATTGGCAACGTCAGAAAATTAGCTATAGTGCTGATTGGACAGCAAAACTAAAGTTAATTTGGCCAGATATTGCATCACAAGATCAACTTATACTATACGTAGACGAAGCACGTATTAGCCATTTTTTCTTTAATAAAAAATTTATTGGATCCATAAATGATCCTTTGTTTTCAACTGCGTTTACAGCGATTTGGCTATCCAAAAACACTATAAAACCAGCACAACGTAATCAATTAATAGGAATAAACCCATGACGAGTTATAACCCTTTCATACGCCTTTTTTCGCGTTTATCTGTGAGCATTTGTTTAGGCTTATTTTTAGTCGGATGCAGCGCCACCATTTCTGATTATAAATCTACCACCCCAGAATTTGACATGAAGACGTTTTTTGATGGAAAACTGGCTGCCTATGGAATGGTCCAAAACCGGAATGGCGAAGTAATCAGGCGCTTTCGCGCTGATTTAATCGGTTCATGGGAGGGTAATAAAGGCCTTCTTGAAGAAGACTTTTTTTATGACGATGGTGAAACCCAGCGCAGAGTGTGGAACCTTGTAAAGCACGGTAACAATCAATACAGCGGTGTGGCATCAGACTCGGTGGGAGAAGCTACAGGTGAAAGCCAAGGCTTTGCCTTTAATTGGCGCTATACGTTAGCGATAGAAGTAGATGGAACGACGTGGGACATTGACTTGAATGATTGGATTTATCAACTTGATGATTCACGTTTAATTAACCAAACTGAAATGACGAAATGGGGGTTCAATGTTGGTCAGATAACCCTAATCATAGAAAAAATTGAGTAGTTAGCTATGAATCAACCACTTTCAGTCGTCTGGTTTCGCCAAGATTTACGCACCCTCGATAATCCAGCGCTAACAGCGGCATGTAAAGCAGACAATGTGCTGCCTATTTACATACTAGACGATGCAAATGCAGGGCAGTATAAAATGGGAGGGGCTAGCCGATGGTGGCTGCATCATTCATTAAAGGCCTTAAATGCATCATTAAGCAACGCCCTCAATATATACCATGGCGATGCCGCCACAGTAATCGGTGACTTGTGCCAGCGTTTTGCTGTGGAAACAGTGTATTGGAACCGATGTTACGAGCCCTACCATATAACCCAAAGCCAAAACATTAAAGTACAATTATCATCCCAAGGCATTAAAGCCTGCAGCATCAATGGTTCTTTGCTAAACGAGCCCTGGGCAGTATTTAAGAAAGACGGCAGCCCGTACAAAGTATTCACTCCGTATCACCGTGAGGCGAGCAAAATAGACCGCTCTATCGATATATTGCCTGCACCTACACTCCCAAAAGGGTTAACCAGAGACCCTAAAGCCACTCCACTAGATACCCTAGCCTTATTACCTTTAACTCATTGGGATGCGAACTTTTATAAGCATTGGACACCCGGTGAAGCAGGCGCATCGTCGCTACTTAAGCGCTTTTTGTCTGACGGCATAAACGATTATAAAGATGGTAGAGATAGGCCTGCCTTAAAGGCAATTTCTAGGTTGTCTCCTCACCTTCATTTTGGAGATATATCACCACAGCAGATTATCAATGCATTGTTGACCATAGCTGATGATCAGAACAGTGAGCACTTTAAGAGAGAAATACGTTGGCGAGAATTTTCTTATTATTTGCTATTCCATTTTCCGGGCCTGCCTAACCAGAACTTAAAGACCAACTTTGACCATTTCCCATGGGAAAATAATCCAGCGTGGCTAAAGCGCTGGCAACAGGGTTTAACAGGTTACCCTTTGGTTGATGCAGGTATGCGAGAACTCCGGCAAACAGGGTATATGCACAACCGCGTGCGAATGGTTGTGGCATCATTTCTTATCAAAAACTTATTAGTTGATTGGCGCTTAGGGGCCAGTTGGTTTTGGGATTGCCTCGTGGATGCAGACTTAGCCAGCAACAGTGCAAGCTGGCAGTGGGTGGCAGGGTGTGGCACAGATGCATCGCCCTATTTCAGGGTATTCAACCCCATAATCCAAGGCGAAAAATTTGACCCCCAAGGGGAATACACCAAGCTATATTTGCCTGAGCTCAAAGAGCTACCAGATAAATATCTATACCGCCCCTGGGAAGCACCTACAGACGTGTTAAGCCAAGCCAATATCACCCTAGGTGAAACCTACCCTCACCCTATTGTTCAAATCAAGGAGTCTCGTGAAAGAGCCCTGGCGGCCTATGGCACTACTAAGAATCTTTAGCTGCCATAGCTTTTTTGCACCAGCCTGTTTACCCATTTTCCTTGGTGTTCTTCGTCACAGTTTTGTTCTGTGTCATAAAAAACATGGTCGGTAGCATTGTTTACTGCCAGGTTAATAGTGGATAGCTTCAACTGAATAAGACCATCAAGTTCAATTTTGGTTTTTTTTGACATGAAACAAGAAAGGTTTTCATTGGTGTCGAAAACACACACTACTTGCAGACTTTTGGGAAAGTTCGAATAATTAACCACGTGAGTTAACCATTGAAAACCATTAATATCTTTTAAAGCAACTGCACAGACCTCGGTCAATACATGCCTAAGTTGGTTATCCATTTTTTTATCAGTTTTACGCATACTTTAACTCTAACCTAACGCTAACCCTAAGAGTGGGCAGATGTGGATTACTTCCAGCCCTGCCGCCACTGGCTGGTGTCTTTTAATTCTTGCCATTGAATAACGGCCTCACGTTTGGACATCACCGCTTCAATAGAACAGGAAGTCACTAATTCCTCGTCAAATTCTACTGTGGTTACGGTGAAGTGCTTTTCCTTATTTTTAGGGTTCACCGCTGTCCACTTGCTATTGAGCAGTTTTTTTGGGTTAATTTGATTCATTAATCATTCCTTTTGTTTAAACAACCCATTGTCTGAATACTTGGTAACATAAGCTTTCAATTTAGGCATATCATGCTGCATCGAACGTTTATTGTCACCTATTTTAAGCTGCTAAAATGTTAAGTTCCAAGCCACATAAGAGCGCTCACTATACCGCCTTAAACACTGGCATTATTAAACTCGTGATATAGTAAAAATTTGGGTTATGTAATGGTAATTTCTGACTATCCATCCCACTTAAGCTTACCCCAGACTAACCCTGGCGTAACCACTGTGCTGGAATACCTGATCATTAAATTTCCTTATATTGATGCCCTAATATGGCAACAACGCATTGCCCGTGGCAAGGTTCATTACCACGATGGTTCATTGGTAACACCGCACTCTTTATTTCAAGCTCAGCAGCGAATCTATTATTATAGAGAAGTTGAAAGTGAGCCAATAATCCCCTTTAAGGAAAAGATTATATTTCAGGATGAGCATGTTTTAGTGGCCTATAAGCCCCATTTTTTAGCAGTCACTCCAGGAGGCATCTATGTGAATGAGTGCCTGCAAAATCGGTTACGAAAAAGCACAGGCATTAACACCCTGCAAGCACTGCACCGTTTGGATAGAGTGACTGCTGGTTTGGTTTTATTCTCTATTAACCCAAGTACACGCCATCATTACCATAATTTATTTCAAACCCGTAAAATACATAAAACCTACCA
This sequence comes from Candidatus Njordibacter sp. Uisw_056, assembly GCF_047730085.1. Taxonomy (NCBI): domain Bacteria; kingdom Pseudomonadati; phylum Pseudomonadota; class Gammaproteobacteria; order Pseudomonadales; family Candidatus Njordibacteraceae; genus Candidatus Njordibacter; species Candidatus Njordibacter sp. Uisw_056. Next base: position 598,183 of record NZ_CP159830.1, on the reverse strand, counting down.
GGCAATCGCCAACATAAGACACAATGAAACGCTTATAGGGCAAAAGTGGGACATTAAAAATCGCATAGCGCAGGGTGAGCCTCGGTTTCGCATGCAGGTGGCCACGGGCACCGCCAATAGCCATTCGCTCATTCGATGCGTGCAACAATCTCCTATGCAGGCACTATTTGAATTAAACCCCATTACTGGAAAAACTCATCAATTACGCCTTCATATGCAAACACTGGGTTGGCCTATACTGAATGACAAATACTACCCACAATTGCAGCCACTATCGAAAGATAACTACTCAGCCCCATTACAGTTGCTGGCAAAGCAGCTTCAATTTATTGATCCAATGACCCAATTATTAAGGCGCTTCGATTGTGGCCTTAGCCTATTACTAACTAATTAACGCGTTAAGGTTAATGTTTAATAGGCCCACTAAATACTTTATAGAGCGCTAGATTGAGGCATTATTCGAGCATATACTGGCTAGCATAATTTTCTGTGTGAAACAGAGCTTAGTTTAATCAACCCAGAACCCTAGCCAATGTCTACTTTAAGGTATCTTTCAAGCTACTCTCAGCAAGTTAAAGACCAAGCTCTGAAACTGATCGAGCAGAATAAACTGTCAGATTATTTACTGAATAAATACCCCACAACCCATCAGTTTGTGAATGACAAATCCCTACGAGAGTATGCAGTATCAATCAAAAACCAATATATTAAAAAGTCTTCACCATTAAGTCAGGTGATGTATGACCCGAAGATTCACGTAATTAATAATGCCCTTGGGTTACACACTTTTGTATCTCGGGTTCAGGGGAATAAACTGAAGAGTAAAAACGAAATCAGGATTAGTGATGTTTTTAGGAAATCCCCAGAAGCATTTCTGAAGATGATTGTTGTGCATGAGCTGGCCCACTTAAAAGAAAAGGACCATAACAAAGCGTTTTATAAACTTTGCTGTCATATGGCTAGTGACTATCATCAGCTTGAATTTGATATGCGCCTGTATTTAACGCAATTAGCCTTGCATGGCGAAATATACTGAGGCAACTTTCTAGCCCAAAGTGGCCTTATCCTTGGTTAGTTCATGGGCCGTTCTCGCATTTAATGTTCGATGGAAAAAGTGGTTTTCGTTTTCAATTTATTTTTCAAATAACAAGCAAATCATTTCTATAATAAAGGCATCATTAAGCCTAGCCTGCCTATTAAGACGCTTCATCTTCACAAAAAACAGTCACTGTAACATCGCTATTAATACGTTCAGAAACCAGGGAATTGATTCAACAGTGTTAATCTAACAGCATTTGATACGCAATTGGGGGGCTAGTGTGTACCCAAAAAATCCACATTTAGTGGATGTAACCTCAGTGTTAAGGCCTTTTATCAAATGCCTTAACACTGGCGTCGATGTGATGAAAATTTTGTTTGTCGATGGTAAAAATAGCGACCGCAGGAGTAAAAATTGAGGGGTCATCAAACGTACCCACTTTTAATATAATTGAATGAGGTCTATTTGGGTTTTTCGTGCCAATACCAGTGCCACAATTATTACAAAATAACCGAGTTACCGCTTTTTCTAAATCATCGCGTTTAAATTCTTTAGGTTCGCCTTTTACAAAGTCAAATCCCTTTAATGGCATCACCATTATTACATTAGGGTTACCACCCGTAATGTACTGGCATTCCCTGCAATGGCATTGAACTGAAGCCTCCGGTTCGCCGTCTGATACATACCTAATATCACCACAATAACACCCGCCCTCTATTTTCATAATATTTCTCTAGTCATGTTAAACAATAATAAAATCAGGGTGGTTTGATCCCCTGGGTATACGCAATACTGGCTCAGCCAAGGTTATTTAACCAATAAACATGCCACACTTACGTCACCGTATTGCGCCATAACTGGCGCAGTGGTTTTACACTGTGCCACTGCGTTTTGGCAGCGAGGATGGAAGCTGCAGCCAGTGGGCGGGCTTAAAGGGGATGGCAGCTCTCCAGTAAGCCTTATACGCTTGCGTTTACGATCGGTATTGGCTTGGGGCGTAGCAGACAGCAACGCTTGAGTGTAAGGGTGCTGAGGGTTGTTAAATACCGCTTCACTAATACCTTGTTCTACCGGCTTACCTAGGTACATCACCAGCACTTGATCGGCGATATGACGCACTACACTTAAATCATGAGAGATAAACACATAGGCTAGCCCTAACTCTTGTTGCAACTCTATAAGCAGGTTAAGCACTTGTGCTTGGATAGATACATCCAGTGCTGATACTGGTTCATCTAGCACCACAATTTTTGGCTTTAGAATAAGCGCCCGCGCAATTGCGATCCGTTGGCGTTGGCCACCAGAAAACATATGTGGATACCGATGGATGTGTTCGTCTAGCAAACCCACTCGCCGCATTAATTCCAATACCCGATCGCGCCTTTGATTAGCATTCAGGTCAGTATTAATGATAAGGGGCTCTTGGAGAATATCACCTACTTTTTGGCGTGGGTTTAACGAGCCAAACGGATCTTGAAAAACCATTTGTATGGTTTGGCGTAGTTTTTTTGCAACCTCTTTTTGATTAGCACTGCCGACATCTATGCCGTCTAAGGTTAACTGCCCAGCTGTTGGTTGCTCTATCATGGTAAGCAAGCGGGCAAGCGTAGATTTACCGCAGCCAGACTCGCCCACTACTGCTAATGTTTGACCTGCGTGTAGGTCAAAGCTTGCCCCAGATAATGCTTGGAGGCTCTGATTAGGCTCAAACATGCCCGTTTTTATGGTGTAATATTTGTGCAAACCTCGTGCTTCAATTAAGGCCTGTGTGCTCATAATGTCACCTCTGAGTGGCTGTTAGAGGCAACCTTTAGAGGCAATGGATAATGACACAAAACCCCTTCACTTTTTTGTGGTGGTTGCTGTCGGCATAGGTCTTGAGCATACTCGCAGCGCGGGTTGAACAAACATCCCACAGGGCGATCCAGCTGCCCAGGCACTACACCTGGAATAGCATTGAGGGTTTTTTCTTTAGCATATTCAGGTAGTGCGCTCAGTAGCGCTTCGGTATAAGGGTGGCGTGGGTTGTTGAATAATTCAATGACCGAACGCTGCTCTACTTGTTGCCCAGCATACTGCACTACCACACGGTCTGCAGTTTCTGCTACCACAGCCATATCATGCGTAATAAGGACCAAGGCCATACCATTGGCTTTTTGTAACTCTACCAGCAGTTCTAAAATCTGGGCCTGTATGGTGACATCTAAGGCTGTGGTGGGTTCGTCAGCAATAAGTAACTTAGGTTCACACGCAATCATCATGGCAATCATCACCCGTTGGCTCATGCCACCAGAGAGCTGGTGTGGGTAGGCTTTAAGCCGCGTTTCTGGAGCGGGAATGCCTACTTTTTTCAGTAACTCTATTACCCGAGGTTTATAACTGCGGCGCTTGCCACCAAAGTGCTGGGCCAGCACTTCGCTAATCTGGTACTCCACATTAAAACATGGGTTTAGGCTGGTCATAGGTTCTTGAAAGATCATACTGATATCTTTGCCAATAATAGCCCTTCGCTGCTTAGGGTTCATAGTCAGCAGGTCTTTGCCATCAAAACTCATTCGGTCCGCAGTAATGGTGGCAGTCCATGGCAATAACCCCATAAGGGCCAACATGGCGACCGATTTTCCAGAGCCAGATTCACCCACTATGGCGACAATGTCGCCTGCATCCAAACTTAAGCTCACTTGGTCCACAGCCCTCAATGACCCATGGGCGGTGGCAAACTCAACCGTTAAATTGGTAATCTCTAATAGGGCCATGGTTAAGACCTCTTCAACTTAGGATCTAGGGCATCACGCAAACCATCGCCCATTAAATTAATGGCTAAAACAGCCAATAATATGGCAATACCAGGAAAGGTAACCGTCCACGGAGCACTTAACATGAGGTCTCTGTTTTCTGCAATTAATGTGCCCCATTCAGGTTGTGGTGCTTGGGCACCCATGCCTAAAAAACCCAAGGCTGCAGTGTCTAAAATAGCAGTGGAAAAGCTCAACGTGCCCTGCACAATAAGGGGCGCCATGCAGTTGGGCAAAATACTAATAAACATCAACCGTATTGGCCCAGCCCCAGCCACTTTGCTAGCGGTGACATAATCTTTATTAATTTCAGACAAGGTGGATGCACGGGTTAAGCGCACAAACGAGGGCGTGTAGGTAATGGCAATAGCAACCATGGCGTTAAGTAAGCCTGGCCCTAAAACAGCCACCAAAACTAATGCCATTAATAAACCCGGCACCGCCATAATAGTATCCATGATACGCATAATGATCGTTTCTACCCAACCGCCTCTGTAGCCTGCTACCAAACCCAAAAAAATACCAATAGAGGCTGACATCAGCACTACAATGCAGCCTGCAATAAGGGACAAACGCGCACCATGAATAATTCGGGAGAGCATGTCTCGGCCGGCATAGTCTGTGCCTAAAAAGAAACGCATCTGCCCACCTTCCATCCACGCTGGAGGAATTTCAGCAAATTCTCGGTATTGTTCTGTGGGCAAGTGAGGGCTTATTAAATCGGCAAACAGTGCCATGATTACCATGCCAATAAGGAAAACCAAACCGGCAACAGCCGTTTTACTTACACTAAAATAAAACCAAAACTCACGCCATTGCTGACTGCGCACAGAGTATGAAGTAGTTGTTGTTAAAGAGGTCATGTTTCTAATTCTCAGTGCACAATACGAGGGTTGATAAGGCCATAAAGCAGATCTACAATAAGGTTAACAACCATCACACATGCCGCAATAAGTAATAACCCACCCTGTACTGCATAATAATCACGACTAAATACAGAGAAAATAATCCATTTCCCAATGCCTGGCCAACTGAATATAGTTTCTGTAAGAATGGCACCAGCAAGCAACACAGCCACTTGCAGGCCTATTACTGTGACCACAGTGATCATGGCATTACGCAACGCATGCACTGAAATAACCCGCAATGGGGAAAGGCCTTTGGCCTTGGCAGTGCGCACATAATCTTCACTTAACACTTCTAACATAGCTGAACGGGTTTGGCGCGCAATGACTGCTAGGGGAATAGTGCCCAAAACGATAGTGGGCAGCACTAGGTGATGCAGCGCTGATTTAAACGCCCCTTTTTCATCACTAAGTAGACTATCAATGAGCATAAAGCCGGTAACCGGCTCCACCTCAAACAAAAACGATAGTCGCCCAGAAACAGGCGTAAGGTTTAAGGTGTTAGAAAATAAAATAATGAGCAGCAAACCCCACCAAAATATGGGCATGGAGTAGCCCGCTAAAGAGAGACTCATAATGCCTTGATCTACCAAGGTACCCCGCTTAACAGCTGCAACAATACCTGCAGGAATACCTATAATTATGGCGAATAACATGGCACAAATGGCCAGTTCTGCAGTGGCAGGAAAAAGCTCAAAAAACTCCTCTGCAACAGACCTGTTGGTAATGAGTGAGGTGCCTAAATCGCCTTGCAACACATCACCCACATAGGAAAAGTATTGCTGCCAAAGCGGCTTATCTAGCCCCAATTGGGCCATCAGCTCAGCATGTCGTTCTGGCGACACACCTCTTTCTCCTGCTAATACTTCTATAGGGTCACCCGGTAGGGCTCTAATAAAACCAAAAGCCACTAAGGTCACGCCGAAAAATACCGGCACTAGCACCAGCAGGCGTTTAAAGAAAAACTTAAACATAGAGATAACTCAAAGATAGGGGGTGATGTAAGGGTAATAAAAGACGCTAGGCTGAATGGTTACGATAGCTTTGGGCCATCGTAACCATTGGGTCTAGCAACTCAGAGTGAGTTTAAATAATAGACTATTTAAGATCAACACCATCGTAGAAGATATGGCTACCTAAAGGGTGAACCTTAAAGCCAGTCACTTCCTTACGTACAGGCTTGAACACGACAGAGTGAGCAATGGTTACCCAAGGCGCTTCTTCTTTGAAGATAACCTGTGCGCTCTCATACAAAGCAGTCCGTTCAGCTTGGTCAGTCACTTGCTTAGCTTGACGCAAGGTATTGTCGAACTCTTCGTTACACCAGCGAGCTCGGTTACCACCATCTTTAGCTGCATCACAACCTAGCAACACATACATGAAGTTGTCTGGGTCACCATTGTCACCCGTCCAACCGAGTAAAACAGTGTCATGTTCGCCATTCTTAGAACGTTTCAAGTACTCGCCCCATTCAAAGGTAACAATCTCTGCTTCAACACCTACTTTAGCCCAATCCGCCTGGATTAGTTCCGCCATACGGCGAGCGTTAGGGTTGTATGGGCGCTGTACAGGCATAGCCCAGATATTGGTCTTTAAGCCAGACACACCTGCTTCTGCAAGCATTGCTTTAGCTTTTTCTGGATTGTAGTCATAGTCCTTCACGTCATCGTTGTAAGACCAGATAGTAGGTGGAATTGGGTTCTTAGCAATAGAGCCCGCACCTTTAAATACCACGTCTAAAATAGACTGCTTGTCGATAGCCATGTTCAAGGCTTGACGTACAAGCTTTTGATCAAACGGAGGCTTCTCAGTATTAAAGGCTAAATAACCAACGTTCAAACCCTCTTGACGAAGTAGGTTAATGTCTGGGTCTTTATCCATTGCGGCCACATCGGCAGGGTTTGGATAAGGCATTACATGACATTCGCCAGCCTTAAGCTTTTGATAACGAACGTTGGCATCCGTAGTGATGGCAAAAACCAACTTATCAATATTCGAACGGCCATTCCAATAGTCGTCATGGGCCGTGTAACGGATCATGGCGTCTTTTTGGTAAGACTTAAATACAAACGGACCGGTACCTACAGGCTTGTGGTCAATGTCTGCTTTGTTACCTGATGCTGCCAATTCATCACCATATTCGGCAGACAATACAGAAGCAAAGTCCATAGCCATATTGGAAACAAAGGGCGCTTCAGCGTAGTTCAGAGTGAATTTAACAGTGTAATCATCCACTTTTTCAATAGACTTAAGCAGGTCTCCCATACTCATCCAACCAAAGTACTTATAGTCTCCGCCTGAAACATCATGGTAGGGGTGATCTTCTTTCCACATACGATTAAAGGTGAACAAAATGTCGTCGGCATTAAAATCACGCGTAGGCGTGAAATCTTTAGTGGTGTGGTATTTAACCCCCTTACGAAGGTTAAAGGTGTATTCCAAGCCATCTGCCGAAGCCGTCCAAGATTCAGCTAAACCCGGAACCACTTTAGTGGAACCCGGTTCAAACTGAACTAAACGGTTAAATATGGTTTGTGAGGAAGCATCAAAGGTGGTGCCTGCAGAATAAAGCGAAGGGTTAAAGCCCTCTGGGCTGCCCTCTGAGCAGAAGACTAAGGTTTTAGCCTGCGCCGCTCCTGATACTGCAAGTCCTAGCCCTAGGCTAAGTGCAAGTAGTGTTTTTTTCATTATTATTTCCTATGGGTTACATACAAAAGAGTCCTAAAGACGACACCACTGTACCCTTTAGTACTTGGTGCAGCAATAAAAATGGCTCATTATAAAAATTGTAAAAAAGGCTTCTATGCTACCCCTTCGGGTTTATTCGCGTAATTGAAACAGTTAAAAGCCCTTATATAAAAACTTTTTATTTTTTATATAAGTATTAATTTACCATATATAACAATGATATAGGTTAGTTAATTAGCCTGAGGTGGGTACTTGCTAACTGTGCTCAACATCATCATAATGTCGTTACATTGCCTTTGTTTGGACTACTCTTCATGGCCTCCCTGTTTGCCACTTTATACCCAAATCACCTAGAACGTTTAACTGATATTGCAGAAAAAGCCATGCATGCAGAGCAGTGCGACAGTATATTGATCCACAGTGGCACCCCAAAGCTTCATTTTCTAGACGATTACCACAGCCCCTTTAAAGCCAACCCCCATTTTGTTTGGTGGTTACCCGTTACCCAAAGCCCACATTGCTATGTGCTCATACAAGAGGGTCAAAAACCGGTACTTTTTTACCACCTGGCTGATGACTTTTGGCATGTACCACCGCAACCACCACAAGGGTTTTGGTGTGATTCTTTTGACATTCATTGTTGCGCTAATTTAGCCGAAGTCAAACAAAAACTAAGTCAATACCGATCCACAAGCACTCATAGAGTGTGGATTGGAGAAGACACTAAACTGGCAAAAGAGCTGGGCATTAACACAGCAAACCCCGAAGGTTTAATGCACCGCTTACATTACGCTAGAGCAGTTAAAAGCCAATATGAAATTGCTTGCTTAACCCAAGCCAACGTTATTGCTTTGGCGGGCCACACAGCTGCAGAGCAGGCGTTTATGGCGGGCAAAAGTGAGTTTGAAACACAGCTAGCCTACCTTGCTGCAGTGCAATTAGACCCAGTAGAAATGCCCTACCGCAACATTATTGGTTTTGGTGCTCACAGTGCCGTGTTGCATTATCAGCACTATGACCACAGCCCCCAAAACATGCAACAGCCGCAGAGCTTTTTAATCGACGCAGGCGCCCCATGCAATGGCTATGCTTCTGATATCACCCGCTGCCATAGTCGTGGTAGCCCGTTTTATCAAAGTTTAATAGACGCCATGACTAAAGCCCAACTCAGTGTGTGCGCCATGGTAAAGCCTGGGGTAAATTTTGCCGACCTGCACCACCAAATGCACAGCCTAGTGTTGGATTTACTCATAGAGTTTAAACTGGTAAACGGTTCAAGAGATGAGTTAGCAGCAAGTCGTATCAGCAGTGCCTTTTTTCCCCATGGCTTAGGTCATTTGCTAGGCATACAGGTGCATGACATTGGTGGCTGGCAGCAGGACCAAGTGGGCACTATGCTGCACCCTCCCAAAGATCATCCCTTTTTGCGTTGTACCAAAGTCTTGGAAAAAGACATGGTGGTTACCATAGAGCCGGGGCTATATGTGATAGATAGCTTACTACAAAAATGGCGTGATAATGGCTTTGGGCATTTACTCAACAATTTGGCCATAGATCAATTGAGGCCTTTGGGTGGCGTGCGTGTTGAAGATAATGTTGTGGTTGCAGAGCAACCTATTAGCCTGTTCAACTTAGCGTCTTGAACAAGCTTAGGCAACAAAGCTAAGTGCAGCCAATTTTGTGGCGCTAGTCTGTGGGTCCTGAACTAGCGCCTGAAGTCGTTTAATACGCCCTGAAACATAACGCATCAATAAGCGGAAAATACTCACTTTTTGGGCTGCTTTATTACCTTGTTAGCTATCTTGTTTACTGAATTGAACTTTTCACACACCTTTATTCTTTGAGCGGATAACGACTGTGCCAGCCATTTTGTCATGCCACCCTTGCTTTTTTGCATCCCAAGCAATCCAAAGAAACCCCAAACCCAAAGGAATTAAAGAAACATAGTAACCAAGATACCTTATGATAGATTGCCTTACAGTTGGATTATTTCCAGTTTTAGCATCTACAATTTTAACTGACAATGCTATTTTCCCGGGTGTTGCACACTTATAAATCCAAAATAGAATAGTAGCTAAAAGTGGAAATACATAACTAATTATTACATCAGAAAAGCCTTGAATAAATTCTTCAGAGTTGAAGTAATCGCCTCCATAAATCAAATATAAGGTTGGGAGAGTAATGACTATGATAATTATTGAATCAATAATACTTGCACCCAATCTTGACCAAAACCCAACGTATTCAAAAGGCGTTCCATTAATTTCAATTTCATTACTGCTCATTTTATTCTCCATTGTGAGTTAACAATACATAACGCCTCAAGCACAGGCGCGATAGTATCCAGTGCCTTGACGTGTTAAATCTATTGCTCATTTATCTGTGCAATAACGTGGTTACCATTGTCATTTTGGTAAATTGTTTTAATATCATCAGTAAGAATTTGAAAGTTTACGCCTCTCCCATAGGGTTTTTCTAGCGGCCCAGGCTCCCAAGTCCCATCTTGCTTCCAGCATGCGATCATGATTTGGGCCTTGCCAAGTTCTAAATAGGCGTGGAGATCATTACCACGCCTCTGGGTTACAGAAAACCCAACTATTTTGGTATAAAAATCTAGGCTTTTGTCGAAATTTGAATACTAGAATTCAGGTACAAGTGTGTGAACTTGGAACATGGTTTTTGCCTTTTAATTTATATGCTTCTAATTTTTCCGAATGATTATTTAATAGAATACGCTTACCAGCCCCTATTGCATCTACAATTATTGAGGTTGATTCAAATAAAACTGTTTTATCAATAATATTTCTATAAATACACGTTAAATGACGCCAATCTAAACGATAATCGGGATCGTTTAGATTGACGTATTGGAATTATCTTGATATCGTAATGTTATAACATAACACTATAGAGACCATAATTTTGAAACCTAATATTCACCCCAAATATGAAAAAGTCGTTTTCCACGATACCGCAGCCGATGCCTATTTTTTAGTGGGCTCAACCATTAAAACTGAACGCACCATCGACTACGAAGGAAAAATATACCCCTATGTCACTATTGATATATCAAGCGCTTCGCATCCATTTTATACCGGTGAGCAACGTGCGATGAACAAAGATGGCCGTATTGCTAAATTCAAAAATCGTTTTGGCAGCATAGGCAGTAAAAAATGAAAGTATTAAGTTCTCTAAAAAGTGCGAAAAATCGGCACCCAGATTGTCAAATCGTAAAGCGCCGTGGTCGCACTTATGTGATTTGTAAATCAAATCCGAGATTCAAAGCTGTGCAAGGAAAAAGTAAGAAACGTTAACCCTTTGTAGTGTTAAATTATAAACAGCTTAGAGAAATTAACTCTCCCGTTTCTTACGGCATATAACACTTTGCCAGGGCCAATTGACTGCCGAACGGTTTGTGGTCGCTGCCACCTTCTACGTGGCAGTGAAGCTTTGCCACTGCTGCGTTTTGTTAGGTTTGCGTTGTACTTTATTATTGCACAAATAGCCCTTTTTTTCTCAGCGTTGACATTGGCAAAATGCCAAATAAACATGTAACAAGGCAAACTGCATTGGCCATCAGAGTGCCGAAAATGCGGTACGCAGTATCTCGCCTATTACTTCATTGCTGATTCCTTCTTTTTGCAATCGCATCGCGTTCCCAGCTTGAGCATCAAGATAAAGGGCTGCAGTTTCAGTAGACATGTCAGCCCTGAATTCTCCGTTGGCTTTCGCACGATCAATCCACTGCCGGTATTTTTCTAGTGAGTCCAAGCGCAATTGATCAATTTTTTTGCGAGTTAATGGGCCAAACTCATCACGCCTTGCTCGCATTGCAAACAACAGGCATCCATCTGGCAAGCCCAGCGCTCGACGATCTTGAATGGTATACGTGATCAAAGCCTCAAGCACTTCACTAAATGGTTGCTCGCTCGCTAGAATTTCAGAGCGCCTCGTGCTGACTATCTCTCCATAAACGCTCAAAACAGCTTCTTTGAGACCATCGTCGCTACCGAACTCACGGTACAGACCTGGTTTAGATGCGCCCGCCTTAGCACAGATTTTACTAATCGCTACATCAGGGCTAGTAGCCCAATAGCACATCAGCGCCGTTTTCAGCACATGATCTCGTTCCAAAGTTTTTGGTCGTCCACGAGTCGGTGGTTTGCCATCAACTATCACTATCGTACTCCACAGTATTTAAACATTGACATCAACACATTACGTACCTATAGTTACGAAATAAATTATAGCCTTAAAGCAGCCCTAAGGCCAAGCGCGCTCTAGATATTCTTAGAAGGGCCCACGCTGGTTTAATTAAGCGCTTACGGCCAAAGTCTAACGATAAGCCAACATTAAAACATATATAACGGAACCCAGCATGAAGAAGCTAAATCTCTTTGATCAACTTAACGCCTCTTCACTGGTGCTAGTGTCTCCTGAGTGGCCAAAGATTAAAGCAGCCCGCAAAGCAGCTGACTCTTTCGAGACACCAAACGTCATATTACCCTTGGAAACAAGGATGCTTGCTGGCAGACAGATTAGATTAGCCGAAGCCGGCCCTATGGATGCCCCACTGGTGGTGTTACTCAGCCCATTTCCAGAGAGCATATTAAGCTTTGCTGGGTCATGGAAAACCCTAACAACAAATTTCCACGTCATCGCAATTGATCTTCCAGGTTTTGGCGCATCAGAAGGCGACCGGCATGACATGTCACCAAAGGCACAAGGAGATCTACTCAATGCAATTTTTAATGACCTCAACTTGAGCGACATTCATCTTGTTGGGCCGGATGTTGGCATGGGAGCAGCACTGGCCTATGCCATTCACCATGAGCACCGTTTGTTGAGCATGGTGGTTGGCAACGGCCCAGGCACACCAGGACCTTTTAAGCTAGCAAGAATGATAAGCATGCTGGGCCGATTTGGTGTTATGCGTTGGATGACATCACTACTGGGTGCTGGTCCGCTTATCGCTTTCACAGCAAAGCTTGGAGCAATACGACATACCTCAAACGCGGTACAAATCGATGACTACAAGCGAGCTTACTCTGGCCGGGCTGCTGAAGTTTTGCACTGGTTCGAAGACCTTCGGTTAAAGGCTGCTGGTCTTGCAGAAAGAGTCAATGAAATAGATATTCCAACACTCGTTTTTTGGGGTGAGCTTGAGGTTATGTTTGATGTTAGTAACGCTAAACATTTGGATAACGCACTGCCTAACAGCAAATTGCAGATACTTCCTGAAGCAGGCCACCTCGCTTGGTCTGATCAACCCGAAATGTTTGCTTCAATGATTACCGACTGGGTGCGCACAGAACACAAGACAACAACTTAACGCCAGTACTGAGAACAGTTCCACCGGTAAACCTAACCCTGCGCTTTACGGAAATTTAGGAGCGCCAGCGAGAAAATTTGCCGTGGCAGCGTCTTGTTAGGCATTACTACTTTTCAACTTAGGTGGGGCAAATATTAATGGCCACTGTTAGTGGTATAACTGACGTCTACCTTTCAGAAAATAACTAATAAATCACTTCTTTCTTGCCCGAATGTTCTTAATCTATCCTTTATATTATTTGAGAATATATTTTCTTCAACACACAGCCATCGAAGTTGTTTAGCGTGTGTTGCCCATCTAATTAATGCCTCTGCGCCTTTGTCACCAATACCAGATTGCACAAGCCCTATCTCTGTAATCGTGTGGGGTAGATTTTTGACTAAAATCAAAACACCCTCATCTCCCACACTTGAATTATAACTCATACTAAATGATTGCAACGAAGGACCTCCATTTTCATGCACGGTCTTTATTGCTTCTGCTATTAATTTTATTTGATTATAGGTTAAATCGGCATTACGCAAATGCAGATCATAGCTTGAATCAGTATTTTTCAATGACAAGAGAGTTTCAGCTACTTTGTTACTAACTGGATGGTTAGTTGACCTTAAAGCATTAATTAATGGGTTAATCATAGCCTCTTCTTTTTCTGAAAATGAATTATTTGCAAATACGTGCATTGCAATTGAAAAACTAAAAACACAAACCGAAGCTGTTTTAAGTAATGTTTTTATAGACGATCTTTTCATAATTCATCAACTCGCATACCGCCGTGCTCTGCGGAAAAATGCGAGCAAGAGCGAGTAGTTTTCCAATGCAGCAACTTGCTATGTTGAAGCTCTGCTTGATGCAGAAAGAAATACACCGGCACCGATAAAGACACCTCCAGTAATTCTATTAAAGTATTTAGCTCTACCTTTTTTTAATAACCAATTCGATGATCGAGCACCTAGGTATGAATATATTGTTAACCAAGAAAACTCCATAATTGTAAAAGTAATCGCAAATATCAAATACTGAGTTAGCAGTGGTTCAGAAGTGTTAATAAACTGAGGGAATAAGGCAGTAAAAAACACAATAGCTTTTGGGTTACTCGCCCCAACAATAAAGCCACTAAGATAAAGAGAACTTTTTGTAGCTATTGATGATGCTTTGTCTTGATCGAATATTTGATAAGTCTCTTGTTTTGAAGTTAACGCTTTATAGCCTAAATATATGAGATAGATTGCACCAAACCATTTGATCATATTAAAAGCCACTTCTGATGTGGCAATAACTACGCCTAGACCAGAAAATGACAGTGTCATTATACTAACAATTGCTGTAAGACTGCCTAAAGCAGTATACATAGAAGCACGAAAGCCCTCTGTTACGGCTTTAGTCATACATAACAAAACGCTTGGTCCAGGCGAAGCAGTGAGTATTAATACTGCTAGTGAATAATATAACCAGAGTTCTATACTCATATTTTTACCGAATTAAGTTAATTTTTTGTACCTTGTATCTTTGCGTCGCAGACACGTAATATAACGCCCAAATAAGTGGCGCGTCTTTTGCGTACGGCAACCGAATGGAGCGAACTTAATTGGCTTGTTAAGTGCTGATATACAGCATGTATTCTTCATGTGCATCACTGTCTATTCCAACCTCACGATTACCACCATAAAGACGATCGTTTCGATCTTTGCGAGGGCCTCAGACCCAATAATAGCCGCCCGACTCAACTTCAAAGTAATTTTCTTTAAAGCCACTAACCGTAGGACTTTGAAACTTTTTGCCTCTATAGTAAAGAGTTTTTCGTGATTTCGAAAAATAAATTCGGCCAATACGAGTTTCACCTTCTAGATCTTCTGATTTGTCTTCGATATACATTACCTTTGATTAAGACGATTTAAATCGACTGGAAGCTCTTCGCCCTCGAAATCTCGCTCCTCCTGCTTTGCTTGATGTCTTTTCATATTTTTTTCACTTAACGCTTTAATTAGCCGCCGCATTAGCGGTCGGCTGGATTAGCTTGTTAGATGTGTCACAACTTTTATTAAGAAGCCATTCATTATATTTGCCTTTAATTTCTGAAAGCTTATTTTTTGCACGAACACACTCATCTTTAAGCTCAAATCCTGAGTAAAATAATGGTGATAGCTTACTTAGTGTGTCATTACGTAAGCGCCTAACCAACTACACCCTTGCATATTAAAAAAGCCTACATAGAAGCACGCTATTGCGAACAGTATTAAATCACTGAAGACGAACTAAAATGGCTAGCCGAACGAGTCATCATATTAAAAACGCTAACGGAACGTTTATGTGTGGATCATATTCAGCAATTATAAACATTTGGTTGACGACTAGTTCAAGCCTAATAAATAATTGGGATTAACAAAAAATCACTAAAAATCAGAACCTTAACTAAACCAGACCCCCAACTCTGCATTACATCAGCATGCGCTAAACGGTATTCAATCAATGCTCTAAGAGTAAGTTAACGTAGGTACTCAAAAATACCTTTACAAAGGGGATTACAATTAGTTAGAATCAAACCTCATTATGTTATGTTATAACATAACACTAAATTAAATTTAAACTACAGTCCTGGAGAAGAGCATACGCCTATGAATTTGATTAGCCGTACCCCATCAGCCAAACAACCATCGGTGATCGCACTTAACAAGTCCGCGAAAACGCCTTTTTCAACACCGGCTCATCTAAAAGTAGATGCTGTGGCTTGGGGAATACTTAAACCCCTGTCTTTCGAATTATTACCGGGTAAAGTACTGGGTGTGGTGGGCGCCAATGGTGCGGGGAAATCTACACTACTCAAGTTATTGTATCGTTTGCATAAACCTAAATACGGTAAGATTTACGTTGATAATCAAGAGCTACATAAGTTACCCGGCCAGCACGCTGCTCGCTTGGTTGCTGCTGTAGTACAAGAACAGCCTGCCGAATTTTCTTTAAATGTATTAGATATTATTAAACTTGGCTTACTCCCTTATGGCGGTAGTTTGTCGCAACCTAATCAGCAAGACCAACGTCTTATTGATTGGGTGTTAGAAATCTTTTCGCTCGCTCATCTTACTTCTCGGCAGTGTTCCGAACTTTCTGGCGGCGAACGTCAGCGTGTCATGATTGCTCGCGCCCTAGTCCAGCGTCCAAAGTTACTCATACTCGATGAGCCAACCAACCATCTTGATATTCGCCACCAATTAGAAGTATTACGACTACTAAAACAAATGAATATTACGGTAGTCGTGGCACTGCACGATTTAAATCTTGCGCATGGTTTTACCGACGATGTATTAATACTCAATCAAGGGCTTGCGGTTGCCCATGGCCCAACACAAGACATGTTGAATACCGTCAATATCAATCAAGCATTTGCTATCCGAGCTGCACGCCAAGATAAAGATGACTTTTTTACCTTTTCTCTACCTAATAACTGTCAAGTTTTTGCCTAAGGAATCCCTATGTTACGTTCAATTATCACTCCCATACTTTTCGCTGCTATGAGTGTTCAAACATTAGCCTCACCTGTCACTGTTGAAAGCTGTAATAGGCAAGTCACCTTCGATAAGGTACCTACCCGAGCGGCCTCTAACGATGTTAACTTAACTGAAATGATGCTCGTTTTAGGCTTGGAAGATCATATGGTTGGCTATACCGGGATCTCCGGCTGGAACAAATTAGATGCCAAAATGCGAGAAAGCGTAGCTGAATTACCAGAATTATCTCCCCGTTATCCCACTAAAGAAGTATTGATTGGTGCTGACCTAGATTTTTGGTTTGCTGGTTGGAATTACGGTATGCGCGTTGGCGGCGAAGTCACACCAGAAACCTTAGCTGCGTTTGATATTGCCGTCTATGAATTAACCGAAAGTTGTGTGCATATCATGCCACGTAAAAATATTAGCATGGCGGATATGTATAACGATATTCGTAACCTAGGCATTATTTTTAAAGTAGAAGACCGGGCAGAAAAACTCATTGCCGATTGGAAAACACAATTAATCGATATTACAACCTCTATTTCGGGCAGCTCAACACCCCAAGTATTTATTTATGATAGTGGTGAAGATAGCCCGTTTACTGCGGGTAAATATGCCATGCCAACCGCCATGATAGAAGCCGCTGGCGGTAAAAATATTATGGATGACATAGATAGTTCTTGGACAAAAGTCGCCTGGGAACCCGTAATTGATCGTAACCCTGAGGTCATTGTGATTGTGAATTATGGCAAAGTCACGGCTGAACAAAAAATAGCATTTTTAAAACAACAACCTGCGTTATCGAGCATGGATGCCGTGATAAATAATCGTTTCGTGGTATTGGAATATGTTGAAGCCACTCCCGGCCCTCGTAATATCGACGCGATAAAAAAATTAGCTAAAGCTTTTCATAACAAATAGCGTTGATGAGGAATAGTCTTAATAAAAAAGAGGCTTTATTGAACATCAACGTAATAGAACATCAATGCTATGAAGAATAAACTCGCATCAAATATAATGATCAGTGGTTGGCTTATTGGCGGTGTTGTTCTTATTTTTTCGATCTCTATTGCTGTCAGTGTAGGCTCTATTTCCATCCCCCTTACACATGTATGGGGGATTATTAGCCATCATCTTCATCTTGCAGATATAGAACCCACATGGAGTCGTGGGCAGGCTGCCATTGTATGGCAAGTTCGATTACCAAGAGCACTACTAGCGGCAATGGTCGGGGCAGGTTTAGCCTTGGTAGGAGCCGCGTTACAAGCGGTTACTCGCAATCCCTTATCAGACCCTCACCTGTTGGGGATATCTTCTGGGGCCGCTTTTGGAGCAGTGCTGGCCTTGCTACATACCGGACTATTTTTAGGCGCACTGACCGTGCCTTTGTTTGCTTTTATCGGCGCACTGCTAGCGGCCAGTATTGTATTGTTAATTTTATCTAACACAACAGATGTTAGCGCCAACCGCTTAATACTCACGGGTGTTGCCGTGTCTTTTATATTAATGGGATTGGCCAATGGTTTGATATTTTTAGGCGATCCTAAAGCCTCTCATACTGCAGTATTTTGGATGCTTGGTGGTCTAGGTCTTGCCACATGGGACATGCTAGCTTGGCCATTAATCATTTTAGTGGGCGCGAGTATTTGGTTTTTATCAATAAGTAATACTCTTAATGCCATTATGGTAGGTGATGAAACTGCCCTAACCTTAGGTATTTCTCCACGAAAAAATCGGATCTATGTGTTTATTGTATCCTCACTGATTACTGGAATAATGGTAGCATTTTCTGGAATTATCGGTTTTGTAGGGTTGATTATCCCGCATATATCACGACTCATTATTGGCGGTAATAACGTCAAAGTAATACCTGCTTCAATGCTGATTGGCGCCATTTTTTTAGTCTGGGCCGACATTCTAGCCAGAACACTGATTCAACCAGAAGACTTGCCTATTGGAATTATTACTGGTCTTGTGGGTGGTGGGTTTTTCTTATGGCTGTTAAATAGATCTCAGGAACATTAACGTAAGCGATGTATGGACTCCACCAGTCCACTTACGTAGGCTGGTGTCGACAAAAACTAAGGAGGCCATACCATGAACAATTCTAACGAGAATAATCGGGGTCAGATAAGCATTGGAATAATCGGGGTGAATAATCGGGGTCAGATAAGCATTAACAGAATTAAGTAATTAAACCCTTATCTAACCCAAATGTTGCTACCATCAACCTCCCGCCCCAATGAAGACTGCCCCATGGCTAGAGATACCCAATTACACCCTCGCAATCAACACCGAGACGGTTATGATTTTACTCAGCTAGCGGCACAGTCGCCCGAGCTAAAGGCTTTTATTGTGAGCCACCCTGCGGGGCAGACGACGATCGATTTTAACAACGAGCAAGCGGTTCGTGCTCTTAATCGGGCTCTGCTAAAAACACACTATAAGATTAATTTTTGGGACATTCCGGCAAACTATTTGTGCCCACCCATCCCCGGTCGTGTGGACTATATTCATTATTTGGCAGATTTACTGGCCAGTGATAATAAGCAGACCATTCCGCGTGGGCGTGATATCAAAGTCTTAGATATTGGTACCGGCGCTAATTTGGTTTATCCGCTAACAGGCCAAAGTGAGTACAGCTGGCACTTCACAGGTGTGGATATAGACCCAGTGTCAATTAATGTAGCTAAGCAACTGTGCCAATTTAATAAGTTAAAAATAAACCTTAAGCTACAAAAAAAACGCAAGCATATTTTTAAAGGCGTGATAGAGCCTAGTGATTTTTTTCACCTAACATTGTGCAACCCACCTTTTCACGCATCGCCTGAAGCGGCAAATAAAGGCACCCAGCGCAAATGGAAAAATCTAGGTAAAGGGCCGTCGAATAAACTTAATTTTGGCGGCCAGAACACCGAACTTTGGTGTCCCGGTGGTGAGATGCAGTTTATTGCTAACATGATCGAGCAGAGTATTGAGTTTGCCGATCAGTGTTTATGGTTTAGTTCGCTGGTATCCAAGAAAGATAACCTTAAGCCACTGTGTAAGCTATTAGAAAAAGCCAAGGTTGCTGAACGTAAAGTCATCGACATGGCGCAAGGGAAAAAAGTGAGCCGTTTTATTGCTTGGACTTTTATTGAAAAAAATCAGCGACGTTTGTAAGTAAAAAGTTCAGCTAGTGCCTTTATTGTGTTTCTGCCAACTACTGCTTTAGCCACTGAAGAAATATTGTAATATTAGGCTGTTTTTCTTTATCGCAGACAAAGCAATAATATAGTTGGCTAAAATAAGCGACGAAAGAGCAAATAGCCAACTGGTATTTGGCCTACTTGAATGGTTTGCTATAGTCACTTTGCAAAGCCTTCTCTAGTTGCCACTCACTCTTTTGAGAGCCACCACAAACATCTCCTTCTTTTTTTCCGATAAGCCAACGTTTAAGATATTCAGTTCTGTGAAGAGTGAGTTGAGCATTAAAACCAGACGCACACATTGAAAAAGAAGAGCCATAATACTTTGGCACCTCGGTGTATGGGTATTCTAACTTAAAGTTTGCATTACGTAATTTAATCCAAGCTAGTTGAGATTCTTTAAGCTTAGATAAAAGAACTTTATCATCTTTATAGATTTCACGAATTTTTTGATACACACGAGTTAATTCTGCATCTGCTGCTTTATACCGTATTCCAGCACATTGATTCATAGATGACTGTGTCATTGCCGTTTCAATACATGAAGATCCACTATTTGCCGAAGAAAAAAATGGTAAAATAACAATGAATAATAAAGTGACTTTAATGTTCAATTGAAACTCCTGTGAATATAACGCCCAAATAACAGGCTAAGTAATGGTTGGCTAAAATTGTGACGCGAAGCGAAACGTAGCCAACTATTTCGTGTCCTTGTTGATTTTCTTGTTAGCTTTCGTTGTGCTCTACAATAAATCTAGCTCTTTCGTATAGCTCATCAAAGGTGATTATTTCAGGACTTATGGTATTTTTACGAAATAATTCAAATGATCTAAGCTGAAAGGATCACGGGTTGATTTTGCAGCAATACTCGTGCAAACAAGCAGCGTTGCAGTTGCCCACCGGACAGCGTATTAATCATCCGGTGCTCAAAACCCTGTAAACCGACCACTGCGATAGCATCTACGCATTGCTTATGTTGCAACCCGCTCAGCGATTTAGAAAAGCCAAGTTTGGCCCATAAGCCCATGACGACTAGTTCAAATACAGTAAGAGGGAAACTGTTATCTAACTGAGCTTGCTGCGGCAGATAAGCTACTGTATTTGGGCATAGGCCTTCAATACTGCCTTCATTTATGGCTGTTAGCCCAGCCATGGCATTCAACAAAGTCGATTTACCTGCGCCGTTTGGGCCTACTATGGCCAGCCAGTCACCTTGAGCGATCGTGGCGGTTAGATGGTGCACCGCAGGATGTCGTTCGTAGGCAAGCGTGAGATTGTTAAGTCAAGTACTCATGATGAATAGGTCATTCCTACTACTAGTGCCCACATGATCATGCTCAAGCCGATTGCCAAACCTATGCGACTGAAGACACTCCAATACAGCAGAGGGTTTGGCAGCATGACCTTGAGCTTCTTCACGCTTGTTCACCTGGAGAGGTGGACTCAAGCAATCGATGTAGATTATTCCGCATGACTAAGCCGTACTCGCCGAACAATTATTGCATAAGCATTGCAGCTCCAACTTTGAATTCGTAAGCCTGTAACCTACTTTATCCACGAGTTTACCCAATTCATCAATGATGCCTTTTGAGACTGCGATTTCCTTTGTGCTTTGACATTTACCACAGATTAAAAACTGAGTTATCTCTTGTGAGCAACCCCCTAATATATGCGAACACGCAACGTATTTGTTGGCTGAGCTCAGCTTATGCACTAGGCTCTCTGTTTCGAGAAATTCTAAAATGCGATACACAGACATTGTCGGCATGGATTTTTCAGATACCTTGTTGTAGGCATCGGTAATTTCGTAGGCAGATAACGGTGTGCTAGATTCCAGCAAGTGTTCCAAAACGTGTTTGCGCTTTTCAGTCAAACGCCCTCCAGAACGAGCACAAATATCCTTTGCTTTACAAATAATATGACTTAATTGCTGAGTATCCATATGGGGCCACCTATTTTATAATACATATTTATCGTGAGCTGTTTATCCGCACGATGTCATTGAGCATGATTAAGAGCCCAATATTACCTGGATTTTAGGCACCTTACTTTAATCCTAAACTTGCTAAATCACCCGAACTTTGAGCAGATGCGTGTAATTTAAAATTTTTATTAGCGGAGCGATCAGACTGTTCTTCGCGGCGGGTCGGCTGAGAGTCACCCTCACCAGTGGCTATTTCGAGTGGTGGCACACGTCCTAATATGCTCGCCTGTAACAGCCTTGGGCGTGTTTTTCTTGGCATGAACCCGTCTGGGATATCGAGGTATAGCGCGATGCACTCAACAATATCACTTGCGCTTTTCTCGGGATCTTGATCACCAAACAGATAGCTCCACGCGCCGGCTGATGAGAGTGCAATTGCACAAGGACGCCGACATAAGCTAAGACACTCAGCAGGCCTAACCTCTACATGGTCACCCAAAGTGCTTTCATTAAGCATTGCACGAAGCGCCTGATAGAGTTTAAAACCAGCACGACTTTCAATTGGCTCACGCACCGAACCAGCTGCCCTACATGAAGTGCATACATGAAGCACACTCGAGCGAGCGCTGTCATTCGATGTTTGAGACTCTTTAATCTCAGGCGAAGTCGTTTCACTCATGTTGATCCATTTGTGATGTGAAGCGGTTGAATAAGTATCATTGGTTGTTTGTGCATTAAAGTGTCTTTGAGTTTAATTTCTATAATCCAAGAAAGATATGTTATATCATAGCATAACATTTGAAAATATAAATTTTAAACACAAGGCCTGAAATCAGATGACTCATTCCGTCGTTATTAAAAATGCACTGATCGTAAATGAAGGAACGATCAAAGAATCTGACCTGAGAATTCGAGGGCGGTACATAGACTGTATTAGCTCAGAGATAAATGCCTCACAAGGTGATCAAATTATAGAAGCACGCGGGCAATATCTATTACCAGGTATGATTGATGATCAAGTACACTTTCGCGAGCCGGGCTTAACGCATAAAGGCACTATTGCCAGTGAGTCTCGTGCGGCGGTTGCTGGTGGCATTACCAGTTATATGGAAATGCCGAATGTCAATCCGGCCACCACATCAATTGATGCTTTAGAGAATAAGTTTGTAATAGCGGCGCAAAGCTCCATGGCTAACTATTCCTTTTATCTGGGTGCAACAGAAAATAATCTTGATCAAATCAAACTTCTGAATCCACAAAAACACTGTGGTGTGAAGGTTTTTATGGGGGCATCTACCGGTGATTTACTAGTTGAGAACCCTAAGGCACTCGACGCTATTTTTTGTGAAAGCCCAGTATTGATTGTGACTCATTGCGAAAGCAGCCCAATTATTCAGCAAAACCTTGCAAAAATAAGTCGTTCAGGAAGGATTCCAACCATATTGGATCATCCAATAATAAGGGATACAGCAGCATGCTTTGCTTCGTCATCTTATGCAGTAAGCCTCGCAAAAAAATACCGCAGTCAGTTACATGTACTGCATATCACTACAGAAAAAGAACTGAGTTTGTTTGAGACTGGGACAATTGAAGGCAAACACATCACAGCAGAAGCGTGTGTACATCACCTTTGGTTCAGTGATCAAGACTACCAGCGGTTGGGAAATTTAATTAAATGCAACCCCTCGATTAAGTCATCAAAAGACCGTGATGCATTGATAAAAGCCTTACACACCAATCAAATCGACATTATTGCGACTGATCATGCACCGCACACTTTGGAAGAAAAACAGCAGGACTATAACCAAGCACCGGCCGGTTTACCTTTAGTGGAACACGCTTTGTTAAGTTTATTGGAGGCCGTCAAAGACAAACGCTTGAGTATAGAACTTGTTATTGAAAAGATTGCCCATAACCCAGCGAAGCGTTATGCGATAAATAATCGCGGTTTTATTCGTGAAGGTTACTACGCCGATCTAGTGTTAGTGGATATGAACCAGACCACTACTGTAAGCAACAAAAACACGCATTATCACTGTGGCTGGACGCCGTTTCATAACCATCAATTTTCTTCAAGCATTCAAAGCACATGGGTAAATGGTCAGCAAGTATTTAACGGCCAGCAAGTGATTCAGCAACCAGTGCCCTCCAAACGCCTTACCTTCAACCGATAAACGAGATAAAAAACAATGTTAATGAATACGCTACCGGATATCGCTTGTGAATTAAAAGCAGAAACCTCATCGCCTTTACAATGGGTAGGCATGGAAGAGATTGCCGTTCCCATTTCAGTACGTTTATCGAGCAACAAATTACAAACCATACCCGCAAAAGCCAATGTGTTTGTTAGCCTAGATACACCGGATGCAAAAGGCATTCACATGTCACGATTACATAAAAAAATTAATAAATTAGCTGAACTTGAATGCAATAAAGACAATGTAGAGCACTTACTCAATTCACTCATTGAATCTCAGTTAGGTATTTCTCATCAATCAAAGATAGAACTTACATTTGATTTGATGTTAAACAAACCTGCATTACTTAGTGATGAGAGTGGCTATCAGTCATACCCTGTGACACTTAAGGCTGAAAAAAGTGATCAAGGCTTACACTGTCAATTTGCGATCACGATACCCTATTCCAGCACATGCCCTTGCTCGGCATCTCTGGCTCGCCAATTGTATGCAAGTGCAATTGACGAAGAGTTTCCAGGTTTAGCGATTGATAAGGCTACCCTAATGCAATGGGTTCAATCTGAATCTGGTTCAGTCGCAACGCCACACAGTCAACGTTCTTATGCTTATCTTCATTTTTCATTAGGCAACAACGATTGGCCTGATTTGTCATGGTTCATCTTGGAACTAGAAAAAGCAATTGGTACGCCAGTACAAACGGCCGTCAAGCGCAGCGATGAACAAGCATTTGCAAAACTAAACGCCGAAAATTTGATGTTCTGTGAGGATGCCGCACGAAGAATTAAGTCAGCACTTGAGCAGGCTAGTTTTGTGAATGATTACTGGTTTAAAGTCGAGCATCAAGAGAGTCTTCATGCGCATAATGCGGTTGTAATTGACCAGAAGAAAAAATAATAAGTTAAGAATATTGAGAGTTTCATTTTATAATATGAGTAAAAAATATATGAGATAGATTGCACCAGACCATTTGATCATATTAAAAGCCACTTCTGATGTGGCAATAACTACGCCTAGACCAGAAAATGACAGTGTCATTATACTAACAATTGCTGTAAGACTGCCTAAAGCAGTATACATAGAAACACGAAAGCCCTCTGTTACAGCTTTAGTCATACATAACAAAACGCTTGGTCCAGGCGAAGCAGTGAGTGTTAATACTGCTAGTGAATAATATAACCAGAGTTCTATACTCATATTTTTACCGAATTAAGTTAATTTTTTGTACCTTGTATTTTTGCGTCGCAGACTCCTAACGCCCAATTCAAACGCCGAGGTACGAGGTCGTTTGCAATTGATTGTTAAGTGTTGATGTACTGCATGTACTCTTCATGAACATCATTGTCTATTTCTACACCGCTATTGCCACCATACAGGCGGTCATTTTGATCTTTACGTGGCCCTGAAATCCAGTAGTGGTCTCCGGACTCGACCTTGAAGTAATTTGCTTTAAACCCGCTACCTTTGAGGCTTTGAAATTTCATGCCTCGATAGTAAAGTGTTTTACCTGATTTTGATAAATAAACTCGACCAATACGAGCTTCGCCTTCTAGGCCATCTGACTTATCTTCGATATACATTATCTTAGAACGCGATAACTTAAACTCTGAAGGAAGTTCTTCTCCTTCAAACTCTCGCTCTTCCTGTTTGCCTTGATGTCTGCTCATAGTTTTTGACACTTAACAGTACATTTATGAGGCCTGCCGGCACTCATAATAATTATTAACGCGCTGCTCTATTAGTTTTTCCTAAAAAAACGCTAACTCACAACCTACTGAAAGTGAGGGGGTTTTGATGTGCATTATTTGAACACTAGGAGCCCCGTTAGAAAAAAAGAGCGGTTTACGCTCCTTATTTTTAAAACAAAGCTATACTGTATGAATAACCAGTTAAGTGTGGTTTTATTATGTCTAGATCACCTTTTTTGCAATTAATCCGCGAGCACATGCAGGTTCAGCGCTATAGCCAAAGCACTATTCATACTTACGTGTATTGGATTAGAGACTACATTCGCTTTAATGACTTAAGGCACCCTAAAACACTGACGGGGAGCATGTCACTAGCTACCTCACTTACCTTGCCTGCACGCGCCATGTGTCTGCAGCTACTCATCTGTTACAAAACGGTGCAGATATTCGTACCGTGCAGGAGCAATTAGGCCATGCCGATGTTAAAACCACAGAGATTTATACCCACGTATTAAAACGCGGTGGCCACGGGGTGTTAAGCCCATTGGGCCAACTTGGCAGCGTGTAATATTAACCTATGGCATTAACCTGCGGCCTTATCTCACCCATTAGGTGTGCACCAACTAGTGTGGTGGGTTAAGTGGGGTTTAATTTGTTCAATTTAGAGTTTTAGGCAGGCTCGAATATTGGTTAATTGTTGCGCTAGCTGGGCCTCACTATACGCATTGGCAGCCAATTGCCCCCACACGGGGTTAGGCCACGCTGGGTCATTGGTAAAACGCCCAATGATATGAATATGCAACTGGCTCACAACATTGCCTAAGGCACCTATGTTGAGTTTGTGGGGGCTATAAAGGTGGGTAACCATAGCTGCCACTTGGTTCATTTCGTGCAGCACGTGTTGCTGCTGCTCCATGGGTAGCTGGGTGAGTTCTGTCGCCTGCATGACGGTTGGCACCAAAATAAACCACGGCACGCTGGCATTGTTCATTAACAATAAGCGGCACACGCCCAAGTTAGCAACAAACTCACAGTCTGCTTTTAAACGCTCATCGAGTTTAAAGTGCGCGCCTGCCTCTTGGGTGATTTGATTGATATTTTCCATGCGTATCTAGTTTGTCTCTTATGGTCATTTTCATAGTATGCGGCACTGTGGCAGGCCCTTAACCGCTAAGCATACTATATTACCCGCTATTAACCTTTATTAGCGCCAAAAACAGTGTTTTCAAGCTAGGTTTAATGGGGGCCTTAAATGTATACTACGGCTTCAAATAACGCAGGTGTGCCACATGACTAAAAAGCTATTTATTAAAACCCACGGTTGCCAGATGAATGAATATGATTCGTCCCGTATGGCAGACTTATTGGGTGATAGCCATGCCATGGAAATTACCCACAACGAAGCCGATGCAGACGTGCTGCTGCTTAATACCTGTTCTATTCGCGAAAAAGCCCAAGACAAGGTTTACCACCAGCTAGGCCGCTGGCGCAAACTTAAAGAAGCTAACCCCCATGTTAAAATTGGTGTGGGCGGCTGTGTGGCTAGCCAAGAAGGTGAAGCCATTTCTAAACGTGCGCCCTTTGTAGATATGATTTTTGGGCCACAAACATTGCACCGCTTGCCCGAAATGATAGACGCCACCGACGCCGGCGCTAAGGGCGTAGTGGATGTGAGTTTTCCAGAAATAGAAAAGTTTGATAATTTGCCCGCCCCTAAAGTAGAAGGTGCGCAAGCGTTTGTGTCTATTATGGAAGGCTGTTCAAAATACTGTTCATTTTGTGTAGTACCCTACACCCGTGGTGAAGAAGTGAGCCGCCCACTTGCCTCGGTGTTGTTAGAGGTAGAGCAATTGGCAGAGCAAGGGGTGCGTGAAGTAAACCTGTTAGGTCAAAACGTGAACGCCTATCAAGGTGAAGCTGATGATGGTGATATAATCGACTTAGCAGAGCTCATTGCTTTGGTAGCCAACATTGACGGCATCGATCGTATTCGCTTTACCACCAGCCACCCTGTTGAATTTTCTGACAGCTTAATAGACGCGTTTGGTGACATTCCAGAGCTGGTAAGCCACTTACACCTGCCAGTGCAATCTGGGTCTGACAAAATATTAATGGCCATGAAACGCGGCCACACTGCCCTAGAATACAAATCTAAAATGCGCCGAATCCGTAAAAAGCGCCCCGATATCAGTTTTTCGTCAGATTTCATTATTGGTTTTCCTGGGGAGTCTGACGCCGACTTTCAGGCCACTATGGATTTAATTGAAGACATTGGCTTTGATTTGTCCTATAGCTTTATTTACAGCAAGCGCCCAGGCACCCCCGCTACAGATCTACCAGACAGCACCGACGATGCCACTAAGAAACTGCGCTTAGCCCAGTTACAACGGCGCATAGACAGCCAGTCTTTTGATATTAGCAAGGCCATGGTGGGCAGCCTGCAGCGGGTGTTAGTGAACGGTTACTCGAAGAAAGACCCCGGTAAATTAACCGGCCGCTCAGAAAATAATCGTTCAGTGAACTTTGCTAGCAACAATGCCGACTTAATTGGAAAGTTTGCCCAAATTCGTATTTTAGAGGCGTTTCCCCACTCCTTGCGAGGAGAACTAGTGGCTTCTGAGCTAGACGGGCTTGCACCTGTTGGCCCAATCGTGCTGCAATAGCAGGTATGAAAAACTCTCGTTATAAGTCAACTACCTCAGATGGTAACGAAAACGGCACTACGTTTAGCCTGTTACCCGATAACACTCAACACCTTGCTAGCTTGCAAGGTCAGTTGGATGGCAACCTGCGTATTATTGAACAGCGCCTGCAATTAACTATCAGTAACCGGGGTAATCGTTTTCATATTACTGGTTCTATAGCAGCCTGTATTACCGGTGAAAACGTATTACAACAACTCTACCGTGAAGCCCAACAGACCAGCGAAGTGACACCAGAAATGGTGCATCTTGCCTTAGTGGAAGCCCAACAAACTATGACAGAAACTAGCGCCTATATAGCAGCCCCAAAAGCTAACCAGCCACAAGATACTGGGCTTAGCATTCGTACAAAACGCACCACCATTAAACCACGCGGAGACACCCAACAAAGTTACATCCGCTCTATCCGCAAACATGACATTAATTTTGGCATTGGGCCTGCAGGCACAGGTAAAACCTACCTTGCTGTAGCGTGTGCTGTAGAGGCACTTGAGCGTGAGGAAGTGCGGCGTATATTGCTAGTGCGCCCTGCGGTAGAAGCGGGCGAAAAACTTGGCTTTTTACCGGGTGACTTGGCTCAAAAAATAGACCCTTACTTGCGCCCACTTTACGATGCACTCTATGAGATGGTTGGTTTTGAAGCCGTAGCGCGCATGATAGAAAAGAACGTGATAGAAATTGCACCTTTGGCTTATATGCGCGGCAGAACACTTAACGGAAGTTTTGTGATCTTAGATGAAAGCCAAAATACCACTCGCGAACAAATGAAAATGTTCCTTACCCGTATTGGCTTTGGCTCTACTGCGGTGATTACGGGTGACGTCACACAAATTGACTTACCAAAAGGCACGCCGTCTGGCCTTAAGCATGCCATTGAAGTATTAGACGGTGTAGAAGACATTGGGTTTACCCACTTTTTGTCTGGCGACATTGTGCGTCACCATTTGGTTCAGCGCATTGTAGATGCTTATGATGTTTATGAAAACAAACAATCATGATCGTAGATTTACAAATTGCTAGTGAAACCAAAGCGTTACCCTCGCTTGCTCAATTAGAGCAGTGGGCTCAGCTTGCCTTGCAAACGCCCGATGCCAAAGCAGAAATAACCATTCGCATGGTTGATGATGCTGAAAGCAAAGAACTCAATTTACAGTATCGGGGCAAAGACCAACCGACCAATGTATTGTCTTTTCCTTTTGAACAGCCAGACCTTGGTGATTCTGAATTAGCCGCGCAGATGGCTGCAGAGTTGGGCGAGGTAAATTATTTAGGTGACTTGGTGATCAATGCTCAATTAGTAACCCAAGAAGCGTTGCTGCAGCATAAGCAGGTTAACGACCATTGGGCTCATCTGGTTATTCATGGCACCTTGCATTTACAAGGCTTTGACCACACAGAAGACGAAGAAGCCGAGGCTATGGAAACCCTTGAGGGTAAGCTATTGGCGGCAATTAACATTACCAACCCTTATGTTGCTAAAGAAAGCGACTAAGCGTATAAATTGATTTAATTAACTTTTAGGAATACACACTCCTCATGAACGACGACGCGTCGACCAACGGTCAGGACAAACGCTCCTGGCTAGAAAAACTTTCTTTTTTCCTTAGCGACAGGCCTAGCACTAAGGAAGAACTGCTAGAACGAATTCGCCAAGCCGAAGAAGACCAAATACTCGACCGCGAGTCCCTCGATACGATCGAAGGGGCCTTACAAATGTCACATATGCAAGTGCGTGACATTATGGTTCCACGCCCACAAATGGCCGTGGTGAAGGCAGACCAAAGCACCCAAGAGTTTATGCAAACCATCACCGAAACGTCTCACTCACGATTCCCAGTGATTGGCGAATCTCCTGATGAGGTGTTAGGTATTTTATTAGCTAAAGACCTTCTACCACTGGCGTTTGCTAAGCAAATGGACAACTTTGATCTGAACGCCATGTTGCGCAAACCTATTTTTGTGCCAGAGAGCAAACGCCTGTCTATTTTGCTCAACGAATTCCGCACAAATCGTTATCATATGGCCATTGTATTAGATGAATATGGTGGCGTTGCAGGCCTTGTCACGATCGAAGATGTATTAGAACAAATTGTTGGCGAAATAGAAGATGAAACCGATTCTGAAGAAGACGATGGCAACATTAGGCCGTTTGCTGACAATGGGTTCTTAGTTAAAGCACTCACTAGTATTGATGACTTTAACGAACATTTTGGCACTTATTATGACGAAACAGAATTCGATACGATTGGCGGTATTATCACTCAACAATTTGGCCACTTGCCCGCCAAAGATGAAAGTATTCAAGTAGGCGATTTGAACTTCCTTATTTTAGCAGCTGATAATCGCAGAATTCGGCTTATGCAAGTGAACCCTATTAACAACGATGCTGAAACTTCCACTGAAAGCTAACTTAGCTGCCAGCATTATTGCTGGCGCCATGGCTCCACTGGCCCTTGCACCATTGAATTTATGGCCTTTAGCGCCGCTTAGTGTGGTGCTCTTTTGGTATACCCTTAATCACAGTAACCACACAAAAAACGCTATGGTTAATGGCCTGGCTTATGGCCTAGGCTACTTTGGTGTAGGCGTAAGTTGGGTGTTTGTAAGCATGGTGGACCATGGTGACACACACTGGCTGCTTGCCACAGTTCTGACAGTGTTATTTTGTTTTGGTTTGGCACTATTGTACGGCGTTTTTGCTGGCCTATTTTACCGCTTAAAACACCATCACCAATACCCTAGCTTGCTATTTATTGGCCTTTGGGTGAGCCTAGATTTATTACGTGCATGGTTACTGACAGGGTTCCCATGGCTGTACTTAGGCTATGCTGGCCTAGACACCTTTGTGGCAGGTTATGCCCCTATATTAGGTGTTCATGGCATCACATTACTACTGCTGTTCAGTGGGTTATTAATCCTTGGCGTGCAGGTTAAGCTGCACCTACGCCTAGCCTTACTTGCTGGATTATGGCTTATCGGTTACGGGTTAAGCACCATTTCTTGGACTCAACCAAGCCAAAAAGCACCCCTTAAAGTGACCATACTGCAAGCTGATGTGAAATTAAAAGACAAGTGGTCACCACAAACACTAACCCCCACACTTGGGTATTACTTTAAACAATCCTACTTGCATCTGGGCAGTGATTTAATTGTTTGGCCAGAAACAGCTATAGCCACCTACTGGGATTATATTGCCCCCGCGTTCGAGCCACTTTCAACGCTTGCTAAAGAAAAAAATACACAAATAATCAGTGGTACAGTGATTAGAGAAACACCCAAGGCTGGCGCAAACTATTACAACGGGCTTGTGGCTTTTGGTGCCGAGGATGGCCAATATTATAAACAGCGCTTAGTGCCGTTTGGTGAGTATGTGCCACTAGAGTCGTGGTTGAGGGGGGCAATCAACTTTTTTGATTTGCCGATGTCAGCCTTTAAACTGCCATTAAAAGAGCAAGGCCTGCTCACTCAAAATATAGCTATTGCCGGCAACATTTGTTATGAAATTGCATACCCGCAATTGGTTGCCCAGCAGGCAGCTCAGGCTCAAATGATTCTTACAGTCAGTAACGATACTTGGTTCGAGCATTCGTTAGCACCATGGCAGCATTTACAAATGGCCCAAATGCGCGCTTTAGAAAACCGTAAGCCCGTTGTTAGAGCTACCAATAGCGGGGTTTCAGCATTAATCGATGCCAGTGGAGAGATTACACACATTGCGCCCGTGTACCAGCAGGCCCAGCTCACAGGCCTAGTCGCTCTGATGGAGGGTAAAACGCCCTATAATACAGGCCTAAACTGGCCCGTATGGTTACTGAGTGTGGGGTTAATTCTGTGTGGTTTAAGGCGCAACCTTATAGGCGCTGTGCCAATCGGGCTCAAAACCTAAAATAACATGAGGCTGGGGTTGCTTGTGATTAAAGTGGAAGTTATGGATTTGGGTAAATTGCGCACGAACATCATCCGCAGCTAACTGGATAACCTTAGCCGGCACAAGATAACCATCACCCCGGGCACGGAACACCATACGGCATTCACCTGCGTCCAATAACTTTTGCGCATGCGGTGCATCTATTGGGCAAAGTGCGGTCATAGTGCTCTGGAAACTATCAGCTTTTTGATAATAATCGGCAGACAGTTGTTTCACTACCCATTCAAACCGCTCAATTGGATCCACTGTTTTTATGGCATTGTGCTTATATTGGGCCACCAAATGATCTAATTCACGCTTGAGAATTAAAATCGTTAACTCAACACCTACATCGCCATCGGCACCGTAACACACCAAAGGTTTGGCTTCTTCTAATGGAAAGCCAGCGGCTTGGCGTGCTGCAAATAAGCGGCTTAGGCACTGCCAATGCATAAAATCGTGTTCTAATGTTTTGTCGCTTGAAATCACTTATTAATCCTCACACTGTACAATACCAACAAGTCTCTTTATACATTATGCAGTAAGCGCGAGCGCAACAAAAGTAAGCATCCGCCTAAATGTCGGACTTGTGCGACAAGAAATGGTAGATAAGCCCCAATGTTGGCCTGAGTGGATCCACTGCAACGCCATTTTTGAATGCTTAACTCGGTTACAGAGTTAGTGTGTTCTTTTTACCACGATTAACTAGGAAACGTTTCTACCTGCTCAACTAGTTTTAAGCGCTGCACTTTGCCTGAGGGACCCTTGGGTAGGTCGTGTAGGAAGTAAATCTGTTTTGGCGTTTTAACTTGGCCCAGCTTGCTCTCACAAAATGCTATCAGCTCTGCTTCTGTCGTAGCTTTTCCCTTAGCCAACACAACACAAGCCACTACCTCCTGACCATAATGCAGGTCTTCGATACCAATTGCTGCGGCCTCCATTACGGCAGGGTGAGTATAAAGCACGTCGTCTATTTCGCGTGGCGCAATATTTTCTCCACCTTTAATAATTAATTCTTTTATCCGTCCAGTAATAAAGCAGAAGTCGTCCTTGTCCATAATTGCTAAATCACCGGTGTGCAACCAACCGTCAGCATCAATAGTCTCTTCAGTTACCTTTGGGTTTTTGAAGTAACAACGCATTACACATTTACCTTTGACTAACAATTCTCCTTCAACCCCCCGTGTTACCTCCTGCCCAGATCGATTGATGACCTTTATTTGAGTACCAAACGCAACGCCAGGAGAACCATATTTATTCTTAAGTGGAGGTAATGGGTTAGATAGTATTTGTGCAGACGTTTCTGTAAGCCCCATAGTTTCAACAATAGGAACGCCAAACTTTTGTTCAAACCCTGAATGTAATGCCGGGGGCAATGCTGCAGAAGCTGACCGCCCAAACCGCACTTTTGTGGGTGCGAGTTTTAGCCGCTCTAGCTGGCCTTGGCTATCTTGATGCATCAAATAAGAAATAATAGTGGGCACCACACTAAACCAACTGCACCCAGACTCCACCACCCAAGTCCAAAAGCGAGAGCTACTAAAACCATGAGGCAACACCAGACTGCTGCCACTCACAAGGCATGCCATAACAGATACGCATTGAGCATTAATATGACACAAGGGCAGCACACATAAACCTCTATCTACATCTGTTAATTCATGGGCTACCGCAGTATTCATACCACCCGCTATCAAATTTTCATGCGTGAGTACTACGCCCTTAGGTTGGCCAGTAGTACCCGATGTATACATTAAAAGTGCATCACTTTGGCCTGTAATGGGTGGCAACTTAATCGCACTAGCAAACGTCGCAGTCCAACTAGGGCCATGGTCCTCGTGGGCATCAATAAACTGGATCTGTTTAGGCAGCTTGTCTCCTAAACTCAACACCAAAGACTTAGATGCTGCAGATATAAACACGACTTTAGTGTCAGAATGTTGCAAAACATAAGCAATCTGTTCTGGGCCTGCAGCAGGGTTTAGCGGTGAAATAATAAGGCCTGTATATAAGGCACTTAAAAATAGTACCAAAGCAGTCTTACCATTGCCTATCATAAAGGAAATAGTGTCACCCTGAACTAAGCCTAAGGCATTAAACTGAGTTGCATATTCTTGTGCTTCCTGCTCTAAATTCTTATACGTTAAAACACTTTTTGTCTCTGGGAAAACAGCATATATCGCGTTAGGTTTAAGGCGTGCATGTTGGGAGATAAGTTGCCTTACCGTATCGGCAGGTGGCACATATTTAGGGAGGTTCATGACAGATACCTGAGCTGGTAGTCGGCAAATATGTCCGCAATTGAGACCTCTCTAGCAGGAATCGTTTGGACCACCTTAGTCACGTTCATAAAGTGCCTATAATGCACATTTTGATCAGTAACATTACCCCCCCAGGTACCGCAACCCATGGACAAAGAGAATGGCAAGCCATTATCAAAACTACCCCCAGTAGCGAAGCAATGGGCCTGATTGACAATCACACGACACACTGGCATCTCCAGACCCAGTGTTTCTGCTCGGTCAATGGCCTGGCTGTGAAGGCTCAATGAGTGACCTTTGCCTTGATAGTTCAAAATTTCAGCCGCTACCTGTTTAGCATGATCAAAGTCTTGGGCCCGGTATAGCGCCAAAACCAGCGCCATTTTTTCGCCAGAAAACGGAAAGTCAGCACCTGCTCCTGTCTCTTTAACCATTAAAAGATCGGCTTCGCAGGCCGCTTTGCGGGTAATGCCAGCAAGTTCACACATCACACCTACAGGCTTAGCCAACATGGCCGCATTAAGATGCCCTTTGTGCCATAAAACTGACTGTAAGTTTGCAGTTTCTTCTGGCGTTAATAAACATGCATTAACCGCCTCCAAGGCTGCCAACATATCCTTGTATACAGAATCGACTATTACCAAACTATTTTCCGATGAACAGCTAGTGGCATTATCAAAGGTTTTCGAGGCTTTTATTTTGGCTGCAGCCGATACTAAGTCTGCAGTTTCATCAATTAAGCTGGTCACATTACCGGCACCTACACCAAAGGCCGGCGTACCACAGGTATAAGCTGCTCTAACGTTATTTTGTGACCCAGTAACCACCACAAGGTCAACTTGTTTGAGCATTTCCATACTCAAGTCTTTACTCACAGGGGTTGGCAAGGTTTGCACTAAGTTACGTGGTGCGCCAATGCGATCCAACTCCAGATATATTAATTCAATCAAGCGCGTGCAACTGGGCTGACCTTTTGGTGAAGGCGACAAAATAATAGCGTTACGACACTTGAGCGCGTTCAAAATCATATTCATGGGTGTTGCTACAGGATTAGTAGACGGTACAATTGCACCTACAATTCCTACAGGTCGGGCAATTTCCACGATGCCGTTTTTTGGGTCTCGATTAATCACCCCTACCGTTTTAGCCTCTTTTAAATCACGCAACAACCCCAAGGTTTTGCGGTGATTCTTAGTAATTTTATCTGCCACATTACCTAACCCAGTTTCGGCTACGGCAAGTTCTGATAATTTTTGATTATTAACTGGGTTAATAAGTGCCCAAGCGGCTGCAATCACTAACTCATCGACTGCGACTTGATCATAGGTTTCTAGTTTTTTCTGTGCTTCACCAGCCTGCTGTATTAACTGGGCTACTTGGCTACTTGCGTCCATCTGTGCCATTTAAATCTCCATATCAAACCGCAGTTAGCGGTGTAGTTTTAGTTGGGGGAAAAGTGCCACTGCAAAGGCATTGCCTAAGCAGTGGCAGCAAGCACTAAACGAACTGCAGGGTTACTATAAGCCAGCTAATAGGTCATCAAGGTATGCTTGACGTTCAACCCACATCTGCTTAACTTCAGCACGGGACATAATGCGCATTGGCGAACCGCCAGCCTTCATTTTTTTAGCCACTTTACCGTCTTGGAACATTAAATGAACACGTTCAGCAAGAAACTCAATCACTTCAGGTGGTGTACCTTTGCGAGCCATAATGCCGCGAAAGTTAACACTCGAGTCATCAACGTCAATGCCTTGTTCTTTTAGGGTTGGCACGTCTGGCAAAAAGCTCTCTTCACGCTGGTTGTCTGCTACTGCAAGAATTTTAATACGATCACCTTGGCGATAAGCATCACTTAAGTTGTTGAAGCCAGCCATTACTTGACTACCTAACACCATCTTCATAGCCGCTACACCACCACCAGCAGGAATGTACTTAGTGCTAATATCTGCAGCTTTGTCGAGCTGTAAACTAGCAATGTGATGGCCTACATAAAGGCCTGCACCACTCACTGTTAATTTGCCAGGGTTAGCTTTTGACCATGCAACAAGGTCTCCGGCGGAGTTAAATGGACTATCTGCAGGCACTATAAGTACTGCTGGATCTGCCCCCCAGTTGGCAATTGGCTCTAAGTTATCAATATTGTAAGACGTATCGAACTTGAGTGATTGGGCAATAAAATGTGGTACGTTATATGCTGCAAGTTGATGACCATCAGTGCTGGCACTACTTGCATACCAGTTCCAACCTTTTTGACCACCCGCTCCAGGTTTGTTAAAGATCACTATAGGCATATTAAGGTATTTTTCATTTCCCGCCATCATCGTGGCAATACGCGCTTGGAAATCCGTAGCACCACCTGGGCCATAAGCCACAGCGACTTGGATAGGAGCGGTTGGGTATTCAGCAGCTAATGCTGTTGCGCTGGGCGCTAACAACATTGTAGTCACTGCTGCCGTAACAATAGACGATTTTATTTTTTTTAGTATCATAGGACTTACCTTTTTATTATAGGCCAACTCTACCTAAGTGAGAGGCGTTTTATCTGCACTATTTGGACCACCCAAATAGTGCGAATCTTTATTAGAACAATCCTGGGGTTATCACCCTTAAAGACACGTTAAATAGCCCATAAATAGCTGCCATAAAGCCGACGGATACCCACAGTATTCTGATGACCTGCTGCCGATTTTTGTTGACCGTGTAGAGCATGACAATTGCCGTGAACGCTATCCAAGAGGCCGAGTAGAAGCCCGCTGTTTGCAGGAGTATTAAATAACCCACAATAACAACGATGCCCACACCAAGATCTGACCACTCTACTAACCCAGGGCCAGATTTTTGGCGGCTCCAGGTGCGCAACACATCAATTAATAATAGTGCTGCAAACAACATCATCAGTATTGCTAGTAAAAATGGGAAATCGTAGGCTTGGGTGCCGTCTGCCAGCATCACCATCGTTAGCACTACTAGAGAGGCGGCCACTGCACCAACTGCAGCGACACGGGTACCTGGTGTGGAACGTTTTAGTTCTGAGGTCACTGCACGGCGT
Organism: Candidatus Njordibacter sp. Uisw_056; assembly: GCF_047730085.1. Lineage (NCBI taxonomy): Bacteria > Pseudomonadati > Pseudomonadota > Gammaproteobacteria > Pseudomonadales > Candidatus Njordibacteraceae > Candidatus Njordibacter > Candidatus Njordibacter sp. Uisw_056. The sequence continues at coordinate 561,022 of NZ_CP159830.1, read as the reverse complement.
TGCTTCACCTCTACCCAAACGCTATAGCCAATCGATACCAAGCAGACAAATATAAGTACCAGGTTAACCGAGCCTGTCATGAAATAAGGCAGTGCGCCTTCACCAACATCGGCAATCATCTTACCCATAGAAAAGTTATCTTCTGCTATAGGGCCCAAGATAATACCCAACACAATGGGCGCTGCACTAAAACCATACTTATTTAAAACATACATCAAGCTACCAAGCACTAGCATAAGGACTACATCAGAATAGCTATTCTGAATACTATAGGTACCAAATACTGCAAGCACTGTCACAGCAGCGGCCATATACTGAGATGGCACACGCATAACCCAATTACTGCTAGTACGGCTCAAGGCTAAGCCAATTATCAGCATAAATACTTGAGCTAATAACAAAGAGCCGATGAAAGTCCAAGTGACTTCAGCGTGAACGGTAAATAAGTCTGGGCCTGGGAACAAACCATTAATGAGTAGACCACCCAATAACACAGCAGCTGTTGGGCTGCCTGGAATACCTAAGGTTAATAAAGGCACTAAAGAAGGCCCCACCATGGCATTGTTAGCCGACTCGGCAGCAATAACGCCATCAGGCTCACCGTGGCCAAATTTACTCGCATCAGGGCTGAATTTTCGTACCTGATCATAAGCCACAAGGCCTGCAATTTGCCCACCAGCACCTGGAATAATACCAACGATGACACCAGACAAAGTGCCAATGGTTAAGGCTTTCACACGGCTCAAGTTATACGTAATAGACGACCATAAGGAGGTGTTTTCCGTAGCAAATAACCCACCACTTAAGGTTTGACGACTAGTCACCAGCAACTGATAGATTTGTGGTACCGCAAATAAACCAATTAAGGCCACAACAATATGCACACCTCCTGTGAGGTGGTCTGTAAACACAAATCGTGACTCGCCAAATATGGGGCTGATACCTATAGTAGAGATCCACAAGCCTAAAACGCCTGAAAATAATCCTTTAACGACAGATTTAGAACCCAAGGTACCTATTACCGTAACACCAACAATGGCCATCCAAAACATTTCTGAAGGCCCAAATTTAAGCGCAAGCTTCGCTAGTGGAGGAGTAAAGAAAATCAATACCACCACACCGGTAATGCCACCTACAAAAGAACTAATAAAACAAAAGTGCAGTGCTTGGGTGGCCTTGCCTTTTTTTGCCATAGGGTGGCCATCTAACACTGTTGCAATGTTAGCTGGTGCCCCTGGGATATTAACTAAGATACCGCTAATCGCTCCCCCTGCCACAGTAGCGGTGTAAACCGCTCCAAGCAGTACCAAACCAGTTGCCGCATCCATTTGAAAGGTAAATGGAATTAATAGTGCAACCGCCATAGTTGGACTTAGGCCCGGTAGCGCACCCAAAATCAATCCTCCTGCCGTGGCAAGTATTAACACTGTGAGGTTGCTAATACTAAAAATTGCACCAATGTAATCAAATATTTCCACGGACTTTTGCCTCTCGATGACAAGTGATTCACTCATCAAAACTGTTCTAATTTTTATTAACTCGTTGAGCTAAGCCGCCAACGTTACCCTATAGTTATATAACTCATATACATGAGTCAAGCTTTTGTGATAATATTTTCTCATCAGCAGGAAAGAATCTGTTACTCTTTATCCCCCAAGGTAACGTCTATTTTTTATACAAATCACAGGTTTTCAAAGAGTTAATGACACAGTGGCCTATCAAAAACGTGCCCGGCACGCCGTTATATAAAGTTGTAGAGAATTTTCTGCAAGAACAAATTACAGCTGGTGAATTAGCCCCTGGAGATTTAACCCCTTCCGAACCGCAACTGGCAAAGCATCTTTCTGTAAGTATCGGCACAGTCAGAAAGGCCATTGAAAATTTAGTTCATCAAAACATGCTGTACCGTCATCAGGGTAAGGGCACCTATGTGTCTCGGATCGATTTTAACAACAGCTTATTTCGTTTTTTCTCCTACGGTACGCATTCGGGAAATCCAGTACGCATTCGCAAACAAACCCCTGTAAGGGAACTACGTAAAGGCAGTGATAAAATTTGTCAACGGCTTCAAGTGGATGCCAATACCGATATGGTTTACATAGAGCGTGTAGGGTTTCGTGACGAAAAAGCGGTATTGGTAGAGAAATGTTGGTGGGTTGCTGACTTAGTGCGGGGCCTAGAAAAAGAAGATGTTCATATACCAGATCTGCTTTACGCTGTGGTTGTAGATCAGTTCAACTTACCTATTATTCGCTCAGAAGAATCCCTCACTGCAGAAATAGCAGACCAAGCCACAGCCTCTCGGCTAGGCATAAAAGTAGGTGACCCCTTAGTGGTGTTGCATCGCCTTACCTATAGCAAGAACAATCAGCCAGTTGAGTTTAGAATTACCAGGGGCCGAGCCGATAGCTTTAGCTATCGCACTGAAATTCGCTAACAATAACTGACTTAAGTCCAACGGAGCGTTTTGACTATGGTGCAAAATCGAGACCTCAACCTGCACTGGCAACAGTTTATTAAATTAGCCTGCGCGAGATTTGCAGCCAGTAACACGGGCATTGGTATTGACGTTGCGCCACTATTGCTCGCTGCTGGGAAAATTAACCCAGATTGGAATCAGCGACCTAATGCACTCTCGTTAGAGACGAGCATTCTCGCAATTGATGATCAACAGTTACGCTCTTCAATGGCGGCTATTGTGCCTTATTTAACCTGGATAGAGCGTGGCGTCTTTTGTAATAGCCAGGACGTTAACCGCGCATACATAGAGTTGGTAGGCCCCAAAGGCGTGTTAAGAAATGACCAGTTCCGTTTCGGTATTTATTGGCAGCAAGCCAATACCTTTTACCCAAAGCATCGGCACGATGCCCTTGAACTGTACCACATTGTCAGTGGCACGGCCCTTTGGCAGATAGCAGAGCAACCCTTTAAGGCAAGGCTACCCGGAACAAGTTTTGAACATTTAAACCGCATTGACCATGCCGCTCTGACTAGAGATGAGGATCTACTAGCCCTTTGGGCATGGCGTGGCGACCTAAGTTTTGACAATTATACGATGGACAGCTAGGCGTCTATCCGTGCGCCACTAAAGGCATCAAACAATACGGCTTTACTCGTATCAACTTGCACTTTTATAAGCCCTGTCGCTTGTGCTTCAACCCCAGCCTCTGGGCTTAACCTTGCTTGAATTTCAGTACCATTCCACTGACCAAAGGCAATGGTGTCTGGCCCCATAGGCTCGGTCACATCAACTTGCATAGGTAGGCTGTGAACTAGTGCACCTGCAACATGAGGCTTAGGTTCGGTGATCATCTCTGGGCGAATGCCTAAAATAACCGTTTCTACACCAGCCTGCTTAAGCCGCTCACCATGCTTGATGTGCAGCTCGAACTTTTCACCTTGGCTTTCAATTACCAACTTATCATCCAGTACAACACATTCAATAAAGTTCATGGGTGGAGAACCCATAAAGTCAGCTACAAAACGATTAGCTGGATTATTGTAAATTTCATAGGGAGTGCCAAATTGTTGCACTTGCCCATCTTTCATCACAGCAATGCGATCTGCTAAGGTCATCGCCTCTACTTGATCATGGGTTACATAAACAATAGTAGTCCCCAAGCGTTTATGCAGCTTCTTAATTTCTGTGCGCATTTCCACCCGTAATTTAGCATCTAAGTTAGACAAGGGCTCGTCAAACAAAAATACCCGTGGGTTGCGTGCTAAAGCCCTACCCATAGCCACACGCTGGCGCTGTCCGCCAGAGAGTGCGCTCGGCTTACGGTCTAACAAGTGTTCAATTTGTAACAGCTGCGAAACGTCGGCTACCGTTTTTTCTATTTCAGCTTTGGGAACCTTGCGCATCTCCAGGCCAAAGCTAATGTTGCGCGACACACTCATAGTGGGATACAGCGCATAGGATTGGAACACCATAGCAATGTCACGTTCCTTGGGGCTTAAGTCGGTAACATTATTCCCATCAATAAGAATATCGCCACTGCTAACATCCTCTAAACCCGCGATGCTATTCATTAGTGTGGATTTGCCACAACCAGAGGGGCCAACTAAGATCAAAAATTCGCCATCTTTAATGTCTAGATCAATGCCCTTTAGTACTTCTGTGTCACCAAATGATTTGGTGAGTTGTTGTATTTTTATGGAACCCATATCGGTTTCTCTTCCTTTGTCTTAATCTTTTTATTAGCCTTTCACGGCACCTGCGGTTAAGCCGCGTACAAAATATTTACCAGCGACTAAATACACCACCAAGGTGGGTAAGGCAGCAATAACAGCGGCAGCCATATCAACGTTATATTCTTTACCACCCATCGTGGTGTTTACTAGGTTATTAAGCGCCACAGTAATGGGCTGGGTGCCCGGCCCCGAATAAACCACCCCAAACAAAAAGTCGTTCCAAATTTGAGTAAATTGCCAAATGACACTCACAACGATGATGGGTGACGAAAGAGGTAGAAAAACGTGCCTAAATATTGCGAAGAAACCTGCGCCATCTAGCCTAGCTGCCCGCACCAGTTCTGTGGGTATGCCCACATAGTAGTTACGGAAGAACAAGGTGGTAAATGCCACCCCATAAATCACATGCACCAGTACCAAGCCTGTTACCGTATTTGCCAAACCTAACCACGCCAACAACATCGCCATGGGCAATAAAATAACCTGAAACGGAATAAAGCAACCAAACAGTAAGGCACCAAAGAGGAAATTACTGCCCCTAAACCGCCACTGTGATAAGACATAACCATTCAACGCTCCAATAACTGTAGAAATAAGTACCGCAGGCAACACGATACGCATACTGTTCCAGAAATAGGGTGCAAGGCCATAGCAGTCACCACCGGTGCAGGCACTGCTCCACGCTTTAGACCATGCACTGGTATTGAGCGAGTCAGGCAAGGCCAAAATATTACCATTGCGAATTTCTTCTATGCCCTTGAATGAGGTGGTAAGCATCACGTACAAGGGCGCAAGGTAAACCAACGCAGCTGCTAACAACAGCGTAATAAAGAGCGTTTTATAAAGTTTGTGAGAAGTCGTCGAGGCCCTCATGATTTTTTACCTCGCAATTCAGAGTAGAGGTAAGGCACTATAATGGCCATCACCCCTGCCAACATAACCATGGCGCTCGCCGCACCAAGGCCCATTTGTGCGCGGCTAAAGGCATGGGTATACATAAAGGTCGCGGGTAAGTCAGAGGAATAGCCGGGGCCACCTCCAGTGAGAGACTGCACTAAGTCGAAGCTCTTAATGGCAATGTGGCTCAAGATCACCACCGCACCAAAAAAAACGGGACGCATGACTGGCAAGATAACATGCCAATAGGTGCGGAATGTGGATGCTCCATCCATTTGAGCAGCTTTAATTAAGCTGTCATCAACGCCCCTAAGGCCAGCCAAAAACATGGCCATAACAAACCCACTAGATTGCCAAACAGCAGCGATTACAATGGTATAGATGGCCATATCTGGATCCACCAACCAACGGAATTCAAAATCGGTAAACCCTAGGTCACGCACCATTTTTTCAATGCCTAAACCCGGGTTGAGAATCCATTTCCATGCTGTGCCTGTAACAATAAAGGACACCGCCATGGGATAAAGATAGATAGTGCGTAAAGCACCATCATTGCGAATATTGCGATCTAATAAAATCGCCAACATGAGGCCTAAAAGTAAGGCAATAATAATAAACAGCAGGGTAAATACAAGAAGGTTATCAAGTGCAACATGCCAACGTGGGTTAGCAAATAAACGCTCGTACTGCTCCCAGCCAACAAACTCCCACTGAGGTAACATGCGACTTTTAGTGAAGGACAGCACGGCTGTCCAGCCAATAAAACCATACATACAGACCAACATAACAATGGCCGTAGGGGCCATGATTAGTTTGGGTAATTGTTTTTCAAGATAATCGAACATGAGTTAGCTCAATAAGATTTTAGAAAAATGCCATTGCAAAGATTCGTCCCAAACTCTCGTTGCGAGGGTCTAGGGGTAACAGCAACCCATAGACCAGAGGCTAGGATTGCTGCACTAACCTTGCAATGACAAGGTCATACACTACGGCATTAAGCTCGTAATGACTATTGGGCTGTGCTTACTTAGCAGCAGCTACCGCTGCTACAAGTTGAGCTACACCTTGGTCTGCACTGTCGTCAGAGTTAAAGAATTGTGTTGCTGAGTCATAAATAGCACCAGAAATTGCTTCTGAAACTGCCATGCCATGGGCAAAACTTGGTACTAGGCTGCCTGAAGCAGAGCTAGCAACAAAGGCGTCCATAGAGTCATGAGCACACGAGTCAAACTCTGTACGTGCCATACCTAAACGTGCAGGGATTGAACCTTTGTTAAGGTTAAATACACGCTGGAAATCTTCACTTAAAATTTCTTTAGCCATTACTTTTTGAGCTGCAGTACTTTCAGCATCGCTTTGGTTAAAGAAAGCAAATGAGTCAACGTTGAAGGTATATGCACCTGAAGTGCCTGGAGCCGCAACACAAACATAGTCTGTACCTGCGTTCTTACCAGCAACCTTAAATTCACCCTTCGCCCAGTCACCCATGATTTGCATACCTGCTTCACCATTGATTACCATCGATGTGGCTAAGTTCCAGTCACGTCCAGGTGAGTTAATATCAACAAACTGGCGCAATTTACCAAAGGTTTCAAATACTTCTTTGGTAGTGGCACTGTTAAGCGCATCCATGTCTGCCTGTACAAAAGCCTTATTATAGTAGTCAGCACCGCCAACACCCAATACAACAGCTTCAAACACAGTGGCGTCCTGCCAAGCCTGGCCACCATGAGCTAGAGCAATGTAACCTGCGTCCTTTAACTTTTGGGCTTGCACCATAAAGTCATCCCAAGTAGTTGGGATGGTGGCGCCCGCTTTGCTGAATACTTCTGGGTTTGCCCACAACCAGTTAACACGGTGTACGTTTACTGGTGCAGCTACATATTCACCTTGATACTTCATTACGTCAGAAACAACTTCTGGCAAAATTTCATCCCAGTTGTTCGCCTTCGCAACGTCATCAATGCTAGATAAGAAACCTAGCTCACCCCATTCTTGAATAGATGGGCCTTTAATCTGGGCCGCTGTAGGCGAGTTACCAGAAATAGCGCGGGATTTTAATACTGTCATGGCACTTTCACCACCACCACCGGCAACAGCAAAGTCTACCCAATCAACACCTGATTCAGCCAATTGCTTCTTTAAAAAAGCCACACTAGTGGCTTCACCACCACTGGTCCACCAATGTAATACTTCAACTTCGCCTGCTTGCGCACTAGGTGCAATTGCCATCATAGTCGCAAGAGCCAAACCTGTTAATTTAGTCTTCATGGAAGTTCCTCATTAGATTTATTGTTCTGTTATCCGGAAGTAAACGACCGGTAGAAGGAGTGTATAGACCGCAGAGTGTCATAACGTGGGGAAGTGTGACAAAAGGTTACAAAGGGAAATAAACCTCAACCATCAAACCGCCACCACGGCGATCTTTGAGTTCTAATTCACCACCATGAAGATTGGCAATACTGCGCGCAATGCCTAAACCAAGCCCCACGTGATCACCACTGGGTTTCTCATCAATGCGGTAATAAGGCTCAAACACACGGGCCTTGTCCGCGTCACTTAACCCTGGGCCAGGGTCCAAAATACGAATCACTGTACCTTGAGCGTTGGCACTGGCAATAATACTTACTGCTCTTCCATAAGCCAGTGCATTGTCTATTAGGTTACTAAATAAGCGTTGCAGGGCCATGCTACGGCCATCGATAAATAATCCTGGTTGAATATCAAGTTCAATGGGCAAGCCATATATTTGATTCTGCGCTGCAAGGCCCAGTAACAGCTGGCTCAGATCAATACGTTGCGCATTTTCATGGATGGCATCATCTTTCATCATCTGCAAACTGCCCTTAACCATGGTCTCTAAATTTTCTAAATCACCAATTAATGCCTGTTTTTGATCAGTATCTGAAATCATTTCCGCACGCAAGCGGGCGCGAGTAAGAGGCGTTTTAAGGTCATGGGAAATGGCAGCAAATAACCGTTCTCGGTCACCAGTAAACTTTTGAATGCGCCCAACCATGGTATTAAAGGCACGAATAGTAGCCACCATTTCGCTAGAGCCTTGTTCCCGCATATGCCGAGGATTACGCCCTTTGCCAATAGCTTCTGCCTGCCTAGCTAACAATCGTAAAGGCCTCACTACCCAGCGCACCAACAGTAAGGTAAGCACTAATACGGTAAGGGAGACCAAACTAATGCTCAACATACGTTCGCTAGTAAGCCAGGTGACTCCAGTGAGCATGTGCCCTTCGGGGATGACTGCCGCTAAGTAGATCCACTCATTAGCCACCGGCAGCTGCACCACAGCCACTGGGCTGGCATCACTAGGCTGTATAAGGGCAAAGCGTTTCCATTTGGGTGGCAAATCTACCATTAGGTTAGTGCCAGAAAGAATCTTTAAGTCATCAAAGTCAACAAATTGAATATCTAACCCCTGGGTTTGCCCCAATTGAGCAACAATACTAGTGCTAAGTTGCTGACGCACCAATTGGGAAAAATCCGTCTGGGGGATAGTGCGTAAGGCAATGTGTTGCTTATTTACTGACACAAAAAAGCGAGTGCCACCCATATCTCGTAATTGATCGAGTACGATATGGCGGTATTGGTCCGGCAGCTTTTTAAAAAACTGCACTGTTTGACCAATTCGTGAGCCCATGGTCTGTGAGACGTCGATCAAACGGTTATGTTCAGTAGCTTTTAATTGGGAAACCCATAGCCAAGTACCAAATACTTGAGCGATTAGAATGCCTAAAAATAGCACTATAGTGACTCGGGCCATTACTGAATTAGGAATTAGTTTGCGCCATAAGCCTGTCACAAGATTCACGCAAGCACCAACACGTAACCCTTACCACGTACATTCTGGATACTGTCTTCGGCGACCTGATTGAGTTTGTTACGCAAACGACTAACACTAGTATCTATAGATCGGTCGAAAGGCTGTGCATTGCGCCCATGCAGCACTTGGCATATCGCGTCACGACTTAGCACTTCACCTTGGTGCTGGTATAAGAGGTTGAGCAAGTCAAACTCTGCCCCCGTTAATGGCAAATTTTTACCTGCATAACTTGCGCAGCGTTTAAGTACGTCTATCTGCAAAGCAGAGGCGCTTGAGTCTTGCTTGGGTTGCTGTACCTGCACTCGTCGCAAAAGTGCCTTTATACGGGCTAACAATTCACGGGGATTAAACGGCTTACCCATATAATCATCTGCACCTAACTCTAGGCCCAAAATACGATCTAGGTCATCACTGGCTGCAGTGAGCATGATGACAGGCAAGTTAGAGGTCTGGCGCAAGTTGCGGCACACATCTAGTCCATCCATACCCGGCAGACCAATATCCAAAACTGCTAAGTCAAACTGAACCATCTGTGCTTTTAAGAAAGTTTCACCATCAGCAAAAGCCACCACTTCAAAACCTTGTTGGCTTAAGTATTGGCTTAGTAGCTGGCGAATTTCTAAATCATCGTCAATAAGAGCGAGGGTTTGCATAGTCAGATATAGTCAATCATTGTTATCAGAAACGTCAGATCAAAAACGCTATTGCTGGTATTATCATGATAATACCAGCAATAGGCAAACTTTTGCTTGTTGTTTGACTCATCACAGCAAGAATACAAAAGAGAAGCGTTGGCTATTTAAGCGCGGCTCCTCTTTACATAGGGGCGTTATTTATTAAAACAGACTTAACTTAATGCCAAAGGCTCACAGTGGTTGAAACAGTGACCCTTTAGTCTATCGTTGCCCTACCTATTGGCGTAAGTTACTTGCGGTCAAAAAAACCCTGTATCGCCTCAACAACTTGCTGCAGAGCAGCATTATCGATTTGCATGTGCAAAACAATACGAGCACTTTCGCCAATAGCGGTGATGGCAATACCACGCTTGGCAAGATAACTGGCTAAGGCTGGCATTTGTGGCGATTGCAAAAACAACATATTAGTTTGTACTCTAGCCCGATCAAAATTTAACCCTTGCACACCGTCAAGTGCTGTGGCCAGCTCTTGTGTGCGTTGGTGATCCTGCGCTAACCGCCCTATGTTGTGCTGCAAGGCATACCTGCCTGCTGCGGCAATAATCCCTGCTTGCCGCATGCCACCGCCCAACATTTTACGCAGCCTGCGTGCCCTTTCAATGACTACACTTGGGCCTAAGAGCACAGAACCCAAGGGCACCCCTAAACCTTTAGACAAACACAAAGACACTGTATCGATAGATTCAACGAGTCGAGCTGGGGGTAAGTTTTGGGCGACCGCCGCATTAAGTAATCTGGCGCCATCCATGTGTGTAGCAAGCCCATGTGATTTGGCACAATCAACCAACGCATCAATATGACTTTGTTCTTGAACGCACCCTCCCACAGTGTTTTCTAAACACAGTAACCGGGTAATTGGGCAGTGGTAGTCGTTTGGCTTTATTGCAGCTTCCACCTGTTCAAGGTTAAAACGCCCAAACTCATCTGTTTGCAGCGCATGCATGGCCACGCTACCCAACACTGCTGCACCTGCCGCTTCATCACAACTAATATGGTATTTATCACCGACTAATACCTCCTCACCTCGCTGACAATGCGCTAGCACGCTGGTTAAATTGCTCATGGTGCCACTGGGTAAAAACAGGCCTGCTTGTTTACCTAATAAGTCAGCAGTTTCGTGCTCGAGGGCGTTAACATTTGGGTCATCACCATAAACATCATCTCCTACGCGCGCGCCTGCCATAACTTCGCGCATACTCTGGTCGGGCTGGGTCACAGTATCACTGCGCAGATCGATGGTTATCGGGTTATTAATAATGCTACGTGTGGCCACTGATGGGTAGTGTGATGCCATAGTTTAAGTCTCTATTTCTAATAAGCTTGCGTCGCTAACTTGATGCCTAGCATAAGGCAGCGCTGCAACAATATGTACTCGGGAGTCTTCACCCCCATTTAGAGCCGTATGATAGCCCCGAGTGTCGGTGAAATAAACTGAGCCATCGGCAGGCAAATGGGTGCAGTGATGATTGACAATGAATAAGGACCCTGGATTGGTAATAATGGGGATGTGTAAGCGCGGTTCTGGATCTCGATGCCACGAGTTACAGTTGTAAGGATCTTTACCTAACACTCGCATACGGCCAATGGGAAATAAAGCGATAAGCTGCTTGTACACTTGTTCTAAATAAGTGTTTGCAAACAGTGGATTGAACTCGCTGTAAGCTGACTCATCGACCATTGTATCCCGAGGGACTTCAGCATAGCTGTCATCTACTCTAGTCCAAAAACGCCCACAGTTATCTTCAGCAGTAGGGTGCTCTACACCTGGACGTCGCGTGAGCGCCATGACATGAAAACCTGAGCCTATGTCTTCAAGTTGATCTTGCAGGTCATAATAGCACTGACGCAGCTTGTCGATATCAAACTTTAGCTGCAGCTTCTGAATACCTGGGCCAGCCTTAAAATTGGCAACAGACTCAGTGTCATACTCACTTTCAAGCCAAGTTTGCATTTGCTTCGCATCTATTTCAGTAGTTGAATTGAGGGGCATAAAAACTCCTAAAACTGCCTATTTAGGCGATGCTAATCTATTTCAATCGGTTCTAGCATGGGTTCAGTGCTGCCGAGCTCTTCTTTACGCTTAGCAACATAAGACTCTAGCTCTTCTTGCTTAGCTAAATCAATCTTTGGCGGTTCAAATTCAGCTAAAATTTTCTGCCAAATCTCTGTGGCCCGCATAGTCGCATTTTTAGACCCCGCTTCAACCCAACTCTCGTAATTTTTCCAATCACTCAAAAAAGGTTGATAAAAGGCACTTTTATAACGTTCTATAGTGTGACTGGAACCAAAGAAATGACCCCCAGGCCCCACTTCGTCCATCGCCTCAATACCAATTTCGATACGATCAATTTTTAGGGGCTGCAACATTACTGCCATATGCTGCAGCATTTCACAATCCATGACAATTTTTTCAAACGAAGCCACCAGCCCACCTTCTAGCCAACCCGCAGCATGATAGATTAAATTTCCATGCCCCATTACAGAACCCCACAAAGCCATTTGGGTTTCATATACTGCCTGGCCATCCACCGCATTAGAGGCATTACAGGCACTCGTGCGATACGGCAAATTATATCGCCGCGCCATTTGTCCACTCGCCATGTTGGCCAGGCAATTTTCTGGCGTACCAAAAGCTGGGGCGCCAGAACGCATATCAACGTTTGAGGTAAAACCACCATAAACTACTGGGGCACCCGCCTTAGTTAACTGCACCAAAGCAATACCCAACAACGCCTCAGCATTTTGTTGCGCTAAGGCACCCGCCATGGTGGTAGGGGTCATAGCACCCATGAGGGTAAACGGCGTCACCGTGACGGCCTGGCCCATCTTTGCCATTTGCATAGCACCATAAGCCATACTGTCGTCTAATTTTCGTGGCGAATTAATGTTGATATTAGTCATAGTAGCAGGGGTTAAAGCCAGTTCTTCTAGGCTCATGCCGTTAGCAATGGCGTTCATTGCTACTGCGTCTTTTACACGGCCTGCACCAATGCCTTGGGCAAAAAAAACTTTATCAGCAAGCGTTAGGTTGGCGAAAGTGGTGTCTAGGTGCCGAGTATTAGGGGGTAAATCTGTGGGTGCCACAGCCTGATTACCAAAAAAATCAATGACGTTGAAGTACTGCCCAAAGCGGATCATGTGCTCATAATCTGCAAAGTTACCCAGGCGGCGACCATTCACGCAGTCGTGTACGTTTGGAGGGCCCGACGTCAAGCCGAAATGAATCACGTTGGACCCAATTTCTAAGGCATTGCTTGGGTTGCGTGGAGTAAGAGTAAATTGCGCAGGGGCCTTGCTAATGCACTCCAATACCAATGCTCTATCCATCCGAACCACACCCACGTCATCAACGTCTGCCCCTGCCTGCTTGAACAAATTCAATGCATCTTGACCCATCACTTCGATACCCAACTGCTCAAGTATGTCCAAGGAGGCTTCGTGAATGAGTTCAACCTGTTCTGATTCCAATGCCGCGATAGGCGCAAAACGATTACGCTTTTCCTGTCGTTCGAGCTGAGGAATAGCAAATGGATTAATTGTTTCTTGCTTTACTTTACGGCGGCGACCAGCAATACGGCTCATTTATTTCACCTGAGGCCTAATTCATAGCCTCTTAGTAACGGGTTTATAGCCAACACGATAGCATTCAAATGATTAAAAAAAGATACTAAATCGACAATAAACGGACTTAAAAATTGCATAACAGTATTTTACTCGATACCCTACGCTCCTTAAAGGAGCCTCCATGCGACCAAACCGCACTAGTAATCTAACCCAGATTGGATTTTTCCTGATCCCACAGTTTTCTATGCTCTCTATGTCAGCTGCCGTTGAACCATTGAGAATCGCTAACCGGCTTAGCCAGCGTATTTTGTATGAGTGGTCATTTTATAGCCAAGACGGCTTACCTGTTCGAGCTAGCAACGACATTGAGGTGGCTACCACACGGGATATGGCAGACACAGAGGGTTTAGATGCCCTAATTGTTGTGGCCGGCATAGAAGTAAAAGACCATGATGACCCCACTCTCAGCAAATGGTTAAGGGGCTTATCACGCCAGTCTATCACCTTAGGTTCTACGTCAACTGGTAGTTTGTTGCTAGCACGTGCCAAATTACTAAACCAAAGTCCCTGCACTATCCACTGGGAAAACATTGATAGTTTTAAGGAAGAGTTCCCCTTGCTAAATATTACTGGTGAGCTGTATGAGATGGATACTGACTTTATGACTTGCTCAGGCGGTTTATCAGGGCTTGATATGATGCTCCAACTCATTACCCAGCAACATGGCTTGCCACTGGCAAAGGATGTGGCAGAGCAATGCATTCACCCTAGCATCCGCGATGCTCATACGCACCAGCGCATGGCTACCCAAACTAGATTAAGTATTCATCACCCAGCGCTAATTAAGGCTATCGAATTAATGCAGAGCTGCACCGAGGATCCTATTTCGCAAACCCAGGTCGCCAGTCAATCAGGCCTCTCTTTACGGCAGATGGAACGCCTATTTAAACATCACTTTGGCTTAAGGCCTGCGCAGTATTACTTAGATTTAAGGCTCAATAAAGCCCGGCTACTGTTACAACAAACTAGCCTTTCTACCTTTGCTATTGCCACCGCCTGCGGCTTTAATTCAACGTCGTATTTGGCAAAATGCTATCGCACAAAGTTTTTAATAACGCCAAGACAAGAGCGCACAAGAGACTCATTATCCGCTGCTGTTTTACAAAGTTGAAAATCTCAGCTTTAGTAAAAACTCACATGATTCCCGTTATACAGCTGGCTAATTAATCACAGAGTAAAGCCATTAAGTCAGCTAAATTACCGTTTTGTAATTGCTCAATATAGGCCAACACGTGATGCGCTTTCTGGCGGCATCATGAGGCTCTGATACCATTTCTGTGCCGTCTTCCATACGGATACAGACATGCGCCCAACGCTCCGCTGGAAACACCTCATTGTAGCCTGCGCTTTTCAATAACGTGATTTTACCAAAATATCTCTTGCCTGAGCACAACGGCATCCAGGATAAGGTTTGAAGTATTGATTGATAATTTGCCAATGTTGACCCAAATCCTGCCAAAACAATTCTTGCTCTTCTACACCCTCCTCTTATGTAATGACATAAGAGGACAGCACTACCAGTGCATTGCGCTATTGCTGTTAAGCAACTAGAGTGAGAATTAACTAAGCAAACAGATCGCCAAGTTCGTGTTGTGGATGTACTGGAAATCGTTCTGGGGCATCAATCCATAGCCGCAGTAAATGGCGGCGATCTTGAGCGTTAGGCCAATCCTGATAACCTGTTCGTGCGTGCAGCACCGAGCGGTTGTGGACAATAATTGTCTCGCCTTTTTGCAGTGTTGTACGCAGGGCTAATTCATCAGACCTTGAAAAATGATCGAATAAATCGAGTGCGGCGACCTGTGTCTCACTCAACTCTATTTGCTGGGTTTGGGCACTTAGCTCTATAAATGGTCGGTAGTATACACAGCTAACGCGACCGTTGTTTTCGCAAAAAACGGGTCGCTCGGTTTCATAAGGGCCCGCCTGCGCAATACCATGGGAACCCTCCACACGCCAATGTGGAAACGGCTTATACAACTCTTCGAGAAGGGTTTGATCTGTGGCCGCAATATGATCGTGGATGCTGCGTACATTTACCAAATAGCTTTCCCCACCTGTCATCGCGGGTTGCAGGCAATGCAGCGCAATTAGCGTTGATGGGTCAGAATGTGGTGTCAGTTCTCCAGCAGACCGATAACCACGTTTATCTTCGGCTTCTACATCAGAAAAGTCGCATACATCTTCCACGAGCTCGCCCCGTGGCGATTGTGACACGATACTACCTAGATTCTCTCCAAGCAGGGTTAGCCTTGCTGCAGTTGATTCCTTGTCATCAAGGCACAAGTTGCGCAAAAAAGCGAATCCAAAGTGGTGTAGTGATTGGGTGGCCATATCGATAATGGTCTCCATATCTTCTGAACCGTTGATCCAGATAGAGTCGATTTCGCTCAGATGTGAAGCGTCCCAAGCAAAGTGTTTAATTTCTTTCATTATTGTCCTCATTCCATATGCTTACGTTAGGTTTAAAAAGATATTACTTTAAACTTAAAGTAAATATTTCCATAGTTTTTAGTTTATTGCAAAACCTTTATCCAATCTTCTTTACCAAAAGGGGAATTAAAGAACTTGTAGTATATAGTTACACAGAGGCTATATATGGGGCCTCAGGTCACGTTAGCTAGGTTGATCATTTGACAAGAGTGCAAATGATCTGTAAAACTTAAGGCGTCTTATAGAGACTTAGATAGGGCATAAGCTTTAAAGAATAACTGAAGCAGACGGCTTTGAGGCAAGCGCATTCAGCTTTAGTTTGTCCAGACTTAAACTCAAAAACCAAACCTTGCCGTCCATAAAAATAACAATTGGAGAGTATAGAATGACGAAGTACACTGACTTTAATAAAGCAACGCATCCTGTCGTTGACATGTATAAAAATGAATATTTACAAGGCCAGCTTTCCCGTCGAGAATTTTTTGTACGTGCCTCTGCCTTGGGTGCCAGCGCAATTGCGGCATACAGCATGATTGGTTTAGTCGCGCCAATGGCCATGGCCGGCACGCCTAAAATGGGTGGCACCTTGCGTTATCAAACGGAAGTGCGTGCGATGAAAGACCCACGCACCTATGACTGGAGCCAAATAGCTAACTTCAGCCGTGGCTGGTTAGAATACCTAGTGCGCATTAATACTGATGGCACTATGGACGGCCAATTACTCGAAAGTTGGTCATCCAACAACGATGCCACTGTCTTCACACTTAACGTGCGCAAGGGCGTAACTTGGAATAATGGCGATGCCTTCACTGCCGATGACGTGGCTCGCAATATGATTGGTTGGTGTGACAAGAGTGTGGAAGGCAACTCCATGGCGGGTCGTATGAATTCCTTACTGGATGCCGATACAGGCAAAGCACGGGCAGGCGCCATTGAAGTCGTCGATAGCCATACCGTGCAGCTCAATCTTTTGGCTCCAGATATTTCTATTATTCCAGGCATGACTGACTACCCTGCAGCTATTGTCCATTCAAGCCATGACAGTGACAATATGATAGGCAATGCCATAGGCACTGGCCCATACCTTCCTGAAAGTCTCGAGGTGGGTGTTAAGGCCGTGTTGGTGCGCAATGAGTCCCATTCATGGTGGGGCGAAGGGGCATACCTTGACCGTATTGAAATGCTTGACTATGGCACCGACTACGGTGCTATTGTAGCCGGTGCTGACGCAGATGAATTTGATATGACCTACGACGTTGCTGGTGAATTTATCGGCATGTTTGATGACCTGGGTTGGATAAAATCGTCAGCAGTGACGGCATCCACCATCGTCATCCGCCCCAATCAGCAGGCTGAAGTGGATGGCATTAAGCCCTATGCTGATAAACGCGTGCGTCAGGCCTTAGCGATGGCTGTTGACAATAGTATATGTTTAGAACTTGGCTACTCTGGCCTTGGCACAACGGCAGAAAACCACCACGTTTGCCCAATTCATCCAGAATATGCAGCCTTGCCTGCCCAAAAGGTAGATGGTGCTGCAGCAAAAGCACTGATGGAAGAAGCTGGCATGGGTGATTATGAACATGAACTTATTTCCATCGATGATGATTGGCGACGCAACACCACAGATGCCGTGGCTGCGCAATTGCGCCAAGCAGGCATTAAGGTTAAGCGGACCATTTTACCAGGTTCTACCTTCTGGAATGACTGGGTAAAATACCCCTTCTCCTCCACCAACTGGAATCAACGTCCTTTGGGTGTGCAGGTTTTGGCACTAGCCTACCGCAGTGGTGAAGCTTGGAACGAAGCTGGTTTCGCTAATAAAGAGTTTGATAGTTTGTTATCACAAGCTCTGTCGGTCCCTGACGCCGATGAACGCCGCAAAATCATGGCCAAGATCGAGGCCATTATGCAAGATGAAGGCGTCATCATTCAGCCATATTGGCGTTCTTTATATCGGCATAACAAGCCAGGCCTAGTGAATGCCGAAATGCATCCTGCGTTTGAGTTTCATCCAGAAAAGATTTGGTGGTCTTAACCTCTACCTGGGCCACTTTGTGGCCCTCTAATTTTCTCTAAAGAGCAGGCCTAGTGGCCTGCTCTTTGTTATTACCTCTCTGCCCTAGTCACCTCAGGACTGCACATGTGGATATTTATTGTTAAGCGAACAGGGCTTATGACACTGACTGCTCTGTGCCTAACCTTTTTGGTTTTTTTCTTAACCAACTTACAACCCAATTTAGAAAAGTTAGCCAAGACTCAGGGCAACATGCGCATGTCTGACACTCAAGTTGAACAATGGCTGGAAGATAGAGGCTATAACCAGCCTTTGCTGGTGCGCTATGGCGAATGGTTAGGCGTAGCCCAAGGCTTCGTATTTACTAAAGACAATGGCAAAACAGTAGGCCGATGTGTAAAACCTGGTGCAGACACTATCCCCAACTATTGTGGGGTTCTGCAGGCTGACATGGGCTGGTCTTCAGTATTTAAAGACGATGTTTCCAGTATTGTTAGCAAACGTCTAGGGTTAACGGGTTGGCTCATGTTATTTGTGATGCTAGTAATGGTACCTATGGCACTCATCATCGGTGTATTGGCAGGTATGCGAGAAGGCTCCCGCACAGATCGAAGCTTATCGACCTTTGCCATTATTACCACTGCAACACCAGAATATGTCTCAGGCGTGATCTTTGTAGTGATATTTGCTAGTTCAGCCGTTGGCCTAAGGTGGTTTAAAGGCTCTTCGGCTTCGGCTATGGATGAGATCACCATTGCTAATTTCAGCTTGCCCGTCATGACTATGGCGTTCTATGGTATGGGCTACATCGCCCGCATGACACGCGCCTCAATGGCGGAGGTAATGACCGCGCAATATATTCGAACCGCACGTTTAAAAGGCGTTAGTTTTCGCAATATCGTACTCAAACATGCACTACGCAATGCGTTAATTGCACCCTTTACGGTGATCATGTTGCAGATCCCATGGCTGCTTACTGGTGTTGTTATTGTTGAAACCTTGTTTAACTATAAGGGCTTTGGTTGGCTGCTCGTTCAGGCTGCCTCCAACAATGATATCGACCTCTTGTTAGCCTGCTCAATGGTAGCGGTATTCGTGGTACTCATCACACAGCTTATTTCAGATATTGGCTATGTATTCCTCAATCCACGCATTCGTATCAATTAGGGCTCACTGATGGACGCATTATCCGCACTGCAAATTACCATCGGCATTTTTACCCAGCTGATCCCTGTATGGGTTGCTATGGGCATTATATTAAGCCTCTCACTTTATTATCGACAGCACCTAGGCTTGTATGGTCATCTGTTTGATAGCCGCGTTGGCACTATGGGCTTGGTGCTCGTGCTATTTTGGGTGTTAACCGCTATTTTCGCCGATTTAATCATCACTCACGACCCTTTGGGCCAAATTTCTGGTATGAAAAACAAAGGCGTAGGTTTCCCTGTGCGGGGCGAGGAAGGGGCATACTATTTGTTGGGCGGTGACAACCTAGCTCGTGACATATTCTCTCGCGTGGTGATGGGCAGCCGATCAGTATTAACCATTGCACCAGCAGCCACTGTGTTTGCATTTATGGTGGGCATTACTTTAGGGTTGCCCGCTGGTTATCGATCAGGAACGCTGGATACAGTGTTATCGTTTTTGTCTAATTTAGTGCTGGCCTTCCCCGTAATTTTACTGTTTTTCTTACTCGTAACACCAGAAATTCGTTCCACCGGCGTGCCTATTTATTTGGCTGCTGTGTTGTTCTTATTTCCTATTATATTGTTTGTGGTGTTATTTCAATCTCGCTTTTATACCCAGCCTGTGAAACGTAATATTTATGTCTTTATTGTACTGGTGTTGGGGTTTTGGGCCTATTCAGGCCTAGCTTTTAACATGGACCCATTAGGTGTCTTTTATATGGAACCTAACCTACTGAATATTTTTGTTGCCGTGGTATTTGTTAACTCGCCAACAGTGTTTCGTATTGTCAGGGGGCTCACTTTGGACATTAAAACCCGTGACTATGTAGCAGCAGCCGAAACTCGCGGCGAAGGCCCCTGGTACATTATGTTGTGGGAAATTTTACCTAATGCACGAGGGCCCTTAATTGTAGATTTTTGTTTGCGTATCGGTTACATCACTATTTTATTGGGCACCTTGGGTTTCTTTGGCCTAGGTGTTAGCCCAGAAAGCCCAGACTGGGGTATGACCATAAACGAGGGCCGCAAACTCTTATCGATATACCCACATCTGGCCATTCCTCCTGCCCTAGCGTTGATGTCGCTAGTGCTAGGCCTTAACCTGTTGGCCGACGGCCTGCGCGAACAGTCACTCAAAGACTAAAGGAGCAGGATCATGCAACAGTGGGATTACGATGGCCCTATTTTAGAAATAGACAACTTGTCAATCAGCTTTTTTACTCGACTGGGTGAAATTCCTGCAGTAATGGATTTCTCTTGTGTGGTAGAGCAAGGTCAAGCGATGGGCCTTGTGGGGGAGTCTGGCTGCGGCAAATCTACCGTAGCCTTAGGCGTGATGCAAGACCTTGGTGTAAATGGCAAAATTGTGGGCGGTAGCATAAAATTTAAGGGCCGAGAGCTCAACACAATGAACGAAGAAGAACTGCGCCATTTGCGTGGCTCTGAAATTGCCATGATTTATCAAGAACCCATGGCCTCTTTGAACCCGTCCATGAAAGTCGGTAAGCAACTCATGGAAGTGCCCATGATCCATCAAGGAAGCTCTGCCAAAGCCGCCTGGGATCTAGCCATGCAAGTGGTTGAAGATGTTCGGCTGTCAGACCCAGAGCGAATATTAAATAGTTATCCACATCAGCTATCCGGTGGCCAACAGCAACGTATTGTCATTGCTATGGCGCTGATGTCAAAGCCGTCATTGTTGATCCTTGATGAACCCACCACGGCACTGGATGTCACTATTGAAGCAGGCATTGTCGACCTCGTCAAAGGGCTCGGAGTGAAATATGGCACTTCCATGCTATTTATCTCCCATAACCTTGGCTTAGTATTGGAGACCTGTAATGATATTTGTGTGATGTATTCTGGTGAGGCTATAGAAGCTGGGCCGATTGAAAAAGTATTTGAGCGTATGCGTCATCCCTATACCCAAGCTTTGTTCCGCTCAATTCCATTGCCCGGCGCAGATAAAAATGCCCGCCCTTTAGTCACTATACCCGGTAACTTCCCGTTACCCCATGAGCGCCCCAACGGTTGTAATTTTGGTCCTCGGTGTAATTATTATGATGCCCAAACATGTGGCCAAAATGAAATTCCCATGCTGTCTTTGACAGACGATCATTACCATTCTTCACGCTGTGTAAGAATCAACCAAATAGACTGGCTAAACCCTCCAGTAGCTGCTGAAAATAGGCAATCTACCCAAATAGGTGAAGTGGTTCTTAAAGTTGATAAGCTACAAAAATATTATGAGGTTGCAGCCAGTGCTTTATTTGGTAGTGGAGAAAAGCGTGTTGTTAAGGCCAATGAGAGCATCACCTTTGAAGCACGAGAATCAGAAACTCTTGCTATTGTTGGCGAGTCTGGTTGCGGTAAATCCACTCTGGCCAAAATGTTATTAGGCCTAGAAGAAGCCAGTGCAGGCACTGCTAACTTGCTTGGCAAGGATATTCAAAGCACCTTAATCCATGACCGTGGGGTTGAGTCTGTATCCGCCATTCAAATGGTATTTCAGAATCCATTTGATACCCTTAACCCGTCTATGAGCGTTGGCCGCCAAATTGTACGCGCCCTTGAGGTTTTTAGGGTAGGCACTAGCGAGGAGGACCGTGAGCAAAGAATGTTGGGGCTATTGGATTTGGTTAAACTGCCCAGGGAGTTTGCTCTGCGCAAGCCACGCCAGTTATCAGGCGGTCAAAAACAACGTGTCGGCATTGCTCGCGCATTCGCAGGCAACGCTCAAGTAGTCGTAGCCGATGAGCCCGTTTCTGCGTTAGATGTTTCGGTTCAGGCAGCTGTAACGGACCTGCTAATGGAGTTGCAAAGAAAAAATAAAACCACCATGCTGTTTATTAGTCATGACCTATCGATCGTTCGCTATATCTCAGATAGGGTAATGGTTATGTATTTAGGTCATGTGGTAGAAATGGGGAGTACTGATCAGGTATTTAGCCCCCCCTACCATCCCTATACTGAAGCTTTGTTGTCGGCAGTTCCAATTGCCGACACTAGCATTAAGCGCAAACATATTGTCTTAGACGGTGATATACCCTCAGCCATGAACCCACCATCAGGCTGCCCTTTCCAAACGCGCTGTCAGCATAAACAGCAGGTTGCTGATAATCGTTGCGAAAAAGAGTTACCCACAATGAAGTTGATGGCTGATAACCATGAGCTTAGATGCCACTTATCTGATGACTTTTTAGGGGCTATGATTCCTGTTATACAGCTGGCTAATTAACTGCGGACTAAGGCCATTAAATCTGCTAAATTGCCACTTTCCAAGTGCTCAATATAGGCCAACACCTGTTGAGCTTTTTTGCGGCCCCACACCGGCTCGCACAAGTTCATATACTTATCCTGGAATTGTACTTTACTCATAGGCTTATGAGGATCCCCTAGGGCTTCATGAGGGTCTGATACCATTTCTGTACCGTCTACCATGCGGATACAGACATGCGCCCAACGCTGCGCTGGAAATACCTCATTATATTTGGCACTTTCCAATAACGTGACTTTACCAATCATGTCTTTGACCTTTGCGTCGTTAAAACCACTGTAAACATCATCCGTACTAATCACACCATTTAACACGGCCATGGCGACTGGAAAACTGATGGCATACTGAGCTTGCTCGGTATTATTAGGCACATTGCTGAACAACCGCACCCCTTCATGAAAAGTCCAAAGCGTAATTTGCTCTACCAAGCGTGGATCAAAGTGATGCTGCAAACGCAAACTTAAGCAGGCCGCAACAGCTGGCTGAGCCCAACGGCATACCGGGTAAGGTTTAAAATACTGATTGAGGATCTGCCAATGTTGGCCCAAATCCTGCCAATAAGAAGCTACATTATCGGCGGTAATAGTGATGGCGGGGGCTCCTGTGAAGCCTTCAGCTGCCAAATATGCTGCCGAGGTGCCCGCCATGGCACCCCATCCAGAACCATCTTTTAGCATGGTAGGGTGGTCAATGTTTCGCATCATCTGACTGCGTGGCCCATGATATTCAGCAATGCCCACAGCGTGATTAAATTGTTCTTCATTAAGCCCTAAAACATGAGCGGTTAACGCTGCACAGTTGACCGCACCCCATGCACCAGACGTATGATAATCAGTCACTGTTCCATGCAATGCCATACCAGCTCTAGTGCCTATTTCATAACCAGCAACAATCAAACTAATTAACTCACTACCCGTGACAGGCCGCGACTGAGACTCTAAAACTGCAATCAGGCTAGGCAGCATACTGCAACCTACATGCCCTTTGGTATCTCGCTGACCATCGTGACAGTCCAGTGCATCAATCATGGCTGCACCCACCAGAGCAGCTCCCACAGGGCTTATAGGGTTGCCGCCTAGTAAGGGTTGTACTGCAGTAATATTGGTGCCAGCACCGAAATGGTCCAGCGCATGCTGTGTGATAATTGATGCTGTGCGGGAACGGCTACCACCCACCGCCGTGCCAAGCAGGTCAAAACAGCAAATTTTTGCCTGTTCAATCACTTCGGGGGGTAAATGATCAAAGCTAATAGCTAATAAAAACTGCCTTACAGAGTCTTTTTTTGGCATTAGGTCAGCTCCGTGTTAATACCAGTAATAAATACTGCAAAGAGATTAATTAGTTGCACCAAGCCACTCACGGGACAGGACAGAATGCCTTTCACATTAGCATTTAACTGATTAAAACTAGAACACTAAATCGACAATAAACAGACTTACAACCGTAAACTTTTAATCACTTCGTAGCAGGCTCCCATGGTGTGATAATCGGTCTTTCCAGCAGGGCTTTTAAGGTCATCATAGCTGTTATTTTCACGCGTGAGAATGCGGTACCAAGCGCCATTTTCATGATCTACAAAATGTGTCCATGCATAGGACCATAATGCCTCATACCATTGCCAATAACGCTGTTCACCAGTTTTTTTAGCCAGTAACGCCGCCGCTGCAATGGATTCTGCCTGAACCCAAAAATACTTATCGGTGTCGCAGATTTCACCGCCAGGGGAAAACCCATAACACAAACCACCATACTCCTGATCCCAGGCTTTTTCTAAGGCTTTATCAAACAGCATTTTAGCCGTCTCTACAAACCATGGCTTTGGTGTGTGGCGATCTAATATGAGTAATAATTTTGCCCACTCAGTGAAGTGCCCGGGCTGATAACCCCATGGGCGAAATAAGTGTTTAGGATCGTGTTTGTTGTAATTCCAATCTGGCTGCCAAGCAGCGTTATAGTGCTCCCATATTTGCCCTTGGGTGGTTTGGGTTTGGCGCACACAAATATTTTCTGCTAGCAGCACTGCTCGATCCAAATAAGGTTCATGCCCGGTGGCTTCAAAGGCTGCAATAAGTGCTTCACATGAGTGCATATTAGCATTTTGCCCACGATACGCTGGCACTGTTTGCCAATCTGCACTGGCTTCATCGGCGTAAAGGCCATACTCAGGCAACCAAAAGTGTTGCTCCATAACAGCAAAGGTTTCATGCAGGTATGCTTGGGCTTCGGTGATGCCAGCTTTTACAGCAGAAGCGTAGGCCAATAAAACAAAAGCCAAGCCGTAACAATGATTAGTTTGATCTACTTTTTGGCTATTGTTAATAAGCCAAGCGTAGCCGCCACTCATAGGGTTTAAATGAGCAGTGCGAAGGTAATTTAGGCCATGGCGCGCAGTAGCAAGGTACTCTTTGTTGTCAAAATAACGCGCTGCTTCGCAGTAATTAAAGATAAACCGCGCACTACTGACTAAATGTCTAGTGTCAGTGTCGTAGACACTGCCGTCATCACGAAAGTGATGAAAAAAACCACCTTTAGTATCGATAGCTTGGGGGTGATAAAAATCCATAGTGGTTTGAATATGTTGAGCAAGAAAGCTGACATCTCGAAAACCTGAAGCTTGTATTCTATTCATGTGACTCCTATGCGTGAAGCGCCTCATCAGTAACTTAGGGCACGCGCAAAGTTTAATCTATTTAAGTGGCACCTCTGGTTCCAGCCGCAGCGCCTGAGGCACATCTTCTTGTTGCCAATAACCAATTAGAATGCCCACCTCGCCAGCCTTGCCTTCACGCTGACCAAAGGTTTCCTGACTCACCGTGACACGGTTCTTCAGCCCCGCTGACCAATCCAACATTTGTTCGCTGAGCTGCCCACGGATAGCTACATAACCCTCATCCCTGCCTAAGTCAGAAAACTCTTGGGGGTCTTCTTGTAAGTCAAACAACATCGGTTTAAACCCTAAACAATGAACGTATTTGTAACGTCCATCATACAACATGGTCATGCGAGCATTATCCCTAGTACGGCCTAATTGTTTAGCAAACCCCATAACACCATAATCACATTCTGACACCACACAATCTCGATCAACAGCTGCAGTTTTATGCAGCACAGGCACCAATGATTGGCCTTCTAACCAGTTCCACTGGGGCTTACCACCGGCCCAATCAACAAAGGTGGGAACTAGGTCAATGGCACACACTAATTGATCACACTCACTACCGCGGCTTGAGTTAGCCGCTGGGCTAGGGTCCATAATAAGCAAAGGCACGCGAGTCACCACATCATGGAACAAGTCTTTCTCTGCCAACCAATGGTCACCAAAAAAGTCACCATGATCCGACGTTAAAACGATCATGGTATTTTTATCTTGACCTTGCATTTCTAAGCTAGCAAATAGGCGGCCTAAGTTGTCATCTATTTCCTTTACTAAACCATAATAGGTTGGCAAAGCGTGATTACGATAGTCATCTTGGGAATAGGTTTGGCTTTGAGGCAACGCCATGAACGCTTGGTAAATAGGGTGGGCGTTATGTTTTTGGGCCTCACACTTACTCGCTTGTGGTAAGTCCACACCACGGTACATTTGATGGTAAGGCGCTGGAGCCGCCAAAGGCCAATGGGGTTTAATATATGACACGTGTAAACACCAGTTTTGGTGCCCCATGTGTTGCATCATTTCAATAGCGCGGTCGGTGGTGTAGGCCGTTTCTGAATGTTTGCTAGCCACTCTTGATGGTAGGTGACCATGTTTTAAAAACATACCGTTACGCACTACCCCTTCTTCATCCTCCATTGCGTTAGCCCAATTAGCCCAAGGGTTTTTTGCTTCGTACCCCTGCTTGCGCAAATAGTCAAAGTAAGCTGGGGTACCTTTGCCATAATTACCTGCCACTCCCACAGTGTGCAAACCATCATCATGCTCACCTTGGCCAAACCCTGCGTTACTCAAAAACCGCCCTAACTCCGATTGTGGTTCAAGACCTAAGCGGCGCATCCCAGAGAAGTCTGCTTTCATGTGGGTCTTACCCATTAGGGTAGTACTCATACCACAGGCTGCTAAATGATCTGCCAAAGTCAACTCATCAACCCTGTTCGGCCAACCATTCCAGGTTGCTCCATGGGAACGCACGTGCCGGCCTGTATAATAGGAAGCTCGCGAATTACCACAACTAGTCCCTTGTACGTAACAGCGGTTAAACTTCACACCGTTCTGTGCCAAGCGATCTATATTGGGTGTAGCCACTACACCGTTACCATAACACGACAGAGCGTCTGCTCGTAGTTGGTCTAACATGATGAAAAGTATGTTTTTTTGCGTCACAAAAATTTCCTTACCTGCCAAATTTATCAATAATAGACTAACACACGCTTTCCAGTTATTCAGGGGAGAAAAACATCGTCAGTCGCCTGCGGTTTAATAACTGCTATTAGTAATAATTTGCTTAGCTAGTGCAGATTTCGTTAAGACGCTTGGTGCTGACCAGGTGATTGATTACAAAAAAGAAGACTTTTTAGCGCAGGTGTGTGATTTTGATGTGGTATGTAACACCTTAGGCGGAGCCTAAACGCTTAACGCTTCTAAGGTGATAAAAAAAGGTAAAAGCAGTCATTGACTGCAGTTACCCATTTACAAAAATCATTGAGGCCTTCGACTACCTATCCAAGGCAATAGCCAAAACTAAACTAGTCATTACGCACTAGGCAATGGTTTTGGTTTGCCGTCTCTGTCTACCGCCACGAAGGTAAACATTCCTTCTGTTACCTTGTCTACTGTGTCGCTGTGGTGGCGCCTAACCCACGCCTCCACATGCACAGTAATAGAGGTAGTGCCGCGCTTAGCCGCACTGCAGTAGCAACTTACATCGTCCCCTATATACACAGGTTTATGAAAGGTCATGGCATCTACTGCCACTGTAACTACCCGCCCTTTAGCAACATGGGCTGCAAATACACCACTAGAGGTGTCCATTTGAGACATAATCCAGCCACCAAAAATATCCCCATCAGGGTTAGCGTCGGCAGGCATGGCAATAGTGCGCAGCGAAGGGTTCCCTTCGGGCATGGCTATTGGCTTAGGTGCTGAATTAGGCGTTGAAGTGGACACGAATATTTATACCTTCTCTAATGCTTGTTCAATATCAGCAATGATATCACTCACGTGCTCAATGCCCACAGAGATTCGCACTAAATCTTCCGTCACACCAGCTGCAGCAAGTTCTGTTTCATTCAACTGCCGATGAGTGGTAGAGGCTGGGTGACAGGCCAGAGACTTAGCATCACCAATATTCACTAATCGCAAAATCATTTGTAGCGCATCAATAAAACGACCGCCTGCTTCTCGACCACCTGCCACACCAAAGCTCAAGATGCCTGAGGCTTTACCACCACAGATCTTTTTACAAGTGGCTTGGTAAGGGCTATTTTCTAAACCTGCATAATTTACCCACTCTACCTTGGCGTGGTTTTGAAGATAATGAGCGACAGTTTCAGCGTTATCGCAATGGCGTTCCATACGCAAGCATAAGGTTTCTAAACCTTGCAGCAACATAAATGAACTGTGGGGAGATATAGCAGCGCCAGTATTCCGCAATGGGATCACCCGGCAACGGCCAATGTAAGCTGCTGGGCCTAAGGCTTGCGTATACACGACACCATGATAAGAAGGGTCTGGTGTATTAAGCACAGCAAAGCGCTCTTTATTCTTCACCCAGTCAAACTTGCCAGAATCAACGATCATACCACCAATGGTAGTGCCATGGCCGCCAATGTATTTGGTCAAGGAGTGGATCACGATATGTGCTCCGTGCTCTATAGGTCGGCACAATACTGGAGTTGCTACAGTATTATCTACCATCAAGGGAACACCATGACGTTCGGCAATTTCAGCCAGTTTTGCAATATCAACAACATTACCCGCTGGGTTACCAATAGACTCACAAAAAATAGCTCGGGTGCGGCTGTCTATATGAGCTTCTAATGCCGCATAATCATCGTGAGAAGCAAATCGTGTCTCAATGCCTTGGCGTGGCAACGTATGAGCAAACAAGTTGTACGTGCCACCATACACTTGGCTAGTGCTGACGATGTTATCACCTACTTCACAAATACACTGCACCGCATAAGTAATGGCAGCCATGCCAGATGCTACGGCTAAGCCGGCAATACCACCTTCCATTGAAGCCACCCGTTCTTCCAGTACCGCTGTGGTCGGGTTAGTAATTCGGGTATAGATATTACCTGCAACCTTAAGATCAAATAAATCAGCACCGTGTTGGGTGTCATCAAAGGTGTATGAGGTGGTTTGGTAAATAGGTACTGCCGCCGCTTTAGTGGTGGCTTCGGATTCATAGCCGTGATGTAATGCTAAAGATTCTAACTTCATGAAACACTCCTGTTGTTGTAGAATTAGATACAAGTTTGAGCATACCAAACTTGTTATTCCAAAAATAGCATTTTATGCTTTTTGTTATGCGTATTAGTTATATATAAACCAAGGACAACCCCTTATTATGCCGACACGCCACGTTATACATTGTTTATTGGGCTTTCTTGTTAGCCTGTCTGCTTCACACTCCGCTTTGGCGTCATGCGCGCCATGGCTCAAACACAACCTAAAACAACTCCACTCCGGAACACCACTGGACCTATGTGCAGTGACAGCTGGAAAACCACTGTTGCTAGTTAATACTGCAAGCCACTGTGGCTTTACGGGTCAATTTGAAGGCTTAGAAGAATTACATCAAGAATACAAAGATCAAGGGTTAGTGGTTATTGGTTTTCCAAGCAATGCCTTTAATCAAGCCGCTTTAAACGAAGAAGAGGCTGCTAAAATCTGCTTTTATAATTTTGGTGTTACCTTTTTAATGAGTGAAACTATTGCCGTTAAAGGTGCTAATGCACACCCTGTATTTCAACATTTAGAACAACAAAAGGGGGAACCTAGCTGGAATTTTAACAAATACCTTATTGATAAAGATGGCAATGTTGTTGAGCGCTATAGGCAGTGGACGTCTCCAACTTCATGGCCAATGACGAGCGCTATTGAAAAATTACTTTGAACAAAAAAGGGGCCCACGCTGATAACTTAAAAAACCCTCAGTGCTATTGTAACTCTGGTATAGGTTTTAAATTATGTTGTGAGCCCGCCCTTAGTGGCAACGATCCAGCTAAAACGGCAGAGATGTTAATGCGCTCGCGCTATACTGCCTTTTGCCTGCACGACCAAAACTACCTGTTACAAACTTGGCACTTGAGCACACGCCCGAAAGAGGTTAGTTTTGAAGCCCAGCAACAGTGGCTTGGCCTTAAAGTTTTAGCCACTCATTTTGGCAAGCAAGAAGATACCCAGGGGCAAGTGGAATTTATAGCCCGTTATAAAATTCATGGCAGAGCTTACCGGATACACGAGAACAGCGATTTTTTATGGCAGGATGGCCACTGGTATTACACCCAAGGCACGCTTTTTGCTGAGTAAGTTGTTGTGCATCTACTGCAAGCACAGTTTATCCAAGTGGCTCCATTATTCAGTTTGTATTTACTAATGGTAATAATGGGGATTACACAAAGAGACGCGTTATGTTTACACAAGATTTCAAACAACAGCCGTATTGGTGGGATCGCAGCGCACCACCAATAGAGCAAGACACAGAACTTCCCAAAAAAGTTGATGTCCTTATCATAGGGGCAGGTTACACAGGCCTTCATGCTGCAATCCAGACTGCCAGAGGGTCAAGAAACACATTAGTTATTGATGCTGAACACGCCGGCTGGGGCTGCAGCACAAGAAATGGTGGGCAAGTTAGCACCAGCATAAAACCAAGCTTTTCTGAGCTTGAGAAAACATACGGTAAAAAAATGGCGTTTGCCATTTATTCAGAAGGTGATCAATCTTTACAATTTACTGGGGACTTCATCAGAGATGAAAAGCTAGACTGCAGTTATGCTGAGGTAGGCTGCTTCCATGCCGCACACAATACTGCGCAATATGAAAAACTAGCAAGGGCTATTGAACATCAAGGTTCTGTACTTAATGATGACGCCTACATGATTCCAAGATCAGAACAGCGCTCTGAATTAGGCACAGATACCTATTTTGGTGGGATCATCTTTCCTAAACACGCTTCAATCGACCCGGCAGCTTATCACAAAGGCTTACTGGGCAAAGCACTTGAAGCAGGTGCGAACATTATTTCTAATTGCGCAGCTGAAAAC
This sequence comes from Candidatus Njordibacter sp. Uisw_056, assembly GCF_047730085.1. Classification (NCBI taxonomy): domain Bacteria; kingdom Pseudomonadati; phylum Pseudomonadota; class Gammaproteobacteria; order Pseudomonadales; family Candidatus Njordibacteraceae; genus Candidatus Njordibacter; species Candidatus Njordibacter sp. Uisw_056. Next base: position 530,649 of record NZ_CP159830.1, on the reverse strand, counting down.
ATTAATAGAGACAAAGATGGCTTTACTGTAAAAACATCAAAAGGCATTGTGCAGGCCGATAAAGTTATTATTGCTACAAACGGTTATACGGGTTCTTTAACACCACGATTGCAACGTCGGGTGATTCCAATTGGCAGCTATGTGATTGCGACAGAACCTGTTGGAAAAGATCTTATGGATCAGCTAATGCCAAAAAATCGCATCGTTAGCGACACACGTAAGGTGGTATATTACTATCGGTCAAGCCCCGACCGAAGCCGTATTATATTTGGTGGTCGTGTATCTCTTGGAGAAAGTGATCCACGCCTGAGTGGCCCAAAGCTCCATAATTCCTTATCTAAAATCTTTCCAGAATTAGAAAATACAAAAATTAGTCACTCCTGGATGGGCTATGTGGCATTTACCTTTGACTCGCTCATGCATGTAGGAGAAGAAGATGGCCTTTTCTATGCAATGGGCTACTGTGGCTCCGGGGTAGGCATGGCTGGGTATCTAGGAAAGAAACTCGGGCAACAGGTGCTTGGACTTCAAGCAGGTAAAACACCTTTTAATGACATTAAATTCCAGACACGTCCGTTATACACGGGAAAGCCGTGGTTCCTTGCGCCATCTCTCATGTATTACCGATTCATAGACAGTTTAAACATTTAGCTAAAATAGTTTAAAGTGTATTTTGCTGCAGCAAAAGGTTGTTATCCCTCTCAGCTAAAAGTCAGGCTCCAAGGCGTAGACCGCGATAAGACAGCCATTTTTGGTGGTTGAATTGTGGACAGTGCCGTCTCGAAGCCACACCATATCGCCTGGGCCATAGTCGACACCATCATGGTCTCTTAGGTCCCCTTGGATAATTAAGAATTCCTCGTCGCCTGTGTGTTTATGCGGCACTGTTGTAGCACCTGGGGCCATTTTGTAGATATAAAAACCACTGCCTAACGGTTTGTCATTATTAAGTTGCAGAACCTCACCATCAGGTTTTCCGTTTGATTGAATTGGAGTGAACACACTGTTAAAAATGTTCACCACCCGCCGGTCTGTATTAGAAATTGGTTTCATTATGTATTCCTCAGGCACAATAGTAACTGTCTTTTAATGGCTCTTCCCTGTTACTACACTCTATCCATCCACATGATTTAGGGATTCTCTTTTCGAATCTCAACATCTTCACTCTTAACATGAGGCCACAAGTCTAGGCTAACCTTGTTTGGTGATGGTACCCAGCGGTGCATGAAAACGCCTCAATTGTTAATGCCTATATCGTATTAAGCTATTTTTGAGATTACTTTTATAGGTCAATTAAGAATTCAGGCTAGGCATTTCACGTTTGAATAGCCCTTGTTCTACAACATCAGGGTCAGCCTCAAACTCTTGGGCCCCTTGGTGCCCAGAAAATACCGCGTCAGCAATCAAGCCAGGCGCCAATGCATCACCGATTAAGGTCAGCGACATAGCCATCGAAGTGCCGTCGTCTTTTAGTAACTGCTGCAATTGTTCATACAAGGGTGAAGCTGATTCGCGTTCCGTTACTAGTAACAAACTGGCGCAAGCAAGCCATACATCTTGGCCGCCATATACACATTTCAATTCAACTCCCGCATGGCCAGACTTTTGGCTAACGCCAACAATACTCTTGTTGGTATAAATGTCTACTCCCTGAGCTACCAAGCTGCATTGAACTTGTTTTTGCTCAAGAGTAAGTTCAGTAAAGGGCGACACAATGCTAGCACTGGTAACAAAAAGCACCTTGTGACCTAAGTCACTCAAGTGGTCAGCCAACACGCCACCTAAATAACCTTGATCATCATCATAAATCACTACTGGGCCTTGGCCTGGAACAATCCCGTTCATAATGTCATCAGGGGTATAAACGGCAACCTGTTCTAACCCTTCTATCGGCATACGAGAAGTACGACCAATACCGTCTTTCCTCCAGATAGCACCCGTGGCAACAAACACCTGTTCGATGCCCAGTTCCAATACCTGTTGGGCATTTAGAGCACTGTCGAGGTAAATATTAACATTGTCCAGCTGTTGTAATTGATAGATTCGGTAATCACTTACACGGCGCCATAGAGCTAAGCCTTTTAAGTTAGACTCAGCGACTACTCGGCCACCTAAGTGTTTACTAGCTTCACTAAGAATAACCTCATAGCCACGGTTGGCCAGTTGTAAAGCACACTCCAAACCGGCAGGCCCAGCACCCACAACTAACACAGATTGTGGTGTTTTAGCAGCCGCAATTTTTTCTGGATGCCAGCCACGACGCCACTCTTCTCCCATGGTGGGGTTTTGTGTACAGCGAATAGGCACACCTAAGTTATCGCACGACACACACACATTGCAGCCAATACATTCGCGAATTTCTTCGGCCCTTTGTTCACGGATTTTATTGGGCAAAAAGGGGTCTGCAATTGACGGCCTTGCCGCACCGATAAAATCAAGGACACCGTGTTTAACTAACGACACCATCATGTCTGGTGAAGTAATTCGCCCTACACCCACGACAGGTTTATTGGTCACTTTTTTTACGAACTTCGTGTATTCGGTCTGATAACCTGAATCTGGTTTAAAACGAGAGGTGGCTGAATCATTTGCCCAACCAGACACATTAACGTCCCACAGGTCGGGTATATCTGCCAGCATCTCCACAACCGCCCGCCCCTCTTCATGTGCTTGCATACCATCAACACCCAGCATTTGATCCACAGCAAAACGAAATGCCACCGCACAGCTGTCACCTATAGCCTCTTGCGTGTCTTGCAGGAGTTCCCGGGTAAGTCTCAGCCGGTTTTCTAAACAGCCGCCGTATTCATCTGTTCGTTGGTTATATTCAGGTAATAAAAAATGGTGAGGCAAAGACATCTCGTGCCCAGCATAAACATAAATAATGTCAAAACCAGCTTGCTTAGCACGTATAGCAGCAGCTTTATGCCACCGGCGAAATTCTCGAATATCAGCTTTATCCATGGCCCTAGCTTGTTTTGGATAAATCATATCTAAAGAACGGCTACTGGGGGCCAATGCTGGGGTACGGGAATATAAGTTAGAAGTGTGGCTACCGTTATGCACTAATTCCACAGCGGCTAAGGCGCTATACTCATGCACACTCTGAGTCATTAATTGCAATGCTGGGATATCACGCTCATCCCAGAGACGCTGCTCTACAGCGGGTGATAAATCAGAACTGGGATGGATTTCTGTTTCTTCAGTACTCACTACGGCCCAGCCACCTTGGGCTTTCATGCCCCTCATAGCCGCGTGGGCTTGGGGACGCAGGTGGCCCATACCACAGCAATGAGGCACTTGATAAAAGCGATTTTTAGCCGTCACTGGGCCAATTTTAACAGACTCAAATAACACATCGTAATTAGACATTTACTGTGCCTCATGGCAATTAATGGACAATCGTCCATTTTATTTTTATACTTATGGCGCCATTTGTCAATACGATGTTTTCATGTTTCAAACTCCCACCCTGCGACAGCAAAAGAAAGCTCACAACCGTGAACTATTGTTAGAAGCCACAGCCAGTGTGATTGCCACTGAAGGAATTACAGGCGCATCTATAACCCGTATTATTGAACACGCGGGCCTGTCACGGGGCATGGTGCATTTGCATTTTGTCAATAAAGAAGCCTTATTAGTGGCCGTGGCTAGGCATATGAGAGAACAATATTTTCACCATATAAACGAATTTTTAACAACGACCTCACCTGCGCCTGCGCATCAGCTTGAAGCTATTATTAGCGCTGAGTTAAGTGAGCAAATACTAAATCGGCGTAGCATCAACATTTGGTACGCGTTCCGTGGCCAATGTCACCAAGAAAATGCCTATATGCAATATGCAGACACACGCGACGCGGCCATGAAAGACAAGGTTTACCAAGCCTTTTTACAACTTCTAAACCAACCATATAGCAGGCAAGACGGAAAGCAAGACCTATGCAGTGATGCGACCTATGGCTTACTCGCCTTATTAGAAGGTATGTGGTCAGATTATTTTTTACACAGCGATGAGTTTAATCGCCAATCTGCCAAACGTATAATATTCCGCCAGTTAAGTGGGTTGTTCCCCAACCACTTTGATTTAGCCGGTGCCATGTAAAAAACAGCCAGAGTTATGCTAATACGCCGCTTACGAATGAGCTAAGTATTCGCAACAAATAATGCTGAGGAAGCTAGCCTTATGAGCAAACGTGATTCTCGATACGACATATTGTTTGAACCTATAAAAATTGGCCCAGTAACTGCTAAAAATAGATTTTACCAAGTTCCCCATTGCACAGGAATGGGCTGGATGAGGCCGCGTATGGTGGCCGATTTACGCGGCGTGAAAGCCGAAGGAGGTTGGGGTGTGGTTTGCACAGAGTACTGTTCAATACACCCAAGTTCTGACGACTCTCCCTACCCATCACATTCGCTTTGGGATGAAAATGATATTAAATCTCATCGTTTAATGACTGACAAACTCCACGAGCATGGAGCCCTAGCCGGCGTTGAGCTTTGGGTGTCAGGTAGCAGCTCTGCTAATTTACTCACTCGTGAAGTGCCTATGGATGTGGTTTCATTGCCCAATGGTAACGGTGATCCTTATCAGTCCCGAGCAATGGACAAAGCTGACATTAAGGAGCTCAAGCGTTGGCACCGTAACGCCGCATTGCGAGCAAGGGAGGCTGGTTTCGATATCGTTTACGTTTACGCGACACATCATTATTTGTTGGACAATTTTCTCAACCCTAAATTGAATACTCGCAGCGACGAATACGGTGGTTCACTTGAGAATAGAATGCGCCTGGTGCGCGAAATTATTGAAGAAACTAAAGATGCAGTAGGTGACAAGTGTGCCGTGGCTGTTCGCTTTAGTATCGATGATGGTGGCGGTGCTGATGGCTTTCCTGTGCATGGCGAACGGATGAAAATGTTTGAATTAATGGCCGAATTACCTGACCTTTGGGACATCAACATCTCAGATTATTCACTGGAGATGGGTGTGTCTCGGTTCGTGAAAGAAGGCTCGCTGGAAGCGTATATGTCGGCCGTTAAATCGAAAACTAGTAAGCCAGTTGTTACCGTTGGGCGTTTTACCTCTCCAGATACTATGATCAGTCAAATTAACAGGGGCATTGTTGATTTTATTGGTGCTGCCCGACCATCGATAGCAGACCCCTTTTTACCACAAAAAATTGAACAAGGGCGGCCAGAAGATATTCGTGAATGCATCGGTTGTAACATTTGCTATACGGGTGATAGCCGACATGTGCCAATTCGATGTACACAAAACCCAACCATGGGCGAAGAATGGCGACGTGGCTGGCACCCTGAAAACATTGATCCTAAAGGATCAGACAGCCAAATATTGATTGTTGGTGCAGGCCCAACCGGTTTGGAAGCTGCGCGTGCACTTGGTCAGCGGGGTTACGACGTGATACTGGCCGAAGCGAGCCGGAAACTGGGTGGTCGAGTCAATCAAGAAAGCCAGCTTCCAGGTTTAGCCGAATGGGCCAGAGTAAGAGATTACCGAGTGACCCAAATTGCCAAAATGCCTAATGTAGCGGTTTACCTAGAGAGTAATCTGACCGTTAACGATATCTTAGAAATTGGCGCTGATCATGTCGCCATTGCCACAGGGGCAACGTGGCGTAGGGATGGTTTTGGTAGCTACAATACGGCTCCGATGCAGCCTTTACCACCGGCCAAATCAACCTATACTCCAGACGACATTATGTCGGGCCACTTACCAATTGGCAGCACGCTTGTGTACGATGACGACGGCTTTTACATGGGCAGTGTTATTGCCGAAAAACTACGAAAAAACGGTAACACGGTGATTTACTTAACCCCTGAACCAAAAGTTTCAAGCTGGAGCAGTAACAATGCGGAGCAACCGCGGGTTCACCGTCGCTTAGCAGAACTGGGCGTAGAAATTATATTAAACCATGGGCTGGATGCCTACGATGGCAAGCAGGCCCTTTTAGGGTGCAGCTATACCGGTCAACAACACAATGTCTGGGTTGACAACATTGTAGTGGTGACTAGCCGAACAGCTGAAGACCAACTTTATCATGGTGTACTTCAGGCAATAGAAAATAACTCACTCGGCGCACCAAAAACAGTTAAACGAATCGGGGATGCTGAAGCGCCTGCTATTATTGCCGCCGCCATATTTGCCGGCCACAAGTATGCTCGCGACATGGACGTTGCCATAGACCGTGACAACCCTTTCAAACACGATAGAGTATTTTTTCAAGATAATCAGTAACCTGAGAATTAACTATTAGTCATTACTGGTACTGGTATAAAAGCTTGTTATAAAACTAAAACTAGTAGAGTAATTCAATGCTTGCTAGGGCTAAAAATGAGACAGGACGCAGGGTATAAGGTGAAAAAAGCACCTATAACAGCGCCTTGGTTTTTAGCATCCTACCCACCTTACTGCCCAAATGTTGATTGTTCTACTTTGTGTTCGCATCACGCTCTAGTAGGTGCTTCTGACGGATCATTAACCAACATGCTAGTAATACGCCAATCGTGACCATCACAATCATAATCGTCGCCAGTGCATTAATATCTGGACGCAAGCCTACCTTTACCCGGGAGTAAATAAGCATCGGCAGAGTATTTGATCCAGGCCCAGATACAAAACTAGCAATAATTAAGTCATCAAGCGATAGAGTAAATGCCAACAACCAACCTGCAATCATACCAGGGGCTAATAATGGCAAAGTAATGTCAAACATCACCCTTAAAGGTCGGGCACCCAGATCCTGAGCGGCATCTTCCAAATCAGTACCCATACCAGAGAGGCGCGATTGAATAATGACCGCAACATAGGCAAGTGAAAACGTAATGTGAGCAATGGTGATGGTGGTAAACCCCCGTTGCGGCCAGCCAAATAGATGACTTAAGGCGATAAAGAACAGCAATAATGACAAGCCAGTAATCACTTCAGGCATGACCAAGGGTGCCGTAATCAAACCAGAAAACAGCGTACGCCCTCGAAACCGCCCAAAACGCACCAACGCAATGCCTGCAAGCGTTCCCAGTATCATTGCGAAAGTTGCATTAACTAGGGCAATCCGCAAGCTCAAGCCTAACGCCGCCCACATCTCTTCACTTTCAAATAAAACGGTATACCACCGCGTTGAAAAACCACCCCATACGGGCACAAGCTTAGAGTAGTTAAACGAGTAAATAATTAGCAAAATCATCGGTACGTAAAGAAACGCTAGGCCAAAGCACAGCATTGACAGTATGAATGTTGAACGGCGTTGCTTCATGAGTTCTGCCTCTCTCGCGCCTGAATCCTTTGATATAACATCATTGGCAGTACCAAAACGATGAGTAACACAATCGCGACGGCAGAGGCTATGGGCCAATCACTATTGGAGTTAAATTCATCTGACAGAATTCTACCAATCATCAACACGTTTCCACCGCCTAGCAGATCAGGAATCACAAATTCACCAGTAGCCGGAATAAACACTAACAAGGATCCAGCAATAATACCTGGAACCGTTAACGGTAGTGTAACTGTGAGAAATGCTATTGTAGGTTTAGCACCCAAATCTGCTGCTGCCTCGTTAAGCGACATATTAAGCTTTTCCATATTGGCATACAGCGGTAAGATCATAAAAGGCAGATAGGAATACACGATGCCAATGTAAACAGCGAGCTCTGAGTAAAGCATCCGAATGGGTTCATCAATGACGCCCAGCCAAATTAATAAGCTATTAATTGTCCCCTGATCTGCCAGTAACCCCATCCACGCATATACTCGCAAAAGAAACGACGTCCAAAAGGGCAAAATAATTAACATTAATAAAATATTTTTGGTGGTTGGGCTGGAACGGGTAATACCATAGGCCATAGGGTAGCCGATGAGCAAACAAAGAACAGTTGATACAGATGCTATTTTTAACGAGTTGATATAGCTATTAATGTAAAGATCGTCTTCCCAAAGGTAGCTGTAGTTTTCAAAAATCACCCTAATAGTGAGCACACCATCTTCGGCTCGCTCGTACAACGGGGTGTATGGGGGACTGGCAATCAATGATTCAGCAAGGCTGATCTTAATAACGATAATAAATGGCGCCAAAAAAAACAACAGTAGCCAGATAAAAGGAATACCAACTACAAGAACCTTCCAATGTGACTGAAGCATGTCGACCAATCGAGATAGCAACCGGCTGCCTGCCTGCCCTACTGAATGATTAGTATTATTCGCAACGGTCATTTCATCAGCACCACGGCGCTAGATTGGTCCCAGTTCAGGTAAATTTCTTCATCCCAGTCTATCGAGTGTCGCTCACCCCTAGGTCGCTTTTGACTAGGCACGCTCACTTCAATAATTTGATCATTATTAATGCGTATTCGGTAGGTGGATGTTTTGCCGTGGTAGCCAATATCAACGACTACTCCTTTGAGCTGATTTGTTGACGCATCCAACGATGTTTTTGATAGCGTGATTTTTTCTGGGCGCACTGCTACCCAAACTTTAGTTCCCTCTATAATCGACATAGGATGGTTGGTATAAAATTCGACATCCAGCTCTTTACTGGTAACAACAACATGACCAACGTCACTTTGAGTAACCCTCCCCTCAAACATATTGGCAGAACCAATAAAGTTAGCTACCAGTCTAGATTCAGGGTACTCATAAACTTCTGTTGGTTCGCCAATTTGCTGAAACTTGCCTGCATCCATCATTGCCATGCGGGTAGACAAGGTCATTGCCTCTTCCTGATCATGGGTCACCACAACAAAGGTAACGCCGAGTTGGTCTTGAATGTTTATTAGCTCAAATTGCGTTTGCTCCCTTAAACGCTTATCCAATGCACCTAAGGGTTCATCAAGCAGGAGGACTTTAGGCTGCTTGACTAGAGCTCGAGCAAGGGCGACACGCTGCCGCTGCCCACCCGATAGTTGATGGGGTTTGCGCTTCACAAAGTCTGATAGCTCAACCATGCTGAGAATTTCCTCAACGCGCCGCTTGATTTCGTCTTTTGGGATTTTATCCCGCTTGAGCCCATAAGCGACATTTTGTTCAACCGTCATATGCGGAAAGAGTGCATAGGATTGAAACATCATGTTAATAGGGCGAGCATAAGGAGGTACTTCGGTCATATCGACACCGTCGATATAAATGGTGCCACTTGATGGGGTCTCAAATCCAGCTAACATGCGCAGTAAGGTTGTTTTGCCGCAACCAGAGCCCCCTAAAAGGGAAAACAGTTCGCCTTTATAAATATCCAGATCAACATTGTCAACTGCAGTGAATTCGTCGAATTTTTTACTAATACCGCGCAGTTTGATAAATGGCTCTGCATCAGCATCAAGCCAAGGTCTATAGGAATAATCGGTTTGTTGTGGCATCGTAAAAATCCAATGGCTTATAGTAATAGGCCCTAGGCCATACAGATACAGTTACCGCTCTATGGAACGATAACCGTATTGCTTTAGATATTATTGGCCCGATTTAAACTTTGTCCATGCACGAGTTCGTACCCGCTGCATTTTTCTTGGAATAGCTTTGTAGGTGTACATTTTTGCGACAGATTCGGCAGTAGGGTAAGCAGCTGGGCTGCCTGTTACTGCTGGGTCAATCAAATCAAATGCCGTTTTGTTACCGCTTGCATACCATGTGTAATCAGTATTAGCTGCCGCCACTTCAGGACGCATCATATAGTTGATAAACAGGTGAGCATTTTCAACATTCTTCGCATCTGATGGAATCACAAGGCCGTCAATCCACAATACCGCCTTACCGTCTCCTGGTGGTACGAAAAAATCAAGCACTACGCCAGTGTTTGCTTCCTCAGCACCAGACATGGCTAATAACCCATCTGGTCCCCAAGTCACCGCGATACAAAACTCTTTCAGCGGCATTTGTTGGTAGGCGTAATTATCGAAGGTTTTAATGTAAGGTCGAACTGCAGACAACATTTCTTCTGCTGCGGCATAATCCGCTTTATTGGCTGAATAAGGATCTAACCCCATATGTGCCAACGCCATAGGTAAAATGTCTGTTGGTGAGTCCAAAAAGGCTACCCCACACTTCCCCAGCTTCTCCATATGTACCGGATCAAAAACCATATCCAATGAACCAATGGGCGCTTCTGGGTATGTTTCTAACACTAATGCCTTATTGTATGTAACACCGTGTGTGCCCCACATATAGGGGGTGAAGTAATTGTTACCGGGATCAATATTAACGTCTAATTGCTTGTCCAAGCTATCCATTATATGAACCAAATTAGGCAGTTTGGATTTATCCAGCTTTTGTAAAATATTTGCGGGGAGTAATCGTGCAACCGCACTACTTGAGTGACTCACCACGTCGTAACCAGAGTTACCAGCAAGCAATTTTGATTGAATCGATTCTTCCGAGTCATAGTTATCGTAAGTCACCTTAACGTCAAATTCTTTTTCAAAATTAGCGACGGTGTCTTCGGCAATATACTCTGCCCAATTAGTCACATTTAGCACACCTGCGGCATAACCAGTAGATGCACCAAACACCAAGGTAAAGGCTATTGTTCCACGCGTTAAATGTTTAACGAACGTATTATTTTTATAGTTCATGTTCTCTCCAATTGACATGGTTTACATGTCTAATGATTAATTAAACCAACTTTCCTGTTTTTTGTATAAATACTAGAGTGCTCGACAATAGCATAAAGCCGTTTTAACCTTCAAGTGAAGCGTGTATTATTTTGAACACCCTGATTAAGCCACTTTTATACCTTATCGATTGACGTAAACACCTGTTATACAACATATAAATAGTAGATAACGCCTCTTTTTTAAAAGGCTTTATGGTTTTTTTATAGAAAATAGTCGCATTATTCGAAACATATTCCTTTAGAAGCTTGTCTATTACGGCCTTATGTTTGCTGCCAAAGCACAAAAAAACCTGCATCTAAAACTAAGTCACGCTAAGTGCTTCGGGTTTTCAGGTCATCATGGCTAAGGCCATGCTCTGCTCAAAATTAATTTATACCGCCTTTTTCACTTGGCTATTTAATAACACTTTATACTGCGTTATCGTGCTTTTCTGCAACGGAAACATAAGCTCCATCACATCAAACACTGTTGTATTAGCCTCCTTAGGGCTAAATTTACTTTCGCCAATAAGACAACTTTGCCAAAGCCCATCGAGCATTCCCTCGATGCCCATGGCTGCAACGTCGGCTGATACAGGTGTTTTTAAACCCGTACATAACTGGGTGCACAAACTGAGCAGTGTTGATGAAAACTCACTATCCGTTTGACCACACACTTCCTGATAGGTTGGCCTCGATTGTGAAGCGCCCCAAAATGCATACCACACTCCAACATTCTTACGGTTACACACCTTGGGGCTGAATGCAGACATAACTATTGAGCACAATTTATCAATGGGGGCCTCTCCAGCCAAAGCAATCGCAGATTTCCAATTATCAGTGTATTCCTTAGACAAAAACCGCAAGACCTGCTCAAGTAACAGATCCTTAGTTTGGAAGTGAAAGATCACTACCCCCTGTGATACACGTGCATGCTGAGCTATTTTGGCTATGGTCGTTTGTGACAAGCCGAAATGATCAATACATTCAATGGTAGAGCCAATTAATTGTTGCTTTCGAAGGAGTGATTGAACCGCTCTACTTTGGTGTGCCTGAGTGCTTTTTTTGGCTTCAGCAACGTCCATTGACGCTCCTTATTTATCAATCTATGCCAGTTAGTATTATTGACAAATAAAGTTTTGTCCAGTATAAATTGACTGAGCACTTACTCAGTAAGTTATAGGGATGAACCTTATCGATACAAGCTGAACTGGTTTTTGGAGATCTATGAACAACCCTACCGAGCATATTCAAAAGCAGGATAACCAATTTATCCACCCTTGGGACAACTTCCAAAACTTGGGTAACAATCAACGTACTGTGGTTGAAAAAGGCGATGGAATTTATATATATGATAGTCAGGGAAACCGCTTAATAGATGGCCCCTCCGGCATGTGGTGTGTCAATATTGGGCATGGCCGCAAGGAGATGGCGCAGGCCATTTATGATCAAGTCATGCAGTTACCGTTCACTTCTCCATGGTCAATGGCCACCAGCCCAGCGGCTCAATTCAGTGAAGCTCTTGCAGCTGAAGCACCGGGGGATCTCAACCACGTATTCCTTACCACGTGTGGCTCAACAGCCGTTGACTCTGCCTTACGCTTTGTCCAATTTTATAATAATTACCGAGGCAAACCTGAAAAGAAAAAAATCATTTCCCGATTAAAAGGCTATCACGGCAGCACTTATCTCTCAGCAAGTGTGTCTGGGAAAGAGCGTGATAAAAACTATCTCGATTTTGCTACCGACCTTGTACACCATATCCCGGCACCACATCCATTGCTGAAACCAGATCACATGACTGATGCTGATTTTCTCGATCAATGTGTTGCCGACCTAGAAAATAAAATTATTGAACTGGGAGAAGACAAGGTTGCCGTTTTTGTTGCTGAACCGATCCTTGCTTCTGGTGGTGTTATTGTCCCACCAAAGGGTTATCACAAACGCTGCCTAGACGTATGCCATAAATATGATGTGCTTTATCTATCTGATGAAGTCGTTACCTCCTTTGGAAGGCTTGGGCATATTTTTTCTTCCGAAGCCGTGTTTGATATTGTCCCTGACATTATCACCACAGCCAAAGGTTTGACCTCAGCTTACATCCCCATGGGTGCTTTTTTGGTTTCAGACAGATTACTCAATGAGTTCAATAATCCAGACATTGAGAGTGCTATATTTTCTAATGGATTCACTTATTCAGGGCATCCAGTCGCTGCTACTGCAGGATTAAAAAACCTTGAAATAATCAAACGCGAAAACCTTTGCGAAAATGCGCGTGAAGTAGGCGCTTATTTGCAGGAAAGAATTAAGTCACTTTACGATATTCCTATTGTTCGGGATGTTCGAGGACTTGGCTTAATGTGCTGTGTTGAGTGCGAACTAACCAAGGGTGCAGATGACCTAGAAATGGACTATGAAATTGGCGAGCGCATTGACCAACATTGCCAAGCCATGGGCCTAGTTGTGCGACCACTGGCTAATATGTGTGTGATATCCCCACCCCTTATAATTACCAAAGCACAGATCGATGAGCTAGTCGACATTCTCTATAAAGGCGTGGAGCTGGCGATGCATGATTGTATTGCTGACGGCAAATTTAAAAACGTTTAAATTAGTTTATTTTTGGAGATGTAAGCATGAATTTTATGAGTCCAGACACTGTGTATGCACAAGCCAGCAATAGCCGCCAAGGCTTGCCTGCATGGACGTATAATAATGCAGAACTAACTGATCTAGAAATAAATAGTATTTTCTTGAAGACTTGGTTATGGGCCGGCCATGTCTCTGAAATTTCCGAGGTTGGAGATTATCAGTGTATGGAGTTAGCTCATGAGCGTGCGATCATTATTCGTGGCGAAGATGGTGTTGTTCGTGCTTTTCATAATGTGTGCAACCATCGTGCATCACGTGTTGTTGCCGACGATAAAGGACATTGCAGAAACGCATTAGTGTGCCCTTTCCATGGCTGGTCTTATCACCTTGATGGGCGCTTAAAAAATATTCCTCGTGCCGAGACATTTCCTGCCATTGATAAGTCTGCTTTGGGGTTAAAGCCAATTGAATGCGAAATATGGCACGGTATGATCTTTATTCGATTTTTTGGAAGTGGCCCTAGTGTTGCAGAAACACTTAAAGACGCCGAGGAAGAAATTTCGCTCTACAAAATTGAAGATATGCAGCCACTTGTTGAGCCTTGGACGACAGAATTTAACTGTGACTGGAAATCAATAGTCGACATTGATACTGAGGGTTACCATGTTCCAATGGGGCATAAAGATTTATACGACTTACTGGGCAGAAGTTATTACGATCAGGTTTTAAACGATGAAGTGAGTCGTTCATATGGCAATATTGATGCAGGCAAACATAAGTCTCAACTAAACCAAGATTATGTTAATACGCTGCCACAAAAGAGCTACCTACCTGCTACGCATCAACGGGAATGGATATACTGGTCCGCATTTCCAGGCTTCGTTATCACTCTCTTTCCAGATCAGATTGAAATTTATCACTCCTACCCAATCAGCTTTCAAAAAAGTGCCATGGCAGGGCGCAGCTACGCGCTTACAGATGACCGACCTGAGATGAAAAGCGCACGTGAATACAATCGCCAAATTAACATCATTGTGGGTCAGGAAGATGTGCAGCTCTTAAAATGGTCCGCAGAAGGAATGCGCTCAAGTGCCTATAATGGGGCAATAATGTCGGATTTAGAGGTAGGTACAGCCGCCTTTCACAATCAGTTGCGCAGTACCGTACCAGTGGCATTATTAGATAGCCCGCCCCCTGCCGGCACCTTGGCACAGGTTAATCAGCAGATGGTCAAAGAAGATTAACCTAACCATCAAAAACTAAGCATAACAAAAAGGCGACTAGTGAATGTGCAACGGGCTTTGCGTTTGTAATGCACTACTGCATGCAAAATTGCTCGTATATCTCTAATGGTAACCCGTCAGGGTCATTAAAAAAAGTGAACTTTTTATTCGTGTATTCATCCACACGAATGGGTTCTACAGCAATATTTTTTGATATTAAATAGTCTGACATCAAGTCGACTGAGTCAACCGAAAAAGCTAAATGTCTTAAACCTAAAGCTTCAGGAAAACTTGGTCTTTTGGGTGATTTAGGAAACGAAAATAATTCAATTTGTTCGCCACTTGGCAGCTTTAAATCTAGTTTATAGGAGCGCCGGCTTGGTCTATAATTTTCTGCAATAATTTCCATCCCTAGAATAGCCGTATAAAAATACTTTGATTTTTCATAATCAGAACAAATTATTGCTACATGATGAAACGAATTTAACACCTGCGCCTCCTTGGCATATAACCGTCAATTTATGAGGCTAAATCGCGTCATAATGGTGAGCAGCAATGCTTACCTAAACAGTAAGTATGTGATGCTGATGAGATCAAAATGCTTGTCGCCCACTCTAGACTATAAAACATAGCGCGGATAAGATGAAAAAACTTAGACAAAAAAAAGACCTACCCTTGGGTAAGCCTAGTCTTTGCAACATTTAAATCTACATTTGGATCCATTTTGATAATGGAAGCCAACTCTAAAATGGCGCGCCCGAGAGGATTCGAACCTCTGACCGCTCGGTTCGTAGCCGAGTACTCTATCCAGCTGAGCTACGGGCGCTCAAAAAATGGCGGAGAGGGAGGGATTCGAACCCTCGGTACCAGTATTAGGTACGGTTCCTTAGCAGGGAACTGGTTTAAGCCACTCACCCACCTCTCCGCAGAGAGCGCGTATATTACCCTAACCTTTTGGGAAATAAAAGCCTTAAGTTTCAATTATATTGAATGGCTATCTTGCCTTTGTTATTTCTTACCAAAAGGAAAACCACCACCTAATCCGGGCAAGCCTCCAGGCATCCCGGGTGGCATTCCTGGAGGCATTGCCCCAGCTCCAGCCCCACCACCCATGCTAGGGGGCATCTGGCCTTGCAGGCCACGCATCATCTTTTGCATACCGCCTTTACCCGACATTTTCTTCATCATCTTAGCCATTTGCTTATGCTGTTTAATTAAACGGTTAATGTCTTGAATTTGTGTACCAGAACCTGTCGCAATCCTGCGCTTACGTGACCCGTTTAGCGTGTCTGGCACTGCGCGTTCCTTTGGTGTCATAGAATTGATGATTGATTCCATTTGGTCAAAGTTCTTTTCTGTTCCTGCACTTGAAGCAGCTTGGGCCATACCACCCATGCCCGGCATTTTATCTAGCATTCCTGCCATGCCACCCATATTTTTCATTTGTTGCAACTGGTCTCGGAAATCTTCTAAATCGAAACCTTTGCCTTTTTTGATCTTTTTAGCAAGTTTCTCTGCCTTAACCTTGTCTACTTTTTGCTCTACTTCTTCAATGAGAGACAGTACGTCACCCATCCCCAAAATTCGTGACGCGATACGGTCTGGGTGAAAAGGTTCCAGGGCTTCTACCTTCTCGCCAACACCTAAAAACTTAATTGGCTTACCGGTAATGTGGCGCACCGAAAGTGCCGCGCCACCGCGGGCATCACCGTCTGTTTTACTAAGCACTACACCCGTTAGAGGCAATGCTTCGTTGAAGGATTTGGCTGTATTTGCTGCATCTTGGCCCGTCATGGCATCAACCACAAAGAGGGTTTCCACAGGCTCTAAGGTGGCATGAAGCGCTTTCACTTCGTCCATCATATCTGTATCAACGTGCAAGCGGCCTGCTGTATCAACAATCACTACATCATAATGCTGTTGCCTTGCGTGACTAATCGCTTTTTGCGCAATCGCTACAGGTTTTTCCATAACAGTACTTGGAAAGAAGTGAGCCCCCACTTCTTCACAAAGCATCTGTAACTGTTTGATGGCTGCTGGGCGATAAACGTCCACACTCACCAACATGACAGATTTCTTTTTCTTTTCGATAAGGAATTTAGCCAGCTTGGCAGCAGAAGTCGTTTTACCTGCGCCTTGAAGGCCTGCCATAAGGATCACAGCAGGCGGCTGAACCGCCAAGTTAAGATCTTCGTTGGCGGTGCCCATAATCGATTCCAGCTCTTGCTGGACGATTTTTACAAACACTTGGCCTGGGCTTAAGCTGCGACTAACTTCTGTGCCTACAGCACGGACTTTAACTTGCTCAATAAATGCTTTAACCACCGGTAAGGCGACGTCAGCTTCTAATAGCGCCATGCGAACTTCACGCAAGGTGCCTTTAATATTATCTTCTGTTAGGCGCGCTTGGCCACGGATGTGCTGTAACGTTTTGCCTAAGCGATCAGTTAAATTATCGAACATATAAGTCTCTGTAAAACACCAAATGATGGTCCCTAGTATACCCCCGCTAAGGCTATTTGGCGCTTAGTTTTAGTCTTTTTTAACATCAAGCCTAGGCATAGCTGCTGTGCTTGATTATGATGGGGGAACTAATTAGACAAAAATAATCACCATGATTTCTTTAATAGTTGGCCTGAGCGCAGTAATCTTCTACTTATCCAGTGCTTGGGCTCAAAGTAATGCCCCCTCAAAGCCAGTGTTTAAAAGGGGCTACACCCTAAGTTTTGTGGCATGGGTACTGCAAGGTTTTCACCTATACCTGCATCTATTTACCAAAGCCGGTCTTTTATTGGATTTGGGTGCCACCTTATCGTTGACAGCATGGGCAGTGATTGGGGTTATTCTACTCAGTAGTTTACGTAACCCAGTGTCTAGCTTGCTAGTCTTTACTGCGCCGATTGCGGCCTTAGCTATTATGGTAGATATGTTTAGCATACCTAAATTTGAAGGCCGTCAGTTTTCTTCTGGCATTCTACTACATATAATCACCTCAATATTGAGCTATGCTCTTTTTGCTGTTGCTGCCTGTCAGTCTGTGTTGCTCATTTATCAAAATCGCCACCTTAAACACCACCAATCATCACGCTTGGTTAAAAGTTTACCGCCCTTACAAACGATGGAAAGCCTGTTATTTGAAGTGCTGGCAGCAGGTCAAATTTTCTTGAGCATCGCTTTACTGACAGGGTTCGTGTTTTTAGACGACTTATGGGCTCAACATGTGGTTCACAAAACTATCTTAAGCCTTGTAGCCTGGGTCATTTTTACTATTCTTTTGATAGGCCATTACCGATTAGGCTGGCGGGGGCGCACAGCGATACGCTGGACCCTTTGGGGCTTTGCTAATTTAGCTGTTGCATTTTTGGGCACTAAATTAGTTCTAGAATTCCTGTTATAGCGCCTCAACACTTGACAGGAGGCGTCTCAGGCATAAGAATTGAGGGCCATATCTGATACGAGGTTAAACCCGCCTTGAGTGAAATTCCCTTAAGCTATTTATTCACTAGCTTGGTATTCCTTATTTTATTGTCGGCATTTTTTTCCAGCGCCGAAACTGGCATGATGTCTTTGAACCGTTATCGCCTGCGCCATTTGGTTAAGCAAAAACACCGCGGTGCTATGCGCGCGAGTAAACTGCTAGACCGGCCAGACCGGCTTATTGGCGTTATTCTCATAGGTAACAATTTTGTCAACATTTTGGCGTCTGCGATTGCGACGATGATAGCACTTCGTCTCATGGGTGATGCGGGTGTTGCCGTAGCCACGGCAATGCTTACCTTGGTGATCCTAATCTTTGCCGAGGTGACACCAAAGACGGTGGCCGCTATTAAGCCTGAACAGGTAGCCTTTCCGGCCTCTTTAATTCTCTCGCCTTTGCTTAAGTTATTGTACCCCTTTGTGTGGGTGGTCAATACCATTTGTAATGGGCTACTGCGCATGCTTGGGTTTAATGCAGCCGCAAAAGCTAGCGACCACCTTAGTTCTGAAGAGTTGCGCACTATTGTGCATGAGGCGGGGGCACTTATTCCGCGCCGAAACCAATCTATGTTATTGAGTATCTTGGATCTGGACACAGTTACCGTGGAAGATATTATGATTCCTCGAAACGAAATTGTTGGCATTGACGTTGATGACGATATTAAAACCATCTTGAACACCCTCAGTCAGAGCCCACATACCCGGTTACCTTTGTACCAAGAAGAACTAAATAATGTGGTGGGTATTGTACACGTAAGGCAAATATTGCCTCTTATTCATGCAGAAAATCCGACTAAGGAAGAGTTTTTGGCACTGGCTAGAGAGCCTTATTTTGTGCCCGAAAGTACGCCCTTAAATACCCAACTGTTAAACTTTCAAAAGCGTAAATCTTGGGTGGCTTTGGTCGTAGATGAATATGGTGATATCCAAGGCTTAACGACCTTAGAAGATATTTTAGAAGAAATTGTTGGCGACATGGCTGAAGAGCAAGACCATGAAAATGAAGATATTCATCCACAAGAGGATGGCTCATTTTTTATTGACGGTACCACAACCGTGCGCGACATCAACAAAGCGCTGACCTGGGCTTTACCCATTGATGGGCCCAAGACGCTTAATGGTTTAATCACAGAAAGGCTTGAGGAAATCCCTCAGTTTAACGTCTGCTTAAAGATAGGTGAGTACCAGCTAGAAACAGTACAGATTAGCGGCAACTTTATTAAGACTGTGCGTTTACAGCGAGTTCAGACATCTGCAGAAGAGGTGCATTAAACACTAACGATAGTGACAAAGGGGCTAGCCAGTTCGCGTTCTCGCACCTTGGTTAGCACCTGCTCACGGCCTTCGTTGTCCAACCGCATCCAAGCGGTAATCTCTTCCCCAGAACGATAACAGCCCTGACAGATGTCGTTATCATCAAGATAACAGACATTAACGCAGGGTGAGGCAATAGGTTTTCCTGACACAATCAAACATCCTTGGGCTGGGTTACGGGGTGACCGTAAAGATCAATGCGCGCATCGTAAACCAAATTAACAAATTCAGCCAGAATAAAAGCAGTCATTCCCCATATTCGATACTCATCATAATAGAAACTAGGCACCTGCTTAACACCGGCAACGATTGGCAGAGCGTCCATCACCGGGTTAGTATCAATAAAAAAGCTCAAAGGCACGGTGAATATTCGATCTAATTCACCCAAATTTGGTACCAGTTGGCTAACCACTGAAGCGGGCACAACGCCTACAACGGGTGTCACTAAAAACCCTTGGCGTGAAAGCACCTGTCCCATCTGCCCCACCACCTTCACCGAGTCTGGCTGCAGTGCAACTTCTTCATGGGCTTCTCTGAGCGCTGTGGCTATCAGGTCTGCATCTTCATGCTCTGCCTTACCACCTGGAAAAGCAATCTGACCTTTATGAGTAGGCATATGCTCGGCTCGCCGCGTTAATATGACCTGCGGGTTGTCCTTGTCATCAGTGATCGCTAGCAATACAGCAGCAGGTGTTTGTAGCTCGGCGGTAAGTAATCTAGGCCGGTGTTGTGCTAATTTTTGGGCAATAAACTGATACATTGGGTTGGATCTACAATTCCTTGTTTATAGTGACGTGCGTTTATCTTACAATAAACAAACCATTTAAGTCAGGGATCTACAACATACCATGAAATATTGCAGCCATTGTAGTGCTCTAGTGAGCTTTATTATTCCTCAGGGTGACAACCGCCATCGCTATGTATGTGATAAATGCGAATTTATTTTCTACGAGAACCCTCGCATTATAGCTGGCTGCATCCCTGTATTTGGCGAAAAGGTATTGCTATGTAAACGTGCTATAGAGCCTCGGCTAGGCTATTGGACATTACCTGCTGGGTTCATGGAAAATGGCGAAACAACAGAGCAAGCGGCTCTAAGGGAAACCTATGAAGAGGCCTATGCAACCCCTAAAATAGGACGCTTATTTAGCGTATGCAACCTATCTAAAGGCAATCAAGTGCATATATATTACTTAGCACAGATGACTGTAGCCGAGTATGGGTCTGGCCCAGAGAGTTTAGAGGTAGAGCTTTACGATGAAGCAGACATCCCTTGGGATAACATGGCATTTGGCACCGTTACCCAAACATTAAAACGCTTTTTTGAAGATCGAAAACAAGGGGTTAAACAACTTCACCATATTGATTTTTAACTAGCCCTGCAGGTGAGGGTTACTTCGACGCTCAGAGCCAATAGTTGACATTGGCCCATGACCTGGGACAAATTTTACTGTGTCTTGGAGCACTAGCAATTTTGTTTTGATCGCATTAATTAGTGTTGCATGGTCACCTTGAGGGAAGTCTGTGCGCCCTATTGAACCTTGAAACAACACGTCCCCCACAAATAACAAACCCTGACCTTGGTGGTGAAATACAACATGACCAGGCGTGTGGCCAGGACAATGCAATACATTTAAGGTTTCATTACCCACGTGGACTTGATCACCCTGATGTAGCCAGCGAGTTGGCACAAAAGATTTAGCCTCGGGAAATTGGAACATACGGCTTTGGTCAGCTAAGCCATCAATCCAAAACTGATCCCCTTCATGGGGTCCAATAATAGGCAAATGTTTATCTTCCGATAATTGTCCTGCTGCACCGGCATGATCAATGTGAGCGTGGGTCAATAGGATTTGCTTAAGTTGCACACCATGGGCTGAAACTCTGCCTAACAGGCGCGGCAATTCACCACCGGGATCTACCAGCGCAGCCTCCATGGTTACATCACACCAAACTAAACTACAGTTTTGTTGAAACGGAGTAACTGGAATAATTTCGTATTGTAAGGCCATCGTTATTACTCAATATTTACGTTCAAATGCCAAGGCGCACTAGTCGCTCTAACCTACCCACACACGGGCATTGCGGAACATCCTCATCCACGGCCCATCTTCACCCCAAGCACTGTCTACTGACGAATTAGTGCAGCTACGATACACTCGCTCTGGGTGCGGCATCATGATGGTAACACGACCATTAGCCGCAGTTAGACCCGTGATACCATTGACTGAACCATTAGGGTTGTCGGGGTAGTTTTGCGTCACTTTTCCATACCCATCTACAAACCGCAGCGCTACTTTGCTTTCACAGGCTTGGCGTTGCTCATTAGTGGCAAATTCTGCGTGGCCTTCACCATGAGCGATGGCAATAGGCATGTGAGAGCCGACCATGCCCTGTAAAAAGATAGAGTCGTTCTCTTGCACCTGAACCAGTGCCGTTCTGCCTTCAAACTGCTCCGATTGGTTGCGTACAAAATGAGGCCAGTGATCACTACCAGGGATTAATTCGGATAAGTTAGATAACATCTGGCAGCCATTGCATACACCCAGAGCGAAGCTGTCTTCACGTTGAAAGAATTGACTAAGTTCCTGCCTTGCTAACGGGTTAAACAAAATGGACTTTGCCCAGCCCTCACCAGCGCCTAAAACGTCTCCATAAGAGAAACCGCCGCAGGCAACTAAACCTTTAAATTCACTCAGCGCACGGCGGCCTTCAAGAATGTCACTCATGTGCACATCAACACAGTCAAACCCTGCTTTAACAAAAGCTGCAGCCATTTCTAGCTGCCCGTTCACGCCTTGCTCTCGGAGTATGGCTACACGGGGACGTTGGCCACTAGCAATCAAGTCAGCGGCAATATTTTCCTCACTGTCAAAGGTAAGCACTGAGTTAATACCTGGATTATTAGCATCTAACAATGCATCGTACTCTTGTTGAGCACAATGTGCGTTATCCCGCATAGATTGCAGACGATAACTGGTTTGCGCCCATGCACGATGCACTTGTGTTCTTGAATCAACCAATACTTCTTCACCTTCTAGGGTGAAGCGAATTTGGTCGTCATTATTCAGGCTTCCAATCACGCGACTCTGCTCTGCTAAACCGCATGAGCTAAGCTGACGCAGGACCTCAGCACAGTCTTGGTTCTTCACTTGCAGGACTACACCAAGTTCTTCGTTAAATAGCCACGTCAACAAGTCATCAGCGTCGCTGATCATTTCTGCACATTCAATATCAATACCAACGTGCCCAGCTAAGGACATCTCCACTAAGGTGGTGTACACACCTCCATCAGAGCGGTCATGGTAGGCTAATAATAAGCCATCCTCGTTTAAGCCTTGCACTGCACTAAATAAGCCTAATAAATCTTCAGCATCGTCTAAATCGGGGGTAGTGTCACCTAACTGACTATAGACTTGGGCCAAGCATGAACCCCCTAAACGATTTTTCCCGTTGCCTAAATCTACCAAAATAAGTGAGGTTTCAAAGGCATCCGTAACTAATTGTGGTGTGAGTGTTTTGCGTACGTCAGCCACCGGTGCGAAACCCGTAATGACCAATGAAACTGGTGACGTGACACTCTTATCAATATCACCATCCTGCCATACTGTGCGCATGGACATGGAATCTTTACCTACTGGCACTGAAATCCCAAGCGCTGGGCATAGCTCCATTCCCACCGCTTTTACCGTGTCATATAAGATTGCATCTTCACCGGCGTAACCTGCTGGCGACATCCAGTTGGCAGACAGGCGTATATCACTCATCTGTTCAATTTGAGCACACGCCATGTTAGTAATGGTTTCACCAATGGCCATGCGACCCGAAGCTGGCCCATCGATTAACGCCAAGGGTGTGCGCTCACCCATCGCCATGGCTTCCCCCGTCGTGGAATCTAATGCTGTAGTGGTTACAGCACAATTGGCTACGGGTACTTGCCATGGGCCCACCATCTGCTCACGGGCTACCATGCCAGTAATAGAACGGTCACCTATGGTGATCAAAAAGCCTTTACTTGCTACTGTAGGCAAATTCAATATGCGCTCTGCTGCCTCACTTAATTCTATGTTAGACAGGTCTAGTGCTGGCAATTCAACTTCTTGACGTTTAACGTCGCGATGCATTTTAGGTGGTTTACCGAACAACACCGACATCGGTAGATCAACAGGCTGATCATCAAACTGTGTATCACTCAAAGATAAGTGATGTTCTTCTGTGGCTTCGCCAACAATTGCATAGGGGCAACGTTCTCGCGTACAAAGAGCAGTAAAGGTGTTCATATTTTCTGGTGCCACGGCCAACACATAACGTTCCTGCGCTTCGTTACACCAAATAGCAAGAGGAGACATTCCCGGCTCATCGTTGTTGATATCACGTATGTGAAACGCGCCACCACGGCCACCATCTTTAACTAACTCAGGAAAGGCATTGGATAATCCACCTGCCCCAACATCATGAATAAAACTAATGGGGTTATGGTCACCCATCTGCCAGCAGCGGTCGATCACTTCCTGACAGCGACGTTCTAGCTCTGGGTTATCTCTTTGCACTGAAGCAAAGTCTAAGCTTTCAGCACTAGCGCCAGAGTCCATAGAGGATGCAGCACCGCCACCCAAGCCAATTTGCATAGCTGGGCCTCCTAAGCAGATCAACTTATCACCTACGCCTACTTCACCTTTTTCTACATGGTTGGCGCGAATATTGCCCATGCCACCGGCAATCATAATAGGTTTATGATAACCGCGAACTTCTGGCCCATTGACACCTTTAACTTGGGCTTCGTAAGTGCGGAAATAACCATTGAGCGCAGGGCGACCAAATTCATTATTAAAAGAAGCCCCACCAATAGGCCCTTCCAACATAATATCTAAAGCAGAAACAATACGGGCTGGTTTGCCATAATCCACTTCCCAAACCTGTTCAAAACCTGGAATGCGCAAGTTGGATACACTATACCCTGTAAGGCCAGCCTTAGGCTTAGAACCTTTTCCTGTTGCACCTTCGTCACGAATCTCTCCACCAGAGCCTGTAGCTGCTCCAGCGAATGGGGCAATGGCCGTAGGATGATTGTGAGTTTCTACCTTCATCAATAAATGAATATCCTCTTGGTGGTAAGCGTATTGCTGGTCTTCTGGTTGTGGGAAGAAGCGACCTGCTTTGTGGCCTTTAATAACTGACGCATTGTCTATGTAGGCAGACAATACACCATCACCATTGAGTTCATTGGTGTTCTTAATCATTTTGAATAATGACAAGCTTTGATCTTCACCATCGATAGACCAGCTAGCGTTGAATATTTTATGGCGACAGTGCTCCGAGTTTGCTTGGGCAAACATCATCAGTTCCACGTCTGTAGGATTGCGGCCTATCTCAACAAAAGCGTCGACAAGGTAGTCAATTTCATCATCAGCCAGAGCCATACCTAAATTAATATTAGCAGTAACCAGCGCATCACGACCTCCTTGAAGAACATCGATTCGTTCCAGAGGGACGGGTTCAGTTTGCACAAACAAAGCTTGTGCCTGATCCAGTGAAGTTAACGTTTGCTCTACCATGCGATCATGCAATATTGTGGCGGCCAGCGCGTATTCTATAGCCGACATAGGGTCAGTGGCTGTGAGATAAAAAGCTGTACCACGTTCAATGCGCTTTACCTGCTTTAAGCCACAGTTATGGGCAATGTCTGTTGCCTTGCTAGACCAGGGTGAAATGGTGCCTAAGCGGGGAATCACCAACACCAGATTATCACTCACATTTTGGACGGCCACATTGGGACCATAACGCAACACTTTATCGAGCTTATCTGCATCAGCATGGGCCAAGTCACCATCTACCAATACAAAGTGCATAAACTCGGCATAGACCGTTTTAATACTTGGCAATTCGCTTTGTAGGCGAGAAAGTAGGCGCTGGTTACGGAAGTTGGACAAGGCTGGTGCGCCGCGAAGAGTTAACATGGTAGGCCTCTAAAGAACTGCATCTTTGGGTTGATCTATAATGGAATTAGAACCAGCTTCAGCGGTTTTGTTAGCTTTATGATACAAGCGTCGCTGTTTAAAAAAACTGCTCAGCATGGCACTAGATTCATCAGCCATAATGCCTGATTCAACCTGTACTATGTGATTATAATGGGCAAGGGACAGCAACTGTAATTGACTCACAACAGCGCCAGCCTTGGGTTCAGTAGCGGCGTAAATAAGCCGCTGAATACGCGCATGAATAATAGCACCCACACACATAGTGCAGGGTTCTAATGTAACGTAGAGATTGCAACCACTAAGGCGATAATTGCCAATAACTTGGGCTGCTTGGCGCAAAGCTATGATCTCGGCATGTGCACAAGGGTCGTGTGCACTAATAGTTTGATTATACCCCTTGCCAATAATTTCACCTTCATGCACTACCAAGGCTCCAACAGGCACTTCACCTATTTGTGCAGCTTGGGCTGCAAGCTCTATAGCCTGCGCCATGAAGTCTTGGTCTGAAAAGGTTACGTTATGAGTATTAGCCTGCATTATTGAGTCTCAATAGATTCCAAAAGCACTTCACTGCTACTCAGCTTTAAAATTTATACAAAACGTTGATTTATATGTATTTATTTTAAATTTATACTAAGTTGGTCGAAACATATAAAACCTTAACCACTCTGAGCAAACTGAGATTGATATGATGAGTTTGACAATAAAAATGGTGTGCAGATTCTAACATAATGGGTGAGCAAAGTTTGTAATTACACTGGAATAAAATGACCTTAGGCTAAGCGTAGGCTTAAACTAGTTTATAAAGTGATGTGATTTAGAAATTCCAAGAGCAACAAGGCAAAAACGCCAAACTTGGGCAGGAAGTTAGGTGAGTTGCAGCCAAAAAAAAGTGCATGCATCTATTGCCTTTAATAATAATGGGAACACTTCCTAATTTTATCTAAAATAACCATCTTTCTTCAATAAAGTTATCAAAATTCAGCATAATGTTATTATCTAAATCAAGGCTGCGCCATAAAAATTGAGCCTTTTACATAAAAAAACCGCCTATAACCAGTGTATAGTAAAATCTAATACGTATAAGATTAACAAAATATATGAGTTTATTCCAAGGAAGGGCGAGTGAATTTATCGGAAAGGTTTGGCGGAAGAGTTCGCGAAGCGAGAAAGGCTTTAAACTTTTCACAAGAAGAGCTTGCAAGTATATCCGGTGTAAATAGGTCCCACATGGGTGAAATTGAAAGAGGGCAAACAAGTCCAACTTTGATAACGATTGACCGTATTGCTACAGCGCTTAATTGCTCAATAGCCCAATTAATGGATGATAATCCAAGTCATTAACCATCTGGCCTCAGGGGTATTGATGCTACCGAAGGTACTCCTAGATATGCATTTAAACAGCACTCTAGGCTGTAATATATAGCTGCTTATATCAATTTCCAACTCAGTTACTAATCTGTTGCCAACATAATAATAAAAAGGACACTTTAAATATGCTACATACTTTGTTAGGTACATTGCCATGAACACATTAATTAGTAGCGAAAAAAAAGAACTATTAAATCTTCTATATAAACAACTAGAAACCCTTAAAGAAGATGTAGACCTTGATAGCTTAACCATTGAGTCTGTGGAAGCAGATTTATATTTAACCTGCGGGGTTGGAATTAAGGACGAAAAGAAAACCATCTATGGCAATGAACTTGGTAAGTCAACGTTGAGTATGGTTTATGCCACTAATATTAAAGCAATAAGCCCTAGCGATCCTATGCATCATATTCTCATGGGTTGTTGTGTAGCTGAAAGTTACTGGAGTAATTTATCCTTTGTAACTGATGTGGTAAACAGTGACTTGAGCGACAAAGAATTACTGGATGGCTTTAAACGCGGATTAAAGTTAAGGCATATGGCACAACAATCGCCGAGATGCTGGGAACAACACTAGATTCAGGCCTTGGCGCCTAGGAACATAGCGCAAGGTAGGCCAAAACACGTAATTAGCATCAAGTAATATCTTATAATGTTTTTCACACACACTACTAAGTCATTTAGAAGTGCCATAAGCCAAAACCTGCCCAATATAACACTTGCCAGACACGGACATACACCGGTCCTGCATTAACTTTAAATCTAGATCACTACGGCTTGGATCCCTAAAGAGGACGGGGCCACCACAACCTTTATTAGGCGTAGTTAATTCAAGCGCCGATAAGGCAATAATTGCTGTCGCTGTTTATTGCGCAGCCCTTCTTGTTGTATGAGGTGTTTGGCGTCAACACCGGATAGAGGCACTTCTAATTGACGCGAGAGATCACCATCGGCGATAAGGGACAGGTAACGTGAACAGCAGACCCTTAAAAAAGACGTAAAGTTACCCGTATCATGGCCAGCATCGAGAGACTCAAGGTACAACTTGGTAATTGATTCGTTCACGGTCATATGGTCACGAAATGACAGCTCTTCCAATATGTTCCAAAAAAATACTTCTAAACGAATGGACGTTACCATTCCTTGAATGCGCAATGATTTAGTTTTACTACTCCATAAATCACTATTAGCATTAATAAACAATTCACACATATGAGCCTCTCTGCATTACCTCAGCCTATAACAATGCCACAAATTGCCTTAACATGGCAGGGTGAGCAGGCCATGCAGGTGCAGTAACTAGCTGTCCATCGGTGATCGCACCGTCCATAGGCAGCACCACATACTCAGCACCCGCCATTTCTACTTCGGGTTGGCAAGCAGGGTAGGCTGACACTTTTTTGCCTTTAATAATACCGGCAGTAGCCAGTAGTTGGGCTCCATGACAAATAGATGCGATGGGTTTATCATTATCAGCAAAGTGTTGCACCATCTCCAGCACTTGGGCGTTTAACCGCAAATACTCGGGCGCCCGCCCCCCTGGCACATAAAGGGCATCGTAATCTGCCACGTTAACAGCTGAAAAAGATGCGTTAAGACCAAAGTTGTGCCCACGTTTTTCAGTATAGGTTTGGTCACCTTCGAAGTCATGTATTGATGTCGCAATGGTCTCCCCCGCTTGCTTATCTGGACATACTGCATGCACTTCATGGCCCATGGCTATGAGCGCTTGAAAAGGCACCATGTTTTCATAATCTTCAACAAAGTCACCGGTAATCATTAGTACTTTTGACATTTTTTCCCTCACTATTTTTATTAATATGATTACAAGCTAGGTCAGTTTTTGTAGTTAATTTAGCTTGCTGTTAGATTACAACATAAGGCAATTACGACTAGGTACTATAATAATACTACAAATTAATACTTTCATTATCTGTCAGAAACCCAAAAGGTCGCTCTGCTATAGTCAATATATAGGGCTTCGTCTAAACAAATCGCAACTTAAAAAATAGAAAAACGCTCAGTTATTATATGAAAAAAGTAAAATGTTTAGATTCTTGAAACATAAAAGTATATGAATTATTGATATATTTATTTAATTTGATAATAGTGGCTATAAGCAGTGTATTAACAACCGCTTTTGATACAAGATTAAGCAAGTTTACAGGCAGGGAGCCTCAATCAATTATGTCAATTACAGAACACTTTGGTAAGACGGTTAGGGAACGCCGAAAAGAACTTAAAATGTCACAGGAAGATCTCGCACATGTGGCGGGAATCAACCGATCACATATTGGGCAAATCGAGCGAGGCTTAAAAAGCGCAAGCTTGACTACTATTGGCCGTATCGCTAAGGCACTTAATTGCTCGCCCGCTCTATTATTAGATTGCCCCGCGCCAGATTGAATAGGTCTGTCAAAAAAGAGCAGGCCTACTCACTTGAAACTAGTTCGTACCCTTTAATTTACGTTAATGCCACTTAAACTCAATCCAGCGCAAGTATATTGATATGAAAAGCTCAAAGGCTAAAGTGTGAAGCGTAATAAGTGAACTACTTACATAGTTAAACTGAATTAATTGGCCGTTATAAAGAGCTTAATCAGGCTTAAAAAGTGTAAGCTTGTCCACTATTGGCCGTTATAACTTCTTGAAGACTGGTTCCCAAGAAATACTTTCATTAATTACTTAAGTTCATTTAAACAACGGTTATGTTCTTAAAATGTGATGCAGTTAACGTAGTACATTCTATTGTATTCCCACGCACTAAAGTCAGGCCTCAGTTATGTTGACAGAACCTTTAGTATTAATCGTCTATGGAGCGACTGGGTTTACGGGGCAGTTGGTCGCCGCTTACCTAGACGCCCACCCCGAACTCCGTGGCAAACCTTGGGCTATTGCTGGCCGCACTCAAAGCAAGCTTGCCAAACTGTCTGCCAAACTCGGGGGTAGACCCGAGACTATCTGCGTTGACCTCGAGGACACCGACGCAGTGATCACGATGGTGTCCCGTGCCACAGTGATTCTCAATTG
This sequence comes from Candidatus Njordibacter sp. Uisw_056, assembly GCF_047730085.1. Classification (NCBI taxonomy): domain Bacteria; kingdom Pseudomonadati; phylum Pseudomonadota; class Gammaproteobacteria; order Pseudomonadales; family Candidatus Njordibacteraceae; genus Candidatus Njordibacter; species Candidatus Njordibacter sp. Uisw_056. The sequence continues at coordinate 501,066 of NZ_CP159830.1, read as the reverse complement.
CGCTGGACCCTACTCTGTCAATAACGGGGCTGCCCTTTTGGGTGCATGTGCTCAATTAGGCGTTCACTACTCAGACCTCGCCGGCGAAGGATTCTGGCAGGCCGAAATGATCGAGGCATTTCATGACATCGCAATAGGTTCTGGGGCGAAGGTGATTTTGGGCGGTGGTGTGGATTCAATACCCTCCGACCTTGGTGCCTTAATGGCCGCAGAGGCACTGCCCAGTGCCCCGAATGAGAGTGTGCAGCTTCGCGGCGTTTATACTCGCTACACGGGTTCGTTTTCTGGAGGCACCTTAAACTCTGGCAAGGCAACCGGGTCGGCCAAAAAGTCTGGCCGCTACACGGATATGATGGAAGCAAATCCCTATATCCTAGCACCGGGAGTCATAGGGGTAGAAACCAAAACACCTAGAACAGCCGATGGCATGGCCCCAGACTTCAAGTGGACTTTTGATTCGACCTACGGTGCCGTTTCGAAGTTTTTTATGGCTCCCATCAACGCCAGAGTCGTACGACGCAGCCTCACGCTGCGCAACGAACATCAAAATATATCATATAGCGAGTGCGCAGCTGTAGGGATGTGGTTGCGCATAGCAGCAATGTGGGTGAGTCGAGGGTTTGGCTATTTCCTGGGCGAACCTATCAAGTTCAAACCCAAATCTGGAGAAGGTCCGCCTTCCTGGTTACTTCGTGATGGAGGCTTCGAGATGGAAGTGACCGCAAGAACAAACAAGAAAGTCGCACGCACGCGGATCGTTGGACAAGGCGATCCTGGCTACGGCGCAACTTCCAAAATGTTGGCCGAGCTCGGTCTCTGCCTAGCACACGATGACCACAGTAAGTCATTCCACCGAGCCGGCGTGCTGACTCCTTCCACTGGTTTAGGACATGTTCTGGTGTTGCGCCTGTCGCACGCTCAAGACGGGGGCTTCATGCAGTTTCATACAACACCCCCGAAGGCGAATTGATCATTACGACGCTAGATGAGTTGGGCTTGCTGCACTGATACTGCGTTCTTGTGTTATCCACCACTAGAGCCACGTGGACGCAAGAAGAAGGTGTATCTAATGAAATGAACAATATCCGCAATCATATATTGCTCTTAAAAAAACGCGGTCACTTCTTTAATAGTTTAGCCTGACATTCCTACGCCCACTGAATAGTTTCTACGCTGACAGCAATTGATATAGTTTATTTTTAGACTAGGTAATTTCGTTTGTAACTTTTAGGCGAAGTGTTGTTCGTAATAATTTTCACGCTCAGGCTTCAACATTCCTGCAGTATCATTCACAAACTTATTTCTGTCGTCTCTGGTTTTAAAAACCCAAATACATACAGTGTCCTTGCTGTGATAAATAGCTTTAAGTTCATCGTCAATATCACAAATATTTTGAGGTATATCTACCTGAATACAATACATTTATATTTATTCCCACTCAATAGTGACGATTTCTGAAACCCTTATGCCACATAGCTTTGAGGGTAACTGAAAAGGTGTGTGTTGTGACTGTGTTGTAAACAGGTTATTTTCAATTTGTTCCCTTCCATCATTATCAATAACTTACCAGGTTCTAACTACACAGTGTGTAGTCCTCTAATGAGTTCGTAGTTGCCTTCAACTAAAAGTTGTCATCTCCAAATACTCTTCTAAGTGATTCTCAATCCATTCGAGAGTTTCAGTTTGTTTTCCCTGCCATTTCGATTGTCTCAAAATTCCAACTATCCCACGAACAGATGCCCAAATATTGACTGCTTTTATCATGACATTTTTATCTGACTCATCAGGCATAAAAGATTTCAGTCCTTCGACTATCCCACCAAAGGATGTCTCGGATAGAGCTTTTAAATCAGGATAAAGAGAAAAATCTAATTCCGTATTCCCAAACATCAAATCGTAAATATGCGGATAGTCCAATCCAAATCTTATGTAATGAGCTCCGTAACTTGAAAAATTATTGGCTAAATCTTTCATGCCTTCATTTAGAATTTGGAAACCTCTTCGCATCAACTCTGCTTTAAGATCATTTTTGTTTTTGAAATGTCTATAAAAGGCAGTATTTGAAACTCCAGCTTTTTGAGCAACCCTTCGCATATTAACTTTTTGCCAAGACTCTGCGACACAAATTTCCCATGCGATTTCAACAAGTTGCTCTTTCAGACTTTCTTTGTGATATCCCATATAAAATTATGTTTACTTAGTAAACATTTTTCTGTATTGTTGATGTTAACTTAGCAAACATAATAACAAAGTTTTTAAGTATAATGATTAAATATTTTAGTTTCCTTTCATTTATTTTGTGTTCTTTTCATTTAAGTGCAGCCACCTTGGACGTTGAAATCCAAGGCGTCACCGAAGGAGGCGTACTTCATTTGGCAATCTATAATTCTAAGGAAGTTTTCGAATCAGATCGAGGTGACAAACCCGGTTCACAGCCTGGAATAGAGGCAGGTGTTGTAGAAAAAATTGGCAAAGGCACTTATAAAGGTTCTTTTGAGATCCCTCCTGACACCTACGCAATTGGGGTATATATTGACGAAAATGAAAATGAGAAGCTTGATACTAACTTTTTAGGAATACCTAAAGAACAATATGGATTCTCTAATAATGCTAAGGCTTTCGGTATTCCTAAATTTGAAGCTGCATCCTTTGTCATTGATACATATAAAAAAATTCAAATAGACTTATAACCATGACAATAATATACGTACATGCTTTTTTTGCGTTAGCAGCAGTCCCAGTTGGTTTATATATTTTCTTCAAAAAAAAGGGAACTAAGCAGCATAGATTCATTGGACGCGTTTGGGTTTCTTTTTTGTTGATCGTCTCTTTTACAGCGTTATTCATTACTTCACCAATGACGGACACAGTGTTTAATCCTCGGTTTTATTCTTGGATACACCTCCTAATTCCTTTCACAGTTGGCAACTTAATTTATTCGGTTTGGAGCATTCGGCAATTCAAGAAAACGAAGTTGGAAAAACATAAAAATGCACATATTTATTCAATGGTAGGAGTATATATTGGAGCACTTCTAGTTGCTGGTGCATTCACCTTAATGCCCGGCAGAATGTTTCATGAAATTATATTTGGATAACAGACTAGCTCAAATGTTAAAGCCTAATAGTAACTGCACTAGTTTGTAACTACGAAATTTAGATAAATCAATGCTTTAAGAGTACTAGGGGATCTTGGTAAGACACGAAACGTATTCATCAATTTCCAAAAACACTTATATCTCGAGAATGTGAGCTAAAAGCTTAAAGAACAATTACAGCATTTTTCAGCTTGTGGTCTGAGACATCAATCTATCTCTGTGTTGTCACCATACTGCTATGACGAGCTAATTTCTGTATTACCCTTGTCGAGATAACCTTCTCGCTCAGATTAGTGATAAACGAACGTCTACCGCTATGACTGCTGACGTTGGGTATGTTGGCTAATTGATAGAGCTGCCTGAACAGATTCTGTATCCATTGTGATGAAAACCCACATACATACAGTGTCCTTGCTGTGATAAATAGCTTTAAGTTCATCGTCGATATCACAAATATTTTGAGGTATATCTACCTGAATACAATACATTTACCTTCATTCCCACTCAATAGTATCTTCCTTGTAATCCATTGTTTTAAATAACTTTTAAAAAGGGTATGTAAGTATTTTGTAAGTCGATATACTAAAACTTATAAATTCTGTTTTGAAAAAAACTATTATAATTCAATAGTAATTTTAAAAAAGGTTACATACTTTGCAAGTAATTTGTAATTTCAAAATCAAACATTTTAACGTTCTAATGGCCCTTGTGCATTACCACTAATATACTAAAATAGTGACACATTTAATTATGATCTTTTTTATATTATTCATAATTTTTAACAACTGTATTGTATAAATTTCTAAAAAATAGAAACTGACCTCTGCGTAAATTTTGAAAATCAGTTGCCTAAAAGCGTTAGTGAAAAGTTAGTTAGTAGATTTCAAAATAAGCATTAAACACATTTAAAGAGATAGTCATGTGATGAAAACTGCTTTTCTAATACATATCCGCGTTCTATCAAAAAATCTTCCACACGCTTCAAATTTCTAACTTCGATAAGCATATATTTAAATGAAAACTTTTCAAAATTTATTCCTTTTAAAACTTCCAATTCAGCTCCTTCAACATCAAGTGACAGAAAGTCTATCACTTTAGGCGCCTCAGCCTTTTCTAACAAAGAATTTAGAGTTTTGGCGACTGCACCAAAAGCAAATACCGTCTCTGTTTCTTTTAGGTGTGCTTTGCTACTCTCCAAATGCGCTTCTTTATCCTCTATATCCAACGCCAAATTTTCTGATATTGACATAAGGTTTGCGTATTTAATATCAACATACTTATCTTCGTAATCAAAACCCACACAAGCATTGCAAAAGATTCGATTTTTATTGCTTCTTTGCTCTCTACATAAAAGAAAATTATGGGGTGATGGTTCTACAAGAACCCCTTTCCAATTTCTATTTAATTCAAAGTAAAGTGAGTTGGATTGGTTGACTCCATCATTGGCACCTAATTCAACATAAAAACCATTATCATAATCAACATACTTTTCCAATTGCTTGTCGAGTTCATTAATCGAGTGGTAGCCACCTCTAAAGTTCTTCAGTAGATAGTTTTTTCTCCTTACTAAACTTGAAAATGCAAAACCAAAAATCATCATAAGCACTTTTTTTATAAAATTTTTCATATCTAGTTTTTCAAACTACTGTTTAAGCTATTTTCGCCAATCAATTGCTTCATTGCTTTACCACGCAAATCGCCTTTTGTCACCTTAAAGTCTAATATCAACTTTTTAACATCTACTACTGCTTTTTTCTTGTTTTCTTTAATTGCATCTTCTTTCTTCTTTTGTAACTCTGCAATTTGCTTGTCTATTTCACTAATATCCATTGTCTTCTCCTTTGTTTAACCAAACTTACCTTCAACAACATTGATTATAGCATCTATTGCTGTCTTCTTTTTACGAGTAACAGCAACCGATATTTTTCTATGCTCATATGCTTCATCTGTTGTTCTACTTCCAACTTTCAAACCAACAACCTTTGCTAATTTGTAGTTTGATACTTTCTCTCCATCACTCTCTGCAAGTAATATTTGTTCATACACATCAAAAGCCATCTTAGATGTTTCAACTTTTAGAGAAAATTGACAAAGGGTTACAAAGTTGAAGTCACGTTATCTGCTTTAATGCTACACATAATATAAAACAATATGTTGATAGAATGGAGCAAATAATTACACAACATAGTTTGCCAATGTTGAAAGACAAAACGCTTGTAGAGATAGCAAGTAATAATAATGGAGATTGGAGAAGTATGTGTTCTACACTACAGCAAGCGTGTAGTAAGTTCATTCCTCCAACTAAACCAAAGTTACAATTAGTAAGTTCTAAGTAACTAGAATAAAAAGACAGCACTACAAGTTAGTGCTGTTTTTTTGTGTAAAGTATTTAAGCCTGGCATCACTATACCTTTCAGTCATTCAGTCAAACATATAATGACAAGCGTATAGAAGTGTACTGTTTTGACGGATAAAGCCACACTAAGCAAATAGACAACGTTAATTATATAACGCTATATACTAGCTTGTGGCTTAATTGATTGTACTGCTATCTGCTTTGCTAACAATTCGTCTTTTGGATTACTAATCGTTTGTTGCTTTGTATCGCTTGTATTCTTTGTTTTAGATTGTGGAATAGGCAGTGGAGTAACAGAAGGAAAAGCTTTTAACTTAGCATTGCTTTTCTTTTTAACACTTGCCTTTGCTTTCTTATGATTTGGTTGCAGACTTTTAGACACACGTAAAGTTATTCTGTCACTCAAGTCGCTAACAGCAGTAGTCAACATATTCATATCATCTAACGTACTTTCTAATGGAGCATCAAAACTTTGTTGCTTTACCAAGTCTATTAACTTTCTCATTTCATCTTTGTAATTCATCTTCATCCTTTATTAGGGGGGTTGTAAAATCACCAACCAACTTCTGTAAGTACTCCACCCTATAAATCCGCACAGCAAATTTTTGTGAGTACAAATACCCTTTTCAGTGTACAGTTGTGTTTACCTTTTCGTTTACAGTATTCATCCATTTTGACTTACTTGTGCTGTAAATAACATTATCTAAATTTTGTGAAAGATTAGAGAAGTTGTCAGCAAGTAGCTTACTTTCGTTATCTTCTTTTGCTTCTAACAATCGACTGTAGTGCTTTAGCTTACTACTGCAGATAGCAATAGTTTGTGTTGAAGGTTGACGCTTATGAAAACGCAAACAACGAAAGTAGCTTTCGCTTCTGTTTAACCAATCTCTATAAAATTCAGTTTGTGTAGCTACAATACCAATACTGTTTAGTAGTTCATATGTTTCATCAAAAACCGTTTTCATCATAATATATTTCTCCGTTGCTAAATAACATTAACGCTTAAAGGAAACGCTCAATGTTATTTAGTCCAACACACAACACACAGCTTACTAAACGAGAGATGTACATCAATGCTGTTGGAGATTGGCAAAGGAGGCAAAGGTTTACACTTTTTGGAACTGCAACTTTTGAATATAAGAATACATTTAGAAAGGAAGAAGTAATAAAAACATGCAGTTACTTTTTGAATGCTTTAGATAGAAAACTATACACACATAAAGAAGTGTTAAGTGGAAATAGAATTGAAAGGTTTGTTTACATAGAAGGGGGTAAAGACAGAGATAACTTACATATGCATTATTTTTGTAAAGGAGAAACATTAAAAGAGACACATAACATTATTAAGCATGCTAATTTCTTATGGAACGAAAAAGTACACAAGGCAAATAACATGAAAATATTAATAAACGAAATAGGCGAAGATAGAAGTACATATGGTATGAAGGAGTTTTGGCAGATGGATGACGATAATTTAGTTGTACAGCTATGCCATCTAAAACAAAGTAAATCATTTTAATAAGTGGCTATGCTCGAAATTTAAAATGTTGTTTTAGTAATTGTGCATCAATTTGATGTGCAAGTTCTTCTTATATGTAATGTTTAGAAATACACAATACTAAACATTATGAAGTAACCAATTGAAACTATTGAAGATATACAACTACTGATAAAAGGTAGGAATAACTAATGTTTGAAAATATACTTATGTAAATGAAAACTAAACATTAGAGGCTGAAATGAAACAAGCAAAAGTACTTACACAAAAAGAACTTAAGAAGGTATTAGACTACATAGATGCATTTGATAGACACGCAGAACGCAATAGAGCAATGCTACTACTTACACACTTATGTGGTTGTAGGGTTTCTGAAGTAGCTAGTTTAAAGCTTTCTGATGTAGTTAACGACAAAGATGAAGTTAATGACATTATATTTTTAAGTGCAGAACAAACGAAAGGAAGTGATAGCAGACGAGTATTTGTTAACACTAAAGCTAAATCAGCTATCAAACGCTATCTGCAAAGCAATATAAGCGTCTACAACAGCGTTTACTTGTTTACTACGCAAAAGAGTAAGCGTTTTGATGCTAACACGCTACAACAGCTATTAAAGCGTTTATACGCACGTTGCAGTATTGTTGGAGCAAGTAGTCACAGCGGAAGACGCAGTTTTATTACTAAGCTTGCTACAAGTGGAGTAAGTGTTCGTGTTATTGCTGAGTTAGCATCACACAAAAGCATACAAACTACACAGAGGTATATCGACATAAATGATGAGTTGTGTGGTAATGCTGTAGAACTTATATGAAGCAGTCAAAACACAAGTTATCAAAAGAACTGAAAAGAGCTGAAAGACATAAAGAGTGGTTAGGTAAGAATTTACCAAAGTCTAAGCAAGTAAGAGAAAATCAAAAGCAGATATTAGAGTTATATACTGCTATTAAATGTGATTACCAATCGGTATAACTTTACCATCTTTACGTATAAAGTCAGCTGTAGCAGTTGTCATCATCATCTCATCTGTCAAATGAAAATACGTCTGCTCAATTTGCTTAATGCTTGTTCCACACATGTAAGCAACATCGCTAAACCTACATCCACTTTGTATTCTGTTTGTAATCATAAAGTGTCTTATGCTGTATGGTACAAGCTCTTTTTGTCTCTCTAAACTAATATCTGTTAGCAAAAGTATTCTTCTAAAGTGTTTATGCAATGTTGAATTAGGAAAAACATCAATACCATCTCTACTAAACACTAATCCGCTATCGTTAGTTCCATACTTTTTAACTAAGCTTCTCCATCTCTCAATATAGTAACCACCTCTGCAATAAAGTCGTCTTGCTTTACGTACTTTACTCGTTTGTGCTTCAACAAAAACGTTTGCTAACAAATCTTCATTAGTATTGCTTGTTTCATCTTGTCTAAAAGTATCAACATTATACCAACTCAATTGCTTCAACTCGCCACTTCTTAATCCACTATTCGCCGCAAATAAGAAGTAATGCCTAACAAGCTCTCTTTCAAAGTATTCTTCATCTGTCAGCTTCAATTTTACTTTTGCACAGTAACTACGCATTGCTGTTGTAAAAGATTGCCATTCTTTATATTCGAATGTTTGTCTTCTTATTCCTTCGCCACTCTTATCGTATTTTTTTCTATCAAATTTTGGTAAATGAAAACGTGCAATATAACTCGCTTTTCTAATGCTGTATAAGTAATTCATACACGCATTTATTGTACTCATTTCATTAGAAATGGTACTTGGAGAGGCATTTTGTGCGAGACGGAAATGTAAGTAAGTTGTTTCTTTTCCATTACGTTCATAATAGACAAGGGTATTATCACTCAAGTTTGTTACTTTATCATCTTTGCGTACATACTCTAAAAAGTGTTTTAGATGTGTTTTGATTGTATCAAGTCTACCTTTAACAATACCAACATTACCTAAACCAACTTCTTTACTTCGTGCTTCAATATACTGCTCAACACCTTCTTTAATGCTAATTCCAAAGTGCTTAATACCACTTTTTTGTTTATGTGCTACTTCAATATATAACTCTTCGCCTCGTTCAATCGCCAATGTCTTTTCTTTAGTCTTAAGCGATTTACGTACGTATTTGTTTTCATTAGCAAGCCAAAGCCTAAACTGCCACATACCAAACTTGTTGGTATATATGGTTGCTTTATTGCCTAATATTTTTGTTTCGTTATCTTCTGCCATTTGCCTATTATGTGTAATAGTACACAGAGTTTGTAAGTTTGTTTGTAAGTTATAACAAGTAAACTCAACAAAATCAATAACTATAATCTTTTGTATGTAAGTAGTTTGTAAGTATTATTTTCATAAAAACTGTTTATAAACAATTACTTAAGTTTTAGACACTACTCCCACTCAATAGTGGCAGGCGGTTTACTGGAAACATCATAGGCAACACGGGAGATACCAGAAATTTCATTAATGATTCTGCCAGACACTTTTTCTAATAGTTCGTAAGGCAAGTGAGCCCAACGAGCCGTCATAAAGTCCACAGTTTCCACAGCCCTTAAGCTCACTACCCATTCATAACGACGGCCATCACCCACCACACCAACAGACTTAACGGGTAGGAAGACCACAAAAGCTTGGCTGGTTTTGTGGTACCAGCCAGAAGCATGTAACTCTTCCATAAAGATAGCATCCGCCAAACGCAGGATGTCGGCATATTCTTCTTTCACTTCCCCTAAAATACGCACACCAAGGCCTGGCCCTGGGAACGGATGGCGATAAACCATGTCATAAGGCAAGCCTAACTCTAGGCCAATTTTACGAACTTCATCTTTAAATAGTTCGCGTAATGGCTCAACTAATTCAAAGGCCATGTCATCTGGTAAGCCACCCACGTTGTGATGAGATTTAATCACATGGGCTTTACCTGTTTCGGCAGCAGCAGATTCTATAACATCTGGGTAAATAGTCCCTTGAGCGAGCCACTTAACATTAGTGATTTTAGTGGCTTCTTTATCAAATACATCAATGAAGGTATTGCCAATTACTTTACGCTTAGCTTCTGGGTCTGATACACCTTTAAGATTACCTAAGAATAATTCTTGTGCATTAGACCGAATCACACGCACGCCCATGTTATCAGCAAACATTTTCATTACTTGGTCGCCTTCATTAAGGCGCAACAAACCATTGTCTACAAACACACAAACTAGCTGATCACCAATGGCTTTATGCAATAAAGCCGCAACAACAGAGGAATCTACACCACCAGAGAGGCCAAGTAATACTGTATCTGAGCCTACTTTTTCACGCACTGTAGCAATAGCATCGTCAATAATATTACTCGCTGTCCATAGGCCTTCACAATGGCATATGTGACTAACAAAACGTTCTAAAATAGCCCCTCCTTGTTTCGTGTGGGTGACTTCTGGGTGGAACTGTAGTCCATATAAACGCCTTGCTTCGTTGCTCATACCCGCAATTGGCGCACTTTCTGTAGAAGCCATGCAGGTAAAGTTTTCAGGCATCTGAGTCACTTTATCACCGTGGCTCATCCATACATTAAGGCTGCATATATCAGCGTCAACTTCGTCATGAATACCGTTAAGCAAAGCGCCTGCTGTTTCTACTTGAACACCGGCATAACCAAACTCACGTTCATTAGATGCACTTACTTTGCCACCCAACTGCTCAGCCATGGTTTGCATTCCGTAACATATACCAAGCACAGGAACATCCATCTGAAATATAATTTCTGGCGCTCGAGGACTACCCGCTTCAGTTACAGATTCTGGGCCGCCAGCAAGAATAATACCTTTGGGTGCAAAATCACGGATTGCTTGGTCTTTCATATCATAGGCGCGAATTTCGCAATAAACGCCAATTTCTCTTACACGACGTGCTATTAATTGCGTGTATTGTGAACCAAAATCCAAGATGAGAATCCGTTGTGCGTGGATATCCTGCATCATGTGTAACTCCGTGAGTGGGTTGTAGCGCGTATTAAGCATCTACAACTAAATTTATAAAAGAAGTACGCCAATAATTTAACGCCGTTTACTTGGCCCGATAATTAGGTGCTTCTTTGGTAATGGTTACGTCGTGCACATGGCTTTCGCTCATACCCGCACTGGTAATTCGGGTGAAAATAGGGATGGTGCGCATTTGTTCCATATCGCTGCAGCCGGTATAACCCATACTAGCGCGCAAGCCGCCCATCATTTGATGTACGATAGCTGCCATTGGTCCCTTACACGCAACGCGCCCTTCAATACCTTCTGGTACTAGCTTTTCTACACCAGCGTCAGTACTTTGAAAATAACGGTCACTAGAACCTTGGCTTTGCCCCATAGCACCGATGGAACCCATGCCACGATAAGCTTTATAAGCCCGGCCTTGGTATAGCTCTACCTCTCCTGGTGCCTCATCAGTACCAGCCAGCAAACTACCTGCCATAACCACACTTGCACCAGCAGCGATGGCTTTTGCCAAGTCGCCCGAATAACGCACACCACCATCGGCTATCACTGGAATGCCCCGCGGAGTCATTGCAGCCGCCACATTAGCTACTGCAGTGATTTGAGGAACACCGATGCCAGCAACAATTCGTGTGGTGCAGATTGAGCCAGGGCCAATACCTACTTTAACACCATCTGCTCCTGCGTCTGCCAAAGCTTCAGCGGCAGCAGCAGTAGCAATATTGCCACCAACAACTTGTACTTGTGGGAAGTTAGTCTTAATCCAACGAACCCGTTCAATCACTCCAGCTGAATGACCATGTGCGGTATCAACGATAATTAAATCGACACCTGCATCCACTAATGCTTTCACACGATCTTCAGTCTCAGGCCCAGTACCCACAGCTGCGCCCACCCGTAAACTGCCTTGGGCATCTTTACAAGCATTGGGATAAGCTTTGGCACGATACATGTCTTTAACCGTCATCATGCCTTGTAAGGTGAAATCGTCACCTACTACCAATACACGTTCAATGCGATGTTTACGCAATAAGTTACGCACTGTGTCCTGATCTACACCAGGCTCGACGGTTACCAAATTTTCTTTAGTGGTCATTATGGTATCTACACGAGCTTCAACATGGTTTTCAAAACGCATATCACGACTTGTTACAATACCCACTAATTGGCCATTATCAACCACAGGGAACCCAGAAAATCCTGTTTGAACAGCTAAGCTCTGCAGTTCACCTACCGTCATGTTAGATGAGCAAGTTACTGGGTCCTGAACTACGCCACTCTCGTGCTTTTTTACACGACGTACTTGATCAGCTTGGTCTGCCACAGTAAGGTTTTTGTGAACAATACCAATTCCACCTTCTTGGGCTATAGCAATAGCTAAACGCGCTTCGGTCACAGTGTCCATAGCAGCAGAAGCAAGGGGTATATTCAAGGGTAAATCGCGTGCAATGCGGGTTTGCAGCTGAACATCTTTTGGCAGCACCTCCGAATAACCAGGCACTAAGAGTACGTCATCAAATGTGAGTGCTTCTTCGGCAAGTCGTAACATAGGGGGCGTCCTTTTTTAGATGGTGAAAGGAAACGGTACATTATACCGGAACACAGCCCCTTTTGACCACTAATAGCGCTTCATTTAGCTACTCTTTTATACATTGATTTAGTGTATGATTTAGCTTGTTTTTATACACCTGAGCAGCTACTTATGACAGACACACCACGCATTTGGCAAGTGAGCGAGCTTAACCATGCTGCTAGAAACTTGTTAGAAACACGCTTTGGCATTGTTACTGTGAGCGGTGAAATATCTGGCTTTACAAGGGCACGTTCAGGTCACTGGTATTTCCGTCTAAAAGATATGGACGGGCAGGTGAGCTGCGCCATGTTTCGTAATAGAAACCTATATTGCTCATTTGAACCCAAAGAAGGTGATTTGATCCATTTTAAAGCCAAGGTTAGCCTGTATCCAGACCGAGGAGATTACCAGCTCATTGGCGAACAAATGCAGCTTGCAGGTAGTGGTAATCTGCAGCAGGCATTTTTGGCACTGAAACAAAAGCTCCTCGACGAGGGGCTTTTTAATGAGCAGCACAAGCGATCCATTCCAGCGCATTGCCAACGGGTAGCGGTGATTAGCTCTGCTAATGGGGCTGCGATACATGACTTTTTAAAGGTTTTACAACAGCGCATGCCAAGCTTAGCAGTAGACCTGCTGCCAGTAACTGTTCAGGGACACAGTGCGGCTGTGGAGAGCGCCAAAGCGATTGAGTTGTGTAATCTAATGGGCCAACATGACGTGATTATACTTACCCGCGGTGGTGGTTCTATTGAGGACCTCTGGAGCTATAATGATGAGTTCCTTGCCCGCACTATATATGCAAGCCAAATACCTACGGTGAGTGCAATAGGCCATGAGACCGATTTTACCATTGCAGACTTTGTTGCGGATTGCCGCATGCCCACACCCTCAGCTGCTGCTGAGCTGGTCAGCCAAGATCAGTCTGAATTAGTATACAAAGTGCAACAACTGGAGCGCCAATTAAAGCAACAATGGCAAAAACAGGTGCAGAACCAACACCTTAACCTGTCTCGTCTTCGTGCACTATTGCAACATCCAGGACAAAAGCTTAACGATCAAAGCCAACGTCTCGATCACCTGCAAGTGAGACTGGAGCAAGCCTCCCTGAAACAACTTCAAGCGAAGAAGTTCTTCTATGATCAACAATACAGTAAGCTGATTAGCCTCAACCCAAACTTTCGTATTGAAGCTCACTCTAAAAATGTAACACAACTGAAACAACGCCTAAAAATTGGCCAACACTCTGGTCTGCAAAGACGTTCACAAAAATTCATCGGCCTGGCTGCCCAGCTTAATCAATTAAGCCCACTGCACACATTATCGCGCGGATATAGCGTCACACAGAACATGCAGGCACAGGTGATTACTAAAATAGAACAAATTGAAGCTAAGCAAGCATTGAAAATTACTCTGTTGGATGGCCATGCCCAAGTTATTGTCGACAAGGTGTCGCAAAGGTAGTTAGGCACAGAGGAAGACGCATAATTATTTACCTTCTACGCGCAATAAAAAACCCCTAGTCTGATTAAGGCTAGGGGTTTTTTAGTACTGAATGAGGTGCTTGGCGATGACCTACTCTCACATGGGGAAACCCCACACTACCATCGGCGCTAAAACGTTTCACTTCTGAGTTCGGAATGGGGTCAGGTGGTTCCATCTCGCTATGGTCGCCAAGCAATAAAAAGGTGAATGAAGATCGTTAAATCGCCATCCTTGAATTTGTGATATGTCTTCGTTTAGGTATTACACAACTTGCGCTTACCGAGGGCTTACCCATCGTACTTCTATCGTAAACTTAATTGTTTGTACTTCATACTCACACACTCTCATGCGTTCATATTAGCTTGTACAACGCTTTTGGCGTTATATGGTCAAGCCTCACGAGCAATTAGTATTGGTTAGCTCAACACGTTACCGCGCTTACACACCCAACCTATCAACGTCCTAGTCTTGAACGGCTCTTTAGGGAGTTAAACTCCTGTGAGATCTCATCTTGAAGGGGGCTTCCCGCTTAGATGCTTTCAGCGGTTATCCTGTCCGAACGTAGCTACCCGGCAATGCCACTGGCGTGACAACCGGAACACCAGAGGTTCGTTCACTCCGGTCCTCTCGTACTAGGAGCAACTCTTCTCAAATCTCAAACGTCCACGGCAGATAGGGACCGAACTGTCTCACGACGTTCTAAACCCAGCTCGCGTACCACTTTAAATGGCGAACAGCCATACCCTTGGGACCGGCTTCAGCCCCAGGATGTGATGAGCCGACATCGAGGTGCCAAACACCGCCGTCGATGTGAACTCTTGGGCGGTATCAGCCTGTTATCCCCGGAGTACCTTTTATCCGTTGAGCGATGGCCCTTCCATTCAGAACCACCGGATCACTATGACCTACTTTCGTATCTGCTCGACGCGTCTGTCTCGCAGTTAAGCATGCTTATGCCATTGCACTAACCTCATGATTTCCGACCATGATTAGCATACCTTCGTGCTCCTCCGTTACTCTTTGGGAGGAGACCGCCCCAGTCAAACTACCCACCACACAGTGTCCTCGATCCGGATTACGGACCTGAGTTAGAACCTCAAACATACCAGGGTGGTATTTCAAGTTTGGCTCCACGATGACTAGCGTCACCGCTTCAAAGCCTCCCACCTATCCTACACAAATAGGTTCAAAGTTCACTGTGAAGCTATAGTAAAGGTTCACGGGGTCTTTCCGTCTAGCCGCGGATACACTGCATCTTAACAGCGATTTCAATTTCACTGAGTCTCGGGTGGAGACAGTGTGGCCGTCGTTACGCCATTCGTGCAGGTCGGAACTTACCCGACAAGGAATTTCGCTACCTTAGGACCGTTATAGTTACGGCCGCCGTTTACCGGGGCTTCGATCAAAAGCTTCGCTTGCGCTAACCTCATCAATTAACCTTCCGGCACCGGGCAGGCGTCACACCGTATACGTCCACTTTCGTGTTTGCACAGTGCTGTGTTTTTAATAAACAGTCGCAGCCACCTGGTATCTTCGGCCGCCATCAGCTTAAGGAGCAAGTCCCATCACCAACAGCGGCGTACCTTCTCCCGAAGTTACGGTACCATTTTGCCTAGTTCCTTCACCCGAGTTCTCTCAAGCGCCTTGGTATTCTCTACCTGACCACCTGTGTCGGTTTGGGGTACGGTCACTCAATATCTGATGCTTAGAAGCTTTTCCTGGAAGCATGGCATCAACCACTTCAGTCCTAATGGACCTCGTCATCACGCCTCAGCCTTAAAGAATCCCGGATTTTCCTAAGATTCAAGCCTACACGCTTAAACGCGGACAACCAACGCCGCGCTGGACTAGCCTTCTCCGTCCCTCCTTCGCAATATTGAGTGGTGCAGGAATATTAACCTGCTTTCCATCGACTACGCTCTTCAGCCTCGCCTTAGGTGCCGACTCACCCTACCCTGATTAGCATTGGATAGGAAACCTTGGTCTTCCGGCGGGGGAGCTTTTCACTCCCCTTATCGTTACTCATGTCAGCATTCGCACTTCTGATACCTCCAGGATGCCTCTCAGCTTTCCCTTCAACGGCCTACAGAA
>NZ_CP159830.1:342500-480000 GCF_047730085.1 Candidatus Njordibacter sp. Uisw_056 | reverse complement strand
TTACGCTGGGAAAACAAACCCACTACGCGAGATAGAGCACCAGCTTCGTTTTCTAACAATACCGCTATGATATGCCTCATTAAGTTCGCTCCGTCTTGCTCAACCACATGTCACGCATAGATGCCTTAGGCACCAGCATGGGATACACATGTTCTGTTGGATCAATGTGGATGTCGAGGAACACAAGTTCATCTTTTAAGGCAAACGCCTCTTCCAAAGCCGGAATAAGCTCTGCTTCAGTTTTAACCGTAATTGCTTTATGCCCATAGGCATCTGTGAGTTTGTGGAAGTCTGGCAATGATTTCACATACGACTGGGAGTGACGACTGTCATAATTCATGTCTTGCCACTGCCGCACCATTCCTAGAGATTGGTTATTCAAACATACAATTTTTACAGGAATATCATATTGACTACAGGTGGAAAACTCCTGCAGGTTCATCTGAAAACTACCCTCACCCGTTACACACACTACTTCGGCGTCTGGATAATGCAGCTTAACGCCCATAGCCGCTGGGAAGCCAAAGCCCATGGTGCCTAGCCCACCTGAGTTGATCCACCTGTTAGGTTTGTCAAACTTGTAATATTGAGCTGCAAACATTTGATGCTGACCTACGTCAGAACATATGTAAGCATCCCCTTTAGTAACTTTATAGAGCGCCTCAATAACCTGCTGAGGCTTAAGCAAGCCGTTATCATTAAGCTCGTACCGACCACCATGGCGCTGACGCCACTGATCTATTTGGCTCCACCATTCAGACAATGCCTCTGCGTCTGGCACCCTGTCAGTCTTGGCAAGCAAAGCTAGCATTTCTATCAACACGCTCTTTGCTGGGCCCACAATGGGCACATCTGCTGCGATCGTTTTTGAAATAGATGATGGATCAATGTCAATATGAATAATTTTAGCTGTAGGGCAAAACTTCTCTGTGGCATTGGTCACGCGATCATCAAAGCGCGCACCAATACTTAAAATTAAGTCTGAGTTATGCAGCGCTGTGTTAGCTTCATAGGTGCCGTGCATGCCCGGCCATCCTAACCACAAGGGATCAGATGCTGGAAAGCCACCTAGCCCCATGAGCGTAGTCGTTACTGGGTAATTTAGCGTTCGAGCCAATTCAGTTGCTTCAGCAGATGCTCTGCCTCCTATGGTACCGCCACCTACAATAATCATCGGGCGACGCGCACTTAATAAAAGCTCAACGGCTTTCTTAATTTGGCCACTATGGCCACGGGTGGCTGGACTGTACGAACGCATGGACACTGATTCGGGGTAGTGGTACTCAAACTTGTCCGTTGGGGTCGTCATATCCTTGGGGATATCAATCACCACTGGGCCAGGACGGCCACTACTAGCAATGTAAAATGCCTTCTTGATTAGGCCTGGAATCTCGGAAGGGTGTTTAACTGCAAAGTTATGTTTAACTACAGGACGGGAAACACCCATCATATCGGTTTCTTGGAAAGCGTCTTCGCCAATTAACGTGCTGGGTACCTGGCCACAAAGCACTACCATGGGAATAGAATCCATAAACGCGGTTGCAATACCTGTTACTGCATTGGTCGCACCGGGGCCAGAGGTTACAAGCACTACCCCTGGCTTACCAGATGCCCGGGCATAGGCGTCTGCCATATGAGTTGCCGCTTGTTCGTGGCGTACTAAAATATGTTTAATTTGCTCTTGTTGAGCCAAGGCATCGTATATATGCAATACAGAACCACCTGGGTAGCCGTATATATACTCTATTTTTTGATCCTGTAGGCTGCGGATCACCATTTCTGCGCCGGAAAGCATTTCCACTGT
The DNA here is from genome assembly GCF_047730085.1 of Candidatus Njordibacter sp. Uisw_056. Taxonomy (NCBI): domain Bacteria; kingdom Pseudomonadati; phylum Pseudomonadota; class Gammaproteobacteria; order Pseudomonadales; family Candidatus Njordibacteraceae; genus Candidatus Njordibacter; species Candidatus Njordibacter sp. Uisw_056. The sequence goes on along the minus strand of NZ_CP159830.1, from coordinate 478,196 downwards.
ATTATCCTCTCACCGCATTCTAAACGAAGCGATTATTATTTGTCTGAGATCTATCTCATGTAACCATCGAAGAATCACGGGCAGCGCTTGTAGCCAGACCGCAATATCGTGCAGGCACCAATGTGCCTATAGTGGTGACGCTCGGAGATCAGGCATTGTCGGGTTGCAACGTGCGTAGAACTCAGGGCAGACAAGCGAAAGGGTACTGCTTACCGTATCACAAACGCCAGGGATCACCTGAGCGACATGTGCATCAACCTAAAGGAATAATTTTCACACGCCAAGGCCCGTAATTCAATAGCTTAAGCAAAAAACAGGGGTTAATTTATTATAAATTGATAAAATTCTTCGGTGCTTTTTCAAACCTGATACAAACGTTTGGTGGTATAGTGATTGGAAAATAGCAAAACGTTTAGCTTGGGGGGTGTTTATGTCTAGTTTAGAGTTACGAAATCGTGAGCGAGTGATTGAAGAGTTGCGTATTTTCCTAAAAAAAATCTTTGTTGAGCCCGATATTATCCCTCACTCTTTAGCCATCGCGCGCGAATTAATTGATGAAGATAACGCAGACGCTATTATTGCTCAAAAAATATCAGACACCACCAACGTGAAAATTTATGCCGAGCATAGTGATGCAGACCGGCTATTTTTACAAGTTTTGCGAGAAGTTGTTAGGGATGAAAAGGCACTGTATTAAACAATGCCTTTTTAATAGCTAGCTACCGATTAAAGTGGCAAGACTAGTGCTTGGTAGGCAACCCAAAGGTCAACTTGGAACCTTTCACATCAACCACAATAATTTGCCCGGGCAAAAAATTGCCAGCTAACAACTCCTGAGCTAGGGGGTTTTCTAAATTACGCTGAATTGCGCGCTTTAGGGGTCTGGCTCCATAGACCGGATCAAAACCCTCTTCCACCAGCAAATTTTTAGCCGCAGTTGTCAGCTGGAGGCTTAACTCGTGCTCCTGTAGCCGTTCATGCAGCCTTAATAACTGGATATCTGCTATTTCTCGGACATGCTCTTTTCCTAAGGGGTGGAACACCACCAGCTCATCGATGCGGTTGAGTAATTCTGGTCTAAAGTGAGCGCCCACTATATCTAGCACTGCTGTGCGCATTTCTTCGTACTGACTTTCATCAGGCATGGTTTGGATCACATCCGAACCCATGTTTGAGGTCATCACAATCACTGTATTACGGAAGTCTACAGTACGACCTTGGCCATCCGTAAGTCGGCCATCCTCTAGCACCTGCAACAAGATATTGAACACATCAGGGTGAGCCTTTTCAACTTCATCTAGCAACAACACTGAATAAGGCCTGCGACGAACCGCCTCTGTTAAATAACCACCTTCTTCATACCCAACATAACCTGGCGGGGCACCAATAAGCCGAGCTATTGAGTGTTTTTCCATAAACTCAGACATATCGATACGCACCAGAGCTTGCTCTGTATCGAACAAGAAGGTCGCTAAAGATTTACATAATTGCGTTTTTCCTACACCCGTTGGCCCAAGGAATAGAAAAGACCCATTAGGGCGATTTGGGTCAGCCAAACCAGAACGTGAGCGGCGCACAGCATTGGAAACGCTAGACACGGCTTCAGATTGGCCAATAACTTGATGGTGTAAAGCGTCCTCCATGTTCAAAAGTTTCTCTCGCTCACCTGCCAACATGCGCCTCACAGGGATACCGGTCCACATGCTCACCACTTCAGCAATTTCTTCTTCACCTACCTTGCTGCGCAATAGCGTAGTTTCTAAACCTTCAGCCTCATGAGCTGCTTCTAGTTGTTTTTCTAGATCTGGAATAGTTCCATACTGCAGTTCAGACATTCTCCCCAAATTACTATTACGACGGGCGACTTCTAACTCTTGTCGTGCCACTTCTAGTTCTTCCTTAACCTTTTGCACACCATAGACAGAAGCCTTTTCGGCATTCCAAATTTCAAGTAAGTCAGCAAATTCTTTTTCTTGCTGAGCCAATTCGTCTTCTAAGCCTTTCAAACGGGCAGTAGCCGCTTTATCTGTTTCTTTTCTCAGCGCTTCACGCTCAATCTTCAACTGAATCATATGACGCTCAAGCTTATCCATTACTTCAGGCTTGGAGTCCATTTCCATTCGAATTCGGCTTCCTGCTTCATCGATTAAATCAATGGCTTTATCTGGTAACTGGCGATCAGTAATATAGCGTTGAGACAATCGTGCGGCCGCAATAATGGCAGAGTCAGTGATGTCTACACCATGGTGTAATTCATAACGTTCTTTTAACCCACGTAATATTGCAATAGTGGCTTGTTCGGTAGGCTCACCTACAAATACTTTTTGGAAACGACGCTCAAGAGCAGCATCTTTTTCAATGTACTTACGGTATTCATCTAAGGTAGTGGCTCCCAAACAATGCAACTCTCCCCGAGCAAGGGCCGGCTTCAGCATGTTGCCAGCATCCATTGCGCCTTCGCCTTTACCTGCACCTACCATGGTATGAATTTCGTCAATAAACAAGATGACGTTACCTTCTTGTTTACTCAGCTCATTGAGGACACTCTTAAGGCGCTCTTCAAATTCTCCACGATATTTTGCACCAGCAATAAGTGCACCCATATCCAAAGACAACACTTGTTTACCAATTAAACCTTCTGGCACTTCACCATTGACAATGCGCTGAGCCAAACCTTCTACGATAGCTGTTTTACCTACCCCTGGTTCACCTATTAACACCGGGTTATTTTTAGTTCGACGCTGCAACACTTGAATGGCACGGCGAATCTCATCATCACGACCAATAACAGGGTCTAGCTTGCCAGCTTCAGCACGCTGCGTAAGGTTAATGGTGAATTTATCCAACGCCTGACGTTCCTCTTCTGCACCTTGGCTGTCCACTTTGTCACCACCTCGCAGCTTATCTATAGCCTGAGTGAGCTTAATAGCTTTCACACCAGCTTTTGCCAACAAACCACCTACACCGTTTTTGTCTTGCACCAAGGCCACAATCAATTGCTCACTGGAAATAAATTGATCCCCGAGTTTTCCAGCAGCCTTTTCAGCTAAGTTAAAAAGCCGCGACAAGCCATTACCAAAGTGCACGTCGCCACTGTCGTTAGCCACTTTGGCCATATTATTTAAACGCTGACTTAGCTTAGTTTGTAACATGGGCATATCTGCCCCCGCCTGAACTAATAAAGATTGTGCTGAGCCCCCCTGCTGCTGCAGTAAAGCACTGAGCATGTGCTCAGGCTCAATAAATTGGTGGTCTAAAGAAAGGGCCAAAGATTGGGCTTCGCCCATGGCTTCTTGTAAACGATTGGTGAGTTTTTCAAAACGCATAATAAACCTCAATAAAACTCGTCGGCGATATTCACAGATGTCTGAATAAGGTAACACAGTGATTAACTTCTTATGGATAAGTGGGGTCTTGGGTCTGCGTTTTCAAGTGATAAACACTAAAACATTAGGAAAGCCTAAACTATCCAAATAAGACTAGCCATGCGCCCACTTGCTGGGTCACGGCGATGAGAATAGAAACGATCTGCAGCCGACAGGGTGCAATATTCACCGCCAAAGACCTTAGTGACACCCAGCCCCACTAGCTCTTTACGAGCCAAAGCATATAGATTACCTAACCACTTTTGAGGCTTTGCAGGAATGGCCGTGAATTCTTTGCAGCTACTGGAAACATCAGCACCAAAAGCATGAAGTACATCTGGCCCAACTTCGAAGGCATCTGGGCCAATGGCTGGGCCAAGCCACACTATAACGTCAGTAGGATCTGGAAACTGCGATACCGCTTTGCTGAGAATACCTTTGGCTAGCCCCTGCCAGCCGGCATGAACCGCAGCAACTTGCGTGCCCTTAGCATTGCATAACAGCACTGGCAAACAATCAGCACTCATTACTACACATGGCCAGTTTTTGGTTTGCGTAAAGCTACCATCACAATCATACAACCCAGCTTTTGCAGGTAAGCTTAATAGCTTTGAAGAGTGGGTTTGATTAAGCCAAAAAGGTTGGCGCTCTAGGCCAAGGTCTTGCTGTAATTGAAGACGATGCCGCGCCACACGCTGCGGGCAGTCTTGCACGTGCCGTGCCAAATTAAACCCCGCTAAGCCAATAACTGGCTCATTGGCCTTTAAATCACGGCAAGTCGATATTGCGCGGATATTGGCTGGCGCAGGCCAGTCTGGTGTTAAGTAACACGAAGGCTGGCCCGGGTAATTCATTAGAGACGCGAGTGAGGGTTGAGCTTAGTATCAGTGACAAGGTGCTTCAGTAAGTCGACCATATCATCTGGCAAATCTACTTCCCACTCCATATCTTCATGGGTAATGGGGTGCATTAGCTCTAACCGCTTGGCATGAAGTGCTTGACGCTTAAAAGCACGCAAACTATCCAAAAACTCTTCTTCGCAACCTTTAGGTAACCTCTGCCGGCCACCATAAAGAGGGTCCCCCTGTAATGGGTAGTTAATATGCGTCATATGTACACGAATTTGGTGGGTGCGACCCGTTTCCAATTTCAAGCGAATATGAGTATGAGCCCGAAAACGACGGAGCACTCTAAAGTGAGTAATGGCTTCTTTACCAACTGCCGACACTGCCATTTTTAAACGATTGCGGCTATGGCGCCCCATAGGTTCATCTACCGTACCACCCCCTGTAAGTACACCCTGAACAACTGCTTCATACTCGCGGCCCATGCTACGATCTTGCAACTGAGCCACCAACGCAGTTTGAGCAGGAAGGGTTTTAGCAACCACCATCAACCCCGTAGTATCTTTGTCTAGGCGATGGACAATACCGGCTCGAGGAACGCCATTAAGCTGCGGACAGTGGTGTAATAAGGCATTTAACAAGGTGCCACCATGGTGGCCAGCTGCTGGATGGACTACTAGCCCTGCAGCTTTGTTAATGATCAGGATATGATCATCTTCATAAACAATATCAATATCGATAGGTTCAGGCTGCCACCGCTCTTGAATTTCAATTTTACATTCTAAGGTGATCTTTTCACCACCGTAGAGTTTTTCTCTAGGCCGAAGCTGCTCGCCATTGACGAGAATATCGCCTTCTTCAATCCACTTTTTTAAGCGTGAGCGCGAGTAATCAGGAAATGCCACTGCGGCAATTTGGTCAACACGCATGCCTGCCCATTCTGGGTCGACTTGCGCTTGGAGGGAAATAGTTTCGTGCATGTTAAGACTTTCGTTGGCGCTAGTTGAACTAGCATATTAAACTAGAGTCTATTGTACAGTATTTCCGAGCAATTACGCTGCTCAATAGACAATGATATACTCCAAACTCTTTGCAACAGGCAACTTAAACACTATGCAACACAAGACTTTAAACCACTTCCTTCGTATCCCCTTAATTATAATCATCAGTTTAATGCTTAGCGCATGCTCTAGCACTAGCACTGAGCCCGTAATTGAAGACGTAAAACCAGAAGCAGAACTATATGCAAGCGCTATGGTGAAGCTGGAAGATGGCAACTACCGGCCAGCCATAGCAGATTTAGAAGCAATGGAAGCTCGCTATCCCTATGGGCGTTATTCTGAGCAAGCCCAACTTGAGTTAGTTTACGCTTACTATCGCAGCAGCCAGCCCACAGCTGCAAAAACAGCAGCTTCTCGTTTTATCCGTTTACATCCAGACCACGAACACGTGGACTATGCATACTATTTAAAGGGCCTAACCGCTTTTGAAGAAAATGTGGGTGCGTTTGATCAATATCTTGGCACTGACAAGGCGAAAAAAGACCCTGGTGCGGCGCGAGACTCCTTTACTGATTTTTCAACATTACTCAGCCGCTTTCCAAATAGCGAATACGCTGCAGATTCTCGGGTACGGATGGTTTATCTACGAAACTTACTGGCTAAACACGAAATTCATGTAGCCAACTACTACCTTTCTCGCAATGCCTGGCTAGCGGCGGCAAACCGAGGCAAATACGTGGTGGAAAATTACCAACTTACGCCAGCAGTAGAAGACGCTTTGAAGGTTATGGTACAGGCTTATACAGAATTGGGGTTATTAGATAATGCCAGCAACGCTCAGCAAGTATTAGCGGCCAACTTTGGTGATCCCAGCTCAGCTAATGAAGCTGCGATAGACGAGTCACAAGACGTCTTCGAGCAACGATCTTGGTTTAAACGGCTAACATTCGACTTATTTGAATAATAGCCTGTTATACATCCCAGTTACAGTAGAGTGTGACTGGGCCTTGTCGTTTATGCTCTGTTTCGCGATAGCGCTGCTCTAGTATCTTCTGAGCTTCCTTAGAAATCACCTTTCCTTCTAAATAATCATCTATTTGATCATAAGTAACTCCTAACGATTCCTCGTCAGCTTGCTGTGGATTATTTTCTTCTAAATCTGCCGTGGGGACTTTGTATACTAGACAATCGGGTGCACCCACATGGGCGGCCAAACTGCGAACCTGGCGTTTATTTAAGCCAAACAAGGGCGCAATGTCACACGCACCATCACCGTGTTTAGTAAAAAACCCAGTAACGGCCTCAGCACCATGATCAGTGCCAATAACAAGCCCATTGAGTAAGCTTGCTACGAAGTATTGACTGCTCATTCTGGCTCGCGCTTTGTTATTGCCCCGAGAGAAATCTAGCTTATTAACACTTGGCTTAAGCCATTCAATTAACGGCTCAGAAGCCAAGTCTAAACCCTTCACCATGGCCTCTATGTTAATCTCCATTCGATGGCTGGGTTGAATAAACTCCAAAGCTAACTGCGCATCACTTTCATCGGCTTGCACTCCGTAGGGCAAACGCACAGCAACAAATTGATACTCTTGCGTATGATGCTGCTGGTTTAACTGATCACACGCCATTTGTGCCAGTTTACCTGCCGTAGTTGAGTCAACACCGCCCGATAAACCTAACACCAGTGCCTTAGCACCAGCAGTGGTTAAACTTTGCTTCAGAAACTCAACGCGCTTGGCCACTTCGGCATCAATGTCGATGAAAGGTAGGGTGTGCAGTGCTGCAATAATCTTATGCTGTTGCGACGCGCTCATGAAGTTAGTCCAAGCTGCTAGTAATAAAAAACCATGGTAACCCATATCATCATCAAAGTGCTCACTTGCAGTGCTGGATTCCACCCCCTTTACTAAGACTTTTCATTTCGCCAGTATCTGATAGTGTGAGACGCCAACAGAATGCGTCATGACGTTGCGGCCCATTAGCATTTACTGTTGCTGAGAGTAGAAAACCTGTTTCTGTGAGCTGCACTTGATAACGATACCGGACCTGCTCAGCAGGCTTGATTGCTAATCCGATGTCTGCAAAATAATCACCGTGTTGAATATGCCACATTTGCTGCTGCAAACTAATGCGTTGCAACTGCAACCAAGCCTGTTGACGGCCTACAGACAACTGATGTTGTCGCCATGAGGGCACTACTAAGGATAAGATCGTACTGACCAACGCCAAAACTAACAACAGTTCCATCAGGCTAAAGCCTTGCGTGTTATTGCGCATCGACATACCTCCTATTATTGAGTAAAGGTGGCCATTGGTTAATCCTCACCTGTATGGTTTGATGCCCTTGCCTAACACTTCGCAGACTCAACTGCGCTTGCGACATCAACATCACCACACCTAGGGCAATCAGAAATATAACCATCAATACAGCCAACAATAACCACCCCTTTTGATTCCTCTTTGGCGTCAGCCGCAGAGCCTGGGGGGAGCTCGTGCGTTTAGCTGCACACATTAACTGCCCGCCAGATAAAGTTAACCACATGCAGCACAACATCATCATCTTGATGCCATAACCACTGGCTAGTTTTTCCAGCTCTTAGCTGTTTGCTGGCTGGTATTCTTAGCTCCAAGTTAACCCTCACTTGGTGCAATTTAATAAATTCACCTATTTCGTAGCTTGAGTGCCACTGATCAATCACGCAGTCTTGATTAGTATCCACTCCGAAAGAAAGATGGAATGAATCTACCTGTGCTAAAAAACTGCTGCTGCGACCGCCAGCCCTTCGCCTTGTGAGGCTTTGCCCACCAGCACCATAAGCATAATCATAGTTAACACAACGCCCATGGTATAGGCGCATTATTGAGAGGGTATGAGCTGTACCTGAAATAACACCAGACCCACATAAATCGCGCCAATCACTGCGCACTTGGGCAACTGCCAGCTGGTCCTGAGATTGAGTTTGAACGACCACTTGAGCCAACAGCTTATGTTGATTGAACTGCAGTAAACTGGCGGTTATGGCAAGCATTATTAAGGCAGCAAGGCCAGTACTCAGTAGCATTTCTAATAGTGTAAAGCCTGATTGTTTAGCAACAGCTATTAAAGCCCTATTTCGAGGTATATGCATGCCGTCCCCTGTTCACAAAGGTCTGTGGAGGCAACCAAATTTTGCGACCAGCGCAACCAAACTGTTAGCGTATCACCAGGGACACAGCCACTGTTACACAACATGCTAAGTTCCGCGTTAGGCAGCTGCTTCTGTAGCTCTGCCTGCCAATGTGCAGCCCACATTTGCGTCATAGCCATTGGATTACAGTAGTGCCCATTAAAGCAACTTATGTCTCCATTTGGTGGTGCGGCGAGAAGTGATTGATAATGCTTCGGGTAGGCCCACGTTTGGCTTGCAACTTGATCTAATAAGCGGCTAGCAAAGTGCAGCTGTTGGCTGTAAATGAGCACCTTTTGACTATGGCTCTGAGCCGTAAAAAGCACTAGAAACATCATACTAGACAAGCCTAAGCTTAATAAAACTTCTATTAGAGCCAAGCCTTTTTGGTCTACTATGTTTTGGCATGTTATGGGCATGGTGCTTTTGCCTCGCGCAAGCGTCCACTTGAGGAGAGCACTAGCGCATGGCCTAACTTCTCACTATTAACCACTGCCGAGCTGCTGCTTGGGCTACACAAAACCATCGTTCCAGATTGAGCCGTATTGCCAGCACTATTAAAGCTAATTTGTGAGTCACGGTTAAAGTGAAAGAAAACACCTTTTCTGATCTGCCATTGAGAGAGCACTAGTTCTGCATGCTGCCAATAACTATCGTTGTTTTTATCGAGGTAGGTTAAAAAACCTATTGACGCACCGCAAGCACTAGACCAACAGATACTCACTTTGGCATTTGCTTGTATGCTAGTAATTCGGGCAAAACGAATCTGTTGGGCCAATCTTTGTCTTTCGTCATACAAAGACTGAAGCTGCCACGTTGCATAGATTGGCGGGGCAGCCAAAGAGGCTACAATAGCCACAAGGGCCAGAGCAATGAGGAGTTCCAGCAAGCTCCAACCAAAGCAAGCTCGGAACATATTTAGACTATGAACAAGAGAGCGCATGACAACATCCTTATTGGCTGCTGTATAAGTGTAGCTCAGTTTTGTAGATTATTTGGCAAGGCCCAACGTAAATATAAAATGTTGAAAGAAGTTGGTTAAAACGAGCGAGATCTTATTAACTGACCGCTAAAATTTCCACTTCAAATTTAAGCTCCACACCCGCTAAAGGGTGATTAAAATCCATCACAACATCATCTCCATCAATTGTTTTTACTACTCCTGGAAGTTCAGTATTAGCGGCATCAGAAAAACTAACAACTAAACCTTGCTCAAGTACCATGTCAGAACCAAACTGGTGACGCTTGAGGGTTTGAAGGTTGGCTGGATTGTGCTGCCCAAAACCATTTTCTGGAGTCACTGTAAATGTTTGATGCTCACCGACCACTAACCCCATAAGGCAGGATTCAAACCCCACCATTAAGTTACCATCACCTATAGTGAGCTCTACCGCGCCTTTATCAAAGGTGCTATCTATAGTTTCGCCACTGGCATGATATAGGGCGAAGTTTAACCTCACATGGGAAGATGTATTAATGCTCTGAGTCACGCTTTGCTGCCTTTTCTGTTTGCCAAAAATCAATAAATAAACCCACCACACCGATAAAGATCAAACTATCAGCTAAGTTAAAAGCGGGAAAATAGTAAGGTGGGTAATACACCAATAAGTAATCGATGACGTAGCCATTAATGACTCGGTCAACCAAATTGCCTAGAGCACCCGCTAATACCAAACTTAAGCTTAGCCCTAGCAGGGTCTGAGTACTTGGCGTGCGCTTTAACCACAAGATTAGCCAAAGACTGATGCCTAACGCAGTGACTGAAAAAAACCATCGTTGCCAACCTGGCTGTGACGCTAAAAAACTAAATGCTGCGCCTTTGTTGTGTACCAGTATAAGGTCAAAGAAGGGCATAATATTCAGCCTTTCTGCATAGTTAAATTGCTGCGTGACTGCCCACTTAATACCCAGATCGAGCGCCCACAGCAGCACAATAAAGACCACAAAGCGTCTCAAAGCTGATGTTTCTATCAGACTAGGCAAACTGACGAATCTCACCAGAGCCGCTAACGTTATCAATACAACGCCCACATAACTCCGGGTCTGCAGCAACAACACCTACATCTTCTCGATGATGCCAGCACCGCTCGCACTTGGTATGTTCTGAGGCGTGAATGTCTACACGTAAGCCCACCAACTCTGTCTCAGAACCACCATCTTCGCTAGCCACCAAAGAAGCCTTTGATGTGAGCAAAACAAAACGTAACTCATCACCCAACTGCTGCAATTGCGAGTGCAACTCTGGCACTGCATACAAGGTGATTTCCGCACTTAAAGAACCACCAATCACGCCCTGGTTGCGCTGAGTTTCTAAACTTTTGTTAATCGCCTGCTTTACATCCATGATTTGCGTCCAGTAGCCCGCCGTCATGCTTGTAGCCTTGGCTAGAGGTATAGCGTACCAAAGGTCCAACTGTACAGATTCAGCACGGTTGCCGGGTATATGCTCCCACAACTCATCTGCCGTATAGCTTAAGATGGGCGCAATCCAACGCGTCATCGTTTCGATCAGATGATACATTGCTGTTTGTGCTGATCTGCGCGCAAGGCTGTCTGCACCGCAGGTGTACTGGCGATCTTTAATAATATCTAAATAGAATCCACCCAAATCTTGCGAGCAAAAGTGGGTAATCTTTTGGTATACCGCATGGAAGTTATAGCTGTGGTAAGCTGCTTCAATTTCTGTTTGAAGTTCCGCTGCGCGCCCAAGCACCCATTGGTCTAGAGCCAGCATATCATCTATTGCAACCAGGTTATCAGCAGGAGAAAAACCATTAAGATTAGATAACAAGAAGCGCGCGGTATTGCGAATACGACGATAGGCATCTGCAGTGCGATTGAGGATTTCATCAGACACAGCCATTTCAGCGCTAAAATCTGAAGAGGCAACCCACAGACGAATAATATCTGCACCTAAAGTGTTGCACACTTTTTGGGGTGACATAACGTTGCCAATAGACTTAGACATTTTTCGGCCTTGTCCATCTACGGTAAATCCGTGGGTTAATACTCCTTTGTAAGGTGCTACTCCATGCATAGCTATGGAGGTCTTCAAAGATGACTGGAACCAACCACGATGCTGGTCTGAACCTTCTAAATAAAGATCAGCAGGAAAGCGCAATTCTGGACGCTGTTCTAATACCGAATAATGCGTGGTACCAGAATCAAACCATACGTCCATCGTGTCAGTGACTTTTTGATAATCTGCAGACTCTTCCCCTAGAATATCTGTCACATCGAGTTCGAACCATGCATCAATCCCATTTTCGGCTACTTTTTGCGCCACTTCTTCAAATAACTCAGCAGTGCGAGGGTGTAATTCTTGAGTTTGTCGGTTAACAAACAAAGTGATGGGTACGCCCCAAGTGCGCTGGCGAGACACACACCAATCTGGGCTAGAGGACAGCATGCCAGAGATACGAGCTGCACCCCATTCAGGATGCCAGGATACATTTTTCACTGCATCAAGCGCTTTTTCTAACAAACCGTTCTCTGACATAGAAATAAACCACTGTGGTGTAGCACGGTAGATAAGTGGTGTTTTGGTGCGCCAACAATGGGCATAACTGTGAGTTATTTTAGCTTGATGTACCAAAGTGCCATGAGCTTCTAGAGCTGCAACAACTTGGTCGTCCACTTTATAAACATGAGCTCCAGCGAATTCGCCGGCTGCGTCTACAAACACCCCGTTATCATCAACCAAATTAAGCGTACCAATACCATAAGCACGGCCTACATTGAAGTCATCAACACCGTGGTCTGGTGAGGTATGCACACTACCCGTACCTGCTTCCGTAGTCACATGGTCACCCAGAATCACTGGCACTTGCAGCTCATCATAAAAGGGGTGCTGTAGGACCAAGTTTTCTAACGCTTGACCCTTAGTTTCTCCTAATATCTTAAAATCATCTATGCCGTATCGTTGCATAGCACTGGCTACAAGGTCCTTAGCAAATACTTGGCACTCATTATTTACTTGAACTAAAACATAATCAAATTCGGCATGCATACTCACCGCTTGGCTAGATGGCAATGTCCAAGGGGTTGTTGTCCAAATGACTACCGAGGTTGGCAAATCGATTACTACACCAAAGGCCTGGCTCCATGCTTGCTGGTCTAACACGCCATAGCGAACATCGATTGAAAGAGACACCTTGTCCTGGTATTCAACTTCTGCCTCTGCCAAGGCAGAAGCCCCAACAACACTCCAGTAAACTGGCTTATACCCTTTGACCAAGTGGCCATTTTCAACGATTTTTCCTAATGAGCGAATAATATTGGCTTCTGTCTCAAAACGCATCGTTTTATACGGATTCTGCCAGTCTCCAATTACCCCTAAACGAACGAAGTCTGCCATTTGCCCGGCCACTTGCTTTTCTGCATATACTCTACACTTTTCACGAAATATAGCGTGACTAACTTTTTTCCCGGCTTTACCAATCTTTTGCTCTACCTTGTGCTCAATGGGTAGGCCATGACAATCCCAGCCTGGCACATACGGGGCATCAAAACCACTTAACGTCTTAGACTTAACAATGATGTCTTTTAGGATCTTATTGACTGCATGGCCAATGTGAATGTCTCCGTTAGCATAAGGGGGGCCATCATGCAAAATAAACTGTTCACGGCCTTTACCCACTGCACGCAATTTATTATACAGATCCATTTGCTGCCACTTTTTGAGCGTTTTAGGCTCACGCTGGGCTAAATTACCACGCATTGGAAAATCTGTTTGAGGTAAATTCAAGGTGGATTTATGGTCGCTCATACTTATGTTCACTTCTTAAATAAATAATTAAGTCTATGGGGATGCAACAGCAAAAAAGTCTTTGGCTGTCTGCATGTCTAGTTCTATTTGTGCTTGCAACTGGGCGAGCCCATCAAATTTTTGTTCACTGCGAATAAACTCGCAAATCTCTACACTAATCGTCTTGCCGTAAAAGTCACCACTGAAATCAAACAGATGGACTTCTAATTGAGGCTGAACACCTGCAAGTGTGGGGCGGTAGCCTATATTAGCTACGCTGGTGATGGGTTGGTCTAGTAACCCATGAACCAAAGTAGCATAAACGCCCTGAAGCGCTGGCCTCGGCTTTTGTAGCCGTATATTAGCCGTAGGCACGCCTAATTTGCGGCCTAGTTGCTGCCCATAAGCCACTTTACCAGTAACGGTAAAAGGACGGCCTATAAATCGCCTGACAGCCTTTAAATCATGAATCTCTAAGGCATTACGAATGCGAGTACTGGAAACACGCTCACCATCTAATTCACACGTTTCAGTATTCTCTACGGCAAAACCATGGTTCAAGCCTTCAGTTTGTAGTAATGCATAATTTCCTGTGCGGCCTTGGCCAAAACGAAAATCGTCCCCCACTACAAAATGACTCACTGCCAAGCCACTAACTAATAATTGCTGGATAAAATCATGGGCACTAAGGCTTAATAATTTAGCATCAAAACGCAGGCACAGGACACGGTCAATGCCATGTTGTTCCAGTAAACACAATTTTTCCCGTAATCGTGTTATTCGCCGTGGAGCCTGATCATTGGCGAAATACTCTAGCGGTTGTGGCTCAAACAACACAACCACCGCAGGTAGACCTTGCATGATTGCCTTTAGCTTCACCTGGCGCAACACTCGCTGGTGGCCCAAATGAACACCATCGAAATTTCCAATGGTCGCCACACAGCCGCGATGTTCCGGCTTGAGGTTGTAAAGACCACGAATAAATTCCATAAGCACTCGTTAAATTCGAGGCCACAGCCTCAGCAAAAAGTAAGCCTTGCATTATATACTAGACACGACTCATTTTGCGACTTACAAAACGCTTTATAATGATTGATAGTTGATGCTATTTTGGGCCCTGCAAATGGCCCCACCGAAGGCCAGTAAAGACAAGCCCAATGGCGTAGGCAAAAGAACCAAAAATAACAATCATCGTTAAGTGCTCTGCACGCTGCCACAAGCCCCATGCTAGCCATATTTCAACGGGCTGATAGGTTAGATAAATTACCCCAACGAGAGCCATGCTAGCCAGCAATACACGTAATGAAAATACGCCCCAGCCTATACTAGGGCGCCATATTCTCTGGCGATACAACCCCACGCCCAAAAGCGTGGCATTTAACAAAGCAGACAATGATGTGGCCATCGCCAAACCTACATGGTCAAACTGCCATACTAAAAGCAAATTAAACATCATATTACTAGCCATAGCCCAAATTCCAATACGCACAGGGGTCTTCATATCTTGGCGTGCAAAATAACCGGGGGCCAACACTTTAATGAGCATAAAAAACAGCAACCCTAGGGCGTAAGCACGCAAACTGGCGGCGCTAAATAGCACATCCCGGTCCCCCATAGCCCCATAGTGAAATAAAGTAGTGATGAGCGGTTCAGCTAAGAGTGCCAAAGCAATTGCCGCTGGCACTCCAATTAACAGGACCATACGCAAAGCCCAATCTAACGTGTCACTGAATGCTTGAGGAGATTTAGTCGCATGCCTTTGGGATAGCCCAGGCAAAATCACCGTGGCAATAGCGATACCAAATACCCCCAGAGGTAATTCCATTAACCTGTCTGAATAATATAACCAAGACACGCTGCCACTTTGCAGCAAAGACGCCAGCACCGTGTCTAGTAATAAATTAATTTGTGCCACTGACACACCAAACATAGCCGGCAGCATCAGTTTCATCACTTGTTTTACACGAACATTACTAAAGCCGAGCCGCGGCCGCACCAAAAGGCCTAGTTGAGCAACAAAGGGCAGCTGTAAGGCCAATTGCAAAATACCCGCAGCCAATACCCCCCAAGCCAAAGCCATCACCGGTACGGTCATTTGTGGAGCCAACCAAAGGGCTGCAGTGATTAAGCTAAGGTTTAATAACACAGGAGTTAGAGCTGGAATGACAAACCGCTTGGCATGGTTCAATAAACTCCCTAAAAACCCAGTCATGGAGATCAGTAATAAGTAGGGGAAGGTAATGCGTAACATATCCGCAGTAAGGCCGAGTTTATTTCCATCTCCTGAAAAACCTGGCGCAAATACCAAGGCCAAAACTGGCGCAGCAACCAAAGCGATCACAGTAACTAGAGTCAATATTAACAAAAGGCTTCCAGCCACTTTACTAACCGTCTCCTTGAGGAGCTCTTTGTTATCCTGCGCACTCATTTCGGCCAACACAGGCACAAACGCCTGATTAAATGCACCTTCAGCAAATAGCCTGCGCAAAAAGTTGGGTATTTTAAACGCTACAAAAAAGGCATCGGCGTGGGAACCCGCACCAAATAAAGTTGCTATGACCACATCACGAGCCAAACCTAAGATCCGGGATAACATCGTCATAGTGGCAACAATGACACTGGAACCCAGCAAGCCTTTGTCACCCGCAGATGGGTTTGGCGAAGACAGATTAGGTGGCAAAGAAGAACTCATAGATCCCTATAACGCATTAATAACAGAACAAAAACTCGTCATTTTTGTCTACTTACGGATGATTTAACCCATGTTAACGCAAAAACCTTAAAATGAGCTCATATTTATAACAAAAAGACGTAATCTAAGTTGACAAGAGGCGCCCAAACGGGAATAATTTCGCACCTCATAAACACCCTGCTGCACATATTGTGTTTAACACTTTATTTAAAGCTTTTAATTATATTTATATAGGAGCCAGATCGTGGCCAATTCCGCTGGATCAAAGAAACGCGCTCGCCAGGCAGAAAAACGTCGCAGTCATAACGCAAGCCTGCGCTCCATGGCACGCACATACTTAAAGAAAGTTATCGCTGCTATTGACGCTGGTGACAAAGAAGCTGCCCAAGCCGCGTATACAACTGCCGTATCCATCATGGACAAGAGTGTCTCAAAAGGCATTTACACCATGAACAAAGCTGCTCGTCATAAGAGCCGTTTAAGTGCAAAAATTAAAGCTCTATAATCCATTGTAGCGCTTATAAAAACCGGCTAAGGCCGGTTTTTTTGTGCCCAGGCCATACACTTTTATTGGCCTTTGATGGGCTTATAGCCTAAATGAGCTTTAACAGGCTGTAGTTTTTAGATACTGGATAGAATAGTGAAGTAGTAAAAAATGTGCCGTCTTGCAGCTTATATTGGGCCAGAAATCCCTCTTGAAAGTATTGTCACTGCTCCTACATACTCGCTACTTTCCCAAAGTAAAGATGCCTACGAATCTAAAGTGTCTACCAACGGTGATGGATTTGTTATTGCATGATATCTCGATTGCATCCGAACTACAGGACAGCCTAAGAGATAATTGGGCACTCATCATGCCATCATCTATTGTAGAAACTGGGGGTGATGGAATGGTGCAACAGAGATGGATTATATTGACTTAAAATTCAGCCACTCAACTAACCATGCGGGCTGGGTAGGTTTAATGATTAGATGAGAACGAGGTTATCACGGTGAATAAGCTCAGGCTCGGCCACATAGCCTAGCGTAGATTCAATTGACCCACTCGCCAGGCCAACAATTTTTAAAGCTTCAGTAGCAGAGTAATTGACCAATCCTCGTGCGATAGTTTGACCATGTTCATCTAATATCAACACCATATCGCCACGGGTAAACTCCCCTGTCACAGTTCTTACCCCTACTGACAAAAGGCTCTTGCCTTGCTTTGTAAGCACCTTCGCTGCTCCCGCGTCCAAATGCAGTTCACCCTTAGCCTTAAGGTGGCCAGCAAGCCATTGCTTACGAGCTAAAAGGGGCTCTTGGTCAGGGACAAATAGAGTGCCCAGAGCTTCGCCTTGGCGCAAACGCTGTAAAACGCCTACAGTGCGGCCATTAGCTATAATAGTGTTAGCACCAGAGCGAGCTGCAAGCTTTGCAGCCTGTATTTTGGTCAACATTCCACCCCTGCCTAAATTGCCTGCAGATCCACTCGCCATCGGAATGAGCCCGGGGTCTCCAGCATGCACCTGAGACAACAACTTCGCGTCGTTATGGTGGCGCGGGTCCTTGTCACACAAGCCATCTTGGTCAGTAAGAATCACCAACAGATCTGCTTCTACCAGATTAGCGACCAAAGCACCCAATGTATCGTTATCTCCAAAACGAATTTCGTCCGTAACTACAGTATCGTTTTCATTCACTACAGGAATAACGTTGTGGCTTACCAGAGCACGTAGAGTTCCACGGGCGTTAAGGTAGCGTTCGCGGTGGGTTAGATCATCGTGGGTGAGGAGAATTTGTGCGGTGCGCATGCCATGGCGCGAAAAGCTTTCTTCATAACATTGAACCAAACCCATCTGTCCCACAGCTGCAGCAGCTTGAAGGTTGTGGATTTCTTTTGGCCGCTGAGTCCAACCCAAGCGAACCATACCTTCAGCAATAGATCCTGAAGAAACTAAAACAATTTCCACACCCTGTTGGCGTAGTTTTGCTAACTGGTCTACCCAGCCAGCAATGGCCTGTTTATCAAGCCCCTTGCCATCGTCGGTTAGCAGAGCACTCCCTATTTTAACTACCCAACGTTGGCCGCTCACGGCAGCCTGATGGCTAGTCATAGGTGTACTCGACTTCAACGTCGTAATCGTCGTCATCGTAATCATCATCGAGGTCGTCATTACCTTTGGCGGCTAAGCGCTGCTGATGACGGGCTAACTTGAACTGCTGCACTCGCTCACGCGCTTCCTGCTCTAAGCGTAATTTCAACTCTTCTTCTTGAGCAGCGTACTCTGGATCTGCAAGGGCGCGTTCATTTCGCTCTTCTATGAAATCCATAATGTCGCCAGCAAGCTTAAGTGTGCCTTGTTTATTAATAGCTGCTATCTCATATACAGGACCTTTCCAATCGAGTGCATCAACAACAGACTGACAGCGTTCTTTGCGCTCTTCCTCTGGCACCAAGTCAAGTTTATTAAGCACTAACCAACGCTCACGATCTGCTAAAGCGGGGCTAAATTTTTCTAACTCACGTACTATAATTTTCGCCGAATCTGCTGGAGTCACATCATCCCAAGGCGCCATGTCTACTAGGTGGAGTAACACACTGGTGCGCGACAGATGCTTAAGAAACTGAATGCCAAGGCCTGCGCCTTCTGCAGCACCTTCGATAAGGCCTGGAATATCAGCGATGACAAAACTTCGGTGGCGCTGCATACTCACAACACCAAGGTTAGGCGTAAGAGTAGTAAATGGATAGTTAGCAACTTTAGGCTTGGCGGCCGACACTGCCCGAATAAAGGTAGATTTTCCTGCATTAGGTAAACCCAACAAACCCACATCTGCCAGTACTTTCAGTTCAAAACGCAGATTTCGTTTCTCACCGGGGGAACCATTAGAGGTTTGGCGAGGTGCGCGGTTCACACTAGACTTAAAACGAGTGTTACCTAAACCGTGGAAACCACCTTGAGCTACCTTTACTACTTGACCTGCCTCAGCTAAGTCTGCGAGCACCTCGTCTGTATCACGATCAACAATAGTAGTGCCAACAGGAACCGTTAACGTCATGTCTTCACCAGACCCACCCGTACAATCCGCACCCTTGCCAGACTCACCAGATTGAGCTTGATAGCGAGGCTGAAAGCGGTAATCAACTAGGGTGTTAAGCGTTTCATCAGCTTCTACATAAATACTACCGCCATCACCACCATCACCACCATCTGGGCCACCACGGGGAATGTACTTCTCACGCCGAAAGCTCAAGCAACCGTTGCCGCCTTTACCTGCTTCCACAATGACGTTACTTTCGTCAACAAATTTCATACATTCTCCGTGCAGCTCCAGCTGCAAGATAAAGGCTCCGCGCCTTGATCAGTAATATTTAAATCGCCTCATACAATAGCGTCTTGCGCTGCGGCGTGTGGCTCATGCTGAGCACAAAAAAGCCCCGCTAGGCGGGGCTCTTTTTAAAGACCCCTAAGGCCTTTTTAGGTTCTTTGCCTTAAGCCGGTACAATAGTAACGAACTTGCGGTTTTTCGGACCTTTAACAACAAATTTAACAGTACCAGTTACAGTAGCAAACAAGGTGTGGTCTTTACCACAGCCAACGTTTGTACCCGCATGGAAATGAGTTCCACGTTGGCGAACTAGAATGTTACCTGCTGCAACGGCCTGACCACCAAAGCGCTTCACGCCTAAGCGTTTCGACTCTGAATCGCGACCGTTATTAGTACTACCACCTGCTTTCTTATGAGCCATGGGTTATCTCCTTACGATTAGGCACTAATGCCAGTAATCTTAACTTCGGTAAACCACTGACGATGACCCATCTGCTTCATGTGGTGCTTACGACGCTTGAACTTCATGATGCGTACTTTCTTGCCGCGACCGTGAGACACGATCTCTGCAGAAACCTTCGCACCTTCAACAACAGGAGCACCGATCTTTACATCTTCATCGTTAACTACTAAAAGCACACGATCAAAGTCAACGCTAGCGCCCACTTCAATGTTGAGTTTTTCTAGCTTGAGGGTTTCACCCTCTTCTACACGGTGCTGTTTACCACCGCTTACAATTACTGCATACATACTCTTCTCCAATATGTGCTGATCCGGCTACTAAAAAAAGGCCTGCTGCTAATAGCGCTTTAAGGGCCACAAGTGGTTCTTAAAAGTGCCATATGACAGGGAGCAAGTTGGACCAGTCACAGGGGGCGTAATTTTACGCTAACTTATCCCGCTTCACAAGTATATCTAGGCAGTATCTCAAGGTTTTTAGTGGAAGCGCGAAGATACTTAACTTCATGAAAAAACCACCCGCAATACTACACCTCCGCGTAGCACTTTCCTTGACACTTGCCCTCTAGCTCACTAGCATGTCGCACTTAACTTTCCAATATTCGATTCCGCATAAACTATGCAGGCTACCGACCTATACACTTCAGTAAAAGACGACTTCACAGCCGTTGATGCTGCCATTATTGAGCATCTTAGCTCTCAAGTTCCTTTAGTGGAAAAAATTGGCCAATACATCATAGAAAGTGGCGGGAAGCGTCTGCGGCCATTATTAGTATTACTTGCAGCTCGTGCGTGTGGCTACCAGCAAGATCAACACATTACCCTTGCTGCGGTGGTTGAATTTATCCATACAGCCACATTGCTCCACGATGATGTGGTAGACACTTCCGACCTGCGAAGAGGTAAACCAACCGCAAATAATAAATGGGGCAATTCTTCAAGCGTACTCGTTGGTGATTTTTTATACTCCCGCGCCTTTCAATTGCTAGTTGCTATTGGCCAAGTAGATGTTATGGACACCTTATCCAACGCAACTAATGTGATCGCAGAAGGCGAAGTTCTGCAACTACTTAACGCCAAAAATCCAGACGTAAGCGAAGCTGACTACTTGCATGTTATTCTCGGTAAAACAGCGATGTTGTTCGAGGCAGCAAGCCAAACTGGAGCTCAATTAGCCCACGCTAGCGCTGAACAAGTAGACGCCTTGAGACGTTTTGGTCGCCACCTAGGCATTGCATTTCAGCTGATAGATGACCTTATGGATTACGCAGGTAATGAGGCTACTATGGGCAAAAATGTTGGAGATGACCTTGCTGAAGGAAAACCTACCCTACCCCTCATTCATGCCATGGCTTGCGCTACAGATGACGAACGCACGCTGATTCGTCAATCTATCCGACAAGGCAGCTGTGAACACATCGATGAGATCCAAGCCATTCTCATCCGCTGTGGGTCGCTAGACTATACCCGAGCAAAGGCCTCACAAGAAACCCAAGATGCTCTTACCTGCCTTAAAATAATTGAGGACTCTGCGTATAAAAGGTCCTTAATTGATTTATGCACCCTAGCCTTAGCCCGAGAAAACTAATAATGGTATAATGATACATTAATCAGTTATTATCCTTAGTTACCATATAGTTAGTACCTAAAAAGTTACCATACGGAAATATAATCATGAGCAGACCTTCTTCCTTTAACCGTGACGAGCTATTGTCCTGTGGCAATGGCGAGATGTTCGGCCTAGGCAACGCACGTCTGCCCGTGGGCAACATGCTTATGATGGATCGCATTACTCACATTTCTGAAACTGGCGGTAGCAACGATAAAGGCCAAATTATTGCTGAATTGGATATTCATCCGGAACTATGGTTTTTTGATTGCCATTTTCCAACTGACCCAGTGATGCCTGGCTGCCTAGGTTTAGATGCTATGTGGCAAATCGTTGGCTTTTACCTTGGCTGGAAAGGTAACAAAGGCCGTGGCCGAGCACTGGGTTGCGGTGAGGTTAAATTTTTTGGGCAAGTTTTGCCCACGGCTAAAAAAGTAACTTACAAAATTGATATCACGCGCTGTATTGAACGAAAATTAGTCATGGGCATTGCCAATGCCAGTATGGAAGTGGATGGCAGAGAAATTTATACCGCCAAAGATTTACGCGTGGGATTGTTTACTAGTACAGACGATTTTTAAGCTATTGATTGCGCCTAAGGCCCATTATTTAACTGCACATTAACGAGGTCTATTATGCGACGTGTTGTCGTTACCGGATTAGGAATTATATCTTGCATTGGACACAATCAAGATGAAGTTTTAGCGTCCCTAGAAGCAGGTAAATCAGGTATCAGTTTTCAGCCTGAATACCAAGAAATGGGATTTAAAAGCCATATTGCTGGCAGTGTTGAAATAGATTTCGCTAGCTTAATTGACCGCAAGCTTTTGCGCTTTATGGGCGACGCTGCTGCTTATGCCTATTTATCTATGCAACAAGCTATAGCTGACTCTGGGTTAACAGAAGACCAGGTGTCTAACCCCCGCACGGGGTTAATTGCTGGCTCTGGTGGAGCATCTAATGGCAACGTTGTAGAAGCTGCAGATGGTATGCGAGAAAAAGGCCTCCGTCGCGTCGGTCCTTATCGTGTTACGCGCACTA
Source organism: Candidatus Njordibacter sp. Uisw_056 (assembly GCF_047730085.1). Lineage (NCBI taxonomy): Bacteria > Pseudomonadati > Pseudomonadota > Gammaproteobacteria > Pseudomonadales > Candidatus Njordibacteraceae > Candidatus Njordibacter > Candidatus Njordibacter sp. Uisw_056. The sequence continues at coordinate 455,958 of NZ_CP159830.1, read as the reverse complement.
TGGCTAGTACTGTGTCTGCATGCCTGGCGACACCATTTAAGATTAAAGGCTGTAATTATTCCATTACCTCTGCCTGCTCCACCAGTGCGCATTGCATTGGCAATGCTATGGAGCAGATCCAGCTTAATAAACAAGATGTCGTGTTTGCTGGTGGCGGTGAAGAGCTGCACTGGAGCCAAAGTGTGCTGTTTGATGCGATGGGGGCATTATCTAGCAAGTACAACGAAACACCAACAAAAGCATCTCGTGCTTACGACGCAAACCGCGATGGGTTCGTCATTGCAGGGGGCGGTGGTATGCTAGTACTAGAGGAGCTCGAGCATGCTAAGGCTCGTGGTGCAAAGATATACGCAGAGTTAGTTGGCTACGGCGCCACTTCAGATGGTTACGACATGGTTTCGCCCTCAGGTGAAGGCGCTATGCGCTGCATGCAACAAGCCATGAGCACCATTGATAAGCCTATTGATTACATCAATGCCCATGGTACAAGCACCCCCGCTGGTGACATACAGGAACTCAAGGCCGTGAAGGCTGTATTTGGTGACCAGTGCCCGCCGATTACTTCTACCAAATCACTTACAGGCCACTCTTTAGGTGCTGCGGGCGTGCAAGAAGCTATCTATAGCCTGTTAATGCAGGCCAACAACTTCATTGCTGCCTCTGCTAACATAGACCAATTAGATGACGGTGCAGAGGGTATGCCCGTTGTGACTAAAAAGCAGGACAATGTAAGTTTAACTACAGTGATGTCTAACAGCTTTGGTTTTGGCGGCACTAATGCGAGTTTGGTGTTTACTAAGTACGTGGCGTAACCACCCAAGTTGCCAAGCTCTGCACTTGCAAAGATTGATTGAATTACCACGCTGCGTGGTAATTCAATGTTATAGAACTAAGAAATCTCTGCTAAATTTTCTGTCATCCAACCAACCATCTGCGCATGCATCTCTTTTGTAGTCACGTCAGCAATGATAGGCTTGCCAATTCTGACATCCACTTTTCCTGCGTGTTTCAGCCATTTGTGGGGTGGGGATAAATGGCCACTATTTTGTACTATAGGTAATATGGGCACACCAGCTTGGTGAGCGAGCATGGCAGCGCCTTTGGTACAGGGGCCTAGTTTCCCCGGAGGGCAGCGGGTGCCTTCAGGAAAAATGAGTACAGAAATACCTGCACCCAAACGTTCACAGCCCTGCTGGGAAAGTTGCTTCAGTGCATTGGTTTTGCGTTTACGATCTATGGCAATAGGGTTTAGCATTGCTAGTGCCCAGCCAAAAAATGGAATGTACAACAGTTCTCGTTTAAGGACTGTGCTAACCGGCAAACCCATGGTCAGAAGATAAAATGTTTCCCAATCACCTTGGTGGTTGCAGGCCACAACCAGGGGTTGATCCTTAGGTATATTGTTTAACCCCTTTATTTCGAAGGTTACACCACAAGTTATTTTCATCCAATGCAATACTGTGCGATTACAATAACCAACGAACTTGAATCTAAAATGACGCTTTACCACTGGGGAGGTAACAACTAACAGCGTTGAAGCCACGATGGAGATGACACCTAAGCCGATATAAAACAGCACTGCTCTAAGGATTAAAATAGGCTTAGCCTCCTGTTACTGGTGGGAAAAAAGCCACTTCTGAAGACTCTGATACCAACGTACCTGGTTTAGCCATTACTTGATCGACTGCAACCAGAAGGTTTTCATTATTCAGATGTTGAGCCCAGTGAGGGTGAGTTTGTATGATACGCTCTAGGAACTGTGCTACCGTGAGGCCTCGCTCTGTATACAATTCAGTGCCAGCCACACCCAATTGTTCTTTAAGTTGTCCAAAAAAAAGCACCTTAATCATGTACTAGCTCCTGCCTGTGTATCCACCGACCAATGACCACTTTTACCACCTTGTTTTTCCATTACTCTTATGCCAGTAATAGTCATGCCGCGGTCAACTGCTTTGCACATATCATAGAGCGTTAGAGCTGCAGTAGATGCGGCACACAAAGCTTCCATTTCAACACCTGTGCGGCCATTGAGCTTGCACATGGTTTCAATACGAACACGATTTAAGTCTACTTCAGGTGTTAACTCCACGCTGACCTTTGACAGCATAAGAGGGTGGCACAAGGGGATCAAATCACTACACTTTTTTGCTGCCTGAATACCTGCTATGCGCGCTACTGCTAAAACGTCTCCTTTGTTATGTTTACCTTGAGTGATCAAGGCCAATGTTGCTGGCAACATTTCCACAAAGCCTTCTGCTCTAGCCACACGGGTGGTAATCTCTTTTTCAGACACATCCACCATGTGGGCATGACCTTCGCTGTTTAAGTGAGTTAATTCTGACATAACGTGACTTATCCTAAATCTACAGACACTTCATTAAATTGCTGTTGCCGCAATACTGGGTTGGCATACATCGCTAGAGCATATTCTTGTTGTTTGGCAGTAAGGTCTGCAAAACGCTGCTGTAAGGCATCTTCAGATGGATGAGATTGTCCGACACTCATTGCATGAGCGGCAAGGTTTGTACTATGTAGTTGATAGTTCTTGGCGATGCTTGAATCTATGGCCGTGGCAATTTCTTCTGGCGTATTAAACTGGCCTTCCAAGAGTTCACCGAAGGTAATGTGCACCTTACCTTTGTATCCTAAAATGCCCTTAACAATACTTGTCATATCTTCAAATTTAGCTTTAACGTATTCACCACTGCTCGCCAAAGCAGCCAGTTCACATGCTTTAGCTTTGTCACAAGGATCAAATTCATAGGCGATAGACACTGGAACGATGTGCAGGCTATTAATATAATCAGCGTAACTTTGACCTGACTTCTTTTTGCTCATGTAGAGCATTTTCATCACTGCTGCATCGGTGGCGTCAATGCCATCCTTGGCACGGCCTTCTCGCTGAGCGATCCATATGTTGTGCCCCGTATGGACAGATTGATCAATATAAGTCGACAAATCCATATAGGCTTTCATTTTTTCACGCACACCAGTGGCTGAACGCTTGACCACAAAACTTTTATTCAAGCGCATAATGTCGCTAACATAAGGCTTTTGCAGTAGGTTATCACCAATAGCCACACGAGCGGTCTCTAAGCCTTGTTGATCTAAACCATAACTCACCAAAGCTGCATCTATCGTAATATCACGGTGATTAGAAATAAATAGATAACCTCTACCTGGGTGTAGCTTGTCCAGCCCACTGTAGGTTAGTTCAGAGACACTGCGCTTAAGCATTTTGCCCATATATTTGGAAATCATCTTCTGCCATGACGCGACATCTGTTACATGGCGAAATTCTCGTTTTAGAGCCCACTGGATGAGTGGATTTAAAGTTGGTCCTAAAAAAGCCTTTGCACGAGGAAATTTGAAACGTCCCAAAACGTCTAATAGCTCTTTATTATTCACAAGGGCATCTATTACCGGCCTAACTTCGTCATCGTTATAGGGCCTGATGTCGTGGAACGGATCAATGTCGTTAGTCATTTTATGTAATTCTTATTATCCGCCAGTGGCGTTCATAAATCGGAGGATTTGCGGTTTCTCGTGCAAATCAAAATAATGTTTTTCTGGCTTTAAAGCCATTGACGCAATAATGGCCTGCTTTAAAGGCTCCACCTCTCCGGGCTGGCCACGCAATATAGGCATAAGATCAATGCTGTGTTCATTACCTAAACATAACAACAATCGCCCCTCTACAGTAACCCTTACACGGTTGCAGTCACCGCAAAAATTATGGCTGTGGGGGGAAATGAAGCCAATGCGGGTACCATGGTTAGGCATACTATAATAGCGAGAAGGCCCTGCCGTTTTTTTAGGGTGGTGGGTTAAAGGATAACGCTGCTCAATAATTTCACGTACATCATCGCTGGAACAATAAGTAATAGCGCGATCATGGCTTTTAATTGTGCCTAGTGGCATTTCTTCAATAAAAGCAATATCAATAGCTTTATCTCGAGCGAACTCTACTAAGTCGAGCACTTCATCATCGTTACTACCGCGCATCACCACAGCATTAATTTTTATACGTTCAAAACCTTCTTCAATCGCTGCATTAATACCCTGTAATACCTGTGGCAACTTTCCAGTGCGAGTCATGGCTTTAAACTTAGCCTCATCTAAAGAATCCAAACTTACATTTAAACGCTTTACACCCGCATTTTTAAGAGCTTTTGCATGACGGACTAATTGAGACCCATTGGTAGTGATCAGTAATTCATCTAGGCCTTTGAGGCGGCCTATATGATGTAAATTGTCGACTAAACCTCTACGAACTAGAGGTTCCCCACCAGTTAAACGTATGCGACTCACGCCCAACTCCACAAACGCACGGGCGACCAAATGAATCTCTTCAATGCTCATAATGCTTTCACGGGGCAGAAAAGTCATTTCTTCTGCCATACAATACACACACCGAAAGTCACATCGATCGGTAACGGATATACGCACGTAATCGACTTGGCGTCCAAAATCATCTATTAACTGATGTTGCATAAACTCACTCATGGCCATAATGAATGACCGTTTACAAAATAATTACAGGCTATTATACCTGCCCTTGTCCATCTCTTCTAACTTAGCGTCAGGTCTTTTTCGATTGCCATTAGTTTAAGTCGTAGTTGGCGGCTTTTAGAAGAGCTATTTGATTTATTTTACTGGCTTAAACACCTGATCGATTACCTTCACCAGCCCAGAACGCCAAGGCCTTTGGCGTATACCAAAAGTGGACAGTATTTTGCTACAGTCCAGCACGCTGTATGCAGGCCTGGGAGCGTTAGCAGGCCATTCCAGGCTTGTGACTGCCTCAATCGTTTTAGCCTGAGTAACGCCGTGTTTTTTTGCTGCAGCAAGAATGGCTTCAGCAAAACCTTTCCAGCTTGTCACTTCTGCACCACTATAATGATAGGTTCCCCAGACATTAATATCACATCCTAGCTGCTGAATGATTGCAATCAATACGCGAGCCACATCATTGGCGTAGGTAGGGCAGCCCTGTTGGTCTGAAACAGCCTTCACATGATGATGTTCTTGCAATTGCCTCAAGGTCCTTAATACAAAGTTATTACCGTAGGCACTAAATATCCACCCCACACGAAGAATAATATGTTTAGCACAGTGTTGCTTTATCGCTTTCTCTGCTGCAAGTTTGGCTTCACCAAAGCGATTGACTGGAGCCGTATAGGCGTCTTCTTTGTAAGGGACGCGCTGCAGGCCATCAAACACATAATCACTGGACAGGTGCAGTAATGGCAGGCCCAATTCATCACACGCCTGGGCCAATACTAAGGCCACATCATGGTTAGAAACGTGAGTTTTTTGTGGGTTTTCCTGAGCTAAATCGACCACCGAATAACTTGCGGTATTCACCACGTAGTCCGGCTTAGAACTGGAAATAACAGCTTGAATGGATTCTAGTTGCATGCTGTTAAGTAGATTGTCGTCAAAACCAACCACAGTCATCCCAGCATTGACTGCTCTTGTACATAGGGCAGAACCCACTTGACTGGAGGCACCAGTAACCAGAAGTTTTATAATCTTCATAGTCTACTGGCTGTCCATATAGGCTTGCAGTTGTTGATGTAGTTCTAGCTTTCGTTCTAGGCCACAAAAGCTAGCATCTATCGCATTGCAGGTGAACTGGCCTAATTCTTTTTGACTTAAGGTATGAGCGCAGGCTACTGCAGTGAAATTGTCATTCATATAGCCACCGAAATAAGCCGGATCATCCGCATTGATACCCACACTAACACCTTGGCGCAGCAAATCAACAATAGTGTGCTGCTCCATAGACTGAAAAACTTTTAGCTTGGTATTTGATAATGGACAAACAGTTAGATGCACTTTTTCTTCAATGAGCCGAGACACCAATTGAGGGTCATCAACACAACGCACTCCGTGATCAATTCGGCTTACTTGAAGAATATCTAAGGCATCTGTGATATTACTTGATGGCCCTTCTTCTCCAGCATGGGCAACCGCAAGGTAGCCTTGTTTTCGAGCAGCAGCAAATACTCTGGCAAACTTTTCTGGCGGATGTCCCACTTCTGACGAGTCCAGGCCTACGGCAACAATACTGTCTTTCCACAATTGCGCTTGCTGCAGGGTATCAAAAGCACTTGCTTCATCTAGATGCCGCAAAAAACATAGAATAAGTTGGCTACTAATACCCAATTGAGCTTCCGCATCAGCCAAGGCATTGGTAAGCCCCTTCATAACCGTATCAAAACTTATGCCTCTGGCCGTGTGGGTTTGTGGGTCAAAAAATAACTCAGCATGAAGCACGTTATCGGCCTTGCAACGCAGCATATAGGCCCAGGTTAAATCATAAAAATCCCTTTCTGTAATGAGTACTTGTGCACCCTGATAGTAGATATCTAAAAACGATTGTAAATTTGAAAAATCATAAGCTTCACGAACCTCATCAGGGTTGGCAAATGGAATTTCTATATTATTACGTTGCGCTAGTTTGAACATAAGTTCGGGTTCTAAGCTACCTTCAATGTGCAAGTGTAACTCTACTTTTGGTAAGCCAGTAATAAATTGATACAAGATAGGATTCCAATTAAACGAATATAATATGATTTCAATTCTACCATTAATTAATAACCTCAAGGAGTTTCACAAGATATATGACTGCTTTTCAGTTGCCAATGGATTGGTTAAACTGACCGTTGTGAATAAGCGCCAAAAAAACATAATAACAGGCACGAGAAGCAAATTATGAACTCACCTAAGCCTCACCCAAATAGCTATCCCAAAAATGGTGGCTGGAACAGGATGTATACTGCCACCATTTTTTCTCTCAAAGGAATGGTTTATTGTTTTAAAAATGAAGCCGGTATGCGGGAATATACTGCCATCTTTCTGGTGAGCATACCCTGTGCTATTTACCTAGGTGAATCTCCAGTAGAACGAATCCTCATGCTTGGCGCAGGTTTGTTGGTCATGTTAATGGAGTATATTAACTCTGCTTTAGAGGCCACGCTAGATCGCATTAGCACCGAACACCACGATCTAACAGGGGCCGCAAAGGATATGGGATCAGCAGCAGTGTTTGTTGCTGCTTTGTTTTTCGTTTATGTTTGGGGAGAGTTTGTTTATCGCAGTTTTGGTTAATAATTTATAACTAGGCATAAAAAAGCCCACTTGTACGCGGGCTTTTTTGCTAGCTATTTCAATCCAAACTAGAACCTAAAGTGGTCTTCATTTAAATCTTGTAATGTGCCAGCACCGGCGAGCATGGTAGTGGCATGAGTTTGAGTACGAGGTAACAAACGGGCAAAAAAGAAACGTGCAGTAAATAATTTTGCTTGGTAAAAATCTGTTTCAGAAGTCTTCCCAGCTAGCACCTCTTGCGCCACCTTTGCCGCTCGAGCAAAAAAGTATGCTTGAGTGACATAACCTGAGTACATTAAGTAATCTACGGAGGCGGCACCGACCTCATTACGATCTTTCATGGCCGCCATGCCCACCTTCATAGTCAGCTCACCCCATTCTTTATTAGCTGCCATCAGTGGCTTGATAAATTCAGCCATAGCTTCATTTTCTGCTTCTGCCTTGCAAAAGCGGTAAATTATTTTAGTGAACACTTTAAGGCTTTCACCTTGAGTCATAAGCACTTTACGACCCAGAAGATCAAGGGCTTGAATACCAGTAGTGCCTTCATAAATGGTAGCAATACGTGCATCACGTACAATCTGTTCCATGCCATATTCGCGGATATAGCCGTGGCCACCAAAACACTGAAGGCCTAAGTTGGCAGACTCTACACCCGTTTCAGTAATGAAGGCTTTAGCAATAGGTGTTAATAAAGACAATAACACGTCTGCCTCTTTACCCTCATCACTGTCACCGTTGCGACTAACTGTATCATTTAACTGAGCTAGAAAATAAACCAACATACGGCCACCCTCAGCAAAAGATTTCGCTGTTAGCAGCATTCTGCGTACATCTGGATGCACAATAATTGGGTCTGCAGCTTTTTCTGGAGCAACCGGGCCTGCCAAGGAGCGCATTTGTAAGCGTTCTTTGGTGTACTCTAAGGCCCCCTGAAAGGCACCTTCAGCTGCACAGAGCCCCTGCGCGGCTGTGCCAATTCGAGCAATATTCATAAAGGTGAACATACAGTTCAAACCTTTGTTGGCTGGACCAATAAGATAACCATTAGCCCCATCAAAGTTCATCACACAGGTGGCATTGCCATGGATACCCATTTTGTGCTCCAAGGAGCCACACTTCACTTGATTACGTTGACTAAGACTACCATCATCATTGACATCAAATTTAGGTACGATAAATAATGAAATACCTTTTGTACCTAAAGGCGCACCTGGTAGGCGGGCAAGTACGATGTGCACAATATTATCTACCATGTCGTGCTCACCAGCAGATATGAATATTTTGGTGCCAGTAATAGCATAACTACCGTCTGCTTGGAGCTCAGCTTTTGTGCGCAACAAACCTAGGTCAGTTCCACAATGAGACTCAGTCAAGCACATGGTGCCCGTCCAGCGGCCTTCAACCAGTGGCAATAGGTATTTTTGCTTTTGTTCTTCGGTACCGTGGGCTTCTATGGTGTTCATAGCACCATGGCTGAGTCCGGGATACATGCTCCAAGACCAGTTGGCCGTGCCACTGAGCTCATTAATCATGGTGCCTAAAGATTCGGGCAAGCCTTGGCCACCTACATCTGGGCTATGGGACATAGACGGCCAACCACCCTCTACGTATTGAGTGTAGGCTTGTTTAAATCCAGAAGGAGTGGTCACTACACCATCATTCCAACTACACCCTTCTTCGTCACCAGAGGCATTGATTGGCGCAAGTATATTTTCAGAAAACTTAGCCGCTTCTTCAAGAATAGCATCAATCATTTCTGCATCAATGTCTTCGCCACCTTGCAAAGTTTTATAGTGATCTGCCATGGCTAATACTTCGTGCATTACAAATTGAATATCGCGACGTGGCGCTTGATAATTAGGCATGATGACTCCATTGATTTTTAGCATGAACTTATTTATTTTCAAACACTTGTTTGAAAAATACCTTGTTTAATGCCCTTAGGTCAATTCTAAGACTTTACAGTCATCAAATCAGGGAATTAAAGAAGGTAATCACAAGGCTATCGTGTGGTGCATTAACACGCTAGTTAAGCAGCATTTCAAGGTCTAAATAGGTTTGGCAAGCTGCCATCCTTGCTGACGCTTTTTCGATATTGGCTAGGTTTGGCACCACACCTAACATGGGTGCCTGAATCCGATGTTGCAGCGTCATTATATTAGCATCTAGTTCGGCCATTTGGGGATCAATACAGTTGGCCACCCAACCGGCAAGTGTTAACCCATCTCTAGTAATTGCCTCTACAGTTAACAGCGTATGGTTAATGCAACCCAAACGCATACCTACGACTAATACAACCGGTATCCCTAAGGCTATCGCCAGGTCTGCCAAAGTTTCTCGCTCGTTCACTGGCACCCGCCAACCACCAGCACCCTCCACAAGCGTAAGGTTTGCACCTTGCATTAGCACACCGCGAGTAAACCCAGCCAGGCGATCCACTTGCAGTCTCTGGCCCTGTTGTTGAGCAGCAATATGAGGCGCAATAGGAGCTAAAAAGGCTACTGGATTAACTTGTTCATAGTACAAGGGCATGGTGCACTGAGCTAACAATTGCTCCGCATCGTTATTTCTTAAACCTTCTTTGGTCTCAATACACCCAGCTGCCACAGGCTTAACAGCTGCAGTACTCAAGCCCTGATTTCTGGCTTTAGCTAACAAAGCACAAGCCACCGTAGTTTTCCCAGCGTCAGTGTCTGTGCCTGCTATAAAAAACCGTTTTTTGATCTGCGTCATATCGCTGCCTTAGTTTTAGCCTTTATATAGTAAATTTCATAGCTGACTGGCAATTGACCCTCGTCATCACGCAAGGATTCGTAGGCCTGCACCATCTTACGTAAACGCCCTACTCCCATTAGTCCTTGCGCTGCCTGAGCGTTGTGATTACTGGCACCTAACTGCTTCAAATCCTGCGTAAGCTGCTGCACTGACTGATATTTGAGCTCAATAGTCTCACATACAATGTCTACTTCTACAAAATGGTTTTTAAGTGTATCTCTCAGAGTGTCTAGCGCAACGAATTCATTAACGTGTTGGTAATCATCTACTTGGGCCCAAGCCCATTTAAGTTGATGTAAGGTTTTCGGGCCTAGGGTAGCACAATGAAAAGCCCCCTCCTCTGCAAGGCAATGGGCTACACCAGAAAAAACGGCATCCAGGTTTTTACACCACTGGATGGCTAAAGACGAGATGACTAAATTATACTGCTGGGCGCTATTTAACAAAACATGTGGTATTTGTTGTGCATCACCGAGTTGCCAGCTTAACTTACTGCTGTGATGACGCGACCGGGCATAGGTTAGCATGCCTTCGGCGATATCTAATCCCGTTACTGCAGTAACCAAATTAATACCTGCTAACTGAGCACTCACATAACCTGTACCACTGCCAATATCGAGCACCCTACCTCGATGAAGGTCGACCCCCTTATTTAATAGCCGGTCTGCAGCAATGCGTTGCAAGCCTGCAACTTGGTCATAGGTTTTTGCCGCTTGGCTAAAGGCTTGCGCCACTTGTTGCACGCTAGGTAAAAAGTTTGAATTCGGGTTCACCTAGCCACCCCAGGATGCATAAATTTGGCCATTTTTCTACTAATGCTCTGTTGTTCTAGTAAGTAGCCGTGGCCGCCTTCAACATAATTAACCTGCACATTGTTGGGCAGTTGTAACTCATCAACCCATTGACAGGGGACCAACTCATCATTTTTAGCCAGTTCAAGGTAACAGGGCTGCCAAAGTTGGCAAAGGTGTGCGCGCTCATCTAATACTTGCAATAAGTTAAGGCCGAAGGCTTTTTGAGTTTGCACTGGCATGAGTTGGATTATTTGCGCTGCCAACAACTTTGGATTTACTGAACCTTGTGCCTGCAAACTCGCAAAACGGCGCAACGTTTTAGTAGCCAATGCCTGATAACCTTGCATAAACTGAAGCAGCATTTCGGGCACCATTGCTGTTGGCCAGCCATCACCAGTAATGAACTTAGGGTTCACAGCCATCAGTATTAAGCGCTTTATACGAGGGTCATTATGAGCCATACGAATGGCTATCTGAGCACCCAAGGACCAAGCCATTAAAGTATACTGGAGGGGAAGGTATCGTTTGGTGGCGACTATCCACTGGTCTAGTTGTTCTAACGTATTACGTTGATCTGCAACATAGGTATCTTGCCCATGCCCTGGTAAATCTAACAAAATAAGGTTGTAGCTAGATTTCAACTGCTCCAGCAAGTATTCAGGCCAACAATTATTATCATAGCCCCAGCCATGCAGTAATACCAAAGCAGGCTTGTGCGTATCTAGTTGCACTTGGATAACAGTCCCTTCTGGAAAAAGCACTTAACCCTCTACCGAGGCTAGTAAGCCTTGCTGTTGCAACTGAGCCAGTGCCTGCAGTAACTGATGGAGGTGACTTTCAGTGTGCGCAGCAGACAATGTAATCCTTAACCGGGCAGTGCCTTTTGGTACCGTTGGAGGGCGTATAGCCGTGACCAAAAGCCCCTGTTCTTTGAGCAGTTCACTCAACTGAAGTGCTCCCTGTGACGAACCGACCATAAGTGGCTGGATTGCGGTATCACTTGGCATTAAGGGTAAGCCTAAGCTTTTAGCCTGTTGCTTAAATAAACTAATGAGGTGATTGAGATGTTGTTGCCGCCAAGCCTCATCCTTTAACAGTTGCACAGCAGCGAGGCTTGCAGCCGCAATGGCTGGCGGCAGGGCAGTGGTATAAATATAATTGCGGGAGAACTGGATTAGGCTTTCGACCAGTGCATCACTACCGGCTACAAAAGCGCCATAGCTGCCTAAAGCCTTGCCAAGTGTGGCCATATAAATCGGGCATTCAGCCGTAGTCAAGTCTTGTGCGAGCGCACTACCACCACCATTAGGTCCAAGCACTCCAAAACCATGGGCATCATCAATCATCAACCATGCCTGCTGTTCATTACAGAGCTGGCTCAGGGGTTTCAACAATGCACTGTCACCGTCCATACTAAATACGGCATCGGTGGCAACCAAATGCCGTCTGGCTTCGGTACTAGTTAACTGACGTGCTAAATCGAGCATATCATTGTGTCGATACCGCTGAAATTTGGCGGAACTAAGCAGCCCACCATCCAGCAGTGACGCATGATTCAGACGGTCTTGATAGACTGCATCTTGACGATCTAAAAGGCTATTCATCACCCCAATATTAGCCATATACCCACTAGAGAATAACAACGCTCTGGGCCGTTGGGTGACTTCGGCTAACACTTCTTCTAGCTGATGATGAAGGTCTGTATGCCCCACCACAAGGTGGGACGCTCCAGCACCTACGCCATAATCTGCACACGCTTTTTGAGCGTTACTAATAAGTTGGGGATGATTGGCTAAACCTAAGTAATCATTACTACAAAACGCTAACAGGGCTTGGCCATTTATATTCAGTTCTGGGGTTTGTGGCCCCCTATGTGAAAGTCGCCTGCGGTAAAGGTGATTGAGCCTTCGCTGATTAAGATCAGCACCTAGAGTGTGTTCTAAATTGTGCATTAGAGACTAGCATCAACAAACATTTGCTCCGGCTTGGCATTTTCAATAGCCTGTTCAATAGCACCTCGATGGGCTTCGTCAGACACGTCTTGACGTTTTTCTGGGCGAATGCCCAACTTTACAAACAATGCTCTGTCTTGTTCTGCAGCTGGGTTGTCTGTAGTGAGCAGGCGCTCTCCATAAAAAATTGAATTGGCCCCTGCAAAGAAACACATGGCCTGCATTTGCTCATTCATTTGTTCCCGGCCCGCAGACAATCGCACGTGAGATTGCGGCATTAATATGCGAGCTACGGCTATGGTGCGGATAAAATCAAACGGCTCAAGGTCTTCAACTTGGTCAAGGGGAGTGCCCTCAACTTTTACCAGCATATTAATAGGGACACTTTCTGGGTGTTGCGGCATATTAACCAGCTGTTGCAGCAGGCCCACACGGTCTCGCAAATTCTCACCCATACCAACAATACCACCAGCACAGACTTTCATACCCACATCACGCACATTGCTTAAGGTATTTAGGCGATCTTGATAGGTTCTAGTTGTGATTATAGAACCATAAAACTCTGGTGACGTATCAAGGTTATGGTTGTAGTAATCTAACCCTGCATCTGCCAGTTTTTGTGCTTGATCTGGTGCTAGCATACCTAAAGTCATGCAGGTCTCAAGGCCCATAGCTTTTACTTCTTTCACCATCTCCAATACGTAAGGCATATCTTTAGCACGAGGATTCTTCCACGCAGCCCCCATACAGAAACGGGTGGCCCCTGCCGCTTTAGCCGCAACAGCCTCTTCAATTACTTCTTTTACCTTCATTAACCGTTCAACTTCTAAACCCGTATCGTTGTGAACACTTTGTGGGCAGTACTTGCAGTCTTCAGGACAGGCGCCTGTTTTTATAGAAAGCAATGTACTTACCTGCACCTCATTGGGGTCAAAATAGGCACGATGGATCGTTTGTGCCTTAAACAGAAGATCGTTTAGCGGCAAGGCGAATAGCTGAGTAATTTCATTAATACCCCAATTATGCCTCTGACCATTGTCACGCATTGGACTAAACTTAGGGTCTGTGTTCATAGAAAAGGTTGCAGTAGCAGTTGATGTCATGGCATTTCCAGCTTAGAAGGTCAGCAAGCATATTAAAAGCTAGGTGATTTTAGTCAACCAATTAACCCGTAGAGGTTTACATGTGGTCAATAATTAACCAAATAAAATCTGCTTTTCAACCACCCTGCATTCTTTGTGGCTCACACCCCCACCAACAAGACAACCTATGTGCCCAATGCCTAATTGATATGCCATGGAGCAAGCAAGGTTGTAGCCTATGCGCTGAACATATGGGGATCATGGGTCTAGATGGAGATCAAATGTGTGCCAACTGCTTGCAACAAACGCCTCCTTATACTAGAACGGTGTGTGCGTTTAATTACCTGGTGCCTATCAGCGGTTTAGTTAACCAATTCAAACATCAACATAACCTTGCTGCTGGTCGTTTATTAACATCATGCCTTAGCCAAACTCTGTTTACAAAAATAACACAAGGCCAAATTACTATTCCCCAGCTAGTCATCCCAGTGCCACTGCATAAACGAAGGTTGAGACAAAGGGGGTTCAACCAAGCACAGGTTATTGCAATGGGAATTAGCCAATCATTGAATTTAAAGATCAATACACGATTATGCCACCGTGAGGTGTATCACTCCCCCCAACAAGGGCAAAGTCGTCAACAACGGATAACGCAAATGAAAGGGGTTTTTAATATAGCCCCAGCAGAGGTGGACCAAAGGATCAATAGTATCGCTATTATTGATGACGTTATGACAACCGGGGCTACGGTCCAAGCGTTAAGCAAAAAATTAATCACCGCTTGGGGCGGCCCCTTAGACATTCAAATTTGGTGTGTTGCCAGAGCGCAACCGCCTGACATCTTGCTTGATTGGTAACCAAACTACTCGTCTTCAGTGGGTTGCTCAGGTAGGGTTTTTTCATCTTGGATGCGTTGGTAGATCTCTTCACGATGAACTGCAACATCCCGTGGGGCGTTTACACCAATACGCACTTGATTACCTTTTACACCTATCAGCGGTTTAGTTAACCAATTCAAACATCAACATAACCTTGCTGCTGGTCGTTTATTAACATCATGCCTTAGCCAAACTCTGTTTACAAAAATAACACAAGGCCAAATTACTATTCCCCAGCTAGTCATCCCAGTGCCACTGCATAAACGAAGGTTGAGACAAAGGGGGTTCAACCAAGCACAGGTTATTGCAATGGGAATTAGCCAATCATTGAATTTAAAGATCAATACACGATTATGCCACCGTGAGGTGTATCACTCCCCCCAACAAGGGCAAAGTCGTCAACAACGGATAACGCAAATGAAAGGGGTTTTTAATATAGCCCCAGCAGAGGTGGACCAAAGGATCATACGGTGTATTGACTTGGCGCAACCGACACAATGCCACTCCCAATGCCCTTTTAGCAGGTAGACCCATATTATAAGAAAAATTTCTGACGGCGTCGTAAACACCGTAAGTCAACATAATCGAGTTGATACGTTTATCGATTAAGTCCACATGGGATTTATCAGTAAAATGCGAGCGCCCTCGATTCACTAGGTATTCACAGGCTCTTGCTGGATCACGACAACTCATGTTTATTGCACACTGCTTAAAATAACAATCGAGAGTTTCTTCAACACGATCGTCTAAATTACCGATCGCTTTAAGTAAATTACCGATAACAATATTATGGAAGCCAGTTGTCTTTTCACTTAACTCAACATCTTGGTCGACGCGGTTATCTTTGTTATCTGATAAGGCGGCAGTAACATCTTCAATACGGTGGATGGGGGTAGAGCTGCGCGTGGCAATTATATGGGTAACAACAATTGCACTGGCATTGATAAAAAGATTTCGAGGAACCCCAAATTATTTAGGATGAATTTTCTTTAAATCGAGGATGTAGTCGGCGACGCTACCCTGTCCATAAGCCTCGGCAACTTCGCTATGAATACGCTCGATGATGACTAGTAGCGCTTGAGTATTTAAGGATTAATTAACCAGTTGAAAATGAAATTCAGATGCCATAATACCTTACTGTCTTATACGTTTTTAACATTATCGATTAAAATAAAAAAGTGACAAGCCACGGCAGCGCCAGCGCGCTAATTAACGTTGACAAAGCCATCGCTAAGCCTGAAAAAGCACCCATCTCAGCGCTTATCTTAAAGGCTCGCGCGGTGCCAATGCCGTGCGCGGCAACACCCACCGCTATGCCTTTAACACTGTTATCTTTGATACCTAGCAAGCTAAATAGAAGTGTACAAATTAGCGCACCGGTAACACCCGTCATCACCACTAGCGCCGCCGTGAGTGAAGGTAGTGCCCCTATTTTTTCTGCAATACCCATGGCAACGGGCGCAGTCACTGATTTAGGCGCTAAAGAGAGTTGTGTTTGGATATCGGCACCTAGCCATTTAGCAATAAAGACCGAGCTTACCGCCCCTAACACTACGCCCGTGCTAATAGCGACCATAGCTGAGAACCAAATCTTTTTGAGCTTAGAGACTTGATGATAAAGTGGAATAGCCAAGGCAACTGTGGCCGGTCCTAGCAAAAAATGAATATATTGAGCACCCGAAAAATAGAGCTGATAATCTGTTTTGGTCAGCGCTAAAAAAGATATCAATAAGGTTATCGATATGGCAACAGGATTGAGAAGCGGATTCGCATTAGACCACTCGTAAAGTTGAGACGCTGCGCAGTAAACAATCAGCGTTACTGTTAGCCATAACAGTGGGCTAGTAGAAAGGTAGACCCATACACCTTCATTTACACCGTTCATATTTTAGTTTCGCTTTGACTATCAGTATCTAATTTCAACAATCGATTAAGCAACATCATCACCCCAGCCGTTACCGCCATTGTGATTATAGAGCCTAAAACAATGGCGGCGATAATGGGCAGCCACTGATCTTCAAGTCGATCAATATGCACAATCAGACCGACACCAGCGGGAATAAACAACAGAGATAGATGGTTTAAAATAGCAGCTGCGCTATTGCTCAGCGCATCATTTTGCGGTTTTTTCTCAGCATTGTTGTTTTTGATTTTATAAAAAACTAGCAGTGATAAAAATAGTAATGACATACCAATAACGGGGCCAGGAACGCTTAAAGTGAAAAAAAGCGATAGTCCCTCACCTATTAATTGATAGATAAGCAGCAGTGTTAGGCCGTACAGAAAATTCATAATAAATCCAAAAAAACGTCACCCTAAAACTTATCAGGGCATTGTGAATAAAGATCACGGTTAATCACCCAAGGACGCTTAATCGACAAGAGGAATCGATGACAAATGATCTATACCAGGTCACATAGTATCGCTATTATTAATGACGTTATGACAACCGGGGCCACGGTCCAAGCGTTAAGCAAAAAATTAATCACCGCTTGGGGCGGCCCCTTAGATATTCAAATTTGGTGTGTTGCCAGAGCGCAACCGCCTGACATCTTGCTTGATTGGTAACCACACTACTCGTCTTCAGTGGGTTGCTCAGGTAGGGTTTTTTCATCTTGGATGCGTTGGTAGATCTCTTCACGATGAACTGCAACATCCCGTGGGGCGTTTACACCAATACGCACTTGATTACCTTTTACACCTAGCACGGTGACCGTAACTTCATCACCAACCATCAGTGTTTCACCAACACGTCGAGTTAAAATCAACATATCAAAGCTCCATTTTTCGGGCCGATAAACCAACCACAGCTGATTTTCGAACACCTTTATTATTCCTACAAAACTTGCTTTCTAGCGATGCAAATAAAACCCTAGCCATCACTAGTGTTCCACTTACCCTGTGATGATAGATGTAAATATATTATTCTTCAAGACTTTGCGGCTTATCCATTTCAAAAGTTGAATGTAAGGCCCGCACAGCTAATTCTAAATATTTTTCATCAATAACCACAGACACCTTAATTTCTGACGTAGATATCATTTGAATATTAATATTTTCTCTAGCTAAACTCTCAAACATACGGCTGGCTACACCTGCATGAGAGCGCATGCCTACCCCCACAATTGAGACCTTGGCGATTTTCTCACTACCAATGGCACCTTTTGCATTAAGGCTTTGGGCGACACCTTTTAGTGTAGTCAGTGCTAAATCATAATCGTTCCGATGAACAGTGAAGGTGAAATCTGTGAGACCTTCAGCACTCACGTTTTGCAAAATCATGTCCACTTCTACATTGGCATCGCTTATAGGGCCCAAAATTTTTGACGCCACACCAGGGACGTCAGGCACTCCAGTAACAGTAAGCTTAGCCTCATCGCGGTTAAAGGCGATGCCAGAAATAACGGGTTGTTCCATGGTATTTTCACTCTCAGTTGTAATCAGTGTTCCTGGGCCTTCTTGGAAACTATGTAGCACGCGAAGCGGAACATTGTATTTGCCAGCAAATTCTACGGCTCGTATTTGTAAAACCTTTGAACCCAAGCTAGCCATTTCCAGCATTTCTTCAAAGGTAATTTCTGTAAGACGCCTAGCGTTATCTACCACCCTTGGGTCTGTAGTATAAACCCCATCGACATCTGTATATATTTGACACTCATCAGCCTTTAAAGCAGCTGCTAGGGCTACACCAGTAGTGTCTGAACCACCTCGCCCTAGGGTCGTAATGTTGCCTTGGTCATCAACGCCTTGGAATCCTGCAACCACAACCACACGACCCTCATTAAGGTCGTTACGCATATTCTCCACGTCAATGTTTTGAATACGGGCTTTAGTGTGCGAGGAATCTGTTTGAATTTTTACCTGAGTACCGGTATAGGATCGCGCGGGACAGTCCTTTGCTGCTAACGCCATACACAGCAGGGCAATAGTGACCTGTTCGCCGGTAGAGACAAGAACATCCATTTCACGAGGTAGTGGCCTATCTTGCATCTCATTGGCCATCTGGATCAAACGATTAGTCTCTCCGCTCATCGCAGATACAACGACCACAATATCATGACCTTTATCTCGAAAGCCTTTCACTTTATCTGCTACTTGCTGGATACGCTCTACTGAACCAACAGAAGTTCCACCAAATTTTTGTACATACAACGCCATCTTCATTCCTTAATCGCATTCTAAATCGTTTGCTGCTTTACCTTGTATTTAAGCGTAACAACCTTATGCTAGGCTAGGATGCCTTGCAACCAAGCCTGAGCACTTTCTAAAGCCAAGGGGAGTTGATCTGCTTGACCACCACCTTGTGCCATATCAGGGCGACCACCACCTTTGCCAGACATGTTAGACGCTGTATGACGAATGAGATCCCCCGCTTTTACTTTACTTGTAAGATCTGGTGTTACACTGGCAACAATACTGGCTTTGTCACCTTGTGTAACTGCTAGCATCACCACACCAGAACCTAACTCGCTACTTAATTGGCCTATGGCGTCACGTAACGACTTAGGCTCCACCCCCTCAAGCTGACTAATGAGCACTTTAACGCCATTAATGTCTTGCGCTTGCGAGATGAGATTAGCACCTTGTGATGCTGCCATTTTAGCTTTTAGCTGGTCGAGTTCACGCTCTAGCAGGCGATTTTTTTCAATTAAGGCCTGCACTTTGTCAGTGACTTGTTCCCTACTTGCTTTAACGAGGCCAGAAACTGCTAAAAGTGTGTGGCCAGTATTTGCTAACCATCCACTGGCTGCTGCGCCAGTTAGAGCTTCCACTCGCCTTACTCCAGCAGCCACACCAGCTTCTGAAGTAACCACAAAAGCGCCGATATCACCTGTACGGTTGACATGGGTACCGCCACAAAGCTCTAGAGAAAATATTTGCTCATCCTGCCCCACTGTTCCAGGTTCGGTATGCGTGCTGCCCATGGTAATGACACGCACCCTGTCACCATATTTTTCACCAAATAAAGCCATGGCTCCCGCTGCTTTAGCGTCATCAATGGCCATAGTTTCTGAGGCGACGACTGTATTACCACGAATTTCTTGATTGACTATGGTTTCAATATCAGCCAACTGCGCCGTTGTAACAGGTTCAGGGTGAGAAAAGTCAAACCTAAGCCTATCTGGGTCAACTAAAGAGCCCTTTTGCGTAACATGGTCGCCTAATACTTGGCGCATCGCCTCGTGAAGAAGGTGAGTTGCAGAGTGGTTTTTTGCAGAATTAGCGCGCAAACTGCCATCTACTAAAGTTTCTACGGTATCCCCTAAACTGACCTGACCACTAATAAGCTGTCCATGGTGAATAAAGTGCTGTCCTTGTTTTTGCGTGTCTGTAACTTGAATACGGCCACCCTGCCACTCAATAACGCCATGATCTCCTGTTTGACCACCTGCCTCAGCATAAAAAGAGGTTGTATCCAAAACGATCTGGATAGCACCAGACTGGGTTACACTTTGACATAGCTCACCTTCAACAATCAGGGCCATAACCTTGCCAGTGTGAGTTAATTTTTCATAGCCTTGGAAATGGGTCTGGCCTGCTAACTCTAACTTTTGAGTATAGTCCACTACAAAACTACTAGCTGAGCGAGCACGGGCACGTTGCTCTTCCATAGCAATTTCGAAGCCGTCAATATCCATCTGCATATTCTGCTCACGAGCAATATCAGCAGTAAGATCAACTGGAAAGCCATAGGTATCGTAGAGCTTAAAAATTGTATCCCCTGGAATAATATCCCCGCTGAGCTTGGCTAGATCTTGATCGAGAATACGCATCCCCTGATCTAGGGTTTTAACAAATTGTTTCTCTTCTTTGGTAATCACTTTTTCAATATTAGCCTGTGCTGCTATCAAGTCTGGGTAGGCTTCACCCATTTCGGTGACCAAGGGTTTTACTAGTTGGTTTAAAAAGCTGCCTTTGGCGCCCAACTTATTACCATGGCGAATTGCACGCCGCATAATACGACGAAGTACATAGCCACGGCCTTCATTAGACGGCGTCACTCCGTCTAAAATCAGAAAAGATACCGAGCGAATGTGGTCCGCAATAACACGTAACGATTTGCTTTCTATATCGTCAGTGCCAATAACTTCCGCGGCAGCCTTTAATAAGTGCTGAAAAAGATCAATTTCGTAGTTTGAGTGGACATTTTGTAGAATTGCTGCAATGCGCTCTAAACCCATACCCGTATCGATTGATTGCTTTGGCAAGGGTGTCATTGTGCCGCTGGAATCGCGGTTAAACTGCATGAACACCATGTTCCAAATTTCGATATAGCGATCACCATCTTCTTCTGGAGTGCCTGGAGGGCCGCCCCAAATATCTTCACCATGATCATAAAATATTTCAGAACAGGGGCCACAAGGGCCAGTGTCACCCATAGACCAAAAGTTATCTTCGTCTAAACGGGAAAATCGCTGCTGATTGATACCAATTTCTTCAAACCAGATTTTTTCGGCTTCAGCGTCACTGTGGTGCACTGTAACCCACAGCTTATCTTCAGGAAGACCTAGCTCTACCGTTAAAAAGTTCCATGCGAACTTAATTGCGTCTTGCTTAAAATAATCACCAAAGCTGAAGTTTCCTAACATTTCAAAAAAAGTATGATGGCGGGCTGTGTAGCCCACGTTTTCAAGGTCATTATGCTTGCCACCAGCGCGCACACAGCGCTGAGAAGAAACAGCACGTTGATAGGATCGCTCTTCGTCGCCTAAAAAAACATCTTTAAACTGAACCATTCCCGCATTAGTGAATAACAAGGTCGCATCATTACCAGGCACTAAAGAACTACTAGGCACGACTTGGTGCCCCAAGTTTTGGTAATAAGTAAGGAACGCCTGACGGATAGCCGCTATTTTCATGGTCAGTCTCGCTGTTAAGACAAAAGGGCAAGTATATACTGAACCACTAATATCTTTCGACCATTGCAGACGATTTACACTCTAAATTACCTATTTATTGAACATTTTTATATAAATGGGCAGACTCACGGTTGCTTGTCTGGGTGCATATCCAAGGCATAGTAAATATGTTCTTGGGCAAAACCACGTTGGTATAAATATTTTGCTTGCTTGGATCTTTCTTTAAGACTGCTGGCCAATGCCCAACCGCAGTGCTTGCGCTTTTGCTGTAATGCCTTTTCAAACCAATCAAACTGCTGTTCCTGCATTTGCCTGAACACCAAATCACGGTCTAATCCATATTGCACACCCCATTGATAGAGCCGTGATGGACCATAACCCACATTCGCCTTTGATCGAACTAGCACTTCCGAGAAGCGCAAGTCCGATTGCAAACCCAAACGCTGAAGATCGTCAAGCAAACTTTCTAAGTCAACTATCCAACCGTTTTCGACTGCCTTAATATGAAGCTTTCGCTGCAACTCATTGCGAGATTGCTCACGACGAGCCAACAAACCTATCGCTTTATAACGTAAGGCTGAAGTTTGTTTTTTTTGCTCTGTAGCCACATTCTGATTTTGCATAACCAACAAAATTTAAAATAACAATTTAAAAGGTCAGTGGTGTAACTACATCTCCTGCTGCTTCTTTAGCTTTAGGGATACTCAAAAGAGCTTCCCTAATTTGCAGTTCAATCTCTTCCCCAATCTCTGGGTGATCTAACAAGTATTGCGCAGCATTGGCTTTACCTTGACCAATCTTGTCACCTTTATAAGCGTACCAAGCGCCGGCCTTATCCACCAAATTTTGCTTCACACCCAGATCAATAATCTCTCCCATACGGTAAATACCTTTACCGTATATGATTTGAAACTCTGCTTGCTTAAAAGGTGATGCTACTTTGTTTTTAACAACCTTAACTCGCGTTTCATTACCTACAATCTCATCGCCACTTTTTACTGCACCTATGCGACGTATATCCAAGCGGACCGAAGAGTAGAATTTTAATGCATTACCACCAGTTGTAGTTTCTGGGCTACCAAACATTACGCCAATTTTCATCCGAATTTGGTTGATAAATATTACCAAACAGTTCGCATTTTTAATATTTCCAGTAATTTTACGCATGGCCTGAGACAATAAACGCGCCTGCAATCCTACGTGATGGTCACCCATTTCGCCTTCAATTTCTGCCTTAGGTGTCAACGCGGCTACAGAGTCGATAATAATCACATCAACAGCATTTGAACGTACAAGCATGTCAGTAATTTCAAGCGCCTGCTCACCTGTGTCTGGCTGACTCACTAATAAGTCGTCAACATTAACGCCCAACTTTTCTGCATAGCTTGGGTCTAAAGCATGCTCAGCGTCAACAAAAGCACAGGTTTTACCAATTTTTTGAGCTTCAGCTATCACCTGTAGGGTCAGCGTCGTTTTACCAGAAGATTCTGGACCATAGATTTCACAAATTCGTCCAAATGGTAAACCACCTATGCCTAAAGCAATATCTAAGCCAAGTGAACCAGTAGACACTGATGGGATAGCTTCTCTAGGTTGGTCGCCCATGCGCATTACTGCACCCTTACCAAATTGGCGTTCGATTTGACCTAGCGCCGCATCGAGGGCTTTTTGTTTGTTTGCATCCATGAGGTTCACCTTGTTTTTTTGGGTCTTAAGCCCAAGCTTTGAGTCTTTTTTGACACTGTAGTTACATACAGTAACTGTTTGTATGTACAGTATTAAAACATACCTACAAAAAAGTGCAAGGCTTAATATTTAAAAAGCTATTACTACTGACTAATTAAGGCCTTTAGAGCCATACACACCGCGTCATTTTGGATTTTTTTTCGACTACCTTTAAAATGGTGAAGTTGACTAGTCACCACCAACCCGCCTTGAGACCATGCAATCCAAACACTTCCCACAGGTTTTTCTGTAGTACCTCCATCAGGCCCAGCAATGCCACTCACTGCCACACACACACTTGCAGTCATTGCCTGACAACCACCTATTGCCATGGCTTCAACCACTTCCTTACTAACCGCCCCATGGGCTTTAATTGCCTCCGCTTCAACGCCAAGTAGATTAATTTTGGCACTATTACTATAGCTAATAATACCCCCGTTAAACCATGCTGAGCTTCCAGGAAGCGAAGTCAGTGCAGCACCAATCGCACCCCCGGTGCACGACTCTGCTGTGGCTAGGGTAAGGCCCTTTTTTACAAATAAGCGGGCCACTTCAATAGCTAGATCTTCGGTTTGGGTCGGGTCTAAAACTAATTTACTTTGCATGAGCATAAACACCATTATTACAACAGTAGTATTGGCTGCTGCCAATATGGAAGTCACTATGAACCCAGATTGCACTTGAGAGCAAGTTTAAATTGCTCGAATTGGGGTGCTTCTAGTAACATGGTTCTTTTAGCTTTCGTCATCTTACCCGCGAGATTATCTTCATGGTAGTCACTAGTACAATTAGCAACCATACCCCCATGATGCATAGGTATACTATCCCTTTAAATACAACAACTTGAAAACATGCATAAAAATAATATACACCATGCCCTACACTAAAGCTGACGATACATAATACTTCTTGGACAGTAAATAGCTCAACGAGCTAAACCATACCCCCATCTCAATTGCCAGAATCATTATTTGTTTCACCCCTATTTAATAGAAACTCACTAATAGCTAATTGAACGATTGAACGATCTAATTGATGCCCTTGATTTGGCATTATTTGCACTTGGTCAGCGTCTATTAACTCACTAAACTTGCGCACCATAATCGGGCTACAGGAACCAGCATCTAATTCTCCAGAACATACAGCCAAGTAGCTAGGTTTAGCAATCCTGCCCTGCTCTAGAGCCTCTGACCAAAGTCTTTGATTCGGTGGTCTTGAGTAGAACATTTCTTCTTCTACTAACGTTAAGCCTAGCGCAGGTGACAACAGTAACACTTGGCTAGCTATTGATGACCGATCGATGAATGCAGACATTAGCAAATACGCACCATAGGAGTTAGCAATAATGCTGGTGTTAGGGCCATCAAACCTATGTAACAAATCAGGAATGGTTGATATTTGTTCCTCAAACGGCAACGATAAAAAGATGCTGTTAACTGAAAGGCCTATGCGATGAGGCTCGATGGTTTTTAGGTATGCCCCCAACCCTTCATTAGCATCGCCACCACGGCCTGTAATATAAATGACCAGTTGATCTGTACTCATATCGTTTAGACCCTGCGAGGCTTGCTGACTGACCAATTATCAGCATTATTGTAGTGATGATTATCCCTCTTTGAAAGCCACCTTTGTACCCACTGATTTGCTGCCTCAACCATGACAGGGTCTTTCGCATACTTGGTACACAGTAATTGTGGTTTGACTTGAGTAAAGACTCGCGGCAAGTCCAATCTATCTGCGCCCCAGCAAGTAGCTACCGTTTGATTAGGAGCATAAGTGCCACCCGTATGCTGCTGACAGGACATCTTAAGGAGCTTTAAATCATCTAAATTGCGAGTTAGCAGCCCATCATAACTATTTCGATGACGATTACCATAATCACGCTGAACCATATTTTAATTACTTAATTCGACCATACTTTAGAGGTATGTAACCTAATTTTGCTGAGTTATAGTGTCTATCTTTCGCTGCGCTAATGACTATGATTCGTGAGTTGTCCATATCCATTGCTATCACCTGCCCGTTGTAACCAAGCATTACCATTATTTTTTGACCATTTAAGCCATAGACATCTGTCCAAAACTGGCCAGCATAGCTCTTTGCTGTATGACCAAAAGTCGGATTTCCCCACTTTAGATCTGCCGAATCCCAACTACTAATCCTTCTATTAGTAGGTACCCGACGATTATAAATCTCTTTCAGATAACGACCCTCGCAAGTATCGCCTTGCCAATCATCCACCATAAGCTTTGCTATTCGTAAGTAATCATACCGTGTAGCTGAAATACCATATCTACCGGCTCCTTGATCAATCCTTTCTTGCATAGATGGGTTATAGGAGTTTTCTCTACCTATTCTATTTGTCGCTAGATACACTGGATTTTGAATTCTCACTTTGGCCTGATAAAAATTTTGGATGAAAGGCTCAAAGTCCGATCCGACCCGATGCATTATGTAATTAAATAAAATATCTGCAGTCAAATTGCTGTATTTAAATTTTGCGTTTTTAATAGGTTTGGAGTTTTTTAGTTCATTAATATCTTGTGTGGCGCGTTTTAACGGATCCGAGTCATGGATGTGCCGCCCTGTTTTGGTAAAACGAATAGTCATATCATCAAGGACACTTGAATCACCAGCTTTCATATTAAGAAGATTTATAATTGGCTGACCAAAATACAGCGTATTAGACATTAGCGGCCAATCGTTTATCGGTGCATCAATTGACTCAATGTACCCTTCACATATGGCGTGGCCAATTAAATATGAGGTAATACTTTTACCCATTGAATGGGATGAAAAGTATGATTTGTCATCAAAAACTATGTTAAACCGTTCAGACGGCGCCACTTCATCGTAAACAATCTCTCCGTTTTCAAAATATAAGTAGCTCAAAATTGTTTTGGTATTCATCTCCAATTCAATGTCTTTATTGCGTTCAATATTCCTATTGAATGCATAAGAAGTAGAAGCTGGTTGAATCTTATAAAACTTGTTAGCGTACCTTCGTTGAGAGTCATTTTTCACATAATAATGGGCAATGGTTGCATCGTTTGGTTGGTAATTCAGATTATCGGGTAGTTCATATGGAGAATTTTTGAATTCTTGAATTTTATTAGACTTATCAATGTCCCCGTTCGCATTGATATATTTGAAGGGTAGTACTGATTTAGATACGTTTTTCTGGGCGCTACCACATCTAAGGCTTCTACTAATAACCTCTTCAAGATACGTCGGCTCATCTGGCTTACTAAGTAGCAAACGACAAACTGTCTTGTCACTCCATCCACTCATGTCTTGGGCGCTAGCCTCTGCCGCCATTACACCTGCTAGTATGAAACACAATAAGGTGTATATTCTATATATAGTTTTATTCATGGCCTTTCCTTGTCCCTACTTTGATGCCTCTGTTCTAAAACTTAGCATACCTCACAATTGTGCTAGTGCGCATAGGACTTATAACGGCTTCAGGCATACATCTACCTAAACTTAGCCTGTGTATGCCACCAACTGTATTTTCGTAGGCATTAAGGGTGCATTAACTTCAAGCAATGTCGTTTTTGTGGGCCTGCCATACCCCCGATCGAGTATCGCAGTAGCAGCAGCAATTCGAGCTGAATCGCTCTGGCTTGTATTCATAACGCCCACGAGCGCGCTCAAGGCGTCATTGGTGTACTCGCGAGCCAACTCTGACAGGTTCAACTTAAGCTCTGAGGTTGCCTTATTACCAGCCCCTGCTGGCCTACCAGAACCTTCTCTCATTCCGCCATGTGATGCCATGTTGATTTCCTTTTGGTAAATCTATCAGGTGTATTTTACCACATTAGGTTATTCGCATACATGGCCAGCCTAGCATCTACCTCGAGCTATAGGCACCACTCTTAACCCTCCGCTCTAACATCGATTAAGCACCTTACAGCCACACTCTAAGCTGCGTTCGCTCTTCCAGCACTACATTGCTACCAATACTCACTAGCGCTGCTTAGAAATTGCTGTAAGGCTTAAATCAAAACCTTTCCGAGGAATTAAATGGTACTGTAGTCTTAGAATTAAATTGAAGATTTAGGATGGGTTATAGTGAATTGGAATATTCGGGTAGTCTTGGTACTCACTGCATTAGTAATGGCAGCAAATGCTTTGGCTCAAGACCTATCTGGTTGGTCTGATAAGACTGTATGCCGCTTAGTCGAAACTAATGGTGTCGCAGTTTACGTAGAAGAGGCTAGCAGTCGTGGCCTTGCTTGCAAAGCTCCAATTAAAGCCAAACCTACCAAACCCAAGTCTAAGAGTTCTAGTGGAATTGATACTTATGGCGGTAGTGGCTATATATTAGAAAATGAGAGTCCAAATTTTGAAAGCTTAAGGTGGTCTCTTTATAGAAAATTACATTACAGACCGCTGCAAGGTCTAAGGTTTTATTCGGTTCAAGCGTCAAATCCTTTCAACTTTGAGTTTGATCTTCGAGAGGACACATTCATAAAACAACAAATGCAAACAACCCCATTGTTGAGTTATCTATTATTTGAAGATGGAAAAATTGTAATAGATGAAATCACTCCTAAAGACAGATTTGGAGATATGTTCACAGAAAAAACTATATATCACTCAATGTCTATGGGTAAAAGTATGACTTCATACATAGCAGGTCATGCTATATGTGAGGGGAGAATCAAAAGTGTCGATTCAAGATTAGATTGGCCGATACTTCAAAATACACTTTATCATAATCAAAAATTAATTAATCTACTCAATATGGCATCGGGTGACCAAGCTTATAGTCAAAATGATGAAAGTGGTTTATCTATTCAAAGCAGGATGGCAACTGAGTTTAAAGGCTCAAAAAAATCTAACACTCGATACCATTATACAAATATGAATACAAATCTAGTACTGTCCTACCTCCTCTTTAAATATGGCGATGAAGGTTTTAAGGCACTATTTGATGATATTTTTCAGAAAAAAGCGGGGATCAAAAATGAAGTGCTTTTGAACAAAACAAATAATGCATTTAAACATGAAAACTCTCTAGGACATCAGTTTTTTATAACTCGATATGACTATCTAAGGATAGCAAAAGCGATGCTCGATGATTGGCAAAATGATACTTGTGTTGGACAATATTTAAAAACCATTCATGAAAGAAGAATACCAAAAAATGGCACTCAAGGCACTAAAGGCAGAGTTGGCTTACCTCTGAGTTATGGCGGTTTTTTTCATACTGGCTACAAAGGAATGGAAAATAGACCAGTAATGGGCATGGATGGAAATGGAGGTCAAACTATATTAATTGACTTTGAAAGAGGAAGAATTGTTGTAACACAAGCAGTTTTTGATAATATGAGATTTCCTGATAAGGCCAGTTATAATTGGGAAAAAATAGCTTATGAAACAATTAAATATGGCAAGCCAGCTTCAAAAGCAAAAGCAAAAAAGCCTACAGAAGCTGTCATCAATCCTCAGCAGCTAATTTTACATAATGAAGCCAGACGACAATCTGATAGAAAATCAAAAGCATACTGGGATGATTACTATGACAGGATTTTCTTTGGAGCTTCAGATGACAGCTCAACGATGTTTAGTGAAGACTTTGAGAATCTAGATCAGCGTGACATCCGAGTAGGTGACGAAAATCATAAATGGTACATAAAACAGGATAATGATGGTAACTCAGTCTATTGCAACAATGTAACAAATGGCTGGACTCATTTTATTTTTGGAAGTGCTAATTGGTCTGACTACTCCATTTCATACAGAATGAAATTTTCTGCTGGTAAAGGAGGTACGGCAGAAACGCACATCAGAAAGACACATGGTAGTGATTACAGGGCAAGAATTGGTTCGTATGGAGGTGTCGAAATACAGTTTGCTGGGAACGCTGACATATTTCCTGACAATATAGCTACAGGTTATGTATCAACTAAAACAGGTGAATGGCTGGACATTCAGTTAACTGCATCAGGTGACAATATAAAGTATCTCGTTGATGGTGAAGTTGTTGCTAGCGCCATAGATGATAGAGCAAAAAAAGGCTCTGGATTCTTGGCAGTCTCTGCTAATTCAGAAGTTTGCATAGATGATATTGTTGTCAATAAGATGTAAAAAAGATTGGGTGGAAATTTGGGCTTAAGCAGCTGCATCTTTTGAAACCAGTGAGTTAATGGATACCATTAACTTTATTAGCCAGCTTTAGCCTCACCCGACTACCTGAATAGTTATTAGCCCCAAGCTGTCAAAGCCCTTATCTAGCAACTTAGCCAAATATGAGTATCTGTAAAATGGTTCTGCTTTAGTTATTACCCTTACTCCACTTCACACCCGCTCTAACATCGATTAAGCACCTTACAGTCATACTGTAAGCTACGTTCGCTCATCCAGCACTACAATGCTACCAATGCCCATTAGCTCTGCTTAGAAATTGCTGTAAGGCTTTAAACCAGAACATTTCCTAGACATTAAATGGTACTGTAGCCTTAGAATTAAATTACAGATTTGAGATGGATCATAATGAATTTGAATATTCGGGTAGTCTTGGTACTCGCTGCATCATTAATGGCAACACACGCGCTGCCTCAATACATGGCGGAGTGGAGTGATGGAACAGTTTGCCGCTTAGTCGAAAGTGATGGCGGCGCAGAATATGTGGAGGAGGCAACCAGTCGTGGCCTTGACTGTCATCCCCCCATTAAATCTGCTAACGCCAAGCCGACTAAACCAAAAATCGAAGTGATAACCTATTTTGGTAATCGTGGAGACACTGATATGCCGAACAATATTGAGTGGCAGCCAAACGATGTAACACTTTCTCATTACTACAAAATGACCGATAGGTTGCGGTTTGATAGGGAGCGTACTTACACGGTAGAGCCATCTGACGACCCTGTCGTATTTGTTAAAAAAATTGAACAACATAAAGTTATAGCCCGTGAAATGGCGACTAAAACCGCGTTTAGCTATCTGTATTATGAAGATGGCGTAGTGATTTATGATGCTATGCCTCCAGAAGGCCGCTTTACAATGGCATTAGATAACAGCTCTTACTTCCAATCTCATTCAATCGGTAAAAGTATAACGTCCTATATAATTGGCCATGCCATTTGTGAAGGCTACATTAAATCTATAGATGCCCCCATAACAGATTGGCCTTTCATGGAAAACACACTTTATTATGGCCAACCTTTGATCCAACTATTAAATATGTCTGCTGGGGATGGTAACGTCATAAAGAGTGGTGAAATAAATTTTATTAAAACAGGACGGAGCGCTCATGGAAATGCTCCTCTAAGTACGGCGGCGAAAAACCCACTTGAACTGGCAAATACAAAACCGATTAGTTCTCCTAGATTTTCATACAGCGACTTAACAACGGACGTTTTGTTTAGCTACATGATGTATCGTGTAGGTTCAGACTTTGACAACTTCATGGATAACTTTTATCAAAATAAAGTTAGAATCAAACACCCAGTTTATTTAGACATGAATCCGCTAGAGGGGCGACCATATTATCAACCAACTGAAGACCGAATAGAGCAGGGTGCCGGTCGTTTTGGGGTAAGTGCCACACGATACGACTATCTCCGTATAGCAAAGGCAATGGTGGATGATTGGAAAAATGATACTTGTGAAGGTAAGTACCTAAAAAGCATTTATGATCGCCGAGTATCAACTAACCGTCGTACTGACACTTGGAACAAGAAGGATCGCAGATGGGGGGAGCCTGATTTTCACAGACTATCTAAAAGATACGGGGGGCAGTTTTGGACCGATATTGTGGGCCTTCATAGACGTCATGTCTTGGTGATGCTTGGACTTGGTGGAAGTACAGTTGCTATGGATATGGATAACTCTCGGATCGTAGTCATAAACGCAATTAAACAACATCACGTCAACATCAAAAAACTAGCCTACGAACCATTAAAATATGGTCGTATTCGTTAACCTAACTATTATTGTGGAATGCAGTGTTAAGGGTTTTGGCTTTACTCGACTGCCAGAATAGTTATTAGTACTCAAGCTGCCATAGCCCTTACCTCGCACCTTAGCCAAGTATGAGCATCTGTAAAACGCCTCACCAAATGCTTTGTCATCACCACGGTGTACCTTATAAAAACAGTGCTTTGGCACGTATGGTCTAGGATGCCCTCTAACAGACCATCGATCCTGTAACCAACCTAGCAATGCCGAAGGATGCTGTATTTTGTTAGCGTCGATTATAAGCATTACATGATAATGCTGGCTCTTTGAACGCTCCTGCTCACGTACCCATAGGTAACCAAAACGCGTGCATTTGTAGTAACTGTAGAGCCGTTTTCTGATCTTACACATGAATCTAGATAGCTCACTGTTACAAGGTGTGTATTTGTCACAGTGTAAGTCGACCCGCACCACGATTACTTTATTGTGGTGACTGAGCATTGCCTGCATTTGACCGTGCATAGCGTTCAGAATGTCCGTGAAACACGAATGTTTATTATTGCCTGTATTGATGCCATACGAGTCTGAGCCAATTATGTATGGGCTTTGGTTTGTCGTAACCATTGGTTAGTCCTGCTATAAGATAATATGAAACACCTACCAAATTACAAAATAGACGAACCAAGCCAGCCATAGCCTGATCCGCATTATTGCTAAAAATTATTGTGGTGGGATCTTTTCAGATATCTGATAGGGTCTAAAAAAATACAATGCGCAAGACAACGCAGTGCAGTTACGAATTTCCTTCTTAAAGCCCTTTTCTAAGTGGTCTTTAGTACAACCCATACATTCGGCACACTTAGCCTCGATAGCTCGTGTACGGGTAGGTGCAAGGCTATAAAAACGTGCTACAGGGTTATGATTTCGCATCAGAGCCACCCCTAAGAGCTGCAACTGACTCTATATGGATTCTTGCAGAACGACCGACATTATATTTGTGCAGCATTCCTTTTTTAACCAACCGCCAAATAGTTGGATGAGATACCTGTAAAACCTGACTGGCCTGAGAAATCGTCAGATCTTGTAGGTGGCGATACTGTTCTGGAACATTTTTTGAGCTGGTTTGATTCTTCATGATACTGCCTATTGCTTATTGGAAAAACCAATTACAACAGGCCGTTTCAGGGTTATTCGGAAACCCTGAAGATAATTTTATAAATTAATTTTTTTTGCTTTCGAGATTCGATTCCGAAACTCTCCAAAGCCAGTTTTGCGCAACTCACCTTTGTAATTTACCCATCCAATTTCTTTTTCATCATGATCAATGTATTCGATAGTTGGGTTAACAGGGCTGTCATAAACTTGCAGTTGATCTAATACCGTACGCCAAGTCGGTGGATTATCCGCGTTCAACTTATTTAGCCTATGCACACATTCAGACACAAGAACGGTAAGGTTGGTGACCTTGGCCCCAGCACCCGTTAGGTTTTTGGCTTGCATGTATCCTCGACGAGCGTAATCTCCAGCCAGATGATATATGCCATTCTCTGGCTCCATGTCCGATGCCCATCTAACATGAGCAACAAAGCCAACAGTTTCAGTAAAGTAATCTGGCTCCATTACCCTTCCACAGGGGTATAACGCTGGATAATCCCATTTTGAGTCACCTACAAAAAGACCCACCCAATTATTTATTTCTGCCTCACAATATCCCCAGTCATTTCTCATCTTCAAAATACAGTTAAAATATCTAACTTTTGTAGGATCTGGCACCCAACTGCTCAACTCTCCCATTACAAGAGCAACATCCTGTTTTTCCCGCAGCAGGATCATCTTTGCTGCTTCATCTAACGTTAGCTCATTCATGGGTTTGCCCCCCTAACCTATCAAAATGATCGCCTAAGGTAGTAAGCCACTCTCGCCGCTCTTCTTCATAGTTGTATTGATTGTATAATCCAGCAACCCCTAGCAGCTTATGGTGTAATATTTTTTCACCAATTTCGTATGGACATTTGAGCTTTGCTAAATGCGTTCTTGCAGTTTTACGAAGGTCGTTAGGTGACCAGTCAATTACTGGGCATATAGTTTGCGCTTTATAGGTTTTAGCTTTTGAGCGACCTGAATGGCTATAAACTTCAACACCAAGCACCTTTTGCTTAATATGCCCTCCCGTGCGAGATTTAAACCAATACCCACTACCCCTTCTTTTTCTAGCTATCTCCAACGCTCGACCAACTAGTGGAACAACATGATCAGCATGCGGTATTTTCATTTCATGGGACGGTATTACGATGCTCCAAGCTTCAACACCCTCGACTAACCAATCATCTCTGAGCCGACACACTTCGCCACTTCTCAAACCAGTGTATAGCGTTAACGTCAGCACATCACGCACGGTTTCAGAGTAGTTATGCATCCATGGTAGCAGCTCAGACAATTCATCATCAGTCAGTACCCTGCGCCGCTGGCCCTGCTTCAACTTACCACCAATATCAGAATTTATTGGGCAGGGGATGTTTGTGTACCCTGTATTAAATGCATATTGCCAAGCGCACTTAAGCTCGCGCCGAAAGACTCTAGCAACGTCTTTTGATCGCTTTGATATTTCAAAAATATGATTATGTATTGTAGTTTTCAGACCATCACCAACAACCACCGCAGCCAAGACACCTAGGTCTTTCTCCATTATTCGTTGTACTTCACGGGTACCCTTGGGTTGGCGGGTGTTTTCTAACTTTTCTACAATGTACCGCTCAATCATCCGTTGAAAGGTATGACCCTCAACATCACTTTTTCCAATACTTCTCTTAAGTAGTTCTTTATCTTGTTGCTGTGAAATCTTTGGATCTATGTTTGTGTCTCTAAGCTTCTTGAATTTACGATATTCTTCCCGAGCTTCTGCTAAATCCATAGAAGGATAAGAACCAAGGGTAATCTGTCTTAGTTTATTGCCTACCCTATAACGGTAATACCACGACTTCGAGCCACTCTTGTTGGCCTTTACTCTCAAACCTTCGTGAGGTGGCACGTCAGCCAAGTCAGCCATCTCCCATTTAAGACCTTTCACAGCCAAACTAGAAAGCGGCTTACGATGTTGAGGTTTGCGTGAAATCACTACTGACCGTACAATTGTATTTTGCGTCATGATATTCCTGAAACAGGACGGTTACCTGCTCTTTAGTTATTTACCTAGGATAACCCTTACTCAAGATACTAATCATTTGAGCTAAAAGCCTACACTAGAACCTACACTAAAGAATGAACCCTCTTAATACAAGCATTTACTTCATGACACTAATTGATAGTTAAAGCGATTGAATTTAATTTCAATATAAACATAGAGTTATGATTAATTAATGAATATTTCTAACAAAAACAAAGAACTAAACAAGAGCATTAACTCTAACCACACCCCCATGATGCAACAGTATTTGGGCATTAAGAGTGATCATCCCACCGATCTGGTATTTTATCGTATGGGCGACTTTTACGAAATGTTTTATGACGATGCAAAAGAGGCTTCACAGTTACTCGACATATCCTTGACGTCTAGGGGACAGTCTGCGGGGCAACCAATACCTATGTGTGGTATTCCATACCATGCGGCTGAAGGCTATATCGCCAAAATCGTCAATGCTGGTCGCTCCGTAGCGGTCGCGGAGCAAATTGGCGACCCCGCTACCAGTAAGGGACCTGTAGATAGAAAAGTGGTTCGTGTAGTTACCCCCGGAACCGTGACAGACGAAGCCTTAATGGATGCTAACCGGGATCACTTACTCACTGCCGTTTGCCAGTTAGATGACACCTTTGGCATTGCCAGCTTAGACATGAGTAGTGGGCGCTTTACTTTAGTAGAAGCCAACACTGTAGACCAATTACAGACCCAATTACAACGCTTGAGACCTGCAGAGCTGTTGTTTGAGGAGACCAGCCATGTAATTGATCACATACAAGAATGGGCCTGCCGTCGCTCACAGCCCAGCTGGAACTTCGTCTTTGACACGGCTCAACGATTACTTTGCAACCAGTTTAACACCCGTGATTTAAGCGGCTTTGGTTGCGATGGGATGAAGGCGGCTATCTGTGCTGCGGGGTGTTTGTTGAATTACGCTAAGGAATCCCAAAAAGGGGACCTGCCTCATTTACGCAACTTACAAGTAGAGCTGCCTCAAAATACTCTAATTCTTGATGGCCCGAGCCGAAAAAATTTAGAAATAGATCACAACATTAACGGGGGTGAACAATATACTCTTGCTGCAGTATTGGATACCACAGCCACACCGATGGGAGGAAGACTTTTACGTCGCTGGCTTAATAACCCTTTAAGAGACATTAGTATTCTTGAACAGCGACAAGATTTTATTAGCCATGCCATTGCTAGTGAAAACCCAGAAGATCTGCAGCGAAGCCTTAAACCGATTGGGGACATGGAGCGCATCTTGTCTCGCATCGCTCTAAGGTCTGCACGCCCTCGAGATTTATCTCGTCTTTGTGTCAGCCTCACTGCGCTGCCCAACATACAAACCTTGTTGCAGTCTTTGGAGGCTGTCAAAGCCAGATCCTTAGCTAAAAATATTAGCGAATTTGCATCGATTGTTGACTTGCTAATGGCAGCTATTGTCGACAATCCACCCGTCGTTATCCGAGATGGTGGTGTGATAGCAGAGGGTTATGATACTGAATTAGATGAACTGCGGGGCCTGAGCCAAAATGCAGGTCAATTCTTGCTTGATTTAGAAATCCAAGAGCGAGAACGCACAGGCCTATCCACCCTAAAAGTTGGCTACAATCGTGTACATGGTTATTACATTGAAATAAGTAGATTACAATCTGGCCAAGCCCCTACTGAATATGTCCGTAGACAGACTCTAAAGAACGCTGAGCGGTTTATCACCCCAGAGCTTAAAGCCTTTGAAGATAAAGCCTTAAGCAGTAAAAGCCGAAGTTTAGCCCGCGAGAAGGCCCTATATGAAGCTTTAGTAGAAGAGTTAGCCAAACACCTACCACAACTGCAGTGCTCCTCCGATGGCATTTGTGAGCTTGATGTACTGTGCTGTCTTGCTGAACGAGCTCTATGTTTAAACCTGAACCAACCAAGCTTAAAAGCCGAACCTGGCATCAGCATTACTCAGGGTAGGCACTTGGTTGTTGAGCAATTGATTACGAATCCGTTTGTGGCGAACGACACCCACTTGTCTAACACCAAGAGCATGATGATGATTACAGGCCCAAATATGGGTGGTAAGTCCACTTACATGAGGCAAGTAGCTTTAATCGTGATCATGGCCCAAATCGGCTCGTATGTGCCCGCATTAGAAGCAAAAATTGGCATTGTAGATCGAGTATTCACTCGCATGGGCAGTAGTGATGATCTTGCTGGTGGTCGCTCAACCTTTATGGTCGAGATGACAGAAACTGCTAACATTCTGAATAATGCCAGCGCTAAAAGCCTCGTTTTAATGGATGAGGTCGGCCGGGGTACTAGCACTTTTGATGGCTTGTCTTTAGCCTGGTCCTGCGCCTTAAACCTAGCAAGAGACATTGGTGCTTTAACTCTTTTTGCAACTCACTACTTTGAAATGACACAACTATCAGACCAACTAAATCAAGTAAAAAACGTGCATTTAGATGCCACAGAACATGATGACAATATTATTTTTATGCATAAAGTATTACCTGGGCCTGCAAGTCAAAGTTATGGCCTGCAAGTGGCTAAGTTAGCTGGTGTGCCGCATCAAGTAATAAGCGAAGCTCAACAAAAGCTACATTATTTAGAAAAAAACGATAGCCTGAACATTCCAAAAAATCCACTTGAAAAACCGATACAAACAGAGTTATTTAGCCAATTAGCCCACCCAATTGAATCACTTTTAGAAGCTAACAAAGCAGACGAACTGACACCTCGACAAGCACTGGACCTCATTTACCAAATGCACCAGCTCTTGCGTAGTTAGTTGATTAAAGTTTGGCATCCAACACATCTAAACTGCTAAGGCCCTCTGTTTCTAGGGTATGACGCAGGCATCGTAGTGCTCCTACTTGAATTTGGCGAACTCTTTCCCTGGGGAGTCCCATCTGTTTGCCTAAACTTTCTAGCGTACTAACACTGCGGCCTCGTAGGCCAAAACGGTGACAAATAACATCTTTTTGAAGATCGCTGAGTCGATCTAACCACTGCTCCATATTAGACATTAAGTTGGTGTCTACTACGAATTTTTCGGGGTCTTGGTTTACTGTGTCTGGTATGCTTTCTAGCAGTGTTGTGTTGCTGTTAGGGCCCAAGGTGTTATCCACCGAACCCACCCTGTCATTTAAGTTAAGCACTGCGCTAACCTGCTTTACAGGCTTGCCGAGGTAATTGGCTATTTCTTCTGGGATTGGCTCGTGGTTTAACGTTTGGGTAAGTTCTCTGGAGGCTCGCAAATAAGTATTTAATTCCTTTACCACATGGATTGGCAAACGAATAATACGTGCTTGATTCATGATCGCTCGCTCAATTGTCTGGCGAATCCACCATGTGCCGTAGGTCGAAAACCGAAAGCCTCTTTCGGGATCAAACTTCCCCACGGCGTGGATCAAACCTAAATTACCTTCTTCGATAAGGTCTAACAGAGTAAGCCCACGGTTAACATAGCGGCGTGCAATTTTAACCACAAGCCTTAAATTGCTTTCAATCATGCGATGGCGAGCTTGTTCATTACCCTTTAACGCTAGGCGAGCAAAGTATTGCTCTTCTTCAGCCGTCAATAAGGCACAAAAGCCAATCTCACCTAAATATAGATTAGTTGCGTCTTTAAAATCGGTGTCTTTATTAGCATTCTTGCCAGTAGACTTATATTTCGCATACTCCAATTCACTGCGTTGCTTATGCGCTTCTTCAAGAGATAATTTTCGCATCATTAGACCAACCTAATTCACTAGCTACCGTCATTAAAGACTGCACAGTAGTTTTGTTATGAACAAATTATAGCTCCGGCAAATACCTCAGTGGATTAACAGGCTTACCATCTTTGCGAATTTCGAAATGCAGTCTTGGATCCAATTGAGGCCCCTTGCCTACTTCCGCTATAATTTGGCCTGCATTCACAGTGGCGCCTTCAACCACCAAAATGCGGCTGTTGTAGGCATATGCACTAAGAAAGGTATTGTTATGTTTCACCACAACTAGCTTTCCGTAGCCTTGAATACCACTACCAGCATATACTATTATTCCACTAGATGCCGCTTTTACTGGTTTACCCAAGCTTGATGATAAATCGATGCCATTAAAAGCGTTACCTTTATTAGAAAAGCTTTTCAGCACCTTACCTTTTAATGGCCAAGCCCACGTAACAGACGATGGCCCAAAATATGCACTATCTTGGGGTATTTTATAGATTTTAGCTGAAGTTTTTGAAACAGGTGGCGTTTTTTTCGCTATAGATTCTGCCTCATATGTTGTTTTTTTAGCATTCACAATAGGCTTTTTAACTGATGGTTTTGCAGCAGGCTGGCTCACTAAATAATTACTATTAGTATCATTAAAGTAAATTACTTGCCCTACATAAATGGTGTAAGGAGAACTAATGCCATTCACTTTTGCTAACTTTTTATAATCCCAACCAAAACGCCAAGCAATTGCAAACATGGTGTCGCCAGGCCTCACTTGGTATGGTGCCAGAGTAGTTTTCGATCTATTACCCGCTGAAAGCTCAGCAGAAATGCTGTAACCTAGTTCCTGCACTGGAGCATATTGACTAGCACTGCAACCGGCAAGCAAAGACCCAACCGCACCAACGATACAACCCCTTGTAAACCACAATAACCCCGTGTTAGAACGCATACTTAAGCCGCCAGGTCATGCAGTTGAATACGACCAAACTTAGCTACTAGCAAACCTGCCAAGCAACAAACCGTTAAGCACCAAACAAGTTGACTATCAGTACCAGTGATTTGGCTATACACCCAGGGCATAAGGTTTTCTTGCTGCAGTGGCACTTCTAATCCTGCGCTATTTAAACGGTAGGTGACTGTGTATTTCCATGGCCACAATTTAACCACGGAGCCCATCATTAGCCCCGCCAAAAGGCTCATCACCGCTGCAGTGTAGGACTTTAACAAATAACTAATGAGCCGACTGAAGGCGATCAGGCCAAAAATACAGCCTAGCGCGAAGATAGTCATGATCTGAACATCTAATGCTGCTAGACGAGCGATCAAAAATGGATAAATGCCCAGCATTAGTAATATGAAACTACCAGAAACCCCAGGCAAAATCATAGCACTAATCGCCACGGCGCCTGCCCCCATCAACCACAAGTAACCCCAGCCAGAGAAGCCATCAACCGGCTGTAACATAGGCACAGTGGCCAAAGCCACACTGACCAAACATCCCGATACAAGCCAGCCCATCCGCAGTTGGCTTTGAGCATATAGCTCTTTTAATAACAGCAGGCTTGCAACAAGGATTAACCCAAAAAATAAACTCCACATTACCAAAGGCTGGACAAGCAAAAGCCAAGTGATTAGCTTAGACAGTAGCAATAGCGAACTTGCCATGCCAAGGCCAAGGTTAGCTAAAAATAAGCCATCAACATACTGCCAAGCCTTAGCTAACTGCCAGGTCATAATCAGCTTTAATAAATGCAGGTCAAAGTGACCAATTGCGTTTAATAAGCGGCCATAAACACCACTTAACAGAGCCACAGTGCCACCTGATATACCGGGAACTAGATCCGCAGCGCCCATAAGTAAGCCTGTAGTGAAAATTCTCCATTGCATAAGCGTGGTTTTTACCGTCATCATATTAGTCCATTAACTAAGGGCACAAAATTAGCTGCTTCTACTTTTTGTTTGCTAAAGTGGTTACCAGAACGAGTTATTTTTAATAGGCATTGGTCATCGTCACCTACGGGGATGATCATACATCCCCCCTCAGCCAGCTGCCATTGTAGTGCTTGAGGCACTGTTGACGGCGCTGCAGTGACTATAATACCGTCGAAAGGCTCACGGGCGGGCCATCCTTCGTAACCATCTCCGTGTTTATAAACCACATTATCAATATCCATTGCCTGCAAGCGGTGTCTAGCTCTATTTAGCAAGGGTTCAATGCGCTCCATAGTTAAAACTTTTGGCACCAGCTGGGCCAAGATACAGGTCTGGTATCCCGACCCGGTGCCTATTTCTAATACTTTTTTAGCAGGGCAAGAAGCTAACAAAAGTTCACTCATACGGGCAACCGTATAGGGGCGTGATAGGGTTTGATTATGGCCAATAGGTAAAGACTTATCTTCATAAGCTCTATGGGCTAGAGCTTCGTCTAAGAACAAATGGCGAGGAGTTGATCGCATCACCTCTAACACATTAACATTCTGCACACCCAGTCCTCTCAACACCTCCACTAAACGCTCTCGCGTTCGCTGAGAGGTCATACCTATGCCTTGCCTGTTAGCAACTGTTCGCTTTGGATCTGTCACACTGTAGCGCATTAAAAAGTGCCTCTAAGCCAATGAGTTACAGTATCAAAAGCCCCATGGCAGGCCATATCTGGCGATAAGGGCGTAACTGACACATAGCCATGCTCAATGGCATGAAAGTCAGTGCCTTCACTGGCATCCTTAACCTTGCCAACAGGACCTATCCAGAAACATTGATGCCCTCTTGGGTCCTTCGCATCAATTGCAGAAGCGCCAATCTCTCGGCTACCCAAGCGGGTCACTTTGATGCCTTTAATTTGGTCATAGGGCAGGTCTGGAACGTTGACATTAATAATGCAGCGCGGTGGCAGATCAAGTTTCTGTATACCTGTCATCAGCTGCCTGGCCACTTTTGCAGCAGTAGCAAAGTGAACTTTACCCACTAAAGAGACTGCCATTGCATGGTGAGCAAGATAGCGACCTTCCATTGCAGCTGCAACTGTGCCTGAATAAAGCACGTCATCGCCTAGGTTAGCCCCATGATTTATACCAGAAACTACCATATCAGGGGCAATGTCTAGAGCTCCATTAATACCCAAGTGCACACAGTCTGCAGGGGTGCCATCTATGCCAAAAAAACCATTCTCCTGAGGAATTACCCTTACTGGGCGCGAGAGGGTTAACGAATTACTAGCGCCACTCAAATCTCGGTCAGGGGCAATGACCGTCACTTGATGATCCTTTGTAAGTTGCTGTACTAGGTGCGATAGACCTTCAGCATGGACCCCATCGTCATTAGAGATCAGAAGTTGCATCGTATGATTCCTTATCTTGAGTGCTTTTTTCAGTCGTCATTAGGATTGTTCTACTTGGGCTATTTCTCGCACTAATGCAGTAGCATAACTGCCACGCATCAAATGGAAATTTAATTCCAACACTTCATCTTCACACCAGCGCCAGCTAAAGTCTTTTGGCCATAGGCGTAAACTGCGCCTTTGAGCGGTCAGGTCTAGCTCTATCAAAGCCTCTATCCAGGGCTGCCAAGGTTCTAGTGTTTGCGCTTCATACACACTTGCTGGGGTTGCCAGAAGATTACCAACACGCCCAGCCATGACACCAGTAGGCGCTAAATCTCCAGCATCAATGCGCTGCTGAACATCAGCCAAGTCAGTTGGCGCACAGGCATCGAATTGACTAAAGCCGTCACTAAACATGCAGCGCTCACCAACAGATGCAGTTAGCCAAGAGCCATCGTGTACACGGTGGCTTAAGAGCTGGTTGAATAGGTACGAGCGAATTGATGACAATGCCATGCCACGCTTAAAGCGATCTTTTATACGTTTACCCTGAACCATCGACAAAGCAAGGCTAAGATTCCCACCCTGGCGTCCAAACCGCTGATTACCAAAATAGTTAGGCGTTCCTTGCTGAGTAATGATGGACAACTTTTGTTCTAACGCCTCACTGGGTTTTATATTGCGTAAACGAACAGCAAAAAAGTTACCCTGATGCACACCCGTTTTTAGTTTCCTCTGATGTCTCACTACTTGATGTAGGTCGACCTCTGGGCTTTGTAATTGTTGCCAATCTGGGTCTACAGCTTCAGCTTTTCCTGGTAAGTGCACCCCAAACCACTGTCGCGTTATACCTCTGCGGTCTTTTAACCCCGAGTAGTTCACTTGCCTAGCCGGCACACCCGCAAGCTTAGCGATATTACGCGCTAGAAAATCTGTATTAGTATCCGTTTTAGTAATGTCTAAATACACGTGCTCTCCTTCACCACAAGGCTCATAACCGAGGTCCTCTGTGACTAAGAAATCGCTACAATGGGCTTTAATATGCGCCTTAGACTGGGGTACACCAGACGCATGGGCCCACTCAACAGGCCACTGCAGCGGCAGTAATTCTGAGCTATTCATTAATCTTCCACAAGTTGGTAAAAAGTTTCATCTGGTTTGACCATGCCAAGATCGTGCCGAGCACGTTCTTCAATAGCGGCGATCCCCTGCTTCAGGTCCAATACCTCCGCATGGAGCTGTCGATTACGCTCAGACAAAGTTGCATTAACCATTTCCTGACTCTCGATCTTTCCCTGCAGGCGCGCAACCTCAAGCAAACCAGACTGCCCCCACCAAAGGCTGTATTGCATGGCAACTAGGGCGACTAAAATTATTCCAACTAACCATTTCATAAATATATCAACAAAAAAGGGAGCTAACCTTAGCTATTATTAGCCAACGTGAGCTCCCTAGACGAGGTCAATAATTATTATTGGCCTTTGATTTCCTGACGTCCACGATAAGGGGCGTCAGCACCTAGTTCCTGCTCTATTCGTAGTAAGCGATTATACTTAGCTACTC
Organism: Candidatus Njordibacter sp. Uisw_056; assembly: GCF_047730085.1. NCBI lineage: Bacteria > Pseudomonadati > Pseudomonadota > Gammaproteobacteria > Pseudomonadales > Candidatus Njordibacteraceae > Candidatus Njordibacter > Candidatus Njordibacter sp. Uisw_056. The sequence goes on along the minus strand of NZ_CP159830.1, from coordinate 413,110 downwards.
GATCTGAGCGACACAGTGACCCCGTTTTAATTTGGCCTGCGGCAGTGGCTACAGCCAAATCAGCAATAGTTGTATCTTCTGTTTCGCCAGAGCGATGAGAAATAACAACGCTAAAACCAGCTTGCTGAGCCATCCGGATTGCTGCTAAAGTTTCGCTAAGAGTGCCGATTTGATTAAACTTGATCAAAATAGAGTTGCCAATACCTTGTTCAATGCCACGGCTCAATATTTTCGTATTAGTAACAAACAAGTCGTCACCAACTAGCTGAATACGATCACCACATTTTTGGGTAAGATCCAGCCAACCCTCCCAGTCGCTTTCATCCATTCCATCTTCAATTGAGATGATGGGGTGTTTATGGGTTAGGGCAGTTAGGTAGTCAGCAAAACCCGCTGCGTCAAAGGACTTACCTTCACCACTTAGATTATAGGTGCCGTTATCATAAAATTCTGAAGCAGCACAATCCAAAGCTAAGGTCACATCCTTGCCCAGCTCGTAGCCAGCATACGCTACTGCTTCGGCAATAACATCCAGTGCAGCTTCGTTTGAAGGTAAGTTAGGAGCAAAACCACCTTCATCACCCACAGCCGTGCTTAACCCCCTTTGGCTGAGAACTTTTTTAAGGGAGTGAAAGATTTCAGCACCACAGCGAAGCGCTTCTGAAAAATTAGGAGCATTGACTGGCTGCACCATAAACTCTTGAATATCTACGTTATTATCAGCGTGTTCGCCACCATTGATGATGTTCATCATCGGTACAGGCATGCTGTATTGCCCTGCAGTGCCGTTGAGCTCTGCAATATGTGCATATAGAGGAATACCTTTGTACACCGCTGCTGCTTTAGCTGCCGCCAAGGACACTGCAAGAATAGCATTGGCGCCCAGCACTTCTTTATTTTCTGTGCCATCCAATTCGATCATGGCCAAATCTAGGGCCTGTTGATCGGTTGCATCCATGCCTTTTAAACGCTCCAAAATAGAACCATGAATACCCGCAATAGCATTCTTGACACCTTTGCCTAAATAACGAGATTGATCACCATCTCGAAGCTCTAAAGCCTCTCTAGAACCCGTGGATGCACCAGAAGGTGCGCAGGCAGTACCAAAAGCACCACCCGCTAACAAAACATCTGCTTCAATAGTAGGGTTGCCGCGAGAGTCCAATACTTCCCTTGCCTGAATGTCGGCAATAAATTGGTCCAAAATATTCTCCTGTTAATAAGTTAGATTAAAAACTTGCTTATGCAATGGTTTACTTTTCGGCCTGAATAATCGCCGCGCCAACAAACCCCTCAAACAAACCATGCCCACTGCGAGGAGTTGAAGTAAATTCTGGGTGAAATTGACAGGCTACAAACCAAGGATGATCCTCTATTTCTATCATTTCAACTAAACTGCCATCCATCGAGCGACCGGAAACTTTTAGCCCTGCTGCTTCCAGCTGCTCAATAAAGTTATTGTTCACCTCATAACGATGACGATGACGCTCAGTGATCACTTCATGTTTATAGGATTGGTGAGCCAAAGAACCCACTTGCAAACGGCATTGTTGGGCACCTAAGCGCATCGTGCCGCCCAAGTCTGAGGATTCTGAACGCTGTTCAATTTGACCAGATTTATCTTTCCATTCAGTAATCAAACCGACCACACAATGCTCTGAACTTGCATCAAACTCACTACTATTAGCGTCCGTCCAACCCGCCACATTTCGAGCGAATTCAATCACCGCGACCTGCATACCAAGACAAATACCTAAATAGGGTATTTTGTTCTCACGGGCGTACTGTACGGTCTTTATTTTACCTTCTGTGCCTCGCTCTCCAAACCCGCCAGGCACTAATATCGCATCAACCCCCTCTAACAATGCAACCCCCTGGGTTTCAATGTCTTCAGAATCAATATAACGAGTATTAACCTTGGTATGAGATTTAATGCCTGCATGACTAATGGCTTCAATTAAAGATTTGTAGGCGTCTAATAACTCCATGTACTTGCCAACCATAGCAATAGTGACTTCACGCTGAGGATTTAGTTTGGCTTGTGCTACTGCATCCCATTCAGTTAGATCTGCTTCGTTGCAGTCCAAACCAAAACGCTCAGTAACAATAGAGTCTAAGCCTTGTGACTTTAATAAACTGGGGATGGTGTAAATGCTCTCTGCATCTGGTAATGAAATAACGGCACGCTGTTCAACGTTAGTAAACAGGGCTATTTTGCTTCGCTCTGGGGCTTCAATCGCTACTTCAGACCTGCACACTAAAATATCTGGCTGAATTCCAATAGAACGTAATTCTTTTACCGAGTGCTGAGTAGGCTTAGTTTTAGTTTCACCAGCGGTAGCAATATAAGGCACTAATGTAAGGTGCATAAAGAGTGCACGGTTAGAACCCAGTTCAAATTTCATTTGCCGGATTGCTTCTAAAAAGGGCTGAGATTCTATATCACCAACAGTTCCACCAATTTCAACTAATGCAATTTCAGCACCTTTAGAGCCTTCATATACTCGGCGCTTAATTTCATCAGTGATGTGTGGAATAATTTGAACTGTGCCACCTAAATAGTCGCCACGTCGCTCTTTGCGTAACACATGTTCATAAACGCGCCCTGCAGTAAAGTTATTCCTTTTAGACATTTTAGTATCAATAAACCGCTCATAATGGCCTAAATCTAAGTCTGTTTCAGCGCCATCTTCTGTGACAAACACCTCACCGTGTTGAAACGGGCTCATGGTGCCAGGGTCGACATTAATATATGGATCTAATTTCAACATGGTTACGTCGAGGCCCCTAGCCTCGAGGATAGCAGCCAAAGATGCCGACGCAATACCTTTACCCAAAGAAGATACAACACCGCCAGTAACGAAGATGAAACGAGTCATGAAATGCCCTATGTCTTATGTGACGCACTAGGCGCCGATGTAAACTAAAACACGTTAGACCAATCACACAAAAGCACCGCAACCATGGCGAATACATGCCCACTACTTAATCAGTGGATAGGTTCTCTAACGTTTATAAATTTTTTGACGCGGAAAATAGGACCTGTTTTCAGGATCTATTTTTCGACTTTAGATGGGAGTGTAGGATACCAGAAGAGCCCAATCGGAACAATCAAAAGCTGCATTTTAAGTCGCCCTTTGCCAGCACCAAGCAGGGGTACCTAAGTCTGTTTCAAAACCCGAATTTATCCATAAATTTGCCACCATGGCGAGCCTTCCGTTAACATAAAACAGGGGTATATAATCTCGCTCCCATGCTGGCACCTTAGCTTCTTGTAATAGTTTTTTAAGGCTCTGGCTGTGTATCCTCCCTATAGGCTTGCAACGCTCACCACCAGTTCTAAAGCGCCACTCTATAAAATCACCTTCAACTAAAGCCAAACCAACCTTAGCACCTTGGTTAAGGCTAAGAACCCCCTCGGGTAGGGCGATTAATCCCTGCAATATGGCTTGTAGCTCCATAGTAAACGCGCCACTGGTCACTGTGCTACCAGGCTCTTCAGTTCGTCGCATCAGCAATAAATGGCCTTGATTACGACGCAAGCACCAGTTACAACCCAGTTTTAGGTAGGGCTGAGCGTCTGGAGCGCTGTGGAGGAAGTCTTTATCAATACCGCGCAGTACTGCATAGTCGGGCATCGGCACTTGATTCTGAGCCAACCAATAGCGCAATAAGTTATGCCGCCTTGGTCGGCTAAGGGCTGCGACATCAGCACAGGGTAAGCACTCACCTAGTTTAGTCTCTGTGCGCATCAGTATAAAATCAGCAGAGCCTACTTCATCTAATAAAGCCTGCGTATCGCTCATTAAAGCCGTTACTGTGGCTGCACGCTGATCTAATGCTGGCCACCGGCGGCGCAGCCTTGGCATAACTTGGTTCCGTAAATAATTACGATCAAAGTGAGTATTTTGGTTGCTTGGGTCTTCACACCAAGAAAGGTGATGGTGTTTTGCGTAATCATAAAGATCTGTTTGACGAACATGCAACATTGGCCTAACTAAACGACCCAGCCCGAGCAATCGCTCCTGAGGCATCGCCCGCAGACCTGCTACTCCAGCACCACGCAGCAGCCGAAGAAATAGTGTTTCAGTTTGGTCATCCGCGTGCTGCCCTAATAAAAGCACCTCACCTAACTGGACATGTTGTTTAAAGACACTGTAGCGCGCATTGCGAGCTGCCGCTTCGAGCCCAAGCTTACGTAGCTCTTGCGGGCATAAAACAACCTTATGGCTAATACAATTTAAGCCGTAATCTTGGCATTTATTTTCAACATCTTGCTGCCATCGATCTGCTTGTGATTGCAGACTATGATTAATATGTAGGACGCGTATGGGTGGGCAATGATGATCCTGCTGAAGCAGGGTAAGCGCATGAAGTAGGCACATAGAGTCTAGCCCACCACTCACCGCAACCACCCAGCCTGTGGCTTGAAAATAGGTTTTCAAGCCACCTGCATCGGTGACTAGATGGTGATGAGTGAATGCCATGGGAGGAAGTTAGGCGCTAACGAGCGTCCTAAGAGCTTAATCCATAAGCCATTAGGCGTTTGTATCGACGATCTAAGAGTGCTTCAGTTTCCATTGATTCCAGTTCAGCTAATTGGCTAATTAATGTCGACTTGAGACTGGCTGAGACTAATTCAGCATCTCTGTGGGCGCCACCTAAAGGCTCTTTGATTACGTGATCCACCAAACCCAAGTCATATAAACGTCCAGAGGTAATCCCCATAGCATTAGCCGCGTCAGAGGCATAGTCAGCACTTTTCCAAAGAATAGAGGCACAACCTTCTGGAGAAATAACTGAGTAAGTGGAGTATTGCAACATATTCAACTGATCACATACACCAATGGCCAAAGCACCTCCAGAGCCACCTTCGCCAATAACAGTGGCAATAATGGGCGTCTTGAGGCCCGACATTTGGGCAAGATTAAATGCTATAGCCTCGCTTTGGCCGCGCTCTTCAGCATCAATTCCAGGATAGGCACCTGGCGTATCAATAAAAGTAAGGATAGGCATTTTGAAGCGTTCTGCCATAAGCATCATACGCAAGGCCTTGCGGTAACCTTCAGGCCGAGGCATGCCAAAGTTACGGGCCACTTTTTCTTTAGTGGAACGGCCTTTTTCTTGACCCATAACCATCACAGCTTTGCCATTTAAACGAGCAATACCGCATACCATAGCTTGATCATCACCAAAGTGACGATCACCATGCAATTCATCAAATTCATCAAAAAGATTCTTAATGTAATCGATAGTATGGGGTCGTTGTGGGTGGCGAGACACCTTAGATACCTGAGCTGCACTCAGATTAGAAAAAATGGATTCTGTTAAGCTAACACTTTTATCAGAAAGCTTAGCTATTTCGTCACTGATATTAAGGTCGTTGTCGTTGCCTACTAAACGCAAGGCTTCAATTTTAGCCTCAAGATCAGCAATAGGTTGTTCAAAGTCAAGATAATTTGGGTTCATAAGGCCTAGCTTTAAAGATGTGACTGACGGGTATTAAAAAATATTATAACCTATATTTTACACATTTTATAATTTGCTGTAGCGCATTTTTACCGCATCTTCACCTAAAAGATACGCTAGCTCTTGTAACATGTCATCTTCTACTTCTAGACGCCACGGCGAGGCGCAGCGAATAACCCCTCGACCAACACTGTTTTCATACTGCAATTCAAGCTTTGCTGCAGGCGTATCACCCCTTACCTGATGGGATGTTAAAATGCCAAGTAATTGTTGCAGGCCCTTACCTTGAGCAAAGTCAGGCGCTACCGATAAACACAATCCCTTAGAGAATACAGTACGCGCTTGAGGCATAGTAAGAATCTGCTGAGCACTCACTTTTAGGCCCCCAGAATAATCATCTTCTGACACCTCACCCTCGACAATAAGTAAACGATCATTTTGTAGCAACTCTCGGTACTTTTCATAACTGTCGCCAAACAGAGCCACATCTACCCTAGCCCGCCGGTCATCTAAAGTTAAAAAGGCTATCGTTTTACCACGCTTGGTTTTCATGGTTCGACTTGCTACGACTAGGCCCGCTATCCACTGCTTATCTTTTTTAGCAACAAGTTGGTCTAAACGGCATCGCAAAAAACGCCCTAACTCATGATCATAGCTATCAATAGGATGACCCGTAACATAGAGGCCCAAGGTATCTTTCTCACCTTTTAAACGCTGCTTGAGAGTTAACGGCCTAGCGGCTAAGTGCCTCTCATAAACGTGCTCCAAAGCACCTTCATCATCTACTAGTGGAACAATTTCACCAAACAGATCCATCATGCCTGCGTCCGCATTACGCTCGCTCTGATCCGCTGATTGCACGGCATCTGGTATAGCGCTATAAAGTACAGAACGCTCTTTATTAGGCACTAACGTGTCTAGTGCACCGCTGGCTACCAGCGCATCCAACACGCGTTTATTTATTTTTTTACTACCAACACGCTTGCAAAAATCAAACAGGTTGATAAAGTCCCCACCTTTTTCACGGGCCTCGATAATGGCCGCAACTGGACCTTCGCCAACTCCTTTAACCGCACCAAGGCCATACACAACCTCATTGGCAGCATTCACAGTAAACTTGAAATGGCTCGCATTTACGTCTGGCAGGTTGAGTGGCAGTTCCATGCGGCGACATTCTTCAACAAAAATAACAATTTTTTCGATATTTTGCATATCTGCTGACAACACAGCCGCCATAAATTCTGCAGGATAGTGATATTTTAGCCAGGCTGTTTGGTATGCCACTAAAGCATAAGCGGCAGAGTGAGATTTATTAAAACCATAACCAGCAAACTTTTCTACCAGATCAAAAATATTGCCTGCCAAGCCCTCATCAATGCCGTTGGCTAAACTGCCAGCTAAAAATCCTGACCGCTGTTTAGCCATCTCTTCTGGCTTTTTCTTACCCATTGCGCGGCGCAACATGTCTGCTTCACCAAGGCTATAGCCTGCCATAACCTGAGCGATTTGCATCACCTGCTCTTGGTACAAAATGATCCCGTAGGTTGGCTCTAGTATTGGCTTCAACGAATCTAATTGATAGTCTTCATGGGGCCACGCAAGCTTGGCTCGACCATGCTTTCGATTAATAAAATCGTCTACCATACCCGACTGTAATGGCCCTGGTCGAAACAGTGCTACTAGGGCAATAATATCTTCAAAACTACTGGGTAATTGGCGCTTAATGAGATCCTTCATACCCCTTGATTCCAGCTGGAATACGCCAGTCGTCTCTGCGCCCTGAAGTAACTTGTAGACTGACTCGTCTGCCAGTGGGATGGTCTCAATGGCAATGGCTGTTTCGCCCTTAACTTTTCGCCTTTGGTTGATCATGCCCATGGCCCAATCAACAACGGTGAGGGTTTTCAAGCCTAAAAAGTCAAACTTAACCAAGCCTGCATCTTCAACATCATTTTTGTCATATTGAGTGACTAAACCAGAACCATCCACATCACAATAGAGAGGTGAAAAATCGGTTAACTTAGTGGGTGCTATAACTACACCACCTGCGTGCTTTCCTACATTACGTGTCAGTCCTTCTAACTGATACGCCATGTCCATAATTTCTTGAACTTCGTCATTATTGTCAATGAACTCACGCAGGGCGTCTTCTTGTTCTACCGCTTTGCGTAGAGTTATACCCACTTCAAAAGGAATTAATTTTGATAGTTTGTCAGCCAAACCAAAAGGCTTACCTTGCACACGAGCTACGTCTCGTACCACCGCTTTGGCTGCCATGGTACCGAAGGTAATGATTTGTGATACCGCATCTTTACCATAGGTTTGAGACACATACTCAATAACACGGTCACGGTTATCCATACAAAAATCAATATCAAAATCAGGCATCGACACTCGTTCCGGATTCAAAAATCGTTCGAATAAAAGATCATATTTTAGTGGGTCTAAGTCAGTAATTTCTAACACATAGGCAACTAAAGACCCTGCACCTGAGCCACGCCCAGGGCCTACTGGAATATCATTATCCTTAGCCCAACGAATGAAATCCATAACGATAAGAAAATAACCTGGGAATCCCATTTGGCAAATAATATTTAGCTCAAAATCTAGCCTATCGTCAAATATTTTACGTTTATTATTAAATTCTGGATCTGACGGATCCAGAATAACCTGCAGGCGCTTATTCAGGCCATCACGGGAAACCTGGCCAAAGAACTCATCTATGGTCATGCCTTCGGGTACCGGAAAGTTAGGCAAAAAACACTGCCCTAGCTCAATATCTAAATTACACCGTTTAGCAATCTGTACACTGTTAGCCAGCGCAGAAGGTAGATCTGAAAACAGAGCTTGCATCTCTTCAATACTTCGCAAGTATTGCTGATTGGAGTATGCCTTAACCCTCCTGGGGTCGTCTAAAACCATACTTTGGTTAATGCACACCCTAGTTTCATGAGCTTCAAAGTCTTCTGAAGAAATAAACATTACGTCGTTGGTAGCCACTATAGGCACCTGTGTAATCTGTGCTAATTCAACGCAAAGGTGCAAACAATCTTCATCATATTGACGGCCTGTTCGCTGAACTTCCAAATAAAACCGGTCACCAAAGATCGCCGTCCAGTCGTTTAGTATTTCTTTAGCATCAGCCAAACCACGATTAATTAATGCTTGCCCAACCTCACCTTGAGCAGCACCAGATAAAACGATAAGCCCTTCGTTTTTTTCTGCCAGCCATTGCTTTTGTATAATTGCCCTACCGTCAGCCTGACCCTCTTGAAAAGAGCGTGACACCAGTTCTGTAAGATTGAGGTACCCTTTGGCATTCATGGCTAACAGGGTGATGCGAGTGGCAGCGGTGTCAGCTACAGGGCCTGCACTAATGAAAACATCACAGCCACAAATGGGTTTAATACCAGCGCTTTGGGCTGCTTTATAAAACTTAATCATGCCACACATGTTGGATTGATCTGTTAAAGCAATGGCCGGCATTTGTTCTGCTTGCAGGGTTTTCATTAATGGTTTGACACGAATCATACTGTCAATTAATGAAAACTCGGAGTGCATACGCAAATGCACAAAGGGTACAGCTTGGGTCATATTAAGTTCCAATTAAACGTCGTACGGGTGCAAAACTGCGCCGATGTTGTGGGCTTATTCCATGCTCTTCTAGCGCTTTTATATGTGCTTGAGTAGGATAACCTTTATGCCTATCTAAACCATACCACGGGTATTTTTTGTGCCATTCTAGCATTTCCCTATCACGGGTGACTTTAGCAATAATTGAGGCTGCGCCAATGGTGATCTCTTTGGCATCACCTTTGATAATGGCTTCACTTGCACAGATTAATGAAGGGCAACGATTGCCATCAATTAATGCTAAATCGGGCACCAGGCTCAAACTCTCTACGGCGCGTTTCATGGCTAGCATACTGGCTTGTAATATATTCATTTGATCTATTTCTGCGGCACTAGCTCTGCCTACACCAACACTAATGGCATGTTTATAAATTTGCTGGTACAGCTTTTCTCTCACCTTTTCGCTGATTTTTTTGGAATCTCCTAAACCTGCAATAGGCTTGCCTGGATCTAGTATAACTGCTGCGGCAACCACATCACCAAACAAGGGCCCTCGGCCTGCCTCGTCAACACCGCAAATCACACCTATCCTAGAGGTCATTTCAACCACTATTGATTCTTGGATCATATTCTGTGCCTTTGAGACACCCCTGCACCCTGCTCTGCAATCACTTCAATCACTGCCTGAGCTGCTGCAATATCTGCTCCACAAGACAATTGTTGGTGTATATTGGCAAGCTGGCCACGCTGCTTTTGAGCAACTAATGGGTCGAACAATAACTGTGTTAAATGCTTTGCAATGGGCTGCGGCTGAACTTGTTCTTGTAACAGCTCTTCAACTACTTTTTGGCCAGCTAGCAAATTAGGTAAGCTTACAAAAGGCACCTTAAGTTTACGCCTAAACAGACTGTAACTTATAGGGCTTAAGCGATAGCAGACCAGCATGGGCTTTTCAAACAGCAGCGCTTCTAAAGCCGCTGTGCCAGAGGCCACTAATACTGCATCTGCAGCTGCCAAAACTGAGTGAGACTGGCCCACTGCGAGTGTGACCTCTAAATCTGGATAAGCTCGCAATAAAGTATCTAACTGTTTTTTTCGTTGCCAGTTTGCTGCTGCTAAAACCAATTGCAATTGTGGATTTTTAGTTTGCAAAAGGCTTGCAGCTGCCAAAAAATCTTCCCCCAACTGTTTGACTTCCATAGCCCGACTGCCCGGTAAAATAGCTAGCACTTGGTGATCGTTTAGCTGCAATTCTTTTTTGGCCTGTTGCTGAGTTAGATTGCCTGGAATAACATCTGCCAAGGGGTGGCCTACAAATGTCGCAGGGATTTGATGGCGCTGGTAATAGGGTAATTCAAACGGCAGTAGGGCAAGTACTCTGTGACATGCTTTACCCACAGTAAAGACCCTTTCTTCACGCCATGCCCATACAGACGGACTAACGTAGTGCACTGTAGGTATGTTATGGGCTTTAAGTTGCGTTTCTAAGGCTAGGTTGAAGTCTGGCGCATCAATACCAATCATAGCCAGAGGGGGCTGCAGGATATAGCGTTTAATGAGACGTCTTCGAAGTAATAATAATTCTGGTAAACGCCCCAACACTTCTACCAAACCCATTACCGACAAGCGCTCTATAGGCACTAGGCTCGTGAACCCAAGGGCCATCATTTGTGGGCCACCAATACCTTCAAAGTTAAGACCTGGCTGCTGCTTTAGCAGAGCCCGCATCAAACCCGCCCCTAATATGTCTCCTGAGGCTTCACCAGCAACGATGACAATAGTGTTATTAGACATGGGTAAACCTACTAGCGAATTATGCCACGACTCGACTCTTTCAACGAGCTAATTAATACTGACAGTTCATCGTCACCGACTGACATTTCATGTAAACGCTCGATAGCAACATCAAGAGTTAGTCCTTGGCGGAAGATGATTTTATACGCTTGACGTAAAACCTTAATGGTTTCCTCACTAAATCCGCGGCGTTTTAAACCTTCGGTGTTCATCCCGTGAGGAGAAACAGAGTTACCGTTAGCCATTACAAAGGCGGGAATGTCTTTTAATACCACACTACCCGCTCCAGTCATGCAGTGAGGTCCAATATGGCAAAACTGATGCACCGCAGTAAAGCCACCCAAAATAGCATAATCACCAACCTGCACGTGTCCTGCTAACGCAACATTATTTGCAACAATAACATGATCACCTAAAATACAATCATGGGCCACATGAACATTAGCCATTAATAAATTATGGTTACCAATTTTGGTTACTCCAGAATCTTGAATAGTGCCACGATGTAACGTGCATCCTTCTCGTATTACGTTGTGATCACCAATTTTCAAGCAGGTGGGTTCGCCGTTATACTTCATATCTTGGCAAGCTTCGCCTACGGAACTGAATTGGAAAATATGATTATTACGCCCTATATATGTGGGTCCCTTAATCACCACATGGGGTTCCACTTTAGTGCCCGAACCTAGCTCAACGTCAGCTCCCACGATGCTATATGGACCAATCTCCACATCTGCGGCAATAACAGCGCTAGGATCAATAATGGCAGTTGCGTGAATCAATGGCTGAGGCACTAAACCTTCCTATCTGCACATAAAATTGTTGCCGAAGCAGCCAATTCGCCATCAACACTTGCACTGCATTCAAACTTCCAAATGCCCCGTTTTTCAGACCTAATAGAGGCCTCTAACTGGAGCCTATCTCCAGGCACCACAGGACGTTTAAAGCGCAACTTATCAGAACCCACAAAATAATAGATAGAGCCATCTTGTGGCGTTTTATCCATCGTCTTAAAACCAAGGATGCCAGCAGCTTGCGCCATAGCCTCAATGATCAAAACACCCGGCATTACCGGATGGTCTGGAAAATGTCCATTAAAGAAAGGCTCGTTAATCGTTACATTTTTGTACGCAATAATAGATTCACCTAAATTAAGCTCTGTCACCCGATCAACTAGTAAAAACGGGAATCTATGGGGCAAGTACTCTCTAATTTCTTTAACATCCATTACCATGGGGGTGCTTTCCTTATGTGGTGCTTTTGGTGTTGATCAGTTTTGCAGCTGTGCCACTTCTAATTCTAATTGTTTAAGGCGTTTAGCCATCTGGTCAAGCTGTTTAAAGCGCGTCGCATTGCGCCGCCATTTTTGATTTTTGTCTAGGCCTGTACCTGATGAATATGCCCCAGGCTCACTAATAGAGTGCGTCACTAGAGACATGGCAGTGACATGCACACCATCAGTTAGCGTTAAGTGGCCAGTGATACCACAGGCCCCAGCTATTGTACAATGCTTACCTAATTTAGTGCTCCCTGCTATGGCAGTGCACCCTGCAATGGCAGTATAGTCGCCAAGTTCTACATTATGGGCAATCTGAACTTGGTTATCCAGCTTAACACCATAGCCTATAATAGTGTTATCTAAAGCCCCTCGATCTATACTTGTTCCTGCACCAACTTCAACATGGTCACCAATAGTGACACCACCTAGCTGGGCTATTTTAACCCAGTCTGGGCCATCCTTTGCGAACCCAAAGCCATCTGCACCAATCACAGCTCCACTATGAATAGTGCAAAAATCACCTACTTCAACATCATGGTACACACTAACATTGGCTGCGATGTTGGTGCCATTGCCGATACGGGAATGAGCTCCTATAACGCTATTAGGCCCGATAGAAACCGCATTGCCAAGCCTGGCATAAGGGCCTATCACTGCGCCAGCAGCCAGATTAACTGAGCTTCCAAGAGTAGCGGTTGAGTGCACTGTGGCACTTTTATCAATACCAATAAAATCTGCTAGGGGCGCAAACTCTTGTGATAATTTGGCATAGCCTAGGTATGGGTTGTCTAACAATAAACAGTGCCCAACAAAAAGCTTTGCTTGATCAGCATTTAAAATCACTGCCCCAGCTTGGCATACATTTAGCTGACCAGCATATTTCATGTTTGCTAAAAAGCTAACTTGATGAGGTAGCGCAGATGCCAATGTAGCCAGACCAGAAACGGAGTAGTCTGCATCACCTTCTAATTTAGCACCAATGATCTCGGCGATAGCGCCTAGGGTTAAGTGACGCAATTATGGCTCCAAATTCAGCAACTCAATAACTTTAGGGGTAATGTCTATACTGGCAGTGTTATAAATGACAGACTGGCCATTAATAATTAAGGATATATTATTTTCCTCAATCAGCCGGCGCAACACCCGATCCAACGCAGGGCGCATGCTAGCCAAAAACTCTTGCTCTGCCTGTGCCTTGACATTGGCTAGGTATTGCTTAAGCTGCTTATATTCGTTCCCTAAGCCTTGAATTTCCAGCGTAATTTTCTTTACCTCATCACTGCTCATGAGATCTTTATCTGCTTCAAAACGCTGCTTTAAGGCCTGCAGCTCCAGCCCCATGGAATCGTAACGCGTGGTTTGAGGTTTAAGCTGTGCAGACAGCTGCTGGCCTAAGACAATAGCTTTTTGCGTAGCAAACATGGCCTGCTCTGCTTTAAGCACCACAATTGCCTCTGCTATTGCCCATTGAGGCGCACTTAAAGTAATAGCAAAAGCAACTGCAGTGAGTAATCTTTTCACTTTATTCATAATCATTCCTTGTGAACTTAGACTAGAACGAGCGGCCTAAAGTTATATGTGTTGATTGTGTTAGGTCGCCAGTTTTTTGTTTTAATGGCGCTGCCAAAACTAGGGTTAGCGGCCCCACCGGTGTCAACCAAGCAAGGTTGAGACCACCAGACGCTCTTAGATCACCCAGAGTAAATTCGCCAGATTTGTGTACATTGCCTACGTCAACAAACAGTGATGTACGAACCGATGGCATATCACTAAACAGTGGAAAAATTAGCTCTGCAGAAGCAGTGCTAAGAATTTGACCACCTAAAGGCTCGCTGAGGGAGTTTGTAGGCCCTAAAGAATTGTTAGCAAAACCACGTACACTACCAAAGCCACCTGCGTAATAGTTAGTAAAAAACGGTGTGGTGCTTGTAGCGCCATAAGCCCCCACAACAGCAACTTGCGCCCCTGTAGAGAAGACTAGGGATTCAGTGTAGTTAACGGGTGTAAAGTTTCGGTAGTTGTAGCTCAATTGATAGAAGTTTAGGTCACTGTTAGGCAAAGCTAGATCTAAATTAACACCATGCGAACTACCTTGGGTTGGGTACCAGAAATCATTGAGAGTATTATTATTCCAGTTTACTGAGGTTTTAAACTGCTTGTAATTTAGGCCTTCAGCATTGGTAAAATCAGTCGCTTCAACAGAAGGAGACGCCCCCAAGGTTAGGTCTATACGTTCATAGCCTACTTTGAAATCTAGGCGAGTATTATCATCTATTGGATAGCCAAAACGCAGATCCATACCTACAGTATCAGTGGCAAAATTACTCACATCAACCTTGGCATAATCTCGCTTGGTGTAATACAAATCAACGCCACGGCTTACGCCATCTATCGTATAATAGGGGTTAAGGTAGCTGAATTTATATTCATCCGTACTGCTACTAGAAGAAAAAGACGCTTGCATTTTATTACCCGTGCCTAAGAAGTTATTTTGATTGACTGAGCCGCCCCAAAAAGCGCCTTCCCCATCAGCATAGCCAACCATGACAGACCAATCCGCAGTAAGCCCTTCTTCTACGGCAAACTCAACATCCAACTGATCATCAGTGCCAACCACAGGCGTTGTTTCTACCACCACATTATTGAAGAAACCCAAACGCTGGAGACGTAATTTTGAAGCTGTGATATCTGCCATAGATGCCACCCCACCTTCCATTTGACGCACTTCACGTCGCAACACATCATCACTGGTCCGAGTATTACCTCTAAAATTTATGCGGCGCACGTAGGTTCGTTTGCCCGACCTGATTTGGTATTGCACGTCTACCGTTTTTTGCACTTCGTTCACTAACGGAACTGGCTGAACTTCAGCAAAAGCAAATCCATTATCCCCAAAGAGTTGGCGCACATCTGCAGCTGCATTAACAAGGCTCTTTCGAGAAAAAACTTGGCCTGATGATTCGCCAACAAGTCCCCATATATCAGCATCATCTACTTCATATTGGCCAGCAATGCTGACCTTACCAATTTTAAACTCCTCACCTTCCACCAAGTTGATAGTAATGAACACACTGGTTTTGTCAGGGGAAATAGCCACTTGTGTGGATTCAATGTTAAATAGCACATAGCCTTTGTTTAAATAATGTGAGCGTATATTTTCTAGGTCTGCGGTGAGCTTTTCTCTAGAGTATTGGTCATCCTTAGTAAATAATGTCCACACACCAGGTGTTTTCAGGCTCATTAAATCCATAAGTTCAGCATCGGCATAATTGTCATTGCCTATGATGTTGATATGGCTAATAGATGATGTGATGCCTTCATTAATTTTTACATTAATAGAGACTCGATTTTCACCCAACTCACTTACTACCGATTCGACTAATACCGCATATCGCCCTTGGCGATTATATTGCCGTTCTAGTTCCAGTTCTATTTGTGCCAAAGTAGCGCGTTTAAAAATCTCACCTTCCTTCAGTCCCGCAGCCTCAAGGGCCGAGCGAAGCTGCTCTGTTGCTAGAATTTTATTACCCTCTAGGCCTATAAAACCGATGGCTGGGCGCTCTTGTACAACCACCAGCAACACATTGCCTTCTTGCTCTAACTGAATGTCTTCAAAGTAGCCACTTTTGAACATGCTTCGTGTGGCATAGGCTAAGCTGCGCTCATCTGCTGTATCACCAACTTTCAGCGGCAATTGGGCGAATGCCTGACTTGAACTTAGCCTCTGCAACCCATCTATATTAATATCTTCAATGGTGAAGCTTGTAGCCATAACCACTTGCGATACTGCCAATGTGCAACTTAACAAAACGCTTAAAACAATGTGTTTCATATTTCACTAACCCAAAATAAGATTAAAGACGCATCAAGTCATTAGCCACAGCGATAATCATCACGCTAAACACTAATGCCATACCAATCCGCAAGCCGAAAGCTTGGATCCGCTCGGGAACTTTACGCCCTGTAACTACTTCTACAAGGTAATATAACAAATGCCCGCCATCCAGCATAGGAACAGGCAATAGATTTAATACGCCAAGACTGACGCTTAAGTAGGCCATAAAAGTAATGTAGGTGATGAAGCCCGATTCTGCTGAAGCCCCAGCAATTTTAGCAATGCTGATGGGGCCACTAAGATGTTCAACTGAGACTAAGCCCTGCACCATGCGACCTAAGAAGCTTAGTGTTAGCCCAGCCATTTCCAAGGCCTGCTGGCCACCTGCAAGCAAACCAGGCACTAGGCCCAGTTGTTGTTCAAACCGTATCGATTGAGGCCAAGAAATAGACGCTACACCGATGCCAATAATACCAATACGACCACCTAATTCATTTACATAGGAGCTTAACTGAACCGGCACGTCTATACGCCCAGAATTCCTCTCAAGGGTTACGCTAACTGCCATATCAGCATGGCTTTGAACAAAAGCCACAAATTCATTATAGCCTGCCATAGGTTCCTGGTTGATAGACACTATTTTGTCACCCACCCTTAACCCAGCTATTTCTGCAGCCCCTTGAGGAACGATATAATCAACTTTGATCGGCACGTTGGGACGCCAGACTGTCAACCCTAATTGAGACATTGGGCTTGCTTGTACAGACGCAGACATCCATTGCGTCACAGCAAAACTACGCTCCACCGGGGAGCCCAAGACAGGCAATGCATCGAGTTTATTTGGCAGTACCGCTTGCTGTTGCAACAGCTGCTCATCAAGCCCTTGGATCAAAAATTCTATGCTTGTTGTTTCACCGATCCTTTTCGCTAGGGCAATATTCACAGCCTCCCATGTGGGGGTTTGCTGGCCATCAATGGCTAGAATACGTTGGGGCGATTGAAACCCAGAAATGCTTTCGTCCATAGCCACAGCTACGGGGATTAACTGCGGTGTGCCAGAAACCTGAACAACAGCATACAATAACCCAGCGAACAGGAGGTTAACCAAAGGGCCCGCAGCCACGATGGCAATTCGCTTCCAGGGAGACTTTAGATCAAAGGCAACCTTTAGATCACTGTCACTAAGTGTATTGTTTCGCGAATCCATCATACTTACATAGCCACCCAGAGGTAGCCAAGCAAACACATACTCAGTGCCATCCTTGCCTATTTTTCGAAAAATAGGCCGGCCAAAGCCAACTGAAAAACGCAGTACTTTTACGCCACACCAGCGCGCCACAAAAAAATGCCCGGCCTCATGCACAGTTACGAGCACCGCCAAGGCAAACACGGTGGTTAAGATAGTCATTACCATTGCGCCATTAAATCCTTATTGACTAATTAAAATAAGACACAGAGCAAATACAGGAGCAGCGGCCGTGAGACTATCAATACGATCCATAATTCCACCATGTCCTGGCAGTATTGAGCCACTGTCCTTAATACCGCACTGACGTTTAAACATGCTTTCCGTTAAGTCTCCAATTACAGAAGCAAACAATAGGACCATAGCCAGTAAATAGATACCAAAGGAAAGGTCTTGGGAAAAATAAAGGTGCTTCTGAGTGAACATGGAGACTAAAAGCACTGTAACAGTGGCGCCACCGATGCCTGCCCAAGATTTTGCAGGGCTTACTCGCGGCATAAGCTTGCGTTTACCGAATCGTTTTCCAGCGAAGTAAGCCCCCGTATCTGCACCCCACACTATGAGAAACATATACACGATTAACCAAGGGCCCTGACTCAGTTCGCGGATATATACGATAGCAGCCCATGTAGGCACAAGCACTAAGAAGCCCACTACGCCCTTACTCAAACGCCCACACCATAGGGCGCAAGCTCTGGGGTACAACACCACTAATACGGTGGCAGCTAGCCACCACAAGGCCGCTACCAGAAATATAATTTTCTCATAGTGAGGTAGCAGTTTTTGGACAAGCACAATAGCGAAGAGCACAGACAACACATACACTGTACGCTGACTACGGCTCACAAGACGCATCATTGCAGTCCACTCCCAAGCCGCCATAAGCACGACAAGAGCCACAAACAAAGCAAAGGCTTGTGGTGATAAAAAAAATACTGCTGTTAAAGTCAGTGGCGCAATCACCAAAGCCGTAGCAATTCTAGATTTCAACATATTATTATTTTACTTTGTATCAAAAGAGCCAACCACTGCGTGATTAAACATTTGATTTTTGTTCTACTAATTGAGCACCAGTTTGGCCAAATCTCCTTTGTCTTTGTCCAAATTGAACCAACGTATCCACCATTTTTTGATGTTTGAATTCCGGCCAAAGTGTGTCCACAAATACAAATTCTGCATAGGCCATTTGCCACAACAAAAAATTACTTATGCGCTGTTCACCACTTGTGCGTATACATAAATCAACTCCTGGCAAGTCTCCTAAACAAAGGTACTTACCAAAATCATCTTCGCTTACAGAGTCGGGGGAGACACCATTGTCCTTAATTTCTGAGGCCAGTTTTTTAGCCGCTTCTAGAATATCCCACCGACCACCGTAGTTGGCCGCAATACTGAGTTGTAACCCAGTGTTTGCCATCGTTTTTGTTTCGGCCGCCACGATTAGTTTCTGTAACTCAGCACTCAACCCATGCGTATTTCCAATAATTCGCAAACGAATATTATTGTCGTGTAGCTTATCCACTTCACGCTTTAAAACATAGACAAACAAGTCCATCAAAGCTTTAACTTCAAGAGGTGGCCTCCGCCAATTTTCACTACTAAACGCAAATAGGGTAAGCGCTGGGATTTCATAATGCACAGCCGTCTCAATCACCGCTCTTACTGCATCAACACCAGCCTTATGGCCTGCTACGCCAGAAAGGCTATGGTTTTTAGCCCAGCGGTTATTACCATCCATGATAATGGCAATATGCTCAGGCAGTGCTTCTAGCTTACGAGCCAGAATGGTTTGGCGCGGGTCGGTCATGCATTAATCCTTAATGTGAGCCTTATCAGAAACAATGATGCAGGTTAAACCTCCATCAAATCCTTTTCTTTTGCTGCTAAAGCCGCTTCAATAGTAGCCACGTGCGCATCAGTAACCTTTTGCACCATGTCTTCACCACGGCGCGCATCATCCTCTGAAATATCTTTATCTTTTAACAGCTCTTTAATATCGCTATTCGCATCACGGCGAATACTGCGTACAGAAACGCGGGCTTTTTCAGCTTCTTCTCGAGCTCCCCGAATAAAACTTTTACGGGTTTCTTCCGTAAGCGCTGGCATAGGCACACGAATCAAATCACCAGAAGTAGATGGGTTTAGCCCCAGATTAGCCTTCATGATCGCCTTTTCTATCTCTGGCACCATAGGTTTCTCCCAAGGAGAAACAGCCAAACAGCGACCATCTTCAACAGAGATGTTAGCTAATTGGTTCAGGGGCGTATCACTACCATAATAAGACACCATTACACTGTCTAATATACTTGGGTGAGCTCGCCCAGTGCGGATGCGCTTAAACGCTTCGCTTAGGGCCGAAATACTTTTGTCCATACGCTCATTGGCATCTTGCTGAATTTCATTAATCATTATTTTCTCCGCCCTCAGGCAATGTCACATTCACCAGTGTACCTTCGTGGCCACCGACCACCAAATTAACTAAGGCCCCTGGCTTGTTCATATTAAACACTCGAACTGGCATCTCTTGGTCGCGACACAAACACATGGCTGTTAGGTCCATAATGCCTAATTGCTTTTCAATGGCTTCGTCAAAAGTGATGTACTCATACTTTACAGCATTTGGGTTTTTAACTGGGTCTGAATCGTAAACCCCGTCCACTTTAGTAGCTTTAAGCACTACATCAGCTTCAATTTCTATTCCACGTAATGAAGCAGCAGAATCCGTAGTAAAAAACGGGTTACCCGTGCCTGCAGAAAAAATGACCACATTACCTTGTGACAAGTACAACATAGCGTTACGACGATCATAATGATCCACTACTCCACTCATAGGAATGGCAGACATTACTCGGGTGGTAATGTTGGAGCGCTCTAGGGCATCGCGCATCGCCAAAGCATTCATTACCGTAGCTAACATGCCCATATGATCGCCAGTTACCCGATCCATTCCAGCCTCACTGAGGGCCGCTCCCCGGAACAAGTTACCACCGCCAATCACCAGACCCACTTGTACGCCAATACCCACCAGCTGACCAACTTCTAGGGCCATACGATCTAAAACTTTAGGATCGATACCAAAGTTCTCGCTCCCCATCAATGCTTCGCCGCTGAGCTTGAGCAAAATCCGTTTATAGCGGGGTTGACGCTTATCCGACATTGGCATTTATTTTCTCCAAAACATTAGTATGCAACAGCTATATTATTACTCATAATATATAGCCCTGACAAAACAATAAGATAGTGACGCATTAACAGCTCAAGGGCAAGTTGTGCACTTGGCTTAAGTCAAAAAAAAACGCCGCCACAGTGGAACATCCTCTGTGGCGGCGCTTCATGCAGACTGATAAGGCTTAACCCTTTAGCTGCTGTGCTACTTCGGTAGCAAAGTCAACATGCTCCACTTCAATTCCTTCACCTACTTCTAGGCGATTAAAGGCAGTAACAGAGGCATTAACAGCACTTAGCAAGTCGCTAATTTTTTGATCTGGATTTTTGACAAAGGGTTGTTCTGTTAAGCTATTTTCAGCCAAGAACTTGTTGATACGACCCATCATCATCTTATCAACGATCGCATCTGGCTTACCAGCCATATCAGGCTGCGCCTTAATGATATCTTTTTCTTTTTCGACTTCTTCAGCAGTCATATCATCGCGACTAACGACACGCGGGTTGATAGCGGTAACGTGCATGGCAATATCTTTGGCCAGCTCACGATCACCTGCAGTAAGCAAAATCAAAGTAGCAATTTTACTATTGCTGTGAACATAAGCGCCAACATTAGCACCCTCAAGCATAACTATACGGCGAGGAGTGATATTTTCACCAATCTTTTGCACTAAAGCTTCGCGAGCATCAGACAGTTCGCCTTGCATTAACACAGCCATATCATCTTGCTTAGCTGAAAATGCTGCTTCAGTTACCTTAGCAGCAAAGGCCAAAAAGCCTTCATCACGAGCAGCAAAGTCTGTTTCTGAATTCACTTCAACCAACACACCGAAAGAATTGTCATCAGCAACTTTTGCAAGCACAACACCTTCAGCAGCTGTACGGCCCGCTTTTTTAGCCGCTTTTAAGCCACTAGATTTACGCAAATCTTCGATTGCCTGGTCAATGTCACCTTCAGAAGCAACAAGAGCCTTTTTACAATCCATCATGCCCAAGCTAGTACGCTCACGCAATTCTTTAACCATAGATGCAGTAATTGCAGCCATTAGAAAATCCTCAATTTGGGTTTTCAACGCCACACAGGACGCCGTTAAAAAAAAGGGAGCCTAGCTCCCTTTTGTATATTTGCCTAGCTAAACCAAGAGTTTAGGCTTATTCGGCAGCAACTTCAGCTACTACAGCTTCTTCTTCAGCAACTTCTACAAATTCGCCAGCAACAGAGGTGCCATCGTCTTTACCAGCTGCACAAGCATCGGCCATAGCAGAAACGTAGATCTCGATAGCGCGCAAAGCATCATCATTAGCAGGAATTACATAATCGATGCCATCTGGGTTACTGTTGGTATCAACGATACCAATAACTGGGATACCAAGCTTGTTAGCTTCGTTAATCGCAATACGTTCGTGCTCAACGTCTACCACAAACAAAGCGTCTGGAAGGCCACCCATGTCCTTGATACCGCCAATAGCGCGCTCAAGTTTTTCCATTTCACGTTGACGCATCAACGCTTCTTTCTTAGTCAACTGCTCAGAAGTACCGTCGTTAAACTGCGTCTCTAGGGTGCGAAAACGATTAATTGACTGACGGATAGTCTTGTAGTTAGTCAACATACCACCCAACCAGCGATGGTTGACATAAGGCATTCCAACCCGACTAGCATGTTCTTTAATCAACTTACCTGCCGCACGCTTAGTACCAACGAACAATACTTTGTTCTTGTTAGAAGCCATGTTCTCAACGATCGCAAGAGCTTCGTTCAAAGCAGGTAGGGTTTGGTCTAGGTTGATGATGTGAATCTTGTTACGAGCGCCAAAGATATACTGGCCCATTTTTGGGTTCCAGTAACGTGTTTGGTGTCCGAAGTGGGCGCCTGCTTTAAGCAGGTCACGCATACTTACTTTAGTCATTTTAATTTCCTTTGTACGGGTTAGGCCTCCATAAACCCTCGTCTTGCAGATTCTTTAATAGAATAAAAGCAAGAACCATAGTTCGATCAGAAGCCTTAAAGCAGACCCCCAACACCCAGAACCATGTGCCGGTTTATGTGTGACGTTATAGTTAAGCTCTAAAATCGAGGTCTTTCTAACGAAAGGAACAAGAACGAATTTAGGCGCGCAATTTATACCATAACTAGCGGGAAATATCAAAAGTAATCGCCGGCATTAGCTCATTTATATCGCTCTTAAGCTGCAACTAACCCCGAAGGCTCCAGGTTGCACCTTTTAAGCACAACGCAGGGCGACATTTCCATTCATTCATGGGTGCATAGGCTCTTTATTTTTATCACTAATTGAAAATCGTTTGAGATAAACTATTGGCCTAAAATCACCAAAATTTCAGGGTTTTAGGGCGACGATATAAAAATTTTACTTCAAGGCCATGAACTTGACGATGTCTGGTATAATCAGAAGTCAAATATTGGTTTACTGTCCTTATAGCCTTTCTGGCATAAAAGCATTGAGAAACACATGAACATATTGATTAAAGACACAGCTGCCATTGAAAAGATGCGCATTGCTGGCCGCTTGGCGGCAGAAGTGTTAGAGATGATCCACCCATATGTGAAAGCGGGCGTAACCACCAACACGCTTGATCAAATCTGCCATGACTATATTGTGGATGTGCAAAAAGCAATTCCTGCACCATTAAACTACCACGGCTTCCCCAAGTCTATTTGCACCTCAGTTAACCAAGTCGTTTGTCACGGCATCCCAAATGATAAAGCCTTGAAGCAGGGTGATCTTTTAAATATAGACATTACCGTAATTAAAGAGGGTTATCACGGCGATACCAGCCGCATGTTTGCTATTGGCCCTGTTGCACCCCACGTTGAACGCTTAGTCGCCATTACCCAAGAATGCCTCTATAAGGGTATTGCTTTGGTAAAGCCAGGCGCCCACTTAGGTGATATAGGCCACGTGATCCAGGTGCATGCCGAAGCAAATCATTATTCCATCGTGCAAGAGTATTGCGGCCATGGCATTGGTGTAGGCTTTCATGAAGATCCCCAAGTACTCCATTATGGCAGGCCAAATACTGGTGTTGAGCTAAAAGAAGGTATGATTTTTACCATTGAACCTATGCTTAATGCGGGCAAACGTCACGTTAAACTTAATAAAAATGATGGCTGGACTGTGACGACTGCAGACAAGCGTTTGTCTGCTCAGTTTGAGCACACAATTTTGGTTACTTCAGACGGCTACGAAAACCTTACCATTCGTAAAGAAGAGATGACGTAATAGTGTCCTTGGTTAGTAAGCGACTGCGCGACCAACTCATTGATCATGAACAGCTGCAACAGCAACTGATTAGCCAGCCTGCAGCCCACGTATTAAAAGCTGCTTTAAATGCAGGCCAAAGCCAGCTTGATGACATTTTTAATGAACATAAAGAAACTCGTATTTACGAGCTGATCCATGCTCGGGCTTGGCTTGTGGACCAGGTGCTTTGCCTAGCATGGCAGCAGTATTTGTGGCCGGATGAAGCAGCTCTGGTAGCTGTGGGTGGTTATGGCCGAGGTGAATTACACCCACAGTCAGACATCGATTTACTGATTCTAATTGGTAACGATGTTGAAGAATCACTCTGGCACAGCTGCACCCAAGAATTTATCACTTTTATCTGGGATTTAGGCCTACAAATTGGTTCTAGTGTGCGTACCTTAGATGATTGTTACACCCAAGCTAAAGATGACATCACTATCGCAACCAGCCTTTTAGAATCTCACACTATTATAGGTAAAGCTGGATTACGCAAAAAAGTATTTGATTGGGTTATTTCTGAGAACGCTTGGAGCGATGAGTCTTTTTATAAGGCTCGCATTAAAACCCAGCAGCAAAGACATCTGCGTACTAACGACACTGAATACAATCTCGAACCCAACATCAAAAATTCCTCTGGGGGGTTGCGTGATATTCAAACCATTGGCTGGATAGGCAAGCGTCATTTTGGTCTGCGCTATATGGCTCAACTTTCTGGGCACAGTTACCTCAACCAAGGTGAGCTAGACTCTCTCAAAGAGGGGACTAATTACCTTTGGACTATTCGCTATGCTCTACACCTAATATCCAAGCGACCAGAAGACCGCTTGCTGTTTGACCATCAACGCACCTTGGCTGCTTTTTTTGGCTATGAAGATAATGATGACGCATTAGCTGTTGAGCAGTTTATGCACCGTTATTACCGCACGGCAATGCACTTAGCAGAGCTTAATCAAACGTTACTTCAGTTGTTTGATCAAGCAATCCTGCATGCGCATGATCAAGACACCGTAGTATCGATCAGTCGACGCTTTGAGCTACGTAATGGCCTTTTGCAGGCCTGTTATCCAAGCGTATTTTTACGCCAACCATTTGCCATTATGGAAGCCTTTGTTATTTTAGCTCAACATCCTCAATGCACTGCCATTGGGGCGGAGTGTAAGCGATTAATTCAAGCCCACCGCCACCTTATTGATGACAAGTATCGCCGAGATATACGCGTTAACAGCCTCTTTATGGAGTTACTTCGTTCGCCCCATCGCATGTCTCACACTTTACTAGAAATGCAGCGCCAAGGGGTACTAGGGGATTACCTGCCTAGTTTCAGCAAGATTGTAGGTCGAATGCAGCATGACCTTTATCACATTTATACCGTTGATGCCCACACCATGAAGGTGGTGAAAAAAATGCGTGAACTGTTGCTGCCAAAAGAGCAAGAGCGTTTTCCAGTAGCGGGTCGCCTAGTACATGAACTACCCAAGATTGAACTTTTATACATTGCCGGACTTTACCACGACATCGGCAAAGGCAGCGGCCGTGACCATTCTGTTGTTGGAGCAGAAGAAGTTCGGCATTTTTGTAAACAGCATCAACTAGGAGAGTGGGACACAGAGCTGGTTAGCTGGTTAGTACGTAATCACTTACTCATGTCTATGACAGCGCAAAAACGTGACATTGGTAACCCAGATATCATTCATGAATTTGCTACAAAAATGGGTGACGAGCTGCACTTAAATTACCTTTATGTGCTCACTGTGTGTGACATCAACGCTACCAACCCAGCACTTTGGAACAACTGGCGAGCATCACTTTTACGCCAACTTTACACCGCTACCAATCGTGTTCTTCGCTTGGGTTTAGACGTGCCCGTAGATCATCGTGCACTGATAGAACAAAGCCAAACCGATGCGCGTAAATTGTTGCAAGAACAACGATTTAATCCTGCCTCTGTAATGCGCTTATGGAAGAATTTGGGTGATGATTACTTTATTAGAGAAAACGCCAAAACCATCGCGTGGCATACCCGCACTATTTTAAACCATCAAGTTGATGGGCCTTTAGTAGCCATTAGTGAAACGTCATTCAGCGCCTTTGAAGGAGGCACGCAAGTATTCGTTTACACCCAAGACAAAGCCAACTTATTTGCTGCTTTGTGTGCCATTCTTGGACAACTTCACCTAGACATTCAAGATGCACGCATCATCACTACCGAAGACGGTTATAGTATGGACACCTTTGTGGTGCTGGATAACAGTGGCAACACTATTAATCAAACTCCTGCGTTACTGGAACAACTGAAGCAGCGCCTCACCCAAGCACTGCAATACCCCGCCCAGTTTGCTTATATCGTGCAGCAACGACAACCTAGAATTCATAAACTCTTCAATCAATCTGCTTCTGTTAGTTTAAGCAACCCGAAGGGCCGCAGCTGGACGCGACTGGAGTTGTCCAGCGCAGATAGGCCAGGGTTATTGGCTCAAGTAGGTCTAGTGTTCATGCGCTTGGGTATCAGCATTCAAAAAGCTAAAATCCAATCCATCGGCGGGCAAGTAGAAGACGTGTTTTTTATTACTCTGGCTAATGGCGAGCGCATTGTTGACGAACAGCTGTTAAAAACTCTCGAACACGACGTTTGTAGAGCCATGGATAAATAAGGCGAATAAAGCAAAGCTTCTAAAATAAAAATAACAGTTGAGGCTATAGCGATTCTTGATTCAGGCCTCAACTATTAAATCTGCAGTTTAAAGATAGCCTATAGTGTTACGATAATTGACAGTTTGTTGCGCTGAATTTTACCTTTTTAGCAACGCAGCTGATGAGTGTCCTTAAACCTTGCTTGATGCCTTTAATAAATTTACCAAGTGTTGTGGGGCTAAGAGCAATATTTTAACCCCCAGGGCCGCCCATAGGCTATTAGTGTCTAATCCTAAATAGCCAATCCAGCCTCATTTCTGGTATTATTTCGTCTTGATTTTTAGGGCCACCTGCAGCTCTCCTATATTTTTTTGGAAACCACTTTGACTCAAGTACAAATGCACGGCATTAATAATTGCGACACCATTAAAAAAGCTAAAAAGTGGCTCACCGACGCAGGTATCGAATTCAGTTTCCGAGACTATAAGAAACACCCCGTCACAGTTGCAGAGCTCGAAGACTGGGCGTCAAAAGTGGGCTGGGAAGTATTGCTCAATAAGCGCGGCACCACATGGCGTAAATTGCCAGCAACACAGCAGAGCAACGTCAACGAGGCAACTGTATTTGAGCTGCTTTGTGACAACCCTAGCATGATAAAACGACCTCTGCTTTTAATGCACAGTGAACAAAGTGATGCCCAAATTCAGGCCTTTGTGGGTTTCAAACCCCAACAATACGCTACTATTTTTAAACAGTAAGTTTTACACACTATTTATTGGAGAGTTCCATGAACCACTTTAGTTTTGCCTTTGGTATTGGCAGCCAATCTAGCCAAGGAGATTGGCTAGAGGTTTTTTACCCACAACCAGTATTAAACCCTGGTACGAACTTAATTTCTGCCGTTGCCAGCGTTTTAGGCAGCCATTTAACGACTGGCAATCACACTGTGAAAGTGGATGCCGAACAGACCAATCAGCTAGCCGAAGCGTGTACCATTGCTGGTGAAACAGACCAAGCTAAGTGGTTAACCCAGGCTGCCGATAAAGGCCAGCCAATGGTGATCACATTACTAGAGACCGATACTGGCCCGCAGAGTACGCCTGAGGTGTACCTTAAGCTTCAACTACTCTCTAATGGGCTTAAGCAACCTAACTCCATGGATCTTAACGGTATTTTTGGCCTATTACCTAACGTGGCCTGGACCAATGAAGGCGCAATTGCCATTGACGACTTAACTCAACGCCAGATGGATGCTCGTTTACGGGGTGAGTGGTTGCACGTTAATGCCGTAGACAAGTTCCCACGCATGGCCGATTACGCCGTACCAAAAGGTATTCGCATTGGTGATGCGTCCCGTGTACGCTTAGGCGCCCATGTGGCCGAAGGTACCACTGTAATGCATGAAGGGTTTATTAACTTTAATGCAGGAACCTTGGGCCACGGCATGATTGAAGGCCGCATCTCAGCGGGTGTTACTGTAGGCCATAATAGTGATTTAGGGGGCGGTTGTTCCACCATGGGTACGCTCTCTGGTGGTGGGAAAATTGTCAACTCAGTAGGTAAAGATAGCCTTATTGGTGCTAACGCTGGCATGGGGATTCCCATAGGTGACCGCTGTATTATTGAAGCTGGCTTATACATTACCGGGGGTTCAAAAGTGGCTTTACTCGATAGCAGCAATGAATTAGTAGATACAGTTAAGGCGGCAAGCCTAGCGGGTAAGCCAGACTTGTTGTTCCGTCGCAATTCGCTCAATGGACGCATTGAAGTAAAGCCAAACGGTACTGCTGTAGAACTTAACGCTGACTTACATAGCAATAACTAAGATGAATCAACTGATGCCACTGTCACCCACTATAACTTTAGCCCAGCAACTTATGAGCCGCGCCTCTGTCACTCCAGAGGATAAAGGCTGCCAAGAATTAATGATCGCTCGCCTTGAAGCCATCGGCTTTACTATTGAGCGCATGCGCTTTGGCGCTGTGGATAACTTTTGGGCCCGCCGCGGCACAAAAAAGCCCCTTTTGGCCTTTGCCGGCCATACGGACGTAGTGCCAAGTGGGCCAGTGGATCAGTGGCACACTCCACCTTTTGAGCCCACACTCAAAGATGGGTTTCTTTACGGGCGAGGCGCTGCAGACATGAAAGGCAGTCTAGCGTCGTGGGTGGTTGCTCTTGAAGAGTTTATTAGCTTACACCCGGACCATGTGGGTAGCTTGGCCTTACTCATCACCAGTGACGAAGAGGGCCCTTTTGTAGATGGCACCACCCGGGTGATTGACACCCTGGAAGCCCGCAACGAAAAAATAGATTGGTGTATTGTCGGTGAACCTTCCTCTACCAGCACCTTGGGCGATGTTATTAAAAATGGTCGCCGTGGTTCTTTAACCGCTGCAATTACTGCCAAAGGTATTCAAGGCCATGTTGCCTACCCACATTTGGTAGACAACCCTATCCATAAGGTTGCACCTGCATTAGCTGAGCTAGCATCAACTAAGTGGGATGATGGTAATGAGTTTTTCCCACCCACCAGCTTTCAAATTGCCAATATTAACGGTGGTACTGGTGCATCTAATGTTGTGCCTGGTCATGTGGAGGTGATGTGTAATTTTCGTTACTCAACCGAGCTTACTGCAGACGATTTGACAGCTAAGTTGGAAACCATTTTGGATAATCATAAGGTAGATTATGATATTGTATGGACCTATAACGGCCTGCCCTTTTTAACCGATTCGGGCGCTTTGGTAGACGCCTGTCGTGATGCTATTAAAGCAACCACTGGCACAGACGCTGAACTGTCTACAGCTGGAGGAACTTCTGACGGCAGGTTTATAGCACCCACTGGAGCCCAAGTGGTTGAGCTAGGGCCTTGTAACGGTACGATTCACAAACTAAACGAATGTGTCAAAGTGACTGATTTAGAGCAGCTAACAAAGGTATACCTTGGCGTGCTTACCCGCTTGATGGTGCAGGAGTTGTAACCATGATGCAAACCGATATTGAAATTTATATCAAATCTGCAAGCCCAGAAGCTATAAAACTATGGCTAGAAATCTGCACATCTAGGTTAGACGTACAAAGCTCTAATGCTAAACGTCAAGCTTATTGGGCCACCTTTGCTGACGCTAACAACCAACAAGCAGAATTTGAAATAATTGTACTGAACAAAGTTCAAAGCAACTTTAGTAGTGTTTGGTTTAACACTAAAAATACGCCCTGGGCTAATGACAAGGCTTGCGCCCAAGAAGCCTTTGAGCACTTCCAATCCACTGTGCGCTGTGTGGTGTCTAGCTGGCAAGAAGGTGACGCCCCAGACCAATGGTTAAGCATTGATGCCCAGGGAGAAAGCACCATTGATTGGCTTTAACTTATAACCTGTGGGCTGGTAATATTTTACCCACTGCCGAACCAAAGCCAATACGATAACCCTGGCCTTGGCAGTGACCTCGAAGTGTTAAAGTGTCTCCATCTTCTACAAACCTGCGCTCCTCACCATTCGCCAAGGGTAGAGGATTTTGTCCATTCCATGTGAGTTCAAGCAAGCTACCAAGAGAATTCTTGGCGCTACCACTGATCGTTCCAGAACCTAATAAATCTCCAGTTTGCATAGCGCAACCACTACTCGAATGGTGTGTAAGCTGCTGAGCGCTAGACCAATACATAGCCCTAAAGTTAGTTTGGCTAATGGTTTGAGATAGGCTCGACACTTGGGTCTGTATGTCTACCTGTAATTCAACATTGTAATTGCCTGGCTGGGTTTGGGCAAGGTAACCCAGGGGCTTAGGATGCTGTTCTGGGCCATGAACGCAAAAAGGCTGCAACGCTTCTTGCGTCACAACCCAAGGCGAAATTGTAGTCGCAAAAGCTTTAGCCTGAAACGGTCCTAATGGCTGATATTCCCAAACCTGCACATCACGGGCACTCCAATCATTAAGCAACACAAATCCAAAAATGTTAGCTTGGGCTTGGTCAACAGTGAGTGGGGTTCCCATCTCATTCGGAGTACCTACTATGGCTCCCATTTCTAACTCTATATCTAGTTTTTGAGTGGGGCCAAAATGAGGCTTGTTATTTGTAACCAGTTTTAACTGACCTAAAGGCCTACGCACATCAGTACCACTCACAACCACAGTACTGGCCCGTCCATTGTAACCAATGGGAATGTGTAACCAGTTAGGCATTAATGCATTTTCTGGATCTCGGAACATAGTGCCTACATTGGTGGCATGCTCCTTGGATGCATAAAAGTCCGTATAACCCTCCACCTTAATGGGTAACAACAGGGTTGCCGTGTTTTGTGGCACCAATGCCAAACTCACTTTTTGCTGCAAAACTAAATTCTGGGTGCTTAATAACTGTGACAAAATTCGGCGGCACCTTGTCCACATGTCGCTCCCTTGAGCCATAAATTTGTTTATATTTGCCTGATCAAAAAGGCTAGGGTCTATATCTAACAACCCAGATTTTGCTAATACATAAAGATCTACAATGTCGTCGCCAATGGCTACGCCAACGTGTGGTTGGTTATTCTGGGCAGAGGTAAATGCGCCAAATGGTAGATTTTGAATCGGGAAATCTGTGTCTGCATTGTTAGCGCTGGTTAACCAACTAATAAGACTTGGATCATGTGTTGCATTAAGCATACAAAAAACCTTTATTGGTGCATCCAGCGCGCATGGCTAGGAGCTTGTTTTGTTTCCGCCCATTCATTGAGCATATCCCACTTCACTTTATGCAGACGTTTATTCATTGTGGGCGTACTTGTATTTAGTGCTAATTCTAAACGATGGCCGTTTGGATCAAAGAAGTAAATAGATTGAAAAATAGTGTGGTTAGTGGGGCCAACGACATTGATACCATCTGCTTCTAGCGCAGCTTTGGTTTTAACAAGGTCGTCCATGGTCTCTACTTCTAAAGCTAGGTGTTGGCACCAAGCAGGTGTGTTTTGATCCAGCTGCATACAGGGCTGCGTAGGTAATTCAAAAAAAGCCAATACATTGCCCTGGCCTGCATCTAAGAACACATGCATGTATGGATCTGGCTCTTTTGTTGATGGCACTTCATTTTCTGCAATAGCTAAAATAAAATTCATATTCAGGTACTTGCCATACCATTTGACAGTTTTCTTGGCGTCCTTACACCGGTACGCCACATGATGGATCTGCTTTACTTTCATTTGAAACTCCATTTTTCTGCAAGGTCATGACCCTAAAAAAGAGCTTAGATTACACCGTGGTGCATCTGCTCACGTTCTATAGACTCAAACAATGCTTGGAAGTTACCTTCACCAAAGCCATCGTCCTGTTTACGTTGAATAAATTCAAAAAACACTGGCCCAAGAACCTTTTGTGAAAATATTTGTAGAAGTAACTTAGGCTCACCATCGCCAGTGCTGCCATCTAGCAGGATGCCCCGGGTTTGTAATTCTGGTGTAGGTTCACCATGGCCCGGTAAACGCCCCTCTAACATTTCGTAATAAGAGTTCCTAGGTGCAGTCATAAACGGCACACCCTTGGCTTTAAGTCTGTCCCAGCAGACCAAAAGGTCATCACAAATTAAGGCTATATGTTGAATTCCTTCACCATTAAATTCCATTAAAAACTCTTCAATCTGACCTGAGCCACCGGCAGCTTCCTCATTTAAAGGGATGCGGATCTTGCCATCCGGTGCCGACATGGCGCGAGAAGTAAGGCCCGTATATTCGCCTTTTATATCAAAATACCGCAACTCCCTAAAGCCAAAAAGCCTTTCGTAGAAATCGCCCCAATGCTGCATACGACCGCGGTATACGTTATGAGTTAAGTGATCAATTTCGAAAAAACCACAGCCTTTTGGATTACGATCCACTCCTTCAATAAACTCAAAATCGATGTCGTAAATTGAATCACCTTCCTTAAAGCGATCGATCAAGTATATTGGCGCGCCACCAATGCCCTTAATCGCCGGTAAGCGCAGCTCCATCGGCCCTACGGGAATATCAATTGGCTGTGCGCCTAAAGACAAAGCATGCTCATAGGATGCTTTAGCATTGGTTACTCTAAAAGCCATACCACACGCTGAAGGCCCATGTTCTTCGGCAAAAAATGCCGCCAAACTATTAGATTCACTGTTAATAATAAAGTTGATGCCCCCCTGACGATAGAGGCTTACCATTTTAGAACGGTGGTTAGCGACATGACTGAACCCCATCATTTCAAAAATAGGCTCTAAAACACCTGCTTTTGGCGAAGCAAATTCAACAAACTCAAAACCACATAAGCCTGCAGGGTTAGCAAATAAATCATTCATTAACAGTTCCAATAAATTAATAATTCGCCATATAGTTACATAAGTAACTATATACTACAAGTTCTTTAATTTCCCTTTTGGTAAAGAAGATTGGATAAAGGTTTTGTATATTTCGCTGTTTTATGCAAAAGTCAGTCTTTGATTTTAGGACATATACTATGCTTACCTCTGAACAACTCAAAGATTACGACCAACAAGGTTACCTTGTTATTAACGATTTTATATCACCTGCCCAGCGCCAAGTGTTAATGCAGCGAGCAGCAGACCTCATTGAGGCATTTGAACCACCAAAAAAACGTTCCATCTTCACAACTGATGAACAAGAACGCTCCAGCGATGATTACTTTTTAGAATCAGGCAGTGCTATTAGGTTTTTCTTTGAAGAGAAAGCGATTGATAGTGATGGCCAATTTACTGTGTCCAAACACCAATCCATCAACAAGATAGGCCATGCCCAACACCAGTTAGATCCAGTGTATAAAGCCATGGTTGAAGAGTTAGATTTTGTTGCAGTGGGCCGTGAACTGGGCATCAAAAAGCCCCGTGCTATTCAGTCTATGCACATCTTTAAGCAGCCCAGTATTGGCGGGGAAGTAGGCCTGCATCAAGACTCTACATTTTTGTATACAGAACCTAAAAGTTGTATTGGATTTTGGCTTGCATTAGAAGATGCTACCATCGAAAATGGCTGTTTACAGGGGTTGCCGGGAGGTCACAAAATTGCCTTAAAGCAACGCTTTAAGTTATTAAAAAATGGGGGTACTGAATTTGAACCTTTAGACGATAAACCATGGCCAGATCAACCATTAAAATTATTAGAGGTACCTGCGGGTACACTCATCATCCTGCACGGCCAACTACCCCACTACAGTGCCGCCAACACCTCTAACCGCTCTCGCCAAGCCTTTACCTTACATTTAGTAGACGAGGAGTGTCATTACCCTGCCGATAACTGGCTGCAGCCCATCGCCTCGTTATAAAGTAAGCACCCGCATGGCTAAACCCAGCAATATAACGCCACTAATTTTGTCGATAGTGGCCGATTTTGACTGCAGTTTTTCAAGCACTTGTGAGTGAGATAAAGCCAGTGCCACGATAATATACCAACCGGCATCAATCACTGATGCCGTTCCCATCATAATAAGTTTGTCTGCCAAAACCAACTCGGCAGAAACAAATTGTGAAAAAAGCGCAATAAAGAAAAATGCAAGCTTTGGGTTCAATAGCGACACCATCAATCCGTCTCTGGCCGCTTCGCTAATAGGTGCCTTAACAGGCTCAACTTGCATTGGTCCAGCACCCTTGGACCTTAGCGCTTTAATACCCATCCACATTAAATACAGAGCCCCGGCATAAGTAAGTAGCTGATACACCAGAGGCCATTCCACCACCAATACCGCAAGCCCCCAAACTGTAAGTAAAGCCCAAATAGCAACGCCTGCTGCATGGCTTATCGCTGTTACCATCCCATGGGCACGGCCATTACTGATGGTATGTCTTAACACCACTGCTAAACTCGGCCCAGGAGACATGGCCCCTAAGCAGCAGATAGCCAGAAGAGAAAACCAAGTTGCTAATGTCATATCCTTACCCTAAATAATCCTTACTCTTTGATTTATTATAGCCTGGCTTCTTTTGCGCAACCACACTAACAGGTCATCAAAAACTTGCTCTTTTTCAGGCTCATTAATCATTTCATGACGACCGTTGGCATAGAGTTTATAAGTGACGTCTATAGACCCAGCTCGCTTCAAGGCTTTTTGCAAAGAAACTACATATTCTCCTTGCTTACCCACAGGGTCTTGGCCTCCTGAAAATAAATAAATAGGTAACTCAGAATCAATTTGAGCCATAGATTCTGGTTCATGAACCTCAGCTAGGCCATGCATCCAATCAAACCAAAATTGATTGCTGATAGGATGTCCTGCAAAGGGGTCTGCGATATAAGCATCAACTACTGCATGATCAGAGCTGATCCAATCTTTAGGCGTACGAACAGGTTTAAAGGCGTTATTAAAGTAACCAAAGGTTAACCAGTCTAATAATTTACTATGGGCCAAAGGGCCTTTGCGCCAAAGCTCAAATAGAATGGGGACCAAACCCATGCGATACAGCCAAGGGGGTCTATAACTGCCAGCAGATAATACTAAACTTTGCAGTATAGGTTTCAACTTTCTAGCGTATCGCTGGGCCACACGCGTTGCCACAAAAGTACCCATGCTATGGCCATAGAGGGTTAATGGCTGATCCCACTGGTCCTGCAAGTGCGAAATAATAGTCATCTGGTCAGCAATGATTTTATTCCAGCCATCATGATCTGCAGGGTGACCTAATCCTTGCGCACTAGCGCAAGTTAAGCCATGTCCACGGTAATCACCGGCACTAACGTGGTAGCCAGCAGCATTAAGCGCTTTTGCTAATTGCTCGTACCTAGCGCCATGTTCACTTACACCGTGCATAATATGCACCCACCCACCCGCGTCATTAGCAGGCCAAAGGTGAACCTTTAAAACCACACCAACTTCGTCTTGAGCGTTAATGCTGATGATTTTATGTTTTTCCTGCTCCATTTTTAGAACCCACTTTAAAGAGAAATATCTGCTACTAAAATACCATAGAGCGGCCGCTGCCATTGTAGGCCCCGGGTGCAGCTATAGACTCTAGGGTCAGTCCTCTAATAAGAATATTAGCTAATACCAAAATCGAAAGCGAAGAGCTCTCGTCTCCAGCAGCCAGCCCTAGTTAAATCTAACGCTAACATCTCATCACTATAACCCAACTTAGATAATATGTGGCCATCTAACTCATCACTAAAAGAGGTCTTTGACGCAGCTAAACGCTGCTTAAAGTCATCACTTTTAAAGGTAAACTGATGAGCTTCTTGGTCATATACACACACTAGATGCTTACACGGTTGTAAAACCTGGCGATTATCTTCTTGTGGAAAACCGCAGGCAGGGCAACATAAGGCTGCCACCGAAGCAGCTTGGTAAACTGAGGCATAAGATACACGGCTGGTAAATAGGGCACTGGATAAGTTCATAAGGTAAGCTTCCATGAATCAATTTCAACAATATTACTATAGTACTAGCCTTTACTCGGTGCTTGGTTGAAGCTTTCGCCCGAAACATGAACCAAACTAATACAGCAAGGTGGATTGCACAAAATAAACTTCGGCCTCATAATAACGTAAGCGTTACGTTTGTCTGAATAATTAAGGAAAATAAATTCATGAGAAAATTAAGCCACGTATTAACTATCGTAAGTATGGCTGTTTGTTTAGCTACACCCATCACAAGCCTTGCAGCGAGCAATCAAGCTCACGTCGGCTTCACGAACACCAGCGGAGCCACCTACGTTAACAGCACCCGCTACACCACGGGAGGAACTGGGACAAACATTGGCAGTAACCTAGCAATTAGTGAACAGTTGGGACTCATGCTGGGATACCGCACAGCCACAGTAAATTCTTCTAGCAATATCAGCTACACAAATATAGGTATGCGTTACCGCATGGACGCCAATACGTCTACCTATTTCAGCGCTAATAAGGTGTCTGTAGCCGACAATAGTGAAACATTATATATGCTTGGTGCTATTCACCATATTAGCCTAGGTGCCGCTTCACACTTAGCACTCAAAGCGGGTACTAGCAGTTCGAACCTTTGGGATGACTTAGAATTTGGTGTTGATTTTAGCTTGCCTATTATGGATGCTTTAGTACTAAACCTAGGGTATATCTCAACAGTTACTAGCTTAGGTAAGACGAGTACTAAAGCGACTTCTTCTGGCTTTAGCCTAAGCATTAACTCACGCTTTTAAATTACACGCTGCAGTATGGACTAATTAAACAACTCCATTACCCGACGCTTAAACTCGTTGGGTTTTTTGTGTCAAAGCGAGCAAGTCCTAAGGGGGCCTCAAACTGCAGCTCTTTGACGCCACAGGCAACGTCATAAACCCACTGCACACTATTTATTCACAGACGCCGCAATACCTTTCCCGCACTGCATAATTAACAACGGTGTATTACAAAGCCTGCATCTTGTATTAGCTTGGCTTCTTCAAATATGGGGCCCCAATGGCCTTTAAAGCCATGCTGCAATATAGCATATGCTCAGTTGGTGCTAGCAGCAAAGCTGCCATCAAGCTTTTGCCTAATGGCGCTAAACAACAGAACTTCTTGCCTGCAGCTAACAACATTCTGCATGGCAAAAACAACTTTTCAAATGGTCATTAACCATACCAATGGACTGCATGTAGGCATACATCCCAATAGGCCCAACAAACTTAAAGCCACGTTTTTTTAGGTCTTTAGCAATGAGCACAGAAAGGTCAGTTTGGGCAGGAACATTGTCATTGTGTTCAAATTGATTAACCCTAGTTACGCCGCCAACAAACCCCCAAATATAAGCATCGAAGCTACCAAAGTCTTGTTGAATCTTAATGAATTTTTCAGCATTGTTTACCACGCTTTGAACTTTCAAGCGGTTGCGGATAATGCCTTTATCTTGCAGCGCTTGAGCAACGTCATATTCTGTGAATGCTGCCAACCTAACCACATCATATTGACAAAAAACACGTTTGTAATGGTGCCGGCGTTTAAGAATTGTAAGCCACGACAACCCTGCTTGGGCACCTTCCAACACAAGCTGCTCAAATAGGCGCCTATCATCATGCACCACACGGCCCCACTCTTGATCATGGTAGGTTAAATACTGCTCATCATTAGTGGGCCAACTACATCGATTAACATGGGTTTTTAGCATATATAGTCCGTGTTCATTATTTGTTGTTGGCCATTGAATACTTAGGCTTGCGGCGAAATAAAATGATACCTAACTGACCATCGGTCATTAATAGTATTTACTTCTCATTTAAAAAGAAACCACTAGCCATAAAACATTTTTAGCGGCTTACCTAAGGTATCAGACACTGCCTATTAAACACCTTAATCTGTCTGGAAACGGCACTGGTTTGTGCTATCATCGTATTCAATTAAAATCATCGATTTAACCCATGACTCAACACTTTATATTATTCCTTGGCAATATAATTAGCGCCATTTGTGTGCTGCCGGTGCAAACTGGACGTTTCACACAGGCTACGAAATATGATGTTCCAGGCAAGGCTCAGTAACGTGAGTAACCGTCGCTTTAAAGCTCACAACTACCCTAATGCCAGCTTAGTAAAACGCCTGTTGGCTATGATGTACGATAGCTTGTTAATTATGGCCGTGTGGATGCTTGTTGGTTACGTATTTATCGCTTTTAATGATGGTGAAGCGGTATCTGGCCCATTATTTAATAGCACTGTGTTTCTTGTGACTTTTTTATTCTTCGCTTTATTTTGGACTCGGTCTGGGCAAACCTTGGGCATGCTTGCATGGCGTTTACGCATAGAGTCCGATCAGGGCCAGCCGTTAAGCGCTAGACAAGCT
Source organism: Candidatus Njordibacter sp. Uisw_056 (assembly GCF_047730085.1). Classification (NCBI taxonomy): domain Bacteria; kingdom Pseudomonadati; phylum Pseudomonadota; class Gammaproteobacteria; order Pseudomonadales; family Candidatus Njordibacteraceae; genus Candidatus Njordibacter; species Candidatus Njordibacter sp. Uisw_056. Next base: position 375,126 of record NZ_CP159830.1, on the reverse strand, counting down.
TTATTACGCTTTATGGGCGCACTATTTTCCGCCCTTGCATTCGGCTTAGGTTATTGGTGGATCATATTTGATAGTAACAAATTGGGCTGGCATGACCGCTGGTCTAACAGTCGTGTGGTGCAGCTGCCCAAACATTAGAATTAGCCTGCTTTACGCAAAAGCCAGGCACCTCCAGCAACACATGCTAGGATGGGTATTAGGTAGGCCAGAAGAGGGGTGAAGCCAAACACACTGCTGGCTGGGCCCAATACTTCCTGAGCATAATTAAATGCCAACCCCACTAAAACACCCACCAACACTCTTTGGCCTAATGTCACAGATCGGGTAGAACCAAACACAAAGGAAATAGCTACAAAAACTAATGCCAATGTTGCCAGCGGTTGTAGTATTTTTTTCCAGAAGGCTAATTCGTAAGGAGCGGCTTCTAACCCACTTTGGTTTAAATACGCACTATATTGCACTAGATCATCAATCGCTAAGTGCTGTGGATCCATACTCAAAATAGACAGCAGGTTTGGCTTTAAAGAAACAGGCCAAAGCATGGTTTTTTGCCCTTGCTGGATCACCTCTTGGTTTTCTACCCACACTTTTTGTAACTGCTTTAAGGTCCACTGCTGGTCTTCATAAACGCCTTTTTCAGCCATCAAGGTTTGCTGCCAATTTTGGTCAGCAAAACGGTAACGAGAGACCCCCTGCAGCACGCCATCAGACCTTACAGATCGCACAAAGATATAATCATTACCTTCACGCAACCAAAAGCCCTTGGTGGACTCTACTCCCTTATACTGAGACTGTTTAACCTCTGCCATTTGCTGGCTAACTGGGGCAACAAACTCCCCTAATATAGCGGCTGCAATCACAAATACGGAAACAGCCTGCATGACAGACCAAACAATACGCCGCAAAGAAATACCTGCTGCACGCATCACTGTAAGCTCACTATTATTAGCTAACGCGCCCAAGCCTACTAAACAACCTACTAGAACGGTGAGAGGCATAAATTCATAGACCCTTCTAGGCACAGTTAACGCAATATAACTGAGCACCTGTTTAAAGCTTGCTCCTTTGTTTAGTGCGTCTAATTCACTGCCCAGAACAGTCAGTAAATCTAACCCTAGAATGATGAGTAATACAATGGCCACTGCAGCCCATATATGACGTGCAATATATAGATCAAGTAGGCGCATTAACCTTACCTCTCCTAACCAGCTGTCTATACCACTGCCGCCCAAATAATAAAAATAATCCTGATATCAAGAACGTAATATGTAACAACCATATTTTAATGTCCGCATTAACTACTGCTCTGGTCATGTCATCACGCAAACTCATTAACACCGACAAATATACCAAATAAATAAGAATTGCTGGCAGTAGCCTAGCAAAGCGTCCTTTGCGAGGATTAATTTGGCCTAAAGCAATCGCCACAAAACTCACAATAAGGGTCATCAAAGGTAGTGAAATACGCCAATAAAGCTGGGCCTTATGGTCTGGGTTAGCAGAACCAAAAAGCATTAGCGTAGGAAGAGTAAAACCACGGGTGATGTTTATTTGTAACTCTTGAGTAAACAAGCGTACTGCCAATTCGTCAAATTTAGTTACCGTATAATCCAATCTCCCTGGCTGGCCTTCTGTTCTTGATCCTTCTTTAAGCAGCAAATAACGCGCTTGATAGGTTTCATTAAAGACTTGCCGGGCTGAAGTTGCCTTTATTAAAACTGGCGGTGCAGTTGCCATAGGCCTATTAAACACAAACACATTAAGTAACTGCTGACGATCGTCACTCATGGATTCAGCATAAATAACCTGGCGTTCAATATTACCTTGGAAGCGGCCAGGAACTATACTTTCAAATTCTGAGGTGTGGGACTGTTGATACAGAATTTCCTCAACGTTACGCGACGCCTGTGGAGCAAGCCAAAGGCTTAAAATGGCAACCAGTACTGCTAATATTGATAGCGGCACCAAAACAATTTGAACTAATTGACGCTGGCTAACACCATTAGCAAATAGCACTGTAAGTTCGTTATCGACGCTTAGCTTTCCTAAGGTGAGCAACACTCCCAAAAAGCCACCCAAGGGGAGTAGTGTGCTTAAATATGCCGGTAACAAATTAAAAATAATTTCTACCACAGCTTCAGCGTCAAGCTCGCCCGTGACCGCTTTACTTAGGTAATGAGCAAAGCGACTGCTGGATATAATTAGCAGCAATACCAGACTCACTGCTAACGCAGTGATCATCACTTCTTTGTTGATGTAGCGGGTAATTAAGGACAATTAACTAACTTCTTAACAGACTAATAGCTTACTAGTGCTAACAATATCACTAAGTGTATCAGATTTTCGACAAAACAAAGATTTTAGCCACATTAACGCCATACATCCCTAGAGACAAAGCCCAATTTGGCGTAAAATTTTGGTTAACGCCTTGAACTTCAAAAGGCTATTCATTTGTAACATTGTCAGGAGACACCATGGAATTTTCTTTACAACAGGACGCCTCTCAACTTGATACTGCGTCTAGCGTTATTTTGCCTTTGGCTGATTTAACCGGAGGCATTAGCACCTTAACTACCGACAGCCTCAAGGCTGCTGACAACTTACTAAGTGGTGCCATTTCCCATGCCATCGCTAGTGGCGATTTATCAAGTAAGTTCAAAAGCAGCCAATTATTCCTTAATGCAGGCCCTGGTCCAGACCGTATTTTAGTCATCGGCACCGGAACACCAGAGCAACTCAGTGGTAGAAAGTACCGCCAGTTAGTGCAAGCGGCATGGTCACAAATAAGCAGTAACCCAGGCCATAGTGTACTGAACCAACTAACCACTGCAGACACAAAAAGCTTAGACCTTAACAGTAAAGTGCGCCTTAGCGTTGAGGCCTTAGTTCAGGCCTGTTATCGTTTTGATCAATTTAAAACTAATAACAAAAACATTGTGCCTATCCCAAACATGGTTTTATTGGCTCAAACGAGTTCACAAGCTCAGCTAGACCAATCGACAGCCACCGCTCAAGCAATGGACTTGTGTCGCGACCTAGGCAATCTTCCTGGTAATGTATGTACTCCTAGTTTCTTGGCAGAGCAAGGTCACAAATTAGCAGCAGGTTCAGACAAAGTTATAACCCAAGTGCTGGAAGAGGCAGAAATGGAAAGCCTAGGCATGCATTCCCTACTGTCAGTGGGCAAGGGTAGCGCTGAGCCCTCAAAACTAATCGTAATCAATTACCAAGGTGGGGAAGAAGGCACTCAACCTCACGTGTTAGTTGGTAAAGGTATTACCTTTGATTCCGGTGGCATCAGTATTAAGCCAGGTGCAGCGATGGATGAGATGAAGTACGACATGTGTGGCGCAGCAAGTGTTATGGGTGCCATGCAAGCAATTATCAATATGGGTCTCAAAGCCAACGTAGTAGCTATTGTGGCCAGTGCAGAAAACATGCCCTCAAGTACAGCGTCTAAGCCCGGAGATATCTACACCACAATGTCTGGCAAAACTGTGGAAGTGCTTAATACAGACGCTGAAGGCCGTCTCGTTTTATGTGATGCTTTAACTTATGCTGAACGCTTTAACCCTAAAACTGTGGTTGATGTTGCCACCCTTACAGGCGCTTGCATCATGGCTCTAGGCCACCATACAAGTGCAGTATTGAGTAATGATGACCAATTTGCCAAAGGCTTAATGAAGGCAGGTAACCAAGCTTTTGATAGTGTTTGGCAATTACCGATGGGTGAAGAGTATCAGGAACAGTTAGACAGCAATTTTGCAGACCTAGGAAATATCGGTGGTCGTGCTGCAGGCACTATTACAGCGGCGTGTTTCTTGTCACGCTTTACCGAAAGCTACACATGGGCGCATTTAGATATAGCTGGCACTGCTTGGGTTTCAGGCGCCAAAAAAGGCGCCACAGGACGCTGTGTGCCGCTGCTAGTTCAGCACTTAGTTAATCAGGTATAGTTGTGAGTAGAGCAGATTTCTACCAGCTTAAATCTAATGATCCGGCCAGCCGCTATCCGCTGCTGTGTCGGCTGTTAGAAAAGTGCCTTGGGGTTGGACAGCAGGTCTATATTATTTGCCGCGATGAAGCGGAGGCTCTGCACCTAAATCAGTACATTTGGGCCTTTAAACCTGATTCTTTCATTCCTCACATTTGCGCACACGAAGAAGCCCAAGCGATTGTGGTTCTGGGTCACACCTCAACACCAGCTGCAGCCCAGCCTCATCACCATGAAATATGCATTAACCTAAGCCAAGCGTTAGCGCCTGAAAAATTTGATCGCATTATTGAACTTGTAGTACAAGAAACAGAAATGTTACAAACAGCTAGAGATCACTATGCCAAATATAACGAGCTGGGCCGAACTATGCAGTACCACAAACTCTAACTTGAATGATGTCTGTCTGAGATTAAACTAATCATTTCAAACATAATAGCTATAGCAACCATGGCAGTAATTTGATGAGGGCTGTCTTTGGTGGGCATTAAACACACCACCTCCCCACCAATAATATTCATACCCCGTGTTGCCTGCAATAATTGCATAACTTGGCCCATCATAAAGCCTTGACAACCCGCCTCTATATTAGAGACTCCTGGTGCTATAGAAGGGTCTAAGCAATCTAAGTCGAAGGTAATATAAACCGGCCTGTCACCAATACGTTCACAGATAATATCGATACTTTGCTAGGCACCTATTTGTTTGTAACGGCCCATAGTGATCACGTCATGGCCATGTTCATAGCTAGGTTTTAACCAGTCTTCGGTGCGTGTATTGCCTCGAATGCCTATTTGCACACTATGGTGTGCATCAACATTACCCTGCTGCACTAGATATGAGGCCCAATGGGCTACTGATTTTTTGGCACCAAGAAAGTGTTTCATATTATTAAAACAGAACGTTTACCCCAAGAGTATGAGTGACATCAACTTTTTTACAGACAAAAAAACGCCGCTAAAAGCGGCGTTTTCTGTAATGTTATTTTCTTAACGAATTAAGAAGGAACAACATTGTTGGCACAAGGGCCTTTTTGGCCTTGGCCAACTTCGAATTCTACGGCTTGGCCGTCGTTCAAAGTGGCGTAACCGCCGCCATTGCGGATTTCAGAGTGATGTACGAATAAATCTTTTCCGCCATCTTCTGGAGTGATGAAACCGAAACCTTTATCGGCGTTAAACCACTTCACTGTACCTTTGCTCATATTCTTACTCTTTGCTACTAAATTAATTTGACAAACCGCCTTCATCTGCGCGGTTTATCAAACAGATATTATCTGTTAGTGCGCAAATTACGGTCTGGATCTTCACACTTCACTCTAAAGCTAGTGCGGTGCACAGTCTAGCATTAGATTAAGCGAGATGTCAAACTGAACCGCCCTTTGCTTAAGCGGGCACACTAGCGATTCTGCTCAAGCCAATCGTAGAGCTCGTGCTCAAAAGCCTTAAATAGCTTCAATTTTTGCCACTTGTTGCTGCAATGTAGTAGCGGAAGTTTGAGCATCGCTTAACTTGGCTCGCTCTTTTTCAATCACTTGCGCAGGGGCTTTATCAACAAACTTGGCGTTTCCTAACTTACCACCAAGCCGTTTGATTTCTCCTTGCAACCTACCCAGTTCTTTATTTAGCCGCGCAAGCTCTGCATCTTTATCAATGAGTCCTGCCATAGGCACTAACACTTCCAGCGCGCCTACCAGAGCTGTTGCACTTAAAGGCGCTTCAGCAGCCCCATCTAGCCACGTAATAGACTCCAACTTAGCCAGCTTGATGAGAAACTGACTGTTAGTAGTAAGTCGCTTCTGGTCTGCAGCATCACCTTGTTTTAACAGCACAGGAACAGGTTTACCGGGGGAGATATTCATTTCACCACGGATATTACGCACACCATCAATAATGCCACGCACCCAATTTAAATCGGCCTCAGCCATTTCATCAATTTTGCTTTCGTCAGCAACTGGGTATGGCTGAAGCATAATACTCTCGCCCTCTACACCTGCAAGAACTTTAAGTTTCTGCCAAATCTCTTCAGTAATATATGGCATCAAGGGGTGGGCTAAACGCAACACCGCCTCTAAAACACCAACTAAAGTACGCCGAGTACCCCTTAACTGAGCTTGAGTTGCATTATCGTCCCATAGCACAGGCTTAGATAGCTCTAGGTACCAATCGCAGTATTCGCTCCAGATAAAGTGGTATAGAGCCTCTGCAGCGTGATCAAAACGATACACCCCCATAGATTCAACCACTTTTAGTTGCGCTTTTTGCAACCTTGATAGAATCCAGCGATCTGCAAGACTCAGCTCAGCTTCACCACCTGCTTGGCCACAGTCTTGCTCTTCACAGTTCATCAAAACATAGTTAGTAGCGTTCCAAATCTTATTGCAAAAGTTGCGGTTACCTTCAATACGGCCCAAATCAAACTTAATGTCTCGACCAGTTGACGCTAATGAGCACAAAGTAAAACGCAGAGCATCAGTGCCATAAGAGGCAATGCCGTCAGGAAAATGTTTTAAGGTTTGCTTTTCTATCTTCTTAGCCAACTGTGGCTGCATCATGTTGCCCGTGCGTTTCTCTAATAAAGTCTCTAGATCAATGCCGTCAATTAGGTCCAATGGATCGATCACATTGCCCTTAGATTTAGACATTTTCTCACCATCTTGATCCCTCACTAAACCGTGTACATAGACAGTTTTAAAAGGTACTTCGGCTTCACCAGTCTCGTCTTTGGTTAGGTGCATAGTCATCATGATCATGCGCGCTACCCAAAAGAAAATAATATCAAAGCCAGTTACCAACACATCGGTTGGGTGATACTTAGCCAAGGCTTCAGTAGAGTTGGGCCAACCTAAAGTGCCAAAGGTCCACAGACCAGAGGAGAACCAAGTATCCAGCACATCTTCATCTTGCTTAAGATTGATATCACCTAAATTATGTTTGTTACGAACCTCTTCCTCACTGCGGCCGACATAAAAACTACCTTCATCATCGTACCATGCAGGAATTCTGTGCCCCCACCAAAGTTGACGTGAGATACACCAGTCTTGGATGTCCCGCATCCAGGAAAAGTAGGTGTTTTCCCATTGCTTAGGCACAAATTCAATGCGACCGTCTTCTACCGCTGCAATTGCGGGCTCGGCTAAAGGCTTGGTGCTGACAAACCACTGATCTGTTAACAAGGGTTCAATAACAAGGCCTGAACGATCTCCACGGGGCACCTTTAGGCCATGATCTTCAACTTCTTCTAGCAAACCTGCTGCATCAAGGTCTGCAACAATTTGATCTCGTGCCAGATAACGGTCTAAACCACGATAAGCTGAAGGAATGGTTTCATCATGCTCTAAGACTACTTTACCGGCAGTTGTATACACTTGGGGTATTTGCACAATGGCCGCATCGTGGTCTAGCACGTTAATCATGCCCAAATCATGACGCTGGCCCATGGCATAGTCGTTAAAGTCGTGGGCTGGGGTTATTTTTACGCAGCCCGTGCCAAAGTCCATATCCACATAATCATCAGCGATTACAGGAATCAAACGGTCCACTAACGGCAAGGCTATAAACTGGCCAATAAGGTGCTGGTAACGCTCATCTTTAGGGTGAACTGCAACCGCAGCATCGCCCAGCATAGTCTCTGGGCGGGTGGTAGCAACAACTAAATAATCTTTACCATCCGCAGTGGTGGCGCCCGCCGCTAAGGGGTAACGCAGGTGCCACATATGGCCCTTTTCATCCGTAGAAATAACTTCTAAATCGGAAATTGCGGTGTGTAATTTTGGGTCCCAGTTAACTAATCGTTTACCCCGATAAATTAAGCCATCATCGTACAAGCGAACAAAGGCCTCTTGCACCGCCGTATAAAAGCCCTCATCCATGGTGAAACGTTCACGACTCCAGTCTACGCTTGCGCCCATGCGACGTAACTGGCGAGTAATAGTGCCACCTGACTCTGCTTTCCAGTCCCATACTTTTTCTAAAAATTTATCTCGACCTAAATCATGTCGTGTTTTACCTTCCTCAGCTTGGATTTTGCGCTCTACTAACATTTGTGTCGCAATGCCAGCGTGGTCAGTACCCACTTGCCATAACGTATCATGCCCTTGCATACGCTTATACCGCGTTAGGGCATCCATAATAGTATCTTGAAAAGCATGTCCCATATGCAAACTACCCGTAACATTGGGAGGTGGAATAACAATGCTATAGGGTGTACCTTCACCGGAAGGGGCAAAGTAGTTGTTGTCTTCCCATTGCTGGTACCATTGCTGTTCGATGGCGGTAGGGTTGTATGTCTTTTCCATGAGGTTAGGCAAGCGCTCTAAAATAACTGGTTATGAGGTGGTTTAATGCGGGCTAACACAGCCCCACATTTTGGGGCTGTTAAAAACTAGGCTAGTGATTGCAGCCTGGACCGTGAATATGGCCATTGGTAAGCTCGTCTTCAGAAGCTTCTCGGATGCCCATAATTTCCACATCAAAATTCAATGTTTCACCAGCAAGGTCATGGTTGCCGTCCACACTAACCATGTCGCCTTCAACAGCAGTAATTGTAACCACCTGTTGCTGACCTGAGTCGCCCTCCGCGTGAAACTGCATACCTACCTCTAGGTTATCAATGCCAGAGAACATTTCACGGTCTACTTGTTGAACCATTTCTTCCATATACTCTCCATAACCTAAATGAGGAGGCACTTCCACCTGCAACTTATCACCCAACTCCTTGCCTTCAAGCGCCTCTTCTAAACCTTGTACAATGTTATTTGCACCATGTAAGTAAGGTAAGGGCTCACCTTCGCGTGAGGTATCAACCAGTTCGCCAGCACCATTCGTAAGTGTGTAATGGAAGCTAACTACGCTGTTTTCGGCAATTTTCATTCATGACTCCAAGGTGCCCTTAATACTTTAATTAGGGCTTATAAAATTAAACACCACTCATGTCTATGAGTGACCTGATATAATACCGCAAAAATCACTCCTAGGCCCGTATTTCCATGCATTTTACCATTCACGATACCCCAGGCGTTATTCACTTTATGAGGCTACTTTCTTGGCTAGTATTAAAACTTTGTGGCTGGAAAGTGGTTAACGTGGCACCTGCTACTGGTAGCTACCTCATTATCGCAGCCCCACATACCTCTAACTGGGACTTCCCACTTGGCATTGCCATAGCATTTCACTTACGCTTAAAAGTATATTTTATCGCTAAACACACTCTATTTAATGGCTTTGCAGGGCCTATTATGCGCTGGCTAGGGGGCGTGCCATTAAATCGTAGCGCCAGTACGAATTTTGTAGACGCCTCAGTTGAAATTTATGCCAACAGCGAAAATTTGATTTTCGCCATAGCCCCAGAAGGCACACGCTCTAGTGTAGGGCGCTGGAAAACAGGCTTTTATCATATGGCTAAGGGAGCTAACGTACCGCTCGCTTTGGCTTATTTTGATTTTTCTAAACGCGTTGGTGGTATAGGAAAAATGCTCAATACAACGGAAAATATAGATGCAGATATGCAAGCTATTGCCGACTTTTATGAGCCTATAATGGGAAAATACCCGAACAATTTTAACCCAGACATTACTGGCACCAAAAAAACTGTTTAAAGCTGGGCTTTTAGCACAACAAACTTGGGGTGGGCACCTATTTGCTCTACTCGCTTAAACCAACGCTTAAGCTTAGCGTGATAACCTAAGTGTCGATTACCGACCACCCAAAGCTCACCTTCGTTAGTAAGCACCTGTGCAGATTGGGCAAACATACGCATGGCAATTTGATCACCTATTACCCTTTCTTGGTGAAACGGCGGGTTGCATAGGATTAAGTCCGCAGATTGTGGATAGATGTCTGTTAAACAATCATTTGCTCTAAACTCACACTGATCTTCCACGCTATTATTGATTGCATTAATGCTTGCCGAAGCAACTGCCATATAGGATTCATCAACCCCAACAACCTTACATTGAGGCCATTTTTTGGCGGCCATAATAGCTTGAACGCCATTACCGCAACCTAAATCAATCACCTGCATATAAGGCCCTTGAGGAAACTGATCTAATAATACCTGTGCTCCAGGGTCTAACTTGGTGCGACTAAATACACCACTAAAGTGCTGCAAGCACAGCCCTAGCGATGGCAGGCTCCAATGGGTTTCCTCTGCCTTTGGGCTCTGACCCAAGATCATTGAATTATTTTTTGCAAAGATTAACCGTGCCTTTTTGCGCGCCAAACTGGTGGTTAGTGGCCCTAGTAAAGACTCGAGAAGCTGGTAAACCGCGTTATCTAGGTGCTTAACCATCAAAGGCATTATAATTAAAGCGCCTGGGGCCAATTGTGGCAGCATCCTTTGTAATTGATCGCGCAGCAATGCATGACTTTTAGGTAAGCGTAATATGACAATTTGAAACGGGCCTTGCGGAGTGTTGTGGGCCTGCACAAAATGTGCCACCGGCAATCCGTTAGCGCAGGCATTATATTGCAACCCAAGATGGGCAATATGAGAATCACTCCACAAGGTTGGCAATGCACCACCTAAAGCACATAGTGCTTTGGTGGTTGCACAGGTAATGGCGCCAAAGGCTTCATTGACAACCAGCACATTGCTGCTTGGATTCAACAAAGCCTCTAACTGCAAGTAGTCTAACGCTAAAAGATCAGCTTGATCAAAAGCCTGAAGCGTTTCTTTTTTTGCAAGTGGCACACGATTTATTACCAACTCACCAAAGGCACTCATCATTAAAGGTTGTATCATAGTATGTACTTTTAAGGTGCCAAACGATCAATAAGCCACTCGTTACCCATTTGCTGATATCGAAACCGGTCATGCAAACGGCTGGGCTGACCTTGCCAGAATTCAAACTTGGTAGGCTGAAGGCAAAAACCTACCCAAGGCTGAGGCCTATCTACCAAACCACCTTGGGTTTTCTCATCCAACTTTGCTACATTTTGCTCAAGGTCTCCCAGCCCTGAAACCACTTGGCTTTGGGGTGTAGCTGCGGCACTAAGCTGGCTAGCCCTGGGGCGACTGTTAAAATACGCATCAGCAGTCGCCTCTGACACCAGCGAAACAGTGCCAGAAATGCGCACTTGGCGCTCTAACGGTTGCCAATAAAAAAGCACCGAGGCATTTGGGTTTTGGTCGATATCATGGCCTTTTTGGCTGCGTCTATCTGAGTACCAAACTAGGCCATTTTCATTGTAACTCTTCATTAGTACAATACGTGCACTTGGCATACCCGATGATGAAACCGTAGCCAACGCCATGGACGTGGCATCCAGTGGGCAAGCACGCTCAGCTTCACCCAGCCAGAACGAAAATTGCTGCCATGGATCTGCAGCTAGGCTTTGGCGACGTAAACCTGCAGCCTCGTACTCACGTCGATAATCTTTATAGTTCTGAGAGGACATATCGCTTTCCTAAAAACAGTTAATAGTAAACAGGCTGTTATTATATGCTGCTGCAGCCAGGTCTGAAACTATTGTAGGCAAAGCTAGCAAAAAATGACCTAATTTTCTTTTCCAACCTGACGTAAAAATGCGTAAAGTGTTGCCACACCAGCCACTTGAGTTATCAAAACCATTAGTTTTAATGTAAAATCCTCAGACAATTTTATTCGCTTTACCAACGGACGGTATACGCCGTTTAAAAAAGGTCATTTTTCATGAGCTACAAGTCCTACATTTTTCGTTTTTTGACGAAAGTATTACTTCCAATTGCAATTATTGCAGCGGCCGGATATGGGTTTACTTACCTTAAGAATTCTAAGCCAAAAGCACCTGCCAAACCCGTTACTGAACAAGTGTGGGGGGTTTCAAGCCAATTGGTGGAATTACAAGACATTGCGCCAGAAGTTACACTCTATGGTGCAGTAGAGGCCAGCGAGACAGCTCAATTAACGGCGACGGTTAGCGCTTTTGTTACGCAAGTCAATGTGGGCCGTGGAGACAGCGTAAGCAAGGGACAGAAGTTAGTCGGTTTAGACGATAGCGAATTACGTTTGACGCTGGCTCAACGAAAAGCCAGCCTCCAAGATATTGAAGCCCGCATTAAGAGCGAAATAAACAGCAACAAAACCAACCAAAAAGCGTTAGTGATCGAGCAGCAATTGCAGGCCATCAACCAAAAGAACTTTGAACGTCAACAACAACTAGTGGCCAAAAAAGTTGCTCCTACTTCGCGCCTAGAAGACGCTACTCGTGCCCTGCAGCAACAGCAATTAGCGCTACTTAATCGAGAAAACACCATTGCAGATCACCCAAATCGCATTGCTCAGCTCGAGTCACAGGTGACTCAGAGTAAAATTCAATTACAGTTTGCTGAGCTGGACTTAAAGCGCACTGACATATTGGCACCCTTTGACGGTCGTATTTTAAGTGTCGACACTTCATCAGGAAACCGCGTCCGCAACGGCGACCGTGTGGTTAAGCTTTATAACGTTAAAAGCCTCGAAGTCCGCAGCCAAATCCCTGCCCGATACCTGCCAATGATGCAACCCGCTGGCTCTGGCAAAGGTTTGGAAGCTAGCATTACTCATCTCGGTCAATCTTACCAGTTAACATTAGATCGCTTATCAGCAGAAGCGTCTTCTAGCCAAGGAGGCATTGATGCTTTCTTTCGGCTAGCTGGTAGTCAAAATATTGAAGTGGGCAAAAATCTGCAGGTTAAAGTTAAACTGCCGACGCAGGCCAATGTTGTAGCCTTGCCTGAATTAGCAATTTATGGTCAAAGCCGAATCTACCGCATTGTTGAACAACGCCTCGAAGCGTTAAATGTTAGTCGTGTAGGGGACTGGACTAGCCCCAATGGTCAGCGCTTAACCTTGGTACGAAGCGCCCAATTGCGCAGTGGTGACAATATCTTGATCACACAACTCCCCAACGCCGTTACCGGCTTATTAGTCGAAATGCGCTAAGCAGGAGCACAAGCACATGATGCAATCATTCATTAGCCTCTTTGCCAATCACAGAGTAGCCCCTAACCTTCTGATGTTGTTATTGTTTTTATCAGGGGCCTATGGGTTAAAGCAGCTCAATACGCAGTTTTTTCCAACGTTCGCCGTTGATGTTGTCCAGGTTTTTGTTGGCTGGCCGGGTGCGGCGGCAGAAGATGTTCAAAGCAGCATCACTATTCCCCTTGAGCAAGAGCTTAAGAACGTTGCCAATGTGACTAAAGTGAGTTCTAGCACATCACGCGGTGGCGTACGTCTTTATCTAGAGGTTGATAGTAGTGCAGATTTTACAGAAACCACGAATTCGATCAAACAACGTGTAGATGCTGTAGGAAACCTACCTGCAGAATCTGAAACCCCCAGTATTGAACAGTTTGTGATGTATGAAAACGTGGGTACTGTGCTGATTACAGCAGCAGGGCCAGTGGAGGAGCTCACAGGTTTAGCCCGTCAGGCAGAGCGTGAATTATTAGCCAAAGGCATTAGTAAGATCACCTTTACCGGCTTACCAGAGCAAGAGATTGCCATTCAAGTCGAACCCAGCACAATACACGACCTAGGCTTGTCACTGCGCAATATAGCGGGGCTTATTAATAACCAAAGCAAAGATGTGATGGCTGGCACAGCTGGACGCTCGGACGGATCAAAACAATTACGTGCCATTGGCAAAGTGTCAGATGTTAGCAGCTTTGAGCAGCTGCCTCTGCTCACTGGAGACAACGCCCAACTGCTTCGTTTAGGTGACGTAGCAGACATAAGCCTGCGCGCCAAAGAAGATCAAAGCACCATCAGTTATAAAGGTAATCCTGGCATTCAGCTGACGATCATGCGTAGCAAAAATGACGACACGATTAAGACAGCTGCCATTATGAACAAATGGGTACTGGACGCTCGAGAACGATTCCCCAAAGGGGTAGATATTATTGTCTACGACGAAAGGTGGCTTTTATTGAAGGCACGTATCACTTTGTTAATTAACAATGGTGCCTACGGTTTACTTTTTGTAGTGGGGTTATTGTTTATATTTCTTAACTCAAGGGTCGCATTTTGGGTGGCCATGGGCATTCCAGCTTCATTGCTGGCGACTTGGGGAGTCATGTACTTCATCGGTGGCTCCGTAAACATGATTAGCCTATTTGGCATGATCATGGCTTTGGGTATTATTGTAGATGATGCAATAGTAGTGGGGGAAGATACTCTGTCGCACTTTCAACAAGGAGAGCCCCCTCTGCAAGCTGCCTTAGGTGGTGCGCAACGAATGATGGGGCCCATTACAGCCTCTTCGTTAACAACCATAGCGGCTTTTTTACCACTCCTGTTAATTAGTGGAACCATAGGCAGCATCCTAGCTGACATCCCTATTGTGGTTATTTGTGTCATTTTAGTATCGCTGGTCGAGTGTTTTTTGATCCTGCCAGGTCATCTTCACCATGCCCTCAAGAACCAGATGAACAAAAAGCCTTCGCGCTTGCGCACTGGCTTTGACCGGGGTTTCGAAAACTTTAAAAATAACATGTTTCGGCCTGCTATTAACTTTGCCATAGATTTTCGCTTAGTCACTTTTAGCCTAGCTATCACAGCGTTAGTGTTGGCTGTAGGTTTATTAGTGGGCGGCCGGATTCAGTTTGCTTTTTTCCCTAGTGTAGACGGTGACAATATCCGAGCTAATGTGCAGTTTAGTAGCGGCACTCCAGCAAGTGAAGTGGCCGCTTACCTAGTCCAGGTAGAGAACGCTTTACTTGAAACTGAAGCCGAACTAGGTGGTAACATGATTAGTGAGCGAATTAGTTATTTTGGTACTAATAAGCTACCTACGGCTGGCATATCTAGCACTGAACAAGTTGCACTTTTAGAAGTAGAACTTGACAGTTCACAACTGAGACTTACTTCAAACGCCGAATTTATTGAGGTATGGAATAAAAAAATACCCAAGGTACCTGGATTAGAAAAAATCATTATCGACCAGCCAGCCGCTGGCCCACCAGGCAAACCGATTGAAGCCAATATCACTGGCGCTAGCGCCGAAGTAATGAAACAGGTTGCCCTAGAAATACAGACAGCTTTAAAAGTCTTTACGGGTGTTCAAAACATTAATGACAACCTCCCGTATGGTATGGAACAACTCATCTTTACCTTAACTCCACAGGCGACAACCTTAGGGTTCACAAGTGCAGACATTGGCCGGCAACTAAGGTACGCGTTTGATGGTGTAACCTTACAAAGTTTTTACCTTGGTGCAGACGAAATTGACGTGCGTTTGATGCTCAAAGACCAAGACCGCAATAGCCTTGCAACTTTGTATGCCCTGCCAATTATTCTTCCATCAGGCGGCACTGTGCCCTTGTTAGAGCTGGTAGAGTTTAGCTCTAGACGAGGTATTGATCAGTTCAGTAGTGAAAATGGTCAGCTTACAGTTTCTGTAAAAGCAGACGTTGATGTAGGTGCAACTAACGCCAACGTGGTTATAGCGGCTTTGAAGAAAGATACTATCCCAGACCTTGAACGCCAATATGGCGTTAAGATCAGTTTTGGTGGCGCTAGAGCCGATGAACGAGACACATTAGGTGACATGCTAACCGGCTTGGTATTGGCACTTTTCCTTATTTATATTGTTTTGGCTTGGGTGTTTGCGTCCTACACCTGGCCTGTTGCAGTAATGTTTACCATACCATTTGGTTTAACGGGTGCCGTTTTAGGCCACCTTGTTATGGATAGAGACCTGACCATCTTGTCGTTATTTGGGCTGTTTGGTTTATCAGGTATCGTCATTAACAACAGTATTGTACTGCTGTCTTTCTATAAGGGCTTCCGCGAACAAGGCATTGCGCCTAAAGAAGCCATTGTAGAAGCAGCATGCCAACGCTTAAGGGCGGTGCTATTAACCTCGATGACGACCATCGCAGGCTTGACGCCTATTTTATTTGAAGAGTCATTGCAGGCACAATTCCTAATTCCAATGGCAATATCTATCGTCTTTGGTTTAGCGCTTGGCACCCTACTCATTCTATTTGTAGTCCCTTCAATGATATTAATGCTAGAGAATTTAGGCGCCATCGTTACGGGTAAGAAACGCAGTACTTAAGCTACAGTGGTTAAAACAAACGCAACTGCTGCTGTGTGATTGGGGCTTTTATTTTTAGTCCCAATCCTAGTAAACGCACTCCTTGGGCTTGCTGCTGTGGCTGGCCACTCTCAAAAGCCAGGTGCAGTAGGGTCTTAAAAAAGTCTAAGTTGATGTCTGTGCTGGCTTGCTCTCGAGTTAATTGTGAAAAATCTGCAAACTTCAACTTCACGACCAGCCCTGACACTGCGTAGTGGTAAGAGAGTTTTTTCCAGCGTTCCATAAGCTGCTCATACAAGGGGGACAGGGCATCACGGCAGTCCTCTAAGTTGGTTAGATCTTGGCTGTATGTATTTTCTACAGATACAGACTTTCGCACCCGACTCGTTTGCACTGGCCGATGGTCCTCTCCAAACCTTCGCAACGCTAAAATTTGCCCCATACGGCCAAACTTTTGTTCTAATTCTAATTCACTAAACGGCCTAAGGTCGGCGCAAGTGTGGATACCCTGAGCAGCTAACTTAGCAGCGCTGACTGGGCCAATACCGGGTATTTTTTTAACGGACAGTTGAGCACTAAACCCATCTAACTCATCAGGCTTCACTACGAATAAACCATTAGGTTTACGCCAATCACTGGCTACCTTGGCAATAAACTTGTTAGGTGCTACGCCTGCAGAAATAGTAATCCCTACTTCTGCTTCAACATCAGCCCGAATCTGCTGAGCGATGCGGGTTGCACTGCCATCAAATAGCGTAGATTCACTCACGTCTATAAACGCTTCATCTAATGACAACGGCTCTATAGTGTCCGAATAACGCTGAAAAATAGCCATGATTTGATGCGATACAGCTTGGTACAATGCCATACGCCCAGGCAATATCAACAACTCTGGGCAGGCCCGCAATGCTTGGGACGATGGCATAGCAGAGTGAATGCCAAATTTACGTGCAGGATAGTTACACGTTGCTATTACTCCTCTGCTATTCGCGGCTCCACCAATAGCGATCGGTCGGTTGCGATAACTTGGCATTTCACGCATTTCCACAGCCGCATAAAAACAATCACAATCGCAATGAATTATTTTTCTATTCACCTATACGTCGCCCTTATAAATTACTGTATATGCAACCAGTATTTTACCTATAATAATGCAGAGATCAAGTCTCCCTATAAGCCTGCTAGCACTGGCGCAGTTAAAGCTATATTATGGCGGTTGATTATTTTGGCCTTAGCGAGATTGATATGGACCAACAAACACAAACAGAACTTGAAGCAGCAGCCTTTCGTAGCTTGGTTAAACACTTAGATAAACGTAAGGATGTGCAGAATATAGACCTAATGATATTGGCAGGATTCTGTCGCAACTGTATGAGTAAGTGGCTTATGGCTGCAGCTGAGGATCAGGGGGTTGGCATGGATTATGACCAAGCCCGTGAGCATGTTTATTGTATGCCCTATAGTGAATGGAAAGGCCAACATCAGTTGCCAGCAACTGAAGCACAAATAGCCGCTTTTTCAGCCATAGAAAAATCCAAGAACAAAGCCAAGGTATAGTGTGATGAGCGCCTTATCAGCATCTACTGAAACTCCCTTGCTCATGCAAACACTTGAAGAAAAGGTAACACTATTGATAAGCGAAAGCTTGATAAACACCCTAGAAATTGCTCAATTGCAGAAGGAAAATGCACGCCTCATTACTCAGCTAGGGGAAGAGGATATCTCCACAGCAAAGCTTTTTCATCCCTAGTAGAGTTCTGCTGCCTATGAATATCCTCGCCTTTTTGCGCAAGAATGCCTGGTTGACAGGTTTGGTTATATTTTTTATTGTCGTCTTTTTACTCAACAATACACAGAAGCTAACATTCGATGGTGTTCAGACTGAGCAATTGAAGCCCGAAAGCACTCCCCCTGCCCCTGAATTCTCAAAGACTAAAAAACCTGACATAGTGGCTAAAGATGACAAGAAGTCCGACTACTCTATAGACTCTAAGGGGCAAACAAGCATCCAGCCAATTACAATTCCTCGGGCAGTTTCAAGCGCCAATGTAGCAGCCCGTATAAGTCATGCGATTGAATCAAGCTTGAGGCCAAAAGTAGAGCCGTTACCTGATTTTTCGGGCATTGTTGATGTTAAAACAAAAAAGGCTCGTTTTTTCGATTATTTAGGCCAGTTAGCCAGAACAGCAAATAGCAAAATAGTTCAGATTCGTAAAGAAATTCAACGGATGCAGCCTCACCGACTCACCAAACAGCAGGTTCAGCGGCTTAATCGTTTGTCAAAAAATCATAAGATTAAAACTAAAGTAGCTGCAGAGCAAATTGATTTATTATTACGCAAGATTGACACAGTGCCAGCAGCCTTGGTGTTGGCTCAAGCAGCCAATGAGAGCGCTTGGGGTACATCTCGCTTCGCTATTCAGGGCAATAATCTTTTTGGACAATGGTGTTTTAGCTTAGGCTGCGGTTTGATCCCAAGTGGCCGCCCTGAGGGGGAAATTTACGAAGTTCGTAAATTTAAAAACCCACAAGAATCAGTAGATGCCTATATTCGTAACTTAAATTCCCATGCTAGTTATATCGGCTTGCGCCACATTCGTGAATGTCTAATTAATAATGACCAAATCGTTACTGCCCGAGCCTTATCTGCAGGATTAATTAGCTACTCGTCTCGGGGAGTAGACTACATTGATGATATTCGCTCCATGATTAGAATCAATCAACTGGAACCATGGCAGAAGTCTTGGTGGGGTAACAGCGATCAGCACCCTTGCAGTGAGTTAGTGCAGCTTATACGGCCTATCATTATTACTGAAGACCCTATTCACGGTATTACTATTCCAGGGGAGCCCTAACATGTCCAGACTTGTTTATTCCACAGACCAGGGGCGACTTTGCCCTGAATGTGGCTATACTCAGTGCCAATGTAACGATGATAGCAGCACAGTGGGTGATGGTAACGTGCGCATTAAGCTAGAAACCAAAGGTCGCAAGGGTAAAGGTGTTACTACCATTACTGGCATCCCCTTAGCTGAGGTAGAATTAAAGAAGTTACTTAAGGAGCTTAAACAAAAAACCAGTTCTGGTGGCTCTGTAAAAGGCCACACCCTTGAATTACAGGGTGACCATCGCGATATATTAATCATATTATTGGCCAACCAAGGTTGGCCTTCTGTTAAAAAGGCAGGTGGGTGATGAGTTTAGAGTGGCTTTTAATGCCTTTAGTTTTAGGTTTAATATATTGGTGGGACACTAGTGCTGCTAAGGATCGGGCACGTTCAACTGCTAAATACCAGTGCGAGCAACAAGACGTACAATTGCTTGATGACACTGTAGCACTTAAAAAAACCCGTTTAAAGCGAGACAACAAAGGACATATATCGCCGTTAAGGCAATTTACGTTTGAATTTAGCAGCGATGGAGAGCAAAGAACCCAAGGAGAATTGCATTTATTAGGTAAGAAGGTCATCCACTTGCACTTGGAAGCGCATCGAATACACTAGATTACGTCACAGACCTAGAGTTTAGCCACCACTCTGCTAGAATGGGCGCTATCGTGTTTATGTCACTCATTTTGGGGAATTGTTAGTTGTCGAATCTACCAGTCATTATTGGTTTTGGCGGAATAAATGCCGCTGGTCGAACCTCCTCCCACCATGGTTATCGGCGCCTCGTTGTTGATCATTTAGATACGCAAAGCCGGCTAGACACAATGACAGACCTAGCCACTCTAACCAACAAGGCTACCTTCTCCAATGGCCTTTACTATATACCTGGCCAAGAACAAGGGTTAACCCAAGCCCAGTTATCTGAACAGCTATGCGAACAACTAAAACAAGCTACCCTGATACGCCCTATACGAGCTGAAGCCTACGACATCCACCAATTAGTATTAAACAAGGCTGCTGAAATTAAACCTGCATCTGGTGACTGCACCTGTATTCGAATGCGTAGGCGTCACTTACCCTCTAGCCTACCTGATAATTGGCACGTGAGTACGGTAGACAAAGACACTGTAGAAGTCACCATTACTGGCACTTTCTCAGCCATCCTACCAGACACTAGGCGCGCACCCGTAAGCGCAGCAGGGCAACTACCTGATGGCTTCGATCCTGGCTCTTTATATCAGTCTCGTAACCATCCCCGTAATTTACAAATGACTGTATTTGGCGCATCTGACGCCCTTAGTTCTACCGGCATTGCTTGGCAAATGATGCAAGACCATATTGCGCCAGACCGCATTGCTGTATATGCCAGCAACTCAATTGGTCAGTTAGATGAAGCAGGTTTTGGTGGCTTACTAAAAAATCCAAGTACTGGTAAGCGCATCACCTCAAAGCAAATGCCATTAGGTTATGGGCAAATGCCGGCTGACTTCGTTAATGCCTATTTACTGGGTAGTGTTGGAGCTGTGGGTTCTGCCTTAGGCGCATGCGCTACGTTTTTATACAATCTACGAAATGCTGTTGAAGACATTAAAAGCGGCCGCCGAGATCTTGTCATCGTTGGCGGCAGTGATGCCCCCATTACCCCTGAAGTAATGGAAGGTTTCCGCACCATGGGTGCTTTAGCTGAAGACCATGAGGTGTGTGCCTTAGATTCTAGCGACAAGCCAGACCTACGCCGAACCTCCCGCCCATTCTCCAGTAACTGTGGCTTCACTATGGGAGAAGCCTCCCAGTGGCTGGTACTTACAAGTGATAATTTGGCCCTCAAACTTGGGGCGCAAATCCATGGTGCAGTGCCAGGGGTATTTGTTAACGCTGATGGCCATAAAAAATCTATATCAGCTCCTGGCATAGGTAATTACATTACTTTGGCCAAAGCAGCAGCCCTTACAGAAAGCATGCTTGGCTCCGAGTCATTGCGCCAACGCTCTTGCGTGCAGGCCCACGGAACAAGTACACCGCAAAATCGCATCACCGAGTCTCATGTCATTAATGAAACTGCAAAAGCATTTGGTATTAATAACTGGAAGGTAGCTGCTGTTAAAGCTTACCTTGGTCATTCGCAGGGCACTGCAGGAGGAGACCAACTCGTTGTTTCTTTAGGCGTATGGCGTTATGGGATTTTACCTGGGATCGCCACCATAGATCATGTTGCCAGCGATGTGCATGACAGCCACTTAACTATTCAAGCTGCGCACCATGAAGTGGGAACAGAGGGTATTGATACTGTGCTGCTGAATTCTAAAGGGTTTGGTGGTAATAATGCGAGCGCTGTACTAATGGGGCCCCATGTAGCTAACCAGCTCATGGTGAAAAAACATGGTGCTAAAGCGATGCAGCAGATGCGCCTAGCACAAGAAGCCCACACCCAAGTTGCAAACGAGTATGATTTACAAAGTATGCGAGGCCTATCTAAGCCGACTTATAAGTTTGGCCATAACGTATTAACCGGTGACGATTTACTCATAAACCGCAACGAGATTCATATACCAGGCTATGCGAAAGTTGTGAACCTGTCTGTAGGTAATCCATTTGAAGATATGTGCTAACACTTGAAACCTCAGTACATACTTAAACCCAACTATGCTCACTATTTCAGTCTTAGAACGTCTAATGTATTAGCGATGGTCTGAGAGGCAATCTCAGATATGGGCTCTAACCGAAGCTGTGCTAAAACAGCCAACACTCTTGGTAACATGTCTGGCCTATTAGGTTGGCCCTGCTCCTGCCCTGCCATTGGCATATCTGGCGCATCTGTCTCTAGCACAATATCTGTGAGTGGCAATGCTTTTACTAACCGTCTCATTGCCTGAGCTCTGTCATAGGTTAAGGTGCCACCAAAGCCTATTTTAAACCCTAACTGGGTAAACTTTTCAGCTTGCTGCAAGCTGCCGCTAAACCCATGAACAATGCCCCCTTGGTCAAATTTTAATTGGCGTAACAACTGACCTAAGCGATCATTAGCTTTTCGACTATGCACAATCAGCGGCAGTTTGGCGTGCTGGGCTAGCTTTACCTGCGCTATAAACCAATGCTCTTGATGAACTATGGAAAAACCCTCTAAATTTGTGTCTAAAGCAAAATCTAAGCCAATTTCACCCACCGCAACCGGAGTATGATGGGCAAGGGCGTCAGCCAAATCTGAAAGGTGTTGTTGGGTGTGCCTATCACTAAAATATGGATGAAGCCCAAGGGCTAAGTGCCAGCGTGGATGAACTTCACAAAGGGATATTTGTCGTGAAAAAGAGGCGTGATGGGTTCCAGGAACCACTAGCTGACCAACCCCTTGGGCAATACAAGATTGCCATAATTCGGGTTGCAGAGCTTGTAAGCAAGGGTGGTCCCAATGACAATGACTGTCGATCAGCTGGTGCATTAGCCCCTCCTTTTAAAACTGTGATTAGTGCTCTCGAGTAGCCCGGAACCGAATATCAGGCCAGCGTTCTTCTGTTAAACTAAGGTTGACTCGACTGGGTGCCAAGTAAGTTAAGTGCCCGCCACCATCAATAGCCAAATTTTCTGCAGCCTTGCGCTTAAATTCATCAAGCATTTTAGTATCGGTACACTCTACCCAGCGGGCAGTATTTACACTAATAGGCTCATAGATACATTCCACTTTGTACTCATCCTGCAGACGGTATGCAACTACTTCAAACTGCAACACACCTACAGCACCCACAATAAGGTCATTGTTTTTACCTGGCATAAATAACTGCGTTGAACCTTCTTCTGATAGCTGCTGCAGACCCTTTTTCAATTGCTTCATCTTTAATGGGTCCTTAAGGCGCACTCGACGAAAAAGTTCTGGGGCAAAGTGAGGAATACCCGCGAACTTAAGGTTTTCGCCAGCAGTAAAGGTATCTCCAATCTGAATAGTACCGTGGTTGTGTAATCCAATAATATCACCAGGCCAAGCCTGCTCAACATTCGAACGCTCGCCTGCCATAAAGGTCACAGCGTCGGCTACCTTTACATCTTTACCTATACGTACATGGCGCATTTTCATACCGCGCTCATAGCTACCGGAACAAATACGCATAAAGGCAATACGGTCTCGGTGCTTAGGGTCCATATTGGCTTGTATTTTAAAGACAAACCCAGTGAATTTAGGCTCCACTGATTGAACCACACGCTCACCTGCGTCTCGAAACTTTGGAGCTGGGGCCCACTCAACAAAGTAGTCTAGCATTTCACGTATGCCAAAATTAGATAAAGCCGTACCAAAGAAAACGGGGGTAAGCTTGCCTTCTAGGAACAATTTCATATCAAATTTATGACTAGCACCGCGCACTAATTCAATTTCTTCTTTTAGCTCGTCTAGCAACTCTCCCAATATTTCTGTGGCCTCATCAGACTCTAATCCTTTAATTTGGATATCATCAGGGATGGTATGGCCTTGACCTGGGGTAAATAAGTGAAGGGTGTCCGTGTAGAGATTGTAAACGCCCTTAAAGCGTTTACCCATGCTAATAGGCCAAGTAATAGGTGCGCAAGCAATGTTAAGTACATCTTCTACTTCATCTAAAACTTCTATTTGCTCCCGGACTTCACGGTCCATTTTGTTGATGAAGGTAAAAATTGGCGTGTCTCTTAAACGACACACTTCCATCAGCTTAACCGTACGATCTTCCACACCTTTAGCGCCATCAATCACCATCAATACTGAATCGACCGCAGTCAAGGTACGATAAGTGTCTTCAGAGAAGTCTTCGTGCCCTGGCGTATCTAAAAGGTTAACTGTACGTTCCTTATAAGGGAACTGCATGACCGAAGAAGTCACCGAGATACCTCGCTGCTGCTCCATCGCCATCCAGTCTGAGGTGGCTTTTTTATCACCCTTCTTTCCCTTTACCGACCCTGCTGTTTGAATGGCTTGTCCAAACAACAATAGTTTCTCGGTGATGGTGGTTTTACCTGCGTCGGGGTGAGAGATAATGGCAAAGGTTCTTCGCGTTGCCACTTCTTCTGCAATCAAATTGGACATAGTTGATACAATCTATAGGGATATAGGATGGCACATGCGTGTGTACCTAGAATGGGGCCTATTGTCGCTGATTAACACCTTTTCCTCAATATAAAACACAAGGTAACTGGTCAAAAAACAACCAATACCTGATCAGATCATTGAGAAAAGTTGTTATTTTGCGTATAATACGCGCGTTTTGAAAGCTTCCCTATTATTAGGAAATATCATGTTCGATCTCGCAAGCCGTGCTCCGGCTAATGCAAAAAATGACATACTCTCTGGCCTTACGGTCGCTTTAGCACTAGTACCTGAAGCCGTTGCTTTTGCTTTTGTAGCAGGTGTAGATCCTTTAGTAGGCTTATATGCAGCCTTTATGGTGGGTTTAATAACCGCAGTTATTGGTGGCCGCCCTGGAATGATTTCTGGAGCTACAGGAGCCTTGGCCGTCGTTATGGTGGCCTTGGTTGCCGACCATGGCGTTGAATACCTCTTTATTACTGTAGTATTAATGGGCATTTTACAAGTTTTGGCTGGTGTTCTAAGGCTGGGCAAGTTTATCCGGATGGTACCTCATCCAGTGATGTTAGGTTTTGTTAATGGCTTGGCGATCGTTATATTTTTAGCGCAGTTGAGCCAGTTCAAATTCATTGACGATAATGGCAACTTACAATGGTTAGAAGGCACCCAGCTGTATTTGTTAGTCGGATTAATTGCTCTTACAATGGCTATCATTCACTTTTTACCTAAATTCACTCGCGCGGTTCCATCATCCTTAGCAGCTATTTTGGTGGTGACTTTATTAGCCGTTGGTATGAATTTAGACACCCGTTCGGTTGGCGATATTGCCTCCATTGCCGGCGGTCTGCCAAGCTTCCACCTTCCTCAAGTGCCCTATAATTTAGAAACACTTATTATTATCTTACCTTACGCTATCATCTTAGCGGCCATTGGCTTAATCGAATCGCTGCTAACCCTCACTTTGGTTGACGAAATTACAGGAACACGTGGCCGTGGTAACAAGGAATGTATTGGCCAAGGTATTGCTAACACTGCAACAGGGTTGTTCGGCGGTATGGGTGGTTGCGCCATGATTGGGCAGAGCATGATCAACGTAAACTCTGGTGGCCGTGGTCGCCTTTCTGGCATCAGCGCTGCCTTATTTTTGCTAGCCTTCATCCTAGTGGCCTCGCCTCTTATCGAGATGATCCCTGTGGCTGCCCTAATAGGCGTTATGTTCATTGTGGTAGTGGGTACCTTTGAATGGTCTAGCTTCCGCATTTTAGGAAAGATCCCCAAATCTGATGCCTTCGTTTTAGTCTTGGTTTCTGGCGTTACGGTCATCACCGATCTTGCAATCGCAGTGGTGGTGGGTGTTATTTGCTCAGCACTAGTATTTGCTTGGAAGCATGCAAAACATACGCAGGTCACCCATAAAGACGCTGATGGCAGCCGCATCTATTATCTGCGGGGCCCAATCTTTTTTGGTTCAGTGCAAAACTTCTTAGAGCTGTTTGACCCAAGCCAAGACCCAAACGATGTAATCATCGATTTTGAGCGCTCACGAGTAGCTGATCACTCTGGCCTAGAAGCCATTGATACCCTAGCTGAAAGATACTCCCGAGCTGGTAAAACCTTACACCTTCGCCATCTTAGCTCAGATTGTAAGTTACTACTCTCTAAGGCAGGTAACATGGTTGAACTCAATGTGATTGAAGACCCAGACTATAAGGTTGCTACAGACACGTTAGGCTAAATACCCAAGCGTCTTCGCGTACACCATCAACGCCAGGGTAATAACCTTGGCGTTTTTGTATGCACACGAAGCCCATCGACTGATACAGATGCACAGCGGCACCGTTAGAGGGTCGTACCTCTAAAAACACTGTTCCTACTCCTTGAGCCACTAAACCATCAACGAGCCCTTGTAACAACTGCCGCCCTAACCCCCGCCCTCTAAAGGACTGTTCTACTGTGATATGTTGTACGTCCCCCTGGTCAAAGACATGACTTGCTACGGCATAGGCTATCACCTGGCCTGTTGCTTCATCGAAACCCACTTTAGCCAAATAAGCCCCTTTTATCATGCCTGTTAAAACATCTTCTAAGGCTTTTTTTGACCATACGGGATCACCAGGCCCTTTGTAAAGGTGCATTATTTGATCAATATCGTCCTTAACTAAAGCACGAATATACATCATTTGTTAGACCGTTTTGGGTGAGTTAATGAGCGGTTGTAAGTGCTTCCAGGTTTCTTCTTTAAGGCTGGGCACTGCTAATAGCTGATGTAAGCTATGGCTATACACCAACTGAATAGGTTGTTCAGACAATTCTATTTGGCTACATTCACCCAAACTCATTTCAGGGTTAAGCAACTGTATTGCTGCAGGCCCCATTACCAATAGTTTGCTACATGAATTATCTTTTAACAATTTAACGATGCTATATTTAAGTCCACTTTGTGCTCCCATTAGTGAATGGTCACCATGGGGGCCGGGCACCAGCGGCCAGTTAAATTCCATGGAGGCAGAAGGCATCACCTGCAGTGTAGTTTCCGTTAATGCAGGCCTTAAGGTATTGACTATGGCTGTTTGTAACCGCTGTATAGGGCTACTCATAGCTGCGCCTTCTTGCACTGGTATATCGTTTACTACCAATACCCCATTACTATACCAAGATAGCCCTAAGTGCAGCGGCGCAAGTCGGTCTGTTTGGGTGCCCCTCATTAGCGGTGAGCGCACATTTTCAGTTACTGACAAGACTGGGTCAACTGTTGGCGCCTGGGAAAGATACTGGCTACTCACTGTGGCCGTGAGTGACCCTAAGGCTTCAGCTACCGCTGTGGCTTGAGTTTGGGGATTAATAGCGTGTTGTTTGCTAGGCATCTCACCGTGCAGGGGCAAAGAGGGCACTATAGGTGGCTCTGGTGTTGGGTAGGAAAGTTCTTCCACTAAAGATGGGGCATTAATCACCTGCACCACTAATGCCTGCCAGTGCACATGGTTAACCTGGCTACCTACTAGCGGCTTGGTAGGCAGCCAACTGGTAACATTAAGTGCCTGCAGGTATTGCAAACGTTGAACTTCTTCAAGTACAGGAAACATAGGCATAATTTACTCTACTGCTGTATTAAACTTGTGGATGGCGTTTTTCGGTGTCACCATCCAAGGTAGTTAAGGCATGGGGATAAGATTTAGCAGAACAGATAACCTCTTTATCTGCACTTAACTCATTAACAATGTGGCCTGAATTTTTCTGCGTATATTGGCGTCAAAAATAATGACATTGTCATTTTTAGGCATAACAAAAGCTCCACATTAACTCATTTTTAGCATAGATTAAGGTGGAAATATGGTTCAGAATGAAGCACATTTAATACCTGTTAATATAGCGCCTGACCCTGTCTCTGGCAACACACAAAAGGACACAAACACTATGCAAGGCAACGATACCTACTCATTTGACACAATTGTTGATCGTCACAATACACACTCTTCAAAGTGGGACAAATATAAACAGCAGGATATCATTCCCTTGTGGGTTGCCGATACCGATTTTAAAGTGGCACCTGTAATTCAACGTGCCTTAGAAGATCGTATGGAGCATGGTGTATTTGGCTATACCTCAACAGATGACCAATACAACCAAGTAGTGGCTGACTATTATCAAAAAAAATATGGCTGCCATGTAGATGCCAATTGGGTGGTTTGGGTGCCCGGCATAGTAGCCAGCTTAAGCCTTGCGATACGCAGCCTTTCAACGCAACACCAACAGGTGCTTACCCCTGATATAGTCTATCCATATTTCCACACCACTCCTGCCGCAGCAGGAAAGCAAGCTAACCATTTGACCATGACCTATGCTCAAAATAGGGTGCGTATAGACATAGATGCGTTAGAAAATCGCAATGCTCAAAGCGCTAGAGTGATGTTATTCTGTAACCCACAAAACCCAGGTGGAGCAATATATACGCGTGATGAATTGCGCCGTATTGATGATTACTGTGAAGCTAACAACTTAGTGTTGGTGTCTGATGAAATCCATGCGGATATCATTTTAGATAAACATAAAAAACACGTTCCCTATTTAGATGTTAGTGCACACGCTCTTAATAATTCCATTGTTTTAGGGGCTGCAAGTAAAGCCTTTAATGTAGCTGGCCTTGCCTGCTCGTGGGCGGTCATTGCTAATGATGACTTACGCCAAGCATTTAAAGATGAAATGCATGGCATTATTTCTGAGATCAATCCGTTTGGTTATACCGCAACACTTGCCGCCCTCAGCCAAGGCGATGATTGGTTGGCTGCTATGAATAGCTACTTATGTGATAATCGTGATTATTTACTAGAAGAACTTAACGCTATTAAAGGGCTGCAGATGCTACCTTTAGAGTCTACTTTTTTAGCCTGGGTAGACGTCTCTGAACTCAAACTTGAAGACCCTTGCGCTTTTTTTGAAGCAGCAGGTGTGGGCTTATCTCCAGGTAGTAACTTTAATGACACAAACTTTTTACGGCTTAATTTTGGTTGCGCTAGATCAGTATTAGAAGAAGCAGTAAAGCGTATTAAAGCCGCCTTAATTTAAGCTTTCGTAGGCCAGAAATTCATGTTGCTGTAACCCTAGTGCAGCAGCATGAATGTCTTGTGAATGCGTGGATTCAAGAGCAAGTCGGTGTTGCGTAAACTTATGTTTAGCTTTTTTGTCGAGTTTTTTCCATTGCTCTTTAATTGGCATATGTTCAGTTTCGTTAAATATTAGAGCGATCACCTGATACTCTTCTCGCATTAATAAATCGGACTCAACGTGGTCTAATAACTGTTTTAAACGAATGCAACCTTCAATTAGTTCACATTGCTTATCAGCCATTGCCCTAGTAATTACATCGATACTTTTTACTCGGTGGGTATATTGTTTCTTTAGCATTGCTTGCATATCTTCAATACGTTGTTGGTTAACTTTTGAAGCGTTGCGCTGACGAGTAAAAATCCTAATGATTACCACAACCATGGCGATGCAAAACATTACGAGTAGTAGTATTAACGTATTTATGGACATGCTCTTATAGTCTCAGTTAATGAGTGTTTATTGTAACATGCTGGGTGAGTGCATAGCTGCGCTGTCGGCACTGATTTAGGCGTAACTCATTGCCTTTTCTACGCGCAATAAAAAACCCCTAGTCTGATTAAGGCTAGGGGTTTTTTAGTACTGAATGAGGTGCTTGGCGATGACCTACTCTCACATGGGGAAACCCCACACTACCATCGGCGCTAAAACGTTTCACTTCTGAGTTCGGAATGGGGTCAGGTGGTTCCATCTCGCTATGGTCGCCAAGCAATAAAAAGGTGAATGAAGATCGTTAAATCGCCATCCTTGAATTTGTGATATGTCTTCGTTTAGGTATTACACAACTTGCGCTTACCGAGGGCTTACCCATCGTACTTCTATCGTAAACTTAATTGTTTGTACTTCATACTCACACACTCTCATGCGTTCATATTAGCTTGTACAACGCTTTTGGCGTTATATGGTCAAGCCTCACGAGCAATTAGTATTGGTTAGCTCAACACGTTACCGCGCTTACACACCCAACCTATCAACGTCCTAGTCTTGAACGGCTCTTTAGGGAGTTAAACTCCTGTGAGATCTCATCTTGAAGGGGGCTTCCCGCTTAGATGCTTTCAGCGGTTATCCTGTCCGAACGTAGCTACCCGGCAATGCCACTGGCGTGACAACCGGAACACCAGAGGTTCGTTCACTCCGGTCCTCTCGTACTAGGAGCAACTCTTCTCAAATCTCAAACGTCCACGGCAGATAGGGACCGAACTGTCTCACGACGTTCTAAACCCAGCTCGCGTACCACTTTAAATGGCGAACAGCCATACCCTTGGGACCGGCTTCAGCCCCAGGATGTGATGAGCCGACATCGAGGTGCCAAACACCGCCGTCGATGTGAACTCTTGGGCGGTATCAGCCTGTTATCCCCGGAGTACCTTTTATCCGTTGAGCGATGGCCCTTCCATTCAGAACCACCGGATCACTATGACCTACTTTCGTATCTGCTCGACGCGTCTGTCTCGCAGTTAAGCATGCTTATGCCATTGCACTAACCTCATGATTTCCGACCATGATTAGCATACCTTCGTGCTCCTCCGTTACTCTTTGGGAGGAGACCGCCCCAGTCAAACTACCCACCACACAGTGTCCTCGATCCGGATTACGGACCTGAGTTAGAACCTCAAACATACCAGGGTGGTATTTCAAGTTTGGCTCCACGATGACTAGCGTCACCGCTTCAAAGCCTCCCACCTATCCTACACAAATAGGTTCAAAGTTCACTGTGAAGCTATAGTAAAGGTTCACGGGGTCTTTCCGTCTAGCCGCGGATACACTGCATCTTAACAGCGATTTCAATTTCACTGAGTCTCGGGTGGAGACAGTGTGGCCGTCGTTACGCCATTCGTGCAGGTCGGAACTTACCCGACAAGGAATTTCGCTACCTTAGGACCGTTATAGTTACGGCCGCCGTTTACCGGGGCTTCGATCAAAAGCTTCGCTTGCGCTAACCTCATCAATTAACCTTCCGGCACCGGGCAGGCGTCACACCGTATACGTCCACTTTCGTGTTTGCACAGTGCTGTGTTTTTAATAAACAGTCGCAGCCACCTGGTATCTTCGGCCGCCATCAGCTTAAGGAGCAAGTCCCATCACCAACAGCGGCGTACCTTCTCCCGAAGTTACGGTACCATTTTGCCTAGTTCCTTCACCCGAGTTCTCTCAAGCGCCTTGGTATTCTCTACCTGACCACCTGTGTCGGTTTGGGGTACGGTCACTCAATATCTGATGCTTAGAAGCTTTTCCTGGAAGCATGGCATCAACCACTTCAGTCCTAATGGACCTCGTCATCACGCCTCAGCCTTAAAGAATCCCGGATTTTCCTAAGATTCAAGCCTACACGCTTAAACGCGGACAACCAACGCCGCGCTGGACTAGCCTTCTCCGTCCCTCCTTCGCAATATTGAGTGGTGCAGGAATATTAACCTGCTTTCCATCGACTACGCTCTTCAGCCTCGCCTTAGGTGCCGACTCACCCTACCCTGATTAGCATTGGATAGGAAACCTTGGTCTTCCGGCGGGGGAGCTTTTCACTCCCCTTATCGTTACTCATGTCAGCATTCGCACTTCTGATACCTCCAGGATGCCTCTCAGCTTTCCCTTCAACGGCCTACAGAACGCTCCTCTACCACGCATGTAAACATGCGTCCGTAGCTTCGGTGTATAGTTTGAGCCCCGTTATATCTTCCGCGCAGGCCGATTCGACTAGTGAGCTATTACGCTTTCTTTAAAGGATGGCTGCTTCTAAGCCAACCTCCTAGCTGTCTAAACCTTCCCACATCGTTTCCCACTTAACTATAACTTTGGGACCTTAGCTGACGGTCTGGGTTGTTTCCCTTTCCACGACGGACGTTAGCACCCGCCGTGTGTCTCCCGTGATTGCACTCATTGGTATTCGGAGTTTGCATCGGGTTGGTAAGTCGGGATGACCCCCTAGCCGAAACAGTGCTCTACCCCCAATGGTGAGACACGAGGCGCTACCTAAATAGCTTTCGAGGAGAACCAGCTATCTCCGGGCTTGATTAGCCTTTCACTCCGACCCACAGCTCATCCCCGCATTTTTCAACATACGTGGGTTCGGTCCTCCAGTTGATGTTACTCAACCTTCAACCTGGCCATGGGTAGATCGCCCGGTTTCGGGTCTAATCCTAGCAACTGTACGCCCTATTAAGACTCGGTTTCCCTACGCCTCCCCTATTCGGTTAAGCTTGCTACTAAAATTAAGTCGCTGACCCATTATACAAAAGGTACGCAGTCACCGAATAAATCGGCTCCCACTGCTTGTACGTACACGGTTTCAGGATCTATTTCACTCCCCTCACAGGGGTTCTTTTCGCCTTTCCCTCACGGTACTGGTTCACTATCGGTCAGTCAGGAGTATTTAGCCTTGGAGGATGGTCCCCCCATGTTCAGTCAAGATTTCTCGTGTCCCGACCTACTCGTTTTCATCTAAAATGCCTTTTCGCGTACGGGGCTATCACCCACTATGGCGTAACTTTCCAGCTACTTCCGCTAAAACATAATAAACTTAAGGGCTAATCCCCGTTCGCTCGCCGCTACTTGGGGAATCTCAATTGATTTCTTTTCCTCGGGGTACTTAGATGTTTCAGTTCTCCCGGTTCGCCCCATATACCTATGTATTCAGTATATGGTACCCAGCTTACACTGGGTGGGTTTCCCCATTCGGATATCTCTGGATCATAGGTTGTTTACCACCTCCCCAAAACTTTTCGCAGGTTACCACGTCCTTCATCGCCTCTGACTGCCTAGGCATCCACCGTGCACGCTTATTCACTTGACCATATAACCCAAAAGGGTCGCAGTAGTTCTGACAAACTACTTTCAATCAAGCTTACGATAAACCCTTAACTCGCTAAAGTAAGGGCCTTCGGATAAGTCACTCGATAAAACACAAATTCGATCACCTGGAAATTGATTAACAGATGATCGTGTATTTACCTAAACTTTGTTACAACGTGATCGCTAGAAGACGCTGCAACATTTTTGCCTAAACACGACCGCTGGTGACGACGTGTTTAAGCGAAGATCAATGCCGTGGCTCGGGGCCACGTCATCAATCCATATCACAAATCCATATTTTTAAAGAGCA
>NZ_CP159830.1:47500-340000 GCF_047730085.1 Candidatus Njordibacter sp. Uisw_056 | reverse complement strand
AAATCAATCTTCGCAATAATTGGTCAAAAACCAACCACTTAGGGCTCAATGATTTACCCAGCCCAGTGCAACAAATGGAACAACTTTTTGCCGCGTTTTATGACGTGGTACTCACCCTGCAAACCTAAAAAGGGCGTTAAAACTGCGTCTAGATCACTAACCTTGTCACCATTAACGCTAACCGCATTGTTGACTATAAACTCTCTAGCCATTTTATTAGACTTAGCCAAACCAGAATCAACCAACACCTGGACTAAGGTAATGCTTTTCTTGCTAGTCTGTGAGGCAGGCATACCATCTAAATAAAGCTGCTGCAGATCCTCTTTGGTTAATTGCTCAAGCTGGCCAGAAAAAAGCGCCTCACTTATTCTTAAGGCGGCTTGCAAGCCCTTTTCACCATGAACCAAACGTGTTACTTCAGTTGCTAAAATGCTTTGTGCTTCAGGCTTACCCTGAGCCGCTCTGTCTTGCTCTTCAATAGCAAGCATTTTTGCTTCGTTTAAAAACGTAAAAAAGCGTAGGAATTTGTATACGTCTGCATCTGCTGTATTGATCCAAAACTGGTAGAATGCATACTGCGATGTTTTTTTCTCATCCAACCAGATAGTGCCACTTTCAGTTTTGCCAAACTTTGTACCATCAGACTTGGTGACTAGAGGAAGCGTTAAACCAAACACTTGGGCGCGATGCTGTCGGCGAGTTAAATCAATTCCACCCGTAATATTACCCCACTGATCGCTGCCACCTATTTGGAGACTACAATTGTATTGCTTATACAGCTGTGAAAAATCAAAGGATTGCAAAATCATATAGGCAAACTCTGTAAAAGAAATACCTTCTCCATCGCGCTCTAACCGCTGTTTAACTGACTCTTTTTGAATCATTGAGCTCACCGAAAAATGCTTACCCACATCTCTTAAAAACGTTAGAACATCCACGTCTTTTGTCCAGTCGTAGTTATTTACTACCGCTGCACTATTACCTTGGTCATTAAATTCAATAAAAGCAGACACTTGAGCCTTAAGGCGATCTACCCACTGATCAATGATGTCGATAGTATTAAGCTTACGTTCTTGAGATTTAAAACTTGGGTCGCCAATCATGCCAGTTGCACCACCTACTAAAGCCAGAGGCTTATGGCCTGCTTGCTGAAAGCGGCGCAACACTAACAAGGGAACCAAACTACCAATATGTAAACTATCTGCTGTTGGGTCAAAGCCACAATAAAGCACCCGAGACTTTTGCAAATGCTGTGTAAGCTCTTCGGGTGATGTCATCTGATTAACTAGTCCGCGCATTTGTAAATCGGCGAGTAAGTTGGTGTCTACAGCAGTCATATTAGATAGTCGCTTATTGGTAAAATAATTAAAAAGGTTGAACCCAGCCAATGGAACACACCCGAAAGCGCGTATTCTAGCGTGATTTAGGGGTAATAGAAAAGCGCTCGCGCGTCCTTCTAATAGCGCAATTTGGCGTAAAACGAGCTATTTTTGCCAGACAGGCGTGTTATCATGTGTCGCTTAGGCCTTTTTTCTTATCACATTTGTTAAACCCATACATTATGATAACCCTTTCTAAACTGTTGCAGCATTTCCCAAAACCATACTTACTAGTACTCACGTTTCTTTTTTTACTGATGCTTGCTATTGGTTTTTGGTCTAGCTCCCAAGCACCGGATGGCCCCAAACACACGACAACCAATACCAGACTAACGCTGGATTTAAGTCAAAAACTAGCCACTGAAAGCACCCAGCCACTGGCACCAGTCCCGGATGAACCTCAAGTGGACAAGTGGACCTCTGTTACCGTTAAATCTGGTGACAGTCTAAGCACGCTATTTCAGCGCGTAGGGTTGTCCGCACAAGATGTCTACCGGGTAACTCAGGCGACCAAGAAATCTAAGTCTCTGAGCACCTTATTCCCCGGCGATACTTTAGACTTTGTACTTGATAACGGGGAATTGCAAAAAGTTCGCCACATCAAGACCCCCTTAGAGCAGATTATTATCTCCCATCAGGGAAAAGGTCATTACACAGTTGAAACTATTACCCGCCAACCCATTATTGAAACTCGCTTTGTACAAGGTGTCATCAGTAGTTCATTGTTTGTGGACGGCCAACGAGCAGGGCTCAGCCAGAAGAAGCTCATGGAACTGGCCAATATTTTTGGCTGGGACATAGACTTCGCCCTAGATATTCGTAAACAAGATCAGTTTGCACTTATTTATGAGGAGAAATATCTCGATGACGCACTTATTGGGGAAGGCCAGATTTTAGCAGCGCAGTTTACTAATAGAGGTGAAGTGTTTAACGCTATACGTCACTCAGATGGCAACTACTACTCCCCCAAAGGCTACAGCATGCGCAAGGCATTTTTACGCAGCCCAGTAGACTTCTTCCGCATCAGCTCAAAATACAATCTAAAACGCATGCACCCCGTTCTTAAAACAATACGTCCTCATCGCGGTGTAGACTACGCAGCAGCTACAGGCACACCCATTAAAGCCTCAGGGGATGGCAAGGTGATATGGCTCGGAACTAAAGGAGGATATGGACGTACTATTATTCTGCAGCACGCTGGTATCTACACTACTTTGTACGCACACATGTCTAAATACAATAGCAAAGTTAAAAAGGGTAGCCGCGTAAAACAAGGACAAATTATCGGGTATATTGGCTCTTCTGGCCTAGTTACAGGTCCCCACTTACATTATGAATTCCGCGTTAACGGTGTACATAAAAACCCACTTAAAGTGAAGTTCCCTAACGTTAAGCCACTCAACAAAGAGCAAATGGAAGGTTTTAAACCGGTAGCAAACACTATTTTAGCCCAGCTTGAATCGTACCGTCTAGGCACGCCCTTACAGTCTAATTAGTCAGTTTAGATAGAAAAGCTTGAGCCACAGCCACAGGTCGTCGTTGCGTTGGGATTGCTAACAGAAAACTGTGATCCTTGTAAGCTTTCTTTGTAATCTACCGTGGCGCCCATAAGGTACTGAATCGACATAGCGTCTACCACCATAGTCACCTGGCCGTTTTCAATCTGGGTATCATCCTCTGCCACTTTATCATCAAAGGTAAAGCCGTAAGAAAAGCCAGAGCACCCTCCTCCTGTGACGTATACACGTAGACGCAAGTCTTGGTTATCCTCATCTTCCATCAGGTGAGTAACTTTTTTTGCTGCAGAATCAGTAAAGCCCATCGCTGGCAATGTTGCATCAAATTTATCTTGTTCGTCAGTGTGGGGCATACCGCTCTCTTTACATTTTCAGGGAAAGAATTAT
This sequence comes from Candidatus Njordibacter sp. Uisw_056, assembly GCF_047730085.1. Classification (NCBI taxonomy): domain Bacteria; kingdom Pseudomonadati; phylum Pseudomonadota; class Gammaproteobacteria; order Pseudomonadales; family Candidatus Njordibacteraceae; genus Candidatus Njordibacter; species Candidatus Njordibacter sp. Uisw_056. The sequence continues at coordinate 336,717 of NZ_CP159830.1, read as the reverse complement.
GCGCTTAACCTAGTAATTTAGTCAAGTATTAGCGCAGGGTATCTGTGCCTTTATCTGGATCACAACTAGGGCGCTAGAGGCACAATATCTAAACCAGCCGTTTCTTCCAGTCCCAACATCAAGTTCATATTGTGAATGGCCTGTCCAGCAGCGCCTTTGACCAAGTTATCAATAGCAGACAAGATGACCAATGTATCCGCTCCTTGGGGCCGGTGTAATGCAATTCGGCAGATGTTTGAACCTCGCACGCTACGAGTGTCTGGGTGACTCCCTAGCGGCATTAAATCCACAAAAGGGTGATCTTTATAACGCAACTCAAACAATTCCTGAACAGACTCCAAGGATAGCTCACGGCTCGTAAGACGGGCATATAAAGTGGCATGAATGCCACGAATCATTGGCACCAAGTGAGGCACAAATGTCACTCCTACTGGCCCATTATTAGCTATTGAAAGACGTTCTTTTATTTCTGGCAAGTGACGATGACCCGCCACTCCATAGGCTTTAAAGCTGTCACCGGCCTCACAAAACAAACTGCCTACAGCCGCGCCACGTCCTGCACCACTTACACCAGACTTGCAGTCGGCAACAAGGTGTTGTGCGTCAATCAAGCCCTGCTCAATCAAAGGCAGCAAGCCTAACTGCACTGCCGTTGGATAACACCCAGGGTTGGCGACTAGATTGGCTTTTTTAATAGCACTTTTATTAACCTCTGGCAAACCGTAGGTGGCTTGCGCCACAAGCTCAGAACAAGCATGATCCATACCATACCAGCGCGACCAAACATCAATATCCTGAATCCGAAAGTCTGCTGCTAAATCAATGACTTTGCTGCCAGCTGCCAACAACTCAGGCACTTGCTTCATGGCCACACCGTTAGGCGTAGCAAAGAAGACTAAGTCAGCTTGAGCTAAAGTTTGTGTTGTTGGCGCAGTGAATGCCAAATCATATTCTCCGCGAAGGCTTGGGTATATTTCTGACACTGCCTTGCCAGCCTCTGAACGGGAAGTAATCGCACAGACCTCAACCAGAGGGTGGCGCGCCAAAAGACGCAGCAACTCAACTCCCGTATACCCAGTACCACCAACAATGGCTACTTTTTTCACACTTATTTCCTTTCGATAAAGACTCTTCTAAAGCCATGATAATAGACCCAGCAGCAAAGCTAAAGCAAAGCATGACAATAATGGCTATGGGCATGTTAGTCAGCATCAGCAATGTAAGGTAAACTGGAACCACTAACCCCTTTATTTACAACAAAAACACAGCGTTTAACAATTCTTTTCCTATGGTCAAACTAAAACAGAAACTAACCTATAGCCTGAATCGAAATAATTTCAGGGCTAGTCATTTCCGTCGTCGGCTCGCCTACAACGACGCCCTCCCTCAAGTTAGCTTTCTTGGCTTTATAAGTGGCGTTGCCGCCGCATTAATTATTGTAGCATTTCGCAGTTTGTTTGAAATTCCTCTGGGCTACTGGCTGCCGGGTGGCACTGCTGAAAGTTTTGAAAACTTAGACCCCGTTTGGTATTTCTTCCTTCCTATAATTGGTGGACTTCTCATTGGCCTTTGGCTAATGTTTTTTACCCCTGATGAACGTAAAACAGGTGCCACACATGTGATGGATCGTATGGCATACCACCAAGGAAGAATGCCATTTAAAAACACCCTTGCACAGTTGATCGGTGGCGCACTGGGTATTTTGACAGGTCAGTCTGGCGGAAGAGAGGGCCCTGCAGTTCATCTAGGCTCTGCCGTAAGCTCACAAATAGGCAGCTTTTTTCATCTACCTAACAATAGTGTGCGTCTTATGGTCGGTTGCGGCACCGCAGGTGCAATAGCAGCCTCGTTTAACACCCCCATGGCTGGCGTCATTTTTGCCATGGAAGTAGTGATGCTGGAATACAGCATTATGGGCTTTACGCCAGTCATTATTGCCGCCGTTACTGCCACTTTGTTACATAACTATTTATATGGCGCTGAAATGGCCTTTATGGCGCCAGAAATTAGCATGGCCAGCATGAGTGAAATGCCACTCATTTTGGTTTATGGAGTAATCCTTGGCGCTATGGCAGCCTTGTTCACCAAAACGCTCACTAGCATGCAAAACTTCTCAGCTCAGCCCGTGCTAGCTAGAATGCTTATAGCTGGCACATTTACTGGCACACTGGCCTACTTTGTGCCTCAAGTAATGGGCATGGGTACTGATAGTATTTTAATGGCTATCGAGGGGCAGTATGCATTGGGCTTGCTTATAGCATTGGCTCTTGCCAAATTATTTGCAACCGCTATTAGCGTAGGTTTGGGCATGCCTATCGGCGTAATTGGCCCAACCCTGCTTATGGGTGCATGTGCAGGTTCTGCATTAGGCCATATGAGTAGTTATGTATTAGACGGACCTACATCAGATGCTGGCTTCTATGCCATGCTAGGTATGGGTGCAATGATGAGTGCTGTATTGCAGGCGCCTTTAGCTGCTCTGATCGCTCTCATGGAGTTAACTCGTAACCCAAGCATCATATTGCCAGGCATGGCCACCATCGTTATTGCCAACATCAGCTGCAGCTATGTATTTAAACAAGACTCTGTGTTTGTAGAGGTGTTGCGTAAGCAAGGGTTAAATTACCAAGCTAATCCAATCACACAGGCGTTAAATCATCAAGGCGTAACCAGTTTAATGCACGATGATATAAGCCATCATCAAAATGAGGATGTTGCAGGTTATCTAACGGCCGTAGAAAGAGGCCTGAACTGGCTCGTTATTAATAAACATAGTGGCAGTGGCCAGCCTAATGACGAGGTTTACCACCTTATACACCAAAGCCAGATCATCCTAGAAAAGGGCTCACCTGCAGGCTTAATTGAAGCAGCAGGATTTCCAGCCACAAGGTTTGGTTTTTGCTCTTCTCGAGCCACCCTGAAAGAGGCTTGGGACTTGTGCAAAAGGCGTGATTACCAACAACTTCTCATTACTGATATTGATGACCGAATTATAGGAGTGTTGCCCGTAGAAGAAATTCTACAATACACACAAAAGGATTAGCAGCGAGCGTAATTTAAGGGGATAATAGGACGCTAATTTTGCTTTCCCCCTTATTGAGAGTGCGCTATGTCGTCCAACCGAACACCTGTTTCTGCCCAGCTATTTGAAGCCGCCCAACAACATATTCCAGGCGGTGTTAATTCTCCAGTGCGCGCATTTAAAGGCGTAGGTGGCCATCCATTATTTTTTAAACGTGGGGTAGGTGCCTGGCTAACTGATGAAGACGATCTTCAATACGTGGATTATGTTGGATCTTGGGGGCCTATGATTTTAGGACACGCACATCCAAGAGTTCTGGCAGCCGTGTCTGACAGCATTAAAAATGGTTTAGGTTTTGGCGCTCCAACACGAGTGGAAACCGCAATGGCTGATAAGTTATGCAGCCTGCTACCACACATGGATATGGTTCGTATGGTAAGTTCAGGTACCGAAGCGACCATGAGCGCAATCCGGCTTGCTCGGGGCCATACTGGCCGTGACAAAATCATTAAGTTTGAGGGCTGCTACCATGGCCATTCTGATTCACTGTTAGTTAAAGCAGGGTCTGGTGCGCTAACTCTGGGGGTGCCTAGCTCCCCTGGCGTTCCTGACAGCATCGCTAAGCACACGGTGACCCTCACCTATAACGACTGCGAAAGTGTTAAACAAGCCTTTGCTGAAATTGGCACAGAGGTCGCCTGCATTATCGTTGAACCCATAGCTGGCAATATGAACTGCATCCCCCCACAAGATGGTTTTTTGCAATGCTTGCGAGACGTATGTGATGCCAGTGGCGCACTATTAATCTTTGATGAAGTGATGACCGGCTTTCGTGTTGGGCCTCAATGTGCTCAGGGTCGATATAACATCGCACCAGACTTAACCACTTTAGGTAAGGTCATTGGTGGCGGTATGCCTGTGGCCGCTTTTGGTGGGCGCAGTGAGGTTATGCACTCTCTTGCACCTATGGGACCTGTATACCAGGCAGGGACATTATCCGGCAACCCTGTCGCCATGAGTGCAGGCCTAGTCATGCTTGATGAAGTTAGCCAACCTGGTTTTTATGAGCAACTCACAAGCTTCACCAGCCAGCTTTTGGCAGGCCTAGAAGAACGAGCAAAAGCTGCAAACGTAGACTTTCATACTAGCCAGGTGGGCGGCATGTTTGGCTTATTCTTTACAGATCAACCTCAGGTCACCTGCTTTGCAGAAACCATGGCTTGTGATACAGAGAAGTTTGGTCGATTCTTTCACCTAATGCTGGCGGAAGGAGTATACCTAGCGCCCTCAGCTTTTGAGGCAGGCTTTACTTCTACAGCACATGGCGACAAGGAGTTGGCTCATACTTTAGATGCAGCAGAGCGCGCTTTTGCTCAACTTTAATCCATGTTGAGCTTTGCTTTCCTGCTGCTATCAGCCGGCCTTATTGCACTAGGCGCACTATTGTGGCGCCTTAGCAGTTCACAAGACGCCTACAAAGTAGCTTCATTTTGCCTTTGGATAGGGGCATATGGATGCATTGCTAATGCGCCTGTTTTTAGCTTATTTATTGAACCTGAGATGGCGACACTAGGCAATAATCTAGGCCTGTATGTAGGGTTTCCTATGATGGCCTTGGTGTTGTTGGACTTGATTCTTGGCTGGAAATGGCAGAAAGCCACATGGGGACGCATTTTTTTAGGTTTAGCCGCCATGTTTGAACTTATGCGTCGTGCAGAATCTGGTAACAGCTATGGTGAATTTCTTCTCATGGCCTGCACATTAGCTTTATTATTCGCATTTTTTAAGATTATAAAAAATGCCATAGCAAGCAGACAAGGCTTTAAAAAGCATTCAATTGTACTGGGGTTTTATGTTGGCTTAATGGTGGCTAGCCTGTGGTCAATTAACACTACCTTTGCCTTACTATGGAATAGCTTGACCCTACTCACCTTTGGAGGTTATTTATACTTTGCAGCCTGAGCTATAGCCTTAGCTTCACCTTGGCTATCTCCTAAATTGCTTCGGCTAGCACCAATTAACTTCCAAAAATAATACTGGTAGCTTTTCTTATTGGGCACAAGGGTTAGGCCCTTGAGGGCTAGCTGTTCAGCACGAGAGGCTTCACCTAGGGAAAGCTGCAAGGCCGCCAAGCGTGCGTAGACCTTAGGTTCCCGCGGCGCAATGCGTTGAGCTCTTTGAAGCTGAATTACTGCCTCAGTCACTTTGCCTTGCGCCTTTAGTTGATCAGCTTCAGTTAGCAACTGTTCCACTACAGCTTGGTCTGATGCAGGTAATGGCGGTTTCTGCGCCGCAGAAGGAGCCGCTTGTGTTGCAACTGACGCATTTTCTGGTACTGCTATTACTGTCACAACTTGATTGGACACCGGCTGCGCAGTAATGGTAACTACTGATTTAGGGGCTACGTAAGCTTTAGGCTTTGCAGTGACTACTGGCGCAGATGGCGCGGGTGTTACTTGAATGCTAGCAGGCACCTGACTAGGCAGAGTTGGTAGACGCTCAGAAGCCCTCGCTGGCACACTTAAGTCTTCAACAACAGGACCATAGCCCGTTGCTGCACAGCCCCCCAAGACAAGCATTAGGGATATGAGTGATACGTATTTAAAGCACGTGATTTGATTGTTATACATTAGTCACTAATATCCACAAGTTTTATTAAAAGCCGGTGCTGATACTTTAGGTATCGGTAACCAAACACCGTTAGGGCAATTATTGGGCATAGCCTTGCCTGTTTTTGCATTGAGGTGATAATACTCTATCAATTGAGGCTTGATGTCCTTATAGCTAGTGTACGCCAAATGCTGCATCAGTTGTGCCCACACATGCAATGCACCACCAGCGCCAGTGAGTGGCGTTGGTTTAGCATCCTCTCTACCCAGCCAGACAGTGGCAACATGCTGGCCACTAAACCCCGCAAACCAGCTATCTTTGAGGTCATTAGTGGTGCCAGTCTTTGCAGACACTTGTTGCTGTTTAGGCAAATATTGGTAAACACCCTTTGCTGTCCCATAGTGTGCCGCCATTCGCATTTCGTGCTGCAGTAAGTAAGTAGCGTCGTTGCTAGCGGCCTGACGTACAGCAAAGGGAAAATGACTCAGTAGCTGACCATTGGCCTCTGTCACTTGGCGAACAAGGCTCAAGGGGCTATAAAAACCATTGCCAGCTATCGTTTGATAGACTTGATTAACCTGCAGAGGCGACATTTCAACCGCTCCCAGTAATGCTGAAGGATACGCAGGAATGAATTGATCTACACCCATTTTTTTCAGTTGCTGCAACACCTTATCTACGCCTACCTGCATACCTAAACGTACATTAGCCTGATTATAAGACTTTGCCAAGGCTTCATACATCGGAACCTTGCCATGGGATTTACGATCATAATTTTGTGGTTGCCATAAGGTTCCATCAGATTGCTGCAAAGACACTGGGGCATCATTAATAATTGTAGCTGGGCTATAATGACCTGTCTCTAGAGCTGCAAGGTGGATGACTGGCTTTAATAACGAACCCACTTGACGGCTTCGATCTAAGGCCCAGTTATGCCCTGCATAACCACCGTTATGATCGCCTACTAAGGCTAACAATTCGCCACTGTCTCTATGACTCACTACTAACGCACCCTGTAAGCCTTGTATTTTACCATGACGTTGGTTGAGTTTTAGTACTTGCTCAACCATGGCCGTGTCTGCTTGATGCTGCACCCAAGGGTCTAAACTAGTAAAAATCCGTAACCCGTGGCTAGATAAGGCTGATGCTTGGTAATGCTGTTGCAGTTGCTGTCTTACTACATCCATATAAGCAGGATAGCGGCTCACCTGAGTGGCCCCAGTTAAATCTAATGGCAACCCTTGATACTGCATTTTTTGAGCATCTGAAATTAAGTTTTGCTGTGCCAAGATAGACAGCACCAGGTTGCGTCTTTTAGTCGCTCGTTTTGGGTATCTTTGGGGATTATAATAAGAAGGCCCTTTGACCAAGCCAACCAAAAGTGCAACCTGATGTAATTTAAGCTCACTTAGCGGTTGTCCAAAGTAAAACCGACTAGCAAGGCCAAAGCCATGAATTGCTCGTTTACCAGCTTGCCCTACAAATACCTCATTAAGATAAACTTCTAACACCTCGTCTTTACTGTAGTGAACATTTAGCAACAACGCCATTGGAGCTTCGATAATCTTGCGCCATAGGGTTTGCCGGTCTGTAAGGTAAAAATTCTTAACAAGCTGCTGTGTTAAGGTGCTGCCACCTTGTACTACTGCACCCGCCTGAATATTAGCCCACAAGGCCCGCACAATACCCCAAGGAGAAATGCCATAGTGGGAATAATAATTACGATCTTCAACCGCTAACAAAGTTTCAATAAAACCATTAGGCAAATCATTTAACTGGATGAGTTCTCTATCTTCATTGTGTGCCGGATAAATACCACCAACTAATTGTGGCTCTAATCTCAACAACGCCAAACCGGCTCCAGAGGGCTGACGCAAGCCTGTGATCGTATTTTGCTGCAGACTAACTTCTACCAAAACCCCAGGCTCATTACCATCGGCAAAACGAAACCCTCTGCTATAAATAGCCATGCCTTGATTTGTTTTTTGTACTTGACCAGGTGCATTTGCATGCTTTACCCAGCGATACCCTAATTGGGTAAGCTCATAGTCTAGCTGACCTGCTGCCATTTTCTGACCTTTGAAGAGCTCCAGTGGGCGGGCGTAAACTTTGGCTGGCAAGGACCAGCGATGGCCTTCAAACCGATGTCTAATTTGAGCATCAAGGTACACTAGCGCAACAACACCAATTACCATCAACACTGTGGCAAATTTGAACACCCAAACCCAAGATATCCAACCGACAGGCCCTGTTGATTTAGCTTTATTAGTCGTTCGTCGCTTAGTCAATGTGTGTTCTCAATTCTGTTATGCTAGCCATATATTCTTTCCTATTTTGATCATACGTATGCTTTTAACACCGCAACCCACTGTACTTTTGAACAGCCACGAGCTTGAGGAAGGCCACAGCAAAGGATTTATTATTAATGGTACCAACCTTTTTGTCCTACGCCATCAGGGCAACCTTGTAGCCTACCTCAATAGCTGTCCCCACCGAAAAGTGCCTTTAGAGTGGCTTCCTGACCAATTTTTAAACTCTGACAAACAGTTTATTCAGTGCGCCACTCACGGAGCACTATTTACAATTGAGCAGGGGCTTTGTATTAGCGGCCCATGTCATCAAGAATCTCTCACCAACCTATGTGTAGAAGAGCGTGGTGGTAAAGTCTATTGTACTATTCCTAGAGGTTAAGCTTGCCTTGCCATGTTCAGTGGCACAACACGCACCAAACTCATTTCTGTTAGGCTTATTGACGCTCCATAAGCCATCACTTCTACGCCTTGTTCTATGGCCCAGGCCAATGTCTCAGAGTAACCTGGGTCCACATCCCATGCTGGAGATACCTGAGTTATGCCAGTATGGGCGACACAATATACCAAAACAGCCCTATAGCCTTGAGTCACCATGTACACTAATTCACGAAGGTGTTTACGCCCGCGCTGTGTCACTGCATCTGGAAATAAACCCTGCCCTTGTGATGTCATAAGAGTGACATTTTTCACCTCTACATAACACTCTGGTAAGCGCTCATGCTGGCTCAAGAAAATATCTATTCGGCTATTTTCCTGGCCGTATTTTACCTCAGTTTCCAATTTACCATAGCCTTGCAGTGGCGTAATTGTGGCATTATTTATAGCCTCTACAACCAAACTATTAGCTCGATGAGTATTAATACACGCCAAGAACTGTTGATCTATTTCTACTAGCTCCCACGTACAAGGGTATTTCCGCTTTTTGTTTGCCGAATCCCAAAACCAAACCCTACTATTAGGCACAGCGCAATTCTTCATAGAACCCGTATTAGGACAGTGCAGGGTCAATGGCGTTCCATCATGTGTGTGCACATCTGCTAAAAACCGCTTATAGCGCCGGCCTAGGATGGCTTGCTGTAGGGGTAATAAAAATTTCATTTGATATATCCGATAATGAAACTAAGGGTGTTTATAATATTTTTTGATGCTTTGTCTGTATTTTTTTAAAAAACAAACCATACATGGCAAGCCTATGAATTGTAAATGAAAATACTTTGAACGGGAGGCATTAACACGTATAATAGGGCGAAGTAGATATAGGAGCGACGCATTTTAACTAGATTTAGCAACATTATTCTGCTATTTTTACGCCGTTAATTTACCAACAGAAATTGGGCCTCAGCTTTTAGTAACAAGACTAAATGCTACCGCCCTCACAAACGAAATAAGTTATGTCAAACTCAAATGCATCACTGTTAAAACACTTTACCCCTTATAAGGTAAAAAAAGGTGAAGAGTACATGAATTCAGATCAGCTAGATCATTTTAAAGTGATTCTGCATGCCTGGAAACAAGACTTAATGGAAGAAGTTGACCGAACCGTTAATCACCTAAAAGAAGACGCTGCTAACTTCGCCGACCCTAATGATCGCGCCAGTCAAGAAGAGGAGTTCTCGCTTGAGCTTAGAGCCCGTGATCGCGAGCGAAAGTTGACTAATAAAATTAATGATACGCTAGAGCTCATTGAGCAAGACGAATATGGCTATTGTGACACCTGTGGTGTTGAAATTGGCATCCGTCGGCTAGAAGCCCGCCCCACTGCGACTTTATGTATTGACTGCAAAACCCTTGCAGAGATCAAAGAGAAGCAGTTAGGTAAATAGGCTGACCATGGGCTACATTGGCCGCTTTGCACCAACGCCGAGTGGCCCTTTGCATTTTGGCTCTTTGGTAGCTGCCTTAGCAAGCTACTTAGATGCCCGTGCCAACAAAGGCCATTGGCTTTTGCGCATAGAGGATTTAGACCCACCTCGCTCCGATTCTGGCTCCATTGACGCTATTTTTTCCTGCCTAGACACCTTTGGATTGCACTGGGACGGCACGCCGATGTTTCAGAGCAAGCGCCAACCTGCCTACCACGAGGTCCTCGAACAACTGCGCCAACAGGGCCGGATTTATGCCTGCAGCTGCAGCCGGATACAATTTCAGGCGGACCCACTTTATAGCTGTCAGTGCTTAACTCAGCCACCCTCTTTGAAGGATGTGGCGATGCGTATTGTATTGCCTCAAACAAGCATTACCCTAGATGACGTTATTATTGGTCCTCAAACACAGCACCTTAGCAATGACGTGGGTGACTTTGTGGTGCAACGTAAAGATCAGCTATTCTCCTACCAACTGGCTGTTGTTGCAGATGATGCCGAACAAAATATAAGTCACGTTATTCGTGGCAGTGACTTGTATCATCAAACACCTCGCCAAGTGTGGCTACAAACCTGTTTGGGTTATAAACAACCTATTTATGGGCACATTCCTATTATTACTAACCACCAAGGGCAAAAACTCAGTAAACAAAACTTAGCATCCCCACTGGACATAACGCAAGCACCTGCACTGTTGTCTGAGGCATTAGAACGCTTAGGTCAAACTACACCGTGCACCTTTCGCAAAGCCCCTGTTGAAGAACAATTAGCCCAGGCAATTGCGCAATGGGATATCAACAGCGTACCCAAGCAGATGCAAGACCCTATTGCCTTTGTCTAGCTAGCAAGGCAATGGTAGAATGCGCGCTACATTTGTTTTTTGATTTTCCACCAAACCGAGTCGACGACTTCTATGGGTTTTATTTCTAAGCTGGTTAACATGGTCAAAGGCGACCAACCGGCAGCAGCAGCACCAACAGGCCCCAATATCATCACCCGCGATCATCATGATATTTCTCGCCGTGACATTAGTGACAATGCACTTAAGGTGCTTTATCGACTAAAAGATGCAGGCTACCAAGGGTTTTTGGTGGGCGGAGGAGTGCGTGATATTCTTTTGGGCAAACAACCTAAAGATTTTGATATCGCTACAGATGCGCATCCAGAGCAGGTCCATAAGCTATTTAGAAATTCCATTCTTATTGGCCGTCGCTTTCGCTTAGTGCATGTTCGCTTTGGTCGTGAAATAATTGAGGTGGCTACGTTTAGGGCAAGCCACCTTACTAGCGAAAATAGTAGCCAAGCCAAACAAGCCGAAAGCGGGATGTTATTGCGTGACAATGTTTATGGTACCGTGGATGACGATGCCATGCGTCGAGATTTCACCATTAATGCGATGTATTACAACATTAATGGCTTCACCATCCATGATTTTGCTGGAGGTATTGAAGACATAGAGAAACGCAGCATTCGCATGATCGGTGATCCTCAAGCTCGTTATAGAGAAGACCCAGTTCGCATGCTTAGAGCCATTCGCTTTGCTGCTAAATTAGACTTTGAAATTGATCCTGCAACAGCCGAACCCATGCATACCCTAGGCCATTTATTGGAGCCTATTCCTGCAGCACGGATGTTTGAAGAAATATTAAAGTTGCTACTATCAGGCAATGGCGAACAGACCTACTACCTTTTGCGTGACTATGATTTATTTAAGTTCTTATTTCCTGCCACTGACGCTGCTATTGAGAACGATGAAACAGAAGATTTTCAGGTAGAAGATTTTGTTGTTTTAGCCCTGCGTAATTCTGACGAGCGCATTGCTCAAGGAAAAAGTGTTACCCCAGCTTATTTATTTGCTGCGCTGCTATGGCATCCATTGCAGCAAAGACTATCTCAAATTCGCAATATGCCGCCCATACCCGCGATGCACCAAGCCGCTCAGGATGTCATATTGCAGCAGGTTAAACGCACCTCTATTCCACGTCGCTTTAGCACGCCGATGAAGGAAATTTGGGATATGCAGTTAAGGCTACCACGACGCCACGGCAACCGTGCTGCAGAATTAGTAGACAACAAGCGTTTTAGAGCTGCTTATGATTTTGTATTATTACGCGAAGCCAGTGGAGAAAAACTAGAGAACTTAGGCGAATGGTGGACTGAGTACCAGTTTGCCAGTGGTGATAGGCGTGAGCAAATGACTAAAGAATTAGGTAAACCTGCGCCAAAAAAGCGTGCGCCAAAGAAACCAAAAGAGAGCGAAGATGGTTAACGCATTTATTGGTTTAGGTAGTAATCTTGACAACCCAAAGGACCATGTCAGGCAGGCTATAGAGGATTTAAAACAGCTACCACAAAGCCAACTGTTATTAGCGTCTAAACTCTATCTGAGCAAGCCTGTGGGGCCTCAAGACCAAGATGACTTTGTTAATGCAGTGGTTTTATTGGCAACTGAACTAGAGCCTCTGGCTTTACTGGACGAGTTACAAAGCATAGAGCAGCATCATCAACGAGTTCGTGAGCGGCATTGGGGGCCACGCACCTTAGACTTAGATCTACTATTATTTGCTGACCAAACCATTCAGAACTCACGCCTAACCGTCCCTCACACTGAGTTAAGTAGACGTGATTTTGTAATTGGCCCTTTACTAGAACTTTGCCCGGAGCTTTTACTCCCTAACGGTACCCCATTACAACAACTCTTGCAGCAATGCCCAATAGATGGTTTGATCTGCATTGAAGCCTAACGCACTGACCTACTCAATCACCCGGAGCTAATGCACCATGTCAAAAACTACGCTGCACAGCCTAACGCGCCTAAAAGAGGCGGGTGAAAAGGCTACTTGTATTACTAGCTACGATGCAAGCTTTACTCAGCGAGTAAACCAAGCAGGTATCGATGTTATTTTGGTAGGTGATTCTTTGGGTATGGTATTACAAGGCCACAACTCAACCCTTCCTGTGACTATGGAGCAAATGGTCTATCACACTCGTTGTGTAGAGGCTGGCAACAGTGAAAGCCTGATTATGGCCGACATGCCATTTATGAGTTACCGTACGGTAGAACAAGCCATGACTAACGCGACAGCCCTAATGCAGGCAGGCGCACAAATCGTTAAGTTAGAGGGGGGCCTGTGGCTAAAAGACACTGTGCGCAAGCTCTTCGAACAAGGGATTCCTGTATGTGCCCACTTAGGGCTTACGCCTCAAGCGGTGAATAAACTGGGCGGTTATCGAGTGCAAGGTAAAACCCCAGAGCAAGCGGCTAGCCTACTTAATGAAGCGCTAGAGCTAGAAGCAGCAGGGGCTAGTATGATTTTGTTAGAGTGTGTTCCAAGCCGCGTAGGAAAAGCCATTACTGAAGCCGTCTCTGTCCCTGTTATCGGTATTGGCGCAGGACCAGATACCGATGCTCAAGTCCTAGTTATTTATGACATGCTGGGCATTACCCCCGGCAAGCCTGCTCGATTTGTAAAAAATTTCTTACAACAAGAAGGTGATGTACTGAGGGCATTAGAAGCCTATGTTTTAGAAGTAAAATCTGGGGCTTTCCCAACTCCAGAACATTGCTTTAGTTAACCCTACGACACTACAACTATGCATACTATCGACAGCATCAACCAGCTACGAAGCCACCTTTGGCAGGCTAAGTTAGATCATAAAGTGATCGCTTTTGTACCTACTATGGGCAATCTACATGAAGGTCATTTACAGCTCATAGATCGAGCGCTAGAGGAGGCTGACTTAGTAGTGGCTAGCATTTTTGTTAACCCACTTCAATTTGGTCCTGGAGAAGATTTTAATGGTTACCCACGTACATTTATGGCAGACCAAGAAAAACTAATAAGTCGCGGGTGTCATGTGTTATTTGCACCCAATGTTGATGAAATGTACCCCACTACTAATGTGAGCTCTACTGTGGTGAAAGTGCCTCACCTAGATCAACTTTTGTGTGGTGCCAGTCGGCCAGGGCATTTCACTGGTGTAGCTACCGTTGTGAGTAAATTATTTGGTATTGTTCAGCCAGATTTGGCTATTTTTGGACTTAAAGATTACCAACAATTCTTAGTCATTAAGCAACTAACCAATGACCTTTGCCTACCCGTAAAAATTATCGGTGCACCCATTGCACGGGCAGAAAGTGGCTTAGCACTAAGCTCCCGCAATGGCTATTTAAGTAACTCAGAATTAGGCCAAGCTGCACAATTATATGCGTGTTTAATCAACTGCAGGTTAGCCCTTGAGCAAGGCGAAAGTGATTTACAAAAACTGGAAGATCAAGCGCAGTGCCAGCTTGAATCTGCGGGCTTTGAACGTGACTATTTCAAGATTTGTCGCCAAAATGACTTACAACCAGCAACCAATAGTGATTCACACCTTGCGATTGTAGCCGCCGCCTATTTGGGCAAGGCAAGGCTGATTGATAACATACGCTTCACCTTACAACTATAGCTTTTGGCTCTAAAGAATTAGGCGTTAAAGGCCATACATATCGGCCATCGCTTCTAGCCCAACAGGGCGAATTTTACTGGCATTACCCGCTGCACCAAACGACTCATAGCGAGAGTGACACAAGGCCTGCATGGCGTGCATAGTAACTGTAAGAAATTTACGTGGATCAAACTCACTTGGATTTTCAGCTAAGAAGCGACGCACTGCACCCGTTGAGGCCAAACGTAAGTCGGTATCAATGTTAATCTTACGTACGCCATGTTTAATACCTTCAACAATTTGCTCTACTGGCACACCATAGGTCTCTGGAATAGCACCACCAAACTCATTAATAACTGCTAGCCAGTCTTGAGGTACAGAGGAAGAACCATGCATAACTAGGTGAGTGTTTGGAATCTTGCTATGAATTTCGCGAATACGATCAATGGCTAGAATGTCACCTGTGGGCGGACGTGTAAACTTGTATGCACCATGGCTAGTACCACAGGCAATAGCTAATGCATCTACTCTAGTTTTGCTAACAAAGTCTACTGCTTCATCTGGGTCTGTTAACATTTGCTCTAGGGTTAATTTGCCTACCGCACCAACACCGTCTTCTTCACCTGCCTCACCTGTTTCTAAAGACCCCAAGCAGCCCAGCTCACCTTCTACAGAAACACCACACGCATGGGCCATTTCTACAGTACGCTGGGTCACTTCCACATTGTAGTCATAGCTTGTTGGTGTTTTAGAATCTTCACCTAAAGAGCCATCCATCATCACTGACGAGAACCCCATGGCAATTGCACGCTGACATGTGGATGAGGAATTACCATGATCTAAATGCATACACACGGGAATATGAGGAAATTCCTCAATAGCCGCTAAGATCATGTGTTTGAGAAAGTTTGACCCAGCATACTTACGGGCACCAGCAGACGCTTGAACGATAACCGGGCTATCGGTGGCATCAGCTGCTTGCATGATGGCACGCATTTGCTCAAGGTTATTTACATTGTAGGCTGGAATACCGTAACTATGTTCGGCGGCGTGATCCAATAGTTGACGCATGCTGACTAAAGCCATGGGACTTCTCCATTCTATCTAAAATAAGGTAAGTTAATTTTTATTTACAGGCCACGTTGTTCTAAAATGGCCACTGCAGGCAATTTTTTGCCTTCTACAAACTCAAGAAATGCGCCACCGCCAGTGGAAATATAAGATACTTGATCAGCAATCTCGTATTTGTCTACGGCAGCCAGTGTATCACCACCACCAGCGATAGAAAACGCAGGTGACGCCGCAATGGCGTTAGATAAAACTTCGGTCCCACCGCCAAACTGGTCAAATTCAAACACGCCTAAAGGCCCATTCCAAATGATCGTACCTGCATCTTTAAGAATACTGGCCAAATAGTGAGCAGTTTCTGGGCCAACATCCATAATCATATCGTCTGCCATAACATGTGTTGCACTTTGAATTGTTGCTATAGCAGTTTCGCTGAATTCTTTAGCAGTCACTACATCTGTAGGCAAGGGTATAGAGGTCTTTTCCATCAGTGCTTTTGCATTAGCTATTAAGTTAGCCTCGTACAAGGATTTACCCACAGGAAATCCTGCTGCAGCCAAAAAGGTGTTAGCTATGCCTCCACCTACGATTAATTGATCAACTTTGTCAGATAAGGTTTCCAGTACTGTAAGCTTAGTAGACACTTTAGAACCACCTACAATAGCAACTAATGGCCGCTTAGGGTTATCTAAAGCTCTACCCAAGGCGTCTAGCTCGGTAATCAATAGAGGGCCCGCGCAGGCTGTTTTTACAAATTTCGCAATGCCATGGGTGCTGGCTTGTGCTCGGTGAGCAGCGCCAAAAGCGTCATTTACATAAACTTCACATAAAGATGCCATTTTTTTTGCCAAAGCGTCATCGTTAGCTTTCTCACCAATATTAAACCGGCAGTTTTCTAAAACTACCAATTCACCTTCAGCGATGTCTACCCCGTCTAACCAATCCTTCTGCAAGCGCACAGTGCACTGTAATTTTTCTTTTAGGTAGTCTACCACAGGTGCTAAAGAGAACTTCTCATCATAAACACCCTCTATTGGACGGCCTAGGTGAGACGTTACCATTAGCTTTGCACCCAACTGCAATGCTATTTTAATGCTAGGCAAAGCTGCCCGCAAACGGGCATCACTAGTAATAACACCATTTTTAATAGGCACGTTGAGGTCTTCACGAATCAATACTCTCTGGCCACGCAAATCTAAGTCAGTCATTTTAATGATGGTCATAAATTTTCCTGAGCAATTAATTCGTCTGTATGCAACATGGTCAAAGCGACGTCGATCATACGGTTAGCATAGCCCCATTCATTATCGTACCAAGCTAGAATTTTTATTAGCCGGCCCATCTTCATTGTTTGGGTTGCGTCAAAAGTGGCTGATTTTGAGCAGTGATTAAAATCAATAGACACCAAGGGCTGTTGATTATAGCCCAGCACATCATGGTTATCTTTGGCCACGGCATCCGCCATAATTTGATTCACTTCAGCAATTGTCACATCACGACTGGGACGGAAGACTAAATCTACCACCGACACGTTAATGGTGGGCACTCTCATGGATATACCCGTAATTTTATCTGCCAACTCAGGCAATACCCAGCCCAAAGCTTCGGTGGCATGCGTCGATGTGGGTATCATCGATTGAGTGGCTGATCGACCCCGGCGCAGGTCGGTTTTATCAATCACTGTGTCAGTGAGCACTTGGCCATTAGTATAAGCATGAATGGTTGTCATTAGACCATCTTCAATACCAATGGAGTCGTTTAATGGTTTAAGTACCGGGGCCAAGCAGTTGGTCGTACAGGAGGCATTGGAGACAATACGATGAGATGGCTTAATAAGCTCATGGTTAATACCATAAACGACCGTCAGATCCACATCAGTGCCAGCTGCAGCACCAATTAATACTTTCCCTGCACCAGATGTGAGGTGTTGCTGCGCAAGTTTGCGCTCACTCATGTTGCCAGAGCATTCCATTACTAAGTCAACGTCTAGGTCACCCCATGGCAGTGCAGTCGCGTCACTTACTTGGAGCAAGTCGATGCTGGTCGTGGCATGGTCTGACACAACTCGCATGCCACGGTCTGTAGCTTCTACCAAAGCAGGAAAAGCACCATGCACAGAGTCATAACGTGTTTCATAAACCACAGATTCGGCAATACCTAGGTCATTAATAGCCACTACTTGTAACTCATGTTGCAAGCTACGCTCTTCAATGGCCCGCAGGACGGCACGACCGATCCGACCATAACCATTAATCGCAATACGTTTTGTTTTATGCATAGTAATAAACGACTTACAGCAGTTCAGTGACGGTGGCAGTAATCTTATCTACTGTGAAACCATACATTTCAAACAACTCTTTAGCAGGGGCAGAGGCACCAAAATCAGTCATACCGATCACTTTGCCAGTTAAGCCTACATATTTATACCAGTAATCCGCATGTGCAGCTTCAACAGCAACACGGGCAGTAACAGACGCAGGAAGAACCTGTGCCTGATAAGACGCATCTTGTCGCTCAAATAGTTCTGTACACGGTATAGATACTAATCTCACCTTACGGCCTTGAGCATTAAGAGCGTCTGTGGCTTGTTGAGCGATGCCTACTTCAGAACCCGTAGCAATGATGATAGCTTCTGGAGTTCCATCACAGTCTTGTAATATATAACCACCACGAGCCACGTTAGCTAACTGAGCGTTATCACGTTGCTGGTGCGGTAAGTTTTGGCGAGAGAAAATGAGGGCTGAAGGGCCATCTGTGCGTTGCAGAGAGGTTTTCCAGGCCACTGCCGATTCTACAGTGTCACATGGGCGCCACGTGTCTAAATGAGGCGTTAAGCGTAAGTTGGCAATCTGTTCAACAGGTTGGTGAGTTGGGCCATCTTCACCCAAACCGATGGAGTCGTGGGTATAAACAAACAACACACGTTGGCGCATTAAGGCAGCCATACGCACAGCATTGCGCGCGTATTCCATAAACACTAAAAACGTTGCTCCGTAAGGAATAAAACCACCATGTAACGCCATACCATTCATCATGGCCGACATCGCAAATTCCCGCACACCGTAATACACATAGTTACCACTAGCATCATCTTTAGTAATGCCTTTAGTGCCAGCCCACTTGGTGAGGTTAGAGCCTGCAAGATCTGCAGAACCACCTAATAATTCTGGCAATAACGGACCAAATGCATTGATGGTGTTTTGTGAGGCCTTTCTACTGGCAATACTAGACCCTTCAGCTTGCAGCTGCTCAATATAAGTTTGCGCTTGAACTTCAAAATCTGCTGGTAGATCACCTGAAACACGTCGCAATAATTCAGTTGCCAATTCTGGGTGGGCTTGGTGATAGGCAGAAAAAGACTGATTCCAAATTTGCTCAGCATCATCCCCAGCATCAGTAGCATTCCACTCTTCGTAAATATCTGTAGGAATGTCGAATGCACCGTAGGTCCAGCCTAGTTCTTTACGAGTTAACGCAATTTCGTCTGCGCCTAACGGAGCCCCATGGCAATCTTCTTTACCTTGTTTGTTAGGTGAGCCAAAACCAATGATGGTTTTACAACAAATTAAGGTAGGTTGATCAAGGTTGCCTTTAGCAGCCTCAATAGCAGCGAATAAAGCGTCAGCATCATGGCCATCAATGGCAGGAATAACTTGCCAGCCATAAGCTTCAAAACGTTTAGCAGTGTCGTCGGTAAACCAACCTTCTACTTCGCCGTCAATAGAAATACCGTTGTCATCATAAAAAGCAATCAGCTTGCCTAGGCCTAGGGTGCCAGCTAAAGAACAGGCTTCATGAGAAACACCTTCCATTAGGCATCCATCCCCTAAAAAAGTATAGGTGTGATGATCAATAATGTTGTGTCCTGGGCGGTTAAATTGGGCAGCTAAGGTTTTCTCTGCCAAAGCCATACCTATCGCGTTGGTGACACCTTGGCCAAGTGGGCCTGTGGTAGTTTCAATACCAGGCGCATAGCCATATTCAGGGTGGCCTGCTGTTTTGGAGTGCAACTGACGGAAGCTCTTTACATCATCGATAGATAAGTCATAGCCACTAAGATGCAATAATGAGTAAAGCAGCATTGAGCCATGTCCGTTAGACAACACAAAACGATCGCGGTTTAACCACTCTGGGTTCGCTGGGTTATGACTCATGAAGTCATTCCATAGAACTTCAGCGATATCAGCCATGCCCATAGGGGCTCCTGGGTGACCAGAATTAGCTTGTTGGACAGCGTCTATACTAAGGGCTCGGATGGCATTAGCTAAATCGCGACGGGTAGGCATGAAAAACTTCCTTTAAAAGGTTAAATACACTATAGCGGGAACAAATCTATGGGGTGTATTTTCCCTTACTCCAGCCTTATACACAATCCACATAGGGGATTCTTGTAGCAATAATCAGCATTTATCACAGATATCAACCAGCAAGACTCTATTCACTGGTAACAGCATCTAATAGAGCGCTGGCTTGAGGCTGTGACTAGGTTAAAATAGAGCGTTTGGAGATGGCTTCAAACGTTTTTGGAAATACATCATATTATGCTGCTTTAGCAAAAGTCATAGTGACACGGGAGTAGCTTTTTTTAACTTTGTCCATGCCATTAGGCACGCCTGTTCAGTACCAATGAACACCCCCTTGTAAATGCCATAATTTAAAGTTTTTGATTCAATGTGGGTTATCCAACATACTGTTTTACTTAGCCGAACCAGTGAGCACCACCCAAGGCTCCATATCCCCTGCCATAC
This sequence comes from Candidatus Njordibacter sp. Uisw_056, assembly GCF_047730085.1. NCBI lineage: Bacteria > Pseudomonadati > Pseudomonadota > Gammaproteobacteria > Pseudomonadales > Candidatus Njordibacteraceae > Candidatus Njordibacter > Candidatus Njordibacter sp. Uisw_056. The sequence goes on along the minus strand of NZ_CP159830.1, from coordinate 316,667 downwards.
CCAAAGCTTCACCCAATTCTGAATGCACGATGCTAAAGCCCGCGTTCTCAAGATAATGCTCTAATTCAGCTTGAGAGTAATAAGCATAATAACGATCATATTTATCCCGCTTTGAACCTTGGCCAAGCTTCATGCCAAGGTGCAAAAAGCCCTTTGGCCTCAGGGCCTTATGCAGCGCCATTAGTATAGCTGCCAAGTGTTGGGGCTGAGCATGTAATAAGCTAAAGTTGGCCCACACTCCGTGGTAAGTGTTAGTTGCATCAATATCACTAAATTGTGCCTGCCGAGCAGCTATATCAAACTTGTCATTAGCCAACTGCACCATGGCTTTAGCAGCATCGACAGGATCCACGCGCAATCCTTTCCTGCGCATAGCCGCAGAAGCAAGGGCTGGGCCACAACCCAAATCCAACACATAGTCATTAACCTTAAGCCGGTCGATAAAGCGCAGCAATATTGGATCCACACCTAGCTCGTCGACCATTTTTAAGTAAGTATTCACTTGGCCGTTATAGGCGTCGATGGTTTTTTGATCTGCCATTTTATTCACTTACTTTACACCTTTCTATTGTTTCAATAGCCATACTTTGCGCCCGCATAGCGTCCATTCTAGTTAGCCTGCCTATTGTTGCTTGGTCAAGCTTGACCCACTCTAACTGAAGAATAAATAATGGCTGTCTAAAAAGATCAATTTGTATTTTTTCATCAGTTTGTGCGCACAGTTTTATCGCTCCTAGTAGGGACTAGCAATGCTGGCTCGCTGCAATTAGGCCAAAGAACAAACATTATTGTAGCTTAGGCCACAAAGTTATTGGCGCATATGCGTAATTTTAAAGGACCTTAGATGAGTTCCAAAGTTGGGTTGAACTGGATCTAAGATCTGATTTTTTGCAGCTTTTTTCATTAAACCTTGTGCTAAGAAAAATGACACAATGGCAACAAAAACACCACCAGCCATTTGACCAATAAGCACACCCTGCGCACCCCAATATTGCGCACCAAAATAAACAAAAGGTATGATGCCTAGGGTATTACGCCCCCAGTTTATCCAAGTTGAATAAAATGGATGACCCAAGTTGTTATAGGCTGCATTAGCAATAAAAATAACCCCATTGAATATCCATGCCAAAGACAATGGTCCGCAAAATAAGAAAATTAAATCTCGCGCCATCCCCTTTGCATCAAACACGTTAGCTATTGCGCCACGCAAAAAATACAACACCACAACAACTGGAATAACATACATTACAATAAGCACCATACTGCGGTTAAACGCTTGCCTCACTCGGCGGTGTTGCTGGGCACCAAAATTCTGCCCAATAATAGGTCCAATGGCACCAGACATCGCAAAGATTAAGGCAAAGGCAACAGGCGTAACCCTGCCAATAATTGCCATACCTGCCACTGCAGATTCGCCAAATTCTGCAGCCACTTTAATCACGTAAGCCCCACCTACTGGCGCTGCTATATTGGCCAACATGGCCGGGATTGCAATTGCAGCGATCGGCTTTAGGTCTCGTTTTATCGCCATAAAAGATAATCCAGAAAACCCCTCATAGCGACGTACAATATACCACACAGCTGCTGCTGCCATAGCTATGCGGGACACCACAGAAGCCCAAGCGGCACCATCCAAACCCATCTTTAATGTAAAGATAAAAATAGGGTCCAAAATAGCATTCACCACTCCTGCAACAAGGATCACCACCATAGATAAGCGCGCTGCACCATGGCTGCGCAAGGCTGCAGAAGCAACAATACCCACCAACATAATGGGCATACTTGGTGTGAGTATTTTTAGGTAGGACACCGCCAGTTCTTGCGTATTTCCCGTGGCTCCAATTAAAGCTGTTAACCCATAGAGGTTAAGGTAAATAACACTCGCAAAAATAGCTGCGAACACCACACCTATAATCAAAACGTGCGTTAACAATTCTGTAGCCACTTCAGGCTTATTTTCCCCAAGCGACTTAGCCACCAGAGCGCCTCCAGCTATAGCCACGCCAATGCTAATGGAGGTGGTCATAAACAATATCGTTCCGGCAAAGCCAATTGCTGCAGCTAGCTCGTCAATTCCTAACATGGAAATAAACAACATGTCAGCTAGGTCTACAGCAAATAAAGCAACAAAGCCAATAGCCGATGTTAGCGACATGGTAATGATGTGTTTGGTTAAATCACCCGTAACAAACTTGGCTTGATGACTAGCCTTGCTATGGCTCACACTTTAACTTCAGACATAATGACTTCCATTTTTGCAGTTAGCTCTGCCTCCCAACTGCTTGCGCGTGCGCGTATACTGGCAACGTAGGCTTCGTTCTCGAGGGTGGGAATGGCGGGGTCATAGTGCTCAGCAACTGACAACATGCCTTTTCGATCTATATCGGCGAAGGCATCAGTCATACGCTGTGCCTGATCACGAGAATAGCCTAGTGCTTCGATGGCAGAGCGCCCCATTCGCAGTGAACTATCATAGGTATCCCGTATAATGTCCCTGCACCCAACATGCCAAAGGTCATAAACATGATTACGATCAACCGCCCTTGCAACCACGTGTAAATCTGGGTAGAGATGGTGCACATATTTAGCCAACGCAGTAATCTGTTCTTTGTCATCAATGGCGATTACAAACAGCTTTGCTTGGGCAATACCTGCAGCGTGCAGCAAATCTGGGCGGGTTGCATCGCCATAATAGGCTTGCACATCCAACGCTTTAAGCATTTCCAATTGCTTTGAACTAAAATCCATTACTGTGGGGGTCATGCCACTACCTCGAAGTATACGGCTAACAATGCCACCCACTCGCCCATGACCTGCAATAATGATCTCCCCTTTATCTTCTATTATGTCCATTTCTCGTTCATCTAACGCCAAAAAGCGCGGCGCTATAATGCGATCATAGAGAATAAATAGCGCTGGGGTGAGCAACATTGAAAGTGCCACTATAAGTAATAAACGGTCTGCTAAATCAGCAGGAATAACAGCACTTGAAACTGTAAAAGATAACAATACGAAGCCAAACTCACCAGCTTGCGCAAGCCCTAAACTGAATAACCACCTGTCGGTCCCATGCAATTTAAAAGTAATAGCCAACACATAAAGCACAGCTATTTTCAACGCCATCAACCCTAGTGTGAGCCCTACGATAATAGACAGATTATCAAACATTAACCCAAAATTAATCCCTGCACCAACTGTCATAAAAAATAGCCCGAGCAGCAAACCTTTAAAGGGGTCGATATCACTTTCTAGCTCGTGTCGGTATTCACTGTTGGCTAATACTACCCCCGCCAAAAAAGTTCCCAACGCAGGAGAGAGGCCGACCAATGACATAAGTAATGCGATGCCAATCACCATCAACAACGCAGTAGCAACAAACAGCTCTCGTAATTGTGCAACTGCAATAAAGCGGAAAATGGGCCCAGTTAGGTAAGATCCTGCCACGATGACGGTCGCTATTGCACCCAAAGTGACCAACGCAGCACCCCACCTAGGCAACCCGTCAACAAGGCTCATCGATGCGCCACCATGCTCGACTTCTATAGCTGCTGCCGAGTGTGACAGCGCCTCTGTTAGCTCTGGCAGGGCAAGCAAAGGAACCAAAGCTAACATGGGAATTACTGCAATATCCTGAAACAACAACACTGAGAAGCTAGACTGCCCACCATCGCTTTTCATCAAGCCTTTTTCACTCAAGGTCTGTAAAACGATAGCCGTAGAAGACAACGCCATTACTAAGCCTACCGCCAAGGCAACGGACCAAACTAGACCAAAGTACATGGCAATAGCCATTACTGCTAAGGTGGTAAGCAGCACCTGTCCGCCACCAAGTCCTAAAAGTTTAGCTCTCATGGACCAGAGCAATTTGGGCTCTAGCTCTAACCCAACTAAAAACAGCATCATCACCACACCAAATTCAGCAAAATGCTGAATAGATATTACATCCACATGAAGCCAAGCTAAAAATGGGCTAATTACAATACCTGCAATGAGATACCCCAAAACAGATCCAAGACCAAGCCTAGATGCAATTGGAACTGCCACTACCCCTGCAATTAAAAATACAAATGCCAAAAGAAGAAAGTCTGTCATGTAAGGTTTCCTTAAATTTGTTACTTATGAAAAAAAGGGTCATCCTATGGTCTTACAAAGAGCAGATCATTTATGTTGAGTGGATGTTGAAAAAATGTTTTGTACAGCCTGTTTAGGGGATTTACCTGCTAGGGTTGGTTTTTGGCAGTGACATTTTAGTAACTAGCGTGCCTTGGTGCCCAAAGCGCAAGGTTACTAGGATAATCGTCCTGTAACCTCACCCAATATTGATTTAACACTTTTGCCGATGGGTATAAACTCACGATATAGTGTAGTCAAAGACGATAATTTTATCGAGAACAGTATTAAATTTTTTCTTTAACGCATCATGCACGGGGTGAGGTAAATAATTCTGTCTAGAATGTTCGTTGGTAAATGTCATTTGAATACAGTGAGAATAGTCATCATTTAACTTTTCTACACTGTTGTTTCTCCCCCATTCAACTGCACAAATTCCATCTATTTTAGTAGCAATAGCCTGAAAATCTTCAAGCACTTCTTGAATGGCCTTAGATGATGCCGATGACTTAAACTTTACCAGTAAAATATGCCGAATCATTTTGCTACCCAAAAAACTTGCCCTTTAACGCCGCTAGCTTTCATCTTCGCCAGATTTAACCAACTTACGAAACTGGCGCTCATTGTTGAACCACGTATTTATACCAATAACTAACCCAGCAAAGAGCCAAATGCCCAAACTTTGCGCCATATTAAGGATTGAATACCCTTCTTCAATAGGCCTATTGATGATGAAGACCGAAAAAATAAACATAGGCACCCCATAGAGTAGAACCCCGTTGAAAATAATATACCGGTTTCTGCCTTTGGCTCTTGTTTCAGCCCAAGCAGAATATTTTTTATCTTGCACGAATAGCTCCTTATTACTAACAACGGTCCAGTGGTATGGCCATATTATTTTATAGCTCAGTGCTAATTGATTTAGCGTAACACCGTGAAAAGTATAGAGGTTTATTTATAAATTTCTAGGGCGGTCAAGAAAATATTACTAAGCAATGGATAAGTAACGCCAGATTAGGAGGATGTTTCGCCCTTACGATATCAAAATACCTAGTCAATTTTTCCTAGATATTATGTTTTGAACACTCTACCCAGCGCTTACAGCAACTATTGAAGGTACCGCATACACAAAACATATGTTTACACAAAACTGACTCCAATTAACTATGCAATAAGTCAGCCCATAGCCTATAATGACTACGCTGAGCATTTCACGCAAAGCCACAGGCACTCGCCAGAACTATGTTCTAGGCTGGTAATTAAGTCACTGCTAACGATGTCCGTAAAGCGTCGATTAGTATTCAATTACGAGGCATGGTTATGAACCAATACACTCTATTTACCTCCGAATCAGTGTCCGAAGGGCACCCTGATAAAATCGCTGATCAAATTTCTGATGCTATCCTTGATGCCATGCTGGAAAAAGATCCAGACTCTCGGGTTGCTGTAGAAACCCTTATTAAAACTGGATTGGTTTTAGTGGCGGGTGAAGTGCGCACTAACTCTTGGGTAGACATTGAAGTTTTAGTACGCGAAGTTATAAAAGACATTGGCTACACTTCTTCAGAAATGGGTTTTGATGGTGCATCTTGTGCCATTTTAAACGCTATTGGTAAGCAGTCTTCCGACATTGCTATGGGGGTTGATGAAAGCGCAGACAGCAACAAAGAACAGGGCGCTGGCGACCAAGGTCTGATGTTTGGCTATGCCAGCAATGAGACCGAGAGCCTAATGCCTGCGCCCATTCATTATGCTCATCGTTTAATGCAACAACAGGCTAAGGTGCGCAAAGATGGTACCTTGCCTTGGTTGCGTCCAGACGCTAAGAGTCAGCTCACTTTCCGTTATGGTAGTGATGGTAAACCTCTATCGATAGATGCTGTGGTGCTATCCACCCAGCATAGCGCCGATATAGACTTACAGAGCCTTCGGGTTGCTGTGATGGAACACATTATTCGCCCTGTAATTCCTGCTCATTGGCTCACAGATGAAACTCAATACCACATCAACCCAACAGGTAACTTTGTTATTGGTGGCCCGGTAGGTGACTGTGGCTTAACTGGCCGTAAGATTATTGTTGACACCTATGGCGGTATGGCTCGCCATGGTGGCGGCGCTTTTTCTGGCAAAGACCCATCCAAAGTAGACCGAAGTGCAGCCTATGCAGGGCGCTATGTAGCTAAAAATATTGTTGCAGCAGGTTTAGCTGAGCGTTGCGAAATTCAAATTTCCTACGCTATCGGTGTGGCAGAACCTACCTCTATTAGCTTAAACACCTTCGGCAGTGGCTGTATAAGTGACGCTAAAATTGAACATTTAGTGCGTGAGCACTTTAACCTTAATGCTGGTGGTTTGGTTGAAATGTTAGATTTGAAGCGGCCTATTTACCGCGATACTGCAGCCTATGGTCACTTTGGCCGTGATAACCCCAACTTCACTTGGGAATACACAGACAAGGCAGAAATTTTGCGCAAAGCAGCTGGCTTATAGGCCATGCGTATCCCTCGCCTACATCTTCTGCAGCCACTGCCATTAGAGCAAACTATTACTCTTGAAGCAGCTGCTAGCCACTATGTAGGCAAGGTTCTTCGCATGCAGGAAAAACAGGAAATAATCCTGTTTAATGACCTTAGTGAGCAAGTAAGTGCTCACATTGTTAGCCTTAGCAAGAAATCTGTTAGCGTTTTTGTAAGTGCACCAGTAGCTGGCCCACCCCCCTCTTCGTTACATACCCATTTGGGCCAAGTTATGTCACGTGGTGAACGCATGGATTTTGCTATTCAAAAAGCCACTGAACTTGGAGTAGATGAAATCACACCACTTTTCAGTCGTCGTTGTGAGGTTAAACTTGACCATCATCGCCAAGCTAAACGTGTCGCCCATTGGCAACAAATCGCTATCAGTGCCTGTGAGCAAAGTGGCCGTATAGACGTGCCTCGTATCCACAGCCCACAAACACTGAGCCACTGGTTTGATAGCACTCAGGCCGAAGCTAAGTTGGTGCTGCACCCTCACCAGACCAATCCTTTGGCCTTGCATGTTGCACCTGCAAGCTGTGCTTTACTTATCGGCCCAGAGGGTGGATTAACTCAACAGGAAGTTGAGCAAGCATACACACACGGCTATACTGGGTTAAGTTTAGGCCCACGCATACTGCGAACAGAAACGGCACCTTTAGCAGCTTTAACTTTGCTGCAGTACATTTGGGGCGATCTTTAAAGCCCATTAACTGAGACATAAAAGAGATGACCATACGCCTTGGCATTGTCATGGACCCCATCCATAACATCAATTACAGAAAAGACAGTTCACTCGCTATACTGTGGGCCGCACAAGATTTAGGCTGGGAGCTGCTTTATATGGAGCCACGGCACCTATATTCTGAACAAGGAATCGCTATGGGGCTGATGGCCCAGCTAAAAGTAATGCGAGATCCACATCATTTTTATGAGCTAGACCATCAACAACCGCTGCCACTGGGAGACCTTGACGTTATCTTAATGCGCAAAGACCCCCCTTTTGACACAAACTTTTTGCACACCACCTACCTCCTTAGTCAGGCAGAAGATGCTGGGGCGTTGATTATTAACAAACCACAAAGCTTACGCGACTGCAACGAAAAATTATTTGCCACGCAGTTCCCCGAATGCTGCCCAGAGGTTTTGGTAGCTAGCGATGCTAAAGTACTCAAAGCGTTTCATGCACTTCATGAAGATGTTATTTTTAAGCCCCTTGATGGTATGGGCGGGGCTTCTATTTTTAGAGCACGTAAAGGCGAACCTAACCTCAATGTTATTATTGAAACCTTAACTGAGTTTGGCCAACAACAAATTATGGTGCAGCGTTATTTGCCGGAAATAGAATATGGCGACAAGCGCATTTTAATGATTAACGGCTACCCCGTAAACCACGTTTTAGCCCGCATTCCATCTTCTGGTGAAACACGCGGCAACTTAGCAGCTGGTGGCTCTGGTGTTGCTCAGCCACTCACTGATCGTGACCGCTGGATCTGCGAGCAAATAGGCCCAGTACTCAGGGCTAAAGAAATTCATTTTGCAGGCCTTGATGTGATTGGCGATAGCCTTACAGAGATTAATGTGACCAGTCCTACCTGCATTCGCGAAATTGATGACCAAACGGGGTCTACTATTGCGGTGGATCTTATACAACACATCAACCAATTATTAGCTGCAAGGAGCGCATAGTGTCTGACAACTCAAGCAAAAATAGTTTGCATCATTTCATGCTAATTTCTATGCCACAAATGGAGGATGAGAACTTTACTCGCAGTTTAGTTTATATCTGTGAGCATAGCGAAAAAGGCGCCATGGGTTTAGTTATTAATAAAGCTAACGGCATCGCTTTTACCGACATATTGCCACAACTGGATATTTCAGACACTAACATCACAGAGCTAGATCAAACCATATTTACCGGCGGCCCAGTGCAGCCAGAACATGGTTTTGTGCTGCACACCCCGTTAAGTAACAAACAGTGGAAATCTAGTATTCGTGTATCAGAGGATTTGTGCCTAACCACGTCCTCTGATGTAATAAACGACATTGCCCACTCTGCTGGCCCAGAACACAGCCTTATTGCCTTAGGTTATGCTGGCTGGGGCCCTGGCCAACTAGAGCAAGAACTGGCTGATAATTCTTGGTTATGCTGCCCATTTGATGCCAACATTGTATTTAATATGGCGCCCGAAGATCGCTTTCAAGCGGCAGCAGACTTATTGGGCATAGACATCAACCTAATCTCTACCACAATTGGTCATGGATAAAGCGCTTAATCTATTGGGTTTTGACTTTGGCAGCAAGCGCATCGGTGTGGCCTTTGCCAGCAATCCACTCACACAGCCCATTGTATTGGCGCCTATTAATGCCAAAGATGGTATTCCAAATTGGCAGACCTTGGACACTTTAATAGTGCAGTGGCAAGCACAAGCATTTGTGGTGGGAATTCCGTATAATATGGACGGTTCCGTAGGCGAGATGGCTCTAAGAGCGCGAAAGTTTGCCAATCGCGTCAGTGCTCGTTTTGATAGGCCTTGTTATGTGGTAGACGAACGACTATCAACGCAAGCCGCCAAACAAGAGCATTTTGAAGCTGGTGGTGGTACAGATTGGAAAAAGCATGGCGTAGATGGAATTGCCGCTGGGCTGATACTGCAAAGTTGGTTCAATGAGACTGAACACCGTTTATCAACCGTGCCCTTTTCAGAATAACTGCAGTACCCACTATAATAAGACACGCTAAAACACGACATAGAGGAAGCCTAATGGGAGCTACACAAACCCTACACTGCCCAGAATTGGCAGACACTCCCGCCCTCGTTAACAATTTATTAGATCAAATCGATCAACTCATTTTTACGCAAAAGCTAGATCAACCCCTGGTTATTGGCATCCACACGGGGGGTGTCTGGGTTGCAAAGGTGATTGCGCAGCATCTTCAAGCGCCTCTTGGGCAGCTAGACATCGCTTTTTATCGAGACGATTTCTCTAAAAATGGGCTTCACCCCCAAGTAAGTCCCTCTTCGCTGCCCTTTAACATTAATGATCGTCACGTGTTGTTAGTCGATGACGTTTTAATGAGTGGGCGCACTATTCGCGCAGCAATGAACGAGTTATTCGACTTTGGCCGTCCTGCCAGCATAAAGCTCATTACATTGTGCAGCGTTAATCAGCGAGAACTCCCCATTCAAGCCGATGCTTGTGCTCTGTCATTAGACTTAGAAGCAGGGAAATACCTACAGCTTCAAGGGCCTGACACTCTTAAACTATCTATTATCGAGCATGCTAACCATGACTAACTCAGGTAATTTACAACTCACCGAAAATGGTGAATTACGCCACTTTTTAACGCCAGAAGGGCTAGATCGTTTAATGCTAGAGCGTATACTAGATACAGCAGATTCCTTTGTGGTTATAGGTAATCAAGAGGTCAAAAAAGTACCCCTTTTACGGGGCCGCACTGTAGTCAATTTATTTTTTGAAAACTCCACCCGAACCCGCAGTACTTTTGAGCTAGCAGCCAAACGCTTATCTGCCGACGTGCTCACCTTAGACATTAAAACGTCAGCAACCAGCAAGGGTGAAAGTCTGTTAGATACGTTACAAAATTTGCGCGCGATGCACAGTGACATGTTTGTGGTAAGGCACAGCGATTCTGGCGCTGCCCACTTTATTGCTTCACAAGTCACTCCAGACGTGGCGATCATTAACGCTGGTGATGGTCGCCATGCTCACCCCACTCAAGCAATGCTAGACATGCTGACCATTCGTCGCCACAAGGGCAAATTTGAGAGCCTATCCGTAGCAATTGTAGGCGATATTTTGCATTCAAGGGTTGCCCGTGATCAGGTCCATGCTCTTAAAATATTAGGTTGCAGCGACATCCGTTTAGTTGGTCCAAATACTTTAATGCCTCAGGCGATTACCAGTATGGGTGTAACCACCCATAAAAATATGGATAGCGGTATTGATGGTGTTGATGTAGTGATTATGTTGCGATTACAAACAGAGCGCATGGACTCTGCTTTTTTACCCTCAGCTGGTGAGTATTTTCGTTTATACGGGCTCACTACAGAACGTTTAGCCCAGGCCAAGCCTGACGCCATAGTGATGCACCCTGGACCAATAAATCGTGGTATCGAAATTGAATCCGCCGTGGCTGACGGCCCCCAATCTATGATTCTTCATCAAGTGGGTTATGGTATTGCTCTTCGTATGGCAGTGATGTCGATGGCCATGAGCGGCCAAATGCAGCAGCGCCATGCCAAAGCCGTTAACCCACTTAGCCTAAAAAGGGAGCCACAACCATGAGCATACTTATTCGTGGTGCCCGCCTTATTGATCCCGGCAAGCAGCTAGACCAGGTTACTGATTTACACATAAAGGATCACTATATAGAGGCTATTGGAGACCTTACAGGGGTTAATGCAGACACCGAAATTGATGCTAAAGGTATGATTTTAAGCCCCAGCTTTATAGATCTTCACACTTGTTTAAGAGACCTTAATCAAATCCAAAAAGGCACTATTGCAAGTGAAACCCGAGCAGCAGCCAGTGCCGGTTTTACACATTTATGCACCAGCCCAGATACACAGCCATGCAGCGATGCAGGCTCTGTGATCAATATGGTCAAAAACAAAGCAGCCGCAGCAGGGTTTTGTGACTTGCTACCAGTGGCTGCACTCACCAAAGATTTAAAAGGCGCACAACTAAGTAATATGGAGTCACTTTCTGGTGCTGGCTGTATTGGCTTTAGCAATGCGAGCTACGATATAAGTAACAACACCGTATTATTGCGGTGCTATGAGTATGCCGCGACCTTTGGTTTAAAGGTATTTGTACAAGCACAAGACCAGCAATTAGGTAGTGGCCAAATGCATGCTGGCCCTACAGCCACGCGCATGGGTTTAGATGGCATTCCTGTGATTGCTGAAACCCTTGCCATTAGCCGGCACCTACAATTTATGCAGCATACTGGCGTAAGTGGTCATTTTAACCAACTGACCAGTGCAGCTGGTGTTGCTCTGATCCGTGAAGCCAAAGCACAAGGTATGAAGGTCACCGCTGATGTTGGTATCGCCCACCTTTGTTTCACAGATACGGCTGTCCAGGGCTACCACAGCCAATACCATGTACAACCCCCTTTGCGGGAAGAATCAGACCGTAAAGCCCTACTTGTTGGCATTGTAGATGGCACCCTAGATGCAATCTGCTCTGCTCATCAGCCCCATGAATCGGCTGCCAAATGTGCCCCGTTTGCGGCTACAGCATCAGGCATGGCAACCTACGACATGCTAGTGCCACTCATCCAAAAACTAGTGGACGCAGGAGACCTTACCTGGGCACTGGCAATTCAAGCTTTGAGTTGCAATAGTGCCACTATTGCACTTAGAAAAATGACAAGTTTAACCCTCGGTGAAGAAGCCAACCTCACGTTAATCGATCCAAATTATCACTGGACACTCAATTCGTCTAGTCAGCTTAGTCATGGTACTAATCAAGCACTGGCTAACCAACAACTTAAAGCCCGCGTGAAATTAACTATAAAGGCAGGCCACATCAGCTATAAAGTGTAATTAAATACTGGCAAGGCATTACACTTTTTGTTTGTTAAAAAATGATAATTCTGATAGCATAATTTCATTAGATTTAACTACAAACTGCGAAAAAAATACAAATGAATAGTATCGACCTGTCTACAATGTCCGAGCTTACCACTCGCCAAGCTGCGACATTACTTAATGTATCGGTGCGAACAGTTCAACTCTGGGTAGAGCGTGGTGTTTTACAAGCTTGGAAAACAGCTGGAGGTCATCGGCGCATTAGTGTCAGTTCTATACAGCAATTGCTTGATGAAAAAATGGAAAAACAAACCCCTATTCGTAAATTTGGTGCCAAGTGCGTAGTGACTGTTCTTATTGTAGATGACGACAAAGACACCTTATTGTTGTACGAAATGCTAATCAATAGTTGGTTCCCAAGCTTGCAAGTAGAAACTGCAGAAAACGGCGTTGACGCCCTTGTTAAAATTGGTGAGTTCAAACCTACAGTGCTCATCACTGATCTGCAAATGCCTCAACTCGATGGTTTTGCTATTATTGCACGATTACAAAATGACTCTAAATATAGCCACCTCACGCCTATTGTTGTCACTGGAATGAGTGAAGAAAAAATTACTGCAAGCAATTTACCAAGTAGTGTATCTGTATTGCATAAGCCAATACCGGTAGAAGCACTAAAAGAATTAGTATTACAGGCGGTGAAACGCTAATCAATCCACCAAGATCAAAGGATGACGTGTTAGAAAATAGTGAGGATTGGGCTACTTATAACAGCCTTATTGCCGCTGCTAAATACGATCCTACAGCCCAAAATATCCATTTTAATGAATCTGCGTTAGGTTTGCTGGCACTACCCTCCAGCATTAGTCTTGCCGAATTTATTAAGGTAGTTACGCCTGCCCTGTGGCAGCAGATTCGGCAATTAAAACATCACCAAAGTAAACTTATCGCTTGGCCAATTGCAGCCTCACAGCCAACCCATTGGTTTCTTTGGACTGCTGCACACACTAATAACAAAAGTGCTACTGTGTTCTTCCAAATTACTGACCAAACTGCACTGGGGCATACAACTAGCCACTGGCAGAACCAAGCCCACTTAGCTACTGTTGGCCAGATGATGGCTGGTATCTGCCATGAGGTTAATCAACCTCTAAATGCCATGCGACTGCGCATTTACGGCTTACAAGCAATGCATCAAGGTGGTGGCATTGATAAAATTGACGAGCATCTAAAAGCGTTAGACAAACAAGTAAGACGCTGTGCTGATACCCTGAGCAATATGCGAGACATAGTAGGTCGCAAATCTCTTAACCTTGGCACGTTTGATGCCAGTAAAAGTGTTGACCAAATTGTTAAATTACTCAAACATCAATTTAAACTTCAGCAAGTGCAACTGTCTAGCACTCCCAACACAACACACGTTAAGAGTCACTTTTTTGTATTTGGCCAAGCACAACAATTAGAACAAGTTCTCATTAACCTCATTTACAATGCTCGTGATGCACTGCTGGAACGTCCATTAATAGATGGCCCAGCTAACATCAGTATAGACCTTGCCCTAGAAAAAGATCAGGGTAGCCAAGGTGTCATTATTAATGTAGTTGACAATGGGCCAGGCATTCCATTAGCGCTTCAGGAGAAAGTATTTGATGCCTATTACACTAGCAAAACTGCACAGCAAGGAACTGGGCTAGGTTTAGCCCTATGTCGAGAATTAATGCATGATTTAGGTGGGAAGTTAACCCTGTCATCTTGCAAGGGCAAGACTGTTTTTAGCCTATGGCTGCCAGCAGTGGCAAGTGGCGATCTATTGAAGCCACAATGAACATCCTAGTGGCGGTTGATAACGAAGTAGCAGACTCATTAATTTATTGGCTCCATAGCCAAGGCCACCATACTCACACAGACTCAACAACGCTGTGCCAAAAACTGGTGCTGGATTATTCACACCTAAAACCATACCTACACACTAAGCAACCTTTACCAGGGCACTGGCCCACCCCAGAACATTGGCTATTACTAGATGCCTACCTTGAACATGCGCAACTTATATCGATTATGCATATGGGCTGCAAGCACATCAGTTTAACCCCTATACATGCGGTGCATCTTCAGCAATGGCTATACACACAGCCACAAATTATAAGCTTAGCATGTGATTGGCCAGTTAATTATGAGCCAGAGGCCGAAACAGAGCCACTGTTGCTGCCCTTCATTGGCTGCATCGCCCATAAGGTTTGGACTGACGAAGAACAACAGGTAGCTGTTAAACTAATAGCGTGGCGTAATGTTGCCCTACAATCGGCACAGTATCAGCACCTTAATGAATCTAGCAAATTAGACACCGTTGAATTTTCTCAGCTTGCTAACCACACGTTAGCTGGGCATAGCTGGCTGGAGAAGCAAGCCAACCATAAAGCCGCCTTAATAGCTCACCAACACCACGAACACTGGGATGGCACTGGTTACCCTATGGCTATTTCTGGCGAAGCCATTTGCTTTGAGGCAAGGGTAGCAAAGCTTTATGACAGCTACGTGGGGCTTAGAAAAGACAAGCCTTATGCTAAAGCTTGTGATCATCGTACCAGTGTTAAAAAACTAGCTTTTGGTGATGGTTACTTAAGCCCTAGCCACTTTGACCCGCACCTGTTAAAGCGCTTCTTAGCTGCTGAGAAGACCATTGAACTGCACTACAACTCTGTCTGCCTAGATAATTGACCTAGGTTGATAGGACTTAACGGGGGCCTTACAGTCAAGGGCTCTACCTTTGACACTGGCCGCTGCTGGGCGTGAGCTACTAAATAAGCCAAATTGAGCCCACACTGGCGTCCCTGACATGCCCCCATACCTGCTCGGGTATAAGCTTTAAGCTGATTTACACCAGCACACCCTCTGCTAGCAATAGCGGTAACAGCGCCTGCGGTTACCTGCTCACAGCGACAAATAATAGTGTCTGAGGAAGGCTCAGACAACCAGTCTGCTGGTCGGTATAGACGATCCACTAAACCCCGGGCCCAGTGTAATTGCTTAACCCTAAGGCACAGCCATAGAGTTAGTAATCTTTTTTGAAGTGACAGGGTTGCCACCCCACTATTTGCCCGAACTATGCCTGCTAGTCGGCCGTTAAATTGAGCCACATAGGCGCCTCCAATAGTGCCCGCATCTCCTGCAATTTGCAGACCAGGAACAGACGTCTGGCCAGCAACAGCCACTCGTGCCTGCCAACACTGTTGATTTTCACTCCATACCTGAGTACATCCTAGCAGCTGTCCCATTTGGGTCTCAGGAATGAGCCCCTGATGTAGCATTATCAAATTACAGTCGATGTCATACACCTTGCCTGCCACAGTGTAGCTCACCCCCGTTACACACTCTTCTCCCAACACTTCAATGCCAGACACTCCAGTAATATAGGGCGTCTTAATACGCTGCACTAAGGTTAACCAAAGGCCTTTTAATAGTTGTTTGGGTGTTGTCAAACCTGCCATCAGCCAGGGTGTGGCATACCAATAATTGGACTTAGGCGTAGTATCAAGTAGGGCAGTAATAATGACACCTGCAGCACGGTATTGCTGCGCCAAGAGCAGCAACAAAGGACCAGAACCTGCCAAAACAACTTGCTTTGGCAACAAAGCAGCAGTCTTTAGTAAAATTTGCCCTGCCCCAGCGGTCATTACTCCAGGCTTATGCCAGCCTGGTATAGCCATCGGCCTTTCCATAGCACCATTAGCCAATAATAGATGGCTAGTGACATAGGTTATTGATTCACCATGCACCAGAGCCACCACCAAAAACCCTTTTTCATGAGCCTCTATATGCCATAGTTGCGCCATAGGCTGGTAATCACAATTAGCGGCCATAAACTCTGCCAATAACGGTTTACCCACCAAATAGTCTGGGCCCAGCACTCTAGCTTGCTGAATTCCAACTTGGCCCAAATTGCGGTAAATTTGTCCACCAGCATTCTCTGCCTGATCCAAAACCAATACACACAGCCCTGCATTGCTTGCTTCTATTGCAGCAGCCATACCCGCAGGGCCCGCACCAATCACCAAATAATCATAGACCTTACTCATGGGTTTACACCTACCATTGCCGTTTCTATACACATATGCGGCATAACTTCACGTAAACAAGCCCTTTGCTTGTGCTGCCCATCAATAATTACCAGGCATTCAAAACACACTCCCATATAACAAAATGGCGCCCTGGCTTCGCTACTAACAGGGTGCTTGCGGATAGCCAGATTGCCTAAATATAACAAAGCCGCTGCTACACTGAGCCGAGCGGGTACCTGGTGTTCAACACCGTTAACCGTAATAGGGCACATGGGCGAATCTTTAAGCAAACAACTAAACAGCAAATCGGTCATTGTTCATGGCTTCTATGAGTATTTTTTGATCACGGTCCAGAGTATTTAACAACCAGCTAGAAAGTAGTCCTGCATGGGCGGCTGCAAGGCTAACCCCACTGTGGCAGCAGACACCGAAGGCCCCTTGGTACTTTGTGGAGCGTTGGTAAATAGGTGCTCCATCAGGGGACATCACCCGCAGTGCGCTCCAACTTCGAACTAAGTGTAATTTGGCTAGTTCTGGCATTATAGTCACTGCATCGTTAGCGATGGTTTGCATTATGTCAAGGCTGGACCTGTTATCTAGGCCTTTATGCTCATGAGAACCACCTATCTGAATGGTGCCCTCAGCAGTTTGACGCATCTGCGGGGACGCATAAGGAAGCTTACCAGCCTCAGCCCGTTCGGTAATAAGTATTTGGCCTTTAACAGGGGTGACTGGCAAGTGCATGGCTAGCTGCTTACCCAAGCGTTGATTGTCCAGGCCAGCACAGAGAACAATATGTTTAGCTAAAGAGCCTGCAGCATTAAAACCATGTTCTAACACCTCTATATGTTCAACTGGACAACGAGATTGATATTCTACGCCGAGTAATCGGTTAGCTTTATGCAATGCTGATAATAGATATAAAGGATTAACCTGACCATCTTGTGGGCTATAAGCAGCTCCTACAACAGCTTCACCTAGGCCTGGTTGTAAAGCCAACGCAGCGTTTCTATCAAGCAGGGTATATTGAAACCTGCCCTGAGTGTGGCGCGACATGGTCGCCATCTCTTCACGTAAAACACTAAGCTGGTGCTGGCTCAGAGCAAACTCTAAACCACCTTGCCTTTGGTAGGCTATATCAATTTGGCTTTTGTGGCTTAACTGGCGGGCAAACTCTGGCCACAAATCTGCACCTTGTAGGCTCCAATTGGCGTATGCGGGGAAGTCGTTACCTTTACCTTGCACCCAGATAAGGCCAAAATTCCCCACAGATGCTCGGTGATCTGTGTCCCCTCCATCGAGCACTAAAATGCGCAACTGGGGCTGCTTTTGTATTAGGCCATAGGCTATTGACGCGCCTACCAGACCACCACCAACAATGATCCAGTCATAGGGCGATAACTTATTATTAGCGGGGCTCATTGACAACACGTTCTTGCAAGTGTCCACTCATACGTTTTTCCCATACACGAAATAAATACACCAACGCATAGGTCATAACTAAATACATGACCGCAGCCGTAAGATAAAACTCGTAAACCGCAAATGTTTTAGAGATTAGCTGGCGAGAAATTCCAGTTAGGTCCAAAATAGTAATAGTGGACACTAGCGACGTGGCCTGTAACAAGAAAATCACTTCATTACCGTAGGCGGGTAAACCAATACGAAATGCCTTTGGCATAGTGATACGACGAAATAGTAGCAACCCTGACATGCCACAAGCCTGGCCAGCTTCTATGTCGTTACGAGGTACCGCACTTATGGCACCACGAAAAATTTCTGCAGAATAAGCTGCTGTGTTTAGTACCAAAGCTAACACACCACAGAACCAAGGATCACGAAAGAAACCCCATAGCCCTAAGTCAGTCAATTCGAGCCGGAATTGACCACTACCATAGTAAATTAAAAATATTTGCACCAACAAAGGCGTGCCTCTAAAGTAGAGGACAAAGACATAAGCTGGGGATGAAATCAGTGGGTTTTTTGCTAACCGAGCTAGGGCCAAAGGGATGGCAACAGCTAAACCAATGGCTAAACTGACCACTGTAATCCACAAGGTTACCCAAGCGCCTTGCAGCAACATGGGTAGATACTGCCATACAACAGAGAAATCCATTAGCGAGTCACTCCCTTATTAGCCCATATTTCAGCTCGTTTTTGCGCCATCATTGAAACTAGGGTAATGCCTAGATAAATAAACGAAGCTAATAAGTAAAAGGTGAAGGGTTCATGAGTGGCATTAGAAGCAATTTTAGTTTTACGCATGAGTTCATCTAACTGAATAATAGAAATAAGTGCAGTAGCTTTTATAAGCACCATCCACACATTACCTAAGCCTGGCAAAGCAAAACGCAGTGCCTGGGGTAACAAAATCCGATGAAACGTCTTCAATCGAGGCATGCCAATGGCTCTAGCCGCTTCGACTTGGCCCTTATGGATGGACTGGAAGGCCCCACGCAATACTTCTGTGGTAAAAGCACCATAAATAAAACCAATGGTAATGGTGCCCGCAACAAAAGGATTAATATCAACCCGTATGTCATAACCCATGCGCGTGGCGATGGATTGAATTAGGGTTGGTGTACCAAAGTAGACTAACAATAAAAGAATGAGTTCAGGCACACCACGAACCACAGTAGTGTAGATATTAGCTGCCAAATTAGCCCACCGATGATGGGTCAACTTGCCCCAGCTGCCCAACAATCCAAGTAGTACAGCAACCACCATAGCGCAGAGGCCGACAGCGATCGTTAGTTGTAAACCGTCAAATAAGAGCCAGCCGTAGCCATGTAAATCTAACATAAAGAAACACTGCCTAAGAGTTAAAAAAAAAGGCGGCATCAGCCGCCCTTTCAAATGGCTTAATTAGCCACCGTAAACACTAAAGCCAAACCATTTATTGCTAATAGCATCATAAGTGCCGTCAGCTAGGATTTGTTCTAGGGCTGTGTTCATACGGTCACGTAGTTCAGTATCTTCTTTACGCACACCGATACCAGCACCCAGACCAAAGTATTTAGTGTCTGAAATGTCTGCGCCAAAGAATTCACCTTTCATTCCGGCTGACTTCATCATATCGTCACCCACAATAACGTCAACGAACAACAAGTCCACACGACCTGCAGCGAAGTCTAAGTTGGCTTCTTCTTGAGCACCGTAAGTACGAATTTCTAGAATGTCACCAAACTCACCGCGTAGATAGTTTTCTTGCACTGTAGAGCTTTGCACACCCACGATCATGCCCGCAGTAGCTTCACTTGAAGAGCCAGCAGCGCGAATAAAACGGTTAGGGGTATTGTAGTACTTGTTAGTAAAACCAATTTTTTGCTGACGCTCTTGCGTGATCGACATGGACGCAAGAATAGTGTCAAACTTCTTGGCTAACAAAGCTGGGATGATGCCGTCCCAATCCGATGTGACCCATTCACAATCTGCTTTCATAGCAGCACATAGAGCATCACCCACTTCAATATCAAAACCAATCAGGTTGTTGTCACTGTCGTAGTAGTTATATGGAGGATATGCGCCTTCTGTACCCATCAAAATTGTGTCAGACGCAACAGCACCCAAAGACATCGTCAACACGCCTGTCGTTAGCGCAGCAGCAAGTAGTTTATTCATAAGAACCTCATCATTCATTTATTGTGGTTATGGTTAGCCAAAAAAGGCTAGGGTTAATAGCTCGACGCCAAAAACTGACGGCATCGTTCTGATTTTGGGTTTTTAAACACCTCGTCGGGCGTGCCTTGTTCCTCAATCATGCCTTGATGAAGGAAAACAACTTTAGAGGAAACCTCGCGCGCAAAGGTCATTTCATGGGTGACTACAATCATAGTGCGGCCTTCTGCAGCTAGCTGGCGCATGACCTTGAGCACCTCTCCCACTAGTTCCGGATCGAGTGCAGAGGTGGGCTCATCAAACAACATCACTTCCGGGTCCATAGCGAGGGCACGAGCGATGGCAGCTCGCTGTTGCTGCCCACCAGATAGGTGGTCTGGGTATTGCAGTGCCTTATCAGCAATGCCTACTTTTTCCAATAACTGCATTGCCTTAGCATGGGCTTCAGCCTTAGATTGGCCCAACACATGTATGGGGGCTTCCATAATATTTTGAAGGATAGTCATATGGCTCCAAAGATTAAAACTTTGGAATACCATGCCTAATTTAGTGCGAATACGATCAACTTGTTTTTGATCAGCAGGCAAACGGTTGCCCTTACTGTCAGTCTTCATTTCCATAAGCTCGCCATTCACCCGTACTTCGCCACTGTTAGGTGTCTCTAGCAGATTAATACAACGTAAGAATGTGCTTTTACCAGAGCCGCTAGCACCAATTAGAGAAATCACATCACCTTTATTAGCTTCTAAAGACATCCCTTTTATTACTTCGATGTTATTAAAGCTTTTGTGCAAATCTGAAATGGATAGAGCTGAAGTCATTGTGTATCCTGAACCTGTGGGCTATTGTGAAAAAACCAAACAATGACATCATATTGGCTTAAACCCTCAAGCTCAAGCAGATCCTACTCTAGACCTATAACTAGGTCGCTTTGTCTTAATTTTAAGTCCGCCTGCCGCAACTTTTACATTGAAATATGCACTATGAGGCACCCGCTATAATTGGTACCATAATAACTGTTTGTATCTTAACACCCCTATTGTAGCTACTTATGTCATATAATCCTATCGAAGAGAACATTCCCCAAGCTTTAATGCGTACTCAACAGCGGATTAATGAAGCTTGCCAAGCCTCTGACCGAAGCCCAAATGACGTCATGTTATTGGCAGTCAGTAAAACCAAACCACTAAGCCACGTTATTGCAGCTTATGATCATGGCCAACGCCATTTTGGAGAAAATTATCTACAGGATGCTTTGGATAAAATTGAGCACTGCCCACATCATAATATTGTATGGCATTTTATAGGAGCCATTCAGAGTAATAAAACAAAAACCATAGCAGCCAAGTTTGACTGGGTTCATACCTTGGATAGAGAGAAAATTGCTCTGAGGCTAAGTCAACATAGGCCAACTCATTTAGCACCTTTAAAAGTGCTCATACAAGTTAACATTAGCAACGAAGATAACAAAAGCGGTGTTGCACTGGAACAATTAGAAGCACTTGTGGAGCAAGTGTCACAATTACCTAACCTAGTGTTGTGTGGTTTAATGTGCATACCTGCTGCAGGTCAAACTGAATCTATTCAGCGCCACGCGTTCAATAAAATGGCTGCAGCAAGGGATCGACTCAACCGCAGCTACCCAAACATAAAGCAGCTTTCTATGGGTATGTCGGGCGACTTAAATAGCGCTATTGCTTGTCGCTCAACCATAGTACGTATTGGCACAGATATCTTTGGTGCCCGCTGAACACTGCACCTTAATTTATAAGCACCTATGGCAATCTAAACTAACGTATAACAACTAGGACCAAACTATGCCACAGACTCCTCACATTACCTTTATCGGCGCCGGCAACATGGCGCAAGCTATTCTTAAAGGTATGCTTGCAGCGGGATACCCGCAAAGTAAAATTTCTGCCAGTGGCCGTACGCAATCTAAATTAGACGTGTTAACAGCAGACACCGGGATTCGCACTAGCACCGATAACTTATCCCTTTGCCGCCAGGCGGATGTGATTGTTTTAGGTGTAAAACCTCACATGATGGGAGACTTGGTACAAAGCATTGCTCCTGCAGTAGATACTAGGAGACAACTGATCGTTTCAGTAGCTGCTGGCATTTTAGCCAGTAGTATAGAAACATGGCTGGGCCAAAAAGCGCCTATTGTCCGCTGTATGCCCAACACCCCATCTTTGGTAGGCCAAGGGGCTGCAGGCTTGTTCGCCACAGGAGGCGTTTCTGACGCACAAAAACAAACTGCCAGCATTATTATGCAATCAGTAGGGTTGGCATTGTGGGTAGAAACTGAAGCTGATATTGATGCCGTCACGGCTGTTTCAGGAAGCGGCCCCGCTTATTACTTCTTAATGATGGAAGCCATGATTGCAGGGGCAGAAGAGCTAGGGTTGAGCAACGAAATAGCCAAAAAATTGGTCCTTCAAACAGCTACTGGAGCTGCTGAAATGGCCCAACAAAGTAATCAAACACCAAGCCAATTGCGAGAGGCTGTCACCTCACCCAAGGGCACAACAGAACAGGCACTCAACACCTTTAATAACGGTGGTTTTAACCAACTCTGCAGCCAAGCTATGGCTGCTGCACATCACCGATCTAAGGAATTAGCGCAGCTATTTAAAGCCTAATGGCGATGCAAGAAGCGCAACCCCTAAACAGTCACAGCCATATCAAGCTCAGCCAACACATATTAGAAACTCTGGCTTGGGTTTATATGGCAGTACTAAAAAACACCTTTAAGCCAGTTTTTTATACTTCACTCGCGTAGGCTGATGATCTTTACCTGTGCGGGCTCTATAGTCTTCGGCGTATTCTGAGTAGTTGCCTTCAAAAAAAGACGCTTTCGAATCTCCTTCGTAAGCCAAAGTGTGAGTGCACACACGATCCAGGAACCAACGATCGTGAGAAATCACGATAGCAGCACCAGGAAAGGCTAATAAAGCCTCTTCTAGGGCCCGTAAAGTTTCTACGTCTAAGTCGTTCGTTGGTTCGTCGAGAAGCAACACGTTGCCACCCTGTTTTAGCAGCTTGGCAAGGTGTAGGCGGTTACGTTCACCACCAGACAAGTCTTTAACAAACTTCTGCTGATCGTTGCCTTTGAAGTTAAAGCGCCCCGCATACGCGCGTGATGGCACCTGATAGTTACCAACAGTAATAATGTCCTGCCCATCAGACAATTCTTCCCACACAGTTTTAGTACCATCTAACTCACGCGCTTGGTCTACATGGGCTAGTTCAACCGTATCTCCTATTACAATACTGCCTGAATCTGGTTGTTCGCTACCCGTAAGCATTTTGAACAAAGTTGATTTACCCGCTCCGTTACCACCAACAACGCCTACAATAGCGCCTTGGGGCATACTAAACTCCAAACCTTCGACTAACATCTTATCGCCAAAAGCTTTGCTCACGCCTGTCACATCAATCACTTTGTCACCTAAGCGTGGCCCGGGCGGAATGTAGATTTCAGACGTTTCATTTCGTTCTTGGAATTCACGTGAACTCAATTCCTCAAACCGAGCTAAACGTGCTTTAGATTTCGCCTGGCGACCTTTGGCGTTGCTGCGCACCCAATCTAATTCTGACTTCACAGCTTTTTCATGCGAGGCTTGTTGGCGGCCCTCTTGAACCAAGCGCGCTTCTTTTTGTTCTAACCAAGACGAGTAATTGCCTTCGTACGGAATACCATGGCCACGGTCTAGTTCTAAGATCCATCCCGCAGCGTTATCGAGGAAATAACGGTCGTGTGTAATAGCCACAACAGTACCATTGTAATCTACTAAAAAGCGCTCTAACCAAGCCACAGATTCCGCATCTAAGTGGTTAGTTGGCTCATCTAGTAACAGCATGTCGGGCTTGTTCAATAGCAAACGACATAACGCCACACGGCGGCGTTCACCACCTGATAGGTACTCTACTTTTTCATCCCACCCTGGCAAGCGCAGGGCTTCTGCCGCCACCTCTAAGGTGCGTTCTAGGTTGTGAGCATCGCTGGCTTGTATAACGTCTTCTAGTTTTGCTTGTTCGGCTGCAAGAGCATCGAAATCGGCATCGGGTTCTGCATAAGCTGCATATACAGCATCTAAAGCTGTTAAGGCATTTTTTGCTTCAGCAACGCCTTCCTCAACGACTTCACGCACAGTTTTGGAATCATCCAGCTTTGGCTCTTGCTCCAAGTAACCCACATTAATGCCCGGCTGTGGGCGTGCTTCACCGTTATATTCTTTGTCAACACCTGCCATTATACGCAACAAGCTAGATTTACCAGAACCATTTAAGCCAAGGACACCAATTTTGGCACCAGGAAAAAAAGACAAGGAAATGTTTTTTAGAATTTCACGCTTGGGAGGAACTACTTTTCCAACCCTATTCATCGTATATACAAACTGCGCCATGTGATTTCCTGATTAATACAAAAATAGACTTCTATTATACCCTGAGACGTCATTAAAAGGGGGAAAGCGCACCCCTTAGTATTTTGCCATCCAGTCACTTGTGATATGGTTTGCAGCCCCCACTAAAGGGGGGTACCCTGTTTTAATCACCGTTGTTGTTAAAGGAATTTCAGTGCCTACATCATATGTCGCCTCCTCATTGCTGCCCACCCCTTACGGCACTTTCAATATGCATGGTTTTGCCGATAGCGAAACTGGTAAAGAGCACCTGGCCCTGAGTATGGGCGACTTTACTGACGGTACTGCCGTGCTGACACGTTTGCACTCCGAGTGCTTAACGGGTGACGCCTTATTTAGTATGCGTTGTGACTGCGGTTATCAGCTAAAAGAAGCTTTAAAGCGCATTTCAGAAGAAGGCCGTGGGGTGATTTTGTACTTGCGCCAAGAAGGTCGTGGAATTGGGTTATTGAACAAAATCAAGGCTTACAACCTGCAAGATCAAGGAGCAGACACCGTAGAAGCTAATGAGCGCTTAGGTTTTGATGCCGACATGCGCAAGTATGATATGACCAAGGATATGCTTGACCACCTACAAATCAAGTCGGTGAAATTGATGACCAACAATCCACGAAAAATTAAAGCCCTCACCGAACTTGGCATTGTTGTAGAACAGCGCCAAGCAATAGAAGTGGGTGAAAACAGCCATAACAAAAATTACCTCGCCACCAAGGCTAGCAAGCTAGATCATTTATTCGGCCGGTAGATGAGCCTGCCAGGCGTTAATTTTTGCTGTGATAGCCTCCTTAGATAAACCTGTATTGTGCAGCACCTGTTCGCGAGTACCATGAGGTAGGGCTGCATCTTGGTGACCTAAGCACAATAATCTAACACTAGTTTTTTGCTGCACTAACCACTCACTCACAGCAGAGCCTGCACCACCAATGCAGCTATGATCTTCGATGGTGACAAAGCCGTTATGCTGCAGCAGCAGTTGTTTTAATAGCATTTCGTCTAACGGTTTCACAAAACGCATATCCACAAGCGTCGCATCAGCGGCCTCTGCCACCATTGTTAGTTTGTCTAATAAAGCCCCAAAATTGAGTATGGCAATGGCATTAGATTTACCCGACGAACGAATCACCTGGCCTCTACCTAATTCGATGGGTGCCAGCAAGGGCAGCCCCTCTATTGCTTCACCACGGGGGTAGCGCACTGCAACCGGCCCACAATAAGCATAACCAAAGTTTAGCATTGCCGTAGCTTCAGCCGCATTACTTGGAGCCATCACTACCACATTAGGCAAACAACGCAAAAAAGCCAGGTCATAAGCACCTGTATGAGTTGCTCCATCTTCACCCACAACTCCCGCTCTATCAATGGCTAATAATATATCTAAATTTTGCAACGCAATGTCGTGAATGAATTGATCATAACCACGCTGCAAAAACGTAGAATAAATGGCGACAACGGGTTTAGCACCTTCACACGCCATGCCGGCAGCTAATGTGATTGCATGCTGTTCGGCAATGGCTACATCAAACAAACGTTCAGCAAATTCTTTGGAAAAAGACTCAAGGCCGGAACCACCTAACATAGCCGGCGTAATTGCCATTAACCGGCCATCTATGCGTGCTTTCTTACAAACCCACTGACCAAACACATGAGCGTAAGTGGGAGACTTTTTGATAATTACAGGCTCAATGGGGTCAATTTTGGCCAACGCATGGTAGCCCACTGGATCACTTTCAGCTGGCCCATAGCCCTTGCCTTTTAGGGTGTTGATATGCAGCAACTTAGGCCCAGGAAGGCTTAATAACTCAGTAATGATCGACATTAATTGTGGCAAGTCGTGGCCATCCACAGGGCCCCGGTAGGTAAAGCCTAAGGCCGTAAACCACTGGGATGGCCCACCAAAACCATGGTGGTCATCCAAAAAAGTAGCTAAGCCACCTAAATTTGCATCGATGGCCATATCATTATCATTAACAATAATGAGCGCGTTAGCTTGGCAGTGGGCCATATGATTTAATGCCTCAAAGGCCATGCCAGCCGTAAGTGCTCCATCACCAATTACCGCAATATGGTGAGCTAGCGGGCTTTTGTTTGCCAAAACCATACCCAACAAAGCACTAATCGAGGTGCTGGCATGACCTACACCAAAAGTATCAAATACACTTTCATCTCGTTTAGGGAAGGGTGCTAAACCACCTGCCTGACGCATACTCAGCATGGCTTTTTTACGCCCTGTGAGCATTTTATGAGGGTAGGCCTGATGACCCACATCCCAAATTAGCCTATCGTTTGGTGTATCCAGCAAGTAGTGTAAAGCGATGGTGAGCTCTACCACCCCTAATCCAGCGCCTAAGTGGCCTCCAGTTTGGCCCACACTATATAACAAGGCCAAACGCAACTCATAGGCTAATTGAGGTAATAGTGCCGGCTTTAGCATGCGTAAGTCTGCCACACCGTCCACTTGATCAAACAAAGGTGTGGCTGGTGCTTGCCGCGGAATGTTTAGGATAACTGGGAACATGTGACTAATGCTTACGGGTAACGATGAAGTCTGCCAACCACACTAGAGGTTGTGCTGCAGCACCAAATTCTGTGACAGACGCTTTGGCCTGCTGATGTAATTCCATCAAACGCCCCTTAGCAGCGGTCATACCCAGCAACGCAGGGTAGGTAGATTTATCATTAATCATATCAGAGCCTTGCGCTTTGCCGAGAGTTGCAGTGTCACTCTCAATGTCCAATATATCATCTTGCACCTGAAAGGCTAAACCAATCGCTTGTGCATAGGTACGCAAAAAGTCAATTTGCTTAGTGCCAACATGGTTCTGTGACAGGGCACCAATTTCTACACTAGCAACAATCAAAGCCCCTGTTTTTAAACTATGCAGACGCTCCAATTGAGCCAAATTAACTGCGTCATGTGCTGCTGCCATATCGAGCATTTGCCCAGCCACCATGCCTTTAGCACCAGACGCCTGCGCCAAACATGCCACCATAGCTAAACACTGCTCCGCACTTATTTGTGGCCCATGGGCTTTGACTAGTAATTCAAAAGCCAGCGCTTGTAAGGCATCGCCAGCTAGTATTGCAGTGGCTTCGTCAAAAGCAACATGACAACTAGGTTGACCTCGGCGTAAGGCGTCATCATCCATAGCTGGAAGGTCATCATGAATCAAAGAATAGGCATGCATCGCTTCAACGGCAGCAGCCAACGGATCCAAAGCTGCAACATCATCAACGCCACACGCACGGGCAGCACCATAAACTAAGGCTGCCCTCACCCGCTTACCACCTTGCACCGCACTATAGGCCATGGCTTGAGACAAAACCACACTGGCACGGCGTTTACCAATCGCCGTATTGAGGTATTGCTCTACACGGTTTTTAGAATAGTTTAGAAAGTCGTCTAATGATTCAAAGTGCAAACTTAAGGTTCCTTACTAAAGGGCTGCTCTACAACACGGCCTTGGGCATCTTGCATCAATACATTAACCTTTTGCTCAGCTTGAGCAAGCGCAGCTTGGCAGCCCCTCGTTAATAAAATCCCACGCTCAAAGGCAGCCAAAGAATCTTCTAGGGTTAAGTCGCCCTGCTCCATTTGTTTCACCAAAGCTTCTAACTCGGCTAACGAAGCTTCAAAATTAAATACACTTTCAGTTTGATCCTTAGTCATCACTATAGCCCCAATACCAAACCACGCGGCATACCAAAGGTAGACGCAGCATTCTGAATCACCAGCATGTCCACTAAGTTAATCATAATGAAAACCAAAATAGGTGAAAAGTCTAAGCCTCCAAGGTTAGGCAACATGCGTCGCACAGGCGACATAACTGGCTCTGTAAGTTGGTGCAATAAATAGGCACCAGGGTGATTAGTTTGAGGCGCAAGCCAACTCAAAACAATACTTGCGAGTATGGCAAAGAATAATAAATCGAGCACTTGAGAAGCCAAACCAATAAGGCTCCATACCGCCAAGCTCATAGGGTTAGGTAGATCAAAACCAGCAATTAATAGTACAACAACGATTAATAATAACTGTACTAAAAAGGCTAACACTAAAGTAGCAAGGCTAAAACGTCCTGTGCGTGGCATGACTTTTTGCAAAATAGTAACGAACGGTTGTGTCATTTTCACCACTGCTTGAGCTAAGGGATTATAAAAATCAGCCTTAGCCAACTGCAACATAAAGCGAATAATAACCAGCGTTAGGTATAAGCCAAAGACTGTTTGCACTAAAAATACACCTGCATTTGACATAATGAAACAACATCCTTAATAGACTAAGATAAATTAATAAAGAAGCCTTTGGCCGCTCTATAAATCTGGATCGATAATTGATGTAATAGTGTCTCATATTGGATGCATGGAGACTACTAGGGATGTGTCTTCAAAGGTGCTTTAAACGTTTGGTTAACAAGACCCAGCAGTCTTTTAAATAAACCTGTCTCTTCAAACTTATTGGCAGGCCAGCACCTTAAGCGGTCAACAGCGGCATCACAGAAGCCAAAACCTCTTCATTGCTCCAGTAATTAAGATATTATCTATTTCATCTTGCTCTTGATTTAGCTTTTACTTTTTGCAACGAATCACGCACACTTGGTAGCCCATAAAGCGTCCGATGTGCGCGTCTAAAGAAGCCAGAAAACCATGAGTCCTAAAACACACCATAGCCTTATCTTTCGCTTAGTGCTAGCTTCACTAACACTTTCGTTTGTGTTGCCTAGCTTCGCAGAACAGGCCATCCATAGCCAAAAATACGACATCCACTATAATGCCTTTAACACCATGATAGTGACACCTGAAGTGGCTCAAACTTATGGCTTCACTCGTGCCAGAAACCGCGCATTACTCAATGTGGCAGTGATTGATAAAGCCACAAAAAGACCTCTTGCTGCCATGGTCACAGGCACTAGAACCAACATTATTGGGCAAGTATTACCGTTAGAATTTCAGCAAATAAAAGAGCAAAATGCTATTTACTACATTGCCCAATTACGTTTCACAGAAGAGGAAATGTGGCGTTTTGAGCTAAAGATACAGCCAGATTTAAATGCAAAGGCAATACCGTTAAAGTTTAGTCAAACATTTTATTTGGAGCAGTAGCCTATAATTAAACTATTTATTCAAAATAGCCTAACAGGTCATTTAAAAAGCGCCATCCTAGGGGAGTAGCCTGAAGCCTATCTGGCATCATCAGTCCAGCCTTTCTAGCTGATGCAATTGCCCCCTCTACTTGAGCCAACGATTGCCCAGTTTTGGCTAGGTAGCTAGCCGAAGAAACGCCCTTTTGAAGACGCAGAACATTCATAAAAAATTCCAGCTTTAGCTCTTCTGGGGCAACACAATGGCTTGACGCCAGTGGTGTAATAGATTCCATATAAGCCTTAGGTTGGCGCAACTTTACCCTGCGTTCTATAACCATTTCACCATCATGCCAACGGCTCACTTTGCCATGAGCTCCAGCTCCAACACCAATGTAATCGCCAAAGTTCCAGTAGTTAAGGTTATGCTGTGCCTGACTCGTTTGTTTAGCATACGCTGAAATTTCATACTGACTTAACCCAGCCGCTTCGATAAGTACTTGGCCTTGATCTTGAATATCAACCAAAATGTCTTCATTAGGTAAGTTAGGAGGGCGGCTATGGAATTCAGTATTAGGCTCAATAGTGAGCTGATACCAAGAGAGGTGATCAGTGCCAAATTCCAATGCTTGCTGCAAATCGGATAACCCACTCTCAACACTCTGCCCTGGCAAACCATGCATCAAGTCTAAGTTGATGCGCTTAAACCCTAAAGTCTGAGCTTTACCAATAGCCAACTTAGCTTGGGTAGCATCATGTATGCGGCCTAAAGCTTGTAAACACCCATCGTCAAAACTTTGCACGCCAATGGACAACCGGTTAATACCCTGTTCTAGAAAGCCAGCAAATTTTGCTTGTTCAAAGGTTCCGGGGTTGGCCTCTAAGGTGACCTCCATGCCGTCTTCACAATTAATATTGGCTTTAACAAAATTTAGGATTTCACCGATGCCCAAAGCGCTCATTAAACTAGGTGTGCCTCCACCAATAAAAATACTATGCAAAGTACGACCACTGACAGCCGCCAGTTCTTTGCTAAGGTCTGCAAGTAATGCCCTAATATAATGAGCCTCAGGAATGGCTTCTCCACCCTGAGTGGCATGGGAGTTAAAGTCACAATAAGGGCACTTGCGCACACACCAGGGGATGTGCACGTAGAGGCTAAGGGCAGGCATCGCTATCTGGTGGCTAACGGATTGCATTAATTTTGCGCTAACGCACGCTGTAATTGAGACAGGGCTTTGCCACGGTGGCTGATGGCAATCTTTTCTGTAGGACTTAGTTGCGCAGCACGGCAGCCTTTTTCTATTACTTGAAAAATAGGATCGTAGCCAAAGCCATGGTCGCCTTGGGCACTATCCATGATTACACCTTCCCACGCAGCTTGGCAAATAAGTGGGGTGGGATCGGTGGCATGGCGCATGTACACCAGCACACATTGAAATCGAGCAGTGCGCTGGCTTAGTGGAATATCTGCCAGGTTAATAATTAGTTGGGCGCTATTGGCGGCATCTTTAGCGTGACCCTTTAAATTAGAGTCAGCATAACGGGCAGAATAAATTCCTGGAGCACCACCTAACACATCCACTTCTAGACCTGAGTCGTCAGCTAAAGCGGGCATACCGGATGCTTGGGATGCATAGCGCGCCTTAAGAATTGCATTTTCAACAAAGGTAAGGCCTGTTTCTTCAACCTCTTCTGAAACAAACTGGCTTTGTGGGACTAACTCAATACCCAAAGGCACCAAACACTGGCCAAACTCTTTTAACTTACCAGCGTTGCCGCTTGCCAAAACCACTTTTTTCATTTTTAGGCCGTTGTGAATGGGGGTTTAGGCTTAGAGTGCAACACACACCCAAAGCACTAGCGCATCTTCTTTACTGGTCGATACCACCGCATGACCCATAGTGCTATCAAAATAAGTGCTGTCACCTTCGCTAAGTGCCAGCGGCTCATATTCTTCTGTATACACCAGCACATCGCCGTCTAGTACAAGCAGCAGCTCTTCACCTTCATGCCTCACCCAGCCACCAAATTCATCCAACGTGCGAGCACGAACACGGCTTTTAAAAGGCACCATGCGTTTTGAATCTAATTCTGTAGCCAACAACTCATGTTCATAGGTAGCTGTTAGGTGCTCGCGGCCTTCCTGTTTTTTGGTCACAGTCCGGCGGCCAGAGATGCGCACTTCTTTTACAGGTGCGAACAGCTGAGGCATATCGATAGCCAAACCAACAGCTAGTTTTTGCATCAAATTAAAGGTAGGTGACAGCTGATTATTTTCCATTTTTGACAAAGTGGATTGCGCTACACCTGTCACTTTGCTGGCCTGCTGCAAAGTCATTTGTCGATCTTGTCGCAAAGCCCTGAGACGCTCACCAAAATTACCTTGCTGCGCAGCCGGGCTTGGAACAGGAGGTAATATGCCCGCTTCGGGACGCAGTGTAGACATGCGTTTCTCCTCCCTTGTTAACAGTTGGTCACGTTGACTGCAAGCCCCCCACGGGAGGTTTCTTTATATTTATCCTGCATATCAGCACCCGTTTCACGCATAGTCTTGATTACGTCATCCAGCGATACCAAATGTTCACCATCGCCACGCATAGCCATATGCGCAGCATTAATAGCTTTGATAGAACCCATAGCATTACGCTCAATACACGGCACCTGAACCAACCCAGCAATAGGGTCACAGGTAAGGCCTAAGTTGTGTTCCATGCCAATTTCAGCAGCATTTTCAACTTGCTCAGGAGTACCACCTATCACTTCAGCTAAACCAGCAGCAGCCATGGCACAGGCGCTACCCACCTCACCTTGGCATCCCACTTCTGCCCCTGAAATAGATGCATTGAGTTTACATAAGATACCCACGGCAGCTGCCGCCAGTATGAAGCTAACAATACCCTTATCATCAGCTGATGGATAGAAATTATCGTAATAATGTAACACAGCAGGAATAATACCCGCAGCACCATTGGTGGGAGCGGTCACAATACGACCACCAGCAGCATTTTCTTCATTAACAGCCATAGCATAAAGGTTTACCCAATCCATGGCAGATAGCTGTGGGGTAATCACTTTTACAGATCCCAAGCTACTAAGCTTTTGATACAAGTCTGCAGCCCGACGCCTCACATTAAGACCACCAGGTAAAACGCCTCCGGTATGGCAACCATTGTGCACACACTGCTGCATCACCTTCCACAGGTGCAAGATTTTACTTCTTACTTCTTCTTCTGTGCGCCAAGTCTTCTCATTCTCCATCATTACCTGACTAATACTCATACCTGAAGTCTTGCAATGAGCAAGCAACTCAGCGCCAGAAGTAAATGGGTAAGGCACTTTGGGTTGATCTTCATCTATGGGTATTTCGTCAGCTTTCGCTGCCATTTCGTCAACAATAAAGCCACCACCCACTGAATAATAGGACATTTCTAACAACACATTACCAGAAGCACCAAAAGCACTCATGGTCATACCATTAGGGTGATAAGGAAGTGATTCCTCCAGATTAAGAATAACGTCACGGTGTTGAATAAACTCAACTTCATGCTCACGGTTGAGTGGCAACCGCTCATTAGCCATAATTTCATCTAACATAGGCTGTACTTGTGGCGGATCAATAGTATCTGGTGCCTCACCCAATAAACCAAGAATTACAGCAATATCACTGGCGTGGCCTTTACCAGTGGCGCCAAGAGAGCCAAAAAGCTCTCCTTTAACTCGCGTCACTTGCGTTAACTTACCTTCACTTTTCAGCTGTTCTACAAAAGCTAAGGAAGCCCGCATGGGGCCCACAGTATGGGAACTAGACGGGCCAATGCCTATTTTTAGTAAGTCAAATACGCTTAAACTCATTTTTGATGCCTTCGTAGTGGTCAGGCCACTAGGTTAAATTAATAACCTTGAACTATCACCTAATACTTGCCATACCATCTACCTTGGTGCGACACACAAGTAGCTTTAAGCTCCAGACACAAGAGTTTATGCACTATCTAGTCGTTCAAGCAGGCCCGCACAGGCAAACACTAACTGCCACCATGGTATTTCCCCACATAGAGCAGTTAATGGGCGCCAGGCACATCATTAAGTGTTGTTCTAGCCAAAATATCAACACCCTGCTGATTCCAGAAATGCAACAGGTCAATAAATACCCAATTTTCCGCCAACTTATCTCCATCACGACGGTAAATATCAATCACACGCATCTCAGCAGACTTGCCCGTTGCAGGCATACCCATGAAACCACCAATAGGCTCTAGGGTTAAATTTGGCCAACCAAAAAATCCACCAAATTCACCTTCAGCCATGCGGCAAATATGGCCATTAAAGTCGCGGTTTTCGAATCCCGCTCTAAACGGCCCAGAGTGTTGCTGAGCGTAACGTGGGATGGTGTAAGTGGCACCAATGCCTGTTGGGCCCCACCAAATCATGTCTTCGTGCCAACTCAATCGTAACTCATCTTCTAGGGATAGTTCATTACTCCATTCACCTAACGCATTAATCATGTGATTAATCGCAGCTAAGGTCTTTTTACCCTGTTCCGACGCTTGCTCATTAAACATTAAGCCAGTGTGAGAAATAGGCCCAGGCTGCACAAGCTCAGCCGCAGTCTGAGGAGGGAATGGCTGCAAGCCCGCTTGCACCATCAAGTGTGGGATATCGAAAAACATGGCTGTTTCTGCTATTTTACCGTTTTCAACCTTATTGAATTCACAGTATCTGAGCATCGCCATTTTTCCGGTGGGCTTAATGCCCAACCAAGGCTCGTCAAACAAGCCCATCAGGTGGCCCATAGAAACCACCCACACAGATGAGAAATTATCGATCTCGTTGCAACCTGCCATGAAGATGTCTTGGCGGCGCTGCAAATGCTTTAAAGAATGTCGCAGTGGCTGCCAAAATAACCCTGCTACTTGGGCTGCAGAGGTTTGCTCATGGAAAGGATGGTAACCTCGCCAAAGATAATCATCAGCTGTATAGTTTTGTATCACTTTACCTAATGCTTCTGGGCTAGAAGTGTCTAAACGCTTGTAAAAATCAACTACTAAGGCTTTTGCTGCCTGAATATCATTTTTCATATTTAATTAATTTATCCTTTGACTGCACCAGTAGTTAAACCGGATACAATTTGACGCTGAAAGAACATGACCAAAATAAATAATGGAATCATCGCTGATACTACTGCAGCTACTGCAAACATCACATTACCTTCTACTTGAGTAGTTCCTAAAAAGCTTGCAATTTTTGGTATCATCGTTTGGTTATCTTGGCTCAACAAAGACGCAGTTACGGCAAAGTCGTTGTAAGCCAATAAAAAGCTAAACAGCCCTGTAGTAATCACCCCTGGCCACATGACTGGTATTATAACGTGCCGGAATGCTTGAAAGCGGGTGCAACCGTCTACCATGGCACTTTCGTCAAGGTCTTTGGGGATATTTAGAAAGAATGAGTGCAGCATCCACAAGGTAAAGGGCTGGTTAATGGCCACCAAAACTATAATTGAAGTAGGTAAATAACCCCAAACATTCCACTCAAAGAAAGGTAAAAGATAACCTGACACAAGAGTAATGTGAGGCATTGCTCGAAACACTAAAGCCAGCATAAGGATCCAGAAAGAGTATTTAAATCCAGATCGAGCTAGGGCGTACCCTCCCAAAGTGCCCAAGGTAAGAGAAATAATAACTGTAGAGACTACAACAATGGCGGTATTGATAACAGATTCACCAAATCCATGTTCTACCCATGCGCCGTAATACCCATTGGTGGTAAAAAAATCACCTGTTTCAATCATGGTTCGCACACCATAAAGCGCATTAGTCCAATCTGCTTTAGAAAAGAAATCCCCTTGCACTTTAAAGGAGCCCCAAAGGGTCCATAAAAACGGTGATGCAGCAACCATAATCCACAGAACAACGAATCCTGTTGAAATAATAGCTAGACTAGTAGAGCGACGTTGCGCTGGGTTTGACATGATGTGCTCCTTACTTAAGCTTTAATGTGCTGTGCGGCTAAAATCACGCCAAGTACGAAAGAGCACGGGTAACAATAAAATAGCAACACCAACAATAGTGAGCATAGAGGTTGCTGCAGCTGAGCCAAATAATTGAGTATCAGATGTTAAATCTTTGTATATGATCCAGCTTAATGACGTCGCACTAGCCTCTGACGCAAAGCTAACAATCGGCTCAAGCACCCGGAAATTGTCCATCAACTGCATTAAGGTAATGAACACAACCAATGGTTTCATGTAGGGCACCACGACATAACGAATACGTTGCCAGCGGTTGGCTCCATCTATGGTTGCCGCTTCCAGAGTATCCGTTGGAACTGTTTGCAGCCCAGCATAGAAAACGATAAAAGAAAACGGCGCCGAATGCCAGATACCATAAACTATGAGCATCATCCACGTGAGTGCAGGTGACGCTTTTAAAGATAAGTTAGGGTCGTTAAAAAGGGATTGTATTGAAGCACCAATAACGCCCTCTCCATCAATCATCCAAAACAAAATTAACGAGCCAATCAACGGTGTCACAATCATTGGCAAAAGGGAGACAAAAATAGTAGGGCCTTTAGCAAATTTAGGCAGTGCATTTACGCCTAGGGCTATAGCAAGACCCAATACAATAACAAAAGGAGTCACCACGAACGTGTAGGTTAACGTAAATGCTAGTGCTTTATAAAAGGGAAGGTTGAGCAGTTTATTAAAAAACATACTCATATTTTCACTATTGCTCCAAGCCAAGCTTATCTCGTCAAAAGCAAGATGATTGCGATTTGTATAATTATCAAAACCACTGAACTGCCCTAGTGGTTGATCTGTCCTAAGCTGCGCGGTAGCCTCCACATCAATAACAGTGACTTGTTTGCAGCCAAATGGCCCACAGCTTTCAGAGCTAACAAGAACTTTCTCATGCTCTACGTGCAAAGACTGGGTTATTACAGAGATTACCGGAAAGGCGATAAACAAAATCATGGCCGTTAACGACGGAATAATAAACCAAAAAAATGTACGATGAGGCATGTAAGTAATTTCCGTTTATACAAAAGGCTTGGGCAAAATAACTATTCAAAAGAAAGGGGCACAGGCTAATTAGCCTTGCCCCCTTTACTAACTAGAGTCAGTAGGTTTTATAGAAAACCTTTCTCTTTGGCAGCAACATTGTAAGCTGCTTCCATGTCAGCTAATGCTTGCTCTGCGCTCTCACCACCTTGTAAAAAGTCAGATAGTTCTGAACCTGCAGCGCTATGCAAGGCGCCCATAAATGGATACATTGGATAAGGTGCAGCGCCATTCATCGCTGTAGAAGTTACACCTGAAGCTGCTTTACTAGGCACATAGCCTTCGATCAACCAAGTAGCTGCGTCATTATTCGCTTGTACCATTTCAGTAGAAGTACCATTCATCATAGCAATAAAGCTAGCTTCGGCATCTGCATCAGAAACGTTCTTGGCTATAACGAAGCCATCCCACCATAGAGACGAGGCTGGAATGCTACCACCATTAAAGCTTGGGGCTGCTGCAAAGTCAGTGTTCATGACAACTTGTTGAGTAGATCCTTCATCATCTAGCACACCTGCTGTTCGAGAACCCCACATAGTAGCAAGAGCAAGCTTACCGCCTTCCCACATTGCTTGAGTCGCATTGGAGTCAAATGTTAGGTAGTCAGGATGTGAGTAGCTAACCAGGCTTTGCAGCATGTTTAAGGTAGCAATACCATGCTCGTTATTAATGCTCACCTGAGCTGTCCCAGGTACAAACATATCTGCACCAGTACCAAGATACATGTTGACAAACTCTTCACCTAAGTTCCAACCGGCCTTGGTATTCAATGCAACAGGGTACTCCATAATGCCAGCATCACGGATTCGTTGAGCAGCAGTTAAGACCTGTTCATAGGTTTGAACTTCATCTGCACTCATGCCAACTTGGCTTAGGATGTCGGAGCGGTAAAATAGGTGCTGAGCGTTGGCCATAAAGGCTACTGCCATTACTTTCCCATTAACTGTCACCAACTGTGATTTATTTAAGCTTGAACCGTGCTTGGCTACAAGATCATCCAGTGAGCGAACCAAACCATCATTCATGAGGGTAACCAGAGTGCCATTTGATACAGTTAAGGCTGTATACTCAGCTGGATTAGCTGTTAGGGCCGGCACCATCAGGTCTTTGTAATCTTTGTTGTGATTTTTAGTCACGGTAACACCATTGCCTGCGCATTGCTCAGCTGCAGAAAACACAGCATGTAATGCAGGGAAATCGTTACCCATTATACTCACGTTGGCATTGCCTTCTATGCCACATTCTGCAAAAGCGGCGGAGCTGGATAAAATTGCAGCAGCAGTTGCGGTGAGAGCTATCGTTTTTATTGTGCTCATGATGAACGCGTCCTCTTTGAATTTATTAATGTGAGACCAGCGTGGCCTTGTTTTATATACGTATTTGATCCACATCATATAATAACATTGGAGATGGATTGCATGCGTAACCAAAATTCTACTATGTTTTGACAGAGATTAGCAACTATTTAAATCTCAAACCACTTAACAACATTGATAATTATACATAACTAATTGTTATTAATGAATTAAATAAATAATGGTTTCAGATTTATTTTTAAATGATCTATTGTCATTACGATAAAATGCTTATATATACTCATTTAATTAGCTATTCTTACATCCTAGCTATTGCCTTAATGAATAAAATCTGATAATTTTTGCATACGTATCTATTTTAGATTTTCAGACTCAACCACTGTGGCAGACATATGGCAGAAATAAAGCTCCGTAATATTGGCAAGCGCTGGGGCGACTTCGTGGGCGTCGATAACTTTGATTTAACCATTGCAGATAAAGAATTTTTAGTCCTTCTTGGTCCCTCTGGCTGTGGCAAAACTACAACCATGCGCATGATCGCAGGACTAGAAGAGGTGACCGAAGGTGAGATCATCATAGATGGGGAGGTCGTCAATGGCCTCGACCCCAAGGATCGTGATGTGGCAATGGTTTTTCAAAGCTACGCCCTGTACCCGAACATGAACGTCTATGAAAATATACGATTTCCATTAAAAGTACGCAAAGTTCCGAATACGGATCATCACGATCGAGTGATGAAGGCCGCTGCCATGGTGGAGCTGGAGGATTTTTTACACAGAAAGCCAGCCGAACTATCTGGTGGACAGCGCCAGCGTGTAGCCCTGGCAAGAGCCATAGTGCGCAAGCCCAAAGTGTTTTTAATGGATGAGCCTTTATCTAATTTAGATGCCAAATTGCGCGTATCGACACGAGCTCAAATAAAAAATCTATCCCATGAGCTGCAGGTAACCACAATTTACGTTACCCACGATCAAATAGAAGCTATGACCCTGGCAGACCGTGTAGTTGTGATGAGTAAAGGGGTAGTTCAACAGGTAGGAACGCCGACAGACATCTACGACAATCCTGCTAACACGTTTGTCGCCAGCTTTATTGGCTCTCCAGCTATGAATTTGGTAAGTGGTCATCTTGAAGGAGGTATTTTTAAGACGAAAGACATGACGGTACCTGGATTTGATGGCAGGCCAGACGGCCCTGTGACGTTAGGTTTTCGTGCTGAAGATGCCGACGTTACTGCTGTCGAAGCAGAATTAAACCTACAGGTATTTTCCTTGGAGCTGCTGGGAGATTCTACTATGGTCACCGCTCGGGTAGGTGATGGTTTAGTCTCAATAAAGGCAGGGAAAGATTATCGCGTAAACATCGGTTCTAACTTTAGTGCCACCATTACAGCTAGCTTATGCCATCTATTTGATGCGCAAAGTGGGCAAAGACTATAAAGCGAGGCAAGAATGAAAGGTAACCGTCCACAACAAGCTCAACTGAGCTGTGACACCGACATGTCAAAAACTGCAGCAACACGTGCAGTGATCGAATCGATGGTAGATGGTCTAAATGATCATAGGATTGCTGATATTGGTGATTTTTTTAGTGAGTCATTCCGTTGGATGGGCAACCAAGGCTGTGGTACCAAACAGGGTTTAAAGGAGTTTCAAACACATTGGCAACAGCCTTTTCAGGCTGCGTTCTCTAACAAAGTTTGTGTTGATGAAGCACGCTTGTATATGGGTGAATGGGCCGCCGCATTTGGTCGTCAAGAGGCTATCCATAGTGGTACTTTTATGGGTGTTGAGCCTACTGAAAAAAAAGTAGAGATTCGCTACATGGACTTCTGGAAGGTTGTTGATGGAAAAATTTGTGATAACTGGGTGATGGTAGATTTTCCTCACGTATTATCTCAGTTAGGCGTAGACGTTTTTAATGGTGAAGGCTGGGAAGCTTTTGATCGGGGAGAAAAGAATTCCCCACGAGCAGATGAGATGAGGAAGTAACATGGCGATTACCTATTTAAAAAGCAGCAAGCCAGCCGCTGACAGAGCCCAAGATGATGCTCGCACTAGGGCAGTAGTAGAAGCTACTTTAGCTGACATAGACGCTAGAGGAGACCATGCTGTGCGGGAGTTGGCTCAGAAATTTGACAATTACGCTCCTGCATCTTTTCGTTTGTCTCAGGAAGACATTGAGCGCATTATGGCCAAGGTCTCAGCGCGAGATATGGAAGACATCAAATTTGCCCAAAAACAGGTACGTAATTTTGCCCAAGCCCAGCGGGATTCAATGTTGGATATTGAAGTAGAAACCATGCCCGGTGTGATCCTTGGTCACAAACACATTCCCGTGCAATCGGTAGGCTGTTATGTGCCCGGTGGTAAATTCCCCATGGTGGCCTCTGCCCATATGTCGGTAGCTACTGCCAGCGTTGCAGGTGTGCCTAGAATTATTGCCTGCACCCCCCCGTTTAATGGCGAGCCCAATCCTGCCGTAATCACCGCAATGTACTTAGGTGGCGCCCACGAGATTTATGTTTTAGGCGGCATTCAAGCTGTGGGTGCGATGGCTATCGGTACAGAAACCATAGAGCCAGTACACCTATTGGTTGGCCCTGGTAACGCCTATGTAGCAGAAGCAAAACGGCAGCTATTTGGCCGCGTAGGTATTGATTTATTTGCAGGCCCCACGGAAACCATGGTGATTGCAGACAATACAGTTGATGCAGAGATGTGTGCAACAGATTTGCTCGGCCAGGCAGAGCACGGTTATGACTCACCAGCAGCGTTAGTGACGACTAGTCGCTCTTTAGCAGAAGCCACCAT
Source organism: Candidatus Njordibacter sp. Uisw_056 (assembly GCF_047730085.1). Lineage (NCBI taxonomy): Bacteria > Pseudomonadati > Pseudomonadota > Gammaproteobacteria > Pseudomonadales > Candidatus Njordibacteraceae > Candidatus Njordibacter > Candidatus Njordibacter sp. Uisw_056. The sequence continues at coordinate 276,110 of NZ_CP159830.1, read as the reverse complement.
GAAGGAAATAGATCGCTTACTAAAAATCCTCCCTACTGCAGACACTGCTTCTGTAAGCTGGCGCGATTACGGTGAAATAATTCTTTGTGACACTCACCAAGAAATGCTTCAAGTGTCTGAAGACAAAGCCTACGAGCATGTACAGGTAATGACCGATCGAGACGACTGGTTCTTGGAAAACATGACTTGTTATGGCGGTTTATTTTTGGGCCCTCGCACTAACGTGTCCAACGGTGACAAGGTTATTGGCACTAATCATACTTTACCTACTAAAAAAGCTGGCCGTTATACTGGTGGCCTTTGGGTAGGAAAATACCTAAAGACTCATAGTTATCAAAAAATAACCACTGACGAAGCCGCTACATTAATTGGCGAGTACGGCTCTCGTTTGTGTATGCTTGAAGGCTTTGTTGGCCATGCCGAACAGTGCAACTTACGTGTGCGTCGATACGGTAATAAAGATGTCCCCTATGGCACTGGTGCCGAATAATGCCTAATGCTGCGGACAATAAAGAAATTTTGACGCCGCTGCTAAAAGCGATGCATGATTTTGAAGGCGATCACGTAAAAGCACTGCTACAAGATTTGATGGGCGATGATGCACTAGCTCATCTGTGCTTTCCATTTAATGATATTATTGGTCCTACTGGTTTTTATGAAACCTGTTATGCCCCACTTTTGCTGGCGATGCCTGATCTTGAGCGACGTGATTTAATCGTGATGTCTGGTACTACCGCCCAGGGGAATGAATGGGTGGGATGCGCAGGCCACTACTTAGGCACTTTTATATCTCCTTGGCTAGACATACCTTCTACGGGGCATATCACCCACATGCGCTTTCACGAGTTCTTCCGCTTTGAACATGGAAAAATTGTAGAAATACAGGCCATTTGGGACATTCCAGAAGTAATGCTGCAGGCGCAAGCATGGCCCTTATCACCCTCCTTAGGTTGGGAAGGCTTCATTCCAGGCCCAGCAACTCAGGATGGTTTGTGTATTATTGATCGACTCCCGGGACAAGGCGAAGCCAGTGCTCAACATGTACTTGATATGTTAAGTCACCTGGTTTTGCACCCAAAACAGGGTGGCCCAGAAGTAATGCAACTCCATAAGTTTTGGCACCCTCGCATGAATTGGTATGGCCCATCAGGCATTGGTTCATCACGAGGTATAGCAGGGTTTCGGAACTGGCACCAAATTCCATTTTTAAATGCTATGCCTGATCGGGGAAGCCAGGACCATCACTTAGATTTCCACTTTTTTGGTGAAGGAAACTACGCTGCGGTCACCGGTTGGCCCAACATGAAACAAACTATCACCTTGGGTGGTTGGTTGGGCATCGCTCCGAGTGGGCAGGAAGTTAGCCTACGCAGTCTCGATTTTTGGCGTATGGATGGCACTTTAATTCGGGAGAATTGGGTATTAGTTGATTTGTTAGACCTCTACCATCAAGTGGGTATTGATGTATTTGCTCGCTTGCGTGAATTCAATAAAGCCCGCACTATGAGCAGCCTTAAATATGATATTGGAGAGGCATAATATGATTTTGCCAACATCACCAAGTTTTAGTTTATCAGGAAAGAAAGCTCTGGTTGCAGGGGCGTCTTCTGGTATCGGCGCAGCCTGTGCAGTTGCCCTAGCTAGAGCCGGGGCCGACGTACTTTTGGCAGCTAGGCGTAAAACTGAACTCAACGAGATAGTAGGCGCTTTAGCGGCTGAAGGCTTGCAAGCTAGCGCATTAGTAATGGACGTTGGTGATGTGGAGAACACCCGTGAGTTAGTCAACACTCACGGACCATTTGATGTCTTAGTCAACTCCGCAGGGTTGGCCCGCCATGGAGTAGCCATTGACACAAAACCAGCAGATTTTGACGCAGTAATGAACATTAATGTTCGTGGCGCATATTTTCTTACCCAGGCTGTAGCGAAGGGTTTACTAGCCCACAACAAACCAGGCAGTTTAATTAACATTTCTAGTCAAATGGCACTCATTGGCGGTCAAGAAAGAGCTGTATATTGTGCTTCCAAACATGCGGTTGAAGGCTTTACTAAAGCAATGGCTATTGAATGGGGCAAACAAGGCATTCGTGTTAACACTATTTGTCCAACCTTCGTGCTAACAGAGCTTACTGCAGCAACATTTGCCGACCCAGAAAAACGAACCTGGATTGACAGCAAAATCAAGTTGGACCGGGTTGGTTCCGTGCAAGACATTATGGGTGCAGTGGTGTATCTGGCTTCCGACGCAGCCGCACTCGTTACTGCAAGCGCCCTAAAAGTTGATGGCGGTTGGACTGCTGGCTAATGACTAAAGAAAAAGTTACATCTCAGCAGGTTGCGCAGCTAGCAGGCGTTAGTCAATCAGCAGTCAGCAGAGTCTATACTGCCGGCGCTTCTGCCTCTAAAAAAACGACAGCTAAAGTGCATAAAGCGGCCACTACATTGGGCTATAGACCTAACGTTCTCGCGCGAGCAATGGTTTCTGGCAAGAGCCGTATAATTGGGTTATTTGTAGGCTACTTAGAAAATCAGTTCTATCCAGATGCCATTGAAAAGCTATCGACCCAGCTGCAAGTAAAAGGTTACCACGTCTTAATTTTTATGGCATCCAAGACGGCAGGTAACATTGACTCTGTAGTAGAGGAAATACTCGACTATCAAGTTGAGGGCATTATCGTTGCTTCTGTGGCCTTGTCTTCCCAGTTGGCGGATCGATGCCGTTTAGCAGGCGTGCCTATTGTACTGTTTAACCGTTCTCAAGATGGAGAAGGCCTATCTTGCGTAACCTCAGATAATTTTTCAGGTGGGGCTAAAGCAGCTCGATTTTTATTGGCCGGTGGGCATAAAAAAATTGGTTACATTGCCGGTTGGGAAGGTGCTTCAACGCAACGAGACCGTGAATTTGGATTTACCGCAGCGCTGCAGCAAGCAGGTGGGACTTTATATGCCCGTGAAGTGGGCGATTTTTCTATGGAAAAGGCCAGCGAAGCTACTCGCCAAATGTTTAGTGAGGATAGTCCTGATGCTGTTTTCGTAGCTAATGACCATATGGCTTTCGCAGTGATGGACACTCTTCGCTTTGAGTTGGGTTTGCGTATTCCAGAAGATGTATCAGTGATCAGTTATGACGACGTACCGGCTGCTGCATGGCCTGCTTATAATTTAACCACTGTACGCCAGTGTGCTGACCAAATGGTGCAAGAAACAGTACGTATTTTGATGGAACAAATACACAGTGATGGTATGCAAGGTCAGCAAGTAGCCATTGGTTCTCCAATTATTGTGCGTGGCTCTGCCCGCATCCCTGAAGGATGGGAATGATGAAAGGTTTTGATAACAAATTTAAGAATTTGCCAGACTATATATTGGGCATCACCCAAGAAATCTGGGAGCAGCGTGGCCTTGCCACCTTGCATGACTATTATGCTGAACATATTCCAGTTCGTTCGCCTGGATCCATGGTTATAGGCAATCAGCATGTAATTGCGGCCACTATGGCTACTCTTGCTGAATTCCCTGACCGCCAACTGCTGGGTGAAGATGTGATTTGGTCTGGCTCCCCAGAAGATGGAATGCTGTCCTCCCACCGCATCCTTACAACCGCAACTCATTTGGGGGATGGGGTTTATGGCAAAGCTTCTGGCAAGGCTTTAAAATATCGCGTTATTGCTGACTGTCACGCAAAAAATAACCAAATTGATGATGAATGGCTTATTCGTGATCAAGGCGCAGTTGTGCGCCAACTAGGCATTGATCCTAAAGAGTATGCAGCTGATTTGATCGCTCAAGAAGGTGGTCTGAATTATTGTGTACAGCCCTTCACGCCAGCAATAAATGTGCCGGGGCCCTACAAGGGCAAAGGTAACGATAATGAATTTGGACAGCAGTACGCGGACCTTATTCGGCGCATCATGAGTGCTGAAATGAGCTGTATCAAAGCTGAGTATGACCGTGCCTGTCAACTTGAGCACCCTGGAGGAGTCAGTTCTCACTCATGGGACTCGGCAGAGCGCTTTTGGATGGGCCTCCGAGCTAGCTTCCCCAGTGCGGAGCTAACCATTGATCACCAAATAGGCCGTCAAGACCCAATGATGCCACCTAGAGCGGCCATTCGATTTAGTTTACAGGGAAAGCATGACGGTTGGGGCAGCTTTGGCCAACCCACAGGTGCTGATGTTTATATTATGGCGGCTGCTCATGCCGAGTTTGGCCCTAATGGGCTAAGACGCGAATTCGTTGTGTTTGATGAGACTGCAGTGTGGAAACAAATACTAATGCACACCGGTTAACAGCTATAAGTATAAGGGGCTATTACTGGCCACTAGACAGGAAATGAACGCAATGCCACATCCAGACAGGATTATTGTATGACACAACCAGAAATTGTTCGTTATGGCGAACTAAAGCCTTGTCGTACTGCATTTATCGATGCCCACACACCCGGTTCAGAACAGAAAGAAAATTTCACTATCATCGGTGCTGGTGTAGCCGAAAGTCCTGATCAACATGTACATATTAAAGCCACACCTGGCTTCAATATTGGTGCGGCAGGCCAACCTCCAAAGTGTGTCAATTCATTACACTTCCATAACACCGCAGAAGTGTTTTTTGTATTGAGCGGCAAATGGCGTTTTTTCTGGGGCGTGGATGGAGATGCTGGTGAAGTCATTCTGCAAGAGGGAGATATATTTAATATCCCCACTCGCGTGTTTCGTGGTTTTGAAAACGTAGGCACAGACTACGGTATGATCATGGCGATACTCGGTGGAGATGATTCTGGCGGTGGCGTTATTTGGGCGCCTCAGGTGTTGGAAACAGCTCAAGCACACGGATTGATTTTGAGTGAAGCTGGCGTTTTGTACGATACCAAAAAGGGTCAAACACTACCTACTGGTGAACAGCCCATCACCAAACTGTCTTCTACTCAGCTGGCTAACATTGCTGAAATCCCAGTGCATAAAGTGGTGCCTGATTATGTGGCCCGATACTGGGATATGATGGCGTTAGCCAAAAACAAACCCTGTCAGGTGATTGGCGAAACCGCCCTCATAAAAGACAAGCCTGGTTTTGAGGTAGAGCTACTTACTCGTGGGTCTATTGCTACAGATGCTTATATAAATCCTCAACATGAAGTGCTTATGGTAATGCGTGGCCATTGGCGCCTCACTTGGCAGGATAATGAACTGGTATTAAATCCTGGCGACACGTGTTGGATCCCACCTAATTTAGCTCATGGATTAGAAGTGTGTGTAACTGGCGAAGCTAGCTTATATCGTATCAGTGGCACAGGCGATACGGCCGGTCTAACTTGGCAGGATAATTAGCGCATCATGAGCCTTCCCGCTTTAGTGTTACTGCCTGGCATGATGTGTGATGCCCGCATGTACGCACCGCAGATTGAGGCTTTGAAAGACATTGCAGAATGTCAGGTTGGCTATCTTGGTGGTGCAGATAACATTGCTGAAATAGCCAAACAAGTGCTGTTAAATGCACCAGAAAAATTTGCTTTAGCTGGTCTTTCCATGGGTGGCATTGTCGCTATGGAAGTGGCCCGTCAGGCACCGCAAAGAGTCACCCGATTAGCTTTAATGGATACCAACCCATGGGTTGAAGAAGATGACGTGAAAGCCACACGCAACAGGCAGATAGACGCTGCTGAGGCGGGCCAGCTTGAACAACTCCTGCGTGAAACAATGGTCCCCCGTTATTTGGCTAATCCTTATTCTCTACTAACTGAACTCTGTGTTCAGATGGGCTTAACTTTAGGCAAGGATGTATTTATCCGCCAATCCCTAGCATTGCAAACCCGCCATGACCAAAAGGTAACCTTAGCCAATTTTAACAAACCTTGTTTGGTATTAATGGGTGAAGAAGATGAACTTTGCCCTATAGATCGCCATGAATGCATGGTTGCACTGTTACCTCAGGTGGCCTTTGTGAAAATTGCTAACGCAGGGCACATTCCTACACTCGAAAAACCCGCAGCAACGAACGCTGCTTTAAAACAATGGATGGTTCAATAATGGATAACTCAACAATGACTGTGACTTTGTTGGAAAAGCTTCAAACAGTAGACACGCCTACCGTATGTAACGCAATCGAGGTGGCCCAGGGAAAGCGTGGGTTTAATGAATTTACCAAAGGCACTATGCTCGCATCATCTGCTACTGATGGCGCTATGGTTGGCTTCGCTCGTACTGCGCAAATTGCGGCCCTAGAGCCTGCCAAGGAAAGTGCCAGCGTTATTAAACAACGACGTGCAGATTACTATCGGCATATGGCTGAGGGGCCACGCCCTGCTATTACCGTAGTGGAAGATTTAGATTACCCCCATGCGATTGGTGCTTATTGGGGAGAAATTAACACTAACATTCATAAGGCGTTTGGTCTTGGGGGGGCCTTAACCAACGGTGTTATGCGAGATTTAGGTGATTTACCTACTGGATTTCCTGTAGTGGCAGGTTCAATTGGCCCAAGCCACGGTTTTGTTCATGTGCGCAGTATTGGACAGCCCGTAACTATATTTGGCATGCAGGTAAACGATGGCGACCTAGTGCATGCAGATAGGCACGGCGCCTTGGTCATTCCACCGGAGGTCATTCCAGTGTTAGAAGCTGCCATTGACAAATTACTCAGTACCGAGCAACTGATACTAGGTCCAGCATCTAAAAAAGGTTTTGGTATAACCGAGTTTGAGCAGGCTTGGGCCGCTTTTGAAAAAGCTCGTACCTAACGATCCCAAGCAACAAGAAGGCTAGCGCAAATTTAAATATTGCGCCGTGCCTTCAAGCAACATCTGCACAGCCATAATGATCAACACCATTCCCATCAAACGTTCTATGGCGAATAGCCCTCTTTCGCCTAACACTAAGTAGAGCCTGCGCGAAGCTAAAAGGATAACTGCTGAAACGGCCCAAGCAGCGGTAACAGCAAGCCATAGGTCTAGCCACTGGCCGTCAGCAGATTTTCGCATCAGCATGATCATTGCTAAGCTTGATGGCCCAGCCATAAGTGGAATCGCTAAAGGCACTATAAACGGTTCACCACTGGGTGTTTTACCCAACAACCCCCCTTCTTGTGGGAATACCATTTTAATTGCAATCAAAAATAATACAATGCCACCGCCAATACGAATAGCCTCTTGAGACACCTGCAAGAACGACAAAATATACGGGCCTAATAGTAAAAACATTAACAACACAACGTAGGCTATAAGCAATTCTCGGCGCAGCACTAGGCGACGACGCTCTTCAGGTACCTGTTTTAACACTGACAAAAATAAAGGGATGTTTCCCAAAGGGTCCATTACCAAAAACAGCAAAGTAGCCGCTGCAAAAATATCCATGTGTTTCTCAATAAAGTATTAAATAATTAATCTAAGCGGCGCTGAATAACAACCGAATGATTCCAGCTAGGTGCTAATTCCACATGGGTTGCACGGCCCCGCTCTTGCCGCGGAGTAAGGTTAAAATGAGTACGATAGGTAGTACTAAAGTGGCTAGCAGAGGAAAATCCACACGCCATGCCGACTTCCACAATAGAGCGATCCGTATCTCGTAGCATTTGACGCGCCTGGTCTAATCTCAGTTGTAAATAAAATCGTGAAGGGACATTGTCTAAATGCTTTTTAAATAAGCGTTCCAAATGCCTCCGTGATAGCCCCACATGATAAGCTAAATCATCAGGCGATAAGGGCTCTTCTATGTTAGTTTCCATTAATGTGACCGCCTCAATAAGTTTGGGCTGACTAGTGCCAATGCGAGCTTTGAGAGGAATGCGCTGCTGAGTATCTTTTGGCCGCATTCGCTCTACTAAGAACCATTCGGACAAATGTGCGGCCATATCTAAATCTTGCTGCTGCGATAGCCACGCCAGCATAAGATCTGTGGTTGAAGCTCCGCCAGCACATGTCATCAGCTGCATTTCTTGTTCAAAAAGTTGATGAGTCCAAAGCACTTTTGGAAAGGTGTGGCGCAATTTTTCTATCACAGACCAATGGCAACAGCTGCGCTTACCATTGAGCAAACCCGCATTGGCTAGGGGAAGAATACCTGTGCCTATGGCCAACATGTTGACCCCCATTTTAGTTTGCTGAACTAACCACCGCTCCAACATGGTATCTGTTTCATTAGAAGCAATTAAATCTCCAATAACGAACAGCGTATCGACGCGTTCGCTATCAAGATAATTGATCACTTTACCTAACACACAGTTACCACCTACGGACATAGCCTGTAGTCGGTATTTTGGGTGTTCAAAAACACGGTTTGTATGCAATAACAATTCAGCAATTTGGCCATAATGGCTTAAGCTTGCATGGGGCAATATAAGCAGCCCAACTGAGTGAGAATCTTGTGACTGAGACATAGGTCGTAGGATACACTGAATTATTGAATGCGTGCATAAAAACGTCATTCAGTTTGCTATAAAAATTGCATTTTTAAGCTAGTAAAACTAAAGACTCACAATAGAATTCCAACACAAATGACTTAAATGTCATTTTACCAACAAATGGGGTCGCTCTAACTCAACTTACCCCCTAGTGTCGAGCGACAGTTTCTTGAATAATAGGGGTAGCGGTGACAACATTCGATTACCGCATTAAGGAAACACCAAATGCGCACCTTAACGGATAAAAAAAATATCGCCATTGATTTAGTTTGTGACCTCATTGGCAAACGTCAAAACAAGGCTCAGTATGACACCATGCAACAATTTGCGCGCCTTTACTACGCAGAGAGCATCCCTGCGGAATTATTACAATTCGACACAGACAATCTCTATGGTGCGTTATCTAGCTTATGGGATTGTGTAAAACTACGTCATAACGACCAGGTTAATATCCGTGTGTATAACCCTAATTATGAAGAACATCAGTGGTATACCAGCCACACTATTATAGATATTGTATGTGACGACACAGCCTTCTTAGTGTCTTCTATCACCAACGCCTTAGTTCACTTGGGACACACCATACATATTACCACTCACCCAGTGGTCGCAGTAGAGCGAGACTTAAAAGGAAAAATCATCAGTATCTCGCCTTTTACTGGCAGGGCGGATAGTGCCAATTTAGAAGCGGTAATGCGTTTTGAAATTGACCAACAAAGTGATCCTGAAGTCGTGGCGAACATTATTACCACTCTCACAGAAATCATTAGCGACGTGCGTTTAGTGGTAGATGATTGGCTGCCTATGCGTGACAAGCTCGTGTCTATTATCGACACTTTGGAGTCTCAAAATTTACCCGTTTCAGCAGAAGACCTGACAGAAAATATCGCGTTCTTACGCTGGGTAGCTAATAACCACTTCACGTTTATTGGCTACCGCTCTTACAGGCTCAAAAAAGATGGTCATACTGGATTATGTGAGCTTATTCCACAAACAGGTACTGGACTAGGTAGCTTCCGTGACCATAATTGCAGTGCTGATAGCCTGTTACCTAGCACCTTGTCACAACAAAATTCAGATTTAGCCCTGCGCAGCAATATGCTGGTCATGACTAAATCCACCAGCCGCTCCACAGTTCACCGCCCGGTTAACTTTGACTACTTAGGTCTTAAACGATTTGATAAGCAAGGTAACGTGATCGGTGAAGAACGATTTTTTGGTTTATATTCATCTGCTGCTTATACCGCACGTATAGATGAAATTCCACTATTAAGACGCAAAGCCCAAGATTTACGCGAACGTATTGAACTGCTACCCAATAGCCATAAAGGCAAAGCCTTACAGCACATACTAAACAGCTACCCCCGTGATGAAATGTTACAAGCCAGCGTAGATGAGCTTTACCCTATCATCCGTGGTGTATTAGACACCCAAGAGCGGCATCACTTACGCCTGTTCCTTCGCCTCGATACCTTTGGGCGTTTTGCTACGGCTTTAGTGTATGTGCCACGAGAGCGGTTTCACACTCAATTACGTATTAAGATGCAAAATATTCTTCTGCGTGAATTCAATGGTTCAAGCGTTGATTTTAATGTCATGTTCTCGGAGCAACCCTTAGCTCGTGTGCAGTTAACTGTTCATGGCAAAGACATCCACAATACGCCGTTTGATATTAATGATATTGAACAACAAATGCGCGCCGCCATGTTAGCCTGGAGTGACCACTTACACCACGCCCTTAATAGCAAACGAGGTGAAGCCGAAGGCAACCAACTATTCAAGCAATATGGCCAAGCTTTTCCAATAGCATACCAAGAAAACTTTTCTGCGCAAGTGGCAGTTATGGACCTAATGCGCTTACAAAAAATCAGCGCTGAAAAACCCTTATCTACCTATTTATACCGTTCGTTGCATCAAGCAGACCAGAGCCTTAGCTTTAAGGTCTTTGGCCACGGTCAAGCTAAAGCCTTGTCAGACGTGTTACCAATTTTGGAACGAATGGGTGTAAAAGTCATTAATGCACACCCCTACACCATTAAATCTCAGTCAGGTGTAGACCAGTGGATTATTGATTTTGTGATTGAAATTGACCAGCAAATAAACCTTGATGGTGCCAATGTAAAAGAACGTTTTCAAGAGGCTTTTAGCCAAATTTATACCGGACGTGTAGCTAACGATCGTTTTAATAGCCTGATATTAGCGGCTAACTTAACTTGGCAGCAAGCCATTCTTATTCGCGCCATTAGTAGTTACTTACTGCAGGTTCAGGTGCCGTTTAGCCAAACCTATATGCAGGCTACACTGGTGCGTAATGCCAGCATTACCCATACCTTGGTGCGCTTGTTTGAAGCTCGTTTTAACCCTGACACTGAGCAATCAAAGGATCTCATAGCAAGATTACAGGAAGACATTAGCCTAGCCTTAGAAAAAGTTAGCAATCTTGATGAAGACCGCATTGTGAAGTATTTTTTAGCCACAATTATGGCGATGTTGCGCACCAACTACTATCAAATAGACAGCACAGGCAGTCGCCATGAATACCTTTCTTGCAAGTTAGACCCAAGCTTGATTCCAGGCGTGCCATTACCCTTGCCTAAGTACGAAATTTTCATCTACTCAACTTGGGTAGAGGGAGTCCATCTTCGTGGTGGTAAGGTTGCTCGTGGTGGCTTACGCTGGTCAGACCGCAAAGAAGACTATCGCACAGAAGTACTTGGCCTAGTAAAAGCACAGATGGTAAAAAATGCGGTTATCGTTCCTTTAGGAGCTAAAGGGGGGTTTGTGTGCAAACAGCTACCACAAACTCAAGACCGAGAAGTAATGATGGCAGAGGTCATCCGCAGCTACTCCACATTTATTCAAGCGTTACTCGACATTACTGATAACATAGTCGACAAGCAAGTGGTTGCTCCCGCGCGAGTAGTCCGGTACGACGAGGATGACCCATACTTAGTGGTTGCTGCGGATAAAGGCACCGCAACCTTCTCTGATTTAGCCAACTCTATTTCAGAAAAAAATAGTTTTTGGCTTGGTGATGCCTTTGCTTCTGGGGGTGCCAATGGATATGACCATAAAAAAATGGGTATTACTGCTCGCGGTGCGTGGGAATCTGTTAAACGCTTATTCGCCGAGCAAGGCCGCGATTGCCAAAGTCAGGACTTCACCGTTGTCGGTGTAGGAGATATGGCTGGTGATGTGTTTGGTAACGGTATGCTTTTGTCAGAACACATTTGTTTGCAGGCTGCCTTTAACCACTTGCATATTTTTATCGACCCAAACCCTGAAGCGGCCAAATCGTTTACCGAACGCCAGCGTTTATTTACCCTGCCACGTTCAAGCTGGAGTGATTATGAACGTAAGCTCATTTCTAAAGGTGGCGGCATATTTGAGCGCTCGGCGAAGTCTATTAAACTAAGCCCCCAAGTACAAAAAATGATCAGCACAGATGTCACCCAAATGGCACCTAATGAGTTGATCCATGCCTTGTTAAAAATGCCCGTAGATCTGTTTTGGAATGGCGGCATAGGCACTTATGTTAAAGCTAGCAATGAAAACCATAGTGATATTGGTGACCCTGCAAATGATAACTTACGAGTCAATGGCAACCAACTGGGGGCCAAGGTTATTGGTGAAGGTGGCAATTTAGGCTTCTCCCAACATGGCCGTATTGAGTTTGCACAGGCAGGGGGGTACATCAATACCGACGCCATTGACAATTCTGCAGGCGTAGATAGCTCCGATCATGAAGTCAATATTAAAATTCTACTCAGCCAGTTAGTAGATGCAGGTGACATGACCATAAAGCAACGTAACACCCTGCTGGCTAGCATGACTGATGAAGTGGGTGATCTAGTTCTAAGCCACAACTACCACCAAACATTGGTACTCAGCATTGCCGAGGGCCAGGCTTGTATGCGCTTAAGCGACCATAAGCGCCTGATACACAGCCTAGAGAAACAGGGCCGACTTAACCGTGCGTTGGAAGGACTACCAGATGATGCCAACATGGATGAGCGGGCTCGGGTGCAGGCAGGGTTAACCCGTCCTGAAATTGCTGTATTACTGGCCTACAGTAAAATGCGTTTGTTCGATGAACTGATGGCAGCGGACATAGGCAACGACAGCTATTTAGCGCGCAGTCTAGAGGATTACTTCCCCAAAGTACTCAGTGAAAGGTATGCAGTTGCTATGGCGTCTCACCAATTGCGCAGTGAAATTATTGCCACCCATGTGACCAATCAAATTGGTAACCGCATGGGCTCTACCTTCTGCAACTATTTACAAGAAGAAATGGGTGCGGAGGCTGGAGATATGGCTCGAGCCTTTACCGCAGCTTGTGACATTATAGATGCCCAAAGTTTATGGAGTGAATTAGATCGAGTTACCTTGGTACTAGACTATAAGCAATCCATGGAGTTACATAAAAACATTCAAACCTTATTAGAAGATCTCACCTTGTGGCTATTAAGCCGCCACCAGGACGAGCCTATTCAAACTATGGTAGATCAATATCAAAAGCCCATGGCTGATTATTACGCTCAGCTGGCTAACTTATTACCCCATGGTGCAGCACAACGCATCAACGCTCAAGCCGATGAGCTTACAGCTAACGGAGTCGAAGTAAGTATTAGTATGCGCCTGTGCCAGCTAGAGTTCGTATACCATGGCCTAGATGTGGCTCAAGTGGCTAGCCGGTGTGGCACCGAAGTCATAACTGCCGCCCAAACATGGTACGGTTTATACGAGCGTTTTCAAGGTGACTGGCTTAACCAAGCCATTGCCAATTTACCAAGCCAAGACCCGTGGCAACGCAAAGCAAGAGCTAGCCTTAAACAAGAGTTCGAAGACAGTTTAGCCCAGTTGACACAAACTGTTATTTCTAGCGACCAAAGCCAAGCTTGGCATATACGTAACCAAGATTTAATTGAGCGCTGCTTAAGCATTTTTGCTGAACTACAAAATAATACCAACACCAATTTAGCCATGCTATCCGTAGCAGTGCGAGAAATCGCTAAGCTGAAGACCAACTGTGCTTAACCATTAAGCTAGTTTAAATCACTCAGACAATACAGACATATTAGGAATTTTTATGAGTAATACTCCAGTAACACGCGCCTTATTTGATGACGTAATGGTGCCTAACTATGCACCAGCCCCTGTTATTCCAGTGCGTGGTAAAGGGTCTCGCATTTGGGACCAAAACGACAAAGAGTACATCGATTTTGCTGGTGGCATTGCTGTAACAAGCGTTGGCCATAGCCATCCTAAACTCGTCGCCACTTTAAAAGAACAAGGCGAAAAGTTGTGGCACATTGCTAACGTAATGACCAACGAGCCAGCCCTACGTTTAGCCAAAAAGCTCACTGACGCAACCTTTGCCGACAAAGTATATTTAGCTAACTCAGGTGCCGAAGCCAACGAAGCCGCTTTTAAGCTAGCCCGCCGTTATGCTGTGGATCATTTTGGTGAGCACAAGGATGAAATTATTGCCTTTGAACAGGGTTTTCACGGTCGTACTTTATTCACCGTAAGTGTGGGTGGTCAGGCTAAGTACAGTGCTGGCTTTGGCCCTGCCCTAGAAGGCATCACTCACTTACCTTACAACGACATTAAAACCTTAGAAGCAGCAATTTCTTCAAAAACGTGCGCCATTGTTATGGAGCCCCTGCAGGGTGAGGGAGGCATTATTGATGCAGACCCAGCCTTTATTAAACGTGCCCGTGAACTATGTGACGAGCACAACGCGCTGTTAGTACTAGACGAAGTTCAAACTGGCGCTGGCCGTTTAGGTACTTTATATGCCTACCAACAAACAGGCATCATGCCAGACATTCTTACCACAGCCAAAGGCTTAGGTAACGGATTCCCTGTAGCTGCAATGTTAACCACCAATAAAGTAGCAAAGAGCCTAGCAATCGGCACCCACGGCAGCACCTATGGGGGCAATCCTTTAGCGTGTTCCATAGCGGAAGCTGTGATAGACATTGTTAATACCCCTGAGGTGTTGGCTGGTGTTACCGCCAAATTCAACCGTTTTAAAGCTGGTTTAGAAGACATCAATGCACGCATGCCTTTTTGCAAGGAGATACGTGGTAAAGGTTTATTAATTGGCTGCGCCCTCAGTGAAGCGTATAACGACAGAGCGGGTGAGTTTTTAAAAGCAGCCCAAAGCAAAGGTTTATTAGTATTAGTTGCGGGTCCAAACGTGATTCGGATGGCGCCGTCTTTGTTAATTCCTGATGCCGATATCGATGCTGGCTTGGTTATTTTAGAAGCTGCTGTTCGCGACATCACACAAGGTTGAAAACGTGTTAGGAAAAAGCCATGAGTGATTTGATTGTAAACAACAAAGTGGAAGCACAGACTCTAGAATGGATTGCTACACAGCAGCAAATCATGCAACAAGATTTGTGGACCTTGGCCGAAATCAATTCTGGAAGCTATAATGTAGACGGTGTTAACAAGGTGGCGGATACCTTGGCTCAGTGGAGTAAAAAGCTAGACTGTGAATTGGAACTTATCGATATGCCACCACAAGATGTGGTAGATGACCTTGGCCAGCTCAACCAAAAGCCGCTAGGCAGAGCCTTGCGTTTATTTAAACGTCCCCAAGCGCCCACACAAGTATTTTTGTGCGCTCATATGGACACCGTCTTTCCTATTGATCATCCGTTTCAGAAGATTACTAGACTGGAAGACGACGTGATCAACGGCCCAGGGGTTGCCGACCTTAAAGGTGGTATTGTTGTCATGTTTAAGGCCCTAGAAGCCTTTGAACGCAGCCCATTACAAGATCAACTGGGCTGGGAAATCTTATTTAACCCAGATGAAGAAATTGGTTCGCCTAGCTCTAGCAAATTGTTCCCAGAAATTGCTAAGCGTCATCATTTGGGTTTAATTTATGAACCTTCATTTGCCGATGGTAACCTAGCGGGCGCTCGCAAAGGCAGTGGTAACTTTGCTGTGGTAACACGAGGCAAGGCCGCCCATGCCGGTCGCGAGCATCACTTAGGCCGCAACGCAATTCGCGCAATGGCCGATTTTACTTGTGCCTTAGACAACCTTAATGGCCAACAACAGGGCGTCACTATTAACCCAGGTTTTGTACAAGGTGGAGGGGCCGTAAATATTGTTCCAGATACCTGCACTATGCGCTTTAACATTCGCATTGAACACAATGGACAACAAGCCTGGTGTGAAGACCAAATAGCCAAGATAGTGGCTAATATTAATACTATTGATGGGATTAATATTGAATTACATGGTGGTTTTGGCCGCCAACCTAAGGTCTTAAGCCCTGCTAACCAAGAGCTTTGCAAATTGGTGCAATCTTGTGGCAAAAGCCTTGGCCTAAGCTTAGAATTTTTACCCACGGGCGGATGCTGTGATGGTAACAATCTAGCTGCTGCAGGCTTACCTAATATTGATACTTTGGGTGTGCAGGGCGGTAAAATTCATAGTGCTGATGAATATATGCACTTGTCCAGTTTAACCACTCGATCACAATTGAGTGCATTAATTTTATTGCGTTTAGCACAAAGTAAAGACCTATCGTGGTTGCAGCGCAAAGGTATGGAGCATCAATCATGTTAATCGTACGGCCTATCAAAAATGACGATGGTGAAGATTTTAATAACTTTGCTGCAGCCACAGGGGTGGGCCATACTAACTTGCCTAATCACCCGACACAGCTAGCTCAAAAGATAAATCACAGTGAATTATCCTTTGCTTCCAGCGTAGATCATGCAGGTGAAGAGGGCTACACGTTTGTCATGGAAGACACTCATACTCACCGCTTAGTCGGCACCTGCACAGTGGATGCAACCGTGGGTTTAAGCCAGCCTTACTGCACCTATCGTGTTGACCAGGTGACCCATTCCTCTGTTGATTTAAAAATTAATAATCGCGTCCCAGCCCTGCATATGAACTACGATTACACGGGCGCCTCACGCCTGAGTTCGTTTTATTTGGAACCTGATTATCGCTGTAACTTTTACGATCAGCTACTGTCCAAATCTCGTTTGCTATTCATGGCCTGTTTTCCAGAGCGTTTTGCAGCCACAACCATTGCTGAAATGAAAGGGGTCATTGGCAGTGATGGTGTTTCACCCTTTTGGGAATCTGTAGGCCGACACTTTTTTACTATGGACTTTGCCGAAGCTGATTTACTTACAACGTCTAGCAATAAACATTTTATTGCCAACCTCATGCCGCGTTACCCACTTTACGTCCCCTTGTTAAGTGACAATGCACAAGCTGTGATTGGTCAACACCATGACGACGTTGAAGACATTGTAAATATTCTGGAGCATGAAGGCTTACGCTTTGAAGGCCACGTGGATATTTTTGATGCTGGGCCTATTTTAGAAGTGCGTACCCGTCACATCCGTGCTATCCGTCATGTAGAGCAAACACAAGCCTTAGTTGGCGATGAGGTATTACAAGGCAAGCGTGTACTCGTGTGCAACAATAGCTGCCTCGATTTTCGCTGCATTATTGCCCGTAAACAGGACCGAACACTGGTGCTCAGCGAATCTCAGTTGGACGGTTTACACGTAGCCACTGGCAACACCTTAACCTATTGCCAACTATAATTAGTTAATGGACGGCTGCTTGCCGCAACGGGTGTTCCAAAAAAGTCTCCATACCTAAACCTAGGCGTGTAAATACAAAAGAGTTCGCTCACTAACACAGGTACTATTTACCGCAAAGAAGTGTTGTAAACGCCCGCCTGGAGGCCCCACATGATGATAATCCGTCCCTTAATGGAGACCGATGCTGACGCCCTACTCAACTTAGCCCATAAAGCGGGCATTGGTTTTACATCATTACCTGCGGATCCAGACCGCATTGCCAGCAAAATTGCAGCCTCCTTGGCCGCCTTTAGTGGCCAGGTAAACCTTAAATGCGAACAAAGTTATATGTTTGTGCTAGAGGACACTTCGGTATCCAAAGTTGTGGGTATTTGTGGCATTGAATCTTCCATTGGCTTATCTAGTCCTTGGTACAGCTATCGTATTGGCACCTTAGTGCATTCCAGCCGGGAACTGAGTGTACATAACACTTTTCCGACCTTGTATTTAAGCAATGACCAAACCGCTTGCGCCGAAGTCTGTACCTTATTTTTAGACCCTGACTACCGCCACAGCAAGAATGGTAACTTATTATCAAAGAGCCGCTTTCTCTTCCTAGCAGAATTTCCAGAACGTTTTGAAAGCAAAATTATTGCTGAAATGCGAGGGGTTTCTAACGACGATGGCCAATCCCCTTTTTGGGATGGTTTAGGCGCTCACTTCTTCGATATGCCATTTGCTGATGCAGATCATTTAACCGGCTTAGGTAAAAAAGAATTTATTGCTGAACTGATGCCCCGACACCCTCTGTATATAAATTTATTACCCCAAGAGGCTCAAGACGTCATTGGTAAAGTGCACGCTAGCACTCGACCAGCCCGAAAAATGCTGGAAGATGAAGGTTTTCGCTATCAAGGTTACGTCGATATTTTTGATGGTGGCCCTGCCCTAGAAACACAAGTGCAAGATATTCGTGCGGTCAGAGACAGCAGACATTACACCGTTACTATCAAAGATAATTGCGAGGATAACAAGCCTTTAAGCGAAACACCTTATCTGGTCAGTAACACAAGCCTCACTGGCTATCGGTGCGCTATGGCGTATATCAAACCCCCAGTATCTGGCCCTTTGTGTATTAGTACTGAATTAGCCACCGCCCTGCACCTGACTACTGGCGACCCGATACGCATAGTGCCTCTATTTGTCCCACGCCTCTAAAGCATAAGGAATAGTTATGACTCACTTAATTGACAACCAGTGGTTAACTGGCAATGGCCCCACTTTTAATTCTCTTAACCCTGCCAACAACGACATCCTTTGGCAAGGCCAAGGTGCTGATTCTCAACAAATAGATGACGCCGTCACTGCTGCCCGGGCTGCCTTCCCTGCATGGTCTTTAGCGAGTTACACAGACCGCCTTGCTATGGTTAAAGCCTTTCAAACACAATTGAAAGAACATGCTAAAGAAATAGCCATTGCCATCGCTCAAGAAACGGGTAAGCCTTTGTGGGAGACACGCACAGAAGCGGCCGCTATGGCTGGCAAAATAGATCTATCTGCCAAGGCTTATGAGGAGCGAACAGGTGTTGTGAGTAAACCTGCACCGACAGGTACTCAAGCATGGTTGCGCCACCGGCCCCATGGTGTAGTAGCGGTGTTCGGTCCTTACAATTTCCCTGGTCACTTGCCAAACGGTCATATTGTTCCAGCTCTTTTGGCAGGTAACACTGTGGTGTTTAAACCGAGTGAACAAACACCCTTGGTGGCTGAGCTAACGGTAAAGTGTTGGTTAGATGCAGGACTCCCTGCAGGCGTAATTAACCTTGTTCAAGGGGCTCGTGAAACGGGCATTGCGCTGGCTAATCACAGTGGTATTGACGGCTTATTCTTTACTGGTAGCTCAAGCACGGGAATGTTACTGCATAAGCAATATGCAGGTCGTCCTGACAAGATTTTGGCGCTAGAAATGGGAGGTAACAACCCATTAATAGTGAGCAAAGTAGCAGACACTCGCGCTGCAGTGCATGAAATTATTCAATCAGCCTTCATTTCAGCTGGCCAGCGTTGTACCTGTGCTCGTCGTTTGTATGTTCCTAAAGGAGCACAAGGCGATCATTTAGTGGGGATGCTAGTCACCGCTATTGGCAAAATTCGCGTTGGTTTTTACGATGCTGAACCAGCGCCATTTATGGGTTCTGTGATCTCATCTGCTGCTGCCCAGCAATTATTGGCCGCACAACAGTATTTAATTAATAAAGGGGCCACTCCCTTGGTTACCATGAAGCTACTTGCAAAAGACACCGGACTGTTAAGCCCTGCTTTAATAGACGTCACAGACACCAAGGACTTACCCGATCAGGAATACTTCGGCCCTCTTTTGACCTTAGTGCGTTACCAAGACTTGGACCAAGCCATCGACATGGCTAACAACACCAGCTTTGGTTTGTCTGCTGGATTATTAAGTGATTCCCGAGAGGAATATGATTACTTCCTGCCTCGCATCCGTGCAGGCATCGTCAATTGGAACAAGCAAATTACTGGCGCCAGTGGTGCAGCGCCATTTGGTGGTATTGGTGCCAGTGGTAACCATCGTGCGAGCGCTTTTTATGCGGCCGACTATTGCGCCTACCCAGTGGCTTCTATTGAAGCTGACTCGCTAACCATGCCGGCCCTATTAAGCCCCGGTCTAGACCTGTAAGGAGTTGATGATGAGCGTCTCTATCAGGGCTTTAGAAGCTAATTTTGACGGCCTAGTAGGGCCCACTCATAACTATGGTGGCTTGTCCTACGGGAACGTGGCTTCAAGTAACAACTCCGCACGACCCTCCAACCCTAAGCAAGCCGCTCAACAAGGTTTGTTAAAAATGAAATCGTTGCATGATCTGGGGATGTTACAGGGGGTGTTAGCACCCCAATCGCGCCCCGACTTAAATACGTTGCGGCGGCTTGGATTCACCGGCAGTGATAGCCAAGTGGTTCAAAAAGTCGCAAAAAAAGACCCTGCACTACTTGCGTCTTGTTACTCTGCGTCAAGCATGTGGACAGCCAATGCCGCCACTATTTCACCTAGTTCAGATTGTCCTGATGGACGTTTACACTTTACCCCTGCAAACCTAGTTAATCGCTTCCACCGCTCTATTGAACATGACACAACAGGCCTTATATTACGCGCTACTTTCGCCAACGAAGACCATTTTTCTCATCATCAGGCCTTACCGTCTTCCGACCATTTTGGTGATGAGGGTGCTGCCAATCACACCCGTTTTTGCCAATCCTACGGTAAGACTGGAGTAGAATTTTTCGTTTATGGCCAGCATGCCTTTAATGGCCAAGCTCCAAACCCCACTAAGTACCCTGCTCGCCAGAGCTTAGAAGCGTCTCAAGCTGTAGCACGTTTACATGGCCTAAAAGATGAGCAAGTGGTATTTGCTCAACAAAACCCAGATGTAATTGATGCTGGGGTATTCCACAATGACGTGATTGCCGTGGGCAACGGTAATGTGTCTTTTTACCATCAGCTCGCCTTTCTCAATACTCAAAAAGTAAACCACAACTTGCAGCAAGCCATGACTAACATGGGTAACGGTAAGATGCAGTTCATCGAGGTGCCAGACGACCAAGTGTCTGTTCAAGATGCCGTAACCAGTTACTTATTTAACAGTCAATTATTAAGCCTGCCTCACTTAAATGATGGCAAAATGGGAATTGTTGTTCCGCAAGAATGCCTTGAAAACATAAAGGTTTCGGCTTATTTAGACCAGCTCATTGCCAGTGACAGTGCAATTGAAGAGATTTTGGTATTTGACCTAAAGCAAAGCATGAGCAATGGCGGTGGCCCTGCATGCTTGCGCCTTCGTGTGGTGCTTAATGAAGCTGAACAAGCCGCAGTGAACCCTGCGTGCATTATGAGCGACAGTCTATTCTCTGGCTTGATGGCGTGGACAGAAAAGCACTACCGCGACACTCTTTCTGAGTCCGACTTAGCTGACCCACAACTAATCACCGAAAGTCACAGGGCCTTGGATGAACTCACACAAATACTCGATTTAGGCAGCGTCTATGATTTCCAATTTTAATGGCTAATCATATGACTCATGCTAAACTTAGCTGAGCAGGCTCTAAAAATATCTTAAGTGGCCCTCTAATAGCCCCTGCAATGGGCTTGCAGAGGCTGGCCGAGATGAGGAATAATAGACATTGAATCATTTAACTGAGACCTTTATTGGCTGTCCATATTGTGGTGAGACCATTGGCGTTTTAGTGGACCCATCAGACCTAGATCAGGAGTATATCGAAGATTGCCAAGTGTGTTGCCAGCCTATCAATTTTGTAGTGTCTGAAAGTGTTAATGGTGAGCTTTTGGTGCGTGTTTATAGTGATGATGAGGCTTTCTAGAGCAGTCATAACAGGACATTAACACGCTCCAGCTCTGTGGGCTTGCAGGCGTATAGAAAAGGTGCCGTAGCACTATGGTATGCCACGGCAAGAAATAAGCCTTTAGCGAAGGCATTATGGCCCAATTAGACCCACCTAAGGTTTGCCGGTATTGTCCCTCAGAAAGTTAAGCCACAAAGCTAGGGTTAGCTTTTATACACACCTACTCTGATATGTTAATAATAATTTTGCCTTGTGCACGGCCGGTTTCACTGCGTTCATGTGCTTTTGCCACTTCATGCAGTCCAAATTCACTGTCAATATTAACTGTTAACTTACCAGCATTGGCTAACCCAGACAGGTGATCTAAGTGCTCACGGTTGGGTTGTACAAAACAAAAATATGCCGAAACACCATACTTAGTAGCCGTATCTGCATCTGGATTTGCACTAATAGAAACTAAGCGCCCACCTTTTATTAGGGTTTGCCAACTGTTTGCCTGTGTTTCACCACCGATCGTATCAAACACAACATCTATATCTTTCAGTTTTGAGAAATCCTCGAGATGGTAATCAATGGCTTGATCTGCGCCAAGGCTTTGCACCAAACCAGTATTTTTTGCTGACGTAGTGGTGTACACATAAGCCCCTCGCAACTTTGCTAGCTGAATAGCAAACTGCCCTACAGCTCCAGAACCTCCATGTATTAGCACTCGCTCGCCCGCTTGCAGATTCGCAATTTCGTAAAGGGACTGCAATGCAGTGAGTGCTGCCAACGGAACACCCGCAGCTTCTTGCCAAGTGAATGCACTGGGTTTAAGCGCAACTTCATCCGCAGTAACCGTCATGTATTCAGCAAAGCTGCCGTTTTTACTTATTTCAGGCCGACTGTATACGGCATCACCTACTTTAAGTTGAGTCACTTGAGCACCGACGGCTGCAACCTCACCCGACACATCCCAACCTAATGTTAATGGCAATGGGTGATTAAGTACGGATTGTAGGTAGCCTTGGCGAATTTTCCAATCCACAGGGTTGACCGCTGCCGACTTTACTTTAATCAAGACTTCATTAACCGTGGGCGTAGGAATTTCAATGTCGTTTAATTCTAAAACTGATCGATCACCAAACCTATTGATTTGGACCGCTTTCATTAAGTTGTTCATGTATTGCCTGTGCAGTAATTGATGTTGTTGAGACGTTATTCTATGGGCTTATCGCATCTATGTTCATGAAGAGCCTTTGACATCCCCTCCACTATGTAGCTGAACGACTAGTTTAAGAAACTGACTATTCAGCACAGTAGTTACTCTCATAAGCTTGAAAGTATGCTTATCAAGCGCCTTTTTAACTAGAAACTTTAACTAAACTCTTTTAACAAAGTATTGGCCGCTAGTTTTCCTAATTCATTAGCCGCTAATGGGCTTGCCCCAGTGATCAGTTTTCGATCAACACAGGTTGTCTTGTCAGATTTCTTATTAACGATGACCACCCCTAAGTCGATGAGCTTTTCGTTTAGCTGCCAAGGCATTGAGCCCGGTAAATAGCCAATCATGGGGGTCTGTTTGTCCACAGAATCGGGGAATACTGCCATTTGATAACCTTTGTAGATAAACTCATTTCCATCTAGCTGGGTTGACAATAATGAACCCGGTCCATGACATAAGGTAATCGTAAACAACCCTTTATCATGCGCCCAATGGAGTGCCTTACCCACATTAACGTCTTCTGGAATGCCCAGCATTGCGCCGTGCCCTCCAGGTATAAATACAGCAGCGTATGACAGATCCTGCCGTAATGAGTGATCCACAAAATCTTGAAGACGGGTGGGTGTTTGAAACTGTTTTTTATATTTATTATAAAAATTAATGACATGTGTGTCTTCATCAGGCATCGCCCACATCTCAAACGCAACAGGTTTACCCGTGGGGGTAATTATTTCAAACGTAAAGCCTGCTTCTTTTAAATGCAGCATGGGCAAAATAGCTTCAACTGGGTGGTTGCCCGTCGAAAACATCTTTCCATTTTTCATCGTCATATTTTTTTGTTCAGTAAAAATAACGGCAATCTTACATTTTTCACCCTCGTAAGGCTGATACGAAATAGGTTCATAATCGGTGGTGGGTGATACCGCTAACTTTAACGCCAACTTTGATGGGCTATAAGAGCCATCACTTTCTAATTGAGGAGCGATTCTTAATAATTTCTTAAACATAATATTTCCTGTTAGTTAATCACCGTGAGTGACCTGAGCTGAGGTATTACCTCAACAAATTACCCTATCAACGGGGTTGCGTACTGATCATTTATGGGCCTTTAAAGTATGGCCTGTGTCATAGCTTTTAAATGGGCTGGTGGCTGATAATGAGGGTATGGTACGCCAAAAATTATGCCTTGATTAGTCACCTTTTTACAACTATATTGTTTCCTCTATAGAAACAATAGGTGGAACCATGGCCCTTGAAAACGAATATATGAGGGGCTTGCTTCTCTTCTCTCACATCGTCAGATTAGGTAGCTTATCAGCTGCAGCCACGCTATTGAGTATGAGTCGATCATCTGTCAGTAAGCAGTTGTCTGCCTTGGAGAGGAGGGTTGGTTCGCGATTATTGAATCGAACCACTCGAACAATCATGGTCACAGACGTAGGTCGTCAGGTGCTTTACGAGGCACATAAGGTTGAACGAGCACTGCAGACCATTGAACACATCAGTGATAATCATCAGACTGAAATAGCAGGCGACCTAAAAGTATCTTGTTCTAGTGCCCACGGGCGCGTTCATCTGGTACCTTTAATGTCGAAATTTTTAGCCCGTTACCCCAAGCTAACAGTTAACCTGCAATTGGAAGATCGTTTTGTTGATATGGTGGCCGAAAACTTAGACGTTGCAATTCGCATTGGGTTCTTGCCTGACTCAAGTTTGATCGCCCGAGAATTGGGCTCCTTTTCTTTGTTACTCTGTGCAAGCAAGGAGTATTTAAACAATGCTCCGGCGATGAAGGTTCCAAAAGACTTATTAAACCACCGTTGCTTATTTTATCGAAACTCAACCGGGTCCATGAATACATGGACATTTGGCAGTGCAGCAGGCGAG
The DNA here is from genome assembly GCF_047730085.1 of Candidatus Njordibacter sp. Uisw_056. Classification (NCBI taxonomy): domain Bacteria; kingdom Pseudomonadati; phylum Pseudomonadota; class Gammaproteobacteria; order Pseudomonadales; family Candidatus Njordibacteraceae; genus Candidatus Njordibacter; species Candidatus Njordibacter sp. Uisw_056. The sequence continues at coordinate 251,678 of NZ_CP159830.1, read as the reverse complement.
GAAAGCGTCACCGTGTCAGGACCATTAGCCATTAATGACCCCAGTGCACTGGTCACTGCAGCGATAGAGCATGCAGGTGTCCTACTGATCGATAAAGGGCTTTTAGGCGATACCATTGACCAAGGAAAGTTGGTCCCACTAATGACTGGGTATAAGCCGATCGGTGGATTCCCTATATATGCTATATTCCCTGAAAAAGAATTTATGCCAGCAAAAACACGTGTATTCATTGATTTTTTATTAGAAGAAATGCCCGCTAAACTTAGCCATTAATAGGGCATTAGCATTGCAAAGAGAGTAACCATGATCGAGCAGACCAACCCTATTCTGGCCCTTGGACGCGCCCTAGAATTGCCGTGCGGTGCAACTTTTAAGAATAGACTAGCAAAGTCCCCCATGTCAGACTCACTGGCAAACGGTGACGGTGATCCCACCAAAGCACAGATTAGGCTTTATGAAAGATGGGCTCAGGGTGGCGCCGCTGTATCGTTCATCGGTGAAGTACAAGGCGACCCTCGCTTTCCAGAACGGCCGGGCAATTTAGTACTCGCCGAAGATACAAGTAAAGCAATGATCCATGAATTAGTTAAACGGGGAACCATTGATGGGGCTCATCTTTGGCCGCAGCTGGGCCATGCTGGAGCGCTTTCCTTCTTGCCGATAAGCCAGCCACAAGGGCCATCGGCGCTGGCGATTGAAGGCTTTCAATGCGCCAGCATGCGTATTGAAGACATTTTAGAATTACCACACATGTATGCCACAGCGGCTTTGCATGCAAAGAGTGCAGGGTTTGGAGGTGTGCTTATTCACGCAGGTCATGGTTTTTTACTGAGCCAGTTCCTATCACCATTGTTCAACCATCGGACTGACGCCTATGGCGGTTCTATCGAAGCACGATGCCATATCGTGCTCGATGTGATCCGCACTGTCAGGCGCGCGGTTGGTTCGGCCTTCCCAGTGGGGATCAGAATTAACTCAACAGATATGCTGGAGGGTGGGTTGTCAGAACATGATGCTTTAGAGGTCGTCCGGCTTCTTGATCGAACTTCGGTGGATCTAATTGATATCAGCGGGGGCACCTATTTTCCTGGAGCGAAGGCTAGTTCTGACAGTTTGACTAAGGGGCCCTACTTTCTCGATTTTTCCCGTCGAGTTAAAGAGGTTACTAAAGTGCCCGTCATTTTGACAGGTGGGTTTAAGACACGAGAACAAGCCGTGGATGCCATCGTTAGTGGAGCTGCTGATATGGTGGGGCTGGCGCGGGCCATGACCCTTAATCCTCAACTTGCAAATGACTGGTTGACCAAAAAAGGGGGTGATCCCAAGTTCCCCATATTCGATTCCAATCCAGAAGGTGGCGTAACAGCATGGTACACCATGCGTTTAACGGCTTTAGCGGAGGATCGAGAAGATACGTTTAACCTAGACCTGCCTATGGCCATGCGTATGTATGAAGAACGTGACGCTCGGCGCTGCATTAAATGGCGAGCGAAATTTTCGTATTTGCATACCCTGATATGAATACCAATTGGTCTCCAATGCACACCAACACAGTGCTGCCAGACTAGCCTATGCTGCGCCGTTTATATGCATTCCGGCGAGCAGAGCCTGATGGCCACATCCCATGAACGTTATAATGACCATGCTTTGGCTACACAGATCAATTTTCATCATGTTAATATTCAAGTAAAGCTTAAAGGTGAGTTGAATGATTGAAGCTATTTTTGTAGCAAAAAAATCTAGGCAGGCACTGCAGCAAGCCCATACAGTGCAGGTGGTTGTTGGGTGCGGTATTACTGGCGATCGGCATTTTAAAAAAGCCAAAAAAAAAGGCCAAAATATTACCCTTATAGAAGCTGAAGCCGTTGATGGGTATAACGCACTTTTGGGCCAGTCTATTGCCCCTCAACAAACACGCAGAAATATCATTAGTCGGGGTGTTGATCTGAATGCCTTAGTTGGCGAAGAGTTTTCGATTGGCTCAGCACAGTTCAGAGGCGTCGAATTGTGTCACCCATGCAATGTTTTGGGGCGGCTACTAGAGAATCTGCAGGTTTCAAGAAGCGAAGTGATCCATGCCTTTTTGGGTAGTGGAGGACTTCGAGCGGATGTCATTGGCAGCGGCATTATAGAAGTGGGCATGCCCATTATCAGTGACCCAAATACACCATCCAATGTGCCATCCTAAGCACTTGCCATGAGGGTATTTGACTGCGCCAGTTGTCATTTAATTGAGGCCTTAGCTTACTGGCTAATCAGTCCATAATGTACTTGGCCAGCTTTTTTATTGCGATGCAATTTCCATGTTGGCGGCAAATCTAGCTCTTCCAAGGGCTGCGGCTGCTCCACGTAAATCATAGCATTGGCGGCAAGACAATTGCTGGCAAATAGGGCCTTGAGCATGTCCTGCATGAGAGCAAGGGCAAAAGGGGGGTCTAAAAACACCAAATGATACTGCTGAGGCTGATCTGGGCTAGCGGTGTGATCACTTCTCAGCCAATCAAAGGCGCTTTGTTGATGCACTGAAGTGGTCTGGTCTGCAGCTAAAGTCAGCTGCTTTATGTTGTCCCTAAGACTACTCGTTGCAATATTAGACAAATCCACAAAGGTTACATGCTTGGCGCCGCGGGATAGGGCTTCAAGGCCTAGGGCCCCAGTGCCGGCAAATAAATCGAGGCACCTGGCGCCAGGTATGGGGCCAGCAAGCCAATTAAATAAGGTTTCTCGCACCCTGTCTTGAGTAGGACGCAGGCCTATGACTGTAGCAAATGGAATTTTTCGTCCACGCCATTGTCCACCAATGATACGTAAACTTTGGCGCCCCGCTTGGCCAATTTCAACAACCTTTCCTGGCTTAGTCGCAGTTCCAGAGGAGCGCAGCTGAGGTGACGGACGAGAAGATTTTGAACTCGGTTTGCGGGCCATAAATATGCCTAGGGATAACAATGAGTGGAAATAGTGTAGTTCCTATTCTAAGGCAATCGCTGCAGAAAAGAAGCATACCTAGGCAAAAGCTATGCTAAAATTTACGACTTCGTTATTCTTCATTCCGCATATACCGAGACGCACCCAACATCATGGCCCTGTTTAATTTATTTGGCAAAAACAAAACCCCTACAGAGAAAAAAGATGTTTCTGCAGCAGAGCACCCGGTTGCAACTTTGCAGGATACTGCTAAGCAGCAGCAGGCTAGCAGCTCAACAATGCCAGCACTTGATCCAAAGCCAGCCCCTGTTGCCACAAAGTCTCAGCCAAAACAGGGCTTTTTTGGACGTATAAAAAGTGGCCTTAGTCGCACTCGTGGCAATTTAGGTGATGGCCTTTCTAACCTATTTTTAGGCGCCAAACAAATCGATAACGACTTGTTTGAAGAGCTAGAGACCCAACTATTAGTTGCAGACGTGGGGATAGAAGCCACTGCAAGCCTGCTCAAAAAGCTCAGCGACCGGGTTGCCCGCAAAGATCTACAAGACCCTCCAGCACTTTATAAGGCCTTAAAAGAAGAGCTAGCAACATTATTACAAGGCAGCCAAGCAGCGTTAGAGATTCCTCAACAAGATAGCCCCTTTGTGATCCTTATGGTCGGGGTTAACGGCGCAGGCAAAACCACAACCATTGGTAAGCTGAGCAAACGATTCCAAAGCCAAGGGAAAACAGTTTTATTGGCCGCTGGCGACACCTTTCGTGCGGCTGCCGTTGAACAATTGCAAGAGTGGGGGACACGCAACAATGTGCCCGTTGTTGCCCAGCATACAGGAGCTGATAGCGCCTCTGTAATCTTTGATGCAGTGCAGTCTGCTCAGGCAAAAGGTATCGACGTGGTGATTGCAGATACAGCTGGACGCTTACAAAACAAATCTCACTTAATGGATGAGCTAAGTAAAATTGTGCGGGTGATGCAAAAATTAGATGTTAATGCCCCCCATGAAGTCATGCTAGTGCTCGATGCTGGCACCGGACAGAACGCCTTAAGCCAAGCTAGCCTTTTTGGTGCTGCCGTGGGGGTAACTGGAATAACCCTCACTAAACTTGACGGTACTGCTAAAGGTGGCGTTATTTTTGCCATGGCGCAGCAGCTACAACTCCCTATTAGGTTTATTGGGGTGGGTGAGCAGGCAGACGACCTGCGACCGTTTGAAGCTGATGTATTTATTGACGCACTATTTAGTGAAACTAAGCTAACGCAAAAAAGTGCCTCATGATTCGTTTTGAGCAGGTGGGCAAAAAATATCATGAAAAGAACGCGTTAGTGAGCAACAACTTTCATTTACAGCGCGGTGACATGGCTTTTTTAACTGGCCACTCAGGTGCTGGAAAAAGTACACTGCTAAAACTCATCATGCTTATGGAGCGCCCAACAAGTGGCAAAGTTATTGTTGACCGAGAAGACTTAAGCCAACTTAGCCGTAAACAGATTCCAGCGCATCGCAGAAAAATCGGCCTTGTATTTCAGAATCACCAGTTACTAATGGATTACTCTGTATTTGATAACGTGGCCCTGCCTCTTAAAATCAGTGGCTATAATGAGCGAGATTCTGGCCGGCGTGTCAGAGCTGCTTTAGACAAGGTTGGCTTATTAGATAAAGAGAAACTATCACCACAAGTACTATCCAGTGGAGAACAACAACGTATTGGTATAGCTCGCGCCATCGTTAACAAACCCAAACTTATATTGGCCGACGAACCCACAGGCAACTTAGACCCTGCCTTGTCTGCTGAAATTATGCATCTGTTTCAACAGTTCAACCAAGTGGGCGTCACTGTGCTCATTGCCAGCCATGACCTAGCACTTATTCAGCGCCTACAGCACCCCGTTATTCAGCTTAACCAAGGCCGAATTAGTGGACCACTTTCAGTAATGGGGCCGTAATTATGGCTTTTTTTAAGCGTCGCCCTGCCCATAACGCCAGCCGCTCTCAACCTGAAAGTCCTGCTAAACGGCTACTTAGAGAACACAAAGATGTCGCTATTAATAGTTGGTGCAGGCTATGGCAGTCGCCCTTGGCTAACCTATTAACCTGGCTAACATTAGCCATAGCATTGGCTTTGCCAGCGGCGTTATTGTTACTCTTAAGCCAAGCTCAGCACTTAGGTCAGCAGGTTAATCAGAGTAGCCACATAAGCGTATTTTTGGCTTCAGATGTAAGCCTTGAACAAGGTCAATTGATCACTGGTCAATTAAGCTCCAGGCCAGACATTATTCAGGCAACTTACATCTCGGCCGAGCAGGCATTAGCTGATTTTAAAGCCAGTAGTGGGCTAGAAGATATATTAACAAGCCTCACTGATAACCCCTTGCCTGCAACTATACTAATAGAGCCAGCCAACACCTCCTTAGGCCCAAAAGCTGTCGCAAAACTTACCCAACAGTTACGACAGCAAGACCCCATTGATCAAGTATTAGTGGACATGGAGTGGTTGGATCGCCTACAAGCACTGTTGGATACAAGCGAGCGATTTACCTACAGCTTAGCGCTTTTACTAGCACTTGGTGTATTGCTTGTGGTGGGCAACACTGTGCGTTTACAAATAGAAAGCAGAAAACAAGAGATTTTGGTTATTAAACTAGTGGGAGGAACTGATGCCTATTTACGGCGCCCATTTTTATATGCCGGACTTTGGGCTGGGTTATTTTCAGCTTTAATTGCTTGGGTCATTCTCCAGGTGGGAGTAGCCTACTTGCATCCACCCTTATTATCATTGGCGCAAAGCTACCAAAGTGACTGGCAACTGCAAGGTTTAAGTTGGATGGGGAGTTTTAATCTATTTGTTGCTAGCTGCGGGCTATCGGTATTGGGGGCAAGCTTAACTGTGGGCCGCCAACTACGCCTTATTGAGCCCAAATAAGGTCCTTGTAGGGGTTTACAAAGCTTTACAGGGAAATACCCCAACTGAGACTTGCACTCTCGCCATTTCAGCCCTAAAATACAACTCTTAATTTTGCCGTCGTAAGCCAAATCTTAATATTAGAAAAATATTATGTATGCGAGGAAATGCATGCATTTGCGGCAATAGTCCTAGAAAATGGCCAAAAAAGGCCATGCTTAGAATAAGTTTAAGAGTGGACTCAAAGACTACGGAGATTGTTATGACCAAATCATTATCAGCTATTGATGCATTAGCACCAGGCCAAAGCCACGAGGCTTACCTACAAACGATCAGCACCATCCCCATTCTTACGGTTGAGCAAGAGCGAGCACTGGCTGAACGTCTGTATTACGAAAATGATTTAGATGCAGCACGCCAACTGGTTATGTCTCACCTGCGCTTTGTGGCTCATATTGCCAAAAGCTACTCTGGTTACGGCCTACCTATTGCTGACCTAGTGCAAGAAGGTAACGCAGGCTTAATGAAAGCGGTCAAGCGTTTCAACCCAGAGGTGGGCGTGCGCTTAGTTTCTTTCGCTGTGCATTGGATCAAAGCTGAAATGCACGAATATATTTTACGCAACTGGCGCATTGTCAAAGTAGCAACGACCAAGAGCCAGCGGAAACTATTTTTTAATCTGCGCAGCTCCAAGAAGAAATTAGCTTGGCTGACACATGCAGAAGTTCAATCCATGGCAGCAGACTTAGGTGTTGATGCTAAAGTTGTAATGCAAATGGAAGGCCGCATGTCTGCTCATGACACCCCATTTGATGCACCAGAGGGTGACGAAGACAGCGCATATCAGGCGCCAGCTTATTACCTTGAAGATCACTCGGGTGACCCTGCTAGGCAGCTGGAAGCGAGTGATTGGGAAGAAGATTCCAACACACGTTTAGCAACCGCCATGGGTGACCTAGACCCTCGCAGCCGTGATATTTTGCAGCAGCGCTGGTTGAGTCACTCTAAGGCCACCTTACACAATTTGGCTGACCAGTACGAAGTGTCTGCAGAGCGAATTCGCCAGCTTGAAAAGAACGCTATGAAAAAGCTAAAAGCGGCAATGAGTGTTGGCATGGACTCAGATGGAGAAGGCGCTTACGCATTTTAACACCTAGCTGAACCTTAGTTAGACATCCCAAAAACCCACCGAGTGTGGGTTTTGTTATTTTAGGGCACCCAGATGTCTGCTAAATTACGCCATACATTATCAACAATAATAGGCTGAGCTGCGGGGGTTGGGTGCAGGCCATCAGGCTGCATTAAATCATTATGAATAGCAATATTTTCTAATATAAAAGGCACTCGAGCGGTCTTATACTGCACTGCAAGGGTTTCATATTGAGCAAAAAAAGGTGCTGTGTAGCGCGCTCCATAATTCGGCGGTAACTGAATTCCCATAACAACTACTTGGGCCCCAGCCAGCTGGCTTTGTTCAATCATAGCTCCCAGGTTAGTGGTGATGTTGACGACGGGGTACCCTCGCAAACCGTCGTTAGCACCCAGCTCTAACAATACCCACTGAGGTTGAAACTGACGCAGCAACGCAGGTAATCGGCGAACCCCTCCCTGAGTTGTTTCACCACTCACACTGGCATTAATCACCCGCCACTGATCATTAGTTCTACTAGCATTTAACTTGTCTTGCAGCAAAGCTGGCCAAGCTTGTTCTAGCGACATACCATAACCAGCACTCAAACTATCCCCCATGACCAATATGGTCTGATCCTTAGCCCAGCCCCCAGGCACCCACAAAAGGCTAGCAATACTGCAAAAGTAAAATGTAAATATTTTGAAAAACTGCATCATATCCTTTCCTTAGTGACTCGGCAGACGCCATAATAGACCCCTATTAAATTATTGAGTTGTCCCTATGCCTTCTTCTACGCCCTTTTTGGCCGCCCATAACGTCAGCCAAATTGTAGCTAACCCTCAAGCCAGCCAATCTAACGACTTACATATATTACAAGACGTAAATTTTACCATAGAAGCTGGCCAATCTGTTGCCATAGTTGGTGCTTCTGGCTCTGGAAAAACCACTTTATTAGGCATGATGGCAGGCTTAGACAGCCCTAGCCATGGACAACTGTTTTTAGCCCATAAAGACCTCACGCAACTTAATGAAGAACATCGAGCCGAGCTACGGAAACATCAAGTTGCATTTATATTCCAGAATTTTCAACTCCTGCCAAGTCTTACTGCGATAGAAAACATCATGCTGCCGCTAGAAGTGAAAGGTAGCCGTGATGCTGACGCACTGGCAAAAAAATATTTAACCCACGTCGGACTGGCTGAGCGTGGCCATCATTATCCCAACCAACTCTCTGGTGGCGAACAACAACGTGTCGCCATTGCTCGCGCCTTTGCCGCACAAGCGCCTATTTTGTTTGCCGATGAGCCTACAGGTAATTTAGACACAGAGACTGGCCACCATATTATTGAGCTCTTGTTTGAACTCAATCAACAACACCACACCACACTGGTATTAGTGACCCACGATTTAGAATTGGCACAACGCTGCCAGCGAAGGTTGTCCCTAACAGCTGGACAACTTACGGAACTCACAGATGTTTAAACTAGCCGCCCGCCTAGCGTGGCGAGACTGGCGCGGTGGAGAACTTTCTCTACTGTTTGTCGCTTTGGTTCTCGCCACTACTAGTGTGACCAGTATTAGCCTTTTTACTCAACAAGTTAAGCAATCGATGGTGGCGCAAGGTGCAAACCTTATCGCTGCAGACTTACGCCTTAACACCAGCCAACCTGTGCCTCAACTATGGCTAGAGAAAGCCCAGGCTTTATCCTTACAACAAGCACAGCTGAGTCAGTTTCAGGCCATGGTATTTGCCCCACAGGGTATGCAATTAGCCAGCATTAAAGCTGTCTCAGAAAATTACCCATTGCGAGGTGAAATCACTGTAAGCACTGCTGCTTTTGAGCTGGGTACAGTTATAGAACATGGTCCCATACAGGGAGAAATATGGCCTGATTCTCGACTATTAGCCAGCCTAAATGCTAAATTAAATGACACTATTGATGTCGGTCAACTTAGTTTAAAAATAAGCCAGGTACTCATGTCTGAACCAGATCAGGCTAGCGGTTTTTCAGGCTTCGCTCCTAGTGCCATGATGCACCTGTCCGACCTTGAAGCAACCGAGGCCGTACAGACAGGCAGTAGAGTAAAAAACCGGTGGTTATTAGCGGGTGAAAATAACGCACTAACTCAGCTGCAACAAGACATTAACCCTTTGCTAAAAAATGGTCAAAAGTGGCAATCGCCCACTGATGGTAATGTAAATGTGGCGGCCACTTTAGACAAAGCTGAACAGTTTCTATTACTAGCAGGGTCGCTAGCAGTGGTTCTTGCTGGTGTAGCCCTGTCTCTCTCCACCCGGCGCTATAGCCTGCGCCAAGCTAAACACGTGGCTTTACTTAAGTGCCTTGGTCTTAAACCTAAACAATTACGCTTTTTATACCTAAGCCAAATGGCACTGCTAGCGTTATTGGCTCTTTTAGTAAGCCTGCCCCTTGCTTGGGGCCTTTACCAAGGCCTGTTGTTATTAGTCGTTGACTATTTTCAAGCCGCATCTATTATCCCACCACTTGCTCCCTTTATACTTGGCGCAGGAACAGGCACATTGTGCTTGTTAGCTTTCGTATTACCCCCCATGTTGGCGCTAGCTAAGGTGGCTCCTGCAGAGGTACTGCGCCAATCTTCCAGCCAGAGCAAAACCAACATAGGCCACCTGACTATAGGTTTTACCGCCGTAATTGCTTTAGTGTACTGGCACAGCCAATCTATATTAATCACCTCTGCTCTGATCGTTGGTGTGGCCATTATTCTGGCTTTGCTGGCTTTGCTCGCTAGCCTGCTCATCAGGTTAGGCAACAAAATACGCCCCCATTTAAGCCAAGGGGGCAAGATAGGTGTAGCGAATTTATCACGTAGAAAACACCAGAATAGCCTGCAAGTGGCTATTTTTGGGCTTGCACTAATGCTTCTATTTAGTTTAATTTCGGTACGAAGTTTCCTAATTGATGATTGGCAACAGCAGTTAAACCAAGACACTCCTAACTTGTTTTTATTCAATATTTATCAACAGGAGCGTGAGTCTTTAGTCACCTCAATGGAACAGCAAGGATTAGCTACCCAAGGGTTAACTTTTTTCCCTATCGCCAGAGCTAGGCTCACCGAACCTAAGGTAGAAGACCCCCGCGGGGACCGGGAACTTAATCTCACTTGGAGCCAAACTCTACCCATAGGAAACAGCATTAGCGCAGGCCAGTGGTGGGATGATAGCAATGCTAACCCGTTAGAAGTCTCGATAGAATCAGACTATGCGCAGCGAATGGGGTTAGCATTGGGACAAAGCCTTACGTTTAATGTTGCCGGCATCCCACGCCAAGCTATTTTAACCAGCCTCAGAGAAGTGGACTGGAGTACTATGCAGCCCAACTTCTTTTTTGTCTTTTCACAACCTTTAATTGATGCCAACAGCGCAAGCTATATGGCCAGTGTTTATGTTTCACCCGAAGACCGAAGCAAACTTGGCCCTTTGTTGCGTCAACAACCCACTATATCTATGCTTGATGTAGACCAAATTTTGCAACAGGTAAAGCAGGTTGTAGCTCAACTCTCTCTTGCCGTGGAGAGTATTTTAGTGATGGTTTTAGGTGCGGGGGTATTAGTGTTAGTCGCCAGTATACAAGCCAGTATAGATGAGCGTCGGCACGAAAGTGCTATTCTACGAACCTTAGGTGCAAGCAAATCACTGATTCGCAGTATTTTGTTAGTAGAGTATGCAAGCCTTGGATTTGTAGCAGGGCTTATTGCAGGGGTGAGTGCAGAAGCGTTAGTTGCCGTGCTGCAAAACCAATTATTTCAATTGCCACTGCAATTTCATTGGCCCCTTTGGGTGCTTACGCCCTTTGCTGGCATGTTGATCATTGGCTCCTGCGGCTGGTGGTTTAATCGCTCAGTAGTAACGGCTCCACCACTTAGAACACTACGGCAAACATAACCATTATTTCATGAGTAAACTAAAAGGGGCTTACCACAGCAGTTTTAAATACCACCGACAACAAAGAAATACATTACAATAGGGTAATTAAGTTCATTTTATTAGGTAATGTATGTCGTCGGTGGCACTGACTTATTTGTTAAAATTTCTGCCTTTTCTAAGCTGGGCTAAACACACAACCCCAGCTAGTGCTCGGCAAGATGCTATGGCCGGACTTACAGGTGCCATCATCGTTCTTCCCCAGGGTGTGGCTTATGCTTTAATTGCTGGCCTACCGCCAGAATATGGACTGTATGCTGCAATCGTTCCAGCCATAATTGCTGCTTTATTTGGCTCTTCTTGGCACCTTATCTCTGGCCCGACAGCAGCTCTTTCTATTGTTGTTTTTACTACTATTAGCCCTTTAGCCCAGGTGGGCACGGCAGCCTATATAAGCCTAGTGCTTACCTTAACCCTCATGGCCGGACTTTTTCAGCTTATATTATCCCTTGCTCGTATGGGCTCTTTGGTGAATTTTGTATCTCACTCGGTGGTGGTTGGATTCACCTCTGGCGCTGCCGTGGTAATTGCCACTAGCCAAATAAAAAACGCCCTCGGACTAGACCTTCAGTCTACTGGTAACTTTATTCTTAACTGGATTGCTGTAGCAGATAACATTATAGCCACACACCTACCCAGCTTAGTGATTGCAGCACTTACCTTAGCTACTTTGATTGTAATAAAACGTTGGCGTAGAAAATGGCCCAATATGCTCATTGCTATGGTTGTTGGAAGCGCTGCCACTCAGGCTTTATTATTAACCTCTTGGTCAGGGGTTAGCGAAATTGCCTTAGTGGGAGAAATTCCATCACAATTACCCCCTTTATCCACGCCCCTGATGACTTGGGATTTATTAAGGCAGTTGGCGCCAGGTGCTATGGCTTTGGGTTTATTAGGTCTGGTAGAGGCTGTATCGATTGCTCGTTCGGTCGCCACACGCTCAGGCCAACAAATCCATGGTAACCAAGAGTTTATTGGCCAAGCGCTGTCTAATATTCTGGGCAGTTTCTCGTCTAGTTATGCCACCTCAGGGTCATTTACTCGCACGGGAGTGAACTATGAAGCAGGCGCTACTAGCCCTTTAGCAGCATTATTTGCAGCAGTATTTTTAGCCATAATCGTGTTACTTTTTGCTCCCTTAGCCGCTTACATCACCTTACCTAGTATGGCTGCTATTTTATTAATGGTGGCATGGAACCTAATTGATTGGCACCACATAAAAATTATTTATCGCGCAGGTAAAAACGAGGCTATGGTATTTAGCGTAACCTTTGCTGCTACACTGTTACTTCCAATGGAATTTGCTATTTATTTGGGTGTGCTTTTGTCCTTGGTGTTGTATTTACGCCGTACATCACAACCCAACATTACGGCTTTGGCTAGTGGCAGAGGTGCTAAAAAACTAGTAGACGCACAACGTTCTAACCTACCTGAATGTGACGTTATCAAAATTGTTCGTATTGATGGGGCGCTATTTTTTGGTGCAGTAGATTATGTACAAACCACATTGATGGCGATACCACAAAAACATGTGCTTATTGTTGCTAGTGGCATTAATTTTATAGATTTAGCGGGCACAGAGTTATTAGCCAACGAAGCTAAACGGCTAGCTGCCAAAGGTGGAGGTTTATACCTTTGTAATGTTAATGGCCGGGTGATTAAGCCGATTATTCGTAACGGACATTTAAGCACTATAGGTAAGCGTCACATTTTTCCTACCAAGGCCCTAGCGCTAAGCACTATTGACGCTAAGTTGAGTGACCATAGCTGCGCTGGCTGTGAGAACCGCTAAAGGATAAAAGCGAATATTGAGGCACTAAAAAACCCGCGCTGGGTAACCAGGGCAGGTTTTTAACGTGCGCTTAACGCTATGCCAATTACTTACTAGCTCGGCTACCAAAGCGCTTGTTGAAGCGATCGATACGGCCGCCAACATCAATATTTTTCTGCTTGCCAGTATAGAACGGGTGGCAGGCTGAACATGTGTCAATGTGCATGTCTTTACATAGCGTAGAACGTGTTTCTACAACATTGCCACAAGAACACGTCGCTTTAATAGCTTCGTACTTAGGATGGATATCTGTTTGCATGGGGAATAACCTCAAGGTTATGGCGCCGCCACTTGATCTATTGCCAAGCACCGCACCGAACAGAGACCTTTATAAGGTCTCTTTCAAATTAGCCAACCGACAACCGGCAGGCCCTAAAAATAGAGGCAAAATTCTACCAGACGCCTGAAGATAAGCAAGCCTTTTTGACAACACAAACGTTACAATTAACCAAATGAGCAGTTTATCTTTGTAAACACCACAAACAAAGGCACTTTGGTGTAGGATAACCTCATAACTCAATTGCCTTAAATGTTCTATTTTCCAGTGCCTATGTATCTAAAAATCGCCCTCGCCACTGGTCTACGCCAAGAGTTTACTTATTTAGCGCCAGACACAACAAAAGACTCTTGCTTGCCGACAATTGGCTTACGTGTCCATGTAACCTTAGGTCGTAGCCAAAGAGTAGGGCTTATTGTGGGCATAAGCCAAACCACAGACTTAGACCTTAGTAAACTTAAGCCTATTATTGAACTATTAGATAACACACCACTATTGCCCAAAGACCTTTGGCAGCTAGGGCTATGGGCAGCTGAGTATTACCAACACCCATTAGGTGACTCACTTATGCACCTACTACCTGCTAAACTGCGCCAACCCATACCTAATCAACTCATCCAACTCAATTGGCAGGTCGCTAATGTAGAGGCAGAGTTTGGCAGGGCAAAAAAACAACAGCTCCTTTGGCAACAAATTAGCACCTTGGCACCCGTGTTTAATCTTAGTCAGCTCCAAACTATAGGCATAAAACCTAGCCAACTAAAGCCTTTTTTAGACAAAAAATGGCTCACTACCAGCTACCCTAAGCCTCAAAATGTAACTTTAAAACTGGCTGAACAAGGCCTGGTTCTTAACGCAGAACAAACACATATTGTTGAACACTTAGCTAAGGTAAAGGATGTATTTAGTTGCAACCTATTAAATGGTGTTACCGGCAGCGGCAAGACTGAAGTCTATTTTCATGCCATTGCAGAGCAATTGCAGGCAGGTAAACGCACCCTATTGTTGGTTCCCGAAATAGGCCTTACACCACAGCTACTGCAGCGACTTAAACAACGCTTTAACAACCGAGTATTGGCTCTTCACTCGGGCCTTACAGAACATCAGAGACTTAACGCTTGGCAACAAGCAGGGCTTGGGCAGGCTGATATTATAATAGGCACACGGTCTGCTTTATTTACCCCAATACCAGACCTAGGCCTAATTATCATTGATGAAGAACATGATCAAGCTTATAAGCAGCAAGAAGGTTTTCGCTACCATGGCCGAGACTTAGCCATAAAGCGTGCTGCCGACGCTAAAATTCCAATATTATTAGGCTCAGCCACACCCTCATTAGAGAGTTTGGCAAATGTGGCACGGGGGCGGTTTAGCCAATGGCTATTAACCCAGAGGGCAGGAAAGGCAAGTAGCCAAAGTTACGAGGTGATTGATCTACGCAACCAACCGCAACAGGCTGGTATCTCTGAACAGCTGCAGGCAATGGTTCAAATCCAGCTGGATTTAGGCCATCAAGTTTTGCTAATGCTCAACAGACGGGGCTTTGCCCCTAGCCTGCAATGCCAGGCTTGTGGTGAAACCGCACAATGCCCTGCCTGCGACTCCAGCATGACCTTACACCGCCGTCCCCCAAGGCTCCACTGCCATCACTGTGAGCACCAACAACCCATACATCTGCATTGCCCAAAGTGCCACAGCTCTCAGCTAAAACCCCTCGGCCAAGGCACCGAACGAACAGAAGAGCAGCTAAACACGCTTTTCCCTAACACCCCAGTTCATCGCATAGATCGTGACACTACCCGCAAAAAAGGTAGTTTAGAAACAATGTTAGAGCAAGTACATCTTGGCCAACCGTGCTTATTGGTGGGTACACAGATGCTGGCTAAGGGCCACCATTTCCCTAATGTTACTTTGGCCGCTATTTTAGATGCTGACGCCAGCCTTTTTAGTAGTGATTTTCGTGGCCCAGAAAAACTAGCACAGCTGCTAGTGCAGACTGCTGGCCGTGCTGGCCGTGCTCAGATACCGGGCACAGCAGTGATTCAAACTTATCAAGCAGACCACCCCACTATTAATATTTTAGTTAATAAAGGGTACAACGCCTTTGCTCAGCAAGAGCTCACTAGTCGCCAGCAAAGCGGTTTGCCTCCTACTGGCCACATGGCTTTATTTCATGCGCAAGCCAAAGATGCAACGCAGGCCTTTGCCCTGCTGAATTGGTTAGGGCAACAGGTACAAAACCCCGTGCTGCAGCCACTTACTAAGTCCTTACTCATGTTTGGCCCTATGCCTGCTTTTATGGCTCGCAGAGCACACTATTATCGTGCTCAATTACAACTTCAGCACCCAAACCGTAAACAATTACAGCAATTATTACAGCAATTATGCCACTTATTAGATCAACATCCAGCAGCCCGTAAAATACGCTGGAGTCTAGACATAGACCCGCAAGAACTGGGATAATTACCACTAATGCACACCGAGTTGTTACGGCCTCATTTTTGAGGCTGCACTTAAACCTTTTAGAAGCCTATACGCCACCATGAAGCAACACATTGCAGACCTTATCCAACAAGCTATCGATGCCCTTAAAACCGCAGGTGAGTTTGACGCTGATCTAGTCGCTAACATCCAAATCGACAATACCCGCGACAAGCAACATGGAGATCTTGCATGCAACGTCGCTCTAACTTTGGCTAAAGTTGCACGCCGCAAACCGCGTGACATTGCTGAACTAATTTGTAGTCAATTGCCTGCATCAAAATCGGTCACTAAAACACAAATTGCAGGCCCAGGTTTCATCAATTTTTTTATCAGCCAAGATGCCACTCAGGCTATCATCGGTAAAGTACTGACAGACGCCGATCAGTTTGGCCGCAATAACAGTGGTGCTGGCCATAAAGTGCAAGTGGAATTTGTATCTGCCAACCCTACCGGGCCCCTGCACGTTGGCCATGGCCGCGGCGCAGCATACGGCGCTAGCGTGTCTAATCTGCTGGAAGCCTCAGGCTATGATGTAGAAAGGGAATATTACGTTAACGATGCGGGCCGCCAAATGAACATTTTGGCTGCAAGTGTGTGGCTGCGTTATTTACAACAAGCTGAGGAAGAGATCACCTTCCCCAGTAATGGCTATCAAGGTGCTTATGTTAACGATATCGCCAAACACCTCCGCACACAGGTAGGTGACCGTCTCAAGCACAGCGCACCTGAGGTAATGAGCAGGCTGCATGCAGATGCTCCAGAGGGTGACAAAGAGAAGCACATTGATGATTTGATTGAGCGGGCTCAAAGTTTGCTGGGACAAGCTGACTATAGCTTAGTATTTAATGCTGGCCTTAACTCTATTCGTCATGACATTGAGCAAGATTTACACGGCTTTGGTGTGGACTTCCAGCACTGGTTTTCTGAACGCAGCCTGGATCAGGGTGACCAGATTAACCGCGCCATTGCTAAACTACAAGAGCAAGGGCATGTCTATGAAGACGGTGGGGCCTTATGGTTCCGCTCTACAGCCTTTGGTGATGACAAAGACCGTGTAGTAAAGCGTGACAACGGCCAAACTACCTACTTTGCATCTGACATTGCCTATCATTTAAACAAGTTTGAGCGTGGCATGGATACGGTTATTAACGTGTGGGGCGCAGATCACCACGGTTACATCACTCGAGTGAAGGCTGCATTGCAAGCCCTAGGTATAGACCCAGAACGCTTAGTGGTAAAGTTGGTTCAGTTTGCTATTTTGTATCGTGGCAACGAACGAGTGCCCATGTCTACCCGCAGTGGTTCTTTTGTCACCTTACGCGAACTTCGAGAGGAAGTAGGCAAAGACGCCTCACGGTTTTTCTATGTTACTCGCAAAGCAGAGCAACATATGGATTTTGACTTAGAGCTTGCTAAGTCAGAGAGCAAAGACAACCCAGTGTATTATATTCAGTATGCTCACGCGCGCATTTGCACCCTCATTAGAAAACTTGCAGAACAGAACATGGCTTGGGATTCAGTTATGGGGCTTGAGCAACTTGAAAAGCTGAGTGAACCTGCAGAAATCAGCCTAATGCAGCAAATACAGCTGTATCCAGAAGTGATAGCGCACGCAGCTTATAATCATGAGCCCCATCAAGTGGCTCATTACCTTAAAGATTTAGCTGGCCATTTTCACAGTTACTATAATGCCCACAGAATGGTTATTGATGACGTTCAGTTGCGTAACGCCCGCATGTGTCTGTGTATGGCTGCACGCCAAGTAATGGACAATGGTTTAACCCTTTTAGGTGTTGACGCACCAGAGCATATGTAATCGTGGCATCACACGATTACGCTAAGCGCAAGCCTAAAAAGCAACCTAAGCCTGCCGTTTCTCGCTGGGTTATGTTTTTCACGTTAGTGGTGAGCACGGCCTTTTTGGCCACACTTTTGATGCTTTCACAACAGCCAGATGATACTAAGGCTAGCACTGTGGTAGCTGAAAAAACAAACCCCACTGAGGTGGTTAAACGAGTGCCTAAGAACAAAGGCAAGGCTGCCAACAAAAAAGGTGTGAGTAAGCAAAAAGACAACTTTGACTTTTACACTCTACTCCCAGACAGTGAAGTGACCCCCACGCAGGTGGATGCTTATATCTCCACACCTAAGGACCCTAAGAAGAAGACGAACACCTTACTACAGGCAGGGTCTTTTCGTAAAATGAAAGATGCTAACCGCCTTAGAGCTAGGCTAGTTCTGCTTAATATGGACAATGTTGTCGCTGAAAAAACGGTTTCGAGCAGTGGATCAGTATGGTTCCGTGTTCGTATTGGACCATTTAGTAACCGCTCAACTCTGAATAAAGCGGAAGATATTCTCGCCCAGCAGGGCATTGAATCAATTCGAATCAACAAAAGCGCTAACTAATCATCTGTTAAGTGTTTTTGCGCTTGAATTTTAGCGTCTCGACCCCATCCTAAAAGGATCGCATTATGCACGCAATGGCGTATAGCCCATGGGTGCAGCCAATTAGGGATGAAATATGACCACCATAGTATCAGTACGCCGCGGCAATCAAGTTGTATTGGGTGGCGACGGCCAAGTTTCATTAGGCAATACCGTAATGAAAGGTAATGCTCGCAAAGTACGCCGCCTATATCATGACAAAGTCATTGCAGGATTTGCTGGCGGTACCGCTGATGCTTTTACTCTATTTGAACGCTTTGAAAGCCAATTAGAAAAACACCATGGCCAGCTTGTAAGGTCTGCTGTAGAACTCGCCAAAGAATGGCGCAGTGATCGTGCTTTACGCAGACTAGAGGCCATGTTGGTGGTTGCTAATGAGGAAGCCTCTCTTATTATCAGCGGTACTGGCGATGTAATAGAGCCAGAACACGGCCTTATTGCCATCGGTTCTGGTGGCAACTTTGCGCAAGCAGCAGCATTGGCTCTGCTAGATAACACAGAGCTGTCTGCTCAAGACATTGTTAGTAAAAGCCTTAATATTGCCGCCAGTATTTGTGTATTTACCAATCATCAAACGACCATCGAAACCATTGACCTAACTGCTCAAACTAAGAAATAAGGCTGAACCATGTCTCAACTGACTCCTGCTGAAATCGTCAGCCAACTCAACAACCATATTATTGGCCAAGATGCTGCTAAACGCGCTGTGGCTATTGCCTTGCGAAACCGCTGGCGCCGTATGCAACTCGAGCCTGACATGCGGGCTGAAATTGCACCTAAGAACATTATGATGATCGGCCCTACTGGTGTGGGTAAAACCGAGATTGCTCGCCGTTTAGCTAAGCTTTCTCATGCCCCTTTTATAAAAATTGAAGCAACAAAATTTACTGAAGTGGGCTATGTAGGCCGCGACGTAGAATCTATTATTCGCGACCTCATGGAAACGGCTATGAAGATGCTGCGCGAAGAGGCTATTACAAAAGTAGCCAACCAGGCAGCTGACCGTGCAGAAGATCGTATTTTAGATGTGTTGCTGCCCCCTGCCCGTGGCGAAAATGACTCGCCTATCACTAAGGAGTCTGGCACCCGTCAGATGTTTCGCAAGAAGCTAAGAGAAGGCCTACTAAACGACAAAGAGATTGATATTGAAGTGTCTAATGCTCCTGTTGGGGTTGAGATAATGGCGCCTCCTGGCATGGAAGACATGACCAACCAGCTGCAAGGTTTGTTTGCCAATATGGGCAAAGACAAAAAACAAACCAAAAAAATGAACATTGCAGACGCCCTAAAGCAACTTCAAGACGAAGAAGCTGCAGGCCTGGTTAAGGAAGAGGACCTTAAACAACAAGCGTTAGAAGCTGTAGAGCAAAATGGCATTGTGTTTCTAGATGAAATCGACAAAATTGCCAAAAGACAAGAAGGTGGCAGCGGTGATGTGTCTCGTGAAGGTGTGCAGCGTGATTTGTTGCCACTTATTGAAGGATGTACCGTAACCACAAAATACGGCATGGTAAAGACAGATCATATCCTGTTTATTACTTCAGGCGCATTTCACGTTGCAAAGCCCTCAGACCTTATCCCAGAGTTGCAAGGCCGCTTGCCTATTCGGGTAGAGTTAAATGCCCTTCGGCCAGAAGATTTTGCTCGCATTCTTACCGAACCCAACTATTCACTCACGCAGCAGTATAAAGCCCTATTGAGTGTAGAGGGGGTTGATTTAGAATTTAGTGAAGATGGCGTCAAGCGCATAGCAGAGCTTGCCTATGAGGTAAACGAAAGTACTGAGAACATCGGTGCCCGGCGCCTACATACACTGCTAGAGCGCCTGCTAGAAGACCTATCGTTTACAGCTAACCAAGCTTCAGGCGCGAAAGTTGTTATTAACCAAACCTATGTTGACAAAAACCTACAAGATCTGGTGAAAGACCAAGATTTAAGCCGCTATATATTGTAACTTGTTTCGCCCGCCGACCAACACAACACTAAAAAGCTTAACCCAAGCAGCGTGCTAGCTGCTTGTTAACCTCTGCTTCAATTTGGCTCTTCATAGGTGTTAACATCATGCCAAGGGTAAGTTCAACGTCTACTACCCCTTCGGTCAACACCATCGAGCCTTTGATGCCCTGACGCTCAAGCGTCAATACGTCGGCCTGCCAGGCGCTTTTTACACCCAGCTTTGTCCCAAGCTTGGTGGCAAGGGTTTGCACGGCTTCACGGGCTTGGGTCATTGAATGTTGATGGGGGTACGAGACTTGTATACTGGCCATAAGAGGGTCACTGGATGAAATGTAATTAGCCGTTCTATGTTAATCTTGTGGCGAATTATAAACAAGGTGACGGTTTATCGGTCATCAAAATAATAGCGCTTTATACCAATTTTAATACAGGCTATAACTTTTTAGTATTAGACACTGGGTGGGAAGTTGGTAATATGCCCTCAGCGCAAATAAAAATAATAAGCGCAATAAGAAAAAAAGACACCTTTGGCTTAATAATAAAAATAAACTAGCCTCAGAAAGCAGCTCACACGAGCTGCTTTTTTTATGCCTGCTTTTTTATGCCTGCTTACTCACCGCACTGGCCCTTAACTTCCCAATCGGTCAGGCTTAGCAAGCGATCTTTTAACTGGTCGTATTCTTCCCTTGCAGCTTTAGAGTCGCTACCACCATCTACCAAAAACAAAACTGGCCAGTACAACACCCCACCCACAAATTCTAGTCGCTCCGTTTGTGCATCTTCGTCTCGCACTCCAGCAATATCATGCATCTGGCCTGCAATGCGCCGGGCCTCTGAATATAGCTGATCGCAACTAAAGGCATCATAGGCAGCAGTAAAGCTAGGTAAATTACCTTGTTCACTACTGATGGTGGGTTTTGTTGCAGGACTAGCACAAGCCACAAGCCACAGGCAGGCTGCGCTAATAATTACTTTGTTCATAATAATAACCTCTTAGCACTCTAAACTAACAGAGTCTACAGTAAGCTGAAAGCTCTACCCTTTGCTACAGACACAAAAAAGCCGATCTGTTGATCGGCTTTTTCAACCTAAGGATGTTTACTTAGGTGAACGCTTCCGCGCTGTTTCTGTAAGTAGACGCTTACGCAGACGGATGAAGTGTGGTGTAACTTCTACTAGCTCATCGTCTTCGATAAATTCAAGCGCTTGTTCAAGTGAGAAGCGAATAGGTGGGCTAAGAACGATGTTCTCATCAGTACCTGCTGCACGGATGTTGGTAAGCTGCTTTCCCTTAGTTGGGTTAACACACAAATCGTTACCACGGCTGTGAACGCCAATAAGCATACCTTCGTATACGTCAATGTTTGGCTCAACCATCAACCGACCGCGAGTCTGCAGGTTAAACAAAGCAAATGCTAAGATCTTACCCTTAACCATAGAAACCAATACACCTTTTTCGCGCTCAGCTAGGGCACCCTGCTTAACTTGACCATAATGATCAAATACAGACGTCATTACACCGCTACCAGAGGTTAGGGTTAAGAACTGACCACGGAAACCGATCAGACCACGTGAAGGAATGATAAATTCTAATCGTGTACGGCCTTTACCATCTGGCTCCATGTTAGTCATTTCCGCCTTACGACGACCCATTTCTTCCATTAGTGAACCTTGATGCTGATCTTCACAGTCAATCAATACTGATTCGTATGGCTCCATCTTCACGCCATCAACTTCTTTTTCGATAACCTGTGGACGTCCTACACCCATCTCAAACCCTTCACGACGCATGCTTTCAATCAACACTGACAAGTGCAATTCACCGCGGCCTGACACTACAAAACGGTCTGGGGTATCGCCTTGAGTAACACGCAGGGCGACATTGTGAATAAGCTCACGGTCTAAACGATCACGGATATTACGGCTAGTAACAAACTTACCATCAAGGCCAGCAAACGGTGAATCGTTGACTTGGAACGTCATAGACACTGTTGGCTCATCGATGCTTAATGCAGGCAATGCTTCAACATGGTCTGGGTGACAAATAGTGTCAGAAATATTTAAACCATCTATACCAGTAACACACACAATATCACCAGCCTGGGCTGTGGCTACATCGATACGCTCAAGGCCCATGTAGCTCATCACGTTTTGTAGCTTAGCTGCACGGTGTTTGCCATCAGATGAAATTACTTTAACTTGCTGGCCCACCTTCATGCTGCCACGCTTTATACGGCCTACACCAATAACGCCTACATAGCTTGAGTAGTCCAACGCAGAAATTTGCATCTGCAAAGGGCCTTCAAGGTCTACGTCTGGTGATTTAACATGCTCAACCAATGATTCAAATAATGGCGTCATATCATCAGACATATTGTCTGGTGAGGCACCAGCAATACCATTGATCGCAGACGTGTACATTACAGGAAAGTCTAACTGCTCATCCGTAGCGCCCAAAGAGTCGAACAAATCGAATACTTGGTCCATAACCCAATCTGGTCGCGAGCCTGGACGGTCGATCTTGTTAATAACCACAATAGGGCTGAGGCCTTGTTGAAAAGCCTTTTGAGTTACAAACCGTGTTTGTGGCATCGGTCCGTCTACGGCGTCTACCAAAAGTAAGACGCAATCTACCATAGATAGAACGCGCTCTACTTCACCACCAAAGTCAGCATGTCCTGGGGTGTCCACAATATTGATATGGTAACCATTCCAACTTACCGCAGTGTTTTTTGCAGTAATGGTAATACCACGTTCTTTTTCTTGGTCGTTAGAGTCCATAAGGCGCTCTGTGCCTTGGTCACGACGGTCAAGGGTGCCGGATTGTTCTAGCAACTTGTCTACCAAGGTGGTTTTACCGTGGTCTACGTGGGCTACAATCGCCACATTTCTTAACTTTTCGATCATCTCACTACTCCAAACGGCCTCAATTGAACATGGCCAAAATACGTATGGGCGTTGCGACAGCGCAGCGCCAAAAAAATGCAGCGCAGATTATAGCAAAAGTATAGCGATAACACAGCACCTAAGAGGGAACAAGAAGGATATTTATACAAGCTATCTATCATCGCACTTAAATGGTGCGCCACTCTTTGAATGCGACTCTTTTTAGTGCACACTAGCGTGAAAATGCATACTTAAGTTAAAGCTATAGAACTTAATAGAGCGATTGAGGTTAAAAAAACCCATATACGCGACCAAAACTGCCATAGAGGGTCACTTTTTAAACCTTAGGTAGAGTTGGCACGGCCATTGCTTTAGTAAACACAGTATCAGCCAATGGGCTGGAATTCATACATGTAAACCACCGGCCTTAGAGCTGGTTTTGATTGGAGAGACTTTATGTCTGCAAATACCCTTAAGATGATCCAAGACAGCGAAGCACGCTGGGTCGACCTGCGCTTTACCGATACCAAAGGCAAAGAGCACCACGTAACGATACCTGCGCGTACTGTAGACGAAGACTTCTTCTCTGAAGGCCAAATGTTCGATGGTTCATCCATTGCTGGCTGGAAAGGCATCAACGATTCAGACATGATCATCATGCCAGACGATAGCTCTGCTGTATTAGACCCATTCACAGAACAAACTACAGTAAACGTGCGATGCGATGTTATTGAGCCAGCCACTATGCAAGGCTATGACCGTGACCCACGTTCAGTTGCTGCTCGCGCTGAAGAATACCTTAAGTCTACAGGTATTGGTGACACGGCATTCTTTGGCCCAGAGCCAGAATTCTTTGTATTTGATGACGTAAAGTGGAAAGCCGATATGCAAGGCGCCATGTACGAAATAAACTCTGAAGAAGCAGCTTGGCAGTCGAGCGCTACCATCGAAGGTGGTAATACGGGTCACCGGCCTGGCATCAAAGGCGGTTATTTCCCAGTACCTCCAGTTGACTCCTCACACGACATGCGTGGCGCTATGTGTGACGCTATGGAAGCTATGGGTGTGGAAATAGAAGTACACCACCACGAAGTAGCAACGGCGAATCAAAACGAAATTGGTACAAAGTTCAGCACGTTAATTCGCAAGGCTGATGAAGTACAAATTATCAAGTACTGTGTCCACAACGTGGCGCACGCTTACGGCAAAACGGCTACTTTTATGCCTAAGCCAATTGTTGGCGATAACGGCTCTGGCATGCACGTTCACCAGTCAATTGCTAAAGACGGTGTTAACCTTTTTGCTGGTGACGGCTATGGTGGCTTGTCAGACATGGCGCTTTACTATATTGGCGGCATTATTAAGCATGCTAGGGCGCTTAACGCGTTCACCAACGCATCTACTAACGCATACAAGCGTTTAGTCCCTGGCTTCGAAGCCCCTGTTATGCTGGCTTACTCTGCCCGTAACCGCTCTGCTTCTATCCGCATTCCATACGTAAGCAACCCACGCGGACGCCGCGTAGAAGTGCGCTTCCCTGATCCCACTGCAAACCCATACTTGTGTTTCGCGGCCTTGTTGATGGCAGGCCTTGATGGTATTCAAAATAAAATCCACCCAGGCGATGCAGCCGACAAGGATTTGTATGACCTACCTGCTGAAGAAGCAGCAGCAATTCCAACAGTGGCTAGAAGCCTAGAAGAAGCACTTGCTGCTTTAGAAGCAGATCGTGAATTCTTAACCCGTGGTGGCGTATTTACTGACGAAATGATCGACGCTTACATCGAACTTAAGAACGGTGAAGTAGAAGCAGTTAATAGTGTCACTCACCCAGTTGAGTTTGGCCTTTACTACTCTTGCTAGTCGCATAACCAAAGCCCTCCGAGGAGGGCTTTTTAAGCACACCCAACGCACTAATTTGGTGCGCCATAAAGAACCCGATGGAGTGCAATGCCTAAATTACTGCAAGCCCAACAAGCTCTGGCTAGTTTGGTTAACCATTTAACCACCGCCATCGTTTTACTTAACGCTCGCATGGAAATTGTGGCGCTCAATTTGGCTGCGGAAAATTTATTTCGAGTCAGTCAACATCAAATGCAGCTTGAGCCCATTAGCAATTTGCTGTCCTTAGACCCACTTCTTAAACAGCAGCTTGAGCATAGCTCCACTCACCAACAATCCTTCACTAGTCGCGACATCCAAATACAGCAGGCTAATGGCCGCAGACTATCTGTAGACTTAAGCGTTACCTCCGTAGATGAACAAGGTAGTTTAGCCTTAGAGATACAGCCGTTAGAGCGTGTCAAACGACTCACACAAGAAGCCCGCATGACAACCCAACAGCAGGCGTCTTCTAATCTTGTGCGCAATTTAGCCCACGAGATAAAAAATCCATTAGGTGGTATTCGTGGTGCAGCCCAGCTGTTACAACGGGAACTTAACCCTTCGTTACACGAATTCACCGATATCATAATTTCTGAGGCTGACCGCTTAAGAGACCTTGTAGACCGTTTAGTGGGTCCTCAACGCCAAACTCAAAAGCAACGCTGCAATATTCATCAGATCTTAGACAAAATAGACCAGTTATTACGCGCAGAAGCTGGCGACCGAGTGCGACTAATACGAGACTATGACCCCAGTCTGCCAGAACTGCTCATCGACGCAAATCAAATGACGCAGGTATGCCTTAATGTAGGCCGTAATGCCTTGCAAGCACTTATGGAGCACCAAGTTAGTGGTGGTCAAATTAGCCTTAAAACGCGAGCTGTTAGACGCTTCACTATTGGTCATACATGCCACCGCCTCGTCTGTTGTGTCAGCATAAGTGACAATGGGCCTGGCATTAATGCAGACCTTAAAGAAGACATCTTTTTCCCCCTAGTAACCCATCGTGCTCAAGGCACAGGGTTAGGTTTAAGCATCGCCCAAAGCCTTATACAGCAGCACCAGGGCCTCATTGAATGTGATAGCCAAAACGGCCAAACTTGCTTTAATATTTACTTACCCATGGAGAAACTCCCATGAGCCACGATGTATGGATCGTAGACGATGACCACGCTATTCGTTGGGTGCTGGAACGCGCCTTACAGCAGGCGCAAATAAGCAGTCGCAGCTTTGAAGATGGCCAACAGTTGTTGGTTGCACTCGAGCTTGACTCACCCAGTTTAATTATTAGCGATATTCGTATGCCGGGCATTGACGGCCTTAGCTTACTGCAGCGGCTGCAACAGCAGATTGAACATGTCCCTGTGATTATTATGACAGCTCACTCAGACCTGGACAGTGCCGTAGCATCCTATCAAGGTGGCGCTTTTGATTATTTACCAAAACCGTTTGATATTGATGAGGCCGTAGGCTTAGTACAACGCGGTTTGCAACATGCCCAACAACAAGCAGGCGCTACCACACCAGAACCCGCACCGGCCAGCGCCCAAATTATTGGTGAAGCCCCAGCCATGCAAGAGGTGTTTAGGGCTATTGGTCGCCTTTCACAGTCTAATATGACGGTTATGATTAATGGCGCTTCAGGCACTGGTAAAGAGCTTATTGCCCAGGCATTGCATCAACATAGCCCACGAGCTAACCAACCTTTTATTCCGTTAAACATGGCAGCTATCCAGAAAGACCTTATTGAGTCTGAGCTTTTTGGCCATGAAAAAGGGGCTTTTACAGGCGCGGTTAACCAACGTAAAGGCCACTTTGAGCAAGCCCACGGAGGCACCTTACTGTTGGATGAAATTGGTGACATGCCTGCTGAAGCCCAAACCCGATTACTAAGGGTACTGGCCGATGGTGAGTTTTATCGTGTTGGTGGCCACAACCTAGTTAAGGTGGATGTCCGCATTATTGCAGCCACTCACCAAGACTTAACCAAGCGAGTAGAACAAGGGTTATTCCGCGAAGACTTGTTCCACCGGCTTAACGTTATTCGCATACCACTACCAAACCTTAGCCAGCGCAGCGAAGACATTCCTGCTCTAGCAAGGCACTTTCTAGTAACCAGCGCTAAAGAACTTGCCGTAGAAACAAAGCAACTTTCCAGCGCTGCGGCAGAGCATTTACAAAAATTAGATTGGCCAGGTAATGTTCGCCAGTTAGAAAATGTGTGCCGTTGGTTAAGTGTCATGGGCAGTGGCAACCAAATATTGGTTAGCGATTTACCCCCAGAGTTACAAGAACACACGACTAAGGCTAGCGGGGAACAAAACTGGCAAGATTCGTTATCAAAATGGGCTAAGAAAGAGCTACAGTTTGGCCAGCAGCAGCTTTTGGGTAAGGCTCTACCTGCGTTTGAAATTGTGATGATACAAGCCGCACTTAAACATACCCATGGCCGCCGTAGAGAAGCTGCAGAATTATTGGGTTGGGGTAGAAACACCCTCACCCGAAAAATCAACGAATTAGGGCTTTAGTCGCCATTGACATAGATTTAGTGATTACATCATACTCAATTAAGTAATCAGGTTTAGCCCCGTAAATGGGCATACCAGCGAACACATAGATACTTATAGAGACCTAAAATACCATGTTGCATGTTGTGCTTTTTGAACCAGAAATTCCACCTAATACCGGCAACATTATTCGCTTATGCGCCAATACGGGATTTCAATTACATTTAATTGAACCGTTGGGGTTTAAGTTAGAAGATAAAGCGCTAAGGCGAGCAGGATTGGATTATCACGAATGGGCCCATATGAAGGTGCACAAAAACTACGATGCTTTTTTTGCTAGTGTGAAACCTAAAACTATCTACGCGATGACCACAAAGGGCAGTGATTGCTTTAGCAAGGCTAAGTTTAAAAAGCATGATGCGTTATTGTTTGGCCCTGAAAGCCGAGGCCTACCCGAGGAGATTAGGGCAAGGTGTGACGCTAGAATTCGCCTACCCATGACCAAAGAAAGCCGCAGCTTGAACTTATCAAACTGTGCAGCCATTACTGTCTATGAAGCATGGCGCCAACTCAACTACGAAGGCGCCAACTAAGCAACAACATCAGTGCGTTTGTTCAGGTTCGGCTTCGCCTGCTTCCGCTGCTTGTTCAGCCTGCTGTGCTATGCTCTGAGCATACAAAGCATCAAAGTTAACTGGTGCTAGCATTAGTGCTGGAAAACTACCTCTTTGCACTAAACTATCAATGGCTTCACGGGCATACGGGAATAAAATATTGGGGCAAAAAGCACCTAATACCTGACCCATAGACTCTTTAGGAACGTTAGCAATGTGGAACAAACCTGCTTGGTGGACTTCGGCTAAATAAACGGTCTTATCTTCCGCTTTAGCAGTGATGGTAATACGCAAAACCACCTCAAAACTAGTTTCATTAAGCTGACGAGCTTGGCTATTTAAATCCACCCCTACTTCTGGCTTCCACTCTGCAGTAAAAGACTGAGGTGAATTAGGCGACTCAAAGGACAAGTCTTTCAAATACACGCGCTGAATCATAATTTGTGGCTGCTCATTCACTTCTGCAGCTGCTGCGCCTTTTTCTTCTTCGCTCATACTTAATTCTCTTTAGTAAATTTTATGGAGTAGTGCTTCGTTTATGAAACAGCTAACAAGGAGTCCAGTTTTTGCTGGCGATCCAGCATATGTAATTCGTCACACCCACCGATCGCATTGCCATTAATGATAATCTGCGGCACTGTGCGTCCACCTGTAGATTGCATCATTTGTTGACGCAGATCATTACGTCCATCAACACTAATTTCTTGATAGGCTGCACCTTTACTATCAAGCAACCGTTTAGCACGGAAACAAAAGCCACATAGGCTAGAGCTGTATATTATTACCTGCGCTTTTACTTGGTCTGTCATTGCTGAGTCCTCAGTTTTAGCCTTTTATTTACGCACAAGTGGCAAATTCTGCCCTGTCCATTCAGCCATACCACCAGCCATACGATGAACGTTAGTGTACTCCGCTTTTTTTAGTACATTGGCTGCGCTAGAGGAGGTTTGACCTGTTTTACATATGATAACAATGGGTTTATCTTTGTGTTTTTCAAGCTCTGACATGCGTTTCGTTAAATCAGCAAAAGGAATGTTCTTAGAACCAATGACGCGCCCAGCATTAAAGTCTGCAGGAGTTCGGATATCAAGCAGCAAGGCGTCTTCGCCATTAGCTAAAACCGTGGCTTGTTGCGGAGAAACAGACGGAGCAGCCTTGCGCCGTTCTGTGATCAATAACACCGATAATGTCAGCAGTAGGGCCAACACCATTTCCCAGTGACTGATTGCAAATTCGAGGTAACGTTCCATAAGCTTTATTATTCCAAACGATTAATAGGTTCTGGGCCGCCATAAGGACGACAAGTCCGGCAGCATTATACGCCATAGCATGGATAAATTGGGGGCGGACTGCTAAAATATCAAGGCCCATTTGCCAATAACAGACACCATGACCACTTCTAGCCCAAAAGCTCTCATCATTCTTGACGGATGGGGACAAAACGAATTATCGTCTTCTAATGCTATTAAAGCAGCAAACACCCCTACTTGGGATGCGCTGTTAACAAATCACCGTCACACCTTAGTCGGCACCTCTGGTGCTGACGTAGGCCTACCCGATGGCCAAATGGGCAACTCCGAAGTAGGCCACATGAATATTGGTGCTGGCCGTGTGGTGTATCAAAATTATACCCGTATTGGTAAAGCCATTGAAGATGGAGACTTTAATACCAACCCAGTCATCTTGTCTGCTATTGATAAAGCCGTAGCCAATGAGGGCACCGTTCATGTTTGTGGCTTGTTATCTGATGGTGGTGTGCACAGCCATCAGGACCATTTATTCGCAACCTGCCAGTTAGCCTATGACCGCGGTGCCAGAGCAATTGTTGTGCACGCATGGCTAGATGGCAGAGACACCGCACCACGTTCTGCGCAGGAGTACATACAAGCTCTCATGGATGCCTTAGAGCCCATAGGTGGGCGTATTGGCAGTTTATGTGGCCGTTATTTTGCCATGGACCGAGACCAACGCTGGGAGCGTATTGAAAGTGCATACCGGGCAATGCGTTACGGTGAAGCAGAGTATGAATGCTTGTCAGCTCTGGGCGCATTACAAGAAGCCTACTTAAATAACCACACCGATGAGTTTGTTCCTGCTACGGTAATTTTAGACCAACACGGCCAGCCTACTACTATAGAAGACGGTGATGCTATGATTTGTGTCAACTTCAGACCCGATCGCACACGCCAAATTACGCAGGCATTTGTAAATGAAGAGTTTGGCAATTTTGATCGGGGAGAGCCCCTAGATCTAGCTGAATTTGTAATGATGACACAATACAGTGCCAACATAGACACCGCCTGTGCTTTCCCACCTAGTGCGGTGAAAAATGATCTTGGTGAAGTAATGGCCAACCATGGAAAAACGCAGTTACGCATTGCCGAAACTGAAAAATATGCCCACGTCACCTTCTTTTTTAGTGGCGGGCAAGAAGCCCTTTACCAAGGCGAAAGCCGTGAGCTTATTCCTTCACCAAACGTGGCCACTTACGACTTACAGCCAGAAATGAGTGCCCCAGAGCTAACAGACAAATTAGTTGCCGCCATTGAAGGCTGTACTTATGACCTAATCGTATGCAACTTTGCTAATGCGGATATGGTAGGACACACAGGCAAATTTGACGCCGCAGTTAAGGCTGTTGAAGCAATAGACGCCTGCCTTTCACGCATTGTTTGCGCTTTGGAAAAAGTGGATGGTGAGGCATTAATTACTGCAGACCACGGCAACGTAGAACTCATGATAAACCCGACCACGGGCCAACCTCATACAGCCCACACCCTATGGCCTGTGCCGTTGATTTATGTGAGTAGCAGAAACAGCAACGCCAAACTTTCTTCTGGTGTACTAGCAGACATAGCCCCAACTCTGCTGCACTTAATGAGCCTAGAGCAGCCCAAAGAGATGACTGGCCATAACTTGGTGGAATTTAGCTAAATTGCGTTTTATTATCAACTTAACCTGTGGCTTGCTGCTGCTAATAAGCCCAGGACTGTCTGCCAACACTGAGCTACAAGTGCAGCAAAAAATGCAGCAGTTGCAAAGCGATATTGGTAGCCTACAGTCTTGGCTTAACGCTGCACAAAATCAAGCTTCCGAGCTGCAAAAACAGCTGCGAATGCATGAACAAAACATCAGTAGCCTTAAAAAAGTCATCAAGAAAAACCAACAAGGCAGCAAAAATTCAGCAACCCATCTGGCCAAATTACAACAACAAGCTAGCCATTTTCAAGATGCCCTAGCCGAACAAGAGTTACAACTAAGTAGCCAATTAAAAAATCAGTATCAGCAAGGTAAAAACTCAGCCGCTCATCTTTTGCTCAGTTTAGATAATCCTTCTACAGTTGCTCGGAATATGGCTTATTACCAGTACTTAAACCAAGCAAGTGCTGAACAAATGGCAGCGTATCGCCAAACCTTAAACAGCCTCGCATTAGTGCAACAAGAGCAAGCTGATATTTCACTAGAACTGCAACGCAGTGCCCAACAGCTGCAGGTGCAAAACCAAAGCTTAAAACAAGCAAAAGCTAAACTTGCCGATAATATTAAGCGCTTAAAAAACAAGCAAGCTTCAAAGGCCCAGCGTTTGAGTATTGCCAAAGCCGACCAACTGCAAGCCCAAGAGCTATTAGAGCAAATTCAAATAGCCATTGCTAAAGCCAATATCAAAGTAGCTGACACGCCACTTATTAACGCAAAGGGTAGGCTCCCTTGGCCTATCAAAGGTAAAGTACTTAACCGTTTTGGGGTATCCCAAGCTAGCTATCCATTAAGTCAGCAAGGCTGGTTAATAGCTGCACCAGAAGGTTCAGACGTAGTAGCTATCCATGGCGGGCAAGTGGTTTTTTCTGATTGGTTAAAAGGCTATGGATTGGTTATTATTGTGGACCATGGGGATAGCTTTTTAAGCCTATATGGGCAAAATCAAGCCTTGTATTTGTCTGTAGGAGATTACGCTGTGGCACAGCAGCTTATCGCTAGTAGTGGTAAGTCTGGCGGTAACACTGAAGCTGCGTTATATTTTTCTTTGAGGCAACAGGGCAAACCCTTAAATCCTAAACAATGGTTGCAATAAAATTAAGCTATGCGCATTAGATTGAATAAGATCTCCTCTCGATTACAGTTTAGCCAACGTATTGGTGGCCTAATACTAGCACTTGTATGTGGCGCATTACCCTACACCAACACCTTGGCCGCAGTGCAAGCCAAGCAGCCCCCTGTGCCATTAGCTGCGTTAGAATCTTTTGTAGCGGTATATGAACGCATTCGGCTAAAACACGTAGATGCCAAGACTGATGAAGAGTTATTGCAACTTGCCCTTGAGGGCCTA
Source organism: Candidatus Njordibacter sp. Uisw_056 (assembly GCF_047730085.1). Taxonomy (NCBI): domain Bacteria; kingdom Pseudomonadati; phylum Pseudomonadota; class Gammaproteobacteria; order Pseudomonadales; family Candidatus Njordibacteraceae; genus Candidatus Njordibacter; species Candidatus Njordibacter sp. Uisw_056. The sequence continues at coordinate 219,542 of NZ_CP159830.1, read as the reverse complement.
ATTTTAAAACTCGACCGCTTTTCTAGCTACTTAGATGCCGACGAGATGGCTCGCCTGCAACAAGATACCCAAGGGGAATACACTGGCATAGGGGTTGAACTGGTGCCAGAGGGCGACTACATTCGAGTGATCACCCCTATTGATGATGGCCCTGCATACCGTGCTGGAATACTCCCTGGAGATTGGATCACTCACGTTCAAGGCAAGGCCGTTAATGGGCTCGACGTGCATGCCATAGATGAGCTAATGACTGGAAGTGCCGGAACTGAGGTAACCCTAATTATATTACGTAAAGGTGAAACACTTAACTTTGCCTTAACCCGCGAAATTATATCCACACAAAGTGTTCGCAGTGAACTCATGCGAAGTAAAGTAGGGTATTTACGCATTAGCCTGTTCCAAAACCACACTGGGCAAGACTTAGTAGAGCAAATGCAGGCTCTGAAGTTGGCTGGTGCAGACCGTTGGTTATTAGACTTAAGAAATAATCCCGGGGGCACCCTAGGGGCGGCAGCAGACGTGGCTGATGCATTTTTAACCACAGGCGTCATCGTGACTACAAAGGCACGGCAAGCAAGTAGTAACATGCGTTTTGATGCCAAAGCCATAGACCCAAGTGAAGGCTGGCCGTTGGCTATTCTTATTAACAACGGCAGTGCTTCGGCATCAGAAATTGTGGCTGGCGCCATAAAAGATCATCAACGTGGCCAGCTAGTGGGCGACACTAGCTTTGGCAAGGGCTCAGTGCAGTCTGTTATCACACTGCCTCAAGGCGCAGGCGTTAAACTAACCACGGCATATTACTACACACCTGACGGCCACAATATTCACCTAAAAGGCATACAACCAGACATCATCCTAAGTAACACAGATGCACAAGACGACCAGCAGCTTGCTGCTGCACTAGACTTGCTCAGCCCTTTAGATGCTGAAAAATAAAATGTTTCTTACGCCTGTTCAGCTGCCTAAGTGCTTTAAATCAATTCTCTACTGTTTTATGTGGTGCCTGTTTGTACCTGTTATGGTATTTACACCTATTATAAAAGCAGACGTGTTTCAGCCCTCTATGGTAATTATCATAGACGATCTAGGTTATAACCTTGCCAACGGGCTGCGCGTTGTAAATTTGCCCGGGCCCATTACCTTGGCGGTAATGCCACACACCCCCCACGGTGCTTTGTTAGCCCGCAAAGGCGCCGCAGCAGATAAACAAATAATGCTCCACGTACCGATGCAAAACCATGCAGGTTTAAAACTTGGCCCAGGCGGCCTCACTTTAGACATGGACGAAACCCAATTTAAACAGGTATTAAGAGCGAATGTGGCTAGCGTGCCTTATGCAGAGGGGCTAAACAACCACATGGGTAGCGCCTTAACGGAGCAGGCCCTGCCCATGAAATGGACTATGGATGTAGCCAACGAATTAAATTTATTTTTTGTAGATAGCCGCACAAGTGCCGCTAGCATTGCTTGGCAACAGGCTATAGATCAAGCTGTTCCAGCGCTAACAAGAGATGTATTTTTAGATAATGATACCGACATAGAGGCGCTAGAGATGCAGTTTCAAAGGGCCATAACCATCGCTAATAAACATGGGTTTGCCGTTCTTATTGGCCACCCCTACCCAGCCACAGCAGCCTTTTTAAGCAAGTCTCTTAGTAGGCTCGATGAAGCCGGTATCAAGCTTGTTTCAGCATCAGCATTAATCTGGCAGCTACAGCCGCATTTCAATGCCCTTTGAAGACATATACTGCTTCGCTTGAGGGATGGTGTATTCGTTAAAGTGAAATATACTAGCGGCTAAAACAGCATCAGCCTTGCCTTTAATCACACCCTCTACCAAGTGGTCTAAGTTGCCCACTCCACCAGAAGCAATAACGGGCACAGACACAGCGTCGCTAATAGTGCGCGTTACGCCTAAATCATAACCATTTTTAACACCATCTTGATCCATGCTAGTCAGTAGGATCTCACCAGCACCATAAGTAACCATTTTAATAGCCCACTCCACAGCATCAATACCTGTAGGCTTACGACCACCATGGGTAAAAATTTCCCACCGAAGCGCTTCCCCGGGGCCACTTACTTGCTTAGCGTCTATAGCAACCACAATACACTGGGCACCAAAACGGTCGGCGGCTTGTTGCACAAAATCTGGGTTAAATACTGCAGCAGAATTAATACCTACTTTGTCTGCACCCGCATTTAGCATGCGGCGAATATCTTCACAGGTTCTAATCCCCCCACCCACAGTGAGAGGAATAAACACTTCACTGGCCATCTTTTCAACCGTGTGCACCATGGTGTCACGGTTTTCATGGGTAGCACCTATGTCTAAAAAAGTAATCTCATCAGCACCCTGCTCATTGTAGCGTTTAGCCACTTCTACAGGATCCCCAGCGTCTCTAATATCAACAAACTGCACGCCTTTGACAACCCGACCGTTGTTCACATCTAAACAGGGAATAATGCGTTTGGCTAAGCCCATGGGAGTTTCCTTAAAATAGGCAGTTGTTAGCTTTGGGCGTCACAATAAGATTGCGCTGCGGCCAAATCTAACGTGCCTTCATAGATAGCCCGGCCTGTAATGGCACCTACAATACCATCTGCAGCAACAGCAGCAAGCGCATGCACATCGTCCATATTAGTCACACCACCCGAGGCAATTACAGGAATCCCAGCTTCCCTGGCCAAATGGCGCGTAGCCTCTACGTTAACACCCTGCATCATGCCATCACGAGCAATGTCTGTGTACACGATAGCGCTTACCCCATCATTACGAAAGCGCTTTGCTAGGTCTACTGCCTTAATGTCTGTCACTTCGGCCCAGCCCTCTACGGCAACCATGCCGTCGCTAGCATCTAACCCCACTATAATACGGCCCGGAAAATCTCGACATGCCTGGGTAACAAAGTCGGGGTCTCTTACCGCTTGAGTACCAATAATTACATATTCAACGCCCGCCTGCAGGTAGGCCTCTATAATGTCTACATTACGAATGCCCCCACCAATTTGAATCGGTAATTTAGGGTGAGCCATAGCAATGGCCTTAACAATATCGCCATTCACAGGGTTACCAGCAAACGCACCGTTTAAGTCTACCAAATGCAATCTTCTGCAGCCCGCAGTGACCCATTGGCTAGCTACGGCAACTGGGTCTGCGGAGAACACGGTGGATTCTTCCATACGGCCTTGGCGTAGGCGCACACATTCACCATCTTTTAAATCGATGGCTGGAATCATTAATAAAGGGGTTTGAGACATAGACTATTTACGGCAGCGTTTAGCTACCGTCCCACTGTAAGAAGTTTTGTAAAAGCTTAAGGCCTGCCGAGTGGCTTTTTTCTGGGTGAAACTGAACAGCAAAGAGGTTTTCCCTAGCCAAGGCCACATCGAATTCAAGACCATAGCTGCAGGTAGCAGCCACTAGATCACGCGTTTGAGTGTGCACAAAATAACTGTGCACAAAGTAAAAACGGCTATTGTTGTCTATGCCATTCCATAGCTTGTGGGGCTTTTGCTCTACTTGGTTCCACCCCATATGAGGTACCTTTAAGTGAGCTGCTTGTACACTAGGTTGGTCGCCAAAGAAAGACACATCGCCTGGCAGCTGGCCTAAACAATCTACACCGCCATTTTCGCTTGAGCGCTGCATAAGGGCCTGCATACCCACACAAATCCCTAACATCGGCTTCTTGCCCATTTGATCAGCTACAATCTGATCAACACCCAAACGCTTAATTTCGGCCATACAATCACGAATGGCTCCCACACCTGGCAACACAACCCTATCACAGGATTCAATTTTAGCTGCATTGCTAGTGACATAAACGCGGGTATTGGGGCAAACGTGTTCTAGGGCCTTGGCAACAGAATGTAAGTTCCCCATGCCATAGTCAATTACTGCAATAGATTTCATAAGGCGCCTATAAGCTGCCCTTAGTAGAAGGCATCATTCCTGCCATACGTTCGTCGGCACTTAGAGCCATGCGTAACGCACGTCCAAATGCCTTAAATACAGTTTCTGCTTGGTGATGAGCATTTTTGCCACTTAGGTTATCAATGTGCAAGGTAAGCTTGGCATGGTTCACAAAACCACGGAAAAACTCATCAAACAAGTCCACGTCAAAGCCACCAATGCGGCCACGGGTGTATGACACATGATTAAACAAGCCTGGGCGGCCAGAAAAATCTAACACCACGCGAGATAGAGCCTCATCAAGTGGCACATAGGCAGACCCATAACGAGTGAGGCCCTTTTTATCACCCACTGCCTTATCTAAGGCCATGCCTAAGGTAATGCCCAAATCTTCTACCGTGTGGTGCGCATCAATGGCTAAATCACCATGAGCAACAATATCTAAGTCAATCAATCCATGACGCGCAACCTGTTCCAACATATGGTCTAAGAAAGGCAACCCAGTGACACAACTAAACTTGCCAGTGCCGTCTAAATTCACACTGACTTTAATCTGAGTTTCTAGGGTATTCCGTTCTACAGTGGCGGTACGTGCCGACATGAGGTGTCCTCGCGTTTAAGTAATAGGTAAAGCTACACAATAGGCAGAGATTATACGGCCTTTAGCGGCTAATTTACAAAGAACAAACGCACCTAAAAGCGATAAAACAATTGTATACTGAGCATTGACCTCATTTGCTCACCCATAAGCCCCAATTAATGACTACAATTAACTCTTTTGCGGAACAATTGCTCACATGGTTCGACCAACACGGCCGCAAACACCTGCCTTGGCAAAAAAATCGCACTGGTTATCGGGTGTGGGTGTCTGAGATTATGTTGCAGCAAACACAAGTCATCACGGTTATCCCCTACTTTGAACGCTTTATGGAGCAATTTCCCACAGTAAAAGACTTGGCTCAAGCCCAAAGTGATGAAGTACTTAGCCTTTGGACAGGGCTGGGTTATTACAGCCGGGCGCGTAACCTTCATGCCAGTGCGATAGCTATTACTGAGCAACATCAAGGTAATGTGCCAAAGGACCTAGACGCCCTCATAGCGCTAAAGGGTATCGGCAGATCTACCGCAGGTGCCATCATTAGCCAGGCCTACAACAACCCAGGGGTTATATTAGACGGCAACGTAAAGCGCCTACTCACTCGCTTACATGCCATAGAGGGATGGCCTGGCCAAAGCCACCTAGACAAACAACTTTGGCAAATGGCCACAGACCTCACACCAACCCAACGCAACGCCGATTACACTCAAGCCATCATGGACCTAGGCGCCACCATCTGCAAACCCAAGCAGCCTTTATGTGTGGCATGCCCCATGCAAGACTGCTGCCATGCGTTAGCACAAGACAAAGTGGCCTCTATTCCTACACCTAAGCCTAAAAAGGCATTACCTCACAAAACCATCAGTGTATTATTACTTAAAACACAGCAGGGCCAAACTCTACTAGAACAGCGGCCTAGCAAAGGCATTTGGGGTGGGCTTTGGAGCCTGCCAGAATTCGTAGACCTTAAGGCACTACAAACCCAACTTGCTGTAAATGGTTTACCGACAAATACTAGCCCTGTAACACCTATTAAACACGTATTTAGCCACTATAAGCTCACTATAGAGCCTCACCTTTTAGTGCTAGATAATGCCTCAAAAAAAGTTTCAGAAAATAATAAAAGTCAGTGGTACGATCCACAACAACTGCATACAATAGGGCTAGCCACTCCGATAAAAAAACTACTCGAGAGAACCCAATGACACGCACCGTTTTTTGCACCAAGTATAAAGCCGACATGGAAGCTATGGATCGCCCACCATACCCGGGCGCTAAAGGCCAAAAGCTGTTTGAAACCTTGTCTAAACAGGCATGGCAAGACTGGCTGGCACACCAAACCATGCTTATTAACGAAAAGCACTTAAACATGATGGATCCAGAAAGCCGTGCTTACTTGCAAGGCGAGCTGGATAAATTTGCCTCTGGTGATCATTACGACCAAGCAGAAGGCTATGTTCCACCTTCAGGTGAGTAAACCGCCACTAGAATAAAGAAAATAACCAAATTTCAGCAACTTATTGTTGACAGGAAAATTCAAAACGGGTTTAATACGGCCCTCTTCTTGGTCGCTCAACAGCGTGTAACCAGCTCAGAAGAAAGCAAATAGTATTGCCCGGATAGCTCAGTCGGTAGAGCAGAGGATTGAAAATCCTCGTGTCGGCGGTTCGATTCCGTCTCCGGGCACCACAAATCCCTAAGAAATCCCCATGAAAGCCCCGTGATACCTGTATTTCCATCAATTTTACTTGTGGGGTGTGTAGACCATGGTTGTAGACCAGAATAGCTATCTTTACCTTCGGAATAACATTTATTACTTTTCTAGACGTATCCCTCTGGATATGGAAAGCCGTTACATTTCTAAAAGAATTGTTAAGAGCTTAAAAACACGATCAAAACGAGTTGCCTTGCGTAGCTCCAATCACATTTGCTTTCAGCTTGAAGCCTACTGGAGTTCCATTAGGGTTGAGACGATTACCCATGGACTTGTAAGTGCACCTGTAGCTAAAGTCACTCCACCTGGCTGTGGATACGACCTTCTGGATGCTAAAGATTACTACATGAAGCTCAAAGGCAAAGATAGAGGCCATGTATTTGAGCGTACTGTAGAGCGAAATACTAGCTATCTTATTGAGGCTATAGGTAATCGTGATTTGGATGAATATACGTCATCCGATGGTGGAGTATTTCGAGACTTCCTAGTGACGAAAGGGTTAGCCATCAGCTCTATAAAGAGAGTTTTCTCATCATTGAAACCTATTATATTGTTAATGATACAAGAGTATGGGCTGGCTGCATCTAACCCACTATCTAAAACGTATATGCCTACAAATCACCTAAAGGACACAAGACAGCCAATCCCACTGCCGACAATCCGAAACATCCAATCATTGTGCTTGGGTATAAATGATGACCTAAGGTGGATCGTAGCTATGGTGCGTGATACTGGCGTTCGCCTTGCTGAAGCCTGTGGATTAGAGCGAAGTTTTAGTTGACCAATACAGGTTTTAGTGGGTTTTTTAAGTTTAATAATAAAAAGTTCTAGAAGTGAAACGCTGCACTAAAAACGCAGTCAAGAACGGTGTTCTCAGAATGAAGATAAAGGGAGAGATTAGACTACGGTAACAACAAGTTCACCCATGCCTGAAACTGACCCAGTCATAACGTCCCCTTTTACAATAGGGCCAACACCTGCTGGAGTTCCTGACATAATTAAGTCCCCCGCAGCTAACTCATAGTATTCAGAAAGGTAATTAATAATCTCTGCTGTTTTCCATATCATTTGATTTAAATCACCTTTCTGTTTTAGCTCACCATTTACTTTCAAATCTATCAATCCCTCAGCTGGATGGTCTAGATCCGAGGCCGGGATAATAGGCCCCATCGGTGCTGACTTTTCAAATGCCTTTCCAATTTCCCAAGGCCGACCCATCTTCTTCATATTAGTTTGTAGGTCTCTACGAGTCATATCCAGACCCAATGCATAACCATAAACATGCTCTAATGCATTGTTTAAACTGATGTTCTTACCGCCTTTACCTATGGCGATTACAAGTTCTATTTCGTAATGTACATCACTACTTTTTTCTGGATAAGTAAATGTTCCAGAAAAATCTAAATTATCAGGGTTTTTCTGAAAGAAAAATGGTGACTCTCGGTCTGGGTTATGGCCCATTTCGATTGCATGATCTGCATAATTACGGCCAATGCAATAAATTCGTCTTACAGGAAACACTGAGTTACTGTTAGCTATTGGAGCAACTGTTTGTGCTGGACCTGCTATTACGTAGTCCGCCATAATACTACCGTATCCAAAATGAGTTATTTATAGTTAGTAAAAGTAGCTTAAAGCTTGGTAGCAGTTTTCGACTCAGTTACCGCTTTGCCAATTCCTTTTGCTTCGACCGATTGAAGTCTTATTGTAAGGGAGGACACTAATCCTGACAGAGATAGATTATGTAAAGTCAACACTGCGAAGATTTTTTTCAATTAATTTCATGAAAAGTCGTGTAGGAGTGTCAGGGCTTTTGTGAGAGGATATAAAGACACTTATTTTATAGTCCTTCAACACTGATTCAGCTAAAGGCACAAAGACAAGTTTCTTTTCTCTTATATCTTGCATAAAACCAATTTTAGTATAAAGACCAATTCCAAGACCTTCAGTGATTGCCCGCTTAGCCATTAAAAGTGAATTTGTATAAAATATTGTTGAGAGTGAAGATAAATCCACCGAAGGCTCCTGATCGATGACTGAAGTTCGCCCTCTAGCATCAGTTGTTCTAACAAGAGGGAAACCTACACAATCATTCAGGCTGACATAAGGCTTACTTGCTAATGGGTGATTGGTCGGGACAATGAGGCCAAATGGCGAAGGTTTTTCTGCCATCACCCTAACATCAGGATGAGTCCAGCGAGAAAAACCAATTCCTATGTCCGCTTTATTTTTGGCAACTCGGCGCAGAGAATCATCCAAACCTGCGGTTTTTACACTATAAGAAATACTTGGGTATTCCTTGGAAAACGTTGCTATTACTTTGGGCAAAAAATCAAAGATCAAAGAGTCTAGCGTTGAGATAACAATATGTCCAGATCGCAAGTCACGAATATCTTCTATTGCCGCCCGCATACTTTTAAAATCATATATCGTGTTTCGGCAATGCTCCACAACAAGTCGCCCAGCCTCCGTTAATTCAATCCCCTCAGGTATTCGACTGAATAATTTAATGCCGAAATCTTCCTCAAGCTTTAATATCTGTCGATTAACGGCAGAAGATGAAACGTTAAGAACGTTTGCAGCTTTCCGGATTGACCCCTGACTAGCTACTTCGTCAAGGTATCGGAGGAGTTGATGGTGCATATTTTTGAGTCCATTATAAACTTCATCATGATGCCTTTAAGTCATCACTATTGGCGTAATTTACTTCTTATTGTACGCACTTAATCTCTGTATAGTAAAGCTTCGTTGTAATAGTTCAATGACGTTAACTACCATAATTTCTTAGCAGCATAATAATAAAATGAGGGAAATAATATGAGTAATATCTTGTTTGGTAATATGGGTAGAAGGAGTTTTCTAAAAAGTGCAGGAGCAGCAGGCTTAGCTGTTGGCGGCACAATGATTGGTATCACAAAATCTGCCCACGCAAGTGAATTTGAAATAAATATGCAATTAGGCTGGTTGGCATCTAATGGACAGCTTGGTGAAGTTGCCGCTGATGCTCTTGGATACTACAAGGCTGAGGGTCTAACTCTAAAAATCAGTCCTGGCGGGCCAAGTGTTGATGGAGTGGCTTCTGTCGCTGCCGGAAGTGCAAATATTGGGCAAGTTTCCTCAAGTCCATCTTTGATGATGGCGCGTGCGGCTGGCATCCCAATTAAATGTTTTGCAAGCGGCTACCAGCAACACCCTTTCACTTATTTCTCGCTTAAGACGAATCCCATTAATACGCCCCAAGATATGATAGGCAAGACAATTGGCACACAAGGTACGGCAAAAATATTGCTCCGCGCTTTGCTAGCGAAGCATCAAATTAAAGAATCCGATGTTGATATTGTTGTTATGGGCGGCGACATGGCGCCGTTGATGACTGGACAAGTCGATGCTGTATCAGGCTGGCAATCAAATATTAATGCCTTGAAAATTCTCGGCGACCAACGGAACGACATGCGCCTTTGGGACGCGGGTATCCAGCTTTATGCAAATCCTTATTACGCATCTGATGAGAATCTAAAAAATCATCCAGATAAATTTGAAGGCTTTGTTCGCGCCACTGCCAAAGGCTGGGGTTGGGTGCATGCTAATCCAATGGAAGCTGCGGAACTGCTCGTCAAGCGTTATCCAAACTTGAATATAGAGGCTGAACGAGAAGCTGTGCCACTTATCTTGAGCTATGTTTTCAATAGCGAAACAAAAGCTGGTGGATGGGGCACTATGCGCAGGGATAACTGGGAATCCCAGATTAAAACGTATTCTGATCTAGGCCAGTTTAAAAAGGGTGCTCCAAAGTTGGATGACGTCATGACGACTTCGATCCTTGATGCAACAGTTAACGACCGTCCTAAGATAGGGTGAGTTTAAACATGTCAAAAGGTCCAATTAGTAGTCGTATTACTGGCAATGCCGGGGGCGCAGAGCCCCCTGCTGTTGTCATGAAGGATGCTTGTGTGCGCTTTGGTGACCAATTGGCATTGGAAGATATTAGCCTAACCGTGGATGAGGGCGCATTTATCACAATTTTAGGTCCTTCGGGTTGTGGTAAATCAACCTTACTGCGCCTCGTTTCTGACCTTGTCCCAACCGACGATGGAGAAATTACCATATTTGGCAATGAGGTCGAAACCGCTCGCCTGAAACGAGAGTTCTCCTTTGTCTTTCAGGACGCCACTTTACTTCCCTGGCGCTCAGCCATAGATAATGTTCGGTTGCCGTTGGAAATTGGCGTGAAACACGCTCATAAAAGACCAAAGGCAGTAAGCAATCTCTCTCCAGAAGATTTATTAGAGCTTGTAGGGTTAAAAGGACGTGAAAACGCTTTGCCTCATGAATTATCCGGAGGTATGCGTCAGCGTGTAGCCATAGCTAGGGCTTTGATTTGCAAGCCCCGCCTATTGCTCATGGACGAACCTTTTGGCGCATTAGACGAAATCACGCGTGATCATTTAAATGAGCAAATTTTAAGAATCTGGAAAGAAACGGGGATAACAATTATGTTTGTAACTCATTCAATTCCAGAGGCGATTTTTTTGGGTCAAAAAGTATTGATGTTGGAATCTGATCCGGGACGTGTTCGTGAGCTTGTAGATGTCGACCTACCTTACCCTCGCGAATTACCCATGCGTGAAACACCTGAATTCAACAAAATATCTCGGTATTTACGTAACCTTTTGGAGACATGTTAGTGAATATTGACAAAAACGACACATCATCTAAAGTTGCCAAAAATAATTCAGTAATTGCAATAATTTTTGCTAATAGTTGGCTCCCAATATTAGCAGTAATTATGATTTTTGTAATATGGGAACTTGTAATTCTGATTTTTGGAGTGCCTGAATATATAGCACCGACACCCAGCGCAGTCCTAGAGACGTTGATCGAAGAGAGAACACTACTATTTCATAATTTCTTACCAACATTTTTTGAAAGTGTGGCAGGGTTTTTTGTAGGGAATTTATTTGCAGTTGTTTTAGCAATTGCATTTGTTCATAACAAAATGTTCGAAAAAGCCTTCTTCCCAATTGCTGTTTTTGTAAACACCATCCCCATTTTAGCTATTGCCCCCATTCTGGTACTGATGTTTGGGAACGGTATAAGCGCCAAAGTGATTATTGCGGCACTAATCTGTTTCTTCCCGACGCTTGTTAATATGGTACGAGGGTTAGAGTCAGTAAGCCCTGAAATGATTGAACTGGGTCGGATACTGTCGGCAACTAAGTCAGAGTTTTTTTGGAAAATCCGTATTCAATCATCGCTACCATTCCTGTTTTCGGCGCTAAAAATCGCATCGACAACATGCGTTGTTGGCGCAATCGTTGGCGAATGGATTGGGGCTGATGTGGGCTTGGGCTCTTTAATTATTGAGGCAACTTACAATTTTCGATCACCTTTGTTATACGCGACTGTAATTGTTTCTTCCGGCCTTGCGGTCATTTTGTTTGTATCGGTAACCATTGCTGAACGTCTGATTGTTAGATGGAAGCCTGAACATATATCCTAATTTTCGCCAAAAATAACTTATTTCGTCTGAATAGGTTTCAGACTTACAGGAAAATATTATGCTAGATTTTGACCACGCACCAATAACACTCACTCAACAGAATGTACCCGTGGTCGCTAAATCTGACGTTGTGGTTGTTGGCGGCGGCCCAGCAGGTGTTACAGCAGCTATTTCTGCAGCGCGTAACGGCTGTTCTGTGACGTTAATTGAGCGATATCACCACCTCGGTGGTATGGCATCAGGTGGAATGGTGCTAGTTTTGGATGATATGTGCAACGACGGTGAAATTACAACCACCGGAATTGTTGATGAATATGTTGAAACCATGAAAAGTGAGAACGGTGCCGTATATCCCCCACCAGAAGATCGTTTGCAAAGTCATGAAATGTGGCGTAAATGGTCTCGTTGGGGCTGCCATGACTTCCGTTCCACACAAGATCCGATGCCTATTGTATATGCTGTCGCATTCGATCCTGATGCCTGGAAGCGAGCATCATTGAAACTTGTTAAAGAAGCTGGGGTTAACCTGAGACTGCATAGCTGGTTTTCTGATGCGATTGTCGAAGATGGAAAAGTTAAAGCCATTATTGTTCAAACTAAAACAGGTCGGCAGGCAATTTTAGCCGATGTCTTTATTGACGCATCTGGTGACCTAGATTTGGCAATCGCAGCAGGTGCTAAATATTCAAAGGGACAATATATTGTCACCACTGTATTTCGATTAAGTAATGTTGATACGGTAGCTGTAGACAAGTTTCAGTACGAATGCCCAGAAGAGTACAGAAAGATTGATCGTCAGGCACGTCGCATTATTGGCGGTGCATGGGACATGTGGTGGCTGAAGACTCCTCTTCCAGGGGTTGTTTGGTGCAATTGCCCACACATGCCGGGTTATGACGGGATCTCGGTAGAGGATAACACTAACGCTGAATACGAGGGACGCCGTCGTATGTGGGCCTTATATGAATTCGTAAAAGCCAACATGCCAGGCTTTGAGAAATGTCATATGCTGGGAGCAGCTGAGCAGGTTGGCGTTCGGCAAACCCGCCAGTTGGTCGGCGAATATGTGGTTACAAAAGATGATGTCACTAGCCGTCGTTACTTTGAGGACACTGTTTGCCGAGGTCGTGATTATTATACTCCATACAGGGCGCTGTTACCAAAAGGCATTGACAATTTAATTGTCGCGGGGCGCCATTACTCTGCTGAATCTGAAGCACAAAAAATGTCCCGAGAAATTCCCCCATGCATGGTCCAAGGTGAAGCATCGGGTGTTGCTGCTTCCCTAGCGTTGAACGGCAACCTAGCGTTCCGGGATGTTGATCCTAAGGCGATTCAAAAGAAAATGCGGGCACAGAATGCTGATCCAGGTGACAAACCTTCTGAAAACGCCGGGAAAAGGGTTACCTAAATATAAACATTAGATATAAACATTAGATATAAACATTAGATATAAACATTAGATATAAACATTAATTATAAAAAGGCGAAACATGTCAAATAATGAGCTTCCTCTGGATGGCGTTAAAATCATTGATTTTTCCCAGGTTATGTTGGGCCCTTGTGCCACACAAATGCTGGCTGATTTTGGAGCTGATGTCATAAAAGTTGAGCGCCCAAAATCTGGCGACCTGTCCAGGAATGTATTTGGGGGGCAGGGTGAAGTGTCACAAAATAACCCAGTTTTTTGTAGTTTAAATCGCAACAAGCGTTCAATCACTTTGAACACTCGAACAGACGCTGCCAAAAATGTTATCTACGAGCTCATTAAGACTGCTGATGTAGTCGTGAACAACTTTAGGCCTGGTGTAATGACGCGAATGGGGTTTGGCTACGAAAAACTTAAGGAAATAAACCCAGGTATCATTTTCGCGGCTGGGACTGGGTTTGGTACTAAGGGTCCATACTCCCATAAAGGGGGGCAAGATGTTCTTGCTCAGGCAATGAGTGGCGTTATGGAACAGCGTGCACATGACTCTGTCCCTCGTTCCATTTATCCAACAGCCCTTTGTGATTATGCGGCTGGAATGCATTTGGTCCAGGGTGTTTTGGCCGCAATTATTGCCCGTTATAAATCGGGGGTTGGCCAGAAAGTTGAAGTTTCATTGTATAACTCCATGATTGCGATGCAAATGCAAGAAGCTGCTAATCTCATGGCAACGAAAGGCACCTTGAACTGGGCTGCATTACCTTTGTGTGGCGTTTTTGACACGACTGACGGGGCTGTTGTGGTTGTTGGGGCCTTCAAAGAAAATCCACTACAAGATATTTGCATAGCAATAAAACACGCAAAAGACTTATCTATCAAATATCCAATGCTAGAAGATCAAGTTGAAGCCAAAGAATTTTTACAGGGGGAATTCCGTAGCCATTTTAGCAAAATGTCAACGACTGAAGCCATAACTAACATGGAGAAACGAGATCTTTTGTGTGCCCCAGTAAAGTCTTTGGAAGAAGCACTAAAGGATGAACAAACAATAGTTAATCAAATGATCGCAACAATGAATCATCCCATACACGGAAGTATACAAGTAATCTCATCACCTATAACCATGTCAGACAGCCCCTTTACAATTAGGCATACACCCCCTGGATTGGGTCAACATACGGATGAGATTTTAGCCGAACTAGGCCTATCTCTAGACGACACACAATAGGAACGACCATGACTGTAAAATTTGCCATAAAAGACAATGTTGCCTATGTCACTATCGATCGTCCAGAGCGCATGAATGCGGTTGACCAACCGACCGAAGAGGTTCTTGAAAAAATCTGGTGTGAGATTGAAGGTAACAAGAATATATACTGCGTCGTCCTTACCGGCAGTGGGGAAAAGGCTTTCAGTGCTGGGGCTGATATGAAATCTCCAGGTAATTATACTGGACTTGAATACTGGGCTCATTTAAGTGCAAATGGCTTCGGAGGTATAGCTTTACGAGATACTCTCAACGTGCCTGTAATTGCACGAGTAAATGGACTCGCATTAGGTGGAGGTTTCGAAATGATTCTCGGGTGCGATATTGTTGTCGCAACACAGGACTCTTCTTTTGGGTTACCTGAATCAAGAGTGGGCCGTCTCGCACTTGCTGGTGGAATGGTGCTCTTGCAACGTCAAATTCCAGAAAAAATTGCTTCCGGTATTATATTGTCTGGTCGCCGTATATCTGCCTCTGAAGCCTATCAGTATGGTTTGGTAAATAATGTTGTTGCACGTGAAAGTTTGGATGCAACTGTCCAGAGTTGGGTTGATGATATTAAACGATGTGCCCCTCTATCCGTTCGTGCCTTAAAAGACACCATTCGCAATACAGCTCATATGAAACCCAAAGAGGCGCAGTTCTACCGGTCGGAATCCTTGGTTGCAGCTCTGGTATCCAAGGATTCCGAGGAAGGGGTGCAAGCTTTTATTGAAAAGAGGCCTCCAGTATGGTCAGGCGGATAACTTTTGGTACAGGCGTTCAAATATGTCGTACGTAATAATTGAAGAATGCGTAGATATTAAAGATGGAGTGTGTACACAAGTTTGCCCTGTTGATTGCATTTATGAGGGTGGTCGGATGTTTTACATCCACCCAGAAGAGTGCGTGAAATGTGGGCTTTGCGAATCGATATGTCCAGTCGACGCTATACGTGTGATCACTGAAGTTACTCCTGAAGAGCAGCCCTATGTCCTTATTAATAAGGAGTTTTTTGAAGAAAAGGTGACTGGGTGGGGGCGGCCGGACGGATGGTCATCAGAATTTACAACAGATCTAGATCATCCACATATCGCTGTATTGCCACTAAGAAATAGGGAAAAACCGGATGAATGATTCAATGTTAGGAGGTATCTGTGCCGAGAAGAGATAGTGAAATCAGTGGCGTGGTTGCTGCTGTGCCAACAATTGTCGATCCTAATCACCAACCAAAAATAACCGAATTCATACACCATTGTAAGTGGGCACTTGATAATGGGTGTGATGGTTTAAATATTTTAGGAACAACGGGCGAGGCTAACTCGCAGGGCCCCGCGACCCGAAAATCAATTATGAAGGCAGCAGCAAGAGATATCGACCCTTCAAAAATGATGGTAGGCACGGGTACTTCTGATTTGGAAATGACGGTTGAGTTAACACGCTATGCTGATAAATTGGGGTATGCTGTAGCTCTTGTTTTGCCTCCCTTTTATTATACACCAGTTACTGATGACGGAATCCTCTCTTATTTTAAGGCGATTGACAATGCATTGGGAACATCAGATATTGTTCTATATCTCTATAATTTTCCTGCACTATCAGGCATTAAGTTTTCTGTTCAGTTAATTAAACGTATGGTCGAAGAGATGCCAAATCGTATTCGTGGTCTTAAGGATTCCTCTGGCGACGTGCATTATTGCAAGGAAATTGTTGAAGCTGTACCAAATTTTAAAGTCTTCCCTAGCAATGAGATATGTATTAGCGAGGCTCGTATCAATGGTTTCGCTGGGTGCATATCAGGTTCCGTGAATGTAACAGGCCCTTGGGCTGGCAAACTGTGGCATGATTATGACGGCCGTAATCTTGACAGCCAATTAGTCGAACTAAAGGAACTTAGAACGGCAATTTCATCCGTTCCCTTGGTACAGGCTGTAAAACACTTGATTGGTCTTCGAGAACATAACATCGATTGGAATATTGTGATTCCGCCTTTAATGCCTCTCACAGAGTCACAAAAAATACAGTTAACAGAAGTTGCGCAAAAACTTAGTTACATCTGAAAAAATCAACTTTGATAAAAATTCCAAAATTCACAGGAAACAAATATGACATCTAACATTAAATGTAATCTTATTAATGGAAAGTGGCAAAAGGGTGCTAAAGCTACTGACAATATAAATCCCGCTAATACAACAGATATCGTTGGTGTTTATTCATCCGGCTCAAGAGATGATGTAAATGTAGCAGCCGAAGCTGCAAAAGACGCCTTTCATGGATGGGCCAATGCCAGTCCGCAGGTTCGTCACGACTTGCTTGATGCTGTTGGTAATACTATTGCCGCACGCAAGGCACAGTTGGGCGAATTGCTAGCTCGCGAAGAGGGAAAAACACTAGCTGAAGGAATAGGCGAAACTATACGCGCCTCTCAGGTATTTAAATTTTTCGCTGGTGAAGCCCTCCGTGTTAAAGGTGACACTATCGCATCAATACGTCCAGGAGTTGGAATTGACGTGACCCGCGAACCGCTTGGTGTCGTGGGGGTTATAACCCCTTGGAATTTTCCAATCGCCATTCCCGCTTGGAAAATTGCTCCTGCACTAGCTTTTGGTAATTGTGTTGTTATGAAGCCTGCTGCGTTAACCCCAGGGTGTGCTCATATGATTGCAGAAATACTTATGGAGTGCGGGGTGCCAGACGGAGTTTTTAATTTGATTATGGGCTCTGGCTCGATCGTTGGTGAAGCCATTTTAAATCATCCCGACATCGATGCTGTATCGTTTACTGGCTCTATCCCGACAGGTAAACATGTCGCCGCGAAGTGTTTTGAAACAAATAAAAAGTTTCAGCTTGAAATGGGCGGTAAAAATCCAATGGTTATTTTGGATGACGCTAATTTAGAAGTTGCTGTTTCAGCATGTATTAGTGGTGCTTTTTTCTCAACTGGACAACGCTGCACAGCCCCTTCTCGATTTATAGTAGAAAAAGGAATTCACGACCAGTTTGTTTCGTTGATGAAAGAAGGGATGGCAAAGCTTGTTGTGGGTGATCCTCTTGACGTGAATACATCAATTGGACCAGTTATTGATGAACGTCAGCTACAATCGAATCTGAACTATATTGAAATCGCAAAGCAAGAAGCTGCTGAAGTCTTCGGCGGTGAGCGTCTTGAACTGGACAAGCCTGGTTTCTATCAAAATCCTGCCCTTTTTCTCGGCACGACAAATGATATGCGTATAAATCGAGAAGAAATTTTTGGACCATGTGCATCCGTGATTAAAGTAGAAGACTACGACGAAGCACTTCGAGTTGCCAACGATACAAGTTTTGGTTTAGCGGCAGGTATTTGTACACAAAGTCTTAAATATGCAACAAAATTTAAACGTGAGGCTGAAGCTGGAATGGTAATGGTGAATTTACCCACTGCAGGGGTTGATTATCATGTCCCGTTTGGGGGAAGGAAAGGCTCGTCGTATGGTCCTAGAGAACAGGGTCAGTATGCGGTTGAATTCTACACAACTGTGAAAACAGCCTATACTTACGCTGGATAAAACCTCAGCAAAGGTTGTATTATGAATTTTAAAAAATATGAGATGGATCGGTGGGATAAGCGGTTTTTTGATTTGTGTAATCTAATCTCTTCCTGGAGTGAGGACCCTCACCGGGTCGTTGGGGCTGTAATTGTTGGACGCGGAAACCAAATTTTATCTACTGGGTATAACGGTTACCCTCGAGGAGTTATATCAAAGGAAGAACGATTTAGTCGAGTGAATAGAGAGAAGTTTCATTGGTCTGAACATGCCGAGCGTAATGCATTGTATAATGCAGCTCGGTCTGGTGTCGCTACTGAGGGAATGACACTTTATTCCAGTGTGTTCCCGTGTTCTGACTGTGCGAGAGGCATTATTCAGTCTGGTATCAGACGACTAAAAACGTTTCGTGCTCCGGAAAAAGACCCTAGTTTCGAACGTGGTTTTATTGTCTCTAGCATCATGCTTGAAGAAGCTGGAATTGATGTCCAATTATTTGACTAGCTGTGGTTGCTACGGTCAATATAAACTGAGCACTTTTCTTGGGTTGTATCTCAGAGAAGGAGAAAAGACAGGTTAACACCTGAACGGTTGGATTGTCTTAATGCGTTAGGTTTTTTTCTAGGTCAAAAAAGTTTACTTTGATACTCCAAGAGCATTGCTGCCAAACGCTTGCGCATGGCAACTACTTCTTAAGTCCTAAGGCCGTGAGCATAGCAGTGATGGTTCTTTCCAAAGGTCTGGTTTCTTGGCCCTGTAGAAGCTCTACCATGGCGTTTAGATCGGCTTTTAGTGTGCGTCACCTGAGCAAGCCAGGTCTTATCAACAAAGCTATTAAGGTTGCACACAAAGGCGATTGGGATAGAGTTGCTGATGAGTTTGACGACTTAGAGACACTAGTAGTTACTGTAGGAAAAGACAAATGATAATGCAAAAGGTAAAAGATTTTTGGATCAACAGTTACAAAAGTGATAATGTTGCTTTTGGATTCGAATTAATAAGTTTTGTATTTACAGTTATGGCAAGTATGACTTTAGCATTTAATGCTACAGATCCTAACATGCTAATTATATATCCGTTCTTCTTTGTAGGATCGGTTACACAATGCTACGCTTCAGTACGTAGAGGCGCCGCTTGGGTAATGCTACTAACTGGTTACTTTGCAGTAATCAATGTATTTGGATACGGAGTGGCCGCATTATGGTGGTAAAACCTTATCAATGGCTGGCCTGGGTGGCAGTGCTAATAGCTTGGCCCTAGCGTTGGCTATATGGCCTTGCCATGTAGCTACGACTAACTCCATCGGCAATAGGTTGCCACGTCGCTGTTCTGGCCCCAGAGTTACCTTTTTAGCTTGTAGCCTAGTTAGCTTAGCCCTCTCTTGAGTGTAGTCCAGTTCACCACTTGACCTATTACCTAGCCACCGTTTGAGTGCTGCAATCTCAAAGAAAACTTGTTTGCCGGTTTTATATAGCAGATGTTGCCTCCATTTACTTTCCAGATAAAGATATCGATGCCGATACCGTACGTTTTCAGCTGCGGCCACTTATCCAAAAAGAACTTGATAAATGAACAACATCACTATCTCTTTTATTATTGGGCGAATTTTGGGTGTTAAGAGTAATGCTTGAAACTCGAATGTGGTGGATATGGGGGGAGTCGAACCATTCTCCTGATCCCTTTAAATATAGTGTATTAAAAGTAGTTTTATAGATTAGGGTACCAAAAAATCAATCCATCTATAGTCGAGACGTGGCACTTCTGCCGCCCGCTTCAACAGCTCCAAAGGCCACTTTCAATGCTCGAAGATTTGCAGCAAACCATGCATTTTGCAAGCGGAAGGTGGAACAAGGAAAATAAGGGGTTAATTCTTCCTATTCTTTATAACTTCAATATAGATTTTTTTACTTGTTTTGATGTGATCAACGCTCAATTCAGCAAGCATCCAACTGTCTGTTCCCTGCAGATATTTGATAATCAAACGGTGGTGTTCGATAGATTCCTTTAAACGAGCGGGATTGGCAAGATTCTTAGCACGAATAGCCAAAGTGATATCCATATACTCAAATATAAGTTCGCGGAGATATGGATTGGTACACGCCGACAATTGCGCCTTGTGAAATGCATCATTTGTTTCATGAATGCCCCTTAAATCGTTGGCGGCAATACATGCGCAATATTCATCGTTAATCGCCTTCAGTTCCTCAATCAGTTCTTCAGAGGCCGGCAATGGTGTACACAACGCTGCCCGTCGATGCAGCATCTCCCTAACCTCGTAGATATGACCTACCTCCTCAGCGGAAAATGTGCGAACCATCGCGCCCTTGTTACGCTCGAGCACAACAATTCCCGAACGTTCAAGACGGGCGAGCGACTGGCGCATGAAATGCCGGGTTCCACCAAAACGCTCCAGTAAAGTGCCCTCTCGCAACCTTTCTCCGGGCTGCAGTCGTCCGAAAATGATGTCTTCCTCAAGTTCCCGTGCGACACGTTCGTCAAGGGGTATTTTAAAATTTTTAACCTTGCTCATAGGGCTGTGAACTCTCTTTTACGATACATAGGTCCCATATACCTTATCAATAATTTCCATAGTCTTTAAATTATCTTCCGGCCATGTCTCGAATTGCCTGCCGCTGCTAAGGCAATCGAGAAAGTGTTTGATCGTATCATGATAGGACGACTCATAGTCGGCAGCTAGATCGACCTTTACGGATTGCTGTTGGCGTGCGATCAACTCGAGTTCATCGCCATGCAGCCGTATGGTACCTGTTTCACCAATAATTTCAAGGTCATCAAAAAGCGATGGCGGGTATCCGTGCGCTGAAAAATTTCCTGTTAAAATGACCGAACCGTCGG
Organism: Candidatus Njordibacter sp. Uisw_056; assembly: GCF_047730085.1. Lineage (NCBI taxonomy): Bacteria > Pseudomonadati > Pseudomonadota > Gammaproteobacteria > Pseudomonadales > Candidatus Njordibacteraceae > Candidatus Njordibacter > Candidatus Njordibacter sp. Uisw_056. Next base: position 198,753 of record NZ_CP159830.1, on the reverse strand, counting down.
ATTTCGACCGCATATAAAGCGTTGCATTGTCCTCGCCAGCTATCTCTTTACACACTTTACCCATTCGCGAGGACTCAAGCTCAAGGTCCCCGAGCAAAAAACGCAAGCTATCCACGTGATGGATCAATACTTCCATCAAAAGCATCTGCTCCAGATTTTTCATCATCGGTTGGCGCGTAAGGGCTGGAAGTTTGCCGCTACTATCGGGCAACAGGCCTGATGTAAAAGCATTCAGTGATGTCTGGAGAGGTTCTCCAATAAAACCCCCATTAATCCAGCGATGAATCTGGCGGTAATGGGGTCTCCAGCGCCAGTTCTCATGCACCATTATCCGTACTTTTTCGCCAACAGTTGTTACAAGCGCCTTTGCCTCGGCAAAATCCTTCGCCAGCGGTTTTTGGCACATGGTCGGCAGATTATGTGAAACAGCCATCAATACGTGCTCTACATGAAATTGACGTGGTGAGATTATGTCCACTGCGTCCAGTGATTCTTGTTCCAGCATTTCGCCTGCAACGGCGTAAGCCCGTTCAATGCCATATTCTTCTACACGCGTATTGCGCGCCACCGCAGATGGGTCCGCGATTGCGACTACTTGTGCCTGATCCTGCAGTTTCTGGTAGGCATTCAAGTGGTGTTTAGACACCCACCCGGCTCCTATCATGCCGATTTTTTTTACTTTGTTTGTCATTTTAAACCCAAACCTCCGGACAAATCGTTATCGCATGAACTGCGGCATCAAATACTTCGGAACAGAAAGCATAAGTTCAGGGAAATCAGCTGCAATAATCACCACACCTAAGGAAATCACGTAGAACGGAAGATGATGATTGCCAGAATGGCGAAGGCGGCGGCGCGATTCTGGGCGGCCGAGTCTGATGGGTCGGCGATCGCCACAACCTGCGCCTGCCCAACGAGCGTTCGCCAAGCCATCAAATGGTGTTGAGAGACGAACCCCGCTCCTACCATTCCTACACGAAGCGAACGGGCGTTCATGGAATTTCTTCTCGTGTGGAGCCCTGGGGAGGTATCGCCCTTGTCGTTTCCGCATCAAACAAAAGGACCGCATCTGGGTCAAAGCGAAGTCCCACGGCGTCGCCGGGGCGGACACTCACATCTCGGTGCAGCCGGGCGATCATCTCGCCGCTTTCGGGTACGTCTACGACCAGCATTGTCTCGGCACCCAACGGCTCGACCGCCAAAACGGTCGCTGGCAGTATCGCCGCATCGGCGTCATTCAGTTGAGCGACGTCGGTGAGCTCTATGTCCTCCGGACGTATGCCAAGTGCCGCCACCTTGGCTTGGCTATTGGCGAACGGACCATTGTTCCAGCGCGTCAACGCGATCCGACGTCCGGCCACTTTGGCGACGAGACGGTGGTCACTCCGCTCGATCCCGACCTCCAAAACATTCATCGGTGGACTGCCTAGGAAGCGGGCGACGAACAAGTCGGCGGGGTCATGGTAAATGTCGAGTGGCTTTCCGACCTGGACCACCCGCCCATTGTTCATGATACAAATTCGTTGGCCCATAGTCATTGCTTCAATCTGGTCGTGTGTGACATAAATCATGGTGGTGCCAAGACGTCGTTGCAGCTTCACAAGTTCATTGCGCATGTTAACTCGTAGTGCTGCGTCGAGGTTGGACAGCGGTTCATCGAAGAGAAATACCTTAGGTTCACGAACCATAGCGCGACCCAAAGCGACACGCTGTCGTTGCCCGCCAGAAAGGGCGTGCGGTTTGCGTTTCAGCAGATCGGACAACCCTAGAAGATCAGCTGCCTCATTGACGCGGCGGTCAATCTCACTCTTCGGGATCCGGCGTCGGCGCAGGCCAAAGGCGAGGTTGTCAGCGACCGACATATGGGGATAAAGGGCGTAGGACTGGAACACCATCGCGATGTCGCGATCCTTTGCCGACACGTCATTGACTACGCGTGCGTCGATCGAGAGGCTCCCTGAGCTGATTGTCTCAAGACCAGCGATCATTCGCAGGGTCGTCGACTTGCCGCAGCCTGATGGCCCTAGCAGGACCATGAACTCGCCGTCGGCGACCTCAAGGTTCACGGTATCCACTGCTAATTCCGATGCACCGCTATATCGTTTACATATCTCTTCTAGCTGTACTGTTGCCACGCCGGATCTCCTCTCTTTGAATGCAATTTATTTGACAGCGCCCGCCGTCATCCCCTGAATTAACTTTTCTGAGAAAAAGGCGTAGACGATGAGGACGGGAATTATGGAGATCATCATGCCGGTGGCGATCATACCAATGTCCTGAAAGTAATCGCCCATGAAGCGCTGGATGCCCACCGGAAGGGTTCGCAAATCCTCATCCGCAATCAGTACAACGGCGAATAGAAACTCATTCCATAGCATGATGAAGTTCAAGATCATCGCAGTCGCCACCGCCGGCATTCCGATCGGCAGGACGAGCCTGACGAATATCTCGAGATCCGAGTATCCATCGATCTTAGCGGCATCGAACAGATCCTGAGGGATACGCGCGAAAAATCCTTCAAGCAGATACACTGTGAGTGGCAACTGCAGCCCGATATAAACCATGATCAGGCCCAGACGCGTGTTGTAGAGGTCATATTCAACCAACACCTGGAAAAGGGAAATAAGGATGATTTGGGGGGGGAAGATGATCGAGCTGAAAAGCACGAAATAGATCAGCCGGTTCCCGCGAAACCGATAGCGCGATAGACAATGCGCGGCAGCTGCGCCTATTAAAGTGACTAGAAGCACCGCGGTAACAACCACGATGGTGCTGTTCATGAAGTACTGGTCGAAGTTGGAGTCAGCCCAGGCAACTTTAAATTTGCTCCAGTGAAACGTCGACGGCCAGGCATAATGGTCAGCGCTGATCTCGGAGGTGGTGCGGACCGACATTGTGCCGACCCAGACGAAGGGAAGCGCCGAATAAACCGTGTAGGCAACCAACACCGCCATCAACCCACCGCTACGACATAATCCTCGCAGGGTGTCCAGACCAGGCCCTATCGACATTTCAGTACTCCAACCGTTCGCGTTGACGGAATAATCGCATTAAGCCGGCGACAAATACCAGCACGACAATGAACCAGACCACCGCGATCGCCGACGGATAGCCAAGGTCGAATGTGTTCCAATTGAAGGCCCGCTTGTAGACGTAGGTCGATACTGTCTCAGTTGACCAAAGCGGCCCGCCTTGGGTCATGATCCAAACCAGATCGAAGACCTTCATCTTCCCAATAAACGCGAGCACGAGGAGATTCAACAGCGTCGGCCGCAGCATCGGTATGATGATGTGGATAAGCTTCCGCCACCAGCCACACGCATCGAGCTCCGCCGCCTCGAGGACCTCTCGGGGCAACGAATGCAGCGCAGCCAAACATACAACCATATTGAAGCCTGCCCATTTCCAAGAGTGGGTGACGATCAGTGAGGCGAGCGCTAAGTCAGGATCACCGATCCATGATGCGGTCAGCGCCTCGAGCCCAAGCGCACGTAAGACGATGTTCAAAACTCCCCAGTCATAATTGTAAATCCACGTCCACATGATGGCGACGACGACATAGGACAGCAGCACCGGCGTGAACCAGGCGACTCGGAAGAAACGTGCGAAGGGTACGCCCGCATAAAGACAGAGAGCGAGCAACAAGCCGGTCGTGACATCTAGCGCCGGTGCGACAAGGGACCAAATCATCGTATTGCTGACCGCCATCCAGAAGGTAGTGTCGGAGGCAAGCTCAATGTAATTCGCTAGGCCGACGAACTCTGAGGAGGAGAGGTCCTGGACCATCAGAAAACTGTTGTAGAAGGTTCGAGCGACGGGATAGGCGGTGAACGCCGCATACACTAGAAGAGCCGGAGCCAGGAACGTTATAAGCACGTACCAGGAGGCTGCCCGCGGATCGCCACCCTGCCGCCCGGCGAGCGCGCTCTTAAGCTTGCCCTTGATACCACGGTCCTTATGGTCTGTTGTCGTCACCTCCCGTCACTCCCTAGATTGTTCCTCAACGCTTGAGTAACACGGCAACCGAGGGCACTGAGGCCCTCGGCGCCGATCACCGTATTTTAGACAGCGGGGCGTCAGCCCTTGTAGCATGCCGCATCCATCTTTTCAGCGGCTTCTTCAACACCTATCAGACCACCTGCGAAAGCTTTATTCAAGACCTGATCCCAGGCGTCCTTGCATTTGCCCTGAAGATAATGAAGCGGCGTGCCGATAAAGTACTTCGCGTTGGCGTTAACCGCTTTGAGATCCTGGAAATAGGCAGCGTGAACGCTTTCGATTTTGCTAGGGTCCGTCTCGATGCCAGTTTGCAGCAGCACCGCCTTCATCCAGTTATTGCCGTTGTCCACGGTCGCGATAGACTTGAGCAGGGCGCCCGCGCACTGCTTGTGTTTGCTTTGCGAATACATGACGTAGCTGCCACCAACTGCCAATGTCTTGCAATTATTGCAGACACCGCCCTCCACCGCCGGGAAGTTCATGATACCGAGGGGGAAATCCTTGGGTTGGCCACCCTTCTCAGGCGGCACAAATGAGCGGCCAGTATACCAACTTCCCATCGCCAGCGTCAGCGAACCCGGTTTGGTATGGAAATAGTAGTGTGACTCACCAAGCTTGGTAGTCATGAAGCTCTTAGAATAGGCGCCGGCGTCCACAAGTCCTTTGACCCATGTCATGATCTCGGCGACGCGGGGGTCCTTGTAAGAAAGCTTGTTCTCCAGCAATTGTCGATAAGCCGTGAGGCCGAGCTTGTGCATCAGAACCTCCTGCAGGAAATAGGCCCCCGGATAGGGCCGATCACCGACGCCATTGCCGATTGGCGTTATGCCTGCATCAACCCCCTTGCGCACCAAAGAAGCAAAAGCTTCCTGGCTGAGCTGCTGCCCCTCCGGCACCTGGATACCGAGTTCTGCCAGCTTGTCCTTGTTGTAGTAGAGTTCGACCGTGTAGGCCTCAAGCGGCAATCCGTAAACCTTGCCACCATGGGACCAGGATTCCTTGGCCCAGCCCTTCAAGTTGTCGAGGTCGATATAGGAGTCGAGGGGTTCAAGATAGCCCCCATCAATGTATTCAGTCTGGTCCGGTTCGAGCCAGAAGATGTCGGGTGCCTGTCCGGTCCGTACGGAGGTTTTTGCGGCCGTATAGATCTCAGCCTTCTGGATGAACTGAAGGTTGACCTTGCACTGCGGGTTTGAAGCCTCGAACTCACTGACGCGATCCTCGACGAACCCCCGCTTACTGACCTCGTCCGGCCAGTGACTCCACATCGTCAGCTCTTCTGCGGCTCTTGCTGGTGTGGATGCAACTAATAAGCTGACGGCGAGCGCCGTAATCAGCCAACAAGCTTGATTGATGTATGCACTTTTCACGGCGTACCTCCTAGTCAAATGATTTTCAGGTAAATGAGCATGGATAATGACCCCAAAAATACATATTGTCAATAATATTATCACTAACATGCGATGAACGCCGCCGATAGTAAATTAAATTATTGTTTTTTAAGCATATTAATAAATATTTTATTTTTGGTTGCAATTGATTATTGACAATTATATAGGGACGCGGTAATTTAGTTATTGTGTTAATGAGCCTGCGCGCAACATGCAGGTTGATCGTACTAACTAAAATGGGGAGGAACGAGTTGAGCCGCATATCATCAATCTCAAGCTGTGTGGTACGGGTGCCGCTGAGCCAGCCCGTGAGCTTTGCTACCCGTACTGTCGAGGCGCGAGAGTACTTATTGGTTCGGGTCACCGGCGACGACGGTATTGTCGGCGTTGGTTTCTGCTATCCGGGCGATCGTGGCGCCCAACTCGCACAAAGCGCCGTGCATCAATTGCTTGGCCCGCTGGTTGTCGGCCAAGACGCTCACATGGTGCCCGCGATATGGCAGCGCAACCATCAATCTGCCTTACTGCACGGCCGCTCCGGGGTTGTTATGCGGGCGCTCAGCGCAATCGACATTGCCCTGTGGGACCGCAATGCCCGTGCCGCCGGTTTGCCACTCCACAAGTTTCTTGGGTCCGTCTGTGACCGCGTGCCGGCCTATGCCAGCGGCGGCTATTATCTCGCGGGCAAGACGCTCGATGACTTCGCACGCGAACTCGCAGACTATGTCACCGCCGGCTATCGCGCAGTGAAAATAAAAGTCGGGCAACTCGACATTGCCGGCGAACGTGAACGCATGGCTGTCGCGCGAGAAGCGATCGGTCCCGACGTATTTCTGATGCTCGACGCCAGTAACGCCTGGCGCGATGTGGCAAGCGCCGATCGATTCTTGCGACTATGCTATGAACCGTTCGATCCTTATTGGATAGAAGAGCCGTTCGGCCCCGACGATGTGCTTAACCATGCAGAATTGGCAAATCGGACGAGGGTGCCGGTGGCCACAGGCGAGCTTTTGGCTGGTCGGCAAAGCTTTCTCGGCCTGATGCGCGAGAAGGCATGTGCCATTGTGCAACCGGACGCCCAGGTGTGCGGGGGAATCACCGAATACCGGCGAATCGCCGCGACAGCCGAGAGCTTCGGCATGGCCATTTGCCCGCACGCCTTCCACGATTTGCATAAGCATCTCGTCGCGGCGAGCATTAATAGCCCCTTCGTTGAAGTTTTTACTGACACCAGCATCCTCAACTTCACCGCTTTGCTCGACCGTCAATCGTTGATCGAGGACGGCGAAGTTGTGCTGGGAGATGAGCCAGGCCTCGGCTTCGACTTCGACGAGTCCGTGGTCGACCGACACGCAATCACCTCTTGGGAAGAGGTTTCATGAACGACGACACGGGCGATCGGAAGCATTCGGGCCCAAGCGATCCGAACACCACGGTCCCGTCCAGTATGCGCAAGGGGCTGACAATTCCGCCCTTGTGATAAAAGTCTAAATTTTGTTCATTCGGGCAAGCATTCAACCGGAACCCGAATGAAGGCATTGGTAAACAAATCACGATAAGGGATGCGTTAATGACTAAAGGTAATTTCGAGGGGGTTCTTGTTCCCGTACTGACCCCTTTCACAGCAGATTTCAAACCAGATAGCGCGCGTTTTATAAACATGTGCAAATGGTTACTCGATCAAGGTGCTAATGGTCTTGCAATCTTTGGTACCACCAGCGAAGCAAACTCAATGTCGTTTGCTCAAAGAGAAGAACTACTTGATCGACTGATTACAGCAGGCATCCCCGCTAAGTCCCTTTTGGTCGGTACCGGAGCTTGCTCACTTGATGAAGTAGTTCGCATAAGTCGAAAATCCACAAAGCTTGGCTGTGGCGGCGTACTTATTTCAACACCATTCTATTATAAAGCCGTTTCGGATGAGGGCATCTTTGCCTTCATGTCTACGGTGATCGAACAGGTCAATGATGCCGCACTCAGAATCTACCTTTATCACATACCTTCTCATACTTGCGTGCCTTTTGGGATCGAGCTCGTAGGGCGTCTGGCAACCGCCTATCCAGATACAATTGTAGGTTTGAAAGACAGCTCCGGAGACTGGACAAACACCGAGAGTCTGCTCAAAGAATATCCTCAGCTTGAAATTTTTCCCGGTTCAGAGGCCTTTTTACTAAAAGCGTTACGGTTAGGTGGCAGTGGTTGCATTACCGCCACAGGCGGAGCAAATCCCAAGGGCATTAGAGAAGTATTCGACCGTTGGCAAACCGATGAAGCGGATAATTTGCAAGACCGGATTTCCGAGATTAGGAGAACCATTCAGCGTTATCCGTTGATTCCCGCCATGAAGGCCATGGTCTCGCACTTCCATGATGACCCGGCATGGCGAACACTGGCGCCCCCCCTATTGCCGTTGCCGCCCGAAACTGCCGGCTCTTTATTTGCCGATCTGGCAGCCATCAACTTTCAAATAGAACCACGATAAACACCCTTCATATAACTTTAAGAATTTTCCAATGGATGACAAGATAGGTATACAACGAGGATTGACCAGCTACGGCGATGAAGATTTCTCGCTCTACTTGCGCACTGCCTTTATCAAGGCGATGGGCTATACCGACGAAGCTCTCGGCCTGCCGGTGATTGGAATTGTTAATACGTTTTCCGGCTTTAACCCTTGCCACGGAAACGTACCCCTGATCATTGAAGCGGTAAAACGCGGCGTGATGTTGGCCGGAGGACTACCGATTGAATTTCCCACCATCTCTTTGCATGAATCATTTACCTATCCGACCAGCATGTATTTGCGCAATCTGATGTCAATGGATACCGAGGAGATGCTTCGCGCCCTGCCAATGGATGCCTGCGTGCTGATTGGTGGTTGCGACAAAACCGTTCCCGCACAGCTTATGGCAGCGGCAAGCGCAGACGTTCCGGCGATAAGTTTGGTTACTGGTCCGATGCTCTCCAGCTCACATCGCGGTAAACGTATCGGTGCTTGCACAGATTGTCGCCGGTTCTGGGGTGAATATCGTGGCGGTCGTATCAAGGAAGACGAGCTGAAAGAGGTAACAGGACAACTTGTGCCATCGGTAGGAACTTGCGGCGTGATGGGTACAGCCTCAACAATGGCATGCATGACCGAGGCCATGGGGATGATGCTTCCTGGCGGGGCTACCATTCCTGCAGTACTTTCTGAACGGCTTCGCCATTCTGAAGAAACCGGTGCACATGCGGTAAAACTATCGAAAATGAAGTTGAAGCCGTCTGAAATAATGACACCCGCTGCGCTGAAAAACGCTTTGCGGGTGCTCTTGGCGGTGGGAGGGTCGACCAATTGTCTTGTACATTTGGCAGCAATTGCTGGGCGATTGGGTGTCCAGTTAGATATGGATGCATTCAACACACTTGGGGCAGAAACACCAGTTCTTGTCGATCTAAAGCCAAGCGGTAAATATTACATGGACGATCTTCATCGGGCTGGAGGTATGGCAGTTGTACTGCGTGAGCTCAAACCACTTCTCAATCTAGATTGTATGACAATTACTGGACGTACACTTGGCGAAGAAATTGAGGCATCACCAGAACCGTTTACGCAAGATGTTGTACGAACAATAACGAACCCGATTCACTCCGGAGGCAGCCTTGTATTCCTTAAGGGAAATCTTGCAGGCAATGGTGCAATAATCAAGCAGTCAGCCTGTTCGCCGGACTTGCTTAAACATTCCGGACGCGCCGTGGTGTTTGATTCTCTCAATGATCTGGCCGATCGCATCGACACCATTAAAGATGTCAACAAAGAAGACGTTCTGGTGCTGCGAAATGCAGGACCAAAGGGTGCTCCCGGGATGCCTGAAGCAGGTTACATCCCAATCCCAAAAGTTTTGGCAAAGCAGGGAGTAATAGACATGGTGCGTATTTCTGATTGTCGGATGAGTGGCACCGCCTTTGGCACCGTCGTTTTGCACGCCGAACCGGAAGCCGCCGTTGGCGGCCCGTTAGCTTTGGTTGAAAATGGTGATATTATTACGCTGGATGTTGCCAATCGCACATTGACCATGGATGTGGATGCTGAAGAACTTGAGCGTCGTCGTGCGGCCTGGGTACCTGCTCCTCCGGTAGAAGGAGAGCGTGGATATAGGAAACTATTTGTCGAACATGTAAACCAGGCGGGCGAAGGTGTGGATTTTGATTTTCTGACCAATCGACCGTTTACTGCGAAAACCCCTTAGGCGGCTCCAAATGGGAAATAGGGATAGAGCTAATAACATGCCATTGGAAAAAACATTCACGCCGCCGCAATTTGATGTTCCAGATAACGCTTGTGATTGCCATGCACATATATGTGGCCCCTCATCAGTTTACCCATACGTGCAGGATAGAATTTACACACCACCCGACGCCTTGCTGTCCGATTATAATGCAATGTTGAACGCTCTCAACGTGCGCAGAGCAGTTTTGGTGCAACCCAGTATCTATGGAACCGACAACCGTGCCATGTTAGATGCAATACAACATGCAAGTTTTCCCTGCCGTGGTGTCGCTGTGGTCGATGAATTGGTGGGCGATCAGGAATTACAAATGATGCATGATATCGGCATTAGGGGCGTGCGCTACAATATGGTCGACGTGAACGCTCACACAGACACACTCCCGATCGGAGCGATGACAAAATTTGCCGAACGCATCAAACAATTTGGATGGCACATTGAGCTTCAGATCCGTATCGATGAATTTCCGGATTTTGATCAGATATTCAATAATTTCCCAATTGATCTGGTTGTTGGGCACATGGGCTATATGAACCTCGGTAAGACGCCACAAGAACCAGGGTTTCAGGCAATGGTGCGGCTGGCGGAAACTGGCCGCTGCTGGGTGAAGTTATCTGGTCCTTACCGGATTTCTGCAACAGATATGCCGTACGACGACATTATTTCTACCGCTCAGACTCTTGCCCGCGCTGTGCCCGACCAATTGATTTGGGGGAGTGATTGGCCCCACACAAATATCGCCGGACCAATACCAGATGACAGTTGCCTTTTCGACTTTGTAGCGACTTGGGTTACCGATGCATCGACGCGAAGTAAAATACTCGTTGATAATCCCACCCGTCTTTATTGGGCCAATTAGGAGACCTGTACGCCAGTTATTCATCGCAGATGAACTCAAATCGGGGTACTTACAAGTTAACTGTAATTCGGTGACAATTGCCGAATGACTAAACCAATATCTACATACGATATCGTTTTCCCTCCGAAATCATTCAATATGCCGTATGGCTTTATTACAGATTCAATCTCAGGCATCGTGACATTGAAGATTTGTTGGCTGAGCGAGAAGTAGATGTTACTTACGAAGCAATCCGATTGTGGTGTAATAAATTTGGTCCTGAATTTTCGAGAAGGTTAAAAAGAAAACATTAGGGATATGGTGATACCTTTTTTATTGATGAGGTTTTCGTCAAGATTGATGGTAAGCATCATTACCTCTGGCGAGCGGTTGAAGATTTGCCGTGTGTGAAGTCATAACGGTCGTGTTCGATAGATTCCTTTAAACGAGCGGGATTGGCAAGATTCTTAGCACGAATAGCCAAAGTGATATCCATATACTCAAATATAAGTTCGCGGAGATATGGGTTGGTACACGCCGACAATTGCGCCTTGTGAAATGCATCATTTGTTTCATGAATGCCCCTTAAATCGTTGGCGGCAATACATGCGCAATATTCATCGTTAATCGCCTTCGGCACCTTAGCAGTTTTTGAAGATTGGTCTGGAAACTGTTGGATTTATTGCAGATGAATTGTGACCATTCCGTTTGCCCTGGCGTTGCATGCAGCAACGGGTATTGACGTCGCCGTCGTCAACCCCAAAGCATTCATGTGTACCCCGTCAGCCTACAATGTTGGGAGCAAACAAGTCCATAGGCAGCAAATCATCTGGAACATCCTGATAACATACAGGCCTCAAGAAACGTCGGATGGCCATAGACCCAACTGACGTCGCACCGAAATTAGTGCTGGCGGGGTAAGGGCCGCCGTGGACCATAGCATCACAGACTTCTACCCCAGTGGGGAAGCCGTTAATGAGAATTCGGCCCGTTTTTCGCTCCAATATTGGCAACAGCTCCTTTGCAGTTTTATGATCGCTCTCATCAATAAACAACGTGCAGGTTAGTTGTCCTTGCAGGCTTAAGGCGATATTTCGCATTTGCTGGATATCTTTAGCCCTAATGATCATTCCCATAGGGCCGAAGACTTCTTCGGCCAATTCCTTATTCACTAGCCAGTCATCACCTGAGCAAGCATACAAATGCGGTGAGGCTTCACGAGTTGTAGACGATGTTTCCACTAATCGCTGAACTGACTCATTTGACGATATACGTTTTGTCCCCGCACGGTAGGCATCTGCAATACCATCAGTTAACATAGTTTGTGGAGCAATTTGTTTTAGGTTTTCAGCCATTTTCTCGGCCAGAGCATCGGCGTCTGGTCCATCAATTACAACAGCGATACCGGGATTGGTACAAAACTGCCCTGCTCCCATGGTAAGTGATCCACTCCACCCTGCTGCGATTTGTTCACAACGACCAGAGAGGGCAACCGGAAGGATGAACATCGGATTGATCGAACCTAGCTCACCAAAAAACGGAATTGGGTTTGGTCGTGCCGCACATAAATCAAACAAAGCCCGTCCACCTTGTAACGACCCAGTAAAGCCAACGGCATTAATTAATGGGTGCTTTACCAAACATGTACCTACGTCGAATGAACCGCCTTGAACCAGCGAAAAGACGCCAGGATGCAAATCACAGGCCTGTATTGCCGCATTAATGGCTTGAGCAACTATTTCTGCGGTTCCCGGATGTGCTTCGTGACCCTTAACAATGACCGGACAACCTGCAGCTAGTGCCGATGCTGTATCACCGCCAGCCGTTGAGAATGCCAGCGGAAAGTTAGAGGCTCCAAATACGGCGACCGGACCGATGGGCCGCTGAACCAGTCTCAAATCTGAACGAGGCAAAGGCTGGCGGTCGGGCAAGGCTTTATCTTGACGAATGTCAAGATAATCTCCTTTCTCAATATAGGATGCAAACATCCTAAGCTGTCCCGTTGTCCGCCCTCTTTCTCCAATCAAGCGAGCCTCCGGCAAGCCTGTTTCCTGGGTGCCAATTTCGGTAATCTCGTCACCACGGGCATCTATTTCATCCGCGATCTGATTCAGGAACCTGGCGCGATCCATCCTGTTTGAATAACCGTAACTCCAGAACGCTTCTTCTGCCGCTTTAACTGCCTGATCCACAAGCTCTGGCGTACCAACTGAAAAATCTTGAACAAATCCATGGGCTGGGTTGGATGTAAATGTAGGTGCGCTGAAATTCCATTCTCCAGCAACGAGGTGACTGTTTTTAAGCATAAGTATGTGTCCTGGTTGTTAAATGAGGTTTCTGGATTTAAGGTTACGTATAAGTGCAGATATACCAAATGTCCACTCAGGACATTTAGTGGAAAGCTGGACGGTGTTACTGAGTTGACCTAGCCCGTCAGATGAAATTGTCACTATGTCTCCAAGCTTGTGGGTAAATCCCTCGCCTGGGACATCCCGGTCCTCAGTCGGCGCGAACAAAGTACCTAGAAAAAGCATAATCCCGTCAGGGTACTGGTGATGCCGCCCAATAGTCTGAGAGACGATTTCCTTCGGATCACGACTGATTTCTTTCATAGAAGAGTAACCCGTGAGTTCATAACCATCTTCGCCAGATATCTGCATATTAAGCTCAGCGTTTCGTACATCGTCGAGTGAGTAGTTTTCATCAAACAAACGAATGAAGGGGCCTATTGAACAGGAAGCATTATTATCTTTTGCCTTGGAAAGGAGCAGCGCTGACCGGCCCTCAAAATCACGCAAATTAACATCATTACCTAAGGACGCTCCCTTTATTCGCCCCCGGCTGTCAACAGCCAGAACAATTTCTGGCTCGGGGTTATTCCAAATTGATTTAGGGTGAAGACCAACGCTAACTCCCCACCCCATAGAAGAAAGTGTTTGTGATTTTGAAAATACTTCTACGTCTGGCCCTATTCCCACTTCCAGATATTGTGACCAAACTCCCTCTTCAATAAGGGCGTCTTTCAGCTTGGCCGCCTTTTCAGAACCTGGCTCGACATTACGAAGAGAGTCGCCAATGAGGCTTGTCACTTTGGCTCGCACAGCTTCTGCTTTCGCTGGGTCCCCGGCTGCCGCTTCTTCAATTACCCGCTCGACCATGGATTTTACAAACGTCACACCTGCCGCCTTGATGGCCTGTAAATCACAGGGAGCCAGCATATGAATTGCGTCAGGCCTGCCAGCATGATTTAAGGCGATGTCATCAACGTTACCCAAAAAAATCCCTTCTATCGAATTGACGTATTCAGCCGGGTTATCCATTTCCAGTATGTCGCAAACGAGGGGGGCTACTTTTAACGTGATATCAATAACCCGACCCTCTCGAACGACGATAACTGAAGGGCCCGAGACCGCCGGATTCCAGACTCGGCCAATATAGGTACCCTTGGGGTCTAGATTTTTACCCAAATCAAAGACCTGTTTTTTGTTCGATGTCATGAACTATCTCCTCATTAATTTATACCAGGTTTTTCCAACTCACTTTCATGTTGGCATCTCATCATTAACCGTCTCTCGAATTCACCAAAATTGGTGATCCAAGTTAGTTGTCAGTATCAACCGCTTGATTGAGATTCTCAAAACAGCAAAAATGCAACAGCAAAAGAGGCCGATACAATAGCGCTCGAATCCAGAGCCGCAGCCTCAGCTGGATTTGCCATTTGTAACATTTGATTGGCCCGTTTGAGATGAAAGGAATTAGCCATCTTATCCTCTGAATTTGTGATCGGGCAGGCCTGTAAAATCCGAGGATATCTCGATCAGTGCCCCCTCAAGTGGATTGGCCCTCAGCTGTGCTTCACTCAGCATGAACTGAGCCGAACTGACAAAAAGTGATTTTCGATCGGCCCCACCAAAGGTGCAACTGGTCGGGTTCGTCATCGGTACGATGATCTCCCGATCAACCCTTCCATCGGGTGTGATACGGATCACCCGACCACCGCCAAAACGCGCGTTCCATAGGCAGCCGTCTTCGTCGATACTCGAACCATCGGGCACCCCCGACTCAAAGCCTTCAAGCAGCACCCGGCGATTGCTAAGCCCACCACTATTGTCATCGTAATCGAAGGCAAATATCACATTACGTAGCGAGTCGCCAAAATAGAAAGTTTTCTTGTCTGGCGACCAGGCCATTGTGTTGGGTATGCCAAATTCATAATCGGTGTGGCGGGTAACTTTGCCATCAGGGTCAAGGCGAAACAACGCTCCACTATGTCGGTCAATGTCACGCCCGCTGCCATCAGAATTTAGATTGGTACGCATTGACCCTAACCAAAACCGCCCCGAAGGATCACACCGACCTTCGTTCAGTCGATTACCTACGGTCGGGTCAGGGTTGCTTTGGGAAGTGAATTGGCCGGTACTGAAATCAAACCAGGCCACTCCGCCGGCCAGAGCTACGACGGCCCCCGACACAGTTTGCCGTAGGGCGATTGCTGTCGGAAAATCTTTAGACCGCCATGACGTTGTTTTCTTATTCGTGAAATCATGTCGGCGGATGGCCTTGCCGATGATATCGACCCAATAAAGACATTGCGTGTCTTCATCCCATATCGGGCTTTCACCAACCTGATCACGGGTGGCCGTGATAACGTTGAAATAGGGTTTCTGTTCCATTTGCGAGCCCTTTTCTATTTACCGTCGTCTTCGACCGACACTGCCGGATTTGCCCAGCGGGTATTTGGAACAAGCGCAAACCAATCCTTGCGTCCCGGATCACGATCATAAGGATAACCACCAACCTCTTTGTAATAGGCTGCGTATTTTTCGAGTTTGGCACGATCTAGCTCTACCCCCAGCCCGGGTCCAGTCGGCACTTTGATCTTGCCATTTTTATATTTCATTAGCCCACCCTTTATCACATCATCCATCAGATGATGGTAATGAGCGTCAGCAGTAAACGAAAGGCTTGGCAATGCTGCGCCCAGATGAAGCATTGTCGCCAGTTGGATTCCCAGTTCACCAGAAGAGTGCACAGCAATACCAAGCTGGAAAGTGTCACATACATGTGCCGCTTTGACACATTGGCGAATGCCACCCCAGAAAGTCGTATCAAGTAAGATGACATCAACAGCGGGATTTAAAATATTTGAGGAAAGCTGTTCAAAGTTAACCACAACCGTATTAGTCGCCATCGGTATTCGCACTTGCTCCCGAACTCGACGCATCCCATTCATGCCCCAGGTAGGATCCTCAAAATAGTCATTACGCAGATCTTCGATTGCATGGCCGAAGCGGATTGATTCTTCCACAGAAAGAGCTGCGTTAGGGTCATAACGTAAGGAATCTCCGGGGAATTCATTTGCTAATGCGCGATAAAGTTCAAGTTCGTAATCAGGTGGGAATACGCCGGCTTTAAGCTTGTGGGCGGTGAAACCGCATTTGTCCTTTAACCGGTTCGCTTCGGCCAATAGTTGATCGGCAGTTCGTACTTCTCCACCATGATCCTTATCGTTATAGCGGAAGAAAAGATAGGACGCGAAGCCTACCTCATCGCGCAACTTACCCCCTATCAAATCATAAACTGGAACGTCCAAAGTTTTGCCAATTATATCAAGGCAGGCAAATTCTATGGCAGCATGTAATTGTGTACGGTTGTTATAGAGACTGGCGGTTGGATTGCAAATTTTAAACCAAAGTGCCTCAAGTTCAAAAGGATCGTGACCAACGAGATAGGATTTTAGTCCTTGAAAGGCAGCCTCAGAAGATTCACCACCGCCTCCCATCTCTCCAAGGCCAATGACTCCAGTGTCGGTTTCTACTTCGACAATGGTGCGTACGAACTTGCCCCAATGTGCACCATTTGCGGTCCTGATTGGTGCCTCAAGCGGAACAGCTACGGTTGTGGCGCGAATATCAATAATTTTAGGTCGTTTCATGGAATTGCTCCAACGTTTAGGTAATGAGGTCGATCATATGAGGGACGGTTGTTTCCTCAGACAGTAAATCTGCAACTTTGTTTCCCCTCGAAAATGCAACAATCCGATCAGATACTTCATGCACGTGGTGAAGGTTGTGGCTAATAAAGATCACCGTTATCCCTTGTTCACGCATTTGACGCACGTATTCCAAAACCTTGTTGGTCTCCTTGACTGACAAGTGATTAGTTGGTTCATCCAAGATCAACATTCGAGAGCGAAAGTGCATCGCCCGTGCAATTGCAACACCCTGGCGTTGGCCGCCTGAAAGGTCTTTGACCGGTCCATCGGCCGAGCGCAAATGCAGACCCACATCTGCAATTGCCGCCATTGCTTCCTCAGCCATTGCAGCCTGGTCCAACATACCAAAGCCCCGCACCCCCCATTTGCGTTTTTCGCGTCCAATAAATACATTGCGCGCAATTGACATTTCAGGAACCATCGCGGTGTATTGATAGATCGTTTCGATCCCAAGGTTCATGGCATCACGAGGACGCGCGATATGAGCCTCTTTTCCTTCAAAGAAAATTTGACCTTCGGTTTGTTTATGAACGCCAGACAGGATTTTTATAAAGGTAGATTTACCGGCACCATTATCACCAATCAGGCCAATAACTTGCCCTTGTGGGATATCAAGATCGAGATCGCGCAGAGCGTGAACCGAGCCATACCATTTATGGAGGCCACGGACTGATAAATGTGGTTTAGTCATCTTCGACTTCCTTGTATTTGGCGCGTGCCGCAACGTCGCGTGTCATTTTGTTAATGGTGACCGCTATGACAATAATCGCGCCCACTGCAAATCTAAACCAGTTGGCATCAACTCGGGTGAGAATGATGATGTTTTCTATAAAGGCGAGCAACAAGGCTCCGATCACTGCGCCAATAACTGAACCAACCCCGCCAGCTAGGGCCGCACCACCGATAACGGTGGCTGCGATTGCTGTCAGCTCATAACCGGTGCCCATGGATGGCACGATGGCTTTAATCCTGAATACCTGAATCATCCCTGCAAAACCCGCCAGCATCGAACAAAGCATAAAGGTTGTCGTCTTTACCAGATTGACATTTATTCCCATGTTACGCGCTGACTCTTGACTGCCACCAGTCGCAAAAATCCAACTGCCAAAATCAAATTTACGTAACCAGATACCTAACAAGATACCGATACCTAACAACCAAAAAATAGAGACGCGTAGGAGATCCACTTTGCCCACAATCCACCAAAGATCCAAGTCACGTGGGAATGGTGGAGGGAACCCATCTGAAATTACAACGGTCATACTCCGAGCCATAAACAACATTCCGAGCGTTGCAATAAATGAAGGTATGCCGAGTCGAATAGTGATGAAGGCATTTGCTAAACCTACTAAGGCGGCCACGACAAGCCCCCCAATCATCGAAACAGGTAAAGGAAAGCCTGCTGCCATCAAAAGCACCATGACCATCGGTGACAGGGCAAATACTGACCCTACCGAAAGATCAAATTCGCCTGAAATCATCAGGATTGTCACGCCAATTGCCACTAGCGCGATTTCCGGTATTGGCTGAAGCACGATCTGGAAATTCCCAAGTGTCAGAAAGGTTGGCGACAGAAGGCTAAATACAAATGTCATTGCGATCAACATTAAAAAAGCGCTGGCCTCAGGCTTTGTTTGAAGCATTTTTTTGAAGTGCATACTAGGTCTCCACTGCACCTATGGTAGGGATTAATAAGTTAAGGAATAGCCGCCCATCAAAACGGGCGGCCAAAGTTTATGGAGATTTAGCGAACACCCATCGCAGAGTATTTCTCAACTGACCCCACGTCTTCTGGTCGGATCAACGCTTTACCAGTATTAACGTCAAAGGCTGACAGACCAAACTTGTTAATAAAATACAATTGTTGGATCGGCAAGTAGCCTTGCAGGTACGGCTGTTGGTCAATGGTCAGATCAACATAGCCTAGCTTCATCTCGTCCAATAAAATTGGAACCAAATCAAAACCACCCATATGGATTTCACCCGGTTTCACACCCATATCGCGCAGGCATTCCCCAGCACCGGCAAACCAGAAGGCGGAACCTACCACGGCCGTTGTTTTTCGGTTGCCTAAAATATATTGGCAGATGCGTTGACCCGTGACCGAGATATCATTCGCAGAATCGATGGTTTCGTGTGTCAGATTCCAGCCATCTGCAATGGCTTCGTCCAGATACAGACGTGCGCCGCCAATCCGGTCTTCGGCCCATGATTCACCAGGACGCGCCAAACCGAGCAGCACATGCTGGGGTTGGCTTTTGTCCATACCAACCAACAGGCCTTTGGCAACTTCATATCCGGCTTGAAACAGATCCTGACCAATAAAAGCAAGGCGGGAATTACCGTCAGCACCTTCTGTATCGTCAACGTTTATGGTGATAAGCGGAATACCTTTTTCAGCAGCCCGCGCAATGGCCTCATCATAAAGATTATCGTCCACGATAACTGTCGCAATGCCGTCAACGTCCTGGCCAATAGTGGTTTCGAGATTTTGCAAATGCATCTGCAAATTTCCGTTTTCCGATGTAAACAACATCTGGCAGTCAACCTGATAATCTTCGCAGGCATCATCCATGCCTCGCTTGATTGTTTGCCAGAACGTGTTGTCAATGCCGGTCTGCGTCAGCACTGTGAACTTGAGATCATTAGCAGAAAAAGCATTTGGGGCGCCAAGGCCTGCAACAAGGGCTGCGGCTGAGCATATTCTTAGAATTGTTTTTTTCATCAGTTTTTCCTTCAGGTTTATAAAGTGTTATTAAGTCGGATTGCCTCCGACACTTCGTAACAGGCGGCCAACGGATGATAATCCGTCTTGGACGCCGGGCTTTTCTGGTCGCTGTATCTTTTACCGGTATGGTCAAGAATGCGGTACCAGCCACCAAAATCGTGATCGATAAAATGCTTATCAGCATAGTTCCAGGTTTTGTCATACCAGTCCCAATAGCTATCCTTGCTGGTAGTCAGTCCCAAAAGCGCCGCCGCACCGATAGTTTCGGAAAACACCCAGTAGTATTGGTCAGTGTCCAAAATGGTTCCGTCGGGCGCGAACGTGTAATTTATGGCCCCGGTCGTTGGGTTCCAAGCCGAGTCAAGTGCTGCCTTAAACAGGAATTCCGCCTTGGGTATTAGCCAATCCACCGGGCGATGGCGGTTTAGGATCAACAATAACTTGGACCATTCCACGAAATGTCCAGGCAAATAACCATAGGGGCGAAACAGGTTTTTTGGATCGTTTTTATTGTAATCCCAGTCATGGGTCCAGTCAGTCTTGTAATGCTCCCAAACCAGCCCGTCAGCCGGAGCGGCTAGATCGACACAGATTCGCTGTGCCAGCACGCCTGCCCGATCCAAATAGCGATTATTGCCCGTGGCCTCATAGGCCGCCAGCATCGCTTCACACATATGCATATTGGCATTCTGGCCACGGTAGCCGTCGATTGCCGACCAGTCACCTGCCTTTATCTCATCAACATAAAGCTGAGTGTCAGGTTGCCAGAATCGAGTTTCCAACAGGCCCCAAATATCGTCTAACAAGGCATCCGCTGCGGTGATTCCTGCCTTCTTCGCTCCTGCAGCTGCCAGCAAGACGAAGGCCTGACCATAACAATGATAAGTGCCGTCGCTCACGGTTTGCCCATCCAGAACCCAGGCATAACCACCGTCCGGTTGGCGATGATGATCACGCAAGAAAGCAACGCCATGTTCGGCAGCAGCCCGGTAGTCCGCGCGTCCCAACACAAGAGACGAAAGCGAGAAGTTGTAAATAAACCGGCAAGTTCCAACAAGGTGCTTGGTCACTTTGTCAAAGACCGTACCGTCGTCGCGCATCTGATTTATATATCCGCCATCTTCCATGTCCATACAGGTCGGATGGTAAAAATCCATGATTGCAGCGATATGCGATTTTAGAAAGTCTTGGCTTTTGTAGTCCATGCTCATTTCCTTTCAACTATGCCTATTCAGGCAGAATGATGCCCAGTTTCGACAACATACCACCGTCGAGTTTGATGTCCGCTCCAGTCATGAATTTGCAATAATCAGTAGCCAGAAAGTTCGCAAGAGCTGCAACTTCCTCGACTGTTCCAACACGCCCGATCGGATGCCCTTTGCCCCAGGCCTCAATGGTTGCCTCGGCAGTGCTGTCACCTTTCCACAAATCAGCGGCCCAACGCAGCATCGGTGTATCTATCGCAGCTGGGCAGATTGCGTTCACCCGAATGCCTGCGTCCGCATGATCCAGCGCCATTGCGCGCGTCAGGGCTACGATCGCGCCTTTGGACGCGGTATAAGCTGCCACATTGGTTTGGGATGCATAGGCCTGCACCGATGCAATATTGATAACCGATCCGCCGCCACGCTTATCGATCTCGGGAAGAGCATATTTTGCCGCCAGAAAGATACCCTTAACGTTGACATTCATTACCTCGTCCCAAGTATCTTCCGGGGTGTCGATCACTGTGCCGTAGCGTTGAATGCCTGCAGCGTTGACTAGGACGTCAACACCGCCAAAAGCATGAACCGTCGCTTCGGTCAACATTTTCATATCCGCCTGCTTTGACACATCAGCCAGAACAGTGATCAACCTATCACAACCAATCACTCTCTCAACCTCCTCCAGGCTGACTGAGTCATTGGCGCAGACAACAACATTGGCGCCCTGATTACAGAACTGTTTGGCGATTCCTAGACCCATGCCTTTTGAGCCACCCGTTACGATTGCCGTTTTTCCTGTAAGATCCATGCTAATCCCCCAAATGGTCAGCTATGTTGGTGCTATTTTTCACTCTTTGCCAACTCGAAATAGTCGCTATGTTGCTCCGCGAGATTGTCGAGATCGTGCATTACCCTTCGCAAATGAGTCGTCACGATCGAGCGGGCTGCATCCACGTCATGGTTTTCAATTGCCTCCAAAATCAACAAGTGGTCGGACAAAAGTACATTTAAATCGATTTTTTGCAGGCTCAGTCGGCGAACTCGGTCCATATGCTTCTTTGCCTCAGATATAACTGACCATACAGCGACTCGATCAGTCATTTCACTAAAGTGGCGATGCATTCGCTCATCGGCTACAAAAAAACCGGCAGTATCGCCCTCCAAGATAGCAAATTGTTGTTCATCAATTGCTTGGCGAATGTTAAATACAGCGCGCTTCGACTTTACTTTCACTGCCTCTTCGATGATCGCTAACTCCAGTTTTTCGCGCACATATTGGGCTGAAATCACTGCGTCAAAGCGAATAGGCGAAACTATGGTTCCCGCACGCGAACGGAAATCGATCAACCCTTCAGATGAAAGACGAGTCAGCGCTTCGCGAATAGGCGTGCGACTCATGCCCAGCTCGTCCGCCAGATATGTTTCACCGATGGTTTGGTTTGGTTTCAGGTCCAACGATACAATTCGGTTACGTATCTCTCGGTAGGCACTCTCACCAGCAGAAATTTCAGTTATGTTGGCCAAATGAAAAACTCCAAATTAAAGTTACTATAATACTTGTATACAAGAATACATATACATTATACAAGAATATAAGGACTGTCAAGTTTCCCCACATCGTGTTGAGCCCCGGAATTTGATGGCAAGGTTGGCAAACGGCAACTTGTAGAACGCGATAACACGGCTCGTTATTTAGAGCGATTGCGTGACCTAAATGACAGCATCAAGCACCTAACGCTCAAGGAGTTGTTGTCCAAGCAATTAAATATTAATGTATGCAGAACACGTAGTGGTTACAACACAACGACTGACGCACTTAGAGGCAGTTTCAGGCAGTATTTGGAGCACGCTGATATCTTGCGAGACACTAATGGCGTTACACGCAGTATGTATTGTCTTCGCCATACATACTCCACATTTAGATTGGTTTCTGGCACCGATATCCATCAACTTGCTACTCAAATGGGAACCAGCGTTAAGATGTTAGAAACATTTTATAGCAAGGTTTCCCCACAGATGAACGCTGCTATTCATAGTGGCAGATTAGAAACGATGTGGCGCGAAGACCAGGAAGATTAGACTCGGTCTATCGAACTAGAAGATCTGTATCCGCGATATGCCTAATTAGTTGATTCTATAATTCTGTGTTATTCATAGTGATAGTTATGCCAACAAGGAGTGTTCACAATGCTGTTTCTTTGTCTTCAAGCACTGATCAAACCATCAAAGAACAAACGTCTTAGAAACGTGATCGCTTTGTGTGTCCTGCTGACACCTATCTACGCATTAGCGGATAACCATTTTTCATCTTGGTCAGATAAAACAATCTGCCGTCTTGCGAAAGCGACCCCTGACAATATTGAGTATCAAGCCGAGTCGACAAAACGTGGGCTAAGTTGTGGTGGTTCACACACGGCAAACAGCAGTGCTTCCTCACAAAAAGTAGCCAAGGCACTTGCAGGCATTGATATTGAGAATGACCCAACTGCGGATTTCTTTAAGCCACCACAGACGCCTTATCCAACAGGTAAATTGTACTGGTTTGGGAGAATGTGGCGAGTCGCAGACTATAACAACGATGGAATTTCCGATGTGCTATACATAGGCACTATGAATGCTGATAACGCTGTTGCTGGATCAGAAGATACTGGGGATATCTGTGGTACAAAGGCTTGCTCAGGATCAAAACCACTGCCGTCATTGTATCTGGGGGATAAAAAAGGGCAATTGACTTACTCACCTCAACTGTTAATCGATGACCGAAAAGAAAGCGGGATGTCTTTAGGCAGTCAACTATTAGTGGCTGATTTTAATAATGATAATGTTCTCGACTTTTATGTCTCCGACAACGGGGTTGGTACTCATAATGGCTATCGGGACAGTTACTTTTTGAGTCAGCCTAATGGCATTTGGGCTGAATCTTCAGAGACCCATCTCAGCCATTCTAATTTTGTAGTTTTTGATCACGGTGGCGCTACTGGTGACATTGATAATGACGGCGATATGGATGTTGTTATAACTGAACTGTATCACCAAAAGAATGGCACCTCTTTTTGGTGCTTGATGAATGATGGCAGTGGCTTTTTAAAGAAGCGTAAGTGCGGAGGTGCTTTTGCCTTTGGTCTAGAACTTGCTGATATGGATGGTGATGGCGATTTAGACGCACTTGTTGGCGCTCACGAATATGGAGGAAACCAAGCATTTACTGGCATTGTTTGGAATAACGGCAAAGGGTACTTTTCTCAAAAAACCGCACTCCCAAAACACAAAAAGAAATGGGGAACCATTCCTGAAGTTTCAGCATCAGATCTAGACGATGATGGTGATTTGGACATCGTTTATAGTAGAGCAGGCGTTTTATATGTGGGCACTGCACTACAAATTATTGAAAACTTAGGTAACAAGAAGTTTAAAGATCGTGGCATATTCCCATTAATCGAGGCTCCTGATGATTTCAAACCTGTCGGTGAGGGAAACGAATGGAACGACTTTATCGAAAATATATCATTTAGAGATTTTGACAAAGATGGTGACAATGATATTTATTTGTCAAGTTCTATGTCACAAAAAACTGATGGGATGGTCCTGATAAATGATGGCGATTTTAAATTTTCACTACTAAAGCCGTCCGAGAAATTTGAACTATATGAACAGTTAGACAACAGCAATGTAATAATATCTAAACAATTTTTAACTAGCGAAGCCAAGATTAAAGAAACTGAAAACTCAATAAAATTTGACACAACTATCAAGAAGAATGGTGATGTAGTATTTGAAGGAGTAGACAAATTTACTAAATTTGACATCGGTATCCCTCTTAATAACTCTGGCGCTTTATTAGTCGGTTTTAAAGACTTAAAAGTAGTTAATGATTATAGTTTAAACGTACGTACACACATAAAATATGGAAATATTGATTTTTCAGTCAACGTTTGCTTTGAGTACTACTTACAGCACCAATTTATGGCTGCTAGAACTAGTTTTAACAGGAATGATTGGGGTGGATTAAATAATATTATGCCTTCAAGCGGCTGTATAGGAGAATGGGAGTTAGAGAGTGACAAGCCAAAGCTCCAGGAGATTGGTGTATATACTGTATTAAATGATATACAAACAAATACTCTACCATTTCTTGAGGCTCTTGATGAACAAACAGATGGTTCAGTATGTTTTCTTCTAAAAAGATTGGTAACTGACAAGAAATGCACATACCCATGACTATAAATCAAAAGTAATTAATGGAAGATGATATTGCTGAATCTGAAGTGGAAATCGCGGCAAATCTCATTCAGTAATAACTTCCAATTAACACGAACCAAGCCCACTTAATTGTGGGCTTTTTATTGCAAATACCTAAGCAGATGAACTAAGCAACCTACCCGCACTCCTATCAGAAAACGCCCAGATAAAAGCGTTTCGCAGTTTTCTCAGGTAGTTTTACAGCTGACCACTACGTCAGAAAAAGACCGATTTTCGCCGTTACGCCCCGGCTTCGCCTGGCCCAGCCATGGTGCGAACGCCAAACCAAACGATCGAATCAGGTTTTGTGAGAAAGATTAGACCTTTTTCACAAAACAGATAGCAGCCCCAAATGCCGTCAAAAATCCAGCTATCGGCAGGATCATGACAGCGTATTTTTTTGGCATGTAGTTCTCTTTGAACTCAATACCTTGCGCGGTAAATTCAAAATGCCACATTTCCCAATATTTACCACGCATGCCTTCGACCAGCTCAATGCCATAAATAACCAGAGTTATTCCGACCAAAATAATCATAAGCTTCCAAAACTGGCGTATATACAGGGCAAACCTAGGGGGTAGCTTTTCGTAAATTAAGTTCAAAGCGATGTGTTCATTATCTCTGGCTGTGAGCGAGAGTGCTATAAACATCAACCAAATATTACTTAGTACCGTTAACAGATCCCCCCAAACAGGAGGGTTTGCAAACACATATCGCATAAGAACAGTGTAGAGCGTGAATCCAACCATCAAAGCCAAAAACAGTGAACACAACGCCTCTAAACCGCGATGGATAACACGGTCAACGTTATTTAAAAATTGCCACATAGTTTTCATTTAACTCATTACCCGTGGAAGAAACATCGTCAATTCTGGAATGACGAGAATGAGAAATAGAAGTAAGAATAGACCTATCAGGTAAGGAACTAATGCCACGGCCACCTCTTCTAGTCGGACTTGCGCGATGGTTGCAGAAGTGAAAAAGGCGACGCCAACTGGGGGTGTTACAGACCCTATCAAGAAGCCAACGATGACTACGACCGCGGCCTGAACCTCAGGAAAGCCAGCTTGAGCCATAACATCAACGAGAACGGGGCCAACGATGATAATATTTACTGCAGAATCCATCACCATTCCGAGCAGAAAAATAAAAAGAATAAGGGCCAGAATAAAGATAATGGGGGAATCCGCGAGACTTAGTAACCAACTCTCAAGATCACCGATCGCACCCAATGAGGCAAGCAACCAACTAAAGGGTCCCGACGCTGCTATGATAATGAAAACCATGGCCGAATTACGAAATGCCCGACGGAAAGCGCCAGTGCATTCTTTCCATTTAATAGTTCGGTATACAAATACACCTGTAAACAGTGCGACCATCGCTGTGATAGCACCCGCCTCAACGACTGATGCTATGCCCCCCATAACTGAACCAACCAAAACCACGGGGATCAGCAGGGCGAACGAGGACCGATACAATTCTTTTCCGGCTCGCCGTATCGAAAAATTCTCATCGCTTCGTTCGAAATTATATTTTACAGCGAAGTAATGGTTAATCACCATAATCACCGCGCCAATCAGCAGGCCCGGAATAATCCCGGCCGCAAACAACGCTGCAACTGAAATCTCAGTCGCATTCGCAAGGACAATCATCATAATACTGGGTGGAATGATGCCTCCGATGGTGGAGCTAACGGCCGTAACAGCTGCAGAAAAGGCCGGAGGATATCCGGCCCTTTTCATAGCAGGCAAAACCAATGCGCCCACTGTGGCCGTATCAGCTACGACCGACCCATTCATACCCGCAAAAAACATACTCACAAGGACGTTAACTTGCGCTAAACCTCCGCGCATCCGGCCGATCAGAGCTCTGCTCAAAGAAACGAGCCGATCGGTAATCGTCGCACTGCTCATTAACTCACCCGTCAACATGAAAAAAGCAATCGCAGTCAATGGCACTGAATCAATGGCGTTGAACATTTGGCTGGGGATTAAAACGAGAGGCACTGCATCGGTAATCAAAATATAAAAAAAAGGTATTAAGATTAGAGTGAAACCGATTGGCGCACCACAGAGGATTAGAAATAGTAATACGCCAAGCAGAACAAGACTTTCCATGGTGGCTCACTTATAAACAATTTATCAAGAAAAAGACCATCTAGGACTACTTGGTAGCCTAGATGGTCTTTGCACTATTTTGCAGGTGACCGCTTTACAGAGCGCCGGCTTTTTCAAGCTGAGCAACAAAACCATCCATGCCTTGCTCTTGAAGTACTCTTCTGGCGACATCAGGTTCAAACGTGCCCTTGGCATCTAACCAAGCACCGATTGCGCCTTCTCTCCATTGAGATAATTCCGCATCAGATGGCACATACCACTCTTTGGCAGATGCTTTAATGATATCTTCTCCATTCTTAATCCAAGCGTTATCTAACTGGTTCACTTTTTCGCCATAAGCATCAGCAGCTTCATGTAACCACTTTCTCTCTTCAGAAGACAGAGCGTTATACTGCTTTGCATCCATTGCAAGAATATTTCCAGACCACATTCCACCAATCTCAGTGAAGTATTTTGCAACTTCATGAAGTTTTGCTACTTCCTGCCAAGGACTGGCGACATACTGACCCTCAACTACACCGGACTGCAGACCTGAGTATAACTGGCTCCAATCATAAGGCGTAGGAACAGCACCCCAATTTTTAACAAGCATAAACTCAACTGGGCTCTTGGTCGTCCGCCACTTGAGACCTTTCATATCATCAGGAACGTGGATCGGTTTGGTTGCATTCCCAAGCTGCCTAAATCCACCACTCGAATATACCGAAAGGCAAATGTGGCCCGCATTCTCAAGCGCCAGTTTACACTGCCGTTCTGCCAGCCACTCGTTCGATATTCTTTTCGCATCTTCGAGTGATTTGAAAATAAAAGGCAAATCGAAAATTGCTAGTTCTGATCCAAAATTACCATAGTTTGCGGTAGAGCTAGTCCACAGAGCTATGAGACCCTGATTGGCCTGTTCACCGCACTTTTGTTCTGCACATAAGCTTTTTTGATAGAATGGTTCGACTTTCATCATTCCACCAGACGCTTTTTGCATGGCTGGTATCAGCGCCTGATCTATGGCATCCCCGATCGGCATCCCCAATCTGCCAGTCGTCCCGAGTTTGAGTACTGTTTCTGCTAACACAGACTCAACAGAAAACATAAACACCGCTGATATAGCCAGTGCCTTAATTGTGTTATTTCTTTTCATGATGTTTTTCCTTTATTTTTTTAATGACACAGGTTTCATTTAGATAAATTCAGAAAACTAAACTCCTAAATCAATATATACTTTGATCGAGCATAGGAAAAGCGACAGTTTTCTTTGAAGTAAAGGACAGTTGTAAGCGCGATTAGCGTGTTGTAGCTATTAGACTTTGAACAACATTTAATGAATACTCACATGGATAAAGGAGTCTGCACGTGCAATCAAATACCTCAACATCTTTTAACTTACCTGAAAATTCGAAACTAGGGTTACGTGATCAAATCTGTGAAATGGTGAGTTCCTCTATCACCTCTGGGGCACTGTCCTCTGATAAGCGACTTCCTTCTTGTAGAGAGCTAGCCCAGCAACTTGGAGTATCAAGAAATACAGTTTTTGCGGCTTATAATCGTCTAATAGACCTTGGTTTGCTCGTTTCTCGCAACAGATCTGGCTATTTTATCGCCTCTGAAACGCAATCAGTACTCATGCTCAATAGTGATACTAAGCTTGGGGTAGAGCCAGAAAAAAATAGGGGTCCGTCACCAGTTCAGTTTGGACCATCAGGTCTTATACCGGTTCTTAATCCACTAAACTGGACCAGTTACCCCTTTCCCTTTATTTATAATCAAATTGACCCCACCCTGTTTCCAGTTGAGAGTTGGCGAGAATGCTCACGCTTGGCATTAAGTCGAACCCAAAAGCCTGCGTGGATGGATGATTCAGTAGAAAGTGACAGTCCACAATTAATTCAGCAACTACGCCAACGCCTTTTAACCTACCGTGGTATTTATGCAGAGCAAGATGAAATTTTGATTACTTTAGGTACTCAAAATGCCTTATTTATTATTGGTACGGTGTTCTCAAATAAGGATAAGATTATAGCGATTGAAGATCCAGGTTACCCAGGGGCTCAGAATGCCTTTAAATTAAGTGGTAATAGTTTTGTCGGCGTTGCTGTTGACCAAGAAGGGCTTGATGTTTCTTCTATTCCTGAGAATTGCCAGCTGGTATTCACGACTCCAAGTCACCAGTTTCCAACCATGGTGACAATGTCTGAATCACGTCGCAAGCAATTGCTTGAGGCCTCAGTGGCGCAAGATTTTTTGATTATCGAAGACGACTACGAAGCTGAAATGAATTATTTTGACTCGCGCTCAAGATCTCTGAGATCGTTTGATCAAAATAACAGAGTGATCTATGTGGGTAGTTTATCCAAAACTGTGTCACCTGGTATAAGGCTAGGCTTTATGGTGGCCCATCGGGATATTATTGAACGGGCGCGCACTATAAGAGGTGTGATGATGAGGCACCCGCCCACTATTATTCAAGAAACTGTCGCTTTGTTTTTTCGCCTTGGTTACTACGATGCACATTTAAGAAACCTTCAGCGACGCTATAAAAAGCGTTGGCAGGTCATGAATCACGCAATTTCAACGCATTTATCAATGCTAGAACAAACCCAAAATAAAGGTGGCACTTCATTCTGGCTAAGAGGTCCTGAGGGATTTAATGCGAGAGATTTGGCTGATCGCTTGCGTGACAAAGGCGTGCTTATTGATATTGGTGAAACCTTTTACCTAAGCCATGACACGCGCAGTTTCAGACTTGGTTTTGCCTTTGTTACTATGCAAAAACTTGAGGAAGGAATTATTGTTATTGCTGAAGAAGTTAAACAATTGCTGCAATAATAATCACTCCATCGATTCTATTTTCATATGCTGATCAAATCACTCTGATGAATAAACTAAATAAAGGAGGTGAAACTCTGTCCTTTGAAAACCTTAAACCTGTCTCTAGACGATTGATATTTTTTTTGAGTTAATTAGGCAACAAGCTTAGGGATAACTTAACTTAACTTAGGCCGACCGTAACTATCCAAAACTAAGATGTGATAACAACATGAGCTTTTGCCAACCCTTTAAAATTGATATCCCTGACGCAACCTTAAATTCTGTGAGAGAACGAGTCGCTGAGTATCCTTGGCATGAAATGCCTGATGATGGGGGCTGGGATTATGGTTCAAACTTAGATTATATGAAAGAACTTGCTCAATATTGGGTTAATGAGTATGACTGGCGCAAGCATGAAACTGCCATTAATGTTTTTCCTCAATTTAGGGCTCAAGTAGATGGCATTGATATTCACTTTATTCATGAAGTTGGCAGTGGCCCATCCCCAACACCATTGATCATTAGTCATGGCTGGCCTGGCACAGTGGTTGAGTTTATGAAGATTATTGAACCTCTCGCGCACCCAGAACGTTTTGGTGGCAAAGTTGAAGATGCTTTTACTGTTATTGCGCCATCATTACCTGGGTTTGGTTTTTCAGGAGCCCCTCCACGCCCCTATGGTCCCCGCAAGATTGCAGGCATATTAAATACGTTAATGACCGAAGTATTGGGTTACGACAGCTATATAGCTCAAGGCGGCGATTGGGGTGGCACCATTTCAGCATGGCTGGGTTTCGATCACTCTAAATATTGTCATGCCATTCACATTAATATTTTAACCCTGCGGCATGCTGATGGCCCTCAAACGCCAGAAGAAAAACGATGGGAACAGCAGTTTGATATAGACCAAGAGATGGAAAATGGTTACCGAACACAACAAGCGACTAAGCCACAAACCCTTAGTTATGGGATGATGGACAGTCCGGTAGGTATTGCTGCTTGGATTATTGAGAAGTTTCACTCATGGTCAGACACTGATGGGCAAAATATAGAGAGTGCCCATAGTAAAGACGACCTACTGACCAACATCATGATCTACATTGTGACCCGCACTTTTAATACGGCGTCTTGGATTTATTATGGTCGCCGTGAAGAAGGGGGTCGAATTTTATCTAATAATGGGGACTCAATTACAGTGCCAACAGGATGTGCTTTATTTCCAAAAGAAATGTCAGCATGGCCACCCCAAAGTTATGTGAAACGTATGTGCAATGTTCAGCACTGGACTGAAATGCCTCGAGGAGGTCATTTTGGCGCGCTCGAAGAACCTGAATTATTGGTAGAAGATATTCGCACTTTTGCTAGAAAATTACGCTCTCAATAAATTAAATTTTACGACAAAGGAATCATTCGATGTCTACCCTGCTTACTTATAACGAATATAGCGTTATCGCTAAAAATCTTACCTTCTCTGTTAATCCATTTGTTAATGGCAAGTTTTCTAAGCCTTTATCAGGTAATACAATGGAGACGATTAACCCAGCTACTGGTGATGTTTTAGCCACCGTCGCAGCCTGTGGTGCAGAAGACGTAGATGCTGCTGTTATTGTCGCTCAAAAATCCTTTGACAGTGGAAAGTGGTCACGCTTACATCCTAACGAGCGCAAAGAAATTATTATTGAGCTAGCCAATTTGATTGAAAAAAATCAACATGAGTTGGCTGTTTTAGAAAGTCTTGAAAGTGGTAAGCCGATTAGTGAATGCCAGATGACAGATTTACCTGAGACAGTGAGTACTCTCAAATGGCATGCTGAAGCCGCTGATAAAATTTATGATCAAATCTCACCCGCTAATGAAAGTGGTATTGGACTTATTGTACGCGAACCTATGGGGGTTGTTGGTGCAGTTTTGCCCTGGAACTTTCCCTTAATGATGTTGGCTTGGAAAATTGGCCCCGCACTGGCAACAGGTAATAGCGTGATCGTTAAGCCTGCTGAACAAACCTCATTAACCACCTTGCGCGTGGCTGAACTTGCTTTGGAAGCTGGGGTTCCTGCAGGGGTGCTTAATGTGCTGCCTGGTTTAGGGCCTGACGTGGGCGAACCAATGGGTCGTCACCATGGAATTGGTGCCATTTCGTTTACTGGGTCTACGGAAGTGGGTCGCTTGTTTGTAGAGTTTTCTGCAAAAAGTAATTTGAAAAAAATTATTCTTGAATGTGGTGGAAAAAATCCAGCAGTGGTGCTTTCTGATGCAAAAAATCTTGATAATATAGCCAAACATGTAGCCTTTTCAGCATTATGGAATATGGGTCAAAATTGCACGGCCAATGCCCGTTTAATTGTCCACAAAGATTTGAAAAAACCGCTTGTTGAGAAGGTTTTAAAAGAATTTGATCACTGGAAAACTGGTGATCCACTCGATCCTAGTAACCAACTCAGTGCTATTATTTCACCAGAACAATATGCCAAGATTTTAAACTACATTGATATTGCAGCCAAAGAGGGTGCTGATTTAATTTATGGGGGTAAAGCCATTCAAAGCGGCAACGGCCTATTTATAGAACCCACTATATTCGACAATGTGACCCCCGATATGACCATCGCTAAGGACGAAATATTTGGCCCAGTGTTAGGCATTATGTCGGTGGATTCTGATGCCGCCGCAATCGCATTAGCTAATGATACCAGTTACGGGCTGCAGACCTCATTGTTCACCTCCAATGTGACCAATGCTCATCGTTTTGCACGCGCACTTCAGGCGGGCACAGTGTCGGTTAATTGTTATGGGGAAGGTGACATTACTACGCCATTTGGTGGTTACAAGTTATCTGGCTTTGGTGGGCGAGATAATGGCTTTTCAGCACATGACCAATACACAGAAACCAAAACAATTTGGATTGATCTGAGTGAAGACAGTGTGTAGCTAAATTTGCCACAGTAAGCTGTGGCAAAAAGCTTCAATTTGGTTGAGAAAGGCCCAGAATTGAAAAATTTTCACTAATTGAACACCGAAAATTTTTGTTGGAAGTTTAATTGCTCTAAATTAAAACTAGATTTAAAAACTATGCGCGCACAACCACGCCGGCAATTGCTCCTTGATACAGCGCTGAAACTGTTTAATGAACAGGGCTACCACGCAACAGGCATAGACTTGATTCTTGGAAACTCAGGTGTTTCAAGAGCCACTCTGTACAAACACTTTCGCAGTAAAGATGAGCTTATCTTGTCGGCACTGACTCAAAGGCATGAACAGATCTTCAGTGTTATAGAAGAGGCGTTGAGTAATGCAAAGGCGACAGGAGCTAAACAGCCAGCTCTTAGCCTGTTCGATGTATTACATCAACAGATAAACGGCGAACACTTTTTTGGTTGCAACCTTATGAACGCATAGTCTGAGTTCACTGAAGCCTCTAACCAAATTCATCAATACGCAGCCCAACATAAGGAACATGTACGGGAACTTTTAATGGAATATCTGATAGAAAAAGATGAGCAACTAAGACAGCAGCAATCTGAAATGCTGTTACTGTTTATGGATGGCGCAATTATTAATGCCCAAGTTCGTGGCAATAAGAATTCAGCAAGCATGGCGAAAGTTGCTGCAGAAAAGTTATTAGCATAGGTTGTTTGCTAATGACGGTAAAAAAGAAACTACTTATTGTTGCCAATGTGGCCTCTGAAAATACTAATGCATTAGCAGATACAGCAGTGAGAGGTGCAAATCACCCCAACATCGAAAATATCGAGGTTAAATACACCGCGCCCTTACAGGCAGTGCCAAATGATTGAATAGGGGTAGCTTGCTGTCAGGCTAACTGTTGCAAGACCTAATTTAACATCCGTTCATGGACTGCTTCCATACCACGCCTCGCCATATCACTAACCTCGGCAGCATGTGTTTGCAGTGCTTTAACGACAATCGAGCTGGTTGATGTTTGGGTAACTACAATGCCAAGTGCCGTCATAGTGATATTTGTTTTTATGGCATCACTTTCTGCAAACAATTTATCCAGTGTTGGACTTTGAATGATTATTTTAGGGTCTCGCTTTTCTGCTAACCTAGCGACCATAGCGACAACATGTCTCACTAGAGCATCACGTAATTTATCATCAGTTGTTTCGGTGGTAGTGGTTATCCCATTGGATATATTTTCAACTGTTCGAGTGATTTGTTTATGGTTCTTGAATATTGTCTTTAAATCATCTACCTCACTTTCAGTCGTATCCTTCCCTTGAAGCCCGGGCATATTCACCTCATCGTGGGAGTGGTTCACTTGACCCTCTTCACTTGATCCGTGGTGAGCCTTCATCTGCTCTGCATAATCGTGACTTACATTTAACACATGTGGCGCAAACCACATTGCAAGTGCACCAAGCCCAAAGACAGCGACATAAAGGATTGTTGTTTTGAACTTCAGCATCATTTTCTCTTATGACTTATATTAGAATTTCATAATACTTATACAATACTATAATAATACTGTTACGTCTTTAACCAACCAATGTCTCATCTGGCTAGCAACGGGGCTTAGACCAAATGATTAACAATGGCTGAATAGGGTCAGGAGTTTAGGCTCGGTCTATTGAACTAGAAGAGCCATACCGGCGGCAAATCTAATTAGTTGATTCTATAACTCTGTGTTATTAATAGTGTTAGTTATGCCAACAAGGAGCGTTCACAATGCTGTTTCTTCCTCATCAAGCACTGAACAAACTATCAATGACCAAACTTCTTAGAAACTTGATTGGTGGTGGAATTCTGTTCATACCTATCTATGCATTATCAGATAACCATTTTTCTTCTTGGTCAGATAAAACTATTTGCCGTCTTGCGAAAACGACTCCTGACAAAATTGAGTATCAAGCCGAGTCGACAAAACGTGGGCTAAGTTGTGGTGGTTTAAACAACAAAAGCATTAGTGCTTCCTCAAAAAAAGTAGCCAAGGCACTTGCAGGCATTGATATTGAGAATGACCCTAAGAAAGACTTCTTCAAACCCCCGCTGGCGCCGAAACCAACTAATCAATTGTACTGGTTTGGGAGAATGTGGCGAGTTGCAGACTATAACAATGATGGGGTTGCCGATGTGCTATACATAGGCACTATGCACGCAGAAAATTCTGTTGCTGGGTCAGAAGATACAGGAGATATCTGTGGTACAAAGGCTT
This sequence comes from Candidatus Njordibacter sp. Uisw_056, assembly GCF_047730085.1. Classification (NCBI taxonomy): domain Bacteria; kingdom Pseudomonadati; phylum Pseudomonadota; class Gammaproteobacteria; order Pseudomonadales; family Candidatus Njordibacteraceae; genus Candidatus Njordibacter; species Candidatus Njordibacter sp. Uisw_056. The sequence continues at coordinate 164,001 of NZ_CP159830.1, read as the reverse complement.
GCTCAGGACACCAACCCCTACCGTCATTGTATCTGGGGGACGAAAAAGGGCAATTAACTTACTCACCTCAACTGTTGATTGATGACCGAGAAGAAGGTGGTATGTCCTTAGGTCGACAATTACTAGTTGCCGATTTCAATAGCGATAACACCTTAGATTTTTATGTCGCTGATCACGGAATTGGCACTCACAAAGGCGTTAGGGACAGCTACTTTTTAAGTCAACCTAATGGTACTTGGATTGAGTCATCCAGCACACATTTAAGTCATTCAGGTTTCAAGGTTTTTGACCACGGCGCTGCAACAGGCGATATTGATAATGACGGTGATATGGATGTTGTTATAACTGAACTCAATCACCAAAATAATGGCACCTCTTTTTGGTGTTTGATGAATAATGGTACTGGTTTTCTAAAAAAACGTAGGTGTGGGGGCGCTTTTGCCTTTGGCTTAGAACTTGCGGACCTTGATGGCGATGGTGATTTGGATGCCTTGGTTGGCGCTCACGAATTTGAACGAGGCCAAGAATTTACTGGCATTGTTTGGAATAACGGCAAAGGGTACTTTTCCCAAAAAACTACACTCCCACAACACAGAATGAAATGGGGAACCATTCCTGAAGTTTCAGCATCAGACCTAGATAATGATGGTGACTTAGACATTGTGTACAGTAGAGCGGGTAAATTGTATGTGGGCACCGCAATACAAATTATTGAAAACTTAGATAACAAGACATTTAAAGATCACGGCATATTCCCTTTGGTCGAGGCTCCATCTGATTTTAAACCGATTGGTGAAGGGAATGAGTGGAATGACTTTATAGAGAATATTATGTTCAGGGATTTTGACCAAGATGGTGACAATGATATTTATTTGTCATCTGGGTCACGTAAAACTAATGGGTCAATTTTGATTAACAATGGGAAATTTAAATTTGACATATTAAGTCCCAGTGAATCGACGCGATATTTTGAAGATGGTAGTCAAAAGAAAATCTTGATCAACCTTGATTATGCAAGAAAGCAAGCGGTAACTAAAGACACAGTCCACTCCAATAATTTTTCTAAAGCGTTATCAAAGTTACCATCAATACAGTTTGAGGGTATAGATGCGTTTAAAGCATTTGAAATTCCTATTAGCTTAACCACATCAGGGGCGCTAATTATTGGCTTTAAGGATGTTGAAGTTGACCGACAGCATCACAGTCCATGGCTCAAAGCACGGATACATCTTCGGTATGGCAACCAAGATATATCGACTAATTTATGTGTTCAATATTACCCAGAATATGAATTCCTAGCACCACGTGTTTCATTTACAAGGGGCGATTGGGGCGATGTCGAGGAGTATGCACACAGTTCTAGTGGGTGTAATGGCTTTGTAGGAAACTGGGAGTACGATGACAATGTTTCTAAGTTGGAGGCGTTGGGGCTTAAGGCTGTTATTGATGATGTGCGTTTTAACTATAACCAGTTCCTAGAGGAAATTAGTGCTCAGTCAAATATTTCTGCCAAATTCCTCCTCGACCAAAAAGTGAATTGATGTTTTAGTCCACTATTTTTCAGGCATCTAATCAGATTGTAAGCATTATGCACCTTAATAAATTCTTGCCTTGAAAAGGGTATAACCTAGTCCTCATCAGTTGCTAACATAGGGAATATGAACCTCAAAACTGACTGTTCCATTTCTTTTTTATGTTGAGCGAATAAACGCAGCACCCTAGGGGATTAAAAGACCTAGTTGAGGAAGAATAATTGGGTTTAGCGAAGGCTGCACTAAAAAATACACCATCGGCTTCAGTCGATTAAATGTTTAAAGATCTCAAGCAATGGATTCCAGTATTGTCGCAGTTAAATAGTTAACTCTAGACAGCTTTGCCAAACCTGGTTCGGTTATGTATTGGCTCCAGTCTGGTTGATTTCTTACACGAAACAAGCATTACCTTTGCATTCCTTTTCAGTATTTACACCCATACTGACACTAGAATGCTTATAATTGTGGGACGGATATTGAAGACACATCTTTGAAGGAACAATGTGTCGATACAAATCTAAATGACTGCTTAATGATTTTGCTGACTATTATCAATTAGGTAATTAATCGAGTTTGTCACTAGAATTATAAAGAGAGGAAACAAGTGAATTTAAAGAAATGTATTGCTCAAATACCCTATTTTGCAAGTATTTTCGTACTTTTGTTGTTTTGGCTCCCAGCGACCGCTGGTGAACAAGAGGATGTACAGGCTACGATAAACGGCCAATGCCAAGCGTTTTTGGAAGATGATGTGACTAGGGCGTTTACTTACGCTAGCCCCTCGATACGCTCTATGTTTGGTACGCCGCAAAATTTTGGTGAAATGGTTCGGCGTGGTTATCCAATGGTATGGAAACCCGCAGGTATGACATTCCTTGAACAGAAAGAAACCCCCCAAGGGCGCACTCAAGATGTTCAAATTTTTGATGCTTCTGGAACAGCCCATTATTTGAGGTATTTTGTGACGCAAACTTTAAATGGATGGAAAATATCAGGTGTGCAATTGTTGGATATTGCTGATATTAGTGTTTAGCACAACATCCACGTGGGCTGATTACGCAGCGTTTTAAACCCACAATTGAATCACCCCTCAAAATCGTGATGGCAGCGGTAACAGTGAGGATTGGCACAGTTACTGCAAATATAATGAAGAAACAAGTCTGCGGTCAAGGTGGTTAAGCCTTTGTAAGATGGCCAGCCGTGGATTGAACTGTTAAAGCAAATATCACTATTAGCCCCATAGTTAAACCAGTTGCAGCTGGGGCCAACGTATCGCCCTAGTCATCGCTATTTATGTAACATAATGACGTGCTACTGTTGGTCTGTAATGCCTTCTCGCCTCTGAGCGATGAGCTGCAGTCAAACCCTAAAGTTATAAAAGCCAACCGTATCGAAACCATTAATTGCGCTGGCGCTAGGCTGTGCATTTGTGACTGAATTACATGCAATAGAGTGTAGGTTCTCACAAATCACACAGGTTTTTGGAGGCCTTTATATCGCTAGCACTGTTTTAGTGGGGTTTACAGTTTGTTTGGGTAGATACTCGTCAAACTTTACAAACGTCTCAGGCCGCAAGCGCCATATTGTAACCCAGTTTTTTATTGGATCCATTCGAAAATAACTGGGATAGATAATGAATATTATGAGCTAGCTAAAATAATTCCTAAACCAATAACTGCGATCCAGATCCAACGCGCAGGAGCAACTTTTTCACCCAGCCACAACCAAGCAGTAATCGTTGTAATGGCAGAAAAAGCGGCAAAACCGATGCTAGCCGCAATGCGGCCATCACCCTGAGATCCCATAAGGAAAGCCCACAGCGCGGCTACTTCTAAGGTGGCTTGTGCAAATACCAAAGCTGCCACTTTGCCTCTAGGTGTGTTGAGTTTTTGGCCCTGCTGTAGCTGCCAAGCCACCAGTATGAGTACGCTAATTAGCGCAAACATGCGATTTAAATATAACGCAGGCATGGGGCCTATTTCGGCGCTGGCTTCTTGAGCAAAAAACATGCGTAACGACACAGTAAATGCTGTTGCTAAGCCTAACAAAGCAGTGGTGCGAAGCCATGTGGCGGAGTAGTCTGGTTCGCTAGCCGGGGTTTTTGAAGGCCGAGACAACATAATTACACCACCAAAAACCAGTGCTATAGCCAGCCCCTGAGCCCAACTGAAAGGTTGGCCCGCTAACGCATTCATAGCCACTAACATTACCGTAAAACTTGATGCTGCTGGTGAAGCAACTGCTACAGGGCCCCGCTCAAGAGCTTTATATAAAAACATGAGAGCAACGATATTAAGTACACCAGAGGCTGCTGATACAGCCCAGGCATAGGCATGCCAGCGAGGCCAATTGTCAGTAAACATAAATAATACACTTAAACCCAAAGTAGATAGGCTCATCACTGCTAAGATTAAAATGCTAATTGACACTTTTTGAGTAGTGGCGCGGGCTACCGCATCAGAGACACCAACAAACACAGCAGCTAACAAGCCCCAAATGATTCCACTCATGCATGTATCTCGTTGCAAACTTTATATTAATAATGTTGCAGCTTAGGCAATAATAAGGCCTTTGCCAAGAGCCATTCTAATTGACACAAAAAACCATTACAGCGATTACAGAACGACATCACCCTAAGCTGCCAGAAACCTAGGCCACAAGCCAAGTTTTCGTTGGCGCATAAGGCTCATTAATTTCAAGCCGCATGGCCTGTTATTGGCTTGTAATAGCTTCGAACAAGTGCCTCACTAGTAGCAGCATAACCCCTAGGAGATGGGTGGTTTTATACTGTTATACCCTGCCTTTTAATGAAGACTGATGTGAGTGAACTTTCCAAAATACACATTTTTTTGGATTCAAATTTTTAAAAATACATCATTGACAACACAGGGTCCTTCTCTAGGGCCCTGCTATGCGTTCCACAAACAGTATTTTTTCTGCGTGATAACCAACCCAGTTATCCACCATGAAACCATGATCTGCAGCCATCTGAGTTAAACTACTTACTTGGCCCTTTTGTACGCGGTCAAAATTCTCAAAGGTGAAATTGCCTGCCAACAGCTTTGAAAATGTTTTCATAAATTATTGAAAAATATTCTATTATAATCAGGGGTTTTGTGACTAACGGGCGCCAACCCTACTCTGGGTTTTTCTAACAACACCCCCAAATTTTATATAAATCTAATCCACTGTATGTATCACTGACAGGCCTCCAAATATTTTAACATGGCTTAGAGGCAAGCCACACACCAAATGGAACAACCCAGACGTGTCATAAAATAAGTATCGATTATGGTTATGATAGTAATTAGGTAGGGTCCACACTAAACTACCCCTTTAATAGTTAGGCTTCCATGACCAATGAAAAAATCTGATTTGCCACAAAAAATTTGTGCGGTGTGCGAGCGCCCTTTTACCTGGCGCAAAAAATGGGAAAGGGTTTGGGATGATGTTAAATACTGCTCCGAACGTTGCAGACGTTCATCTAAAAGTTCCAAAGGGAATATTACAGATATTAAGCGGCCATAGGTTGTGAACCCTGAGACTAGTTATTCTAAGCCCTTTGTATGCCATAACTGACGCAAAACTAGTCTAACACGTGGTTAAATCAACTTGTGGGCTAGTGTTAACCTTTAGCAAGCTTATCCGCCTCTAAATAACACTATTAAAGAGTGATCATATTAGGTTGGCTTACTCTTGTACTATAGTTTGTAGCAAAATTTGCTTCCAAATAGCAATGTCATCAATGAGGGTGGTTTCTCTGCGCACACCCCATGGCCCAAACTCCACATGGCTTACGCCCATTACATGAACTTCCGCACCCGTGGGCGCACCGTAACGACCAAAACCTTCATGCTTACCCGTCAAAGACCAGCGAATTGCGCTACGTGCGCCAAGCATAGGATCATGACGGCCAATCTGATGTTCAATTTTAAAGCTGGCATAAGGAAACGCACTGCGTAAGCCAATAAAAAATTCCTTTGCTGTATCAATACCATGTGCTTCGACGCCACAAGGGTATGCCAAATGACACGCCCTGTCGTATTCGTCTTCAATCACTCCAAACTCTGCACGCATAATTTTTTGTAAAATTTTGGCATGTTTGTGACCCCACTCATTGCCATTACCTACGCCATTATATGGCCCTACAACATCAGAATTAGGAGTTAGGGGAAAGGCTACATCGCCTGAGTTTATTAGCGCTTGCGCCGCAGCTTGGGTGGTTTGGCCTAGCTGTGTGGCTATGGCGCCATTATCACGGATCAACCATTCATCCCATACCCGATTGCCATGGCAAAAGGTGTCAGCAATGGTTCGAAAAGTAACTTTTATGCCAGTGGCTTGGCCAAACGCCCCGCCCCTGTGGGTAGCCGTGGACACGATGCGATGGGAGGATAAAAAGCCTGCTTCATCATCACCACACCAAATGACATCTTCACCGAGTAATTGGCGATCTGGAAACTCAGCCAGCGTTGCCATGGTATTTGCTTTACCCGCACCATTACCTTGGCTGATGCCGGCGGGGGTTCTTACTACCAAGTCTTCACTATAATGCCAGTCAAGTGCAGCAATGTCTCGACCCTCCCAAATCTGCGCGGTGCATTTAAGGATGTAATCTGGCAAGCTTTTATACTTAGGGTCAAAGTTTTTCATAGGGTTACCATATTGGTGTGAAAAATTACTTATGGCGTCTATTATTGTGAACTAATAATAATGCATAACGCTTTTAGTTCTTGGAGAACAAGGCCACCATAATTACAACTAATTTTAGCATCACCACCCTGCACAACCACCAATAATACGTGTGATAATAATGTTTGGCTATCAAGGTTGACCACTGCTGTTGATGGTGCCATCACATTACTGGGCACACAGTCTATATGATCAATTGTAAGTGCCCGCTTTAAGGGCAGGCGTAAAGATGGGAATATTGCCTATGTGTCTTTGGCGCAGGTGGTTATTTCTATATTGTGTTGCTGTAATTGATCAGCGATCACAGAATTATCTATTTGATCGGTGAAAAAGTAATCTATGCTGGAAAACCCTGCGACTTTAGCAAATGCTTTTTTGTTCCATTTGCTCATATCGGCAGCCAGTATTTTATGCTCGGCATTGTTTAAGATAGCTTGCGTGATGCAGGCGTTATCACGATCAAAGTCCATTAAGCCACGTTGGATATCTAAAGAACCGACGCTTACAATAGCAAAATCGACATGGAAGTTATTAAAAAATTCTACCGTCTGTTCGCCTATTAAATCTTGATCTGCAGGGCGTAAATTACCACCACTGACCAGCACTTCGATGTCACTTTTTTGAAAAAATATACTGGCAACATTGAGGTTATTAGTAATGATTTTAAGCCCTTTTTTAGGCCTTAATTGCTTGGCAATCGCCTCCATTGTAGTGCCAATCCCTAGTGCAATTGAAGCGTTATCTGGAATAAAGCTGGCGATGCACTGTGCGATTAACTCTTTCTCTTGGGCATTAATAATACGTCGATTACCGAACGATAAGTTTTCAGCACTAGGGAGCTGGCCCACACCACCATGATGCCTCCTGGCTAGGCCTAAATCACACAATTGGGTAATGTCGCGGCGAATAGTTTGTGCTGCCATGTCAAAGTGCAAGGATAGTGACTCAACACTGACAAACTCTTTGCCGCTTAATTGCGCTAATATTAATTCTTGTCTAACGTTGAGTTTCAATTGCTAGATGCTCGTTTATAAATTGTAGTTATGCAATTAAGGTACTGGTGCTTAAACGTGGTTATACCTTTGCGGATAATCAGTAATTATCGCATCCACGCCCCAACCCCAATGTGCTTTTACTAATTCAGGGTCATTTGGGGTATAACAATAAACCTCATAACCTGCAGCTTTTATAGCTTCTACTTGCACTTTTTGCAATAGTTTGTAATTGCAATGACAGCTCACGGCGTTAATGCTTTGCATTTGCGCTAACCAGTTTTCAGGGATTTCATCGTATAACTTGCCAAGTTGCAATTCAGGCTGATGATTATGACAGTACTCTAACGCAGCTTGATCAAAGCTTGAAATAATTAGTTTATCAAGGTCTTCCCAATGCTTTTGTAATAGTGCCAACACAGGTGCAACTACTTTCTCTGGACTATTTTCATAAAGTTTGAATTCTAAATTAAGCCCTAACCCTAGAGATTGAATTAAAACGATCGCCTCTTCAATGGTGGCCATCTTTTCGCCTTGAAACAAATCAGAGAACCAAGCGCCACAATCAAGTGCAGTTATGCTTGTGGCGTTATGGTCGCTAAGTAACCCTGTGCCATCAGAGCAGCGATCAACACTGTTGTCATGCCACATCACAATAGTGCCATCACCGCAGGCAACAGCATCTATTTCAACCCATTGGCAGCCTTCTTCAGCGGCTTTTTTTAATGCTGATAAAGAGTTTTCAGGCGCTAAGCTAGAGAGCCCTCGATGCGCCATAATTTTTGAAGTTAACATGCTTTGTCCCAATGTGTTTGACTAATGTTTAGTTTAGTTTTTGTTGTTCTCTAACTCAGTAATCTTATGTTACAGACCAAAGGCGTGCCACTGATAAATGTGAGTTTAGCCAAGGCAGACCACTAAAAATTGATGAGATAGCGTCGTTATATTGTTTAATAAATCCTCTGCTGAGTGTTAGTATCAAAGAAATATAGTTTTTCTGTATTAAAGCTGAAGGGGTAGACAGCACCAATTTTGGCATCTAATTGGCCATCACATTGGATTACAACCGGTTGCTCAGAGTTTTCCATTTTTAGGTACAATAAAACGTTAGACCCTAACTTTTCAATCATCTGCACCGTTCCTTGTAAGTCTGAGACTGACTGATTGAAATGTTCAGGCCTGATGCCTAACACTATTTTGCCACGCTGGGTAACGTGTGTAGGTGTGGCAATACTCTGTTGTCCTATTTTTATGCTTTCATCACACACTTCACAATCTAAAAAGTTCATAGCCGGAGAGCCAATAAAGCCTGCTACAAATTGATCTTTAGGATCGTCATAAATTTCCATTGGCGTGCCAATTTGCGCAGCAATGCCATTATTCAAAACAACTAATCGGTCCGCCATTGTCATCGCTTCAACTTGATCATGAGTTACATAGATCGTTGTTACAGCAAGTTTTTGTTGTAGCGTTTTAATTTGCATGCGCATTTGTACGCGTAACTTAGCATCTAAGTTAGAAAGCGGCTCATCAAACAAGAACACCTTAGGGTCGCGCACAATGGCGCGACCCATTGCTACTCGCTGGCGTTGGCCACCAGAAAGCTTGCTAGGGCGACGTTGCAGGTAGTCTTGAATTTGCAGTAATTTAGCCACATCTTGTACGCGTTTATCTATTTCATCCTTAGGCATTTTCATTAGCTTTAAACCATAGGCCATATTGTCATATACCGTCATATGGGGATAAAGGGCATAGTTTTGAAAGACCATCGAAATACCACGATCTTTTGGCTCAAGGTCATTAACGACCTTATCATCAATTTTAACTTCACCAGAGGTGATGCTCTCTAGTCCCGCGACCATCCGTAGCAGGGTAGATTTACCGCAGCCGGATGGGCCTACTAAAACAATAAACTCGCCTTCCTCAATATCTATATTGATACCGTGAATAACTTCGCTATCTTGGTATGACTTTTTCAGTTGTTGCATGTTGATAGTTGACATTATTACTTCTCCGAATCCGTCAGGCCTTTAACAAAAATTTTCTGCATAAAAATAACCACTAAAATAGGTGGCAGCATTGCAACAAGGGCTGTCATCATGATCAGGTGCCACATAGGCTCACTCTCTCCAGATTCCAGCATTTGTTTAATACTCATTACGACTGTGTACATGTCAGGATCTGTGGTCACAAGCAGTGGCCACAGATACTGATTCCAACCAAATATAAACAAAATAACAAACAAAGCAGCTATATTAGTTCTCGACATAGGGATGACCACATCAAAGAAAAATCGCATAGGGCTTGCACCGTCTATCCTAGAGGCTTCCATTAATTCGTCAGGGATAGTCATAAAGGTTTGTCTAAACATAAACGTAGCAGTTGCAGAAGCGATCAGTGGGATGCTTAAGCCGGCATAAGTATCAAGCATGCCGAAGTTAGCGATCACTTCATAAGTGGGCAGTATCCGCACTTCAACTGGCAGCATTAAAGTAAGGAATATCATCCAAAAAAAGAACATACGAAAGCGAAATTTAAAGTAGACGATTGCAAAGGCAGAAATGATTGAAATTACAATTTTACCTACCGAAATCATCAACGCCATGGCCAAGCTGTTCAGCAATGTTAAGTGAATAGGTGCACTAAAGCCTTTGCCACTAAAAAGCAGTTTGAGATTAATCCAAAACTGATTGCCCGGTAACAACGGCAATGGCACTTGTGTTAACCGCAAAGCGTCGTGGCTAGCTGCAACAACCATTACCCATATAGGGAATACAATTAACGCTACCCCTAAGATCAACACCGTATGACTGACAAAAGTCGCCATTGGTCTATTTTCTATCATTAGTATTCTACCTTGCGCTCTACATATTTAAATTGGACTACGGTAAGTAAAATAACAATAAACATTAAAATAACTGACTGCGCAGCAGACCCACCAAGATCAAGCCCAACAAAACCATCATTAAATACTTTGTAAACCAGTATCTCAGTTGAATTACCTGGCCCTCCACTGGTGATTGCGTGAATTATGCCAAAAGTATCGAAGAAGGCATAAATGATGTTGACGACCAATAAAAAGAAAGTTGTAGGTGAAATCAGTGGGAAAATAATGGTACGAAACCGATGCAATGGCCCTGCGCCATCAATGGCAGCGGCTTCAATTAACGATTTTGGAATAGAGTGCATAGCGGCAACAAAGAATAAGAAATTGTAGCTAACTTGTTTCCAAGCAGCAGCAATAATAACTAAGCTCATTGCCTGGCCACTATTGAGTTTATGATTCCAATTTATGCTTACAATGTCGAGAAAATAAGGGATGATCCCCAATGTTGGATTAAACAAAAACAACCACAAAGTACCTGCTAAAACCGGGGCTACTGCGTAGGGAATAATTAGGAGTGTTCTATAAGTATGGGAACCTTTAATGACCCTGTCAGCTAGCGCTGCAAAAAATAATGCAAACCCCATAGAAAGTGCGGCGACAGAGACTGAAAAGAAGGCAGTTCTAGTGAATGAATTTAAATAATTTTCACTATCATAAAGTTCAGCGAAATTGTCGAACCATACGAATTCAGTCGATAATCCAAAGGCATCTTCTAGTAAAAACGATTGGTAAAGGGCTTGAACCGCTGGCCAAATAAAAAATAATAAGGTAATGGTTATTTGTGGCGCTACCAATAAATAAGGTAAATACGATGTGTTGTAATGGACACGTTTATGCATTGCAATACCAAGGTTTTAACGAAGTTGAGTGGATATTCTGGAGTATTAAATTAACCTTCCACCTATATTAGCTTTAAAGAATAAGTATTTAAACAGCTGAAATTGGGGCAAGCAGAGAATTAGGGATAGTCTTTTTGCTAAACAGCATTGTGCATTGTTAACTGTTGAGAATCCACAGAGGATATGAGCTTATTAACTATTGATTTAAAGTGTGTAAAAAGACATTTATAAAAGCAACAACAGCCTACTTTTCCAAGTAGGCTGTCGTTGGATCATTTATGCTTGATCACTTATTAGCTTTTTCAAACTTGCGTAATAGCTTGTTTGATTGCGAAACTGCATCATCCATTGCTTCTTGAGCCGTTTTTGAGCCATTCCAGATTTTTTCCATTTCTGCATTGATAACATCGCGGACCTGAACAAAATTACCAAAACGTACGCCTCTAGAGTTTTTAGTAGGCGTGTTTAAACTTAACTGTTTAATAGCAATGTCTGTACCCGGATTTTTATCGTAAAAACCTTCTTTCTTACTTAACTCATAAGCGGCCGTCGTGATAGGCACGTAGCCCGTTTCTTGATGCCACCAAGATTGTACTTCAGCAGAAGATAGGTAGCGCATAAATTCTGCAACACCCTTATATTCTTCTTTTTTATGGCCTTTTAAGGTCCATAGGGTGGCTCCACCAATAATTGAATTTTGTGGAGCATTGGTTACGTTAGAATCGAACGGCATCATCGTTTGTGCATAGTCAAATTTAGCTTGGCCTTTTATAGAACCATAGTATGCAGACGAGTTAATCCACATACCGCAATCGCCATTAGTAAACATTGCTAAGCTTTCACCACGTCTGCCACCATAAGTGAAACTGCCATCGGCTTGCATGTCAGACAAGCGCTGTAAATTTGCCGTTACATTTTTGTTATTAAAAGTGAATTCAGTGTCTAGACCGGCATAACCGTTCTGTTTGGTGCCAACAGCAATATTATTCCAGGCACTGTAGTTTTCAATTAAACCCCATGATTGCCAACCCACTGCAATACCACACTTCATTCCACTGTCAACCAGCTTCTTAGCGCTAGTTGTCACTTCGTCCCATGTCTCAGGTGCAGTATCTAATCCAGCTTTTTTGAATGCATCACGGTTGTACCAAAGCACAGGTGTAGAGCTGTTAAAAGGCATTGATAGCAATTCGCCTTCAGGTGTTTGGTAGTATGAGATTACCGCAGGTAAATAATCTGATTTATTTAATTTAACACCTGCATCATTCATTACCTGCTCAATCGGATAAACAGCACCTTTCGCCGCCATCATGGTAGCAGTTCCCACTTCAAACACTTGCACAATGTGTGGCTGTTTTTTAGCTCTAAAAGCAGCAATAGCAGCTGTCATTGTTTCGGTATAGTTACCTTTATAAACCGCGTTAATTTGATAATCTGTTTGTGACGCATTGAAATCAGCAGTAATCTTGTTAACTCTTTCCGTGTTGGTGCCGCCCATTGCATGCCACCAATTAACTTCAACCGCAGCATTTGCTGCGCCAGAAAGTAGTGCTGCAGCGACTGAAGCTGCAACTAATGTTTTTTTAAGCATTGGATCTCTCCCTTTAAAAACTGTTATTTAATTTATTGTTAACTTTATCGAACTAAAGTCGTTATTAAGTATCTAGTTTACGGATCAAACAAATTTATTGCGTTTCAACTGTTCTCATCGAAACTGGTAAAAAGCTCCAATTTGCGAACTGCAGAGCGGCTAAAAATCATGACACTTTAACGCCAGTCAATTGATACTACCCTATCGTAAGCTTGAAAAGCAATGTGTTCGAATGACGATAAAAAACCTTTTTAATCGATTAAGTAATGTAAAAACACTTTATATTGTTCGTATGATCATTTAAAAAGCGCGACTGAATAATATTTTCTTATAAGCCCGTAAGCCATTACAGATGATGCCAACCTACTATGGGGCGTAATTAAAAGATAAGATTTACCCAACGTATCCAGTTTCTGTCAGTGATGGCAAGTTCACACGGTCATCTACATATTCATCATTGCCATTGGTAGCAATGGGGCTTAGATTAATAGTCAACGCTGTATGGCCACCATGGTTTTATTTTTCCAGCTCAAATTTCTCAGTTATGGACTAGACTTAAGTCGTAGATGACGATAGTGTAAAGTTGCTCACGATATCCATAAAAACAATTAATAAAAAGGAAATGCTATGAGTTTATCTTTAATTTTTAGGCTTCAAGCCACTTTTGCTGCAATTTGGGCCTTACAGTTAGTTTTTTTACCCTCAATGGTTTTTGCTCAGTATGGCTGGACACCCTCACTTAGTTTAGTTGCACTAGCCCAAGCGTGCGGCACTGCAATGGCTGGCCTAGCTATTCTTAACTATGGTCTACCTGAGTGGGCCGATGAGGATCAGCTTGCAGTGGCTGCAAAGTCTGCAAGTTTTATTGCAGCATTATTTGCTGTAATGCAGCTTTATCAAATCCTTATTTCTGGTGCAGCGCCTGGCGGAGCAATGGACTGGGTAAGCACTGTTGTCACTGTTCTTTTTGCTTTAGGTTTTTTCATAAAATCGAAATAATGAAACCATAAATTTTTTCTTAAAAGGGGGCGTAGTTGGCCTCCTTCATTATTACCTTATATAGACGTGTGCCCACTGGGAAACACGCTGGGAATGCTAGAAGCCTAATTGGCGCTTTTGGCGAAATTTAAGCTGATACATAGGATTTCAGGGCCAGTAAAACCGCACATTTAAGTTGCTTTTACATAAAAGCAGAAAGGCATTTATACCTCCCTACCCTAGCTCACTAATCTTCCAGCACCAGCATAGGAGCGGTAAAGCGATGCAGAAAAGTATCTAAAAGAATGTGTTGGGCCTGACTCAGGAGTTAAGCGCTTTTCTTAGCAAATTGCAGTAAATGAATGCCTCTTAAGACTCACTTCTTAAGTATCTAAACCGCCTAGCCCTAGTTTTGTATGGTGCTGGATCAGGTGCTAAGCGTAAGCCACGCGCGGTTAACGCCTCTTCAATGTTAAAGAGCGTTACCTGACCTGCGTTGGGTATTCTTGTAATCATTAAAGGGGTGCACTGCACTAGCTGTTCAATCGTCAAGATTCCCGAAGCGCTTAATGCGTTCGCGGTTCTCGTCCGCAACGCCAGCTTTGTTATAAGCTCTCCAGCAAAGTTGTTGTCTTGACAAATTTCTTTAAAAAAAACCACTTGGTTCGACTTGCCTCTAAACCTATCCATTTAACGTCTCTTTAGTTTTTAATTTTCACCAAAAAAGCCCAGCTTTGCTGGGCAAAGCACACAAGAAAATTTTAAAACGTGTTATGTATGCTGGGACAAACGAAAGGTTCATAAAAACAACCGAGGCGCTTCGTTAATCAAAAGACAGAATAGGTTCGACCACATCAATGAAACCAACGTAGATTAACCATGGCCACTAAACACCATATCACGAGTTTCTAATCTAAATACGGCTCGGTAGCACATTGTTGCTGCGAAACCTGTCGCAACCACCGGCACCACCTGCAGAGGGATGCTGTGAGACACAACCAACGCTATCAAAGTTGCACACGGGATCGTAAACCCAACGCCCAAAGCCAACAAAATAGATCGTTGGGATTTGGCATCACTCACTTCACGAACACCAAGTATCATGACAGCCCCCATTAATGCCATAGCTGCCATCATATAACGCTTCACAATCCCCACTTCTAGCGCCAGGCCTTCTGCATTTGGGAACATGTTAAAGGTAAACACATCAGGTGCTGAGATAAAGGCCACCGCAAAAAAGGTGGATAGCGCTGCACAGACGGAAGTGATCGACTTGTATTTCATTATTACTATTCAGTCCATAAAGTTAAGGCGATATTCTGGGTGCCTTTTAAAATAATTCTAGCTGTTTTATGCAGCATTTTTTAAGGCTTCCAAAATAACCTAAAAAACTTACAGATGTTTATTTGTAGATGTTCATTAACTGAACATTGGTTAATTTGTGTGTTCAAAAGCTGAACATATTGTCACACCCATACCGAGTTAAAATTTAACCTGAGTCTGTCGAGTTTTATATCAATATACTTGCGCTGAAACGAACTTAAGCGGTAATGCAGCTGGGTAACCTATCAGCAGGCAGTGGCCTACACTTGGGGGTTGAAAATGGTCAGGACCTAACCTAAGCTGTAGTTTTTCAGTTTATGAAAGGTATTTAACTACCTTAACCATAAAGCCCACAAAGCAACTGTTGGCAAAGGTGTAACACTCATGCTGATGATCAGACCCACACGCCTTCCCATAGTTTTAGCGCACGATTGAAGACACATTTATGATAAGGTTTATGACGATAATAAGGGTTAACCTGCACTAGTAACGGTGCAACAAAGTAAATCAGACAGAAGTTGGATTTTAATTATGATGAAATGGACATATAATTTTAGTATAAAAAAGGTAGTTTTTTTAGTGTTGCTAAGCCTTACAGCCACGGCTTCTGCTAGTGAAGAAAACCTTAGCTTTCCATTTACTTCCGACAGTGGCAAATATTGGCAGTACGTTAGTGATAGAACTATGGGGGGAATATCCAATGGCCAGGTTACACTTGAGCAGGATGCCGGCATATCGTTTGCCAAACTCACTGGCAATGTAAGCACAAAGAATAATGGCGGGTTTATTCAATTGCGCTCGAGAATCTCATTTGCCAATTCTGACAAAACTGGCAAAGAACTTCAGGGGGTTCGCCTGAATGTGCGTGGTAATGGTGAAACGTATCATATTTTTATTAGAACTAATGATACTAGATCTTATTCAGATTATTATTCAGCCACCTTTCAGGCAAATACCAGCTGGGAAGTGATTGATTTCCCTTTTAGTAGCTTTGAACGCAAGCGTGCACCTGATTCAATCTTACGCGCTAGAAACATAAGAGCCTTTGCTGTTGTTGCTTATGGCCGTGATTTTACAGCTGATGTTTCTGTGTCTACTGTGGATTTTTACTACTAACACCAGCCCCAGATACTAGCACCTGTAAACTATTTACTATGGTGCCTTGTGAGGCTCAAAATGCCAGTTGAGTGCCCACTTTAATCTGCTGCTCATCAGTTACCAGCATGGCAATAGTGTCACCTTTAGTAACGAAATGATGACCAGTAATGCTAAACAACACACCATTACAAGGTGCCATTATTGGGATAGATTGTGCAGTAAGGCTGTCAAGCAAAACGACGTCTGCAAACGGAGCACCAGCCTTTAAAGTATCGCCCAACTTTGATCGATAGGTAACAATGCCAGACATTAAGGCGTTCACCATTTTCACCTGATCTACGCCCAGCTGCTTCAGTTTAAAAGGGTTTTGTGGTGCCTGTGACATCTTCTTCTAAACAAATGTGAAAGCCCAATGCGTTAGCAAGTGCCTTACCCATCTGTTGTTGGTGTACACCATAAAAAAACATGGGGCAATGCAACATCATCACAATGTAAGTCCAGCACGTAGTGTGCATCGATAGAATGGGGCAGTAGTATTTTATGCAATGAGTTTATTTCAAAATCATCTGATCTTTGGCTCACCAGGTTTTTTAGGCCTGTTCGCATAAGCTGATCGTTTTCTAGCAGATCATCACCAAATGAACCTATTAAACTAGTCATTACTTGGTCAGCATTGATGGCCATATTACGGTTAAAGTTTTGCCCAGTATGCCAGTCGCAACGACCAATCACATGACCAAAAGACCGCTACCTTAAACCCACTGGGTTAGCAAAAGGCACTAATAGAATTTCTGCATTAATTGCGCCCTGCTGGTCAAGCTGTTGCAAATGCCTCAGTAAGTGCTGCGCAACAAGCAGCCCGGGGTATTCGTCAGCATGCAAGCCAGCCTGAATATAAACTTTCTTGCCACCCTTTGAACCAAAGCGATGCAAGTGAATATGTGCTTCATTGCCTACGCTTGCAGCAGGTAGTTTTATTGTTGCAAATGTCATGTTGACAACTCGTTAATATGCAACGTGTTAGTAGGTGTTCATCACAAACCTATACGTCCACACTATTTAGAACGGGTTAGTCAGCAACCTTTTGTTGCACCTTGATTACCAGTTCAACACGACGGCTAAGCTCGAAGTTCTCACTACCATCTGCATTGATGATTAATTGGCTTTCACCCCAAGCCATGGTGGTGTCCGTTTGCATATCGCGTAGGTTAAGGTAGTTAACAGCTGTATTTATACGCCTTTGGGATAAGTCGTAGTTATAGTTGTCCGTTCCTCTACTATCCGCATGCCCACCTAGGCTCACTTTGAAAATAGTATAGGCGTTACGTGCCTTCATTAGCGCTAATTCAATTTTTTCCTGCTGATCTACTCGTAAGTTGTTCTTATCAAAGTCGAAGAGTATATGAGTGGTAATTAACTCTACAGGATAACTATAGGTAACCACTTTAACTGTGGGCTCGGAAACTAGCTCAGGTGTTGGCTCAACCGCTAACTCTGTTTCTATTTCTGTTTTTGTTTCTGTTTTTGTTTCTGTTTCTGTTTCTGTTGCTGGCGCTGGTGCTGGTGCTGGTGCTGGTGCTGGAGTAACAGCGGCAACCTGCACTTCTGGCGCAGCTATAACTTCTTCAGCAACAACAGCCTCTTTTGTTTCTGTGGTTTGCGTTGGTGATACTTCGGCAGCCACTTCTGGCTCAGCATCAGTAGCGTCTGCCAAACATTTGGGCTTTCCTAGCGACTCCCATGAGCCATTGCGAATACATTGGCCATTGCCATCCAATATCGGGTTACCGTTTTCAGACCACCAGAAGGCCCGATGAGCCAGTGAGTCATTATCATTGTGGGCCTGCATTATTGTGCTGCTACATAGCAACACTATTAAACATATTGTTCGCAACATAATTTTCCCTTTTAAATAATCTGGTGATGGTTCCCGCTGACCATAGTCTACTTCATGAGGGTAAGAATTAACATATGACGGGTTAAACTGCACATTATTTATCTCAGTACTAGGTAGGTGGTTATTGGTTAAAAAATTAATGCTGGCTTTTGCGCTTCCAAAGGCGCCCATCAATAGCTGATAACCCTATAGCAATCAACGCCATACCTGCTAGATTAACCCACTGAAGAGTTTCATTTAAGAATAGTAAACCTAAGAATATTGCAGAAACAGGAACTAGCAAAGTGACTAGTAATATATTGGTGGCACCAGATGACGCTAAAATTTTAAAATATAAGATATACGCTAATGCAGTAGAAAATACCGCCAAGGTTAAAATAGAAGCCCACACCATAATGCTAGGAGAACCTGGCCCTAATAAGGCTAAAGGCCCGTCTACATAAAAGGCAACAGGAGCCAGCAGCGCAGTTGAACCGGTGACTTGGCCTGCCGCAATTATAATGGGTTTAAGCCCCATGGCCTTAAATCGTCGCCCAAAAACACTTGCAAATGCATAAGATAATGCCGCGCCCAGTATGGCTATTTGAGCCAAGATAGTGCCCTGCTTAACACTGTCTAAACTAGGTATTCCAATCATCATTACAACACCCAAAAAACCAACAGCCACACCCACAAGCTTCATGGCTGTTGCCCGCTCATCCACTAACAACAAGCCAACCACAATAACACCAAACAAAGGAGTGGTGGCATTAAGTACCGATGCTAAACCTGATGCAATGTGCGTTTGGCCCCATACGATTAGGCTAAAGGGGATGACGTTATTCAATAACCCCATAATTAAGAAGGCCACCCATACATTTGGGCTTTTCGGCAGGCTCAAGCCCATAAAGAGTACGATAATCCATAACGTAATCGCCGCTAGCCCTACTCGCAATGTCACTATTGTAAGGGGTGGTAATTCTGCCACCGCAACCCCAACAAAAAAGAAAGATCCACCCCACAGTAGAGATAGAGTAATCAGCATTAGCCATTCACGCATACCCATGGATGTATTAATAGATGATGTCACGGTGAGCCCTCTGCAAGATAAGTTTGTTAAATAGGCTATTTTATTTAAATAGACTTAAGTTAAAAGTATCAACTCTTTTGCCACACAATTAAACGGTTATTAGCCGGCATCGGATAGTCTCTTTGAAGCACTAGTCCATATTTTGTAGCTAAGGCATTAATATCATGAAATTCTCTAATGCCCTGATGAGTAAATTGCTGTTGCAGTCTTGCATCGAAATCTACGTTGCTTTGCGCTTCAAGAACACCTAAATATTTCATTGGGCCATAAAGACAAAATACGCCACCTGATAAAAGCCGCTCACCAATGCCAGAAAACATAGCAATAACAGCCTGCCAAGGCATAATATGAGCAGTATTGGCAGAGTAAACAGCATCATAGTGAGCAGTTGGCCAGGGGTCACTGAGTACGTCTAATGGCAAAGGGGATAATAGATTAGATGCTGGGTGGTCACTCATCCAGCATCTAATACCTGCATGATTTTGTTCTCGGTCACTCATCTGCCAGCTTAGGTGGGGCATTTGTTTAGCAAACCACACCCCATGTTGCCCTGTTCCGCTACCCACCTCTAAAACATGTTTTTTGTTAGCAAAAACGTGCTCTAAAATTTCACCAATAACTACTTGGTTATTGGCACAGGCTTGTGAAAAGGGCTTATGCATTGGCTATATTACCAAATGACGGTGAATTCATTGGCCCAAGTAATCGTTTTTTGGTGTTCATATTGCTGCACTCAGAATGTTACAATAAACGGCCTAAATACTACGTCCATATGGCGCCTTTGGCTATAGGTACAAGGCATATTAGCCAGCCCATTATGCTGCCAATGGCTTCAGAAAACTGCAGCATTTATAACCACTAATGTAGGCAGTTACATAACTTAGCGCCTGCAACTTTTATTTAAACTTAGCCACTAACTATTGGCTTCGCTACCACGGAATCATATATATGGAAATTCGCCCAGTTTTAGATCATGCCCAAATTCATCCTACCATTCGCACAGGGGTGGCTCAGTACCACTCAAAAATTGTTGCCCAAGTAATTGATACTGTTAGCAATAATCAGGCGGTGGTGATTGGTATGTCTTTGAACCCCGCTGTTAAAAAGGCCAGACAACTACTTGAAGGCCAAGGTTTAAAGGTAACGTATTTAGAATTTGGTGGTTATGGCAGCATGTGGCATGAACGCTTAGCTATTAAAATGTGGAGCGGCTGGCCAACCTACCCACAGGTTTTTGTTAATGGCATGTTAGTGGGTGGGGCTAGTGATGTGAAATCACTGATTGCCAATAACGCACTTTAAAGTTTGATTAAATTTGGCAATAAAAACAGGTGGCTGACCTAATTAAGTTAGCCTTTAAAACCATACACAAAAAACTTAATGTACCAATTTATACCAATAATTTGCTAATTTGAGCCATATTGATATGATGTCGATGGCTGAATCGCTAATTCTTAGCATGAGCCACACAATAATAACATACTCTAAAGAGGCGAATTATGATTGATAGCATCGTAAGCAGCATAAAAAAACTCACTGAAGCAGGCATGGCACTTATTGCCCTAGCCATTGTTTTAGAGGTAATTTTTGGTGCGAATGTAGCATTCGTAGGTGTCGGAGTTGTTGAGAATGTTCTCAGCATTGTTGGTGCATTGGGAAGTGAGGGCTTGGTAGGTTTAGCCTCAATTGCAGTCATCTACTCTCTATTTAATAGATAGTAAACAACCAGTAGTGCTGTAAAAGCCCACATAATATGTGGGCTTTTTTGATTCTATGGTGGGGTCTGTGCAAGTGAAAAATCGTTACAGCAAAGTGGATGTAACCACTTAAAAATAGATGTTATGATCATTTTTAAGCAATGAGATGAACCCATGACGAAACACACGAGAGCCAAGTTTTGGCCTAGCTTTAGCCCAAGCTCGCTCACCCTTCTTGCAGCAGCAACTGTTTCTGCTGTGCTTGGTTCAATCCATGCTTTTTCTATACTTTTAGCGCCACTTGAAAGTCTTTTTGACGCCACCCGTTCGGCAGTCTCATTAACCTATTCTCTTGCTTTGGTGTCGTTATCTATTGCTGTGTTGCTTGGCCATTTAGCTTATGGCCGCACATCTGCTGCAATTTTTCTTATGGCCACGTGTGCCTTAGCTGCTCTAGGAACACTGATTGCTGGGCTAGGAAATTCACTGTGGGTTGTGTGGCTTGGATATGGGGTAGTCTTTGGCGCAGCTAATGGGCTTGGTTATGGGTTTGGATTGCAACTCGCAGCGCAAGCTTATCCGGGGCGAGAAGGCCTGTCCATGGGCATTATCACAGCAGCATACGCTTTTGGGGCGGTCATCTCACCCACCCTGTTCAATTTTATATTAGACACCCTTAGCTTTACGGCTGTCATGATTACATTGACAGCACTATTGCTTGTTGTTGGCCTATTAAGTGCACTGATACTCAAGCAAGTGGGGGCAAAATTCTGTAATAATAAGCCGGGGTCTGCCACCTTATCAGCTTCGCGTCGCAGCCAGCAACTACTGTGGCTTGGCTATTTTGGAGGTGTGTTATCGGGGCTCATGGTGATTGGTCATTCTGCTGGGGTTGTTGCCACATTGCAGCCAGGCATCGCACCCTGGGTTGCACCTATGGTGATAGCCACCTTTAACTTGCTTGGCAGTCTAATTGGCGGCCGTTTAGTTGATAAAATACGTGCAGAGGGGTTACTGGCGATATTAGCCATTATCACTACGTGTGCACTTATTAGCTTAGTTGTATTTGGCAGGATTGGTGGACTCTTTATCAGTTTAAGTGCCATTGGTTTTGCCTACGGCGGCACCATTGCTGCATACCCTGCGGCTATTGCGAAGCTGTTTGGTGTTCAAGACATTGCCAAAATTTATGGCCGTGTATTTACAGCATGGGGCTGTGCTGGGCTCCTTGGGCCATGGTTGGCTGGCTGGCTGTTCGATATTAGTCGAGACTATCAATTAGCATTATTGATTGCCGCAGCCTTTAGTATTGTTTCGGCCATGGCTATGGTTCTATTATCAATGGATAAACCATATGTGCGTGTTTGATTGCACGAATACAAAGACACATTGCTGCCGTTGTGCGTTAGGAGGAATTAATGATGGACACTGACAGCATTAGTAACGCAGGCAAACGTATGCAGCCAGTGAGCAAAAAAATGGCAGGTATTACTGGATGACGCCTGTAACATCCGCTTCATTAACGCTAGGCAGACTTTGGGTTCTCGCCAGGTAGACCGCGACATGGCAAAAGCTAATTACATCGGCATCCCAACTTACAGTGCAACAGTCTAAATTAAATGCTTAGGCAAATGAGCAGACCCAAAAACAGCACTATTGCTAGCGCCACAGAGCCTGCACACAGAGGCTAAGATCTACTGGGTCATCACGTTAAGCCAATCATTAACCCACTGCTTGCGGTTTTGATTGATTTCAGCTGTATCTAGCTGCAATACCTGAGTAGGTTTAATTAGTTTGCCATAAGCTTCTGGCATGTCTGCAGGCGTGTTTACAGGGTACATCACGTTGCTTAAGGGTAGGTGCTTTTGGAAGCCCTCACTTACCATGAAGTTTAGGAAATCGTCAGCCAGTGCCGAATTTTGAGACGATTTCAACTTTGCCGCCACTTCCACTTGCAGGTAATGACCTTCCTCAAATTCAGCCGCTTGGTACTGGTCTGTACCTTCAACAGCCATATGGTAGGCTGGAGACGTGCTGTAACTCAGCACCATAGGTGCTTCACCTGCCATGAACAAGCTGAAATAAGCTTCACTCCACCCCTTGGTGGTGGTTAAAATATTATCCGACAACTTGGCCCAAGCCGCATCTGACTCATTCCCATAAACAGACTTCATCCACAACAGTAAACCCAAACCAGGGGTACTTGAACGTGGGTCTTGAATGATGATCTTTAATTCTGGGCCCGCATTAACTAACTCGTCTAAACTTTTTGGCGGGTTGGGCATAAGCTTGGTGTTGTAAACAAACGCAAAGTAGCCATAATCAAAGGGCACAAATGTATCATCTTGCCAGTCGATGGGCATTTCTAAACCATTGGTGTCTACCGAGTGATTAGCAAATAAGCCACTTTTTTTGGCATCATCGACTAGGTTTAAGTCTAACCCGAGTAAAAGATCAGCCTTAGTAGACGCACCCTCTAACTTGAGGCGCTGCAACATGGCCACAGCATCTGACATACCCACTAGGTTCAAGGTACACCCACATTGCTCTTCGAATGTGGGTTTTATGAGTGGCCCCATCCCCCAGTCTGAAACGAAGGAATCGTAGGTATAAACCGTCAGTTCTTTTTTGGGGGCATCGCCGGCTAACGCTGGCGTGGCGGTGATCGTTAAACTGAGACAGGCGGCGGCAATATAAGCCGTATAGTGAGACATAAATACTCCTAAAAATTAACTAGTTAATTTCTATGACGGCCAATAGTATATTGGCGCTATTAGGAGGAGGGAGCGGCGTAAGGCTAGCTTACGTGGATGCGTTTCCTTGTTCCCTACGCTGGCATTATCCAGATCAGGTACAACGGGATTCACGTTAGTGATCTCAGCCCAACACGTTAATTAGAAATTAACTGGACACCCCGACAAGTCATAGTGGGCGCAATATAGACCAAAACTAGCCTTGGTTGCAAGGCTAGAAGAGGTGATTTAAGAAATAATATAGATTTTCCGTTTCAAATCACTCGAAGAAGCACCCACCTATGCTTGGAACGCAGGACCTTTGGTTATTTATCAGCTCCGGTGTCTGACTTAATTTTGTTCCTGGTCAGGGTTTTATTTTTATTGTTAGCTACATTGCCAGCAAAGGCTTTCAGGGCGGTTCTGTGGCGACTTTAGGAGTAAGTGCAGGCACTCTAGGCCACATAATCCCAGCTGCTTTTCGGCATTTCAGCACTCGTTGCAGATTCTAGCAACAAGCTGAAAGGAGGCCTATTTACCTACTTTGGTATTCGCCTACTGCTTAGCTCCAGGCCCTGAACTCTTTAATTAATCGCTACTATGTGGGGATAACTTTATTGAGTGGTTTAGAGGGTCACCCCATAATTATAGGTATTTACTTTAGGCTTAAAATATTATACTTTATACTTAAAGTAATTATTTAATAATTCTCTACTCTGGAGCGAGTGTTAATGAAAATAGCTTGTATCGGTGGTGGTCCTGGGGGGCTTTATTTTGCCATCAGCATGAAATTACGCAACCCTAAGCACGAAATTTTAATCATCGAAAAAAACCGGCCAGACGACACATTTGGCTGGGGCGTTGTATTGTCTGATGAAGCCTTGGCTAATGTAGACCGCAATGACCCCATTAGCGCGGCAGCCATTCGTAACGAATTTGCCTACTGGGATGATATAGCGGTAGTAAAAGATGGCGTACGTGAAGTATCAAGTGGCCATGGGTTTTGTGGTATCGGCAGGATGAAATTATTGCAAATTTTACAGCACCGCGCCCAAGAGCTAGGCATTGAACTGCGCTTTGAGACACAAGCAGGTGAATACGAAGACTATATGCGTGACTACGATCTGGTTGTTGCATGTGACGGACTTAGGTCTAAAGCCCGCAATCAATTTGCTTCAGTGTTTAAGCCACAAATTGATGAACGCTTATGTCACTTTACTTGGCTGGGCACACATCAGAAGTTTGATGATGCGTTTACCTTTATTTTTGAAAAAACACAGTATGGTTGGGTATGGGCCCACGCCTACCAATTTAGTAAGGACACAGCTACCTTTATTGTGGAGTGCAGTAAGTCTACATTTGAAGCATTTGGTTTTGCCAACCTAAGCCAACAAGAGTCTGTTGCCATTTGTGAAGCTATTTTTAAGGACCATCTAGGTGGCCACAAGCTGATGACTAATGCCAACCATATCCGTGGTTCTGCATGGATTAATTTCCCACGCGTGCTGTGTGAAAAATGGTCTCACAAAAACCTAGTCCTAATGGGTGATGCCGCAGCAACAGCACATTTTTCAATCGGTTCTGGTAGCCGCCTTGCCTTTGACAGTGCAATTGCCCTGGCAGACTATCTGGAACAAGAACAAGACCTACCTCGAGCCTTTATAAAGTACGAAAATGAACGTCGAATTGAAGTGCTTCGTTTGCAGTCGGCAGCACGTAATTCTATGGAATGGTTTGAACAAGTAGAGCGTTATCTAGACCTAGACCCTGTGCAGTTTAACTATGCTTTGCTGACACGATCACAACGCATTAGCCATGAGAACTTGCGTTTACGAGACCCAAAATGGTTATCGCTAGCTGAGCAATGGTTTCAGCAAAAAAATAACCAAATGCCTAGTAACCGCAGCCCTATGTTTACCCCATTTAAATTACGTGGGCTCACGTTGGCTAACCGCATCGTTGTGTCGCCTATGGCGCAATACAAGGCCCAGGACGGCTGCCCCACTGATTGGCACCTAGTACATTATGGCAACCTGGCAAAAGGGGGTGCTGGCCTAGTTTATGTGGAAATGACATGCCCCAGTGCAGATGGCCGAATTACCATAGGGTGCCCTGGGCTTTACCACACCACCCATGTTGCCGCTTGGAAAAAGATTACTGATTTTGTGCACCAAGAAAGTAGTGCAAAAATATGCATGCAGCTTGGGCATGCCGGCGCCAAGGGTTCTACACAACGTGGCTGGGAGCAAATGGATGCGCCTTTAACCAGTGATAACTGGCCGTTAAAGGCAGCCTCTGCTGTAGCCTGGTCTGAGGCAAACCAAATGCCTACGGAAATGACCGAAGCTATGATGGACCAAGTTCAGGCAGACTTTGTATCTGCTGCCAAAATGGCACTTGACGCAGGCTTTGATATGATCGAATTACATTGTGCGCATGGTTATTTATTATCATCTTTCATTACCTCATTAACCAATAAGCGACAGGATCAATTTGGTGGTACATTAGATAATCGTCTACGATTCCCCCTAAGTGTTTTCGCAGCCATACGGGCAGTAATGCCAGTGGATATGCCTTTGGCTGTGCGGATTTCTGCCCATGACTGGGTAGATGGAATGGGCATGGACCCAACGCAAGCTGTGGCCGTAGCTCAAGCATTTAAACAGGTCGGCGCAGATATTATCGATGTGTCCAGTGGACAAACCAGCACGCAGGCCAAACCTGTTTATGGGCGCATGTATCAAGCACCCTTTGCAGACCAAATTCGCCACGAAGCAGCTATACCTACAATGGCTGTGGGTAACATTTTTGAAGCAGACCATGCTAATTCAATTCTGATGGCCGGTCGGGCAGATTTAGTGTGTTTAGCTAGGCCCCATTTAGCCAACCCTTTTTGGACCTTACATGCTGCCGCTGAGCTTGGTGATGAGCAGCAATTATGGCCTCTGCCCTATGGGGCAGGTAGAGACCAATATTATCGCTTAGCCCAGATTGAAGCCCAAAAAGCGCTACAAGCTACCATAGTGAATGCGGCAGCAGTGAGCAAGGTTTAGACGAGAAATAACTATGGATTTAACTAATCAACATGTTTTAGTTACTGGGGCAGGTTCAGGCGTTGGCCTTGCCATTGCTAGGCAGCTTGATAAGCTGGGCTGTCGTATCACTTTGTGTGGCCGCAATGAAGGCCCGCTGATTGAGCTCTCATCCAGCTTAGACAATGCCCAATATTTTACCTGTGATGTGACAGACAGAGTCGCATTAGATGATGCCTTAAACCAAGCAAGGCAAAGTTTTGGCCCTTTTTCAATTGCTATTGCTAATGCAGGCAGTGCTGAGGCACGCCCGTTTAGCAAAATTTCCCAGCAAGATTGGCAGCAAGCCATGGGGGTTAATCTTGATGGCTGTTTCAACACTTTTCAAGCCACCTTGTCAGATTTACTGGGACACTCAGAAGGCCGTCTAATTGCTATTGCCTCAACTGCCGGGTTGCGGGGCTATAAATATGCCTCCGCATACAGCGCCGCTAAACATGGGGTCATTGGGCTGGTTAAGTCATTGGCTATTGAACTGGGGCCAAAAAACATTACTGTTAATGCTATTTGTCCAGGGTTTACCAACACACCTATGTTACAGCGCAGTATTGCCAAGATTATGCAGGCCACAGGCGCTGACCAAGCAAAAGCTGAGAGTAAATTGTTATTAGACAACCCCATAGGCCGATTTATAGAGCCTCAAGAAATAGCCGATGCCGTGGTTTTTTTATGCCAATCCCCTGCGTCTAATGGGGTCACCTTAAAACTGGATGGAGGCGCTCCTTAAATGGTTAATCACTACGATGCTAATACCCGCCAGCACCTTCGAGTATGGTTAAAGCTTCTCAAAACCAGTACTAGTATTGAAACAGCCTTGCGCGAGAGGCTAAAAAAAGAGTGCAGTACAACATTGCCAAGATTTGATGTTATGGCCGCTTTGGATCACCACACGGATGGCTTACGCATGACAGAGTTATCTGACTTTTTGATGGTGTCTAATGGCAATGTTACCGGCATTGTAAGCCGCCTTGCCGAAAGCGGCCTGATAGAACGAACCCAAGATACCCATGACCGCCGCGCTCAAAAAGTGTGTTTAAGCCCAAGCGGGCAGGCAGAATTTAAACAGCTCGCTCAACGCCACGCGCAGTGGATTGATGACATTATGCAACCGCTTAACACCGAAGAATCTAATACTTTATTAACATTACTTGAACGACTGGCTAACCATAAGGTGAACAAAAATGACTAGGTTAGAAGATGTTACTGCAACTCACTTTCATTGGCACTGCTCTCATGGCGTTGGTACGATTAAGCTTAATCGTCCAGATCGTAAAAACCCCCTCACCTTTGAAAGCTACGCAGAGTTAAAGACGCTCTTTTTGCAACTAGCACTACAACAGACCATCAAGACCGTTGTTATTTTACCCAATGGTGGCAACTTTTGTTCTGGTGGAGACGTGCACGATATTATCGGCCCCTTGTTAGATAAAGACACTTTAGGTTTGCTCAATTTTACTCGTATGACGGGTGACCTAGTGAAAGCTATGCTGGCTTGTGGCAAACCCATTATAGCTGCAGTGGATGGCGTGGCTGTTGGTGCTGGCGCTATTTTGGCAATGGCCAGCGATATGCGCATAGCGACCCCACAAGCAAAAACTGCGTTCTTATTTACCCGTGTAGGTTTAGCAGGATGCGACATGGGTGCCTGCGCCATTTTACCTCGTATTATTGGCCAATCTCGAGCAGCTGACTTACTATTTACTGGCCGTTCCATGAGCGCAGAAGAAGGCCAGCAATGGGGTTTTTATAGCAGAATTGTTGCAGTAGAAGCGTTAGAAGAAACGGCACAGGATATGGCCAAAAAGATTGCTGCTGGGCCTAGCTTTGCACATATGATGACCAAAACTCAACTCAATCATGAGTGGAATATGTCGCCAGAACAAGCCATAGAGGCTGAAGCTCAGGGCCAAGCACTGTGTATGCAAACACAAGATTTCAAACGTGCATATGAGGCTTTTATTAATAAACAAACACCTAGCTTTGAGGGTAATTAGCATGCACCGCGATATGAGCTTTTTAACTTGGCCTTTCTTTGATGACTACCACCGGCAACTGGCTACAGAATTGGAGGCCTGGTGTGAAGTACATTTGCCAGTGGATCATAGTGATGTAGATCAAGCCTGTATCCAGTTAGTAAAAATGCTGGGAGATGGGGGCTGGCTTAACCACAGTGCTATAAATCCAGATTCCTCTACCCACCAATCATTAGATACCAGAACCTTGTGTTTAATTCGAGAAACTCTCGCTAGGCATGATACTTTAGCCGACTTTTCCTTCGCTATGCAGGGCCTTGGTACGGGTGCCATAAGTCTGTTTGGCACCCAGGACCAACAACAATGGTTACGCAAAACCCGTGCTGGCGAGGCACTCTCTGGGTTTGCATTAACTGAACCACGATCGGGATCTGATGTGGCAAATATTGCCCTGAGTGCTCATCTAGAGGGTGAAAATTACGTCCTTAATGGTGAAAAGACATGGATTTCAAATGGCGGCATTGCCGACGTATATTGTGTTTTCGCTCGCACCGGTGAAGCGGCTGGCGCAAAGGGTTTATCTGCGTTTTTAGTACCTGCAAATAGCGCAGGGCTTACAGTGGCAGAACGCCTGCATACAGTTGCACCTCACCCTTTAGCTCGGCTAAATTTCAACAAGGTTGAGGTACATAGCAGCCAAATGATTGGCGATGCAGGAAGTGGCTTTAAGGTCGCTATGTCTGTACTAGACATCTTCCGTTCTAGTGTAGGAGCCGCTGCTTTAGGTATGGCACGCAGGGCGTTGCATGAATCATTAGAGCGCAGCCAGAGCAGGCAATTATTTGGTGCACCATTACGGGATTTACAAATGGTCCAAGGGCACCTAGCCGACATGGCCACCCAAATAGATGCCGCTGCATTGCTGGTTTACCGAGCTGCCTGGACTAAAGATCAGGGCGTCGCAAGGGTCTCTAAAGAAGCGGCTATGGCTAAGCTCTATGCTACCGAAATGGCCCAAAAGGTTATTGATCAAGCGGTACAAATACATGGCGCAGAAGGCGTAAGAAGTGGGGCCACTGTAGAGTGCTTATACCGTGAAATACGGGCTTTACGCATATATGAAGGCGCCACAGACGTTCAAAAAATAATTATTGCCAAGCAGCTTTAGGTAGGAGGCCCCATGAAGTTACTCGATTCAGGTCATGTAGATACATTTTGTCGCGATAACTTGCCCCCTATGGATCAGTGGCCTTCGCTCAATACCAGCCAGTATGCTTACCCTAAGCAACTCAATGTAGCAGTTGAACTGACTGATCGCATGGTAGAACGTGGCTTTGGTGATCAAACTGCCTTAATTGGTAATGGCCGAGTACGCACATACAAAGAGCTGGCTGATTGGAGCAACCGCCTAGCCCATGCATTGGTAGATAATTACGGTGTAAAGCCGGGTAACCGAATATTAATACGGGCGGCTAACAACCCTGCCCTAGTAGCATGCTGGCTTGCCGCCACAAAGGCCGGCGCAGTAGTGGTTAATACTATGCCGATGCTGAGAGCTGGCGAGCTGAGTCAAATTGTAGATTTAGCGAAAATTAAACTGGCACTGTGCGACACACGCCTAATGGACGAAATGACCACTTGCGCCAAAACCAGCAACACTTTAGACCAGGTTGTAGGCTTTGATGGCACTGCAAATTTTGATGCTGAACTAGACCGTATTGCACTTAATAAGTCTGTGCGCTTTAACGCTGTTGCAACCAGTGCAGACGACGTAGCACTGCTAGGTTTTACGTCTGGTACTACAGGCAAGCCGAAGGCCACCATGCATTTCCACCGAGACTTACTAATTATTGCCGACGGTTATGCCCGTGAAATATTAGAAGTAACACCTGATGATGTGTTTGTGGGCTCACCCCCTTTAGCATTTACTTTTGGTTTAGGTGGGCTAGCTATTTTCCCACTGCGTTTTGGCGCGGCCGCTACTCTGCTAGAAACAGCCGCACCTCAAGATATGATTACCATTATTGAAACCTACAAGGCCACTATTTGCTTCACCTCTCCTACGGCATACCGTGCTATGTTAGCTGCTATGGAAGAGGGTGCTGATTTATCCAGTCTTCGAGTTGCAGTGTCTGCCGGGGAAACTTTGCCCGCGCCTGTATTTGCTGAATGGCAGGCAAAAACTGGTAAACCCATGCTCGATGGTATTGGTGCCACAGAAATGTTGCATATATTTATGTCTAATCGCCTTGATGATGCCAAACCGGCCTGCACTGGTAAGCCTGTGACCGGCTATCAAGCCAAGGTGGTTGACGATAATATGCAGGAACTGCCTCGCGGAGAAGTAGGCAAACTGGCTGTAAAAGGACCGACAGGATGCCGTTATTTAAATGATGATCGCCAAGCCAACTATGTTATGAATGGATGGAACCTTACAGGGGATGCTTTTTACCAAGACGAAGAAGGCTATTTTTATTTTGCCGCTAGAACAGACGACATGATACTGTCTTCTGGTTACAACATCGCTGGGCCAGAAGTGGAGGCATGTTTGTTAGGGCATGAGGCTGTATTTGAATGTGCCGTGATTGGCACGACAGATGAAGCACGTGGCCAATTGGTGCATGCCCACATTGTGCTAAGCCCATCTTTCCAAGCCTCTGATGCACTCGTATTAAAGCTACAGGATTACGTAAAAAATACTATTGCACCTTATAAATATCCTCGGTTAGTGGACTTTATTGATGCCCTACCCAAAACTGAAACGGGGAAAATTCAACGTTTTAAACTAAAAAAATAAGACCCATAAAGGAGTAGTAAAATGAAAAAGAAATTAATCACCAGCCTTTTAGGTGCAGCCTTGTGCTTAACACCACACGTTGGCGCCGCCCCAGTAAAAGTGGGTATGATCACCACCCTATCTGGTGGCGGTTCTGGCTTAGGAGTGGATGTGCGTGATGGCTTTATGCTGGCTGTGAAAACAGCCAACCGCTCAGACCTAGAAGTCATTGTTGAAGATGATGCGCGAAAACCTGCGCTTGCCGTCCAGATCGCCGATAAAATGATCCAAAAAGAAAAAGTGGATATCCTCACTGGCATTATTTGGTCAAATTTGGCCATGGCCGTTGTGCCAAGCACAGTGAACCAGGGTGTCTTATATTTGTCTCCTAACGCTGGGCCATCTGCCTTAGCAGGCCAAGGCTGTCACAAAAACTATTTTAACGTTGCTTGGCAGAACGACAACTTACATGAAGCAATGGGCAATTATGCTAATTCAGCAGACCACAAAAACAGCTTTATTTTGGCCCCTAATTACCCTGCTGGTAAAGATGCTCTCACAGGGTATAAGCGGCTCTATAAAGGCAATTTGGCGGGTGAAATCTACACCAAATTAGGGCAAAAAGACTATGCAGCAGAAATTGCTCAAATTAGAGCTTCTGGCGCAGATAGTGTGTATATCTTCCTTCCAGGAGGCATGGGAATCGCGTTTATGAAGCAATACTCGCAAGCCGGAATGACAACGCCCATTATGGGGCCAGCGTTCTCCTTTGACCAAGGCATTCTAAAAGCTGTGGGTAAGGCTGCCCTGGGTGTAAGAAACTCGTCTCAGTGGAACAAAGACATCGATAATGCTGCCAACAAGGTGTTTGTTGCTGACTTTGAGGCCGCATATGGTCGCTTGCCTTCATTGTATGCAAGCCAAGGTTACGATACGGCTAACTTGATCTTGTCTGCTATGGATTCTGCAGATATTAATGACCAAGATGCGTTTAGAGCCGCTCTTAAGTCTGCTCAGTTTGACTCTGTTCGTGGTGACTTCCGCTTTGGTAATAACCAACATCCTATCCAAGACATTTATGTACGTGAAGTAGTCATGGAAGGTGACGTGCTCACCAATAAGATTATTGGTGTGGGACTAAAAGACCATCAAGATGCCTATGCGGCAAACTGTTCTTTGTAATTTACCTTAACCACAAGCGGTACATAAGTACCGCTTGACTATGGAGAAGCCAGTATGGATGTAATACTGCTTTTAGAGCAGCTCCTCAACGGCTTACAGT
Organism: Candidatus Njordibacter sp. Uisw_056; assembly: GCF_047730085.1. Classification (NCBI taxonomy): domain Bacteria; kingdom Pseudomonadati; phylum Pseudomonadota; class Gammaproteobacteria; order Pseudomonadales; family Candidatus Njordibacteraceae; genus Candidatus Njordibacter; species Candidatus Njordibacter sp. Uisw_056. The sequence continues at coordinate 131,551 of NZ_CP159830.1, read as the reverse complement.
TAGGCATTATGCTGTTTTTGATAGCAGCAGGTTTAACCCTTATTTTTGGAGTCATGGGACTAATAAATTTAGCCCATGGCTCTTTGTATATGATCGGCGCCTTTGCTTGCGCTGCAGTTGCTACTTGGAGTGGCTCCTTTTGGCTAGGCCTAATGGCAAGCCTAACCTTCGCTGCAGCAGCAGGTGCCTTGATTGAAGTAGTTATTATGCGGCGGTTATATCATCGTGAGCACCTCGATCAGGTGCTGGCCACCTTTGCCCTTATCCTTATTTGTTCCGAAGGCACACGTTGGTTGTTTGGTTCGTTTCCTTTGTACCTAGACGTACCCGACATATTTTATGGTGCTGTAAACTTATTTGGTGTGCTTCAGTATTCACGCTATAGGCTATTCATTATTGTTATTGGTTTATTTACAGCCCTTTGCATATACCTGTTAATTAACAAAACTCGCATCGGCATGCGTATCCGAGCTGGCGCGGCAGACCGTCAAATGACGGCGGCTCTGGGTATTAATATTAGTCTGCTTTACACTTTGGTATTTGCTCTTGGAGCAGCCTTGGCTGGTTTTTCTGGCGCTTTGGTAGGCAGCATTCAGTCTGTTGAAGTGGGTATGGGTGAACCTGTGCTAATCCTTGCTTTTGTAGTTGTGGTTATTGGAGGTATTGGGTCCATACGTGGCGCTTTAGTGGGTGCCCTTTTGGTGGGCATGGTGGACACATTGGGCCGCGGTTATTTACCCCAAATACTCCAGCTATTGCTTGACCCTGTATTCGCCAATACTTTGGGTGCGGCTCTCTCTTCCATTGCAATTTATCTACTGATGATTGTTATTTTAGTCTTCAAACCTCAAGGCTTGTTCCCTGCGCATGGATAACTATATGTCAGAAAAAATGCTCAACCGGGCCCTGTTATCTTTACTCATTATTGCCCCTTGGTTGGCTCACTGGATAGATGAACCTTACTATGTCTCTTTGGCCACGCGTATTGCTATTTTAGCTCTGGCAGGCGTAGGTTTGAATATTGCGCTGGGCTTAGGCGGCATGGTTTCCTTTGGTCATGCTGCATTTTTTGGAATTGGCGGTTATGTCACTGGTATTTTAGCAAGCCATGCCCTAAATTATGAGCCCTTGTTCAGTGGCATTTTTGCCATGTCAGGCAGCACACAAATGCTATTTATTTGGCCAATAGCCATGCTTGTTGGCGCTATAGCAGCTATTTTTATTGGCCTACTTAGTTTGCGCACAAGTGGTGTGTATTTCATTATGATTACCCTCGCTTTTGCTCAAATGATTTACTACTTTTCAATTTCTTGGCCCAACTACGGCGGCGAAGATGGCTTACCTATTTACTTACGAAATAGCTTTCCAGGCGTTAATACATTACAGCCTATTCAATTCTTTATGATTTGCTGCACTATCCTACTTATTACCCTTTGGGGCGTATCGCGATTACAAGATTCCCGTTTTGGTAATGCACTAAAAGCCCTCCGCCAAAACGAGACCCGAGTGGCCGCTGTTGGCATCAGCCCATTAGGCATTAAACTTGCAGCCTTTGTTATCTCTGCCATGATCACAGCTTTGGCAGGTTCACTATTTGCCGACCTTAACCGCTTTGTTAGCCCCACTATGTTTTCTTGGCACACCTCTGGGCAAATAATGATCTTTGTTATTCTGGGAGGCATAGGCCGCTTATATGGACCCGTAGCAGGTGCCATCATGTTTATCCTGTGCGAAGCATTACTTGGCAGTTGGACAGAGTATTGGCAATTTTTCCTAGGGCTGCTGTTGCTATGGGTTGTACTGTTTGCTCGGGGAGGTTTAATTGGCCTGTTATGCGGAGACAAAGCCCATGACTAATAGAGTTTTAGAGATCACTAACCTAAACAAAAGTTTTGGTGCTATTCATGCAACACAAGATCTAAGTTTAACGTTAGATACAGGCGAAATTCATGCCCTCATCGGCCCTAATGGTGCAGGAAAGTCTACCTTGATTAAACAAGTGACCGGTTATTTGCAGCCTGATAGTGGTGACATTCAGTTTTTGGGGCAATCAATTAACCACTTGTCGCCAGCACACAGGGCTAAATTAGGTTTAGCACAAACATTTCAAGTGTCTTCTTTAATTATGGAGTACTCCTGCCTGCAAAACGTAGTACTTGTTGTGCAAGCACGATTAGGGTCCAGCTATCGCTTTTTTGCGCCGATAAAAGATGATGCTTTATTGCAGCACGAAGCCATGACATACCTGCAGGAGGTAGACCTAGACAAGCGTTGCTATATTGCAGCATCTGCTTTGTCCCACGGCGAACGACGACAACTTGAAATTGCCATGGCATTAGCACTTGAACCTAAGGTTTTTTTACTTGACGAACCGATGGCTGGAATGGATCCTGTTGGTGTCAAAAAATTAATTAAACGGCTAAAGAAAATGTGCGAGAAGGCACCTATTCTATTAGTAGAACACGACATGCCTGCGGTGTTTGCTCTGGCAACCCGTATTACAGTGTTAGATTATGGGCGTGTTATTGCCACCGGCGATGTTGAAAGTATTCGTAATAACCCCGAGGTGCAAACAGCTTATTTAGGAGTAGCGCCATGACTCAAGCCCTGCTCACGGTATCAAATTTGTCAGCCCATTATGGTGTCTCTCAGGCCCTTTTTGATGTCAATTTAACAGTTCATGCAGGCCAAGCTGTGGCCCTCATGGGCCGCAATGGTATGGGCAAAACCACTACTGTAAACGCCATATGTGGGCTTATGGCCACAACTTCTGGTGCCATTGTTTTCAATGGCCAGTCCTGTGTAGAACTGCCTAGTTACAAGGTTGCGCGCTTAGGCTTAGGATTAGTGCCAGAGGGGCGCAGGTGCTTTGCAAATTTAACAGTACGGGAAAACCTGTTAATGGCAGCCAGGCCAGGCGAATGGGATTTAGCTAAAATCTGTGGCCTTTTGCCTCGTTTACATGAGCGCCTTGACCAGTATGCCAATACTTTGTCAGGTGGAGAGCAACAAATGCTGGCCATCGGCAGAGCATTACTTACTAATCCAAAACTGTTAATTTTAGATGAGGCTACAGAAGGTTTGGCCCCCGTGATAAAACAAGAAATTTGGCGCATTGTAGCGACCTTAAAACAGGCAGGTCAGGCAATTTTATTAATCGATAAATCTTTAGCAGAGCTATTGCCCATTACTGACACCTGCGTTTTATTAGAGCGCGGCGCAACTGTATGGCAAGGCCTGCCCAACAGCTTAGATGCCAACCTTAGACACCGCTATTTAGGGATATAAACATGCCTTCATTTGAATTTAAGCACCCAGTTTTATTTCAGCACTGTGACCCTGCAGGTATGGTTTTTTACCCGCGTTATTTTGAAATGGTTAATGCCTGTGTTGAAACATGGTTTGCTGAGAAGCTGCTAGTGTCATTTAAACGGCTGCACCTTGAATTAGGCTTAAGTGTACCTACGGTGTCTACCCAAACTAACTTTTGTGCGCCAAGTCGCCTAGGCGACTTACTAGTATTTCAGCTACACGTAGCAAAAATTGGTAACACCAGCTTAAGTTTAAAGATTAACGTAACCTGCGATGGCCAGCTTCGGCTCACTAACGACACCACTTTGGTACTTATCGAACAACACACTGGCAGCCCATCCCTTTGGCTTAAGCACCCTGAGTTTGCCAGCCTGAGTCACACTTTTTAATAAGGAAATATCATGCAATTACTAAACCCACCACACTGGAAAGAACCTAAAGGCTACTCCAATGGTATTGTGGCTCAAGGCAAGCAAATTTTTGTGGGTGGCCAAATAGGATGGAATAAAGACCAAGTATTTGAATCTACTAACTTTGTGAGCCAGTGTGAACAGGCACTTATCAACATCGTTGAAGTGCTTGCACAAGCTAATGCAAAACCAGAGCACCTGGTACGATTAACGTGGTACGTGATAGACAAAACAGTTTATCTGCAACAGCAACAGGCTCTAGGAAAGGTATACCGAAAAGTTATTGGTCGCCATTTTCCAGCAATGACGATGGTGCAGGTTGCAGACCTTATTGAAGACCAAGCCCTCGTCGAAATTGAAGCAACGGCAGTTGTAGACTAGACCAACACATAAAGGGCAGGCCTTTTTACTTTTGGTATTAGCCTTTTAATGAGCTTAAATCACTAAAATACTTCTGTAATGCTGGGGCAAAATAAATTATTTCTTTATACGCTGCTACGGCTCTGGGCATCGCGTCTATTGCTATTTTTAGTTGCGTTAATGCATGAGGTACCTGTGTTAGGCTCATCATTGGGTAGACGTAAACCCTTATGGTAAAGGCAATGGCATGGGTTTGGGGCAACCGCGTAAGCGTTTGCCGTTCGCAGCGATAATATAGAGGGGTGTTTGCTGCATGCATGATCTTATCTCCAGGAAGTTGTGCCAATTGTGTATTCGCCTGAAGTGACCAGTTAAATCGTTGAACGGGCTTTCCTACTGTAAGGTGATCAAAAAATCGATCTATTTTAGGCGTTAACTTTTCATGAAGGGTAGGCACTGGGTCATGGATGGTGGCCATAGGCTGGCCTATTTTTTCTGACAGATGCCAGTTACTTGGGCTGCATAAGCTGGCTGCCGTGAGGCAATAATTACCATCTAGTTTCTCCATAATGAGTAAATCATCTGCTACCCATAGCGACGCTTGCCATAAAGGGTGGGTACCCGCTCCAGCCAACTCAATGCCATTAGGCAAGTAGTTTAGGCCACCTGTCATATTGCAGTATAGTTGACTATGCTGATTTAGCAGATGTCGCTTTAGCTCAATAGCCAGTTCTTGTTGGGCTGCATAAGCGCTGGGTAATGCATCAAATATGTGCTGTTGCTGTAACTCCCTTAACCTCAGCTTATGTTCCAAGTAACGAGGGTAGTCTTCGTCTGGCTCAATCCAATGACGTGGATCTAACGACTTCATACCCATAGAAATGGCATCTTTATGCTGCATATGTGGCAGGTATTTAGGCAGCTTAGTGGCAATATTAATCATTAGTTTGGCGCGAACTCGCTACCTCTTCAACTCGAGTTATGAGCAGGTCTATTTTCTTTTCTAGCGTTTTATTATGATTTAAAATATCGCTATTTTGTTGCCGCAACTCGCGATTTTTAACATTAGTGTCGGCAAAACCAAGCATACGTTCAGCGATTAGCGCGCCAATAAAGCCTACCAATCCCACACCCACATAAAACATTAAAGCCACTACCATGCGTCCACCAAAAGTGACTGGAAAATGGTCACCAAAACCAATAGTGCTGGCACTCATTTGTAGCGTCCAAAACGCATCGACGTAGGAATTTATATTACTGTTTAGTGCACCTTCTTCAAAGTGTAACAACGCCAATGCAAATAGAGCAATCACACTATACAGTAGGCATACACCAGCAGCACCTAAAGCTAAAAGGCTGTAATTACGAATGCCATACTGGTCAGTTTTGTAGATGTATTTTTGCATTACACGCGTCCCTATATTGAGGCTTTGGCAACCATACGAGCAGCAACAAAATCTTCAATGGAGGCGCCTACAGACTTAAACAATGTAATACTTTGATTGAGCCTCTTGTAGGTCATACCACTAAGTTGGTGCAGGTCTCCCTGAATATTATCCATGTCAAAGTAGCCTTCCTGTGCAGCCTGTAATAAATCTCCAGCTTCACCATGGGCGCCCGCATAGGTGTCCACAAAAACAAGGCTTTTGGCTACCAGTTCACTATCGGTTTCACGCAAGTCTGAGCGGTATGCACCTACAAGGTCAATATGGGTGTTTGGCTTAACCCACGCACCTTTTACTAAGGCTTTGTTAGACAGGGTGCAACAGCTTATAACATCAGCTTGGCCGCAGGCCTGTGCCAAATCATTAACCGCTTGAGCATTGTCTAGCTGGCTTGCAACTGCTGCGGCTTTAATCTGGTCGCGGCCCCAAATTAATACCTTATTAATTGAGGGCCGCACGCTCATGTGGGCGTGGGCCAATTCTAATGACAACCGCCCTGTACCGACAATAAGTAGCGTTTTTGCATCTGTGGGGGCTAGGTAACGCGCCGCCAGAGCTGATGCTGCTGCGGTTCTTCGCGCAGTAAGTGTTGCACCATCAATCAAGGTAGACCAAGCCCCGGTTTCAGCGTCAGCAACTAGCACTTGAGCCTGTATGGCAGCAAGGCTTCGAGCACTGTTACTGGGCACCACATTAACCAACTTTACTACAACACCCGCATCCTTTGCCCAAGAAGGCATGATGAGCAAGGTGCGATCTGCCTGGGGTAAGTGCTGATGGCCTGCAGGTTCAGGCACTGAGTAATGTAATCTTGGTGGCGCAGTGGCTGCACCATCACCTTTACTAAAAGCATCATGCAGCGCATCAATGAGTGCTGGGTATGGCAACAGCTGTGCAGTAGTTGGCCCATCAATTACGCGCATAATACTAGCTTTCCAGTTCGTCTATAGCCCAGTCTAATGCTGGTTGATACCAATCTGTGAGGGTAGCTTGAAGCTGCCTTAAAGAGTGAATCAGCTGTGTTTTATCGGCCATAGAAAAGTTAATGTGGCCAACCTTGCGAACAGGCCTTACTTCTTTGCCATACCAAAACACTTCAGCACCAGGCAAAGCCAACCACGCTAAATTATAATCAATACCAATAAGGTTAATCATCACACTGTTGTGCTTGATAAGGGCAGGCACCAGCGGCAAGTCTGCCGTTGCTCGTACATGGTATTCAAACTGGCTAATACTTGCACCTGATTGAGTCCAATGGCCACTGTTATGTACTCTTGGCGCTAGCTCATTAATAAGTAGGCGCTCACCCAACCTGAACAACTCCATGGCCATAACACCCACATAATTAAGCTCATCCATTACTTTACCGAGCATGGTTTCGGCTGAACTTTGGAGGTTAGTTAAGCGTTCTAGAGGTGCCAAAGTAACAGTTAATATGCCATCTTGATGTCGGTTTAGCCCCAAGGGGTAGTAGTGGCAATCACCCGCTCTATTGCGCACACCAACAATGGACACCTCTTCGTCAAAGGCAATCGCTTGTTCGGCAATCACCTTATCGTGCCAACCTTGAGGAATAGCGCTACCCTGCTGCGCCACCAGCCAATGCTGACCACGCCCGTCAAATCCACCAGTGCGCTGTTTAAGTAATACTCTATCACCATATTGCTCATGCAGGCTGGCGGCCGTATGTTGTTCTTCTACTAAGGCCCATGGCGCAGTGGCCAATTTCAAACGGTCCAACAGCTGCTTTTGCGTAACGCGATCGGCTACTAAACTAAATACATCTTGGTTTACAAAGTTGGCGTGGGCAGCAAGTTGATCGGTGGCCACAGTAGATGGCCACTGTTCGCGCTCTGCGGTAATTACATCATCATCTTCTAGGGCAAGGATGGCATCTAGTTCAATGTCTACCGGGCGCAAATCTACACCTAACGGTTGAGCGGCATGTTTGAGCATGGCACCTAACTGGCCCGCGCCCAATACCCACACACGTTTTATTGCTGGTTTCATAACGCTTGAATTAACCTTCCCTTGGATCGGGATTATCTAATATAGTTTGTGTTTGTTCAGTACGAAAATCTTCAATCCGTTGGGCTAATTTAGGATCTTGATTTGCTAATATTTGGCTAGCCAGCAACCCTGCATTGAAGGCACCAGCACCACCAATGGCCATACTTCCTACAGCCACACCTCGGGGCATTTGCACAATTGAGTAAAGGCTATCAACGCCACTTAAGGCTTTACTTTGCACAGGCACGCCCAGCACGGGCAACCGTGTTTTAGAGGCCACCATCCCAGGTAAATGGGCTGCACCTCCGGCACCTGCAATAATCACCTGAATACCACGGCCTGCAGCTGCAGAAGAAAATGCCATGAGTTTGTCTGGTGTGCGGTGAGCAGACACTACTTCCACTTCGTAATTTACACCCAAACGATCCATAATTTGTGTGGCTTCTTGCATACATGGCCAGTCGCTCTTAGACCCCATGATAACGGCAACTTTTGCGCCCATTGGTTTTTCTCCAAAAAGTGAAGGATAAATTTTACCACAAGGCCTCATAAGGCTAAAGAATGCTAAGTAAAACTAACCTATTTACTGCTAAATTTGTTAGATTGTGGCCATGAAAATACCTTTAAACGAAATACACAAAAAAATTCTAACTAGTAAGCACTGGATTTTTGATATGGATGGCACCTTAACCATAGGGGTACACGACTTTGACATGATGAGAAGTGAACTTGGTTTAGCACCAGACCAAGGCATCTTAGAAGCTGTGCAAGCGATGTCCCCTGAGGAAGCTGCACCCATGTGGGAGAAAATTGACGCAATGGAGTATTACTTTGCCAGTTTAGCTAAACCCATGCCCGGTGCATTTGAACTTTTAGAGCACCTGCAGAAAAAAGGTGTCAACTTAGGCATATTAACGCGCAATGTAATGCCTGCGGCCTTACACACACTTAAAACCTGTAATTTAATTCACTTTTTTACGCCTACAGACATTTTGGATCGAGCTTCTTGCGAGCCAAAGCCTCACCCAGCTGGAATATCTTTATTACTGGATCGATGGGGTGCCAATAATGCCGATAGTGTAATGGTTGGAGACTATTTATTTGACCTAGAAGCAGGCAGAGCTGCAAAGGTAGCCACGGTGCATATCAACACCGAGGCGCAGTACCCATGGCCACATGTGACCGATTGGGGCATTGACCACTTAAACCAACTTATAGCTTAAAGTGGCTTGATTTAAGGTTAGGACTGCCTGCGGGTTTGCGATGGTGTGACTTCAAAATACTGCCGGTAGCATTTACTGAAATGTGGGTATGACACAAAACCACAGGCCAGCGATATATCACTCATACTCAGATGGGTTTGTGTGAGCAGTTGGTGGCATCGTTTTAAGCGCAGCTCCAGATAATAACGTGTGGGGGTGCTGCCTAAATAACGCTGAAACTGACGTTCTATTTGCCGCCTTGTAATGCCAACTAACGAAGCAATTTCTTCTGCTGACAACATTTCTTCCATGTTGTTTTCCATCAATCCAATAATATCTTGAAGATTTTTTGGCAATTGGGTGTCGGCCTGATCACTCAGAAAGGCAGGTTCACCAGCATTATTAATGCGGTCGCACGTAAGAATGTCGCAGATACCTCGCACAAAAGGCTTACCTCTAGCCTCTAATATAATTTCAAGCATCATGTCTAAAGCACTATTACCACCAGCGCAACTAAAACATTGTTTATCAATAATATAGGCTCTATCTTTTAAGTCTATATTGGCAAAGCTCTCCCTAAAGCTCGCCCTATTATCTCGATGAATTGCACAGGTTTTACCATCAATAACACCTGCATTTGCCAAGGCAAATAAGCCGTTCCACAAAGACCCTAATGCCTTTTTTCTTAAGCCAGGTTGACGCAAAAATTTAATTAATTGAGGGAGAGGTTCCACATCTACTCGAAAACCACCACACACCACAAAAGCGTCTATATGGTCTAGATTAAGTTCCCCTAACGAGTGGTCAGCCATGGCGGCAAACCCCAAGTCACTGCACACAGATGCCCCATCTAAACTCACTAAGCGAAAGGTGTAGAGTTCTTCTTCACTGAGCAAATTAGCTGTACGCAAGGCGTCTAAAGCGGAGGTGAGCGCCACCATAGAAAAATTTTCTTGTAACAAAAAGGAGAAGTTGCGTAGCTCCCCGGGCAGTTTATTAGTTACCGGGGGGTTCACAGGCTCTAGAGGAAACACATGTAACTGCGCTTTTGGTTTTATTGGCTCATCCATAAGCAAATTATATCACCAAATTTGAAGAGGGTCAGTGCAACAAAGAATAGCGGCGAGATGACTTGTAAGTCTTACTGCTTAGCAATGCTATTCATGCCAAAATAGCATCATCTGTTTATGTATAGGCTTTATTTATGAATTTCACCGGTACTGAAAAATACGTTGCTACTAAAGACTTACAAATGGCAGTTAACGCTGCGGTCATATTACAGCGTCCTTTGCTGATTAAAGGAGAGCCTGGTACTGGCAAAACCCTGCTTGCAGAAGAAGTGGCTTCTGCATTAGGCATGCCACTGATGCAATGGCATGTAAAGTCTACCACTAAGGCACAACAGGGCCTATACGAATACGATGCCGTATCGCGTTTGCGTGATTCTCAACTGGGCAGCGATCAGGTTCATGATATAGGGAACTACATTAAAAAAGGCAAGCTATGGCAAGCCTTCGATGCTGATGAGCGTGTGGTATTGCTGATTGATGAAATAGACAAGGCAGACATTGAGTTTCCAAATGACCTTTTGGTAGAGCTGGACAAAATGGAATTTCATGTTTATGAAACAGGTGAGAGAGTTCAAGCCAGGCATCGCCCAGTGGTGATTATTACGAGTAACAATGAAAAGGAATTACCAGACGCCTTTTTACGCCGCTGCTTTTTCCATTATATTAATTTTCCAGACAAGCACACCATGAAAGCCATTGTTGATGTGCACTACCCAGGCATTAGCAAAGCCCTCGTTGCTGAGGCCATGCAAATGTTTTTTGACGTGCGGGACATCCCTGGGCTCAAAAAGAAACCCTCAACATCTGAATTAATTGATTGGCTTAAGCTGCTTATGGCGGATGAAATTCCTGAAGATTTATTAGCCAACCGTGACCCAACCAAAGCCATCCCACCACTTTATGGTGCTTTATTAAAAAATGAACAAGATGTTCAACTTCTTGAGCGGCTAGCTTTTATGGCCCGCAGGGAGCAGCGTTAATTTATTATGTTGGTTAACTTTTTTTACACTCTAAAGCGTGCTGAAATTCCTGTTTCCATCAAAGAATACTTGATGCTGCTGGAGGCGCTTCAGTGCCATCTTGCGTTCGCAAACATGGACGATTTTTATCACCTTGCCCGTATTTGTTTAGTTAAAGATGAAGCCAACTTCGACAAATTCGACCGCGTATTTGGCGCTTATTTTAAGCAGTTAGAAAGCTTAGAAGATGTGCTTAACGCCCTCATTCCAGATGAATGGTTGCGCTCAGAGTTTATGAAGCAGTTAAGTGATGAAGAAAAAGCTAAGATTAAGTCTTTAGGCGGCTTAGAGGAGCTGTTAAACACCTTTAAGGAACGGCTTAAAGAACAGGAAAAGCGCCACCAAGGCGGCAGTAAGTGGATCGGTACTGGCGGCACGTCGCCATTTGGACACAGCGGCTATCACCCAGAAGGCATCCGTGTAGGGGGCGACAGCCAAAACAAGAGTGCGGCGAAGGTATGGGAAAAGCGTCAGTTTAAAGACCTTGATGACAGCGTTGTGTTAGGCACGCGTAACATTAAGGTAGCACTGCGAAAATTACGCCAATTTGCTCGCACTGGCGCCGCTGAAGAACTGGATTTAGACCACACCATTAGTGCTACAGCGAAAAATGCAGGCATGTTGGACCTAAAGCTTGTTCCCGAGCGCCACAATGCTGTAAAAGTGTTACTCATGCTCGACGTAGGAGGATCGATGGACCCTTACATCCAGGTGTGCGAAGAATTATTTGCTGCTTGCCGAACGGAGTTTAAGCATTTAGAGCAATTTTACTTTCATAACTTTGTCTATGAAAGCCTTTGGCGCAACAATATGCGCAGACAAAACGAAAGAACATCTATATACGACATCATTCATACCTATGGGCGGGATTACAGAGTTATTTTTGTGGGTGATGCGTCTATGTCACCCTATGAAATTAGCAGCCCTTACGGTAGTGTAGAACACATGAACCCCGAACCTGGACACGCGTGGATGCAACGCCTTACCACCCATTTTGACAAGGTGGCATGGCTTAACCCCGTTGCAGAGGACCATTGGCGCTACACTCAATCTATCGGCCTTACGCATCAACTAATGAATGATAGAATGTACCCTATGACGCTAAATGGCCTTAGTGATGCTATCAAGGCGCTAGCAAAGTGACCTACCCCTCAAGCGACAACCCCATCATCTGCACCTGCTTTGATATTCACCAAAATGCCGTTGAAGCAGCCATTACACAGGGCCACGATGACTTTCGTAAATTACGCGAGGTGCTTGGAGTAGCTGGGGATTGTGGCAATTGCCACAGGCCTATTAACAAACTACTTAAAGCCCACCGCATGATGAATGCACCCACCAAGGAGACTCCTTTGAGACGCAGATTTCCCATGCCATGGCAACATATGAGCGCTGCAAAATTAGAGCAGGAATACTCTCCAAGCTCGTGTGTTGATGACATTATGGTGTATCTCAATGATTACACCAACTACTCTAAAGAGGCTCAAAATAATCTGAGTTATCAAAGTAACCTTGCCTATAGTGACACTATGGGTGAAGTGCTCGATTACTTTCCTGCTGCAACTGGCGGGCCTTTGGTGGTTTATATTCATGGCGGCTATTGGCAAAAATTGAGCAAGGATGATTCTTGCGTGATGGCCCCAGGCGCACTAGAACAAGGTATAAATTTAGCAGTAATTGATTATACCCTTGCACCAGAAGCCACTGTTAATCACATGATTGCCCAGTGCTGCCGGGCCATAGCATGGCTTATTGCACAGAGTCAGAAGCTTGGCTTTGATTGCAGCAAAGTCATTATTGCAGGCAGCTCGGCAGGTGGGCACTTGTGCGCTTCAGTGTTGCAAGCTGCTCAACAAAGCCTGCATGGCCTTAGCCCACAAGCCATCTCTGGGGCAGTGTTACTCAGTGGCGTGTATGACCTTCGCCCTTTAGTTAATACCTACATCAACGAACCATTAAACCTGACGAACCAAAGTGCAACAGAACTAAGCCCTGGCCTGTATAGCAACCAAGGATTGCCACCTTGCATCCTTGCCTACGGCAGCAACGAAACCCAAGAGTTTAAGCGCCAAAGCGAAGAGTACCACCAGCAATTACTGAGCGATGGCGTAAAAAGCCAGTGCTTTGAAGTGGCAGGCCGCAATCATTTTGACATTGTGTTTGACCTGGCCATTGCAAGTGCTAGCGTTAATCAACATCTTCATCATTTAATAACTCAACTTAACACGCAAGATTAGCCCCTGGGTGCCATCCAGAGATGCATAGGCAGTATTATTTTTTGCAGCAATCACGCTGTAGCTTAGGCTGCTTTGCCATAAATCTGTGGGTTCCCATGCAATTGACCCAGTAAGCCCCCGCAGTGCAGCGTTAGGGGTGCCAACATGAGTGAGAGACCAGCTGTATTGATCATTATTAAAGTGATCATTCACACCTAAAGTATAGGTTAAATCTGTTCGATTACTCGCTACTGGCGCTGCCGCAGGGGTGATGTAGCTGGCTTTATAATTAAGCCAATACTGCGCTGTTAAATTAGCATTCCACTGCCTATCACCATGATTGAGCTCTATACCAACAGCAGTATCTATACGGTTATCTGACGTTAGGCCAGTGTAGCCCAGGTTATGCTCTAAGCCCCGTTTGTAGGCAAGGTCAAATTTAATCAAGTCATCATCGATGGCTTTATTCCAGCTGTAACCAATCAATTGGTAGGGTTTTGCCGACGCTGTCGTTGTGGCTAAGTTAAGTACTGGGCTATTGGGTACCATTCGCCCTGCATAAATAGCCCAATCACTACCTGCCCCTGTATAACCATACTTAGCACCCCACTCTTTGGCTACACTAGTGGTTAACCGTATACCAGGCAGTGGAGTTACACTTGGATCTAAACCCACAAACCAAGAAGCTCGCGCTGATGGCATATAATAACGACCGCTTACCAGCCATTGTGGCGTTAATGACATGACACTACTGGTGAGGCTGGGTGCTGGGTTTATCACATCCAACACCCCGGCCCCTTCTACTTCACCCCAGCTGAGTATATAGCTGCCCAGCTTAACACTGGTTTCGGCCAAGCTGTAATGTAGTACTAGCCTCTCAATTCCCAGTAGACTAAAGTCACCTTTGACAGGTTTTTGGGTATCACCTTGCCAATACTGTGTGGCCTTTAGTTCTAGTTCTGCATAGATTAAGAGGCCCAGTGGTGACTCACTTGATAAGCGTAAATCTGTATAGTGGTCGGTGCGTTTAAAGCCAGCTTTGGGGTTAACTGCCAAGGTGTATTCAACACTTAACTGCACAGGTTTATCTGTTGTTAGATTAACGCTGCTTGCCAAGAAAGTCTCATCAGTAAATAAATAATCACTAGCGTCAACATCTTCACTCAGCAGATCATCACTGGCATAAGCTGGCATACCAGCAAACAAGGCCATAACCCACCAGACCAATAGCTTTTTAACCCCTTTAACAGCCATATTTATTGCGCCTGCTGCCTAAGTTTTTGCAAGTGCTTTTGCCTAAACACTTGGTCAGTGAGCGCGCGCTGGGTTAAAAACCGCTCATCAATATTAAGCCCAAAGCTTATCGCTTTTATGTTCATGTTAGTTAAGCGTTGGCTTACTAAATTTTTGAAAGTGATGCTTCTTGCTAACCAAATGCCATTAATCTGCTCAACCTTAGCCACCGATACTTGCTTAATGGCATTACCGTACTTGTCAAACATTTGCATTTTTAGGCTTAAAAACCGCTCAGTATCAATCCACGTTCTTACTTTGCCATAACGGGTGTGTTCTAAACGTTGGCGGGTAGGCACAGATTCAATCACTGCAACAGGACGGCCTTTATAGCGTCCCCGCTGCAAAATTTTATACGTATAATCGTCTAATTTGCCCGTTTCTTGGTCTTCAGTACTTATTTCTGAACCAAACAGGCTAGTGGGTTCAGTCTGCTCATTATTGTTGCCAGAAGCGATGCGCTTTACCTTACCCAATGCCGACAAATACAGCCAAGTTTCATTATCTTTACTACTTGCATCGTAGGTATAGGTCAACATACCAATGCCCCTTTCACTAGCAGGTTCCAGCAGGATAGCGATGGATTTACTATCTTTATTGTTGGCACCTGTATTAATTTGGGCACTTTCTAATAGTTTAATGCGAGGTTTTTCTACACACTTAAGTTTGCCATTTTTAGTACCATATTTGCAGCTCGTAAGCTGTATTAGGTTGAACGATGAATCATTGGTTTGTAATTGGTTTTTATCCATTTTTTGTACCAACTGTTGGCCTGTCAATTCTGCTTGGGCAGAGCTTATGACCAAAAAACCAAGGGCAAGGCGTATTATTTTGTTAAGCAATCGCATTATTTAGTGCCTTTAAATTGTAGATTATCTGTAACATTCTGTTGACCAAATTTGGGTTTAAACACCATGATTAAAGCAGGGAAAAATAATAAGTCGCAAAATAAAGCCACAAAAATAGCTAACGACCCAAATGCGCCCACTTTGGCAAGGCCCAAGTAATTACTAAAGCTAAGCATAAAAAAGCCACAGCCCAGCACTAGGCTGGTAAAGGTTACAGCTTGGCCTACTTCTTTAATGGTATCTACTAAAGCCAAGCGCATATCACTATGCTTAGCCAATGCCATACGATAGTGGGTGATAAAGTGAATGGTATCGTCTACAGCAATACCTATAATCAGTGGCGCAATCATTAAGGTGTCGGTGTCTAAAGGTATTCCCATCAACCCCATAAGACCAAAAGCTAAAGTGGCAGGTATCATATTTGGAATAATAGACATAAGGCCTGCTTGAACTGACCCTAAGGTAAGCACTAACAAACCCGAAATGATAACCATAGCTAGGGCTAAGCTTTTGAACTGATTATTGCTCATATCATCCATGAGTCTCATCATCATTGCCAAGGTGCCCGTAACGTGAACATCCATGTTAGGGTATTGTTTTTTGTGAGCCACAAAGGCTTTCTCGATATCAATCTGCACCAGTTCAAAAAATTCTGCATACTCGCTAGAACCTGCGTTTCGAAGTTGCACACTGATGTGGCTTTGACTGTAATCATCATTCACCAGAGCGCGCCGCTCATCTGGGTTTGAGCTATTAAAGAGATACAGTAACTGAGACACTGCAAGGTTGTCATTAGGAATAGTTTTGTAACCATCACTACCATCTTGCATGATGGCATGAGTATCTTTGACCAAGTCGGCTAAAGAGTGAGTACGAATAATATGTTGGCTGTATTTTTTTTCTATTTCCCGCTGAAGACGATCCATAGTCTGTAATACGTCAGCTTGAATTAAGGCATCAGACTGCTGCATATCGACCAAAATCTCTAAGCTGCCCGTACCCATCATATGCTCATCAACTACTGTATAGGCAGTTCGTAATGGTGAGCCTTCACGATACAGCTCAGCAATATTCGAATCTACCTTCACCTGAGTTGCACCATACAAACACACCGCAAATAAACCCACAAAAGCAAAATTAATTGTGTGTTTGTATTGTTCCACAAAAGCTGGAATTTTATCCAACAGATCTTGCAACCAAATGCCACTTAGCAACCACTGCAAGCCACTGCGATGCACAACAAAACGCATTGGCCATAGCAATAACCAAGTTAACTTAAGCAACTTAGTGATAGGCCACGCAAGGTAAGACAGCCAAAGTAGCCAACCATATTTTGGGGCAAATGACTTTTTTTTGGGCATGGGGTGCCATAAATCCATTAAGGCCGGTAATAGAAAAATAGTATATAAAAACGCTAAAAAAACACCAGCAGCAGAAGTGACACCAAACATCACAAACTGCGCCATTCCTGTAATAGTTAATGCCCCCATGCCCGCCATGGTGGTAATGGTAGTAAGCAATATAGGTAACCCAGTTTTGCCATAAGCTTTTGATAGGGCAAGCTCATGGTCATGGCCATGTCGCCTAAAATACACATAGCTACTCATAACGTGCACGCAATCTGCCACGCCCACAGCAACAATCAACATCACTGTTAAACTAATTAGTGTGCTAGATTCTAAGCCTAACCATCCTAAGGTGCCTACAACGAACAAGGCACTAATACCGATAGCAATTTGTGGCCATAAGACCGCACTGGCAGAGTGAAACAATGTCCACAATAAAACATTAATTACCAGCACCATGCCCAATAGCAAAACCCCTGCTTGCATCAAGTCATCTACTGCAAGCTCAACCATGGAGGCATTGCCAATGGGGTAAAAATTAAACTGTTGTGCAAATTCTGGCTGTTTGTATAGCCGACTCACTGCCTCCATAAAGGAAAGGTAAAGCCCCGAGTCCATACCTTCAAACCGCACACTAGTTTGCCTGGCTGTGGCGTCAAAGTTAATAGAAAACTCGTCATCAAAATTTCCCACCAGGTCAAATTCGTCATCTGCCATTAAATTAATAGAGGGAGTTCCAAGGCTTTGAGCAACTGGAATTGCACCAAAATCTGTGGTCACCATAATAGCGCCATAACGATAGTTTTTAGAGAACAAAAACAATGGCAGATTGCTTTGAGCCATGGCAATGGTCTTAACCTGCTCAGCTTCGGCTTCTGCCATAGCCAAATTTTGGATTAATCTGGGTGAACTTAAGGTATCTCCCTCATTCACTTGAATGCGAACATTAGTGAGTGATTGAACTCTCTTTATATGATCCAGCTCAGTGGCTAACTCAGGAGTAATGCCAGCTGCATCTAAGGTGCCTTGGGGGATGTCCTGCCTATTACTTAGGCTGCGTGTGAGTTGGTCGACCAAACGTAACGAAGCCGCAGAGAAAACGTCTCCATCTTTAGCTTCATACACAATAAATAGTCCATCATCACTACCAAATTGATCACGGAATTCATCCAGACTTTGCAATACTGGATCGTCTTCGTTAAACCATGAGTCCACCGTGACATCAATAACAAACTTAGTACTGCCAAACGCCATAAATAGGGTGGTGACTAGGGCAAAAATAATGATGCTCCAACGCCAAGGCCTCAGCCTGTCTGGTAGACGTTCAAAATAGTCACTTGTGGCTAACAAAATATTTTTCAAATAAACTCCAAATAATACATCAGATTTAAGTATATAAATTTTATCAAAAGCAAACAATGTGTAACTTTTGTACTAGGCTTTAATGATGACAAAAGGGAATTTACTAATCAGTGTTTTTATGGCCCTGACATGGCTCAGCGGGTGTAGTTTTGATGCCAAAATTAAGCCAAAACAACAGCAATTAGCTGCCAATATCTATGCCCAGTTGGCGTTGGGTTACATGGAAAGTGGGCACCTCACACTGGCTGAGCAACGTTTAAATAAAGCTATAGCATTGATGCCCAACGGACAGCTTACCCTTAGAGCCACAAAGCAATGGCAGTTGATGCAATTAGCTCGGCCCTAGGTAGGGATAATAACGGTAATAGAAAGGTAAAATGCTGTTTTCATAGTCTGGCTTGGTTATACTTGTAGGGTGTATCGTTAAATTGATCTGTTAAAAGGACATTACGCCATGGTGAATCAATCTGTTAAAGCCGCAAGTTTAGTGCTTGGGCTGGTAATTATAAGTGCTTGTAGCTTACCTGCTACCACTATACCAAGCACTGACGGTGCAACTTTAGCCGGTAATAGCCCGGCAGTTGCTAATTCGTATGCCGACATCCCTATTTCTGCTAATGATCAATTAGCTGTGGACAAGTCTTTGCTACTGAATACTGGGGAACAATGGATTGGCCGCGCTGTGTTGAAATCTAAGTTAGATACGGTACAGGCTTTTGAGTATTATATGGCTAACATGCCTAGCCAAGGCTGGATTAATATCACGTCTGTTCAGTCTGAAACATCAGTGCTTACTTACGAAAAAGGCAACCGTGTGGCCACGATTCAAATTAAACGAGGTACTTTGAGCGGCAGCCAAATTTCAGTGACTGTTTCACCTCGGGACGCTACTGCTCAGTAAATCAATAAAACAAAAAGATTACGTGCGCTATCTAGCGCACGTATTAAGTCTGGGTGCGCACTTTGTTCACTGCACTTAACCAACCATTGTATAAATGATCTCGAGTTGACTCTGGCATAGTGGCCGTAAAAGTGCGGTCGCACTGCCACATTTCACTAAGTTCTTCTAGTGAATCATATACCTTGGCCTGCAGCCCGGCTAAATAAGCCACTCCTAGAGCACTACTTTCTACACAGGTAGGCCGAGAGACCTTTGCGTCTAGCACATTAGACAAGTGGGACAAAAACCAATTATTCACCACCATGCCTCCATCTACTCTTAACGTATCTAAGCGCACGCCGTCTTTTTCCATAGCTTTTTGTAGGTCTTTGGTCTGATAACAAACAGACTGCACTCCTGCGCTGACGATCTCTTCAATACCCGTATCACGGGTTAATCCAAAAATAGCACCGCGAGCCAGTGGGTCCCAGTATGGCGCACCTAGGCCAGTAAATGCGGGCACCATGTAAACCCCGTGGTCAGCCGTGACAGACGCGGCCAAGGGTTCTACCTCGCTAGCACTACTAATTATTTTCAACCCATCTCTTAGCCACTGAATAGCCGCTCCAGCGACAAAAATACTTCCCTCTAGGGCATATACTGGCTTACCATTAAGGCGGTACGCCATCGTAGTTAATAGCCGGCTTGCTGATTGGAGAGGCTTATCGCCTGTATTAAGCATTAAAAAACACCCCGTACCATAGGTGCTCTTGGCCATTCCAGATTTAAAACAAGCTTGCCCGAATAGGGCAGCATGTTGGTCTCCAGCTACGGCATAAATAGGCAGTTGGTGACCGAGAACGGTTTCTTCTATGAAACCAAAATTGTCCGCACTATCTTTAACCTCTGGCAACATAGCTTGAGGTATATTAAAGAGTTCCAGCAGGCCTTGGTCCCACATTTGAGTATGGATGTTAAACAGCAAGGTACGCGACGCATTGGTTGCATCTGTGGCATGGATCTGGCCACCACTTAAGTGCCACATGAGGTAACTGTCAACCGTCCCAAATAACAACTCACCTTGTTCAGCACGCGCACGAGCGCCCTCTACATGATCTAAGATCCAGCTCAATTTGGTCGCTGAGAAATAAGGATCTAACAGCAAGCCTGTGAGAGAGGTAACTGTCGTTTCATGCCCTTCTTGTTTTAACTTGTCGCACATTACCGCAGTACGGCGGTCTTGCCATACTATGGCTGGATAGATAGCTTCGCCAGTAGACTTATCCCACACTAAGGTGGTTTCACGCTGATTAGTGATGCCTATGCCAGCAATTTGCTGAGCCTTTAAGCCACTATCTGCAAGGCTTTTACGGCAGGCCTGAACAACGGTATCTAAAAGGTCTGGTGGGTGATGCTCAACCCAGCCATTGTCAGGGTAATGCTGTTCAAATTCGTACTGTGCTGAACTAATTACAGTGCCATCTGCAGCAAAAATGATACACCGAGAACTGGTAGTACCTTGATCAATAGTGAGGATGTAAGCGTCATTTTTCAATGTTTATCTACCGAAGATCCAATGTTAAAAATACCTAATTCGTCCCACAGATCATCTACACGCTGCTTCACAGACTCGTCCATAGTAATAGTACGCCCCCATTCACGGGTGGTTTCACCTTCCCATTTATGGGTGGCGTCCATACCCATTTTAGAGCCTAAGCCAGAAACAGGTGAAGCAAAGTCTAAGTAATCAATCGGAGTGTTTTCTACTAGCAAAGTGTCTCGTGCTGGATCCATCCGGGTGGTCATAGCCCAGATCACGTCTTTCCAATCTCGGGCGTTGATGTCATCATCCGTAACGATAACAAACTTAGTGTACATAAATTGGCGTAAAAAAGACCAAACACCCATCATCACACGCTTGGCATGACCCGGGTACTGCTTCTTCATGGTCACTATAGCCATACGATAAGAGCAGCCCTCTGGTGGCAGGTAGAAATCAGTGATTTCCGGAAATTGCTTTTGTAACAGTGGGATAAACACTTCGTTAAGAGCAACACCCAACACCGCCGGCTCATCTGGTGGACGTCCGGTAAAGGTGCTGTGATAAATAGGATCTTTTCGGTGAGTAATACAGGTTACAGTGAACACTGGAAAACTATCTACTTCATTGTAATAGCCCGTATGATCACCAAAGGGACCCTCGTCTGCCATATCATCTGGAGCAATATGGCCTTCTAAGATGTACTCAGCACTGGCTGGCACTTGCAGATCATTGGTTAGGCAAGTGGCCACTTCCGTTTTACTACCACGTAACAGACCAGCAAAGGCATATTCACTCAGAGTGTCTGGCACAGGCGTTACTGCGCCTAAAATGGTGGCAGGGTCTGCTCCCAAGGCTACAGAGATAGGAAAGTTTTCACCCGGATGAGCAATTTTCCATTCACGAAAATCCAAAGCACCACCACGGTGAGATAGCCAACGCATGATTAAACGATTTTTTCCAATCACTTGTTGTCGGTATATGCCGAGGTTTTGACGTTTTTTACTTGGCCCACGGGTAATAACCAAAGGCCATGTAATGAGTGGGCCTGCGTCGTCTGGCCAACAGGTTTGGATAGGCAGCTTACTAAGGTCTACTTCGTCGCCCATCATGACATATTGTTGGCATGGTGGCTTTTTAATGAGCTTAGGGCCCATGTTCAGCACTTGCTTGTAAAGAGGTAGCTTGCCTAGGGCGTCTTTGAATCCTTTAGGGGGTTCTGGTTCTTTTAAAGAGGCAAGAAGGTGGCCTACATCACGCAGGCTTTCTACACTTTCGGCGCCCATGCCCAGCGCCACTCGCTTGGGTGTGCCGAACAGGTTAGCCAATACTGGAGTGTCATAACCTTTTGGGTTTTCAAATAATAAGGCTGGGCCTTCTGCGCGCAAGGTGCGGTCGCAGATTTCGGTCATCTCAAGGTATGGATCTACCTCTGTGGTAATGCGCTTAAGTTCACCTTGAGCTTCTAAACTCGCAATGAAGTCGCGTAGATCTTTGTATTTCATACTCATAACCTACGCGGTCTCCAATATATCAGGCAGTTACTTTCGCTTCATTGACATGAAGAACTCTTCGTTGGTTTTGGCACCTTTAAGCTTATCCAATAAAAACTCAGTCGCTTGACCATCTTCCATTGGATCCAACAACTTACGCAGAATCCACATCCGCTGCAATTCATCGTCACGGGTTAATAACTCTTCACGGCGGGTTGATGACTTTCGAATATTGATCGCAGGGAAAACGCGACGTTCGGCAATTTTACGATCTAAATGAACTTCCGAGTTGCCTGTGCCCTTAAATTCTTCAAAGATGACTTCGTCCATCTTAGAGCCCGTTTCAGTTAATGCGGTAGCGATAATAGTTAAACTGCCACCCTCTTCAATATTACGCGCAGCACCAAAAAAACGCTTAGGGCGTTCTAGAGCATGGGCGTCGACACCACCGGTTAGCACCTTGCCAGAAGAAGGAATAACAGTATTATAAGCACGGGCCAAACGGGTAATTGAATCTAATAAGATAATCACATCTTTTTTGTGCTCTACCAAACGCTTAGCTTTTTCTACAACCATTTCAGCAACTTGAACATGGCGTGAAGGTGGCTCATCAAAGGTACTGGCAACTACTTCGCCACGCACTGAGCGCTTCATGTCGGTCACTTCTTCTGGTCGTTCATCGATCAGTAATACAATCAAATGACAATCTGGGTTGTTGCGGGTAATAGAGTGAGCGATGTTTTGCAACATCAAGGTTTTACCAGCTTTAGGTGGAGATACAATTAAAGCTCTCTGCCCTTTGCCCATTGGCGCCGTTAGGTCAATTATTCGAGCGGTTAAATCTTCACTAGACCCGTTGCCAAGCTCCATGGTTAAACGTTCTGTGGGGAACAAAGGTGTTAGGTTTTCGAACAACACCTTATGTTTAGCTTGCTCTGGTGGCCCGTAATTAATGCTACTAACTTTAAGTAGAGCAAAATAACGTTCACCGTCTTTAGGCGGGCGGATTTTGCCATCTATGCTGTCGCCTGTGCGCAGACTAAAGCGGCGAATCTGACTTGGTGACACATAAATGTCGTCAGGCCCTGCTAAATAAGAAGCATCTGCCGAGCGTAAAAAGCCAAAGCCATCTTGTAAAATTTCTAATACACCTTGGCCAAAAATATCTTCGCCACTCTTGGCATGGCGTTTAAGAATACTAAAGATGCATTCTTGTTTACGAGATCGGGCAACATTATCGAGTCCCATGCCTTGGGCAATCTCGACGAGTTCAGGCATTGTCTTTGTTTTTAATTCAGTAAGATTCATAGTTAGATAGGCGTCAGTGCGCGCTAGGGGGAAAATAAAGTTAGTAGAGTGATAAGGCTAAGTTAGCCGGTAAAAGCCGGCCGATTAGACAGAAGGTCTTGCTGGAATGACCACAGTCTCCCCCAAGCTGGGTCAAGTGTCAATATTAAAATACACTCGCTAGCCGATAATGCTCTATCGCCGCATCAACATGACCCATTTTATGCTGTAACCTGGCCATTTCGGCGTGTGCTTCTTTACTGGCTTGCAAGGTTATACTGGCTTGTAAGTAATCTTGGGCTTTACCCCACAGTTCCAAACGTCTGCATAAGCGACCTAGTGTGAGCTGAAGCGCCGCACTATCCTTGGCATTAGCTTGCCAAGCCTCAGCCTTGGTTAAGCTTTTCTGCACATCTGTTAAAGGCAAGTGTGCATACTCAAGCACCAGCTCGTCCAACCACTGTAGTTTAAGGGTCTGCTCTATGAATACTTGTGTTGTCTTGGCAGTATCACCTTCAACACGAGCCATGGCCTTAGTGTAAGTAATAATACTTGGGCCGTGGCTGGTGATACTCTTTGGCGCTTTGCTCCACAAAGAGTGAAGTTGGTCTAGGCTACTCTTCGCTGCACTGCCATCTTGCCTTCTCGTTGCACTAAAAGCTCGCCCGTAGGCTAATTGCTGCTGCTGTGCCAATTGCTCTTGGCTAAGCTGGTTATGACTTCCCACTACCAACAATAAGTTAATAAGCTCAGGCCACATTTGTTGCCGCTGCAATAAATCCAATAACAACTGATTCGCTTCTGCATGCCTAGGATTGAGCTGATGTAGGCTTTGTAAAGCATTAAGCGCGGCATCATCATCACCTTGAAATAGAGAAATTTCGGCAAGCTTTAAATGCACTAGTTGCTGGGTACCTGGGAACTCTGTTACCAATTTCTTGAGTACCTGTCGCGCTTCAGCAATCTTGCCCTGCCTACCCATCGCAGTTGCCAGTGCAGGCAACACAACAATAGGCTGACTGGTAGTGGGCGCAAGTTCCAAAAACTTTTTTTCTGCACGCACGTTTTGGCCATCAGCCAAAGCCAGCAAGCCTTGGCGAGTTTGCAACTGCATACGCTTTATACGGCTAGTCTGCTGCCAGCTGCCAAGCACCCGAAAGGGTAAATTGAGTGCAATAATAAAGCGCAGGCTTAAAGACATGGTTACACATACTAAAACAATGCCAATTAATAGCACCCAAATGCTCATTTCTATGCTGGTATCACCCCACGCTAGTAACACATACCCTGGGTCTACATTAATTAAGCTGCCCAGCCCAGCGCCCACTAGTAATACCAATAAAACAATAAGAGTTAAAAAGCGCATAATCTACTCTCCCACCGATGGCTCAGCTGGAGTATCGTGCAATGTGGCAACAAAGCCTTGCAAAGCAATCAGGGAACCACTGATATTAGGCATATTAACTAGAACCTTCACCTCATCAAGCAAGTCAATCTGAACATACATTGCTTGGACGATAAGGTCAGTTGGCCGATAGTATTGAGCTAAAAGTTGCTTTACACCTACCAAAGATTGATCATAAATCGTCTGCTGGCGACGCAAAAGGGCAACTTGAGTTTGGCTTAATGCCATTTCAATACGCATACGCACTAATAACTCAGCTGCAGGCGTCAGCAGCTGCTGGTCTTCTTGAGTGCGTGATTGCACCTTAACCAGCTGTTTTAATTCCCCAAAAATACTGGCAGCCACGCTTTTAGTGTCCTGCCAAACAGACTGAGTCCATTTGATTTCTTCTGTTGGCGCGATCATAGCCTCATTTTCAAGACCTAGCCCAAGTGCCTTATCAGTGGCCGCTACCTTACTTCTGGGTGGAATAAAGGTCAGCTTTGACGCTAAACCAGAAAGCGCAGCAAGCTTTGCATAAACACCTTGTACGTCGACACTTGGAACAGCTGTAAGGGCGGCTAAATCTGCCGCAATGGCACTTCTGATTCCATAGGTGCCCACTTGTTCACTATCTCGAATGATGATGTCGGCAGCCTTAAGTAGGGCCATTGCAGACTCACTAGCTTGCTCCATAGCCAAACGCTGGTTGGCTAACCGCAACAGGTATTCAGCTTCTGCCAACTGCCACTGAGGCAATACTTTACCCTGGTCTAGTTGGGTTTTAGCCATGGCTTCTAAGGCACGCACTAAAGCCTGGTCCATGCGTTGCTGATTAGTTTTTAAGTCTGTTTGTTGGGTGGAAATAGCACGCTGTGCAGAAGTGTTTGCAAGGGTTAAGTCATCTAGCTTTTGTGACAATGACTGCTGTTGTTGCTGCCAATTTTGGAGTATTTTAGATTGGCCACTTTGGTCTGACATGAGCACCGCAGTATAGGATTGTGCTTGCCACTGCACGTAACCCAACCCGGCGACCGCTGCCATTAATAGCACAACAAGTAGCCACAACAAGCTTAGTTTGCCTTGGCTTGCTGGCTTTGTTTTTGCTGCACTAGCTCGGTCCACAGATTTAGAAACCTTAGCTGTTTTAGGGTTGGATACTTGTGGGTCTGCGCCTTTGCTAGGCACCTTAGTATTCGCTTTGTTCTGGTCTTGTGTCACTGCGTCAGCATCCTTTTTCAGCGGCTTAATCAGCCTACTATCATGCCACCTTATAACTAATTTTTACAGTTTATCGAGGCGCTTGTTGTTGTATTGTTTGCAGCAAAGTATCGCACATTGCTTGATTGCTGGCACTACCACTGGTAAGTAATACTTGGTAGCCTAATATTTTGGCCTGCTCCGCTACCCGTGCACTAGGCAAGACTAATATGATGCGCTGTTTGTTACACCAGTCTTGGCCACTTAGCAAGGCCTCAAAATTTCCTAAGGTTTCACCACTTTGGAAGATCACCGCTTGGGGTGAGAACTCAGCTACACTGACTAATTGCTCACGGTTAATATGTGGCAACTTGCGCTGGTAACATTGAGCATAGTTTACCTTTGCACCAGCAGTTTCCAATGCATCAGATAAAGTCTCTCTACCGCCGCATCCTCGAACTATTAACACCTTGTGATGGGTTTGAATTTGGGGCAATAGATCGGCCAACAATGCTTCACTTGTGTCGCCCATCACTGGCCTTTTTGCCGCAATACCAACTGCCATTAATTGAGCTTGTGTAGATTCCCCCATGCCCCACCATTGCACACCTACAGGCCACTGAGGCCAATAGTCTTGCACTAGGTCTAGCCAGAACTGCGCCGCATTGGTACTAATAACGATGACATGGTCAAAGGTGTCCAGATCCATTGCTAACTGCTTACTTTGCAGGCCATCCACTGATTGTGGTTCTACAGGTAAAATATCTAAGCACGCTTGGTGATGTACCTTAAACCCATGCTTTCGCAGTAGCTCAATCGTCACTTTTGCTTGTGCATCTGGCCGGGTGACCAACACCTTCATGCTTGTCATCAATTAGTTACTGAACATTATAAATAGCTTGAAGAATTTCACCAGCACCCTGTGCTAATAGGTCCTCTGCGGCAGTGATGCCTAAGCGTTCTGCATCCACACGTGAACCTCTAATTTCTGTAGTGAGTAAGCGGCTGCCATCTACTTCGCCCACTAATCCGCGTAGCCATAGCTGATCCCCTTCTAGTTCGGCAAAACAGGCAATAGGCACCTGACAACCACCTTCTAAACGTTTGTTGAGTGCGCGCTCAGCAATTACACGGTCCGCCGTATCTTTATGGTGTAACGGCGCCAGCAGAGCGATTGTGGCATTGTCGTCTAAACGGCATTCCACACCTACTGCGCCCTGCCCCCCGGCAGGCAAACACTGCTGGTCAGTTAAACGTGACTGAATACGGTGGTGGAAATCAAGGCGCATTAAGCCAGCACTGGCTAAAATGATGGCATCGTATTGGCCTGCATCTAGCTTGGCCAAGCGGGTGTTTACATTACCTCGCAAATCTAATAGTTGCAGGTCTGGACGCAAGGCCTTGACTTGCAACTGGCGACGCAGGCTGGACGTGCCCACTTTGGCGCCTTGTGGAAGGTCATCTAAGCAGCTGAAGTAGTTACTTACGAATGCATCACTGGGATCTTCCCTTTCACAGATCACACAGAGCCCCAGACCCTCTGGAAACTCCATTGGCACATCCTTCATGGAATGCACTGCAATGTCTGCTCGACCTTCTAACATGGCCTGCTCTAACTCTTTAACAAACAGACCTTTGCCACCCACTTTTGCTAACGGCACATCAAGGATTTTGTCCCCCTTAGTCTTCATGCCTAAAATTTCTACAGTAAGGTCTGGATGATAACGCTCTAGCTCTGCTTTTATAAAATAAGCCTGCCAAAGAGCAAGTTGGCTTTCACGTGTGGCGATACGGAGGGTGGTCATAGGCTTTAATAACTGAGTGAACATTAATATAATCCATAGTGTATCAAATTGCTCTGCTTGGTGTTTGAGATAGACACCATAATGGAGCTGATTTATTCATCAGTAGTAGGTAAAATACAGGCCTAGCAGTTCACTATTTATTAAGAATTCATTTATGCCTTCTGATTTAACCCCTGAAATTGAAAATCCTCGCCGTATTCGCAGTTTTGTTAAACGTGCGGGCCGTATGACTCCATCTCAAGAACACGCTTTGGAACACTATTGGGCCCTGTACGGTTTAGAACTTAATCAGGGGGCTCTGGATTTTTCAGACCTATTTGGTAATGACCACCCCATCATCATGGAAATTGGCTTTGGTATGGGGGACTCCCTGTCTACCATGGCTGCCACCATGCCAGAAAATAACTACATTGGTATAGAAGTTCATCGCCCAGGGGTTGGTCGGCTACTTAATAACCTAGCAATCCAAGAACTAAGCAACGTAAGGGTATTTTGTGAGGACGCTATTGAAGTGATGGCGCAGTGCATTACCGATAATAGCCTGGCCGGTGTACAGCTATTTTTCCCAGACCCATGGCACAAAAAAAAGCATAACAAGCGCCGTATCGTGCAGCCTAATTTCGCTCAAGATGTTCGCCAGAAACTCGCCACTGGTGGTGTATTTCATATGGCCACAGATTGGCAACCTTATGCAGAACACATGATGGAGGTAATGGAGCTAGCCCAAGGTTATAGAAACCAAGCGGGTGACACTCAGTATTCACCACAACCGGAGTTTCGCCCTAGCACCAAATTCCAACGTCGTGGTGAGGGCAAGGGGCACGGAGTGTGGGATTTGATGTATCAGAAACAATGCTAATCAACCAGCGCTCTATTTGGGATAAAGCACCATTTGTGTGCATCGAAAAATGGCAACTGTTTTACCAGATTCATCATGGCTCACAATAGCATCCCAAACCTGAGTAGATTTTCCTAAGTGAGCAGCAGTTGCAACACACCTAATAGTCCCCTCTCTTGCGGTACCAATATGGTTCGACTTTAATTCAATAGTAGTAAAACCAATGGCCCCCTCTGGAAGGTTAGCAGTGCTGCCATAACCTGCACACGTGTCTGCTAGGGTGACAATGCTGCCTGCGTGAAGATAGCCGTTAATTGCAAGTAACGATGGTATAACTTTAAGCTCTGCCTCAACCCCTTCGGAAGCCACACGTGTGACGTGAAGGCCAAGATGCCCGGGTAAGCTACCTAAACTGATATCATTAAAAAATTTAGGAGTGAATTTTTTTGATAGCATCATTTTTTCCTTGCAAACTAACTAGCAACTGAATGATCTGGTCGCATCCGGACCAGAAGCTGAGCAACATTATTACATGACCTAAGGGGTCTCCGTTGGGTGATGACTATGTGGTCTATTGCCAGCCATGGGTTTAGCGCATTAGTCAACAAGGCAACCTATAAGGCCAGTTTGACCTTAGCGTTAGTTGGCGATAGGGTTAACTCACCCATTTATTAAAATACATCGACTAGGGTTGCCTAATTTATGACTCCTGCAATAGACCAACTCACGCGTTTAGGTGTTCACCACAATGTGCACGAATATACCCACACCGCCAAAGTGGCGTCATACGGAAGAGAAGCTTCAGATAAACTGGGTGTGCCTCCCCAAAGGGTATTTAAAACACTGGTAGTGGATGCTGGAAACACGACTTTGGCGGTAGCGGTAATACCTGTTGATCAGCAGCTCAACTTAAAGCTTATGGCCACAGCCATTGGCGCAAAAAAAGTAGTTATGGCAAACCCCGCCGCAGTGAGCCGAAGTAGTGGCTATGTACTGGGTGGCGTGAGCCCAGTAGGCCAAAAGCGAGCACTCACTACGGTTATAGATAAGCGTGCTAAGGATTATGGCAGCATTTATGTGAGTGGTGGTCGCAGGGGATTAGAGGTTGAACTGGCTGCGGGTGATTTAGCCATGGTAACCCATGGCTTATTCGAGATCATTTCTTAAGCAGTTATAACGGCACTAGTTCAACTAGAACTTAATCGCTAAAGGTGACGTAACTGGGGTCGAGGTCTACTACCTGTGCGCTCATGGATGCAGAGGTGATACCCATATCGATAAGGCCCTGCACTATCATGTTGCTAAGCGCTTGCTTTTGATCTGCTGTGCGCCCTGCCATGATATGAGACGTGGCATGGATAAAACGATCCGAGCCTGTGCCTGCAATATGGTGGTCGTAACCTGTGCAGCGTACTTTAATATGATCAGACTCAAACAAACCCGATTTTACATGGGCGTCAAACACGCACCTTAATAGCTGGGTGGGCGTAACACTGCTGCTAAGCTGGTTAGAAATTTCTATGACGCAATGTGGCATGTGCAGGCCCTATTTATTAGTGTTATGGGTAACGTTTTTAGTGATACTGACCACTTCGGTCGTGCACAGCATCAACAAATATTTTGGCACTTTCTGGGTCTACAAACTGGTGAATGCCATGGCCTAGGTTGAAAACATGACCATCATTTTTACCAAAATCTGCCAATATACGACCTACTTCTGCCTGAATAGTGGGTGCGTCTGCGTAAAGCACACTAGGATCCATATTGCCCTGAAGCGCTACTTTATCTCCCACACGATTGCGGGCTTCACTAACTTCTATAGTCCAGTCTAAACCTAGGGCATCAGCTCCTGTTGCTGCAAGTTGCTCTAACCACTGGCCACCGTTTTTAGTGAACAAGATAACAGGGACTGCTCTCCCTTCAGATTCGCGAGTAAGGCCATTAACAATACGCTGCATATAATCTAACGAAAAGGCTTGATAACATGGGCCACTCAATACGCCACCCCATGTATCAAAAATTTGTACCGCTTGAGCACCTGCTGCAATTTGAGCATTTAAATAAGCAATCACTGAATCGGCTAATACACTGAGTACTTGATGTAATAGCTCTGGGGTTGAATACATCATCGCTTTGATATGACGGAAGTCTTTGCTGGAACCCCCTTCAATCATATAAGTTGCCAAGGTCCAAGGGCTACCAGAAAAACCAATCAACGGAACATCGCCAGACAATGCACCACGGATAGTGCTCACAGCATTCATAACGTAGCCTAAATCGGCATCTATATCTGGCACTGTGAGCGCTGCAACATCAGCTTCAGTGCGCACTGGCTTTTCAAACTTAGGTCCTTCTCCAGCCTCAAAGTATAGCCCTAGGCCCATTGCATCGGGCACTGTTAGGATGTCTGAGAATAGGATAGCTGCATCTAAATCATATCGACGTAATGGTTGCAAAGTGACTTCACAGGCAAAATCAGCATTCTTGCAAAGGCTCAAAAAATCCCCAGCTTCAGCACGTGAAGCACGATATTCGGGTAAATAGCGACCCGCTTGGCGCATCATCCATACCGGCGTTACATCAACAGGCTGGCCCATAAGAGCGCGAAGAAAACGGTCGTTTTTTAATTCAGGTTTAGAAGCAGTCATGGCAAGAAATAAGGCCTTAAAGCAGTTAGTAAATATTGCTGCCCATGATATAGATCACCTGCCTAATTGTCACGGATTGTGGCAACTATACAAGTGACCTACAGATGTTCTAAATAGGTTTATCAGGTTTAGTGGTAGAGTTTAGACTTGTAGATAATCTAAAATACCATCTGCGGCTCTTCGCCCTTCGTCGATGGCAGTGACCACTAGGTCAGAACCACGTACCATGTCACCGCCCGCAAAAATTTTCGCATTCGTAGTTTGAAAAGCGTAATTTTTAGCTATTAAATCAGACTCTTGGGCCACTTTAACAAGGTCCCAATCATTTATCTCAACCCCTGCATCAGCCATCCACTTTGTTGGACTTGGGCTAAAGCCAAAGGCTACGATAACCGCATCGGCAGCTACAACTTCTTCACTACCTTCAATCACAATAGGTCGGCGACGGCCATTTTCATCAGCTTCACCCAACTCAGTTGTGACTAATTTAATACCTGTGACCTTGCCATTTTTACCGATTATTTCAACAGGAGAGCGGTTAAATAAGAACTGGACACCCTCTTCCTTAGAGTTGGCCACTTCCTTAATCGAACCAGGCATATTAGCCTCGTCACGACGATAAGCACAATACACATTAGCTGCAGCTTGGCGAATTGCAGTGCGGTTGCAATCCATAGCCGTATCACCACCACCCAGTACCACAACTTGCTTACCTTTTAGGTCAATAAAATCAGCTGGATCTTTTTCAAAGTCCATGCGGCGGTTAATGTTAGAAATCAAATACGGCAAGGCCTCGTGCACACCCTCAAGGTTCTCACCAGGGAAGCCTCCACGCATCGATTTATAAGTGCCCATGCCCATAAAGACGGCGTCATATTCATCCATTAACTGGTCTAGGGTGATGTCTTTGCCTATTTCTACATTAAGTTTAAACTCAATACCCATACCTTCAAATATTTGACGGCGCTTAGCCATAACAGGTTTTTCTAGCTTAAATTCGGGGATACCAAAAGTAAGTAGGCCACCAATTTCTGGGTACCGATCAAACACTACGGCAGACACACCTCCTCGTGTTAAAACGTCGGCACAGGCCAAACCGGCAGGCCCAGCACCAATAACCGCCACTTTTTTACCCGTTTCAACTACATGGCTTAAATCAGGTGTCCAGCCCATAGCAAAGGCAGTATCAGTAATGTATTTTTCTACAGAGCCAATGGTCACTGCCCCAAAACCATCATTGAGGGTGCAGGCACCTTCGCATAAGCGGTCTTGCGGGCATACGCGGCCACAAACTTCGGGCAGTGAGTTAGTTTGATGACACAACTCCACAGCCTCTAGAATATTGCCTTCAGACACCAACTTGAGCCAATTAGGAATGTAATTGTGCACTGGGCACTTCCATTCACAATAGGGGTTGCCACACTCTAAACACCGATGGGCTTGGGGCTTGGCTTCTACCGGCGTATAAGACTGATAGATTTCCGCAAACTGGCGTTTACGCAAGTCTGGGTGCACCTTAACTGGGTCTTGACGACCTACGTCGATGAATTGAAAATGATTTTCTAATCGTTGAGCCATAATAGCCTCGTATACCTGGTAATGTATTTTAAAAACGTCGAATTATTCAGTCTTGGTGCGGGTGTTGGCCATAAGCTGCTGTAAATTCGCGGCTTTGGGCTTAACTAACCAGAACTTGCTGATATAATCTTCGAAATGACGACTTAATTCCCTGCCCCAACGGCTTCCCGTTGCTTCATGAAAATCATGCAAGATAGAGCGCAAATAACTACGATACTCTTCCATGTGCTCGCCACGAATGCGGTGAATTTCCACCAATTCGCTGTTGTATTTGTCTACAAAGGTGCGATCTACGTCTAATACGTAAGCAAAACCACCAGTCATGCCTGCACCAAAGTTATAGCCTGTTTCACCAAGCACAGTCACCACGCCACCTGTCATGTATTCACAACAATGGTCGCCTGCACCCTCAATCACGGCATGAGCGCCTGAGTTACGAACGGCAAAACGTTCGCCTGCACAGCCTGCGGCCATCACAGTGCCACCTGTTGCACCATACAAGCAGGTATTACCCATGATAGAGGTGACATTAGATTTAAAGCTAGATCCTTTGGGAGGATATATAACCAGCTTACCACCTGCCATACCTTTACCTACATAGTCGTTAGCGTCGCCTTCTAAGTACATGTTTAAACCACCGGCATTCCACACACCAAAGCTTAGGCCTGCAATACCTTTAAGATGTACTTCTAGCGGATGTTCAGACATGCCATTGTTGCCATGCACTTTAGCAATAGCACCAGACAATCTGGCACCTATCGAGCGATCACAGTTGGTGATATTAAAGCTAAAGTCGCCACCTGTTGAATTGGCAATAGCCTCTGCCATTTCATCCAACATCCTTTGGCTCATAGCGCCGGGGTCGTATGGCTGGTTTTTAGACACTTGGCAAGTGTTAGGATGGCTTGGGTCGATACCGTCTTGGCTCAACAAGGGCGACAGGTCTAAATTACGTTGTCTAGCAGTCACTCCACCACTAATTTCCAGTAGCTGCGTCTGGCCTACTAGCTCTTCAATGCTGCGCACACCTAGCTGTGCCATCACTTCGCGAGTTTCTTGCGCAATAAAAGTGAATAGGTGCTTCACCATTTCTACAGTACCGCGGAAATGATGATCTCTGAGTTGTTCGTTTTGTGTGGCCACGCCTGTAGCGCAGTTGTTAAGGTGACAAATACGCAGGTATTTACACCCTAAGGCCACCATAGGTAAGGTGCCAAAACCAAAGCTTTCTGCTCCTAAAAGTGCAGCTTTCACTACGTCTAGACCCGTTTTAAGGCCACCGTCTGTTTGCACTCTCACCTTGCCACGTAGGCCATTGCCTCGTAAGGACTGGTGGGCGTCAGCAAGGCCCAGTTCCCATGGGGAGCCCGCATAGCGGATAGAAGTGAGTGGGCTGGCTGCTGTGCCGCCATCGTTACCAGAAATAGTGATCAGGTCTGCGTAGGCTTTTGCTACACCTGCAGCAATAGTGCCCACACCTGGCCGCGATACTAATTTCACCGACACAAGGGCTTCAGGGTTTACTTGCTTCAAGTCAAAAATAAGCTGGGCCAAATCTTCGATAGAATATATATCGTGATGCGGTGGTGGAGAAATTAGGGTGACGCCAGGCACAGAATATCGCAGAGTGGCGATAAGGTCGTTAACCTTGCCCCCGGGAAGCTGCCCTCCCTCACCTGGTTTTGCACCTTGAGCCACTTTAATTTGTAACACTTCTGCGCTCACTAAGTAGGCAGGGGTAACACCAAAACGGCCAGAAGCAATTTGTTTAATTTTAGAGCGTTTGTTAGTGCCATAACGCAGTGGGTCTTCGCCACCTTCGCCAGAGTTAGAGCGGCCACCTAGCTCGTTCATAGCCATAGCTAAGGATTCGTGTGCCTCTGGAGACAAGGCGCCCAATGACATGGCGGCGGTGTCAAAGCGTTTGAATATTTCACTTAATGGCTCTACTTCACTAATATCGATCGCGTTAGATGGCTTTAGCTTTAGTAAGTCGCGCAGCGAGGCAACGCCGCGCTCATTGACTAACTTAGCATATTTTTTATACACGCCGTAATCACCCGTTTGCACGGCAGCTTGGACGGTAGTGATGATGTCTGGGTTATAGGCGTGATACTCGCCACCATGAATGTATTTAAGCAGACCACCTTGTTGGATAGGCTTACGATCTATCCAGGCTTCAGCAGCTAATAGCTGTTGGTCAGACTGGAAATCACTAAATTGCGCACCTTCTATGCGGCTAGCCACACCGTGGAAACACAGGTCTATAATAGGACTACTGATGCCAATGGCTTCAAACAACTGTGCGCCTCGATAAGAGGCAATGGTAGAAATACCCATTTTAGACATGATCTTAAGCAGGCCTTTATTAATCCCTTTACGGTAAGACTTATGGCAATCGATTGGGTTGCTAATAATCTCGCCAGATGCCACCATGTCGTTAATAACCCGATAACTAAGGTAAGGGTAAACCGCTGTAGCACCAAAACCGATCAACACTGCAAAGTGATGGGAGTCTCTTGCGCTGCCCGTATCCACAACAATGTTTGCATCACAACGCAAACCTTCATTAGTTAGGTGGTGATGCACCGCACCTGTAGCCATACAGGCTGGTATAAGCAACTTGCCCTTTTCAATCTCACGGTCACTCAGTACCACAATGCCTATGCGCTTGCGCACAGCTTCTGCTGCTTGGGCACACACATCTTTAATAGACGCTTCTAAGCCTACTTCTGGGTCATAATTTAGGTTGATGATTTGCACCTTGAAACCAGGCACATTCATGTGTAATAAGTCGGTGTATTTACTAGCTGATAAGATGGGAGAGCCTAATACAATCCGCTTGGCAAGCTCTGGACCCTCTTGGAAAATATTACGCTCTTTGCCTAGGCATGTTTCCAACGACATCACTACAGCTTCACGCAGTGGGTCTATGGGTGGGTTGGTCACCTGAGCGAATTGCTGACGGAAGTATTCGTATACGCTGCGCACACGGTTAGACAGCACGGCCATGGGCGTGTCATCACCCATAGAGCCTACGGCTTCTTGCGCTGTTTCTGCCAATGGACGGATCACCTGGTCACGCTCTTCAAACGTCACTTGATGCATTTTCATGTGGCGCTTAAGTTCACCTTCGGTGAAGTCTTCAAAACACTGCTCTTCATCCAAGGTGCCTTCTAGGCGGATGGCCGACTTACGCAGCCACTTTTTATAAGGCTGAGAGGCTTTAAGGCGGTCATCAATGTCTTTGGTGTGCATGATTTCGCCGGTATGGGTGTCCACCGCCAAAATTTGTCCCGGGCCTACGCGGCCTTTAGCGACAACATCCAATGGGTCATATTCAAATGTGCCAATTTCAGAGGCTGTTACTAGATAATCATCTTTGGTCATAACCCAACGTGATGGGCGCAAGCCATTGCGGTCTAGCAGACACACAGCATAGCGGCCCGTGTTTAATACCATGCCTGCAGGGCCGTCCCACGCTTCCATATGCATGGAGTTGTATTCGTAAAAAGCACGTAGTTCGGGGTCCATCAATTCATCATTTTGCCACGCTGGAGGCATGATCAAACGCAATGCACGAAACACGTCCATCCCACCCAACACCATAAGTTCTATCATGTTGTCCATGCTGGACGAGTCTGAGCCAGTAGTGTTTACCACGCCTTCAAGCTCTTGTAGCTCTGGGATAAGTGGAGTGGATAATACGTTTTGGCGAGCTTTTGCCCAGTTACGGTTGCCTTCAATGGTGTTTATTTCGCCATTGTGCGCTAAAAAGCGAAAAGGCTGTGCCAATGGCCAGCGAGGCAAGGTGTTGGTAGAAAAACGCTGGTGAAAGGTACAAATGGCTGTGGTTAACGTAGGGTCACCTAAGTCTTTGTAAAATACCGGTAGGTCTACCGGCATCATTAGCCCTTTGTAGGAAAGCACACGGTGAGACAAGCTACATACGTAAAAATTTTCGTCTGAGATTAAGGCATACATGGTGGTTTTTCGAGCCACTAATAAACGCGCTTCTAGCACTTCACCGCGAAGGCCTGGACTGTTTACGAATACTTGCTCGATACGCGGCTGGCAATCAGCGCCAATGGGACCAAGGCACGATGGATCTACTGGCACTTCACGCCATCCCACTACTTCAAGGCCATTGTCTTCTATGGCTTGATTTAGTACATTGCGAGAATGAGAAGCCTTATCTTCATCTTGGGATAAAAACACCATGCCCACACCAAAGGACTCTGTCAGCTCTTCAGAAAAGTGATCCAATGCCACCTTGCGCATAAAGACCTCTGGCATTTGTAGCAATAAGCCACAGCCATCACCCGTCTTACCATCAGCGGCAATACCACCACGGTGGGTCATACAGGTAAGGGATTCTATCGCCTTTTGCAACAAATCATGGCTAGGATCACCCTGCATGTGAGCAATGAGTCCAAAACCACAGTTATCTTTGAATTCTTTGGGATTAAAAAAACCAGCGTTCATCGGCATCTCTCTCGCTAATCTGGATGGCAGTGAGCCCATCACGGGTGTTAACAAGTGCTACAAAAACTGCTTCTAAATGAGACAAGAATCAGTAGGACACTTGCTTTAATTACAAACTTCTA
The DNA here is from genome assembly GCF_047730085.1 of Candidatus Njordibacter sp. Uisw_056. Classification (NCBI taxonomy): domain Bacteria; kingdom Pseudomonadati; phylum Pseudomonadota; class Gammaproteobacteria; order Pseudomonadales; family Candidatus Njordibacteraceae; genus Candidatus Njordibacter; species Candidatus Njordibacter sp. Uisw_056. Next base: position 94,398 of record NZ_CP159830.1, on the reverse strand, counting down.
TAAGAGCTTATAAATTTATTGAATCAACAAATGGACAAGCATCCTACATGAGAAAACCACGGCAAACAAACTATTTGGGGTATAAGCTAGATAAATACCTACACAATTGGCGACGTTCGCCGAATTTGTAAAAATTATTCACCACTTGTGTTGAATTTATTACGAATCTGCTGTTGAATTTTTAAAACAGGCCGCGCCCATGGTTGCTGATTCCGCAAAGCTATAGGTAGTGATGATATGGCACTTTGAGCTTTACTAGCGCTTTCGTAGTCTCCAACAAGCAACATATACCAAGGCTGACCACCGCGGTCTAGTTTAATGGCATAAAGAGGCTGCGTAATATTTTTGTCCACTATAAAGGCTTCTAACGTGGTCTCCAGCCGGGCACCAAGAACCTGCAAGCTATAATGGTCGCTTGGTAATTTCAATACCTCCTTGTAACTGTATGGTTGCTTTGTCTTGGAAGTTGCCAAGGGCCAGGCCTTTAGCACCGATACAGGTATTAGGGCGGCCGCTTGCTTTGCCGGTGGTTGAGTTACCTGTGCTGCTGGCTTAGGTGACAGCTTTAGTTGAACCTTGGGCTGGGGACTCACATTTTTTGGTGCTGGAGACAGTTCAATAGGCTCCAAAGGCGGCAGTGCAGTTGCTATAGGCTCTATTACAACAGGTTGAACAGCCACTGGGGCCGATTCCACATGACGCTGCTCCAGCACATTAGCAGACACATAATTAAATAACCAAATACCCGCCAATACAACTAACACAAGGGTAGTGGCACCTATGTGAAGTAATGGCAAACCCGCTTGTTGAACGAAGCCCCCCTTATTAATGGCCTTATTAGCCAGCATATTAAGGTAACCAGGATTACCTTTGGCTAACTGATGTAATTGCAATAATTGGATAGGCGCAAGGCCATGATTGATACCAATCCGCTGCAGCCGTTGGCGTAAATAATCAGCACTTTCTTCCTGATTAAAGGGCGAAAGCACTAAATGATAAAACCGCTCCTGCCTAAGCTCGGCAAAATGGGGAGTTTCAATTCGCTCTACTACACTGTGATCTGCACATAAAATGACCTGGGGGCGGGCGTCTATTTTTGCATTGCGGGGCAATAAATTAGCTAGGAGTTCTAGCCCATCTTCGTCTAGCCACTGGGCGTCATCCACCACAATTAACAGCACTTCTTTTTGCAGTTTCAGCTCTTGGGCCAGTGCCTGTATCGCCATAATGCTGTGTTCTAGGCTTGCCTGGTTAGGCAGCTGCACAGGCAGTTGTTGGGCTAGTTGACGCACTACCCATGGCGCAGTAGCTGGTTCTTGCAATGCCAGATGAACGATACATGCCTTAGCAGGTTGAGCACGCAAAAACTGGTCAATAAAGGTCGTTTTACCAGCACCAGAAGGAGCACTGATCAGTACCAAGTAATCAGAGAAGTGGCTTAGATGCAGCAATGTCTCTAATTGCCGGCCCCGGGCTTTGGCTTGGTATTCAAAAGCCATTAAATTATCACTTTGATGACTCACTTCTTGCTGGTCTAATTGGCGCAGATAAGTGGCATAAGCTGATTTAAGGCTGTCACCCGTATTAGATTTTGGCAGAGGCAGGGTCACGGTCCTAACCCCCTAAACTGCCAAAGACTGGTCAAGGGTCTGCTGCAATAAATCACTACTAAAATCTGAAGTGACAATCGCTTCACCTAGCTGCTGAAGTAGGATTAAACGAATGGTGCCATCGGTGACTTTTTTGTCTACCTGCATATGTGTTAAGTAGGCTTTCCCATACATCTGGCTTGGGCCCCATAAGGGCAATCCAGCAGCTTTTAACAGGTTTTGAATACGCAGCACTTGTTGGTGTGAAATCCATCCCAAGCGCCACGATAAGTCAGCCGCCATAGCCATACCAGCACCGACAGCTTCACCGTGTAACCAGTGACCATAGCCCATTTCAGTTTCTATAGCGTGGCCAAAGGTGTGGCCAAAGTTAAGTAGGGCTCGCTGCCCATGCTCCAACTCGTCTGCAGCAACAATGCGGGCCTTGCAGGCGACGGATTGGTAGATAGCTTGGCTTATTAACTCAGGAGCCAGTTGACGCAGCTGATCTATATTCTGTTCTAGCCAGGTAAAAAAATCGGGTTCGGCAATAAGGCCATACTTAATCACTTCTGCCAGGCCTGCACAGAGCTCACGAGGGGGCAACGTTTGCAGGCTTTGGATATCAATAATTACACACTGAGGCTGATGGAATGCACCAATCATGTTCTTGCCAAGGGGGTGGTTAACGCCTGTCTTTCCACCCACAGAAGAATCTACCTGAGATAACAAGGTAGTAGGTATTTGTATAAAATTCACACCACGCTGATAAGCGGCAGCAGCATAGCCGGTCATATCCCCTATAACTCCTCCACCGAGAGCAATTAGAGTCGTTGTGCGATTATGACGTTGTTGTAGCAGGTGGTCAAAAATCAACCCCACTGTATCAAGATGCTTATACTGTTCACCATCTTGCAGCACTATGCTGTCCACTTGTAAGCCGCTAATACCGAGCCTTTGCAAACCGTTTAGAATGCCTTGCAGGTAGAGAGGCGCTATAGTGCTATTGGTCACCACCATCACTTGCTTGCCAGTAATGTGCTGGCGCAGCAGATCAGCCTGTTGCAAAAGGCCACTACCAATATAAATCGGGTAGCTGCGATTCCCTAGCTCAACGGTTAATGTATGTTGTACGCTGCTCATGATGATAGCTCTGGCCCATAACAGCCTTAAAATAGACTAGTTAGTTTAAAGGGAACGAATTGCTTCGATTTGCTTAATAATCTCTGCCACTAACAAACGGGGGTTTTGCGCACCTGTAGCCACTTGAATGTCTGCTGTTTCTTCATACAATGCATGGCGATGGGCAAACAAGTCTCTTAGCACTTGTTCTGGGTCTTCATTTTGAAGCAGCGGGCGATTTTTATCTTTTGATGTGCGCTCGAGCTGTTGCTCAACCGTCGCAAATAAATACACCACAGTGCCGCGGGCAGACAAATGTTGCCTATTTTCAGCTAACTCCACTGCGCCACCACCTGTAGCCATCACTAAATCCCTGTGCTCAGTCAACTCGGTGATCATGTTAGCTTCGCGTTTACGAAAGCCAGCTTCACCTTCGACATCAAAAATCCAAGGAATATCCGCACCAGATCTTTCTTCAATTTCCCTATCAGTATCTAGGAATTCTAGCTTTAATTCGCGTGCTAGCTGACGCCCAATGGTGCTTTTACCAGCGCCCATTGGGCCGATTAAAAATATATTCACAATGAAATTCCTTTTAGGAACAGCAACAACAAAACCCGGTCATCAAGCACGAAATGCTCACTGCCGGGTAGGATCAGTTAAATTATGCGGACTAACATTAACATAATCAAGGGTTAACTATGCGTGGAGTGACAAAAACCAAGAGTTCAAACCTCTCAGACCCTTGCTTTTGCTGCTCAAACCATTGACCTACAAAGGGTAACCCCGATAACACTGGGCTAGAGAATAATCGACCCAATTGTTGTTGATATAGCGCACCTCCCAGCACTAAAGTCTGCCCCAAACCGACCACTGCCCGAGTTTTTAATTTATGGGTATTGAGCGCTAACTGGCCATTAGGTAACAAATCACCAATAGAATCCTGCATCACTAACAGATCTAGCTGAACTTGGCCTTTGGGTAATACCCTGGGCGTTACCGTTAGACCCAATACAGCTCGTTTCCACTCTTGTTGCTGGCCATTGTCTGTAGCCACTAAATAGGGCACTTCTTGACCTGTTTGAATACTGCCTGAATACCCTTCTTGTACTAATATTTGTGGCTGTGCCAACGTGAGCACTTGGCCGCTGGCCTCCAGAGCCAAGAGCTCTAGGCTAAGCATGACATGAGCTCCGACTAAGCCTAACTGCAGACCACCCCCTAGCTGATTAAATGTGGCTCCAATTTGGCTTGCCTTTGCCGCTCCTGCTGTAGCTTGCGGCCCTAAGCTACTAATAAAATCTAACCCACTAGATTGGCTTAGGGTTGATTTGGCAATCACTATACGCCCCTCTATTAATATCTGCTCAAGTGGCTGGTCTAACTGGTTAATAGCCTCTATTAGAGTGGCAGCATGGGCATCATCATCGTAAACAAGAATCTGCTGGCTACGGCTATCTGCTAACAACTGCCCTTTGGGTGACAACATTGATTGCGCACTTTGCAGCGCAAGCAATATAGTGTCTGCCTCGCCATAACTCAATTTGACCATATGAAGTGGTAATACGTTGGTATTTGATTGATCAGTTTTAGCACCTACCATCAGCCCAACTTGAGTGTATTGGCAGTCCACCCCAATGGTACTGCAGACCAACTCAAGCCCAGTTTTAGGGTCCACATCTTGCAAAACAATACTAATTTCAAAGTCTAATGCATGGGTTAACACCAGATTAATTTGTGCTGCCTCTGCAAGCTCGTATAACACATCGACGAGGGGCGCTTTATGCACATCCATGGTAATCTTTTGGGCACTGACAAAAGGCGATAATATTAGCGCAAGTAACAGCATTAATTTAATTTTATTCATTTTTGGCAAACTCCAGTACGACAAAGGCGCTTTAGCATCAACCACTGCTGCCCCTTTGTAAGATTAACCCCTTGTCCACTAATATCGGACACACGCCATCCCTCAAGTGAGTCGTTAACTTCCACCCTCATCAAACGCCCATTATCTAACGATTTAATCCACGCCACTGCTATTTTCCCTTGCTGTTGACTATAGCCAATAAACTGAAAATTATCGGCAATATGCCACTTTTTACGATGCAAACTAATGTTAGATACTCCAACTTGCATAGCTATAGCCTGGGTGGGTACCGTTTTGGCATAAAATGCTTGGGCATAATGTTGAATGCCTTGAAGGGTAAGTGCTTGCTCTAAAGCACTAGGCACTGGGGTAAAAGGCTGAAAAAAAGACGCAGCACTGCTGGGCAACCATCGCATGGAAATTTGCCAGGGCCCAGAGGGTATTTGCATAATAGAAAACTCTTTCAGCCACCAGCCTGTAGCGCTCGGCAGTGGCGCCATATCAGCCCATTGTGTGGCGTCTAACTGTACCTTTATGTGCAGCCCTTGGCCCCGAACAATTTCCAAATCCTTCCCATATTTTGTAACTTGGCTCATCATAGAGCCCATAGGCTCAACGTCGCTGCCAACCCCCAATGAATCGGGCGTTAATTGTAAGGCAAAGGATTGCAATACTGGCGCTGCAGCAGCGCTAATAAAAGGCAAAGAAATGGACGGCATAAGATAACGAGCCTCAATCGTCCAACCATCCGCTGTTGTGCCAAGTACCTCCATTTGGATAGACGGCCAAACTTTAGCAATCTCTTGCCACCAACCTTGCCAAAGGTCCTGCCCACTGACGGTAAACACAAGCTGATAGCCTGCGTCTGCAGGCTGCCAGCGCCAAGTGTTGAGCCGCTGGCCGGGCTGTAGCATTATTAACAGCTTAGAAAGCTGCTGGATCGGCAGCCAAGCTTGAGAGTCTGACTGAGCCTTAAGAGCCTGGCCCAGTTCCATTTGCCGCCGCTCAAGGGAGCTGGCCCAAACTCCCTGCTGCTTTAAGTGTAACTGTTTAACCCCCTGAGAAACCTGCCAACTTAAATCGGCCTGCACATTAACTAAGTTGGCATACAGCAAGCCAAAGGCAGATAAACCAAGCAGTATAATCACCATCATAGAGCCATACAAAAACCCCCGCTTACGTCTTTTTATTGCAAAATGGTATTCAGCCCACGGTAAAAAATTAACTTCATTGGGTTTAGGTTGATACCAGACTAGCATCTGGGCACCACTATTTTATTTGCCATAAACCAAGCCATGGCATACTCAGCCTCTAAATCATCTGGCTTGCCTAGTATGGATGCTTTGGTCAACCCTTGGGGTTCGATACAGCCTATGACATAACCTGTAGTAGCATCGTGTAGGCTGGTAATGAGATGTTTTATGTGATCAATATAGTGGCTCTGAGTCACCACCAAAAAGCTAAGTTTGGAACAAAGCTGCAAATGGCAAACACGTAACTTTACTGGCTCTATATTGAGCGCTGCAGCGGCCATACGCTGATATTGGAGTTGCAAGGTCGCTAGATTGGTGCTCACTTCAAACAGATCTGCAGGGCAGTGCAGCCAACTGCAAAGCCGATTAGGAATGCCCACACTAACATGTAGGGAAGCATTGCCTAAAAGGGGCACAATTTGTGTAATAAAATCTTGCCACGCAGTATGTGCTTTTAAAGAGGTGCTAAGCGCCACTGAAGATAGACGTAATGACAAATGCCACTGACCTAAAACCCTTTGTTGCTCTGTCTCATGAGTGTTTTTAGCGCAGCCTAACAGCACTATTCGCAGCTTATCAACCTGCCAATCAATCCCTAAGGTAAGGGGTTTTACCCGGCGCCCAACAAAGTGCTGTAACATTAAACCCATCCTTGGGTGGCGAAACTTAATAGATCTTATATACTTTCGCTTCTGCCGTTTTGTTTATTCCCGTCGCTGCCTAGAGTTAAAGCATAGCATGTCATTAATACGCCGCCTGTTTAAATGGGTTTTTATACTAGGAATCATTGGCACGCTTACCATTGCAGCAGTGACCTGGTTTTACCTTATGCCTCGGTTACCCGATGTAAATAGCCTAAGGGATTACCACCTACAAACGCCCCTGAGAGTGATGAGCCGTGATGGCAAACTCATTTCAGAGTTTGGTGAGCAGCGCCGTATTCCTTTGCGCATAGACCAAGTGCCTCAGCATTACATTGACGCATTGTTGTCTGCTGAAGATGAAAACTTTTATAGTCATTACGGCGTTGATCCTAAAGGGCTTTTAAGAGCAGCAGTTAGAATGGTACAAGCCGGCGGAAGAATTCAAGGTGGTGGCAGCACGATTACCATGCAGGTAGCCCGCAACTACTTATTAACCCTTGATCAGACCTTTATCCGCAAATTTAATGAAATATTATTATCTTTTCAAATTGAGCAAGAACTCAGCAAAGAACAAATACTGGAAATGTATTTTAACAAAATGTTCATGGGGCACCGATCTTATGGCATAGAGGCTGCATCTAATGTGTATTATGGCCGCTCAATTAGTGAACTAGGCCTGCCTCAGTTAGCTATGCTTGCTGGGCTCTATAAAGCCCCATCTCGATATAACCCTATTTCTAATCCACAACGCTCTAAAATACGCAGAGACTGGATATTAGGCCGTATGCTGCTGTTAGACTACATTAATGAAGAGCAATACCAGACAGCCATTGCCGCCCCTATTACGGCCCGATTTCATAGTTTGAAACCAGAAACATCAGCATCTTATGTTGCAGAAATGGTACGTAGTGAATTATTTAGCTCTTTCCCTATTGAAGACGTTTATACTGGTGGTTATCGGGTCTACACCACTATTGACAGTCGGCTTCAAGACGCTGCTCAGCTGGCAGTACAGAAGGGGCTATTAGCCTACGATAGGCGCCACGGGTATCGTGGTGTGGAAAAAAATCATGGGCCTAGTGTCACTGCGGAGGAAGCCGAACGATTACTTAATAGAACCCCTGTATTTGGCCCATTACAGCCTGCAATCGTACGCCAAGTTAACGAAGAGTCGGCAGAATTACTACTGCGTTACGGCCAAACTATTAGTATTAACTTTAGTGATATGAGCTGGATTAGGCCAAGAATCTCCATCGATTACTTGGGCAGTGCGCCCAAGACTATTAGCGATATCTTAAGCCCTGGTGACCAAGTTCGAGTGCGCCAAGCCTATGCTGATTCAAACGTGTGGTACCTGTCCCAAGTGCCTGACGCACAGGCGGCGTTAATTGCCCTAGACCCAAAGGACGGCGCCATGATCGCTTTAGTAGGTGGTTTTGAGTATTTGCACAGCAAATTTAATCGAGCAACTCAGGCACTGCGTCAACCTGGCTCTAATTTTAAGCCTATTATTTATTCTGCAGCCTTGGAACAAAAGTTTACCGCTGCCACCTTAATTAACGATGCACCTGTGGTGTTTAATGACGCTAGCCTAGAAGACTCATGGCGCCCAGAAAACTACAGTGGGAAATTCTTTGGTCCCACACGTTTGCGCAAAGCACTGTATAAATCTCGTAACTTAGTCTCTATACGGATTTTACGGGAAATTGGCATTAAATCAGCCATCGATTATGCTACCCGCTTTGGTTTTAAGCCTGAGCAGCTGCCACGCAATTTATCCCTTGCTTTGGGCAGTGCAAGCGTACCTCCCATCGATGTAGCTACAGCCTATGCAACCTTCGCCAACACAGGCTATCAAGTTCAGCCCTATTTTATAGAGAGGATTGAAGACAGCTTTGGGCGAGTGCTTTTCCAAGCTGAGCCCACCACCGTATGCCATAACTGCGACTATGTAAGGCTCAGCGATAAAGTGGACCTAAGCCCGCCAAGTGTGGTGGCAACAACAAAAATCACTACCGGTGCCATCGTTGCGTTAAATGAGGCCTTAGATCAAGAGGATGCTCAGCAAAACAGCCTGTTAGTGGAGCCAGATCGACCTATCACCCATTTGCCAATCGCTCCACGCATTATGGACGAGCGGGTTAATTATATTATGCATACTATTCTTCAAGACGTGGTAAAAAAAGGCACAGCGCGCAGAGCTCAAAAATTGCAACGTAATGATTTAGCAGGGAAAACAGGCACTACTAACGACCAAAAAGACGCCTGGTTTTCTGGCTATGTAGACTCTATGGTAGCCACAACTTGGGTAGGCTTCGACCAGCCCAAAACCTTGGGTAGGAATGAATTTGGTAGCACGGCAGCGCTGCCTATTTGGATCGACTTTATGGAAATAGCCCTAAAGGATGTGCCTCAAACACAACGGCGGCAACCAGACAAAATGGTCACCATTAAAATCGACGAGGCCACTGGCGCATTGGCACGGCCAGGCGACCCGTCTGCAGTAGAAGAAATTTTCCGTGCAGAACGTACTCCTGAGCAAATGGCATTGCCTAAAGGCAGCCGCTCTAGCAATGGCATTAACGAAGAAGAAACTAGGCCCGAACAGGTGTTTTAGTTGCTGTTCAGTACTGGGGTTTGCTCAAGCATATGTAAGTGAGAAACACTCATAACACCCGCATGAAAACCTTTTTTGAGCTGCTTTTTAGTTAACTTACGCCAAGCGAGCCAACCCCTAACAGTAATAGTTTGCCCAACCCATCGCTGCATTTTCTTGGGTGTATCGATGTTAAAGCCCGGTGCTGCAAGAAGGTGCTTGGGAATTCTCACTGCCACTTGCCCTCCAAGGCCTATGTACCAGTAGTGTTGGCTGTCGCTAACATCGTTCACTTCACCAGCCATACGCATAAACCCACCTAGGTTGGGCTTAAGTAAGGCAGCTGCATGAACACGCGATACAGGGGCTTGCCATATACCCAAACCATTTCTGCGGGCTACTTCTTCTCGCTGCCACAAGCAATTCTCTGCGCCTTGCTCATTCATACTAATTACATAGGCTAAGCCTTGGCCGACTAAAAAAGTGTCCACACTCACTCCAGAGCCATCATAAAGCCTTACCAGCCAACGCCCATAGTGATCTTTAATGTTGGGAAGCAGTTGTAGGTAAATGAATTTTTGTTGCTGTAATTTTTGATTGAGTTGGGTTTTAGCCTGCTGCGCGTAGGCCTGCTCTGGGCGCCCCTTATGGGCCATTTCTGTGGTATTTATTTGCCCCAAACGTAACCGATGTCCATTAGCTAAACTTAGGCTGTCCCCATCCTGAACATACCAGCTTTTTACTTTATACGTTTGACCCAATATCGGATTACCAGACCACTCATTGGCTTTTTCCATTGCTGCCTCTGTCAAAGCAGAGCATTGAGCGTAAATACGGGGACTAATAAATAGTAATAAGACGATGGACAACACTAAGGGTATTCTCACGCTATATTTTATTGGCTTCATATTTATATTTACTTAATTGTTACCTTAGACTTACTGGTTAACTTGATATGTTGTGCGCCACTAACCCACTGTGCTCTGTAATATATAAATACAGCATAGCCTATTTATATGAATCGGCCACGTTAGGTGTTTATGTTTACAGTGGCCCTGGCATTTCAACCATTAGATTTTTACTAATAGCGCCATATAGCAGCATAATCATTACATGTTTTTACATTTGGGGTTCTAACTTAGCCTTTAGTTTTGTGGTCTTAAGTGGTTAAATTATGCCCATCGATAACCAGTTGATTCAATCCCGCGAGTAGTGAGCCACCAAACGGTCAAAAAATTTACCTTTGAGGGTTAATTTGTTTATTCGCGTTTTTATATATTGTGGGATCATTTTATGTTGCTTTTAGAAAGCGAAAAATCAAGAGTAATAGAAATGGCTTGGGAGGATCGCACACCTTTTGAAGCGATAGAAGAACAATTTAGCCTAAATGAAACAGCAGTTATTAAATTTATGCGCCGTAGTTTAAAGCCCAGAAGCTTTAAACTGTGGCGTGAAAGAGTGAATGGGCGCTCAACTAAGCATGTAAAACTCCGCAGCAGCGACGTGACTAGAAGCCATTGCCCAACGCAATACAAGCAACGTTAGCCAAGCTGTGCACTTGGCCCTTAGGCTTTAATTAGTGCAGCTTGAAATAACAAAAATACTAGATAAGGCAGACACAATGACCACCAGAGCAATTCTATTTGGTTCTATAGGCACTCTTGTCGAAACATCAGAGCTTCAGCGGCTTGCATTTAATCAAGCTTTTTCTGAGGCCGGGCTAGACTGGAACTGGAGTGCTGATGCATATCAGCGCTTGCTAGCAAAGTCTGGAGGACGTGGGAGAATTCAGGACTTTGCAAAGCAACATGGCATTAAGGTGGATGCACAGCAGCTCCATCAGCGCAAAACTGAAATTTTTGATGCTATGATGACCAAAAAGGGCCTACTTTTGCGCCCAGGCGTAGCTGATGTAATCCACTATGCATTGGACAATAATGTGCTTTTGGCTTTTGTAACAAGCACATCTGAGGCCAATGTTGATGCTGTTTTTTCTGCTCTTGGGGATCAAGTTAAGCGCAATGACTTTAGCTTCGTGGGTAACGACTTAATGGTTTCTAAGGCCAAACCAAGCCCAGACATATACCACAAAGCGTTATCAGATCTCCACTTAAACTCACAAGACTGTATCGCTATAGAAGACACATCCGCTAGCATGAGTGCAGCTTTAGCTGCGGGTGTAAGGTGTGTTGGTTTCCCAGGTGCGTTTGCTGGAGACAATGACTTTACTGGTGCACTACTTGTCACAGAGACCCTGTCCCCCGAACAGTTAAGTACCTAGGGCGCCAGCATTGAATAGCTTGGGGCGATTAAGGAGCAGGTTATGCGAGTAGCGGTAAAAGACACCAGCCAGTACCCTTGGTTTATAAGGCCTTTCTTTTGGAAACAAAAAAGAAAATACGGTGTAGTACTTCAGCCAGGGTTAGTGTGGGCAAGGGTGCCTAAGTTATTTGCATCGGTAGCCATTTTGTATGGCGCTCTAGATCGAAAAAGCTCACCCGTCGACCCTGTCTTGCGCTCACTAGTAACGGTGCGAGTGTCACAGATCAATTGGTGTCACTTTTGCGTTGATATCAACGCCTCCACCTTAGCTAAGCGAGCAGGATCCTTGGAAAAAGCTGAGCAGGTTGCACAGTGGAAAGACAGCCAAATTTTTAGTGAGAAAGAGCGGGTAGTGCTTGAATATACTGAAGCGGTTACCTTTTCAGATCAGCAGGTAACAGAAGAGTTAATGCTGCAGTTAAAGGGCTTCTTTGATGATGATGGTGTGGTGGAATTGACTGGGCTTATTGCCTTCCAAAACTTATCAAGCAAGTTTAATAGCGCACTAGACGTTCCAGCACAGGGTTTTTGTAAATTGCCGTTTGATCCCACCAACGACAGCCAAGTATAGCCGTGCCAGTGAGCTATGCCACTGGAGGTGTGTTGAACATAGTGCCTACAATAAAGTTTGGTCCAAAGGTCATATGTTTCCTCATGAAACAGCTCAGGCTAGTATTGACTTAAAAGCCAAAGTGCTTTTCCTGATACATTGGTCTAAATTTGACGTATCAATACATGATTGGGACGAACCCACCATTCGTATCATTAAAGAAGCAGATAAACGAGCCATTAATATTGCAACACCTCGCAAGCCGAAACCCTTGCTTATAGCCCAAGCCACTAGCTACAATAGCGATTAGACATCTTCTATATCACTGTTTACAGGAACACCCATGAGCAAAACCACTGAGACCACAACTAACCAACAATGGGGAGGCCGTTTTAGTGAGCCTACCGATGCCTTTGTGGCCCGCTTTACTGCGTCTGTGGATTTTGATCAGCGGATGTACCGCCAAGATATTCAAGGTTCTGTAGCACACGCCAAAATGTTGTGCCATGTGGGGGTGTTAAGTGCTGATGAACGGGATGACATTTTACGTGGGTTAGAAGAAATTCGTATTGAAATAGAACGGGGAAACTTTACTTGGTCTGTGGCCCTAGAGGACGTTCATATGAACATTGAAGCAGCCCTTACAGCAAAAATTGGCATGGCCGGTAAAAAGCTACATACTGGGCGCTCTAGGAATGATCAGGTGGCAACAGACATACGCCTGTACTTGCGCGACGAAATAGACCTCATTTTAAATGAAATTAGCCGTTTACAGATGGGATTTATCACTCAAGCCAAGGCTGAGAACGCCACTATTATGCCAGGTTTCACTCACCTTCAAACGGCACAACCTGTCACTTTTGGCCACCATATTCTGGCTTGGAATGAAATGCTACAGCGCGACTACGAGCGCTTACAAGATCTGCGCAAACGCCTTAACATTTCTCCTTTAGGTGCTGCAGCTCTGGCCGGTACCAGTTACCCTATTGACCGGCACATGACCAGTAAGTTACTCGGTTTCGATCGGCCCTCAGAGAATTCTTTAGACTCAGTCAGCGACCGTGACTTTGCTATTGAGTTTTGCGCTGCTGCAAGCCTAATTTTAATGCACTTGTCTCGCGCCTCAGAAGAACTCATATTGTGGACGTCCATACAGTTCGACTTTATTGACCTGCCTGACCGCTTTTGCACTGGCTCGTCGATTATGCCACAAAAGAAAAACCCCGATGTGCCAGAGCTTGTGCGCGGTAAAACTGGCCGTGTAAACGGTCATCTAATTTGCCTATTAACGTTGATGAAAGGCCAGCCTCTAACTTACAACAAAGACAACCAAGAGGACAAAGAACCCCTATTTGACACGATTGACACGGTAAAAGGATGCCTAAGAGCCTATGCAGACATGGTGCCAGCTTTGGTGCCTAAGCGTGATCAAATGCGCGCAGCCGCACTAAAAGGCTTTGCCACTGCCACAGATTTGGCAGATTACTTGGTGGGTAAAGGCTTAGCCTTTCGTGATGCACACGAAGTAGTCGGTAAATCAGTAGCCTATGGTATTGCCACCGGCAAAGACTTAAGCGAAATGAGCTTGTCTGAATTACAAGGATTTAGTGACTTAATCACTGGTAACGTCTTCGATGTGCTCACTTTGGAAGGCTCAGTCAGTGCCAGAGACCACATAGGTGGCACGGCACCAAAGCAAGTATTGGCAGCAGCGCAAAGGGCCTTTGAATTAGTCTCTGAACGCTAGTCTAGTAGCTGATCTAACACACTGCAGTCTAGAGTCTCATCAGCCTGCTGCTGCAGTGCTAGGGTTAAACACTGGCCAAACGTTTGCTCGTGGTCTGTAGTTAACAACCAGATGTTTTGTACTCGCTCAAAGTGCAACCCCCCAGCCAAACAAGCCAACCAAATTTGTTGCAACGGGGGCTGTCGACTCAATATTACCTGGCTTCTGTTCTCGCAGGTGATCGTCAATAAACCACTGCTGTTGACAAAATCTATGTCACTTTGGGCTTCATCTAATATTTCTTCCACCTGCAAAAACAAGTTATCTACTCGCTCATGGAACAGTGCTTCACTCATAATATTCTCTTAGGCTGGGGATGTAGGGTAAATATGCCCCCAAAGTATAGCATTGCTTTCGTCTTAGCTAGTGCGCAAACTAGAATCAAGGGTATAATCTTTAGCATATTACAGCTATGTTAACTGAGAGCGTTATTACGTGAAAAAATTTATGTGTATGCTTACACTAAGCTTGGCAATAGCCAGTTGCGGCCAAGCGGGTAGCTTGTATATTCCTGACACTGTGCAATCTGATGCGCAAACTAGCAATTATTGAGTTTAAGAATGGATAATTTTGAATACCGCGGCGAAAAACTACACGCCGAAGACCTTGACCTAAACCAGATTGCAGAACAGTTTGGCACCCCTACTTATGTGTATTCTAGAGATACGTTAGAACGCAATTATGTGGCCTATAGCCAAGCCCTTGAAGGTTGTGAGCATTTAGTTTGTTACGCAGTAAAAGCCAATAGTAACATTGCTGTATTAAATGTTTTAGCTCAGCTTGGTGCCGGTTTTGATATTGTTTCTGTGGGTGAGCTAGAGCGTGTTCTTGTTGCTGGTGCAGATCCTAAGCGCATTGTGTTTTCAGGTGTTGGCAAGCAAACCCACGAGATGCAACGCGCCTTAGAAGTAGGTGTGCACTGCTTCAATGTAGAATCTGAAGCCGAATTAGAGCGCTTACAAAGTGTGGCTGCAGGGATGAACTGTATTGCCCCTGTGTCGCTGCGCATTAACCCTGACGTAGATGCTAAAACCCACCCTTATATTTCCACCGGCTTAAAGGAAAATAAGTTTGGCATTGGCATTGATCAGGCCCCTGCTGCTTATGCTCAAGCCGCCGCCATGACCCATATCAAGGTAATTGGTGTGGATTGCCACATCGGCTCTCAGCTCACTTCTATTGATCCTTACCTTGATGCTATGGATCGCTTGTTTGGGTTAATTGATACCATTACAGCACAGGGCATCGCTATTGAGCACTTAGATTTAGGCGGTGGTTTAGGCGTGTGTTATGGCGATGAAGAACCCCCAGCTATAGCTGATTTTATGGCCCGAGTGCGAGCCCATCTTGGTGATCGCAAATTGGCCCTAGTATTTGAACCCGGGCGCTCTATCTGTGCAGATGCTGGCATTTTACTTACCCGTGTAGAATACATCAAGAATAACCAAGACAAGTATTTCGCTATTGTTGACGCCGCGATGAATGACCTTATTCGCCCAGCCCTTTACAGCGCCTGGCAGGACATTATTCCGGTTAACTTGCACTCTAATTCGCAGGCGCATAACTTTGACATTGTTGGCCCCATTTGTGAAACCAGTGATTTTTTAGGTAAAGACCGTAACCTTGCTATTGAAGCTAATGACCTACTCGCTGTGTGCAGCTCTGGTGCCTACGGTTTTGCGATGGCATCAAATTACAACAGCCGCAATCGCGCTGCGGAAGTGATGGTTGATGGTGACAAGTCTCATCTTATTGGTGAGCGTGAAGAGTTATCACAGCAGTGGGCACGAGAGCACTTGCTGCCAAAAAGTTAAGGGAAAGGTTTAGAATGCTATTACGCTTTGCCAAAATGCATGGTCTAGGTAACGACTTTATGGTGGTTGACCTAATCAGTCAGCGGGTGCATTTATCCGCTGACCAAATTCGCTGCCTAGGTGACCGAAATACTGGCGTGGGTTTTGACCAGTTGTTGCTTGTAGAAACGCCACAATCTCCAGACGTGGACTTTCGTTATCGTATTTTTAACTCTGATGGAACCGAAGTAGAGCACTGTGGCAACGGTGCGCGCTGTTTTGCAAGGTTTGTACACGATCAACGCTTAACAGGAAAGCGCGACATTGCGGTGCAAACTAGCAATGGGCGTATGGGGCTAAAAATGCTTAAAGATCATTGGGTAGAGGTCGATATGGGTGAGCCTGTTCTACTACCAAGCCAAGTGCCTTTTGACGCTCCTGCGCAAGCGCCTAGCTATAGGTTGGAACATAACGGCCAAAGCTATACTATTGGGGTAGTCTCTATGGGTAATCCTCACGCAGTTATAGTAGTGGACGATGTAGCGGCTGCGCCAGTGGTTGAATTAGGAACTAAGCTAGAACAACATCCCCGTTTTCCCAATAAAGCTAATATTGGCTTTATGCAAATTATTAACCGTAACACTATTAAACTGCGCGTTTTTGAGCGTGGTGTTGGTGAAACCAAAGCCTGTGGAACTGGCGCTTGTGCGGCAGTTGTGGCCGGCCAACAGCAAGGCTTGCTAGACACGAATGTCACTGCCCAACTCACCGGTGGGGACCTAACAATAGATTGGCAAGGCCCAGGCCACCACCTGTTGATGAACGGGCCCACCACCCATGTGTATGAAGGTCAAATTAAGCTATGAGTAAAATTAAGTCTAATACCGTTGCTACTAAAGATGAGCCTCTAAATGCTGATGCTGTAGCCAGCTATTTGCGCCAAAATCCAGATTTTTTCAACCAATACTCATCTCTGCTGGCCGACATAGAGCTGGCACACGATTGTGGCCAAGCAACCTCACTGATTGAGCGCCAAACTCAAGTTATGCGTCAGAAGATAAAACACAACGCAGACAGGATGTCAGATATTTTAACCACGGCGCGGCGCAACGATGTGCAGTTTGAAAAAACCAAACGTTTGGTCATAGAACTTGCTGCCGCTGCTAACCTCAATGATCTCACAGAAGCCTTAAAGCAGAGTTTCTTAGGAGAATTCGATGCAGATGCTGTGCATTTAGCAATTTTCTCTGGCCTCAATGTCACTGACACTCACCCCTGCTTGAGCAGTGCTGAGCATCCAGAAGAAAATACTTATAACGCCGAAATTAAAGCCCTTGCCTCTAGTAAATGGGCCTATTGCCAGGGCTTTAAAGTTACCTCTATGAGCCACCTCTTCCTTGACCATAGCAAACTAAAATCTAGCGCCATTGTCCCACTATACCTAGCTGACCAGCCTTTAGGCGTGCTCATTATTGCCAGTAACTGTGCTGATCATTATAGCGACCAACTAGACACCTTGTTTCTCAACCACGTGGCCGCGGTTACAGGCCGTTGCCTAGGGCGTATTCAGGTCTAATATGGCACATCCAAACGCGCCCCTTAACCAAGTAGTTCAGCAGTACCTAGACTACTTGGCTTATAACAAGCGCTATTCACCCCATACAATTAATGCATACGCAAGGGATATGCAGCGTTTAATAGAAACCCTTGAAGACCAAGGTCATCGCACTTGGGCAGACGCCCAAGCAGATACGATACGTGATGCTATGGTTACAGCTAGGAAGACTCACTTAGCGCCTAAGAGTATCCAGCGTATACTTTCTAGTTGGCGTAGCTTTTTCACCTATTTACTAC
The DNA here is from genome assembly GCF_047730085.1 of Candidatus Njordibacter sp. Uisw_056. Taxonomy (NCBI): domain Bacteria; kingdom Pseudomonadati; phylum Pseudomonadota; class Gammaproteobacteria; order Pseudomonadales; family Candidatus Njordibacteraceae; genus Candidatus Njordibacter; species Candidatus Njordibacter sp. Uisw_056. The sequence goes on along the minus strand of NZ_CP159830.1, from coordinate 77,022 downwards.
AACAAAACTTGGTCAAGCTTAACCCTGTAAATGGTATTCGTGCACCCAAGTCACCGCGCAAACTACCCAACAGCCTAGACCCAGATCAAATCAGCCAAGTCCTCAATGCCACCATTGCGTCAGATGACCCTATGGCTATGCGAGACAAAGCCATGTTGGAGCTCACATACTCCTGTGGCTTGCGTCTGGCAGAACTTGCTAGCCTTAATGTTTTTGATATTGACCTAACTGATGCTAGCTTAATCGTTACAGGCAAGGGTAATAAAACCCGTCAATTACCTATTGGCCGTCAGGCTATTGTGGCCCTTAAATTGTGGCTACAGCAACGTGGGCAATTAAAGTGCTACGATGCAAATGCATTATTTATTAACCACCGAGGTCAGCGAATGGGCCTGCGTGGTATTCAAATGCGCATGGCCAATATGGCAGCGGCCCATGGCCAACACATACACCCCCATATGTTGCGCCATTCTTTTGCCAGCCACCTACTGCAATCCAGTGGAGACCTAAGGGCAGTGCAAGAATTACTTGGCCACAGCAACATTAGCACCACCCAAGTATATACCCATTTGGATTATCAACATTTAGCCAAGGTATATGATAAAGCCCATCCTAGGGCGCAAGAGAAGACCCCGCTCAAAGAGAAACCTAACCATGATTAACGTGATTACCTTTGATTTAGACGATACCTTATGGGCTATAGCGCCTGTTATTGAGAAAGCCAACCAGCGCATGCTGGAGTGGATGAATGACCATACCCCTAAATTTAGCCAAGTTTATGATCACCATGGCATTAACCAGCTAAGAGACGAAGTGATTGCGGACAACCCTCATCTACAGCATGACTTAAGCCAAATTCGGGTCACGCTGATCCGTTTAGGGCTATCACGCTGTGGTTATGATACTGCTGATGCGTTAGCCCAACAGGCTTTTGATGTGTATTTTGCTGGCCGTAATGATGTTGAGCTATTTGCCGGTGCTCAAACGCAGCTCAGCTCGCTTAAACAAAATTACCAAATAGGTGCGCTCACCAATGGCAACGCCGATTTGGCGCAGGTCGGCATAGATCACTTATTTGATTTCTATTTTAACTCCGCACAACTTGGCGTCAGTAAGCCTCACCCAGATTTTTTTGCTCGGGCACTGACACATACTGGCTTCACAGCTGAAGCTTTTATTCATATTGGAGACCACCCAGAGCATGATATTGCAGGTGCTCAAGCCTGCGGCATGCGCACGATCTGGATGAACCCAGAAGACAGACCATGGCCTGTTGGGCAACCTAGGGCGTGTGACGAGATTCAACACCTTGACCAGCTTGGTGCGGCAGTGGACAATATTAATGGCCACTGAACACGCCTTCGCACCTTATGTGCGTGCACTGGGGAAGGGCAAGCGCGGAAGCCGCTCCCTGAGCCAAGATGAAGCCCGTGATGCCATGAGCATGATTTTGCACCAACAAGTAGAGCCAGAGCAGCTGGGCGCGTTCTTAATGCTGTTGCGCTTAAAGGAAGAGACCCCGGGTGAGCTTGCTGGATTTGTAGAAGCCGTCCGTCATTTTCACAATTATTCTCCAGCGCAGGTGTCTGGTGTTCAGGTGGATATTGATTGGTCCAGCTATGCTGGTAAAAAACGGCATTTGCCATGGTTCTTGCTGTCGGCACTCACCTTAGCTGGCCAAGGCATTAAAGTGTTTATGCATGGCGCCAAAGGCCATACTCAAGGACGCATTTATAGCGAAGACGTACTGCAGCAATTGGGTTTACCTGTGGCTCAGAATTGGGCTCAAGTTGAAACCCAATTACGTAGCAAAAATTTTAGCTTTATGAGTTTACAACACTTGAGCCCAGCCCTAGACCAACTTATTGGCCTACGCGCTATTTTTGGTTTACGTTCACCAGTGCATACTTTAACTCGGTTGTTAAACCCATTGGCTGCGAAGCATACGATTGATGGTGTATTTCATCCTGCATACGGCCCACTGCATCAACAAACAGCCATGTTGTTAAAGCACCCCCGCAGTTTAACTATCCGGGGTGACGGTGGTGAAGCTGAAGTGCGCCCTGATAGTGAATGTGAATTACAATGGGTGGATGAACAAACGAGTAGCAGCCAGATATGGCAACGACACCTTAACAAGCGAGATACTCAGGAGCAGCTACTAGACCCGCGACGCTTGCGGTTACTTTGGAAAGATGATCAAAAAGACACCTATGGTGAAGCTGCAGTTATTAGTACTTTAGCCAGTTGCTTGGTACTTTTAGGCAAAGCAACAGAGCAACAAGGGGCCACTTTACTGGCCACACAATGGTGGCAAAGTAGGGATCGCGACCTTATGTAATATAGTTATATTAAAATAGTTTTTTATAACTATTTAATTTTAGTTGTATCGTATATATAATTCATTTAGTATTCCGCTGTTTTAAGGCTAACAGTTCTGGGCAGGGGGTAAAAAAAGGTGCTATTGGCATGAATAAAGCAATTTATCCAGGAACGTTTGATCCGGTAACACATGGTCACGTTGACCTCATTCAGCGGGCATCAAAACTGTTTGAAGAGGTGGTTGTTGCGGTGGCGGAAAGCCCAACAAAACGACCTATGCTGGACCTAGAGAAGCGCGTAGAGTTGACACGGATCATCACAGAGCCTCTGGGAAATGTGACTGTTATTGGTTTTTCTGGCCTATTGACGGAACTGCTAACACAGCAAGGAGCAAATATTATTCTGCGAGGCTTGCGAGCCGTGTCAGATTTTGAGTACGAGTTTCAGTTAGCCAAGATGAATCGTGTGCTGGCGCCTGATGTAGAAAGTATGTTTTTAACCCCTGCGGAGAAACACTCTTTCATTTCATCAACTCTAGTGCGAGAAATTGCCTCATTAGGGGGTGATGTGTCACAGTTTGTCCACCCACTAGTGGCTGAAGAGCTCAAGCAGCATTTGAGCAAGTTAAGAAATTAAGCATTGCCAACAGATTTAACAAGATCAAGTGGCGTATAAATAGGAAGAGTAACATGTCTTTAATTATTACCGACGACTGCATCAACTGTGATGTGTGTGAACCGGAATGCCCTAATGAGGCGATCTCGCCAGGGGAAGAAATCTACGAAATCGACATGAATAAGTGCACTGAGTGCGTAGGCCATTATGATGAGCCACAGTGTGTAGAAGTTTGCCCAGTAGATTGTATTCCTCTTGATCCTGACAACGTTGAGACTCAGGATCAACTCATGGACAAATACATCCAGCTAACTGCAGCCTAATTGTGCCAGGCGTTGCTCATGTCAAGGAGACTAACGCTGGCAGCGCTTACAGTATACTGTACTGCGCTGCCCTATTCGGCTTTCTGTTAAGGCCTGATCACAATTGACACACGCCTGACCTGCTCTGCCATACACTTGTAACTGTTGCTTGAAGTAACCTGGCTTACCTTCACTGTCTACAAAATCTCTTAACGTGGTGCCACCCTGCTCTATTGCCGCTGAAAGCACTTGTTTGCAACTTTTTACAAGCTTTCCTAAACGGGCAGCTGAGATTCTTCCTGCTTGCCTATGTGGATGAATCCCAGCCATAAATAGCGCTTCGTTAGCGTATATATTTCCCACTCCAACCACTTGCTTAGCATCCATTATCACACTCTTAATCGCTTGTTTTTTGCCTTTAGACACCCGCAGCAAATGCACAATGTCAAATTCATCTGACAGTGGTTCAGGCCCTAAACTGGCTAATAAGGGGTGCTCCATTACTGGGTTGTCTTGCCATAAAACACAACCAAATCGGCGCGGATCTCTGTACCTGAGGGTCACTTCTGAAAATACCAGGTCGACGTGATCATGGTATGCTGGTGGTTCTTTATGAGCCACAATCCGCATACTACCTGTCATACCAAGGTGCCCTATAATGGCACCATGATCAAACTCAAACAGTAGGTATTTGCCTCGCCGCACTACTTGGCGTAAGCATTTACCCTCTACTTTACCCGCTAGATCAATGGGCACTGGCCAACGCAAACGGGGATCTCTAATAACGACATGTTGTAAAATTTGACCCTGAATATGTGGCACAATGCCCGCTCTTGTAGTTTCTACTTCTGGCAACTCTGGCATCAATAATTCTCAAATATTTATTTAATACTCACTGGCGCCTATGAAGCCACGAAACATGCATTATTTCAATGGCCTAGAACAGCATTTTTATTCACTCTTGTTGACAGTACTTATGAAAAGGTTAAGGTAGGTGTATATCGACAGCCTGTTTTGTGAGAAAAATATATGCTTCAATCCGTAAAAGTGACAGATTACATGACCCGTCAGCTCATCACATTTTATGCTGACACCCCGTTATTTCAAGCCATTAAAGTTTTTTCTGAGCACCCAGTGTCTGGTGCTCCAGTCGTTGATGAAGCGGGCTATTTAGTGGGTGTGATGTCTGAAGTAGATTGCCTTAGAGGCATTTTGAATAAAACTTACCACAAGGAAGAGGTCGGTGGCACTGTAGGTGAATTTATGACTACCAAAGTTGACACGGTCGATGGCAATACCGACATCATTGCTGTTGCAGAGCAATTTATTCAGCGTGGTCGGCGCCGTATACCGGTAGTCGAAGAAGGTAAGCTAATTGGCCAGGTTAGCCGCAAAGATATCCTTAGGGCTGTGCATGATTTCATTTGCAAGGAACGCCATTAAGCTAATGAGATGTTGGTTTCATTTATGCTAAAGTAGCACGCTAACTTTCGTTTTAATCATTGGTTATATCTCCCTATGAGCCGCCTCACTAACAAACATATTATCCTCGCCATCACCGGCGGCATAGCGGCCTATAAAAGTGCAGAGCTAGTGCGGCTGCTAATAAAGGCAGGCGCTCAGGTTGAAGTCGTGATGACATCTGGTGCCACAGCGTTTATTACCCCACTCACTCTGCAAGCCCTTTCTGGCAACCCTGTTCATCAGCACCTGCTTAACCCTAAAGCCGAAGCCGGCATGGGGCACATACAACTGGCCCGATGGGCAGACTTATTGCTCATTGCACCAGCCAGCGCCAACGTTATGGCGCGCTTAGCCCAAGGTCAGGCAGACGATTTGCTTACAACCCTTTGTTTGGCAACCGATGCACCTGTGCTTTTGGCACCGGCGATGAACCAAGCCATGTGGCGAGACCCAGCCACGCAAAGCAACCTAACGACACTGCTAGCAAGGGGCATACAAATACACGGCCCCGCAGAAGGCGAACAAGCTTGCGGTGACACTGGCGCTGGTCGAATGTTGGAGCCAAGCGAGCTGTTAACCACCGTTAAAGCACAGTTCGACCAAGGCCTGCTAGCGGGTAAAACTCTAGTGATTACTGCAGGGCCCACCAGAGAAGCAATAGATCCAGTGCGATACATCAGCAACCATAGTTCAGGCAAGATGGGCTACGCTTTGGCTCAGGCTGCAAGGGACCAAGGTGCAACGGTTACCCTTATTAGTGGCCCTACTCATCTAGCAAAGCCAGATGACATTAAATTTGTTGCCGTTGAAAGCGCCCAAGACATGCTTGAGGCAAGCCTTAACGTAGGCCATAGTGCAGATTACTTTATAGCTGCAGCCGCAGTAGCTGATTATCGCCCTATTATAGCGTCACAAGAAAAGCTGAAGAAGCTTAATGCAGATGACAGGCTCTCATTAGACCTGGTACAAAACCCAGATATATTAGCTACTATGGCTAAACAACACCCCCAAACCATCTGCATTGGTTTTGCTGCAGAGACAGAAAACTTAATTCTTAATGGGCAAACTAAACTGGGCCGCAAGGGTGTGCATATGATCATTGCCAATGACGTTTCCAATACTGACATTGGCTTTAATAGCGATAATAACCAGGTCAGTTTAATCACTTCTAATGGTGTAGAAGAATTACCCTTATTATCCAAACAACAATTGGCTCGCCGACTCATCGTGGCCATAACCAACACCTCTCACAAGGCATAAACCACATGACCCAACGTCCACAATTAGCTGTAAAAATACTCGACCCACGGGTGGGCCAAGAGATTCCGTTACCTACTTATGCTACAGCTGGCTCTGCCGGCATGGATCTGCGCGCCTGTATTGATCATGCCATTACCCTAAACCCTGGCCAAACAGAGTTAATCCCTACGGGAATGGCAATTCACATTGAAGATCCAAACCTGTGTGCTATGTTACTGCCTAGGTCTGGCCTTGGTCATAAACATGGCGTAGTTTTGGGTAATTTGGTAGGCCTTATAGATTCAGACTACCAGGGCCAACTCATGGTGTCCTGCTGGAATCGAGGCGGCACTCCATTTATAATTGAGCCATCAGAGCGCATCGCTCAAATGGTGCTTGTGCCCGTGGTTCAAGCCGAGCTCACCATTGTTGATGATTTTGATGCCAGCCTTCGAGGCGTCGGTGGTTTTGGGCATTCTGGTCGTCAATAGAACCTTCACACACTGAATTATAGGATATTACCCGCATGGATCGCCTTCGCTACCAACCCCCCCTTCCACTAGCCAATGAAATTTTTCGGGCATACGACATCCGAGGCATTGTCGACAAACAGCTCAGTGAAGCCATGCTCTACCATATTGGCTTGGCCGTAGGCACCCAGGTGATACGCAATGGCGAATACAGTATCGCTGTTGGTGCTGATGGCAGATTATCTAGCCCAAGGTTAGGCCAAGCGTTAATGGCTGGTTTATCTGACACTGGCTGCCACGTGCTGCATTTAGGCGCTGTGCCTACGCCAGTATTGTACTTTGGAGTTAAAACCTTAGACACCAAATCTGGCATTATGCTTACGGGTAGCCATAACCCTTCTAATTATAATGGTTGTAAAATTGTCATTGGTGGCCAAACTTTAGCTAACGAAAGCATTATAGCGTTGCGAGACCTTATTGACCTACAAGACTACGAGCGTGGTGTGGGCAACATTGAAGACCATGTGATCGATCAGACCTATCAGGATCGAATTAGCCATGACATTAAGCTGGCTAAGCCCCTAAAAGTCGTACTAGATGCTGGCAATGGTATTGCTGGAGACATTGCACCAAAGCTATTTAAACAATTGGGCTGTGAGGTTATCGAATTATTCTGTGAAGTCGATGGCAACTTCCCTAACCATCATCCAGACCCTGGTAAACCGGCTAATTTGGTTGATTTACAAGCCGCCGTTGCAGAGCATAAAGCGGATATTGGCCTTGCCTTTGACGGTGATGGTGATCGTGTCGGGGTGATTACCGAGGCTGGACAGATGATTTATCCAGACAAGCTGCTTATGCTGTTTGCAGAAGATGTAATTAGCCGCAACCCTAATGCAGAGATTATTTATGATGTGAAGTGCACTCGTCTTTTAGAACCTTTTATCCAGAGTATGGGCGGTGTACCCACCATGTGGAAAACTGGGCATTCCCTAATTAAAAGTAAAATGATTGAAACAGGGGCTTTACTTGCAGGTGAAATGAGCGGTCACATTTTCTTTAAAGAACGCTGGTATGGATTTGATGATGGCATATACAGTGCTGTTCGCTTGTGCGAAATATTAGCCGACAGTTGTGAACCAGCAAGCGCTATATTCAAGCGTTTTCCAGAAGATTTCAGCACCCCAGAAATTAATATTAATGTTACTGAAGACGAAAAATTTGAGTTAGTAACACAGTTACAGCAGGCGCAATTCCCCGCGGGCAAAGTGTCTACCATTGATGGCATCCGTGTGGATTATAAAGATGGCTGGGGTTTAGTAAGAGCCTCTAACACCACCCCTGTTTTAGTGTTACGCTTTGAGGGCGAGAGCAAAGCTGCATTGCAACGTATTCAAGATGAATTCCAACGCCACTTACATGCCGTTGATGCCAAACTTACCGTGCCGGACTACCACCTATGACACTCGATCGCCAAGCTGCCATTAACGTAGCACAAGTATTAAGCGAAGCCTTGCCCTATATTCAACGCTTTACTGGCAAAACAATTGTGGTTAAGTTTGGTGGTAACGCCATGATTGACGACGACCTCAAGAACAGTTTTGCACGAGATATTGTGATGATGAAACTGGTGGGGATGAACCCTGTTGTTGTACATGGTGGAGGCCCACAAATTGGTGATCTACTCACCAAGCTCAACATAGATTCGCACTTTGTTAATGGTATGCGCGTCACAGATACCGCTACCATGAATGTGGTAGAAATGGTGCTTGGTGGTGCGGTTAATAAAGATATCGTTAACCTCATCAATCAAAATGGTGGCCAAGCGATCGGTTTAACAGGTAAGGATGGCAAACTTATACAAGCTAAACAATTAAGAGTGACTCACCAAACGCCAGAAATGTTGGCACCTGAGATTATTGATATTGGCCATGTCGGTGAAGTAAGTGCCATTAATACCGACGTGCTCGACATGTTGCGCAATAGTGACTTTATTCCTGTCATTGCCCCTATTGGGGTAGACGACGAGGGTAACTCATATAACATTAACGCCGACTTAGTAGCTGGTAAAGTCGCAGAAATCCTGCAAGCCGAAAAGCTTATGCTGCTGACCAATACTGCGGGGCTGTTAGATAAAGAAGGTCATTTATTAACTGGCTTATCAACTAATCAAGTTGATAAATTGATTGCCGATGGCACCATTTATGGTGGCATGTTACCTAAAATAGCTTGCGCGTTAGATGCCGTAAAAGGCGGAGTGAAGCGTGCCCATATTATTGACGGACGAGTGAATCATGCTACGCTATTGGAAATCTTTACTGATCAAGGTGTAGGCACCCTGATTACAGACACCACTGATAACACTAAAACACCTTAAAGAAGCCACAATAGCACTATGACTGAAGCTAAAATATCCCGTAAACAACAAATCTTACACGCCCTAATGGAAATGTTAGAAGATCCCAATATGCGTATCACCACAGCTGCTTTAGCTAAACGTGTAGGTGTGTCTGAGGCCGCTTTATATAGGCACTTCGCCAGTAAAGCGCAAATGTTTGATGCCCTAATTGAGTTTGTTGAGGACACTATTTTTAGTCGTGCAAAGATGATCCAGCAACAAGAACTAGGTGCTCTGGCTAAATGCCAGCAAATTCTTACGCTGCTACTTACCTTTGTAGAGCGCAATGCGGGCATCAGCCGAATATTGACAGGCGAAGCTCTAATAGGTGAGAACGAGCGATTAGGCAACCGAGTTAACCAGCTATTTGAAAAATTGGAGACTCAGCTTAAGCAAATTCTTAGAGAAGCAGAACTGCGTGAAAGCTTGCGAACTAAAGACACACCTACTAGCAGTGCCAACCTATTGATGGCCGTCGTAGAAGGTAGGATTCGCCAGTATAGCCGCACAAACTTTCGCCATAAGCCCACGGCCACTTGGGCAGATCAATGGTCTACTTTAAGCCAAAATCTCATGCGCTAGGATTTTACGCTGCGGGGGCACACTATGCCACGAGCACGCCAAAGTCTTCACGGTACCTAAGCATCGCCTCAACGTGTGCGTGATTGGCGCTATTTTCTTGCAAGTATTCCAGTACGTCATTAAAGCTAATAATACTGACCACTTTGATCGCGTAATCTCTCTCTACTTCCTGAATAGCTGACAGATCACCTTGGCCTTTTTCCATGCGGTCAATGGCAATCAGTGTGGCAGCAGGGGTGGCCTTATGAGCGTCGATGATGGCCATTACTTCTCGAATTGCCGTCCCTGCAGTAATGACATCATCAACAATAGCCACCCTCCCTCTGAGCTCAGCGCCCACTATAGAACCGCCTTCCCCATGGGCTTTAACTTCTTTACGGTTAAAGGCATAAGGCATATCAATACCATGATGCTCACTTAAAGCTACCACCATGGCAGTAGCCAGTGGAATGCCTTTATATGCTGGGCCTAAAATGACGTCACATTTAATGCCTGAGTCAACTAAAGCTTGGGCAAAGTATCGGCCCAATCGAGCCAGGGCAGAACCTGTGTTAAACAGGCCAAAGTTAAAATAGTAAGGGCTTAGACGACCAGATTTTAAGGTGAATTCACCAAAACGCAAAACGTCACGCTCAATGGCAAACTCTATAAATTCTCTTTGGTAGTCTTTCATAAGTTTCTCTAAGTTATTTGTCGCCAATTTACCTGTTGGTATTATACACCATGGCCTGAGGCGAAGGATGCCATTAGAGAGAGTAAATGTAAGTAAATCACCAGACATTTCAGAGTCCGATGTGGGCCATATGTCTAGACCGTGGTATAATCACTAGGAAATAATAAAATCAATTCCTAATGCGAATTTGCAGGCTCTAATATAAGCTTATTTGCGAGTGACCCAACAATACCCATGCGTGTTATTACTTTAAATGTTCAAGGTTTACGTCAGGCAGCCGAACGCGGCCTGTTTGATTGGATGATAACCCAAGATGCCGATGTGGTGTGCTTGCAAGATATTCGTGAAAAAGACTATCAGCTCGACGAGCCGCTATTTCATCCAGAGGGCTGGCATGTCTACTTTTTTGATGCGTTTGAGGATGGTTATGGTGGTACCGCCATTTATAGCCGCCACCAGCCAAAGGCAGTTATGACGGGGCTTGGTTTTTCTGGGTGTGATTTTGAGGGTCGTTTTATCCAAGCTGACTTCGAAAAAATTAGCATTGCGTCTATTTCTGTGCCTTCAGGCCTGGGTGATGACGATAAACAAGACGCTAAAAACGAGTTTATGGACCAGTTTAGTAACCACCTACGCAAAACCCTGCGCAAGCGTCGTGAGTTTATTTTCTGTGGCACCATAAATACAGCGCATAAGCCCGAAGACCTTTCTGGGTGGTATGTAAATCAAAAGAATTCTGGCTTTTTACCGGAAGAGCGCGACGTCTTAGATGAGATTTTTTTCCAACTAGAATTTTGTGATGCCTTTCGTCAGGTCAACCAAAATGAGCGCCAGTTTACCTGGTGGCCAGACTACAACAGAGCATTTAAGCTTAACGAAGGTGCGCGGCTAGATTATCAAATTACTACCCCTAATTTACGCCGCAACGTCCGTAATGCTGGTATTTACCGTGAACAGCGTTTCTCTAATCATTCGCCATTGATTATCGACTATACCTGCGACTTATGATGACACTGCACGAGAGCTGCTGCTGAAAGTGACAAATAAGAACAGCAGCCCACAACAAGCCTAGTCTGCTAAAGCAGCTGTTTGGAGTGCTGCAATCTCAGTAATACCCTTGCGGGCTAAAGCCAACATTGCCATCATTTGGTCTTGGGTGTAGGGCGAGCCCTCAGCAGTGCCCTGAACTTCGATAAACCCACCGTCTGCAGTCATTACTACATTCATATCCGTTTCGGCCTTCGAATCTTCGTCATAATCCAAATCAAGCACCGGCTCATCTTTATATATGCCCACAGAGATTGCTGCAATCTGACGCCTAAGAGGATCTCCTCTCATAGCGCCATTTTTATCTTTCTTTAGCACATTAATGGCATCTACCATAGCAATGTAAGCCCCAGTAATAGAGGCTGTGCGCGTACCACCATCGGCTTGCAGAACGTCACAATCTAAGGTAATGGTATTTTCACCCAGTTTTTCTAAATTTAGCGATGCGCGTAAAGAGCGACCAATCAAACGTTGGATTTCTAAAGTACGCCCACCCTGCTTGCCGCGAGCCGCTTCACGACCGTTACGAGAATGGGTAGCGCGGGGCAACATGCCATATTCAGCCGTTACCCAACCACTGCCAGAGCCACGTAAAAATCGGGGCACACCGCGCTCTACTGTCGCTGTGCACAGCACACGGGTATCACCAAATTCGATCAGTACCGAGCCTTCTGCATGCTTGGTAAAGCCGCGGGTAATTTTGATGTCACGTAGTTGATCAGTTGCTCGGCCACTAGGGCGTGTGAAATTGAGCTTGATACCTTTAAGCTGATCGGTAATGGAGGATGTCATGGGTAACCTTGGTTCATTAATGATGAGCTTCTATTTTAATCCAGTTAAGCACAGATGACACCTAGCATTTAAAATTTACTGCATGCAAAAAGTAATAACTGTCAAACAATGGCTTGTTGTTAGGCTGACATTCCCGCCAAGCTTGCATATAATCGGGTTCTGTTTATTTTTTCAATACAGCGGCCCTATCATGTCCAACACTTCTGGCGCACTATATATCCTTTCGGCTCCCTCTGGTGCAGGCAAAACAAGCCTGGTAAAAGCCCTTTTGGCACAAGATAGCCAAATCTGTGTATCGGTGTCTCACACAACACGAACTATAAGGGATGGCGAGCAGGATGGTGTGGACTATAACTTCGTAGCTCAGAAAGACTTTGCCCTTTTAGTGGGTCAGCAACAAATGCTTGAGTACGCAACTGTGTTTGAGAACAGCTACGGCACCTCTAGGCAATGGGTTGAGTCAAGCCTTGCTCAAGGCAAAGATGTAATCCTAGAAATTGATTGGCAGGGTCGTGATCAAGTCTTGGACATTTTCCCACAGGCCATTGCTATCACTATATTGCCACCATCCCAACAAGCCTTACAACATCGCTTGCAAGGCAGAGGTACAGATAGTAATGCCGTTATTGCCAAGCGAATGGCTGAGGCACATAGCGAAATTAGCCATTATTCTGGTAGCCACTTTTTAGTCATCAATGACGACTTTCAACATGCTTTAGCTGATTTGCAGTGTATTTTTACCAGCAGGCGCTTAAAAACCCCTCAACAAACACATAATCACGACCAATTATTACAAGAACTCTTGTCAACAGGTGGCTAAATTTTGTACACTAGCGCGTCTAATTTTGGCCGTTAGTAAACGCCGAACGGCATCGATCATAAATAACAGGTAACACACATGGCTCGCGTAACCGTAGAAGATTGTTTGGAAAACGTTGATAACCGCTTTGAGCTCATCATGGTGTCCACCAAACGTGCTCGCCAACTTGCAACTGGTGGCAAAGAAGCCCACATCGAGTGGGAAAATGACAAGTGCACTGTGGTTGCTTTGCGCGAAATAGCTGAGGGATTCATTAATGCTAGCATTTTGGATGATCATGATGAGATCAATCAACAGTTTACTGAAGTTCCGGCAGATCAAGATGTACTCGATGAAGTGACGCAAACTGTTGCTGAAGCAAGTGAAGAAGTTGTTCAGGGCAGCCCTGATATTGACGAGTAATTTCGTCGCTACTCTTAGGCTATAATTACCCCATCTAAAGGAGCCCTAGGCTCCTTTTTTGTGGGTTTTATTAACCAATTCAACAAAGTTTCAACAAAACTGCCAAGTTTGGATAGTTTTCCGTTAACATGGGTCTATTACCCTGAACGGATGCCGAACTATGCCTACCATTGACGCCCTCGCAACGCGTCTTGACGACTACCTTGAACCTGCTCAGGTGAATGCAGTTCGGCGGGCATATTACTATGCCGAACAGGCCCATGATGGCCAAATGCGCAAGAGCGGTGAAGCCTATGTCACTCACCCCCTCGCAGTAGCAAGCATCCTGGGCGACATGCACATGGACCATGAAAGCCTGATGGCCGCCATGCTGCATGATGTTATTGAAGATACACAAGTAGACAAACAAGGCCTTGAAACTCAATTTGGAGAGACTGTGGCTAGCTTAGTTGATGGGGTTAGCAAGCTCACCCACCTAGAATTTAAAACTCGCGCAGAAAGCCAAGCTCACAACTTCCAAAAAATGGCTATTGCCATGGCTAAGGACATTCGTGTTATCTTGGTGAAACTCGCAGACCGCTTGCACAACATGCGCACTATTGGTGCTATGCGGCCAGATAGCCGCCGCCGCATTGCCAAAGAAACGACTGATATTTACGCCCCTATTGCTGGCCGCTTGGGCATGCATGATTTAAAAATAGAATTAGAAGACTTAGCCTTTGCCGCCTACCACCCAATGCGCCACCGGTACATTCAGCGAGCAGTCGCTGCAGCGCGGGGTGAGCGCAAAGCACTGTTGGAACAAGTGCAGATTGCTCTAGTTGATTGCTTGGAGCACGAAGAACTGCCAGGCGTTATTAGCGGGCGTCAAAAACACCTGGCGGGCATCTACAATAAAATGCGCGAGCAGAGCAAATCCTTTAGGGAAATTATGGATGTATTTGCCTTTCGTATTGTAACGGACAAGGTAGACACCTGTTACCGTATCTTAGGAGCAGTGCATCACCTCAATTTATATCGCCCAGTACCCGGACGTTTTAAAGACTATATTGCAATCCCTAAGTCAAACGGCTACCAATCTATTCACACCACGCTCTATCGCGCAGGTTCTGGGGTACATACCCCTATCGAAATACAAATACGCACCAAAGAGATGGACGATATTGCCAACCATGGTGTAGCAGAGCACTGGCTGTACAAAAACACTAATAGCCGTGCTCAGCGCGCCCATAACCACGCCCAAAAATGGATTCAAGAACTGGTAGAGATGCAAAAACGCTCTGGCAATGCCATGGAGTTCATTAACCATGTTAAGCATGATCTATTCCCAGATGAGGTGTATGTTTTCTCTCCTAAAGGTGGAGTGTTTTCATTGCCTGCTGGAGCAACGCCTGTTGATTTCGCCTACGCTGTGCATACGGACATTGGCAATACTTGTATTGCTTGTCGTATCAATCGCCGTCTTGCGCCGCTTAGCCAAAAGCTGGACAGCGGAGACACAATAGAGATTGTCACTACTGCAAGTGCGAAGCCCAACATGAGCTGGCTTAACTTTGTGGCTACAGCGAAAGCTAACAGTAATATTCGTCACGCCCTAAAGCACCAAGCGACTGATGACGCTGTGAATTTGGGACGTCGCCTGCTAAACCAAGAGTTAGGCAGCAATGCGTTAAGCTTAGAGACGGTAGATGCCAATCAGTTAAAAAGCTATGTTGCTGAACAAAAACTAGTGGATGTAGATGCGTTACTAGCCGAAATTGGTGCCGGAAAACGTTTAGCCTATATTGTCGCCTCTGCTCTAACCCGGGACGCCTCCGATACCGAAGGGCACACTAGTGGTATTGGGCCTATGGAAATTCATGGCACCGAAGGCATTATGATTCGTTATTCACGATGTTGTCGCCCTATTCCAGGCGATACCATTGTTGGCCATCTCAATGCTGGCTATGGCATTGCAGTTCATCGAAGTTTCTGCAACAACATTCAAGACATCGGTCGAGACAAAGATAAAACCTTGGCGTTAGTCTGGGCAGAAACTGGAGACCGAGACTTTGACGTGTGCTTAGAGATTGAAGTGTCAGCCAGTCGCGGCATCATTGCCAGCCTGGCCACCAGCGCCGCACAAGACAATGCCAATGTTGAGAAAATTGATGTGAATGAAAAAGATGCTCGCCTTTCTGTTGTTAACTTAGAAATTTCCGTGCTCAATCGTGTTCACCTTGCACAGGTCATTAAATCTATGCGCAAAATCCCAGGCGTCATTCGTCTTAACCGCACCTAAGGCCCTTATTTCATGGAAGTGACCCAACTCAGTGGTGTTGGCCCTGCACTCGCTGCTAAATTAGGGAAATTGGGCTTACATACAGTTGAAGACCTCCTGTTTCACTTGCCAAACCGCTACCAAGACCGCACCCGACTGGTGCCCTTGTCAGCCCTCAAGCCAAAAACAGCTTGTTTAGTAGAGGGGCAAATCACTAGCACGTCTGTTCAACGAGGACGCCGGGTAAGTTTGCGCGTTAGCATTAGCCACAATAATGCAACTCTTGGTCTGCGTTTTATGCATTTTCATGCCAACCAAGCCAAAAGCTTCACTGCAGGCCGCAATATTCGCTGCTTTGGTGACATTAGGCCCGGGCCACAGGGTTTGGAGATGGTGCACCCCGAATATGTACTGTTTGATGATGTGCCGCCAGCTTTGGCAGATCAATTAACCCCTATCTACCCCACAACTGACGGCCTAAGCTTAACCCGCATGGGCCAGCTAATTAGCTTAGCATGGCTCCAACTAGAGCAAGGCACACTGGCACTCGATGAACTGCTGCCACAGCAGCTGATTAGTCGCTATCAATTACCCAGCTTAAAGGAAAGCTTAAAGCAGCTGCACTATCCAACTTTACATCAGGATCTAAATCAGCTGCAAAATGAAGTGACCCCAGCAAAGTTGAGGCTAGTGCTTGAGGAGTTGATTGCTCAGCAGCTCACCCTAAGCCAAGCCAAGAAGCAGAGCCAACAGTTGCCTGCCCCTGTAATGATGGTAAAGGAGGGCTTAGAACACGGGCTGATCAAAAACCTTCCATTTCAGCTTACCAAAGCACAACAGAGGGTTTGGCAGGAGGTGGCGAGTGACCTTATCACTCCGGCACCAATGGTGAGAATGGTGCAAGGGGATGTTGGCTCAGGTAAAACTGTATTAGCAGCTTTAGCCGCTTGTCGTGCGATTGATAACGGCTGCCAAGTGGCCGTATTAGCGCCTACTGAAATTTTAGCAGAGCAACACCTACATAGCTTCAGCCACTGGTTAAATCCGCTAGGGGTCAACGTAGTCTGGCTTACTGGCAAACAAAAAGCCCAAACAAAACGCCAATCTCTTGCTGCAATTACTAGCGGTGACGGGCAGGTAATCATAGGCACGCATGCACTCTTTCAAGACGCCGTGCACTACCAACATTTAGGTTTAGTCATTATTGATGAGCAACATCGGTTCGGCGTAGCCCAGCGCCACAGCTTAGTGAAAAAAGCACCCCAAGGTTGCGGCCTTCACCAGCTGGTAATGACCGCCACACCTATTCCTCGTACGCTAGCTATGAGCGCCTACGGCGACCTTGATCACTCTGTAATCGATGAGTTGCCTCCAGGGCGAAAGCCTATTAATAGTGTGCTCCTTAACAACAATAAACGTGCAGATGTGATAGAGCGCATCCACTTGGCCTGCAGCAGCGGCCAGCAGGTATACTGGATCTGCCCTCTTATAGAAACCTCAGACGTGTTGCAATGTGAAGCAGCTCAGGATACTGCAGCACTTTTAACCCAACAACTTGATAATATAAAAGTTGGCTTGGTTCATGGCCGCCTTAACGGGGCTGAAAAAGCCGATGCAATGGCGCGCTTTAAGTCTGGTGACATTCAGTTGCTCGTGGCCACTACAGTGGTAGAAGTGGGTGTTGACGTGCCCAACGCAAACCTTATGGTGATTGATAATGCTGAACGTTTGGGGTTGGCCCAGTTACACCAATTACGCGGCCGTGTTGGCCGTGGGCAAGCACAGAGTCATTGTTTGTTTATGTACCAAGCACCACTATCTAAAATGGGGCGAGAACGATTAGATATTTTACGCCAATCTAACGACGGTTTCGTGATTGCAGAAAAAGATCTTCAACTACGAGGGCCAGGAGAGGTGCTTGGTACTCGCCAAGCCGGTGCGATTGGTTTGAGAATTGCTGATTTAATGCGTGACGCCTACTTATTACCTGAAGTGAAGCGCATCGCTGCAGGCTATGCATCCCACCCGAAAAAAACCCGCCAAATTATTTTAAGGTGGGTAGGAGACAAGCAAGCATTTGCTAAGGTGTGAATTAGCATATAGTGGAAATAGTTCACTATAGGAAATATAATCCAGTAATTATTTGCGCTTTATATCAATATAAGGTCGTTTTATGCATAAGAGATGATTTTATTGGTTTACAATTCGTCAAATTCGTCTATCATCATCAACCTGAACTGTGAATTATAACTCCGATGAATAATCGAGATTCGGTAACCACTGGTTTCAGTAACAACAATAAAAAAATAATCTAATTTTTACCGCACTAAAAACGACAAAGCCCTTAGGAGGCTCCTTACTATGAAACTAATCAATAAAGTCTTAACTGGCATGGCTCTAACTGCTATGACTGCTACCGCTGCCCAAGCTTCTACTCTAGAAGACGTGCGTGCTGCTGGCGAACTCAAATGTGTTGTAACAACTGGCTTGGCCGGTTTTGCTGCACCTAATGCTGACGGCCGCTGGGAAGGCTTTGACGCCGACTTCTGTCGTGCTGTAGCTGCTGCCGTACTAGGCGATGGCGACAAAGTTCAGTTTGTACCTTCAACAGGTAAGACTCGCTTTACTATGTTGAGCTCTGGTGAAGGCGATATCTTGTTCCGTAACACTACTGAAACTCTTAGCCGTGACGTTGACTTGAAGCTAAGCTTCTTGCCAGTTAACTTCTATGATGGTCAGGGCTTCATGGTTCCTGCAGCACTAGGTGTAACTTCCGCAACGGAGCTTGACGGCGCTTCTGTATGTATCCAAACAGGTACTACTACAGAGTTGAACTTGGCTGACTACTTCCGTGCTAATGGCATGTCATACGAGCCAGTGCCAATCGAAACTAATGAAGAAGCTTTTACTAACTACGTAGCGGGTCGTTGTGACGTTTACACTACTGATGCTTCAGGTTTAGCGTCTACTCGTGCCAAGTTTGATGATCCTACTCAGCACGTTGTGTTGCCAGAAATCATCTCTAAAGAGCCATTAGGTGGTGCTGTACGTCACGGCGACGACCAGTGGCATGATATTGGCAAGTGGGTTGTTAACGCTTTAATCAATGCTGAAGAAATGGGTGTTACCCAAGCTAACGCAATGAACCTTGCTGCCAACGTTGGCAAGAACCCTGGCATCAACCGTTTGGTTGGTTCTTCAGGTTCTATGGGCGCAATGCTAGGCCTAGATGCTAAGTGGGCTGCACGTGCTGTTGCACAGGGTGGTAACTACGGCGAAATCTACGAGCGTAACGTTGGCCCAAATACTCCGCTAGAAATTGCACGTGGTCTAAACAACTTGTGGAATAACGGTGGTGTACTTTACGCTGCTCCAATTCGTTAATTGATACGAATTTGCAGTGCAAAACTGGGGTGCTACGGCACCCCAGTTCATATCTGGAACTTAATAGTCTTTGGTTGCTACACCTCTGATTACTAGTCAAATGTTAAGTTGGTAAACTACCCTTAACGGCTGATATCTACGTAGCACGGTTCACTCTATGAGCATTCCTACATCCAATACCAATCCTTTATTACGCGCTTGGTATGACAAAGAAACCCGTTCAATCATTGTGCAGATTATCGCTGCCGCACTGATTCTTGCATTTTTTTCCTTCATCATTAATAACGCTGTAGTCAACTTATCCAACATTGGCAAAGACATCAATTTTAGCTTCCTCTGGGATGATGCCAGCTATGACATCAACCAACACTTAATTGAATATAGCTCCACGTCTAGCCATTTTAGGGCGATGATTGTGGGCCTTATCAATACCTTACTAGTTGCCGTTGCCGGTATTGTGCTGGCCACCATTCTTGGCTTTCTGCTAGGTGTGATGCGTTTATCAAGCAACTGGTTAACACAAAAAATCGCTTATGTTTATATTGAATATATGCGTAACGTTCCAGTTTTATTGCATATTTTGCTACTACATGGCTTGATTGTAAGCTCGTTACCACGGCCAAAAGGTTCTTACAATTTTGGCGATACCTTTTTCTTAAATAATCGTGGCTTTCAAATGCCCAGCCCAGAATTTCAATCTTTATTTTGGGTAGTGAGTGGCTTTGTGGTTGGCGGCCTAGCGTTTGCTTGGTGGTTTAGCCGACATGCGCAAAAGGTTCAAGACACAACGGGTAAAGCATACCCGGTAGCCCTCATTAATATAGCGGCGATCGTATTGCTGCCCCTAGCTGTTTACTTTATTTTAGGCAGCCCCATTGAGTGGGATGTACCTGCCCTGAAGGGTTTTAACTTTAAGGGCGGCATGGTGATTCGCCCTGAATTTATCGCCCTATGGTTAGCTTTGTCCCTATATACAGCAGCCTTTATTGGTGAAATAGTCCGTGCCGGCATCGTGGCTATCGATCATGGTCAAACTGAGGCAGCCCAAGCTTTGGGTATATCTAACAGCCGCGTACTTAAACTGGTGGTTATTCCCCAAGCACTTAGGGTAATTATTCCACCCTTAACGAGCCAGTATTTGAACCTAGCTAAGAACTCATCTTTGGCTCTAGCGATTGGCTACATGGACATTGTGGCTACCATCGGTGGTATTTCTCTTAACCAGACAGGCCGAGAAATGGAATGTATGTTAATTGTAATGGGTATTTACCTAGCCATTTCTTTGATCATTTCCTCAGGAATGAACTGGTACAATAATCGTATGCAGCTAGTGGAACGTTAAGGTAGAGATGACAATGACTAAAGAAACATATGCCCCGGGCACGCATCCTAGCCTGCCACCACCAAAAAACACTGTGGGTGTTATTTATTGGTTAAAAGAAAATTTATTTTCTTCAGCCACTAACTCCATCGTCACTTTGGTGTCTATTTACCTCTTATACTTAGCCCTACCCTCAGCCATTAACTGGCTGTTTATTGACGCGACCTATGTGGGAACAACCCGCAAAGACTGTGCTCCAGATGGGGCCTGCCTTGCTTTTATTGTTGAACGTTTTAACCTATTTGTATATGGCTTTTATCCAGCTGAACTACGCTGGCGTGTTAACCTTGCAACCCTTCTTCTTGTGGTTGCAGGTGCAGCAGTATTGTGGGATAAAATCCCAGCTCGCAAGCAAATGCTAAAATTCGCTATGGTTTATCCTTTTATTGGCGCTTGGCTGTTAAGTGGTGGGTTCGGGTTAGAACCTGTTGGCACCCACCTATTTGGTGGCCTAATGTTAACCTTGACAATCGGCGTGACTGGTATCGTTTTCTCTTTACCTTTGGGTATCCTACTGGCTCTGGGTCGCCAGTCTGACCTACCTATTATTAAATACTTTTGCATTGGTTTTATTGAGTTTATTCGTGGTGTGCCTTTAATCACTCTGCTGTTTGTAGCGTCTACTATGCTCAGTTATTTTCTGCCTCCAGGCACTACGTTTGATTTGTTGGTGAGAGTTCTCATCATGGTGACTTTGTTTGCATCCGCTTATATGGCCGAAGTTATTCGGGGTGGCTTACAAGCATTACCTAAAGGCCAGTTAGAAGCTGCAGAGTCATTGGGTTTAAACTACGGCCAGGCCATGCGTTTCATCATTCTGCCACAGGCATTAAAGATCTCGATTCCTGGTATTGTTAACACCTTTATTGGTCTATACAAAGACAGTACCTTGGTTATCGTTATCGGCTTGTTAGACCCCTTAGGCATTGGCCGAGCTTCTGTTGCCGATTCGGCCTGGTTAGGCTTGTCGACTGAAGTTTATCTCTTCGTCGCTGTTTTCTTCTTTATTTCGTGTTTTGGTATGGCTCGGTACTCTCTTTATCTTGAGAACAAGCTCAACACCGGCCACAAGCGATAGCAACTAATTTTAAAGGTTTATCAAGATGTCAGAAACACAAAGTAATGCCACCAACGATCTCTGTATTGAAATTCGTAACATGAATAAATGGTATGGAGACTTCCACGTTCTAAAGAATATTAACCTTGCCGTCACTCGGGGTGAGAAAATTGTCATTTGTGGGCCTTCTGGATCAGGCAAATCAACTATGATTCGCTGTATTAACCGTCTAGAAGAGCACCAAGAAGGTGACATTATTGTGGATGGCACTGAGTTGACCAACGACCTTAAAAACATTGATGCTGTGCGCCGAGAAGTAGGTATGGTATTCCAGCACTTTAACTTGTTCCCGCACCTCACGGTATTGGAGAACTGCACTTTGGCTCCAATCTGGGTGCGTAAAGTTCCTAAGGCTGAAGCAGAAGCTACGGCGATGGAGTTTCTTGAGCGGGTTAAGATCCCTGAGCAAGCTAACAAGTATCCTGGCCAACTGTCTGGTGGCCAGCAGCAGCGTGTGGCGATTGCCCGGTCTTTATGCATGCGTCCTAACATTATGTTATTTGACGAACCCACATCTGCACTTGACCCTGAAATGATCAAAGAAGTCCTTGATACCATGGTGTCTTTGGCTGAAGAAGGCATTACCATGTTATGTGTAACCCACGAGATGGGCTTTGCCAAAAAGGTAGCAGATCGGGTGATCTTTATGGATGAGGGTGAAATCATTGAGTCAAATACACCTCATGAATTCTTTGATAACCCACAGCATGATCGTACTAAGTTATTTTTAAGCCAGATCTTAGGTCACTAAGATAACGTGCTGATGGCATTCACCTAACGCGTGAGTGCCATAATTAACCCTTACTCATTTTTCTAGCCCCCAAACAATCATGCTCTTGCCCCAACAACTTGCGACTATTGAACAACAGCTAGGCCGCCGCCCCAGAGGTTTGAAAGCCATTGCTTCCAGCTCTGCTAATGGTGTCCCTTTAGTACTTAAGATGCGTCCTTTAGTTGATAACAAGCCATTCCCTACCGTGTACTGGCTATCATCTAGGGACCTTCATAAGGCCATTAGCCAGATAGAAATGGTGGGCACCGTAAAAAGACTAGAAAAGCGCTTGCAAGATGAGCCAGATTTGATGGCCGCTTATCAAGCAAATCAGCGAGAGTATGTAGCCGAGCGCTGGGCAAGTTGCTCATCAGAGGACTTGGCTGAGCTTACTCGTTTGGGTTATGTTGATCTACTAGACACTTATGGCATCGGTGGGTTGCGCGATTGGGAGCAAATCCGCTGCTTACACATGCACTATGCCCACCACCTTTGTGGTAATAATGTGATTGGTCAGTGGCTAGATGAGCATTATGGACTCAATGAGTTATTGATCACTAACTAAAGCTCTGTCAGAGGTCTTGAAATTGCGACTCAGAGCGATTCTTCGCTACCCTGTCAACATCATAGATTCTTCCACTCATGCACAGGTACACCCCTTCTGGGAGCGCCTGCACCGCAGCTACAGCCACACCTAGATTAAAATCTGCATCTGATAGCTTCATTAGTGCTGGTTGCATCGCGCCCATAATCACCACAGTTTTCCCCAGGGCCTGCTTTAGCACCTGCCCGGTATCCACCATAGTGTCCGTTCCATGAGTGATAATCACATGTTTTGCGGGATGAGCTTGAACTGCCGCTAGAATTTCTTCACGATCAGCATCAGTCATGTCCAAACTATCTTTAGAGATCACTTGGCTGACGTCGTAATCAAAATTTACGTTAACCCGTTGTAGGATTTCAGCAGCGGCAGGTGGTCCAATCTTATAGTCACTTAGGGCGTCGAAGTAGACCTTGTCGATAGTGCCACCAACGGCAAGAATATGGAGTTTCATAAAATCATTCCTATTTGCCCCAGGGGCACAGTAACTCAACCTTTTGGCGGCCAAGTTTATTAAGTGTTTCAATGTTGTCTGCGAATATCTGCTCAGGGTCTGCGACGTGAGCAAGGGCTTTGGTAATTTGTGCTTGACGCAGAAGATGTATGGTTGGATAAGGTGAGCGATTTGTAAAGTGACTAAGGTCCTCAAAAGCCACACCCTCAAACTGATATTTTGGGTGGAATGATGCTAATTGTACATGCTCTGTTAGTTCTGCCTGCTCCAATAGCTGCTGAAACCAATCTAACAGGTCTAGGTAATCATCGAAGGCCTCTAGGCCCTGAGGAAACATCAACAAGCTAGTGGCAATAGTCTGTTCATCAGCATCAAGCAAACGCTGCAGTTCGGTAACATAAAATTGCTTGAGCTGGGCGTCTTTGGTGCCACTGCAAACGCCATAGTGCACTTGGTCTTGAGCCACCACACTGTGTGAAAATGGACACAGATTTAAACCTAGCACCATTTGGTTAAGCCAAAGGCGGGTGGTTTTAATCACCTCGTGATCAGCTTGGGAGAGTTTCTTAGGGCTAAACTTATTGATACAATGGTTCCTTTATTTTTCGCATAATTGATGAGCTTACTGTGCCTATTTCTCTGGTTCATTCACAAAAACCTTACCCCTCCACGTGGCGCAGTTACAGGCGGCCAATGTGCCATAATATTCCTCGGCACTGGCAAGCTTGGCTGCAGGATAAAGGGTCATTAACACAACGCCTTATCCATGCAAGTCATGGCCAGTTTTCAGTGCGTGTGGTTAGTAATGAGTGGGGTGTCCCAAGCCAGTCTGAAGCTCAAGCACTGGCCCTAAAACCACGCCAAAAAGCTATTATCCGCGAAGTTGAGCTGCTTTGTCACGGCCAAGTTTGGGTGTGCGCCCGAAGTATTATACCCCACAGCACACTTAGTGGTGGTTTACGGAAATTTAAAAATATTGGCAGCAAGCCATTGGGCGCTTTGTTATTTAAGCACCCTAATATGGTGCGCGGCGCATTAGAAGTTACCTGCCTTCAACAAAGGCATAGCCAACAACAGCATTGGGCGCGGCGATCTGTATTTTATTTAGATAGTAAGGGCATTTTGGTAACCGAAGTTTTTATGCCTCCGATGGCGTTTGTATTGCCGCAAGACGTTTAGGCAGTAGTTCTTGTAACCTAAAAAACAGCTGTTCATAGGCGGCAAGCCCGCCGTTTAAAGGATCTACAAGTTCATCAACCCCTGCAAGCAACCGGCAGCAGGGCAAGTTATCTGGGTTTAAGTCAGCGCCAAGTTGAGTAACAAAATCTAAGTGTTCCTGGGTCATTGCCCATAGGTCATCTGCCCACTGCAAGTCTGCAGCCGTGAGCGGCTGACTAGTACCTTGCCAATGAATATTAGCTGCCCCTAGCACTATAATAGCTTCTTCTGTTGTAGCGTCACCTGCCTTTGCTCGAATACCTCGAGACTCAATTTCAAGGTTTAATTCATGTAATAACGCCCATTGGTGAGAGATGGCATGGGCCATTTGTGACCTACAGGTATTTCCTGTGCAGATTAATAGCAGCTTATGGGTTTTTGTTGGCATCATGATCACTTTCAGCAGCGACAGTAAAGACGCATATGGTAGCATGGTGACTTTGCTATAAGTTGAACCATTATTGTGATTTCGATACTGCGCCGCTGGCCCCATTTTAAAAGTCTTATGCGTCTAGACCGTCCAGTGGGTACCTATTTGCTTCTTTGGCCGGCTTTATGGGCGCTTTGGTTAGCTGCTGAAGGTATGCCTAAGCTAGATGTATTGCTGATTTTTGTAGTTGGCGTGTATGTGATGCGTGCTGCAGGGTGTGTGATCAATGATTACGCAGATCGCAAAGTAGACGGATTTGTGCAACGTACTAAACAAAGACCATTAGCAACAGGCACCGTTAGCCCCAAGGAGGCGTTGGTGTTATTTTTTGGCCTATGTTTAGCCGCGTTTCTATTAGTGTTGTTGACTAATGGTTATACCATTGCCTTGTCTTTTGTAGCGGTTATCCTGGCAGCTGCTTACCCGTTTATGAAGCGATATACCCATTGGCCACAGGCGATCCTCGGGGCGGCATTTGCCATGGCTATACCCATGGGGTTTGCTGCACAAACACAAGCCACAGGCCTCACCGCGTGGCTTACCTTCTGCGCAGCGGTTTGTATGACTATCGCTTACGACACCTACTACGCCATGGTAGACCGAGAAGATGACTTGAACATTGGCATAAAGTCTACGGCAGTGCTTTTTGGTCGTTGGGATCTAGCTATAATTGCAGCGTTTCAGCTAGGGTGTGTAGGATTATTGTTTACTGTGGGCCTAATAAATAGCCTTAATAGCCCATTTTACGTGGGCTTAGCCGTTATGGCAGGGTTTTTTATATATCAAAATCACTTAGGCCGAACTAGGCAGAACACAAACTACTTTAAAGCTTTCATTAATAGTCAGTGGGCAGCATTGAGCGTGTGGATTGGTCTTTTAATCAACTATATTTAATGGCTCATGCTCATTGACATAGAGGGCTGTGGCCCCAGCTACGGCGATTGGCATGGCAAAAAAGTTGACCACAGGAAGCATTAACAAAAGTGACACACCACCACCGAACCCCAGATGCAGTAAGCGCTGCTGGCTCAAACTACGCTTCATTTTTCGGAAGCTTATGCCATTGTTATCCATGGGATAATCAACATACTGAATAACCATCATCCAAGCAGTGAGCAAGACCCACAACCACGGGGTTATCACGTTGATTCCTGGAATCAAGGTTAGTATCAGTAGAATAAGAATTCTTGGGAGGTAATAGGTTAATTTACTAATTTCTCGGCCGATAGACCTCGGGATACTTGCCAGAATCGACCCAAGGTTAGTGATACCTAGTTCTTTCCCTGTTAAATGAAGTTGTACTTTTTCAGCTAACAAGCCATTCAGTGGGGCGGCTATGAAATTAGCGAGCAAGTTAAAGCTAAAAAATACGGCCATACCAAATAAAATGACTAGAAGAAACCACAAGAACGAAGTTATTCCACCCATCCACTCTGGTAGCCAGGCCACAATGTCTCCCATCCAACCGCCTACGAAGGAAATGAGCACCAACAGACCCACACCAAACATAATAATGTTTACCAATAGCGGCAGCAACACAAATAATCTTAAGCCAGGGTGGGAAAGTAGTCTTGCCCCTTGGAGCAAGTACCCAAACCCTTTAACTAATGTCATTACTTATATCTCTTTGTAAGCCAATGGCAAACAGCTATGGGCTTGGTCTAGGGTAAGGGGAATTATCACGCGGGCTGGGACGTTACCCATGGCTCATGCTAATACCGATATTGCTTACGCCGTCTGCTATGGCAACTAATTTAAGCTGGTCTATTTGTGAGGCTTTTGCAATCGGTTGAGATAATAACAGCTTAATCACATCAGCGTGAAATGCCAGTTCCTGCACCATAAGTTCATGGGTGGATATATGCCGAATAAGTTGCTCATCACTTAGTTCATCGTCGGCATGGAGTTCAACAAACTTAGCTACGCTCTCTCGTGACAAGTGGGCCACGCTAGCCGCATCTTCAAAGCTTGCGTGATCAACGCAGTGAAGAGTCGCCATTAAGGCCACAAGGGCGTCAAACGCTAGGCCTGCACCAAAGCTTTCATCTTCTTCACTGTGCACGATCGCCTCAATTTTGGTTAGCTGAGTATCTGCGTTCATGTTGCCACGCAGGGATAGCTGCTTCCAAACTTGGTCTAAAGCTGTTCTGGCAATACTAACCTGGTTATTTTCTGAGAGGCTATCGTATAACGCATAGTGAGGGAAGATGCGCTCACATAGAGCAGCCGAGAACGCTATTTGCTGCCAGTCCTGCATGTCTCTAAGTGGTGCATATAATTCGTCAAAGTACATAATGTCTCACCCAAGTAGCCAATATGACCCTATTATAAAGGGTTATTGCCCTAGGGTCATGGGCGATCAACCAAAGTCTGTCAGACTACCACCACATTACCCTCGTGCAATGGCGATTGCAGCAATGATTATGCCGCCACCAAACACTCTTGAAATGGTGTTGGCCCAAGTAGATTCGCCCATATAATTAAACATTCGCCGCCCCATAACGCCATAGCTAATCATAACTATGGCCAAACAAGTCATTTTTAGTAAACCAAAATAAATAATATCCTGGATAAAGTATTCTGGCCGAGTAAACTGAGGAAACAACGCCATAAAAAATAACAGCGCTTTTGGGTTAGATAATGAGGTAAGCATACCCTGGCGATAGCTGGACCAGGTGCTTTTATGTTGCTCAGCATGGGTATTTTCATTAGCCTTGGGCTTACCAATGCCATAACGAATGATTTTGTAACCTAAATAAACCAAATAGACAGCTCCAGCGTACCGCAAGGTATCAAACACACTGGGGTTTTGAGTTAACACTAGAGCTAAGCCTGTGGCCACTAAGCTGATCCAAATAACATTTGACGTTAATAAGCCTAGTGTTCCAGCCACAGCATTACGGAAGCTAAAGGCTGATTGGTAGAGGATAAACATCACTCCTGGCCCTGGGGTAACTTCTAGGAATAAGGTGATTGCTAGGAATTGTAATGTGGACTCTAATGTCATAATTTTTCCAATTTTTAGTTAGGCAGATGCAAGTCGTTACAATAGTCGTCACTTTTCAGCAATGCATAAAAAACCCCTAGTCTGATTAAGGCTAGGGGTTTTTTAGTACTGAATGAGGTGCTTGGCGATGACCTACTCTCACATGGGGAAACCCCACACTACCATCGGCGCTAAAACGTTTCACTTCTGAGTTCGGAATGGGGTCAGGTGGTTCCATCTCGCTATGGTCGCCAAGCAATAAAAAGGTGAATGAAGATCGTTAAATCGCCATCCTTGAATTTGTGATATGTCTTCGTTTAGGTATTACACAACTTGCGCTTACCGAGGGCTTACCCATCGTACTTCTATCGTAAACTTAATTGTTTGTACTTCATAATCACACACTCTCATGCGTTCATATTAGCTTGTACAACGCTTTTGGCGTTATATGGTCAAGCCTCACGAGCAATTAGTATTGGTTAGCTCAACACGTTACCGCGCTTACACACCCAACCTATCAACGTCCTAGTCTTGAACGGCTCTTTAGGGAGTTAAACTCCTGTGAGATCTCATCTTGAAGGGGGCTTCCCGCTTAGATGCTTTCAGCGGTTATCCTGTCCGAACGTAGCTACCCGGCAATGCCACTGGCGTGACAACCGGAACACCAGAGGTTCGTTCACTCCGGTCCTCTCGTACTAGGAGCAACTCTTCTCAAATCTCAAACGTCCACGGCAGATAGGGACCGAACTGTCTCACGACGTTCTAAACCCAGCTCGCGTACCACTTTAAATGGCGAACAGCCATACCCTTGGGACCGGCTTCAGCCCCAGGATGTGATGAGCCGACATCGAGGTGCCAAACACCGCCGTCGATGTGAACTCTTGGGCGGTATCAGCCTGTTATCCCCGGAGTACCTTTTATCCGTTGAGCGATGGCCCTTCCATTCAGAACCACCGGATCACTATGACCTACTTTCGTATCTGCTCGACGTGTCTGTCTCGCAGTTAAGCATGCTTATGCCATTGCACTAACCTCATGATTTCCGACCATGATTAGCATACCTTCGTGCTCCTCCGTTACTCTTTGGGAGGAGACCGCCCCAGTCAAACTACCCACCACACAGTGTCCTCGATCCGGATTACGGACCTGAGTTAGAACCTCAAACATACCAGGGTGGTATTTCAAGTTTGGCTCCACGATGACTAGCGTCACCGCTTCAAAGCCTCCCACCTATCCTACACAAATAGGTTCAAAGTTCACTGTGAAGCTATAGTAAAGGTTCACGGGGTCTTTCCGTCTAGCCGCGGATACACTGCATCTTAACAGCGATTTCAATTTCACTGAGTCTCGGGTGGAGACAGTGTGGCCGTCGTTACGCCATTCGTGCAGGTCGGAACTTACCCGACAAGGAATTTCGCTACCTTAGGACCGTTATAGTTACGGCCGCCGTTTACCGGGGCTTCGATCAAAAGCTTCGCTTGCGCTAACCTCATCAATTAACCTTCCGGCACCGGGCAGGCGTCACACCGTATACGTCCACTTTCGTGTTTGCACAGTGCTGTGTTTTTAATAAACAGTCGCAGCCACCTGGTATCTTCGGCCGCCATCAGCTTAAGGAGCAAGTCCCATCACCAACAGCGGCGTACCTTCTCCCGAAGTTACGGTACCATTTTGCCTAGTTCCTTCACCCGAGTTCTCTCAAGCGCCTTGGTATTCTCTACCTGACCACCTGTGTCGGTTTGGGGTACGGTCACTCAATATCTGATGCTTAGAAGCTTTTCCTGGAAGCATGG
>NZ_CP159830.1:0-42500 GCF_047730085.1 Candidatus Njordibacter sp. Uisw_056 | reverse complement strand
TCAGGCAACAAACTACGTAAAGGAATGGATAAATATAAGTAGAATTCGTTGGCAAAGGGGAACATGCAAGCAAATAACAATACCACCAGCACTACCGCCTTTAATAACCGATTGCGCAGCTCTATTAGGTGGCCCATTAAGGGTAATTGAGACTCTTGTTCGGTGGTGTAGGCCTTTGCGTCACTCATAGTATGTTCCAAAAACGGTTAGGACCCGCCAATTGAGGGCTCTTTGGGTTCAGCTTTATTTTCTGATGCGGCAACTACTGGAGCTTCCATAATATCCGTTTCTGCTTGTAATTCAGCCATTCGACCTTCAATGGCTTTGCGGTTTTCATCAGCCTTCTTACGGATTTCATCAATTCTCAATTCATCTTGAATCTCTTTTTGAACTCCACCCACTGTGCGCTTTATTTTGCCCACCCATAAACCAACAGTTCGCACTGCTATAGGCATGCGCTCTGGACCTAGTATTAATAGACCAATGACACCCACTAAAACTAACTCTGTAAAACCAATATCAAACATAGAGTTGGCCGCTACTTGTCAGTTTTTTCAGGTTCTTTTTCAGCAGAAGTATCCGCACTAAAACTGGCATCCTTCTCTAGCTTCTCATCAATTGCTTTTGGCTCTGTTGTGCCATCTTTCATCGCTGACTTAAAGCCTTTGACTGCATTACCGAGATCACCACCAATGTTGCGTAATTTCTTACTACCAAATAACAACAAGATAATAGCTAAAACAATCACCAACTGCCAAATACTAATTCCACCTAAACCCATGCTTTACTCCTCATAAATAAATTACTAACTACGATTAGCCTTTTCAACTATACCCGAGAGATCAAATCGGCGCTCTAACTCTTGTAACACAGCGGTATGATCTTCACCTAGGTGCGACAACATCACCAAACAATGGAACCATAAATCGGCTGTTTCGGCAATGACGGCTTTAGTCGTAGCTTGATCTTGCGCGTCTTTTGCTGCCAGAATAACCTCTGTGGTTTCTTCACCAATTTTTTCCAGTATTTTATTCAGTCCTTGCGCATGCAAGCTAGCCACATAAGATGATTCCGGCGCTGCCTGCTTGCGCTCTTCCAACACTAACTGCAGAGCATTTAACACATCAGTCATGATTATAGATCTCCTTTGGGTCTTTAGCTACTGCAACATTTTCCTTCCACTCACCATTTAATAAGCGCCTAAAGAAGCAGTGGGGGCGACCTGTATGGCAGGCAATGCCGCCTACTTGCTCTACCTTTAATAAAATAACATCGGCATCACAGTCTAACTGAACACTATATAACTTTTGCACATGGCCTGATTCTTCACCCTTGCGCCATAAGCGCGCCCGCGAACGCGACCAATATACTGCCCGTTGCTCTTGCTCTGTAAGCATTAAGGACTCTCGGTTCATCCAAGCCATCATCAAAACTTGGCCTGTTTGATAGTCTTGCGCGATAGCAGGCACCAAACCTTTGTCATCCCACTTAATTTCATCCAACCAATGACTTCTAGACATCAACGATTCCCTCTATTCCACAACACTAATATACCCACAAGCCCCAGCAACACACTTGCTGGAGCAACCCATACTTGATCCGATAAGGCGATACGCTGTAACACAGCGGCCCCTATAACAAGAACCAAGCCAATCAACCCACTCCAATGCCCTTTTCCGTTAGGCACATTTTTAGAAACATGAGGCGGGGGAAGAGGATTGGAGGTTTGCTGCAAAGCATCATGAATCAGGCCGGGTAAATGGGGCAACTGCTGCGCCAAGTCTGGCCATTCTTGTTTCAGCTGAAGGTACACTTGCTTAGGGCTTACTTGGCGTTTAAACCACTGCTCTAGAATGGGTTGAGCGGTTTCCCACAGGTTCAATTGCGGATAAAGTTGGCGACCCAAGCCTTCTATGTTGAGCATAGTTTTTTGCAACAGCACCAGCTGCGGCTGGACCTGCATATTAAACCGACGAGCCGTCTGAAATAGACCAAGTAACACTTGGGCAAACGAAATTTCTGCCAAAGGTTTTGAAAATATGGGCTCACTCACGCCACGAATAGCAGCTTCAAATTCATGCACTTTTGTGTCTGCTGGTAACCAGCCGCAGTCCACATGCAACTGAGCAATTTGGCGATAGTCACGATTAAAGAAGGCTAACAATATGCGGGCCAAATACGCCTGATCCTCTTGAGTTAGACTGCCGACGATACCGAAGTCCACAGCCATATATTGCGGGTCATGCGGAATTGTGGGATTAACAAAAATATTACCTGGGTGCATGTCCGCATGGAAAAAACTGTCCCGGAACACTTGAGTGAAGAAAATTTCAACTCCACGCTTAGCCAGCTCCTGGCGACTTATGCCCGCATTTTCAATGGCTTCAATATCGTTAACATGCAGTCCAAAAATACGCTCTTGTACCAACACCGAAGGGTTGCTCAAGTCCCAATAAATTTTGGGGATATACAACAGGTTAGAGTTGTCAAAATTGCGCCTAAGTTGGCTGGCATTACCCGCTTCACGCTGCAAGTCTAGTTCGTCTAAAATAGTCTTTTCGTATTCATCAATAACGCCTTGTAGGCGCAGGCGACGAAGGTCTGGAACCGTTGCATTGATCCACTTTGCCAATAGACGCATCAAGCGTAAATCTCGCTCAATGGTCAGCTTAATGCCTGGACGGATTATTTTCACGACAACTGATTCGCCAGTCATTAACCGTGCACTATGAACCTGCGCTACAGAAGCAGAGGCAAGTGGCACATCATCAAATTCTGCAAAAGCCTGAGTGACACTTTGCTTTAAAGCTTGCTCTATGAGGCGCTTGGATTCTTGGCTGTCAAAGGGAGGAACTTTATCAAGCAATGTCGCCAGCTGCTCTGCTAAATCGTCATCCAACATGTCTCTACGAGTAGATAACAACTGGCCAAATTTAACAAATACTGGGCCTAAATCAATCAATGCCAAACGTATGCGCTGAGAAACAGGCCCTCGCACGCGAACTAACAGACGCCATGGCATACACCACAATATCAGCCGCACTGGCAGTGGCAATGCATACCCTAACAGCAGGAGATCTAGGCGATACCGAATGATCACACGAAGAATGGAGAGGCCGCGCAGAATTGCTTTCATGGGATGCTTATCTTTCCACTACTTACGGCTTAACGCCGAAATGCAAAGCCACAATTCCACCAGTCATGTTGTGGAAGCGGCAGTTAACTAACCCTGCGTTTTCCATCATACCCTTTAATGTGGCTTGGTCTGGGTGCATGCGAATAGATTCTGCCAAGTAACGATAGCTGTCCTCATCATCGGTAATGAGTTTGCCAATTTTTGGTAAAATATTGAACGAATACGTATCATATACTTTTGTCAGCAATGGATTATCAGTTTTAGAGAATTCCAACACGAGAAGGCGTCCGCCGGGCTTCAATACTCGGCACATTGACACTAAGGCCTTATCTTTATCAGTCACATTACGCAACCCAAAGGCAATCGTTATGCAGTCAAAGGTGTTGTCTGGGAAGGGTAGCGCTTCCGCATTGGCTTGTACATAACTTACGTTACCCACTATGCCCTTATCAATTAGGCGATCACGCCCAACCTTCATCATTGACTCATTAATATCAGCTAAAATAACTCGACCTTGTGGCCCAACCAAATGACTAAACCGTATAGTCAGATCTCCCGTACCACCAGCAAGGTCTAACACAGCGTCACCTGCCCTAACGCCACTCATTTCTATGGTTTGGCGCTTCCACAAGCGGTGGATTCCCATCGACATGAGGTCATTCATCACGTCATATTTGGCTGCTACAGAGTGAAACACGCCAGCTACCCTGCTGACCTTGTCACCAGTAGGGACTTCTTTAAAACCAAAGTGTGTGGTTGGCTTGGGGCCTTGATCGCTCATGTGCTTGCGTGTCCATTTATAAACTTAGGCTTTTATGCCCTTTGGCCCCATTCTACCTTGCTGCTATGGCCTTGTCGTGGCCTTAATCACGCTTATTTATTTTCTAGCTCAACTAGGTAATCGACAACTGCAAGCATACCTTCCTTGCTGCCAGCTAATGTTGCATTAACCATATACTTACCATTGACCAACATGGAAGGCACACCCGTGATTTGCGCCTGAGCAGCTAGGCGACTACCTTGACGTAGCTTATTTTGTAGATCAAAAGAATCATAAGCACTATCAAAATCGGCTTTGCCGACGCCATGTTCAGAAAAGAAGCCAGCTAATGCTTGCCGATTAGTCATGCGTCGCTCATCTATATGCACGGCATCGTACATAGCTTGATGTGTCTGCTCTAGCACGCCTAAGTTAAGTGCCACAAAATAAGCCTTAGCATACGGTTCCCAGCTGCGGCCAAAAACGACAGGAATAGGCATAAAGGTTACATCATCAGTTTGCTTACCAGCCCAGCGGTGCAGCTGCGGTTCAAAGTCATTACAATGCGGACAGGTGTAGCCAAAAAACTCGTTAACCACAATAGTTTCGGTGCGCGATGAACTGATGGGCTTATCCAACACGACATAGTGTGTTCCAGCTTTGTAGTCTGCGGCCAAAACAAACATGGGCAAGCTAACTAAAGCGATGATAGTGACGATTTTTTTCAACATAATTTAAATCCTAATTGATCTTTAAGTCTAAATACTAACGTTTAAGCAAGAAAGTGTGAG
This sequence comes from Candidatus Njordibacter sp. Uisw_056, assembly GCF_047730085.1. Lineage (NCBI taxonomy): Bacteria > Pseudomonadati > Pseudomonadota > Gammaproteobacteria > Pseudomonadales > Candidatus Njordibacteraceae > Candidatus Njordibacter > Candidatus Njordibacter sp. Uisw_056. The sequence goes on along the minus strand of NZ_CP159830.1, from coordinate 37,813 downwards.
CGGGTTTACGGCGTCTTTACACTCACTAAATCCAAAAGGTAAAAAAGGCGGCCTTAGCCACCTTTTCGTTTACCTTACTCAACTATTCCGACAAGCCTTGAATATAGCTTGCCACTGCTTCAATTTCTTTATCACTCATCAACGCTGCAACTTGCTGCATCATGATCGCCTGACCATTGTTGCGGGTTTCTGTGCGGTATGCCTTGAGCTGACTGACGATATAATTTGCGTGCTGCCCACCCAAAGCAGGGAAGCCTGCTTGTGCATTTCCACCCCCTGTTGGCGAATGGCAAGCTGCACATGCAGCAACACCCTTAGTAGCAATGCCTGCACGGTATATTTGTTGACCTAGCTCAAACAGCTCTGGATCTGTTGCGCCCACTGTGCCTTTTTGACTGGCATAAAAGGCACCCATATCTGCCAAGTCTTGGTCAGTACGACCTGTTAATATGCCTGTCATTTGTGGCACATTGCGAGCGCCGTCACGGATGGCTTTTAGCTGATTAACAAGATACAGCTCACCTTGCCCGGCAAGCTTTGGAAACATAGGAATCATGCTATTACCATCAGCACCATGACAGCCACTGCATACCGCAACCTTGCCTTGTCCAGATTCTGCGTCTCCAGCTGCATGAGCAAAGCCCATCCAACCAAGGCCGATCATCAAACATACAATTACTTTTTTCATCGGTTTTCCTGTAACTTTATAAAATAAACTGGTCATTGCCTCCATTATAGGGCCCAGTTGGCCCGACTTCAATAACACAACACCATTGTGAGGCGCAGATTGCCTTTTTATCAGCGTTTATTTTCGTAAAAATAATGTAAAATGACATCTAATTTATCAATGATACACATTATGACGATCCAACACTTAAATTTTCGCTCTGCCGAATTTACCACTAGCGCAAGTAAAGTCAGTGAGTGCCCCCAAGATATTGGCTCCGAAGTTGCCTTTGCTGGCCGTTCTAATGCGGGTAAGTCTAGTGCTATTAACGCTCTCACTCGCAACCCGGCCCTAGCCAGAACGAGTAAAACGCCTGGCCGCACCCAGCTGCTAAACTTTTTTAATCTTAACATCGACCAATGCCGGTTGGTGGACCTACCTGGTTACGGTTACGCTAAGGTTCCAGTGGCGATGCAACTAAAATGGCGCAAACACCTTAACCAATACTTGGAAGTGCGCGAAAGCCTATCAGGCTTGGTATTAGTGATGGATATACGTCATCCTTTAAAAGAATTTGATCGCATGATCATTGATTGGTGTATTGCCTCCAAACTGCCGCTGCATTTGTTGCTCACTAAGGCAGACAAGCTCAAAAAAAATGGCGTCATGAACGCTAAGACAGAGGTTAGGAAGGGCTTACCTGAGCACCCAGAAGGCTTGATCAGCATGCAAAGTTTTTCTGCTTCCAAAGGGGACGGTATTGCTGATCTAGAACGCCAGCTAGTACTCTGGATGAAACCCATTATTAATGCTGGCTCCATGGCCCAAGCCCAGGATGAAACGGCCATCGCAAGCCATGTAAGCGAGCCTGATGCATAAACATCAGGCTCTAGGCAATGCGTTGTTGTTTGGCATACCTGGTATAGGATAAATCCTGCACAAAAAAAACCCTGAAGACCGAGGGGAACGATTTTCAGGGTAGGCGTCTTTGTAAACTGTTAATAACGCTTGGCTAGTTACGTACTCAGACGCCTGTGAGGGCATTTAGTTCCAATTCATTTTATTTTTTTAAATAGATTAGGCAATTAATGCGCCTGATCCCAGTTATCGCCTACTCCCACATCAACGATGAGCGGTACTAAAAGGTCTGCAGCACCTTCCATTGCTGACTTAACTCCTGCTACTAGGGCGTCTACCTGGGCTGCGTCCACTTCAAAAATTAATTCGTCATGCACTTGCATTGTCATACGCGCATTTAGGCCACTAGACGCTAACCACTCATCTACCTTGATCATCGCGCGCTTGATAATATCTGCTGCAGTACCTTGCATTGGCGCATTAATCGCTGTTCTCTCTGAAGCCTGACGAGCAATGCCATTACTCGCATTGATATCTGGTAAGTATAGTCTCCGACCGAAAAGGGTTTCTACATAACCTTGCTTGGCAGCTTTGGCTTTGGTTTCGTCCATGTATTCTTGCACCCCTGGATAGCGAGTGAAATAACGACCAATGTAATCTTGGCTTTGGGCACGGCTAATGCCCAGTTGCTTAGCTAAGCCAAAGGCAGACATCCCATAAATTAAGCCAAAGTTAATGGCTTTCGCACTGCGTCTTTGATCACTGGTGACTTGATCAACAGTCACTCCAAATACTTCTGCTGCAGTAGCCTTATGTACATCCTGCCCAGCAGCAAAGGCATTTAATAAGCCTTCATCTTTAGAAAGGTGGGCCATGATGCGCAATTCAATTTGTGAATAATCTGCCGCCACCATAACTTGCCCCTTAGGCACCACGAACGCCTGTCTAATTTGACGCCCTTCACTGCTACGGATGGGAATATTTTGCAGGTTTGGATCACTAGAAGATAAGCGCCCTGTGGCCGCTACTGCCTGATGGTAGGAGGTATGGATACGCCCAGTGGCACGGTTTATTTCTAGGGGTAACTTATCGGTATAGGTTGATTTTAGTTTACTAAGGCTGCGGTATTCCAATAACAATTTTGGCAACTCGTAGTCTTGAGCCAACTCCTGCAATACTGCCTCCGCTGTTGATGGCTTTCCTTTAGGCGTTTTCTTAGTCACTGGAATACCCAGTTTTTCATACAAAATGGCGCCTAGCTGCTGTGTTGATGACAAATTAAACACTTCACCGGCAAGCTCATATGCCTCACGTTCCAGCTCTATTAATCGCTTACCAATCACTTGGCTTTGCTCACCTAGTACCTTAGCATCAACCAAAGCACCTGTGCGCTCCATTCGTGATAGTACGGTTACCAGTGGGCGCTCTATAGTGTCATAAACTGCCGCCAATGCTGGTTCAAAGGCCAAGCATTCAGAAAAATACTGCGCCAGCCTTAGGGTAACGTCTGCATCTTCAGCAGCATAAGGGCCCGCTTGCTCTATATCTATTTGGTTAAACGTGAGCTGCTTAACTCCTTTACCAGCAATATCTACATATTTAACAGTTTGGTAAAAAAGGTAGTGTTGCGCCAACGCATCCATATTATGACGGCTGGCAGTAGAATTGAGCACGTAAGATTGCACCATGCTATCAATGACCTGTGCCTGCCATGTAATGCCATAATTAGCTAAAACATTAATATCATATTTTAAGTTTTGCCCGCAAATCACTTGCTTAGCATCTTCTAGTAAAGGCTTTATTGCTGCGATAAGGTCTGGCCGGCTAATTTGTTCTGGCGCACCCACATAGTCGTGACCACAAGGCACATAAACAGCGGTACCCGCCTCGATACACAGTGAAATACCCACCAGTTGAGCGTCCATGTAGTTAAGGCTGGTGGTTTCCGTATCAAAGGCAAATACAGGGGCATCTCTGCAGGCATTTAACCAAGGCTCAAGTTCACCCAAAGTAGAAATTGTGCTGTAGTGTTTAGTGGCAACAACTGCAGGAACGGGCGCTTCAACCTTCGTTTCTTCAACACCTGACATACCAGCATTGGTAGCACCTAGATTTTGAGTTACTACCTTAGACTGGCTACTGGCTGTTACGCCATCTTGAAGCAATGCATTCGCCCATGATCTAAACTCTAGGTCTTGGTACAAGGCCAGTAGTGCAGCCTGATCTGCGGGTTTGGGCACCATTTGCTCTAACTTTTGCTCAAGTTCTACGTCTAGTTTAATAGTGGTTAGGGCTTGAGAAAGAGGCAAGAACTCTAGGGCGTTACGTAATTTTTCACCAATTTTTCCACCAATCTCATGGGCATTTTCCATTAGTGTTTCTAAGGTATCGTATTGTGTTAGCCACTTTACTGCAGTCTTTGGGCCAGCACCGGGAACGCCAGGGATATTGTCAGCCGTGTCACCAACAATGGCTAGGTAATCAATAATTTGATTAGGCCTTACGCCAAACTTACCCAACACACCCTCTTCATTGAGGTAGGTGTTGGTCATGGTGTTCACTAAGCCAACATGAGGACTCACAAGCTGAGCCATGTCCTTGTCACCTGTGGATATGAGCGTATCAATACCTTGGGCCGTGGCTTGCGCTGCCAAAGTGCCAATCACGTCATCCGCCTCTACACCTGATATCATCAATAATGGTAGCCCCATCGCTTTAATAATTTGGTGTATGGGCTCTATTTGAGGGCGCATGTCGTCAGGCATGGGTGGCCTGTGGGCTTTATATTCTGCATACATCTCATTACGAAAGGTTGGGCCCTTGGCATCGAACACCACAACAATATTAGCATCAGCGTAATCCTTTGCCAGGCTGCGCATCATATTGACTACACCTTTAATGGCACCTGTGGGCATTCCCTTACTATTATTTAGTGGTGGCATCGCGTGGTATGCCCTAAACAGATAAGAGGAACCGTCTACCAATATAACGGGAGTGGATACTTTTGCAGTCATGATGTCTTCTCAAACGAAACTTTATGGGCACCGATAGGTTAAAGAATACCATAATGGAGCGTCCTAAACTTGAATTCAAGCTGCTCTAAGCGTACTATTTGCAACCGAATTAATGACCACAATTAGTTTTAAAAAGTAGTAATCCTATGGCCGTATACACACACCTTACCAATGCCCAAATTAGCACTTACATCGCACCATTTAACTTAGGTGACTTGTTGGGCTTTAAAGGCATTAGCGGCGGTATTGAAAATACTAATTATTTTGTCACCACGCAAACAAAAGGTCAGCCACAACAGGATTTTGTGCTCACCCTATTTGAAGATCTGAGTTACGACGAAATGCCCTATTTTGTTGATCTAACAGACCACTTGGTGATCAACAATGTAACCGTACCTGCCCCGGTGCGGGACAATAATGGCATAGCCTTGAGCTTATTAGCTAATAAGCCAGCGCTATTGTTTCCACGTTTTGCAGGCGACCATCTAGCGCGCTCAGAGATTGGCACAAATGAATGCGCCATTATGGGGCGTGAGCTAGCTCGTTTACATGTGGCTGGCCAAGGGTTTACCACGTTGCGCCATAGCCATCGTGGGCAAAACTGGTGGAACGAATTAGGTCCACGAGCGGCTCAATGCATAGATGGTGCAGACGCAACGATGCTGATGATGGCCATTGGCCAGTATGATGCGATGCAAACCCAGCAACCAGACTTACCAAGGGGTGTGGTGCATGGTGATTTATTTCATGACAACGCACTCTTTAACCATGGCCAACTTAGCGCTACTATCGACCTTTACAACGCCAGTAACGACTATCTATTATTTGATGTGGCTATTACAGTGAATGACTGGTGCATCGCACCAGATGGCAGTATTGACGCGAACCTATATGACGCCTTTTTACAGGCCTATGCAAACGTACGTGCATTTAATAGTGCAGAACACCAGTATTGGAACGCCATGCTAGTTGCCGCAGCCATGCGTTTTTGGTTATCTCGCTTAGAAACCTTCCATAGCTTAGACTCCCATCAGCGCGAGGAAGGCGTTACTGTACTTAAAGACCCAGATGTATTTAAAGATATTTTAAGCCATCGCATGCAACAGCTTCATCAGCTGCCCTAGCGGCTCTGGATAAAGGCATTATCCTCACACTTTGCCGCAGCTTAGTATGGCCTGCTGAAGTTGAGTGATATAGCCTATGATTGAGGTACTGTTGGCAGCTAAAATATCAATAGCGACTCGCTTTATACTTGGCTTTAGCACAGCATTCACAAGCTTAGGCCTCACCTCATGGTCTATAAGGATACAGGCTACTTTTTGCTCGTTAGCAAGCTGCTCAATCATAGCCAATTGCTTGGCTCCTGGTGGTTGGTCATCAGCGTTGGTAAAACTAGCGAGATGGGTAAGCCCAAAATACGCCTCAAAACCTCCTATACCATCATGATAAACTAAATAGCCTTGGTTTTTTTCTTGCAATGAGCGGCGATGAAAAAAGAGCTCTTCATGTAGATTATTCATCTGTTGCACCCAGGTTTTACTACTCCATGGTTTATTCAGGTGTTGGCTTAGTTGTTGTAAACCTTGCAACAGATACTCAGGACTGGTCCAGGGGTGCTCTCCATACTTTAAGGCGGAGCGCCCTCGATTAATAATAAATTGTTTATGTTTAGGTATATGCAACATTACCTTAGCCAAATAGGGCTCTAACTCAGGCCCCAGCCAAACCACAAGTTCAGCCTTTTGCAAACGACGAATATGACTAGGTTTTAGGCTAAAATCATGGGGAGAAACATTAGCGGGTAATAAAGGCACAAAGGTCTCTCCTGCCACCTCTTTGATCACAAGGGAAAGGGCATGGGTACTCGGTAATACTGTTACTGCAGCTGATACGATAGCACTCACACTCGACAATGCACAAAACAGCCACATTCGTGAAATAAATCGAACAGACACGAGCATACAATTGGCCTTTAAGAATAAAGTTTTAGGAATTTTAGGAAATGTTATGTAATATTATAACACCGTCAACTGACCAAGGCCATCCAATGAAAGCCAGTGCATTTTCTCCCCACGATCATAGTCGCTGCATTTCTAGCGCTATTGGCCATGCTAAAAGCCTATGCGCTGACCGGGGTGTGAAGCTCACTCCTGTCCGCCAAAGAGTGTTGGAACTAGTATGGCAGAGCCATCAACCTATCGGGGCCTATGAATTGTTAGCCAGTTTAGCCAAAGAAGGCTTTAATTCGGCGCCACCTACAGTGTACCGTGCCCTTGAGTTTTTAAGTGGTCAAGGCTTGTTACATAAACTAGAAAGTATTAACGCTTATGTGGGCTGCTGTAATCCAGATAAGCCACATGAAGGGCATTTTCTGCTCTGCCAAGATTGCCATCAAGCCCAGGAGCTAGACAGTCAATATATTAACTTAGCCCTTAAGGTGAGTGCTGATCAGCATGGTTTTAAAATACAACGACACACCATTGAAATCGTCGGCACCTGCCAAGGGTGCTTGGACCAATCCAAAGCCTTGGAGCCCAAACCGTGAGTGAGGTTTTACTTTCAGCCACGGACCTAGGCGTAAAACGTGGTAACAGGTGGCTCATTAAAGGGGTGGATATATCTTTAGAAGCAGGACAGATTACTACCGTTATTGGCCCAAACGGTGCTGGAAAATCCACTTTAGTTCGTAGCTTATTGAACTTAATTAAAACCACTAGTGGAGACATTACCACCATCAAAGGATTACGCATTGGCTACATGCCTCAGAAATTAAAATTAGAAGACACGCTGCCCCTTACAGTGGCACGCTTTTTGGATTTAGGTCGCCACAAGCAACATCAGCTTAGCCCACAGCTATGGCACGATCTGCTGCATGAGTGTCGCGCTGAAAAACTTCTTAATCGCCCAATGCAGGAGCTTTCTGGGGGTGAGACGCAAAGAATCTTATTATTACGGGCCCTACTCCGTAAACCCCACTTACTGGTATTAGATGAGCCTGTGCAAGGTGTCGACGTGACCGGGCAAGTGTCTTTGTATAACCTTATTGGCCAGGTACGGAACATCTTAGGCTGCGGTATCCTAATGGTCTCCCACGACTTGCACCTAGTCATGGCAGCAACAGATCAGGTAATTTGTCTAAACCAACATATTTGTTGTTCAGGGCATCCTGAACAAGTCAGTCAAGATCCTGCATTTACAGATTTATTTGGCCCCCAAGGCGCAGGTAACCTAGCCTTGTATAACCATCAACACAATCACCACCACACCAGCCATGGCGACATTATTGCAGGCGAACATCACGAGGGCTGTGACCATGGCTAATTTTTTATTATGGGCTTGGCTAGGTGGGTTAATGATTGCTGCAGTAGCCGGGCCTTTAGGCTCTTTTATGGTTTGGCGACGGATGGCCTATTTTGGAGATACTCTTGCACATGCAGCACTGTTAGGCGTTGCCTTAGGTTTATTGTTGCAAGTTAATATTAGCCTAGCAGTGGTATTAGTGTGTTTGTTATTAGCCCTATTACTTAGCACCTTAGTGCATAAGCGCATTATTGCAACAGATACCTTGTTGGGTATCCTCTCCCATGCAAGCTTATCGCTGGGGCTTGTAAGCTTGAGCCTTTTTGATCATCAAAGTATTGATTTAATGGGGTTTTTATTTGGTGATTTGCTAGCTATTGGACAACATGATCTGCTTTGGATCGCCCTAGCTTGTTGCCTAGTCTTAGTCATATTAGTAAGTATTTGGACGCCTTTATTGTCCATTACAGTGAACGAAGAATTAGCTCAGGTTGAGGGTATTAATGTGGCTTGGATGCGTACCTTACTGATGCTGTTAGTGGCAGTGGTGATCGCGGTGGCAATGAAGGTGGTTGGGGTATTACTCATTACTTCACTGCTAATTATACCTGCTGCTGCCGCTCGTCGCTTGTCCAGCTCTCCAGAGCAAATGGCGTTGCTTGCCAGTTTACTTGGCATGTTAGCTGTAACTGGGGGGTTGGCTTTATCTTGGTTCTATGACACCCCTGCCGGCCCATCTGTAGTAGTGATTGCCAGCACCTTGTTCTTTTTGTTGTTTAGCTTCCCACGCTCATTTCGTCTGTCTTGATATGGGAGAAACCAGCCAGCTGACCTACGCACCAAAAGCAAAACACATGGGGCAGCTATGGCATCTGGCTTGGCCCCTAATTATTTCCAATATAAGCGTACCCTTGTTAGGCTTGGTGGACGCTGCCATTATGGGCCATCTAGATAAAGCCAGCTATTTAGGTGCAGTTGCCTTAGGCGGCACCTTGTTAACGTTTATCTACTGGGCTTTTGGTTTTTTACGTATGGGCACTGTAGGCCTTACAGCACAGGCCCATGGCGCTGGAAATAACCCACGCTTAATGCAGTTGTTGCTCATGCCAGGGGCTTTTGCTTTGGCTATTGGTGTAGCCATTATGGCATTGCAAAACTGGTTAATTCCACTGGGTGTATCCCTCATGGGTGCCAGCACTCAGGTCTCTGCTTTAGCCCAAGAGTATCTCACTATACGTATTTATAGCGCCCCAGCAGTGCTCATCACCTATGTGTGCCTGGGATGGTTGTTGGGCCGCCAGGATAGCCGTAGCCCTTTGGTTCTGCTAGTAGTCACTAACATGAGCAATATAGGCTTTAACCTGCTATTTGTAATTGGTTTTGATATGACCAGTGCTGGTGTAGCCTGGGGTAGTTTGTTAGCAGATTATTGCGGTCTGATGTTGGCTTTACTTTTAGTTTGGCGTCACCTCACTCGACTTAATCAAACGTTCCACCTAGATTGGGATGCTTTTGCACCCCTAGCAAACCAGCTAATGCGTCTCAACAGTTATCTATTTGTGCGTACCTTAATGCTACTTTTTGCGTTTGCTTTTATCACCTCCCAAAGTGCCCGTATGGGAGATAGTGTATTGGCTGCAAACACACTTTTATTACAATATGTTACCTTACTGGCTTATGCGTTGGATGGCTTTGCCTTTGCTATTGAAGCCGCCTGTGGTGAAGCTTTAGGGGCTAGAAAAAGGCGTCGTTTTTACCAGCTATGTAATGCTGCAGCTATTTACTCCATCATAGTATCTGCTGTCGCAACGGTTTTATTTTGGCTACTAAGCGATGTATTTATCAATATGTTAACGACTATTGAAAGCGTACGAGACATCGCTAGCGACCATGCGGTATGGGTAATGTGGGTACCCATTATTAGTGTGTGGAGCTATCTGTGTGATGGCATTTTTGTAGGAGCTGCCCAAGCCCAAGCCATGTTTTACTCAGTGCTAGCCAGCTTGATTGCCCTGCTGCCTCTTTGGTACCTATTAGAACCTTGGGGTAATAATGGCTTATGGTGGGCATTCTTAGGTTTTTGTGGCGTTAGGGCTATGGCTGCATTGGCTGGTTACTTATGGCTGAGCTACAAACAAGCGTGGTTTATCAACACCTAAAAGCCTATATGTCACCTTAGCTACTGTAGTTTAAGAACTTGTGGCTCAACTTCTTGCACTGCAGTAGATTCGGTATGGTTAACCCGTGTAGTCATTTCCTGCCGAGTTGCCGCACTTTGTCCGATACGTTCTTCATGGCCGCAGGTAACGCAGTCTCTCAACTGCTCATCTGCCTCTCCATCCTCTGGGATATGGATACGAACGCTATCTTGAGCACCACATTTTGGGCAGACAATGCCAGCAATAAACCTAACCTTCATCACTGGCTCCTTGGCTTAACTTCTGATTGTCTGCGTGAGCCAACCCTTTGTTGCGCATTAATGCGTCTACACTAGGTTCGCGCCCCATAAATTTGGTGAACAGAGCCATGGCGTCCCGACTGCCTCCTTGACCAGTTATATCCAGCCAAAGTGCTGCACCAGTGTTTGGGTTAAAAATACCCTCATCTTCAAATCGGCTAAAGACATCTGCAGCCAACACTTCTGCCCACAAGTAGCTGTAGTACCCGGATGCATAGCCACCAGCAAAAATGTGAGCAAAGCCATGTTGAAAACGATTCCACTCTGGTGCTTTTACAACTGCTACTTCTTTGCGCACAGCATTCAACACTGATTGTATGGGTTGGGGCGCAACTGGGTTGTAGTTCATATGTAATCGCAAATCAAATAAGGCAAATTCTAGTTGCCGCATGACAAACATGCCCGCTTGAAAGTTTTTTGCTGCTAACATTTTTTGCAATAAGTCTTCTGGCAAGCCATTGCCTGTTTGGTAGTGCTTAGCAAACAAACGTAATGACTCTTCCTGCCAACACCAGTTTTCTAATAGTTGGCTGGGTAATTCCACTGCGTCCCATGCCACACCATTGATGCCAGCAACACCTGCAACGTCAATGTTGGTCATCATATGATGTAAGCCATGGCCAAATTCATGGAACAAGGTGGTGGCTTCACCATGGGTCAGTAAAGCTGGCTTGCCCCCCAGTGGGGGTGCAAAGTTACATACTAGGTAAGCTACAGGTAGTTGTAGTTCACCGTTGGCTTTAAACTGGCGGTTACGGCATTCATCCATCCATGCACCACCACGTTTATGCTCTCGTGCATAAAGATCAAAATAAAAATAACCAATGGCTTTACCTGCATGAGCCACTTTATAAAAACCTACATCTTGGTGCCAAGTACTCACCCCTGTGCAGGGCGTCACTTCAATGCCATAAATACGTTTAACAACATCAAATAACCCGGCCTGCACTTGTGGTAATGCAAAATAAGGCTTGAGCTCTTCTTGGGATAAGTGGTAGCGGTTTTGACGCAGTTTTTCACTGTAATAAGCTACATCCCATGCTGCCATTGGCGTGGGCCCACCTGACTCGGTGGCGAATTTTTGTAACTGTTGCATGTCTGCTTCAGCTTGTGGTTTACACCCTTTTGCGAGGTCTGATAAAAACATTTCAACTGCTCGCCCAGAGTCTGCCATTTTGGTAGCGACCGAATAATCTGCATAGTGATCAAACCCTACAAGATTAGCCACCTTATGCCGTAAACCTATCAGCTCTTGCATCACCTGAGTATTATCAAACTGCCCACCATAGGGCCCTTGATCAGACGCTCGAGTATTGAAGGCTTGATATATTTCTTGCCTAAGGTCACTTTTCTCTGCAAAGGTCATGACTGAGTGATAACAAGAAAAATCTAGTTTTAACAGATACCCATCTAAGCCCTTAGATTTAGCTGTTTCCTGAGCCTGCTGCAAGGCCGATTCAGGCAGTCCGAGTAAGTGCTTACTATTTTTTATATGCTTGCTCCAAGCTTCTGTAGCATCCATTAGGTGATTTGAAAACCGTGTGGAAAGCTCCGCCATCTGTTGTTTTAGCTGGCCATACTCTTTTTGCTTTTGCGGGTTTAATGCGACTCCAGCTAGCTTGAAATCTCTTATTTGAAGTTTCACAAACTGCTGCTTTGGTTGGCTTAGCTGGTTAAAGTCATCACTTTTTAACAGGTCCACAAAAGCCAAATACAGCGCCTTATTTTGCCCCATCTGTGTGGCATAGGCGGTCAGTTTTGGCAGACACTCATCAAAAGCTGCTCTTATATCATCTCTATTACTTACCCCATGTAAATGGCTTAGCGGCCCCCACAGCTGATCAACTTCATCACCCAACTGTTCCAAGGCTGGTACCAACCGGTTATAGTTTGGGGTATCTTGGTTTTTTAACAGTTGTTCAATAGCCTGCTGGTTGTTTATTAGCTTCTTATCTAATTTTGCAGCCAACCCGGTCGGGTCCATTGAAGCAAAGTCTGGCAGTAGTAATACATCTTGTAAGGAAGGAAAGGTCATAGTGGCTCATCGATTGTTTTGTATCTTAGTGGGGTTATAATAGTGCCTCTTTTACTAATACCCAACGTTTTGCTGCAAATTAGGAACAACAATGTCTATTCGACCCCTTAAACACGTCACCCCTCAGATTAATTCGAGTGCATTTGCAGACGCAGAGTGCATTATTATAGGTGATGTTCATATTGGCGCAGACTCATCTATTTGGCCCTACAGCGTGGTCCGTGGCGATGTAAATCATATTCGAATTGGTCACTCTACCAGTATTCAAGATGGGTCAATTTTACATGTTACCCATAAAAGTGCTCACAACCCAGCAGGGCATCCATTAATTATCGGAGACCAGGTCACAGTGGGGCATCGTACTATATTACATGGCTGCACCATCGGTAATCGAGTATTAGTCGGTATGGGCAGTACTATTATGGATGACGTAGTGGTGGATGACGATGTTATGATCGCCGCTAACAGCCTAGTTACCCCAGGTAAAAGGCTAGTGAGTGGCTTTTTATATGCCGGCAGCCCTGCAAGGCAAAAACGCCCCTTAACTGATGCTGAGCTCTCAAGCCTGACCTATATGGCTAATAATTATGTAAATCTTAAAAATCAGTACTTAGCACAGGAAAACCCATGAGCAATCCATACCATAAAGACTACCCCATCTCTTGGGAAGAACTACACCGCAACGCCCGTGCCCTAGCTTGGCGCTTATTGGGTCAAGGGCCATGGGAGGGTATTATTGCCATCACCCGCGGAGGCCTAGTACCTGCGGCTATCATTGCCCGCGAGCTAGACATTCGCTTAATTGATACTATTTGTATTTCTAGCTATGGCCAGCTTGAGGCCGGTGTGGAGGCTAGCGATCAAGGCCAGCTTAAGTTACTAAAAGGTTTTGATGGTGACGGTGAGGGGTTTTTACTTATTGATGACCTTGTCGATACGGGCAAGACAGCAACAGCCGTGCGTGCCCTAGTCCCTAAAGCTACTTTTGCCACTGTGTATGCGAAGCCAGCTGGCAAACCCGCAGTAGATATGTACATTACGGAAGTAAGCCAAGACACTTGGATTCGTTTCCCGTGGGATATGGCGCACAGCTTTGCTACACCGATTGCAGACCTGCAAGACTAAACATCATGGCTTAGCCAACAGGAACCGCCGTGACGCAATTTTTATACTTATCCACCGTATTTATCTGGGGCACTACCTGGATCGCCATTCATTGGCAATTAGGTGACGTTGCAATTCTTACCTCAGTATTTTACCGCTTTACGATAGCAGCAGCAATTATGCTGGCATTGGTGCTTCTTAGCGGTCGCTTGCAAGCCACAAGCAAGCAAGACCATGGGTTTATGGTCCTGCAAGGCATGTGTATGTTTTCTCTAAACTTTGTGTGTGTTTATACTGCAGGTTTAGACATATCAAGTGGCTTACTGGCGGTTATTTTTTCTGCCTCAACCCTATTTAATGCCGTTAACAGCCGTATTTTTTGGGGAGAAAGACCAACCCGTGTAGTATTTGCTGCAAGCATTATAGGCATTGCTGGCCTTAGCTTAATGTTTTGGCCAGAGTTAAAGGCTGATTCGGCCAAAGGGGTGAATTTAGGCAGCATTGGATTTGCCTTTCTAGGCACATCTTTATTTTCTCTTGGTAACATGATCTCAGTAAGGCATAACAAAAAAGGCCTAAAACCCTTTACTAGCAGCGCTTATGCCATGTTTTATGGGGCTCTATTTTTAGCCGCCTTATTAATTATTACTGGTACACCATTAACCTGGGACTCGCAGCCCCATTATCTTGGTAGTCTACTTTACTTAGCAATTATAGGCACTGTTGCAGGGTTCACAGCCTATCTTTCCCTCGTAGGCCGGATTGGCGCCAACAAAGCTGCCTATGCTACGGTCATGTTCCCAGTAGTGGCTCTGGGCTTGTCAACTGTATTTGAGGGCTATGCCTGGAGTCTTAGTAGTGCCTGTGGTTTAGGCTTTGTATTGCTTGGGAATGGGCTTGTTTTGGGTATTAAACTGCCTTTTTTTGCACGCTCCAAAGCTTAGGCGATCAACACCAACAGTGCTCGAGAGGTCTAGCATAGCCCGTTGCCTCGTATGTAAAGCAGCAGTAAGTCGCTTGGGTTAATCTTGGCTCTTGAGCCACTCAAGGACCTCTGAGGCGTTCTCACTTGAGGGAAACACCGGGTAAAAGACCTTACAGATGCGCCCCTGTTTAAGGATAAGGGTGATGCGCTTGTATAACTCCATACTGGCTACTTCAAATGTGGGAAGATGCAAAGCTGATTTCAGCGTCAATTGGTTGTCACTTAGTAGTTCGAATGGCAGGTGCAACCTTTGCTGGGCTTCAATTTGATAGGCATTCGCCTGGACACTCAAACCAAATACATGGGCATGAAGCTGCTGCAGTTGTGCATAATGATCTCTAAAGCTACACGACTGAGGGGTGCAGCCCCTTGCCCCTGGAATGTCATCCCAGCCCTCAGGTAGTGGCACATCGGGTCGCCCTGTCATAGGGTAGACATAAACCACTACATAATTATGTATCTGGGCCAAATTAACCCACTCTTGGTTAGTCCCAAGCAGACTCCCGGGGGGCCACTGCCTGCCGTACAAATGGTCACTTAGTCCATCATCTTTTGGCGCTGGCAAATGGTCTGGTAAGTTAGTGAGCTGCATCAGTATTTCTCTTATGAGTTGGCTATAGGCTCAATACTATACAGGGGTTGGGGTTAGGTCTATGCAGATTGTAATGCTAACCATTTATACATCAAGAGGGCATCGACATAACCTAAGCTTGGGTGCAAAAAGGCTTTTGGTAGACGGCCCACTTGTTCAAACCCTAACTTGTGCCATAGCTTTATCGCGCCTTTATTAGTCACTGCAACAAAATTAAACTGCATCGCTTTATAGCCTAAAACACTGGCTTGTTTTTGTGAATGTTTACACATAAAAGACGCTATGCCCCGCCCTCTTGCCCCAACTGAGACCATATAACCACAGTTACACACATGAGACCCTGGGCCTGCCTGGTTGGTCTTGATGAAGTAAGTGCCAACAATAATGCCGGCTTCTTCGACCACATAGGTCTTCCGCGGGGCTTCTAGCCATATTTTTTCAGCTTGCACCTTGCTAGTGTCTCTTGGGTAGGCATAGGTTTCACCCGCCTTAACGATGTGATGAAAAATAGGCCAGATCCCATCAAAATCACCATCAATAACTTCTCGGATATTCATTGTGTTGAATCCTAAGTGAAATAGCGCTTGTTTTAGGGTTATTAAAGAAGTTTACATCTGTAGCTTTCGCCAGATCAATTATAAAGGTAAAATTATAGTGATTTTTTCCACTGGACAGATACCATGGGCAGAGCCTACCAAAACAAAAAGTTAGACATCGCCAAAACATCTGACGCTAAAGCTAAGGTGTATAGCAAATACGGCCGTGAAATTTACGTTTGTGCAAAATCTGGTGGTGTGGAACCCGATGGTAACTTGGCGCTTCGCACCCTCATCGATAAGGCCAAAAAAGATCAAGTGCCTAGCCACGTGATCGATAAGGCATTAGAAAAAGCCAAAGGTGGTGGCGGTGAAGACTACTCCACCGCGCGTTATGAAGGTTATGGCCCGGGCAATGCTATGGTGATTGTTGAGTGCCTAACAGACAATCCAAACCGTACTTTTGGTGACGTACGCCTATGCTTCACTAAAACTAAGTGCAAAATTGGTACCTCAGGTAGTGTAGGCCACATGTTTGATCATAGTGCTATTTTTGTATTTGACGGTGATGACGAAGATGCCGTACTGGAAGCGCTAATGGAAGCCGACGTAGATGTGACCGACGTTGAATGTGAGGATGGTAAGACGACTGTATTTGCACCTAACACTGAGTACAACAAAACCAAGCAAGCGCTCATCGATACTTTAGGTAACGATGAAGGTAAGTTTGAGTTTGAAGTGGATGAGATCCAATTCATCCCACAAAATACGAGCCCAATAACGGGTGATGACGCAGCAATGTTTGAAACTTTTTTAGACATGCTGACAGACCTTGATGACGTACAAAACATTTATCACAGCGCCGAGCTTAGTTAAACAGCACCTCAGGTATCATCCAATGCAGCCGCCACTGCGCTTTGAGCGTGAATGGCGGTAGTGTCGTAAAGGGGAACTGAAGTCTCAGCTTGTTTAACCAGCAAAGTGATTTCTGTGCAGCCTAAAATAACGGCTTGAGCACCTTGATTATATAAATCTTGAATCACCTCAAGGTAGTAACGCTTAGACTGCTTGTTAATGTTACCCAGGCACAGTTCTTTGTAGATCACCTCATGAACCTTCTGTTGCTGCTCTGCATTTGGCGTAATCACCTGGATGCCAAATCCTTGAGTCAAACGTCCTTGGTAAAAATCCTGCTGCATAGTAAACCCAGTGCCCAGCAACCCAACTTTAGTAATGCCATCCGCTAACAGTTTGTTAGCTGTAGCGTCGGCTATATGCAATAGGGGAATATTCACCGCTGCCTGAACTTCTGGAGCAACCTTGTGCATGGTGTTGGTACAAATTAAAAAAAGATCCGCGCCACCCGCTTCTACTGCTTCAGCCGCCTTGGCTAAAATGTCTGCTGTTTGTTGCCATTTGCCTTGATGCTGTAATTGCTCAATTTCGTAAAAATCTACACTATATAGACAAATTTTAGCACTATGTAGGCCACCTAAACTTTCCCTAACCCCTTGATTAATAGCGCTGTAATAGAGACTTGTAGATTCCCAACTCATACCGCCTATAAGGCCAATCGTTTTCATAGAATAGTGCTCTGGTGACGCACAAAGAGTATTGTTAGGTAGGCAACGATCATTAGATTGACCTTCGTAATGCCTGCAAGACCTCTGCAGTGGGCGGTAAAACGCCACGCCATAACCTGAAGGATTGAGCGGCTTGTTCAACTAACATGCCCAAACCATCGTCTGCTTGCTCTGCGCCTTGCTCGATCGCCCATGCATTGAACACTGTAGTATCGGCAGAGTACATCATGTCGTAGCAGCGGGTGCTGGGGTTAATTAATCCACCAGGTAACGCAGGGAGGTCACCCGCTAAGCTTGCCGAAGTACCGTTAATAATCCAATCAAATGAGCCTTGAAGTTGCGCCATAGGGCAAGCACTAATGTTGCCTAGGTCTGTAAAAGATTCAGCCAGTTGTTCAGCCTTACTGTGGGTTCGGTTAGCCACAACTATAGCCAGTGGTTGTTGTGCAAGGAGGGGTTGCAGTATTCCTCTAACAGCGCCACCTGCGCCTATAACTAAAATTCGTTTGGCTGTTAATTCTCCTCCTAGATTGCTGCAGATGTCACGGACTAAACCCATTCCGTCTGTATTTTCAGCCACTAACTGCCCTTGTTCATTTAAATAAAGGGTGTTGGCGGCCTCCGCTTTTTGCGCAGCTGGGCTTAGCATTTGCGCCATAGCAAAAGCTCGTTGCTTAAAAGGTACCGTTATATTCAGGCCTTTGCCACCAGAAGCAAAAAACGCCGTCACGGTGCGCTCGAACTCGTCGTCTAATACTAGCTGCGCTTGGTAGTTCAGGTGTTGGTGGGTGGCATGCGCAAATGCCTTATGAATACTAGGGGATTTACTTTGATGAATAGGGTTACCAAACACACGATACTGATGGATAGGCATGAGCTACTCCAGCCAATCTTTGGCAGGTAAAAAATCCCGCCCTAGTATGGCCTCTTCTGAATGTTCATCGATTTGGTAATCATAGCTCCAGCGGACTTCGCTTGGCAGAGACATGAGAATAGACTCCGTACGACCCCCCGTTTGTAAACCAAACAAGGTGCCTCGGTCATATACTAAATTGAATTCCACATATCGCCCACGGCGGTGTAACTGGAAATCTCGTTGTCGCTCGCCATATGCCATATCCTTACGACGCTCAATAATGGGCCCATAGGCCCTAAGGTAGCTATCACCTACACTTTGCATAATAGCAAAGGCGGTATCGAAGTCAGGATCATTGAGGTCATCAAAAAACAGCCCTCCCACACCACGAGCTTCTTGGCGATGAGGAATATAAAAATACTCATCACACCAGTTTTTCAATCGTGGGTAAAGGGCTTCGCCAAAAGGATCACAAGCGGCTTTGGCAGCTGCGTGCCAATGACGACAGTCTTCTTGATTACCATAATAGGGGGTTAAGTCATAACCGCCCCCGAACCACCAAACAGGGTCCTCTCCTGGCTTTTCGGCAACAAAAAACCTTACATTTGCATGAGATGTCGGTGCATAGGGGTTTCGAGGGTGAATGACTAACGAGACACCCATGGCCTGAAAGCTACGCCCAGCTAGTTCTGGCCTATGGGCGGTAGCGGATGCTGGCATTGAGTCTCCCATCACATGGGAGAAATTTACCCCTCCCTTTTCTATCACACTGCCACCTGACAAAACACGGCTAATGCCACCACCACCAGCTTCTCGCTGCCATTCGTCAGCAATGAATTGGGCTCCACCATCGAGTTCTTGCAAGGCATTACATATAGTTTGCTGCAGGCCAAGGAGGTATGTTTTTACTGCATTAATATCGACGTTAGACACTAAATATTCCTTAAATATTGCTTTATGCTGGACGAATTATTTGTCCTGATGCTAAATCTTTCACTTCGCTTGGTTGTTTATTCTGGCCTAACTCACCGTTAACCACATAATCAATTTGATCCCCAAAAGCCTGCGTTATGTGCAAACGGCTCTTGGCGGGCTCACCTCCAGCTAAGTTAGCAGAAGTAGACACTATTGGCCCGTTAAACTGGTCACATAGCGCTGAAACTAAAGGGTGGGCCGATACCCTCAATGCCACACTTGAGTGCCGGCCCTTAATCCAGGGTGGCACCCAAGATTGTGGATCTGCCATCAACCATGTCGTTGGGCCCGGCCAAGATTCATTAAGCTGCTCAATTTGTTGTGCTGTTAAGCCTTCTATTAAAGGCTGAAACTGAGCCCATTGCGATGCAACTAAAATTAGCCCCTTGTGCATAGATCGCTGTTTTAGTTTAAGTATTTTACCCACAGCCGACTCATTCCACGGGTCACACCCTAAGCCCCACACCGCTTCGGTAGGATAGGCAATGACACCCCCTGCAGTTAACGTTTGTGTGGCGTAATCTAGATGCTGATCGATGGTTCCCATAACGTTCCTAAGCAGTGTGCCTAAAGCACTTTTTCATAACCACCGCCCGTCAGTCTCACCAGGCCAAGTAACTCTAATTCTACCAATTGAGCTGCAACAACATTATACGGCTGAGCCAATTGAGTGCAAAGTATATCAACTGGCACAGGGTCATAGCCAAAAACTCCTAGCAATATTTGCAATTCTTTTGCAAGATCCAAGGAATCTTCCTGCATTGAATGATCTTGAGGTTGATAGCGCATGACAAAGGGCTTTAGTTGAGGTGCTAATTCTGCCAATACCTGTTGTGGTTGGTCCACTAACAGAGCCCCATTACGGATCAGTTGGTGGCACCCTTGGGCTTGGGCATTGTGTACACTTGAGGGCAAGGCAAAAACCTCTCGTCCCTGTTCTAGGGCAGTTTTGGCAGTAATCAGAGAGCCACTTCGAAGCGCCGCTTCTACCACTAATACCCCCATACTCAGCCCACTTATGATGCGATTACGCTCTGGAAATCGGTAGGCTAAGGGTCTGGCCATAAGTGGCCAAGGCGACATCAATAGTCCACCGCGAGCAAAAATACGTTGTGCTAGTGGTTGATGCTGGGTGGGGTAGATATGCCCTAACCCAGACCCAAGTACCGCAATAGTATCAGCTTGGGCATCTAAAGCCCCTTGGTGACAAGCACCATCAATGCCCAGAGCCAAGCCACTGACAATAGTTAAGCCGCTAGCGCCCAAGCTGCCAGCAAACATTTTAGCCAACGTCATGCCATTGGCTGTGGCCCTGCGTGCACCTACCATGGCAATACAAGGTTCATTGAGTAGACTTCTGCGCCCCTGCAACCATAAAAATGCAGGAGGATGGTGAATAGCTTTTAAGGCATCGGGATAGCTCACGTCATCATGCAAGAGCAAAAAGGCGTCATTATCTTCTACCCATTGCAGTTGCGTTGCTAGGCTAAGCTGCAACGACACAGACGTTAACCGAGCTAGACTGTGACTTTGAGTGGAATTTAAAATAGAGCCTAACTGGGGTGACCCTTGTTGCTCCAAAACAGTAGGTCCATAGCCATAAAGTTGAGCCAAGTCAGAGCCTTGTTTAAAGGTTAAGTTAAGTTCACTAAGCGCAAGCCAAGCTAAATGATGATCATCCATAATCATTCCATTACTAAAGGCAGATAGTGGTATAATTTTAGTTAATAAACTCATTTTTGCGTCAGCAATCCACCGGCCTGCTGCGCCAAACCATAACGAACACAGAATCCCATGGCACTATTACCTATTTTAGAATTTCCAGATCCGCGTTTGCGCAAAGTTGCAGTGAATGTAGAGCACATTAACGAAGACACTCGCCGACTAGCCAAAGACATGCTTGAAACCATGTATCATGCACCAGGCATAGGTTTAGCAGCATCACAGGTAAATGTGCATCAACGCATTGTGGTGATTGATGTGAGTGACGATGGTGACGAGCCACGGGTGCTTATAAATCCTAGTTGGGAGCCGTTGACCGAAGAAATGCAAAACTACCAAGAAGGCTGCCTTTCAGTGCCTGAGTTTTATGACGACGTTGCACGGTATAGCAAAATTCAGCTCAGCGCTTTTGATGAGCATGGTGAACCTATTTCAGAACAGGCTGAAGGGTTGTTTGCAGTATGCATTCAACATGAGCTAGACCACCTAAATGGTAAATTGTTTGTGGATTATCTTTCCCGCCTTAAACGGGATCGAATCCGTAAAAAGCTCGAAAAAAAGCACCGAGAGGATGCAAAAGACGCACTATACGAAGCTAAGGTTAAAATGGAAGCTGAAGCGTGAGTCAACAGGGCTTGAGGGTTTTATTTGCAGGCACACCAGACTTTGCAGCCCAACATTTACAAGCATTACTAAATAGCAAACACCAGGTGGTCGCTGTTTACAGTCAGCCAGATCGTCCTGCGGGCCGTGGCCGAAAGCTAGCGGCTAGTCCAGTGAAGGCCCTCGCCCTAAAACATACGATAGAAATACAACAACCGTTGAGCCTAAAAGATCCAGAAGCCCAGACTATATTAGCCAACTATAATGCTGACATTATGGTGGTTGTAGCTTACGGATCACTGCTTCCTCAGGTGGTTTTAGACACCCCTGCCTTGGGCTGTATTAATGTGCACGGTTCCTTACTTCCCCGCTGGCGAGGCGCCGCGCCTATTCAACGAGCCTTATTAGCGGGTGACGCAACATCTGGTGTAACCGTAATGCAAATGGAAGCTGGCCTAGATACTGGGCCTATGTTGCTTAAATCAGAAGTTGCCATCGCTCCAACTGACACCAGCGCCAGCTTGTATGACAAGTTGGCAGTTGTTGGCTGTAGCAGCCTTGTAGAGGTGCTAGATAGCCTACAAAATTCAGCACTCACTGCACAGGTTCAAGACAACAATAAAGCCAACTATGCTACCAAGCTAGCCAAAGCCGAAGGTGCAATCAATTGGCAGCAAAGTGCCCAGCAGATAAGCCTGCAAGTGCGTGGCCTTAACCCATGGCCAGTCGCCTTCAGTGATTGGCAAGATAACCGCCTGCGAATCTGGATGGCTTACGCCATAGAAACCCCTAGCAACCATCCCGTGGGCACTTTAGTGGCTCTGGATAAGACAGGTTTAGAAGTGGCTTGTGGTACTGGCCACCTTAAAATTACTCAATTACAGTGGCCAGGCAGCAAAGCCCTAACTCAAAGCGAACTGATGAACTTAAAACAAAAAATGATTCTTGGTGAAGCCTTTACTAGCACTAGGGTAGAAAAATAGTATGGCAAATCCACGTTTACTTGCCGCCCAAGCCCTCACGGCTGTGTTATGTCATCAAGGTTCTCTAGCTTCTAGCTTACCTAAGGCATTAGAAGCAGCAGAGCATGGTGATCGAGCTCTAATTCAACAATTATGCTATGGCACCTGCAGGCACTTTCCACAATTAGAACTTATTGCAGAGCAGCTGTTACACAAACCCATGAAAGCCCAAGATCAGGATATTTATGCACTAATTCTTATGGGTTTATACCAGATAAAAGCTATGCGGACACCAGACTATGCTGCGGTAGATGCTACTGTGCAAGCAGCAAAGGCGAGCGGTAAGCGCTGGGCAGACAAGCTCATCAACGGCGTATTGCGTTCCTATATCCGTGGTGGCGAAGAGTTAGCGGAAGTCCTGAATGAACACGATGCATATCGATACAATCATCCACAGTGGCTCATTTCAAAACTGAGTCATCACTGGCCAGATGATTGGCAAGAAATTTTGGCTGCTAATGACCCGCAAGGGGCCCTCACCTTGCGCGTTAATACTCGCAAGATTAGCCGTGACGATTACCTAGTGGCCTTAGCCGAAGCAGGCCACCCAGCTAATGCTTGTCTATATAGTCACGTTGGTGTGCAGCTAGAGAAAGCCTGTGATGTCATTCAATTACCAGGCTTTGAAGAAGGCTGGTTTAGTGTCCAAGATGAAGCGCCACAACTGTGTGTAGGGTTGCTAGAGCTAGATCACGGCCACCGTGTGTTAGATGCGTGTGCCGCGCCAGGGGGTAAAACCTGCCACTTACTAGAAGCACAAGATGTTGCTGTTGTGGCCGTTGAGCTAGCGGAGCGGCGCATTGGGCGAATGAAAGATAACCTATTTCGTATGGACTTGCAGGCAGAAATCCTCTGTGCAGATGCTAGTGAGCCGAATCAATGGTGGGATGGCGAGCCTTTTGATCGAATTTTACTTGATGCACCTTGCTCAGCTACGGGTGTAATTCGCCGCAATCCTGACATCAAAATGCTCCGCACTAGCGAAGATATTTTAGAACTTGTTCAGTTGCAACTCAAGCTCCTCAATAATTTATGGCCTTTATTGAAGCCAGGTGGCTACTTACTTTACGCCACATGCTCTGTACTGCGTCAAGAAAATGATCGCCTTGTGTCGCGTTTTTTAAAGCAACAAAAACAAGCTGAACATTGTGTTATTGATGCAGATTGGGGTATAAAATTAGATGTTGGTCGCCAACTATTTCCTAATCCAGCAAGTCACGATGGCTTTTACTATGCCAAACTCCACAAGCCGCTTTAATAGTTACAACCATGATGGTAGATTCTGCCATGTGTTCTGCTATCATGGAGTCCATAAAACGCTCTCGAGGCAATTTGCTCTAGTATGAAAATCATCATTCTTGGTGCAGGTCAGGTTGGCCGCACTCTTGCTGAAAACTTGGCTAACGAAGCCAATGATGTGACCATGGTGGACCAAGATGCTGGCCACTTAAAAGACTTACAAGATCGCCTTGATATCCGCACTGTGCGCGGTCACGCATGCCTTCCCAATATTTTGGCTAACGCCGGCGCCGAAGACGCCGACATGCTGGTAGCTGTAACCAACAGCGACGAAGTCAACATGGTTGCCTGCCAAATTGCTAAAACCATGTTCCAAACACCTACTATTATTAGCCGTATCCGTGAACATCAATATTTGTTACAGCGCGAAGCTTTATTTAAAGAAGAGCCAAGAGCGTTTCCCATAGACGTTATCATCAGTCCAGAGAAGCTGGTTACTGCTCACGTTCAGCGACTCATAGAAAACCCAACAGCCCTGCAGGTACTTGATTTTGCTAAAGGTAAAGTACAATTAGTGGCTGTAACTGCATGCCATGGCGGCCCATTAGTTGGTAAGCCCGTATCTGATTTACGTAGCCACATGCCAAACGTAGACACTCGAGTTGCTGCTATTTTTCGCAATGACAAGGCCATCGTGCCTTCAGGAAAAACCCACATTCACGTTGATGACGAAGTCTTCTTTATCGCTGCTAAACCCGATATTAGTAAGGTGATGAGCGAACTTCGTCGACTGGAAAAGCCCTATAAACGCATCATGATTGCAGGTGGTGGTAATATTGGTGCCCGGTTAGCCAGAAATTTACGCAAACATTTTCGGGTTAAAGTAATTGAGCGCGGCTTAGAGCGCTGTGAGCATCTAGCCGACATTCTAGACGATGTCATTATCCTGCATGGCAGTGCGTCAGACAGAGATTTATTAGTCGAAGAAAACATTGAATCTACGGATGTTTTTTGTGCGTTAACTAACGACGACGAAGCTAATATTATGGCATCTATGTTGGCTAAACGCCTAGGCGTGCGCACAGTAATGACCTTAATAAGCAATCCGGCCTATGTTGATCTTATAGAGGATGGCACCATCGACATCGCTATCTCTCCTCAACAAACCACCATAAGCAGCCTACTAACCCATGTACGCCGCGGCGATATTGTTAACGTTCACTCATTAAGGCGCGGAGCTGCAGAGGCTATTGAAGTGGTTGCTCATGGAGACTCAAAAACGTCTAAAGTTGTTGGCCGCTGTGTTGCCGACATTCCTCTGCCACAAGGAACCAGCTTTGGTGCCATTGTTCGTGGAGAAGACGTACTCATTGCACACCATGACACGGTAATAGAAAATGATGACCACTGCATTCTATTCTTAACAGATAGACACATGATTCATGATGTTGAGCGGTTATTTGCCGTGACCCTTGGATTCTTTTAGGCCTTAATATGCACTTTCGTGTTACCTTAAAAATCATTGGTATGCTGTTAATGGCGTTCAGCGCATCAATGCTGCCGTCATTAGTAATTGCCCTAAGTTTGCCAAGTGATGGCAGTGCATGGACGTTTGGTATTTCTTTTTGTATCACCTTTATTGCTGGTTTCCTAATATGGCTGCCGTTTTCTAAACAAAATAAGGTTTTGCGTACTCGAGATGGCTTTGTAATCGTGGTGATGTTTTGGACTATTTTAGGTCTGTTTGGTGCTTTGCCCTTTTACTTTTCTACACCCTTGTCTACTCTTAATACGAACTGGAGTTATGTAGATTCCTTGTTTGAGTCTATTTCTGGCCTCACCACAACTGGCGCTACCGTTATCACGCAGCTTGATAGTCTGCCTAAATCACTCTTGTTTTATCGCCAATTCTTACAATGGTTTGGTGGCATGGGTATTATCGTATTAGCCGTGGCTATCCTTCCCATGCTAGGTATTGGTGGCGCACAGCTGTATCGTGCGGAGACCCCTGGGCCAGTGAAAGATTCTAAACTCACTCCTAGAATTACCGAGACTGCTAAACAGCTTTGGTACATTTACTTAACTCTTACGGTCACTTGTGCTTTAGCCTACTGGTTTGCAGGCATGAGCGCCTTTGATGCAATTACTCACAGCTTTTCCACGGTTGCGATTGGCGGTTTCTCCACTCACGATGCGAGTTTAGGTTATTTTAATAGCGCCGCCATAGAAACTATTGCCATCATTTTTATGTTGTTGGCTGCAGTTAACTTTGCTCTCCATTTTCACACTGCCCGCACCATAAGACAAAGGCACTATAAAGCCAGCTTATTACACTACTGGAAGGATGAGGAACTACGTTTCTTTTTAAGTGCTATTGTCACAGTGTGCCTCATTACAGTGGGCACTTTGTGGCTTACTAATAATATGAGCTTTGATGATAGTTTCCGCCAAGGCGTTTTTGAAGTGGTCTCTATCGCCACTACCACAGGCTTTGCAACAGCAGATTTTTCCCAGTGGCCAGCTATGCTTTCGTTTCTATTGCTAACTGCCGCCTTTATGGGTGGCTGTGCTGGATCCACTGCGGGTGGCATGAAGGTAGTGCGCGTGCTGATACTTCTTAAGCAAGGCTTACGAGAAATAAAAAGACTCATACACCCTAACGCCATTATCCATGTTAAATTAGGGTCCAACCCCATCCCAGATCGAGTTGCAGAGGCTGTGTGGGGATTTTTTTCTGTCTATGCCCTCGTCTTCATTATTATGATGATTGCCTTATTGGGCACTGGCCTAGATCACGTTACCGCTTGGTCAGCCGTAGGCGCTACACTCAACAACCTTGGCCCAGGTTTAGGCGACGTCGCCCTTAACTATGGCGATATTAATACCACAGCTAAGTGGATTCTATGTTTCTCTATGCTCTTAGGACGTCTAGAAGTGTTCACCTTATTGGTGTTATTCACCCCCATGTTCTGGCGTGACTAGGCTATTCTATTAGCTGGTTTTTACCAACCTATTCACAGACTTATGCACAGGAAAATTTAGCTATGCCAGAGCGCTGGAACCAACGTTATTCGGCCACATTAGTGTTGCCCAATGTGAGTTATGGCTTACAAAAAAACACTCACTTATTCCCCACATCTGGTACTGGTTTAGACTTAGCATGTGGTTTGGGGCAAAACTCGATATTCCTTACAAAACAAGGTCTTAAGATGTATGGTTGGGACTATTCAACCACTGGAATTGAGCAAATGGAACGCCATTGTAGAAGGCAAAAAGTTGAGGTAAATCAACGATGTATAGACCTTA
Source organism: Candidatus Njordibacter sp. Uisw_056 (assembly GCF_047730085.1). Lineage (NCBI taxonomy): Bacteria > Pseudomonadati > Pseudomonadota > Gammaproteobacteria > Pseudomonadales > Candidatus Njordibacteraceae > Candidatus Njordibacter > Candidatus Njordibacter sp. Uisw_056. Next base: position 10,958 of record NZ_CP159830.1, on the reverse strand, counting down.
AAAATACACCATGGCCAACGCAAAGCTTTGACCTCATTTGTGTAACAGCTTTTTTAGAACGAACACTTTGTCCACAGATCATCTCCCACCTTAACCCAGGGGGAATTTTAGTCTATCAGACGTTTAATCAAGTCACTGACATTGACGGTCAAATTCTTAATAAACCACAGCGTCAACAGTTTTTGTTAGCAGCAGGAGAGCTGTTAGAATTGTTTACTGAACTAGAGCCTTTGGTATACCATGACGAACAAGAGCGAGCAAAGTTAGACCATCCTTTGGCTGGTAAAGCGTTGCTGATCGCCCGTAAACCCAAAGTTACACATCATCAAAACAGCCGTAATACTGATGGTTTAGCTTAGCCTGAGCTAGTTCACTATAAGGTGTGTTTGAAGCGGCGGTATTCCCATTGGTATTGTTCAGGCGTGCCTCGCACCAGCCTTTCTATTGATGTATTGATTGCTTGTACCTTGGCGGCCAAGACCTCACTATCGCTACCACTACCCACATGGGCACTGCACAGATCTGAAATGTCTTCTAGCTCAATCGCAAATCCTTCACTGTTAGCCAAGCGCCGTGCAAAGCCTAAAATAACACGCGTATTTTTAGTATCCGCCAACTGAGCAGCCAGTGTCATAGTATAAGCAGGTTGCCCAAACCATTGACTAATAATACCCGCTGATGGGGGTGGCTCTTGGTCGGGCAATATTAAACTAACCTCGCCTTTAACCAGCGAACGTTTTAACTGCATCACCCCCTTTGCTGTTGCTGGGGCAAGTTTCATCCCCGCATTGCTGCGTGCTTGATGTATTAATTGATCAAGGCCTGGCAATTTAGCAGCCTTATAAAGTGCCGTCACATTAGCTTGATGTGCAGCCCAGTTAGCAAACAGCTCCCAGTTACCTAAATGGGGCGTTAATAACACTATTGCGCCTGTCGCTTGGGCCTGCTGCAGGCACTCACCTCCGGTGACAGAAATAATGTGATCCAGTCCACGCTGGCTAGATTGCGTCCAGTTGAGCCCCATTTCTAATGCTGCATAGAGTGTGTGTAGTACACTTTTATGAACTAATTTGGCCTGTTGCTGACGGGTAAGGTTTGGCAAACAGCGCTGAATGTTGATCCGAGTCTGTTTAACAGTTTGGTTGGGGAAAAGTAGCATAGCCACCAAAAAAAGCCTAGCGATACTGTGTAGCCCCCACAAGGGTAGCTTTCCCAGTATGCGTAATAGGCCTACAGCAAAGTTAGATTTCAAGTTTTCAGACATAAAATGGTTAAAAATTAGCTCTTAAGTCACACAATGGTCTCTGTTGGCTAATGATACCTCGTAAATGCCTCATAAACGAGGGACTAGCGTGCTTTTAGGTACAAGCCAGCTGCCTACTGCTAGTGTATAATGTGCGTCTTAAATCTTGCTCTTAGCGTTAAGCTGAAGCAAGCCTTTCTTTTACTTAATGCGTGGATTTAGTCGTGGATAAAACAACCGATACCAGCACTTTCCAAGGTCTCATTTTTGCCTTGCAACAATACTGGTCTGCTCAAGGCTGCAATATTATGCAACCACTAGATATGGAGGTTGGTGCGGGCACCTTCCATCCTGCGACTTTTCTAAAGGCTATCGGCCCCGAAAGCTGGCGGGCGGCTTACGTGCAGCCAAGCCGCCGTCCAACAGATGGTCGTTATGGTGAAAACCCTAACCGTTTACAGCATTATTTTCAGTTTCAGGTGGTAATCAAGCCATCACCAACAAACTTTCAGGAGCTCTACTTAGAGTGTCTAGATCATCTTGGTATTGATACCCTGGTGCATGACGTTCGCTTTGTTGAGGACAATTGGGAATCACCAACATTGGGAGCATGGGGTTTAGGCTGGGAAATATGGCTTAACGGAATGGAGGTGTCCCAATTCACCTACTTCCAGCAGGCTGGTGGCCTCGAGTGTTTCCCAGTGATGGGGGAAATTACTATTGGCTTAGAGCGTATTGCCATGTACCTGCAGAACGTAGATAGCGTTTATGATCTAGTCTGGAGCCGTGCAGCTGACGGAACTACAGTAAGTTATGGCGATATATTCCATCAGCAGGAAGTGGAGATGTCTACTTATAACTTTGAACATGCCGATGTCGATATGTTATTTACCAACTTTGATCACTACGAAGCTGAATGCAGCCGACTGGTTGATGCGAAACTACCTTTGCCTGCTTATGAATTTGTGCTTAAAGCGTCCCATGTTTTCAACTTACTTGACGCACGCCATGCCATCTCCGTTACTGAAAGACAGCGATATATTTTGCGAGTACGCACTCTGGCTCGCCAAGTTGCATTGGAATATTATGCGGCACGTAAAGCGTTAGGCTTCCCGCTTGCCAGCCAAGAATTAAAATCTGAGTTGTTGCAGGAAGAGGGGAAAAGCTCATGAGCCATGCTGACTTTTTGTTTGAATTAGGTACTGAAGAATTGCCGCCTAAGTCCCTAATAACCTTGTCTAAAGCGCTAGAGTCTAGCATTACCAAGCAACTAAAGGACCTTGGATTGGCTCACGGCACAGTGACACCTTATGCCACCCCTCGGCGTTTAACTGTTATTATTGAGGCTCTAGAAGTTCAGCAGGCTGAGCGCCAAGAAAGTCGTCGTGGCCCTTCTGTCAAAGCCCCAGAAAAGGCAGTTTTAGGCTTCGCCCGGTCTTGTAACGTTGCCCTAACCGATTTAACGATTGTTGAGACAGATAAGGGGCAATATTACGAGTTTGATCGACAGATTAAGGGTTCCAAAACGTTGGAGCTTTTGGCAGCAGTCATCCATCAAGCCTTAGCTGACCTACCGATCGCCAAACGTATGCGCTGGGGATCATCACGTAATGAATTCGTCCGACCAGTCCAATGGTTTATCCTTTCGTTGGGTAACGAACTTGTAAATACTCAGTTATTTGATCTAACTAATGGCCATTCTAGCCGTGGCCATCGTTTTCATAGCGAAGGCGCCATTATTATTAACTCTGCATCAAGCTATGCAGAACAACTGCGCACACAAGGCCACGTTATTGTTAGCTTTAATGAACGAAAAGCTATGATCCGATCTCAGATATTAGAGCAGGCTCAACAGTTTAATGCGACGGCTGTAATCGATGAAAAGTTACTCGATGAGGTCACGGGGCTTGTAGAATGGCCCGTGTGTTTAACTGGGCGCTTTGACAAAACCTTTTTAGAAGTGCCCGCACAGGCCTTGATTTCGTCCATGAAGGAACATCAAAAATACTTCCATTTCGTGGATAGTAAGGGTGATATTTTGCCACTTTTCCTTACCGTTAGTAATATTATCAGTAATGATGCCACGAAGGTCATTGCCGGTAATGAACGAGTTATTCGGCCCCGTCTTGCAGATGCTGGGTTTTTCTTTGAAACCGACAAAAAGACCACACTTGAAAGCCGTAACAAAGCATTAGGTAAGGTCGTATTTCAGGCAAAGCTAGGTACTGTGCTCGACAAAACCCAGCGAGTGGCTAAGTTATCTAGTGCAATCGCTAGCCTAATTGGTACAGACAGTGCACTAGCCGCGCGTGCGGCCACATTGTCTAAAGCTGACCTTAATACTGATATGGTACTTGAATTTAGCGATTTACAAGGCCTTATGGGCCACGTTTATGCTCTTAATGATGGCGAGAATCCTGTAGTTGCGGCAGCGCTGGAACAACACTATTGGCCTAAATTTGCCGGCGACCGTTTACCTGAGTCTTCTATCGCAAGTGCAGTTGCTATCGCCGATAGGTTAGATACCTTGGTTGGACTATTTGGTATTGGGCAACCCCCCACTGGCAGTAAAGACCCTTATGCTTTGCGCCGAGCCACAGTAGGCCTGTTACGAATTATTATTGAACAAGACTTAGAGCTCAATTTATCGAGCTTGCTTGATCGCTCTTATGCTCTGCATAAGGACTTAGCTATACCCCTAGAAAAACTTCGACCACAGTTACTTGGGTTTATTTTTGATCGTTTGCGGGCATATTATGAGGACCAAAATGTAGCAATCGATATTTATTTGGCGGTAATGCAAAACAAATCCAATTCTCCCTTAGATTTTGATCGTCGTGTGCAGGCGGTTAGTGAGTTTGTAAAGCTTGATACGGCACCTGCGCTCTCGGCGAGTAATAAACGTGTAGGTAATATCCTTGGCAAGAATGGCAGAGGTAACAATGCGTTTAACCGGTCATTGCTGAAGGAGTCAGCTGAAGTTGTATTGGCTGATTCATTGGAAAACGTTATGCAGAACAATTTGGTTGTTATTGCGCAAGGCAATTATCATAGCGCGTTGCAAGGCCTTGCCCAACTGGCCAAGCCACTTGATCAATTCTTTTCAGAAATCATGGTGATGAGTGATGACGATAGTCTAAAGAATAACCGCCTAGCACTGCTTGCAGAACTGGAGGTTGAGCTTGGCCGTGTGGCTGATATTAGCTTACTCGCCCATTAGAGCCAAAGCAACGAAGCGTCAACCAATTTAATTGTTTCACGTGGAACAATTAGATTGGCTGCAGTAAATCTGACCTCACTGTCTGCAGCCCATAAAAAAGCCTCCACTTGGAGGCTTTTTTGATGTTACAGATTTTAAGGGATGTGTTAGAAATCTAGGTTGGCCACTTTCAACGCATTCTCTTCAATGAATAATCGACGCGGCTCAACATCATCACCCATAAGTGTTGTGAACATCTGGTCTGCAGCGATGGCGTCATCTATGGTGACACACAACATACGACGTTGTTCTGGGTCCATAGTAGTTTCCCACAATTGCCCTGGGTTCATTTCGCCCAAACCTTTATAGCGCTGAACAGCAAGGCCCCGGCGGGCTTCCTTCATTAGCCAAGCCAAACCAAGAGCAAATGTTTCAGTTGGAAAAGTCTTTTCGCCACGCTTAAAGTAACCATCTTTTTCTAATAACCCAGACAACGCACCGTTAAGAGCCACAATTGAGCGGTATTCAGCAGAGCTGAAGAAATCGAAGCTGACCATATAATCTTCATCGATGCCATGGGTTATGATCGTAATCATTGGCAAATACCCATCTCGCTCTGGGTTCCCTCTTACCTGCCCGTCGTACATCGCACCACCTACTTCCTGCTCTTCCAAACATGCCAAGATCGAATCTAACCAGCCTGCGACCTTATCTTGATCATGAAGCTCCTCTAAGGTTAATACTGGTGCGTAAATCATTTGGTTCAAGATTACAGCGGGGATGATGCGCTCTACTCGCTTTACCGTTGCCATTACTTGGCGATATTGAACGGCTAAGCTTTCTAAGCCCGTGCCAGAAATTGCTGGTGCGCTTGCACTAGTATGCAAAGATGCACCATCCATTGCACCTTGTAGAAGAAACCCATCAAGAGCTGGATCATCTTTTAGATACTGTTCTTGCTTACCTTTCTTAACCTTATAGAGTGGCGGTTGAGCAATAAACAAGTGGCCATTTTCAATGACCTTAGGTAAATGACGGAAGAAAAAAGTCAGTAATAAAGTGCGAATATGGGCACCATCGACGTCAGCATCCGTCATAATAATGACACTGTGATAGCGTAATTTTTCAATATTAAATTCGTCTCGGCCAATACCACACCCTAACGCAGTGATTAAAGTGCCAACTTCTACCGAAGAAAGCATCTTATCAAAGCGAGCCTTCTCTACGTTAAGAATTTTACCCTTTAATGGAAGGATAGCCTGAGTCCGACGATTACGCCCTTGCTTTGCGGAGCCCCCGGCAGAGTCTCCTTCCACTAGGTAAATTTCAGAAAGACCAGGGTCTTTTTCTTGGCAGTCTGCTAACTTTCCAGGTAGGCCCGCAATATCTAAAACACCCTTACGGCGAGTCATATCCCGCGCTCTTCTGGCCGCTTCTCTCGCTCTGGCAGCATCAATCATTTTACCAACTATTACCCGAGCCTCCTGTGGATGCTCTTGTAAAAAATCAGACAGGCAGCGTCCTAGTTCTTGCTCAACAGCTGATTTAACTTCAGATGAAACTAACTTATCTTTAGTTTGTGATGAGAACTTGGGATCTGGCACCTTAACAGAAATGATCGCAGTTAAGCCTTCTCGTGCATCATCACCGGAGGTAGAGACCTTAGACTTTTTCTGCGCTGACTCTGCCTCAATATAGTTGTTTAGGGTACGAGTAAGGGCCGAACGAAAACCACTCAGGTGAGTTCCGCCATCTCGCTGTGGGATATTGTTAGTAAAGCAGTGAATGCTTTCTTGGAAAGAATCGTTCCACTGTAATGCAACCTCAACACCAACACCATCAGCGTGCATGGTATTAAAGTGCATACACTTATTAATTGGCGTCTTATTAGCATTTAAATACTCTACAAACGCAGCAACACCACCCTCGTAACAAAAGAGCTCTTCCCTGCCAGACCGCTCGTCTTTAAGGCGAATCGCCACACCAGAATTAAGGAATGAAAGCTCACGTAAGCGCTTTGCGAGAAGATCGAAATGAAACATAATGTTTGTAAACGTATCAGGCGATGCTGTAAAGGTACATGTGGTACCTGTACCTTCAGTTTTACCAACCACGGCTAATGGCGCCTGTGGCACACCATGGTGGTAGATCTGCTCGTGAACTTGGCCATTACGACGAATCGTTAGTTTAAGCTCGGTAGACAGAGCGTTCACTACACTTACACCAACACCGTGCAGGCCACCAGAGACCTTATAACTATTGTCATCGAATTTACCACCAGCGTGCAGCACAGTCATAATTACTTCAGCGGCTGACACCCCTTCTTCCTTATGAATGTCTACTGGGATACCACGCCCATCATCAACAACCGTAACCGTGTCGTCAGACTGGATAGTTACGCTAACTTCACTACAATGACCAGCTAGAGCCTCATCGATACAGTTATCGACAATTTCAAACACCATATGGTGTAAGCCTGTGCCGTCGTCCGTATCACCAATATACATACCAGGGCGCTTACGCACTGCGTCTAATCCTTTAAGGACCTTGATACTGGACGAATCGTACACTCTCTCTTCGCTCATTAATTACTCCGAAGTCAATTTCTTATATATTTACAGCCAATCCTAAACAAAAGATTATTCCTGGCTTACTTGTCCGTGTTTCACGTGAAACATTTTTACTTTTGCTTCTTCTGGCCAACAGCCTGTAAGCTCATTTGGCCCAACACTGGTGACAAACACCTGAGTATCTAGGTTCACTAACTGCTGGCATATCTCTCGACGATGAGACAAATCTAGTTCAGCAGCGAGATCATCAACCAAAAAAACACACTTTCGACCCTCAGCCTTACTCAGCAGCTTGCCCTGGGCAAGCTTAAGCGCAACAACGACTAGCTTTTGTTGCCCACGAGATAAGCGCTCTGCGGCATTTACCCCATTCAAAGTTAACTTAAGATCTGCCCGCTGAGGCCCTCGCTGGGTATAGCCTAGCTGCAAGTCTCGGTCTAAGGTTTCTTCAAGGATATCTGCATAGTTTCGATTAGCAGACCAACCCGAATAAAATCCTACCTTTAAGTCCGGCAAATCTACCAAACCCGAAAGAAGCTCAAAGAATACTGGCTCAAGGAGCTTCAAATAACCCTCTCTGAGGCTGTTTAGCTGCTCAACAACATCTGCCAAGGCAGGGTCAAAACTAGCCCTTACGTCGTCTCTCATTGTACCACATTTCAAGGCACTGTTACGCTGTTTTAGCAACCGTTGAGCCTGTTTCCACAGACCAAAAAAACTCCCATTATGATGATATACCCCCCAATCTAAATATTGCCGACGCACACTCGGTCCAGCCTCTATTAAGCGAGCACTATTGGGGTCAATCAGTTGAATGGGTAGCAGGTTTGCAAGCTCTGCAACTGAGGAAAGGTTTTCGCCGTTGAGCCGCACACCATGATCACCATCGAGGCGGCGAATCATGCCCAAAGAATCGGTCACACCTTGGGGGTTTTTTACCTTGGCGAATAGCAGGCAATCTGCGTGACCTTGAGCAATGACAGAAGCCAACTTAAGGCTACGAAAAGAGCGCCCTAAACCAAGCATGTGGACGGCTTCTAAAACACTCGTCTTACCACTGGCATTAAGCCCGTAAAGTAAGTTGATGCCGTCGTCAAAATGAAGGTCAACGTGAAGCAAATTACGCAACCGCTGGATGCTTAACTGCTGAACAGACATAAGCTACTTCACCTGTGGACAACACCTATAACAAGGTGTGCATAACTTGTGCCCATTAAACTCTTCAGAGCTATAAAATGGCCTAGAGTTCAACCTCATTTACAGGCGCATGGGCATAATGACATACTGTGCAGCACCGCTACCACCATCAGCCAGTAGAGCACTAGAATTAGAATCACTTAAGGTCATTTTCACCTGATCGCTGTGTAATACATTGAGTACATCGAGCACGTAGCCAACGTTAAATCCAATTTCAATTTGAGCACCTTGGTAATCAACCATAAGGCTTTCTTCAGCCTCTTCTTGTTCAGGATTATTTGCCACAACCTGAAGGTTTGTATCACTCACTGTCATTCGTACACCACGGTATTTTTCATTGGACAGTATGGCTGCACGACTCAACACACCTCTCATCGCCAAACGATCAACTAACACGATCTTGTCGCCATTACGTGGCAATACGCGCTCATAATCTGGAAACTTACCGTCAACGAGTTTAGACGTAAAGATGAACTCGTTAGTGAATGCCCGGATGTGACTGGCACCAATAACCAACCGTACAGTGGAATCTTCTTCTGTCATTAAGCGCGCTAATTCCAACACGCCCTTACGTGGGACGATCAATTGCTGAGCTGCTTGATCTGGCAAGCCAACTGGCATAAAACTCGTTGCCAAACGGTGTCCATCAGTAGCCACGGTCCGCAATTGGCTATCTTTAATTTCAAACAACATACCGTTTAGGTAGTAACGTACATCTTGCTGGGCCATCGCGAAACCAGTTTGATCTACCAGCTGTTTGAGGGCCATTTGAGGCACCTCAAATTCGAATGACTCGGGGCTGTCTTCGACGTTAGGAAAATCTGTGGCTGGTAATGTGGATAACTTAAATTTACTACGCGCAGAACGTACCAAAACATGCTCTTCATTTTGCATCACTTCAATCATGGCGTGATCGGGAAGCGACTTGCAAATGTCCATCAGTTTACGTGCCGGGATAGTCACCCCACCATCTTCGCCAGCTTGATCTAAGCTGACACGCCCCACCAACTCTACTTCTAGATCGGTACCTGTAAGCGTCAGTTGGTCACCCTCCACCACGACCAATATGTTGGCCAGTACAGGCAAGGTTTGACGCCTCTCAACAACACCCGCAACTAACACTAAGGGTTTTAAAAAGGCTTCTCGGCTGATGGTAAATTTCATACTACAATCCTGTTAACGGTTCGGGTTCGGCAGACTATCGGCTTAGACAGTTAATGAGCGATACAAGTTATCATAATCATCGTGAATGTCACGATCTGCTTCTCGTAATTCTTTTATTTTCCGGCATGCATGCAACACTGTTGTATGGTCCCGCCCTCCAAACGCATCACCAATCTCTGGCAAGCTATGGTTCGTCAGTTCTTTTGCCAAAGCCATCGCTAGCTGACGCGGGCGCGCCACTGAACGTGAGCGACGCTTTGACAAGATATCAGCAATTTTAATTTTATAGTAGCTTGCAACAGTTTTCTGGATATTATCAATACTCACCTTACGATCTTGCAACGCCAATAAATCCCGCAAAGATTCTTGAATAAAGGGCGTGGAAATCGCCTCACCCGTAAAGTGCGAGTTTGCAACCACACGCTTAAGGGCGCCTTCTAGCTCTCGCACGTTGGAACGAATCTTTTTTGCAAGAAAAAAGGCCGCATCCTCTGGCAGAGCGATATTCCCTTCAGCCGCTTTTTTCATCAGAATGGCAACCCGAGTTTCGAGCTCAGGCGGCTCAACCGCCACAGTTAGGCCCCAGCCAAAACGCGACTTCAGACGATCCTCTAGACCGACTATCTCTTTGGGATAACGGTCACAGGTCAAGATCATCTGTTGACCGCTTTCCAAAAGGGCGTTAAAGGTGTGAAAAAATTCTTCTTGTGAACGCTCTTTCCCTGCAAAGAATTGTATATCATCTATCAACAAGGCATCAACTGAACGATAAAAACGCTTAAATTCGTTGATCGCATTAAGCTGTAAAGCCTTAACCATGTCGGCAACAAAGCGCTCCGAATGTAAATAGACTACTTTTGCATTCGGATTTCGTTCGATTAGTGCCGCTCCAACCGCATGCATTAAATGCGTTTTACCTAAACCCACGCCACCATAAAGAAATAGGGGGTTGTAAGAACTACCAGGGTTTTCCGCAACCTGTTTAGCCGCAGCTAAGGCCAGCTGGTTTGACTTACCTTGAACAAAACTTGAGAAAGTAAATGCTCGGTTTAAATAACTTTGATGACGGACAGAGCCTTCAACTTGAACAACACGCTCTGGGCTAGGCTCGACGTTAAACTGTGGCTGAATAATTGTGCTAGAACGCCTAGGCATAGGTGCCACAGCTGGCGGTGCAGTTGGCACAAAGCTGGCTGGAGTAATAATAGTAGGTCCCTGAGCCACAGCTGTTAACGCGTCTTTTGGGGAGCTCACCAGCAGCTCTACATCTTGGGTAGCGTCTGTGGCGTAATCAGCAACTAGCTCACGTATTCTAGAAAAGTATTTATCTCTAACCCAGTCTTGAACGAAACGATTAGGTGCCAAAAGCTGAATAACTCGGCCATCTTCTTGGATTTTTAAGGGTCGAATCCACGTATTAAACTGCTGACTAGGCAGTTCATCCTGAAGACACGCCAAACATTGTTGCCAAATTGCTAGAGACATTTTTTACTAGAGCCAAATTAAACTAAATTTTTAAAGCCGGCAGAGTAGCCTTAAGCTAACACACCAAGTGGATCATTTTATCACCAACTGCCCAAAGTTA